>CAWHUW010000001.1:0-114587 GCA_963832655.1 uncultured Thermoleophilia bacterium
TGATCTGCGTGCTCGACTCGGCGCGGGCGCAGCCGTTGACGAACCCGTTGGCCGAGCCGGGTATGGCGCTGCAGGTCGTCGGGGCGCCGGCGCCCGAGATCTGGCGCAGCGCCGAGGGTCTGGCCGTCTTTGGGCCCCGATCCTTCGGCTTTGACGTCGTCTACCGTCCCCTCGGGGCTGCGATTCCCTGACGCGTACCGGGCTTCAATCTCCCTTGGTCCTTCGTCGGCCGCTGGCTGCAACCATTCTGCAACCGAAATGCTCGGTTGCGGATGCGCCTTGGTAGGACCACGCGGGCTCACCTGGGGCCCTCGCGCCGTTCTGACGCCCCGTGGGCCGCCAGCTCAGTCGGGAGAGCGCTGCCTTTGCACGGCGGCGGTCAGGAGTGAGGACACACTGGGGCCAGGGCGGGGCGGCGTAACGCTGCCGGTTGATGTCAGGAGGGGCCATGTTGTTGAGGCGAGGCGGGCTACGGACAATGCGACCAAAGCTGGCTGCGACGCTCATCATCATGAGCGTCTTTCTGCTGGCGCTCGCTGTCTCGGCTTGCGGCGAGGAAGAGCCCGATCCGGTGGCCTCGCTGAACGACAAGGCGGTCGCGGAGGGCCTGAAGTCGATTCAGATCGGCATCGAGTCGCTTTCGGTTGACTACAACGACGTGCCTCCGCAGGCGAGCGACGTCAGCGCGACTGGCCAGGTCGGTCAGCTGGTGGACCACTGGCCTGCGAACCCGTTCACCGGCCTGCCGATGTCGCAGGGCACCGGCGAAGGCGACTTCACCTGTGAGACCGACAGCACCGGGGCGACGTACACCCTCATCGGCTACGGGTCAGGCGGCCGAGAGGTGGCGCGCTCCACGGGGCCGGATTCGGAAGCTTTCGGTCAGTAGGCGGGCGGGGCCGCTGGACTCCTCAGTGGCATCTGGCCCCGCTGCAACCCTTCTGCAACCCAAATGCGTGGGAAGGGGTGGAAGAACATGGGTCCACGTGGCGTCGGGGGGTAGACTCGATGCACGCTGACGGATCTCCGAGGGGGGCGCCTGTAGTGACGACCTTGCTTGTCTCCTGTGTGGACGGCCGCCTGCGCGAGACCCTGCACGAGCTGGAGATGCGCATCGGCTCCGAGAACGGCGACCGTCTGCTCATACCCGGCGGGCCGCTCATGCTGACAGACTCCACACCCGAACACGACCACGTCTTGGGCTGGATCGAGACCATCGTTCGCGGACATGGGGTACGGACGGTCTACTTGGTCGCGCATCAGCACTGCCTCGCCTACGAGCGCAAGCTCGGCGGCTTCTTCTACGACGAACGCGAGGTGATAGAGCGCGACCTGCGGGCGGTGCAGCGGAGACTCGGCGACCGCCTCTTCAGCACGCAGGTCGAATGCTTCCTCGTGCCGTGGCATGAAGAGGCCACCGGTGGTGAATTCGGCCTAGCGGAGGCGATCGGCTAGTTCGAGGGACAGTCTCGACCCCGGACCTTGAGGGCGCGGGGCCGACGGAGCACCGTGTTCGAATCCACGTGCGCCCACGAGCGATTTGCAGGGGTGTCTTCCGCTAGGCCCTCCGTTCAGCCGTCCCGCTGCAACCATTCGTTGCTCCTATGTCGACTCCTCAGCTCGCCAGGGCAAGGGCTGGCTTGGTCGCTGGGCAGGCATCCATCGGTGCAAGCTGGCGCCGCGCCTCTGCGCTGCGCATGGCCTGCCGGTGCCTCGCGAATCGCCGCGCGCCTAGCGCCGCTGGAGCACGCCGACGCCGTCGCCCACAGGCAGGAGGACGAACGAGACGGCCGGATCCATCGTCAGTCCGGCGCTGAGCTCGCGCGCCGCGTCGACCGAGGCCTGCGACCAGTGTCCGTCACCGTGGCCCGTGGCCGCCGCGCCGTCCATCAGCAGGTTGTCGATCAGCACCAGCCCGCCGGGGCTCAGTCTCTCGAGCGCCAGCTCGACGTAGCGGGAGTAGCCGGTCTTGTCGGCGTCGACGTAGACCAGGTCGAACGGGCCGGACAGGGCGGCCATCGTGAGCGCCGCGTCCCCCTCGACGATCTCGACGCGGGCTCCGGCCGGATCGCGGCTCAGGAACTCCCGGGCGACTGCGATCATCTTCGCGTCGCGCTCCAGCGAGGTCACGCGGCCGCCGGCCACCAAGCTGCGCGCGACCTGCAGCGCCGTGTAGCCGATGGCCAGGCCGACCTCGAGGACGGCGCGGCCGCCCGCGGCGCGGGCCAGCATGGCGACCAGCGCGGCCGTCTCGGCGTCGGCGATCGGCACGCCGTGCTTGTTCGCGTAGACCTCCATCTCGACCAGCAGGGGATCGCGACTTCCTCGCACGGTCGACAGGTATCGCTCTACTCTCGAGGTGCGGATCATGGCCCTGATGTACCCGAGGTGCCGTGCGGCGAAGCTGTCCTCACGCGTCCGCCGGGTCCATGGGCACTACGACGCCGCACGGCGCGGAGCCTGGCCAGATGCTCCTGCTCACCTCGATCTCCCCCCGCCGTCTGGCTCCTTGACTGCCGCAGCGGCGACGCCGCCCGCCCCAGACGTCCCGGGGCGGCAGCGGAATCGGCAACAGGCGGCGTCGCGAGGGGGCTCACGCACGTTCCGTGGACCGCTCGGCAAGGCGCCTGGCTAGCGACCCGTCCAGACCGGTGCTGTCCAGGCGGTGACGCCCGGCACTCCGTTGACGTCGTCGGAGGCCGTGCTCACGCGCACCCAGAAGTAGCGTGCGCTGACCGGCAGCCCCTTCGCCGTCCAGGTGACGGTCTTGATCCCGGCGGCGGCACTGGGCTTGTAGGTGCGGACGACCACGCCGCCGTCGGAGACGATCTCCACCAGCGTCACGGCGTCGCTCTTACTCCCCGCCAGGGCGTCCGGATCCCAGATCTTCACGTCGGCCGTGTACGACGACGCTGTGCCCGCCAGCGTGCTGCCCAGCACGCCGCCGTTCACGCTGAAGCGGACGCTCAGGTTCTTGTCCAGGGTCGCGTAGCCCCGCTGGGCCCGCATGGCCGCGTAGAGGTCAGCCGCGGTCAGGCTCTTTGCGAGCAGCACGGTGCGCATGTCGCGGCCCCAGATCCAGTCGGCCTTGTGCGTGTCGGAGTTGGCCGTCGGCATCGCGTGCCAGCCTGCGTCCAGGGCCATTGGGTAGCTCGACTCGAAGAACTCGTCGTTGTAGACCTCGATCATGCCCATGCCTTCGTCCCGGGCAGTGCTGTGGCCGATGAAGTCATTGAACTCGTCGGTGACGTAGGTCGGGTGGTTGAACTGGCCGACCGCGCCGGGCTGCTGCGCCAGCCAGTCGTAGAAGATCCCCAACCGGTCCGGACCCGTGATCTCCATCTTCGGGGGGAGGCCACTGACGTTGAAGACGTTGAACTCGCCGCTGTGCGCCGCGAGGTAGAACTCGTAGGCCGGGATGGCGACGAAGCTGTTCGAGGTGTAGTAGGCGGCCGCAGCCTTGAGGTCCGCCCACTCCGCCTCGTCCATGGTCCAGGCCTCGTAGGTGTTGGTGGCGGAGTAGTGCTCGGTGAGGGCCATGAAGTCCGCCCCCGAGTCCCTGCCGACCGGGAACGCGTCCCAGGGGGTGGTGCCGCTGGCGCCGTCGGAGTAGCCGGTGTGGGCGTGCAGGTCGCCGAAGTAGAGGTTGTAGGCCGGTGGTGCGGGCGGAGGCGGGGACTTCGCGCCCGCGGGACCGGCCGCGGCGAGCGCGAGGACCGCCGTCGCCAGCAGCATCAACAAGGCCCCCGCGACCAGGCGCGTGCGGAGAACTCCGCTTGTGCTCATGTCTGCCCCCTTCTCACGCTCGGTGATCCCGGCCTTCTCGGGATGGTTCCGTAATGTAGGGCTCCGCCGCTGTTGCCACAAGGCCAGGGAGCGCCGTTGGTCAGGGCAGATCCTGGTCCGCCGTAGTCAGGCGGGGCAACAGCGCGCTTCCTAGTCCGTGGGCGCTTCCCCCGGCCACGTGGCGAGCGCGGTCGCCACCAAATGCCGGCAGAGCCGCCCGTCCGCTTCGCCGCAGGTGCACGACCACGCCAGGGCATCGTCGCGCACGGACAGCCGCGTCGCGAAGACGTGCGTGTCCGTCACCTCGGCGTTCAGGTGCTGGTCGTCGTGCTCGAGTATGCGCACGGAGCCGTGCTCGGCCGCGGCGGCGCCGTCGATGTACGCGACCGGCGGCGCCAGGCCCATGAGCGTCTTCTCGTCCAGGAAGTCATCAAGCGGCGTCATCGCGTTCCTCTCCGTGTGTCCTCTCCTCATGGTGAGGTCTGGCAGGGACCAGTACCCGGACGAGGGCCGGCGCTATCATCGGCGGGGAGCGGCGCAGGCCGTCGGGTGAGGGCATGTCACGGCAGGCGACGCGAAGACCTTGCCTGGACGTCGTCGCGGGTGTAGAGAGAATATCGGAGCGGGCCCTGCTGACGGACACGCACCGGGGGGGCAGATCCGTGAGAGTGGGCAGAAGGTCAGCGGTACTCATGATCGTGAGCCTCGGCGTGCTCATGGCGCTGACCGCTCCCGCCCGGGCGGTGGGGGAGCCGGACTTCTGGACAGGCCCCAACAACGGCGCATGGGTGACGGTCCTGGCGCACGGTGATGCCGTCTTCCCGTACGTCGTCGCGCACCCGGACCTCGCCCAGGTCGAGTGCTACCTGAGCGTCTACGAGGTGAAGGGCCCGAGTTGGACGCTCGTCAGGGAGCTGCCCCTCGGCACACAGACAGCCGTCACGCCGTCGTTCTGTGGCAGCGACCTGCCCTTCTCCTACACCTGGACCGATGTCGACCTGGAGCCGGGGGGGTACCGGTGCAAAGTGGCCGCGACCGACGGCACGCGCTGGGCGTCCAACGACATGTGGTGCGGGCTTTCCGTGACCACCACCCCCGACATCACCCCGCCGGTGACCACGACCGACTACGACGGCCGCTGGCACAACGCCTCCTTCATCGTCTACCTGTCCGCCGCGGACGCCACGAACGGCTGGGGGGTGATGGGCGGCCAGGCCAAGATCGAGTACTCCCGGGACGGAGGCCGCACTTGGGTCGCGATCCGCTGGAACACGGTCCAAGCCGTGACCTTCCGCGTCTGGCGGCGCGGCGGCGGCTCCGGGGTCCACACGCTCCTCTACCGGTCGACGGACTACGCGGGCAACACCGAGGCGAACAAGAGCGTCGACGTGCTGATCGACGCCCGGCCGCCGCAGACGACTGACGACGCGCCGCTCGAGCCACAGGCCTCCGACGTGACCGTCCATCTCGCCGCCGCCGACAGCCTCGTCGGCGTGACCGCCTGCTCGGGCGTGGCGGCGACCTCCTACTCACTCGACGGCGGACGCTGGCTCGAGGGTCGCGAGGTGCGCGTGTCCGCGGCTCGCAACGCCGGCGTCCACTGGATCGCCTACTGCTCGGTCGACAACGCCGGCAACGCTGAGCAGGTGAGGTGGTGCAGCGTGACGATCACCGCGCCGAGCGCGAGCAGGCACGCTGCGCGATCGCATCTGCGTCTCTAGCCGCCCCCTGCCTGTTGCGGGTCCCGCAGCGTTCTCGCCGGTGGGAAACGCATGAACGACTCGCAGACGTGGGCCGCGGGTGATGCGCGCGCACAGAGGCGACCTCGGCCCGGGACCGGGGCTGGCATTTCTACGAAAATCAGCGTAGAATGACACGGTCTACGGAAGGGTCCCCCCATGGGCTGTCGCTGCCTCGTCCCAGTCTCCGCATGAAGGTCCGCATCGCAGGTGGGTTCATGTCCTCAGGAACGGGCAAGGTCAGCGACAGGATCCCGACGTACGGGCGCGGGCGGGTCTGCGAGGCGCCGGGCTGCAGCACCGTGCTCTCGTCCTACAACCCTGCAGTCCGCTGTTCCCTGCACGTCGGCGTGGGTGTGCCCCAGCCACATGCGTGGCTCGCGGACCGGCCGCTGACGCCCTCGCCCAAGTAGAGCGAGGCGACGACAGCGGTGCGGGCGCCCGACGCAGCAGCGGCGCTCAGCCGCGCAGGTCCTTGAGCTGCTCGTCGAGGACGCCCTCGAAAGCGGCGTCGTCGCGCGGCACTGCGTCGTCGGCTTCCTGCGACTCCATGACCGGCTGTCCCTGCTCGTCCACGGCCACGGCCTGATCGCGGCGCGCAGCCTGCCGGTCGGCCATGTCCGGCACGACCTTCTGATTCCGGCGCAACAGCTTGAAGATGAGAAGACCGAGACCCAGAACGAGCACCAAGGTCACGATGATCGTGGCGACCAGGCCCATGAAGACTCCCTCGTCGGCGGCTCGGACTCCCGCAGACTAGCACGGCGAGGGCGCGGTGTGGTGTCAAGCGCGCGCGGCTGAGGCCGTGTACGTCCCCGACCTCAGCCTGCCGCTGCGTCAGCTCGTGTGAGCGGCCGCCTTCGCGACGGCGCGGCGCAGCGCATCGCGGCGCTTCACCAGCGCCTCGCGCTGCGCCTTCGTACCGCAACCGTCGTCTACGAGCCCCAGATACGCCGCCGAGTCGATCTCCTCGAGGGCCTCGTTGAGGAGCCCTTCGCGCTTCAGCACGAGGCTGAGGCGGTCGAAGACACGTTGCACGTCGCGGCGCACGGACGGGCTCTCGAACGGGTCGCCGCTCGACTCCAGGTACGCGACGACGGCCTGGCGATACAGCGCCGCCGCGCGTGACGGGTCCGCCTTCTCGCATTCATGCGCCGCGGACTCGAGGTCGGACGCGGTGAGGGCGGCGGGCGGAGTCGTCTCGTCCGGCAAGGACGTCTCCTCGGCGCCCGCCGAGGGCGCCTCGTCCACGCGTGCCGCCGGCGAGACGTCTTCGGGGTCGGCGAGCGCGCCGCAGACAGGGCAGAACGTCGCCAGGACGCCGATCGAAAGGCCGCACCGTTTGCATGCTCTCATGGCCCCTCCTGTGCCTACTCTGCCCTGTATCGGCACGGCGCCGCAAAAGAACAGCGGTTACGCAGGGTGCCGGCACCCGTAGTCTGCCACCGAGGCGGGATGGGTGCTAGTGTCAGAGACGGCCCCAGACGTGGTCGCGGACGGACCGCCGAGGGGATCCGGGGGGACGAGAGGAGGCGCCATGACCAGCCCTCGAGGCGCGGTCACATCATCGCAGGCGGTGCGCACGTTCCTCAGGACCGGGATGTGCTCCGTCGCGCTCTGCCGGGTCCTGAACAAGGGCTTCGACCACCCGCTCGAGCTCGAGGAGAAGGCATCCGAGCTTCTGGCGGGTGGCATCCTGTCTCGCGGGTACCAGTGCGGCCAGGTCTGGGGATCGGCGTTGCCGCGGGTGCGCAGGCGTGCCGGCTCCTGGGCTCGGGTCCGCATGCCGAGACCGCGCGGTCGCCGCCGCCCAGCGGCTCACGGAGACCTTCCGAGCTCGCTACGGGAGCTGCGACTGTCGCTCCATCACCCGCGTCGACTTCGGCGCGGGGGCCGACGAGCTGTCGATCAAGGTCGCGGCCCGGTACTTCCTCAAGAACGGCTGGAGGTGCTTCCACATGGCCGGGCAGTACGCCGTCGCGGCGTTCGACGAGATCGACGGCGTCCTTTCCGGGGAGCAAATCGACGCTCCCTCCCCACCAGTGAGCTGCGCGTCCCTCGTGGCGCAGAACATGGGCGCCTCGGATCTGCATGTGGTCATGGCGGCCGGGCTTGCGGGCGGCATCGGGCTGAGCGGGGGCGCCTGCGGGGCGCTGGGAGCGGCGCTCTGGCTCCTCGACATGGGCGACAGGGAGCGCGGGGCGGACAAGGTCGGCTACAAGAGCGTCAGAGCCCCGGCGCTGATCGACCGGTTCGCGGCGAGACCGGCTCCAGGTTCGAGTGCGCCGACATCGTGGGACGCCGGTTCGAGAGCATCGACGATCACGCGGCCTTCTTGCGCGACGGAGGGTGCGCGAACCTGATCGAGCTGCTCGCCGCGCGGTGACGGGCGGCGGCTTGCGCTCCGCCTAGCCGCCGCGGACGATCCGTCCCGCGGCGAGACTCACGCGCAGGAACTGCGTGACGTGGTTCCAGTTCCTGATGTGGCTCGGCTCGCCGGCGTAGATCGTCCGGATCGGGACGTCGGCCAGCGGAAGGCCGAGGGCGATGCAGCGGGCGATCATCTCGACCTCGAACTCGAAGCCCGACTCGTCGCTGTCGAGGAGGGCGGTCATGAGCCGCGGGCCGATGAGCCGGTAGCCGGACTGGTTGTCGGCGACGTGGCGCCCGACGGCGGCCGAGAAGACCCAGGTGCCCAGCGTGTTGGAGAGGCGGCGGAGAGGCGGCATGTCGGCGAAGTCGCGGCAGCCGACGATGAGCTCCGGCGCGGGCCGGCCCGCCTCGAACGCGGCGAGGAAGGCGGGGATCTCCGCCGGGTCGTGCTGGCCGTCGGCGTCCAGCGTCACGACGGCCGCGGCGCCGTGCTCGAGGGCGTAGCGGAAGCCGGCGCGCAGGGCGGCCCCCTTGCCGGCGTTGGGGACCTGGCGCAGGACGGTCGCGCCGGCCGCCTCGGCCTGCGCGGCGGTGTCGTCGGTCGAGCCGTCGTCGACGACGACGACCGGCAAGATGGGCCCGCGCCTGCTCGACGACCGCGCGGATGCGCGGACCCTCCTGGTAGCCGGGGATGAGCGCGAGGATGGTCTCCATGGCTCAAACCGTACACCGCCGCCGGCGTCGCGGCACACTCGAGGCACCGCCTCCCGGGGGCGGACTTCAAGTTCGAGCCGGTGCCTGGTCCCGCGAGGACGACGCTGGGGCGAGGGTTCACGGAGCGCGCCGCGGGTGCCCGATTCCCCGCCTGGGGGAATAGACAGTTGCTCGGTCAAACGGCCGTGACGTCGCGGGACGGCGAGAGCCGTCTCTGCGGCGGACGCGGTCAGTCGCCCCAGAGGACGATGCTCTGTGCCCGCACTCACCACCCCCAAGACCTTCGACTGCGAGATCTGCAGCGCGGCCCTCAGGTCGCAGCGGGACCTCGATAACCACATGTGCCTGCTTCACGACGAGTGCGGTGAGGCGCATCTCGGCAGCCCGATCACGTTTCGCTGCGCCAGCTGCGGGGAGGCCTTCGCGCGCCGCGGCGACCTGTTCGCTCACCTGAGCGAGCGCGGCCACGGCCACCCGGCGGAATGGGACAAGGCGCGACCGCCGGGGGCGCAGCGCTTGCGCGGTCGACCTCGGAGCCGCAGCCGCTGAACGCCGGTCGTCCCCGGGCGAAGAAGACCGAAGCCCGGCCGGCCGGCGCTGCGAGCATACCCTGGACCAGTTGCGCGCGGCCTGACGGCGCGGGCTGGGGGCAGGCGGTATTCGTTGTGACGCCCGGCCGTCTGCGTCCGAACACCGGCGAGACCGGCCCCGCGGGCCGGTCTTCGCGCTTCTGGAGGAGCTCGCAGAGAGCCAGGACCCGTTTCGCAGGTCGGAGGCGAAGAAACGCGGCCGCTCGGCGGTCTATCGGACATGAGGCAGTGTTGGCCTGATGCCCTCGGGGATGCGGAATGATGCTCGCGCTGGCGGCTTGCGACCGGGCGTCGACCACGGCGTTCGTCATGACAACGGACCTGCGACCCTCCGGGGAGAGTACGCTGACCGGAGAGCGGTTGAGACGGCCCGAAGGGGGGGCGGCCGTGCCCGCCTTGGCCGAGCGCACCGAGGAGATCGACCCGGACGTCCTCGCCGCCGCGCAGCACGGCGACGACGAGGCGTTCGTGGACATCATGCGGCACTACGACCGTCGGCTGCGGATCGTCGCCTTCCACGTCCTCAACGATCGCCAGCTGATGGATGACGTGCTGCAGGACGCCACCCTTCGCGTCTACCGCTCGCTGGCAAGCTTTCGCGGCGAGTCGTCCCTGGGCACGTGGCTCTGCCGCATCACGTACCACGCCTGTTGCGACGCGATGACCCGCGCCGACCGGCTGTACCCGCTGCCGCCGGACGAGTTGCCCGAACCTCCCGACCCCGCGCCGGACCCCGCAGACGCCCTGGCGACGCGGGCGGCCCTCGCGGACGCCTTCGCAGCCCTTCCGCCCGAGCAGCGCCTCGCGGTGCTGCTCGTCGACCGTGAGGGCTACGACTACACGACGACCGCATCGATCATCGGCATCCCGATGGGCACGCTGGCCTCGCGCCTGAACGCGGCGCGGGCGACCCTTCGCCGTACCCTGACTTCGTCGATGAGCCTCGAGGTGGAGTGATGGACGAGGCCCGCGACACAGGCCTTGAGGCGATGGACGAGGCCCGCGACACGGAACTCGGGAAGCAGCTGGAGACGTTCGGCGAGCCGGACCACGGTCCTGAGTACTGGAGCGACGTGCGTCTGGCCGTCGCCGAGGCCAAGGCGGAGGCTGCGGGGGAGGCCCGGCGGCGGCCTGTCTTCGGCCGCCGGCTGCGCGCTGCCCTCTCCCCGCGCCGGGCGCGCCTGGCGCTGGCGGTCGCCGCGATCGCCGCCGTGACGGCCGCCGTCCTTCTGGCGGGCCTTCCGGGGACGCCGGGCCCGGAACCCGTGAGCGCGGCCGAGATCCTCGACAGGGCGCTCGCCGCGACGTACTCCTCGGTCCAGACCTGGCAGGCGGACCTGAAGGTGAAGCTCTTCGAAGCCGGCGTGTGGGACGAGTACCACGCCTACATCACGCGTCGGGCGCACATCGTGTCGAGGGCGGACGGGAGCCAGAGCGAGACCTACTCTCCGGTCACGGCGGCGGGGGACCGCCTCATGGACCGGGCGCTCGAGGTCTACGACGCGACGACCGGGATCTCGACCGGCTACGACGGGTCGGAGCAGACCTGGGGGAGGGGGATCAACATCCCTCTCGGGCCACCCGACGCCGGGACCATCCCACTCGTCGACATGGCGGCGACGGTCCGCGCGGCGGCATCGGCCAGCAACCTGAAGCTGGACGAGACGGTGCTGGACGGTCGGCCCGCGTGGACGGTGACGTGCAGCAAGGGCGAGATGGCCGGCCTCCCGTCCCCGGGCGAGAAGTGGCCCGTGTACACCGTTCTGGTGGACAAACAGACCTGGCTGCTGCTGGGGGTGCGGGAATACACGTCGGGTCGTCTCACGTTCAGCGCCCGATTCAGCAACGTGCGCGTGAACGAGCCGCTGCCCGAGGACGCGTTCTCCGTGAAGCTGCCGCCCGGCGTGCACGTCGGCGCTTGAGGACGGCGGCTTTCATCGCATGACACTCCCCGAAGCAGTCTCGGCGCCGGGCGTCACGGCGCTCGTGCCGGGTCACGTACCGAGTGGGTACGAACTCTCTGAGCTGGCCGTCGCGAAGCGCTCGAAGCTCATGATCGGCCTCGACGACGGCGACGCCACGTACTGGACCCGGGACGTCTTCGCTCTTCAATACAGGCGTGGCTTCGACACGATCACCGTCTCGACGCGCCGCGTCGGCGGCGCCTACTCGGTCGAGACGGACCTCTGCGAGACCTACGACCAGCCCTGGTCCAAGCTGGCTCGCACCGAGGTCCCGATCAGGTCGGGTGCCTTCGCAGGCTCCACGGCGAGGATCCTCACCGCGAGCACGACGTCGGCGCCTCACCTGTGGGCGCTCAAGGACGGCGTGCTGTTGACGATCGCGGGCGCGGCGACGGCCGACGAGCTGCTGGCCGTCGCCGAGTCGTTGCAGACCCCTCCGGGCTCCTCACCCGCCACCGACTAGACACAACGAAGAAACGCCTCTTCCAACCGGTCAGTACTGCTGGCGGCCTACGCCGCCGGCGACCCGAAGGGAGGGGCCATGAGAACGCTCCGGACACCGCAGTCACTCGCGAGCCTCGCAGTCCCGCTCGTGCTTCTGGCGCTGCTGTCGGCGACCGCGCTCGCGCTGGCCGCCTGTGGCCACGACGAGATCGCCACCGGCACGACGCCGCCCGCGAGTCCCGGCACCACGGCATCGTCCGGCGACTCCGGCCGAGTCGCGGAACTCGCGCTATGTCGGATCGAGGACGGCCGTGTCGTACAGCGAGCCGCCGTATCCGCCCTCGGGAAAGGCCGTGGCGGCGGGCACGGTCGGCTGGCTGTTCAAACCGACGGTGGACATCGAGGTCACGGCGCTCGGCTGCTTCGACGCCTACCAGGATGGGCTCGCGCACAAGCATCGCGTCGGCATCTTCGATGCCCGCACGGGACAGCTCATCGCGAGTGTCACTGTCAAGCGCACGAGCACGCTCGAGGGGGCCTTCCGCTGGGAGCCGCTCCGCGTCAAGAAGGTCGAGATCAACGGCCAGCCCTGGTATGGGAGCGCCTGTGCCTTGGCGGCAGGTCACGCCTACGTCGTGGGCACCCGGGCGAACCCAGGGGTGGAGGAACCAGGCGCGCACGAGACTCTCTACGAGGAGAATCCCTGGACGGAGGAATGGGCGCCGGAGATCCGTTACGGCGGCCTCCGCACGAGCCTGGGCTCAGACGTCGCCTTCTCGGCCCCGACGAATCCGAGGCGGCTCTTCGCCATGATCGCGATCGCCTGGATGAGCCCGAACTTCATGTTCCGGGCGGTGTCGGACTCGTCGAGCGCCACCAGTCAGGAGCAGACCGGCGATCAGCACACCCCTTCCGGTCCACAGCAGAGCACGCTGATCGTGGATGACGGGGTCTATCGGTGGAACGCGCCGGGCAGCGCTTCGCTGACGCAGACGTTGTCCGTCGCTCAGCGCTACGCCGGCACGTTTGCCGCCGGGAAGATCCCGAGCGCCGGGCTCTACGTTGCCCATGCCACCTTGGACTACTGGAGTCAGGGCCGTCAGGCCCGAGGCGTCCGAGGCATCCGGAGGGCCTACCGCGAGTTCGCCTCCGAGGCGGACGAGCACCCGTTCCTCTCCGAGGAGGAACCGGGATGGAACGCGGCGCGGCGGTCGAAGCAGTATCACCTCCTCGCCGCACCGGGGGTGGCGATGCTCGAGGGGATGCTCCAATTCAGCAACTCGAGCGACTCGGGACCGTATCTCGCGCTGCTGGCCGTGGACGGCGACAAGATCGCGCACGAGGAGGTCTTCGACGGGGCGGGTCAGCCGGTCGCGCCGTTCGGCTCCGCGCCGAGATCCGGGGACACCGCCGAGGTCGCCGCTCGGGTGGGCGCCAAGGTCGGAGCGGCGATCGCGAGCCACGACCGGGCCGTCCTGAAGGCGCTACTGGCGCGCGACGTGGAGTTCCGCGACACCGCGAGCGAGCACGACGTGCGCGGGGCGAACGCCGTCCTCTCCTGGTGGCGTGCGGTCGCACCCGCCAGGAAACTCAAGATCAAGAACCGTGCGCCGATCGCCGGCCCGGGGTGGGCCGTCGTGCGCTGGACGTGCCGGCGCACGCACAAGGACGGCTACCTGCCCGGCGTGACGATCGTCGAGTCCCGCAACGGCGCCACGGTGATCGAGGTGCGCGATGGCCAAGTCGTGCGCATGACGCTGTATCTCGAACCCGGCGAAGGCGGCGGAGGTTCGATCCTGCAAGCAATCCAGTGAGGGAGACGGGCCGGTCGATCGGTGCGGTCCCGGCAGGGACTGCGATCGGCCGGCCCGGGTGTACTGCTGGCGACTCACGTCACCGTAGGCAGCCAGAAGGGGGCGGCCCGTGGAGCAACCGGAGACGTTCCGACGGCCGACACATGACATGACCGTCGATTCGAGAACCACTCGCTCGAAGGGGGAATCATGCGCAAGTCAGTGGTGTTTCTCGTCGTCCTGGGTCTCGTCTTCGTCGCCTTCAGCGCGACGGCGAGCGCCGGGGCGAAGGCCCGTCCGTTCCAGGGCTGCGTGATCGGTACCGCCACGTTCACGCCGGGTAGTGCGACCGATCCGAGCCCGACCGGCGTCTGGGCGCGGCCGTACGGTGTCGGCGACGTCTCGCACCTCGGGGCGAGCGTCATGACGGGCAAGCACCCCGCCGCTCTCACGTTCGAGGACGGGGACATGACGCTCGTCGCGGCCAATGGCGACAAGGTCTTCATGGAGTACTCCGGCGGAGGTCCCGCGCCCGAGTACATGGGGCAGGTCTATGACATCTGGATCAAGTTCACGATCGTCGGGGGCACCGGTCGTTTCTCAGGCGCCTCCGGCGGCGGCGACATGACGGTGACGCTGACGTTCATGGGATTCGACCTCAGTACTGGGTCCGTCGTCTGGCCCGAGGTCTGCACCTGGCGTAACGGCACGATCAAGTACTGAGCCAGAACGAAAGAAAGGCGCCGGGCGGCGCGGCCGAAGCCGCGCCGCCCGGCGCCTCAGTGCGGGTGAAGGTCAGACAGGCCTGACGTTGGAGGCCTGCGGGCCCTTCTGGCCCTGGGTCACTTCGTACTCCACGGCCTGACCCTCGGACAGGGTGCTCGTGCCCGGGGCGAGCTCGTTGACGTGCACGAACACGTCCTTGCTGCCGTCGGCCTGCTCGATGAAGCCGTAGCCCTTCTGACCGTTGAACCACTTCACTGTACCTTGAGCCACAATGACTCCTCTGATGAATGAGCGGGTCTACGTGGCTACTTGGTAGGCCGACGTCGCGCGCTCGTGTATATGGCGCTGCTCACGGCATCCAAGGCGAAGGGTTTACGCGGAGGGGTCGCAAACAGATGGAGACAGTATGCCACATCTCGCCCCTTTTCGCACTGTTCGATCCTCGCGCCGTCGTGAGCAGGCACGGCGGCGACGCGTCGCGACCCTCCCCGAACGCGGCCAAACGCTTGCGCGACGGCCACGACCGGCGTATAGGGATGACCATAGGCGACTGCCGCAAGACGGCGCACGCAAGGCAAGGGGCTCCGGTCCGCCGGCGAAGGTGTGACCGTCGCGACGAGCCTGCGCTCGGGGCCGCTCGAGGGGACTGAGGGGGAGGTCGTGATGTCTCACAGCTCGCGCCGGCTTCTGCGCCGGACACTCGTCACGTTCGTCGTCGCCGCCTGCGTGGCGCTGGGGAGCGCGCCAGCTGCGGCGAGCGGGACATCCCGCGCGCTCGATCGTCCCACCGGCCACGTCGCCGGCCCGGCGGGCTTCGAGTCGCTGGCCGGCGCGCGGTACAGCCCGCTCGGCGCCCTCTACGATGCCTCGTTCGATTTGCGCGACCTCGGCAAGGTGTCGAGCGTCAAGAGCCAGAGCCCGTTCCAGACGTGCTGGAGCTTCGCCGCGCTCGGGTCTCTCGAGTCGTGCCTGCTTCCCGGCGAGTCGTGGGACTTCTCCGAGGACAGCCTCGTCTGGTTCCACGGGTTCGACTACGCGCGACCCGACGGTGGAGGCAACGCGTTCATGGCGACCGCCCAGCTCACCCGCTGGGACGGCCCCTTCACCGAGGCTCAGGACCTCTATGGTGACGGGATCCATCCCGATCCCTCCAGCCTGACCGTGCAGAAACACGTGCAGGACGTCATGTTCGTGCCGCCGCGGCAGAACGCGACCGACAACGACAACATCAAGTGGGCTCTCACGACCTATGGAGGCGTTGACGTAAGCATGTACGCCGACGCCGGCATGCAGGCGAGCACGACGTCCGCCTACTGGAACGAGACCACCAACTCCTACTACTACGGCGGCGCCATCATCGCCAACCACGACGTCCTGATCATCGGCTGGGACGATGGCTACGCGAAGACCAACTTCTCCACCCAGCCCGCGGGGGATGGCGCCTTCCTCGTCAAGAACAGCTGGGGCAGCGCCTGGGGCGACGCCGGCTACTTCTGGGTCTCCTACTACGACTCGAGACTCGGCTACGGAGGGAGCAACGCGGTCTTCATGGGCGCCGAGCCGACCGTCGCCTACACCGACGTCTACCAATGGGACCCGCTCGGCTACACCGGGAGGACGGTGGGCTATCTGGGCACCTCGACGGGGTGGTCGGCGAACAGGTTCACCGCAGACGCCGACGCGCAGCTCAAGGCCATCGGCTTCTACACCCTGGGGCCCAACGCGAGCTACGAGATCTTTGCGGGACCTGCACTGACGTCGCTGACCTCGTACGGCAGCGGTACGCTCACATGGTTCGGCTATCACACCGTGGACCTCTCGACGCCGGTTAACGTGACCAGCGGTCAGCCGTTCGTGGTCGCCGTGAAGATCACCACCCCCGACTTCAGAGGCAAGAAGATCTACCCCATCGTTTGCGAAGGTCCGAAGGTCAACTACTCGAGTGGCGCGGCCGCATCCGCCGGCCAGAGCTACGAGGGCCCGGACGGCGTGGTGTGGTACGACGTGGCCGCGGAGTACCCCAACTACAACGTGTGCGTGAAGGCGTACACGTGGAGCGACTCGATCGCGCCCGTCACCACCGCCGGTGGCGTCCCTCCAGGCTGGGTCAACGGCGACGTGACGGTCACGCTCTCGGCAGTCGACAACCAGGGCGGCTCGGGCATGAGCGGCGGCCACGCCAAGACGGAGTACTCGCGTGACGGCTGGCAGGAGCTGGAGTGACGGGCAACGAGCGTGACCTACCGCGTCTGGAAGCGCGGCGGGGGCTCCGGCGTGCACACGCTGCTCTACCGCTCGAGCGACGCCGCCGGGAACCTCGAGGAGGCCAGAGCTGCGAGGTCCTGATCGACGCCCGCCCGCCGCAGCACGACGAACGACGCGCCTCTCACCCGCCGGACGGCGACGTCACCGTCCACTTCGCCGCGGTGGACAGCCTCGCCGGGGTGACCGCCTGCTCGGGCGTCGACGAGACCTGGTACCGCTCGACAGCGGCGGCTGGGTCAAGGGCACTCGGTCACCGGTCCGTCCGCCGGCACCGGGCGTGCACTGGATCTGCTACTACTCGAGGGACAACGCCGGCAATGCCGAGCAGCCGCGGTGGTGCAGCGTGACCATCGTCGCGTCGGGCGCCGCCCGGCACGCGGTGCGGCGGCACGTGTCCTCGTAGCATCTCACGCGATACGCTTGCGCGACCGCCGCAACGGGCGCGCGGCGGCGTTCATTGACGCTCTTGAAGGGGGAACGATGCACGGAGCGGACCTCGTCGAACGCTACCTTCTGCTCTCGCTGCGCCTAGGGCGGCACATCGACGGTTTCGTCGACTTCTACTATGGGCCGCCAGGGCTTGCCGAGCGGGTGAAGGGCGAGGAGCCGACCGCGCCGGCGGCGCTCGCCGACGAGGCGCGGGAGCTCGCCGGCCTCGTCGCCGGTTCCGCCGGCGACCTCGGCGACCCGCAGCGCGAGCGCTGGTTCGCGGCGCAGCTCGAGGGCCTCGCCACGGTCGCCGAGCGGCTCGACGGGAGGCCGTTGTCGTACGAGGACGAGGTGCGCCGGTGCTTCGGCATCGACCTCGACCCCGCGAGCGAGGACGAGCTCGCCGCCGCCCACCGGCGCCTCGGCGATCTGATCCCGGGCACGGGCGATCTCGGCGAGCGCTACCGCGCCTGGCGCAAGGAGCGCGAGCTGCCGACCGAGGTCGTGCTGCCGGCCGCCGAGGCGCTCGCCGCCGAGCTGCGCCGGCGCAGCGACGAGCTCTTCGGCCTGCCGGAGGGCGAGACGGCCGAGCTCGAGCTTGTCTCGGACGAGCCCTGGGCGGCCTTCAACTACTACCTCGGCGGCCGGCGCAGCCGTGTCGCCATCTGCACCGACATCCCCACGCGGTCCGACTTGCTGCCCGACCTCATCGCCCACGAGCTCTACCCCGGCCACCACACGCAGCACGCGCTCAAGGAGGCGCTGCTCGTCGACGGCCGCGGGCAGCTCGAGGAGACGATCGCCCCGGTCGGGACGCCGCAGTCCCTCATCGACGAGGGCGTCGCGATGAACGGGCTCGAGGCCCTCGGTCCGGACGCCGAGGGCGCCTGCGTCGAGATCCTCGCCGGCTTCGGCTGCGGCTACGACCTCGAGCTGGTCAGAGCCGTCCGCGAGGTCGAGAAGCCGATGTGGCGCATCGACGACATCGGTCGCGCGGATGATCCACGTCGAGGGCCGCGCCCTCGACGAGGCGCGCGCCTACGTCCGGCGCTGGGCGTTGCGCCCACCGGACGAGGTGGAGAAGACGATCGAGTTCGTCACCCACCCGACCTGGCGCGCCTACGTCGCCGTGTACGAGACGGGGCGGCGGCTCGTCGAGGCCTGGTGCGGCGGTGACCCCGCGCGCTACCGGCGCCTGCTCACCGAGCAGCTGACGACCGCCGACCTGCTCTAGTCAAGCCGCACAAGCAACGAGACCTCGAGTGAAGGCTCGAGGACCTCCGTGCGTCCAGCTTCATGTGACTCGACGCCGTCTTGCCTTGGGACCGTTTCGGGCGAGAGCAGCTTGCGAGGATGAGGTCTCCGCGCCGGTCGAGGTCTCGGTCGGCGCGGACGGCGGGAGACCGAGCAGGCGCTGCACCTGTCGTTTGAGCGAGGCGGCCATGGCCAGGGCGTCTTCCTCGCGCTCGCTCCCGCCGATGAGCACGGCGAAGCCCGCCTCCATCCCTTTGACGGCGAGCGCGAGTTCGTGGGCGTCACCCTTCTGCAGGGCGCCCGACGCCATGCAGGCCGAGATCGCGTCCTCGACCAGCGCTCTCTCGGCCTCGTGCAGCGCCGCGAAGGCCTCGCGCACCTTCGGGCGGCGTAGGCTCAGGTAGAAACAGCCGTAGAACACGCTCTCAGGCAAGAGCTGCTGATAGGAGAGACTGAAGAAGGTGTCGAGGATGGCGTTCAGCCGCTCGAGTGGATCCGCGATGGCGGCGAGGCGCTCCCCGTACGTCTCGTAGTACACCTCGAGCAGGTAGTCGACCAGCTCGATCGTCAGTTGCTCCTTGGTCCCGAAGTAGTGGATGACGAGACTCGGATGCACGCCGAGCTGCCGGCCCACCTTGCCGATCGACGCCCCCTCCAGTCCCTCGTCGAGGAGGACCTGGTAGTAGGCGGCGAGAATCTCGCGCCGCCTCCTCCTCGCTCTCTCGTCTCTCTCGCTCATGCCGCTGCGCCTGCCCGTCGTCGCGCGATGCCTGTCGAGTCGCCCCTGCGGCCGACCACCTCAGCAGTATAGCGGTTCCGCTGGCATTCACTGGATGTTCAGTGAATGACGTGATACGGTCGCCGCCGTGGTCGACGACGGGAGGTTCGCATGTCCGTGAGGGGTTCAGTCCGATCCATCGACCGGGTGCGCCTTGAGCGGCTCATCGCGCAAGAACGAGCCACGTACGTGCGCGAGCACCCGCGCTCGCGGGAGCTCTTCGAGGAGGCGAAGGGATCGCTGCTGGCCGGGGTCCCCATGGTGTGGATGACCATGTGGCCGGGAGGCTTTCCCGTCTTCTTCGACGAGGCGAAGGGGAGTCACGTCACCGATGTCGACGGCGTCACGTACGTCGACTTCTGCCTCGGCGACACTGGCTCCATGAGCGGCCACTCGCCGGCGCCTGTGACCAAGGCTCTGCGCGCTCGGCTGGAGGAGAAGGGCGGCATCACCACGATGCTCCCGAGTGACGATGCCCTCGTGGTGGGCAACGAGCTTCAGCGTCGCTTCGGCCCGCCTCTCTGGCAGTTCACCACGTCGGCCACCGACGCCAACCGCTGCGTCGTGCGTCTGTGCCGGCAGGTGTCCAAACGTCCCTTCGTCCTCGTCTTCTCGCGCTGCTACCACGGGACGGTCGACGAGAGCCACATCGTCCTCGGCGTCGAGGGCAGGCCGCGGTCGAAGCCGGGCAACGTCGGGCCGGCGGTCGACCCGTGTCGTCATCAGCAAGGTGGTCGAGTACAACGACGCTGACGCGCTGGCGGAGGCACTCGCGCCGCGCGACGTCGCCTGCGTGCTCATGGAGCCCGCGATGACGAACATCGGCATCGTCCCGCCGCTTCCCGGCTATCTTGAAGAGGTGCGGCGTCTTTGCGACGAGACGGGGACACTGCTCGTGAACGACGAGACGCACACGTGGAGCGCGGGGCCGGGGGGCTGCACGGCCGCCTGGGGCCTGCAGCCCGATATCGTCACGTTGGGCAAGACGCTGGCGTCGGGGGTGCCGATGGGCGCGTACGGAGTGTCGGCGGAGCTGGGCGAGCGGATCCTCGGCGACCGCGAGGCCGACCTCATCGACGGAGGGGGCATCGGCGGCACACTCGCCGGCTACGCTCTGGCGACCGCCGCCGCCCGGGCGACGCTCACCGAGGTGCTGACCGCCGAGGCCTTCGCCCACATGATCGCGGTCGCGGATCGCTACGCCGACGGGGTCCAGGCTGTGATCGACTCCCGCTCCCTTCCGTGGTGCATCGCGCGCCTCGGCGCGAGGGCCGAGCACCGGTTCTGCCCGGAGGTGCCGCGCGACGGCGGCGCCTCGTTCGCCGCCAACGATCTCGAGCTCGACGAGTACCTCCATCTCTACACGCTCAACCGGGGCATCCTCATCACGCCGTTCCACAACATGGCCCTGATGTGCCCCGAAACGTCCGCCGCCGACGTCGACCTGCATTCCGGGGTCTTCGCCCAGGCGGTGGACGATCTGCTGCAGTGACGCGGCCAGAAGGAGGACCACTATGACTCCGGGAGATCGGACCGGCATCGAGGACACGCTCGTGCGGATGGTCGAGCAGATGTCGCGCGGCGGCATGAGTCGCAAGGAGTTCCTCAAGCGAGCCACGGCGCTCGGGCTCAGCGTCCCCGCCGTGGCGACGATGCTTGCCGCCTGCGGCACCGAAGAGGCGGAGACCGCGAAGTCGCCGGAGCCGCTGAGCACCACCCTTCCGGCGGAGCTTCTCCCTCTACAACTGGTCGGAGTACATCTCGCCCGACGCGGTCAAGGGCTTCGAGAAGAAGTACGGCATCAAGGTCGTCGAGAGCTACTACGACAGCAACGAGGCGCTGCTCGCCAAGCTCGAGGCGGGCGCCACGGGCTACGACGTCATCGTGCCCGACGGTATGACCGTGCACATCATGCTGAAGATGGGCCTCATCCAGCCCTTGCGCATGGAGTACATCCCCAACATCAAGAACGCGATGCCGAGCCTGCAGAAGCCCGAGTACGACCCCGAGACCGACGGCAACAAGTACAGCATCCCGTACCAGTGGGGAACTACGGGCATCGGGCATCGCAAGGACCTGCTGCCCGAGCCGGTCACATCCTGGGAGAC
Organism: uncultured Thermoleophilia bacterium; assembly: GCA_963832655.1. Classification (GTDB taxonomy): domain Bacteria; phylum Actinomycetota; class Thermoleophilia; order UBA2241; family UBA2241; genus UBA2241. The sequence continues at coordinate 20,964 of CAWHUW010000001.1, forward strand.
GATGTGGGACCCGGCCCACAAGGGCGAGATGACGATGCTCAACGACATCAGGGACACGCTTGGGGCGGGCCTCCTGTCGCTGGGCTACAGCCTGAACACCACGAGCCAGGACGAGCTCGATCAGGCGCTGGGGAAGCTGATCGAACAGAAGCCCCTCGTGAAGGCCTACGATTCGATCAACATCAAGCGCTCGCTGGTCTCGGGCACGCCGCTCTGCCACGGGTGGAGCGGCTACGTGCTGCAGGCGTACGACGAGCTGGGACCCGAGAAGCTGGAGTACGTCCTGCCCTCAGAGGCGTTCGCGATGTACTGCGATAACATGGCGATCCCGACCACGGCGGCGAGCCCGTACGCCGCACACCTCTTCATGGACTACGTGCTCGACCCCAAGGTGGCGGGCCAGATCGTCGACTACACCTGGTACAGCTCGCCGGTACCCGAGGCGGAGCAGTACTCGGACCCGCTCGTGTGGGACTTCGTCCCCTCGGAGGAGACGCTGGCGCGCGGCGAGCTTATCCAGGACGTCGGTGAGTTCAGGGCGAGCTACGACGAGGCGTGGAGGCAGCTGAGATCGGCGTGATCGGTCGTGCGCGGCCGGGGCGACCCGGAAGTGAGCGGTTCGGGTGGGCGTCGGACGCCGAGCTACATCTTCACCTTCGCCCGGCCGCGCTTGACCCAGTCGCGAGCCTGGTCGATGCGCGCCTGCCGCGACGCCTCGGCGAACGAGGTTGCCAGCGGCTCGAGGGTGCGGCCGAGGACGAGGCCGAGGAGCAGATCGGCCAGCTCGGGGTTGCGCGCCAGCACCGGCCCGTGGAGGTAGGTGCCGACGACGCGACCGGCGGCGGCCCCCTCGGTGGGCTGCTCTCCGCCCGCGTTGCCGTGGCCGATCTCGAGGAGAGCCAGGGGCGTCGCGCCGGACCCGAGCTCGGTGACGCCGTGGTGGCTCTCGTAGCCGCTCAGGGCGGGGAGACCGAGGGCGTCGTTCGGCCGCGTCACGACGGGGCCGTCGATCCAGGTCGTCGCCGCGATGCGTGCGGACGTCGAGCAGGCCGAGGCCGTCCCGGAGGGTGCCGTCCGGCAGGGCGAAGCGCTCGCCGAGCACCTGGTAGCCGCTGTTGACGCCGAGGACGGCCGCGCCGGCCTCGACGGCGTGGCGGAACTCGGCTGAGGAGGCCAGCCAGCGGGCAAGCTCGCCCTGGTCCTCGTCCTCGAGGCCGCCGGTCACGTAGATGTCGGCCGGCGGCAGGTCGTCGCCGCAGTGCACGGTCCGGGTCTCGACCTCGATGTCGCGGGCGCGCGCCCGGTGGGCGAGGACGAGGACGTTGCCGTCGTCTCCCTGCGGCAGCGTCAGGTCGGGGTAGGCGCTGACGACGAGGAGCGGGCCGTCGCAGACGATCATGGCCCCAGCCTCTTCCTGAGCCCGTGGAACGTGGGGTAGTTGGCGAGCACGTGGACGGGCCCGGGAGGGCAGCTGCGGATGGCGTCGATGTGGTCCGCGACCGCCGTGACCCGGGCGCCGGCGATCTCAAGGCGCAGCGCGACGTCGGCGCGACGCTCGCCGCTCGCGATCGCCTGACGGCCGGCGAGCAGCTCGACCGGCGAATCCCAGGTCGTCGCCGTGTCGCGTCCCGTGAGCCCGAGGCCGTCGAGTGCGAAGACGAGCGCGGCGTCGGTGTCCGCGGCGAAGAGCCTGACGGTCTCGTTCCAGCTCGCGCTGTTCTTCGCCAGGTGCAGGCGCACGGTCCGGCCGTCGATGTCGTGCGCACGGTAGCGACCGGCGACGTCGTCGACCCCGGCGATCGCCGTCATCGCCGCCGCGGGTCCGACTCCGTACAGCGCGGCGGTGGCCACGGCGAAGAGCGCGTTCACCTGGTTCGCTCGCCCCGGCAGGCTGATGTCAGTCTGGACGCTGCCGGCGGGGCCGTGGATCACGCCCTCCTCGAGCCGCCAAGCGGGCTCGGGCCGCGAGAGGCCACAGCCGCCGCACCGGTAGGCGCCGGCGTCCCACACGAGCGGCAGGAGGCAGCCGCGGCACACAAGGGCGTCCTCCTTCCAGAGGAGTCCGCCGGCGACCCAGACGACGTCCTTCGCCGGCTGCACGGCCCAGGCGACGAGCGGATCGTCCGCGTTGGCGACCACGGTGCAGCCGGGCCCCAGGCGTGCGATCGTCTCGCGCCAATGCCGCGCCTCGCGTTTGTAGCTCACGCCTCGCGTCAGCTCGTGGCTCAGGTTCATGAGGGTGATGGACCGAGGAACGACGGCGGCGGTGACGGGACCGAGGTAGGCCTCGTCCACCTCGAGGGCGGCGCGGGGTGCGCCGCGCGCCGCGTCGAGGGCGGCGACGAGGCCGGTCGCCATGTTCGAGCCGCCGTGGTTATGCGCGACCGGACCGGCGACGGCCATCGCCGCGACGAGGAACTGCGTGGTGGTGCTCTTGCCGTTGGTCGCCGAGACCAGGGCGATCTCCCGGCCCCCCGCCAGGACCTCGAGCACTCCCGGGTGCAGCCGCAGGGCGACGTTGCCGCCGATCACTCCGCCCTCGCCCTTGCCAAGCGCGCGCGACAGTCCCTTGGCGATCCGCCCGGCCGCGAGCGCGACTCGCGCGCGTGGGGTCATGGCAGGGCGAACGACTGTCGCTTGAGGGGTATCCGGGGCCACGCGACCTCCTTCGGCGCCGGGAGTCTAGCACGGCTCCACCGGCCGGCAGGGCGAGCGCGCGCAGGGCCGGAGGGCGCTCGCCCTGCCGCCGGGCAAGGCGTCCGGCTTGGGACGTCGAACCGCCACATGACACACTTCCGGACGAGATGTCCTTCGGCGACCACTGGAGAGCACAGACGATGAGGGGCTGGTCGCAAGCGTGAGCGAGCGGGCGCGCAAGCTCGCCCTGGCGGCGGTGTTCGTGGCCTCGGCGACGGCAATCTCGCGGGTGGTGGGTCTTGCCCGCGAGGTGGTCGTCGCCGGCGCCTACGGCGCGGGCACCGACTACAGCACCTTCGTGTCGGTCTCGGCGGTACCGACCACGATCCGCCAGCTCTTCGCCGACGCAGCGATCAGCGCGGCCTTCGTGCCGGTCCTGGTCGGCCTGCTGGCCGCCGGCGATCTGGGCCGCGCCCGCCGCGTCACCGGGGCGCTGCTCGGCTTCATGCTCACCGTGGTCGGGGCCGCCGTCCTCGTCCTCATCGCCGCCGCGGAGCCGATCGTCCAAGCTCTGTACCCGGAGCTCACGACGACGCCGGAGGCCGTGGCCGCGGCGGCGGAGTACTTGCGTATCGTCGCCCCGACCATCCTCGTGCTCGCGCTCGCCGGTGTCGTTACGGGCGTGCTCTTCGCCCGCGAGCGCTTCGTCATGCCGGCGGTGGTCAGCATCGTCTGGAACATCGTGATCATCGGCTTCGTCACCGCGTGGCACTCGTCGTGGGGCGTGCCGGCGCTCGCCTGGGGCATGCTCGTGGGGACCGTCGTGGAGCTCATCCTTCTTATCTGGGCGATGCGCGCCATGGGCGAGCCGGTGAGCGTCAACCTGCGTTTCGGCGACGACCAGTTCCGGCGCGTGCTCGCTCTCATGGTGCCGGTCTCGATCACGCTCGGCATCCTCAACTTCAACGCCCTCGTCAACATGTACTTCGCGCAGTACGTCAGCGACCAGGCGGCGGCGGAGATCATCTACGCCTTCAGGCTGTACACGCTGCCCCAGGGCATCTTCGCGGTGACCATCGGCACAGTCCTCTTCCCCTCTCTCTCGCGCTTCGCCGCCCGGGACGACAGAGCGCGGTTCCGGGACACTCTCTCGCTGGCCGTGCGGCAGACCGTCTTCGTCTCACTTCCCTTCGTCGCCTGGTTCGCGGTGTTGGCCGTGCCTATCGTGCGCGTCGTCTTCGAGCGGGGCGCGTTCTCGACCGGCGACACCACGGCGGTCGCCCCCGTTCTGGCCGCCTTCGCCGTAGGCTTGGTGTTCGCCAACGTCAACACGATGTTCAACCGCAGCTTCCAGAGCATGCAGCGCGTTTGGCTGCCGCTCTACGTCGGGCTCGCCTGCCTGGGCCTCAACGCCGTGCTCGCCTGGATCCTGCTGCACCCCTTCGGCGCCGCCGGCATCGCCCTCTCGACCTCGCTCGTCTCGGTCTTCAACTGCGTCGTGCTCGGCTACCTGCTGCGTGACCGGATCGGGGCTGCCGAGGGCCGGCGCATGGCGCTCTCGGTCGGCAAGGCGCTCCTCTGCGCCGCTGCCGTCGCCGCGGTCGCATATGCGTCGTGGCGCGCGCTCGAAGGGTTCGCCGAGGGCGGATTCGCGCGGGCCCTCTTGGCCCTGCTGATCGCGGTGACGGTGAGCGGCGCGGCGTACGTCGGCGCCGCTCGCCTCCTGCGCCTCGAGGAGCTGGCCTGGTCGGTGCTCGCCGCGGGCGCGCTCGGCGGCGAGCCGGCCGGCACGCCGACCGCGGGTGGCCGGCCTCGGAGGCCGGTGCTATCCTGCCCGCACCATGAGCCCCGCGCCTCGCCGCCCCGCCGGCGCCAGCATCTATCGCTCGGCCGGGAGGCGCCGCCTCCGCATCCTGTCCCTGGTCGCCGGCGTCGTCGCCCTGGCGGCGGTCTTCGCCGCCGGCGCCTGGGCGTGGCGCGCGGGCGGCGGGCCGGAGAGCTCCGACGTCGCCGCCGGCCCGTGCTGCCTCGACTTCGTCGCCTCCCCGAACCCCTCGTCCTCGCCGCTCCTCGCGACTCCTCGCCGCCGCCGGTCATCACGATCGGCTGGGTCGGCGACACGACGCCGGGCTCCAAGTACGGGAACCCGCCGAACAACGGGCGCGCTCTCTTCGCGCAGGTGCGCGACGAGCTGCGCGCCCCGGACCTGATGATCGCCAACCTCGAGGGCACGTACTCGCTGCCCGGGCCGTCGAAGTGCGACGGCAGCGACTCCTCGCTCTGCTTCGCCTTCCAGGCCCCGCCCTCGTACGGCAGAGCGCTGCGATGGTCCGGCATCGACTTCGTCAGCCTCGCGAACAACCACAGTCACGACTACCTCGCGAACGGGCTCGAACAGACGAAAGCCACGCTCAAGAAGAACGGCATCGAGTACACGGGGCTTCCCGGGCAGATCACCTACGTCGACGTCCGGGGCGTCACCGTCGCCGTCCTCGGCTTCTCGCCCTACTCGTGGAACCAGAGCCTCCTGGACGTCCCCACGGCCCAGCAGCTCGTCCGCGAGGCCGACCGCAGAGGCCGACCTGGTGGTCGTCCTGTTCCACGCCGGCGCCGAAGGCCAGGACAAGTACCACACGCCCACGGGCACGGAGTACGCCTTCGGCGAGAATCGCGGCGACTCGCGCGGGCTTCGCGCACGGCGTCGTCGACGCCGGGGCCGACCTCGTCCTTGGCTCCGGACCTCACGTGGTCCGCGGTATCGAGCGCTACAAGCGCCGGATGATCGCGTACTCCCTGGGCAACTTCGCCGGCTGGGACAACTTCGGCCTCAGCGGCAATCTCGGGCTCTCGGGTCTGCTCACCGCCGAGATCGACTCGAAGGGACGCATCCGCGGCGGGCGCTGGCTCTCCCTGCGCCTCGCCGAACCCGGCTATCCGGTGGTCGACCCCTCGCACACCTCGGCGCGCTTCGTCGACCGCCTCTCGGCCGAGGACTTCCCGAAGACGTACCCGATGGACGGGACGGGGACGATCACCGTTCCCTGAACACCATGATGCTGCCGGTGTAGCAGCAGACCCACACGCTCTTCGTCGGCAGGTCGTAGGTGACGCCGATCGGCCGCGAGTTGGTCTGCGACGACCTGGAGTACCTTCATGTCGCCGGTGCGGACCTTGCTCATCGTGTTCGAGTCGTAGTTGACGACGTACAGCGACCTGCCGTCGGGGGCGAGCGCCATGCTGCGCGGATGCACGCCCGTGGCGACCCTGTCCGTCACCCGGCGGGTCCGCAGGTCGACCTTGACGACGGTCCCGGCGGCGTTGCACGTGACGTAGAGGTACTTGCCGTCGGGGGACATGCACAGGTGTCGCGGGCCCGCGCCGACGCCCCTGATCCAGCTGACTGCGAACGAGCGCAGGTCGACGCGTGCGACGTCCGAGGTCCCCATGACGGCGACGTAGGCGTAGCGCGAGTCCGGGTCGACGGCGATGCCGCGCGGGTACGGGCCGAGGTAGACCTCCTTGACCTGCCGGCTCCGGCGCACGCTGACGACGCTGAGGGAGTAGGAGGTCCAGTTCGGACACGAGCGACGTAGCGCTGGTCGGGGGTCACGGCGACGTACTTGGGCACTGAGCCGACCCTGATGACCTTGTCGATCTTCAGGTCGTCGAGCCCGACACGGTAGATGTAGCTCTTGTCGTAGCCGCTGGCCGGGGAGCCCACGTCGTCGCCCTCGCGGTAGAAGCCGTCGCCGTACATCGAGTACTGCGACACGAACATGAAGCGCCCGTCGGGGGTGACGGCGGCCTCGACGGGCGCCCCTCTCAGCGTGCCCTGGTGGCCCTTGATGCGGAACGCGGCGGCGTCGACCGAGTCCTGGATGGTCTTCACGAGCTTCAGGGTCTTCGCGTCGTACACGGTCATCGTGTGGCGATACATCATGTTCTGCGCGAAGACGTAGCCGGTGCCCGTGGAGACCACGGACTTGGGCGAGATCGACGCGCTGACGATGGTGTCGCGCAGCTTGAGGCGGAGGCCTGAGGAGGGCGGGCCGGACCACTCGGCGGCGAGCGCCGACGGCGCCGCTGAAGGCGCGCGAGATGGAGCTGGCTTTGGCCGCCGTCTGCGGCGAGCCTGCCGTCTCGCCCCTGCTCAGGACGCTCACGAGCCCCCAGAGCGCGAGGACCGCCGCGAGGAGGACCACGCCGAGCGCGACGAGGCGTGACCGGCGTCGCCGGCGCGAAGGTCGCGGCCGCGTGACCGGTAGATGCGACGTTCGGTGAGGACCGGGGGATCGGCCATCGTGCTCCTCGCTGCCGCGGTCGGAACGCCGGGACTAGGCGCCCACCGCCCCCTCGCGCGCCACTTCCTCCGCGATCATTCCGCTGATCGCCGCGTAGGTGAGAAGGACGATCACGAGGCCGAAGACCTGGGTGGTCTGGTTCTGATAGAAGGCGAAGAACTGGGTGACGAAGATCGCGACGAGCAACGCGCGCTCGAACCAGCGGTAGGCCGCCAGCCTCGAGCGACGCCAGCGCACGAACCCCACGATGATGAAGACCGCGCTGACACTCGCCGAGATGACCTGCCCGTAGTCCCAGAAGTTCAGCGTGAGAGCGTTCGACTGCCCGGCGGCAACGGCGACCACGCCCACGGCCCACAGGACTCCGACCAGGGCGACGAGGGCGAGGTAGCGCCATGAGCAGCACTCTTGAACCAGCGCCGCGCGACGAGGCTGTCGTAGAAGCGGCGCAGGCTCGCCTTGAGGCGCTGGTAGGGGTCGCGCGAGCCGCCGGCGCGCGTGCCGTCGCCAGCGACGATATGGGTCAGGTCGCGCACCACGGGGTCGTCCTGGTCGCATCGCGTCAGCAGCGCGAGAATCTGGCCGCGTTCTGCCTCGTCGAGGTCGTGAGTCACGGCTTCCTTGGCGAGGTCGAAGGCGTTCACCAGGGACGCCTGCGGCGAGAGGTCGGTCCCGCCGAGGACGAAGCGGGCGACAAGGAAGATGACGACGAAGACGAGGTACATGAAGGCCACGGCCGGCTGGAAGAAGTAGTCGTTGTCGGAGGTGACGAACTTGCCGAGCTCGTCGATGAAGAGGCCGAAGCCGATGCCGGCCGAGAGCGTCGCGAGCTGCTTCCAGAGCCGCCCTTCCATGGCCATGAAGAGGATCAGGGCGATCGAGCATGCCCAGTCCGCCCCAGAGCAGATGGGCGAAGTGGATCTTGCCGCCGCCGAGCTGGGGCCAGCCGCTGGCGGCGAGGATCGAGCGCACGACAAGGATGGTCGCGATCGCCGTGACCAGGAAGAGCTCGATGTCGCGGCCGGCGAAGATGCTGCGCACGAAGTAGGAGCGCTTCGCGGGCGCCGGCATCTGTCCCGAAGCGTCTGTCAAGACCCCTGATCCTTCGAGTCCGCCTCGAGCCCGTGGGTCGTCCCGGGCTCGACCGCCTTGACGCTGGGCAGGTGCGGTTTGCCGGCGAGGAGGTCGAAGAACGCCGTGCGCCAGGCGCGCCACGTCCTGTTGATGCGCTCCTCCCGCCGCCGCGCCTTGGCCATCTTCTTCGGCTTGTCCTGGTAGCGCCGGTGGGCCCACGGCGAAGCGGGTCGGGCGGCGCGGATCGCGCCGATCATCCCCACGGTCGGGATGAAGACCGCGAACAACCCGGTCCAGAGCTTGCCCTTGATCACGCAGATCACGGCGAAGGCGACGTCGGTCGCGATGACGAAGGCGATCACGATGTCGACGGCGATGCCCGAACCCTGGACCGTGAACGCGTTGCCCAAGGGCCGAGCGCCGAGTACGAGGAGCAGGCCGACACAGATGGCGACGATCACGGCGTCGACCGACATCCGCCCCTCGGTGGTCCAGTAGACGTCCTGCAGGCGCAGGATGAGGGCGAACTCGTCGAGCGTGAGGCCGACGCCGGCGCCGAACAGCATCGCGAGGAGCTGCATCCCCAGACCCTCGGGCTGCCAGGCGATGAGGGCGACACCGCCGCCCACCATGACGACCACCCCGATGACCATGTGGTGGACGTGCACGCCGCCCTCGGACTCGATGTCGTGGAACCACCAGCTGACGTTCGCGCGGATGAGGCGCGTGTTCGTGCGCACGAAGAGGAAGGTCAGCAGCAGGCCGAGCGTGAACGCGGCGATGGCGGCGCGGTTCGGACCGAGCCGGCCCTCACCGATAGCCTGGGTTGCCGACACCAGCACGAACCCTCCCCAAGATCTGGCCGGGCCTGTGCGCGGCCGTCTGCGCGCCTGCCTGCAGCGGGCGCCACGCCCGCGCATCATACCCGGCCTCAGATCGCCCCATGCAGGCGTCGCCCCCGCGGGCGACGCGGCGCCGGGCGCGCAGGTCCTGCTCCACGTAGTGGTGTCGCGCGACGGCGACATCGCATCGTGTCAGAAAGAGACGTAGCGATCCGGAGTGTCCCGGAACCAGATCGCACCGGGTTTCAGCCTGTCCGACTCTTCCGGCAGCGCGGTCAACCTGTCGGACTTCCGTGACCGTAGGAACGTTCCTACGGTCTCAGACCCCACCCTGATTCGTGCTGGCGCATGTGCCACCGTATGGGTGCATCTCGTCGGCCGGTTTGGACCGCAGACGCGGTGGGGAAAATGGGCGAGGTTTTTCACTGTCTTGACAGTGCCAATGCGGTCTGGCAGCACGCCGGGCGCGTCAATCAAGATCGACGGAGGGGACCACCACATGAGAATCCAGCCGCGACCGAGCCTGGCCTGGGCCATCGGCATCGGCTACGCCATCCTGTTCCTCGTCCTCGAGAAGCTCATGGGCGTCGGCTACGACGTGATCGGGACGACGACCGACAGCATCGTCAAGGGGATCGTCGTCCCCGTGGGCATCGGCGCGGTCGTGCTCATCATCGTCACGACGCTGGCTCGGGTGGTGGCGCCCGGGCCTGCGCGAGCTGCCGACGGACCCGCCGCGGCCGCCGCGCTGGCTGCTGGCCGTGCCGATCCTCGTCTTCGTCGCGACGCTGCTCGGGATCGACTACGGCAACCTCGGCGACATGGGCGCCGCGATGATCCTCTGGCTGGCCCTGGGCACGGCGCTCGTCGGCTTCAGCGAGGAGATCACCTACCGCGGCCTCGCCGTCGTCGGCTTCCGCGGCGGCTACAGCGAGGTGAAGGTGTGGCTCTTCTCCTCGATCCTGTTCGGCCTGCTGCACGGCGTGAACGTCATCCTCGGGCAGGGCGCCGTCCTCACCGTCCGCCAGGTCATCTTCGCCTTCGTCATCGGCAGCGTCTTCTACGCCATCCGCCGGATCTCGGGCACCATCGTGGTCGCCATGGTCGTCCACGCCCTGTGGGACTTCGGGACCTTCACCCACGTGGCCGGCAAGACCGCCGGGACTGCGGCGGCCCAGACGGACATCCCCACCGGCGCAGCCGCGGCCGGAGTCCAATCGCTCCTGATGCTGGTCGCGATCATCCTCGTGATCGTGGGCGCGAAGAAGATCCTCAAGCCGAAGACGAGCGCGCAGACGGCCGCCGTCGAGTCGTAGAACACCTCGGAGAAGGAGACCACCATGATCGTGACCACCACAGACACGCTCGCGGGCATGTCTATCACCGAGTACAAGGGACTCGTGAGCGGCACCGCCATCCACGGCGTCAACGTCGGCAAGGACTTCAAGGCGTTCGGCCGCAACATCGTCGGCGGGCGTGCCGGTGCCTACGAGGACGAGATCGGCAAGGGTCAGTCCGAGGCGATGGCGGAGATGGAGAAGGCAGCCGCCGATCTCGGCGCGAACGCGATCGTCGGCGTCGCCCTCGACATCGAGGGCGTCGGGACCAACACCTCGATGTTGCTGGTGACCGTGTCGGGCACGGCCGTCGTGGTCGCGCCGGGCTGACCCCGGCGCCTCGATACCGTGGTTCGATCGGCAGGAAGCGGCACGACTCTCCGTCGGAATGCACGTTGGTATCATGCCCGTGCGCTGTGGCATCGGCTACGCACGCAACGGCAGCGCGCAGTTGCCTGACCTGCGTGACGCGACCAAGGAGGAAGGTGGCGGGCCGTCGTCATCGCGACGGTGATGATCTGGGTGTTCATCAAGCTGCCCCAGGAGTGGTGGATCCACATCGCGAAGCTCGACGTGACCGAGGCCGCAAAGCAGCATGTGTTCGGGGTCAGTGCGGACGCCTCGTGGGGTGAAGCGGTCACCGCCTCGCCGATGGGTCTGGTCGCGATCATCGCGTTCGAGATCAGCCAGTTGCGCCTGCTGCTCCTGATCTTCCCGAACACCTTCGAGTACTTCTTCATCTTCTATGAGGCCGTGCGACTGCGCTGGAACACGGCACGGCTGGGAAGTCATGTGCGACGGAGACGGTCGCCCGTGGGTCCAGTTTCAGAACGGGAGCGCGGTCACCGTCGACTTCAAGTCCCCGACGAGCCTGGTGACCGGCCGCTGGAGCTTCCTCGCCGTCTCGTACGACGGCGCGGTCGTCCGCCTGTTCGTGAACGGGGTCCTGAAGGGGCGCGTGGACTACGCCGGGGGCATCGACTACGGCAGCGGATCGGGGCAGGTCCATTTCGGCGGCGACCTCCACTATGCCCCGGGCGGCAACGCCTTCACCGGCCTCATCGACGAGCCGGCCGTGCTCGACCGCGCGCTGAAGTAGGAGCTTCGAGGGAAGCGGTCGTGCCCGGCCGCACGCTCAGGACGGCGCGCCTCGGCGCGCCGGCCGCGTCATCACGAAGCGGTCTTCATCCTCGCGGTAGAAGCCAGAGACGAACCGCTTGTCGGTGAAGCCGAGGCGCTCGTAGCGCGTTACCTCGGCTTCCCTCGACGGGTCGACGGTCAGGTAGCAGGCGGCGCCGACGGTCGCGTCGACGTGTTCGAGCAGGAGCTCGAACAGACGCGACCCGATGCCGCGCCGCCGGTACGGCTCTTCGACCATGACCTTGTGCACGAACAGGGTGCCGTGACGGCTCGGCAGAGCGACGATCGCGCCCACGACGCGCTCGCCCTCGCGCGCGACGAACACGAAGGCGTCGTCGACCCAGATCCGCCAGACGTGCTCGCCGTCGGGCACGCGCTCGGGGTGGGCGCTCTCTCGCCACGCGTTTCTGTCGAGCTCGGCGATGCCGACGTAGTCGCCATGCGTCGCCGGCCCGAAGGACAGCCTGCCCAGAGCGGGATCGCTCTCTCGGCATGTCATCGGCCACGGTATCTCCCCGCTCGGTCCGTCGCGATGATGCTGCATGCCGGCCGTGTTCACAAGGGTCCGGCCGCTTCGCGCGGCGTACCGACACCCGTTCCGCGCGACCCCGGCCCCGTGGTACGTTGCCCCGTGAACGGCAAGCTTGTCCGGGGGCACGGTGGTGCGCGAGGAGGGAGACGTGGAGACGGGTCGCAGGGGACCGTTCCTGAGCGGCCCCCACTTCGGCAGACTGACCGTCGAGCAGTGCGAACGCCTGCACGAGGCGACGCTGCGCGTGCTCGAGCGCACGGGCCTCATCATGGAGGAGCCCGAGGCCCTCGAGCTGCTCAAGCGCGCCGGGGCGACGATCGACGGCACGCGCGTGCGCATCCCGGGGGCGCTGGTCGAGCGGGCGCTCGACACCGCCCCGAACAGCGTCACGCTCTACGACCGCAACGGCCGCGAGGCCTGCCGCCTGGAGGGCTACCGGACCTTCTTCGGACCGGGCTCAGACTGCATGTTCTGCCTCGACCACCGGACGTCGGTGCGGCGCCGCGCCGTGCTGCGCGACGTGGTCGAGGCGGCGACCGTCGTCGACGCCTGCGAGAACTACGACTTCGCGATGTCGGTCTTCAGCCCCAGCGACGCAACGCCGGAGCTGCTCGACCGCTACCAGATGGAGGCGATGCTCACGAGCACGGTCAAGCCGATCGTGTTCGTCACCTTCGGCGGGGACGACTCGCACCTCGACGCGGTGAGGATGGCGGAGATCGCCGTCGGGCGGGAGCAGCTCGCCGCCAAGCCGATCATCGCCTGCTACAAGAACACGCTCTTCCCGCTGGTCCACAACCGCGAGGCGCTGAGCACGCTGCTCTACCTCGCCGAGCGCAATCTCCCCTGCATCTACAGCCCGGTGTCGACGGCGGGCACCGTGGCGCCGATGACCGTGCTCGGCTGCGTCGCCGTCGTCAACGCCGGCATCCTCGCCGGCCTCGTCGTCCAGCAGCTCAAGCGGGAGGGCGCGCCGTTCATCGCCATCGGCTGGGCGGGCGAGGCCATGGACATGCGCACGATGGTGGACGTCTACGCAGGCCCCGACCACCGGGCGGTCCTCTCGACCCTCATGCACTACTACGACCTGCCGATGTGGACGCTGGGCGGGGTCAGCGACGCGAAGCTGCCCGACGAGCAGGCCGCCGCCGAGGCGGCGCTGACGCTGATGACCGACGCCCTCTCCGGCGGCCACATGATCCACGACATCGGCTACCTCGACTCGGCGTACACCGGGTCGCTGAGCCAGCTCGTGCTCTGCAACGACATCGTCGGCTGGGTCAAGCAGCTGATGACGCCGGTCGAGATCGACGACGAGGCGCTGGCCCTCGACGTGATCGACGAGGTCGGCCCGGGCGGCGTGTTCCTCAAGCACAAGCACACGCGCCGGCACGCGCGCGACCGCTATCAGCCGCGCGTGTTCGAGCGCGAGTCCTACGACGACTGGCTCGCGCACGGCGGCCTTGACGCGACGGCGCGCGCCGCGGCGCGCGTGGACGAGATCCTCGCGTCGCACGTCCGGAGACGCTGCCGGAGGACGTGCGCCGCGCGCTGCACGACGTGGTCGAGGAGGCCGAGGGCAGGCTGCGAGCCGGGTCCGGGCCGGGACGCGCGTGACGATCGGGGAGGCAGGCCGCGCAGGAGCGCTCCTTCTGAGACGCTGGACCTCAGCGGATCGTACGGTGAGGTCAGGCGGCCGGTCGGTGAGGGCGCCCGCCACCTGATCGAACGCTGCGTCGCCGCCATCGAGGGGCGCGAGTGGCTCGTCCACGACAACGAGTACCTGGCCGACTGCATGAGCGGGGTGGCGGACGACCCTCCGGAGGAAGTCCCTGCGCCGCCACGCGCGCCTGCGACGTGATGTCGGAAGGGGTCGAGTACGGAGTCGACCCGGTCGAGCCTGCTCGAGCCGGCTGCTCGACCACGATGGTCTGGGAGCCCGAGGAACGCCGCATGCGCGTCTGCGCCGGACTGTCGTGCCAGAACCCGCGTTGGGTCGTCTCGCTGGGCTGAGTCAGCCCAGTCCCGACCCAGATGATGCGGCGACCCCGTGCGAGCCGGTCACGGGGTCGCCGGGACGCGTCAGGTGGTCCTGCGCGCCGCTTGCTCGGTTCTGGTCAGGCGCTGATCAGAGGTAGCAGTTGTTCCAGGCGTCGAGCTGCCAGTACAGCCACTCGCCATGGCTGTACTGCCACGCTTCGCTCTTCGCCACCACGCCGCTTTCCGGCGGAAAGACGGACAGCCACCAGTTCGACTCGTCGATGATGCCGCGAATCCAGCAGCAGGCATGGCAGCCCGCCAGGAGGTTCAGGTTGGACGCCGCGACCGCCTGGAACATGGTAAGGGACTTGTCGCCCCGCGTCGGCGCCTGCATCAGTCTGATCGCTTCTTCCTGTGTGTATGTCACTCCGCCGACGACGAGCGTCATGGCGGGCCAATCCCCCGGATGGTTCATCCAGTAGCCCGGCGACTTGCAGACGCAGCCGCACTCGCCGGAGGCGAGCGCCGGAGCGGCGGTGAACGCGAACAACGACACGACCGCCAGTGCCAGCGTGACAACGAGAACGTACCTCTTCAAGGACATCCTCCCCCTTCAGTTGGGCCGAGCGCCCGCCGGCTGGGTGCGAAGTTCCGCACGACGTCGCCGCGCTCGGCAGCTCCCCTTCGGGAGGGAGGATAGGCTCCTGAGGCCGAGCGGCGAAAGGGGACTCGCCATTCTTGGCGTCGTCAGCCCGGGCAACGATCCGGCTCACGCTGCGCTCGCCCGGCGCCCGGCGCAGGACCAGGCGCGGAACGGCGGGACGGCCCCATGAGCCGCGCCCGTCCCCGCTTGCGGCCGCCGTGGCGTCGCACTAGCGTGGGCGCCGCATTGTACGGGCGGCGACGGAGGTCTCAGCATGAGTGGTGTCTCGGAGCCTGGCGGCACGGACAAAGGTACGGCTCGGGCCGAGCTTGCGGCGTCCGTCGACGGCGTGCTCTGCGACGCCCGCGAGGCGACGATCCCCGTGTACGACGACGGTCTGCTGCGCGGCGACGGCGCCTTCGAGTTCGTGCGCTGCTACGCCGGCCGGCCGTTCACGCTCGTCGAGCACCTCGACCGCATGGCGCGGACCTGCGCGACTCTTCGCCTGCCCTTCCCGCGCGAGCGACTCGAGGCCGAGATCGCCGCGCTTCTCGCGTGGGCCGGCCCCGTCTTCACCGACATGCGTATCGTGCTCACGCGCGGCGGCCGGCGCATCGTCGTCCTTGAACCCTTCCTCGACTGGCCGCCGGCGCACCTCGCGTTCGTCACCGACTCGCCGCGGCACGTGCTGTCCGGCGCCAAGAGCCTGTCGTACGCCGGCAACATGCTCGCCAAGCGGATCGCCGAGGAGCGCGGCTTCTGGGAGGCGCTGCTCACCTGGCCCGACGGCCGCATCATGGAGGTACAGCAGGCGGCGTTCTTCTGGGTCACCCCGCAGGGCGAGCTCTGCACGCCGCCGCTCAGCGAGGGTCCTCTCGACTCGATCACCCGGCGCGTCGTGATGAAGCATCTGGACGTGAGCGAGCGCGTCTGCCGTACGGAGGACGCGCTCGCCGCCACCGAGGCCTTCCTCGCCGGCACGGCGCGCGAGGTCCAGGCCGTCGGGGTCATCGAGGGCCGGGTCTTCGACGATCCGCCCGGCCCCTTCACCCGCCAGGCGATCGCGGCGTACCGACGCGAGGTCGAGGAGCAGCTCGGGATGGGCGCCGCGGAGCTCTGGGGCGAGTGAGAGAGGGCGGCGGGCGGCGCTGCGGCCGCCCGCCGCCCCGCCGTCTCTCCCCCCTTCGCCACCACCAAACGCTTGAAATCATCACCGCCTCGGCGTAGAGGAGTAGTCGTCGGGACCTTGGGGCCCCGCCGGGGCAGTCAGGGAGGGGCGTTCGTCATGAGCAAGACGTGGCGGGTCGTGATCATGGTGATCTTCGGGATCGTCGGCGGCTGGGTCGGCTACTGGCTTGGCTACGCAGCGGGGTGGAGCGAGGACGCCGACTGGCCCTGGGAGATCGGCGGCGGCACCGGCGCCATCGTGCTGTCGATCGGCATGGCGGTCGCTTTCGTGGCGATCGCCTGGGCCCTCGTCTCGCTGGGCTCAGCGCGCCGCAGGACGTGACCCTGCGGGATCCGTCCGCGCCAGTCCCTGCGAACGGCAATCGCCTTTGCAGCGAGACCGTCGCCAGCACTGGCGACACCTACGCATGGAGCTCCTGCGCAAACGCTGCCGGGTACTTGCGCCAGTCCCATCTTGGGCGTATACCAGCGGCCATAGGCGACTCCTGAGAGAAGCAGCGCTTCACACGGGAGGCTGCGATCCGCCGGCGGCTTCACACGGCCACCACACACCGGCGGGGAGCCACTGGTGAGACCGGCCCGCGGGCCGGTCTTCGTGCTTTCTGGGGACCGGCACGGGAGTCGGGGGCGAACGAAGTAGAGAGAGAAGGGGGGGTACCGTCACAAGACCACGAGTGCGACCGTGTTCGCGTGTCATCTCACCTGGGGGTATCCGATGAAACGCTTCGTGCTTCTGCTCGTCTGCGCCGCCGTCTTCGTCTGCCTGCTCGCCGCGCCGGCGGCCGACGCCAAGAAGAGGGCCAACCGCCAGACGTACCGTCCGCCGGTGGACACCGCCGTGATGTGCGGGCCGGGCTTGTGGTTCACGTACTCGCGGCGCCACGGGGACGCTCGCCGACGTGACCTGGTATCAGGCCGCCGATCCGGAGGCGGACGACGACCCACCGTGGCAAGACCCGTACGAGCCGGTCCCCGGAATGAGAACGTCTACTTCTGGTGGCTGTGGGGCCGGCGTGAACTACGGCTTCATGTTGAACACGCCGAACCGGTACCTCTTCGCCATGGACATCACTGGCCCGGGGGACTTCGAACAGCATTCCGTCCCGGTGGAGTCGATCCGGATCTCGATGAGGACGACGAAGTGATCGACTCGAAGGCGAAGGCGTCCTGGACGGGTCCGTACCTCTGGGACGAGTTCTGGGCCGAGCTCGGGGTGTGGTTCGGGTTCGGGACCCTCGAGCCGCCGGCCATCGGGGCTCTGCTGTACGGCCAGCACCAGATGCAGCCCATCGGGCCGTTCGAGGAAGCGGGGCGCTACGACGTGCATCTCTGGATGTGGACGGTCAGGCCGGCCAACGAGCTGCTCTGGAAGCTGCCGCAAGGCGGGCCGTTCCACTCGCCACCCTACCCGGAGCCCGCTGAGGAATCCTTCTCCTTCCACGTGGGCTGACGCCGGCTGGATCTGATGAAGGGCGGCGGGCCGTCAGGCCCGCCGCCCCTTCGTCGCTTCGCCATGAGGTCGGCCGTCTCGGCCGCCGCGTCACTCCGTCTCGAGCTTCTTCGGCCGCTTGACCAGCCAGATGACGATCGCGACGATGGCGATCGCCACGGCGCCGACGAAGATCCAGAGACGAGGCCGGCGTCGTGCCGCCCTCGTCGGTCGTCGCCGCCGCGATCGGCGCGAGCTCCTGGTACGTCGCCCGGGTCAGGTTGAAGAACGGCGCCCCTTCGCCGCCCGTCGGCACGAGGCCGTACCCCGTCCACTTGTCCGTGCGCCACGCCTGGAGGTTGATGTTGTACCAGAGGATCACGTACGGGCTGTCGCGGTACAGGATCGCCTGCATCTCGTGGACGATGTCGGCGCGCTTGGTCGGGTCAGCTCGGGTCCTCGGGGTTCAGCGCCAGCATCTGCTCGTCGTAGAGCTGGTCGTACTCCGGGTTCGAGTAGTTGCTGTCGCCCCAGTTGAGGATCTGCTCGGTGGTGAACGTCGAGAGCATGAAGCCCGGGTCGATGTCGCCGCGCCAGCTCCAGATGAACATGTCGTCGTTGGCGTCGTCGTAAGTACTCGTCGCTGAAGGCGCCCTCGTCCATCATGTCGAGCTTCAGCTTGATGCCGACGTCGTCGCAGTACGCGGCGATCTTCTTGGCCGCCGCCTGCTGCTCGGGGTACTCGTTGAAGGCGCGAGAAGCGGAACTCGAGCTTGTTCCCCTTGGCGTCCTCACGCACCCCGTCGCCGTCGGTGTCGCTGTAGCCGGCGTCCTCGAGGATCTGCTTGGCCTTCTCGGGGTCGTAGGTGTACTGCTGGTCCTCGGGGACCTGGTAGTGCCAGATGCCCTGTACCGGCGAGATCAGCGAGGTGCCGGCCGGCGCGAGGCCGCCCATGGAGGTGTCGACGATCGACTGCTTGTCGATCGCGTAGTTCACGGCCTGGCGGATGGCGACGTCGAGCAGGAGCGGGTTGCCCTTGGACGCCTTGTCGTCCTAGCAGTTGAAGCCGAGCTCGACGAAGCCGATCGCCGGCGCCTTCGAGACCGTGGTGCCGGCCATGCTCTTGAGGTCCTCGTAGTAGCTGGCCGGCCAGTCGACGATCGCCTCGAGGTTCCCGGCCTTGTAGTCCTGGACCATCGAGTCCATGTTCTGCGAGAAGATGTACCAGAACTCGTCGAGCTTGGGCGGTCCGCCGAGCTCCTCCGGGTAGTCCGGGTTGGGCACGAGCTTGACCCACTTGTCCTTCTTCACCTCGTCGAGGACGAACGGGCCGGAGCCCACGAGCGGGATGTTCTTGTAGTTCTCGAGGTCGTCGTCGGCGACGTCCTTCCAGACGTGCTCCGGCAGGATCGGGATGTAGAGCGCCAGCATGCCGGCGTTCGGCTTGTCGCAGGTGATGACGAGGGTCGCGTCGTCGGGCGCCTCGACCTTCTGGACGCCGACCAGGTACTGGATGTAGGCCCAGTGCTCGGTCTCGAGGATGCGGTTGTAGGTGTAGGCGATGTCGTTCGCCGTCAGCGGCTCGCCGTCGCTCCACTTCATGCCCTCGCGGATGGTGAAGGTCCAGACCTTGCCGTCGGGGGAGGTCGACCACTCGCTGGCGAGGTCGGGGGTCGGCTTGTAGTCCTCGTCGTACCAGGTGAGGAAGTTGTAGCAGAGGCGGAACGTGTCCCAGGTGGGGCCGCTCCAGTGGGCGAACGGGTTGAACCCGTCGTAGCCCTGGGTGATGCCGAGGCGGTAGACGAGCTTGCCGCTCGGCCGCCGGCGAGGGCGAGGCCGACTCCGCGTGCACCGCGAGCGGTGCAACGCAGAGTGCGAGCGCCGTCGCCGCCAGGACGACAAGAAGGACGAGACGTTTCATGCCAGGTGCTCCCTTTCTCGCGGTCCGCCCCCTCCACGGGGCCCGGTCGGGTGGTCCGGCCTGCGAACGCGGCCGCCCCACCGGCTGCGGCCAGCGTACACCCGGTGATAGGGCCTGTCCTCCCCCGGCGTCAGCCGAGCGGCGCGAGCGCGGCGCGGTGGTCCTGGGCGCGCTTGTACGCCGAGTCCATCTCGAGCACGCCGGCCGGGAAGCCGTACTCCGCCATGAGCGGGACGAAGTCGTCGGCGCGGAACTCCTGCGGCACGCGCACGCCGGCTTCGGGGTTCCCCTTGTGGCCGGCGAGCTTGCCCAGGGCGAGCAGCTCGATGGCGCAGTTGCCGGTGAAGGCGGTCTGCGCCACGACGCCCTGCGTGCCGTAGAGGTCGACGCACTCCTGGTTGTCGGCGACCTGGTAGAGGTAGACCTGCCGCTCGAGGCCGTCCTTGCGGCCCTTCACCCAGGTGCCGGCGCAGGTCTGGCCGACGTACTTCTTGCCGATCTCGTTCGGGTCTGGCGCCGCGGCTTCTATGACGTCGCGCGGCGCCACCTCGACGCCGCCGACCCGGATCTTGTCGGAGCGGTGCATGTTGACGAGGTGAAGACCTGCATCGCCTGGATGAACTCGTCGCCCAGCGCGTACTTGAAGGTCGCCTTCTTGACGCCCTTGAGCAGCTCGTGGGTGCGCCCGATGGCGATGACCTCCTCGTGCTCCACGTGGGCGACCTCGACCCAGCCGATGCCCTCGGGGAGGAAGAAGGGCTCCGGCTCGCTGAGCGGCGGGACGGTGGAGAAGCCGCGATCGAGTTCCCAGACGACGGCCGGGTTGGTGCACTCCTCGATCGTCATCCAGATCGAGAAGCCGAAGCTGATGCCGGTGGCGCCGGGGATCTCGAGGTTGGCGCCGTCGCGGATGCCGATCTCGTCGATCTCGTCGAAGAAGTGGTCGGCGGCGTAGCGGCAGAACCAGTCGGACATGCCCGGCTCGACGCCCCAGCCCGCGAGGGCGAGCTTGCCGATCTTCTCGAACTCGGGCGTGAGGGCGAACTCGTCCTCGCCCAGCACCTTGCCCGACTTGTTGAACGGGTCGGTGGGATGCGGCACCGAGAGCGTCGTCGAGGCGTCGAGGTGGTGGACGCGCGCCTTGAGCGCGGCCTGCAGGGTGAACGGGTTGTACTTCACCGGCAGGAAGCTGCAGATGAGGTCGGCGTCGTGGGCGGCGCAGAGGGCGGCGACGGCGTCGACGTCGGAGGCGTCGACCTGCGCCGCCGGAAAGCGCCGCTCGTCGCCGAGCCGCGCCGAGACCGCCCGCGCCTTGGCGAGGTCGTGGTCGGCCATCACCACCTTCTCGATCAGCTCGCCTCTGGGGTCGCGCCGCTTGAAGATGGCGGCCGTGGACTCGCCCACGCCGCCGCTGCCGACGATAAGGACCTTCATGCCCTACCTCTCCGTGTGTGTTCCCCTCGCCCCAGTCGCGCCGGCCAGGCTGCGGCAGGCGCGGGGCGGGCCTACTCGACACCAAGCCTAGCGAGGGGCCGCTCTCTTGAGGAGGGCGAGTTCTTGGGCATTCTTCGCGCCGCGGGGCGCGGGCCACGGTGAGGCGGCGCACGGCGGGGCGGTGTCCGGGGTTGCGGGCGTCCTCCGCGTCGGGATAATCGGTGACATGAGAGCAAGCCTTGATGGACCGACGGAGAGCCGCCGCTGATGGCGATCTACGACTTCCTCTGCCTGGACTGCGGCGAGCAGTTCGAGGTGGATTCGACGAAGCCCATCGAAGGCACGCAGGTCCGCTGCGCGAACTGCGACTCGGCGCACGTGCGGCAGACCTTCGAGAGCTACCTGCGTCATGCGAAGGCGGCGTGGTCGCCGCGCCGCCTCGACGAACTGCGCTGCAGCCACTTCGGCTGAGGCTGAACCCGGCGGCGCGGTCGCGCCGCGTGTCGCCGCATCGGTCCACGGCCGAGAAGAGCAACGGGGCGCGAGGCATACGATAGGATGCGCGCCTGGGAGCGGGGCGCGCGAGCCGGCACGTCGAGGCGGCCGGCTCGAGATTCCTGACGAGTGAGAAAGGATCGGCTGGAGATGCCGGGCACGACGGGCATCGCTGCGAGGATCGTCCCTTGGGCTGTCGGGAGCCTTCTGTTGCTCGCGGCCGCCGTCTCCCTGTACTTCTTCACGGGTGCCGCCGCCAGCGAACCGTCAAGAGCCGCGCAGCCGGGCGTCGACGACATCACCTACGGGCCCTCCGATGCGTCCGTGACGCTCATCGAGTACTCCGACTTCCAGTGCCCGTTCTGCGCCGAGTACGCCCCCATGCTCGCGACCCTTCGCGAGAAGTACGGCGACCAGGTCAAGTTCGTCTATCGCTTCTTCCCGCTCGCCGACCACCCCTACGCCACGGTCTCCGCGAAGGCGGCGTATGCGGCTCATCTGCAGGGCAAGTTCTGGGAGATGCAGGACCTCCTCTACGAGCATCAGGAGGAGTGGTCTGACTCCGCCGACCCCCGTGCCTACTTCGATACCTATGCCGCTAGCCTGGGACTGGACATCGAGCGGTTCCACGCCGACATGGAAGCCCAGGCCACGCTCGACTTCATCTCGAGGCAGGCAGAAGAAGGCACGCAAGCCGGCGTCACGCACACGCCGTGGTTCGTGATCGACGACCAGGTCGTGCTCCCGCGCAGCGTCGCCGACTTCGAAAAGCTCATCCGGGACGCCATGTGAGTCCGTCGCCCCACCGAGAGCGGTCCGTCGCGAGAGGGGTCCGGCCCTGAGCCCGGCTGAGCCTGCGGGTGCACGCCGCTGGGCCGTCCCGTCGTTCCTGGCGGTGGCGTCCTACGCCGGGTTCGCCGTCTCTCTGTACCTCACGTTCGTCCACTATCGGGGATACGTGTCGCACTGCTACGTCGTCGAGGGCTGTGAGCAGGTGCAGACGAGTCGCTTCGCCGTGATCTTGGGGGTCCCGGTCGCGCTCCTGGGCGCGGTCTTCTTCGCCGTGATGTTCTACCTGGGCATCGGACTACTCACCAGCTCCTCTGTAACGCTGGTGCGCGCCTACAAGGTGCTCGCCTACCTCGGCGCCCTGGCGGCGGTCCCATTGTTCCTGCTCCAGGCCGTGGCGCTGAGAGCGTTCTGTACGTACTGCGTCGCCACCGAGGTCATCTTGCTCTCGATGTGGGGGGCGAGCTTCCTGCTTGCGGCTCCGCCGGGGCGGCCGGGTGAGACTGCCGAGGCGGGCACCGCGTCCGCACGCAACCGCGGCGCCGGCTGAGACGACGAGAGCCCGGGCACCGAGGTGCCCGGGCTCTCGTTCTTCTCTGTCTGTCTAGTGCGTCAACTCCCTGTGCGTGCCTCCTCTCAGGCGCCGTCAGCGCTCCGTCCCTCGTTCAGGGCGTCCTCACGGGGAACGGGCTGGCCTGCACCCACGGCGAGGGCCCTGCGATGTTGTAGGCCCTGATCTGGACGTAGTAGTTCGTCTGCCGAATCAGGCCGACGGTCGAGCTGATCGTTGCGTCGGTCGCGGCGAGGACGGTCAGGTGAGTCGCGAAGTCCGGGCTCGTGCTGATCCAGATCTCGAACCCTGACTCGTTGACGGCGTTGTCCGTCCACGTGAGTCGCGCCGTGGAGGAGCCGGCCCTACGATTGCCGCCCTGCCGGCTCGTACTCACGCTCACTTTGGAGGGCGCCGCCGGAAGGCTCGGCACCGGGACGGCAGCCGAGACCGTGAACGGCGAGGTGCCGCCATTGGGAGTACCAGGGCCGTTCACCGCCGCCACCCGGTAGACGTAGGTCGTTCCCGGCACGAGAGTCGTGTCGGTGTACGAAGAGAGGATGGGGCCGATCGAGATTGGTGCCCCCCACGTCGCCCCGTCGTTCTCGGACCGTTGTACAACGTACCCCGTCAGGTTGTTGGAGGTCTCGGACCAGGTCAGGTTGACCTGCGGTGCTACGGGCGTGGCCGGGCTGAAGCCGGTCAGGATCGCCGTCAGGTTGGTCGGGGCGGGCGGCGCCAGGAGGATCGACGCCGTGTTCGAGAAGGCCGAGGTACCGACGAGGTTGTACGCCTGGACCCTGTAGTCGTACTTGTCGCCGGCCACGACCGTGGTGTCTGTATAGGTGGTGGTCGGAGTGGCCACAGTGGCGATGCGCGCGAACGGGCCGCCGTTGGTGGATCTCTCGACGTAGAACCCCTCCGCCGGGATCGTGGCGGTGGCGTTGTCGGTCCAGGCCAGCTCAACGGTGTCGCTGCCTGCACCGAGCGTCGCCGTCAGGTTGCTCGGCGCCACGGGCACCTGGGGTCCGAGGACCAGCGGATCCGACGCCGACGTGACCGTCATGCTGGGGAACTCGGCCCCATAGCCGACGGTGTTTCGGGCCACGACTCTGTACTCGGAGCTCGTGAGGGGATCGTAGGTCGAGTCCACGAAGGTCCGTGTGCCGTGCTGATTTGGCGCATCGAGCGGCGAGGGACTCGATCCGAGGTCGGTCCAGGTCGTGCCGCCGTCAGTCGACCGTTGCACCAAGAACGCCGTCTCGTTGAGGGAGTTGTCGTTCCACGTCAGCGTCAGCACCCTCATAGTGTCGTCCAGGCTGTAGCCGAGCGTGTCCGCCTTGTTCGGCGGGAGCGCCAGCGAGACCGGCCGCATCATGTCCATCTCCTCATGGCTCAGGATGTGGCAGTGGTAGACGTACTCCCAGCCGAAGTTCACGAGCTGGTTCGTGACGGCCGCCGTCGGGTTCCCTTGCGGGTCGACGTTGTTGAACATCGTCTGGTCACCCAACGGCATCATCGGGTTCAGCGGCCGGATCGCGTTGGGAAGCTCGAACGGGACCTCGGGGACGATCGGCCGCAGCGCGACGATGGTGTCCTCGAGCGGCGAGATCCGCACCGTGTCCTTCCAGCCGAGTTCGGTGGCATCCGGCGGGATGATGATGTTGTCCCACGTGACCCGGTTGAGCAGCTGCACGTCGTAGAGGTGGAAGTGGATCGGGTGGGTGTCCACGCCGTTGTGCGTGATCCGCCAGATCTGCGTGCCATCCTTGCCGTCGACGGCCATCGGCGTGATCTTCACGTCGCCCGTCGGCAGGCCAGTCGCGCCGTCGTAGGTGACGTCGGCCTTCGGCAAGTTGGTCCCATCGATCAGTTCCGTCGCCGGGTTCACGAAGGGGTAGAGCGTGACGTTCTGCACGCCCGGGGTCGGCGGCTGGGCTTCGACGCCCAGGTTCGCCTGCATGCGGCCGAACTCGTCGAACGTCGTCGCGTTCATCTCGTCGTGGATGGCTTTCGGCTGCAGCGGCAGGGTCGTCTTGGTGCTCGGCGACTTCAGCGTGTTGAAGCCGAACGTGGTGGTATCGCTCACGCGGACCAGTCCGTCGCAGTTCTGCTGTGTGCTGCCGGGCGCGTTGCAGTTGCTGCTCGCGCGGAAGCTCGTGCCGTACGCCTTGTTGTAGGCGGCCTGGCCGACGACGATGGGATGCTGGCCAGACTCGAACACGCCGCTCCCGTTGGCCTTGTGGTTGAAGGCGCTCTGGAGCGCGGTCAGGTTGAAGGCAGGGGCCGCAGGGTTCGCGGCGATCTTGACCTGCATGACGGTGCGGGTATTGGGACCGTACCCGGGCAGGATGGTGGCGGCGCCGTTCGGGCTCTGGTCCGGGGCGCCGGTGTAGTAGTCGTAGGACGGGACGCGAGCGGGGAACGCCGCCGGCGCGTCGTTGTACAGGATGAGGGTCTGGCCGGCGTACTTCGAGAAGTCGACGATCACATCCGCCCGCTCGGCCGGAGCGAGAAGCAGCGAGTGCTGGTCGACGTTCCCGACGTCGAACCGGGTCGGGTCGGTGATCCAGGTGGTGGGCTGCTGCCCGTCGACGACCACGGGGGCCGGCAGGAAGCCGCCTTCGGTGCCGATCTGGATCCAGTCAGGGCCTGCGGTCGCGGCGCCCTGCACCGGGGTCGGGAAGACCACGGGGTCGGTCTGCGCCGCGGCCAGCTCCTGCGGGTTCAGGGCGACCTCGGTGCCGCCGATGACCTGGCCCAGCGTGTTCGGGTCGGTGCTGGCGGTGTTGGGATCCGCCACGTACCACTGGAAGTTGAAGAAGCGGTCGTTGGCGGCGTTGAGCATGCGCAGACGGTAGGTCTTCGGCTCGAGCGTGATCGTCGGGTACGCGACGCCGTTCACGACCGGCGTGTCGTTGAACTGCTCCATGCCGACCGAGACGTTGGGCGTGCCGGGGATCTGCTCCGGCTCGCAGAACGGGTCGGTCTGATACGCCCACGTGCCCGGGTCGTCGAGCTTGCAGTTCGGGTCGTAGTAGGGGTTGGCGATGGGGCCGTGGACCGTGCCCGCCGCCGGCGGCCAGAACCACGGACCGTACATCCAGCGACCGTAGGCGCTCATGCCGCCCGGGTCGCCCGGGTTCTGTGCCGGCATGTAGACGTGGTGGTACCAGAGGCTGCCCTCGCCGCCCCACCGGCTCGCATCCCAGGTCGGATCCTGGCCATACGTGGGGTCACCGTTCGCGTCCGTGCCGTTGTACATCTGCGCAGCGCTCGGCACGAACGTGCGGTCCTGGACGACCAGCGGGATCGTGTCGGCCGCGGCAGGGATCGTGCCCTTGCTGATGAGGGCCTTCTCGGTGTCGTCGGTGATCAGATAGCCTGCGGCTTCGCCCGCGTACACGTTGAGGCGGGTGATGCCCCAGGCGTGGTCGTGGTAGAACATCAAGCGGGCGCTCTGCTCGTTCGTGTAGAAGAACGTCTGTACGCCGTCACGCGGGTCGTCGCCCAGCACCGGCGATGCCGGATCCGCCGGGTTCACCAGCATGTCGGGCACGTTCTTGACGCTGACACCCTGCGGCCACGGCGTGTCCTCGTTGGCCGGCGTGATCCACTGGTGCGGCGTGCCGTCGCTGATCCACGGGGTGATGCCGCCGTGGAGGTGCAGCGTGGCACGGTTGTCCTTGAAGCAGCCGACGGGCTTCCCGCCCGTGTTGGGGTCGACGTCGGTGCACTCGGGATTGCGCACGCCGTCCATGACGGTCCCGAGGTCGTCGGGCGGCATCATGTCCATCGGGCCCATGCCGGAACCCATCAGGGTGCTATCCACCGGCAGGAACAGGTCGCCGTCCTTGCCGTTTGGCAGGAGGTTGTGGAACACGATGCGGACCGGCTTGTTCTTGGTCGCCGAGATGGTCGGCCCGAGCCACTGCGGCGGGGTCACGCCGTAGAGCTGGTTGCCCGCGCCGTCGGTGGCGGGCACGACGTCGCCGTTGAGCAGGGTGTTCGTCAGCGCGACGTGCTGGCTGCCGGGGACGCCTCCGGTATCGATCTGCACGTAGCCGCGCACGAGTGTGTCGGGCAGGCTTGAGGAGAACGAGGTCTTGTACTGTACGAGGGCGATCTCGTACACGTCGGCGGCGATGTCTTGACCCTTCGGGTCGGTGTACTTCTTCTCGGTCGGCACGGCGAGCGGGATGTACTTGCTGCCGTCGGTCGGACAGGCGGGCGCTGCAACGCCGGCAGGGTCACAGAGGCCGGGCAGCGCGTCGGTGAACTTCTTGATGCCCGGCTTGATGTAGCCGGAGCCGGCGGTCAGAACGTCGATCGACCCGATCGAGCCCGCGCTGATGCTGGCCGTCGCGGTCGCGTTTGCGCCGGCACCGCCGGGCGCGCTCTCGCTGATCGTCACGTCCGGAGGTGAAGTGAAGCCTGCGCCGCCCGTGTCGACGGCGACGCTGAGGATGTTGATCGTGGCCGTCGCCGTGGCGCCGGTCCCGCCGTCCTTGATCGGATCCATGAGGGTGCCGTCGTGAATGGCGACGCCTGGAGCTGAAGCATAGCCGGACCCGGGGTTGTCGAGAACGATGGCGGTGATGACGCCATTGGCGTCGATGTCTGCATGGGCCGTGGCCTGCACGCCGTTGGGATCGTCCGGCATGTCGAAGTCGACCGTCGGGAACTTGTAGCCGCTGCCGGGGTCGGTGAGCGTGAGCGCATCGACGCCGCCGAAAGCGGTGCCTGTCGCCTGCGTGCTCGCCCCGCCGTTGGCGAAGGCGACGGCGGGCGTCGTGTAGGCCGAGCCACCGCTGGTCACAGCGACACTGGTCACCGCGAAGCTCGGCGTCACAATGGCCTGTGCCGTCGCTCCCGTCCCGGATCCCGTGATGTCGACAGTGGCCGTCGTGTAGTCCTTCCCGGGGTCGGTGATCGTGATCCCGGTGACGGCGCCGTTCGCGCCGACGGTGGCCGTCGCGGTCGCGCCCGTGCCGTCGCCCGTGATGGCGACGGCGATGTCGGGTGCCGTCAGCGGGCTGAGAGCCCAGTTCGGGTTCGGGCCGAAGTAGTGCGGCACTTTCGACTCATCGGTCGATGAGCCGGGCATGGCGAAACCCTGACCCATCACCAGCAGGAACACCGTGGTCACCAGGGCCAAAGCCACGAAGCCCAGGACGCTCAGCCTGGCCGGCGACATCTTCGTCATCACTCTCGATCTCACTGGAACCCCTCTCCCGTCGACTTGCAGTCGCAAACGGACGTTCTGCGTTCTTGTAAGGCATGCCGTGCGCGCAGCCCACGGCTCATTGAGAGACATCATCCCCACGAGGCGGCTAGGACGCTTCGGCCGTTGGATGTGACTTCGCCTAGACGAATGTCTAGGTCGCGCAGGTGCCGGGTGGCGCCATCGGGTCCGAAGTACAATGCGGCGATACGGCGGGGACGACTCGCGTTGGAGCGTCGGGCTTGAGCGTCTTGCACATCCTCATGGGCGTCGTCGCGGGCATCTCGATCGACGCCGCCCTCACAAACGGCCTGGTCGGACTCTCGCGCCGGCCACGCGACGGCACCAGGCTTGCTTTTGCCGTCGCGGCGACCGCGGTGGCGGTGGGGGCGCTCTCGGTCGTGGCGATGTACTCGGCCGATTCCGCTCAGGAGCACGTGGCGATCATGAAGTGGCTCCTGTACCCGTCGAGCGCCGTCTGGACGGTCTCCCTCGTCTGGCTCGTCGCGTTCTACACCGGCGTTCGGCCGACCAAATGGCTGCTCGCGCTGACCGTCGGGTTCTGTGTCGGGATCGTCCTCAACCTGCTCGTGCCTCTCGGCCTCCTTCACGACGAGGTCGGCGAGCTGCGGGTCGTGCACATGATGGGGTCCCACGCGGTGGGCATCTCGGGTACGTCGCCAAATCGGCTCAACCTGCTCACGGACGCCCTCGTCGTCGCTTCGTTCGTCTTCATGCTCTACGCCCTTCTCGCGGTCTACCGCCGAGGTGAACGTGGCAAGGCTGCCTACCTCACCGCGGCGGTCGCGGCGTTCTCGTTCACGATGCTCATAGACGCCCTGACCGACTACGGCGTCATCTCGAGCTTCTACCTGACCGGCTCTGCTTCGCCGGCATCGTGCTCGCGACGAGCGTCGGTCTCCGCAGGGAGTCGTTGCGCCAAGAAGCGGAGCTTCGCCTCTACCGCACCGAGCTGGAATCCCTGGTCGAGGAGCGCGTCGCGGAACTGGACCTGACCAATGAGCGTCTCGCCGATGAGGTCCGGGTCCGGCTGGCCGCCGAGGAGGCGCTGCGCCGGCGCGTCGCTGAGCTCGACTCACTGCAGCATCTGTCGCAGACGCTGGCAGGGCGCACGGATCTGCCCGCGGCGCTGGTCGAGGCCACCGAGGAGATCACCGAGCTCTGCCGGGCACGCTTCACCACTATCCACCTGGCGCTGGACGCCGAGGGGGAGCCCCCGGGTCCCTTGGGCGACGCCGCGTCTTCGGCCGCCCTTGGGGGGACGGCGTCCGTCGGCGACTTCGCGCCATTCAGGGAAGCGATCGACCGGCGACAGGCGATCGTCGTCGCCGATCCCGTTCATGCCGAGCTGCCCGCCGATCTCGTCGAACGGGTGGCCGCGGAGCGTGTGCGCGACCTGCTGGTCGTTCCGATGATGGCGAGGGCGGAGGTCGTGGGGGTGCTCAGCGTCGCGCGCGATCACAGGGCGCCGGCCTTCGGCGAGAGCGAGGCCAAGGTCGCGCTCACCGCGGCCGATGCTCTGGCGGCGGCCGTGGAGAGCGAACGACTCCATCAGCGGGAGACGCGCCAGGCGGCCGCCGACGAGCGGCAGCGCCTGGCGCGCGAGCTCCACGACGCCGTCACGCAGAGCATCTACTCGGCGACCCTCATCGCCGAGGCGCTGCCGGCGGTCTGGGAGCGGGAGCCGGACGAGGGGCTGCGCAACCTGGCGACTCTGCGCCGGCTGGTCAACGGAGCGCTGGCCGAGATGCGCACGCTGCTCTTCGAGCTGCGACCGGGCGCGCTCAGGGCGGCGCCCCTCGACGCGCTGCTCGAGCGACTCGGCGTCGCGCTCTCCGGCCAGGCCCAGATCCCGGTCGAGGTCAGCGTGGAGGAGGGCGTCGAGCTGCCGGTCGAGGTCAAGATCGCCATGTATCGCGTCACCCAGGAGGCCCTGAGCAACATCGCCAAACACGCGCGGGCACACCAGGTGACCGTCTCGCTGAGGGCCGACACCGCGGGCGCCACGCTCAAGGTGCAGGACGACGGTCGCGGTTTCGACCCGGCCGCGGTCGCTCCCGACGGCATGGGGCTGCGCATCATGCGCGAGCGGCTGGACCAGATCGGGGCTACCATCGACATCGACAGCGCGTCCGGTCGCGGGACCACGGTGCTCGTGACGTGGCTTCGGCCCGCCTGCGACGGACGATTCCAGGCCAAGGAGGTGGTAGATGAGCTCGCCGACACGCATTCGCGTGATGATCGTGGATGACCACCACATGGTCCGTGAGGGTCTCAAGACGTTCTTGTCCACGACCGACGACCTCGACGTGGTGGGAGAGGCGGCCGATGGAGCGGAGGCCGTGGAACTCTGCCCGCAGGTGAAGCCCGACGTCGTCCTCATGGACGTGAAGATGCCCGTGATGGACGGTGCGACGGCGACGGCCCATATCAGGGAGGTCTGCCCGGGGATCCAGGTCATCGCGCTGACGAGCTTCGTGGAGGAAGAACTGGTCGAACGGGCGCTGGACGCGGGAGCGATCAGCTATCTGCTCAAGGACTCCGAGCCGGAGCGGCTGGTGCAGGCGATCAGGGACGCCCACGAAGGCCGCGGGACCATCGACGGCCAGGCCATGGAGGTGATCCTCCACAGGGACGAGGTCGGCGGGGACCTCACGCCGCGCGAGCGGGAGGTCCTCCGGCTCCTCGCCGCCGGCCTCAGCAACAACGAGATCGCGGACAGGCTGTTCCTCAGCGTGGGCACGGTCCGGCTGCATGTGAGCAACATCCTCGCGAAGCTGGGAGCGCCCAACCGGACCAGCGCCGCCGTCATCGCCATGAAGCACGGGCTCGCCTGACCATCCCGGCGCCTATCGCATCTGTCGAGGTGAAGACACGCTGAATGCACGTAGCCGCTTGGCGCAAAGCCGTCCATGATGGGACCGCACTGCTGACCATCCCGCCCAGAGTCGACGGGAAGGAGCCCTCTTGCGCGTCCTTCTGGCGACGGACCGGCCGAGCCTCGGCGCGGCGCTCTCGCTCTTCCTCTCGGAACGTCAGATCCAGGTCGTGGGCGTCGTCGTCCGGGCAAACGACGTCTTCACCCGCGCCGAGGCTTCACGAGCCGACGTCGTGGTCGTCGACCGGCGCCTGGGTGACGAGGCCATCGAAGAGGCCGTCGCCGACCTGAGAGACCACGCCGGGCACGCGTCCGTCGTCATCCTGGGTCCGAGTCAGGACGACGCGTCGGCCGACGACGTCCTGGGGGCCGACGGGTTCGCTGTCCTGGGCGACCCCCCCGACGCCCTGCTCGCCGTCATGAGAGAGGTCTCGCCGGCGATCACCTGAGCTCCCGTCGTCACCTTCGAGCGTCATGACGCGACGTCTCAGGTCGGCGCGACCCCGAACGACGAGAGGCGGCCGCCGCGCCGTGGCGCGGCGGCCGCCTCTCGCGGGCTTCAGAAACGCCTGACGCTGGTAGGAACGTGACCGTCAGGTACCGGGAGCGTCAGGAGACCGTGACGATCCTCGTCGGCGAGACGGAGCGCTTGTACTTGTTGTCGCCCTGATAGATGGCGCGGAACGAGTACTTGCCCTTCGTCGCGGGGGCGGTCCACTTGGCCGCGAAGGTCGAGGTCGACGTGATGCCGACGGTCTTCCAGAGCTTCCACGCGCCCGTGCCGCGGCGCTTCTGGATCATCACCTTGTTCCAGTTGTGATCGCTCGGCACCGTGCCCGAGACCTTGACCACTGCGCCGGGCTTGACCTTGGTCGTCGAGACCTTGAGCGTGACGGCAGCCGTCGCGGTCTGCGTGTGGCAGCTGCTGCAGGGCTGGCCGTAGCTCGGGTGAGCGGTGGCCTGCCGGGCCGCGATCGCGGCCACGGCCGCCAGGGTGACGACCAGGAGCGCTGCGCCGATCAGCAGCAGGCGGACCATGCTCCCCTGTTGCCTCTGCGTGCTCGAACGCCTCTCGGTGACGGTCATCGCGCCTCCTCGTGCTTGGGGTCGAGTCGGGGGTTTGCTGAGTTTACACGCACGCAACAGGGGAATCCAGCCCGTCGACGCGCGAAGGCCCTTGGGGTAATGTCGGTGTGACCACTACGATCAGGAGAGCCCCATGCCCGACGATGCCCGCCGCGCGGCCGACCCCGGCGCGTCCTCCGTGCCGGAGGCCGGCACCCTCACCCCGGAGCAGATGGCTCTGGTCCTCAGGCACCTCTCGGTCGACGTGTCGCTGATGGACGAGGACCACGTTCTCGTGTACTGGCGCGGGCCGACGTTCGAGGACTGCGCCGACGAGTACGTCGGGCGCCACGTCGACGACTGCCACAACGCGAAGTCACACGTGTCGATCGCGAAGATGATCGAGACCTTCACCGCGGGGACGCGCGACGAAGAGGTCTTCTGGCACGTCGAGGACGGCCACCAGAAGGTGGTCCGCTACATCGCCGTGCGCGACGCCGAGGGCGTCTACCGGGGCATGATGGAGGTCATCATCGATCTGACCGCGCTCGACGGTTACAGGGGGAAGGGGAGCACGCTCGGCGCATGAACACGCGGCAGCCGCCGCGGGCCTGCGCGTTGCCGCCTGCAGTGCCCGGTGCTACAGTGGCCGGGCCGAGCATCGGCGAGGTCGTCCGGGCGAAGGCCGCGTGAGAGCCCGCGCCGCGAGGTAGCGGGCGCCGAAGGGGCAAGGCGCCGCGAGGCGTTGAAACTCTCAGGCAAACGGAGCGCGACCAGACGGACCCCTGAACGAGCCGCGGCGCCTCCGGGCACCGCGTCCGCGCAGACAGGGTGGCGTAGCTGCCCTGTCTGTTCTCGTTTTCGGGCACGCCTCGCCGGGGACGTTGCAGAAGGACCGGCGCCGCCGGCACGCGGCGCGGAGTGGACCGGCGTCGACGCGAGCGGGAGGACCGATGGCCGACGAGACGTATCCGCAAGAGCTCAAGTACTTCAGCGAGCACGACTGGGTGAAGGTCGACGGCGACGAGGCCGTGTTCGGCATCACCTGGTTCGCCCAGGACGCGCTCGGCGAGATCGTGTACGCCGACCTGCCGTCGGCCGGCGAGTCGGTCGAGGCCGGCAGCACCTACGGCGAGCTCGAGTCGGTCAAGGCGGTGAGCGAGATCTACGCGCCGCTCGGCGGCGAGGTGGTCGACTCGAACGCACGCCTGGAGGACGAGCCGCAGCTCGTCAATGAGGACTGCTACGGCGAGGGCTGGCTCATCCGCGTGCGCATGAGTGCGCCGGACGAGCTCGACGGCCTCATGGACGCCGACGCCTACAGGGCGTTCCTCGACCAGGCCTGACCGGCGCCGCATGGACTACGTGCCTCATTCGGAGGGCGACGTGGCGGCGATGCTGGAGGCCGTCGGGGCCGCCACCGTCGAGGACCTCTTCGCGGAGATCCCCGCAGAAGTGCGGCTGCAACGGCCGCTCGAGTTGCCGGCGGGCCTGAGCGAGGCGGAGCTGCTCGCGGAGCTGCGCGCGCTGGCCGCGCGCACGACGCCGGCGAGCGAGCTCGTCAGCTTCCTCGGCGCCGGCATCTACGATCACTACGTGCCGGCGATCGTCGACGCGATCGTGAGCCGCTCCGAGTTCCAGACCGCCTACACGCCCTATCAGCCCGAGCGCAGCCAGGGCGTCCTGCAGAGCATCTTCGAGTTCCAGACGGCGATCTGCGAGCTCACCGGCATGGAGGTCGCCAATGCCTCGATGTACGACGCGGGGACGGCACTCGCCGAGGCCTCGTTCCTGGCCGGCGCGCAGTCGCGGCGCGGCAGGATCGTCGTGTCGGACGGCGTGCACCCCGAGTACCGTGAGGTGCTGGCGACGGAGTCGGCGGCGTACGGCCCGCGGCCGGTCGCCGTCGGGCTCGCGCCGGGGGCGCGCACCGACGGCGAGGCCCTGCGGGCCGCGATCGACGCCGACACGGCCGCTGTGGTCGTGCAGCAACCCAACTTCTTCGGCGCGCTCGAGGACGTGGGCGAGGCGGCGCGCCTCGCCCACGAGGCGGGCGCGCTGCTTGTCGTCGTCGCCGACCCGGTCGCGCTCGGCCTGCTGGAGGCGCCGGGTGCGCTCGGCGCCGACATCGTCGTCGGCGAGGCGCAGTCGTTCGGCAACCCGATGAGTTACGGCGGCCCCGGCCTCGGCTTCATGGCCGTCAGCGCCAAGCTGATGCGCCGCTTGCCGGGCCGCCTCGTCGGCGAGACGCGCGACGTCGACGGGCGTCGCGGCTTCGTGCTCACCCTGCAGACCCGCGAGCAGCACATCCGTCGCGAGAAGGCGACCTCGAACATCTGCTCGAACCACGCGCTCAACGCGCTCGCGGCGCTGGTGCATCTCGCCTGGCTCGGGAAGCGTGGGCTTCCCGAGCTCGCCGAGACCTGCCTGCGCCGCGCCGCCTACCTGCGCGAGCGGCTGCTGGCGCTGCCCGGCGTGACCGCGTACACCGAGGGACCGGTCGTCCGCGAGTTCGCCCTGCGGCTGCCGCTGCCGGCGAAGGAGCTGGTCGACGCGCTCGTGCCCAAGGGCTTCCTCGCCGGCGTGCCGCTGGGCTGGGCCGCCGGCTTCATGAGCGGCGCGTCCGCCGGCGCCCTCGACGACGTCCTCCTGCTCGCCGTCACCGAGAAGCGCACGAGGGCCGAGATCGACGCCTTCGTCGACGCCGTGGCGGAGGTGATCGGCCGTGGCTGAACGCGAGCACGAAGGCGCGCGGGCGCAGCCGGCCGCGCCGCAAGCTGCTGCGCTCACCTGCGCCGAGGGGCGCGCGCGCGTTGAGACGATCTTCGAGATGTCGCGCCCCGGGCGGCGCGCCGGCACGGTGCCGGCGGCCGGCGTCCCCGAGCGGCCGCTCGACGAGCTCCTGCCGCCGGCCCTTCGGCGCGCCGCCCCGGCGCGCCTCCCCGAGGTCGCCGAGGTCGACATCGTCCGCCACTACACCGAGCTCTCGACGCTGAACTACGGCGTCGACACCGGCGCGTACCCGCTCGGCTCGTGCACGATGAAGTACAACCCCAAGATCAACGAGCGCGTCGCGGCGCTCGAGGGGTTCCGCGGCCTCCACCCGTACCAGCCGGACGAGCTCGCCCAGGGCGCCCTGGAGCTGCTCTGGACTCTCGACCGCTGGCTGGCCGAGATCAGCGGCCTGCAGCGGGCGACGCTGCAGCCGGCGGCCGGCGCCCACGGCGAGCTGACCGGCCTGCTCGTGATCCGCGCCTGCCATGCGGCGCAGGGTCGCGACCCGAGACGGGTCCTCATCCCCGACACCGCGCACGGCACGAACCCGGCCTCGGTCGTCATGGCCGGCTACGAGCCCGTCACCGTGCACAGCGACGCGCGCGGCGGGGTCGACCTCGAGGAGCTGCGCGGCCTGCTCGACGCCGACGTGGCCGCGCTCATGCTCACCAACCCCAACACCCTGGGCGTCTTCGACGAGAACATCGTCGAGATCGCCCGCCTCGTGCACGAGGCGGGCGGCCTGCTCTACTACGACGGCGCCAACTCGAACGCCGTGCTGGGCGTCTCGCGCCCGGGCGACATGGGCTTCGACGTCGTCCACTTCAACACGCACAAGACGTTCTCGACCCCGCACGGCGGCGGCGGCCCCGGAGCCGGACCGATCGTCGTGCGCGACAGCCTCGCGCCCTTCCTGCCGGTCCCGCTCGTCGAACGGCGCGAGGACGGGTCGTTCTTCCTCGACTACGACCGGCCGCAGTCCATCGGCCGCGTGCGCACCTTCGTCGGCAACGTCGGCGTGCTGGTTCGCGCCTACACGTACATCCGCGCCCTGGGGCCCGACGGGCTGCGCCGGGTGAGCGACATGGCGGTCCTCAACGCCAACTACGTCCTCGAGGGCGTGCGCGACCTCTTCGCGGTCCCCTACGAACGGCGCTGCATGCACGAGTTCGTCGCCTCGGCGACGCCGCTCAAGGAGCACGGCGTGCGCGCCCTGGACGTCGCCAAGCGGCTGCTCGACTACGGCCTGCACCCGCCGACGACGTACTTTCCGCAGATCGTCGACGAGGCGCTGATGATCGAACCGACCGAGACCGAGTCGAAGGAGTCGCTCGACCACCTCGTCGCCGCCTTCAGGGCGATCGTGCAGGAGGCGAGGACCGACCCCGATCTGCTGCGCGAGGCGCCGACGCGGATGCCGGTGCGGCGGCTCGACGAAGCCGAAGCCGCCCGCCGGCCCTTGCTGCGGCAGCGGTTCGCGGAGGACGCGGCGGGAGGACGAGGCCGGCGGCGCGTGAGCGCCGCCGCGGGGCGCCCGTGAGCTTCATCAAGGTCCTGCCGTTCTTCCGCGCCGGCGGCGGCGCGCAGATGGCGCTCGACGACGGCCTGCTCGGCGACGCCGAGGCCGTCGTCGCGCGCCGCTACGTCTGGGCGCCGCCGGCGCTCTCCCTCGGCAAGTTCCAGAAGCTGGACGCCGTGCCCGGGCTTCCGTTCGAGGTCGTGCGCCGGCCAACCGGGGGGAGGGCGGTCCTGCACGGCGAGGAGTTCGAGTGGTCGTTCGCCGTGGTCTTTCCCGGAGGGTCGCTCGGCGCCGACCATCGGGCCCTCGCGGCGACGGCCGCGCCGTACGACCTGGTGTCGCGCTCGCTCGCCGCTGCGTTCGAGGAGCTCGGCGTGCGCCTGGACGGTGGCCGCGAGGCGGCCTACCAGCGCTCGGCGCTCTGCTTCGCCACGGCGCTGCGCCACGACCTCTTCGCCCGAGGCGAGAAGATCGCCGCGATCGCCCAGGCGCGGAGAGGCGGCCGGGTGCTCGTGCACGGGTCCGTGCTCGAGCGGCGGCCGCCGGACGAGCTCGTCCACGTCGCGGAGACGCTGCTCGGCGAGCCGTGGCAGGGCGAGGGACTGGCCGGCGCCGGTCTGATCGTGGACGCCGACATGGTCTGGCGCCGGGCGCTGGCGCGCCTTGACGCGGGGGTCAGACTGCTGCAGCGTGGGGCACGGCTGCGTGACGCGGCGGACGGCGCCGAGGTGATGTCATCCGAGGAAGGGAACGAGGCATGACCAGGATCCTGGTGCTCGGCGGCGGGCCGGCCGGCTACGTCGCCGCCCTGCGCGCCGCGCAGCTCGGCGCCGACGTCACCGTCGTCGAGGCGCGCGAGATCGGCGGCACGTGTCTCAACCGCGGCTGCATCCCGACCAAGGCGATGGTCGCCGGCGCCGAGCGTCTTCATCACGCGCGCGGCGCTGCCGAGTTCGGCGTCCTGACCGGCGAGGTCGGTCTCGACTTCGGCGCCTTCATGGCGCGCAAGGAGCGCGCGACCGTGCAGCTGCGCGACGGCGTGGCGCAGCTGCTCAAGGCGCGCAAGGTCGAGGTCGTGGCCGGGCGGGCTGGGCTCGCCGGCCCCGGCCGTCTGACCCTGGACGACGGGCGCGCGCTCGAGGGCGACGCCGTGATCCTTGCGAGCGGCTCGGAGCCGGTCCGCCTGCCCGTCTTCGACTGGACGGACCCGCGCGTGATGACGAGCGACGAGCTTCTCGCCATCGACCATGTCCCCGCTCGCCTGGCGATCGTCGGCGGCGGCGTGATCGGCTGCGAGTTCGCCTCGGTGTTCGCCAGACTGGGAAGCAAGGTCACCGTCGTGGAGATGCTCGACCAGCTGCTCCCCGGCGAGGACAAGCGCACCGGACGGACGCTGCAGCAGGCGTTCAAGAAGGCCGGGATCGAGGTGGTCCTCAAGACCGCCGTCGAGGCCGTCTCGGCGGCGCCGGACGGCCTTGTCCTGCGCCTCGCCGACGGGCGCGAGGTCGCGGCCGACATCGCGCTGGTGAGCGTCGGCCGCCGCCCCGTGAGCCGCGGCATGGGCTTCGAGGAGGCCGGCGTCGAGATCGACGAGCGCGGCTTCGTCGTCGTCGACGAGACCCTGCGCACGGCGCTCGACGGCGTGTTCGCCGCCGGCGACGTCGCCGGGCCGCCGCTGCTCGCGCACTGGGCCTACCACGAGGGCGCGATCGCGGCGGAGAACGCCGTCACCGGCGGCCGGCTGACCGTCGACCGCGCCGTCGTCCCGAACTGCGTCTTCAGCTCGCCGGAGGTGGCGAGCTTCGGCCTCACCGAGGACCGCGCCGCCGCCGAGGGGCGCGCGGTCGACGTGGCTCACGTGCGCTTCAACGGCAACTCCAAGGCCGTCATCGAGGGCGAGAACGACGGCTACGTGCGCGTCGTCTGCGAGCCCGGGGGCGGACGCGTGCTGGGCGCCTCGCTCGTCGGCCCGCGCGTGACCGAGCTCGTGCACGAGCTCGCGCTCGCGGCGCGGGCCGGGCTGACGCTCGCCGATGTCGCCGCCACGATCCACGCCCACCCGACGCTCGCGGAGGCCGTCGGCGAGGCCGCCCTCGGCGGACTC
Source organism: uncultured Thermoleophilia bacterium (assembly GCA_963832655.1). Lineage (GTDB taxonomy): Bacteria > Actinomycetota > Thermoleophilia > UBA2241 > UBA2241 > UBA2241. Next base: position 58,843 of record CAWHUW010000001.1, read on the forward strand.
GGCCGCGGCATGCACAGCCTCTGACCCATGGCCGACGTGCCCGCATCGCGAGCCGCGGCGGCCGCCCGCAAGCCGGCCTGGCTCAAGGTCAAGGCGCCGGCGGCCGGCGCGTTCCGCGCCACCGCCGGCGTGCTCGACGACCTGCGTCTGCACACCGTCTGCGACGAGGCGCGCTGCCCGAACAGGGGCGAGTGCTTCTCGGCGGGGACGGCGACCTTCCTCATTCTCGGCGACGTCTGCACGCGCGACTGCGCCTTCTGCGCCGTCGAGCATCGCGGACGCCGGCCCGGCTTCGCCGGCCGGCCTCTGCGCGCCCGACCCCGGCGAGCCGGCGCGTCTGGCGAAGGCCGCCGCCCGGCTCGGCCTCGCGCACGTCGTCGTCACCAGCGTGACGCGCGACGACCTCGAGGACGGTGGCGCCGCGCAGTTCGCCGCCACGATCGGCGCCCTGCGCGTGGCTCTCCCCGAGGCGACGGTCGAGGTCCTCGTCCCCGACTTCGGCGGCGACCGCGCGGCGCTCGACTGCGTCCTCGCCGCGCGTCCCGACGTCCTCGGCCACAACCTCGAGACGGTGCCGCGGCTGTACCCCGAGGTGCGCCCGCGGGCGGCGTACGAGCGCTCGCTTGAGCTGCTCCGGCGCGCAGCCCGCGCGCAGCCGCGGCCGCTCGTCAAGACGGGTCTCATGGTCGGTCTCGGCGAGTCCGTCGAGGAGGTCGTGACCGTCCTCGAGGGCTGCGCGGCGGCCGGCGCCGACGTGGTCACCATCGGTCAGTACCTGCAGCCGCGCGCGGACTGCGCGCCGGTCGCGCGCTACGTGGCGCCGGAGGAGTTCGCCGCTCTCGAGGAAGAGGGCGCGCGGCGCGGGCTGCGCGTCGTGGCCGGCCCCTTCGTCCGCTCGTCCTACCACGCGGCCGAGGTACTCTCGGCCGGCGCGGGCGAGCGTCGGGCCGTGCGCGGCGCGCGCCGGGAGGAGCCGACATGACGCTCGCGACCCCCAAGCTCGTTCTCTTCGACGTCGACTACACGGTGCTCGAGCCTGGCGAGATGTTCGGCCCCGATGGATACCGCGCCATCGGCGAGCGCTACGGCCTGAAGCTCGACGTGGGGCGCTGGCGCGAGGCCGAACGCGCCGCCTACGCGATGGTGAGGCGTCGTCGCGAGGAACTGGGCGCGGTCCATGACGGCGGCGCCTACCTCGCGATCGCCGACACGGTGATCGACGCCCTGGGCGGTGGTCCCCCGAGCGCGGTGCGTGCCTGCGCGGACGCGATCGTCGCCGAGTGGGTGCGGGTCGAGAACTTCGCTCTGTACGACGACGTGCTCCCGTGCCTCGAGCTCCTGCGCGGCGCCGGGATCAGGATGGGTCTCGTCTCCAACACGAGCCGCGACCTCGACGAGATCGTCGCCGCGTTCGCGCTCGCCGAGTACATCGAGGTCGCGGTCGCGAGCGTCGAGATCGGCCTCGCCAAGCCGTCCCCGGCGATTTTCGGCGTGGCGCTCGAACGCGCGGGCGTCGCGGCGGGAGAGGCCGTCATGGTGGGCGACAGCGTCGAGGACGACGTGAGGGGCGCCCTCGCCTGCGGCATGGGCGCCGTCCTGCTCGACCGCGCCGGCCGCCACGACGTGCCTTTGCCGACGATCCGCGGTCTTGCCGAGCTGCCGGCGTTGTTGGGGCTGTAGTCCGCCGCTCAGGCCATCGTGGCCGTCACGCTGACTGCGACGTTGCCCTTGAGCGCCTGCGATACGGGGCAGCCGTCCTTGGCCTGCTCGGCGGCTGCGGCGAACGCAGCGGCGTCGATGCCTGGCACCGTGCCCTTCACGCTCAGCTCGACGGAGGCGATCTTGAACCCGCCCTCGACCTGGGCGAACGTGCAGACGGCGCCGGTCTCGAGCCTCGCCGGCGGCGTGCCCGCTTTGCCCAGGATGCCCGAGAGCGCCATCGAGTAGCACGTGGCGTGTGCCGCGGCGATCAGCTCCTCCGGGCTCGTCTTGCCCTCCGAGCGCGCCGTCCGCGAGGCCCACGTCGCGGGTAGGTCGGCGGCGAGGCCGCTGCTCTCGAGCGTGACGGTCCCCGTTCCTTGGGCGAGGCTCCCTTCCCAGATCGCGCGTGCGCGGCGTTGTGCGTCGGCCATTGCTGTGCCTCCTTGATGAGATGAGTCGGTCCGCGATCGTCTCGGCATCGCGCGTGACGTCGGGGCAGACATGCCCGCCGGGAGCGGGACGAAAACAGGGATGGCGCGCGGCCGGCGGAGCGGCTACCGGTCGCCGAGGCAGTACAGGTTGCCGTCGCGCGAGCCGACATAGACGCGGCCGTCCCAGACGACGGGCGTCGCCTCGAAGTCGCCGGCGGCGCCGAACGACGCCGTCTCGGTCACACGGACGGTCCACCAGTTCCCATCGGCGCTCGGCAGGGCGCCCGGGTCACCTTCTGCTGCCTTGGCGTACGTCAGCTTGTAGAGGTGGACCATCCGGTCGTAGCCGGCGGCGACGAGGCGGTCGCCGACGATGATCGGCGTCGCGATCCCGCCGTTCATCCAGACCTTGGCGACGACGACCGGTGTGCGCAGGCGCTTCTCGAGGTTCGGTCCTTTGACACGGCCTTTGGCGAGCGTGTCCTGCGAGAAGACGTACAGGTAGCCATCGATGGCGACGACGGCGGCGAGCGCCGGACGGCTGCCGTCGCGGTTCGAGCTGTCGTTGACCGCGACCGAGCCGAGGACGCCGCCCTCCCACTCGGAGAGGTCGCGGTCGCCCGTCGGCAGGTACCAGACCGCGGCGTCCTCCGGGGGCTTCGATGGGTCGAGCAGATACACGCCGCCGTGGCCCTTGATGTACTGCTTCTCTACGCTCACGAGCAGCTTGTTGTCGATGGTCGGGACGGGCGTGCCGTCGAGGTCCGAGCCGATGGGGAAGTCCCAGACGACGGCAAGGTCGCTCGGGCGCAGGCCGTAGACGTGTCCTGCGCCCGAGCTGACGAAGATCGTCTGACCGACGAGCGTGGGCGAGGCTTCGAGGACGAGGTTCTGCTTGTGGGCGCGGCGGTCGGCGCTCGTTCCGAGCAGCAGCCGCCGCGCCTCGACGACCGGCGTGCGGTGCTCGCCCCAGGCCTCGGTGCGGAACGGGTCCAGCTTCACGAACCAGCCGCTCTCGAGGCCGATGTACACCTTGCCGTCGTAGAAGAGGCCGCTCGCGTCGCAGTCGCGGCTGTAGCAGCGAGTCTGGGGCTCGGGCAGGCGCCAGAGCTCCTTACCTGTCTTGAAGCTGAAGGCGCGATAGGGCGCCACGTCCGGGTCGTCGAGGTCGAGCGGGTAGCCCCGGCGGGATCCGGCGAGGACGACGTAGCGCTCGTCCTCGCTCTCCGGCTCCGGGTCCTCGATGACCGTCGGGCTGCTCTTGACGATGTCGTCGAACGGCGCCTCCCAGACGACGTCGCCGCTCTCGGCGTCGAGCTTGTGCAGGCTGTGGTCGTAGCCGCCGAACAGCAAGTAGGTCGCGACCGCCGTCGCGCACGACGGCCGGCTGTCCGGTCCAGCCCATGCCGGCCCACTCCGACGGCGGGTCCTTGGGGTACTTGCCCGAGGTCCAGCCGCTGCCGACGCGCGCGTACCACAGGAGATCGAGGCGGCGCGGGGCGCCGAGGCCGTAGAAGTCGCGGCGCAGGCCGCCGAGGAAGCTCGCGACCTTGATGCCGTCGCCGTCGTTCGCGACCGGCGTGGGGGACGGGCCTCCGGTGAGGATGGGCGACGGCGGCGCGGCGGCTGCGCCGCCGTCCTCGCCGTCGCCACCGCCGCACCCGCTCACGCTCGGCAGGCCGCAACCACAGCCCCCGCACGAGCGCAGCATCAGGGCGAGGAGGACGACGAGGGCGATCAGGGCGAGGAGCGCGGCGACGCGGCGCCGGCGAAGCTGGCGCCGCCGGGCCGCGCGGTCCGGCCGGGCCGTCCGCGGCTGTGCTGGGGTCTGCCCAGGCGCTTCGTCCACCGTGTCGCGAGCTTACCATCCCGGCGGGCATCGCCTGCGGTAAGCTTGGGCCATGACCGACAAGATCCGCATGACGCAGTACGCGACGAAGAGCGGTTGAGCGGCCAAGATGGGTCCGTGCGACCTGCAGGCCGTCTTCGACAAGCTTCCCACCGCCAGCGGCGAGTTCGCGCGTCTCCTCGAGACGAGGGACGACGCCGCCGTGACGCAGGTGGCCGACGACCTCTGCCTCGTACAGACGGTGGACTTCTTCACGCCCATCGTCGACGACCCGTACACGTTCGGCGCGATCGCCGCGGCGAACGCGCTGTCGGACGTCTACGCCATGGGCGCCCGGCCGCTGACGGCGATGAACCTCGTCGCGTGGCCGCCGGAGCTCGGCGCCGACGTGCTCGCCGAGGTGCTGCGCGGGGGAATCGACAAGGTCGCAGGAGTCAGGCGCCGAGATGGCCGGCGGCCACTCGATCGAGGACAAGGAACCCAAGTACGGGCTCGCCGTGACCGGCGTGGCGAAGCCGTCCGAGATCGTGTACAACGCCGGCGCCAGGCTCGGCGACGGCCTGGTGCTGACGAAGAGGCTGGGCATCGGCGTACTCGCGAGCGCCCTGAAAGACGGTGTGATCGGCGAGGACGCGATGCGGCCGGCGGCCGAGGAGGCGGCGGCGCTGAACGCGTCGGCCGCCGCCGCGATGAAGAAGGTCGGCGCGCACGCTTGCACGGACGTCAGCGGCTTCGGCCTCGCCGGACACCTCGGCGAGATGCTCGACGCGAGCGGCGTGAGCGCGCGCCTGCGGCTCGAGGACGTGCCCGTCCACGACGGCGTCCTCGAGCTCATCGCGCGCTCGGTCTACGCCGGCGGCCTGCGCGCCAACCGCGACTACGTGCTGCCGCGCTGCGGCGCCACGCTGAGCGCCGCGGCGCTGGGCGGCGCGGCCGGCGGGCCGGCCTCGGACGTCGCACCCGAGCTCGAGCCCCGGGTCATGGCGCTGTTCGACCCGCAGACCTCGGGCGGCCTCCTCATCGCCGTCGCTCGCGAGAAGCTGGCCTGGCTGCTCGCGGAGCTGGAAGAGGCCGGCGCGACGGGCTGGACGATCGGCGAGGTCGGCGACGGCCCCGCCGGCTCCATCGCGCTCGCCTAGACTGCACAACCCGCATGTGGTCGCTTCCCCCGGGACCCGCGGGGCGCGGTAAGCTTGCGCCGATGAGCGTGGCAGGCGGACAAGCCGATGACGGGCGCGGCAGAACGACGCGGCAGGACGACGCCGACGCGCGGCAGGAGCGCCTGCGCGGACTCGCCGCCGTCGACGAGGTGCTGCGCGAGCCGGGCGTCCAGCGGCTGCTCGAGCTGTACCGGCGCGACCTCGTCGTCGACGCCGCACGCGCCGTCATCGAGCGCCTGCGGCGCGACATCCTCGACGGCGCGCCGCCGGCCGGCGCCGAGACGCTCGTCGCGGCCGACCTCGTTCCCTGGGTCGAGCGGATCCTTGCCCTCGCCGCCGCCCCGTCGCTGCGCCGCGTGATCAACGCCAGCGGCATCGTCGTGCACACCAACCTGGGGCGCGCGGTCCTGCCCGATGAAGCCGTATCGGCGCTCGTCCGTGCCGCGTCCGGCTACTCCGACCTCGAGTTCAGCCTCCAGCGCGGGGAGCGCGCCTCGCGCCAGGACCACGTCCACGACGTCCTCTGCACGCTCACCGGCGCCGAGGACGCGCTGGTCGTGAACAACAACGCCGCCGCGGTGCTGCTCGCCCTCGCCGCGCTGGCGCGCGGCGGCGACGTGCTCGTCGCCCGCGGCCAGCTCGTCGAGATCGGCGACGGCTTTCCGCATCCCCGACATCCTGCGCGAGAGCGGCGCCCGTCTCGTCGAGGTCGGCACCACGAACCGGACGTACCTGCGCGACTTCGAGCGCGCCTGGAGCAAGAAGGCGAAGGCCGTGCTGCGCGTGCACACGAGCAACTACCGCATCGTCGGGTTCACCGCCGAGCCGTCGCTCGCCGAGCTCGCCGAGTTCGCGACCGCACACAAGGGGGCGCTGGTCGACAATCTCGGCAGCGGCGCCCTCGCGGACCTCGAGCTCTTCGCCGACGAGCCGTCGGCGCGTGACAGCGTGGCCGTCGGCGCCGACGTCGTGACCTTCAGCGGCGACAAGATGCTCGGCGGTCCGCAGGCCGGCATCGCCGTCGGCAAGGCGAAGGCGATCGAGGCCATGCGGCGACACCCGCTGGCGCGGGCCGTGCGCGTCGACAAGCTCGATCTGGCGGCGCTCGACGCGGTGCTGCGGCTGTACCTGACGCCGGAGCGCGCCGTCGAGCGCATCCCGACGCTCGCCGCGCTGGCCGAGCCGCTCGACGCGGTGCGGGCGCGAGCCGACGTGCTGCGCGCCGCGCTCGCGGCGTCCGCGCCGGGCCCCGGCGACGCCGTCGTCGTCGACAGCGTCGCCCGCGCCGGCGCCGGCGCCCTGCCGATCACCGAGGTCGCGAGTGTCGCCGTGGCGGTCACGCCGGCGGACGACGACGCCGACGGTCTGGCGGCGCGTCTGCGCGCCGCGAGGCCCGCCGTGGTCGGTCGCGTGCACGAGGGCCGGTTGCTGCTGGACGCGCGCACGATCCGCGAGACTGAGGTCGCCGACCTGATCGCCGTCGTGGCGGCCGCGCTGCGCGGCGAGGTCGCGGACCTCGAGTCGGCCTGAGGCGACCCCGTGGCGGCGGCCGAGGGAACCTCTTCTGCGCCTGACGGGACCGACCTCGCGCGGGGAGGCCCGAACCTGACCGTCGGCACGGCCGGTCACATCGACCACGGCAAGACCGCCCTGGTCACCCTGCTGACGGGCAAGAACACCGACCGCCTGCGCGAGGAGCGCGAGCGGGGGATCTCGATCGAACTGGGCTACGCCGAGCTCGACCTTCCCAGCGGTCGCCGCCTCAGCGTCGTGGACGTGCCCGGGCACGAGCGCTTCGTGCGCACGATGGTGGCCGGGGCGACCGGCATCGACCTCTTCCTGCTCGTCGTCGCCGCCGACGACGGTGTCATGCCGCAGACGGCGGAGCATCTTGCGGTCATCGAGCTGCTCGGGGTCACCGAGGGGATCGTCGCGCTGACCAAAGCCGACCTCGTCGACGACGAGCTGCTCGAGCTGGTGCGCGCCGACACCGAGGCCTTCCTCGCCGGGACGCCATATCGCGATGCTCCAGTCGTGACCGTGAGCGCGCGCGACGGCCGCGGCATCCCCGACCTCCTCGATGCCCTCGAGTCGGTCGCGGGCCGCGTGCAGCGCGCGCGCCGCGAAGGCGCGGCGCGTCTGCCGATCGACCGCGTCTTTCCGCTCAAGGGCATCGGCACCGTGGTGACCGGGACGCTGTGGCGAGGGACGCTGCGCGCCGGCGACGAGGTCCGGATCGAGCCGGGAGGAGCGCGGGCGACCGTGCGCAGCGTCCAGGTGCACGACCAAGGGACGGAAGCCGCCGCCGGCGGGCGCGCCGGCGTGAACCTGCGTGGCGTGGAGCGCGAGGCCGTCGCCCGCGGCCAGTGGCTCGTGGGCGCGGGCGCGCCGACGAGGGTGACACGGCGCTTCGACGCCTGGGTCCGGCTGCTGCCGGGCGCGCGGCCGCTGCGCGCGGACGCACGCGTGCGCGTCCATCACGGGACGGCGCAGTTCGTCGCCCGGCTGACGCCGCTGGAAGGGCAGAGAGATCGTTCCGGGCGCGGAGGCGGCGGCGGTCGTGCGGCTCGACGGCGATGCCGCCGTCGAGCCTGACGATCGCTTCATCCTCCGCGCCCTCTCGCCGGTGGCGACCGTGGGCGGCGGCCGCATCCTCGACGCCGGGGTGCGGCGATGGCGCGGGGGCGACGCTCACGGCGCGTATCTTCGCGCCCTCGCCGCCGGGGAGGTCGCGGCGGCGCTTGCTGTGCTCGTCGACGAGAGCGGGCAGACCGGCGTGGCCGCGGATGCGGCGGGCGGCGCGGGCATCGACCGGGCGGTGGCGCGCGACGCCCTCGGCGCGCTCGTGGCTGCGGGCCGAGCCGAGTCGCTGACCGGCGGCGAGGGCGAACGCTGGTTCGCCGCCGGCATGCTCGACCGCGCTCGAGAAGCGCTGACCGCCGCGGCCGCCGTCGGCGCGGCCTCGCGGCCCGAGAGACCGTTCAGCGCCGTGGCGGAGCTGGTCGCGGCGGTCCCGGGTCTCTCGCCAGACGTCGCGACGACGCTGCTCGACGGTCTGGTCGCGGCCGGCCGGATGCTGGCCGCCGAAGGCGGCTACGCCCCGGCCGGCTCCCCCGGCGTGCTCACGCCCGCCCTGGAGGAGGCCGCCGGCGACCTGCGCGGTCGCCTCGAGGCCGAACCGTTCGCGCCGCCGACGCTGGCCACGCTCGCCGAGAGACACGGGGATGCCCGCCAAGGACCTCGCCCGCCTGCTCGAGACGCTCGCCCGTCGCGGCGACCTCGTCCGCGTCGACAAGGACCTGTGGTTCGCGGCCGAGGCGGTCGACCGCGGCTCGCGAGCGCCTCGAGGCCGCGCTCGCCGCGGACGGCCAGGTCAGCCTCGCCGGCTTCCGCGACCTGCTCGGCTGCGGCCGCCGCAACGCTCAGGCGCTGCTCGAGCTGTTCGACCGCGAGGGCCTCACGCGCCGCCAGGGAGACGTCCGCGTCGGCCCGCCGCCGCCGCTGAGCCCGGACCGGCGCCGCCACGCACCCGGCACGTCGTCCCGTCGATTCCCCCGCACACCCTAGTCCGTTGCCAACGCTGGCGACGTGCATCATCCGCCGACCCGTGATAACCTGCGCGACTTCTGCCGATAGTTGGTTCTTACGCTCACAACAGTGCCCCCGCATCGAGAGGAGATCCCGCCCGTGAAGATGAAAGCCCTCGTGTTTGCGACGCTGGCCGTACTTGCGGCCACCGTCGGTGATGCGGCGTCATTCAAGGCCAAGCCGGCCGACGCCAGACCGAACCAGCAGAAGGACTGCGCACAATGTCACGGCGACGGCAGCTATGCCGCCACCGTGACCGCGACGCCAAGCGCGGCGACCGTCGCCTCGGGGGCCGTCTACACCGTCGCGAGCGCGATCTCCGAGAACCCGAACGGTCCGGCTTCAACACCGGCTATTGGGTCGCCAATTCCACGGCCGCCGGAGCTACCGGGACGTCGACTGGGGTCTATGGCGGCAACACCGGTACGACGCAGACGTACACCGTGAACATGACGGCGCCCGCGACGCCGGGCACCTACTACTACAAGGTGTTCATGGTCGACGGCCCGGACACCGCCGACGGCATCGTCGGGTTCAAGGTCTACAGCATCACGGTCGTCGCGCCCGTGCACGACGTGGCGGTCTTCGGGATCGCGCGCTATCCGCGCAGGGCTGACGTCACGCTCGGCGGCCTCGGCAGTTACTACGCCGTCTACGCCAACGTGGGCACCGTCGGCGAGACGTTCACCGCGACCCTGACGGCCACGGCTCCCGGCGGGGGCACGAGCACGCTCGACACGCGCAGCATCACGCTGGCCGCGGGAGCGAGCACCACGGTCTACTACCCCGGCGCGCTGACCTATTCGTCGGCGGGGATGTGGACGGTCACCGCGAGCGCCGGCCCCGTCGCCGGTGAGACGGCGACCGTGGACAACACGGAGGCGAAGACCTGCACCGTCAGCGGGTCGGCGGCGCCAGCCTCCGCCAAGATCGCGGGCCGGGGGCCGGCGAGCCGCCGGTAGGCGTGCTCGGGCGGGGCGTCATTCCCCGCCGGCGAACGGCACGACGCGGTTGCGCCCCTGCCGCTTGGCGAGGTACATCGCCCAGTCCGCCTTGTCGAGCAGCTCCTCACGGCGCGTGGCGTCGTCGGGGAAGCTGGCGACGCCGATGCTCAGGGTGAGCGGCTCGCCCCCGGCGTCGAGATCCTCCTGCTCGAGGCGCGCCCTGATGCGCTCCGCCACGGCGAGCGCATCGGCGCGCCCCGTCTCGACCAGGACGAGGACGAACTCCTCGCCGCCGTAGCGCGCGGCGATGTCGATACTGCGCACCGACTGCTCGATGATGTGCGCCACCTCGCGCAACGCCGCGTCGCCGGCGCTGTGGCCGTTGTGGTCGTTGTACTGCTTGAAGAGGTCGAGGTCGCAGAAGAGGACTGAGAGCGGCTGCTCCTGATCGCGCGAACGCGCGAGCTCCTCGCTCAGGCGCTCGTGCAGATAGCGGTGGTTGTACAGGCCGGTCAGGGCGTCGGTGATCGCGTCGATCTCGGCCCGGCTCATGCGCACGGCGGCGGTCTGCAACATCGAGGCGAACGACTGCCGGGCGTCGGCGCCGAGCGCCTCGCCGGCCGCGCCTTCGATGGCCGGCAGGTCGGCGGCCACGGCCGCGATCACGCCGCCCTGGGCATCGTGGATGGGGGCCAGCCCGGTGACCCACACGCCGAACTCGTCGGCGAAGAGGACGTTGACGTCGGGGATGTGGTCCTCGAGGATCCTCGGCAGCTCGTCGTCGGCGAAGATCTCGTCGCCGAAGTGCGAGCGTTCAGCTTCGTCCTCCTCCGGGTCGACGCCGATGACGTAGCGCTTGTCGAGCCTGCAGTGGGTGGTGAGGAAGCGCGTCGGCGGGTTGGCGTCGCGCACCTCGCGGAGGACCGCGGCGATGCGCTGGTACTCCGGACGTTCCTCGTCCTCCCGGCTCTGAAGCGCGGCGTGCCACTCCCCGGGGATTCGGTCGGCGGCGAGGCCGGCGATCCGGTTCGCGAGGCTGCGCCGTTCGAAGACGCGCTCGAGGACGCGGTGGAAGGCGTCGACCATGGCGGGGTCGAACTGCGTGCCGCGACAGCGTGCGAGCTCGGCGAGGCAGTCCGGGTAGGCGAGCGCGGCCTTGTAGGGCCGCCGGCACGACATCGCGTCATAGGCGTCGACGACGGCCATCGCGCGAGCGAGCAACGGGATGTGCTCGCCCGCGAGGCCGTCGGGGTACCCGCCGCCGCCGAAGTGCTCGTGGTGGTGGCGCACGGCGAGCACGAGGTCCTGGGGGAAGAGGGGCCGGATGATGTCGGCGCTGAAGACCGGGTGCTGGCGCATCTGGTCCCACTCGGGGGCGTTCAGGCGTCCCGGCTTGAGGAGCACGCGGTCGGAGATGCTGATCTTGCCGATGTCGTGGAGGTAGGCGGCCTCCTCGACCGACTCCATGAGCTCCTCGGGCCAGCCGAGCTCCTGACCAAGCATGACCATGTAGGCGGCGACGCGGGCCGCGTGGCCGAGCGTGTAGTAGTCCTTGGCGTTGAGTGCCGACGAGAGCGCTTTGAGGTTGCCGAGGTGCATCTCCTTGATCTCGCCGTAGAGGCGGGCGTTGGTGACGGCGAGGGTGAGCTGCGTGGCGACCCGGCTGAGCAGCCCGTGGTTGAGGTCGGCGAAGGCGCCGTCGCGACGGCTGACCAGGGCCAGCGCGCCCTCCAGGGCGCTCTCGGACCTGAGCGCGATGACGACCATCTCGCGCAGGCCGGCGAGCGCCGGATGGTCGGGCGCCATCGGGCTCTCCTCCGGGATGCGCAGCCTGAGGATGCCCTCGCCGAACAGCCTCCGGGTCAGGGCAGGGTCGATATCGGCGAAGTCGTGGACGTCGAGCAGTGAGGCGTCGCCGTCGTCGGTGACGAGCTTGGTGACGCGACCGTCGGTGAGAAGCAGGAGGGCGAAGCCGTCGAAGTCGACGAGCTGGGAGAGCTGGTGCGCGGCCGCCGCGGCGATGTCCTCGACCTCGAGGGTCGCCGCCGTGCCGCGCGCGATCTCGTTGAGGATGTTCGTCTCGCGGTGCGCCTCCTGCTCCCGGGCGAAGAGGCGCGCGTTCGTGATCGCCATGGCGGCGGCGTGACAGAGCGCCGCCGCCGTCTCGATCTCGTCGGCGGTGAACTCGCGCGGGCCGCGCGTCTCCACGAGCTCCACGATACCGACCACCGCGTCGCCGGCGATCAGCGGCAGCGTGACCCAGCACCTGCCGGTGTCGTCAGGCGCGACCCCATTGCCCCGGTCGAGGTCGCGCACGTAGTCGGTGATGCGAGGGTCCGCGAGCGAGCGCACGACGGTGGGGCGCTTGGTGCGCACGACCTCGCGGCTGACGCCGGCTTCGCGCAGCGGCAGGCGGAAGCCGATCCACTCCCTGTCGACGATCCCTTCGCTGAGGCTCATCACGGACACCAGATCGTCGCCTTCGACCACGCTGATCTCACACTCCGGCACATCCACCGACTGACAGAGGCGCCAGGCGAAGCGGGTGAGCACGTCCTCGAGCTTCAGCGTCGATGTCAGTTCCAGGCCGGACTCGGTGAGCAGGCCCAGGCGACGCACGTTGTCGTCGAGCTGGCGGTACAGCCGCGCGTTGGCGATCGCCTGCGCGGCGATCTGCGCCAGCCCGACGATCGCGTCCATCTGGGGGAACTCGCGCGGCTCCCGGGCGTACAGCGACACGAAGCCGATGACTTCGCCCTGGACGATCAGCGGGACGTCAACCGTCGCCCTGTAGTCCCACTCCTCGCTGTCGGCGAGGTCGTTTGCGGTCGCGCGGGGGTCGGTGCGAATATCCATCACGATGACCGGAGCACGCGAGGCGAAGGCCTCCAGCGAACGTCGGGAAGTCGGCGATCTTGTAGCGCAGACCCTGGGCTTCACGGTCCTCCCCGGCGGTGACGGACGTGAGGATCTCGACCTCGGCCCCGTCGAGGGCGCAGACGTCGCACCTGTCAGCGCTCGAGATCTCGCGGATGCGCTGGGCGACAGTGTCGATCACCGCGTCGTGATCCAGGGTGGCGCCGAAGTCGAGGCCCGACTGCACGAGCAGGCGCAGCTCGCTGTTGCCGCGCTCGAGCTGGTCGAGCAGGACCGCCTTCTCGAAGGCGCCGCCCAGAAGCCGACCGACGTTACGGATGAAGTCGAGCCACTCGCTCCAGTCGCGGCGGCGCGTGTCGAAGATGTCGACCAGCCCGACGGGGCGCCCGTCGAGGACGAGCGGCAGCGAGACCATGCTGCGGTAGCCCCAGCGGTCGTAGCGCGCGCGCTCGCCGGGGGCGAGCCCCGAAGCGCCCTGGTCGAAGTCGCCCAGCACGATGGGTTCGTCGCGCTCGAGGGCGGCGACCGTGCCCGGGTACGCAGCGAGCTCCCGGGTCAGGCCGATCTCGCCCTCGTCCCACCCGTTGCTGTCGATACTCGCCAGACAGCGCAGTCGGTCTTCCTCGATGCGCCAGATGTCGCAATCCTCGGCCTGCAGGGTCTCGCGCAGGCGGCCGGCGACGGTCCTCACGAGCTCTCCCAGGTCGTCCGCGTCGGCGATCACGTCGCCGAGCTCGACAAGCTCGCGCAGGCCGCGGTTGCTCTGCTGGAGGCTCACCAGCAGCTGCGCGTTCTGCAGCCCGTCGGCGACCATCCGGCCGGCACTGAGCAGGAACTCGCGGGCCTCGGCGTAGTCTCGCTCGCGAGTGTCGAAGATGTCGATGAGGCCGACCACGTCGTCCCCCGCCACCAGCGGCAGGCTGATGCCGCTGCGAAAGCCGTACTCGGCCCAGTCCTGGATCTCCCCGGGCGTCAGCCGGGGGTCGTCGAGGTCGGCGAAGACGGCCATCTCGCGGCTTTCCAGCGCCGCGACCGTGGTGGGAAAGAGCTCCGGATCGAGGAGCTTGCCCTCGACCGAAGTGTCGACGCCGGTACGGTCGACGCTGACGAGGCAGCGCAGGCGGCCTTCCTGGAGATGCCAGATGTCGCAGTCCTCGACATCGAGGACGCGGCGCAGCGTGTCGGCGGCCCTGAGCGCGAGGTCGCGGGCGCCGGCGACGCGCGAGAACGACTCGGCGAGAGCGACGAGCTCGCGCTCGAACGCGCCGCGCCGCTGCACCTCGTCGAGGAGCACGGTGTTGGCGAAGATGCCGGCCACGTGCTGGCAGACGTTGGTGAGGAAGTCGACCTCGTGGCCCCAGTCACGCTCGGCGTCGTCGAAGACCTCGATGAGCCCCACCATCTCCCCGCCGACGACGATCGGCACGCTCAGTGAGCTCTGGTACCCCCACATCTCGTAGAGCCGGACCTCCTCGGCGGTGAGCCGCTCGTCGCGCAGCGAACAGAGGACGAAGGGCTCGCCCGGCGGCGAAGGCGAGCGCGCTCATCGGGTACTTGCCGAGGTCCATGACGCTGCCTGCATACTGCTCCTCGACGCCGGTGCGGTTGATGCTGACGAGCGCCCGGAGCTGTCCGTCCCTGACCCGCCAGATGTCCACGTAGTCGGCGTTGACCGCGGTCATCACGCGCTCCGCGACGGTCTGGACGAAGGTGGGGAGGTCGCCGGCGCGGGCGACCTCCTGCGAGAGGGCGATGAGCTCGCGCATCGTGCGCTCGCGCTCGCTCGAGCGCCGTGGTCGTCGCCTGCACGTCGAGGGCGTGACCGACGAAGCGTGCCACGGCGTCGACGAGCGGCAGGTGGGCGCTCAGGTCGCGGTCGCGCGTGTCGCTCACCTCGAGGGCGCCGAGGCTCGTCCCGCGGACGACGAGCGGCGCCCACAACAGGGCGTGGCAGCCTCGCTGCCTCAGGAGCGCCGCCTCTGCTCGGGAGGCGGTGCCGCGCCGCAAGGCGACCGGCCCGTCCGCGTGGTCGTCCGCCGGCGTTCGCCACTCGGCGAAGGGGAGGCGCAGGCCTTCGCGGCTCGCGTCCTCGCCTCCTGTGTCGAGGCTGACGTGCACGTCGAAGTGGTCGTGGTTCATCGTGAGGACTTCGCAGCGCGCCGCTCCGGTCAGTCTGAGCAGCTCGGAGGCCGCGCGGGAAGGCACGTCGTGGGGGGCGTCGGCGAGGACCGTCGTGAGCCGTGCGAGGGTGGCTCCGTCGGGCGCCGGCTCGGCGGCGCTCTCCAACGCTGTCGACGGAGCGGGCGGCCGCGCGGGGCCGAAGGCGTCCGCGGCCGGCGCCGCGGCGACGGTCGGCACAAGCTCGACGTCGGGGGCCAGGGCGACGATCTCGTCCAGCAGGTAGCGCCGGTGCCCGCCGGGGCTGCGGTGCGCGGGGATGCGACCGGCGTCCGTCCAGCGGCGGACCGTGTTGGCGCTCATCCCGAGCAGGCGCGCGACGTCAGCCACCCTGAGCCAGGTCGCCCTGTCCGGTCCCTTGGTCGTCGCGCTGCGAGAGATGGTCGCCACCCTCCGTCTATCGGCCGTCATGTCGGTGAACTTTACAGAACCTCCCACATCCCTGGCGACTTGGGGCCAGCGAGCGTGACGCTCAGGCGGAGGGCGTCACTGCCGCGTGCGGACGACCGCGCGGCTGACGAAACCCGCGGGGCGGCATACCATGGACGCCACGCGGCCGGCGTCGATGCGGCCGCGCCGCCAAGCCGCACGGGAGGAGCACGGAGCATGGAGCGCACGGGCAGGGTCCAGGACAAGGTCGTCCTCATCACGGGGGTCGCGAAGCCCGACAGCATCGGCTTCGCGACCGCGCGCGTCTTCGCCCGGGAGGGCGCGATGCTCGCCATCGTCGACATCGCCGAGGCCGTGCACGACTGCGCCGAGCGGCTGCGCGGCGATGGCTTCACCGTGTCGTCGCACACCGCCGACCTGACGAAGATGGCCGAGGTCAGACAAGCCGTCGGCGAGGCCCTCACCTGCTACGGCCGCATCGACGTGCTCGTGAACAACGCCGGCATGGTGGTCTTCGGCCAGGAGGAGGACTTCACCGCCTTCCAGGACCTGTCCGAGGAGGCCTGGGACTTCGGCATCGCGATCAACCTGAAGACGCAGTTCAACGTCACGCGCTGCGTCGTGCCCCACATGATCGAGCAGAAGTACGGCCGCATCGTCAACGTCTCGTCGGTGACCGGGCCGGTCGTCGCCAACCCCGACGAGGCGGCCTACTGCGCGGCGAAGGCGGGCGTGCTCGGCATGACACGCGGGCTGGCGCTCGACATCGCCAAGCACGGGATCACCGCGAACGCGGTCGGCCCGGGCTGGATCGCGACGGGGTCCACGGCCGAGGGCGAGGACGTAGGCGGCACGAACACGCCTCTGGGCCGGTCCGCGTTGCCGGAGGAGGTGGCGAAGGTCATCTGCTTCCTCGGCTCCGACGACGCGAGCTACGTCACCGGCCAGCTCATCGTGGTCGACGGCGGCAACACGATCCAGGAGTACAAAGGGCCGAGCGAGCTCTACTACTGACACCGTTGGAGGAGCACCCATGGACCGCATCGACTTCCTGTTCATCTTCCGCACCGATGGGTGTGACCCGGCGCGACACCGGTCTGTCATCGACACGCCTGAGGGCGATGTCATCACAGTCGGCGTCGACAGCGTCGACCAGGCCTGCGCCGTGGCCGCCGAGGCGCTCGCCGCCGGCAGCGCGCACTTCATCGAGCTTTGCGGGGACTTCGGCGAGGAGGGCTGCCGGCGGGTGATCGCCGCGGTCGAGGGCAAGCTGCCCGTAGGGTACGTGACGTTCTTTCCCGAAGAGGAGGTCAAGGTCGACGCCCTCTTCGCCTGACGGCAGCGCTGCCGCGGGTGTCGGCTCGGCCCGGTCCATGCGAAAATGGCTGGCGCTGCCGGCCCACGGCAGGCAAACGCAGAGCGAAGCACCGTTCGGCCTCGCGCGCCTCTCGCGTGGCAGCCGATCGGCGGTGAGAGGGATGTGGTGCGCGTGACGTACGAGATGACCGGCAGGACGGTCGTGATCACCGGCGCCGGCGGCGGCGTGGGGACGGCCGCTGCGCGGCGCTTCGCCACCGCCGCCGCCACGCTGGTGCTCGCCGATGTGAACGCGGTCCGGCTGGAGGAGCTCGCCGGCGAGCTGGCGGCGCTCACGACCGTCCACGGCGTGAGCTGCGACGTCAGCGTGATCGCCGACGTCGAGGCGCTCGTGCGCGAGGCGGCGGACGAGACCGGCCGCATCGACGTGCTCGTCAACACCGCCGGCCTCTGGGTCGAGGGCCCCAGCGAGACGATGACCGAGGCCGACTGGGACCGTGTCGTCGACGTCAACCTCAAAGGCACGTTCTTCTGCTGCAGCAGGGCGATCCCCGAGCTGCGCAAGACCCAGGGTTGCATCGTCAACCTGAGTTCGGACTGCGGCCTCGTGGGTACGCCGGAGACGGCGATCTACACCGCCTCAAAGGGCGGCGTGAGCCTGTTCACCAAGGCGCTCGCGCTGGAGCTCGCGTCCGACCTCGTGCGCGTCAACGCCGTCTGCCCGGCCGACATCATGACGCCCATGCTGCAGTACCAGGCCGACACGTACGGCGGCGGCGACCCCGAGGGCTACTTCAAGCGGCTTCTCACGAGTTACCCACAGGGGGAGAAGGCGCGCTTCATCACCCCCGAGGAGGTCGCCGAGCTCATCTTCTACCTCGCCTCCCCGGCGGCGGCGCCGATCACGGGCGCCAACATCTCCATCGACTTCGGCACCTCGGCGGGGTACGGGTATGGCTGACCGCCGCACCGGCGCCCTCGCCCGCGCGCCGTGGCGGCGCGTCGTCGGGAGCACGCTCCCGATCCTCGCCGCCCTCGTGCTGCTCGCGGCTACCGCCGGGTGCAGCGCGAAGGACGCGGTGACCGCGACACCCGAAGCCGTCGCCGCCACCGCGTTCTCCGAGACCGCCCCCGTCAGGAGCGGGCTGATGAGCCCGCTGGAGGACTGGCACCACCTTCGCCAGGTGATGGGCTATCTCAAGGTGAACCGGCCGAAGAAGCCCACCGTCTACCTCATGGGCGGCTCGTCCACCCGTGAGTGCACAGTCAACGACTTGAACTGGCGCCGCCAGATCGTGGAGTTCGGCGGCCCCAGCGTGTGGGCGTTCAACCTCGGGTCCTCGAACCAGAGCTTCGACCACGAGATCGAGATGGTCCGGCTGCTGCCGGACGTGCCGACCATCGTCCTCATCGGCATCAACGTGGGCCGGTACTGCTGGAAGCCGCCGACCCAGGCGGCGATCGACAAGATGGTGCTCAAGGACGAGGGCAGCGTGATCAAGCCCTACGCCCAGCACCGTTTCGTGTACAACCACATCGCCGCGGACTACCGCAAGCGCGAGATGGTCGACAAGTGGCTGGACGAGCGGGGGCCGGAGTTCAACGCCAACTTCTCGTACAACGCCGGACGTCTCGCGGCGCTCGTCTCGCTGTGCAAACAGCGCGGGTTCCATCCGGTCATCCTCAACATGCCCTGGAACAAGGCCGTCGTCGGGCATCTGCAGGACGCGTACAGGGTCCGCATGACGCGCAACGCCACGAACGTCGCCGCCAAGTACGACGTGCCCTATCGCGACTGGATCCCGACGATGCGCCTCGTGAGTCGCGACTTCGTCGACAACGCGCACCTCGTCGAGCCGGGGCGGGTCAAGTTCCAGCGGCGCGTGAGCCTCATTGTCGTGAGGCTGCTCGACCGCTACGGCATCACGACGGTCCCGCCGCTCACCCCGTCGCCGTCGCCTCGTCGTCCCCGTCGCCGGGATCCTCGGCGTCGTCTTCGTCCCCCTCCACACCTTGACCGCGAAAGGAGATACCGAGCGCTGATGGCAGACAAGCCCTTCATCCACCCGTACATCCCCAACGCCGTGCCGGCCGTCAAGCAGGCCATGCTCGACGAGCTGGGGCTGGGCAGCGTGGAGGAGATCTACGCCGAGATCCCCGACCGACTGCGCTTCAAGGGAACCCTGGACATCCCCCCGGCGATCCTCTCGGAGCGGGAACTGCGCAAGCACGTCCAGGGGCTGCTCGACAGGAACACGTCCAGCGTGGACTTCCTCAACTTCTGTGGCGCCGGCTGCTGGCAGCACCACGTGCCTTCGGTCGTCGACGAGATCATCAACCGCGCCGAGTTCGTGTCCGCCTACTGCGGCGGCGACTACTCGGACCTCGGCAAGTACCTGACGCGCTTCGAGTTCAACAGCATGCTCGGCGAGCTGCTCGACTTCGACGGGGTGGCCAACCCCATCTACGACTGGGGCGACGTCGCGGGGCGCTCGTTCCGCATGGCTCGGCGCATCACGGGTCGCGACAAGGTGCTCGTGCCGGCGCACATCAGCCCGATGCGTCTCATGGAGATCCGTACCCTGTGCCAGCCGGAGGCGATGGCGAACAGCACCAAGGTCCGCTTCTACGAGTGGGACCGCGAGACGGGCATGGTCGACCTCGAGGACCTCAAGGCCAAGGTCGACGAGAGCTACGCCGCCGTGTACTGGGAGAGCCCGGGCTACCTGGGGACGATCGAGGCCCAGGGGGCCGAGATCGTCAAGCTCGCCCACGAGCATGGCGCCCTCGCGATCGCCGGCGTCGACCCCATCACGCTCGGCGTGCTCACGCCGCCCGGCGCGCTCGGGGCCGACATCGCCTGCGGCGACATCCAGCCGCTCGGCATGCACATGCACGCCGGCGGCGGCACCTCCGGCTTCATCGCCTTCCGCGACGACGACCCCATCTTCGCCCAGGAGTGCCCGCTCGAGCTCTACACCGTGATGGAGACCAAGACCCCCGGCCAGTACGCCGTCGGCGAGGCCATGGCCGATCGCACGAGCTACGGCGCGCGCGACCAGGGCAAGGACTGGGTCGGCACCGCCTCGGGCCTGTGGACCATCGCCGCCGCCGTCTACATGGCGCTCATGGGCCCGCAGGGTCTCAGGGAGGTCGGCGAGACCTGCATCGCGCGCTCGCACTACGCGGCCAAGCTGCTCGGCGAGGTGCCGGGCGTGCGAGATCAAGCTCTCGCCGAGCTTCTTCAAGGAGTTCGTCGTCGACTTCGGCGGCACGGGCAAGACGGTGGCCGAGGTCAACAAGAAGCTCCTCGGCCACAAGATCTTCGGCGGCAAGGACCTCTCGGCCGACTTCCCCGAGCTCGGCCAGAGCGCGCTCTACTGCGTCACCGAGTACTACGACCAGGCCGACATCGAGAAGCTGGCCTCGGCCGTCAAGGAGGTGACGGCATGAGCGCCAGGGAGACGCCGCAAGAGAAGGTCGCCCGTCTCGCCAGGCTGCGCCGCGACGGCGGCGTGCTGCGCGACTACCGCTCGGCGCGCTACGACGAGCCGTTCATCATGGAGCAGGGCACGCCGGGCGAGCGCGGCGTCCTCGTGCCGCTCGCCGAAGAGGCCGTCACGCAGGCCGTCGGCACGGCCGCGGACTACATCCCCGAGGGGATGCGCCGCGCGGCCGCCCCGGACCTGCCCGAGATGTCGCAGTACCAGGTGCTGCGGCACTACCTGCGCTACTCGCAGATGACCTTGGGCATGGACCTGGGCAGCGACATCAGCGAGGGCACCTGCACGATGAAGTACAGCCCCAAGATGCACGAGGAGCTCATCCGCGGGCACAAGGCCGCCGACGTGCACCCGTGGCAGGACGAGGACACCATGCAGGGGCTCCTCGAGATCGTCTACAACACGGGCCAATACCTGAAGTCGATCTCGGGCATGGACGCTTTCACGCTGCAGCCCGGCGGCGGCTCGCACGCGGTGTACACCAACGCGTGCGTCATGCGCCGCTACTTCGAGGCCAGGGGTGAGCTCGACCAGCGCAACGAGATGATCACGACGATCTTCTCGCACCCGTGCGACGCCGCGACGCCCATGGTCGCCGGCTTCAAGGTCATCACCGTGATGCCCGACGAGAACGGCTACCCCGACCTCGAGGCCTTCAAGGCCGCCGTCAGTGAGCGCACCGTCGGCTGCATGATCACCAACCCCGAGGACACCGGCATCTACAATCCGCAGATCGACAAGTACGTCGAGGTGCTGCACGACGCCGGCGCCCTGGCGTTCACCGACCAGGCCAACGCCAACGGCATCCTGGGCTTCGCCCGCGCCCGGGACGCCGGCTTCGACGCCTGCCACTTCAACCTGCACAAGACGTTCTCGAGCCCCCACGGCTGCGAGGGCCCGGCGAGCGGCGCCTACATGTGCACCGAGGAGCTGGCCAAGTACCTGCCGGTCCCCGTGGTCACCAAGGTCGGGGAGAGGTACCACCTCGACTTCGACCGGCCCGAGAGCATCGGCCGCGTGCGCGGCTTCCTGGGCAACTGGATGGCGGTTATCCGCGCCTACGCGTGGATCCGCAACATGGGCCCGGAGGGCCTCAAGGAAGTCGCCGAGATCAGCGTGCTCAACAACAACTACCTCGACAACCTGCTGATGGCCGTGAAGGGCGTCGGCCGGCCGTACGCCGAAGGCCACCGCCGGCTCGACCAGGTGCGCTACAGCCTCGAGCAGCTCAAGGAGGACACCGGCGTCGGCACCGAGGCGCTGCGCGACCGCTTCGTCGACTTCGGTATCCAGAGCTTCTGGATGAGCCACCACCCCTGGGTCGTGCCCGAGCCGTTCACGCCGGAGCCTTGCGAGACCTATAGCAGGGAGGACCTCGACGAGTGGGCGGCGGCCATCAAGAGATGCAGCGACGAGGCCTACGCCGACGCGCAGTTCGTCCTCGACGCGCCGCACGCCCAGCCGATCGACCAGATGCGGCGCACCGAGGCGATGGAGGACCCGAAGGAGTGGGCCTTCACGTGGCGCGCCTACAAGAAGCGGCACCTCGACAAGAAATGAACCGGGACGAGGTGACGCGACGGCTCGCACGGCCGGGCGAGAAGCGGCAGGCCGCGCGTGCCGCAAAGGCGATAAGCTGAGAGCGTGAGCAACGCGAACGACAAAGGCCGGCCGGCGCCACGGCGCCGGCCGGCCTCCCTCCGTGCCCGCGTCGTCGGCTGGGTCGACAGGGTGATCCCCTGGTTCGCGGCGACGGCGACCTTCCTCGTCGCCGTGTGGCTCGCCTTCCCTCTCTTCTGGACGGCGCGCAACCTTGTGCGCTCGGCGGGCTGGGACAGCGACCTGGCGGGTGTCGTCGCCCTGTACGCCGGGGCGTTCCTCGGCGTCGTCTTCCTCGGCCTCACCGCTTTGCGCACCGTCTCCCCCGAAGACGGGTGGCCCCGGGACGGGCAGGTCCGCGCTTTCGCCACGATCGGCCTGCTGCTCACGGCCGTCTGCGTGCCGCTTCTCGTTCTGCGACGGGGCGACCTCATCCCCGCCATCGCGCTCGTCATCTACTACGTGCGCACCCGCCGCGCGCTCGTCGCCATCCTGCCGCCGTGGTGCGGCGGCACGTTCAAGCCGGAGAAGCGCCGTCGTCCGCGCGGCGAGGACGTGATCAAACGGCCGCCGCGCACCTGGGACGCGACCTCGGGCCCGGGTCGCGCCGCCGACGGGCAGGCGGCGAAGCCGCGCCGCAGACAGAAGAAGAAGAAGCGGCGGAGCGGCCGCTGACGGGCCTCGGGGCCCGCCGGCACAGCACCCCGAACGACGGCGGAGCCGGATGAAGAAGCTCGGCGTCATCGTCAATCCCGTGGCCGGCGTCGGCGGACGCGTGGGCCTCAAGGGCAGCGACGGCGCGGAGGTGCTGCGCAAGGCGCTCGAGCTGGGCGCGGCGCGCGACGCGCCGCGCCGCGCGCGCCTGGCTCTCGAGCGCCTGGCGCGTCTCAGGGACGAGATCGAGGTCGTCACCGGTCCGGGCGAGCTCGGCGAAGACGAGGCCCGCGCGGCCGGGCTGGAGCCGACGGTCGTCGGCTCGCTCGCCGGCCGCCGGACCTATGTGGAGTGCGAGCGCGAGCGCACCGGCGGCCTCGAGCGCCCACGCATCGCCGGCGCCGACTTCGTCCTCACGACGCCGGCCGACACCGAGGCGGCGGCGGCCGCGCTCGAGGCCGCCGGCGCCGATGTGATCCTCTTCGCCGGCGGCGACGGCACGGCGCGCGACATCTACCACGCGATCGGCGGCCGCGTCCCGGTGATCGGTGTCCCGGCGGGGGTCAAGATCCACTCCGCCGTGTACGCGACCACCCCGGCGGCCGCCGGCGACCTCGTCGCCCTCTTCCTTTGCGACCGTCCCGCGGCGGTCCACCTGCGCGAGGCCGAGGTCATGGACATCGACGAGGAGGCCTTTCGCGAGGACCGCGTCTCGGCCCACCTCTACGGCTACATGACCGTGCCCTTCGCGCGCGGCCTCGTGCAGTCGGCCAAGGCCGGCGGCGTCGCCGGCGAGCAGAGCGTGCTCCACGACGTCGCCATGGACGCGATCGCCGAGATGCGCCCCGGCGAGCTGCAGATCCTCGGGCCCGGGACGACGACGCGCACGGTCATGGACCGCCTCGGCCTGCCCAAGACGCTGCTCGGCGTCGACGCCGTCGCCGACGGCGCCGTGGTCGCGGCCGACGCCACGGAGCACGATCTCCTCGACCTGCTCGGCCGCTACCGGGTGGCGCGCATCGTCGTCACCGTCATCGGCGGCCAGGGGCACATCTTCGGCCGCGGCAACCAGCAGATCAGCCCCGCCGTGATCCGGCGCGTAGGGCTCGACCGCATCCGCGTGATCGCGACTCAGACCAAGCTCCTCTCGCTCGCGGGGCGTCCGCTCCTCGTCGACACCGGCGACCCGGAGCTGGACGAGGCGCTCTGCGGCTATGTCAAGGTCACGACGGGCCTCGGCGAACGCACGATGTACAAGGTAGGAGTCTGAGGCAAGGCCGGCGGGGCGCCGGCCGGACCGCGGCGCGGCGCCAGGGGCGGAGGCGCTGCCCTTCACGGCCGTTCACATTTCTTAACCTGCTCTGTGTCAGGCGCGGCCAAGCCGTGCGCCGTCGCCGATCGCTACCGTCGAAATCCCTGCATATCGCGGTGAGACGGGGGGCGGTGGCGCGGCCGCGCCACCGCCCCCCGTCTCACCGCGACTGCCCGGGAGGCCGCGCTCCGGCAACGAAGAACTTGCCTGCTTGCTAAGTTCGCTCTGGAATCGGCCGACGAATCTTCTACAATATCTCTCATCAGCGCCTGTGGAGGGGCTCTCGGCTTCATCCGTCCCGGGCCGCACACGAGACGTCCTGACGGACCTGGAGGAGCAGACACATGAAGGTTCTCATCGTCGGCACCGGTGGCGTAGGCCAGTCCATCGCCGCCATCGCCAAGCGCCGCGACCCGAAGGGCGCGTGGCTCGAGAAGATGGTCATGGCCGACTACGACGCGGCGCGGCCGAAGGAGCTCTGCGCCAAGCTGGCCGACCCGCGCTTCGTGCCCGCGCAGGTCGACGCCGGGAACCCCGACGCCGTGGCCGCGCTTGCGAAGGAGCACGGCGTCGACATCATCTGCAACCTTTGCGCGCCCAACTTCAACCCGCCGCTGCTGCAGGCCGCGCTCAAGGCACAGACGCACTACCTCGACACGGCGATGACGCTCTCCGAGCCGCATCCGACCGACCCGATGCACAAGTGCGGCGTCAAGCTCGGCGACGGCGAGTACGCCCTCAGCCCCGAGTTCGAGAAGATCGGCAAGTACGCGCTCGCCGGCTTCGGCGTCGAGCCCGGCATGGCCGACTTCTTCGCCCGCTACGCCGCCGACCACCTCTTCGACGAGATCGACGAGATCGGCATCCGTGACGGCTCCAACCTCGAGATCCCCGGCGCCAAGGGCATCAGCTTCGGCTTCAGCGTCTGGACGACGATCGAGGAGTGCAACAACCCCGCGATCGTCTTCGAGAACGGCGAGGTCCACACCATCGAGCCGTTCGCCGAGCTCGAGAAGTTCTGGCTGCCCGAGGGCATCGGCGAGGTCGAGGTCGGCCACGTCGAGCACGAAGAGGTCATCCAGATCGCCCACAACGCCGACCGCCTCAAGGGCGTCAAGAAGGCGACCTTCAAGTACGCCCTCGGCGACGAGTTCATGCAGGCGATGGAGGTCTTCCGCTCCGTCAACATCGACAAGAAGGACAAGATCAAGGTCGGCGACGTCATGGTCGCGCCGCGCGACGTGGTCGCCGCCGCCGCTCCCGACCCGAACGAGATCGGCAAGAAGTACGTCGGCCAGACGGCCGCCGGCACCTACGTGACGGGCAAGAAGGACGGCAAGGAGCGCAAGGTCTACCTGTACCAGGTGGCCGACAACCAGGAGTGCGTCGAGAAGTACGGCACCCAGGTCGTCGTCGCGCAGACCGCCTTCACCCCCGTGATCGCCCTCGAGCTTCTCGCCAACGGCAGTCTGGGCAGCAAGCCCGGCGACCCCAAGAGCGGCGTGCACAACCCCGAGGCCTTCAACGCCGACGACTACGTCGCCCTCATGCCCGCCTACGAGTTCCCCGGCGGCCTCCTTGAGGTCGAGTCCGAGTACAAGATCGCCAAGGACCGTCAGGCCCTGCTCGACCTGGCGAAGTAGGAGACGTCACAACCGCGTGGCGCCCCGGCAGGCGTCACGCGATGAAAGCCCCTGGTCCGTGGCCGGCCGCCCTCCCCCGGGCGGCCGGCCACAATTCGTTCGGGGGAGCGGCGCGCTGCACGCTGCGTCGTGCGCGCCGCTCCCCGCTGTGCCAAGATTGACGCCTCGGCGGAGCGGCTCCCGGTCCGGTGACCGGCGCGGTCTTCAAAACCGTCTGCGGGGCAGTGCTCCTGTCCTGGGTGGGTTCGACTCCCATGTCGCTCCGCCAAACGTGCCCCTCGACCGACGGCAGCGGGTGCGCCGCGCGGCCAGGAGGAGACCTACCGGCCGGCGCGGTATCATGTCTTGAGTCAGCGAACGACGTCGAGAGGCGCCGCGTCCAGAAGGACTCGCGGCGCCCCACCGAAGGGACCCGGCCATCTCACCCATCTCGTCCACGTCTCGGGAGCGCGCACGCCGCGTCAGGCGGCGGCGGTTGTTCCTGCTCGTGGCGGCGGTCGCCCTTCTCGTCGTCGCGGCGCTCGTCGCGGTCGAACGACTCCAGGCGGAGAAGGCGGAAGAAGAGCGCGTCGCCCGTGCAACGCGAAAGCGCCGACCCGCGGGTCTGGCCGGCCGATCTCATCGTGCCGTCTGACCGCTCCTTCAAGGCGGACCAGATCGAGGATCTCGGCTACGCCCCCGAGGTGATCTTCTTCGGCGGCTCGCGAAGCGTGCGCTTCGAGCCGTCGTACGTCCGGGAGAAGACCAAGCTCACGGGCTTCAACCTCGCCATGACCAACGGCAAGCCGGAAGACGCCTGGGCGTTCGCCCATCTGCTGTACGATCGCTCGCCGCGGACCAAGCTCCGCTGGATCTGGGGCATCCAGCCATGGACCTTCACCGACCGTCAGCTCGAGGCGGGCCTCATCCAGGACCCGCGACTCAACAAGTACTTCCCTGACGACCTCCTGCGCCAGCAGGGCAAGGCCTTGCCCCAGACGCCGGACGAGGTGCCGAAGAACCGCCGTGGCTACGACTGGCGCTTCGCCCGCGACGGCACGATCCTGTGGAACTTCCACGACAAGAAGCTGGCCGAAGGCTGGACCCTCGAGCGCGAGCTGGAGAAGTACATCGCCAAGATCCCGAAGAAGGCAGGCGCCGAAGACCCGGACGACGCCGCCGCCGCGATCACTCCGCCGCAGCGGACGCGGGCGCTCACGTACTTCGAGGACACGCTGGGCTACCTCAACGAGCGCGGCGTGGCCCCCATCCTCGTCGCCATGCCGATCCAGCCCACGGCTCTCGAGGCGCTCGTCGAGGCCGGGAGGCAGAAGTCCTACCCGAGCTTCGTCGCCTACGTCGACTCCCTGCACGAGAAGTACGACTTCGAGTTCATCGACCTGCGCGAGATCGAGACCTTCGGCGGCGACCCGACGGCCTTCTACGACATCGTCCACATGAA
This sequence comes from uncultured Thermoleophilia bacterium, assembly GCA_963832655.1. Taxonomy (GTDB): domain Bacteria; phylum Actinomycetota; class Thermoleophilia; order UBA2241; family UBA2241; genus UBA2241. Next base: position 85,430 of record CAWHUW010000001.1, read on the forward strand.
GTTCGCGAACTCGCGCCGGGTTATCGACAAGCTCCTGGAGACCTACCCGGAGCAGTTCGCGAAGTAGGGCGGCGACGGCGGGGCCGGCGGCTCAGCCGCCGGCGGAGCCGCCGTAGGCGATCGCGGTGACGGTGAGTTCGAGGTCCCCGGCCGGGCGATGCCACACGACGCGATCGCCGACGTGCGCCCCGAGCAGGGCCTCGGCGAGGGGCGAGACGTAGCTCACTCTGAGGGTCGCGAGGTCCGCTTCGTCCTCGCCGACGATCGTGAACGTGCGCTCGCCCTCTTCGCCGGCGACGGTCACGGCCGCCCCGAAGGCGACCTCGTCGCCGGGCTGGGCGGCGGGGTCGACCAGGATCGCGCTCTCGAGCCGCGCCGCGTGGTAGCGCAGGTCGCGGTCGACGTGCTCCAGCTCCTCGCCCGCTCCGGGGTCGTCGCCGAGAGCGAGCAGCTCGAGCCTGCGTGCCTGGAGCTCGCCGGCTCGCCGCTCGAGCGCCGCGAAGCCGGCCGGGGTCACGTAGTTCGGATGCTCGCTGACGGGCTTCTCGGGCAGGTCCTGCCCGGGTGCGCCGGTGTCGGGTTCCTTGACGAACGCTCTGCTCATGGCCGCTCTCGGTGAGATGGTGCGGGGAGGGGATCAGGGTCTCCTTTCGCGATGGTGCGCCGGCTTCCTGCGGCGGTCAAACGCGGGTGCGCAAACGTCGACATGGGCGCGCTGCCGTGGAAAGATGGTCGGGCACACACCTCGCGAGACAAGGGGGGAAGATGCCCGACAGCGTCTACAAGGTCATCGAGGTCATCGGCACCAGTCCGACGTCGTGGGAGGAGGCCGCCAAGGCCGCCGTCGACAAGGTCGCCGGCCACGTGAAGGACCTGCGCGTGGCGGAGGTCGTCGAGCTCGACATGAAGATCGACGCCAACAAGGTGGCGGCGTACCGCGCCAAGGTCAAGGTGTCGTTCAAGTACCACGAGGACATGTGAGACGAGGCCGGCGGCCCGCGCCAGCGGGCCGCCGGCCTCGGCCCTTGCGCCGTCGGCGGGGCGCGCAGCACTCCGCCGGCGGCGTTCGCGTCTTGTGCCCCCGGCGTGTTCGCTCCGTCGGGCTGCGGGTACATAGGGCCTGACCACGACGCCCTGACCACGCTCAGGGGCAAGCCACGAAGCAGAGAGGTGCGCCAGCATGCTCGACCCCAAGATGGAGAAAGCGATCAACGCTCAGATCAACGCCGAGCACTACTCGGCCTTCCTGTATCTGTCCATGTCCGCCCAGTTCGCCGACCTCGGCATGCCCGGCGGCCAGCAGTGGATGACGACGCAGTACAAGGAGGAGCTCGTCCACGCGCAGGTGTTCTTCGACTACCTCATCGAGCGCGGCGGCCGCGCGAAGCTCGAGACGATCGCCAAGCCGGGGACGAAGTGGACCTCCGGCACGAAGATGTTCGCCGACGCGTTGGCGCACGAGCAGAAGGTGACGGCGCTCATCCACGACATGGCGTCCCTCGCTCTGGAGCTCAAGGACCACGCCACGTACCAATTCCTGCAGTGGTTCATCGCCGAGCAGGTCGAGGAAGAGGCGACCGCCACCGACATGCTGCAGAAGTTCACCATGGCGGAGAAGGACGCCGCCGGCCTCTACCAGCTCGACAAGGAGCTGGGGACGCGTGTCTTCGCCTCGCCCACGGTCTACGTCTGGTAGGCGAAGCCGCGGACGGACTGCGTGAGGCGGCGGGGCGGCGCGTGAGCGCCGCCCCGCCGCCTCACAGCTTCTTGAGCATCACCAGGCAGGGGTTGCCCGGGTCCCAGAGGTCGGGCAGCTCCATCAGCGGCACGAACCCCATCGCCGCGTAGAACGCCCGCGTCTCGGCGTAGTCCGGGTCGGGGTGCGTCGAGCTCAGAGTCTTGACGGTCAGGTAGGTCACGCCCTGCTCGCGCAGCCAGCCTTCGGCGGCCGCGATCAGTCGCGCGGCCGATCCCCTGCCTGCGCCGGTCCCGGAACACCCCCATGACGTGGATCTCGGCCGCCTCGGCCGAGTGCATCGTGACGGCGAGCAGGCCGACGACCTCCCACGCCCCCTCGGCGGCCGTGCGCTGCTCGACGATGAACGCGGGCAGGCCGTCGGTGTCGCGCACGTACGCCTCGACTGACTCCTCGATCCCGAAGAAGTCGGGGAGGGCGCGCAGCACCGCTTCGCAGGCCGCGCCCTGCCCGGGCAACGGGCCGCGGACGCGCACCTCGTCGCCGGGGCCGCCGCCTCCCGCCGCGCCGCTCACGCGCGGCTCACGTCACGTCGCGGCGCATCGTCGTCAGGACGGCGGCCACGCTGGCGAGGGCGATGTACGCGATGCTGACGCCGAACGCTTCGAGGCTCGAGAGCGATGGGCCGGCGGCTTCGATCTCCCCTGTGTTGACCACGACCTGGAGGAACACCGTGAACGGCAGCCACTCGCCCACCGAAGGCTTGAGGCCCGTGATGATGTTCTCGACCGCGAGCGCCCAGATAAGGGTGCCGGCGACGGCGATCACCTGCTGGCGGATGAGGGCGCCGAGGGCGACGCCGAACGAGGTCGCCAGGCCGGTGGTGAGAAGCACCAGGGCGACGTCGCGGAGGAACTCCCAGTCGGCGTCCTGCGACACCTCGGAGAGGCCGAGGTCGATGCCGCGCAGCTCGGCGCCGAGGCCGGCGGTGACGACGGCCAGGACTCCCGTGACCAGCATCACGGCGGCGCCGATCACGGCGCAGACGAGCAGCTTGACGACGATCACGTTGCCGCGTCGCGGCGTCGTCAGGTAGGTATAGCTGACGGTGCCGTGCCGGTACTCGTTGGTCATGCTGAGGATGCCGAAGACGAGGCAGAGCACGGGGACGAGCGAGGCCGCCGGCATGATGCCCAGCACGGCGATCATGCCGCCCTCGGTCTGCGCGAGCTCCTCCTTGGGGATCAGCAGCACGGCGAGGATCGTCGGCACGACGGCGATCAGCAGGGCGGCGATGAGCAGACCGAGGGCGGTCCGCGTACTGCGCACCTTGAGGATCTCGGCCTTGAGGAGGTCGATCATCAGGCCTCCCTCCGCGTCCCGGCGATCTGCAGAAAGAGGTCTTCGAGACTGGGCTGCTCGGTCAGCAGCTCGTGCAGGACGACGCCGTTCTCGAGGGCGACCTGCCCGACCTCCGCGGCGCTGGGCCCGCGGATCGCGAGCGCCGCGTCGAGCCGGTTGACGGCGGCGCCGCGCGAAACGAGCAGCTGCTGCAGGCGCTCCGCCTGGGGCGTGCGACAACGGACCACGGCCCCGGTGCCCACGGCGAGCTCGGTGATGGGGCCCTGGGCGACGAGCTTGCCCTTGCTGATGATGAGGACGTCGTCGACGGTCTGCTCGACCTCGGCGAGGACGTGGCTCGAGACGAGGACGGTCTTGCCTTCGGTGGCCCGTTGGCGCAGAAAGGTCCGCAGCCAGCGGATGCCCTCCGGGTCGAGGCCGTTGCCGGGCTCGTCGAGCAGCAGCACCTCGGGGTCGCCGAGCAGCACGCAGCCCAGCGCGAGACGCTGGCGCATGCCGGTCGAGTAGCCCTTCACGGCGCGCTTGGCGGCCCCGGTCAGCTCGACCATGTCCAGACACTCCTCGACGCGCGCCTCCGGGATACCCGAGGCGCGGGCGACGACGCGCAGGGCGTTGCGACCGGAGCGCCCGGGGTGGAAGCCCGAGGCGTCGAGCAGGGAGCCGACGCGGGTCCACGGCCTCGCGAGGTCGTGGTACGGGCCGCCGAGCACGCGCGTCGTCCCGCGCGTCGGGCGCACCAGGTCGACGATCATGCGCAGGGTGGTCGTCTTGCCGGCGCCGTTGGGACCCAGGAAGCCGGTGATCGTCCCGGGCTGGAGGGCGAAGCTCACGTCGTCGACGGCGAGGACCTTGCCGAAGCGCTTGGTGAGGTGCTCGACCTCGATGACGGCCACGGACCACTCCTTCCCGTCGGCGGCTGCGGGCGCCGCAGGTCCCGGCGCACCGGCGCCCTCGTCGAGCGCCGCTCCGCACTCTAGCCGAAGCCCGCCCTGGGCCTCAAGCCGGACGCCGCGGTCAGCCGACGACGACGATGCCGAGATACCCGTCGACCGTCACACGGTCTCCGGTGCGTATCAGCTTCGTCGCGGCGGGGACCCCTGTCACGCAGGGCAGGCCGTACTCGCGGGCGATGATGGCGCCGTGGATCAGCATGCCGCCGCGGCGCTCCACGATGCCGGCGGCGAGCGGCACGACGAAGGTCATCTCGGGCTGGATCGCGTCGCACACGAGGATCTCGCCGTCCTCGAAGGCGAGCAGGTCGTCGCGCCCGGCCACCACGCGGGCGCGGCCGACGGCGAGGCCAGGCCCGGCGGGCTGGCCGACGATCTGACGCGCCTGGCGCCGAAGGCCGGCCGCGACGTTCCGCTGAGAGCCCTCTTCTGCCTCGCCGGCCGGCGAAGGAGCCGCCGGGGGCACCCCGGCCGCAGGGGCGCCCGGCGCGGCTGCTGCGCCCGTCGGCGAGGGGAGCGAGATCTCTCGGGGCTCCAGGCTCTGGTCGACGGACAGGCCGCGTCGCCGCGCCTCGTCGAGCGCCGCGCGCAGCAGGCCCTCGAGGCGTCCGAGGTACAGGTTGTCGTCGTCCCGGAGCTGCCAGCTCGCACGCCCCAGGTCGAGCAGCTCGGCGGCGCGCTGGCGTTCGCCCTCGGGGAGAGCAGCCAGAAACCGCCGCGTGAGAGCCTCCGGATCGGGGCGCGCCGGGGGGCGGCCCGCAGGGCGGGCGGCCAGCCGGCGCGCCACGGCGAGCGCGGCCTCGCGTCCGCCGGTCTCGTCCGCCGGGTCGACGAAGTCGACGACGAACTCGTCCGCCGCACGCTCCGCGCCGTGCCGGTCGCCCGACCTCAGACACGCGGCGATGCGCCCGAGCGCCGCGTTGCGGCGCAGGCTGAGCATCGGGGTCGCGGCGAGCAGGTCGGTGAACTCGTAGGGGTCGTCGGGCCGTACGGCGTCGTTGTACGCGCTGCCGAAGAGGCGGGTCCCGTGGGCGAAGGGGATGAAGTCGGTGACGTAGACGTCCACCCAGCGGTCGTGGGCCCGCTTGCGCTCCGCCAGGGCGGCGAGGAGGACATCGTCGCGCAGACTCGCGAGATCCGTCTCCGCCAGGCGGTCGGCCTCGCTCACCATAGCTGGGATCTGCTCGTCCTCGATGCGCCGCCGCATGACGGCGAGACTGTCGAAGCTTCGTCGCAGACTCAGGTAGGCCGCCCGGCCGTCGCCGGCCTGGCCGGCGAGCGTCGTGATCGGGCGGGACTGCAGGGCGAACAACCGCTTGCGGCGGAGTGTCCACTCGACGTCCTGGGGCGCGGCGAAGTGCCCTTCGGCCCGCCGCGCCAGCTCGAACACCCGCCGCAGCCCGTCGCCCCCGAGCGGCGGCCTGCGGCGCCGTGCGGCGGAGAGCGGCACCAGGCGCACGCCGTCGGCGGCCGGCGCCATCATGTCCCGTCGCTCGACTGCGCGGTGCTCGATGACGCGGCCGTCGCGCCGGTCGAGCGTCCAGCGGTCGGGTTCGACCGTCCCATCCACGAGGCCCTGGTTCAGGCCGTGGACGGCCTCCACCAGGGCGCGGTCGTCGTGTTCCGGGTGGTGGCTGAAGGCCACGCCCGACGTCTGGCCGGCGACGATCTCCTGGACGACGACGGCCATCGCGCTTCTGGTCGGGTCGAGGCCGAGCTCGCGCCGGTAGAGCAGGGCGCCGTCCGACCACAGGGAGGCCCAGACCAGCTTGACGTGCTCGAGGACGGCGTCGACGCCGCGCACGTTGACGTAGGACTCGTGCAGGCCGGCGAACGAGGCGGCGGCGGAGTCCTCGCCCGGAGCTGAAGAACGCACGACGGCCGGGGTGTCGGCGAACCGCGCCGCCAGCGGCTCCGCCAGCGCGGCGCGCAGCCCATCCGGTAACGGTGTCGTCAGGAACAGGCTGCGGATGCGCAGCGCCGCGTCCCACATCTCCTCCCAGCGCATGTCGGCGAAGTCCTTGCGCTCGAGCTCGAAGAGGATCTGGGCCCGCAGCCGAGCGGCGTCGAGGTAGGCCTCGTAGGCCACGGTCGTGACGGCGACGAACGGGGGCACGGCGATTCGGGCGCGCGCCATTCGCGCCAAGGCGAGCGCCTTGCCTCCGACCTGTGGCGCGAGGACGTCGTCGATCTCCGTGTCGGGGATGATGAAGCGCTCGTCCGCCATGCGCCTTACTCCATGTGGAGCTCGGTGACGTTCTGGAACCGGCTCACGACGTAGTACGTGTCCACGGTGAGGTCGACCAAGGCGCTCGTGGGGGCGCTCGCGAACGTCCGCAGGTGCGGGTGGCGTTCCAGGAAGGCGGTCAACTCGACGGCGCGCTCGTCACCGTCGAGCTCGCGCGTCGTGCCCACGGCCGTCGCCGCGACGGCGCCGTGGAAGTCGAGATCGTCGTCGGAGCGGCTGTCGACGAGCATGGCGACGTTGAGGGTCGCGGTGAGGAAGTGGAACTTGCGCGTCGCCCGCGTGGTCGTGAAGTACAGGTGACGCAGGTCGTCGCCGGCGACGATGGCGACGAGACTGGCGTACGGGTGACTCGTCCCCGTGCGTCGCGAGGACACCGAGTCGCTGGCGCGTGAAGAGGTCGCGCAGGATGGCGAGGGGCTCGGCGGCGGGAGCACATGTCCCCGGTCTTCCCGGTCAGGCGCGCCGCCGAACTTCGGAGAGGCTCGGATGGGGCGGGAGGCTCCGCGGGTCTCCTTAGAACAGCCCGACCGCGTTCGCAAGCGACGGCGACCCACCCGACCGGGTGGGCAAGGGACGCTCAGGTCCCGCCCTGGGGCGGGTCGGAGACGTACTGGACCCAGAGGAACAGGCTGATGCCGCCCATCACGATCGCCGCCACCGCGTAGTCGAGGCGCGCGAAACGCTTGAACGACGCCCACACGCCCAGGGCGCCGAAGGCGATGGCGACGAGGTCGGCGGTGAGGATCACGTAGCGCGCCGTCGGGTCGGAGATCAGGAGGGGTCCGGTGAGCAGGCCGACGAGACCGGCAGCAAGGGCGACGGGGGAAAGGTCGGGCAGACCTCCCTCGCGGCTCGGCGCCGGCCCGATCGGCGGGGGGCCGTCCGACCCTGTGGGCTCGGACGGCGAAGCGCCGTCGGCGGCGGCCGGCGCGTGGCCGGGGTCCGGGTTCCGATAGTCATCAGGTATCCAGTTCATGTCGTCTCCAGGTGCCACCGGCGGCACGGGCGGCCGAGCCCGCGCCGTCACGCCTTTTATCGGCGGGACGGCGGCTCGGGTCAAGGGGCGGCGCGGGCCGCGTGAGGCCGGCGCCGCCCCTTGCCTTCAGCTGTCGCCGTTCCCTACGTCGTCTCGGCGCGACCGCGGCCGCGCCGCAGCAGCAACACGACGACCGCCACCAGGACGAGAAGGGCGATGGCGATGCCGGCGATCACGCCGGCGCCGGTGCCGCCGTCGCTCTCCGCCGCGACCGTCTTCGGTTCGACGAAGCGATAGGTGTCGATGTTGTTGTAGCTGTAGAGGACGGCGCCGCTCTGGTCCCCGATCGCGTCACCGGGAACGTGCACCCAGCCCTGCCACTTCTCGGTGTCGTAGCTCTCGAGAAGGTAGGGGTAGGTGAGGATCGCGTAGGCCGCGCCGTTGTAGAAGATCTCCTGCATCCGCTGGATGAGCGGGATGCGTTCTGCCGAGTCGATCGCCCTCTTCTGCTGCTCGTTGAGGTCGGTGTACTCGGGGTCAGTCCACAGGCAGTCGTTCCAGCCCTCGATCTGCGCCGGAGTGTAGATATCCATGATGAAGTTCGGGTCGACGTCCTGGCTCCAGTACCAGATGAACATGTCCCAGTTGGGCGTGTAGGTGTCGCCCGTGTACTCGTACTGGTAGTTGATCAGGGTGCCGGCGTCGACGACCTGGAAGTCGAGCTTGATGCCGACGTCCTCGAGCCAACCGACGATGAGCTTTCCCGCGGTCTGGTTCATGACCGAGTCGGTGGTGGCGTAGAAGCGCAGCTCCAGCGTCTTGCCGTTCTTCGTCTCACGGAAGCCGTCGTCGTTCACGTCCTTGTAGCCCGCCTGGTCGAGCAACTGCTTGGCCTTCTCGGGGTCGTACGTGAAGGCGGACTCCGCCGGCGGCTCCCAGTGGTAGTCCGTATAGGGCGGGATGAGGGTCGAGCCGGGCGTCGCGTAGCCCTGGAAGGCGACCTCGGTGACCTTCTCGCGGTCCACGGCCCAGTTCACAGCCTCGCGGAACTTCTGGTCGAGCAGTACCGGGTTGCCCTTCGAGTCGGGGCTGTCGTAGCAGTTCATGGCGAGTTCGATGAACTGCCAGGATGTGGCCTCGTTCGCCTCGATGCCGGGCACGTCCTTCAGGCCGGCGAAGCGCGCCACCGGGATGTCCATGGCGCCGTCGATGGTCCCGAGCTCGAGGTCGCTCGCCATCGTGTCGGGGTTCTTGTAGAGCTGGAAGATGACCTCGTCGATCTTGGGCGCGCCGCCCCAGTAGTCCCTGTTGGCCTCGAGCCGCATGTACTTGCCGCGCTGCCACTCGACCACCTTGAACGGGCCCGAGCCGATGATCGGCGGATCGTTCTGGTAGGAGCCGGTCGCCGCCTTGCCACTCACCTGCGACCAGATGTGCTCGGGCAGGATCGGCACCAGCATGCGCAGCATGTTGGCCTTCGGCCCGTCGGTCGTGAACTTCACGGTCGTGTCGTCGACAGCGACGGTGTCGAGGATGCCGGCGGTGTAGGTGGAGAGGTTCAGCAGCTCGTTGTCGCGGATGTAGTTGAACGTGAAGGCGACGTCCGCGGCCGTCACCGGCTCACCGTCCTGCCAGGTCGCGTCGTCACGGAGCGTGAACGTCCACTCCGTGCCGTCGTCCGAGACACTCCACTCGGTGGCGAGCTCGGGCCGGGGCTCCAGGGTCTGGTCGTCGAACCCGACGAGGAGGTCGTAGTTCATCTTCCAGATCATGTACGAGGTGCCCTGGATGCCGACGAACGGGTTCAGGTTGTCGGGCTCCTGAAGCCAGCCGATGCGGAGGGTCGTCTGGCCGTCCGTCGATGGGCTCGGCGACTCGGCGAAGGCCGTCGCGCCGAGTGTGAGAACGGCGACGGCCAACAGGGCGAGGGCGACGGTCGACACGACCGACCTCGGGCGGGGGCTTGCCGGATGACTCATGCTGCTCCTTTTGTGCGTCACGTGGACTGGACGGGAGCCGGACGCGGCCGGCGGCTCAACCCGGGGTCCGCCCCTCGACCCGGGTGGTCGCGCCAGGCCGCGACGATCTCGTCGAGCTTGGCGGCGATGGAGGGATCGAGCGCGAAAGGCGGGGGCGCGGCGCGAAGCTCGCGCAGGCGCTCGCGCACCCGCGCGAGCAGAGGCCGCGCCCCCGCCGCCTGCCAGCGCTCGTGCGTCTGCTGGTCGGTCAGGTCGGCCTGCCAGAACAGGCGGTGGCGCTCGCGCGTCATGCGCCGGGCGAGGTGGTCGCCGCCCGGGCCGACGGCCATGATCTCGTCGAGGGCGAACGCGGCTTCGTCGACGGGCACCTCCTCGAGGAGGGAGCGGGCGTAGCCCGCGAGCTCGTCGCCGAGCACCATGCCCTCGAGCGCGCTCTGCATGCCGGACTCGAGGTAGCCGACGTCGTGGAGGAGCGTCGCCCGGGAGAGGGCGCCGAGGATCGTCGCGGCGCCGAGTTCCCATGACCACTGCTCGTCGAGCATCTTGCTGTCGGAGTGCCCGGCGTACGACCAGCTCGGCAGGCCGTACCAGGCGGCGAGGTCCATCATCGCCTGGTTGCCGACGAAGGTCGCCGGCGCGCCATAGACGTCGACGAAGGTCCGCATGTTGATCGCGCCGCACCCCGCCCCGTAGACGAACGGCGCACCGGGCGCCGCGAGCTGGTGCAGGACGAGGCCGGCGAGCATCTCGGCGTTGGCGACCGTCGCCACGGCCGTCGTGCTCGCCGGCGCGGAGGTGCCCGCCGAGGGAGAACCCGCCAGGACGAGCGGCACGCCCAGCGTGGCGCAGGTCAGGACCTTGTCGCAGGCGACCTCGTCGAGCATGAGAGGCGGCGAACTCATGGCGAGGCAGGCGATACTCCGTGCCTCGCCACAGGCCGCGGCCATCTCGCGCATCACGCCGAGCGACGCCCCCGGGAAGGGGCTCGAGACGACGATCGGCTTGCGCGTGTGCTCGACCATCGCCTTGAACTGGGCGACGTCGAGCACGCGCGCCTCGACGTCGTCCGGCAGCGCCATCGACATGACGAAGTCGATGTGCGGCAGATGCTCGGCGAGCGCCGCCGCGGCGGCGACGTCGGCGAGCAGGCCGCGGCGGCGCTCGCCGGTGTCCGGGTCGCTCACATAGAGGCAGTCGGGGCCGGTGCCGAAGTAGGTCGGCCCCTGGGCGAGCTCGAGCGGCGCCGTGTCGCCCCCGCGCGGCATCAGGAGTGTACGGCGGGGTGCGGAGGCGAGCGCGTCCGCGACGAGCGTCGCGGGCAGGCGGACGCGGGTGCCGTCGACGTGCGCGCCGGCCGCAGCGCACGTCTCGCGGGCGCCGGCGTGATGCATCTCGACGCCGGTCTCGGCAAGCAGGCGAAGCGTGGCCTTATGGACGCGGCGGCAGGCCTCGTGGTCCCAGACCCTCAGCGTCGCGTGGCGCGTGGCAGCCATGTCGGCACTCCCCCTCGCGTAGCGGCGGAGCCCTCCCTCGTGCAGGGCACGGCTCGCGATCGTCCGTCGCACGGCCTGGGGCTGCCCCGCGCCTCGGCCAGCGCCGCCCATTCAATGCCCGTGTCCGAGTGAGTGTCAACCGGCGGCGGGAGCCCGTCCCGCCGCGTGGACGTCGGCCGCGGTATACGATGCGCTCGCAGTCAGGCCCGACGGCGACCCTTCCGGAGGCGAAAGATGAGACCGGCTCCCTTCGCGCTCGAGCGCTACTTCGCGCGCTACGAGTTCAGCGCCCCGTATCTGCTCTCGAGCTCGGATTGCGACGGCATCCCGATGCGCGAGATCCTCGCGATGGCCGACGACGAGTGCCGCGAGCTGTGGGCCGACCTGCGTCTCGGCTACACCGAGTCGCTCGGCCTGCCGCAGCTACGCGCCGAGATCGCCGGCATGTACGAAGGCGCGACGGCGGACGACGTGATCGTCGGCGCGCCGGAGGAGCTCATCTTCGTCGCCATGAACGCCCTTCTGCGCCCGGGCGACCGCGTCGTGTGCACGTACCCCGGCTACCAGTCGCTGTTCGAGATCGCCCGGGCGATCGGCTGTGTGGTCGACCTCTGGCAGCCACGCGAGGAGGGTGTTTGGCGCTTCGACCCCGACGACCTTGGCGGCATGCTCAGGCCCGGGACGCGCCTCGTCGTCGTCAACTTCCCGCACAACCCGACGGGCGCCCTGCCCTCGCGCCTCGAGTTCGCCACGCTGGTCGAGGCGGCCAGGGCGGCCGGCGCGCGCGTCTTCTCGGACGAGATGTACCGGCTGCTCGAGGGTGCGACGGGCGAGCGGCTGCCGGCCGCCTGCGAGGCCGCGGGCGACGCGCTGAGCCTCTCCGGCATGTCGAAGGTCTACGGCATGGCCGGCGTCCGTCTCGGCTGGGTCGTGACCCGCGACGCCGAGGCACTCAGGGCGATGGCGGAGTTCAAGGACTACACGACGATCTGCAGCAGCGCCCCGAGCGAGGTGCTGGCGCTGATCGGGCTGCGCGCGCGGGCGGCGCTCGTCGAGCGCCATCGCGCGCGCATAGCCCGCAACCTCGCGGCGCTCGAGGCGTTCGTCACGCGGCACGGCGAGCGCTTCGCGCTCGCGCCGCCGCGCGCCGGCAGCGTCTGCCTGTTGCGCCTGCGCGACGGTCATGCCACCGACTTCTGCCGCCGCCTCGTGGACAAGGCGGGGATCATGGTGCTGCCCTCGAGCGTCTTCCAGTTCGGCGACGAGCACGTGCGTATCGGGCTAGGGCGCGAGGACCTTCCCGACGTGCTCGCCCGTCTCGAGTCGGCCCTATCTGGTCGCTAGGCGCGCCGCGCACGCAGTTTGCACCATTCCCGTGCCTCGGGGCTTGCCTTCCGAGTCGTCATGAGGCATGGTTGGCCCTACTCAATCCTGTTCAAGCGTACGCCGACGCCGGCGGCAACCGTCGTGAGGGGGATCGGCCGTCGCGACCAGCAAGGGGGCCTGATGAACGACAGGGGAATCGTCAAGCACGACGAGAAGGACCTCGTGGGTCTCTGCAAGGAGGCCAAGAGTGGCGGCATCACGCGCCGTCAGTTCGTCGAGCGGGCCTTGGTGATGGGCCTCTCGGCATCTGCCGTGGGCGCCCTGGCGGGCGCGTGCGGCACCAAGGAGACGGCGACCGACACGGCGACCTTGCCGCCGATGGACGAGACCACGCCGGCCGAGATCGTCTTCTACAACTGGACCGACTACTTCAATCCCGCGCTGAAGAAGGAGTTCCTGAAGGAGACGGGCATCAAGATCAAGGAGACCTACTTCTCCTCGAACGAGGAGCTGCTCGCGAAGCTCAAGGCCGGAGCCACAGGCTACGATGTCATCGTGCCCTCCGACTACATGGTCCACATCATGATCAAGAGCGGCATCCTGGAGCCGCTCGACATGAAGTACCTGCCGAACTTCCAGTACGTCGGCGAGGACTTCAAGGCGCCGAACTTCGACGATCCCGACGAGAACAACGGCATGAAGTACAGCGTGCCCTACTTCTACGGGACGACGGGCTACTGCCAGCGCACCGACAAGCTGGCCGAGCCGCAGACCGCGTGGGATCCACTGTGGGACGAGCAGTACAAGGGCGAGATCAACCTGCTCGACGACGAGCGCGAGTGCCTGGGCATGGCCCTCAAGAAGCTCGGCTACTCGTCCAACACGCTGGTGCAGTCCGAGCTCGACGAGGCGACGAAGATCCTCATCGACCAGAAGCCGCTCGTGGCGACCTACGACTCGGTCAACATGAAGCGCGCCATGGTGCAGGGCCAGACGCTCGTCATGTGCTGGGACGGCGACGTGCTCCTGGGCATCGACACGCTGGGCGGCGACGCGGCGGCCAAGGAGCTGCTGCGCTACGTGCTGCCCGAGGAGGGGTTCTGCCGCTGGACCGACGGCATGGGCACCCCGGTGGGCAGCAACAGCCGCTACGGCGCCCACCTGTTCATGGACTGGCTCATGGACCCGAAGATCGCCGGCGAGAACGCGAACTGGGTCTGGTACCTCTCGGCCGATCAGCCGGCCTCGTGGGAGTACACGGACCCCTTCGCCATGAGCCTCAAGCCGACCGACGAGGAACTGCAGCGCGCCGAGATCATCAACGACCTCGGCGAGTTCGCCAACGCGTACTCCGACGCCTGGCGGCAGGTGAAGAGCGCCTGACGCTCAGCCCGTGTGCAGGAAGTTGATGACGTCGCCGTCCTCGACGACGTACTCCTTGCCCTCGGTACGCAGCTTCGCGTGCTCGCGGGCGGCCGGGAAGGAGCCCAGCTCGAGCAGGTCGTCGATCGCCACCACCTGGGCGCGCACGAAGCCGTGCTCGATGTCGGAGTGGATGCGCCCTGCCGCCTTCTTGGCGGTCCAGCCGCGGGGCAGCTGCCAGGCGCGCGACTCGCTGGAGCGGAAGTCGCCGGTGAAGAACGAGATGTAGCCGAGGACGTCGTAGGCGGCGCGGATGAAGACGTCGAGGGCGCCGCCGGGCTCGAGCCCCATCTCGCCGCGGAACGCGGCGGCCTCGTCCGGCTCGAGGTCGGCGAGCTCCGCCTCGAGTCGCGCCGGCACGGCGACGACCTGGTCGCCGCGCGCCTGGGCCCACGCGACGAAGTCCGCGTGGGCCGCAAGCGCCTCGTCGGGCGACTGCTCGTCGTCGGTGTTGAGCACGAACAGGACGGGCCGGTCGCTCACCAGCGCAAGCTCGCGATAGAGAGCCGTCTCCTCCGCAGAGCGCTCGACGGCGCGTGCCAGCGTGCCTTCGCGGAGGGCGGCGAGGAGCCGATCGACCGTCTCGAGCTCGCGCTGCATCGCCTTGTCGCCGCTGCGCGCCGCCTTGACCGTCTTGTCGCGGCGCCGCTCGACGAGCTCGAGGTCGCCGAGCACGAGCTCGGTCTCGACGAGCTCGACGTCGGCCTGCGGATCGGCGGCGTCGCGCACGTGGGCCACGTCCGCGTTGGCGAACGTGCGGATCACGTGCGCGACCGCGTCGACCCCGCGGATGTCGGCGAGGAAGCGGTTGCCGAGGCCCTCGCCGCGGCTCGCGCCTTCAGCGAGCCCTGCGATGTCGACCACGTCGATCGTCGCGTAGACCTTCTTCGGCGTCTCGAGCACCTCGTGGAGGCGGTCGAGCCGCTCGTCGGGCACGGGCACGACGCCGCGGTTCGACTCGGCCGAGGTGTAGGCGTACGCCGTCGCCGCCGCGTTGGCGTGTGTGAGGGCGTTGAAGAGGGTGGTCTTGCCGACGTTGGGCAGGCCGACGATGCCGAGCTTCACGCCCGTCCTCCTTCGGTCACGTTGTCGTCGCCAGTTCGCTGGTGAGGATCACGTCGAGCACCCGGACGACGTCGCGCAGCTGGCGCTGCGCGAACCCCGGGTGCTCCTTCTCCATCGTCGTCATGGTGTCGGCCCTCGTGTTCATCGGCCAGAACGACGCGCGGGCCGGCGTCAGGTGGTCGTCCCCCGTGATGAAGCCGGCGACCGGGACCTCGTAGCCCGCGAACGGGATGTGGTCGCCGGCGATCTCGTAGCCGACGCCGCGCGAGACGGGCGGCGTGACCTGCAGGATGGTGTCGGTGTCGAGCGTCACGCCGAGCTCCTCCGCCGTGGCGAGGATGTCCTTCTGCAGCCACGAGTCCTCGCCCTCGACTCCGTACGAGTAGAGCGTCTCGCCGCCGGCGACGCCGTCGAGGTTGATCATGCCCACGAGGCCGTCGCGCGCGGTATCGTCCATGGTCTTGGCGTAGTGCAGCGAGCCGTACAGGCCGGTCTCCTCGGCGCCGAAGGCGACGAAGACGATGGTGTACGGCGTCTGGACCTCGGCGAGGCGGGCGGCCATCTCGATGAGGACGGCGACGCCCGAGGCGTTGTCGCTCGCGCCCGCGGACCCGGGCACCGTGTCGTAGTGCGCGCCCACGACGAGCGTGGCGGCGGACTCGCCGGGCTTGAGGGCGACGATGTTGGCCGACTGCAGCCGGTCGTCGCCCTTGCCGGCGATGAACTCCTGGTAGGAGGGCTCGTACCCATACTGCTGCAGGGCATGAAGCACGAACTCGCGGGCGTCGATGGCCGCCCAGGTGTCGCTCGGCCGCGGCCCGACCGTGGCGCTGAACTGCTCCATCGTCGCGTAGGCGATCGCCCCCGGGTCGGTGTCGGCCGCGTCTTGCGAGGGCAGGCCGGTGTCGGTGCGCATGCCGCAGGCGGGCGAGCCGACCAGAAGGGCGACGAGCAGCAGGGCGACGGCGATGTGGCGCACGAGCGGGGGCATCAGACCTCCAGGACCGACCGGCCGCGGCGGCTCAGGGCGCGCCGCGGACGCTCTCATGGTACACCGTCGCTCGGGAGGGTTCGTTGCGCGACGCCGGCGGGGGGACCGGCGCCGCGATGTCAGAACGGCGTCGGGACCAGCCAGACGTAGATGCCGCCGAACACCAGCCCCAAGGCGAGACCCGCGACGACGTCACCGACGTAGTGCACGCCCAGATACACGCGACTGAAGGCAAGGACCGCCGTGACCGCGAGCAGGGCGGGCAGCCACTTAGGGTAGAGCGTCCCCAGCGTCCACGTCGCCGTCACCGCCATGCTGGCGTGCGACGAAGGCATCGACTTGCTCACCGGCAGCGGGATGTGGTTCGGAAGGCTCGGGTCGGTCACGGTGGGGCGGTGCCGCCCGACGAAGTGCTTGACGACGAACCCGAGGGCCTCGACGGCGGTGACGGCGACGCTGACGTAGACCAGCGTCGCCAGGGGCCGCCGCCCCCTGGAGAGCCACGGGAGCAGCGCCACCGCGTACCAGAGGATGCCGTAGTTCGCGGTCAGCGAGAAGGCGCCGAGCGGCCAGGACAGCCAGCGCGGGTGCGGCCAGTCCGCGGCCATGCGCCGCGAGATGCGGCGGTCGGCGGCGTCGAGTCGGGCGAGGGGCGAGCCGCTGTCGGCATCGCCGGGTGAGGGTGGGTCTGCGACTGCCATGGGGATCTGCGTCGAGTATACTATCGGCCTGCTCGCGCCCACCTCGGACCAGGACCTTCCCGCATGCGTTCCAGCGTCATCGTCACCGTCCTCGGCCCCGACAGCCACGGCCTGCTGGCGCGCGTCGCGACCACCGTCGCCGACCAGAACGCCAACATCGACGACGTCAGCCAGACGGTGTCCAACGGCATGTTCACGATGATCATGTTCGTCTCGTTCGACCAGAGTGAGACGACGATGGCCGAGCTCAAGGACGCGCTGGCGAAGACGGGCGAGGAGATCGGGCTGCAGATCCACGTGCAGCACGAGAACATCTTCCGTTTCATGCACCGCATCTGAGGCGGCGCGCCGGCCGCGCCTCGCGCTCCCGTCCAGCGACCGACACCGAGGAGGGACCGTGGTCTTCATCACCGCGCAGGAGATCCTCGAGACCGTGAACATGATCCGGTCCGAGAACCTCGACGTGCGCGCGGTGACGATGGGGATCTCACTCGACGACTGTTCCGAGCGCGACGCGCGGCGCACGGCGGAGCGCGTGCACGCGAAGATCGTGCGCCGCGCAGGGCGTCTCGTGGCCGTCGCCGCCGAGTTGCAGGAGAAGTACGGCGTCCCCATCGTCAACAAGCGCGTCTCGGTGACCCCCGTGGCCGACGTCGCCGGCAGTGACGATCCCGCGGCCTACGTCGAGATAGCCCACGCCATGGACGCCGCTGCAGAAGAGGTCGGCATCGACTTCATCGGCGGCTTCAGCGCCCTCGTCCAGAAGGGCTTCACCCGGAGCGACGCGGCGCTGATCGAGGCGATCCCCGAGGCCATCGGCTCCACGCGGCGCGTCTGCTCGTCGGTCAACGTCGCCTCGACGCGCGCCGGTATCAACATGGACGCCGTCGTGCGCATGGCCGACGTCCTGCTCGCCGTCTCGAAGCGCACGGCGAGCGACTCCTCGATCGGCTGCGCCAAGATCGTCGTCTTCTGCAACGTCCCCGAGGACAACCCCTTCATGGCGGGGGCGTTGCACGGCAGCGGCGAGCCCGAGGTGAGCGTCAACGTGGCGATCTCCGGCCCGGGCGTCGTGCGCAACGTCGTCGCCGCCCACCCGGAGGCCTCGCTCATCGAGCTCGCCGACCTGATCAAGCGCACGACGTTCAAGATCACCCGCGTCGGCGAGCTCATCGCCCGCGAGGCCTCCGAGATGCTCGACGCGCAGATGGGCATCATCGACCTCTCGCTCGCCCCGACGCCGGCGGTCGGCGACTCGATCGCCGAGATCCTGCAGAGCATGGGGCTCGAGCAGCCTGGGGCGCCCGGGACGACGGCGGCGCTGGCGATGCTCAACGACGCCGTGAAGAAGGGCGGCACGATGGCGACGTCGTCGACCGGTGGCCTCTCCGGCGCCTTCATCCCGGTGAGCGAGGACGCCGCCATGGCGCGTGCCGCAGCGGACGGCGTCCTCTCGATCGAGAAGCTCGAGGCCATGACCGCCGTGTGCTCGCTCGGCCTCGACATGATCGTCGTACCGGGGGACACGCCGCGCAACGCCCTCGCCGGCGTGATCGCCGACGTCATGGCGATCGGCATGGTCAACGCCAAGACGACGGGCGCGCGCCTGATCCCGGCCTACGGCAAGAAGGTGGGGGACTGGGTGACGCTCGGCGGTCTCTTCGGAGAAGGCCCGGTCATGGCCGTCAGCACGTCTCGCAACGACGCCTTCGTCGGCCGCGGCGGCCGCATCCCGGCGCCGCTCCAGGGTCTCACGAACTAGCAGCGCGGCGCGGCCGCCGCGCGGCGGCTCAGACCTTGAGCCCTCGCATCATGTCGCGGATCTCGCGCGCCATGTCGCGTTTGCCGAGCGCGTTGCAGACCTTCTCCGCCTCGGTGAGCTGGAGCACGGCGTCGATGGTCTGTCCCTGCTGGCGGAACTGCGTCGCCTGGTCCATCTCGAAGGTGACGAGGTCGGTGAGCATGCGCCTGATCTCCGGATCGTCCAGGTCGACCATCTTCGTGCTCGTCGTGACGATGATGCTGGAGAGAGGCACGAGGTTGTCCGATGTCGGCTTCGCCGGGGCGGGCTCGGTCGCCGCCGGTGCGTCGGGCTCCGCGGGGGGCTCCTCCGGCTCGGCGGCTTCCGACTCGGTCGCCGCCGGGTCTGCGGTCTGCTCTTCGGCGGCTTCCGCGGCGTCGGGCACGACGATCGGAAGTTCGCCCGTCGTCTCCGTCTCGTCGGGCGTGGTCGGCTCGGGAGCTGCGGCTGCCGCCGCGGAGAGGTCCCAGTCGAGCCCGGGGTCGCCGTCGCCGGCGACCGCCGGCGGATCAGCGTGCTCGGGACGGCCAAGCTTGGCGAGCGTGTCGCTCGGAGCTGAGTCGAGGAACGAGACTCCGGCGTCGACCTCGCCGGCTTCACCGGCCTCGTCTCCGCCGCTCTTGCGCGTGACGACCAGGGCGATGACGAGCAGCAGGACGACGACGGCCGCAGCGGCGATGCCGACGATCTGGATGGTTGACATGACCCCTCGATGGGTCGCGGTTGGCACGCGTGCGTCTACGTGTTCGCCTGGCCTCGGGCAATCCCTTCGGGGGGCGGCGTAGAATCGCGGCGTGATCGAGCGTGCCGTCATCGAGCAGACCATCGCCGCGTTGGGCGCGCCGCCGTATCGCGCGCGACAGGTGTACGCCGCACTGACCCGCGACCTTGCGACCGGGTTCGCCGACATGACGACGCTCCCGCGACCCCTCCGCGAGGAGCTCGCCGCGCGGCTGCGACCCGTGAGCCTCGACGAGGTCGAGACGCGCCTGTCGCGACGCGGTGACGCGCGCAAGACGCTGTTCGCGACCGCCGACGGGCACCCCGTCGAGGCGGTGCTCATGACCTACGCCCGGCGCGCGACGGTCTGCATCTCGAGCCAGGTGGGGTGCGCCGTCGGCTGTCCGTTCTGCGCCTCAGGCCGCCTCGGCCTGCGACGGGACCTCACGGCCGAGGAGATGGTCGACCAGGTGCTCGCCGCACAGCGCGCCCTGAGGCCGGAGGGGCGTCGCGTCACCAACGTGGTCGTCATGGGGATGGGCGAGCCGTTCCACAACTACGACGAGACGCTGCGCGCCTGCCGACTGCTCAACGACCCCGACGGCTTCGCCCTTGCCGCGCGCGCGATGTCGGTGTCGACGGCCGGCGTCGTCCCGGGGATCGAGCTCTTCGCCGCCGAGCCGCTGCAGCTCAACCTGGCCGTGAGCCTGCACGCGGCGACCGACGCACTCCGCGACACGCTCGTGCCGCTGAATCGGCGCTACCCGCTGGACGCGCTCTTCGCCGCCTGCGCGACGTACGTCGGGCGCACGCGGCGCAAGCTCTTCTTCGAGTACGTGGTGCTGGCCGGCGTGAACGACACGCCTGAACAGGTGAAGGCGCTCGTGAAGCGTCTGCGCCGCCCGCTGTACCACCTGAACCTGATCGCCTACAACCAGGCCGGGGGGCGCTTCGCGCGCCCGGCCGTGCAGGCGTTGGAGGCGTTTCGGTCGAGGGTCGAAGCGGGTGGCGTCAAGTGCACGGTGCGCCGGTCGCCGGGCGACGATATCGAGGCCGCCTGCGGGCAGCTGGCGCTGCGCCGGGCGGCCGATCCGGCTCAGTAGCCGGCCGCGTCGTCCACGTCGATCGCGCTCACGACCTTCTTCACGCCGGGCTCGGAGAGGGCGATCTGTTCGATCAGCGTGCGCTGCTGCCTGGTGCGCACGCGCCCGCGCAGGTAGACCACACCGTCGTTCACGACGACGCGGATGTCGAAGCCCTGGAGACCGGGTTCCTCGGCGATGCGCGAGAGGATGCCGGCCTTGATCGTCCTGTCGGTGATCTTCGTCGCGGTCGGCGAGGGCGTGGGAGTCTCAGGCTTGGCGCTCGGGGAGGCCGAGGGGCTGGCGGTGGAGTGCTTCTTGCCCGGGCTCGCGTCGGCGCTGGGAGTGAGCGTGCGCCTGGGCGGGGCGGGGGCCGCGCCGTCGCCGCAGGCGGCGAGCGCGGCCATGGCCCCGCCGAGCACTACGGTCAACAGCATCGCGCTGACAAGGCGTGTGAGACTGGGCGATCGGCGTGCATGCATCGTGGCTCTCCGTCGGTGGCCCCGGCCATCCCGCAGCCAGGCGGTGACAGGCATTCTACCGCAGGGGCGGCGCGGGGACCGCGGCGCGGAGGCTGGCCGCGGCGACGACGGGGTCGACGCTGACGATCGCGATGTCGCTGGCGAGCTCGAAGCCAGCGATGCCGGAAAGGCGCGGGGCGATCTCGACGTGCCAGTGGAAGGGACCCGTGAGGTCCGACGGGGCCGTGTGGAGCCAGAGGTTGCAGGGCGCGCCGGCGGTCGCGGTCCTGACCGCGACCAGGGCGCGCCGCAGGGCCTCGCCGAGTGGCGCCGGGTCGGCCGTGGTGACGTCGGCGCCGTGCTCCGCCGGCGCCAGCCACGACTCGTAGGCGAAGCGCGGCGCCGCCGGCGTCCAGGCGACGTAGTCGCCTTCGAAGACGAGACGCTCGCCCGCGTCCTGCGCCTCGTCGCAGAGCACGCAGGTCCCGTACCGGTTCCGGTGGCGCTCGAACTCCATGAGCTCGTCCTGGAGCAGTGAGGGCACGACCGGGGTCGCGAACAGCTGGGCGTGAGGATGCTCGAGGGAGGCGCCGCTGCCGAGGCCGCGGTTCACGACGAGAGTGGCCACGACGGCGCCGTCGGCGAGCTGGGCGGCGATGCGCCGCTGCGCAGAGGCGACGAAGGCGGTGAGAGCCTCGGGGGCGAGGTCCTCGAGATCGGCCCCGTGGTCCGGCGACCAGACGATCACCTCGTGGCGCCCGGCCAGGGCGGGGTACTTGTTCGGCACGACGCGCAGCGTCCAGCCCGGCGAGTCCGGCGCTCCTCCCGCCGGGCGGTGCGCCTCGATCTCCGGCGGGGTCAGCGCCTCGTTGCCCTCGCAGAACGGGCAGGCGGCGGGCGGGGAGGGACGGGATGCCGAAGCGGACGCGGCGCTTCCCCGCGGCGGTGCCGCGCCGTCTTGCGGCCGCGCGGCGCGCCCCGGGGCGACGATGACGAGCTTGCCCGAGATCGGGTTGCGGCGCAGCTCGCCGCCGGTGTCCGCAGGGTCTTTCGTAGGCTGGTCCATCACGTGTGAGAGCTCGCGGCTTGGCTTCGCCGGCCGCGCGCCAGGCCGCCGCCGGGGGCCAGCTTACTCGACGTCCAGGGAGGCGTCGAGGACAGAGGCCGCGTCCTCGTCTTTCGAGCGGTAGAGCGAGCGCGCGTCGCGCACCTTGTCGTAGTGATCGTCCAGGACCGCCCCCATCTCACGCCACAGGCAGACGTCCTTCTTGAGGTACTTGCGCTGGATGCCGGGCGAGCAGTCCTCGCTCAGCGGGCAGGCGTAGCAGACCTCGCTGTCGAGCTCGAGCTGCTGCTTGCGCGCCTTCTCCCCTTCGTCGATGCGCCGGTAGGCTTCGAGAAGCAACTGCTGCACGTTGCCCTGGATCGCCACCTGGAAGTGGGGCATCTGCTCCGGCTCTTCGTAGATGAAGACGCCGTTCTCCCAGTGGGCGAGCTCGAAGACCTGGTCCATCGTCTGCCGCTCCATGACGGCGCGGATCGCCTGCTCGTCGGTGTAGCCCATCTCGACCAGTCGCTGGCCGAGAGGCTTGGCCCTCTTCTCCTCGCGCGAGCGCGTCGAGTCCTCCATGAGCGCTTCGGCCAGCTGCAGCTCGGTGAGGCAGCCCGCCTTGACGAGGCGCGCCCCGAGCTTCTCGTCGGTGATCGGCAGCGAGATGCCCTCGACGCGACCCTCGACGAGGTAGATGAAGCCGAACTCCTCGAAGTCGCGGACCTCGAGCACGCCGGTGGACGCGTTCTGCGCCAGGAACTGCAGCACGCTCGCCAGATCGAAGCGGGAGATGGATCCTTGCAGCAGCATCGTCTTCGGTGTCGGAGGCGGTCGTTGTCGCCTCCTATGTCGGCACCGGCACGGCTTTGCGTTAGCGTAGGGGCGCCGCTATACTGCTCCTTCCGGGTAGTGGACGACGAGCGAGGACGCCGTGAAGAGGACCTACCAACCGAACACCCGCAAGCGCAAGAAGACGCACGGATTCCGCAAGCGCATGAGCACGCGGGCTGGTCGGGCGGTCATCAAGCGGCGGCGGCAGAAGGGGCGCAAGCGTCTCTCGGCCTGACCGGCCTCGATGACCAGCAAGCGCTCCCGCCTTTCGCGCTCCTCCGACTTTCAGCGCATCTACCGCCAGGGCAGCTCCACCGCCTCGCGGTTCCTCGTGCTGTATTCGTTCCGCCGCCCCGCCGAAGTGAGCGCCGACGGACCGCGCCTCGGCCTGTCCGTCTCGAAGAAGATGGGCGGCGCCGTCGTACGGAACCGCGTGAAACGTCTGCTCCGCGAGGCCTTCGGGTCGGCGCGCGAGCAGCTGGCCGAGGACCACGATTTCGTCTTGATCGCACGTCCGCCGCTGCTGGAGCTCATCACCCGCGAAAGCGAGGGCGAGAAGGGCCTCGTGTACGCGGCCGTGAACGACCTTCTGGGCCGCGCGGGGTTCCTTCCCGCCGGCGCCGAGGAGCAGCCGTGAGCAAGGTCTTCATCGTGCTCATCCGCGCCTATCAGTTCGTCTTGTCGCCGATGCTGGGGCAGCGCTGCAAGTACTACCCGTCGTGTTCGAACTACGCGATCGAGGCGTTGCGCGTGCACGGGGTGGTCCGCGGCGCGGGACTGGCGACGTGGCGTGTCCTGCGCTGCAACCCGTTCAGCGACGGGGGCGTCGACCCCGTCCCGCCGCGGCGCGCGTGAGAGAGAACCCTATCCCCCGGAGCCAGGGGTCGCCGAATGAGTAGCATCCTCAAACCGCTGGTGGAGCTCCTCCACTGGGTCCTCGTATGGATCCACGACGCGCTGGCGTCGATGGGCCTCGGGCGACAGTGGACGTGGGGCCTGGCCATCATCGGCCTCACCATCATCGTGCGGTTGATCATGTTCCCGCTCACCTGGAAGCAGTACAAGTCGTCGCGCGCCATGCAGGCCCTGGCGCCACACATCAAGGAGCTCCAGAAGAAGCACAAGGGCGACCGGGCGACGTTGCAGCAGGAGACCATGAAGCTCTACCAGGAGCACCGGGTGAACCCGTTCGCCTCGTGTCTTCCGCTGATCCTGCAGCTTCCGGTGTTCTTCGCCCTTTACTGGACGATCAAGGGCACCGACTACCTGCCCAAGTCCGAGACCGTGGCGCTCGCCACCGCGCCGTTCCTCTGGCTGCCTCACCTCGGCAAGCCCGACCCGTACTACATCCTCCTCGTCATCTACATCGTCACGCAGCTGGTCTCCACCGAGCTCATGCTCACGCCGCAGACCGACAAGACCCAGAAGATGATGATGCGCGCCATGCCGATCATGTTCGTCTTCTTCCTCAAGAACTTCCCGTCCGGACTCTTCGTCTACTGGGTGACGACCAACCTGTGGACCATCGGCCAGCAGCTCGTCATCCGCAAGACCATGCCGCTCGTCGCCCTCGAGGCGGCCGCCGGCAGCAGCGGCGGGGGGGCAAAGGCGCGGCAAGGCCGCACCGCCGCCCAAGAAGCGGAGCCGCTTCATGGAGACGATGATGGCCGCCCAGGAGCAGCGCAAGGCGCAGCTCGAGGAGCGCCGCAAGGGCGGCTCGGGCGGGACGAAGGAGGGCGGCTCGGCCGCCAAGAAGGGCGCCGGTCGGGAGTGGCGGCTCCGCCGCCAAGTCCGGCGCCAAGAAGGGCGGCAAGCGGCCGCCCCCGGGCAAGAGCGCGCGGGCGAAGCCGGCCGCGCCGGCCCCGAAGACCGACGAGACGACGACAAGCCGCCGTACCGCTGAGCGGCGACCGGCGGATCCCCACACCGAGAGTGATCGGAGGCACGGATGGACGAGTCCGAGCTTCGACGGCCGACGACACCAGCGCTGAGCTCCCGAACGAGGTCGACGACCGGCCCGAGGGCGAGCTGCGCGACGCCGGCGACGTGCCGTTGGACGACGAGGCCGACGAGGCGTACGAGGACGCGGACGACGACGACGAAGACGGCGCCATGGATGACGCGGCCGGCGACGAAGTCGAGGACGACGAGGACGACGACGATCGAGACGACGTAGATGAAGACGATGGAGACGAAGACGATAGACGAAGAGGAGGACGAGGAGGACGGCGACGATGAGGACGAGGACGCGCACGCGACCGTGGTGAGCGCCCCCACCGTCGAGGTGGCCAAGCGCCTCGCGCTCGGAGGGTCTCCGCAAGATCGTCCCGTCGGTCGACGAGGCCGACGTCGAGTTCGTCGTTCTCGAGGAGGGCAGCAAGGGCGGCTTCTTCGGCCTCGGCAAGGTCGAGGCTCAGGTCGAGGCGCGCCTGCGCCCGTCGGGGCCGCCCCCGCGCCTTCCGATGAGGGCCCGCCGCCGGGGGCCGAGGCCCTGCGCGACTTCGTCCAACGTGTCGTCGACCTCATGGGGGTCGAAGCCAGCGTGGAGGCGTACGACACGCCCGACGCGGTGCACGCCGAGATCAGCGGCGACGACCTGGGCATCCTCATCGGCCGCCACGGGACGACGATCGACGCCCTGCAGTACGTCGCCGCCATCGCCGTCAACGGCGATCGCCGGCATCGGCGCCAGGTCGTGGTCGACGCCGAGGGCTACCGCACCCGGCGCGAGGTGTCTCTCAAGGCGCTTGCCGACCGCATGGCCCAGAAGGTCGCTCGCGAGTCCGGCAGCGTGACAGCTCAAGCCGATGACCGCCGCCGAGCGCAAGGTGATCCATCTTCACCTGAAGGACGACCCCCGCGTAGAGACGGCGTCTGAGGGCCAGGAGCCCTTCCGCGCCGTCGTCGTCTCGCCGCGGCCGCGGCGCGGCTGAGGGCGGGCGTGCGTCCCGCAAGCGCCTGCATCTGCGCTACGCTCAAGCAGGACCACAGCGTCGTCGATAGAAGAGCCTGAGGGCTACGCCCCGCGGGCGCGGGCCCGTCTCAGCACACGAGGGAGGAGAGACCAGATGCGTCGCAAGAACCTGTCACTGTGGGCCGTCCTGGTCCTGGCGCTGGCGCTCGCGGCCGCGTTCGCGGCCGGATGCGGCGGCGACGAAGGAACGAACGAGCCCGCCGCCGGCAGCTCTCCTTCTGCGGTCGCCGAGCTGACGCCGCAGGAGATCGTCGACCAGAGTCAGGCGGCGATGGACGGACATGAACTCCGCCGCCTTCACGGCCGACCTCAAGCTCGAGCTTGACGGCGACCCCAGCAAGATGAGCGACCCGACCGCCAAGCAGCTCCTCTCGGCGCCCATCACGTTCCACGCCGAGGGCAGCAGCAGCACCGATCCTATGGCGGCCGACATGGACGTCACCCTCTCCCTCATGGGCCAGAACCTGGCGATGGGCGTGCTCGTCGACGGCAAGAAGGCGTGGGTCGAGTACGAGAACGCCTGGTACGCGGTGCCGCAGGAGAACACCCAGGCGCTCGGCTCGGGCGACGGCGGCGCGCTGCCGACCGAGCAGCTCGCCGACCTGGGGCTGGACCCGCAGAAGTGGAACGTCGAGTGGGAGCTCGCCGGCACCGAGACCGTGGACGGTGTCGAGGTCTACCACCTGACCGCATCGCCGGACGTGAAGACGATCGCCGACGACGTCATGAAGGCGCTCAACGACCCCAAGCTCTACGAGAAGCTCGGCGACCCCCAGACGGCCACCCAGCTCAAGGCCTTGAAGGCCCAGAACGCCAAGCAGATCAAGGAGCTCCAGAAGGCGCTCGAGGAAGTGTCGGTGGAGCTCTGGATCGAGACGGACTCCCTGTATCTGCGTAAGGGCGTGGTCGCGGTCGGCATGGACATGAGCGGCATGGAAGGCGCCGAGGGTGTCACGGCGATGACCATCGATGTCGAGTTCACGATGTCCGACTTCGACGAGCCGGTCGAGGTCAAGCCGCCGGCGAAGGCGAAGGACTTCGATGCTCTCATGAACGAGCTCGTCGGCGGCATGATGGGCGGGAGCATGACCCTCGACCGATGCGAGTGTCCGCCTGGCCTGAGCGCCCGGGACAAAGACTGACGGGCCGGCGGCGCGAAGGCGCCGCCGGCCCGTCGGGCGAGGGTGCTCGGCCCGCCTGCCGCGGGTACCGCTCGCGCCCTGCGCGTCGCGCGTCAGCGGTCCCAGTCGAAGTCGCGCGCTTGCGTGCCCTCCCAGCTGGGCCGCTCGTCGTCGGTCCGCTGACCCAGCAGCGATTTCGACAGGATCTCTGGTCCTCCGGCGGCGGGCGCCGCCTCGGGAGGCGCTCGGGCGCGGGCTCGGCGACCGGCTCTTCCGCGACCTCGACGGGCGCCGCGTCCTGCTCCGCCTGCTGACGGTTCGCCGCGGCCCGGCTGATCATCGCCGGGGCGAGCTGCACGGTGCCGTCGGCCCGCACGCTCGCGTTCGGCTGGAGGTCGTCGCGCTCGTCGTACCCGCGGTCGCCGAGGCTCACGGCTCCGGAGTCGACGTCGACGGCGAAGCGATACCAGCCCATCGACCACATGAAAGTGGCCGTCGCGGTCACGCCGTCGAAGCCCACGTGCACGGTCGGGATGCCAAGATCGGCGTTCGTCCCGGCGATCTTCTGCGGGACTGGGCTGACGTTGAGCAGGTCGACTCCGCGCTGCAGGAGCGTCATGGACGCGGCCTGCTCCTCGATGTCGGCGGCGTCCGGCGAGGCGTCGGCCGCCTCCGCGGTCTCGGTGGCCGCCTCCCCGGCCTCGGTCAACCGCCTCTTCTTCTGGCGTCTCCGGGGCGGCGACGTCGGCCGTGTCCTCGGCGAGGGCCTGCCCGCCGGTCTCGACGGCCGGTTCAGCCGAGAGCGGCACCTCTTCGGTCGCCTCGCCGGCGATCTCGGAGGCGGCAGCCTCTTCGGTCAGCGGCACGGCGAGCTGATCGTCGCCGACTGGCTCGGCCGCGATCGCCACCGCCTGGACCTCGGCCGGCTCGCCGCTGATCGCCGCCGCCCCAGCTTCGCCGACCGCCTCGGCCCCGGCGGCCGCCTCCAGGCGGGCCAGACGGCCGAGAAGCTCCTGACGCTCGGCTTCGCCGCGGGCGAGCGCTTCCTTGAGTCGATGCCGTTGGCGACCGCGCGGTCCTTGATCGCCTTCCACAGGGCGGCGTTCTCGTCGGCACTTCAGGCCCGGCTCCGGTGCCGGCCTCTTCGGCGTCCTGGCTCGGCACACGAGTCGCGTTCGCGCTCCCGTTGCTGACCTTGTGACGTTCGCCGCCGGCGAGCTCGGTCGATTGGGCGCAGAGCGAGCACAGCAGCCGCTCGGCGCCGTCGTCCTCCTCGACCCTCTGTGTCAACTCACCGGCCAGGAGCATGCGCGCCCGCACTTGGCGCACACGGCCTCGCCGCTGGTGTCCTGGTTCTTGCCGAACAGGCGTCCCAGCATCACGGGCTCCCTTCGTCAGGGCAGCCCCAAGGGGCGGGAAAAGCGCTGCAAGCGGAGGTCAGCATAGCAGAGGCCGCGAAGTCGGGGAACCGTCGCCCGGGACGCCCGACCGGCAACGGTTCAGCGACGGTCGAGGTCGGCTCGGCGGAGGACCAACGTCTCGGTGATCATGTCACCGAACCGCTGTTTGCGCTGCGAGAAGGGCACGACGAAGAGGTACGGGACCGCCGGTCATCACCCCCTGGGGATCCGGGTCATGCCGCGGACGATGTGCGTGAGGAGTTCAGGGCGCTCGCCGTCGAGCATCGTCACCACCGTCAGGCCGAAGAGAGCCGCTTGCCCGGCGTGGTCTGGTAGTAGTGCTCGGCGATCACGAAGTAGAGCAAGAGGGGACGAGGACGGCGACGAGTCGCAGGGCGACGGCGACGCCAGGCACGACGCTGCTGGCGAGCCCGAGGGCGACCATGAGGCCGATCGCGAGGACGGCGTCGAGGCACGCCGGCGGCCAGGCGTCGAGGCAGGCCGACGCCGTTCAGGCTGAACGGGGGGCAGGTCAGCCCCCTCCTCGTCCTCTTCTGGCTCGTTCTCGTAGGTCGCGAGCACGTCGCGGGCGCGGTCGAGGTCGCCCTGACGCACGAGGATCTCGATGGGGATCACTTCGTCCACGGGGAAGACGTCTTCGGTGGTCCGGGCGACGGCGGTCTCGATGCCGGCCTGCTCGAGGACGCCGCGGACGATGCTCGCCAGACCGATGTCGTGGACGGTGGTCAGCGGCACGAGTTCCATGGCCTGGCCTCGCAGTCCGGGGACAGGTCCAGCACCCGCGGGCCGGAGGCCATCGGGCGCACCGCGAGTATACCCCCTCGCCGATGAGGCGCCCGTCAGCCGCTCGACTGGCGCACGGCGAGCAGCCGCTCCACGTTATTCCGGTCCGGGCCGTCGCCGGCGACGCCCAGCGCGCTCGAGGATTCGCCGAGCAGGTCCACGAAGGCCGGGTGCCGTTGACCGGCTCTCCGAAGGCCTGCAGGCCCAGATCGCCGTCGCCGATGTTCTCGTGCCGGTCGCGGTTCGAGCCGAGCGGCGTCTTGGAGTCGTTCAGGTGAAGGCAGACGAGACGATCGAGGCCACAGGTCGCGTCGAGGTCGGCGAGCGCCGCGGCGAGCCCTTCCGGGCTCCGCAGGTCGAAGCCCGCCTCGAAGAGATGCGCGGTGTCGAGGCACAGCCCGACCCGGGGGTCGCCGTCGACCGCGTCGATCATCGCCGCGAGCTCGGCGAAGTTCACGCCCATGGTGCCGCCGGCGCCGGCCGTGCTCTCGAGAAGCACGCGCACCGCGGAGGATGCCCCGGCCTCCTCGAGGGCGCGACTCAGGGCGTCGCGGACGCGGGCGAGTCCCGCCTCGAAGCCGGCGCCCTGATGCGAGCCGACGTGCGTGACGATGGCATCGGCGCCGAGCTGTTCGGCCGCGGCGACGGCGCCTGCAGGGCCGTCACCGACTTGTCGTAGAAGTCCTCGTTCGTGCTCGCGAGGT
>CAWHUW010000002.1:0-57768 GCA_963832655.1 uncultured Thermoleophilia bacterium
CTTCGACGACGTGTCGATCGTCCCCGGTCCTTCGTGCGTGAACGCCGGCCCCCTGTCCAGAACGGCTAACCTGCGGGGGCAACGTCGTGTCCCGGGTCCATTGCACCGGCGCGGACCGGATGTGAGCATGGACGCGGGGCGCCGTCCACCCGGCGCAGCCGGGGGCGCACACGATGCTCAACATCCTCGATCGGCAACCATCGGCCAGTTCCTGCGCGCCCGCGGCGTCGAGGCCTGGGGCGTCGCGGCAAACGACAGCGCCGCTCCCGCTCGCGCCGGCCCTCCCCCGCGCGCTGTCGATCCTCATGCGCATCGACCCCGGCGTGCTCCGCGGCATGCGGCACGGGCCCACCGAGGACTACCTCGACGAGTACCTGCGCCTCAACCCCGCCCTCGACGACGCGACCGCGGCGCTCGCCGCGACGCTGCGCGAGCACGGCAGGAGGCGGTCGCCTGCCGGCGACGATGAGGGACCCCTCGACCACAGTGGGGAGCAACGGGAAGGCCCCTTCCCGCACAAGACCGCGGCGACGGCCGCCGGACTCGGCTGGATCGGCAAGACCGCGCTCTTCGTGTCGCCCGAGTTCGGCCCCGCCGTGCGCCTGGCGACGGTGTTCACCGACCTCGACCTGCCGGCCGGCGAGCCGGTCACCGAGGGACGCTGCGGCGACTGTACGGACTGCGTCGACGCCTGCCCGGCCGGGTGCGGCCGGGACGTCGACTGGCGCGCGGGCATGCCCCGCGACGAGCTCTTCGACGCCTCGGCCTGTCGCCACCACATGACGCAGTACACCGGCGTCGAGCCGCAGATCTGCGGCATCTGCATCGCCGCCTGCCCGCTCTCGCGCAGGGACTGACGCCCGCCGGCCGGACGCCGGTCCGGTCAGTCGCCGCCCACACGTTGTCGCCCACCGTCCGGCATGCTACGCTGCAGCTCTCTTGAAAACGGTTTTCACTTTCAGGAAGGGGTGCGGACGCCATGGCGCTCGACACGGACGATCGCCGCTGAGCTCGCCGCGCGCGGGCTGCGGCTCACGCGACAGCGTCGCGCCGTCGTCGACGCGGTCGCGGCGTCCAACGCCTGCCTCAGCCCGCTGGACGTCTTTCAGGCCGCGCGCGCGGACTGTCCGGAACTGGGGCTCACGACCGTCTACCGCACCCTCGAGCTGCTCGGCGAGATCGGCGCCCTGCGCCGCATCCACGGGCCGGACGGCTGCGAGCGTCTCGTCCCCGCCACGACGGCGCACGGTCACTCGGTCGTCTGCGGCGTGTGCGGCCGCGTCACAGAGTTCACGGAGTGCGACATGACGGCCGTGCTCGCCGCGGCGCGGCGCGAGACCGGCTATCGGATCACCGAGCACTTCCTGCAGCTCAACGGGGTGTGCGCCGCGTGCGCGGCCCGCGATCGACCGACGCGTCGCGTGGCGCTCGAGCCCTGCGGGTCCGGCGCGAGCCGCCGCGAGCTGCTCCCGGCGTCTGCCTCCTGCCGGGCCGGCTGCGGCGGACGAGGGCGACGTCGCGAGCCGGCGGAGGTTCGCTCGACGTCGTCGCGTCGGCGACCTTCCTCGCCGACATCGCCCAGAACGTCGCCGGCGACCGCTTCACCGTGCGCGCCCTGGTCCTCGCCGACGCCGACCTGCACGCGTACGAGCCGACGCCGCGCGACATCGCCGGCGTCGCCGGCGCCGACCTCTTCATCGTCAACGGCGCCGGCCTCGAGCGGACGCTCGAGGCCACGGTGCGCGGGCCGCCGGCGACGTGGCGTCGTCGCGGCGTCCGCCGGCCTCGAGGGTCCGACGCCGCGGCCCGGGGGCCCGCGCGGGAGAGGCGAACGCGGGGCGGACGCGAGACCGACCCCCACTTCTGGCTCGACCCGACGCTGGTCGAGGCCTACGTGGCGAACATCCGCGATGCCTTCAGCCGATGCCGATCCGGCGGGCGCGGCGACCTACGCGGCGAACGCGGACGCCTACGTCGCCGAACTCGAGGCGCTCGACCGCTGGATCGGCGCCCAGGTCGCGACGATCCCGGCGGAGAGCGCAAGCTGGTGATGAACCACGTCAGCCACGGCTATTTCGCCGACCGCTACGGGTTCGCGTCGTCGGCGCCGTGATCCCCAGCGTCGGCACCGGCGCCGCGCCGACGGCGCGACAGCTCGCCGACCTCACGCGGCGATCCGCGAGCCGGCGGCAAGGCGATCTTCGTCGAGCCGAGCAGAACCCGAGCTCGCCGAGCAGATCGCCGCCGAGACCGGCATCGTCGTCGTCGACGACCTGCGCGACCACTCCCTGAGCGGCCCGGATGGCGAGGCGCCGACCTACATCGAGATGATGGGGTACGACACGCGGCGCATCGTGGAGGCGTTGCGATGAGCGGCGCGGAGAGGCAAGAGGCGGCGCGCCGAGCTGCGGCGCGAACGTCCTGCTCGTCGAGGGCCTGCGGTCGGCTACAACGGCGCGCCGGCGCTGGACGGCGTGTCGTTCGCCGTGCCTCACGGCGCCCAGGTCGCCGTGGTCGGGCCGAACGGCGCCGGCAAGTCGACGCTGTTCAAGGCGATCGTCGGCCTGCTGCGCCGTGCGCGCCGGCCGCGTCCTGATCCACGGCCGGCCGCCGGGCGACCAGACCGACCCCGTCGCCTACGTGCCGCAGCGCGAAGAGGTCGACTGGCGCTTCCCGGTCACGGTGCGCGACGTCGTCATGATGGGCCGGTACGGCCGGCTCGGGCCGCTCAAGCGGCCGCAGCCGGCCGACCGCGAGGTCGTCGACCGCGCCTCGAGCAGCTCGGCATCGCCGACCTCGCCGGACGCCCCATCGGCGAGCTCTCGGGCGGGCAGCAGCAGCGCGTCTTCCTCGCCCGCGCCCTGGCCCAGGAGCCGCACGTCCTGCTGCTCGACGAGCCCTTCACCGGCGTCGACGTGCGCGCCAAGGAGGCTGTGCTCGAGCTGCTCGAGGGCCTCCGCGCGCAGCGGCATCACCGTCCTGGTCTCGACCCACGACATGGAGACGGCGTCGCAGCGCTTCGAGCTCGTCGCCCTGCTCAACGGCCGGCTCGTCGCCTTCGGCCCGCCGGCCGACGTCTTCACGCCGCCGCACATCTCCGCCGCCTTCGGCGGTCAGGCGCTCTTCCTCGACGGCATGGTCGTGATCGACCAATGCTGCCCCGGGCACGTCGGCGACGGCGACGGGCCACCGCCACGAACACGGGCAGCAGGGAGAGCTCTGGCACGAGCACGACGACGGACGGGAGCGGCCGTGATCGACTGGCTGACCGAACCGTTCGCGCTGCTCTTCATGCAGCGCGCGCTGGCCGCCTCGCTCATCGTCGGCGTCGTCTGCTCGGTGCTCGGCTGCTTCGTCGTCCTGCGCTCGATGGCCTTTCTCGGCGACGCCCTGGCGCACGCGATCCTGCCCGGCGTCGCCATCGCCTACCTGCTGGGCACGAACCTGGTCGCCGGCGCGCTGGTCGCCGCCCTGGTCGTGGCCTTCGGCATCGGCTTCTTCTCGCGCGGGGGAGCGATCCGCGAGGACACCGCGATCGGCATCCTGTTCGCCGCCGCACTGTCGCTCGGCGTGCTGCTCATCAGCACCGTGCGCACCTACGCCACCGACCTCACGCACATCCTCTTCGGCAACGTCCTCGGCGTGACGGGCGCCGACCTGTGGCTCACCGGCGCGCTGGCGGCGGTCGTCCTCGTGGTGCTGCTCGGTCCTCTACAAGGAGTTCGTGCTCGCCGCTTTCGACCCGGTGCTCGCGCACACGCTCGGCCGGCGGCCCGAGCTCATGCGCGCGCTCATGCTCGTCCTGCTCGCGCTCGACGATCGTCGTCTCGCTGCAGACCGTCGGCGTCGGGCTGGTCGCGGCGATGCTGGTGACGCCGGCGGCCACGGCGTCGCTGCTCGCGCGCCGGCTGCCGGCGATGATGGCGGTGGCGGCCTCGTCGGCGTCGTGTCGAGCGTCGCCGGCCTCTACCTGAGCTACTACCTGGACGTCGCCTCGGGCGCCGCCATCGTGCTCACGGCGACCGTCCTCTTCGTGGTCGCGTTCGTCTTCGCGCCGCGCCGCGGACTCTCTGGC
The DNA here is from genome assembly GCA_963832655.1 of uncultured Thermoleophilia bacterium. Classification (GTDB taxonomy): domain Bacteria; phylum Actinomycetota; class Thermoleophilia; order UBA2241; family UBA2241; genus UBA2241. The sequence continues at coordinate 4,076 of CAWHUW010000002.1, forward strand.
GAGGACGCGCGCGGCGCGCGAGCGCCTGAGAAGCCGGCGAGCGCGGCGCCCGGCCTCTGAGCGCAGGCGACCTCCCGCCGTTTCGGGGTATCTTGCCGGCACAGGGTCGCGCCGTCCGTGAGCGCGGCGGCCGCCACGCCGACCGAGGGGGCGTCCATGCCCTGGGAGAAGCCATCCCGGATCTCGTGCGCAAGCTCGACGACGCGGTCGCGCAGCCGCTGCGGCGGCGGGGATCCTGGTCGAGCTCAAGCCGATGTTCGGTTGCCCTGCGTACTTCGCGAACGGCAACATGTTCGCCGGCGTCCACCAGTCGAGCCTCATGCTGCGCCTCCCCGAGGACGAGCGGGCTGAGGTCGTGCGCCTGGGGGCGGGCCGTTCGAGCCCATGCCGGGCCGCCCGATGAGGGAGTACGTCGTCCTGCCGCCGGCGGCGCTCGACGACGCCGAGCTGACGGCGGCGTGGGTGCGCGGGGCGCCGAGTACGCCGCCTCGCTGCCGCCGAAGGAGAAGAAGGCCAAAGCCGAAGAAGCCCGCCGCGAGAACGGGATAGCAGCAGGCGACGATCGTCAGGGTAAAGCCTCAGGTTAAGGTCAAGGCTTAGTCCGGGAAGGAGTGGCCATGGGACTCACCATCGTGCTCGGCTACGACGCGTCCGACTGCGCCAAGGCGGCGCTGGCGCGCCATCGACCTGCTCAAGGCGACCGGCGGCGGCAAGGCCGTCGTCGTCGTCGCCTACCCGCTGAGCGTCGGCTACGTCCCGCCCGGGATGAGCACCGCCCCGATGCTCATGGGGCCCGAGCTGCAGGGCCACGATCGACGCGCTCGAGGAGTCGGCGCGAGAGCAGGCGGAGGAGGCGGCGACGGAGCTGCGCGAGGCGGGGGTCGACGTCGAGACGGAGGTCGCCGTCGACTCGGCCGCGGACGCGCTGATCGACGCCGCCGGACGACACGAGGCCGACCTCATCGCCGTGGGGACACACGGCGAGGGCGCGATCTCGGGCGCGCTGCTCGGCTCGACTTCGTACCGGCTCGTCCATCGCAGCAGGGTCCCGCTGCTGATCGTGCCGCTGCGCGACTGAGAGCAGACGGACGCGGGCGGAGATGACGACGGGGCGGCGGGCCGTACGGCCCGCGCCCCGTCGTCACGCTCGCCTGACCCTACTTCTTCTGCGCGGGCGGCGCCGGTTTGGCGGCCGGCTGCGCCGGCCGCTCGAGCGGCGTGATCCCGCCCAGGTCGCCGATCACGTTGACGAGCTCGGTGCCGGCCGGCACCACGACCTTGGCGTTCTCGCGCAGGGCGCGCTCGACCATCTCGAGGCGGCGCAGCAGCTGGGCGTTGCCGACGAAGTACTTGTCCGCGGCCTCGTTGACCAGCTTGATGGCCTGCGCCTCGCCCTCGGCGGCGAGGATCTTCGCCTGCCTGATGCCCTCGGCCTTCTTGATCTCGGCGCGGCGGGCGCCGTCGGCCTGGGTCTCGGTCGCGGTGGCGAAGTCGATGGCGGCGATCTTCTCGTTCTCGGCCTTGACGACCTTGTTCATGGTGTCCTGCACGTCGGACGGCGGGTCGATCTCCTTGAGCTCGGTGCGCAGGATCTCGATGCCCCAGCTGCCGGTCTCGACCTAGAGCGTCGTGCGCAGCTCCTCGTTGATGCGGCCGCGCTCGCTGTTCGCCGACTTGAGGCTCATCGTGCCGATGATGTTGCGCAGCGTCGTGCGCGCCAGGTTGACGATCTGGTTCTCGTAGTTGGTGACGTTGTACTGCGAGGCCTTCACGTTCTCTTCGTCGGGCTTGACCTTGAGGTAGACCTGCGCGTCGACCCGCGCGTTGAGGTTGTCGTTGGTGATGATCGTCTGAGGCTGCGCCTCGACCAGGACCTCGCGGATGTCGACCTGGAACATGCGCTCGATGCCCGGGATGATGACGTGGAAGCCCGGGTTCGAGAAGCGGTCGTACTTGCCCAGCCGCTCGACCAGGCCGCGGTGCGTCGGCCGGACGATCCGGATACCCATGAGGATGAGCGTCGCGATGATGACGAGGACGGCGCCCACGACGATCCAAACGAACATGTGCCCCTCCTGACCGGGGCGCCCCAGTGCCCCTGTACGATGGACTCCACACCATGCTAGGCGGCGCTCGCGCACGTGTAAAGGCAGGGTGAGCGGAAGAGGATCACGGACTCGGCGCAGGCTGCCGAAGCGGGGCGCCGAACACCCTCTCGAAGCGCCAAGTCAGACGGAGACGCGATCGACGAGAACACCATCCGGGGCCGCCCGGCCCGCGCCAGGGCACGGCGGCCGGGGCGAGCCCGTGCCGTCCGCGCGCCGGCGGGACTACCGACGCTCCCCGCGCATCGAGCCGACGACGCGACGCGTCTGGGTCGTGTTCGGCGGCGTCGTGATCGCCGACACTCGTCGCGCGCTGCGCGTCCTCGAGACCCGCGCACCCGCCCGTCTACTACTTCCCCTCGCCGACGTCCGCCGCGAGCACCTCACGCCGTCGAACCTCCACACGTGGTGCGCGTTCATGGGCATGGCCTCGTACTTCGACGTCAAGGTCGGCGACCGCGTGGCCCGCGACGCCGCCTGGCACTACCCGACGCCGGCGGCCGGCTACGAGGCCCTCGCCGGCTACATCGCCTTCTACCCGGACAAGATGGACGCCTGCTACGTCGACGGCGAGCGCGTGCAGGCGCAGACGGAGACTCCTACGGCGGATGGATCACGAGCGAGCTGGAGAGGCCCTCGAGGGAGAGACGGGACGCCCGCGGCTGGTGAACGCAGCCAGACCGGCCTCGCGGGCGGTCGTCGTCGGGGGAGAGACGACCGCCCGCGGCCCGTGCCCTGAGGCTGCTCTTCGAGGAGCATCGGTCCACGAAGGGGCGGCTTGAGGTGCAGGCGGTGTCAGGACGGGCGACAGCTGAGACGCGTACGCGGACGATGCGTCATGGTGCCGGAGCCGGGGGTCGAACCCGGACGCCGCACTGGGCGGCAGGGATCTTAAGTCCCCTGCGTCTGCCAGTTCCGCCACTCCGGCACGCGTCGTGAGTATAGACGCGCGAGGGGGGCGTCCGTCGCGTACCGCGAGTCCGCCTGCGGCGTTGTCGGTCCGCTTGAGGAGCCTGTCGGTCAGCTTGCAGAGGCGAGCGAACCAGTGGACGCTGCCGCCGCACCGGCGCTGCTCCCTGGTGGTGCCGCCGGCGGAGCTCACAGCTCCCTGTCAGACCTTCAACCTCGACCTGAGGTTTACATCGCGCTCGGCGCACCCAGCGGCGGGCAGCCGTCGGCGAGCCAGAGGGCGATGCCGTCGAGGATGTCCGACTCGCTGACGAGGGCGGCCTCGACGCCGAAGGCGCGACAGGCCGCCTGCGCGATGAGCGCGCCGGCGAGGATCACGTCCTCGCGCCCCTTCTTGATCCCGGCGAGGCGGCCGCGCTCGGCGCTGGTGAGGACGCGGAAGAGACGGATCGGCGACGTCGATCTGGGCGAGCGTGAGGAGGCGGCCGTGGACGAGGGCGGGGTCGTAGACGCGAAGGCCGAGCTGGTGCGCGACGAGGGTCGTGAACGTGCCGGCGACGCCGACGACGGCGCCGACCCCGGCGCGCACGTCGGCGGGGAGGCCCGCGTGCAGCAGCCCGTCGACGAACTCGACCGCGGCGCGCCACTGCGCCGCGGTCGGCGGGTCGTCGGCGAAGAAGCGCTCGGTGATGCGCACGGCGCCCATGTCGAGGCTGCGCACGAAGCGCGGCGGCCGGCCGGGTCCGCCGACGGCGAACTCGGTGCTGCCGCCGCCGATGTCGACGACCGCGACCTCGGCGGCGTCCGGCTCGAGCGACGCCGTGGCGCCGCGAAAGGCGAGGCGCGCCTCCTCCTCCCCGTCGACGACGCGGTACGGCAGGTCGAGGTCGCGCTCGACCGCGGCGAGAAAGGCGGCGCCGTCGGCGGCGTCGCGCAGGACGCTCGTGGCGACGAGCAGGCGGCGCTCCGGGCGGTAGGCGTCGACGCGCAGCGGCGTAGGTCGCGAGCAGGCGGCGCGTGCGCGCCACCGCCTCGCCGTCGAGCCGCCCCGTCCGGTCGACGCCCTGCCCCAGCCGCACGACGTGCGTCTCGCGCCGTCTCCAGCCGCACGATGCGCGCCGTCCTCCACCTCGGCGAGAAGCAGGCGGCAGGTGTTGGTGCCCAGGTCGAGGGCGGCGAGCTTCACGAAGGACGGATCGGGTCGGTCCAGCGCTCCCCCGTGCCGCCGAGGCGGCCGGCAGGACGCATGCGGACGAGCCACCTCGCGCAGCGCCGGTCGTCGCACCAGATCTCGCCGGCCTCGGCGAGGACCTCCTCGCCCAGGCGGTAGCCGGAGCGCGCCAGCGCGTGGGCGGCGTGAGCGTGCAGGCACTTGACCGTGCCCGCGTCGGCGACGCCGCCGATGCCGGTGCGCAGCGAGGAACCGCCGTCGCGCCACGGCAGTCCGTCGGCGGCGACGAGCGCCTGTCGGCGGCGGCGCACGTAGCGGACCGCCGCCGCGAGCGAGCGCCGCAGGTCCGCCTCGGCCTCGAGGCGCGCCGCGAAGCGCCGCACCCCGCCGGCGCTCTCGAGCGCGCCGATCGCGGCGACCAGCGTCGGGCAGGTCGTGTAGAAGAGCGTCGGGAAGGGCTGGCCGGCGGCGTCGTACGGCAGCGTCTCGACGACGGCCGGGTAGCCGTGCGGGCAGCGCCTGACGACGCGGCTCATGGGATGAGGGCGACGGCCGAGCTGGCCGGCGACGACCGCGAGGTCGACGCCGGCGACCAGCCGTCGCCGGCGACCGTGCGTGCGGCTCTCGGGCGGGGGCGCCATCGTCTTAGCCTAGCAGGGGAACGGGTCGGCGGGCGGCGTCGGGATCGACTGCGCCGCCCGCCGCCGTCGCCCGTCGTCACTCCAGCAGCGTGCGCCAGAGGTCCTCGACGCGCTCGAGGACGGTGACCGACCCGGCCGTGGGCGTGTCGGTCGGCAGCGTGACAAGGTCGGCCTCGTCCTCGTCCGGGAGGCCCTTGACGACGAAGACCTGCGTGCCCGGCGGGACGAGGAGGCCGTCCTCCCGCGCGCGCTGGGCGATGTAGCGCTCGGTGCCGAGGAGCTCGACCTGCTGCTTGAGGGCGGCGTTCTCGACCCGCGCCGCGTCGAGGGCGGCGACCTCGTCGTGATAGCGGTCCTGCTGGGCGAAGAAGGCGCGCAGCGGCCCCACGTACAGGGCGACCGCGACGAGCGCGAGGATCAGGGCGATGAGGCGTCCCGGCCGCAGGCTGATGGAGGAGCGCGGACCGGACGGGCGGCGCGCCGGAGGCGCGGCGCGCGGGCGCGCGCCGCGCCGAAGCGCGCCGCCTGCTCCCGTTGCGCGTCGATGCCGCCGATGCCGTGCTGCTCACGTCGTCCTCTTGCGGTGGTGACCGGGCGGCGTGCGGCCGCCCGCGGTTGTCCGTCTAAGTTCGCGCCGGCGGTGATGGGTCCCTGCCGAGTCGGCGGCCGAGCGCCCGCCACAGAAGAGCGGCTCGGCCGCGCCCCGCCGAGTGGCCGGGCGCGGCCGAGCCGGATCACTCCGGGGTCACTTCGGGATGTCCGCGAGGCGGTTCTGGGCTTCCTTGCCGACCTCCGACTTGGGGTCGATCGCGATCGCCTTCAGATAGGCCTCGCGCGCGTCGGCGTACATCTTCTTCGCCGCCTTCTTGTCGCCCATCTGCTCGGTGATGCGCGCCTCGTGGGTGAGGTAGTTGCCCTTGTTGAACCAGCCGGTCTGGAAGTTCGGGGTCGTCCTTGAGGACGACGCCGATCTGCTTGACGGCGCCCTCGATGTCGCCGCTGTAGAACAGCGCCGTGGCCCAGTCGGTGCCGACGTTCGGGTCGCCGGGCTGCTTCGCCCACGCCGCCGCGTACAGCTCCGCCGCCTGGGCGAAGAGCTTGGCGCCGCCCTCGATGTCGTTGGCCTTGAAGGCCGCGTCGCCCTGGTCGTAGAGGTCGTTGGCCTGGGCGACGAGCTCGCTGTAGCTGCCGCCCGCGGCCGTCGGCGTCGTCCGAGCCGCCGGAGAAGACGACGACGAGGACGACGGCGACGACGGCGACGACGGCGATCGCGCCCCAGATCAGGGCAGCGGAAGGCCCGCGCCTGGGCTCCGACTTGGCCTGAGGGCCGAGGGTGCCGGACTTGGCGCCGGCGGCGCTCGTGCCGCCCTTGCCGCCGTTCTTGGGGGCGGCCTTGGCGCCGCGGGCCGCGCGCACCGAGCTCAGGTCGGTGCCGCATTCGGGACAGTACTTCGCTTCACCGGCTTCGGTGCCGCATTCGGGACAGTACATGCTGGTGGTTCCTCCGGGTCTTGGGTGGTCGCGTTAGGGTACCCGCTCGCGGGCGAGGTCACGCAGACGGCGGCGGGCGGCGGTGCCCGCGAGGCCCGCCGCCCGCCGCCGTCCTTCTCTCGTCTAGCGCTTCAGGTTGTAGAACGCCTTCATGCCTGGGTAGTAGGCCACCTCGCCGAGCATCTCCTCGATGCGCAGCAGCTGGTTGTACTTGGCGACGCGGTCGGTGCGCGCCGGGGCGCCGCTCTTGATCTGCCCGGCGTTGGTCGCCACGGCGAGGTCGGCGAGCGTCGTGTCCTCGGTCTCGCCGGAGCGGTGCGAGCAGACCGCCGTCCAGCCGGCGCGCTTGGCCATCTCGATCGCGTCGAGCGTCTCGCTGAGCGTGCCGATCTGGTTCAGCTTGATGAGGATGCTGTTGGCGCTGCCCTTCGCGATGCCCTCGGCGAGGCGCGCGGTGTTGGTCACGAAGAGGTCGTCGCCGACGACCTGCAGCCGGTCGCCGAGCTTCTCGGTCATGAGCCTGAAGCCGTCCCAGTCGTCCTCGGCGAGGCCGTCCTCGATGCTGATGATCGGGTACTTCTCGACGAGGGCGGCGTAGTAGTCGACCATCTCGGCCGACGTGAGGCTGCGCCCCTCGCCGGCGAGCACGTACTTGCCGTCCTCGAAGAAGCTCGAGGCGGCCGGGTCGAGGGCGATCATCGACGTCGGCGCCGGGCTCGTAGCCGGCGGCGTCGATCGCCTCCATGATCACCTGGATGGCCTCTTCGTTGGAGCCGAGGTCCGGGGCGAAGCCGCCCTCGTCGCCGACGGCGGTGCCCAGGCCCTTCGCCTTGAGCACGCTCTTGAGACCGTGGTAGACCTCGGCGCAGACGCGCAGCGCCTCGTCGAAGCTCTCGGCGCCGACGGGCATGACCATGAACTCCTGCAGGTCGACGTTGTTGTCGGCGTGCTTGCCCCCGTTCATGATGTTCATCATCGGGACGGGCAGCGTGTAGGCGTTGCAGCCGCCGACGTACTGGTAGAGGGGCAGCTCGAGGGCGGCCGCGGCGGCGTAGGCTGTGGCCAGCGACACGCCGAGGATCGCGTTGGCGCCGAGGTTCGCCTTGTTCGGCGTGCCGTCGAGCTCGATGAGGACCTCGTCGACGAGGCGCTGGTCGGTGGCGTCGTAGCCGACGAGCTCCTCGGCGATCGTCGTGTTGACGTTGTCGACCGCGGTGCGCACGCCCTTGCCCATGTACTCGCCGCCCTCGTCGCGCAGCTCGACGGCCTCGTACTCGCCGGTGGACGCGCCCGACGGGACGGCGGCGCGTCCCACGGCGCCCGACTCGAGCTCGACCTCGACCTCGATCGTCGGGTTGCCGCGCGAGTCGAGGATCTGCCTGGCGGTGACGTCGACGATGACGGTCATGAGGGTCCCTCCTGAGCCTTGGCCACCTGGTAGTAGCGCTCCTGCTCGTCCAATCCTAACGCAGACCAGTCGCGGCCCTCGCGTTCGGCGAGCGCGGCCGCCGCGCAGACGCGGCGCTCGAAGCGCCGCGCCGCCTCGCGCAGGGCGAGCTCGGGGTCGACGTGCGCCAGGCGGGCGACGTTGACGACGGCGAAGAGCAGGTCGCCGAACTCGTGCGTGAGGCGGGCCTTGTCGGGCGCGGCGGCCTGCGCGGCGGAGGAGGTCGCCGGGGGCCGCTCCGCTGCTTCGAGACCGACTTCGTCTCGCTCTCAGACCCCCCGGCGTCCCCCTCGGCCGCTCCGGCCGCCGCGCCCAGCAGCACCTCGGCGAGCTCGGCGTGCTCCTCGGCGATCTTGGGGAACGCCTCGGCCGCCGAGTCCCAGTCGAAGCCGACGGCGGCGGCGCGCTGCTGCAGCTTGCGCGCGTAGAGCAGCGCCGGCGAGCCGGCGGCGACGTCGTGGAAGATGCCCTCGCGGCCCTCCTGCTCGACCTTGATGCGCTCCCAGCGCGCCTTGACCTCGGCGCCGGTGTCGGCGACCGCGTCGGCGAAGATGTGCGGGTGGCGGCGGACGAGCTTGACCTCGATGTCGTGGGCGACGCTGCCGAGGTCGCCGGCGTCGCGCTCGGCGAGCATCATGGCGAGGATCACGACCTGCAAGAGCAGGTCGCCGAGCTCGCCGTGCTCGCGCGCGAGGTCGTCGCCGGCGACCGCGTCGGCGAGCTCGAAGACCTCTTCGACGGTGTACGAGACGATGTCCTTCGCGGTCTGCTCGCGGTCCCAGGGGCACTCGACACGCAGCACGTCGACGATGCGCTTGAGCGAGACGAGCTCCTGGCCGAGCAGGGCGTCGTCGAAGGCGGGGCCGTCGGGGACGGTGACGACGCGGAGCGGAGCGGAGGGGCCGGCGGCACGCCCGCGCGCGCAGCGCGCGGGCCAGTGCCGGCCCGTGCGCTCCGGCGAGCGCGACCGTCACGTCGCCCTCGCGCGCCCGCGCGAGCAAGGTCGTCGAGCGCGGCCCCGTCGGCCGGGTCGACCTCGAGCAGGCGACCCTCGCCCAGGTCGGCGGCCTGGCCGACGAGGTCGCGCAGGTCGCCCTCGAGCCCGGCGGGGACGAAGACGGCGCCGCCGCCGGCGAGCGCCCGCAGCGAGGCTGCGGGCGCCAGCCCGGCGGCGGCGCCGATGAACACGAGGCGGAGACTCATGCCTGCCGCGGTGTCCGCGAAGGCCAAGCCGGGCCTTCTGCGTCTACTTGGTCGCGACTCGCGGACGGCGCGGGCTGGCTCGCGGCCGGCGTCGGCGCGGCCGTCAGCTTGTCGGGGTCGAACCCGGCGGCGTAGACGACGTCGGCGTCCTTCATGGCCGTGCTCGAGCCACTTCGTCCACGCCGTCGCCTGCTCCTGGAAGAGCAGCATCTGCTTGATGCGCTCCTTGGCCTCGTCGAAGGTCTGCGTGTTGGCCGGCGTGACCTTGGTGACCTCGATGACGTGCCAGCCGAACTGCGACTTCACGGGCACCGAGACCTCGTTGACGTCGAGCTTCCAGGCGGCCTTCTCGAACTCGGGCGACCATCTGGCCCTTCGTGACCGCGGCGTACGCGCCGCCGTTGTCCTTGGAGCCCGGGTCCTCGGAGTACTTCTTGGCGACCTTCTTCCAGTTGGCGTCGCTCGGGTCGGCCTCGAGCAGGGCGCGCACCGTCTCGGCCTCGGCCTTGGTCTTGACCAGGACGTGGCGGAGGTCGCGGGACTCGGGCTGGTCGAACTGGGCCTTGTTGGCCGGGTCCTCGAAGTACTTCTTCGCCTTCTCGTCGCTGATCTTGACGTCTTCGTAGACCTTGGCCTTGACGGCGTCGGAGAGCATCGTCGACTTCACCTGCTCGGTGAGCTGCTCCATGCGTGACGTTCTGCTCCTTGAGCCGCTTGTCGAGCTGCTTCTTGCCGCCCACGGACTGCTCGATCTGCGCCAGGCGGTCCTGCAGGTCCTTGTCGCTTGACGGTGACGTCGAGCTCCTTGGCCTTCTGGGCGATGAGCTCGTTCTGCACCAGGTAGCTCACGATGCTGGCGACGAGCTGGTTGTACTGGGCCGTGCCCTCCTTGGGGAACTCCGGCGCGCCCTCCGCCGAGGCGTACTGCCCTTCGCCTGCTCCAGGATCTGCGTCGAACTGCTCCTGCGTGACCACGCCGTCGCCGACGGCGGCGATGGCCCCCGCGGGGACCTCGTTGCCGCCGCACGCGGCGACGGTGAGCAGGACTGCCAGCAGCGCGAACAGGGCTGCGGCCGTGACGAGTCGTTTCATGTGGTCTCTCTCCAGGGGGTAGCGGTCAGGGTTCAGGACGCACGGGCGTCCATTATAGCATCGATAGTAGCCTCGACCCAGGTTAAGACTTGTGAAGCCGTCGCCCGCCGTGACGGCGCCGGTGCGGGCGGCTCGTCGCTCGGATCGAGACGGCCGACGCCGGCGCAGGGACGGCGGGCTCGTCGTCGCGGTGCGCGGCGAGGCTCTTCTTGGCCTTGAAGTAGGCGACGCGGCCGCCGGCCGCCCGCAGGCGGCCGGCGGCCGCGTCGTCCAGCTCGAGCCCGTCGAGCTGCACGCGGCTCGCCGCGCCCCGTCACCGCCGTGGCGCCGAGCTCCGCCGCCTTGATGCCGGATCGCCTGCAGAGCGAGCAGGTTGGCGACCGGCTCGGGCGGCGGCCCGAAGCGGTCGGTCAGCTCGGCCTCGACGTCGCCGAGCTCGTTCAGGTCCGCGGCGCGGGCGATGCGCCGGTGGGCGTCGATCTTCGTCGCCTCGTAGACGATGTAGTCGGGCGGCACGTACGCGGTGACGGGAAGATCGACCCGCACCGGCGCCGTCACCGCCGCCTGCTCGCCGCGCAGCTCGTTCACGGCCTCCTCGAGCATCTGCGCGTACATCTCGAAGCCGACCGCGGCGACGTGCCCGCTCTGCTCGTCGCCGAGCAGGTTGCCGGCGCCGCGGATCTCGAGGTCGGCCATGGCGATCTTGAACCCGGCGCCGAGGTCGGTGTGGTCCGAAAGGGTCGTGAGGCGCGCCGCGGCCTCGGTCGTGAGCAGCTCCTCGCTCGGGTACAGGAGGTAGGCGTACGCGTGCGCGTCGCTGCGCCCGATGCGGCCCCGGATCTGGTAGAGCTGCGCCAGGCCGAGCACGTCGGCGCGTTCGACGACCAGCGTGTTCGCGGTCGGGATGTCGATGCCGCTCTCGATGATCGACGTCGTCACGAGCACGTCGGCCTCGCCGGCGAGGAACGAGAGCATCACCTTCTCGAGGGCGCGCTCGTGCATCTGCCCGTGGGCGACGAGGATGCGCGCCTTCGGCACGAGCTCGCGCACGTGCTCGGCCGCCGCGTCGATCGTCTCGACGCGGTTGTGCAGGTAGAACGCCTGCCCCTCGCGGGCGAGTTCCTTCTCGATGGCGATGCGCACCAGGTCGTCACGGTACTCGCCGATGTAGGTGCGGATCTCGTGCCGGCCTCGCGGCGGCGTCTCGATGACCGAGATGTCACGGATGCCCGAGAGCGACATCTGCAGGGTGCGCGGGATCGGCGTGGCCGAGAGGCTCATGACGTCGACCTGCATCTTGAGGTTGCGCAGCAGCTCCTTCTGGCGCACCCCGAAGCGCTGCTCCTCGTCGACGATCACGAGGCCCAGGTCCTTGGGCTGCACGTCGGTCGACAGCAGGCGGTGGGTGCCGATGAGGACGTCGACCTTGCCGCTGGCGTAGTCGGCGAGGATCCGCCGCTGCTCCGCCGCGGTGCGGAAGCGCGAGACCATCTCGATCTTCACCGGCAGATCGCTGAAGCGCTCGCCGAAGGTCATGTGGTGCTGCTCGGCGAGGATCGTCGTCGGGACGAGCATGAGGGTCTGCTTGCCGGCCTCCGCCGCCTTGAAGGCGGCGCGCACGGCGACCTCGGTCTTGCCGTAGCCGACGTCGCCGCAGACGAGGCGGTCCATCGGGTGCGGCGCCTCCATGTCGTTCTTGACGTCGTCGATGGTCTCGGCCTGGTCCTCCGTCTCCTCGAACGGGAAGGCCTCCTCGAGGCGCCGCGTCAGCTCGCCGTCGGGCGGGAACGCGTAGCCGGGGATCGCCTGACGCGAGGCGTAAAGCTGCAGGAGCTCGCCGGCCATCTCGACCACCGCCTTGCGCGCCCGCGTCTTGACGGTCGCCCAGGCGGTGCCGCCGAGCTTGTTGAGCGCCGGCGCTCCCGCGCCGGCGCCGATGTAGCGGCTGACCTTGCCGATCTGCTCGTGAGGGACGAAGACACGGTCCTCGCCCTTGTACTCGAGCAGGAGATAGTCGCGCGTGACGCCGGCGACCGTGCGCGTCTCGATGCCGGCGAAGCGGGCGATGCCGTGGTCCTCGTGGACCACGTAGTCGCCCGCCCGCACGTCGAAGAAGGTCGCGAGACGGGTGCCGCCGGTGAAGCGCTTCTCGCGCGCCGCGCCGCGCAAGCAGCGAGCGCTCGGGCACGACGGCCAGCTTGAGCTCGGCCGAGAGGAAGCCGTCGTGCAGCGGGGCGGCGACGAAGTAGAGACCGGGAGCGGCGGCCCCGTGTCGCGCAAGCTCGTCGGCGCTGAGGACCTCGACCGAGAGGTTGCGCAGCCGGTAGGTCGCGCGCTCGGCTTCGCCCTCGTGACGGAAGACGACGAAGACGCGGTAGCCGTCCCTGACGAGGCGGATCAGGTCGCGCTCGGCGCCGGCGAGGTCGCGCGCCGCGAGCTGCGGGCGCGAGGCCTCGAATCGCAGCGTCTGGTCGCGCTGCACGAGGTCGACATGCAGGGCCTTGGCGAGAAGGGCGCGGGCCTGGGCGAGGGGCACGTAGAGCCGCTCGCGGGCGCCCGCGCCGCCGTCGCCCGCGCCCGCGCCGCCGAGCACCGTGTCGAGCTCGGCGGTGAAGTCGGCGAGGGCGCGGACCACTTCGTCGGGGTTGAAGACGGCGAGGCGCTGGCCGCCTGCCGCGGCCAGATCCTCGAGCGTCGTGAAGCGCCCGGCCAGCGCGGCCGAGGGCGCGCACGCCGGCGCGCCGGTAGAGCTCGTCCGGCGCCTCCTCCCTGCCCTCCGTCTCCCAGGCGGCGAGCGCCTGGTGGACGCCGGTCTTGTACTCGGGCAGCTCGGTGTCGGCCTCGAAGGCGGCGTAGACGGTCGCCGCGTCGAGCGACCCGGACGTGCGCTGCGAGTACACCGAGAAGGTGCGGATGCTCTCGACCTCGTCGCCCCAGAACTCGATGCGCAGCGGGTCGCCGAGGGACGGGTAGACGTCGATCAGGCCGCCGCGCACGGCGAACTCGCCGCGGTTGCGCACCTGGTGCTCGAGACGCTCGTAGCCGAGGTCGGCGAGGCGGCGGACGACGACGTCGAAGCCGGTCGCACCGGAGTCGTCGGCCGGCGCCTCCTCGCCGACCACGAACGCGACCGGCCGCGGCTGCAGCTCGAGCGGCACGAAGCGCTCGAGCAGGGCCACGGCCTCGGCGACGACGACCCCGCCGGCGGCGAGCGCGGCGAGCGCCTGCTGGCGCTCGCCGACGACGTGCGCCGCCGGCGCCACGTCGGCGCCGTAGAGCACGCCGCGCGCCGGCAGCACCGGCACCTCGCGGCGCAGGTAGACCTCGAGCTCGGCGGCCAGCTTCGCCGCCGCCTCGCCGTCCGGCGCCACCACGAGCCAGCCCGTGCCGGCCGCGCGCCCGTCGCCCGCGGCCGCACGTCGTCCTTTCGCGGCGCCCTCGGCCTCGATCGCCGCCGCCAGCACGTACGGCGCGAAGTACGAGGGCGCGTACACCGCGGCGCCGCGGCGCAGCTTCGGCGCCGCCGCCGCGAACCTCTCGCTCGTCAGGATGTAGTCGAGCAGCACGCCCCGCCTCCGGACACGAGTGATGCCCCGCCGGGCCGGGCCCGCCGGGGTAGGGCGATTGTACCCGTTCGTCCCAAGGAAGGCCCCGCGAGCTGCGGCGTCCGTCCCGGTCTGCCGGTACAATGCCATAGATCGTCAACCCACTCGCGGCGAGGGACATGACACACAGCTCGAGGCACGGCCGCCACCGACTCCGGGGGTCCGTCTTCGCCCTCCTTCTTCTCCTCGGCGCCCTGCTCTCCGGGACACTCACGGAACGGGCTCACGCCTGGTCCAACGGCGGCGAGTGCGGCAACGGGTTCGGCACCCACGACTGGGTGCTCTACGAGGCCGACCGCCTCGCCGAGTCGCGCGGCTATCATTGGCTGCGACTCGGCGCCGCGCTGCGCGCGACCGACGACCCGGACACAAGGCTCCACGACACCTACCACCACGTCTACGACGTCTGGGGCTCGACCTACGGGGACGCACCCGAGCGCGTCCAGGAGCTCTTCACGCGGGCGGTGCGCCATCTTCGCGCCGGCAGGCCGCGGGCGGCGAGCGGCGTCTTCGGCCTGCTCGCCCACTACTACGCCGACATCTGCAACCCGACGCACACCGACGGCTCCGCCCTCGAGGACGGGATGCACTCGCGCCACGAATCGGCGACGAACACCCGCACGGACGCGAAGGGGGAGCACCGATCCTGGGTGCGTTTCGACGGCATCCAGGTGCGCCGAGGTGCCTACGACCCCGCGAAGCGTGCCGCGACATACGCCCACCAGTACTACTGGGAGCTGGTGCGCACCTACTCACGGAAGGGCTGGGTCCCGTCCACGGCGACGATCACGAGGCGCTGCCTGAGCCGCGCCGCGAACGACCTCGCCGACCTGCTCGTCAGCGCACGAAGGGCGGCGCGGTGACAGGAAGGCCTCGCCCGCGTGAGGGCGAACCTCAGCCCATGGACGTGCGTCTCCTTCAGCCCGCGCTCCTGCGCCGACTCGTCCTCGTCGCGGCGCTGCTGTGCGCGACCGTCGCACCGGCGTGGGCGGGCGTCACGCCGGCCCACGCCAGCGTCGGGTCGCGCGTCTATCAGATCCTCGAGGACGGCGGCTTCACTGGTCCCCGCACGGCGGTCGCAGTGTTCGTCGACGGCTCCGCGAGCCCGATCTACGCGCGGAACGCGAGCACACTCCTCGTCCCCGCCTCCAACATGAAGCTCGTGACCTCGGCGACCGCGCTCTACCGCTGGGGCCCCGAGCACCGCTTCAAGACCGAGATGTACCTGCCCGCCGTCTACGCCTCCCAGCCATACGAGATCGGCGAGCTCAGGGGCGACATCTGGCTCAAGGGCTACGGCGACCCGAGCCTCTCGACCCCGTCGTTCCAGAAGAACTCCCTGCACATCGCGCACGTCTTCGCTGACCACGTTCGTGAGCCACCTCAAAGCGCTCGGGGTGACCCGCATCACCGGGCGCGTTCTCGGCGACGCCACATGGTTCGACGACCGGCGCGCGGTGTCGACCTGGAAGCCGGGGTTCATCGAGTACTGCGGCCCCCTTTCGGCGCTCTCCGTCAACGAGGGCCTCCGGCAGGGAGAGCGTGTGGCCGACGCGCCGCGGTACGCGGCGCAGCGGCTTCGCGACGCGCTCGTCGCGGCCGGCATCGAGGTCGGGGGACGGGCGCGGGCCGGCGTGGTGCCCGACGGCGCCTACCTCGCCGGCACGGTCTATTCGGCGCCCCTCCGTACCCTGCTCAAGGTCGTCAACAAGGCCAGCGACAACTTCTTCGCCGAGATGCTGGTCAAGGGGCTCGGACGCGACTTTCGCGGCGCCGGCACGACCGCCGCCGGCCTGCGTGTCTCGCGCGCCACGCTGCGCGCCCTGGGCCTGCCCGACGAGTCGTTCCGCCTGTACGACGGCTCCGGCCTCTCGTACTACGACCGACTGACGGCGTACGGCGTCTCCAGGCTCCTGAGGGTCATGACGAGACGCGACGACTATGCCCCCTTCTACGCCTCGCTCGCCGTCGCCGGCCGCGACGGCACGCTGCGCAAGCGCATGCGCGGCACGCTGGCCGAAGGCAACTTCCGCGGCAAGACGGGGACGCTCGCCATCGCCAGCAACCTCTCCGGCTACGTGACGAACACGGCCGGCCACCGCGTGGTCGTGTCGATCCTCATGAACGGCGACTGGGTCAACGTCTTGCGGGCGCATCGCGCCCAGGACCGGATCGTCGTCGCCGTCGCGCAGTCGCGACTCTAGACCACGTGAACCGGCCGGCGGCCACCGAGCCGGGGAACTGGCTCGGATGTCGAAGACCAGGCTGCCCGGCTCTGACGTCCGCGGCGCCGAACGGCACCGCTTTCCGCCTCAGCCCGCGTTGACGCGGTTCGCGGCCTCGTCCATGCCGAGCTCGAGCCAGAGCTCGACCGCGTCCGCGGCCCGCTCGACGAGCTCCGCGACCTCGGCCTTGCTCTCGGCGAACGGGCTCGTCACGTAGTCGGCGACCACGTCGGGGTCGTAGCTGGCGGGACGGTCGACGCCGACCCGCAGCCGAGGGTAGTCGGCGCCGATCAGGCCGGTGACGCTCTTGAGGCCGTTGTGGCCGCCGGAGCCGCCGCCGGACGCGAGCCGGAGCCTGCCGAACGGCAGGTCGATGTGGTCGTGTACGACCAGGAGCTTGTCGAGCGGCAGCTTGAGGGCGCGCAGTGCGGCGGCGACGCTGCGCCCGGACTCGTTCATCCACGTGGTCGGCTGCAACAGGGCGACGGCGCGACCCGCGATCGACCCGACGGCGAAGCGCCCGTCGTAGCCGCGCTTCGCCCGGGCAAAGCCGTGCCGGCGCGCCAGCTCGTGCACGACCAGGTAGCCGACGTTGTGACGGGTGTTCTCGTAGGCCGGCCCTGGGTTGCCCAGCCCCACGACGAGGACGTCGCTCTGCGGTCGGGGCTGCGGGCGAAGAGCCATGATGAAAGGCGAGCGGTCGGGCGGTCCGGCGGAGGGGAAGAGAGAAGGGCGCAGGGCCGGCCGGCGCACGCCGGGCCGGCCCTGCGCCTCCGTCTACTCGGCCTCTTCTTCCTTGTGCCGGCCGATGATCTCGGGCTCGGCAGGCGCCTCTTCGGCGACCTCCTCGAGGCCCTCCTCGGCCACTTCCTCGACCTCGGCCTTGCGCGGCAGGAGGACGCTGCAGAGCACGAGCTCGGGCTCGTCGAGCACTTCGAGCTCCTCTGGCACCTGCAGATCGGAGACGTGCGCGGCATCGCCGATCCCCAGGTCGGTGATGTCGACGACGAGGTGTTCGGGGATGTCGGTGACGAGGCCCTTGACCGTGACCTCGCGCGACACCTCGTCGACCATGCCGCCCATCTTGACGCCCTTGGCCGCGCCTTCGAAGCGGACTGCGACTCTGCTCTCGACGACCTGGTCGAGCCGGACTTCTTCGAGGTCGATGTGCGTGACCGTGTGCTTGATGCGGTCGAGCTCCATCTCCTTGACGATCGCCCGGTGGACCTTCTTCTGTTCCTCGAAGATGACTTCGAGGACGGCGTGCGTGCCGGCGCCGGTCGACAGGGCCGCGCGCAGCGCGGCCGGTTCGACCGACAGCAGCGTAGCGGGCTTGCCGTGACCGTACAGCACGCCCGGGATGCGACCTTCGCGCCGCAGCCTGCGGGCGCCGCGGCTGCCGGCCGCCTCGCGGTGCTGCACGACGAGCTTGACTTTCTCCATAATGGTCTCCTGCTAGAAGAGCTGGTTCTCGCCGGCGAACAACTCGCTCACCGACTTGTCTTCGAACACGTTCCTGATCGTCGACGCGAGCGTGTCGGCGACGCTGAGGACCTTGATCTTGGTGTCTTGCGGCGCGAGATCGATGCCGAGCGTGTCGGTGACCACGACCTCCTTGACGGACGAGGCGGCGATGCGCTCGCGCGCCGGGTCGCTGAAGATGCCGTGGGTGGCGACGACGTAGACCTCCCGCGCGCCCTTCTCGTAGAGCGTCTCGACGGCGTTCGTGACCGAGCCGGCGGTGTCGATCATGTCGTCGACGACGATGGCGATCTTGCCCGTCACGTCACCGATGAAGTGCATGGTCTCGGCGCGGTTGTGCTCAGGGCGCATCTTGGTGAGCACGGCGAGGCCGGCGCCGGGAAGGCGGTTGATGAAGCGCTTCGCGAGCTTGACGCCGCCGGCGTCGGCCGAGACGGCCACGAGCTCCGTCGCCTCGAAGTCCTTGAAGCGGAAGTAGTCGGCCAGCATCGGCACCGCCGTCATGTGGTCGACGGGGATCTCAAAGAAGCCCTGGATCTGCCCCTGGTGCAGGTCCATGGTGAGCACACGGTCGGCGCCGGCCGCCTCGAGCAGGGTCGCCATGAGGCGCGCCGTGATGGGTTCGCGGGCGGCGCTCTTCTTGTCCTGTCGCGCATACGGGTAGTAGGGCGTGACGGCGGTGACGCGCCGCGCCGAGGCCAGCTTGGCGGCCTGGATCAGGATGAGCAGCTCCATCACGTCGTCGTTGAGGTTCTTGGACGGCGACTGGACGATGAACAGGTCGACACCGCGGACGTTCTCTTCGTACCGGGCGTAGATCTCGCCGTTGGCGAACGTCTTGAGCAGCACCCTGCCGAGGGTCACGTCGAGCTTGTCGGCGATCTTCTCGGCGAGCGCCGGGTTGCTGCGCCCCGCGACCAGCATGAGCCGCTTCTGGGTGGTGATCACGCAGCAGGACGAGTCGGCCACGGTGTCTCCTCCATCGACGATGCGACGACCGAACGGTGATTCTACCAGAGGGGCGCCGGGACCCTCAGCGCCGCTCGTCCTGCTCGCGCAGGCGGCGGGCGGCGCGGCGCTCGGCGTAGCCCGGCACGTTGTGCTGCCGGGCACGGGCCACGCCGAGCGCGCCCGGCGGCACGTCCTGCGTGATCACCGACCCGGCGCCCGTGAAGGCGCCGTCGCCGACGGTCACCGGGGCGACGAACGTCGTGTCGCTGCCGGTGCGGACGTTGTTGCCGATCGTCGTCGGGTGTTTCTCGACGCCGTCGTAGTTGGCCGTGATGTTGCCCGCCCCGATGTTGCTGTCGCGCCCGACGACGGCGTCGCCGACGTAGCTCAGGTGCGGCACCTTGCTGCCCTCACCGATGCGGCTGTTCTTGACCTCGACGAACGTGCCGGCCTTGGCGCCCTCGGCGAGCACGGTGTTGGGGCGGATGTAGGCGAAGGGGCCGACCGAGCAGTTCGAGCTCACGACGCAGTCGAGCAGGTGCGAGCTGACGACGCGGGCGCGGTCGCCGACGAAGGCGTTGCGAAGGTACGAGCCGGGGCCGATCTCGCAGGCCGCGCCGACAGTCGTGCGCCCGAGGAGGTGCGTCTGCGCGCACAGGACGGTATCGCGGCCCACCTCGACGCCCCAGTCGACGTACGTCGTCTCGGGGTCCTCGACGGTGACGCCGGCGAGCATGAGGCGCTCGAGCAGGCGGCGGCGAATGATGGCGTTGACCTCGGCCAGCTCGACGCGCGAGTTGATGGCGAGCATCACCTCCGGGTCGACGGCGACGTGAGCGCCGACGGTGGCGGCAGCGTCGAGCGCCAGATGGACGGCGTCGGTGAGGTACAGCTCTCCCTGCGCGTTGACCGGTCGCAGGCGCGGGAGGACGGCGCGAAGCAAGGCCGCATCGAAGACGTAGAAGCCGGTGTTCACCTCGGCCTGCAGCAGCTCCTCCGGCGATGCGTCGCGAGCCTCGACGATGCGGCGCACGCCGCCGGCGGCGTCGCGGACGACTCGCCCGTACTGCGCCGGTTCTGCGAGCATCGCGGTGGCGACCGTCGCCTGCGACCCACTCGTGTGATGGGCCGCCACGAGGTCGCCCAGGAACTGCCCGTCCACCAGCGGCGCGTCGCCCATGAGCACGACCACGTCGCCGTCGAAGCCGACCAGCGCCTCGAGGCCGCTGCGGACGGCGTCGCCGGTGCCGCGGCGTTCGACCTGGATCGCGCGCTCGCACCCTGTCGGGAGGATGTCGCCGACGACCTCCTGCTCGGGGCCGGTGACGACCACGAGACGCGCCGGCGAGATGCTCAGGGCGGCGTCGATGACGTACGACAGCATGGCGCGCCCGCAGACCTCGTGCAGCACCTTGGGAACGTCCGACTTCATGCGCGTGCCCAGGCCGGCGGCGAGGATCACGACGGCGAGTGCGGCGGTCGGCTCTGCCTTCTTCTCGGTCATGTGTCCACCTGTGTCGGGCGTCGGTGGCGGGTCGCAGAGCTGGTGGCTGGGGCGGGAGGATTCGAACCTCCGGATGCCGGGACCAAAACCCGGTGCCTTACCACTTGGCTACGCCCCACCGCGGCGCGGGGCCGCCCCGCGAGCGGCAGAAGATTGTATCACCTCGCCAGCGGGCGGACGGGGCGGGCGGGAGGGCGCCGGAACGCGTCACACCACGCTGGTCCTCTCGTTGAACACCAGGCCCGCCGACGCGGCGAGCTCGTCGAGGATCGGCGCGTAGATGCTGGGCAGGACGGGGACGAGGACGCCCCGGTCGGCGATGCGCCCGTCGAGGACCATCGTCGCGGCGATGGCGGCCGGCAGGCCGACGGTACGCGCGATGGCCGAATCGCCGTGAGGCTCGCCGAAGGCGACGAGCGTCGACGTGACGGTCTCGCGCGTCCCCGACGGGTACTCCCCGGCGATCTCGTGCTGCATGACGCAGAGGTCGCGCTCGCCCTTCTCCAGCGGCATCAGCGAGAGCATGCGCGAAGCGAGCGCGTCGAGCGGCGACCTCGTCGGGAGGTCGTCCCACGGGATCGGCTCGTCGGCGAACAGGCCGAGCCACGCCATGCGCGTGATGGTGTCCGACGCCCTGTCGACGTCGAGGACCTTCGCGACCTGGGCGGCGAGGTCGCCGCCCGCCGGGACCTGAGCGAGGGCGGCGGTGAGGTCGGCGTAGGTCGCGGGAGGCGGCGTGAGGTCGTCGAGGCCGAAGTAGCTGAGGTCGGCCAGCTTCTGCATCGTGTAGCTCCAGCCGGGATACCGGAGCGTAGCCCTGAACATGTCGCGCACGCCGGTGAGCCCGTAGGCCTCGACGTACGGGATGGAGTCGCGGTTGTAGTAGGCCTCGAACTCACCGAACCCTTTGGCGTCGACGAGCCAGTGTCGCGAGAAGAGCCGCTCGCCGGGCAGCGTCTTCTCCTCGCCGTCCTCGAGATACCGCGCGCTGTTGCGCCCGGCGACGATCACGCCCCGCGGGCTCCAGGAGAACTTGTAGCCCCACGGGTTCGTGTCCGCCTCCGGGGCCGGCAGCGCCCCGCAGTACGAGCGGAACGAGGTCACCGTGCCGCCGCGACCCTCGATGCCGTGGATGATGCGCAGCGCCGACATGTGGTCGATGCCGGGGTCAAGGCCGACCTCGTTGAGGAACGTGAGCCCCGCCTTGCGGACGGCCCCGTCGAGCGCCCTCATCTCGTCGCTGATGTAGGACGTCGTGACGAAGTGCCGCCTCGCCTCCAGGGCGTGCTTCGCGACGGCGACGTGCAGGTCGGGGGGAAGCAGGCTGACCAGGAGGTCGCACTCGTCGACCAGCGCGTCGACGGCGGCGCGGTCGCGGACGTCGACGCCAGCCCCTTCCCTCGAGCGGATCCCGCGACCGCGGCAGCCGCCCGTTCGGCCTCGACGTCGGCGACGGTCACTTCGAGGTCGGGGCGATCGAGCAGATAGCGCACCAGCGGGCCCGAGACCATGCCCGCGCCCAGAACGAGCACCTTCTTCACAGGAATCTCCTCAGGTATTCGTAGTCCGGCGTCAGTTCGCCGTGGTGCAGGATCAGCGCCCGCTTGAGCTCGCCCGGCAGGGCGAGCTCGTCGAAGGGCACCGAGAAGTCGGCGGCGGCGAGCGCCGGCATGAAGGTCGCGAGCACGTGGCTGAAGGCCTCCGAGGCGTCACGAGACAGCTCGCAGGGCAGGTTGCCGACGGCCATCATCACCACCCCTCTGCCGGCGACGCCGTCGCGGTCGACGTCGTCGACCGGGTCGTAGACGTAGACCGGCTCGTCGACGTGCGTGTCCTTGATCGTGCACTCGACCGAGCCGCAGATGTCGCAGGTGACGTCGCCGATCACGGTCAGGCGCGGGCGCTCGTCCCGTGCCCACAGCTCGCGCACGTCCGCCTTCGTGACCAGGCGCGGGTAGCGCTCCTCCCAGTAGACGGCGTTGATCAGAACGCTCAGCAAGGGCAGGAAGCGGGCGAACGTCCCCCGGTACTTCTCCGGATGGGAGCAGAAGTCGTCGAAGTCGAACGCGGCGCCCGACTCCCCCGGCGTGACCGTGTCCTCCTCGCGGAAGACGACCTTGTAGACGCGACGCTCCGGCGGCGGGTCGGCGACCAGAGCCTCGAGGTCGCCGGGCGCGACCGTCACCGGGCCGAGGGCGTCGATCGCCTCCTGCGCGCCGCGCGAGACCCGGCCGTAGCCGGTCACGCCGATCACCAGCGGATCGAGCGCCTCGGGGACGCCTTCGGCCGCGAGGCGCTCGCCGCACTCGGCCAAGGCGCTTAGCGTCGCCTCGATGTCGCCGTACGTGTGGGTCTGGCACAGGCCGGCGAACGGGTTGGGCGAAAGCCCTTCCCACTCGAGCCGGCGGCCCAGAGCCCAGAGCGTGTCGACGACGCCGGCGACGCCGGCGAAGCGCGAGAACGAGATCAGCCGCACGTTGCGCTCGTCGACGATGCGCTCGTAGTCCAGGAGCTGGCAGCCAAGTTCCATCATGCGGCGCAGCATGTCCATGTTGTACGGCTGTCCCTTGATGGTATGCGAGAAGAAGACGTACGTCTTGCCCGGCCGGAACTGGGCTTCCGGGATCTCCTTGACGGCGAGCACGATGTCGCAGTCGTCGAGGTCCTCGGTGACCGTGGCGCCGGCGGCGGCGAAGTCGTCGTCGGCGAACACGCGCAGCGCCGATGGCTGGACGCAGACCGTCGCGTCGCCGCGTGCGACCAGGCCCTTCACATCGTCGGGGACGAGCGGGACGCGGGCCTCCCAGGCGTCCTTGTCCTCCCTGCGGATACCGACTTTGTGCATGGACAGCCCCCCAGTGCGGATGATCGCCTTGTTCGACCCATTCAGAGCTCACGGCGCGAAAGGGCTCCGTCGCGGCCGCGGTACGCCGAAGCGGGACAACGTGTCGTGTCCCTCCTCTCCGTACTACTGGTCGCACCAGCATTATGGACCTCTCGCCAGACAAGGGGAATGCCAGCCGGGCAGTAGGGTGGTCGCGGCGAACCCATTTGGCGACGTCAATGGCTTGCACTATCATCGCCGCAGAGAGTGCTCACCATTGGACAGCGAGGATGCCGGTGATGATCCAGGTCACTCCTGAGGCGTGCACGGGCTGCCGGCTCTGCCGGCAGATCTGCACCATCGAGAAGTTCGGCGAGACCAATCCGCGACGCTCCCGGCTGCGCATCGAGGCGATGTTCCCCGCACCCGGGAGATATGTGCCGCACGTCTGCGACCAGTGCGGAGACTGCGCCGACGCGTGTCCGACCGGAGCGATCTCGCCCCGGGAAGATGGCGTGTACGTCGTCGACGACGAGCTCTGCAGCCAGTGCGGCGCGTGCTTCGACGTGTGCCCGGAGGAGGTCCTCATGAGGGGTGACGACGACGTGCCCTTCAAGTGCGACTTCTGCTGGGCCTGCACGGAGGTCTGCAACACCGGCGCCCTGGTGCGGGCGGAGTAGGGAGAGCTGACATGGTCCCAGGCTTCGGCGGCAACACGCTGCGCATCGACCTGAGCGGCGGCACGGTCGACCAGGGCGCCCCTCGATCCGGCGTTCGCCCGCGCATGGCTGGGCGGCCGCGGATTCGTGGACAGGATCGTCTACGACGAGGTCCCCCGCGACGTGGACCCGCTCGGGCCCGAGAACCGGCTGGTGGTGACCCCTGGGGTCTTCTCGGGCCACTTCGCGCCGTCGGGCTCGAAGTGCTGTTTCGGCGCGGTGAGCCCGCTCACCAACGGCCCCGGTGACTCGACGGTCGGCGGCCACTTCGGGCCCGAGCTCAAGTTCGCCGGCTACGACCTGCTCGTGTTCGAGGGCATCGCGGCGTCCCCCACCTACCTGTTCGTCGACGACGACCGGGTCGAGCTTCGCGACGCGTCGAAGTACTGGGGGCAGGGCACGATGGACGCCGAGAGGATGCTCAAGGAAGACCTCGGGGAGGACGTCGAGGTCGCCTGCATCGGGCCGGCCGGCGAGAACCTCGTGACGTTCGCGTGCATCGGCCACGACTACGGTCGCCAGGCGGGGCGCTGCGGCATCGGCGCGGTGATGGGCTCGAAGAGGCTCAAGGCGATCGCCGTGCGCGGCACGAAGGCGCTGCCCGTCCACGACCTGCCGGCGCTCAAGGCGAGCACCCTGGAGATCATGAAGCGCACGGCGCAGCACCCGAACATGGCGCCGTGGCAGAAGTTCGGCACGGCCATGTTCATCGGCTGGTCGAACGAGCACGGCGTCTACCCCGCGCACAACTTCCAGACCACCTATTTCGAACCCTACGCAGGGATCGACGGCCAGGTCCTGGTCGACCGTCTCCTGGTCTCCGACAAGGCGTGCTTCGGCTGCTGGATGAACTGCGGCAAGTACTCCAAGGTCTCGCTCCCGGGCCGGGACACCGTGTTCGTGGAGGGCCCCGAATACGAGACCGGATCGCTGTGCGGCGGCAACTGCGGGTTCGAGCAGATCGAGCAGGTCGCCTACGTCAACTGGCTCTTCGACCGGGCCGGCATCGACACGATGACCGGCGGCGGCATGGCGGCCTTCGCGATGGAGTGCTACGAGAAGGGTCTCCTCACCCGCGACCAGCTCGAGGGCCACGAGATGCGCTGGGGATCGATCGAGGACCTCGAGCACTTCGTCGACATGCTCACCGTCCGGCGCGGCATCGGCGACGCCTTCGCGCGCGGCTACGCCGCCGCTGCGGCGGAGATCGGCGGAGGCGCCGAGCGTCTCACCTGCCAGGTCAAGGGGCAGGGTATGAGCGGTTACGACGGGCGCCCTTCGCCGGCGATGCTGCTCTCGTACATGACGGCCGACATCGGCGCCCACCACAACCGTTCCTGGACCATCACCATGGACGAGGACCTCGGCAGGGACGTCCTCACCGGCAAGGCCAAGGTCGTGGTCCACCTCCAGCACATCCGCCCGTTCTTCGACACGGTCTCGTGCTGCCGGCTCTTCTGGGGCGAGGTGGACGTCTCCGACGAGGAGCACATCGAGGCGATCCGGCAGATGACCGGCTGGCACGACTTCACGCTGGAGGAGACGCTGCTTCTGTCCGAGCGCATCTGGAACCTCAATCGCGCCCACTACCTCGAGCGCAACGGCGGTCCCGGGCGCAAGCATGACTACCCCAACGCGCGGTTCTACGAAGAAGCGGTGCCCTCGGGACCGTCGCAGGGGGCGCGGCTGACGATGGAGGACCTCGACCTCATGCTCGACGAGTACTACGTCGCGCGCGGCTGGGGCAACGACGGGAACCCCTCGCGCGAGGTGCTCCTGGACCTCGGCCTGGACGCCTGCGTCGCCAACCTCGAGAGGGAGGGCCTCATCGGCAGCCTCACGGCGCCGCTGCCGCCCGTGCGCGGCGAGCGCTACAAGCCGAAGGCGTTCTGATGGTGACGGTCCTCATCAAGGCGGGCGGGTTGCTGACCGACTACCTGAGGCCCGACGTCGGACGCGTACACGCGCAGGGTCGAAGCGCCGCGACGGCGAGACGCTGCGCCAGATCCTGGAGTCCATCGCGGTGCCGCCCGGTCACGTGGCCGCCGCGTCCGCGAACGGCAGCCTGGTCGCTCTCGACTACGTCCCCAAGGACGGCGACGCCATCACGCTGGTGCCGCCGGTGCAGGGCGGCTGAGGACGCGGACGTGCCCTACTCGACGGTCCCCACCGGCCTGACGGCCGGCTCGCGCTACATGTCAGGCAACGAGGCCGCCGCCGAGGCGGCGATCGCGGCCGGCTGCCGCTTCTATGCCGGCTACCCCATCACGCCCTCGTCGGAGATCATGGAGAACCTCGCGAAGCTGCTGCCGGACCACGGCGGCGCCTTCATCCAGATGGAGGACGAGATCGGCTCCATCTCCGCGGTGTGCGGCGCCTCGTGGTCCGGGGCGAAGGCCATGACCGCCACTTCCGGACCCGGCCTGAGCCTCATGCAGGAGTGCCTCGGCTACTCGGCGTTCACCGAGACCCCGCTCGTCGTCGTCGACGTCCAGCGCGCCGGCCCCAGCACCGGGCAGGCGACCAAGGTCGGCGGCGGCGACATCATGACCGTCAAGTACGGCAGCCACGGCGACTACCAGGTCGTCGCGTTCGCCCCCTGGTCGGTCGCCGAGATGTTCTCCCTCACCGTGGAGGCGTTCAACGCCGCCGAGATGCTGCGCGTACCCGCCTTCGTGCTCGCCGAGGAGGCGACCGGGCACCTCTTCGAGCGCGTGGACACTCCCTCCGAGGTGCGCGTCTACGACCGCGACTACCGGCCCGGAGAGCCACCGTTCGACACGCCGGAGCTCGACGGCGTGCCGTCGATGCCGCGCTTCGGCCAGGGCGAGAACCTGCTCGTGACCGGCTCCACCCACAACGGCCCGGGGTTCCGCAAGGTGGAGGACCCGGAGGTGCACGACCGCCTGGTGCGCCGGCTGAACCGCAAGGTCCTGGCGCGCAAAGAAGAGCTCTGCCGCTACGAGACCCACTTCATCGATGACGCCAAGCTCGTCGTCGTCGCCTACGGCTTCACCGCGCGCAGCGCCCTCCGCGCCGTCAAGATCGCGCGCGAGGCCGGTCTGCCCGTGGGCATGCTCCGCTTCATCACCATCTGGCCCTTCTGCAGCGAGATCGTCGCGGAGATCGCCGCGCGCGACGTGCGGTTCCTCGTCCCGGAGATGAACCTGGGCCAGGTCGCCGACATGGTGCGGGCCGCGTCGTCGGGACGGCCGGTGGAGGCGCTGGGTCAGGTGAACGGCAAGACGATCGCTCCCGCCAGCATCCTGCAGGCGATCGAAGGGATGCTGTGATGGTGCGCGCCCTCGACCACCACCTGCGGCCCGAGGTGAAGGCGACGCCCTTCTGCCCCGGCTGCGGGCACGGGATCCTCCTGGGGCTCATCCTCAGGACGATCGACGCGCTGGAGTGGGACATCGGCGAGATGCTCTTCGTGTCGGGGATCGGATGCGCGGCGTGGATACCGAGCCCCAACTACAAGGCCGACACGCTGCACACGTTGCACGGCCGCGCGGTCGCGTTCGCGACGGGTGCCAAGCTGGTGAACCCGGCCCTCAAGGTGATGGTCGTCTCCGGCGACGGCGACCTGACCTCGATCGGCGGCAACCACCTCATCCACGCCGCCCGCCGGGGCATCGACCTCACGGTCGTCTGCGCCGACAACCAGATCTACGGCATGACCGGCGGCCAGGTCGCGCCGACCACCCCGAAGGGCGCGAAGAGCGCGACGACGACCGACGGCAACCCCTATCCGCCGTTCGACCTCTGCCGGCTCGTGAAGGCCGCGGGAGCGACCTACGTCGCCCGCGGCTCCGTGCTGCAGCCCTACCAGCTCATGGAGCAGCTCGGCAAGGCGCTGCAGACCCCAGCGTTCTCGTTCGTCGAGGTCCTCAGCCCGTGCCCCACGCAGTACGGCCGCCGCAACCGGCTCGACACGCCGGCGGCGGCCATGGACGAGATGATGGGCCACTGCGCCGACTTCGTGGAGGTCGGGCAGGGGGGCTCGTGCGCCCTCGACACGCTGCTCCTCGGGGAGTTCGAGAATGCCTAGCGCAGGCGCGCACGACGTGCGCTTCGCGGGGCTCGGCGGCCAGGGCGTGGTGCTCGCGGGACTGGTCCTCGGCCAGGCCGCCGTCGTCGACGGCCTCTACGCCTCCGGCGCCAACAGCTACGGCGCGCAGGCCCGCGGGTCGGTCGCCCTGGCCGAGATCCGCCTCTCGGATGAGCCAATCGACTACCCTCGCGTGGAGGACGCCGACCTGCTCGTGGCCCTGAGCCAGGACGGCTACGAGACCTGCAAGGACCGGCTCAACGAGGGCGGGCTCCTGCTCTACGACTCCGGACTCGTCAAGCCGGGCGACTCGACACTGAGCCAGCTGGGCGTCAACGTCGCTGCGGTGGCGCGCGACGAGCTGCACAGCTCCCAGGTGGCCAACGTCGTCTGGGTGGGCGTCGTGGCGGGCGCCACGGGCTGGCTGAGCGAAGACGCCCTCAGGGAGGCCATCCGGCTGCGGGTCCCCGAACGGTTCCTCGAGCTCAACCTGCAGGCGCTGGAGAGAGGACTCGAGCTGGGCCGCGCAGGCGCCGAGGGAGAGGGTGTGGCGCAGAGTGAGTGACCCGGTCCTGGACATCGCCGTCTGCTCGCCCTGTGACGTCTGCCGCGGCGGCTGCCCCGCGACGCGCTTCGCGGACCTCGCGCTGCGAGGACGACACCACCCGCGGGCTCGTGGCCGGCGCGACGGCGCCGAGCGAGCTGCCGCCTTGCCAGCTGGCGTGCCCGATCCACCAGGACGCCCCCGGGTACCTCGCCGCCCTGGCGGCGGGCGACCAGGCCGCGGCGCTGGAGATCATCCTGCGGGACTCCCCGTTCCCCTCCGTGCTGGGCCACGTCTGCCACCGACCCTGCGAAGGGGCGTGCGTCGCGAGCCCGATCCAGACTCCGCCGCGCATCCGCGCGCTCAAGAGGTTCGCCGCCGAGCTGGACCGGCCGCCCGTTGCGGCGGCGACGAAGGCCACGGACTCCCCGGTGACGATCGTCGGTGCGGGACCGGCGGGACTCGGCGCCGCCTGGTATCTCGCGCGCGCGGGCGCCAAGGTGACCGTCGTCGAGACCGACCCGGTCGCCGGCGGGATGCTGGCCTGGGCCATCCCCGAGTTCAGGCTGCCCGCCGAAGCGCTCAAGCAAGACCTCGACTACATCCTCTCTTGGGGCATCGACCTGAGGCTCGGCACGACACTGGAGCCGGACGAAGCCGCCGCGCTCCACCGCGACGGCGTCAGTCTCGTCCTCGCCTGCGGGGCGCCGCTGGCCGCCAAGGTGGACCTGCCGGGGGCGGACGCGCCCGGCGTCCTTCTCGGTCTGGACTTCCTTCGTGCGCTGACGCTGGGGTCCGGGCTCGACCTCGAAGCGCCGGTCGTCGTTGTCGGCGGTGGCAACACGGCCATCGACGCCGCCCGGACGGCCCTGCGCATGGTCGACGACGTGACGCTCGCGTACCGCAGGGAGCGCGCCGACATGCCGGCCTTCGCCGAGGAGGTCGACGCAGCGGAACGGGAGGGGCTGCGCATCGTGGAGAGGGCCGAGCCGGTGGCGCTGCAGACGGATGGTCGCGGCGACCTCACGGGCGTCACCCTTCGCGACACCGTCCTCGACGGGGTCGGCGCCGACGGCCGCAGGCGCTTCCGCGGCGCGACCGGCACGGAGCACACGCTCGACGCGAAGCACTGCATCCTCGCGGTCGGGCAGGAGTCCGCCTCGGCGAGATGGGCGCAGGCCTTCGGGCTGGACGAGCTCGCTCCCGACGAGAGCGGCCGCCTTGCGCCCGGCGTCTACGCGGCGGGCGACCTCGTCACCGGTCCGGCCACGGTGGTCGAGGCCCTCGCCGCGGGCATCGCCTGCGCCAAGGCGATCGTTGAAGGCGGCGGGCGATGATCGAGCGGCCGCCTTGCGCCCTGCCCGAGCAGACCGAAGCGACCTGCGCGGACGAAGGCTTCGAGCGCCTCACTCTGGAACAGGCTCAGGAAGAGGCTCGGCGGTGCCTCTCCCTGAACGTGTGCCGGGGCTGTCAGATGTGCGTCCTCATCTGCCCGGACCAGGCGATCAGCCTGGACGAGGCCAGCGGTCACCCGGTCATCGACCTCGACTACTGCAAGCACTGCGAGCTGTGCGCGCACTTCTGCCCGAAGGGCGCTATCACCATGGAGGCCGAGGTCACCTGACAAACGGCCGGCGAGGGCCGGCGCCGCGTCACGACGCGGCGCCGGCCCCGTTTCCTTACAGCCTCTCAGTCCTCTCGTCGAAGGCGACGCCGAGCGCCGCCAGCCCGTCGAGGATCGGGTCGAAGATGTGCGGCTTCACCGGCATGACGAGACCCGTGTCAGGGATGCGCCCGTCGAGCAGCATCGTCGCCGCGATCGCCGCCGGCGTGCCGACGGTGAACGCCATCGACGAGTCGCCGTCGGGGTCGCCGTAGACGATCAGGGTGGCCGTCGTCCGCTCGCGCTCGCCCGTCGGGTACTCGGCCTCGACCTCGTTGAACATCACCGAGAGGTCGCGCTCGCCGGAGGCGTACATCATCGTCGCGTACATCCGCGCGGCCAGCGAGTTGAGCGGCGTCGGCGCCTCACCCTCACCCCAGACGAGAGGCTCGTCGGCCGTGAGCCCCAGCCAGACCAGGCGCTCGAGCACCGCCGACCGCACGTCGACGTCGAGGAAGCGGGCGAGGCCGGCAACGAGGTCGTCGCCCTCGCCGAGGCCGGCGAGGCGGCGGGTGAGGGCGGCGTACGTCGCCGGCGGCTCCGGCACGACCCCTGTCGAGTTGTAGCCGAGCTTCTGGATGCCGCGCATGGTGGACGCCCATCCGTGGTAGCGCAGCGTGGCGCGTAGCAGGTCACCCACGCCCTCCACGCCGTAGATGCGGGCGTAGGGCAGCGCGTTGCCGTTGAAGTGCGCCTCGAGCTCGTCGAAGCCCGGGATCGCCACGAGCCAGTGGCGGGAGAAGAGCTCCGCGTTAGGAACGCTCACCTCGCACCCGTCGCGCAGGCAGCGGGCATCGTCCAGCGAGGCCTCGACGGCGCCCTTCGGGTTCCAGGAGAACTTGTAGCGCCATGGGTTGGTGTTCGCCTCGGGGGCCGGCACCCCGCCGCAGTACGAGCGGACGGCGGTCACCCGGCCCCCGCGCGCCTTGACCCGCGCCACGATGCGCGCGATCGCCATGTGCTCGAGTCCCGGATCGAGCCCGACCTCGGGCAGGAGCGCCACGCCGGCGGCGCGCGCCTCCTCGTCGAGTTGCTCCATGCCGGCGTCGCGGCGCGGAGAGGCACTGACCATGCTCCGGCCCTTCGCCACCGCCAGGCGGGCGATCTCGGGCTCGAAGTCGGACGGAAGGATGCTGACCACGAGATCGCAGGCGTCGATCTGGGCGCCGACGGCGTCGAGGTCGCGCGCGTCGAGGGCAAGACCGTCGCCGTTCGGGGCGCCGGCCGCCAACGCCCGGGCACGGTCGCCGTCGACGTCGGCCACGGTCACGGCGAGGTCTGGGCGCGCGGCCAGGTAGGCGACCAGGGGCCGCGCCACCATGCCGGCGCCGAGCACGAGTACTTTCTTCACGGAGAACTCCTCAGGTGGACGGGGTCCGGGCGAGCCGGTCGTCACGCGCAATCAGCGTGAGTGTGGGAGACGAACGAGGCAGGGCGCGCGACAACCGACCGACTTCCGTCTGGCCAGCTATCACACCCCCCCGGGAGACACCGCCCCACCGGGGAGCGGTGCGTCGCTCGACACCGCCCTGTGTATACCAGCCGCCTCGCGCACGGGTCAAGACGAGCGCCGGGCGACGCCATCCCCGCGGAAGGCGAGCCGGGTGAGGCCGTGCGGGTTTGTCAGTGCGCTGCCGGCGGGCGCCCGGACGGCCGCCGCCGCGCCGTGTGCGGCCGACGGCGAGGGGCGCCGGACGGGGCCGACGCGCGAGGGCCCCCGGGCGCGCGCGGGCCGGCGGACGTCCGCGGGCTGTGGCCGCCGCCGGTGAAGCCGGCCGCGTCGCCCCGGCGGCCGGGTTCGGGTGCGGCCTGAAGGTCGGTCACGCAGAAGACGCGGCCGGGCGTGAGACCGCCGCCCGCGTCCGGGGCGCCGTCGCAGGGCGGCGCGAGCAATCGCGCTCGCGCGCGGCTCGCGGCCTCGACGTCGGCGAACAGGCCGAACACGGCGGCCCCGCTGCCGGTCATGGCGGCGGTCACCGCCCCTTCGGCGAGCAGACGGTCGCGCAGGGCGCCGACCTCCGGCCGCCGCGCGACCACGCTGGCCTCGAGGTCGTTCTCGACCAGCGCCGCGATGTCGTGCAGGGTGTGCGCGACGGCGGCACGGCTCGACAGCATGCGCGCCCGGGGAACGAAGTCGGGGAGCGTCACCCGCACGTCCTCGTCCCTCCAGCCGTAGACAGTGGCCGTGGAGAGCGCCGCCTCGGGGACGGCGATCACGAGGCTCAACGGCGCCGCGAGATCGACGTCCTTCAGCACCTGTCCGCGCCCCATGGCGAGCTGCGGCCCGGGCCAGAGGAAGAACGGGACGTCCGAACCGACCGCCGCGGCCACCTCGTGGCGCAGGCGCGGCGAGAGGTCGAGCTCGAAGAGCCGCTCGAGCGCGACGAGCGTCGCCGCCGCGTCGGAGCTGCCGCCGGCGAGGCCGGCGCCCACGGGGATCTGCTTGCGCACCTCGACGGCGACCTCGAAGCGGCGCCCGAGACGCCCTTCGAGCTCGCGCACCATGCGCGCCGCGAGGTTCTGCTCGCCGGGGCACACCGCGCAGGCGACGGAGAGGTCCTCGCCCGGAGTGCGCCGCACGGTGACCAGGTCGCCAAGGGTCACCGGCGCCATCAGGGAGGCGATCTCGTGGAAGCCGTCGGGCCGCACCGGTCCGACGAGCAGCGCGAGGTTCACTTTGGCGGGCGCCGCGACCTCGGTCGCGTCAAAGGCGTCGTCCTGGTCGACCGTCATCTCGTTCCCCAGTCTCTCACGGGGCGGCGAGCCAGCCCAGCGCCCGGGCGAAGGAGAGCCACCGTTCGGGGTCGAGCTCCTCGGGGCGCGCCGTCGGGCTCGCGCCGACGGCCTCGAGGGCGCGCCCGACGTCGGCGCGCGCGAGAGCCCCGCCGCCGGGCGGGGTCGCACCCCCGAGCGAGGTCGCGAGCTGCTTGCGCCGCTGGGCGAAGGCGCGGCGCACGAGCCCGTCCACTGCCGCGTAGCCGTCCCGGTCGAGGCGCTCCCTGCCGACCAGCCACGAGCCGTCCTCCATGGCGGGGCGGCGGGAGAAAGTGAGGAAGGAGGACTCCACGTTCGGGCGCGGCCGGAAGGCGCTGCGCGCCACGTGCCGCGCCCGCTCGAGCTCGCAAGCGAGCTGGGTCAGGACCGACACGGCCGCGAACGCCTTCGTGCGCGGCGCGGCGAACAGCCGCTCGCCGAGCTCCTTCTGCACCATCACCGACCAGCGTGCGACGGACGGGAGTTCCACCACGGTCGTCATGACCAGCGGGATGGCGATGTTGTAGGCGAGGTTGGCGACCAGCGCGGTCGGCGCCGGGTCGAGCTCGCCGAGGCGCGCCTTGAGCGCGTCACCCAGATGCAGGCGCAGCCCCGGCGCGCCGGCGGCGAGCCGCTCGAGCCGGTCGGCGTAGCGGCGGTCGACCTCGAAGGCGTGCACGACCCTGGCCTGCTCCAGCAGGGGCCGCGTGAGCAGGCCGTCTGCGGCCCCGACCTCAAGGACGACGTCGTCGGGCCGAACGGCAGCCTGACGCACGATCGCCGCGAGCACGCCGCGGTCGACGAGGTGGTTCTGGCCGTAGCGGCGCAGAGGCCGCGGCTTGGGCGGCCGGTCGCGGTCTGGCGGTGGCTTCGGCGGCCGGTCGCGGTCCACGGGCACGGCTCAGGTCGCCGCCGGCAAGCCAAAGGCCCGGCGCGCGTTCGCCGTCGTGGCCGCGGCGACATGGGCGAGCGACGTTCCCCTGACCTCGGCCAGCACCGCGGCGGTCAGCGCCACGCGGGCCGGGCTGTTCGGCTTGCCCCTGTACGGCGCCGGGGTCAGGAACGGCGCGTCTGTCTCGACCATGAGCAGGTCCTCGCGCACGCGCGCGGCCGCCGCGCGAAGGTCGCCGGCGTTCTTGTAGGTCAGATTGCCGGCGAACGACGCGTAGTAGCCGCGCGCGTCGCACTCCTCGACGTGCTCGGGCAGCGAGAAGCAGTGCATCACCACGGTGAGGCCGGCGGCGTGTCGCGCCAGCAGCTCCATCGTCTCGTCCCCGGCTTCGCGTGTGTGCACCACGAGCGGCAGACCGACGCGACGAGCCAGGTCGATCTGGGCGACGAAAGCGCGGCGCTGGGCGTCGCGCGGCGACAGGTCGCGGTAGAAGTCGAGGCCGCACTCGCCGATGGCGACCACACCAGGGCGTCCGGCGAGCTTCTCGAGCTCGGCGAGGAGGGGGTCGTCGAGCCGGGTCGCGTCGTGCGGGTGCAGGCCCACGGTGGCGGCGACCTTCGGCCAGGCACCCCCGGCGCGGCGCTCGGCAAGGGCGACCGCCCGTCGCGAGGTGGTGAGATCGATGCCGACCGACACGACCGTGCCGACCCCGGCGGTCGCCGCGGCGGCGAGCGCCCCGTCGGGATGGTCGAGCATCTCGACATGACAGTGGGAGTCGATGAGCTCGACCGGCGCCGCCGGCGCGCCGGAGACGCCCGCAGACGGCGTAGCGCTGGAACCTGCCACGGGACGCCCGTCCGGCGCCGTCAGGCGCCGCGCTCGAGGCGCGGGAAGAGCGGCGGGCCGACCTCGACCGCCGCAGGCTCGAGTCCGTCCCACACGGCGCGCTCCAGCAGCAGGTCGTCGTCGCCGTGGGGCTGGCCCAGACGACGGAGGATCTCGACCGCCGCCACAGGGATGACCGGGTAGAGACAGATCGCCGTGAGGCGCAAGCCGGCCGCCAGGGCGCGCAGGACCGCGTCCAGGCGGCCGGCCTGCGCCTCGTCCTTGGCGAGCTTCCACGGCGCTTCTTCCTCGACCAGGCGGTTCAGCCGCCGGACGAACTCCCAGATGCTCTCGAGGGCGGCCGTCACCTCGGTGGCGTCGTACCGTGCTCCTGCGGCGCTCACCATCGCCGCGCCCTCGGCAGCGACTGCCGGCAAACCTTCACCCTCAAGTCCAGACTGAGGGATGACCCCGCCGCGGTACTTGGCGATCATGCTCGCCGTGCGGCTCAGGAGGTTGCCGAGCTCGTTGGCGAGCTCGTTGTTGTAGCGCGCGTAGAGCCCGTCGACGCTGACGTCGCCGTCCTGCCCGAGCGTGACCTCGCGCATCAGGTAGAAGCGCAGCGGCTCGGCGCCCACCTCGGCGATGACCGCGAACGGGTCGAGCACGTTGCCGCGCGTCTTGCTCATCTTCTCGCCCCCGACGAGCAGGTAGCCGTGGATGAGCTCGCCCACCGGCAGCTCGTAGCCGGCGCTCATGAGCAGGGCGGGCCAGATCACGGCGTGGAACTTGAGGATGTCCTTGGCGAGAAAATGGAAGGCGGGCCAGTAGCGCTCCGTCAGGTCCTCGCCCGGGCGCGCGTAGGTGAGCGCCGAGAGGTAGTTGATGAGCGCGTCGACCCAGACGTAGATGACCTGCTCCTCGTCCCACGGCACCGGGATGCCCCAGGTGATGCTCGAGCGGCTGATGCTGATGTCTTCGAGGCCCTGCTCGATGAACGACAGGGCCTCGTTGTAGCGCGACCTCGGCGTGACCCAGCCCGGGTCGGCACGGAAGAACTCGGCCAGACGGTCCTGGTACTTCGAGAGCAGGAAGTAGTAGTTCTCCTCCTCGACGTACGTCGGCTTGATACCGTGATCGGGGCAGGTCCCGTCCGGCGCGAGGTCGCGCTCGTACCAGAAGCCCTCGCAGGCGGTGCAGTAGAGGCCGCCGTA
Organism: uncultured Thermoleophilia bacterium; assembly: GCA_963832655.1. Taxonomy (GTDB): domain Bacteria; phylum Actinomycetota; class Thermoleophilia; order UBA2241; family UBA2241; genus UBA2241. The sequence continues at coordinate 39,388 of CAWHUW010000002.1, forward strand.
GACGCGCTTCTCGATGTCGCCGGCGGCGCGGAGCTTCTCGACGAAGCGCTGCACGTACTCCTCGTGCTCGGGGTCGGTGGTGCGGATGAAGAAGTCGTTGCCGGCGCCGACGGCCGCGACGAGCTCGCGGTACTTCGGCGCCATCTCGTCGACGAGCTCCTGCGGCGTGAGCCCGCGCTCCTCCGCCGCCTGGGCGATCTTGGTGCCGTGCTCGTCGACCCCGGTGAGGAAGAAGACGTCGTCGCCCTTCTGGCGGTGATAGCGCGCCAGCACGTCGACGGCGATGGTCGTGTAGGCGTGGCCGTGGTGCGGCTCACTGTTGACGTAGTAGATCGGTGTCGTGATGAAGAAGCGCATCGGACGGCTATTCTACTGCGCGCGCCCGGTCTCAGCCTTCGCCCGTCCGGGAGCGCGCCTTGGCCGCGGCGCCGTACAGGCCCACGCGCTCGCCGAGCGACCAGTACTCGCTCTCGACGAGGGTGACCGGGTGCACCTCCCGGGGACGCAGGCGGCCGCGGCTGTCGAGCACCTCCTCGTCGTAGTGCGCGGCGACGATCTCGGCGAGGAAGAGGTCGTGGGAGCCAAGCTTGAGCTGATGCCGCACGACGCACTCGAGGTTGACGGGGCACTCGGCGATCAGGGGCGCCCCGACGCTGGTCGCCGGCAGCGCGGTCAGGCCGAGCTCGGCGAACTTGTCGTGCTCGCGCCCCGACCAGACGCCGGCGACGTCGGCGGCCTCGAGCTGGTCGACGTTCGGGATGTTGACGACGAACTCGCGCTCCTGGTTCACGAGGTCGTACGAGTAGCGCGACGGACGGATGGCGACGCTCACCATGGGGGGCGACGAGCACACCGTGCCGACCCAGGCGATGGTGAGGAAGTTGCCCGCGCCGGCGCCGCCGGCGACGCTGACCAGCACCACCGGGTTCGGCAGCAACGCCGTGGACGGCTTGCGCTCGACCTTCATGTTCCGCCTCCCTGCCTGTCGTCGTGCGGCCGGCGCCTCGGCGCCGGCCGCCTCTCCCCGTGTGGAGGGACGACCTGCATCTTACCGCCCCGGCGCGCGCCCGAGCGGTCGCTGCAGGAATCGCAGGGACACTGGCGCTCTCGTGCGCCGATTCGTAGTATGAGCCGTGGAAGGGGGCAGAATGCGCGGCATCAGCCTTGACAGCACCGACGCGCGGATCATCACGCACCTGCAGGAGGACGGCAGGCGCCCGTACACCACCATCGCCCGCGACCTCGGGATCTCGGAGGCGAGCGTGCGTCACAGGGTGGCCCGCCTCCTCGAGCGCAAGGTCATCCAGATCGTCGCCGCCTCGAGCCCGCTCGACCTGGGCCTGCTCTCGGCGCAGATCGACATCCGCGTCGCCGGCGACAGGCTCCAGCAGGCGGCCTCGCAGATCGCCTCCCTGCCCGAGGTCGACTTCGTCGGCATCTGCGCGGGCCGCTTCGACCTGACGGTCGGCGTCGTCTGCCGCGACCGCGAAGACCTGTTCGACCTCCTCGTGAACCGCATCCGCCCCATCCCCGGCATCCTCGAGGCCGAGGTGCTGCTCGTGCTCAAGGTCCTCAAGGACAACTACCAGTGGTCGCCGGCCACCGACGTCCGCGACGCGGACTGAGGCGGGCCGGCACGACCGCGACGACGGTTTGAGACGAGGCGCGCGGCGGCGAAGCCGGCCGCGCGCCCCCGAGACAGGAGGCGCAGCCCCATGACACAGTTCGAAGGTCCCCGCGTGACGACCCCGCCCCCGGGCCCGGAGAGCGCACGGCTGTTCAAGCGCGCCGAGGAGATCATGCTCGGCGTCTCGCTCATCGGGGCCTGGCCGCCGAGCCACTTCGTCTCGCGCTACCGCGACGGCTGGTTCCTCGAGGACGTCGACGGCAACCGCTACATCGACTGGCTCGCCGGCTGGGCGTCGGCGCCGCTCGGCGGCAACCACCCCGAGCTCGTCGAGGCCGCGCATACAGCTCTCAAGGAATACGGCACCGAGTGCCTCTCGTCGCTCACGGTCTGGCATCAGTACGAACTCGCCGAGAAGCTCATCGAGATCGCGCCGAAGCCTCTCAGCAAAGTCGTCTACGACACCACCGGCAGCGAGGTGGTCGAGAACGCGGTGCGCATCATGCGCGAGGCCGCCGGCCCCGCCCGCCCCTTCGTCATCACCTTCCTGGGCAGCTTCCACGGCGGCAACTACGGCACCGGCGCCATGGGCCCGCACAACGCCCACTACAACCACGCCATCGAGCCGTTCATGAGCGGCTGGATCAACGTCCCCTTCCCCACGTGCTACCGTTGCCCATTCCACCTCGATCACCCGAGCTGCGACATCGCCTGCCTCGGCTACATCGAGGAGATGATCCTCAGGTACAAGGCGACGCCCGACAGCATCGCCGGCGTCGCCGTCGAGTTCATCCAGGGAGAGAACGGCATCCAGATCCCGCCGCCGGAGTGGCCGAAGCGTCTGTACGACCTCTGCCAGAAGTACGGCTGGATCCTCTACAACGACGAGGTCCAGGAGGGCATGGGGCGCTGCGGCGAGTGGTTCCTCATCGACGCCTATCCGGGCGTCGAGTCCGAGCTGCTCTCCCTGGGCAAGGGAACCTCCGGCGGCCTCATCCCGATCTGCTACACCTTGGGCTCGGACCGCATGAGCGAGCCGGCCGGCAACCTCTACACCGGCGGCACCTTCGCGGGCTCCCCGGTGGGCTGCGCCGTGGGCATCAAGATGATCGAGGTCATGAAGCGCGACAAGGTGCTCGACAACGTCAAGGAGATCGAGCGCATCGCCAAGGCGAAGTTCGGTGCCATGAAGGCGAAGTACGAGGTCGTCGGCGACGTGCGCGTCAAGGGCTGCTACCAGTGCGTCGAGTTCGTCGAGGACAAGGACTCGAAGGCGCCGGCGCACGACATCACCCGCGAGGTCGTCTACGCGATGGAGCGCCGCGGCGTGATCCCGATCTACGAGCCGGCGTTCAACTGGTTCCGGCCGACGCCGGCCCTCAACATGCCGCCCGAGCTCTTCGCCCTGGGCTGCGACCTGGTCGAAGAGTCGATCGCCGAAGTCTCGAAGACGTACGGCAAAGGAGTGAAGTAGATGGGCAACGGGGAGCTGCCGTTCGCGGGCATCGCGACCTTTCTGAAGGCGCCGCACATCGAGGCGCCGACGCGCGCCGACGGCGAGATCGCCGTGCTCGGCATACCCTTCGATGAGGCGACGACCTCACGCGGCGGCGCGCGTTTCGGCCCGCGCGGCATCCGCGACATCTCGACCTTCTGGGCGTACCGCGAAGGGACGCTGCCGTATCTCGACGTCGAGGTCGGCGAGGGGAAAGCGCGCGAGATCCTCGGCGGCGTCGGGTTCGTCGACGCCGGCGACGTGATCCTGGGGCCGACCCAGTCGCCTGACGACCGCCACGCCGCCGTCGTCGCGCGCCTGCGCCCGATCATCGAGGCCGGCCTCTTCCCCGTCGTGCTCGGCGGCGATCACTCGGTGACCCTGCCCTGCCTGATGGCCGTGCACGCCGCCCGCGGCGGCAGGCCCGTCCAGCTCGTCCACTTCGACACCCACACCGACTACTGGGACGAGGAGGCGGGGCAGCGGTTCACGCACGGCAACCCCATGATCCGCGCCGACGAGCAGGGGCTGGTGAGCGGGATCACCCAGTACGGCATCCGCGGGCTGTACGGCACCGACATGGACTTCGACCTCATGAAGCAACGCGGGGCGCGCATCTTCTGGTGCGAGGAGGCGAAGCGCACGCCGCCCGAGGAGCTCGTCGCCCACCTCGAGCCGGGCGTCGACACCTACGTCACCTTCGACATCGACGCCCTCGACCCGGCGATCGCGCCGGCCACCGGCACGCCGGAGCCGGGCGGCTTCACCTATTACGAGGCGAAGGCGATCCTGCGCGCCGTCTGCGCGCGCGTCAACGTGATCGCCATGGACATGGTCGAGGTGGCGCCGGTCTACGACGGGCCCGGTCAGCTGACGGCGCTCCACGCCGTCCGGCTGATCATCGACACCGTCGGGGCGGTGTTCCAGAAGCGGTCCCGGGGTCCCGGCTGAGCGTCGGCAGGGGCGAAGGGATGGACGGGCGCCCGGCCCCCCACGATCCATCGGAGGCAGACGATGCACAGCCAAGACCCTGGGCTCCCGACCTCGGAGCACTTCCAGCTGCAACGGCTCGTTCCCGGGGTCTTCGCCGCCGTCCTTCCGGACATCATGGCCAACATCGGCGCCACGGCGAACGCCGGGATCATCGATCTCGGCGACGCCACGCTGGTCTTCGATACGTTCCTGACGCCGGCGGCGGCGAACGACCTCTGCGCCGCCGCCGAACGGCTCACGGGCCGGCCTCCCGACTACGTGGTCAACAGTCACTTCCACAGCGACCACATCCGTGGCAATCAGGCGTTCCCCGCACGCGCCGCGATCGTCAGCACGGCGAAGACCCGAGAGCTGATCGCGACCAGGGGCGCGGAGGACATCAAGGATGATGCGCGCGCATCGGGACCAGAGCTGCAGGAGCTCGAGGAGCAGATCGTGACCGAGCAGGATCCGCGCCGACGCGAGTCCCTGCGCCTCGAGGCGGCCGAGATCCGAGCCGTCCGGGATTCCTTGCCGGCACTGGCGCTGCGTCTCCCGGAGTTGACGTTCGACTCACGACTGACGCTCCACGGGTCGCATCGGACGGCGGAAGTGATCACGCTCGGCGGGGGCCACACGGAGAGCGACGCCTTCCTCATCGTGCCCGCCGAGCGCATCGCCTTCCTGGGAGACCTGCTCTTCGTCGGGCATCACCCCTATCTCGCCGACGGCGACCCTCGCGCCCTGGATCGGACTCTGGCCGCGATCGAGCACCTGGGCGTCGAGACGATCGTGCCCGGACACGGGCCGGTGGGGACGGCGACCGACGTGCGCCTGATGCGTCGGTACCTCGCCACCCTCGAGGAGCTGACGCAGGCGGTCAGAGGGCGCGGCGGATCTGTCGACGAGGCGGCCGCTCTAGTAGCGCCACCGCCGTTCGACGAATGGAGCTTCGACTTCTTCCTGGCGTCGAACCTGCGCTTCCTCTACGAATGGTCGTCGTCGCCCCACCCGACCGAGACGGTTGACTAGCGGCAGCGCTGTGACACGGAGTGTCGGCGTCGGGCAGGGAAGGCACGACGCCGGCGTTCAGCGCCCGAGCTTCGCCGCCAGCGCGGCGATGTACGCGGGCGTCGTGCCGCAACAGCCGCCGACGACGCCGGCGCCGTGGCCGGGGAACCCGGCCACCAGGCCGGCGAAGTGCTCGGCGGTCTCGTCGTACACCGTGGCGCCGTCCTCCAACCGCGGCTGCCCGGCGTTGGGCTGCGCGACCACGGGCCTGCCCGAGACCTCGCGCAGCTCGTCGACGAGCTCGCCCATGTCGGCGGCGGTGATCTCGCAGTTGCAGCCGACCATCGTCGCCCCGGCGCCGAGCAAGGTGTCGGCGGCGGTCTGCGGGTCGACCCCCATCATCGTCCGGTAGCCTCGCGGCGACGGCTTGTAGGCGAGCGACACCATGAGAGGCAGGTCGGCCGTCGCGCGGCGCACGCCCTCGACGGCGAGCCGCGCCTCCGCCAGGTCGAACATCGTCTCAACGTGGATGAGGTCGACGCCGCCGGCGACGAGCGCCGCCGCCTGCTCGGCGAAGCCGTCGCGCAGTTCATCCGGGTCGGCGTCGCCCATCGGCGCCACGAAGTGCCCCGTAGGGCCGATGTCGCCGGCGACGAGGCGGCCGGGGAACTCGCGGTCGCGGAGCGCGACCGCGAGACGCGCGGCCGCCTCGTTGAGCTCGGTCGCGCGATCGCCGGCGCCGTAGGCGGCGAGCTTCAGGCGCGACCCACCGAAGGTGTTGGTCTGCACGATGTCCGATCCCGCCGCGTAGTACGCGGCGTGGATCGCCGCGACGTCGTCGGGTCGGGTGGCGTTCCAGTCTTCGGGGGGTCCGCCCGGCTGGAACCCGCGGCCGATGAGCTCCGTGCCCATGGCGCCGTCGAGCAGCAGCGTGCGGTCCTTGACTGCAGCGAGCAGGTCCATGGGCGCCTCCTGGTCTGTCGGACGCCGCGGCGAAGGCGGGGCCACCCCGCCGCCCGGATCGACGGGATCGATTGTAACAGCGCCGGGGCGTCAGCCGGCGGCAGCGTCGCGCGCCAGCCGCTCGGCTTGCCGATGCTGGACGCCGAGACACACCTGCAGGGCCGCGGCGGTGTCGCGCTTGGAAAGCCCGCGCGCGACCAGCGCCGCGGCCGCCGCACCGGCCTGCGCGGCGACGGTCGACGCCTCGTCCTGCGCCGGGCCGAGGTCGATCACCAGGGTGATCTCCCCGCGCACGGCGCCGGCCAGGGGCGTCGCGTCCGGGCCGCTCACCGGGTAGCGCGCACTCAGTTCGAGGAGGGTGCCGCGGACGACCTCCTCGTGCAGCTTCGTGAGCTCGCGGCACACCGCGGCGCGCAGGTCGGGGGCGTGCGCGGCGAGCACGGCGAGACTGCCCGGCAGCCGCTGGCCTGTGTCGAACGCGACCAGCAGGCCCCCGACTTGGCGCCACCCCGCGAGCGCGGCCTCGAGCTCGCGTGCACGCCGCGGAAGGTAGCCCACGAAGCGGAAACCCTCGCCGTCGAGCCCCGCGGCGACCAGCGCGGTGAGCACGGCGGACGGCCCCGGCAGGACCGTCACCTCGAGGCCCTCGGTGATCGCCCGCGTCACCAGGCGCATGCCCGGGTCCTGCACGCCCGGCATACCTGCGTCGCTGACCAGAGCGACGTCGCGGCCCTCGCGCAGGCGCGCAAGCACCTCCTCGGTCTTCTGAGCCTCGTTGTGCTTGAAGAGACTCGTGAGCGGGACGTGGAGGCCGAGATGGCTGAGCAGCTTGCGGGTGTGCCTCGTGTCCTCGGCGGCGATGAGCTCGACACGGCCGAGTGCGTCGGCGACGCGCGGCGTCAGGTCGCCGAGATTGCCGATGGGTGTGGCGCAGACGTACAGCATCTAGAGGCCCCTCTCGATGAAGACGACGTCGTAGGACGCGACCGTCGATGACCGCCTGGCCGCGCGCCACGCCGGCGACGCTGAAGCCCAGCGCCAGGTGAAAGGCGAGCGAGTCGACGTTGTCGGCGCGCACGTCGGTGAACACCTTGGTGAAGCCGCGCTCGCGGGCGAGCGCAGCCGTGCGCTCCCACAGGGCGCGCCCGAGCCCGTGCCGGCGCCACGCGGCGTCCACCCACGTGCCCATCTCCGCGACGTGGTCGTGGGCCGGCATGCCGTCGGCGTACGGAACGAACACCTGCGCCGCGACGAGCGCGCCCGCGGCATGAGCGCCGCCTTTCGCGCTCGCCATCTCCCGGCCCCCGGGCGCCTCGGCGACGTGGACACCGGCCCGCGCCGGCAGCGCGGCGAGATAGGCGCGCTCCTGCTCCTCCGAGAACGTGCCCGTGAGCAGCACCGGGGCGCCCTCGGCGATCACCGCGTTGATGAGCCGCGCCATGCCCGGCGCGTCGTCGAGGGTGCCGGGCCGGATGCGAGGCGCCGAGCTCACGCGCCCTCCGCGCGCCGCCCCAGCTCCGGCGCGTCCTCACGCGGCCGGCGCGCCACGACCATGATCTCGTACTCGTCGAGGTCGACGGGCCGTCGGCCCCAGTTCCCCGCCGTCCCGCCCCAGACGTGCTCCACGGCGAAGCCGGCGTGGCGCAGCAGCAAGGCCAGCTCGGTCGGCACGTAGCCACGTTCGCGGACGAGGACGACGTGCGGCCCTTCGGGGCCTGTCCAGGTCATCTCGGAAGACTCGGTGAGCGTCATCGGATCGTAGCCGCCAGCCGCGACCCGCTCGGGCGTCGCCTCGCGGATGAGCCGCATCGCGTTGCTCGCGGTGAGGACGAACGGCGCGCCCGGCGCCAAGGCGTCGCGGACGTTCGCAAGGATCGCGAAGTCGTGCTCGACGGGGTCGTCGGAGCCGACGAGCGTGAAGGCGCCCTCGCACAGACAGATGGCGGCGTCGAAGCCCCGGGGAAGACTGAACGCGGTCGCGTCGGCCTGGAGCAGCTCGACATCGACCCCGGCCGCCTCAGCCGCGGCGCGCGCCTCGGCCAGCATGCCGGCGGAGATGTCGAGGCCGGTCATGCGGTAGCCCCGAGCGGCGAGCGCGACGCTGTGTCGGCCGGTGCCACAACCCACGTCCAGGATCCTCGCCCCCGACGGCAGACCCAGCAGATCGACGAGGAACGCGACCTCGGCCGCCGTGCCCTTCGTGAACACCTCGTCCTCGTACTGCGGCGCGTAGCCGTCGAAGAACCGCTGCCACACGTTGTCGCCCACGCGCCCTCCTCGCGGCGGCTGAAACGCCGGTGCCGGCGTACGGACCGCCGCGCCCATTCTCTCACGAGCCCGGGACACCGGGCGATACACTACCGGCCATGGAGGCCGCTTCCTCTCCGCGCGGACGCATCGTCCTCGGCGACAACCTCGACGTGTTGCGCGCGCTGCCGGACGGCCTCGCGCGCCTCGTTTACGTCGACCCGCCGTTCAACACGGGCGGCGAGCAGCGCCGCACGCGCCTGCGCACGGTGCGTGACGACGACGGCGACCGCACCGGCTTCAAGGGCGCGCGCTACCGCACGGAGGTGCTCGGCAGCAGCGCCTGGCGGGACGCCTACGAGGACTACCTCGGCTTTCTCGCGCCGCGCCTCGCCGAGGCGCGGCGCGTCCTCGCCGCCGACGGCTCGCTCTTCTTCCACATCGACCCGCGCGAGTCGCACTACTGCAAGGTGCTGCTGGACGAGCTCTTCGGGCGTCGCTCCTTCGTCAACGAGATCGTCTGGGCCTACGACTACGGCGGGCGTCCCCGCCGCCGCTGGCCGGCCAAGCACGACACCATCTTCTGGTACGCGCGGGACCCCAGGAGCTACGTCTTCAACTACGACGAGATCGACCGCGTCCCGTACATGGCGCCGGGACTCGCGGGGCCGCAGAAGGCCGCAAGGGGGAAGACGCCGACCGACGTCTGGTGGAACACGATCGTCAGCCCGACCGGCCGCGAGAAGACGGGCTACCCGACCCAGAAGCCGCTGCGCGTCGTCGAGCGCATCGTGCGCGTGCACTCGCAGCCCGGCGACCTCGTTCTCGACTTCTTCGCCGGCAGCGGGACGACGGGCGAGGCGGCGGCGCGGCTTGGGCGACGGTATGTTCTGGTCGACAGCAACCCCGAGGCGGTCCGCGTCATGGCACGCCGCCTGGCCTGGGATGCTCCCGAGCTCGTCGGCTGCGAGGCGCTCGAGCTCTAGTCACGAGGGTGACGTCACGGAAGGCGCCGTGGGACGCCCCGGAACGCGACGAGGCCGGCCCCAAGGGCCGGCCTCGAAAGGTCTGGGAGTCCCTGAGGATGGTCAGTCGCCGGGGACGATCGCGTCGCTCGGGCACGACTCGACGCAGGTCGCGCAGTCGTCGCACAGCTCCGGGTCGATGACGTAGATCTCGTCCCCCTCGGAGATGGCGTCGTTGGGGCACTCGTCCACGCACGCGCCGCAGGCAAGGCATTCCTCGGTGATCTTGTGGGCCATATGGAGTCTCCTGTGACGTACCGTTGGCGCGGTGCAAACAGGCCGCGCGGGGCTTCGGGGCCATTTACGCTCAGCCACCGGGCGAAGTCAAGACGACAGGCTGGGCGCGCGGGGCAGCGGACCTCGCCCGGATGTCCAAGTGCGGCCGTCGTCTCAGAACAGCTCGGTGAGCGCCAGCGCCGTGGCGCCGACGAGGCCGGCGTCGTTGCCGAAGCACGCCGCGACGACGCGCGCCTCGTCGCGCTGCGGGCGCAGCGCGCGCGCGGCGAGCACGCGGCGTGCCGGCGCGAGCAAGAGTTCGCCGGCCGCCGCCGCGCCGCCGCCGACCACGACGAGCTCGGGGTTGAAGACGTTCACCAGGGTGACGAGACCGGCGCCGAGGTACTCGCCGATGCGCGCGACGACGGCGACGGCGTCCGGGTCGCCGTCCAGGGCGAGACGGGAGAGCAGGGGTCCGTCGACGGTCTCACCGGCGGCGAGGGCGCGGCCCAGGGCCGAGGACGGCTTCGCCTGCGCCTCGGCCAGGGCCGCCGCGCCCATCGCCGTGCCCGACACGTAGGCCTCGAGGCACCCGCGGTTCGGGCAGCGCGCGGGACACGGGCGCCCGTTCATATCCACGATGACGTGGCCGAGCTCACCCGCCGCCCCGCTGGTACCCCGATACGGTCTGCCGCCCGCGATGATGCCGCCCCCGACCCCGGTGCCCAACGTCAGCATCAGCATCTCGCGCGTGCCGACGCCGGCGCCGAAGACGTGCTCGCCCACGGTCGCCACCGTCGCGTCGTTGTCGACGACGACGGGCAGCGCGAAGCGCTCCTCGAGCACGGCGCGCAGAGGGACGTCACGCAGGGGCAGATTGACCGACTCGACGACGCGGCCGGCGGCGAAGTCGACCATCGAAGCCGTGCCCACGCCGATGCCCTCGACGCGCCCGGCGCCGCCCGCGCCGTGGCGGCCGGCATCGGCCTCCGCGGCGCCCAGCAGGTCGGCGATGCTCCCGACGAGCGCGCCGAGGCAGGCGTCGGCCGACGCGGTCACGGTTGGGCCCACGATCTGACGGACCACCTCCGGCGAGCGCGCCTCGCCGGCCCCGGGAAGCCGGGCGCGCATCACCGCCGCCGCGGTCTTCGTGCCGCCGATGTCGACGGCGATCAGCGTGTGCTCTGTCATCGTCCGAAGCCCTCCTTCGTGACCCGTTGTACAATACCAGCAGAGGATTCGCCCACCCCGGGGCGTAGCAAGGCAGCGACTTCGCGCCCCACCCCCTGCGACCACGGACCGTGACGACGTGCGCGGCCGGGGTGCGTGCGCCGGCAGCCCGCTTCGGCGGGGATGACGAGAGACGATGATGAGCGCCGACGACGACAGCGAAAGGAAGCCGTACGACAGGGTCTACCGCGGTGGCGGCGGCCGGCGGCATTCCGTCGACGACGAGCTCGCCGGCCTGCGCCCCCCGCGCGACGGCGAGCCGAGGCCGGCGGCCGAGCCCAGACAGGCGCGGGGCGGGCGGCCGCAAGGCGACCCGCCCGGACCGAGCGTCCAGCGCGCCGCGGCAGGCGGCCCGCGGCCCTACCGGCGCTACGAGGCCGGCGGTGCGGCCGGCGGCGAGACGGCGGGCAGCGGCAGGACGCCGGGCGGCGCGGCCGCCGGCGCGCCGGCGCGCGGCGACGCCCGGCCGGCCAGGCGTCGCCGCTTCCGCTGGTGGCACGTCCCTCTTGCCCTTGTCACGCTCCTGATCGTCGCGGGCGTCGTCACCACCGTCCTCGCCTATCCCGGCTACAAGCGCTTCGACCGCGCCGTCGACCGCAGCAACCGCCGGCTCGGCCCCGAGGCGCGCGCCGCGCTCACCCCCGATGACGGCATGCTCCTGCACAACCCTACGACGGTGCTCCTTCTCGGCACCGACAGCGTGGACGGCGAACCGGCGCGGTCTGACACGATCATGCTCATGCGCTTCGACCCGCGTTCGCACACGGTCAACCAGCTCTCCATCCCGCGCGACACGCGCGTCGAGGTCCCCGGGCGCGGCGCCATGAAGCTCAACGAGGCGATGTTCTGGGGCGGGCCGGCGCTCGCCATCGAGACGGTCGAGCGCTACGTCGGCATCCCCATCAACCACGTCCTCGTGGTGGACTTCCGCGGGTTCTGGAGGGTCGTGGACGTCATCGGGGGCGTCGACTTCTACGTCCCCGAGACGATCAGCACGTCGCCGCCAGCGGGCGGAGAGGTCGTCACGTTCAAGAAGGGCTGGCACCACTTCGACAGCCAGGATGCCAACCGGTACGTGCGCATACGGTACGCCGACAACGACTTCAAGCGGGCGGAGCGCCAGCAGCTGTTCGTGCGCGCCATCCAGAAGAAGATCGCCCGGCCGTCGATGATCACGGAGCTGCCGGTGGTCGGCCGCAGGCTCATGAGGGGCATCGACACCGACCTCACGACCACGGAGCTGCTCTCGCTCGGCTGGGTGAAGTGGCGCGCCGACGACGACAAGAGCCGGCACTGGGTGCTGGCCGGCCAGCCCGCCTACGTCGGCGGCATCGCCTACGTCCTGCCGCCGAGTGACGCGAGGAAGCGCAAGGTCATCGAGCGCTTCCTCGGCGGCTGATCAGTACGCCACGGATACGAGCGCCAGCCCGCGCGCCGGCGCCGTGCGCCCCATCGCCGCCCGCCGCCGCCCGGCGAGACCCTCCCTGAGCCCGTCCAGCGTGAGACGCCCCTGCGCCACGTCGACCATCGAGCCGACGGCGACGCGCACCATCATGTGCAGGAAGCTGCCGGCGGTGATCTCGAAGACCAGCTCGGGGCCGGCGTCCGCGGGACGCCAGCCGGCCGCGAGCACCTCGCGCACGCAGTGGCGGTAGAGGTGCGCCGACGGCGTGAGGGCGGCGAAGTCGCGCTCGCCGACGAGCGCCGTCGCCGCCTCGTTGAGGAGCTCGAGGTCCACCGGACCGTGCAGGTCCCAGACGTAGCTCCGCTCGTGCACCGGCCTGCCGGGCGACACCCAGAGCCGGTAGCGGTACGTGCGCGAACGAGCCGCGCGCGCGTCGAAGCCGTCCGGGGTCGGCGACACCCGGCTCACGGCGACGTCCGGCGGCAGAAGGGCGTTCAGCGCCAGCCGCAGGCGTGCCGGCCGCACGTCGACGCGCGTGGTCGCGAACGACGCGACCTGCGCGAGCGCGTGCACGCCTGCGTCCGTGCGGCCGGCGACGCGCAGCCGCACGGACTCGCGCAGGACCGTCGCGAGCGCCTCCTCGAGCACGCCTTCGACGGTCCGCAGACTGGGCTGCCGCGCCCAGCCTTTGAAACACGTGCCTTCGTAGGCGAGGTCGAGACGGAACGTCGTGCGATCTGCTCCCCGGGCCATCAGATCACCGAAGCCACGATGATGGTCGCCGCCGTGAGCGCGAGGAGCACGGCGTCGGCGAGGCGGGCGCGCAGCGGGTGCAGGCGGGTGCGCGCCACGCCCGGCGTGTAGCACCGCGCCTCCATAGCCAGGGCGAGCTCGTCGGCGCGACGAAAGCTGACCACGAAGAGCGGCACCATGACCGGGACGAGGGCGCGAGCGCGGCGCAGCGGACCTCCGCTCGAGAAGTCCGCCCCGCGGGCGCGCTGGGCCCGCATGATGGTGTCGAGCTCGACGAGCAGCGTGGGGATGAAGCGCAGGGCGATCGTCACCATGAGCGCCAGCTCGTCGCTCGGCACGTGAAGCCTGCGCAGCGGACGTCCCAGCCACGCGAGCGCGTCCGTCAAGGCGACCGGCGGTGTGGTCAGGGTGAGGATCGACCCGATCAGGATGAGGACGACGAGCCTGACGCTGAGAAAGCCCGCCAGGCGCAGCCCCTCCCGGGAGAGCTCGAACGGACCGAAGGTGAAGAAGGGCTCCCCCGGGGCGAAGAGGATCTGCGCGACGAACGTGAGACCGATGAGCCAGAGGACGGGACGCAGGCCGCGCCAGAGCCAGCCCAGGGGGACCCGACTCAGGGCGAAGGCGAGAGCGGCTGCGGCAGCGTAGACGGCAAGCGCGGCGAAGGAGTCGCGCGTGAACAGCGCCACGGCGAGCGCGGTCACGGCGACGAACTTCGCCCGCGGGTCGGCGCGGTGCAGCGGCGAGTCGCCGGGGTAGTACTGCGTGATCGCCGCCCTCACGCGGCGGCTCCGGACGTCTGGGCGCTCACGCGAGCGCCTCGGCCGCCTGCGCCGCGGTGCGCGGCGCCTCGGCCGCGTCGCGGTCAAGGCGCCGCCACAGCTCGACGAGCAGCGGCGCTCGCACCGGTCCGGCCCCGGCGGCGGCGCCTTGGGTCGCGACCCAGCGCCCCGCCGAGACGACGTGCCCGCCGGCGAGCACCACGGCTTCGTCGCACAGGCTCCAGGCAGCGTCGATGTCGTGCGTCGCGAACACCACGGTGGTCCCCCGTTCGGCGAGCCGCGAGAGCACCGCGGCGAGGTCGCGGCGCGAGGCGGGGTCGAGGCTGACGAAGGGCTCGTCGAGCAGCAGGGCCCGAGGCTGCATCGCCAGCACTCCGGCGAGCGCGAGGCGACGCTGCTCGCCGCTCGAGAGCGAGTAGGGATGCCGCTCGCCGAACTCGGCGCGCGGCAGCCCCACCAGCTCGAGGGCGGCGTCGACCGCCGCCTCGACGACGTCGTCGGCCCAGCCCAGCTGCCGCGGGCCGAAGGACACGTCCTGCGCGGCGCTCGCGGCGAAGAGCTGCAGCTCGGGCGTCTGGAAGACGAGGCCCACCTCGCGTTGCAGTCTCGGCGCCTCAGGGTCACGCCGTTCGACGCCGTCCAGCAGGACGCGTCCCTGCGCGGGCTCGAGCAGTCCGCGCAGGACCTGGAGGAGCGTCGACTTGCCCGACCCCGACGGGCCGAGCAGAGCCACGGCCGCGCCCGCGTCGAAGCTGAAGCTGACCGCCTCGAGGGCGGGCACCGGCCTGCCCCCCTCGTCGTAGGCGAACGTCACGTCCTCGCAGCGCAGGCTCATGCCGGTCCTCTCGGGTGGCGTGCCGGGCGACGGCACTGCCGGAGCACCCGACGACTCGAGTCCCCCACCCTCGCGTCCGACCGCCGGCTCCTGGTCCTCACTCACGGCGAGCCAGAGCTGCTCCCCCTCCCCTGCGCCGCCGGCCTCGTACTCAGCGATCAGTTCGTCGAGGGTGAGCGGCAGGCGGCGGAGCGCTCGCCCGCGCTCCGCGAGTGCGAGCGCCACCTCGCCCGCCAGCGGCGCTCCCAGTCGCAGCCGGCGGATCAGGTCGCGGCGCGCGAAGAGCTCCTCGCAGCGACCATCGAACTCCACGCTGCCGCGCTCCAGGGCGACCACGCGGTCGGCGATACCGACTTCGTCCATCTCTTGGGTGACGATCACGACCGTGAGACCCGCGGCCCGCAGGCGGCGAACGGCGTCGAGGACCTCGTCACGGCCGGCGGAGTCGAGCATCGCCGTCGGTTCGTCGAGCACCAACACGCGGCGCGGGATCGCGAGCACCCCCGCCAGGGCCGTGCGCTGCTTCTGGCCGCCCGAGAGCAGATGCGGCTCGCGGCGGCGCAGCGCCTCGAGGCCGAACCAGGCGATCATCTCGGCGACGCGCTCGCGGATCGCCTCCGGCGGCCAGGCGAGGTTCTCGAGGCCAAAAGCCACGTCCTCCTCGACGTGCTCGGCGACGAGCTGGTTCTCGGGGTCCTGGAAGAGCACCCCGACCTCGCGCCGCGCCGCCTGGCGGCCGGCGGCGCTCAGCAGGTCGCAACCGCAGGCCACGGCCTGGCGCCCGGCGGACGGCCTCGCCAGGCCGCCCAGCAGGCGCGCCAGGGTCGACTTGCCGGAGCCGTTCGGGCCCACCACGGCGACCGTCTCGCCCTCCCCGATGGTCAGGTCGAGCCCGGCCAGAGCGTCGCGGTCGGCGCCCGGGTAGCGGAAGTGGAGCTTCTCGAGGGTGACGATGGGGGCGCTCATCTCGCGGGAAGCTTACCCCACGACCCCGCACAGAGACGGCGCGGACGCCGTGAGGCCCCGCAACGCGTGAGGGGGGCGGAGGCCCTTCGGCCGCCGCCCCCCTCACGTACGCAGAGCGGCGCCGGCGCCGCTACACGAGCTCGAGGTAGACCTGCTCGGCGCCGTCGCCCTGACGGGGGCCGAGCTTCACGATGCGCGTGTAGCCGCCGTTGCGCGCGGAATAGCGCGGCGCGACGTCGCTGAACAGCTTGTAGACGATGGTCTTGTTGCGCAGCAGCGAGACCGCCTGGCGGCGCGCGTGAAGGTCGTTGCGCTTGCCCAGGGTGATGGCCTCCTCGACGACCCCACGCACCTCTTTGGCGCGCGCCTCGCCGGTCTTGATCTTCTCGTGCTCGAGCAGCTGGCAGGCCAGGCCCGAGAGCAGGCAGCGGCGCTGGTCGGGCGGCATGTTGAACTTGCGACCGGAACGCTGGTGACGCATTACTCCTCACCCCGCAGAGACAGCCCCCGCGCGGCGAGCTTGTCGTTGACCTCGTCGATGCTCTTCTTGCCGAAGTTCGGGATGTTGAGCAGTTCGTCCTCCGTCTTGGAGACGAGGTCGCCGACCGTCTGGATGCCCTCGCGCTTGAGGCAGTTGTAGGAGCGCACGCCGAGCTCCAGGTCCTCGATGAGGACCTCGTCCATGCCGCCCGACGCGGGCGTGACGCCCACGCTGTCGAGCATGTAGTCCTCCGGCGTCCGCGTGCGTTCCGGGTCGGTGAACATCGAGAGCCTGTCGACCAGGATCTCGGCCGCCTGCCGCAGAGCCTCGTCGGGGTTGAGGGCGCCGTTGGTGGTGACATCGAGGATGAGCTTGTCGTAGTCGGTGCGCTGCCCGACACGGGCGCTCTCGACGTGATAGGCGACGCGCTTGATGGGGCTGAAGATGGAGTCGATCGGGATGTCGCCGATGACCATGTCGGGCGCCTTGTTGCCGTCCGCGGCGACGTAGCCTGTGCCGCGGCGGATCGTCAGCGTCATCTCGAGGGCGCCGCCCTCGGACAGGGTCGCGACCTGGTGGTCCGGGTTGAGGATCTCGAGCTCGGCCGGCATGTCGATATCGGCCGCGACGACCTTGCCCGGCTTGTCCTTGAACAGTCGTACCTGGACCTCGTCGATCTCGCCGTGCAGACGGCAGACGAGACCCTTGAGGTTGAGGATGACGTCGGTGACGTCTTCCTTGACCCCCTTGACGGTGGTGAACTCGTGGGCCACTCCTTCGATCTTCACCGAGCTCACGGCGGCGCCCTCAAGCGAGGAGAGGAGGACCCGGCGCAGCGCGTTGCCGAACGTGTGCCCGAAGCCGCGGTCGAGGGGTTCGACCTCGAAGCGCGCCCGGTTGTTGGCGAGCTGTTCGCGCGTGATGTTGGGCATCTGAAACTGAAGCAACGGGCCTCCTGTCAGGTCGTCGTCGCCTGTGTGTCGCGTTGGCAGGCTACTTGGAGTACAGCTCGATGATGAGCTGCTCCTGAACGGGCGTGTCGATCTCGTCGCGCTCGGGAGCGCGCAGGACCTTGCCGGTCAGGTTGTCGTGGTCCGCCAGCAGCCAGGGAGCGACCGACGAAGTGAGGTCGGTCGCAGCACGGACCGCCTCGATGGCTTTGCTGTTGGCCCGCAGCGACACGACGTCGTCCGGCTTCATCTGGTAGGACGGGATGTCGACCTTTTTGCCGTTCACCAGGAAATGGGCGTGGCGCACGAGCTGGCGCGCCTGACGGCGCGAGGCGCCGAAGCCCAGACGATAGACGACGTTGTCCAGCCTCATCTCGAGGAGGCACAGCAGGTTCTCACCCGTGATGCCCTGCTTGCGACTGGCCGCCACGTAGTACTGATGGAACTGCTTCTCGAGCAGCTGATAGTAGCGGCGCGTCTTCTGCTTCTCGCGCAACTGCAGCAGGTACTCGGACTGCTTGATGCGGCCGCGGCCGTGCTCGCCGGGCGCGTAGGAGCGCCGCTCGACGGCGCACTTGTCGGTGAGGCAGCGCTCGCCCTTGAGAAAGAGCTTCTCGCTCTCGCGGCGGCACTGCTTGCACTGTGGTGACGTGTCTTTGGCCACGACTCGACCTTCCTAGACCCGGCGCCGCTTGCGCGGCCGACAGCCGTTGTGCGGGATCGGGGTGACGTCCTTGACGCCGAGGATCTCGAGCCCGGCGGCTTGCAGCGAACGAACGGCCGTCTCGCGGCCAGAGCCCGGGCCGCGGACGAAGACCTCCACCTTCTGAAGGCCGTGCTCCATGCCCTTCTTGGCACACGACTCGGCGGTCACCTGAGCGGCGAAGGGCGTGCTCTTGCGCGAGCCCTTGAAGCCCACCGACCCGGCGCTCTCCCACGCGATGACGTTGCCCTCCTTGTCGGTGAGCGTCACCAGGGTGTTGTTGAACGACGTCTTGATATGCGCCTGGCCGATGGCGATGTTCTTGCGGACCTTGCGGCGCTGGCGTCCCTTGGCTCTCTGCGGCTTGGCCACTCGCTACTCCTTGAGCTGCTTCTGGGGGTCGCCGGTCATGTTGCCTTCTTGCGGCGCGCGCCGACCGTCTTCTTGGGTCCCTTGCGCGTACGTGCGTTGGTCTTGGTGCGCTGGCCGTCCACCGGCATGCCGCGCCGGTGGCGGATGCCCCGGTAGCAGCCGATGTCCATCAGGCGCTTGATGTTCTGCGAGCGCTCGCGGCGCAGGTCGCCCTCGACCTCGACCTCACGGTCGATGGCCTCGCGGAGGCGGAGGATCTCCTCCTCGGTGAGGTCACGGACCTTGGTGTCGGCATCGATGCCGACCAGCGAGAGGACCTTGTTGGAGGTCGATCGGCCGATCCCGTAA
>CAWHUW010000003.1:0-16549 GCA_963832655.1 uncultured Thermoleophilia bacterium
GTGGCAGCTGTGGGGACGGCGGCGGCGGAGCGATCACTGCCGTCCGCGCCGCCTTCCACCTCCCCCCGTCGGCCCCGACCTCGACGAACCGCAAGTCGTCGCGGTGGGGCCCGACCAGGGTGAGTCCGCGCTGCACCTCGACCGGGCGACGCTCACGCAGGCGCTCAAGCAGGGCGTCCTCGTCGAAGCCGAGACCGTCGAGCTGCGACACCAGCTGCAGCGCGAAGCGCTCCTCGGCGGGCGCGAGCCCCGCGGCCAGCTCGGCGAAGCGCCCGCCGAGGGCGGCGACGAGGGTCGCTCGCCGCCGGCCGAGCTCGACCGCGGCGCGCGCGAACTGCGTATCCCACGGGTCCAGCGTCGCGGCGGCCGCCCCGGCGCGTACGTTGACGAGCTGGGCGTTGCGCTGCCGCAGGGCCGCCTGCACGTCGCGCGCGGCGGCCGAATACGGCGGGTCGACTGCGGCGGCGAAAGCGTCGATGTGAGCGCGCCGCCGCGCCGGACTGCCTTTCACGAGGAGCAGGCTCTCGGGCACGAAGATGAACACCTGGCAACGGCGCCGGAGATCGTCGAGCACGGCCACCTCGAGCCCGTCCCAGCGCACGCGCTTGCCCTCTCCTGGAGCGTATGCGACCTCGACCTCCTGGAGCCGATCGCCCAGGCCGTCGAGGTGCACGGCGACGCGGGTGAACCGCTGGCCCCAGGCGATGAGCTTCTCTTCGCGGCGCGTGCGCGGCGAGGTCCCCCGCAGGGCGAAGAAGGCCCCCTCGAGGAGGTTGGTCTTGCCGGTGGCGTTGGCGCCGACCACGACGTTCAACCCAGGACCGAAGGACACCGCGGCGTCGCAGTACGAGCGAAAGTTGAGGAGCCTCAGGTCGTTGAGGAACACACCCGGTACTCCTGACCGCCGAAGCCGACGACGTCTCCCCCGGCGAGCTTGCGTCCGCGGCGTGCCTCGACCTCCCCGTTCACGCGCACGTGGCCTTCCTGCACGATGACCTTGGCGTGGCCGCCCGTCATCGCGACCCCGGCCACCTTGAGGAAGGCACCGAGTGTCACGGGGAGATCGACGGCGATGTCGTTCACGTGGGCAAGAGTGCCGGCGGCGCGAGAGCGCCGGCCGACAGCTCAGAGAGAAGGACGCGCCTCAGCCACTCAGGCGGATGGGCATGATCAGGTAGACGAAGGCGCCGGCCGCGCTGGAGATCAGGCCTGGACGCAGCGGATTGGTGAACTTGAGCGTGACGTCGCTCTCGTCCACCGCCTCGATGCCCTCGATCAGGTACTGCGGGTTGAACCCGATCTCGAACTCCTCTCCGTCGTACGGTATGTCGAGCGACTCCTCGGCCTGGCCGACGTCCTGCGTGAGGGCACGCATCGTGAGCCGTCCGGACGCGAACGTCAGGCGCAGCGGCGCGTTGCGCTGCGCCAGCAGGCTGGTCCTGCGCGCCGCAGCGGTCACGAGCTCCTTGCCCAAGGTCACTTCGTGGTCGAAGCTCTCGGGAATGAGCTGTTTGTAGTTGGGGAATTGGCCGTCGATGAGACGCGAGGCGATATAGACGTCGCCACCTTGATCGGCAAGCTTGAAGAGCGCCTGGTTCTCGCCGATCGCCACCTCGACGTCACCGTCTCCCATCGCCGCTGCGAGGCGCGCGACCTCGGTCAGTGCCTTGACGGGGACGATCGCCTGTACTTCGCCGGCGATCTCACTCTCGAGGATCGTCTCCTTGACGGCGAGCCGGTAGCTGTCGGTCGCGACCATCTTGAGGGCGTTGCCGCCCATACTCACGAGCACGCCCGTGAGGATCGGCCGTGTCTCGTCTCTCGAG
Source organism: uncultured Thermoleophilia bacterium (assembly GCA_963832655.1). GTDB lineage: Bacteria > Actinomycetota > Thermoleophilia > UBA2241 > UBA2241 > UBA2241. The sequence continues at coordinate 1,827 of CAWHUW010000003.1, forward strand.
GCGGCTCGCCCGACCTTGCTCAGCGTCTCGACGAACGGCTCGCGCCCGATCTTGAGCCCGCCCTCGAGCTCAAAGGACGAGGTCTGCGGAAAGTCGCTCGCGGCCCAGGCGTTGAGAGAGAACCGTGCGCGCCCCGCGCTTATCTCCGCGTTCGCTTCTCCGGCCTCGATGGTGACCGTGTCGCTTGGAAGGTTACGCACGATGTCACTGAAGAGCCTTGCGGGGACGACCGTCTCTCCGTCGCTCTCGATCGTCGTCACAAGGCTCGCCTTGATGGACAGCTCCATATCGGTCGCGTAGAGGTCGAGCCGTCCATCCCCCGCCTGCACAAGGACGCCGGAGAGCACGGGCAGGGCGCTCCGCGCGGAGACGCCACGAGCGAGGATATTGAGCTTGTCAACGAGGGCGGTGCGGTCGACTGTGAATCTCATGCCGGCTCCTTATTATTACTAAGAGAGGATGAAACTCTCTTCGTCATCGTCATAACGCCTGTGGATGACACCTTGCGAGGACGATCGTCCTGCACCTGAAGGCGTGAGCGCTTGTGCAGGGGCCTGTGGACGCGCTGTGCAGAACCGGACGCTCCCTCCTGTGGCGGCGATCGCGTTGCCCGAAGCATAGCCGGTTTGGGGTTCGTTTGTCAGTTTGTCCACCACCCTTCGCGAGGTTGTCGACAGCCGATCGCGAGTAGGGCTCTCAGCACCCCGTACGCTGTGTCAGCGGGTCGTCTTGACGCGCGCTGTGATCAGCTGGACCAGGTCGTGGAGTTGGCGGTCGTGGCCGTCCTTGAGGAGGCGGTCGATCTTGTCGACGGCGTACAGGACCGTGGTGTGGTGCCGCCCGCCGAACCGGTCGCCGATCTGGGGGAGGGACGCCTCGGTCAGGTCCCTGGCGAGGTACATCGCGAGCTGGCGGGCATAGGCGACGTCCTGGGTCCGGCGGTTACCGCGCAGGTCGTTCACGTGCATGCCGAACTGTCGCGCGACCTCCGCCTGTACCATCTCGACGGTCACGGGATGGGCGTAGGCCTTGGGCAGGATGTCCTTGAGCGCCTCCTTGGCGAGGTCGAGCGTCACCTCGCTGCCGCGGATCGAGGCGAAGCTGACGGTGCGCGTGAGAGCGCCGTAGAGCTCGCGGATATTGGCCGTCACGCGCGCCGCGATCCACTCGAGCACCTCGGGTTCGGCGATGTGGTAGCCCTCCCACTTCACCTGTCGGCGCAGGATGGCGATACGTGTCTCGAGGTCGGGACGACTGATGTCGACGACGACGCCCTGGCCGAAGCGCGTGCGCAGGCGCTCCTCGAGTTCCTCGAGCTCACGAGGGGGGCGGTCGGAGGTTATGACGATCTGCCGACCGGCCTCGTAGAGCGAGTTGAACGTGTGGAAGAACTCGACCTGGGTCTGCTGCTTCTCGGCGAGGAACTGGACGTCGTCGACCAGCAGGACGTCGTTCTCCCGGTAGGCCTGCTTGAAGCCTTCGACGCGACCCTTGTCGGTCACGGCGTTGATGAAGTCGTCGGTGAAGCGCTCGACAGTCACGTACTTCACCTGGAGGGACGGGTGTTTCTGGATGACGGCGTGGGCGATGGCCTGGATGAGGTGGGTCTTGCCGAGGCCGGTGTCGGCGTAGATGAACACCGGGTTGTACGCGTCGGCCGGAGTCTCGGCGACGCTGCTCGCGACGGCGGCCGCGTATTCGTTGTGCGGGCCGGTGACGAAGCGGTCGAAGACGTAACGGGGGTTGAGGTCGGCGAGGACCTTCGCGCGCGGGCCGCCCGGGGCGCGAGAGCCGCTGCTACCGGTGCGAGTGAGTGGTGGGTTGGCGGTCGGCGCCGGCGACGCTGCGGGGGCGGGCGCCCCCTCTCCGGCTGCCACGGCGCCGTCACCGAGCGCCGAGGCGCGCTCGTCGACGACGAGGGTCAGGCCGACGGTGTCGCCCAGCACCTGGGCGAGGGCATCGCGCACCATGCCGGCGAAGCGCTTCTCGATCCAGTCGCGGGCGAAGTCGTTCGGCACCCCGAGCACGAAGGTGCCGTCGCTGAGGTCGAGCGGCAAGGCGCGGTCGAACCAGAGACGGAAGGTCCGCTCGTTGAGCTGCGTGCGCAACTGTTCGCGCGCCTCGTTCCAGATGAGGGTCAGCTGGTCGTCGATCGAGGCCTCACTCCCGGTCCCGGGGACGCGGCGGCCAACCCCGGGAGAGTCGAAGAACGGTCAGAGGATGCTGTCGAGGAGGTGGAGTCCCTCCTCGCGCAAGGCTCGCTTGCCGTCGCCGAGCGAGTGTATCAACCCCTTCTGCTCCAGTAAATTGAGTTCGCGGAACGCGGTGGCCGGCGAGATGCCCAACTCGCGGGAGAGGGCCTTCGGGCCCGCCGAGCCGAGTTCCATGAGCAGCACGAGCACCTTGGTCTGTCGTGTGGTGAGCTTGATCTCCGGCCCCGCCGACTGCGGCGGCTCCTCGGCGGGCCGGGTGGGCAACTTGATCGTGAAGACGGCGCCGCTTCCGAGGTTGTCCTCGACGGTCAGCATGCCGCGCAGGAACTGAAGCGCCTCACGTGCGATGGGCAGACCAGAGCCGACGCCCCTGATGAGGCGGCGCTGCGACGCGGTGGCCGTGGTGAAGCCCGGCAGGAAGGCGCGCTCCTTCTCCTCCAGCCCCGGGCCGTGGTCGGAGATGCGGATCGTCTGGCCGCTGTCGAGCACCGTGACGACGACATCCCGGAACGCCGCGTGCAGAAGGTTCTCGATGAGTTCCTGGATCACGGTGAAGGGGACCTGCCCTCCCTGTTCGCGGCACGAGTTGTAGGTCTTCTCGGCGAGCGAGGCGATCAGCGCCGGGAGGTCCTGCTCCTCGACGACGATGACCCTGGGAGGGCTCGTGAGCGTGTCGTACACCGCGATGCGAGGCGCCTCGGGGCCGGTGGGTACGTCGGGTAGCGAGGGGTCTCGCGGACTCGTCGCGGTCGCGGTCGCGGGCCCGTCTGCCTCCTCGGGCGGGAGTGGCCCCTCGGGCGCGGCGACGACGCCACGGGGAGGGGCAGCGGCCATGCCCGGGCGCTCCGCGAGCAACCTGTCGAGGAAGGACTCCATGGGGGCGACGAGTATAGCACCGCCACTCGACCCCTGAAACGCGTTCAGTGAGCCTGATCGAGAGGGGCTGGGACTGAAACGGCGGGTACTTATCCACAGGGTGTTCAGGAACTGTGGAGAGTGCCGTGACGGAGGCCGTCGAAGGACCCCAATTTGCGGGACTTGTGGAAAAGGACGTTTCACTACCGGGTGACGAGGGCGCCGCGGGGCGGCCGCGGAGCGGCCGTGGCCGGCGGCGCCCGAAGGCTGCTCAATCCTGTGACGTCGGAAGGAAAAGACCTGCAAAAAGGCGACTCACAGTACGACGGGAGGGGCGCCGCCGCTGTCAAGTGAACCCGTCGTCGTCAACGCCTTATCCACGGCGGTCGTGAGCCTGTAAGCACGGGAAATGATTCTTATCCACAGTATCCACAGAAGACCGTGAACCGCAGGCCGGCCAGTTGAAACGTGCGTTGGCCACTCACAGCGGGCGGGGGTACACTGGGGTCGTCCTCGCGGAGCTCCTGGACGAGGGGCTGAGAAGGCGCTTCCTTGCGCCGACGCGCTGAACCTGACCACCAAGAGGTGGCGGCGTCCATGGACGCTGCTGGGTAATTCCAGCGAAGGGAGAGATCCGCGATGAGCGCCCACCCCACTCCGTCACCTCCCCTGCCGCGGTCAGATCGTCCGCGCCTGAACGCCCGCCCCGGGGCCTGGGGCGTCCAGGCGTACGCCGAGATCGGTGTCGCCATCGCGCTCGCCGCCGTGCTCGGCCAGGTGCGGCTCTTCGCCATGCCGCAGGGCGGCTCCGTCAGCCTCGAGTTGTTGCCCGTCATCTTCATCGCCGTCCGGCGGGGCGTCGTGCCGGGCCTCGTCACCGGGGTCGTGTACGGGTTCCTCCAGCTGGCCCTCCCTGGAGCCTTCGTGTTTCACCCGGTGCAGGCGCTGCTCGACTATCCCCTCGCCTTCGGCGCCCTCGCGGTCGGCGGCTTCATCGCCGTGACGGGCTGGCGCTCGCTCGCCGTGGCCGTCGCGTTGGCCTGCGCGGCGCGCTTCGTCTTCCACTTCCTCTCCGGGCTCATCTTCTTCGCCGAGTATGCGCCCGGGTGGGAGGCGCCCTGGCTCTACTCGCTCACCTACAACGTGCTGTACCTGCTCCCCGAGGCGGTCCTCACCGCGGTGCTCCTCTGGCCCCTGCTCAAGGCCTACGACGCGGCCTTCCCGGTGGGGAGGGACGTCGCGTGATGATGGGATCCCGCGGGGGCGAAGGCGAGGGGACCGGCCGGCGGCAGCCGGCCGGCGGGCTCGCCGCCGTCTTCCTCGACGGCGACTACGAAGACGTCGCGTACTACCGCGAGTGGGCCCGGGCCGCCGACCTGGTCGTGGCCGCCGACGGAGGCGGGCGGTTTCTCGCCGCCGCCGGTGTCGTGCCCGACGCGCTGGTCGGCGACTTCGACTCGCTCGACGAGGAGGCCGTGGCCGCCGCCGGGCGGCGCGGCGCTCGCGTCGTCCGTCACCCGGTGCGCAAGGACCAGACCGACGGCGAGCTGGCCGTCGACGAGGCGCTGCGGGAGGGCGCCGACGAGCTCGTACTGGCGGGCGCCCTCGGCGCCCTGGACCACGTCCTCGGCCACCTGGCACTGCTCGGCCGCGTCGAGGGGCAGGGGACCCCGGCGCGCCTCGTCTCGCCGGGGCTCACCGTCAGGGTCCTGGACGCCGGCGCGACCGTGGACGTCGACGCCGAGCCGGGCACGCGCGTCTCCCTCGCCCCGCTCGACGGGGGCGCGACCGTCACGCTGACAGGCTTCGACTACGAGCTCGAGCGGGGGCGGCTGCCGGGCGACGCCTGTCTCGGGCTCGGCAACGCCGTCGCGCGCCCTGGCGCGGCGATCCGCGTCCACGAGGGCCGCGTCGCCGTACTGGTCTTCTGCGGCCGGGAGACCTTCGGCGGCTTGCGCCGCCTCGGCGAGGCCGGTTCGCCGGCGTGAGCGACGATCGCCGCGCCGGCGTCAGCGACGAACGCCTCGCCCGGCGTCTGACCCTGGGCTGGGCCGCCGCGATCCTGGTGTTCGCCCTCGTGCCCACCCACACCGCGCTGAGCGCCACGGTGGGCGAGCGGGAGACGCTCACGACCCAGGTCGGTCACTTCATCGAGTTCGCGGTGCTCGCCGCCCTCGGGCTCTGGTGGATGAGCACGCGCACGCCAGGCCCGGGCGACGCGGGGGCGCGGGGTGACCCGGAAGCGGGGCTCGCGGACGGCGCCGCGTCGCTGCGCTTCTTCGTCGGGGTGTGGGCTGCGGTCGTAGCCTTTGGGGCGCTGATCGAGATGCTGCAGGCGCCGATCCCCTATCGCTCGGCGCAGGTCGGCGACCTCGTGATGGACGCGGCCGGCGCGGCGGCCGGCCTGCTCGCGTTCAGCTGTGTCCGTGCCCTGCGGGGGCAGCGACGCCGAAGGCGTGGCCGATGATGCGCGCGGCGACGTCTTCGGAGGGGACGCTGTAGGCGCGGCGGCGCACGAGCTCCTTGAGCGCCTCAAGGCGCTGAGCCTCGACGCGGAGGCTTTCGTCGTCTCTTTGTGTGCGCTGCTTGTCGGAGGGCGTCATCCCTGGACTCCTTCGGCTGCCTACTCTGCGTATCGGATGGCCTATTCCCGGAGTTTACTAAGAGGCGTAAACAGTTGAGACTGCGCAGATGATGGGTGCCCTGCTCCCCATAGAGGAGGCCGTCGACAGCGTCCTGACGGCCGTCGTCCCGCTCCCCTCGGAGGAGGTCGCGCTGCTCGACGCCCTCGGCCGCGCCGCCGCCGCCGACATCGTCTCGCGCGAGCAGGTCCCCTCCTTCGACAACTCCGCGATGGACGGCTACGCGCTGCGCGGTGACGAGCTCGGCGCCGGCCGCGGATCGTATCGCGTGTCCGTCGAGATCCCCGCCGGGCGCCACGTGGCGGAGCCCGTCAGACCCGGCGAAGCGGCCAAGATCATGACCGGCGCCCCTCTGCCCCCCGGCGTCGACACGGTCGTGCCCGTGGAGCTCACCAGCCAGGCCGGCGACACGCTCACGGTGCGTGAGGCGGTGAGGCCGGGCGCCAACGTGCGCCGCGCAGGCGAGGACGTCGCCGTCGGCGACGTCGTCTTGCCGCGCGGCGCACGCCTCGGCCCGGCCGAGATCGGTCTTCTTGCCTCGGTCGGCGCCGACCCGGTCCCGGTCACGAGGCGACCCCGCGTCGCGATCCTCGCCACGGGGAGCGAGCTGGTCCCGGTCGGCCAGCCGGTCGGCCCCGGGCAGATACGCAACTCGAACTCGTACACCGCGTACGGGCAGGTCCTCGCCGCCGGCGCAGAGCCGGTCCTGCTCGGCATCGCCCGCGACGACCTCGGCGAGACGCGGCGGCTCATCGCCGCCGCCCTGGAGCACGACGTCGTGCTCACCAGCGGCGGCGTGTCGGTCGGCGAGTTCGACTTCGTCAAGCAGGTGCAGGAGGAGCTCGGCGTCGAGCGCCGTTTCTGGGGGGTGGCGACCAAGCCGGGCAAACCCCTCGCGTTCGGGGTGCGCGGGCGCACCCTCGTCTTCGGCGTGCCCGGCAACCCGGTCGCCGCCATGGTGAGCTTCGAGCTCTACGTCCGCCCGGCGCTGCTCGCCCTCCAGGGACGCCGCGACCTCTACCGGCCCTATCTCGTGGCCGCGAGCGCCGAACCGGTCAAGCGCAGCAGGGAGCGCGTCGAGGCGAGACGCTGCCGCCTGGAGCGGCGCGACGGCGGCTGGGCGTTCACGACCACCGGGCCGCAGGGCTCGGGGATCCTCCGCTCGATGGCGCTCGCCGACGGCCTCGCCTTCATCCCCGCCGGTCACCCCGGCTCCGAGGCCGGTGCTCCCTTCATGGTGCTGCTCCTCGACGGCTCGAGCGCCGAGCGCCCGCCGTACCCCTGAGTCGCGGTTCAGTCCCGCGGGCGCAGCCGCTCGAGCAGCTCGAACTTGACCAGGCGCCCCCACACGATCAGCCGGTGGCTCGCGCTGTAGCGTGGCGTGCAGGTGGTCAGCACGAGCCCGTAGCCGCGGTCGTAGAGGACGCCGACGTCGTCCGGGAGGACGGTCGTCGTCTTTGCGACCTCGTAGACGAAGCGCGCGTAGGGGGTCTCCATCTCCATGCGGTCGCCGGGGCGCAGCGCATCGAGGCGTGAGAAGGGCGCCCCGTACGTGGTGCGGTGGCCGGCGACGGCGAACGGCTCGCCCTCGCCGGGCAACGGCGTGCTCGCGTAGTGGACGGGGCCGCCGTGCAACAGCGCGCGGTCGTCGTCGGGGTCCAGCCCGCCGCGTCCCTTGACGCCCTGCTGGACGACGCGGTCGAAGTCGAGCCGCGGGATCCGCAGCCGCCCCACGGGGTCCCCCGCCTCGAGGTCCTCGGCGAAGAGCCTGGCGAGGCGGCGCACCTCGACCTCCGGCGGGAGCTTGCGCTCGGGGCGGTCATACGGCGAGGTGCGGACGGCGACCTGGAAGGCGGCCGACTCGCGTCCGTAGGCGTCTTCGAGGCGTCCCTGCTGGACCGTGGTCAGAAGCCCCGACCAGAGAGGGTAGGCGAGGAGGATCCCGCCGACCACGAGAAGCAGGTCGGCGACGACGCGGCGCAGGTCGTGTCCGCTGCCGGCGGGAGGGTGTGGCGGCTCAACGGCTTCTTGGCTCACCGCCTCATGGTACGGTCGCGCGAGAGGGGCGACAACCGCGGCCCGGCCGGCGCGAAGACGTGTGCTAGACTGCGCCGGCCGCGAGGAGGAGACCAGTATGCTCACGTGCAGCGACGTCCACAACCACCTCGAGGAGCTGGGCGTGACGCACGAGATGCTGCCCCTCCCCGACCGCTCGGCGACCGCGGAGCGGGCCGCCGAGCTCCTCGGGGTCACGCCGCGCGAGGTCGTCAAGTCGCTGCTCTTCCTCGTCGACGGCACACCGACCCTGGTGCTGGTGGCCGGCGACGCGCGGGTCGACATCGCCGCCCTCCGCAGCGCCCTCGGCGCGAGCCGAGTGACCCTGGCGCCCCCGCAGGACGTCCTCGACGCGACGGGGTTCCGCGTCGGCGCCGTGCCCCCCTGCGGCCTGGCGAGCGACCTGCCCGTCGTCGCCGATCCCGGGGCGTTCGCGCCGCCGGTCGTCTACTGCGGCGGCGGCGCGGAGGCGACGATGCTCAAGATCCGCAGCGACGACCTGAAGGCGGTCCTCGCGCCGCGGGTGTTCGACATCACGGAGCGCTGAACGTGACGGCGGCCGGCACACACTCGATCGGCACCGGCGGGCCCCTCGCCGTCCTGTCCCGCCGCGACCTGGAGCGTCTCGACGCCGCGGCCCTGGAGGTGCTCGCCGACGTCGGCGTGTCGATCCCGTCCGAACGGGCGCGCGCCGGCCTGGCCGCCCGGGGGGCGGCCGTCGACGGCGCGCGCGTCCGCCTGCGGCCGGAGCTCGTGCGCGAGCTGGTGGCCCTGGCGCCGCCGTGCCTCACGCTGGGAGCGCGCGCGGCGGCGCCCCTCGTCACCGGGGAGCGCTCCCTGATCACCACCGACGGCTGCTGCGTCGAGATCTACGACCTCGAGAGCGGCGGCAAGCGGGGCACGGTCGCCGCGGACGTGGCGGACATCGCGCGCGTGGTCGACGCCATGCCCGAGATCGACTTCTGCTGGCCGGCAGTCAGCGCCCAGGACCGGCCCGCCGAGGTCCGCGGCCTGCACGAGCTGTACCTCGCCGTCACCGGCACGGGCAAGCACGTGCAGACGGTCACCGTGGTCGAGCCCGAGATGGCGCGGGTCGCCGTCGCGATGGCGCGAGCGTTGTGCGAGGACGACGACGAGCGCCTGCGTGCCGAGCCGCCCGTCTCCGCCCTGCTCGGCACGGTCACGCCGCTCGGCAATGACGCCGGCACGCTCGAGGCGGGTCTCGAGTTCGCCGCCGCCGGCATCCCCATCGGCTTCGTGACGATGCCGATGGGCGGCTCGACGACGCCCATCACGATGGCCGGCTCCCTCGTCGTCGGCATCGCCGAGGCGCTGAGCGCCGTGGCCGTGGTCCAGGCGGCCTTCCCCGGCGCTCCGGTGTTCGTCTGCTTCATCCCCAGCATCATGGACCTGAAGACGGGCGACTTCACCGGCGGCGCTCCGGAGGACACCCTCATGGGCGCCGCCGTCGCCGATGTCGGCCGCTTCTACGGGCTGCCGACGGAGTGCGGCGTCAACGCGTCCGGCGCCAAGGAGCCCTCGTGGCAGTCGGCCCTCGACGACACGACGACGACGCTGTTGTCACTGGCGGCGGGGGTCGACATGCTCACGGGGGTCGGCATGGTCTCCGGCGGGCGCATCTTCTCGTACGTCGAGATGGCGCTCGGCGCTGACACCGTCTCACTGGCGCGACGTCTGGCGGCCGGTCTCGATCTGACGGCGCTGGGCGGGCCGGGGGTGCGGGCCGTGCCGTCCGCCAGCCCGCCTTGCGCCAGTCACGAGGCGCCTGGCGACCCGGTCGACCGCGCGCGAGAGAGGATGCGGACGATCCTCGCCGAGCATCGTCCGCCGCCTCTGGCGCCCGAGGTCGACGCCGCGCTGCGTCGCCTCGCCCAGATCTCCTGAACGCGTCCCGCCGCCTCGGCTGACGCAGTCGCGGCGCTCTGCGTGGGTCGCCTCGTCGCGGGCCGTGCGATATAAACGGCCCGCCAGCAGCTGCGCCGGGGGGCGCGGCGAGCGGCTCCCCGGCAGGCGGCAGGAGTGCCCGTCAAGCCACACACGGCCCGTGCGCGTCCCGGGGGCGACCCGCAGAAAGGACGGCACGATGAGGACCAAGCAGATCCGCGCCGCCGTCCCCGTCACGCTTCTCCTGCTGTGCCTCCCTCTCATCGTCGCCGCGTGCGGCGGCGACGCCGCGGGCGACGCGCCCGCCGGGACGGCCGCGGAGCGCGCCCAGGAGATCCTCGGCGCCGCCCCCACTGGCGTCGCCGCGACGGTCGTCGAGCGCGGCTCGATGGTCGTCGCCAACGACGCCGACTACGCGCCGCAGAGCTCTGTCGACGGGTCCACCGGAGAGCTGTCCGGGTTCGACGTCGACGTCGCCAAACGCATCGGCGAGATCCTGGGCCTGGAGGTCAGCTTCAAGAACCCGGAGTGGGAGACCGTGCCCGCCGGCCTCAAGCAGAAGCGCTTCGACGTCTCGATCGGCTCGATGCCGATCACCCCGGAGTACGACGCTCTCATGGACTTCACGCGGCCCTACTCCTCCACGCCCGCCCAGCTGTTCGTGGCGAAGGGGGGGCTCAGATCGAGAGCGTCGACGACCTCGCCCGGAAGACCGTCGGCGTCGGTCTGGCGACGACCTTCTACGACTTCCTCAAGCAGAACACCGGCGCCGTCGCGAAGGGCTACGCCACCACCACCGACGCCTTCCCCGACCTTCTCAACGGTACACTCGACTTCGTGCTCACAGCCGGCCCCACGGGCCAGCAGGCGATCCTCGAGGGGCAGCCGGTCGAGTCCTCAGGCAAGCCCCTCTTCTACGAGAAGCTCGGGATCGCCGTCGCCGATGGCGAGAGCGACTGGGTCAAGCTGCTGGACTACGCGGTCGCCGAGATGCACCGGGACGGGTCGCTCAGCGACCTGTCCAGGAAGTGGTACAACGACCTGGACCTCACGGTCGGGTACTGAGACCGCGCGACCGTCTGTCGTTCGGCTCAGGCCACCCCGCGCTCGCGGTCGGCGGCCTCGACGATGGCGCGGATCTGCTTCGCGGCGTCGGGATCGAGCGGCTCTGGCTTGTGGCTTTCGATGATCTCGAGCGCGGCCACCTTCGCCCGTTCGTAGAGGTCTGACCCGCCGCGCTCCTTCCAGTCCTCGCGCACGCGGCGGTCGAGGTACTTCGGCATGCTCTGCTCGCGCATGTGGCGCATGGTCGCGTCGAGCGAGAGGAAGTCGCCGAACGGCCCGACCGCGGCGATGTCCTCCACCGCCAGGGCCTCGTCGTCGACGCGGAACCCTCGCACCACGTACTCGATCATGGCCGCGATCTCGTCGTCGATGACGAGCTGTGCGCAATCGAAGGTGACTCCCGACTCGATCATCCCCGCGCCGTAGATCTGGTTGGCCCCTGCCAACGCAGCCGTCAGGCCCGTGAGCGTCTTCTCGTGACCGGTCTGGGCGTCACCGAGCTTCGAGTCCGCCTACAACCCGGCCACGAAGCTCGGGATCAGGTACCGTCGGGCCATCTGGGCCGTGGCGGCGCTGAAGAGGGCGAGCTCGGGCGAGCCGACGCAGGCCGCCGCCAGGCGAAGGTCCATGGCCGTCGTCGACGAGCCGTAGTCGATGGGCGCGCCGCGCGTCGTGAGCTGCGACGAGGGTGATGCCGGCGAGGACCTCGGCGTTGTGCTGCACGAAGGTGCCGACGAGCGTCACCGGCGACGAGCCGCCCGACATCGCCATCGAGAGGCAGCCGCAGGGGATGCCGTGGCGGGCGCACTCGACGATCACCTCGGTGGCGTCGCGCGGCAGCTTGAGCGGGCTGACCGGGCAGACGCCGAAGCCGACGATCGGGTTGTCGCGCAGGGCGTCCTCGTCGCCGACGATGGCCTTGGCCATCTCGATGACTTTGCGCACCTCCCAGGCCGAGGTCGACTCCGTGCCCACGGCCTTCGACGTGTTGTGCAGGGCGGCCTCGGTGCCGTGCAGGACGGCGGTCTCCTGGGGCCGGTCGGTCGGGCTTCCCGCGGGCTCGTACATGTCGATGTGTTCGAGGGCGTCGACCAGGCGGGCGATCTCGGCGACGTCCTGCAGCACCGGCTCGCGGTGCTCGCCGGTGCGCAGATCGTTGACCATGATGCCCTCGTCGAAGTTGCAGAACGAGACGCGACCGGGCTCGAGCACGATGCGCTTCTCGGCGTCGCGTGCCCCGCGGACCATCTTCGCCGGCGTCGAACGGATCGCGTCCTCGACGACGTGCGGCGGGATCTTGACCATGCGCGTCTCGCGGTCGACCCGGCAGGCGCCGTCGGCGAAGATGTCCATGGCCTCGTCGTCCTCGACCCAGACCCCTGTGCGCTCGAGCACCTCTAGGGTGGCGAGATGGATGTCGTCCATCTCGGCCTCGGTGAAGACGTTGAGGCTGAGGCCACCGCCGCGCAGGTTGCCGGCATGCAGGTTTCGTTTCATCGTTCTCCCTCCTGTCGACGAAGAGGCTACGGCGACGGGGCGCGGCAGTAAAGTCCCCCGCCGCGCCGCGCGCGAAGTTCGCCCAGACATCGGCGCGCCCGTCGGGCGGCCTCGCCGGAGGTTCGCCCAAGTTGGCCCGGGCGCCGGTGATATCGTGGCGGCACCGACTACGCCAGGGGAGGGCCGTGGATGACGCGCTCGCGTATGACCGATGCAGCACCCGTAGCCGTTGGCAGATGGGCGACTCCCGTCGCAGCCTTCGTGATTGCGCTCGCAGTGCTGCTCGCGAGCGCCCCCGCCGCACTCGCTGTCAAGCCGGCGTGGCCTGCGGGCGAGAGGTGGCTCTGGCAGAACCCGCGACCGCAGGGCGCCACGCTGCTCGACGTCGAGTTCTCGACGGATCTCATCGGCTGGGCGGTCGGCGGCGCCGGCACGATCATGCGCACCGCCGACGGCGGCGCCACATGGTCGCCGCGGTCGCTCCCCGTGCCGACGACGACCTACCACGACCTCACCGGCGTGTGCTTCGTCTCGCCGTCGGCGGGCTGGGTCCTGAGCGACGACGGGAACCTGTACCGGACGGCCGACGCCGGCAAGACCTGGTCGGCGGAATGGAGCGGTGTGACCGGCTGGACCTGGGGGCTGGACTTCGCCGATGCGGACAACGGCTGGATCGTGGGTTCGGCCGGCGCGATCGGGCGTTCGACGGACGGCGGGCGCGACCTGGGGACCTCAGACCTCGGGGGTGACGACGGACCTCCACGACGTGTTCGCGCTCTCCGCCCAGGTCGCGTGGGCGGTCGGCGACGCTGGCGCGGTCCTGCACACGACCGACGGCGGCGCCACGTGGACGCCGCAGACGTCCGCGACCACGCAGGACCTCAGGGCGGTCTTCTTCGTCGACGCCCTCATGGGCTGGGCCGCCGGCTACGGCGACACCGTGCTGCGCACGATGAACGGTGGCGCCACCTGGACCCCCGACACGACGGGCAATCAGTACCACGCCAACCAGGACGTCGTGTTCACGAGCGCCAATCACGGCTTCACCGTCAGCAGCTACAACGACGGCTGGGCCGACGACGGCATGGTCCTCGAGACCAACGACGGGGGCGACACGTGGACGACGGTCGTCGAGTCCCGGGAGCGCAGCTTCTACGCCGTCGCGAGCCCGACCGGGCGCACGGTCGCCATGGGGTCGGGCGGATGCGTGTACGCCAAGGCGGGCACCGGCGCCTGGAGCCGGGTCGGCTCCGGCACCGGGTATCGCCTCGAGTCGATCAGCATGGCGAGCGGTGCCCGAGGCTGGGCGTGCGGCTACAACGGGACGGTCTTGCGCACTGCTGACGGTGGCGCTACGTGGACCCCCCAGATCCAACTGGGCTACTCGCGCTTCGACGACGTCTTCGCGCTCACAGGGTCCGAAGCGTGGGTCTGCGGCCCCGACGGCGGCATCAGGCACACGACCGACGCCGGAGTCACGTGGACGCCCCAGACGTCGGGCACGACGGCCGAGCTCATGGACCTCCACTTCGTAGGTGGGGACACGGGATGGGCGGTGGGTACGGCCGGGACGATCCTGCGCACCACGGACGGCGGTGACACGTGGGCGCCCCAGGCGTCGGGCGTCGCCGGCTACCTTTGGTCTGTCTGGGCGACGGACGCATCGACAGCGTGGGCGGCCGGCGACAACGGGGTCATCCTGCACACGACCGACGGCGGGGCTCACTGGGCCCCGCAGGTCTCGGGCACCGGGCAGAGGCTTGGCGACGTCACCTTCGCCGATGCGCAGACCGGCTGGGCGGTCGGCTCGAGCAACGCCTTCCTACACACCACGGACGGCGGCGCGACGTGGTCGCCGCAGACGCTGCCGCCGAGCCGGTGGTTCAATTGCTCGGGCGTGTCGTTCGCGAACGCCTCGGTCGGCTGGGCGGTGGGCGCCAACGGCACCATCCTCAAGACCGGCGACGCCGGCACCACATGGACCCAGGTGGCGGTGAAGTGCGACACGGACCTCAGCGACGTCCAGGCGCTGGACGCGAACACCGCGTTCGTCGTCGGCAAGAGCGGGACGGTGCTGGCGCGCGACGGCGTCGCGCCGAAGGCGTACGCGCCGTCGCGCGCCGCGGTCGTGCGCGGCCGCCGCGCGACGGTCAAGTACAAGGTCGCCGACGCGCTGCCCAACGGCGCGGCGGCGACGGTCACGATCAAGATCAGGAACGGCCGCGGCGGGGTCGTGAAGACGCTGTCGATGGGCGCCCGTCCGCTCGGGCGAACCTTTGTCGCCACGTTCAGGTGCACTCTGCCCAAGGGGACGTACCGTTTCTCGGTCTACGCGGTGGACCGGGCGGGCAACAAGCAGAGCCGCGTCGGGGCGAACACCCTGGTGGTCCAGTGAGAAAGGCCCGCGAGACGCCGAGAGAGGAAGGGAGAGAGGATGAATGAGGCCCGCCTGACCATCTGGGGCGACGACGCGTGCAGGCGCGTGCACGGG
>CAWHUW010000004.1:0-15680 GCA_963832655.1 uncultured Thermoleophilia bacterium
GATGCGCGAGATGATCATCGCCGAGACGGTCGCCGAGCGTGAGGCCGCGATCGCCAAGCTTCTGCCCATGCAGCGTGACGACTTCGCCGGCATCTTCCGCGCCATGGGCGAGAGGCCGGTGACGATCCGCACGCTCGACCCGCCCTTGCACGAGTTCCTGCCGCACGCCGACAAGGACCAGGCGGAGCTGGCGGCCGAGATGGACGTGCCGGTCGAGCGCATCGCCGCCAAGGTCGCCGAGCTGCACGAGTTCAACCCCATGCTCGGTCACCGCGGCTGCCGGCTGGGCATCGGCTTTCCCGAGATCACGCGCATGCAGGCGCGGGCGATCCTCGAGGCAGCCTGCATCGTCAAGAAGGAGGGCGTCGACGTCCGTCCCGAGATCATGATCCCGCTGGTCGGCACGAAGAAGGAGCTCGAGAACCAGGTGGCGCTGGTGCGCGCCGTGGCCGCCGAGGTCTTCGCCGAGCAAGGCGTCGAGGTGGCGTATCTGGTCGGCACGATGATCGAGGTCCCGCGCGCGGCGCTGACCGCCGACGAGATCGCCGCGGTGGCCGAGTTCTTCAGTTTCGGGACCAACGATCTCACGCAGATGACCTTCGGCATCTCGCGCGACGATGCGGGCAAGTTCCTGCCGCTCTATCTCGAGGCGGACATCTGGCCGGCCGATCCTTTCGGCACGCTCGACCAGGCCGGTGTCGGTCAACTGGTCGAGATGGGCGTCAAGCGTGGCCGTTCGACGACGCCCGACCTCAAGGTGGGCATCTGCGGCGAACACGGCGGCGACCCGGCCAGCGTCAAGTTCTGCCACCGCGTGGGCATGGACTACGTCAGCTGCTCGCCGTTCCGCCTGCCGGTGGCCCGCCTTGCCGCCGCGCAGGCGGCGATCGAGGAACGCGGCGCCCTCGAGCTCGAGAAGTGACGCCGGCCACAGCTGGCCGGGACGGGCGACGCGCGAGCCTTCGCGGACGGAGCGGCGCCGTGATGCCGAGCGGAGGATGACGGCGCGTGGCGCGGCTCGGTCGTGAGTCCACGGTCGCCCTGCGGGACGGCCGCGAGGCGGTGATCCGGTCGGCGCGCCCGGGCGACGCCCGGGCGCTCAGCCGGCTGCTCGACGCCATCGCGGCCGAGGCCGAGGTCACCCTGCTCATGCGGCCGGGCGAGATCTCGGCGCGCGAGTGGCGCCGCCGCATCGCGGCGGCCGCCGAGCGCGACACGAGCCTCTTTCTGTGCGCCTGGCTCGGCGAGCGCCTCGTCGGCGACCTCGGGATGGTCGTCGACGCGCACCCCGCCTCACTCCCACGTGCTCGTGGTCGGCATGTCGGTCGCCCGCGACTGCCGGGGGCTGGGCGTCGGGGGCGCCATGCTCGAGAGCGCGCTCGAGTGGGCCGGCGAGCTTGGCGCGCTCAAGGTCGAGCTCAGCGTCTTCGCGCACAACGCGCCGGCGATCTCCTTCTACGAGCGTCACGGTTTCGCGCGCGAGGGTCTTCGCCGGCGGCAGCTCGTCCGCGCCGGCGAGTATCATGACGAGGTGCTCATGGCACGCTTCCTCGACCCGGAGCCCTGAATGCCCGCCTCTCCTCGCCGGCTCGCCCGGACGCTCCTCACGCTGGCCGCGGTCGTCGCGCTCGTCGTGCCGGTGGCGCTGGCCTTGACCACCGGCTGGATCGAGGTCAACTCCACGCCCTGGGGCGAGCAGCCGGTCCCTGACCCGACCCCGCTCGAGAGCTGGGTGGCGCTGGCCCTCGTGTATCTCGTGTGGGCCCCGCTCGTCCTCGTCGGCCTCGTCGCCGCGTTCGACCGCCTCGGGCACCAGTACATGCCGGTCGATCGCGACCGGCGACCGACGCGCAAGGAGCGACGGCGACAGGCGGCCGGGATCAAGCTTCTGCAGTCGCAGCAGGCGCCGCCGACGGGCGCGCAGAAGGCGCGCCCGAAGCGCGTCTCCTCGTCGCCCAAGGACGGCGCCTGACCGTGCCGCGCATCGCCCGTCAGAGCATCGACCAGGTCCAGGCCACCGCCGACCTCGTCGAGATCGTCGGCCACTACACGCAGCTCAAGAAGTCGGGGGCCAACTTCATGGGCCGCTGTCCCTTCCACGAAGAGAAGACGGCCTCGTTCTCGGTCAACCCCACGGAGAAGCTGTACTACTGCTTCGGCTGCGGCGAGGGCGGCAACCTCTTCAGCTTCGTCCAGCGCAAGGAGAACCTCGACTTCGCGCAGTCGGTCGAGTACCTCGCCGACAAGTACGGCATCGTCCTCGAGTACGAGGAGTCGAGCGCCAGGGGCGAGGCCGAGCGCCACCGCCGCGACCGCCTGCGCGCGCTGCTCGAGCAGGCGACCGCCTACTACGAGCGCGTGCTCTGGGATGCCAAGGCGGCCGCGGCGGCGCGCGAGTACCTCGAAGGGCGCGGGCTCGGTGCCGAGGTCTGCCGGCGCTTCCGCGTCGGCTTCTCGCTGGCCGGCTGGGAACGACTGCGCGACGCGGCCCGCGGCCAGGGTTTCAACGAGCAGGAGCTGCTCGACGCGGGTCTGGTCGTGCCCGGACGGCGCGGCGGTGTCTACGACCGCTTCCGCGCCCGCGTCGTGTTCCCGCTCGCCGACGACCGCGGACGCACGCTCGGCTTCGGGGCGCGCACCCTGGGTGACGAGAAGCCCAAGTACCTGAACTCCCCCGAGACGCCTCTGTACCACAAGAGCGAGGCGCTCTTCGGCCTGCACACCGCCAAGGCCTCCGCGGGGCGTGAGGACCGCGTCTACGTCGTCGAGGGCTACACCGACGTCCTCGCCCTGGCGCAGGCGGGCGTCGAGAACGTCGTCGCCTCCATGGGGACGGCGCTCACCGAGCAGCAGCTCAAGCGCCTCGCGAGGCTCTCGCGCGAGCTCTTCCTCTGTTTCGACGCCGACGCCGCCGGCGTCGGTGCCATGAGCCGCGCCCTCAGCCTCGCCCGCCGTCTCGGTCTGAGCCTGCACGTGGTGCGCATGCCCGAGGGGCTCGATCCCGCCGACTACGTGCTCTCCGGGGCGGGCGGCGACGGGTTCCGCGAGCTTGCCGCCCGCTCCGAGACGCTGCTACAATTCCACGTCCGCCTTGTCCTCGAGGGAAACGACCTCGCGCGGCCGGACGGACGGGCGCAGGCCTTTGCGCAGCTCCGAGGGGTGCTGGCGGAGGCGGCCACGCCGATCGAACGTGACGAGGAGCTTCGCACCATCGCCGACAGGCTGCGCCTCTCCGAGGAGAGCGTGCGCTACCTGCTGAGCGCCGCGGCTGCGCCGCGAACTGCCGCGGGCGCGCCGGTCAAGCCGGGCGGCGCGTCGCGCGCCGCCGTCGGCCCGGCGGCCGCCGCGGTCGGCGGCGTCCACGAGCTCGAGGTGCGCTTCCTCGCCGGCTGCCTGGCGCTGCCCGAGAAGGGCGGCGAGGTGCTCGCCGGCGTCGACGAGGGTACGTTCGCGTCGGCCGAGACACGAGCCGCCTGCCGCTGGGTCAAGGCGCGATTGACAGGCGCGGATGCAGGGAAAAAGAAGGTTCCGACCGAGTCCGGCCCGGAGGCGCAGGAGGGCGCCGGCGACGTCGTCGCCGAGGTGGTCCTGCGTTCCGGGCGCGAGCGGTACTCGGTCACCGTTGTCGACGAGCTGTTCCTGCGGCTGCAGGAGGCCCAGATAGGGCGTCTCATCGCGAGACTCAAGGCCGCAGCGGGAACTGACGAGACTGGTACGCGGGAGACGAAGCTGGCCGAGCTGGAGGCGGTGCGCCGACGCCTGCGCGACGCCATCCGGTCCGTCCCCGTCACCGACGAGTCCACCGAAGGGCAGGGTGCACGCACGTGAAAGAACCCGCCGACGAGCGCAGCGCGTCCTCCTTCGCCGAGTTCGGCATCGACGAGGTCCGCATCCTCGTCGAGGAGGGTCGCGAGCAGGGGTATCTGACGAGCGACCACATCGCCGACGCGCTTCAGGACGTGGAGCTCACGCTCGAACAGGTCGACGGCGTCTACAACCTCTTCGCCGACCTCGGCATCGACATCCTCGAGGGTGACGGCGCAGCCGTGGACGAGGGCGTCGAGGCGAAGCCCGAGGAGGAGATCGTCGCCAAGCTCGACCTTTCGGTGAGGACGCCCACCAACGACCCGGTGCGCATGTATCTCAAGGAGATCGGCAAGGTCCCACTCCTGACGGCCGTCGAAGAGGTCTCGCTGGCGAAGCGCATCGAGCACAGGGACATGGAGGCCAAGCGCAGGCTCATCGAGGCGAACCTGCGTCTCGTGGTCTCGATCGCCAAGCGCTACGTCGGCCGAGGCATGCTGTTCCTGGATCTCATCCAGGAAGGCAACCTCGGCCTCATCCGCGCAGTCGAGAAGTTCGACTACCGCAGGGGCTTCAAGTTCAGCACCTACGCCACCTGGTGGATCCGCCAGGCGATCACCCGCGCCATCGCCGACCAGGCCCGCACCATCCGTATCCCGGTCCACATGGTCGAGACGATCAACAAGCTCATCCGCGTGCAGCGTCAGCTGCTGCAGGACATCGGCCGCGAGCCGACCCCCGAGGAGATCGCCGCCGAGATGGGCATCACCGCCGAAGCGTGCGCGAGATCCTCAAGATCAGCCAGGACCCTGTGAGTCTCGAGACGCCCATCGGAGGAGAAGAGGATTCGCAACTCGGCGACTTCATCGAAGACGAAGACGCGATCGTGCCGGTCGAGGTCGTGAGCGAGATCATGCGGAATGAGGAGCTCAACGACGTCCTCCGCACGCTCACCCATCGCGAGCGCAAGGTCATCGAGTTGCGGTTTGGGCTCAAGGGGGAACACCCTAGGACCCTCGAAGAAGTAGGGCAGAAGCTCGGCGTCACGCGCGAGCGCATCCGCCAGATCGAGGCCAAGACACTGGCCAAGCTCCAGGCGTACCGCGACGCGCAGCGTCTGCGAGGGTTTCTTGAGTAGCGGCCCGGAGGGCCGCGAGGCCGACGAGCGGCACGTCACCGGCGAGGAGAACAGCATGCATGGAGCGAGCGAACCCGTCGACGAGCACCAGGGGGGCGACCCCCTCGAGTCCACCGTCGAGGAGGTGCGCGAGCTGGTGGCTGAGGGACGCGAGCAGGGGTACCTGAACGCGGACCACGTCCACGACAAGCTGCGCGACGTCGAGCTCACCCCCGAGCAGATCGACGACATCTTCATCCTGTTCCACGACCTCGGGGTCGACATCCTCGAGGGCGACGAGACGTCGCGCGCCGAGGCCGAGGCGAAGGGCGAGGAGGAAGAGGAGCCCGAGTCCAAGCTCGACCTCTCGGTCAAGTCGTCGACCAGCGACCCGGTGCGCCTCTATCTGCGGCAGATCGGCAAGGTCAAGCTGCTCACCGCCGAGCAGGAGGTCTCGCTCGCCAAACGCATCGAGCGCAAGGACATGGAGGCGAAGCGCAAGCTCACGGAGGCCAACCTCAGGCTCGTGGTCTCGATCGCGCGCCGGTATCCGGGGCGTGGCCTGAGCCTGCTCGACCTCATCCAGGAAGGCAACCTCGGCCTCATCCGCGCGGTCGAGAAGTTCGACTACCGCCGCGGCTACAAGTTCAGCACCTACGCCACCTGGTGGATCCGCCAGGCGATCACCCGCGCCATCGCCGACCAGGCCCGCACCATCCGTATCCCGGTCCACATGGTCGAGACGATCAACAAGCTCATCCGCGTGCAGCGTCAGCTGCTGCAGGACCTGGGCCGCGACGCCACGCCGGAGGAGGTCGCGACCGAGATGGGCATCACCGCCGACCGCGTGCGCGAGATCCTCAAGATCAGCCAGGACCCTGTGAGTCTCGAGCGCCCAGTCGGGGAAGAAGGCGACTCGCAGCTCGCCGACTTCATCGAGGACGAGGGCGCCGTGGCGCCGCTCGACGCGGTCGACGGCATCATGCAGAACGAGGAGCTCGACCGCGTCCTCACCCTGCTCACGCAGCGCGAGCGCAGGGTCCTGGAGTACCGCTACGGCCTCAAGGGCGAGCACCCGCGCACGCTCGAAGAGGTGGGTCAGAAGTTCGACGTGACGCGCGAGCGCATCCGCCAGATCGAGGCCAAGACACTGGCGAAGCTGCGGGCGTACCGCGACGCGCAGAACCTGCGCGACTTCCTCGACTAGCGACCATGGCGGACCCCCGCGTCCTGCTGGTGTTCCCGGCCTCGCTGTACGGCTGCCGCTGGGCGGACGGCCCGCGCGTCAAGCCTGAGCTCGTGAGCCTGTTCTCCGAGCTCAGGCGCGCGGGTCGCACGGTCACCGTCCTCGATCTGGAGGCGGAGCTCGGCAACCCGTCTGATGACGAGGCGCGCGCCATCTTCCTCGACAAGGCCGAGGGACTCGTGCGCGCGTGCCCCGCGGACCTCGTTGTCGTCTCGTGCTGGTCGGCGCTGCAGTACTCGGCCGCCGTGGCGGTCGCCGAGCGCGCGCGCCGGCTTCATCCGGCCGCCGTCGTCGCTGTCGAGGGGTACCACGTCTCGGTGCGCCCCGACGACTTCGCCTACGAAGGCGCGCCCTTCGGCTGGCTCGTCGTCGGCGAGGCGGAGAGCGCCGTCTTGGCGCTCGCGCAGGCGGTCGCCGACGGCGACCGCGACACGACGAGCTGCCGCTCGCTCGAGGGCACGCCGCTGCTGCTCGACGCCGATCACCTGCCCGAGTTCGCCGCCTATCCGTACGTCGTCGAGGGGCTGCCCGAGCTCGGCCTGTTCCTGAGCCGGGGCTGCCCCTACAACGCGCCCGCCTGTCTGCTCCGCCCGGGCGGCGCCGGCTGGCACGCCTACCCGGTCGAGGCCGCCCTGCGGCTGCTCGACGAGGTGGCGGCGCTCAGGCCGGGGCGCATCGACCTCCTCGACCCGGCCTTCGGGTACGACGCCACGTGGCGGCGCGCCGTCCTCGACCTCATCGCGGCGAGCGACCGTCGCGACCTGGCCCTCACGCTCAACGGCCGGCCGGACGCGCTCGTCCGCCTCGATCTCGACAAGATGTACGCGGCTCGGATACGTCTGCGGCTCGACGTCGGCACGCTCTCGCGCGAGCTCCTCTCGCGCACCGGCCAGGCGCCGCAGCCGCAGCGCGCCGTCGAGCACGCCCTCGACCTCCTCGCGTACGCCAACGCCAAGGGGCTCGTGACGGCGGCGTCGTTCACGTTCAACCAGCCCGGCGAGACCGAGGCCACCGCGGCCCAGACTCTCGACGCACTCGAGGTGTTCGTGGATGAGGCGCCGAACGCGTCCGTGAGTCTGCAGGCCGAGTCGTGGGCGTACCTGCCGGCGGGCGAGCCCGCCGCTGATCTGGAGGCGCCGGAGAGCCGATACGGCACGCGGATCGCGCGCCCCGAGTGGTGGAAGGAGGCCGCTCCGCTCGAGGCGGCCGCCAAGGCGGTCGTCGCGAGCCGCGAGCTCGCGGGCCGGGAGCCCGGCGACGAGAGCTACTGGCGACCGCGCTTCGAGGAGTTGCGCGAGCGCTTGGCGGCAAAGCTCACCGCAGAGGCCAAGCGCGGGTTGCGGAGCCACGAATCCGTCGGTTCGGAAGCCTACGGCGTGCCCAACGGCTGGTGGGTCGAGCCGCGCTGGCACTAGGTTTCGCGTCTGCCCTATACTGTCCCGGCCAGAGCGGTCCTCGGTAGCTCAATGGTAGAGCATCCGGCTGTTAACCGGAGGGTTGTAGGTTCGAGTCCTACCCGAGGAGCCAATCTGTGAAGGGGCGCCGCGACCTTGGGTCGCGGCGCCCCTTCCTCGCGCACCCAAGCCGTGGCCGCGGAGAAAGCGCCGGGGCGGGGCTGCTCCCTTTCAGCCCCGCCCCGGCGCGCCTCTCAGGGCGCCGCGGCGCTCAGTCGAGCACGTACGCCGCTTCGCCGTGGATCTCGCTGTCGAGGCCCTTGAGCTCGACCGCATCGGGCACGCGCACCCGCTCGAAGCGGTCGAGGATCTTGAGGATCAGCCACGTGCCGACGAACGAGTATGTGGCGATGATCGCGACGGCGGCGATCTGGATGCCGAGGAAGCTCGGGTTCCCCTCGAGCAGGCCGTCGGCTCCAGCCGGGTTGATGGCCAAGCTCGCGAAGACGCCCAGCAGGATGGAGCCCATGATGCCGCCCACGCCGTGCGCCGCCCACACGTCGAGGGCGTCGTCCCACTTCATGCGCTCCTTGAACTTGACCGCGAAGTAGCACACGGAGCCGGCGAGCAGGCCGATGACGAACGCCGACCAGGTCGGGATGTAGCCTGCGCACGGCGTGACGCAGGCGAGGCCGGCCACGGCACCGGTGAAGGCGCCGATCAGGCTCGGTTTGCCGTCCTTCCACCAAGTCATGAACAACCAGGTGCACATCGCGATCGAGCCGGCGATGTCGGTGTTCACGAACGCCTGCGCCGCCACGCCGTTGGCCGCGAGCGCCGAACCGCCGTTGAAGCCGAACCAGCCGAACCACAGAAGGCCGGTCCCCAGGGCCACGAAGGCGATGTTGTGCGCGATGCTGCGCTCGCCGGGCCCGAATCTGCGCGCGCCGACGACCCACACCGAAGCGAGGGCCGCCATGCCGGCACTGACGTGCACGACCATGCCGCCGGCGAAGTCCAGCGCGCCCCAGGCCGCGAGGAATCCGCCGCCCCAGAGCCAGTGCACGAATGGCACATAGACGAACAGGCTCCAGAGCACGAGGAACTTCAGGTAGCTCTTGAAGTTCACACGGTCGGCGAAGGCGCCGGTGATGAGCGCCGGCGTGATGATGGCGAACATCTCCTGGTAGGTGAAGTGCGCCACCGCCGGGATCGTCGGCGCCCACGGCCCCGGCGCCTCGCCGACCCCGTTGAGGAACGCCCAATCCAGGTTGCCTATGAAGCCTCCCAGGATGTTGCCCGAGAAGGCCAGCGAGTAGCCCACCGCGACCCAGATGAACGTCACGATGCCCATGCTGATGAAGCTCTGCATCATGATCGCCAGGAAGTTCTTGCGGCGGACGAGGCCTCCGTAGAAGAACGCGAGGCCGGGGGTCATCAGCGCGACGAGCGCGGCTGACAGGAGGACGAAGCCGGTGTCCCCCGAGTTGATTTCGCCCATGCGAAATCCTCCCTATGTGCGTGCCGTCACCCCAGGCTTCACCCGCTCAAGGGAGTACGTCGCAAGGTGTCACCCACGGCCACGGCTCTGGTCGGACGCGGCGGGGAATCCCCTTCAACCCGCCTGTCCGCTTGGGGCGATTCTCCCGCTTGTGAACGCCGTGTCAAGCGCGGCCACCCGGCCTGAAGCCGAAGCGGGGGCGCCGTCGGGCGGCGGGGGGAGGCGCCGCTGCGACTCGGCTCAGTGCCGTCCGGCGCGGTGCAGGCCGACGGCGCGGGCGGCTTCGAGAGCGGCGGCCAGCTCCGCCGCTGTGGGCCGGCGACGCAGGGCGTCGCCGCCGGCACGGTTCGCTGCGTCGCCGCAGGGCCGATAGTGACCCATGACGTTGACGAACGTGTCGAGGCTCAGCGTTGCGAGCCACTCAAGCGCCGCGGCGCCGTCGGCGGCCATGCCGGGCATCACGAGATGGCGGACGAGCAGCCCGCGGCGCGCGAGACCCGCCTCGTCCACCACCAGGTCTCCGACTTGGCGGTGCATCTCCTCGACCGCCTCGCGCGCCCTCTCCGGGTAGTCCTCGGCGGTCAGCGTGTCCCGGGCGAACTCGCGGTCGAGCGACTTGAGGTCGGGCATGTAGACGTCGACGACGCCGTCGAGCAGCGCGAGCGTCTCGACGGCGTCGTACCCCGACGTGTTGTAGACGACCGGCACCGTGAGACCGTGCTCCGCAGCCACGTCCAGCGCGGCCAGGATCTGAGGGACGACGTGCGACGGCGTCACGAGGTTGAGGTTGTGACAGCCGAGCTTCTGCACGCCGAGGAACACGTCGGCGAGCCCGGTCGCCTTGAGCCGCACGCCGTCGACTTCGTGCGAGATGTCCCAGTTCTGGCAGAAACGGCAGTGCAGGTTGCAGCCGCTGAAGAAGACGGTGCCGCTACCCGCCCGCCCGCTCAGCTCGCGCTCCTCGCCGTGGTGCGCGCCGAAGCTGGCGACGACGGCGAGGGAGTCGACGCGGCACTCGCCCGTCTCGCCGGCGACGCGGTCCACACCGCAGCGTCTGGGGCAGAGATCGCAGCGGCGCAGGCGCGCCGCGCCCTCGCGGGCGCGACGCGCGAGCTCGCCGCTGCGCGCGAGCTGCAGGTACCCCGGCACCGTCGCCATCCTGTGGTTATGGCAGAGCGTCGGCGGCGCGGCAAGAGCTCAGCCGCGGCCCGGCGGAGGTGATGCGGTCGCCCGAGTTCACGCGGCGAGCCGGTGGGGACATCACACCGTGGCCCGGATCACCGAGTCGGAGACCTCGGCGATGCCGGTGAATCCCGTGGCGTCGAGCAGGTCGTAGTACTCGGCGAACGTGCGCACGTGGCTGCCGGGTGCGAAGGCCAGGAGCATGAGGGCGGTGAGGGATCCTCCCGACGTCGCGCCGGATCCTTCGTCGACCCGCGCTTCATGGACGACGACCGAGCCGTGAGGCCGCAGAGCCGCGTGCGCCCTGGCGAGGACCGCGGCGGCCTGGTCGTCGTCCAGGTAGTAGAGGATGCGGCCGAACAGCACGAGGTCGTACCGGCCGCGCCCGAACTCGACGGACTTCACGTCGCCCGCGATCAGGGTCGCCCTGTCCTCGACTCCCATCGCGCGCGCGATGGCGCGCGTCGTCTCGAGCACGGGCGCGAAGTCGAAGCCCGTCACGTGGACAGTCGGGTGGTCCTGTGCCAGCGTGAAGCTCGTGACGCCGGGGCCGCAGGCGGGGTCGAGCACGTCGAACGGTGTCGTCTCGTCGGGTGCGATGCCCGCCTGCCGCCACAGGTCGCGCGCGTCGCGGGCCCGTTCCGGCCATTCCGCGAGGACCGGCCGGGTGTGCGCCCGCCACGTGTCGCCGGTCTGGTCACCGCCGGTGGCGAGGTCGCCTCCGACCGCACGGCCGGCCCGCACCGACTCCGCGATACGTCCGAGCGCATCCCACGCGAGCGTCGCCGCCAAGGCCCATTCGCCGTAGTAGGCGGGCCGCCCTCTCACGAGGTAGGTGGCTGCAACGGGTTCGAGACTGAAGACCTCGCCGTCCTTGCGCACGAGCCCGATGCTGCGGAGTAGCCCGAGAAGCACGCCCAGGCCGCGGCCGTCGCAGCCGGTCGCTGCGGAGGCGGCCGCGAGGGTCGCGCCGCCTTCGAGCGCCGAGAAGACGTCGAGCTCGATGGCGGCGCGCAGCGCGGCCGCCTTCCAGGCGGCCTCCTCGCATTCGTACACCGGGTCGAGCGTGTACGCCCCGTCGTCGTTCACGACCACCACCTCCCCGAAAGCCGACTGGGGCAAGAGTAGCGCGGAGGCAACGGCGCACCCGGGCAGGGGAGGACGACGGCCCGGCCGTGGCGGTGAGTGCCGCGGCCGGGCCGCCGTGCGCAGGCCGGGCTCCGCCGGCCCAGTGCTCAGCCGAGGATCAGGCGCTGCGGGTCGACGTCGTCGCGCAGGATGCGGAGTTCCTCGGCGTCGGGCGGGACCGCCTCGACCGAGCGCGAGACGTCCATGGCGAAGCCGGTGTTCTCGGCCACCTGCTGCGGTGTCACGCCGGGGTAGTGCTCGGCGAGATACATCTCGTGTGTCTCGTCCTCGAACTTCATGACGCCGAGGTCGCTGACCACGGCGAGCGGCCCGCCACGCCGGTACCCGGCGTGGTGCCGCGACTCGCCGCCCGTCAGCCAGCCCGGCGTCGTCAGGTAGTCGAGCTTCTCGACGAACTTGCGCCTGCCGTGCTGCATGAACACGATGAAGCCGCTGGCCAGCGAGCCCGCGTCGCAGGCCCCACCGCTGCCCGAGAAACGGACGGTCGGGTGCTGGTAGTCGCCGATGACGGTGGAGTTCATGTTGCCGAACCTGTCGATCTGCGCGGCGCCGAGGAAGGCGATCGTGTGCAGGCGCCGGTTGGCGACGTAGCTGAACGCCTCGACGAGGCCGGCGTTGAGGTTCGAGTAGGCCATGACGCGAGGGTCGGCCACGGCCATCGGCAGTTCCTCGAGCCGTGGCCCGATGCCGCCGGTCTCGAAGAAGATGTGCGCGTGCGGGGCGTGGATGCGCTTGGCGACCGTCGCCGCCAGCATGGCCACGCCCGTGCCGGCGAAGAGGACGTCGCCGTCCTTGATCAAGCGCCCGGCGGCGATGGCCATCATCTCGCGGGGAGTGTGGGCGGGGGGCCGCGCGGTCGGCTGCGTCGCGCCCGGGCCCGTGTGCGTCGTCTCGCTCATCGCGCTCACCTCCGGTCCAGGCCGGGCGCGTAGCCGGCGACGGTGTTGGCGCGGATGCGCGCGAGCTGCGCGCCGCCGACCTTGTCGAGATAGTCGTCCCAGCTCTCGACGCCGAACACCCACTCGTCGAGGTAGGCGGCCCATTGGCCGTCATCCTTGGCGATGGCCTTGTAGAGGTTCAGGTGCTTCGGGTCGTAGTCGTAGAAGTAGCGGCACGCGGTCGGGTGCGCGCCGTACTTCACCGGCACGACCGCGTCGACGAGGAAGGGCGGCAGCGCGTTCTGATCGGGGTCGAGGCGCAGGTAGTCGTCGGGGACGATCTCCTCGCAGCTGACGATCACGGCCGAGGCCGCCTTGCACTGCTCGAGGTCGGCGAACGTGAGGCCCTTGATGCGCACCGTGCCGTCCGTGCTCACCTGCTGGGCGTGGATCAGCGACACGTCCGGGGTGAGCGCCGGCAGCAGCGCGACGTCGTCGTCCGCGTGGCCGAAGGGGTCGCCCATCACGTGCACCTTCTTCTTCGCCACCTTGTCGCCGTCACGGATATCCGCCGGGAAGCCCTCCTTGTTGAGCGACGTCGGTGCCGAGGCCCGACTTGCTCGGGATGAACGGCACGTTGAGCGCCCCGGCGAGAAAGCGCAGGCTCATCTGGTTGTTGGTGTAGTCCTCGACCAGGACCTCGCCGCGCTCGACGGCCTTGCGGAAGCGGATGCAGGTCGGGGCAAAGCGCCCATTGCCGCCGTAAGCGATCTCGATGCGCGCCACGCAGCCGGCGCCGACGAGGACGTCGAGCGCCTGGCCGTTGGAGTGCGCGACCAGGTGCAGGTCGCGCACCTTGCGCCGCGCTATCTCGTAGACGAGGGCCATCGGGTTCCGGTTGATGGTGAAGCCGCCGACGGCGAGCTGGCACCCGTCGCGGACGTAGCGCTCGACGGCTTCGCCCGCGGTCATGAGCTTGCCGTCGAGGCCGTTGGTCTCGGCCATGCGCTGCTCCCTCCTCCGTTCTGGTGGGGCCCAGAAACAGAAAGGCCCCCAGGGCAGACGTCGTCGTCTGTGCTGGGGGACATGGCCGGGGACGGCGGGAGGACGGCTCCCTGCCGTGGCCATGAGGCAGCGGGCCCATGATACAGGCGCCGGGGCCCGGTGCAAGCGCCGGCGCCCTGCTAGAATGCACGAACGATGGGCTCCGGCAACGGCGAGATGGACAAGACCACGTTCCTGTTCTCGGGCTACGCCCGCCTGCCGCAGGACGTCTCGCACCAGGCCATCTACAAGCGGGTCGGCGTGGTGCTCGAGGTCGACGAGGCGGGCACGATCGTCGCCTGCACGTCGTCGCTCATCATGGACGTCGCCCGCGACTTCTTCTCGAGCCTCCTCGTGGGCCACGACGTGCTCAACGAGCGGCGCGAGATCGAGGCGCTCGTGCGCTACCGCTACCGCGGGCACTCGCAGGGCGCCCTCATCTCGGCACTTCACAAGGTGTTCGAGGCCGTCGACCAGTCGCCGCTCGTTCTCGGCGACGCCGCGTCGCCGCTGCCCAGCGCCAAGCATCCGGACGTCGGCACCGAGACGTACGGTTGAGGGGCGGCCGGCGCAGCCGGCCGCCCCTCAACCCGTTCGCGACTTCTACTTCTGCAGGTCGCGCACGATGGCGACGAGCCCGTGAGCGAGGCCCACGCCGATCGCCGGCTCTTCCTTGAGAAGCTTCTGGAACGCCGTGCGCCCGATGCGCGCCGTGGTCAGTACGCCGGTCGCCGTGACCGTTGCCGCACGCGGCGCGCCGTCGAGGAGGGCCAGCTCACCGAAGTAGTCGCCTGCGGCCAGCTTGCGGGTGTGGCCCTTGGGCGTCCTCACCTCCGCGCCGCCGTCGAGGATGACGTAGAGCGCGTCGCCTCGCGCCCCGGCGCGCACCACCTGCGCGCCCTTGCTGAAGCGCTTCATCTCGGCAAGGCGTCCGACTCGCTTGAGGTGACGCTGCGACAGCGCCTTGAAGAGGGGGACACGCCCCAGTACGGGAAGCCATCCAGGATGCAGCGCCGCCCCGCTCTCCTCCTTGGTCCCAGCCACAGTCCGTGCGCTCATCGAGGCTCCTTTCGTCGATCGGGTCTCGTCGGAAGGAGGAGGACTGGGGCGGCCGGGTCGATCCGGCGACTCCGTGCCTCGCATCCCCTCCGGAGCGAGGCCGTTGTCGCGCAGAGTATATCCCCGCCGGGACGCCTGGTGACGGGCGGTCCTTCCGAGCGCCCGTGCCGGCAGTCTGACCTTTCGCGACGTGCTCCGAGCATAGGCGTATGTGAAACGTCCTTGCGCTCGATGTGCTCCGCCGATACAGTCGCCGGGGGAGGGGTCTCTTGGAAGGACGGTGGATCTCAGGGATGGGCGCGCGGCCGCGCAAGGCCGTCCTGATCGGCATCGACTCGGCCGTGCTGCCGCGATGGCGGCGGTACGCCGAAGCCGGCTTATTGCCTGTCGGGCAGCGGCTGCTCGAGGAGGGCTGTCTGGCGGCTCAATGCCTGCCGCCGATGCCGACGCTCACGACGACCAACTGGGCCACGATCGCCACGGGCGCGTGGCCCGGCACCCACGGCATCGTCGACTTCAACCCGCGCCGCCCCGGTGACGGTTTCGAGGACAGCCCGCAGGCCTTCGACGCCCGCATGCTTCGCGCCGAGACCGTGTGGGACGCGGCGGCTCGCGGTGGCCGGCGCGCGCTGGTCGTGAACTACCCGGCCAGCTGGCCGCCCCGGCAGCCGGGCGGCCGGGAGGACCTCGGTGCGCCGTCCGCGACTCGGCCCGGCGAGGTGGTGCTGATAGGCGGCGCCGGCATCGAGCTCAACGAGTGGCGCCTCGGCGTGCCCGGCAAGGGTCACCTGGTCTCGATCGCGGCGGAGCAGCGCTTCTCGTCGGTGGACGAACCGTTGGCCACGCGGGTCGGCGCGCCGCTTCCCGGCGAGCCGTTCCTGTGCCGCTTCGCGTATCGCGACGCCTACGAGCCGGTCGACACCGACTTCGCCCTCGAGTGCACGGTGAGCGACGTCGGCGGCCGCCAGACGACGAGCTTCACGGTGAACGGCGAGGACGAGCCTGTCGCGGTCCTCGCCGCGGGCGAGTGGAGCGAGACCATCCGGCGGCCGTTCCGCGTCGGCGGGGCGGAGGTCACGGGCGGCTTCAGGCTCAAGCTCCTGGCGCTCGAGCCCGGACCCGCCGGCCGCTTCCGCCTCTACGTCAGCGACCTCTGCCGCTTCGGCTGGCTCGAGGACCCCGCCGGGGCGCTCGGCGACACATCCGGCTTCGCCGGCCTGCCGTGTCCCGGCGTCGGCTGGGACTCGCTGCAGCGCGGCTGCATCGGTCTCGAGACCTTCCTCGAACTCTCGGCCATGGCCACGGA
>CAWHUW010000005.1:0-458430 GCA_963832655.1 uncultured Thermoleophilia bacterium
TTCTCAACGTTGTTTTCAGATGCGAACGGCCGGCCGCGGACCCCCTGCCCAGGGGGTCCGCGGCCGGCCGTTCGCCTGTGAGGAGGTCTGTATGGATGAGCTCGTCGCCGTCGTCCCCGATCTCTGGGCCGACCATCACGTCCTGAAGGCGCGCGCCGCCCTCCTCGACCTCCCCGGAGTGGAGCAGGTCGAGGCCAGCGCGCGCGACCTGACGGTGCGCGTCGCCTACGACCCGCAGGCGACCGGCGAGGAGGCGATCGTCGCCGCGCTGACCGCGGCGGGCTACCCCCCGGGCGAGCCCGCCGACGACGAGGCCCGCAAGGACAAGCCCGCCTGGGCGACGGCGCCGCGCGTCACGGGGACGAACGCGACCGACCTCGCGATGTCGGGCGACTACCGCAAGTACTGAGACCGGCCAGGGAGACACGCACATGGGAGACGCGAAGAGCATCGACCCGGCCGCCCTCGAGATGCTGCGCCACGCCGACGAGTGCGGCATAGGCACTGTCTTCTCGCGCGCGGACGAGATGAAGCCCTGCCCCATCGGCGAGACGGGCGCCTGCTGCCGCATCTGCAGCATGGGCCCGTGCCGGCTGGTCGGCAAGGACGCCGAGAGCAAGACGGGCCTGTGCGGCGCCGACCTGCCGACCGTCGCCGCGCGCCACTTCGCGCGCCAGGTCGCGGGCGGCGTGTCGGCGCACTCAGACCACGGCCGCGACATGGCGATGACGCTGCGCGCCGTGGCGACCGGCGAGGCGGCCGGCTACACGATCAAGGACGAGCAGAAGCTGATGACGGTGGCCGCCTACATGGGCGTCCCGACCGGCGGCCGCAACGTCAACGAGATCGCCCTCGACGTCGCCGACGTCGCCCTGGCGCAGTTCGGTCAGCCGCACGACGAGATCGTCTACACGCGGCGCGCGACCCCGAAGCGTCAGGCTTTGTGGAAGAAGCTCGGCCTGACGCCGCGCGCCATCGACCGCGAGGTCGTCGAGGTCATGCACCGCACCCACGAGGGCGTCGACCTCGACGCCGAGAACATCCTCAAGTCGGCGTTGCGCTGCTCCCTGGCCGACGGCTGGGGCGGCGCCATGCTCTCGACCGACATCAGCGACATCCTCTTCGGCACACCCTCGCCGCTGTCCGCCGAGGTGAACCTCGGCGTGCTCAAGGCCGACCAGGTCAACGTCGTCGTGCACGGCCACGAGCCGACGCTCTCGGCGATGCTGGTCGAGGCGTCCCGCGACCCCGAGCTCATCGCCGAGGCGAAGGCCAAGGGCGCCGAGGGCATCAACCTCGCCGGCATCTGCTGCACGAGCAACGAGATCCTCATGCGCTACGGCATCCCGCCGGCCGGCAACTTCCTCCACCAGGAGCTCGCCGTGCTCACCGGCGCGGTCGAGGCGATGGTCGTCGACGTGCAGTGCATCATGCAGGCCCTCGGACCGCTCGCCCAGCGCTTCCACACCAAGCTGATCACGACCTCGCCCAAGGCCAAGATCCCGGGCGCGGTCCACATCGAGTTCGACGAACACCGCGCCCCCGAGACCGCGCGCGAGATCGTCCGCCTCGCCATCGACAACTACGCGCACCGCGGCCCGATCCACATCCCCGACTACCACGAGCCGCTCGTCGCCGGCTTCTCGCACGAGTACCTCAACTACATGCAGGGCGGCTTTCACCGCGGCTCGTTCCGGCCGCTCAACGACGCCGTCATCGCGGGCCGCATCCGCGGCCTGGCCGGCGTCGTCGGCTGCAACAACGCCCGCGTCACGCAGGACGAGGGCATCGTCACGATGATCAAGGAGTTCATCGCCCGCGACGTCATGGTGGTCGTCACGGGCTGCGCCGCGACGGCCGGGGCCAAGGCGGGCTACCTGAGCCCCGAGATCCTCGACGCCGCCGGCCCCGGCCTGCGCGAGGTCATGGAGGCGATCGGCATCCCGCCGGTCCTGCACCTCGGGAGCTGCGTCGACAACTCGCGCATCCTCACGGTGCTGACCCAGGTCGCCACCGAGGGCGGCCTCGGCGAGGACATCGACGACCTCCCCGCCGTGGGCCTGTGCCCGGAGTGGATGTGCGAGAAGGCGATCGCCATCGGCACCTACTTCGCCGCCTCCGGCGCCCACGTGATCTTCGGTGTCGGCAGCCCCGTCGCGGCGTCGAGCGTGGCGACCCGGCTCATGACCGAGGGCTGGGAGGAGATGGTCGGCGGCGACCTCGAGTTCATCCCCGACTGGGACGAGATGCTGGCGCGCTCGCTCGAGCTCATCGACGCCAAGCGCGCGGCGCTCAAGCTCAAGCCGTACGACCCCGCGCAGTTCGGCGACAGCGGCGACAGCCCGTACTTCAGCGCCATCAAGACGTACCTCGCCGAGAAGGCGAGCGAGGCCGAGGCCGGCGTCACCGTCGTCGGCTCGGCCGTGTACCCGCTCGCCGAGGGCCACTCGCACGACCACGGCGACGGGCACGACCATGGCCACGGACACGAGGGCGACGCCGGGCCGCTGCACGCGCACGGCCACGCGGGCCCCGGACCGGCCGCCCGGTCCGCGCCGGCGGCGAGGACGCCTGATGTCGCGCTACATCGCGACGCGCGCGATCCGCGGCGCGCGGCGCATCGTCGCCGAGGCCGACGAGGCGCTGCAGGCCGCCCTCGCCGAGCACGGCCCCGAGACGCCGGTCGCCTTCACCAACACCGCCTACTTCCTGCCGGTGATCTACGCCTTCACCGGCGCCAAGGTCGAGACCCTCGGCGACCTCGTTCCCGTGCTGGAGCGCGCCAAGGGCCTCCTGCACCCGGTGCCCAACGAGCAGATGTGGCTGCCGTACCTGGGCGAGACCCTCGACTCCGGCATCGCCACGCTGTTCGCCGAGGAGGCGCTCGAGGGGGTGCGCTTCGCGCAGGGCCTCGAGCCGCAGGCGATCAAGCTCGACGAGCAAGGCCTCCGAGGACCAGCGCGTCTCGCTCTCGTCGACCTACGTGCACGGCGACGTCCTGCGCCTCAACGGGCCCATCGACGACATCCAGCTCCGCGCCTGGGGCATCCAGCTCGTCGACGGGCGCATGCCCGGGTTCTGCGCCATCGTCGGCTGCGCCAAGTCGAACGAGGTCGCCGTCAAGATCGTGCGCGAGCTGCAGTCGCGCGGCATCCTCATCTTCCTCAGCGGCAACGTGAACGGGCGCAGCATCATCCACCAGCTCGCCGAGGAGGGCATCCAGCTCGGCTACGACACCTTCACGGTGCCCTTCGGCATCGACACCGTGTCGGCCGTCTACGCCCTCGGCTTCGCCGCCCGCTCGGCGCTCACGTTCGGCGGCATGGACGCCGGCCAGGCGCGCGACATCATGCTCTACAACAAGTACCGCGTCTTCGCCTTCGTCCTCGCGCTGGGCGAGGTCGACGACCTCAAGTACGCGACGGCGGCCGGCGCCATCTCCTACGGCTTCCCGGTGATCGCCGACACGCGCATCCCGCAGATCCTGCCGACCGGCGTGACGACGTACGAGCACGTCGTCTCGATGCCGTTCGACGAGATCCCCGGCGCCGACGACATGGAGCGCGCCGAGAAGCTGATCCAGCGCTGCATCGACGTGCGCGGCGTCAAGGTCAAGATCGCCAAGGTGCCGATCCCCGTCTCGTACGGCTCGGCGTTCGAGGGCGAGCGCGTGCGCAAGGAACAGATGCGCATGGAGTTCGGGGGCAAGAAGGCGCGCGCCTTCGAGTACCTCAGGACCTTGCCCGCCGACGAGGTCGAGGACGGCCGCATCACGGTCGTCGGCCCCGACCTCGACACCGTCGAGGTCGGCGGCGCGATGTCGCTCGGCATCGTCGCCGAGGTCGCCGGGCGCAAGATGCAGAAGGACTTCGAGCCCATCGTCGAGCGCCAGTTCCACTACTTCACCAACGGCGCCGAGGGCATCCAGCACAACGGCCAGCGCGACATCACCTGGATCCGGGTCGCCACGACGTCGTTCGACAAGGGCTTCCGTCTCGAGCACCTCGGCAAGCTCCTGCACGCGCGCATCCACGAGGTGTTCGGGAACATCATCGACAAGGTCCAGGTGAGGCTCATCACCGACGAGGCCGCGCTCGAGCCGATGCTGGTAGAGGCGCGCGACGCCTACCGCGAGCGCAACGAGCGCATCGCGTCGCTCACCGACGAGTCGGTCGACACCTTCTACTCGTGCCTGCTGTGCCAGAGCTTCGCCCCGAACCACGTCTGCGTCGTCAACCCGCAGCGCGTCGGCCTGTGCGGGGCGTACAACTGGCTGGACTGCAAGGCGTCGTTCGAGATCAACCCGACGGGACCGAACCAGCCCGTGCCCAAGGGCACCTGTCTCGACCCCGTGAAGGGCGAGTTCACAGGCCCCAACGAGTTCATCTACGCGCACTCGAACCAGACCGTGGACCGCGTCACGTTCTACTCGATCATGGACTCGCCGATGACCTCGTGCGGCTGCTTCGAGTGCATCATGGTGATCGTGCCCGAGGCCAACGGCTTCATGATCGTGAGCCGCGAGGACCCCAGCATGACCCCCTGCGGCATGACCTTCTCGACCCTCGCCGGCACCGCCGGCGGCGGCATGCAGACGCCGGGCATGATGGGCTTCGGCAAGTACTACCTCACGAGCCCCAAGTTCATCTCCGCCGACGGCGGCCTGAAGCGCATCGTGTGGATGAGCAGCCTGCTCAAGACGCAGATGGGCCCCGTCCTGCAGCAGATCTGCGAGGACGAGGGCGCGCCCGACTTGCTCGACAGGATCGCCGACGAGACCGTCTGCACCGACGTCGAGGGACTCCTGCCCTTCCTCGAGCAGAAGCAGCATCCGGCCCTGACGATGGACCCGCTCTTCTGATGGGCGTCCATCGCGTGAACGAGCTCACGACCCAGACCACGTCCCGGAGAGTGCGATGACACCAGTCGAGGTACCTGTCGAGAAATGGCAAGGCTCCGTCCGCGAAGTCACCCTGGGGGCGACCGGCGACGGCGGCACGCGGACGTCGACGGTCACCGTCGGCGGCGAGACCACGCTGCCCTTCCTGCACTTCGAGGGCGCGATGCCCCACCGCCCGGCGATCGCCGCCGAGGTGACCGACGTCTACCCCGAGGACTGGTCGCCGGTCCTGCTCGAGGCCCTGGGCGACGCCGCCCGCGACCCTGCGGCCTGGGCGAAGGCCGCGGTGGACGGCGGCGCCGAGCTGATCGCGCTCAAGCTGCGCAGCGCGCACCCCGAGCGCGGCGACGCCGGCGCCGACGCCTGCGTGGCCACCGTCCAGGCCGTGCTCGGCGCGGTCGGCGTGCCGCTCGTCGTCTACGGTCCCGGCTCCGCCGACAAGGACAACGAGGTCCTCGTCGCGGTCGCCGAGGCGACCAAGGGCGAGCGCCTCGCCCTCGCCAACTGCGAGGAGAAGAACTACCGCACCATCGTGGCCGCCGCCCTCGGCAACGGGCACCTCGTCGTCGGGCAGACCCCCATCGACGTGAACCTCGCCAAGCAGCTCAACATCCTCATCAGCGACATGGGGCTGGCGCTCGACCGCGTGCTCATGGACCCGAACACCGGCGCGCTCGGCTACGGCGTCGAGTACACCTACTCGGTCATGGAGCGCCTGCGGCTCGCCGCCCTGATGGGCGACACCATGACCCAGCAGCCGATGATCTGCACGGTCGGCGAGGAGGCGTGGCGACAGAAGGAGGCGCGGGCGGCCGAAGGCGTGCCCGCGGCCTGGGGCGAGCTCTCCGCCCGCGGCCTCGCCTGGGAGGTCACGACCGCGTCCGCGCTCCTGCACAGCGGCGCCGACGTCATCGTCCTGCGCCATCCGCGGTCGGTCGGCGTCGTGCGCGCCGCCGTCGAGACGCTGATGGAAGGAGCGTGAGGTCATGGCCCTGAGCGGACTCGAGATCTACAAGCTCCTCCCCCAGACCAACTGCAAGGAGTGCGGCTTCCCCACCTGCCTCGCCTTCGCGATGAAGCTGGCGCAGAAGGGGACCGAGCTGTCGAAGTGCCCTTACGTGACGGACGAGACACGGGCGTCGCTGGACGCCGCCGCCGCGCCGCCGATCCGGCTCGTCACCGTCGGCTCCGGCGGGCGCGCCTTCGAGATCGGCAACGAGGTCGTGCTGTTCCGCCACGAGAAGACCTTCTACCACCAGCCGGGCCTGATGGTGCGGCTGCGCAGCGACGATCCCGACCTGGCCGCCAGAGCCAAGGACGCGAACGACTACACCGTCGAGCGCGTCGGCCTGACGCTGCACCTCGACGGCGTCGTGCTCGAGCACGCCGGCGGCGACGCGGCGGCCTACGCCGCGGCCGCGGCCGCGGTGGCGGCCGCCGGCGACGCGCCGCTGGCGCTCTTCACGGCCGACCCGGCGGCCCTGGCCGCCGCGGCGTCGGCCGTCGCGGCGCGCAAGCCGCTCCTTGGGGTCGCCACGGCGGCGACCGTCGCCGCGATGGCGGCCGTCGCCAAGGAGCACGGCAGCCCGCTCGTCGTGCGCGGCGACGGCGACCTCGAGTCGCTCGCCGCCCTCATCGAGGCGGCGAAGGGCGCCGGGGTCGAGGACCTCGTCCTCGACCCCGGCGCCTCCTCGCCCGCCGCCACCCTGGCGCTCGCCACCCAGCTCCGCCGCCTGGCGATCAAGAAGAACCAGCGCGCCGTCGGCTTCCCGCTGCTCGCCTACGCCGACGCCGCCACTCTCGAGGAGCAGGCCGTGCTCGCGACGCAGGCGGTCGCCAAGTACGCCGGCATCGTCGTCCTCGACAGCGCCGACCCGGCCCTCGTCTACCCGCTGCTCACGCTGCGTCAGAACGTCTACACCGACCCGCAGAAGCCGATCCAGGTCGAGCCCAAGCTCTACGAGATCGGCGCCGCCGGACCGGACAGCCCGCTGCTCATCACGACCAACTTCTCGCTCACCTACTTCACGGTGTCGGGTGAGGTCGAGGGCAGCGGCGTGCCGGCGCACCTGCTGGTCGCCGACGCCGACGGGCAGTCGGTGCTCACGAGCTGGGCGGCCGGCAAGTTCGACGCCGAGAAGATCGCCAAGACGGTGCAGGCCTCGGGCATCGCCGAGCGGCTGAGCCACAAGAAGCTCGTCATCCCCGGCCACGTCGCCGGTCTTTCCGGCGAGTGCGAGGAAGAGCTCCCCGGCTGGCAGATCCTCGTGGGCCCGCGGGAGGCCGTCGACATCCCGACGTACCTCAAGAACGTCTGGCCGGGTCTCTGAGGACGGACACGTGACCGGGACGCGCACGGCCGGCGAGCAGCCGGCGGCCAGCGGCAGGCGCCGCCGCGACGACGCGGCGGCCCCGCCGCGCCGACGGCCGTGCGCGTCACCTTCCTGCCCAGCGGCCAGACGGCCGCCGCGTCCAGGGGCGCGTCGCTGCTCGACGTGGCCGTCGAGGCCGGCGTCGAGATCGACGCGCCGTGCGGCGGCCAGGGCCGCTGCGGGCGCTGCAAGGTGACCATCACGGGGGACGGCGTCGCGTGCCGCCCGAACGCCCACCTGACCGCCGCCGAGGTCGAAGCCGGCCAGGCCCTCGCCTGTCAGGCCACCGTCAAGGGCGACGTCGTCGTCACCATCCCGCCACCGCGGGAACGCCGGCGCAAGCCGCGCGGCCACGCCGTGGCCGAGCCGGAGGCGCTGCCGGTCGCCTGTGACTGGCGGCAAGACCCCGCGATGCGCATGTTCGACCTCGACATCGAGCCGCCGTCGCTCACCGACAACACCAGCGACTTCGACCGCCTGCAGCGCGCGCTGGCTCAGCAGCACGGCATCAAGGAGGTCCGCGCCGAGCTGCCGATGCTGCGCCGGCTGGGGCGCGACCTGCGCATGGCGAACTGGAAGATCAAGGTCGCCCTCGAGATGCGCGACTGGGTCTACGGGACGTACCTGCCGCCGCGCCTCATCCGCATCTACCCCAGCGTGTTCGGCCAGCGCAGCATGGGCGCCGCCGTGGACCTCGGCACGACGTCGGTGGTCGCGTATCTCGTCGACTTCGAGACGGGACGCGTGGTGGACAGCGAGAGCGCCTACAACAAGCAGATCGCCTGTGGCGACGACGTGATCTCGCGCATCGTCTACGCGCGTCGCGACGGCGGCCTCGCCCGCCTGCAGCGCCTCGCCGTCGAGACCATCAACGAGCTCCTCATCGTGCTCCAGGAACGCAACCGGATCGAGCACTACGAGATCCACGAGGTGACGCTCGCCGGCAACACGACCATGACGCACCTGCTGCTCGGCATCGACCCCCGGTTCCTGCGCGAGGAGCCGTACATCCCGACGATCTCGGTGCCGCCCGGACTCATCGCGGGCGAGCTCGGGCTGGACGCCAACCCGCTCGCCCGCGTGCACGCCCTGCCCTCGGTCGGCAGCTACGTCGGCGGCGACATCACCGCCGGCGTCATCTCGTCCGGCCTCTACGCGACCGACAAGCTGACGGTGTTCGTCGACATCGGCACCAACGGCGAGATGGTACTGGGGAACAGCGAGTGGCTCGTGGCCTGCGCCTGCTCCGCCGGCCCCGCCTTCGAGGGCGGCGGCGTCGGCTGCGGCATGCGCGCCACGGCCGGCGCGATCGAGGACGTGTGGGTCGACTCCCACACCCTCGAGGCCAGCTACCGCACCGTGGACGATGCCGCGCCGCGCGGCATCTGTGGCAGCGGGTTGATCGACCTGGTCGCG
Source organism: uncultured Thermoleophilia bacterium (assembly GCA_963832655.1). Lineage (GTDB taxonomy): Bacteria > Actinomycetota > Thermoleophilia > UBA2241 > UBA2241 > UBA2241. The sequence continues at coordinate 8,689 of CAWHUW010000005.1, forward strand.
GAGCTCTTCACGACCGGCGTGATCGACAAGAGCGGCCGGATCCGCCGCGACCTGGCGACGCCGCGCGTGCGCGAAGCGCCGGGCGGCGTCGAGTACGTGGTCGCGTGGGCCGACGAGACCGACGACGGTCACGATATCGCCGTCAGCGAGAGCGACATCAGCAGCCTGGTGCGCGCCAAGGCCGCGGTCTACGCCGGTATCGCCGTCCTGTGTCGCTCGGTCGGGGTAGATCTGGCCGATGTCGAGCAGTTCCTCATCGGCGGCGCCTTCGGCGAGTACATCGACGTCGAGAAGGCCATCCGCATCGGCCTGCTGCCCGACCTCCCTCCGGAACGCTTCAGCTTTCTCGGCAACACCAGCGCCCTTGGCGCGTACACCGCGTTGCTCTGCGTCAAGGCGCGGCACGACGTGCTGGACGTGGCCGCGAAGATGACCTACGTCGAACTGAGCGCCGACAACGCCTTCATGGACGAGTACATGTCGGCCCTGTTCCTGCCACACACCCACATCGACACCTTCCCGACGGTCGCCGCCCTGCTCGCCGAGGGCGGGCTGAACGGCCGTCCAGCCAAGGAGGATGCATGACGACCACCATCGCCGTCGCCGGCAAAGGGGGGACGGGCAAGACGACGCTTGCCGGGCTCATCGTCCGCAGCCTCGTCGAGCGCGCCGCCGGCCCCGTGCTGGCGATCGACGCCGACCCCTCGAGCAACCTCAACGCCGTGCTCGGCATGGACCTCGAGCGCACCGTGGGCGACATCCGCGAGGACACCGTGAAGCAGGCGAAGGCCGGCCAGCTCGAGGCCGGCATCGCCAAAGCGGACCTCCTCGACTACGAGATCAACGCCTGTCTCGAGGAAGGCACCGGCGTCGACCTGCTGGCGATGGGCCGCCCCGAGGGCCCGCACTGCTACTGCGCCGCCAACACGATGCTGCGCACCATCGTCGACCGCATCGCGTCCGGCTACGAGTGGGTCGTCATGGACACCGAGGCCGGACTCGAGCACATCTCGCGGCGGACCATGCGCGACGTCGACCTGCTGCTCGTCGTGACCGACCCGACCATGCGCGGGGTGACGGCGGCCGGTCGCGTGGCCGAGCTCGTCGCCGAGCTCGGCACGCGCGTCACCGCCGCCCGTCTCGTGGTCAACCGCGTCGTGGACGGCGTGCCGGGCGGGCTCGCCGGGGCGATCGCGGCGACCGGTCTCGAGGTCGCCGCGACGATCGCGGCCGACCCGCTCGTCAACGACTTCGATGCGACGGGCAGACCGCTCGTCGAGCTCCCCGGCGACGACCCCACGGTCGCCGCCGTGCGCGACCTCGTGGACGCGCTCGTCCCGCAAGCCACCGCGTCACAAGGAGGCGTCCGGTGCTGATCATCGGCGAGAACATCCAGATCCTCTCGCCCGCCGTGAAGGCGGCCATCGAGAGCCGCGACGCGAAGGCCATCCAGGCGCAAGCGCTGCGCCAGGTGGAGGCCGGCGCCGGGATCCTCGACCTCAACATCGGCCCGCAGAAGAAGCGCGGCGCCGAGATCATGCCGTGGATCGTCGAGGCGGTCCAGGAGGTGACCGACATCCCTCTCTCGCTCGACACGACGAACCTCGCGGCGATGGAGGCGGGACTCCAGGTCTGCCGCGGGCGCGCGACGCTCAACTCGGCCTCGGCCGACCCAGAGCGGCTCGACAGCGTCATGCGGCTCGCCGCCAAGTACGACGCCCAGGTCATCGCCCTCACCATGGGGGTGGACGGCATCCCGACCACGACCGACGGCCGCGCCGGAATAGCCATGGAGAGCCTGCTGCCGGCCGCCGAGGCCGCCGGGCTCTCGCCCGACCACGTGCTGCTCGACCCGCTGGTGCTCACCGTGACCTGCAACCAGGACGTCGCCGGCGTCGCCGTCGACGCGATCCGCATGTTCAAGATGCTCAGCGACCCGCCGCCGATGACCACGGTCGGGCTCTCGAACGTCAGCAACGGCTGTCCCGACGAGGTGCGCGGGCTCATCAACCGGACCTACCTCGTCATGCTGCTCGGCGCCGGGCTCGACAGCGCCATCGCCGACCCGTGCGACGAGACCCTGAAGGAGTGGGTGCGCATCGTCGAGCAGCGCGACGAGGGAAGCGCGTTGTCGCGCCTGCTCGTGGCGCTGTACGACGCCTCGGCGGCGATGGAGGAGCTCGACGTCGCGAAGATCGACATGGGCGACCCGGAGCAGGTCGCGCTCTACAAGACCTACCGGATGCTGACCAACTCGGTCATCTACGCCGACTCGTACCTGAGCGTGTAGGCGCGCCGGGCCTCGAGACCGGAGGAGAGGTATGGACCACGCGCAAGGCTGCCCGGGACGCGACCGCAGCAACTGGACCCCGGACGACATCTTCGAGGTGCCCTGCGCGGTGTGCGGCGCCGCGGTCGAGTTCTTCAAGGACGACGCGCGTCGCTACTGCCCGGCGTGCGGCCACTGCAACCCGAACCCGAAGCAGGACGTCGGCTGCGCGGCATGGTGCGCCGCGGCCGACAAGTGCTCGGTCGGGCGTAACGCCCTCGGGGAGTGAGGAGGGACGACATGAGCGACGCCGCGAGGACGATCATCCCGGCCGGCCCCTGGACGGCGGACCCGTCGGTCCTGCCGCCAGACCTCACCGCGCACTTCCGCGGCGTCATGGGCTGGGGCGGCATCGCAGTGTGGGACGACGAGGTCGAGTCGTCGACCTGACGCGCGAGTTCGCCGCCGCGTCGCGGGCGAGTGCTGCGGGCAGTGCTTCCCGTGCCGCATCGGCATGCGCCAGGCGTCGGACTCCTCGACGAGATCGCCGAGGGACGCGGCAGTGAGGAGGGGCTCGACCGCCTGCGCACGACGTGCGCGTACGTGGCCGACAGCGCACGCTGCGACCTCGGCCGCACCGGCGCGGCGGCGGTGCTCGGCGCGCTGGAACAGCACGCCGAGCATTTCGCCGCGCGGTCAGCTCCCACTCCCCGCTCCCTCGCGGCAGGTACGCCTCGGTCGTCGTGGCCCCCTGCATGGCCGCCTGCCCCGCCGGCGTCGACATCCCGGGCTACGTCGAGCAGCTGCGCATCGACGAGGTCGACCGATCGGCCGAGGCCGTCCGGCGCCGCTGCCCCATGCCGGCGACCATCGGCCGCGTCTGCATCCGCCCCTGCGAGGACGCCTGCCGCCGCGGCACCGTGGACGAGCCGGTCGCCATCCGCACCCTCAAACGCTTCGTCGCCGACAGCGAGAGCGAGATCCAGGCCTGCCCATCAAGGGGCCGGCCCGGGTCGCGATCATCGGGGCCGGCCCCGCCGGGCTGGCCTGCGCTCACCACCTCGCCGTCGAGGGCATCCGCAGCACGGTCTTCGAAGCCCTGCCCGAGGGCGGCGGCATGGCGGCCGTGGGTATCCCGACTACCGCCTGCCGCGCCAGGTCCTTCGCGCCGAGATCGCGCGCGTCGAGACCCTCGGCGTCGAGATCCGCTACAACCAGCGCTTCGGCGTCGACGTCTCGTTCGACGAGCTCTTCGCCCAGGGATACGAGGCCGTGTTCGTCGGCGTCGGCGCGCACCAGTCGGCGCGCATGGGGTGCGAGGGCGAGGACGAAGGCTACGAGGGCTTCATGCCCGGGGTCGAGTTCCTGCGCGAAGTGGCCTTCGGACAGGATCCCGCTGAAGGGACGGACCATGCTCGTCATCGGCGGCGGCAACGTCGCCATGGACTGCGTGCGGACCGCCCGTCGCCTCGGCTTCGACGACGTCCGCCTCCTCTACCGGCGCACGGAGGCCGAGATGCCCGACGACGCGGTCGAGATCGCCGAGGCCAAGGAGGAGGGCGTCGCCTTCCACACCCTGGTCGCCCCGGTGCGCATCATCGCCGAGGACGGGCGCGTAGACCGGCCTCGAGTGCCGGCGCATGGAGCTCGGCGAGCCCGACGGCTCGGGACGCCGGCGGCCGGAGCCCGTCGAGGGCTCGGAGTTCGTCATGGCGTGCGAAGCCATCGTCCCCGCCATCGGGCAGGTGTGCAGCGTCGACGAGCTCGTCCCCGACACGGTCGCCGTGAGCAAGTGGAAGACGCTCGAGGTCGACCCTCTGACCATGCAGTCTGTCGACCCGCGCGTGTTCGGCGGCGGCGACTGCTTCACCGGGCCGAGCAGCCTGGTCGCGGCGCTCGCCGCCGGCCGTCGCGCGGCCCTCTCCATCAGCTGCTTCCTGCAGGGCGACAGCTGCGCACCGTCCGCGGAGGAGCGCCTCGAGCGCGCCATGCTCGGAGTGATCCGCTCCGAGCCCGCCGAAGCACTACCCTTCGCGGGCAGCACGCAGACGCTCCACGCGCTCGTCGTGCCGCCCGAGGTGCGGATCCGCTGCTTCGACGAGGTCGAGGGCGCGGTGACGCCGGCCGAGGCGCGTCACGAGGCCGAGCGCTGCTTGCGCTGCTACCGCATCGCCGTGGCGGCGGTGGCGCCATGAGCGACGAGGCGACCGCCGCCAAGACCGCGCCGCCCAAGGTGACGATCGACGGCCGTGACGTCGGCTTCAGGCTCGGGCAGACGATCCTCGACGTGGCGCAGGAGGCCGGGATCGAGATCCCGACGCTCTGCTACCTGCCGGAGGCCGGCCACCGCGACGTCTGCCGCATCTGCGTGGTCGACGTCGCCGGGGCCGGCCGGCTGCTGCCCGCGTGCAGTACGCCGGCCACCGACGGCATGCGCATCGAGACCGACAACGAGCGCGTGCGCCTCTCCCGGCGCACGACACTCGAGCTGCTCATCGGGTCCGGTCAGCACGCCTGTATCGTCTGTGAGGCGCTGGGCGCCTGTCGCCTGAGTGAGCTTTCGTAGCGTATGGAGTCGAGGCTCCGACCGTCATGCCCGAGGGCGACTTCCTGCGCCTCGAAGACGACTTCCTCGTGCGCGACTACTCCAAGTGCATCCTCTGCGGCCGCTGCTGGGCGGCCTGCACCGCGATCCAGGTGCACGGCGTCGTGCCTCACCCCTCGGGACGCCGGGCCGAGCGCCACGGCGGCCTCGGCTGGTACCCCCTCCCCGACATCGAGCACTGCGATCACTGCGGCCAGTGCGTCGACGCCTGCCCCGTCGGCGCGCTGACCGAGCGCGGCGCCAAAGGCGCGGCGCGGTACTGGGAGATGGAGCGCATCCGCACCACGTGCCCCCACTGCGGCATGGGCTGCCAGACGGTCGTTCATGTCAAGGACGGCGAGATCATCAAGGTCACCGGCGCCGGTGACGCGCCCCCGAACCGGGGGCGCCTGTGCCGGCGCGGGCGCTTCGCGGTGTACGAGCCCGACGCTCGCGACCGCCTGCAGACGCCGCTGCTGCGGCGCGACGGCGAGCTGACGCCGGCGACCTGGGACGAGGCGCTCGACGCGGTCGCCGAGGGTCTCTCAGCGATCGTCGAGCGCCACGGCCCGGACGCCGTCGCCGGCCTGGTCTCGCCGACCCGGACCAACGAGGACGCCTACCAGGCGCAGAAGCTCTTCCGCGCCGTGATCGGCACGAACAACCTCGACCATCGCACGCCGGCCGCCTCGCGCCTGCCGCTCATCGACCCGAGCGCCGCGGCGCCGGGCTGCTACGCCGCCGGCGCCCTCAGCGTGCTCGAAGAGGCGCGCGCCGTCCTGGTCGTCGGCGACGGCGCGATCGACGACTACCCGGTCGCCGGCGCCGCCCTCCGGCGCGCCGTGCGCGACGGGGCCCGCCTCGTCGTCGTCGACTCCGGCCACAACGCCCTGGGCGAGATCGCCGCCCTGCGGGTGAGCGTCGAGCCCGAGGCAGTGCAGGGGGTCCTCAACGGCGTCATGAGCGTGCTCCTCGCCGGCGAGCTCGCCGGACGGAGCGAGGCCGGCGACGCCGTGCCGCACCTGCAGGACCTCGAGACACTGCTCGCCGCCTTTCTGCCGGCGCGCGTCGCCGAGGCGTCCGGCGTCGACGCCGAGACCATCCGCGCGATCGCCGCCACGCTCACCTCCGTCCGTCCCGCCGTGGTCTGCGCCGCTCTTGGCGCCGGCGACGATCTCGCGGGCGCATGGGCGGCTGTCGTCCGCCTGCAGGCGCTGCTCGACGACATCGCCGGGGCCAGACACGTCTCGCTGCCGCGCGGCGGCGGCAACGCACAGGGCGTGGCCGACATGGGCGTCGCGCCCGACCTGCTCCCGGGGCACGTGCCGGTGAGCGACGAGGGCGGGCGCCGGCGCTTCGCCGAGGCGTGGGGCGTGGCGGACCTGCCGGCCCGCGCCGGCGCCGGCACCGCGGCGATGCTCGCGGGCCTCGTCGCCGGCGACATCCGCGCCCTGTGGGTCTGCGCCGACGACGCCCGCGTCTTCGGCGCCGACACCGCGCTGCTCGAGGCGCTGGCCGGGGCCGAGCTCGTCGTCGCCCAGGGCGCCGTGCGCGGCGACCTCGCCGAGGCGGCACACGTCGTGCTGCCGTCGGTGTCGTGGGGTGAGGAGGACGGCACCTTCGTCAACGCGGAACGCCGCGTGAGCCGCGTGCGCAGAGTGCGCCGGCCTCCGGCCGAGGTGCGACCCGGCTGGTGGATCTTCCGCGAGGTCGCCCGGCGCCTCGGCCACGACTGGCCGGCGCCGTACCCCGAGGCGATCTGGAACGGCGAGATCGCCGTGCTCGCGCCCGGCCTCGCCGGCGTCACCTACGACGAGCTGGAGCGCTGGGGACTGTGCTGGCACACGCCGGCGCACGACGAGGCCGCCGTGGCGGCGGCCTCCGGCGCCGGCTGACGTCGCCACCAACGGGGTTGTCCGCGCCACCCTTCGGGTAGTCGCTTGCCGTACGGACGCACGCAAGGAGGGAGTGCCGACCATGTTGTGCAGCATCGCCACGAAGCTGGGTGAGGCAGAGCTCGGCGATATCGCCAGCTTGGAGAAGGAGCTCGGAACGACGGTGCTGGCCTTCGCCTGCCACCCACTGGACGCGGCAGATCTGAGCGCCGAGCAGCTCGAGCGCGTCCAGGCGCTCGAGGGCAGGCTCGGCGTCGCACTGGTCGCGGTCAGACAGGCGGCGTAGCCGGCGAGACAAACCGCGCGGGACTCGATAGAGTCACAGCGTGACGCTGCTGACGGACACGCCTGACCGATCGCGGCTTCGCCGACTGGGCGGCGACGGCGCTGCTCGCGGCCGCCGCCCAATTCGTCGTTCTCACGGTCGTCGCCATGCTCGTCTATCCGGGAGGCAGCGCGTTCGACCGCGACGCCGGCGGCTACGCCTTCTTCCACAACTTCTTCAGCGACCTCGGGATGACCGAGACGTACGTCGGCGCGGGGAACGCGACGGCGATGCTGCTGTTCACCTACGCGCTGGTCTGCGTCGGCGTCGCGCTCGTGGCCTTCGGCTTCGCCGTCCCGCGCCTCAAGGACGCGACGCGCGGGCCGGGCGGCGACCCCGCGCGCGGCGCGCCCGCCGCGGGCGTCGTCGCCGCCGTCGCCGCGACCATCAGCGGGGTCTCGTATGTCGGCATCGCGCTCACGCCGCACGACCTTGCGGCCGCGGCGCACACCCAGTTCGTCAACTTCGCCTTCGGCTTCCTGCTCGTGTTCGTGCTCTGCCTCGGCTTTCTCGAGGTCCGCGCCGGCTGGCCGCGGCGGCTCGTCGTCGCCAACTTCGTCTATGCGGTCCTGCTCGGGGCCTACGTCTACCTGCTCTTCTGGGGTCCCTCGACCGACTACGAGCGCGGCCTCGTCATCCAGGTCGTGGCGCAGAAGGTCATCGTCTACGGCTCGATCCTCAACCTGGGCTGGCAGGCTTTGGGGTTCAGACGCGCGCTGCGCCTCGAGACCGATCCGAACGACGAAGCGGTGCTGATCCCCGAGCCCGCCACGCCCGACTGACCGGCGTCCAGCCGGTCAGGAGCCGGCTTCAGCCCGGCTGAGTGACGGCCGCCTCGGGCTCGATGTGGACGACGACGTCGACGATCTGCGTGAAGCGCCCGCGCAGCGCGTCCTCGACCGCGTGGGCGATCGCGTGGCTCTCCTCGACCGTGGTCCCAGGCGCGACGACGACATGCAGGTCGACGAAGACCTGGCTCTCGAGGCCGCGCGTGCGCACGGAGTGGCAGTCGCGCACGCCGGCCACCTCGCGCGCCGCCGCCGCGATCTCCGGCGCCGGCAGACGGGCGGCGTCGCCCAGGGTCCGCCCCACGCCGCGGATGACGCCGATCGCGGTGCGGAAGATCACCACGGCGACGAGCAGGGCGACGACCCCGTCGGCCTGCTCCCAGCCCAACTTGACCGCGACGAGGCTGACGATGACGCCGATGCTGGCCGCCACGTCGCTCAGAGTGTGGCGCGAGTCCGCGACCAGCACCTCGCTGCGCAGACGGCGACCGGCACGGTTCTCCCAGGTCGTCACCACGATGTTGACCGCGAGCGTGCCGAACATGACGACGAAGGAGGCCGTGCCGACGACGGTCGGCGCGCTCTGTCCGGACAAGTGGTCGATGGCGCCGCGCCCGACCGTGTAGCCGGCGACCACGAGCATGACCCCGATCGCCGCGGCGGCGAACGTCTCGAACTTGCCGTGACCGTAGGGGTGGCTCTCGTCCGCCGGTCGCTGCGTGACCCAGAGGCCCACGAGGGCGACGACGTTCGAGGTCCCGTCGAAGAAGGAGTGGATGCCGTCGGCCTGCATGGCGACGGAGTGGCTCACGATACCGTAGAACAGCTTCGCCACGGCGACGGCGAGGTTGAGGGCGAGCACGACCCACAAGACCCTCCGGATGCTCCGGTACCGTTCGCTCAGCTGCTGTTCGGTACTTTGACTCGTATCGCGCATCACGGATCCGTTCACGATGGGCGGCCTTCGTGTGGCTGCGCCGCAAGTGTATCTTCCGCGGCGCTCAGGTTCGGTCAGGCGAGACCGGATCCCCCCTGCCGTGCCCGCACACCGGGCAGGGGCGCATGCCGAGCGGCCGCTCGAGGCCGCTCGCCGCGAGCAGCTCGTCGTCGCCGAAGATCGTCCCGCGTCGGCCCGTCCGCCACGACCTTGCCCTCGCTCATGACGATCGTCCGTTCGCAGAGCTCGGCTGCAAGGTCGAGGTCGTGGGTCGCGACGATGCGCGTGTGCTCGAACGAGCGCAGCAGGCCGATCAAGCCGCCGTCGGGCACGCGGGTCGAGCCCGCTCGACGGCTCGTCCATGACGAGGATGGCGGGCTCCATGGCGAGCACGGTGGCGATGGCCACGGCGCGCTTCTCGCCGCTCGAGAGGTGGTAGGGAGGCCGTTCCTTGAGGCGCGCCGCGCCGACGCGGGCGAGCGCCTCGTCGACGCGTCGCTCGACATCCTCGGGCGGCAGGCCGAGGTTGAGGGGACCGAAGCCGACGTCCTCGGCGACGGTCGGCATGAAGAGCTGGTCGTCGGGATCCTGAAAGACCATGCCGACCGTGCGCCGGATGTCGGCCAGCGTCCCTTTGGTCACCGGCGTGCCGCCGATGTCGACGGAGCCTTCCGCCGGCGTGAGCAGCCCGTTCAAGTGCATCAGCAGCGTCGACTTGCCCGCGCCGTTGGCGCCGACGACGGCGATCGCCTCGCCGTGGCCGACCGCGAACGAGACGCCGTCCAGAGCGCGAGTGCCGTCGGGGTAGGCGAAGCCGAGCCCGCTGACGGCGATGGTGTGGTGACTCACCGGCTCGCCCCCGTCACGAGACCGCCGACCAGCGACGTGACGTCGACGAGGCGGAACAGCACGAAGAGCGTCGACCAGCCGACCACGAAGACGACGTCGGCCACGCGCAGGCGCAAACGGCGCGCGATGCGCACCTGGCCGTCGAAGCCGCGGCACTTCATCGCGAGGTACACGCGCTGGGCGCGGGCGAAGGTGCGCAGAAGCAGCTGCCCGAGCATCTGCGTGTAGATGCGCAGACCGGTGCCGCGGCGTCCGACGGCGCGCAGCGAGCGCGCCCGCGCCATGCGAAGCGCCTCGTCGCCGAGCACGAAGATGTAGCGGTAGAGCAGCAGCAGCTGCGTCACCAGCACGTCCGGCAGGCGCAGCTTCTCCAGCGCCAGGCACACGCCGTAGAAGCTGGTCGTCGCCGTCAGGACCAGCGCCGCCGACGCGGTGAGCAGGAAGCGCAGAAGGATCGACGCGTACGAGACCCAGCCCCCGGCGATGTCGACTCCGCCCACCTGGGTGACGATCTCGCGGTCGAGCAGGGGGTTGAAGGCGCCGACCATGAGGGCGAAAGGCGAGACGGCGAGCAGGAGCCGGCCGAGGAAGCCGAAGGGGATGTCCCCCTCGGCCGCGAGCACCACCGGAAAGACGACGAACGGCAGCAGCGCGAGTACCTCGTAGCGGTCGAAGGAGACCACGCAGACGACGAACACGGCCGTGGCGAGCACCTTGGCGCGCGGGTCGACACGGTGGACCGCCGTGTCCTGGCGCGCCAGCCGGTCGAGCCGGTCGAGGGTCGAGAGGCCTGTGGCGACGGACGACACCGGGCGAGCCCCCTCAGGCGAGCGCGCCCGTCGTCGTCGCGACGAACTTGCCGTGCTTCACGCCCTTGGTGCCGATCAGCCCGTCGGCGATGCGCTTGAGCTCCGGCGCGGCGCCGCGCAGCACGACGACCTCGAGGCAGTGATGGGCGTCGAGGTGCACGTGCAGCGTCGAGACGACCTCTTCGTGGTGACTGTGCTGATGCTCCGTGAGCTTCTCGGCAAGGTCGCTGGCGTGGTGGTCGTAGACCAGCGTCACGGTGCCGATGACCTCGCCGTCGCCCACGTTCCACTGCTCCTCGACGAGCGAGGCTCGGATGAGGTCGCGGAGCGCCTCGGAGCGGTTGACGTAGGCCTTCTCGGCGATCAGGGCGTCGAACCGCTCGAGCAGGCGCTCCTCGATCGACACTCCGAACCGCACGACGTTCGCCATGACGCCTCCTCGCCCGGTCGGAACGCTTGACGCTCGTCCGGGGCTCGTCTACAGTCGGACGGCATGGTAGCACGACTTAGCAGACCGTAGCACGACGGCACGAAAGGACCCGCCCCGATGCACATGGCCGATGCCCTGCTCTCGCCCGCCGTCGGCGGCGCGATGTGGGCGGCGACCGGCGTCGCCGTCGCCTACAGCGCGCGCAAGGTCCGCGACGACCTCGACGAGAGCAAGATCCCGCTCATGGGCGTCGCCGGCGCCTTCGTCTTCGCCGCGCAGATGCTCAACTTCACCATCCCCGCCACCGGCTCGAGTGGCCACCTGGGAGGGGCGCTGATGCTCGCCATCCTCCTCGGCCCCGAGGCGGCCTTCCTGGTCATCGCCTCGGTCCTCGCCGTCCAGGCGCTGTTCTTCGCCGACGGCGGCCTGCTCGCCCTGGGCGCGAACATCTTCAACCTCGGCTTCTTCCCCGCCTTCGTCGCCTATCCGCTGATCTACCGGCGCATCGTCGGCGACGGGCCGGCGTTCGACCGGCGCCGCGTGATCGTCGGCAGCATGCTCGCGGCGATCGTCGGCCTGCAGCTCGGCGCTCTTGCCGTGGTGCTCGAGACGACGGCCTCGGGCATCACCGAGCTCCCGTTCTCCACCTTCCTCTGGCTGATGCAGCCCATCCACCTCGCCATCGGCGTGGTCGAGGGCCTCGTGACCGCCGGCGTCGTGCTCTTCGTGTACCGGGCGCAGCCCGAGCTGCTGGCGCGCAACGCCGCCCACCGTCCGCTGACCGGCCTGCGGCTCAAGCCGGTCCTCGTCGGGCTTGCCGTCGCGGCGCTGGTGGCCGGCGCCGCTGTGTCGTGGTTCGCCTCGGGCAACGCCGACGGCCTCGAGTGGTCGATCGCCAAGGTCACGGGGACCGAAGACGAGCTGCGGTCCCAGTCGGCCACCCACGCGAAGGCGGCCGAGCTCCAGGAGAAGACCGCGATCCTGCCGGACTACTCCTTCAAGGACGACGCCGGCTCCGGAGCGGCCGCCGCAGGCGAGACAGACGGGGACGCAGCGGCCTCCTGGCCGGCGGTCGACGCCGGCACGAGCCTCTCGGGGGTCGCCGGCGCGCTCATCGTGCTCGCGGTGGCCGTCGCCCTGGGCTTCGCCCTGCGCCGGCGCTCGTCAGCGCGCACCGCCGCGAAGCGCTCCGCCGCGCACACGTGAAGCGCGCGGCTCGCGTGATCAGCCGGCTCAGACTGCCGGCACTATGGTGAAGCCCTGATCGGCGAAATGGCGGTCGAAGGCGAAGCAGGTCTCGAGCTGCAGTCGTCGCATCACCACGAAGCTCACGCAGTCGACCCACGACAGTCGACGCCTTCGGTGCGCCATGAAGAGGTCGAGACCACGCTCGTGGTCCTCCGGGGCCACCCACTCGACCTCCAGGGCCGGAAGGATGCCGGCGAAGAACGCGCGCAGGCCATCGTGTCCGAACCTTCGCTGCACCGCTGCAGCCGTCTCGATGACCACGTAGTTGGTCGAACAGAACATCAGGCCATTGCGAAGACCGTCGCGCCACACCTCGCCGGCCCGTGCGTGGCGCGCGTCATCCCTGTCGAGAAGCGTGACGAGTGCGGACGTATCGACGAACGCTCTCACTGCTCCTCCCAGTCGAGCGCTGAGTCCGCGAAGTACTCGTCGTGCCGGTCCGAGACGTCGCCGAGGCCGGACGCGCAGCATCCCACCGCGGCGATCGCGCGCTCGACGATCTCGTCCCACGATGGGGCGTTCCTGTCACGAAGGAGCGCATCGATCGCCTCGCGGATGACGGCCGCCATGGACACCCCGCGCTCGTCCGCCCAGCGCTTCACCTCGCGCGCCTGCGACTCGGTCAGTTGGATCTGGGTGCGGATCACCGGAGCTCCTCGATGTGTAATCACATTCGACTTCATGTTAGCACTCCGTTTCGATCCGGCAAGGTCGTCTCGAGCCGTGGCTATGGTTCGTGGTGGCGACGACTCACAGCCCGCGGCGCTCTCAATCGAGTCTGGCGCCGTCAACCACCCAGGGGCAAGAGGAACCGAACAACGTCAACCCGGCCGCGAACGAACGTCACCTGACCCGGCGAGGCGCAGTCTCAGGCCCTGGGCTCGAGCACGATCAGCCCTTCGCTCACCGCCGCCCGGTTGAGCTCCGCGTCGAACGAGGAGAACGCGACGCCGTCGCTCCCGACGGCGTCGCGCAACGTCACCGCCGCCGCAAGATGGACTGCGTCGAAGCCGCGGAGCACGTGCCTCACGGCCAGCTCCGCGGCCAGCCGCTCGGCGAGATCGACGACGAGGTACTCCTCCCAACCCGCCTCGAGGTCGTCGAGCGACAGACGCAGATCTCTCTCGGCCAGACTGCCGTGTGCGCATCGGCGCGCGAGCGCCGACGCGACCTCGGGGTACGTCACTCTGGACGTGGCGACCGCGTCCGCCGCCCGATCCACTCGACGACATCGTCGCCGTACGGCTCGTCGAGGTAGAGCTTGGCGAGACTGCTCGTGTCAAGGTAGAGGATCATCGACGATCGCGCATCTGAGGATGGTCTCGGACAGAGGCTCGCCGCGCAGTGGATCCGCCGACGCGGGAACGAGCTTGGGCTTGCGCCCTGACCACGACACCATGCCGGAGTCGATCAGCTCGCGCAGGCCGGGGTGCGCCGGCGTCACCGCCCGCAGCTCGGCGACCTCCTCGCCGCGGTCGGTGACCACGACGCGCGCGCCCTCGCGCGCGAGCCGCACGTAGTGACTGAGATGTGCCTTCAACTCCCTGATCCCGACCTTCGTCTCGCCGCTCGCCATGTGACCACCTCACTGCCGTTCTAGTGACTACATGCACTGTAGTCCGGCCAGCGCTCGCTGACAAGGCGGTCCTGCGCCAGTGTGCTCCAGATGGAGGCCGACGCACAGAGTGACGATGGCGCCGGGCGGGTGACGTTCGCGTCAGGCGTCGGGAGCCCGATTTCGGAACCAGATGGTTGCAGAATGGGTTGCAGCGTCCTGTTTCGGCGCGCGGGATGGGTCAGGGGCCAAAGGATTTCGCTGCAAATGGCCCTATTGGCAACACGGTCCTGATGGGGTGACCTCCGCCCTGCCGGGGCGGGTGGCGGGCCGCCTTCCTACTACCGGTCTGATAGCCTACGACCATGTTCGCCGTCGTCCTCGCCCTCGCCGCCAGCCTGTCCTACGGAGCGAGCGACTTCCTGGCCGGCAGCCAGACGCGCCGGACCTCCCTCTGGACCGTGCTCATCGTCAGCCAGGCCGCCGCCGTGAGCCTGATGGCGCTGGTGGTGCTGGCTCGCGGTCACGCGCTGCCAGAGGAGGTGCTGCTGCCAGCGCTTGGCGCCGGCGTGCTCGCCGCCGTCTCCCTCGCCGCGGGCTATCAGGCGCTGGCGATCGGAGTGATGAGCATCATCGGACCGATCCTCAGCCTCGCCGTCGTCGTGCCGCTAGTCGTCGGCCTCGCGAGCGGCGAGCGCCCGTCCGCGCTGCAGCTGGCCGGTATGGGGCTCGCACTCGGTGGCGCCATCCTGGCGTCGCGACAGAAGAGCGCCGGCGAGCGCCATCAGGCGACGAGCAGAGCGAGCATCCTGTTGGCCGTGCTGTGCGCCGTGGCCTACGGCTTCGTCATGGTATTCATGGCCCAGGGCGCAGACTCAGACCCGTACTGGACTGTCCTCCTCAACCGCTCGACCGGCCTGGCCGTCTTCGCCCTGGCGTTCGTCGTCATGCGGCCGGGCCTGAAGCTCACGAGGGCGGCCGCGGTGCCAATCCTCGCCGTCGGCGTGTTCGAGACCGGCGGCATCACGCTGTTCTCGGTGGCTTCGACCCTCGGTTACCTGAGCATCGTCGCGCTGTTGGGCTCGGTCTACCCCGTCTTCCTGGCACTCCTGGCCTACGTCTTCGTGCACGAGCGCCTTTCGCGGACGCAGCAGTTGGGGATCGCGTCAGCGCTCGTCGGCGTGGCGGTGATCGCCGCCGGCTGACAGGCGATGGGATTCAGAGCGCATGGTCCACGTCACAGGTTGACCGGCGCATCGCCTTTGGTCGGACATGACCGGACGATCTGTGCGTGTGGGCGAAGTCCCCGAAACGGTGGCCGGCCAGCGACAGAGGCCCGCTGCCCTCGCCGGTGGCGCAGTCCCGCGTCGATCCTTTCGGCCGCCTCCACCTGCATGCCCGGCATCATGTGCGAGTACGTGTCGAGCGTGATGCCAATCGGATGTTGCCTTCGTCTGGATCGTCTTGCGGGTCTTCGTGGCGGCGTGCGCTCTGCAACCCATCTGCAACCCGCGAACCCGTGATTCAGGCCGACCGCGCGCCCGCGCTATACTTGTCCCCCTCGCGTGGGCCGCTAGCTCAGTCGGGAGAGCGCCGCCTTTGCACGGCGGAGGTCAGGGGTTCGACTCCCCTGCGGTCCACCAGCTCACCAACGCTTGCAGCGGGGTACAGCGACCGCCCCGCGTGTGAACACGACATGACAGCGGCGCGCGGGATCCCCGAGACTCCGCCGGCCGGACGGCGCACCCGGCGTTCCGTCCGAGCTCTGTTCCCCGCCGACGACGATGACGATGTTGCCCTGCTTCTGCTCCGTCTCGGCGTACCGGTGGGCCTCGGCCATCTGGTCGAGGGGGTACTGGCGGTCGATGATGGGTCGGAGCGTCCCGGCCTCGACGAGCTCCGTGACGGCGCGCAGGTGCTCTCCCGTGCCGGTGCCCGAGCTGAAGATCATCTTCTTGTCGCCGGTCAGCGAGGCCCAGAGCCCGCGGATGAACTGGGCCGTGTGCGGGTTGGCCACCACGTACCGCCCGCGGGGACGCAGCAGGCGGGCGACGCGGCCGAACGGCGCCCGGCCGACGACGTCGAAGACGATGTCGAAGGTCCCCGCGCCGTCCGTGAAGTCCCGCTCGGTATAGTCGATGACCTGGTCGGCGCCGATCTCGCGGAGCATCTCGAGCTTGCCGGCGCTGTCGACGGCGACCACCTCGGCGCCGGCATGCTTCGCCAGCTGGACCGCGTAGGTTCCGAAGCTCCCGCCGGCGCCGATGATGAGCACCCTCTGCCCGGCGCCGATGCCGCCCTTGCGGAGGAAGCGGAGCGCCTCCGTCGCGCCGTAGGGGATGGCGGCGGCCTCGACGTAGCTCATGGCCGCCGGCATCGGGGCCACGACGCTGCCGGCGCGGCGTCCGCCCACGCGGACGTACTCGGCGTAGGCCCCGAGCCCGAGCCCGGTCGTGCCGTAGACCCGGTCTCCGGGCGCGAAGGAGGTCGCCCCATCGCCGAGGGCCTCCACCTCGCCGGCGAACTCCTGGCCGAGGATGCGGACCCGGGGCCTCACGACGCCGAACGCCAGGCGGAGGGGGAGCCAGACCCAGGCGGGGAACTCGAACCGGCGGATCTCGCAGTCCGCGCGGGAGGCGGTCGTCGCGTGGACGCGGACGAGCACCTCGCCGGCCTTCGGGCGCGGCTTCTCGACCTCCTCGAGCTTGAGCACGTCCGGGCCGCCGTAGGCTGTGCAGACGATCGCCTTCATGGACACCTCGCAGTCCCTCGCAGTCGCGTGCGTCCTGCCGGGACCATTCTCTCGCACCTTCTGCCCTGACGCTGGAGTCTCGCCGAGGCCGGCGGCACGCAGTAAGGCGGCGGCCACATGGTGGGGCCTGTGCCTGACCAGGCATTCCCGACTGGAGGAGTTCGAGCAGGACGACAGTCCTACGGTGGGTGGTTGGCGACGGAGGGCGAGCAGTCTCGAGCAGGCGCCCGCACGAAATCGCGGCTGCCCGTCGCCTTCTCCTGAAGTCCACGAGAGACCCCCCCTGGTGGTAGCGTTGCCCTCAGATCCGGAACAGGAGGCAGACCGTGTCCGTTGATGACGCCACCCAAGATGTCACCTCCGCGACCAGCGCAGTATGGAGCAATCACGTCCCCGCCCCAGGAACACCAGAGGGATTCACGGTCCGCACCACCTATCCAACGAACCCTGACGGGGTCGAGGTGATGCTCGAGCGCTGGCGGGCGGGCACCGCAGAGCCGCCTCACTCACATCCAGGCGATGATATGACGGTCGTCGTAGAAGGAAAGATGGCGGTCCAGTTCTATCGCAGGGAAGCGCGCACGTTCGTCCCCGATGGAGAGAGGATCTTCCTTAGCAGGGGCGATGTCGGATACATCCGCGCAGGCCGAGTCCACGACGCCCAGTACATCGACGCTTGCCGGCTCGTGTATGTCCACAATGGCGCCTTTGCATTTCATCTCGCGGAGCAGGGTCGGCTGAGCAGGCTGGGCTTCACTCGTACAAGCTCCCCTTACGCACAAGTGGACTCCGAGGCGCCGCCCTCAGTCCCGCGTCGATCTTCTCCGCGGCGTCCGACTGCATCCCCGGCTGACACCCCCAGCTACGCCGTTCTGAAACCCAAATGCGCGGCCCGCGACGTCACCGCCGGTGACTTCTCCGTGCAGTGTCCACGGCAACGTTCCTCAGTCGTGCGCGAATGTGCCTGCCGGTGCCCCCCTAGCCAGTACAAAGTCATGGAGGCGGGGAACAATCCATGAGTCCAACGCGGAGGCACAGGCATTGAGAGAGCTGCGACTCGGCGACCTGCGGATCGCCTACACGCGGGCCGGTGACGGCCCGCCACTCGTCCTGCTGCATGGCGGCATGGAGGACAGCCGCTCGTGGCACCGGCAGGTGGACGATCTCGCGGACGAGTTCACCGTGCTGGCCTGGGACGCACCTGGCTGCGGCCGATCCTCCGATGTGCCGGAGAGCTGGCGCATGCCTGAGTATGCGGATGCGCTGGCAGCGTGGCTCCGTGCCACGGGGACCGAACGCCCACACGTCCTCGGCCTCTCCTGGGGAAGCTCCTTGGCGCTTGAGCTGTACCGGCGGCATCCGCATGTGCCCGCGTCGCTCATCCTGGCCTCGGCCTATGCAGGATGGGCGGGCTCCCTCTCCCCCGAAGAGACTGCGGCACGCCTTGAGGGCGTCCTCGCAGTCGCGGACTTGCCACTCGAGGAGGTGCTCGAGGCATTCCCCGGGATGCTCAGCGCCGGTGCCCCCCCGGGTCTGCTTGAAGAGCTGACGGTCATGTGGGCGGACAACACGGGCAGCCGGAAGCCCGGCGGATACCGGGCGATGGCGCACTCGATGGCGGAGGCGGACCTCCGCGACGTCCTTCCCCGGATCGAGGTTCCCACGCTCCTGCTGTACGGAGAACTCGATCAGCGATCGCCGCTGAAGGTCGCCCACGAACTCAATGAGCGGATCCCCTCGTCGCAACTTGTCGTCATTGAGGGCGTCGGTCACTCGGCGAACGTGGAGGCACCCGAGGAGTTCAACGCGCACGTGCGGACGTTCATCCGGTCGGTCATCCAGAGCCCATGACCCCTGCTCACCACACGAAGGGCACGAAGCTGTGTCGGACCTCTTGCCGGTACGCCTCGTACTCGGGCTGTTCCTCGCTGAGCCACGACTCCTCGCGGCGACGCTTGGCGTCCAGGAACAGCGCAGCGACCGCCCACGGGGCCAGCGCGACGGGCGACGAGACCAGCGACCAGGCCGAGGCGAGAAGCAGGACGCCGCCATACATGGGATGGCGGACGAGCCCGTAGGCGCCATCTCGCCTCAGGCTCGCCTGCTCGACGGGCTTGGGAAAGGGCGTGAGCTGCTTGCCGAGCCCACCTATTCCCGCTGCGAGCAGATAGGCGCCGGCAAGCGCGGCGGGGCCGGCCGCCAGGAGACGCAGACCGCGGGTCGACGACGGCCATCGCCACCCGCGGAGCCCGGCCGTCGCAATGGCGATGATGAGCACCACCTGCAGCGCCACCCATCCCTCGCCGCGGGGCCCCAGCTCGGGCAGCCTCGAAGCGGTACCCGCCTCGCCGGGCTCGCCTGGGCCAGTACTGGTCGTCACGATGCACCTCCTCCTGTCGGTGAGCGGAAGTCCCCCCGTCCCGCCCGGTCTGCTCTGCTCAGGCCGGCACCGACGAGCATCGCAAGCCCGATGAAGACCGCGAGAGACGACCACACGAGCGTATCACTGACCCACGCCTGGGCGTCGGCCAGCAGCGCGAGGCCGATGGCGGCGCAGATGACGCCGCCCAGGGTCACGCGGCGCTCGGCATGCATCTCGGCGATCGCCCAGCCGATGACGGCGAGCGGCCACCACTGACCGATGGTCTGGCTCGAGTCGACCACCCCTGCAGCGTCGAGGATGCCGCAGACGCCAAGGGCGAGCAGCACGATCGCGATCCAGATGGTACTTGGCTTCATCTTCGTTCTCCTTTCGGACGTTCGATGGCTGTCATCGAACATGAGTGGTCCCTGACGCCGGTCTGTGACAACTCCGGCGAGGGATCTTCAACGCCCGCTCCCTGGTCCGCGCTGCTAGAATCATCGGCGTCCCGCAACACCGTGGGGGAGGCTCGCGTGACGACACTCTCGGCGGCGACCCTTGCGCCGCCCCAGCCCGCGGCCATCGTGGAGCAGTACGGTCGCCTCGTCTCCTCGATCTGCTGGCGCATGACGCAGGACAAGGACGCGGCACGCGAGGCGGCGCAGGAGGTGTGGCTCGCCGTCCTCGAGGGTCTGCCCCGCTTTCGCGGCGAGTCCGCTCTCTCCACGTGGATCTACACCATCGCGCGGCGCGTCGTGGGCCGCTACGCGCAAGCGCAGCAGACGTACAGCGTGCGCTTCCTGAGTGCTGCCTACGAAGCCCCGGGCGAGCTCGCACCGCCGGACGTCCCCGATCTCGACCACGACCTGTGGGTGCGCGAGATGTGCGACCAGTGCGTCAGCGGGATGCTCCATTGCCTGGAGCCCGACATGCGCCTCGCCTACCTGCTGCGCGAGGTCGCGGAGCTGGACTACGACGATGTCGCCCTGGTGCTCGAAGTCGAGCCGGACGCCGCGCGTCAGATGGTGTCCCGGGCGCGCCGCAAGCTGAACCGTTTCATGAGCGGGCACTGTGCCCTGGCCAACCCGACGGGCCCCTGTCGCTGCCGCATGCGGCGCCGGGTGGAGGGCATCGATCTGCCCGCGGAATACGCGCGCCTGCGCGAGACCGCGCGTCGGGCGCGCGTCATCAAGGAATCCGAGCAGGTGCTGCCGCCCAAGGACTACTGGCTGGAGTTGTCACAGACCGCGGCGTAGGGCCACTCATGTGTATGAAGGGTCATACACAAGAGATGCCAAGGGGGAGAACGATGCCACGCAGGACCTCGCCGAAGACCAGCACCGGATTCACCGAGCGCCTCGCCCGCAGCAGCGCCACCCACCCGTGGCGCACGATCGGCATCTGGGTCGGCCATCATCGTCGTCGCCGTCCTCAGTATGAGCTCGCTCCTTGGCGACGGCCTCACCTCGGAGACGAAGCAACACGGCAAGCAGCCCGACAGCACGGTCGGTCTGGAGCTCATCCAGGACCGCATGACCGGGCCGCAGAAGATGTCCGAGTTCGTGATCGTGCGCTCCGCCGCTCAGACGGTAGATGGCGCGGCCTACAAGGCCTACGTGGACGAGCTCGCCGGCGAGATCGCGGGTCTCGGCGGCGGCATCGTCGAGAGCGTGACGACCTACTACCAGACGAAAGACCCGACGATGATCTCGGAGGACGGCCACGCCATGCTCGTCCAGGTGGTCCTGGCGGGCGACCTGAACACGGCCAGCGACAACGTCGACGAGCTGCACGCGGTCGTCACCGCCGGGCGCGGAGGGGACTTCACGCTTCAGCAGACGGGCACCGCCAGCCTGAACCGGATGGGCAACGAGCTCGCCAGGAGCGACATGGAGAGAGCCGAGCTCTTCGGCGTCCCGCTCGCGCTCGTCGTGCTCGTCGTGGTCTTCGGCGCCGTGCTGGCCGCGTTCATGCCGCTGGTGCTCAGCATCATCAGCATCGTCCTGGCGCTGGCCCTCGCCGGCCTCATCGGCCAGTTCCTCCCCATGCACACCTTCGTGCTGAACATCGTCACCACATTGGGCCTCGCCGTCGGCATCGACTACACCCTGTTCATCATCAGCCGCTATCGGGAAGAGCGCGCCCGCGGCCTGGAGAAGATCGACGCCGTCGCCGCTACGGGCGCCACCGCCAACCGGGCCATCTTCTTCAGCGGCATGACGGTCGTCCTCGCGATGTTCGGCATGGTCGTCGTGCCGGTCGACATCACGATCAGCATGGGGATCGGCGCGATGGTCGTCGTCTTCACGACGCTCCTCGCCGCGCTCATCCTGCTGCCCGCGGTGATGGGCCTGCTCGGCGACCGCGTGAACGCCCTGCACGTGCCGTTCGTCGGCCGTCACGCCGCGCGCAAGCGCGCTCAGGGCCACGAGGGCGTCTGGGAGCGGCTCTCGCACAGCATCATGCGGCGGCCCGTGATCTGGCTGGTGGCCGCCGTGACCCTGCTCCTGCTCGCCGCCTCACCCATCCTGTTCATGCAGACCGGCAGCAACGCCGTGACCGGGACCGGCTACCCGGACGACCAGTACGCCAAGCAGGGCTGGGACACCCTCGATCGCGACTTCTCGCTCGGCAAGGCCAACCCCGTGCAGATCGTCGTCGACGGGGAGGCGGGTTCGGCCGCCGTCGAGCAGGGCGTCGCCGACCTTCAGGACGCCCTGAAGGCCGACGGCCGCTTCGGCCCGGCGCAGGTCGCCGTGAACAAGGCCGGAAGCCTCACCGTCGTCTCGACGACCCTCGCCGGCGACCCTGCCAGCGAGGCGACGCAGAACATCATCAGGCAGCTGCGCGAGAGCGTCGTTCCGACCGCCTTCGGCGGCGGCACCGCCTCACACGTCTACATCACGGGTACAACGGCCGGCGTCGTCGACTACCTCGACTTCTTCGACCACTGGCTGCCGATCTCGATCGGCGTGGTGCTCAGCCTCAGCTTCGTGCTCCTGCTGATCGCTTTCCGCTCGCTCGTCATCCCGGCCAAGGCGATCCTCATGAACCTGCTCAGCGTCGCCGCTGCCTACGGCGTCCTCGTGCTCGTCTTCCAGATGGGCGTCGGCGCCGACCTGCTCGGCTTCACCCAGGTCGAGTCCATCGAGGCCTGGGTGCCGCTGTTCCTCTTCGCGATGCTCTTCGGCCTCTCGATGGACTACCAGGTCTTCCTGCTCACCCGGATCAAGGAACGCTTCGATCACACCGGCGACACGCGCGAGGCCGTGGCCTACGGCATCGGTCGCACCGCGAGCATCATCACGGGAGCGGCGGCGATCATGGTCTGTGTGTTCGGCGGCATGGCGACGGGCGAGCTGGTGGCGTTCCAGCAGATGGGCTTCGGCCTCGCGGTCGCGATCTTCCTCGACGCGACCATCGTACGGACGATCATCGTGCCCGCGGGCATGGAACTCCTGGGCGACTGGAACTGGTACCTGCCGCGCTGGCTCGAGTGGCTGCCGAACGTGAGCGTCGAGGGGCGCCAGCCGGTGGCCGGCGAGGCCGACATCGCCCCGCGCGTCGGTCGCGGCGAGGGCCGGCCGGAAGGCGTGCCGGTACGGTAGCCGCGCGCGGGCCGGCCGAAGCCGGCCCCGATCGTCCCAGCTCCTTCACATCCGGGTCGATCGACTGCCGGCGGGAGATGCTCACGGAGGCCCGCCGCCCATGAGGGCGGCGGGCCTCACAGCTGCCCCGAGTACAACCTCGCTCCGACCTGGTCCAGGAACGACAGCGCCGTGTAGTCGGTGATCGCCAGCCCACCGTCGACGAGCAGCGTCTGACCGGTGACGAAGGACGCCTCCTCGGAAGCCAGGAACAGCACCACCGCCGCGATCTCTGCCGGGGTGGCCATGCGGCCCAGCAGCGACGGCGGACTCTCCCAGTCGCCGTCGCTGCTTCCCGACGGGTGTTGCACCTCATCTGTCTCGGTCGCGACCCAGCCGGGGCTCACGCAGTTGGCGCGGATGCCGTACGGGGCGCCCTCCGCCGCCAGCGCGCGGGTCAGACCCTCGACCGCCGACTTGGCCACGCAGTAGAGGCCCCAGTTGCCGTGCAGCGCAGAGGAAGAGGAGACGTTCACGATGGCGCCCTTGCCGGAGCGCTTCAGGTGAGACAACGCATAGGCGGAGACGAAGTAGGCCGAATCCACGTTGGGGCCGCGCATCTTGTCCCAGCGCACCCCCGGTCCGTCGCCCGCCTCGACGCCGCCGCGGATCGCGCCGAGTCCGGCGGCGTTGACGACGATGTCGATGCCGCCGAAGAGCCGAACGACGTCATCGATGAGGGCCGCCACTGCGTCCTCCCGGGCGAGGTCGACGGCGAAGAAGTGGCCTGCCCCGTTGCGCAGCTTCACCTCTTCCGCCACGGCCGCGCCCTTGCGCGCATCGCGGCCGACGATGGCGACGCGAGCGCCCTCGTCGACGAAACGGTGCACGATGCCGCGGCCGATCCCCGAGTTTCCGCCGGTGATCAACGCCACTCTGCCCTCGAGACGCATGGCCGCTCCTTTGTCGATTGGCTGCCGCAAGCATAGGGACCGTGTCGAAAGCGGGCCAGTGCCGACCGCCGGATGGCTCGTCGCAGCGCGACGAGCGCACCGGCGTCTCGCGGCGTCCCAGGAACCTCAGGCGACTCCTCATCGGTCGCTCGGCGCGCCCGCATGAAGACGCCGCCGATGGGGAAGGCTCCCTTGGCCGCAGCTGGCGACGGGGTGATCCCACGAGCCATGCGGCATCGGCTCCGCGATCTGATATCCGGGGGCCGAAACCACCGAACGCGACGGAGCGGCGACAAGGCTGCCCGGTCGCTCTTCAAGGAGGGTACGCATGGTCGCAGTAGTCGTCGCAGCGATGTCGTTCTTCTGGTGGCTGGTCATCGTCGCCGCCTGGGTCCTCTTCCTCTTCTTCACCGTCACGGTCGCTCGGATGAAGGGTCGCAGCGGGCTCCTCTGGGGCATCTTGGCCTGCTTCTTCCCGCTGATCACCATCATCGTCTTGGTGCTGCTCCCGGATCGCTCGGGCGACTAGCACCAGGTAGAGTCAGCTCAGCGAGACAGAGGCGGCGAGCCTCGGCGGCGGAGGTCCTCCGGCGCCGCATTCGCGCCGTCGCGGCTCGCAGCCCCGCGCCTTCTCTGGGCGAGCCCGGTCGGCGCGATCCTCCGCCGATGCCGTCAGCGGATGCCGCTGTCGTACGCGATCTCGACCTCGGTGGTCTTGCCGGCAACGATGGTCGTGTCCAAGGGTGCGGCGTACGGGAGCGGCGAGTCCTGGGGAGAGCGCGGCACCAGCCGGTAGCTGCCCGCCGGGAGCCGCACCGAGAAGACGCCGTCGCTGCCGGACTCCACCGTCTCCACGACGTCGCCGTCAGGCGTCGCGACGTCGATGATGGCCGCGTAGGGCCGGGTGTTGGGCTCCCCGCCCACCTGTTCGACCGGCGTGATGGGCCCCAGCGTGACCTCGCCCTTGAGCAGCCCGGTCGGACCGCTCGCGCCACCACAGCCGGTCGCCAGGCCGGCTGTGAGCACCGCGATCGCCGCCAGCGCCGTGGCCGCTCGCGGCCATGGGCCGCGTGTGGTCTTGCTCATGACCCGTGCCTCCTTCAAGCCGGCCTGCGCGCCTCTCGCTGGTCATGAGAGACGCGCGGCGAGCCTACACCGTTTGCGCTTCAGCTCGGCACTGGGGAGGTCAGGAGTTCGACGTCCCCGCGTCCCACCATTCTTCGGCAGGGGTCTTGGGTTACATGCGGCCTCCGCACGACCTCAGGGAAGCCGTTCTGGGGCCCCCTTGCAGCCCAAGTCCGCGCGCTCCGATGGGCCGCACTGGGGGCTCGTCGGGACGAAACGGGACTACTATCGCGCTCGGCGGGTACCCCCAACGGAACACGAGACTCCCCGCAGGTGCGGTGCTGCACACGGGAGGCAATGATCCGCCGAACGCACCGCGGCGGCGGCCGCAGTTTGGCGGCGAACGACTGGTGAGACCGGCTCGCGAGGCCGGTCTCGCCGCCTCTCCCTGGGACGAGCGACGGCAGGGGAGGGACTTCAGTGCGGGACGACAGGGGAGGGTGATCATGGCGGGTCCGATCGATGCGATAACGGCCATGCACAACGCATTCCGAAAGGACATGGAGGGCATCGACGCCGCGGCGCTCGGCGCCGCACGCGGCACGCCGGGGCTCGAGGCGGCACTGGAGCGGTTCCGCTACTTCAACGAGGTGCTCGTGGTGCACGCCCACGGGGAGGAGATCGCCGTCTTCCCCGCCGTCGAAGCGGTCGCGCCGCTGGTCGCCGAGGCCTACGAGAAGGACCATCGCGGCTTGGACGAGGCGTTCGATGCCTTGAACGATGCGGTGTCCGCGGGCGACGCCCTGGCGACCGCCCGAGCCGCCGCCGCCTTCAAGTTCCACCTCGACATCCACCTGTTCAAGGAGGACACGCACCTGTACCGCATCTTCGGGGAGCGCGTCTCGGTGCCCGACCAGGGCAAGGCGGTCGGCATCATGGCCGCAGAGATGCCCCCGGAGCGCCAGCCGGAGTTCGTCGCCTGGCTGTTCCCGCTGATCGGCGACGACGACCGCGAGAACATGCTGCGCATCCAGCAGATGGTGCTCCCGCCCGAAGCGTTCGCCGGAGTCGCGCAGCTCGTACGGCGGGCAGTCGGCGACGAGTGGACGGAGCTGACGCGGCGCATCCCCGAGCTGCCGGCGTAGGACTGCGCCCAAGACCTTCGGGGCTTGCTCGCTACTATCGAGCGCTAGCTCGACGGCGGTCGCAGCTCCTTGTGGCCCAAGTCCGGGCGTCCATACGGCAGGCACCGCGTCAGGGCGCGATGGGAGTCGTCAAGACGCACGAGCAGGGGCGGGATCGCCCTGCGGCAAACCCGCCCCGGTCTTGCCACCGCTCGTCTGCGATGGCGGTCGCTGTTCTTGTCTAGACCGCGCTGCACAGCGGATTCTCCGGGTGTTGCGCGCAGTAGGCCGCCGACGCGAGTTCGCCGGCCTGGCGGCGGCGGCGCATCAGTGCCCACGCGGCGAAGCCGACGATCAGCACCGCGGCGACCAAGCTGACGGCGATCCAGGCCGTGGTGGAAGACGTGTCGGACGAGGCGGGCTGCGCGCCGGAAGCCGGCACGGGCACGGCTCCGACGCCCTGGTTGCGTGCAGCCGTGTTGGCGGCCGTCAGCCATCCATCCTTCGTGGTGGTCGGCGCGGCCGCGGCTCCGACGCCCTGGTTGCGTGCAGCCGTGTTGGCGGCCGTCAGCCATCCATCCTGTGTGGTGGTCGGCGTGGCCGCTTGGGTTCCTGTCGCGAACACGAGCGACGAAAGAATCAGCACGACAGCCAGTAACGCGAGCCTTCTCTGTACTCTGGTCTTCATGTCCTCACCTCTTGTCCTCGCCTCTGGGCGCCCGGCGCTTCTTGCGGCAGACCTGACGCCTTGGCCAACCGACGGGCAAGCCCGCCTCCCCCGCCACCATGATTCAAGTGTGGCCCGAATAGGCCCGCGTTACTCCTGCTTCCGCAGTGTTAACATTCCGGCGGATTCCTCAGACTGTGTGCGAAGCCTGCGAAGGCTGGGCTCAGGCTTGGCGGCGTGCTGCGACTGGACGCCGGTCATCGCCCGCCCCACGGCCCGCAGTCCCGCTTCCTTGGCCCGGAGCGACACGGGTAAGACGGATGCGTGACGAACTACGCGAGCGGAGACGCGCGCATGCGACCCATGAACCGACTGCGCTTCGGCACCTATCTCGCACCGAACATGCTCCCCGTGTACCGGGCGATCACCGAAGAGGTCGGGCGCCGCCTCGGGATCGAGGCCGAGCTCGTGGTCGAGACCGACTACGAGAGCTGCGCGAAGGACAAGAACGAGGTCTGCTTCGTCTGCAGCCTGCCCTACGTGGAGTTCGAGCGCCAGGGCATCTCGCCGGCCGTGCGGATCGCCGCCCCGGAACTCGCCGGCGAGCGCTACGCGGGCAAGCCCACCTACTTCTCCGACGTCATCGTCCATCGGCGCAGCCCCTTCCGCTCGTTCCTCGACCTGCGGGGCCGGTCCTGGGCCTACTTGGAGCGGGGCAGCATTCGCATGGTCTCGCCAGGCCTGGCGCTGTGGCAGGCGGGAATCGAGATCGTTCCTCCCGATGCGGTCACCCCGCTCAAAGGTCACGTCGTCCAGGTGATGAAGAGGGCGGAGGACCGCTGGCTGATTCTGGAGGCGCATCCGAAGGTCTTCCCGTCCCCGCCGGCGCAGCGTCCGGTCCCCGGACCTTGTTCATGAGCTGCGCTCCTGCGACCGCTGCCGGCGTCCCTCTTGCGCCACCAGACCGAAGCCGGGGGTGCACGACGTCGTTGAGCAGCTCGGTCGCGTGCGGGGTCGGCGTTGGGCCAGCCGCATCCCTGCGCACGAAGGGCCGCTTGACGCGGCCCTTCGTGCCGGCTCGGACGCTGCGGAGACGAACCGCGGTCAGGCCGCCTGCGCCGTCGCGCCTTCCACGTTGAAGCGGCGCGCCGCGGACTCGCCCTCGTCGAACTGCACCATGACGAGGGGCTCGTCGCCGACGACCCAGGCATCGTGTCCCGCCGGTATGACGAACACACTCCCGGGGCCGAACTCGAGCCGGCTCCCGTCGCTGAGTTCCGCGGTCAGGTGCCCTGACACGGTGTAGCCCACGTGCGTGTCGTAGCACTTCGGCGCTCCCATGTGCGTCGAGAACTTCCATCCCGACGGGTAGGTCGCGCGCTTCACCTTCATGTCGCCGACCTGCAGGACGTCGATCTCCACGCCGCCTTTGTCGACGTGCTCGTCCGGCTTGTCGAACGTCTTCATGGTCCCGCCGATGGGGGTAGCCATGAGAGCCTCCTCGATAACTGCTGTGAGCCGAGAGCAGTGGCCGGGTCGTCGCGACCCAGTGTCTCGAGGATTCCCCTATGACGACAGTGCCAAGCGTTGGTGGCCACTCGCCGGGCCGGCCCGTTCGGTGCCTGAGAACCTGCGCGGCGGAGGTCAGGGATTCGACTCGCCCGGCAGCCGCCTTCTCCTCGGTCTTGTCGCGAAGAGGGTCGCGCCTCATCTAGACTCCGGACATGACCGTCCGGCGCGTGAAGAGGCCGCTGAGGCAAGCCCTTGTCGTTCTGGGCGTGCTCGTCACGTGCATCGCGAGCGGGCAGTGCGCCGATGCGACCGAGGCGCGAGCCGGCGGCCTCGCGCCTGGGCAGGCACGGGCTGCGACCCAGGTCTCCGCGCCCCCCGAACGCTGGGTCGCCGTCTCCGTCGCGACGCTCTGGGTGAGGCCGGGGGTGGCGCGGCCCGTCGATCGGCCGGCCGGCGCGAACCCGGCCGACCCCGCCAAGTGGGTCGCCGACATGTCGGTCGCGCAGAAGCGCTGGCTCGTCGGCAGGCTCGAGACGCAGGCGCTCTACGGAGAACGCGTGTACCTGCTCGACACGTCGGGCGGCTGGTCGAGGATCGCGGTACCCAGCCAGCCGACGCCGCGCAGCAGCTTGGGCTACCCAGGCTGGGTCCCCACCAGGCAGCTGACGGGTGTTCCTCCGGCAATGGCGCCGAGCGCCGGCGAACGCACGGCCGTCGTGAGGCACAGGACCGCCTGGCTCTGGGAGACGCCCGGGCTGACTCGGCGCGTGCTGCAGCTCTCGTACGGCACGCGCCTCGCCGCCGTCGCCTGGACGTCGACCTCCGTCGAGGTCGTCGCGCTCGACGGCACGCACCTCTTCATTCGCCGCTCCACCGTCGCGCTCCACGCGCCGGGCGAGCCGTGGCCGACGGTCACCGGGACGAGACTGGTGAGGGAGGCCGGGCGGTTCGCCGGCCTGCAGTACCTGTGGGCCGGCACCGCGGGCTTTGGCTTCGACTGCTCGGGCCTGACCTACGCAGTGCATCGGGCGCTCGGCAAGACGATCGCCCGCGACGCCGGGCCGCAGGGCGCGAGGGGGCAGAAGATCTGGACTCGCTCGGCCCTGAGGCCCGGCGACCTCGTCTTCTTCCGCAGCGCGTCGGGCCGCGTCCACCACGTGGGCATGTACGTCGGCGACGGGAAGATGCTCCACTCGCCACACACCGGCGCGCCCGTCCGCACGGCGTCGATCTACCTCGAGCCCTACTTCAGCGAGTTCGCCGGCGGCCGGCGTTACTGGCGCGCCGCCACCGAGTAGAGGGGCATCCGGACCCGGCAGGCGCCGGGTCTTCCCGGCCTCGTCGGCGCGTCGACGACCTCGTGGCACAGTACACCTAGGCGTCACTCCCTCGCCGTCTCGCCCGCTGTGCCTGAAGGTCGTGCCAGTAGGGCTTGAAGAGGAAGCTGGCCTCGTCCAGCCGGCAGAGGCGCTCGAACATCGGCCGCGTGACGGTGAAGGCCAGAACGTCCGCCGGCAGCGGCCCCCTGGCGGACAGGTCGAGGCCGCCGATGAGCGCCTGCGGCATATCGAGGTCCTCGAAGAGCGTGAGCAGCTGCATGCAGCCGGAGCCGAAGGGCACGATCACCGGTGACGGGTCTGCGACGGAAGCCTCGTAGTGGACGCCGGTGACGAGGCCGCCGAGCTGATCCGGCGTCACGAAGAACGTGATCGTCCTGAGGTACTGCTCCTGACCACTTCGCAACGGGCCCACGAGCACGTGGCCATGTTGCGGCCGGTAGCCTTTGCAGGACGCCATCCATTCCGCCGCCAGCGCCCGCGAGGCGCAGATGCCCTCCTCCTCGACCAGGAAGGCGAGATGCTCATCGCCCGGCACTGGGAGGTCGAAGAGATACCACCCGCACCCCTCGCAGCCGGGCGAGTCCGCCGTGAGATGAAGCGTCTGGCCTCGTTGCCAGCGCCGGTAGTAGACGAAGAGGCACGGTTCGGTGCCGCGCTTCGGTGCCACCAGCGGAGCGAACACGTTCGGGTCGGGCGCGTCGTAGAGCCCGACCGGGGTCGTCGTGATGTCGAGCTTCTCCAGCAGCAGCGCAGGATCCGCGTCCATCGCCGCCTCCCTTCTCATCGTCGCCCACCGGCGCCGCGATGCGCTGCGGCCTTCCGTGGGAATACCCCGATCGACCGTCACACCACTCACGCGGGGGTCCCCCGATGCAGGCACCGCAGCAGATCACTCCTACCGGGCTGGCCGACTACCTGGAGGTCATGACCAAGGCCGTCTTTCAATCCGGCATGAGCTGGCAGGTGGTCGAGGCCAAGTGGCCCGGCTTTCGCGAGGCTTTCGACGGCTTCGACCCGGAGAAGATCGCCGGCTACACCGGAGACGACGTCGAGCGGCTGGCCGCCGACGCGCGGATCATCCGCAACCGGCGCAAGATCGAGGCGACGCTGACCAACGCCGAGACCATGCTGAGGCTCGAGCGCAGCCTGGGAGGCTTCGCCGGCTGGCTGCGCTCGCACTCCGACTTCGAGGCCACGGTCGCGGCGCTGCGCGCCGAGTTCCGCTTTCTGGGCGAGACGGGTGCCTACTACTTCCTGTACGTGGTCGGCGAGCCCGTGCCGTCGCACGAGGAGTGGATGAAGACGCATCAGGGCGCCCCCCACGGACGGGCGCGCGCGACCTGACGGCGTCGGCACGCTTGCGCAAACCTATTGTGCGGTAGAACCCACTATTGCGGTCAGGCGTGCGACTCCCGGCAGGAGCGGCGCCCCCGCTTCCCCAAGAGGCGACCATGATCATCATCGTGCAGCACAAGGTGCGTGATTACGACACCTGGAAGTCCGCGTTCGACGAACACGGGGACGTCCGCAGGCGCCACGGCGCCACCGGCCACGAGCTCTACCAGGGCCTCGACGATCCCAATGAGATCACCATCGTCAGCCACTTCCCTTCGGCAGCAGGCCGAGGCGTTCGCCGCCGACCCGTCGCTGAGCAGGCGATGGAGCAAGGCGGCGTGACCAGCGAGCCGCGCATCACCTGGGCCCAGGAGGCCGAGGCCGTCGACTACAAGGCCAAGGCAGCGTAAGCGGAAAGAGGTCGGCCGGCGGGATGGGCGGCGCAGCCGCGACTCCCGCCGAGCCCAAGGACAAAGACCATCGCCCTCAGGCCGCAGGCCGCGGCCTGAGGGCGAGTCCTATGAACCCTTCGGGCGTGAGGATCCGCGCTCGAGGCGCGCTGTTCGGCGGAGGTCAGGGGCCCGACTCCCCTGTGGTCACCCCGCTCTTGCAGGGGAATCACGTTTCGCGAGCCGTCGGGATCTGCTCGCGACTTTCTAATGCCGCGCGGCCGGCGCCGCTGCAGCGGCGGCATGGCGATCATCACCGTCGCCACGGCCAGCACGATCAGGGCGATGAGGTCCGGGCTGGCGTCCAGCATGAAGGCCGTGAGCAGCACGACCATCAGCGGCGTGCGAAACAGGGCGTACACGGCGCCGCTCATGATCCCGGCCACGAGGATCGCGATCGCTATGCCCGGGAACAGGAGGTTCAGGGCCAAGGCCACACTCACCGAGGCGAATACCAGCGGGAACGTCGGCCCGCCGAGGAAGCCGCTCTTGAACCCGACGCAGAGCAGCGCCAGCTTGCCGACCGCCATCAGGAGCAGCGGGCGATGCCGTAGCCGGCGGCGCCTTGATGACGGTCTGTACCTGCGTCTCGCCGGAGAACATGACGACCGGCGCGAACAGCCCCACGACGCTGAACACGACTCCGGCCACCAGCGCCCTGGTCACGATGCGGCCCTTGAGCCGGCTGAAGAACCTCGCCGAGACCCTCATGAAGAGCCCCGTGATCATGGCGAGCACGAGGCCAAGGAGAGCGAGCGGGATCATGAGGGCGGCGTCGAGCAGGCGGAAGCTCTGCACCTGCGGAAGATGCAGGAAGTTGGCGAACCCGGTCTCGTGCAACAGGAGGAACACGCCGTAGCCCACGCCGCCCCCGATGAGAGCGGCGGGCAGGGTGCTGAGGCCCTGCTGCTTCGTCTCCGCGACCTCCGTGCCGAGCACGGCGGTGAACACGGGGTTCTCGAGCAGCCCGTTGTACCCGGACGCGACGCTTGCGAAGATCAGCTTGGGACGCCGGTCGGCGGGGATCCGAAGGGCGTCGCAGTACGCGGCGGCGATCTTGCTGGCGAGGTTGCCGATGGCGCCCTCGGGACCGAGTACCGCGCCGGAGAGCAGCGAGGCGAGCGACTGCGCGACCGTCACCGGCAGGTCCCGCCAGTTCAGGTGGGTCACGTCGCCGGTGAGGCTGTCCAGGATGGACCCGTCGAGATTGCTTGGCGCCTTGCCGTACTTGACCAGCAGGCCGACAAGCAGCGAGAACGGAAGGCAGACGACCGGGAACATCCACGCGTGGCCGGCCACGAAGTCGTTGTCCCAGATGAGCTTGTTGAGCTCCTCGTAGACGATGAACCACGCCATGACCGCGAAGCCACCGATGAGCGACACGACGAGGACGTGCAGGTACAGCCCGCGCGGATAGCGGTACGCGGTCGTCTCTTCTGTCTGCTGCGGATCGACGTTCACGATGCCGTCACGGCTTCCTGCGTCTGCGCCTCTTTCCCTGCCTTCTTGCCCTTCTCGCCCTTCCTCTCAGCAAGCTGCTTGATTCGCGTGCACGGCGGAGGTCAGGGGCTCGACTCCCCCGCGGTCCGCCGGCGGTCCCGCGCTCGCCGGTCTCTACTGCTCCCGACCGCGCTCCTCCGCCTCCTTGACGACGGCGTCGATCTGCGTCCGCCACGTCGCCGGGCAGCGGCTCCGGATGGTGCTCCTCCAGGATCTGCCTGGCCGCCTCCTTCGCGACGGCGTAGGCGTCCCTGGCGCCCGCCGCCTCCCAGTCCTCGCGCACGCGGCGGTCCATGAACCGCGGCTGGCTGAGCTCGCGCATGTGGCGCAGGGTCGAGTCGAGCGACAGGAAGTCGCCGAACGACCCGACGGCGTGGATGTCGTCGAGGCCCAGGGTCTCGTCGTTGACGGGGATCCCCAGGACCGTGTGCTTGACCATCCGCGCCATGTCGTTGTCGAGCACGTACTGCGCGTAGTCGAAGGTGACGCCCGACTCGGTCATCCCCGCCCCGTAGATCAGGTTGGCCCCTGCCAACGCTGCCATGAGGGCGGTCAGGGTCTTCTCGTGACCGGCCTGGATGTCACTGAGCTTCGAGTCCGCCTACAACCCGGCCACGAAGCTCGGCAGCAGGTAGCGCTGCGCCAGCTGGGCGACGCCGGCGCTGATCAGGCCGAGCTCGGGCGAGCCGACGGACGCGGCCGCGAACCGCAGGTCCATGGCCGTGGTCGACGAGCCGTAGATGGTCGGCGCCCCGCGCTCGGTGAGCTGCGCCAGCGTGAGGCTGGCCAGCACCTCGGCGTTGTGGGTGACCAGCGTGCCCGCGAGCGTGACCGGGGACGACGCGCCCGACATCGCCATGGAGATGACGTTGTTGGGGATGCCGTGCCGCGCCGCGCCCATGATGACCTCGGCGGCGTCGCGCGTGATCTTGAGCGGGCTGACCGGGCACTCGCAGAAG
Source organism: uncultured Thermoleophilia bacterium (assembly GCA_963832655.1). Taxonomy (GTDB): domain Bacteria; phylum Actinomycetota; class Thermoleophilia; order UBA2241; family UBA2241; genus UBA2241. The sequence continues at coordinate 41,983 of CAWHUW010000005.1, forward strand.
TAGACCAGCGGGCGCTCGCGCAGCTCGTCCTCGCCGCCGGCGACGGCGGCGCCCATGCGCACGATGGCGTCGACGTCGTAGGTGGACATGGCGCCGGTGCCGACGCACTTGGTCGTGTTCTTGAGCGCGATGGCCGCGTCGCGCACCGCCAGCGTCGCTTCCGGCGCGTCGCGCCCCTCGACGGCGTGCTCGTACGTGTCGATCGCGTCGAGGTAGTCGGTCATGCGCGCCAGGTCGGCGACGTCCTGGGTCGTCGACGTGCGGTACTCGTCGGTGCGCGGGTCGATGACCATGATGCCGGCGCTGAAGTTGGTGAAGCCGACGCGGCCGCCTTCGAGCACCACGTCGTTCTCCGGCACGCGCCCGCAGAGCCGCACGCTGCTCGGCGAGCAGCGGATGGCGTCCTCGACGACGTGCGGCGGGATCCTCACGGTCTTGGTCTCGCGGTCGACGCGGCAGCCGCCGTCGGCGAGGACGTCGAGCGCCTCGTCGCTCTCGACGAACACGCCGGTGCGCTCGAGCACCTCGAGCGTCCCGCGATGGATGTCGTCGAGGTCGGCGTCGCTGAAGACCTCGAGGCGCAGGGCGGCGTTGCGCCGCACCCCCGCCTGCGGATTGCGTTTCACAGGGTCCGCTCCTTTCTCGGTGACTCCGAGGAGCAGGCTACCACCCGTTGATGCCGGGAAGCATCCGCGCGCAGGGCGGACGGCGGCGTCGCTCCGCGACTGTCCGGCCGCCCCGTCGCTCAGCGCCCGCCGGGCCTCCCCGCCACGAGAACGCCCGCGTCCCATCCCGGCGCGCGCCCGTTCTTCGGCATGCCGACGCCCGGCATGTCGAAGCCGGCGCGCGCCAGCAGCCACGCGACGATCGAGTTCGAGTTCCACATCTCGCCGGTGCCCAGCTCGTCGCGTCCCCAGACGGGCGTCGGCAGCAGCGGCGCGACCTCGAGCACCCGCCGCGCCATGATCTCGTCGTCCGTCAGCCGCCGCGGGCTCTCCACCGCCCAGGCGAGGTCGGGGATGACGCCGTCGCGCCAGCAGCGTACCTCGTAGCGGAAGATGCGGAAGGCGCCGGCCCAGCGGCTCCCGACGGATCCGCCGGCGACGACCCCGCGTTCGTGCCCGCTCGCGTCGGGCACAGGCGTGCTCTCGATGGCGAAACGGCCCTCGGGCACCGTGACGACGAGGGCGGCGTGGTAGAGGTCGAGCGGGGCGCGCCGCTCGCGCCACGCGACGAGACGCTCGTACACCTTGCCGTTGAGCCGGACGAGGTGGCCTCCAGCGCCGAGCGGGATCCAGTACAGATCGACGGCGGCCGTCATGTGGCGCCCGGCCTGCCGGACCTGCTGCGGAACGCGCCCACGCGCCCGGCTCAGAGCTGGTAGGTCACGTATCCGGAGGAACAGGGCTGCCCGCAGGCGATGTGGGCGCGGCCCTCCGCCGGCTCCCACACCATGCTCGCCGTGGTCACGCTCTGGTCCTCGTCGGGGTCGTCGTCGTTCCAGTGCGCGCAGATGCTGAACGGCGCGTTCGGCATGGTCGCTGAGCACCGCCTTGCCGAGCTCGACGAGGTCGGTGCCGGCCTCGACGCCGGCCTTGAGCAGCTCCTCGGCGCGGGCGCGACGCTTCGGCGAGCCCTCGGAGCCGGAGGCGTCGTCCGGGGCGAGCTCCGGCGAGACGTAGTGGTTCGCGTGCGTGAAGAGAGGCGCACCGTCGACGAACGCCCAGCGCTCCGCCGTGGTCTCGACGTCCCAGATGCGCCCGCCCGCGTCGCAGAGCAGATGGTTGGAGCCGCGGGCGCGGGGTGAGCCGGCGATCAGGTCGCGGGCGCGCTCGAGGTCCGGCTGCTGCAGCACCGTCGCCAGCAGGCAGTTGTCGGGCACGCCGACGCGCTCGTCGCGGAAGTAGACCGTGTTGGCGGCTGAGGTGAAGCCCCGCGAGGTGATGCCGGTGATCGGCAGGTCGTAGGCGGGACCGACGCTGAGGTAGGAGGCGCCGCTCCAGGCGCCAGGGCCGCTCAGCCGGACACGGCGGACGACGAGGTGGGCGACGTCGTTCGGGGTACCAGTCCTCGTTGTGGCCGGAGACGATGCGGCCGCCGGCCAGCACCGCGAACGACGTGCAGTGCTCCGGCCGCGGCCACACGCGGTCGGCGCGCGCAGGTGAACTCCTCGCTGCAGTTCAGGGCGAAGAGCTTCTGGAACGGGACGTCGGCGCCCTCGGCGAGACCGCGGACCTGGTCGACGGCCTGCGGGACGTAGTCCTCGGCGGACCGCAGGTACTCGCGCGAGCGCTCGACCGCTTCGGCGAAGCCGAAGCCGGCGAGCGCGAAGAAGCGCTCCTCGTGGGCGGCGAGGCCGCCCGCGACCAAGTCGCGCGCGGCCTCGCCGATCTGCCTCCCGACCTCGCGGTGGGTGCCGGCTGCGTCGATGACTGTCGGCTGATCGCTCACGCCGCGGCCATCCTACGCCTCGGGCCGAGATCGCGCAGTCACCCGGAGCACACGCCGCGCAGTCACCCCTGCACGAGGTCGCGGCGGCGGAAGGCCGCGAGGCCCGCCGCGGCGAGCGCCGACGCGATCGCGACCAGGGCGACGATCGCCGGCCCGCTGACCGCGGCGGCCGGCGCCTTCTGGTGGGTGAACGGCGAGAGGTCGAGCACCCACTGCGGCAGCCGAAGTCGGGGCCGAACATCGGGCTCAGCAGGACCGAGACCGACAGCAGCAGCCACGAGAGCCAGGCCGCCCAGCGCGGCAGCAAGGCGAACACCGCGACGACCAGCGCCGGCGATCACGAGGACGGCGGGGAGCTCGGCGAGCGCCGCGGCGGTGAACTCGCGCGAGGCAGGCCCGTCGTGTCGCCCAGCGCCAGCCCGGCGGCCAGCCCCATGCGCGAGCGGCGAAGGCGACGAGCAGCGACGGCCGCGCCGAGCGCGACGCGTCAGCGACGTAGCTCATCACCCACCGCGGCCGGCTCACGCGCGCGCGCGAGGACGGCCTCGAGACGGCCGCTGTGACTCCTCCTCGCGCATGCGCAGCAGCACCTGCACCGCGTAGATGGCGGCCATGATGCCGGCCATCTCGATCATCGAGCGTGAACCAGGCGTCGAGCATCACGTCGCTGCCCGACATGCTTCTCGTACCAGTCGCGCATGCCGCCCTCGGCCGTGCGCACGCTGTCGCTGACCGAGCCGAAGATCAGGCCGAAGCCGATCATGCCGGCGAGCCAGCCAGAAGAAGGACGGTCCGCTGCAGGCGCCAGGCGAGGCCGAACGGGCCGCAGGAGGCGCGCGCGGCGCCTCGCCGCGGCCGGTCTGCACGGGCAGCACGCCGCGGCCGAGGTCGCGCCGCGCCGCGTAGCGGGCGGCGGCGGCGATCAGGGCGGCGGCGAAGCCGACGGACAGGGCGAGCGAGCCACCAGCGGTCGCCGCCGAAGGGGCGCATCTCGTAGCCCCAGCCGATCGGCGAGAGCCAGGTCGGCCAGGCGGCTGTAGGCGACCAGTCCCGCTCGCGTCGACGTGCCCGAGCATGTTGCCGACGCCGCGACGACGAAGGCGACCGCCAGGGCGGCCATGGCCAGCCCGTTGGCGCCGCGGGCCGTCGACGAGAGCTGCGACGTGAGCGCCGCGACGCCGGTGAAGGCGACGCCGACGCCGGCGATCGCGCAGCCGGCGGCGAACGAGCTCGCCGCCGGCTGCCCGTTGACGATCATGCCGGCGCCGAGAAGCGCCGCCAGCGCGGCGTTCGCGCACAGCGCGACGGCGACCCCGGCGACGAGCGGCGCGGCCGGCCCGATGACGCCGGCGCGCAGCAGCTCGGCGCGGCCCGTCTCCTCGTTCTGGCGCGTGTGGCGCACCACGGCGAGCGATGCTCATCACCGCGGCGAGGATCGCGAGGGTCACGTAGCTGCGGTTCATCGCGTAGGCGCCGACGCTCGCCCCGGCCGAGAGGCTGATCATGCGCAAGCCGGGTTGCCCGCCATGAACTGCGTCTCGCGTGACGACGTCGGCCTGCGTCGGCAGGCCGTTCGCGGACATGCGCGTCGTCCAAACGGCCAGCAGGCCCGCGAGCACGAGGACCCAGGCGGGAAGCACGAACCGGTCGCGCCGCAGCGCGAGCCGCAGGAGCCTGCCGGTCCCGGCGAGCGCGTTCATGCCGCCGCTCCCAGGTCCGCACCGCAGGCGCACCCTTCTTCGGCTCGTGCCGTCGGCAGGCGCGTCCTCGTAGTGACGCAGGAAGAGCTCCTCGAGGGTGGGCGGCGAGGTCGTCAGCGCGCGGATGTCGAGCGTGACGAGGTGCTCCATGACGCCGTTGAGGTCGTCGTGGTCGACCGAGAACTCGGCCCGGCGTGCGTCGATGCTGGCGTCGTGCACGCCGGGCAGCTCGGCCAGCCCGTCCAGCGGCACGAGCGGTCTCGACGACGACGGTGGTGCGCGTCAGGTGGCGCAGCTCGTCGAAGGCGCCCGAGTCGGCGGTCCGGCCCGCGCGGATGATCGTCAGGTGGTCGCACAGCGCCTCGACCTCGGAGAGGATGTGGCTCGAGAGCAGGACCGTGCTGCCGGCGGCATGGCCTCGCGGACGACGTCCTGGAAGACGGCCATCATCAGCGGGTCGAGACCCGACGTGGGCTCGTCGAGCAGGTACAGCTCGACGTCGGAGGCGAACGCCGCCACGAGCGCGACCTTCTGCCGGTTGCCCTTGGAGTAGGCGCGGCACTTCTTCGTCGGGTCGAGCTGGAACCGCTCGATCAGCTCGGCGCGGCGCGCCCGGTCCAGCCCGCCGCGCAGGCGCGCCGAGCAGGTCGATGACCTCGCCGCCGGTGAGGTTCGGCCACAGGCTCACGTCGCCGGGCACGAACGCCAGGCGGCGGTGCAGCGCGGCCGCGTCGCGCCAGGGGTCCAGCCCCAGCACCGACGCCGTCACCGGCGTCCTTGTGCAGCAGCCCGAGCAGGACGCGCAGCGTGGTCGTCTTGCCGGCCCCGTTCGGCCCCAGGAAGCCGTGGACCTGGCCGCTCTCGACCGTCAGGTCGAGCTCGTCGAGGGCCCGGTGCGAGCCGAAGGTCTTGACCAGGCCCGCCACCGAGATCGCCGCCGTCATCTTCCTCACCCCCAGGTAGGCTCCACGCCTTCAGATAGTACCGCCGCCCAACGGCTGATCACCGGTCCAGAGCGACGTTCCCCGGCGCGATGTGTATGTGGTACACGTGGAGTATATATGTACACTGCGGTTGTCAAGTACTTTCCGTGTATACTCGACACACCCGACGTGGAGGACCCCATGAGCAGCAGACCACCGTCTGGACTGGAGCGGCTCTGGAGCCGCGAGGAGCAGGGCCGCGCGCCGCGACTCGGGCTGAGTCTGGAACGCATCGTCGAGAGCGGCATCGAGCTGGCCGACGGCGACGGCCTCGAAGCCGTCTCGATGAAGCGCGTGGCCGAGCGCCTCGGCTTCACCACAATGGCCCTCTACCGGTACGTCTCCAGCAAGGACGACCTCCTGCTCCTCATGCACGACACGGCGTGGCGGCCGCCGCCTGGGCTTCGACCTCCCGGTCGACGACTGGCGCGACGGCATCGCCCGCTGGACGCGCGAGCAGTACGTGATCATGCAGCGTCATCCCTGGCTCGAAGAGGTCCGGCACATCGACCGGGCCGGCACTCCGAGCCAGATCACGTGGATGGACCTCGGCCTGCGCGCGCTGTCCGGCACCCCGATCGCCGAGTACCAGAAGATCGAGCTTCTGCTGCTGCTGAGCGGCTACGTGTTCGCCCAGGCGCGCACCGCGGCGACCGCGTCGACGGCGCGCGGCAAGGGTCCTTCGCGGTCGAGCAGGCGACCGAGGCGTTTGGGGAGCTTCTCCGCACCATCGTCGACGCCGAGCGTTTCCCGGCGCTGGCCAAGACCGTCGAGGGCGGCGGGTTCGCGGGCGGCAGGCCCTTCCCCGACTTCGACTTCGGCCTCGACCTCATCCTCGACGGCATCGCCTGTCTCGTCAGACGACAGACCCCTGACTGACAGCGAGGTGGCCGGACCGGCGCGCCGGCGAACGAACCCGGCAGCGACCCGTTCTCCTCGTCGGACCTGACTGACACTCCGGTCGCTTCTCGTGCGACGCGAGAACGTAGAATGCCGCGTGGGGCGCTCTTCCGCCGCCGGTGACCGAAAAGGAGGACTTGGGCGTGGCGAGACGGGTCTTGCACTGGTACCGACTGGAGCCGCCGTCGCTGCCTGTCCGTCACTGGCTGCCGCAGTACGAACGGCGCTGGCTGCGTCCGGACCTGGTCGCGGCGGCGGCGGTGTGGGCGGTGCTCGTACCGGAGGGCATCGCCTACGCTTCGCTCGCCGGCATGCCGCCCGCGACCGGCCTGTTCGCCGCGCTGGCGCCGCTGCTCGCCTACGCGGTCCTCGGTACCTGCCGGCAGTTGACGGTCGGGCCGAGCTCGGCGATCGCCGCGTTCTCGGCGGCCGCGGTGGCGCCGCTGGCGCTCGGTGACGCCAGTCGCTTCATCGCCCTCTCGGCGCTGCTCGCCCTGCTCGTCGGCGGGCTGCTGCTGGCCGCCGGCCTCGCGCGCGCCGGGTTCGTCGCCGACTTCTTCGCCCGCCCGGTGCTCGTCGGCTTCGTCGCCGGCCTCGCCCTGGTCATCGGCGTCGGCCAGCTCGACAAGCTCCTGGGCGTCGAGGGCGGCGGCACCACGTTCTTCGGCAAGCTCGAGGAGTTGGTGCGGCAGCTCGACGACGCCAGTCTGGTCACGCTGGCCGTCGGCCTCGCGTCGCTGGCGGTCATCTTCGGGCTGCGGGCGTACGCGCCCAAGGTGCCCGCCGCGCTGGTCGCCGTCGTGCTCGGGATCGCCGCGGTCGCCGTGTTCGACCTGCAGGACCACGGGGTGGCGATCGTCGGCACGATCCCCGACGGGCTGCCCTCCCTCACCGTCCCCAGTTTCGGGCTCGCCGACGTGATCGACCTGCTGCCCGACGCGCTTGCTCTCGCCCTGATCTGCTTCGCCGAGTCGGTCGCCGGCGCGCGCGCCCTCGCCGCCAAGCGCCACTACGAAGTCGACGCCGACCAGGAACTCATCGCGCTCGGGGTCGTCCAACCTCGGCGCCGGCCTCCTGCAGGGGTTCACCGTCGACGCCAGTCTGTCGCGCTCCGCGGTGGCCGACTCGTCGGGCGTGAAGACGCAGCTCTCCAGCATCGTCCTCTTCTGCTTTCTGGTCGTGACGATGCTCTTCCTCATGCCGCTGTTCCACGACCTGCCCGAGGCGGTGCTGGGGGCGATCGTCATCGCCGCCGTCGCCCATCTGGTCGACATCCGTGCACTGCGCCGCCTGCGGCGGAGCGACCCGACCGACTTCGTCCTCGCCATCCTCTGCTTCGCCGGCGTGCTGGTGTTCGGGCTCCTCATCGGGCTGGCCGTCGCGGTGGCCGTCTCGCTGCTCGCGCTCGTGTACCGCGCCTACCGGCCCAGCAGCGCCGTCCTGGGACGGGCTCCCGGGGCCGTCGACGACGAGCGGCTGCGCTTCCGCGGCATCGACGATCACCCCGATTGCGAGACCTTCCCCGGCCTCGTGATCCTGCGCGTGGACGGTGAGCTCTTCTTCGCCAACGCGCGCTGGTTCCGCGAGACCGTGCGCTCGCTGGTGCGCGACCAGACGCCGCCTGTGCGCGAGCTGCTCGTGCACGCCGGCGCCGTGCCGCACGTCGACACCACCGCGGCGGCGATGCTCAAGGAGCTGGTCGCGGAGCTGCACGAGGACGACGTCGAGCTGGCCTTCGCCCGGGTCACCACCGACCTCCACAAGGACCTCGAGCGCAACGGCATCGTGCGGCTCGTGGGCGAGGATCGCTTCTACGAGACCGTCGCGGCCGGCGTCGACGACTTCCTGGAGCGCCGTTCGGGCGAGCCCGTGCCCTTCGACGCCCGGTGACCGGGACCCGACCGCCTCCGTAGTAGGTTTATCACTATCACCGTAGGGAGAACCTAAAAGGCATGGACCACTGCGTGGTCCCCTTCCATTGGAGGTTCTCATGCACCCCACTCTGAAATCGACGCTCGTGCTGCTTGGCGCCGCGGTCGGTCTGTTCCTGCTTTCGGCAAGCGGGCAGGACGGCAGCTATTGGCAGAGCGGCCCGGAGTGGCTCGGCTCGATCGGCTGGATCGGCTTCCTTGTCTCCGTTCTGCTGCTGATCGTCTCAGGGGTCTTCGCGCTCGTCTTGTGGATGCGGCACCGCGACCAGCCGCTGCCGCGCTAGACTACAGAACACCGTCGGCCGTCCCGGCAAGTCGGGCTCCCGCCGTTGCAGAGGCGGGGGCCCGACCAAGTTGTGGCCCGCCATTCATCTCCTCTCAGCCCGGCACGATGTCGCGGCGGCGGAACGCCGTCAGACCCGCCACGATGAACGCTTGCCATGAGCCGCCAAGTACGCCTCGAGGAACGCCATCCAGCCTTGGGGCGGGAACGCGTAGCCGTTGTAGCCGCCAGCCGGCAACCCTTCGAGGACTCGGGCATCTCCGACGGTTGGTTGGGCATGGAGATGCCCAGGCCGGAGGTCGTGTCTGCGAGGATCAGGTGCTCGGCCGTGGGCAAGCGTGATGGGGCGTGATGGGGCGTCCTGTCGGCGAGGCGTCGGCCCACCCAAACGGCGTCGCACCTCAGGCGCCGTTCGTCATCGCGGCGGCGCGACCTGTCTCACGGCAAGACAGTGCCGCTGACGCCTTCTCGCCAAGATGACGACTGCGACCGCGTGCTCCTCGGCGGGAAGGGCCGCTGCGACGCTGGCGGGATCGAACTCGAGGCTATGACGCTTTCGGCGCAACCGCGGTGGACGAGCCAGGATCATCGAGGAGTATCCGCAGCGCTCTGTCGCGGTCCGCAGTGAGAGTGAAAAGGGCGTCGAGGCCGGCTACCCGCAGGAGCCGCTCGACGTTGTGGCTGCAGGCGACGGCCAACGAACCGCCGAGCCGTCGCAGCCGTCGCTCGGCGACGATGAGGACGCTCAAGCCCGAGGAGTCCATGAACGTCACCTTGGTAGCGTCCACGACGACGCGGCGCGCGCCGCCAGCGAGTGACTGCAGCAGCGCCTCCTTGAACTCGGTCGCTGTGAAGATGTCGATCTCACCCTCGAGATCGAGAATGGTGACGTGGTCGGCGGAGAGGGTCTCACGCACCGTGCGCCGTCGCTCACGCGGCCTCACGTTCGCGAGCACCGATCACCGTCGGCGTTGCGGAGGATCCGCGGACGCCACCGCCGTCGAGCCGCAGCCTGATCGGGGCCATGACGGGCGAGGCAGCAGGCAGCGCCCGACAAGACACACACAGGCTTGCGCTGCTGCGGCCGAGGCTGTCGCCGAGGACGATCGTCGCGCCACAGTGGTGGCACATCGAGACGCCCCACATGCGCTCGAGCGACTCACCCTCGGACCTGAGCACTGGAGTCGGGATCATCGAGATCTCCGCGCGCGGCGTGTTCATGATGCCCCTTCCCGAAGCCGGCGCTCGGGTTGGCCGACGACATGCCGATGTCCGGAGATTCCCACGCGACTTGGCAGCGAAACGGCGTGGCGGTCACACGATGGGCGTCGCCGACCCGGCCGCGGCTCACGGTCGTCTTCCCGAACGGCATTCGCGGCGCCAGTCGGTCCCTCGGGTGCGCTGCAGTCGGGTCCCGCCACGTCAGGACCCGCAGCGCTTGCGCCCTTCCTGAAGAGCGCAGTATCGTGATGCCTCACGGGAGCTTCGGCTCCCGATGTTGTGCGCGGCGTCCCGCACGGCGTCCCCGTCCCGGTGCGCCGCCGTCCCTGCGACGAGGTCTCCGGGCATGGCTTCTCCTCCCAGGCCCCCAGAGCGTGACAGCGCGTCCCTTGCCCCGAATCAGGCCGGGCTGCCGGGCCCTGTGCCCGACTCCCGGGTGGTCCGCGCGGCCATCGCCGCCGTGGCCCGCGGACCGAGCTCTCACCCGCTGGCCGTGTTCCTCATCGCCGTGGCCGTCGAGGCCGACCTTCCTCACGATCCTTGGAGCCGTGGAGGAGACTAAGCACATCCTCGGCATCCCGGGTCGCTGATGGCCCTGACCGCTGTGGTCGCTGGCGCCGTGGGGGGCGCCTACGTGGGCAGCGCCGTGGTGCTCGTCGGCGCAGTCATCTACTACGCTACGGTCGCTAGCTTCGGCGCACGCGGCGAGCTGCAGCCGACGCTGGTGTCGACCGCGATCTGGCTGGCGACCGCGCTCCTTTCGGCGTTCCTCTCCGAGGCCTTGCGGGAGCAGGCGACGAAGCGCCGCGCGGCGGCCGTCGCCTGGCCGAGGCGCTCACCGCTCAACAGGCGCAAGAAGAGGTCGCCCGCCTGCACGAGGCGCTCGAGCTTCAGCTCGTCCCCCGACGCTTGCCCAGAGGTCCGACCTGGACGTCGTCACGCGCTACCGGCCGAGCGAGGGACGGCTGCGGCTCGGCGGCGACTTTCTCGACGTCATGGACCTGCCCCGCAAGGGCCTGGCCCTCATCATCGGCGACGTCAGCGGGCACGGCCCTACCTCGGCGGCCCTCGGGGCCACGCTCCGCGCGACCTGGCATGGGCTCGTCGCGAGCGGCGCCGACCGCGCCACCATCAGGGCGACCCTCGACGCGACCATGATCCGCGAGCGCCGCACCGAGGAGGCCTTCGCCACCGCGTGTCTGGCATGGATCGACCGTGTCGGCGACGGGGATCGTCTGCACGTCCTCAACATCGCCCACCCGCCTCCGCTGCTGCTGAGCCAGAGGTCGCGCCGCTGGCTGCTCCTCCTTCGCTCCCGATGGGCGTGGGCGGCGAAGAACGCTGGGAGCCCGTCATCGTCACGCTCACGGCCCCCTGGTCGCTCGTGTTCTACACCGATGGGCTGGTCGAGGGTCGCGCGGCGCCGGAATCGGACGACCGCTTCGGAGAGCACGGGCTCGTGGCACGGCTGCGCGACCTGCGCCCGATCGACGAGCGCGGGGGTGGACGCGTTGCTCGCCTGATGTCGAGGCGGCCAATGGTGGCCGCCTGAACGACGACGTGGCACTGGTCGTCATCTGGCGCTGCGCCTGAACGCGGCGCCCCTCGACAGGGCGTGCTCGACACAACCGTTTGCCGATGACACCCGGGGGCAGACTCGAAGTAGGCCTTGAGTATGGCCTGCGTCCTCACGGAGGATCTCGCAGGCTTCCAGGGCGCCGGTCGAAAGCGGCGCCGCTCGCCTCTCCGCAAGAGCACGCCGTTTCTGCCAATCGGCGCAAGCACACGAGGGCCCTCTACTTGCACCCCAGCCAATTGGAGGCCGAGATGCTGGTCTCACTCAGCTTCGGCCAGGTGCGAGAAGCCGGCCTGTTCGCGTGGCGCGAGGATCATCTGCTCTACACGCCCACGCTGGACGCGATCCTGACCGTCTGGCGCCGCAACGGGACTCAGGGGGACACGGGCACGCACCTCGACGTACGGAGCAGCTTGCTGGACGGCACGGAGCTGGAGACGCGCCTCGGCTGGCACCATCTCCGCGAGTGCCGCTGCATACACTGCCGCGACGCACGCCTGGCAATGAGTCCCGACGCCGCCTGAGGAAGTCGATCGCCGCGCGTCTGCGCGGCGGAGCTCAGGGGCTCGACTCCCCTGCGGTCCACGATTGACCTGCAGGGGTGTTGTGCTTGCTGAGCTCTCCGCGCAACAACGTCGCCATTCCCCGCGCCGTCCCCAAACGCTTGACCTCCTCGACGCCTGGGAGTACACGTCTCACGATTCGAGACTCATGAGAGGCAGACCAGAGCGGGCGGTCTCGGCTGCTGTCGAAGTCCGGGGGAGAGGCGCGATGTCCACGCGAGTCACCATCGAGGAAGGCTTCGTACCGTTCCGCGGGTACAGGACCTGGTACCGGGTCGTGGGCACACCGGAGGAGCCGGGGAAGTCGCCACTGCTCTGTCTGCACGGTGGTCCCGGATCTCGTGGGACTCCTTCGAGCCGCTGGAGGCGCTCGCAGCTGCCGGACGCCAGGTCGTCTTCTACGACCAACTGGGTTGCGGCAACTCGGACATCCCGGCAGACCGATCGATCTACACGGTAGCCCTCGACCTGGAGGAGCTCGCCGTCGTTCGCCGCGTCCTCGGCGCTGGACCGCGTGCACGTCCTCGGTCATTCGTGGGGAGGCATGCTGGCGATGGAAGAACGCCGACCAAGCCGGCGGGTCTGGCCAGTCTGATAGTCGCGGACACGGGGGCCAGCGTGCCTCAGTGGGCGACCGAGATGCGCCGCCTGGTCTCCGAACTCCCGGCTGACCTGCAGCAGACGATCCTGGAGCACGAAGCGGCAGGCACGACCGACTCCTCTGAGTATGAGGAGGCATGCCGGGTCTTCTCTCGCCGCTACGGTAGCCGCCGCATCGACCGGTACCCAGAGTGTCTGGATCGCATAGCCGGCAAGCCGGGAGATGAAGCCTTCCTGGCCATGTGGGGCCCGAGTGAATGGTGCGTGACTGGCCCGCTCAAGGACTGGGACGTCGTCGACCGGCTTGGCGAGATCCGCGTGCCCTCGCTGGTAATCGGGGGTCGCTACGACGAGGCGACCCCCGATGTCATGGAGACGGTGCATCGCGGCATACCCGGTTCCGAATGGGTCATCTTCGAGGACAGCGGCCACTTCCCGCACCTCGAGGAGACCGAGCGCTACCTGGAGGTGCTGTCCGCTTTCCTTGACCGCGTTGAGGGGGACAGGTAGCCAGTCTGCCTGCCCGTGCCGCTGCGCGAGCTCGACGGCACGCCTATCGCTCCACGCAGAAGACGTGGTCGCACGCGTCGTCGCTATCCATGAGGGTCTTGGTCCTGTGAAAGCCCAGGCCGGGGTTGAAGGCCTTCACCCACGGACCGTCGCGTGCGCACATCACCATGCCGAGCGCGGGCTCCTCCAGCTCCCGGAGGATCTCGGCATACATGCACCGTGTGAAGCGGTAGCCGATCCGGCCGGGCTCCTCGACGACACGCTCCCAGCGGTGAGAGCCGGCGGCGACCTGATCGATCATCGCGCAGAAGCTGTGAAGGTCCGCCTCCGGCTCCTCCACTTCTTCGCGGATGTCGAAGTCCTGGTTGTCGGCCATCTCGCGGATCACCTCACGGGCGTCAGGACCAAAGCGCTGCTCCATGGCGCGCAGAAGATCCACCGCCAGGTCCAGGCAGACGGTCATCTTCCTCTTCAAGAGGTCGAGGAGGACCGCCTCGTTCTCCGGACTGATCGGCTCCGGGAGGATGTAGTTCAGACTACCTGGCATGTCGGCCTCCTTCGGCGACGATCAACCGCTCTCCGGCTCTCCGGACCCTGGTGAAGCCGCCTTCCCGCAACAGGTCGCGATACTCCTCGAAGGTGTAGGCGGTACCACCCGAGTTGGCCCAAAGCACAAGGGAGAGGAAGGCGGCCGTTTCGTCGGTCTGGGACCCGCCCATGGGCACATCGATGACGAACCGGCCGCCCATGACAAGGGCCGCGTTGACTCGACTGAAGAGGTCCCTGGTCTGCGCTTCCGTCAGATAGTGGGTGATCTGTCCGGCCAGACACGCGTCGTAGATGCCTTCGCCCAAGCCGACACAGAGCAGGTCTCCGGGTGCGAGCTCGACGCGCTCGGCAACGCCCATTCTCTCGGCCAGATCCCGCGTGACGGCGAGCACCTCGGGCTGGTCCACGCAGACGACTCTGACCGAACGCTCCTCCCGCGCAAGGCACAGGCTCTTGATGCCGCAGCCGCATGCAGATCAAGGATCTTCAGCTCCGAGTGCCCTGTCGGCGCGATCCCGGCGGCCTTCCACATGTCCAGGCTGCTGGCGATACGCGAGGTCCGATAGCTCTCGACCCACGCGTCCTGGTCGAAGCGCTCGAGCAGGGCTGTCGGCTGTCCCGACCTGAGACTCCCCATCACCCGCTCCGAGAAGTCGGGGTCCGTGAAGCCGAGGAGCACATCACCCGCGTATGCCTTGCTGGTGCGCACGAGGAACGTGTGAGCAGACGACGTGAGCGAGTAGTGCCGCTGCGACTTGCCGAGCAAGCCGATCGCGACGAGGTAGTCGGCAAGCCTCTCGATCCCTTCGGTGCTCGCACCTGTCGCCGCGCCCAGATCCGTAGCGTCGAGTGGTCCCCCGGACAGGCGTGTGAAGACGTCGAGCAGGACCGCGATCCGCACGAGTTGAGGCTTGAACGCACCGTCGTACAGTCCGTAGAAGAACTCGGCGTCGGGGGCGCGGGTGAGGCCTTCCATCGGCTTCGCCTCCTTTGGTCGACCGCGTTCAGTCTGCGTCGTTGATTCCGAGGACACAGTGGCGAATGACGGTGCGCCTCGTTCCGTCCGGGAAGACGAAGTCCAGTCGCCGGCAGACGATGGGGTTTCCCTTGGCGTAGACGACGTCCTGGTGGAGCGCTCTTTCAGGCGTATTGAAGTCCTTCGGGCCCACCGCTCCCCAAGGTGGTCGCTTCGCCCATATGCCCAGTGGAACCCTGCCTTCTCGTCTTCCAGCACATTCCCGGTGACGGCGGCCCTGTCGTTGCAGCCGATCGCCACCTCGGCGATATTGCGCAACGCTCTGTCGCCTCCGAACTGCCGCCGCTTCTCGGCCGCCGCCGGGCCGTCGCCGCGAACGTCGATGATCTGATTGCCGCGTACCACGAAGACAGCGATCTCGTCGCCATAGCTCACAGGGATCTCACCCGCTGTTCTGCTGTGAGGACCCTCATTGGGGACCACGCACACCTCCCCGGAGGGGAGATTCCTGAAGCGAAAGGCGCCGGGACCTGCACCCGGGTGCAAGCGACCGTCGTCCTGGATGGCGGGCCTGTGCTCGGACACATCGAAATAGCAGGTGTCCCCGGTGGAGAACACCACGTCGATACCGTCGGCCCGGTCGAAGAGCGGTGCCAGGTGAGCGCAGGACTCGGCGATCTTGCCGTAGTCAGCGGACAACCCTGTCTCCTGCATCGCTTTGGTGACCGTCGGCAGACTCGCCACGCGCAGGTTCTCGTACTTCTTGGTGAAGACGATGAGGGGCGCCGAAGCCGAGAACTGGGGCATCGAGATGACGATGCTGGAGTCTCCGGCGACGTCTTCGAGGCGGATCCTGTCTCCGTGGCGCAGGCCATACTCCGGCAACTCGCCGTTATGCGCCCCTGTGGCCTCATACGTGACGACAGGGCCGAGCGAGAGACTGTACTTCCCGGAGAACCGTGCGATCTCCCCGCGCCCCCCTTGCCTTCTCTCTCTGCCCGCCTTCCCGGGTGTCGTGGATCTCGCCGCGTGGCAGGTCGTACATGATCGTCACGACGTCGCCCGCCTGGGGAGCGAAGACGTCCACGAACAGTCTCTCAAGTGAGAACGACACAGTGATCCTCCTGAGACCGCAGCTGCGTCGCTTCTGCGCCGCCAGTCTACGCCCGCTCCGATCCCTCGCCGTTACGGATCCGCTCGCCGACGTTCGTTCCCTGGTCAAGTCGGGGATCCCAACGGACCGGGACTGACACTCAGTGCGACCCACGTCCGTGCGCCCAGATGAGACTGGCTGGGGCTCGCCTGGAGCGACTTTGACGACGGCGACGGTGATGGTCTTGCGATGCGGGGCTGTCGTGAGGGCGCCGCGCGAGCGTCAGCGGCCGAACCAGCGGGCGCGGCGGCTCGAGCCGAAGTGCTCCTTCTCGGCGACGAGCGCGGCCGACGGCTCGTTGAAGGTGCCCGTCGGCTTCGGGCCCGAGAAGAAGTCGACGTCGACGCGGCCGACGCGGCCGCGCGCCGAACTCGATGTAGCACGAGCCGCGCCCGTCGTAGGCGCTCGGGCTGCCTCGCCGCCGCGCGAGCGCGGCGATCAGCGACGCGGCGACGACCCGGGCCGCGCCCTCGGCGAACACGCCGGCCTTCGGCACGCCGACCGTGGCGACGTCGCCGACGGCGTAGACGCCCGGGAACCGCGTCTCGAGCGTCGCGCGAGTCGACCGGGATGTAGCCGTCCTCGCGCCATGCCGCTCTCGAGCGACGACGTCCGGCGCCCGGTGCTTGGGCACGCCGAGGAAGAGGTCGAACGGCATCTCGCTGCCGTCGTCGAGCACGGCGACGCTGCGCGCCGGGTCGAGCGAGCTGACCCGGCGGCCGGGGACGAACTCGATGTCGCGCTCGGCGAACGCCGTCGAGGAGCGCCGCCGAGGTCTCGGGTGACGGCGGGACCGGGCGTGCCGAAGCGGCATCACGAACGGAGATCTCGCAGTCGCTCGCGCACGCCGCGCGCCGACGAGGTCGTCGTGCAGCAGCAGCGCGCACTCGCTCGGCGCCGGCGGGCACTTGAACGGCGCGCCGCAGACGCCGATGATCGCGTGGCCCTTCGTGAACGTCGGGCATGCATCCCCGCGAGCCGCTCGGCGCCCGCGACGCGAGTAGAACTCGTTGCCGCCCTCCGCGAGGCCCGGGCGTGGCGTCGAGGTCGTAGTCGGCGCCGAGCGCGACGACGAGGACGTCGGCCTCGTGGACGCCGCGTCGGTGGTCACGCGCCGCGCCTCGGGATCGATCGCGGTGACCGTCTCCTGCAGGAACCGCACGCCGGGCTTCGCGAAGTCGCGCGTAGGGCAGCCGCGACCGCGTCGAGGCGTCGTGCGGCCGAACATCACGTCGAGCTTCGAGAAGCCGAAGACGAACGCGTCGTTCTTGTCGATCAGCGTCACGTCGACGTCGTCGCCGAGCGCCTCGGAGAGCATCGTGCTGAGCTCGAGGCCGCCGAAGCCCGGCGCCGAGGACGAGGATGCGCGTCTTCTTCATGACGGGGCATATACCCAGCTCGCGGGGCCCTAGTCTGGGCAGGGCCGCAGACAACAGCAAGTGCGTCTTGGACGGACGTCGATCTGCCGACGCGCTACGCGCCTCCAACGACAGGACCGAGCGAGATGTCACGTCATGACGTCGGCGCTGGCTCCGTCCCTTGGTAAGAGACCGGGCGGCTCTGCGAGCCGCCCGGTCTCCAGATCACGCTACGCAGTCGTCCCGGCTGTTACGACATCACCCGCACGTTGGTCGCCTGCGGCTTGTTGTTCTTGCCGGTGCCCGACTCGAACGACACGGTCTGACCCTCGTCGAGCGACTTGAAGCCCTCGCTCTGGATCTCCGAGAAGTGGACGAACAGGTCCTCGCCGCCGTCGTGCTCGATGAACCCGTAGCCCTTGTCGGCGCTGAACCACTTGACCTTGCCTTGTGCCATGAGAATCAATCCTCTCGCCCTGTGGGGCAAAACAAAACGACGTGACTTCCGCGGAGAAATGCGGTGTGTCACGTCGCAATTCTGCGGGCCCACTCGACCCGTCTCTGAGCACTATAGCAGTTCGCCGGCGGCGATGCCCGGCATGGCTCAGATCAGGCGGGACTTGGCACATTCCCGGAGCCTTGTATCATCGCATCGACTGTGGAGAGGCCATCCCGTGGCAGAGAGGACGAGACGCACGTGTCCGGTGATCAGCGCGAGAACGCCATGCGACTGTGTCTGATCAACCCATCCAACCCGCTCGTGAGCATCGTCCAGGTCAAGGAGAACCGCTGGAACCGCTACCGCGTGTGGAAGCCACTCAGCCTCATGGTCCTCGCGGGCCTGACCCCGCCGGAGTGGGAGATCACGATCGTCGACGAGAACCTCGGCGCGCCCGACTATGCGGCCATGCCTCGTCCGGACCTCGTCGGCATCACCGCCTTCACCTCGCAGGCGAACCGCGCCTACGAAGTGGCCGCTCACTTCCGGCGCCTCGGCGTGCCGGTCGTCATGGGCGGCATTCACGCCACCATGTGCGCTAGACGAAGTCATGGAGCGCGTGGACTGCGGTGGTCACCGGGGAAGCGAGAGCGTCTGGCCGCAGGTCCTGGACGACGTCCGGCACGGCAGCCTGCAGCGCCGCTATGACGGCGGGCGCGCCGAGATGAACGAGGTCCCGCCGGCGCGGCACGATCTGCTGCCGACGGGCTACGCCTTCGGCGCCATCCAGACCACGCGCGGCTGCCCGCTGAACTGCAGCTTCTGCAGCGTGACGGCGTTCAACGGAACCCACTACCGGCAGCGGCCCATCGCCGATGTCGTGCGGGAGTTCCAGCCTGATCCGCGAAAAGGGCGTGCTGGTGGTGGACGACAACCTCATCGGCACGCGGCCCGAGCATGTCGCCCGCGCCAAGGAGCTGTTCCGCGCCATGGCAGAGGCGGACCTGCGAAAGCAATGGATCGCCCAGGTCACGATCAACTTCGCCGACGACGAGGAACTGCTGGCGTTGGCCGCGAGAGGCCGGGTGCAGGGGCGTCTTCATCGGCTTCGAGTCCCCGACGCCGGAGGGGCTTCGGGAGCTCGGCAAGAAGTTCAACCTTCTTGGAGGGCCGCGACTTCCGCGCCTCCGTGCGGCGCATCCAGCGGCACAAGATCCTGGTCGTCGGCTCCTTCATCATCGGCCTGGACATAGACGAACCGGGCATCGGCAGGCGCATCGCCGAGGCGGCCAGCCAGTATGGCGTGGACATGCTCAACGCGCTGTTCCTGACACCGCTGCCCGGCACGCGCCTGTGGGACCAGATGAACGCCGAGGACCGCATCGTCCTCAACGAGTTCCCGGAGGACTGGGTGCACTACACGCTGGGATTCCCCGTGGCTCGGTACAAGCACCTCTCGATGGACGACAGCATCGACGAAGTGGACGCGTGCAATCGGGACTTCTACTCCATGCCCCGGATCGCGGGACGGGTGGGGCGCGACCTGTGGGGTCGCCGCCAGCCGCTGAGGAGTCTGGTCAGCAACCTCGCATCCCGAGGCAACGCCCGGCTGAGCCGCGAGGCGCATGCCGACTTCAGGCGCGACCAGGGCAAGAGGTACGACGGGGCACGTCTCAGACGTGAAGCACCTTCGTCCCGGCCAACGGTGTCTTCTTGCGGCTTGGGGGTACACTTGAGGTGCCCGTCGCACATGCTGGGCATGGCGAGACGTGGCACGGCAAGCAGGATCACTCTTGGGCTTGGCGTGACGCGCCGAGGAGCGGCAAGGTAGGCACGTCTTAGCACGGCTGGCTTGTCAGCAACCTCCCAGACTGCGGCGGGCTTTTGCTATGAAGCGCCAGGACCGTCGCGACCACCGACAAGCAAAGAACAGACGAGAAGGAGGATCTGACATGCCAGTCGTCAGGTGGGAACCGTTCCAGGATGCAGCGAGTCTGCAGCGTCTCTACCGCATGTTCGGCTCCGCCATCGAGCGCAGCTGGATGCCGGCCGTCGATATCATCGACACGCCCAAGGCCTTCGTGCTGAAGGCGGAGCTCGCCGGCATGAAGCTCGAGGACGTGCACATCGAGCTCGAAGACGATGTGCTCACGATCAAGGGCGAACGGCATCAGGAAGAGCCGCTCGAAGGGGAGCAGTACCAGAGCACGGAGTGGCACTACGGATCGTTCCAGCGCAGCATCTCGCTGCCCCGCAGCGTGAAGCGAGACGCGATCGAGGCGACCTACGAAGACGGCGTCGTCGAGGTGCGCGTGCCCAAGGCCGCGGAGGTCAGGCCGCAGCAGATAGAGATCAAGGCGAAGGGCGAGGTGAGCGCGATCGACACCGGGCAGGGGAGCTGACGAACCCGCCCGTCGAGACGCGCCGGCAGAGCAGCCGCCGACCGACGACGTTGAGCCTCGCGTGACGCTGAGCCATGAGGGCCCTCCTCCGGTTCATGGTCTTGGACAACCACACACCGACAGGCAAGGGTCCTGGCCGGTCAACCACCCAGTTCGGCGCTACAGCTGGGCCTGCCGCCAGTAGGTGTCGAGGCGCGCCGCGACCACGTCGTCCAGCACCGGTTCGCGGCGCTCGACGAGGTCGAGCGCCGCCTCGCGCAGGCGCTCCTCCAGCGTCGAGCTGCCCGCCTCGACCCAGTGCTCGTACAGCGTCGTGTCGAACAGCGGCGAGCGCCACACGTCACGGTGGTGACGGCGCGTGTAGGGCCGGCCCAGGAAGCTGCCGCCGGGGCCGACGGCCTCGATGTCGTCGAGCTGCAGGGTCTCGTCGTCGACGGTGATGCCGGCCAGCAGCCGGCGTCCGAGCCCGATGAGCGTGTCGCCCAGTACCAGGGTCTCGATCGAGTTCTGCACACCGGCCTCGTACTCGCCCACGTCGTGGTACATGCTGGCGCCGTTCTGGCAGGCGATGACGGTGGTCACCGAAAGCTCGACCCAGAGCTGGCCATCGAGGGTCTTGGCGTCGCCGCAACCGGCGTAGTCCCAGGTCGGCAGGCCCAGGGCGGCGGCCAGCTGCACCGACGCCGCGCCGGCGAGCGCGCCTTCAGCCGACACCCAGACATCGACCAAGGTCCGCATGTCGAAGGGGCCGCCGGCGCCGACACCGTAGACGAACGGCGCCCCCGGCGCGCTCAACTGGTGGACCACGAGTGCCGCCAGGGTCTCGGCATGTCCGAGGGTCACGGCGCCGGCGACCGAGACCGGCGCCGTCGTTCCCAACTGGTCGGCGGGTCCGCAGATGAACGGCACCCCGCCGGCGCCGCAGGCGCGCGCCTTGCCCAGACAGGCTGCATCGAGCATCAGCGGCGGGTTCGACATGCCGAGGACGGCGAAGCTGTCGCGACGGCCGGCCAGCTCGGCCATCTCGAGCATGGCCGGCACCGTCTCTCCGGCCGTCGCCGGGGCGATCACCAGCGGCTTGCGCGTGCCCTTGAGCAGGGCCGCGAACTGGGCCAGATCGATGCGCTCGAGCGGCGCGTCGGCCGGCAGCACGCCGGACATGACGAAGTCGAGGTTCTCGAGCTGCTCGCAGGCGGCGGCGGTCGCCACCACGTCGTCGAGCACGGCGCGGCGGCGCTCGCCGCTGGCCGTGTCGCGGAAGTACAGGCAGTCGGTCCCGTTGCCGAACAGGCCGCTGCCCGGCGCGACGGTGCGGTCGAGGGAGCCGTCGCCGGCGCGCCCCGGCAGCGGGAAGCTGCCGGGGGCCGTGGCGACGGCCTGCTCGACCAGCTCTGCGGGAAACCGGACCCGAACGCCGTCGACCCTGGCGCCGGCCTTCGCGAGCTGCCTCAGGGCCGGCTCGTCGTGAACGTCGATGCCGACGCGTTCGAGCACGGTCAGACCGGCCTGGTGGAGACGCTGCAGGGACTCAGGGTCGAGCGCACCGAAGCCCACTGGCGTGACCTTCGGCGGCGTGACCGAGTCATCGATCATCGGCATCGTGCCTCCTTCCGGATGTGCCTTCCGGCGACCGTCGCAGCGGAGGCTACCGGTCCGACTCCCCTGCGGTCCACCAGTCCTCTCACACACGGCACGCGCTCGCGCGCAGAGCCGGCGTTCACAGCGGGAGCACCCGGCGCATGAGCGCCGCGCGGCGCGCCGGCCTCCCGGTGCGCCGCTCCACGCGGTCGGCGCTGGCGAACACGGCCAGCGAGCCGCGCACACCGAGCCAGCGCAGCGGCTCGGGCTCCCAGCGACGCGACCGGTGGTCGACCCACGGCAGGGCGGTCAGCGGGCTGTCGCGGCCGGCGATCAGGTCGGCGAGCGTGCGGCCGGCGAGGTTGGCGGCGGCGACGCCGTCGCCGACGTACCCGCCGGCCCACGCGTACCCGCGCGTCCTGTCGAAGCCGACCGAGGGGAACCAGTCGCGCGGCACGCCGAGAGCGCCGCCCCAGCGATGCGTCACCTTGGCGTCGCGTGCCGCCGGGAAGAGCTGCTTGAGCGCCGTCTCCTGGGCGGCGTGCACGCGCGGCACCTGCTCGTACGCGTCGCGCACACGCGAGCCGAAGTGGTAGGGCGCCCCGCGGCCGCCGATCACGATGCGGTCGTCGTCGGTGCGCATCGCGCAGACGTAGAGGTGGCGGCCGTCGGTGAACGTCTCGTAGCCGCCCCAGCCGACTTCGTCCCAGAAGCCGGCCGGCAGCGGCTCGGTGGCGATCGCCAGCGAGTAGACGGGGATGAGTTCGCGCCGGGCGCCGGGCAGGTCGGGCGTGAAGCCCTCGGTCGCACGCACGACCACCCCGGCGCGCACGTCGCCGGCCGCGGTCATCACACGACCGTCCTCGATGCCCAGAACAGGTGTGCGCTCGTGGATCGTCACGCCGAGCTTCTCCACGACGCGCGCCAGGCCGCGCGCGAGGCGCGCCGGGTCAAGACACGCACAGCGCGTGAGGTACGCGCCACCCAAGCAGCCGGCGACGGCGATGCGCTCGTGAACCGCCGCCGCGTCGAGCCACATGATCTCGTCGTCGCGCACTCCCCAGCGGTGGTAGTGCTCCGGCTCCTCGCGCACGCGAGCGAACTGCTCGGGGGCGGTCGCCAGCGTCAGCACCCCGCCCCTGTGGTACCGCGCCTCGATACCCTCGGCCGCGGCGACCTGCCCGACCTCGTCGACGGTGTCGAACACCGCGCGCTGCATGGCGACGGCCTTCTCACGGCCGTGCGCCCCGGCGATCGCCTCGAGCGAGGCCGGGAACCAGGGCGACACCCAGCCGGCGTTGCGCCCCGAGGCGCCGAAGCCGGCGATCTCCTTCTCGAGCACGACGATGCGCAGGTGCGGGTCGGCCTGTGCCAGATAGTAGGCCGTCCACAGGCCGGTGTAGCCGGCGCCGACGATGGCGACGTCGACGTCGGTCGGCCCCGGCAGAGCCGGTCGCGGCGCGAGGGGCTCGTCGAGCAGGTCGAGCCACATGCTCCGGCCGCGGTAGCGGGCTTCGTCGTCGGCCGCCGACGACGCAGCGCGGACATCAGTCACTGAAGTACTCGACCTCGTCGTAGCAGTCGGCAGGGAAGGCCCAGACGACCGTGCAGGTCACCTCGCCGCGGTTGCGGGCCCCGTGGACGGCGTCGCCGGGCAAGTAGACGACGTCGCCCTTGCGCAGCGGCCTCCACTCGCCGTCGAGATGGACCTCGGCCTCACCGTCGACCACGTAGTAGACCTCGCGAGGATGGTGGTGATGCGGGTCGAGCAGCGCCCCGGGCGGCAGCTCGAAGACTCCCATGCTGATGCCGGCGCTCGGCGTGCGTCCGGCGCTGACGAACGTCCGCACACGGATCCTGGCGGCGCGGTGCTCGTCCCAGGGATCAAGCTCCCAGGGGTACTGGCTTTCGTTGGCGTGGATCGTGGATTCCGGCACGGCCCCTCCTTCGCGGCGACGGCCGCCATGTGACGCACGATGCGCCCACAGATCAAGTGGGAAGCATGGGAGACTCGCTGACGCCGAAGCTCCGGTTCGGTGTCACCCGCGGGAGCGCTGGTTCCGCCGGGGTGCCTCGTGGAGGGAAGATCCCCGGCGACCCGGTGCCCGCGTCGGTCAAGCGTCCCGAATGAGTTCGCGGGACACCTGGAAGATGACGCGCTCCGCCGGATCGGGGCACTGGAGCTCGTACACCTCAGAACGCCCGTACTCCACTGGGTCGTTGGCCTTGCCCATCATGAACAGGGAGTACTGGATGGCGGACAGGGCGACCGTGCAGACGCTTGTCGTCTGATCCAGGTCGATCATCGTGCCCTCGACCACCATCCGGTCGCCGACCTTCACGAGCGGGCAGCGGCTGTCCTTCGCCTCAGCGATCACCTTGTAGCGGGCCACCGTACCTCCTTCGTCAACACGAGGCCTTGGGACTCAAACGATAGCAGGTCGCTTCCTGTGCAGGATGTGATCACGGCACGAAGGGGTGGTCTATCGGGTCGCGAAGTGGGCGGCCACGCCGATCGTCCATACCGAGCCGGCGAGGCACACCATACCGAACTCGACGAGGACGCCGAGGCCGGTCGCCTTGAGCGTCTCCACGCTGGAAAAGAGCGCGGCGCGGAAGTCGCGGCGCCGGACAAGCTCGCTTGCGAGCAGCCCGGCGCCGAAGCCCACGAACAAGCCGACCACCGGGATCAGGAACATACCGACCACGGCGGCGGCCATGGCCACGGCCACCGACCTCTTGGGGATCTGCTGCTGCTTGAGCTTGCGCCCGGTGAGGACGTAGCTGGCCGACCAGCCGACGGTGACGAACAGGGCGCCGACGGCGGCGGCCGTCCACGAGACGGCGGAGCCCAGGACCCACCCCCATGCGACCAGGGTGACGATGGCCAGGGGACTGCCGGGGAGCACCGGGTAGACGGTGCCGATGGCGGCGACGGCCAGTAAGAGCCCGGCGAAGACGGTGACGGCGATCTCGATGTCCACGGCGTCATCCTGACATCGCGCGGGCCGAAGTGACACTCGCGCGCGCCGATGTCGCAAGCCGCGCCGCAGGGCGGCCCTTGCCCTAAAGGTTCTCCGAGGCCGCCGCTTCCAGTTCCTTCGCCCCCACCCTGGTGGCGGCCCAGGGCGCGTCAGGCAGAAGCGCCGAGTCCATCAGCAGCGTCGCCTGGCCGGTGTGCCTGTCGATCCTCACGCCGAAGTTGCGGTGCCAGAAGTAGACCGTGCCGTCGCTCGCGACGCAGCTCGCCTCGAAGCCCATCGAGACCACCTCCCTGCGACTGAACGTACGGTCGTCGCTCACGCCCACTCCCTTCTCGCCTTCTCGAATGCCGCCCGTGGGCTGCACCATCACTATCGGCCGAGCAGGCGCGCGAGTCCGTGGGACGAGTGTCTAGACCCAGTCCTGACGAGAGGGCATCAGGTGCGTCGCGGCGCCCGTCGGTGGCAGCGCCGGAAGCGCCAGGGCGCGGAGGGGGTGACGCGGCCCTGCCCCGAGATGTATACAGGCAGCGAAATCGGTCATCCGCGGCAGGGGGAGCGCAGGTGAGCATCGTCGAGGTCCAGGCTCTTCGCAAGCAGTACGAGCCGCCGAAGGGCGTGCTCGCCGTCGACGACGTGAGCTTCGCCATCGAGCGCGGCGAGATCTTCAGCCTGCTGGGGCCGAACGGGGCCGGCAAGAGCACGACGATCTCGATGTTGTCGTGCCTGCTCCGGCCCAGCGGCGGCGACGCCCTCGTCGACGGTCACTCGGTCGTCGCCGACGCGCAGGCGGTCAAGTCGGTCATCGGCGTCGTCCCCCAGGACATCGCCGTCTACCCCGACATGACGGCGCGCGAGAACCTCGTCTTCTGGGGCCGCATGTACGGGCTCGCGGGGGCCGAGCTGAAGGGCCGGGTCGACGAGGTGCTCGAGCTCATCAGCCTCATCGACCGGCAGAACGACCGGGTCGACAAGTTCTCCGGGGGGATGAAGCGGCGCGTCAACATCGGCGTCGCCCTTCTGCACAGGCCCAAGGTCCTCTACCTCGACGAGCCGACCGTCGGCATCGATCCGCAGAGCCGGCGCTCGATCCTCGACGGCATCCTCGCCCTGCGCGACCAGGGCATGACCGTGCTCTACACGACGCACTACATGGCCGAGGCCCAGGAGCTGAGCGACCGCATCGGCATCGTCGACCACGGCAAGATGATCGCGCTCGGCACGCACGCCGAGCTCGTGAGGATCGTCGGCGAGGAGGCGCGCGTCGACGTCACCGTGGACAAGGCCCTGGACGGCATGGTCGAGCGTTGGGCGGCCCTGAGCGGCGTGAGCAGCGCCTCCGTGGAGGAGGACCACGCCGAACTGCTCGTCGAGGACGCGAACGAGGTACTGCCGCGGCTCTTCGAGGAGGCGGCGGCCGGGGGCTCGCGTATCACGGCGGTGAGCGTGAGCGAGCCGAACCTCGAGCTCGTCTTCCTGCACCTCACCGGCCGCGCGCTCCGCGACTAGGACCGGAGAGCCTGGGGAGGCGCGAGAGAGCTCGAAGATGACGAAGATCTGGGCCATCTCGTGGAAGGACCTGCGCAGCACGATGCGCAACGTGCCGGCGCTGGCGATGATGCTGCTCGCGCCGCTGGCGCTCGGCGGCCTGCTCGGCTTCGCCTTCGGTGGCGGCGACACGTTCCAGATCGCCGCGACGAAGGTCGCGCTCGCCAACGCCGACGAGCGGCCGGCGGCGGCCGGCGAAGCGCCGCCGCCGCTCGCCGGCGACACGTTCGCCGGCATCCTCACCAGCAAGGACCTCGAGGACGTGCTCGACGTGGCCGAGGTCGGTAGCGCGGCGGAGGCACGACGGCGAGTCGACGACGGCGATGCGGCCGTCGCCGTGATCGTGCCGCGCGACTTCACCGCCGCGCTCTATGGCAAGCAGGGCAAGCAGACCGCGGTCGAGCTGTACGTGAACCCCACGCAGGGGCTCGGGACGCTCGATCACCGAGTCGGTCGTGACGCAGGCGCTGCTCGACTTCAACGGGGCGCGGGCGGCCGCGACGGTCGCGGCAGTGATGGCCGGCGGGACCGGCGGCCACGACGCCGCCGCGCAGGCCGCGGCCGCCCTCTTCCTTCAGGACGGCGGCGCGAGCCAGGGTCTCGTCCTCAGCGACCGCGAACCGCTCGCCGGCGGCGGAGACGAGGGCGACAAGGTCGCCCCCGTCGGCCTGATCCTCGCCGGCATGATGGTCTTCTTCATGTTCTTCGGCGCCTCCAACGTGGCCCGCACGATCCTCACCGAGGACGCGGCACGGGACCTTGCCGCGCATGCTCACGACGCCCACGTCCACCGGGACCATCCTCGGCGGCAAGTTCTCCTCGGTGTTCCTCACCGTCACCGTGCAGACCGTCGTACTGCTCGTCGCCGGACGCGTCCTGTTCGGCATCGACTGGGGAAGCCTGGACGCCGTCACCCTCCTCACCCTCGTCGGCGCCGCAGTGGCCAGCGGTCTCGCGCTGCTCATCATCGCCGTGGTGCGGACCCCGGGACAGGCGGGCGCCATCGGCGCCGGCGTCTACCTCGTCCTCGCCCTGCTGGGCGGCAACTTCACCGGCACCGCCTCGACCAGCGGCGTCTACGCGACCATCCAGAAGTCCACTCCCAACGGCTGGCTGCTTCAAGGCTGGGACGTGGCAATGCACGGAGGAGACCTCGCCGACGTCGCGTCCAAGCTGGTCGTCCCGCTCGTCTTCGCGGTCGTCTTCTTCACGGTCGCGGTGCTGCGCTTCAGGCGGCGGTACGCGTGAACAGGGTCTGGACACTGGCGCGCAAGGACCTGCTGGAGACGCGGCGCGACCGGCTCTCGGCGATCTTCATCGTCATCATGCCGATCGCCTTCACGACCTTCTTCGGCCTCATGTTCGGCGGCGGCAGCGACCGCCTGCCGCTCGCGCTGCACGACGCCGACGGCGGCGCCCAGGCGAAGCAGCTCGTGGCGGCGCTGGAGAGCTCCGACGCGGTCCGCGTCGTGCGCAAGAGCGCCGCCGACTTCGAGCCCTGGATGGCCGACGGGCGGGCGGCCGCCGGCCTGCTCATCCCGCCGGGCTTCTCGCAGTCCGTGCAGGCCGGAGAGCCGGTCGAGCTGACCGTCGTGAGCGATCCGACTTCGTCGGGCGCCCAGGCCGCCGCGGCCGAGATCCGCGCGGCGGCCGGGCGCCTCGTCGCCGCCGACCGGGCGGCAGTGGTCGGCGCGGAGGCGGCGCAGGCCGCCCAGGGAGATCAGGGCGCGGACCAGGGCGGGCAGGGCACCGGCCAGACTGACGTGCCGGCGGTGGCCCAGGCCATCGCGACGCAGGCGATGGAGGAGCCGGCCGTCTCGCTCCGGACCGTGCAGGCCGGCGCGGCCGAGGGTCAGATCCCCAACGGCTTCGTCCTCAGCTCGCCCGGCATGATGGTCAACTTCATCATGTTCAGCCTTCTGACCGCCGGCATGGCGCTGATCATGGAGCGGCGCTACGGCACGCTCCGGCGGCTCATGACGACCAGGGTCCGCCGCTCCGAGCTGATCGCCGGCAAGATGGCGGGCATGTTCGCGCTCACCTTCTTGCAGCAGGTCCTGCTGATCGCCGTCGGCCAGTTGTTCTTCGGCGTCGACTACCTCAACGACCCGGCCGCCCTGCTGCTGATGATGATCGCTCTCTCGCTGGTGGCGTCCAGCCTCGGGCTGCTGCTCGCCTCGGTGCTCACCAGCGAGCAGGCGATGGTCGCCACCGTGGTCATCGTCTCCATGAGCGTCTCGGCCCTGTCGGGGGCGTGGTTCCCGCTGGAGATCACAGGCCCGGGGTTCCAGTTCGTCGGCCACCTGCTGCCCACGGCGTGGATCCTCGACGGTCTTCGCGGCATCATCGTCCAGGGATACGGCGTCGAGGACGTGCTGCCCGCGTTCGCCGTCGCCCTCGCCTGGTCGGCCGGCCTGTTCGGGCTCGCCGTCGCCCGCTTCAGGCTGTCGTAGACGACGGGGCTGCGGCCGGCAGGCGGTCCGCTGCGGTGGGCTTGCAGTGCCGTGGGATACCATTGGTCGATGAGCGAACTCAGCCCCGACGCCTTTCACGTCATGGCCAAGCCCACCGGGGCGCGCTGCAACCTTCGCTGCGACTACTGCTTCTTCCTCGAGAAGGAAGCGCCTCTATCCCGGCAGCGACTTTCGCATGAGCGACGAGACGATGCGCCGCTACGTCGAACAGACCGTAGCGGCGCAGCGGGTGCCGAACGTGACCCTCGCCTGGCAGGGCGGCGAGCCGACGCTCATGGGGCTCGACTTCTTCCGTCGGGCACGGAGCGTCGAGGACGGCTGCGTCCCGCCTGGCATGTCGGTCGAGCGTACCCTCCAAACGAACGGCGTCCTGCTCGACGACGAGTGGGCCGCGTTCCTCGCCGAGAACGACTACCTGGTGGGTCTCAGCATCGACGGTCCCCGGGAGTTGCACGACGCATACCGTCACGACCGCGGCGGCAAGCCGGTCTTCGACCGCGTCCTTGCCGCCGCGCGACTCCTCCAGA
This sequence comes from uncultured Thermoleophilia bacterium, assembly GCA_963832655.1. Taxonomy (GTDB): domain Bacteria; phylum Actinomycetota; class Thermoleophilia; order UBA2241; family UBA2241; genus UBA2241. The sequence goes on from CAWHUW010000005.1 coordinate 70,686, forward strand.
GACATGGCGCCGAGTTCAACGTCCTCTGCACGATCAACGCCGCCAACGCCGGGCATCCGCTCGACGTCTACCGCTTCTTCCGCGACGAGTTGGGCGCAAGGTTCATCCAGTTGATCCCGATCGTCGAGATCGAGACGCCGCCGTCGTGGGACGACCCGGGCGCGTCACCGCTTCAGAGGGCCGGCGCCGGCATCCTTCAGGCCGGCACGGTGACGGACCGCAGCGTGCAGCCCGAGGACTACGGCCGCTTCCTCAGCACGATCTTCGACGAGTGGGTCCGCCGCGACGTCGGCGAGATGTTCGTGCAGTTCTTCGACGGCGTGCTGGCCGCCTACGTGCGCGGCGTCTCCAGCCTGTGCATCTTCCAGCCCACCTGCGGCGAGGGGGTCGCGCTGGAGCACAACGGCGACCTGTACTCCTGCGACCACTTCGTCGACCCCGACCATCTGCTCGGCAACATCATGGAGACGCCCGTCGGCGAACTGGTCCGTTCGGAGCGGCAGCGCGCTTTCGGGCGGGCCAAGCAGGAGGACCCTGCCCGACCTACTGCCGCGCCTGCGACTACCTCTTCGCCTGCAACGGCGAGTGCCCGAAGAACCGCATCCTGCTGACGCCGGACGGCGAGCCCGGCCTCAACTGGCTGTGCGCCGGGCTCAAGGCGTTCTTCGCCCACACCGAGCGGCCGATGCGCCTCATGGCCGAGATCCTGAGGCGCGGCGGCGAGGCGCGCGAGATCATGCCGCGCCTCGCCGCCGAAGCCCGCTCAGTCGGGCGCAACGACCCCTGCCCCTGCGGCAGCGGCAAGAAGTACAAGCGCTGCTGCGGCCTTGTGGCCGGCTGACTGGACGCGATAGGCTCCGGGCAGAGCGAGACCCGCCGGGGTCGCGCAGCCACCCGACGTGGGACGACCTGAGAGGGGGCCTCCAATGCCTGACGGCAAGCCGAACATCCTCGTCCTGTGGGGCGACGACATCGGCACCTGGAACATCAGCCACAACAACCGCGGCATGATGGGCTACTCCACGCCCAACATCGACCGCCTGGCCCGCGAAGGCATCGGCTTCACCGACTTCTACGGCCAGCAGAGCTGCACCGCCGGCCGCGCGGCCTTCATCACCGGGCAGAACCCGTTGCGCACCGGCCTCACCAAGGTCGGCCTGCCCGGCGCCGACTTCGGGCTCAGACCCGAAGACCCGACCATCGCCGAGCTGCTCAAGCCCTGCGGCTACGCCACGGCCCAGTTCGGCAAGAACCACATCGGCGACCTCGACGAGCACCTGCCGACGAACCACGGCTTCGACGAGTTCTTCGGCAACCTCTACCACCTCAACGCCGAGGAGGAGCCGGAGCACGAGGACTACCCCAAGGATCCCGCCTTCAAGAAGCGCTTCGGGCCGCGCGGCGTCATCCACAGCTGGGCGCAGCCCGACGGCACGCAGAAGATCGAGGACACCGGTCCGCTGACGAAGAAGCGCATGGAGACGATCGACGACGAGGTGACCGCGCGGACCCTCGAGTACCTCGACGAGGTCACGGCAGACGGGCAAGCCGTTCTTCATCTGGTGGAACGCGACGCGCATGCACTTCCGCACCCACGTCAAGGAGGAGAACCGCGGCATCAGCGGCCAGGGCGAGTACAACGACGGCATGGTCGAGCACGACCGCCACGTCGGCATGATCCTCGACAAGCTCGACGAGCTCGGCATCGCCGACGACACGATCGTCATGTACTCGACCGACAACGGCCCGCACTACAACTCGTGGCCGGACGCCGCGATCACGCCGTTCCGCTCCGAGAAGAACAGCAACTGGGAGGGCGCCTACCGGGTGCCGGCGTTCCTGCGCTGGCCGGGCGAAGTGGCAGGCAGGCGTGACGCTCAACGGCATCGTCGCCCACCAGGACATGCTGACCACGTTCCTCGCCGTCGCCGGTGAACCGGACATCGCCGCCAAGTGCAGGGCCGGCCACGCGGCCGGCGGCAAGACGTTCAAGGTCGTCCTCGACGGCAAGGACATGAACGCCTACTTCGCCGGCGAGACGCGGGAGAGCCCGCGCGACCGGTTCTTCTACGTCAACGACGACGCCGAGCTCGTGGCGCTGCGCGTCGGCGACTGGAAGTTCGTCTTCAAGGAGCAGCGCGCGCATCAGCTCGCGCTGTGGCTGGAGCCGTTCGTCGAGTTGCGCGCGCCGAAGATCGTCAACCTCCGGCGCGACCCCTTCGAGCGCGCGCTCACCGACTCCAACACCTACTGCGACTGGATGATCGACCGCATCTACATGATCGTCCCGGCACAGGCGGCGGTGGCGAGGCGATCCAGGAGTTCAAGGAGTTCCCGCCGCGGCAGAAGCCGGCGTCGTTCAACCTGGACCGGATCCTCGAGAAGCTGCAGGAGGGCGCCGGCAGCCAGAGCTGAGGCGGCGCCCGATGGCGGAGAACATGGGCGCGCTGACGCCCGGCACGACTGGGTAAGGCGCTGATGACCACCCCTGGACGGGTCGCCCGCGTCGTGCCGGCCGTCAAGGCGTGGGCGCGTTCGATCAAGCCGTCGCGCGCTGGCGCTCAAGGGGGACATGGTCGCCGGCGTGCCCGGCGCCGTGGGCAGCGTGCCGGACGGCATGGCGGCGTCGGTGCTCGCCGGCGTCAACCCCGTCCACGGCCTGTACGCGAGCTTCGCGGGGCCGATCGCCGGCGGCCTCACGTCGAGCACCAGGCTGATGGTCATCACGACGACGAGCGCCGCGGCGCTCGCCGCCGGATCGGCCCTCGAAGGACTTCGACCCGGCGGAGCGCACCGAGGCGCTCTTCCTGCTGACCATCCTGGCCGGCGTGCTCATGGTCGTCGCCGGCCTGCTGCGCCTCGGTCGCTACACGCGCTTCGTCTCCCTCTCGGTCATGCTCGGCTTCCTCACCGGGGTCGCCGCCAACATCGTCCTCAGCCAGATCAGCGACCTGACGGGGGCCGAGGGCCAGGGCGATGTCGCACTCACCCGCGCACTCGACATCCTGCTCCACCCGTCGCGGATCGACACGGCCAGCCTCCTCGTCGGCGCCATGACGCTCGCCCTGCTCCTTCTTCTTACGCGCACGCGAATGGCGACCTACGCCTCGGTCGTCGCACTCGGCATCCCCAGCGTCCTCGCCGTCCTCGCCCTGCCGGGCGTGGCCACAGTGGCCGACCTCGGTGACATCCCGACCGGGATACCGCTGCCGAGCCTGCCGCCGCTCAGCCTCTTCTTCTCGGCCAGCGTGCTGACGGGGGCCATCGTCATCGCCGTCATCGTGCTCGTGCAGGGCGCCGGCGTGGCGGAGGCCGCGCCGAACCCGGACGGGACGCCGTCGGATACTGACGCCGACTTCAGGGCGCAGGGTCTGCGGCAACGTGGCCGCCGGGCTCTTCCGCGGCCAGCCCGTCGGCGGTTCGGTCGGGCAGACCGCCCTCAACGCCGCCGCTGGGGCTCGTACCCGGTGGGCGTCGATCTTCTCCGGGATCTGGATGCTCGCCGTCCTTTCGCTTCTGTCCGGGCTCGTAGGCAAGGTGGCGATGCCGACGCTGGCGGCGATCCTCATCTTCGCCGCCGTCGGGTCCGTCAAGGTCGATCAGATCCGCATGATCGTGCGCACGGGCAACAGCGCGATCATCGCCATGGTGACGACCTTCCTCGCCACCCTGTTCCTGCCGATCGCCGCGGCGGTCGGCATCGGCGTGGCGCTCTCGCTCCTGCTGCAGCTCAACAGGGAGGCTCTGGACCTGCGCGTCGTCTCGCTCGTGCCTCGCGAGGACGGGCGCTTCACGGAGGAGCGTGTGCCGGCCTCGCTGGCGGGGCACGAGGTCCTGCTTCTCGACGTCTACGGCAGCCTCTACTACGCGGGGGCGCGCACGCTGGCCGCGCGCCTGCCCGACCCGCAGGGAGCAGAGGCGCCGGTCGTGGTGCTGCGCCTTCGTGGACGCACGACCCTCGGGGCCACCTCGTTCAAGATGCTCACCGACTACGCCGGGCCCCTCGAGGCCGCCGGCGGGCGCCTCTTCCTCAGCGGGGTCGCGCCCGCGCTCCTCGAGCAGTTCACGCGCACCGGCAGGCGAGGGCGCGGAGCGCATCCACGTCTTCCCCGCGACCGACGTCGATCGGCGAGTCCAGCGCTGAGGCGTACCGCATCGCCGCAGAGTGGCGAACGGCAAGCGTCGCGGGCGAGGACGCGCGCGCCGCCGGCCGAGAGCCGAGCGAACGCTCCTCCGAGAGGGACTGACGTGGGCATGCTCTCGCGCGTGATCGACGCCGGCAGGGAACACCGGAACCCGCTGCCCGAGGTCGAGACGGGGTTGTTCGTCGGCACCGCGTCGCGCGGCGCCATGCTGACGCGCTTCTGGACGCTGCTCCTGCTCGCCAGCGTGGCCGCCGCCGCCGGCGTGGTCGACGACTCGACGCCCCTGATCATCGGCGCGATGATCGTCTCGCCCCTGTCCACCCCGGTCTACGGCATCGCCCTGGGCACCGTCGTCGGCTCCCGCCGTGACCTCCGCGACGCCCTGCTCCTGCTCGCGGCCGGTATCGCTGCCAGCATCGCCATCGGCCTGCTCGTCAGCCTGCTGACCTTCGAGCGTGTCCCGGTCGAGGCCAACCCGCAGATCGTCGGCCGCACGGCGCCGAAGGTCCTCGACCTGGTGGTCGCTATCGCCATGGGTGTGGTCGGCGCCTTCGCCCTCGTGCGCCGCGACGTCGCCAACATCGTCGCCGGGGTCGCGATCGCCATCTCGCTGGTGCCGGTGCTCGAGGTGGTCGGCATCACCCTCGGTGAGGGACGCCTCGACCTCGCCTGGGGCGCCCTCCTGCTCTTTCTCACCAACGTCGCGGCGATCATCGTCGCCGGCGTGGTCGTGTTCACGGCGGCCGGCTACCAGCACGAGGCTCGCCGTCCACGGCGCCGGCCGCCGGGCCAAGGCGTTCATCGCCGTGCTGATCGTGGTGCTCGTCGTCCCGCTGACCGTCACCTCGGTGCGCACCTATCGCTACCAGCGCTGGATGGAGGCGACCGACGTCGCGACCCGGCACTGGGCTGCCGACTCCGGCTGGCGCCTGATCGACGTGCGCCAGGAAGGTGACGAGATCGTCGCCACCGTCATCGGCCCGGGTGAGGCGCCTTCCCTCGAGGCCCTGCAGGGCACGAGTACGGCGCTCGGTGCCGAACTCGGTGACCGTGCAGGATCGTCAAGGGGAGCGGTGCAGACGGATGAGCTCCAGGATCGGCGCCGAGAAGGGGGAGAGCATGGACCGCCTTGAGCGACAGAGCAGTCCGGGCCATCCAAGGTCGAGCGCCGGGCAACGACTCCGGTGGCCGGCGCGATCGCCGGCATCCTCTTCGCCGTGCTGTTCGGCGATCAGCGTCGTCATCATTTCGACCGACGATGACCGACGTCGCCGACGAGTACGGGTGCCTGGCTGGAGGCGGGACGCCGACAGGTTCAAGTTCGCCCTCAGCCTGCTACCCTTCGCGGGGCTGTTCTTCCTCTGGTTCATCGCCGTGACTCGCGAGCGCCTGGGCCGGTTCGAGGACCAGTTCTTCGCGACCGTCTTCCTCGGCAGCGGTCTGCTGTTCCTCGCCCTGATGTTCGCCGCCGCCGCCTCGGCGGGAGCCATCGTCGCCACCTACGCCAGGGACCCGTCCGGCTTCGCCGACAGCACGCACCTACCTCTTACGCGCGGCAGACGGTCGCCCAGATCTTCGGCGTCTACGCGCTGCGCATGGCGGCCGTCTTCCTCATCTCGCAGGCCACGCTCTGGCTGCGCACCGGGGTGATGCCGCGGTGGATGGCTTTCCTCACCTTTCCCGTGGCGCTCGTCCTGCTCTTCATCGTGACCGAGGTCACCGTTGGATCATGCTCGTCTTCCCGGCGTGGGTGCTTCCTCGTCAGCGTGTACATCCTCGTCGTGAATCTCCGCAGGCGAGGAGAGGCGGCATGACCCGTCTGCATGGCTGACGCCCAGGCAGGCGGAGCTCGATCACCTGGTCGGATCCGGGTGCTGCGCGTGAGGCCGACCGGCGGCGCGTCAGCCGAGCCCGCTCAGACGAGGACCTTCGCGACGTAGGGCGACGCGTATGCCCTGATCGTCGCCGCGTAACTCAGTGAGAAGCTCAGCACGTCGCCGACCTTCGGCGCGACCGACGCGTCGGTCGCGTCCAGGACGGTGTGGTCGCTGCTGCCTCCGATCACGGCGATGCCCGGCTCCACCGGCGTCAGTCCGAGCGGGTCCACGTCCTGCTGGCCCAGGGCGACGATCACGCGGAGCCCCCTGCCCGTCCGCGTCCTCCGCGGCTTGCTGAAGAGGACCTGCTCGGCCAACGGCCCGACAGGCTCGAAGTCCTTCCACTTGGCCTCGATCACCGTCGCGCTGACCTCGATCGCGTCCTGATGGAGCCCGTCGATCGGGGCGCGGCTGATCTCGTCCCGCCCGCCGAGGATCGACTCGCCGACGCGCAGGTCGTGGATGCCGGCGGGCAGGCCGCCGGCGAGGGCGAGGTTGAGGGCGCTCGAGTTGGCGCCGCTGACGACGAGCGGGTAGCCGAGCACGGCGGCGGCCTCGTCGCGCATCGCGATCAGGGCCGCCATCTTCTCGGGCGTCGGCAGCGCGCCGCCGAGGCAGACGAAGTTGGAGCCGAGGCCGTGCACGCGCACGCCCTCCATGCGGCTCACGGCGCGCACGACGTCGGGAAGCTCCTCGGGCAGGATGCCCTCGCGCACGTCGCCCATCTCGACCATGAGCAGCACGCCGTGCTCGCGCCCGCGGCGGCGTGCCGCCGCCGCCAGCGCGGCGATGGTCACGACCTCGGTGTTGAGCGACACGTCCGCGAGATCGACCGCATCGCCGGCCTGGTCGGGCGCCGGCGCGCGGATGAGCCAGAGCGGCACGCCGAGCTCCGCGCCGCGCAGCGTCTCGAGGTCCTCGAGACGCGAGTCGCCGAGCGCGCAGGCGCCCCCGGCAAGCATCGCCCGGGCGAGGTCCACGCTGCCGCAGAAGGCCTTCGTCACGCCCACCACGCCGACGGGGTCGAGCCGCGCGACGAGGCTCGCGGTGTTCTCGCGGATCTTCGCGAGGTCGATGGCCATCGAGACGGTGGACTTCACGACGCCTCTCTCGAGTCGATCTGGCTTGCCGGGCGGGTCAAAGAGGGGCGGCTCCCCCTCGCGGAGGAGCCGCCCCGTCACACTGCCGTCGGGACCTGGATCAGGCCGGCGGGATCTGCTGGAAGATCTGGTTGGGGTCGATGCCCTCCTTGCGGTTCTGGCTGTACATGTAGGCGACGAGGATGAAGCCGATGGTGATCACCGCGGCCATGCCGATCTGCGCGTAGGCCGTGGCGAGCTCGAGGCCCACGTACAGGATCATGTACCAGCCGATGGCGTGCACGATCGCGCCGATGATCGCCATCGCCGGTACGCCGAACCACCGCGACTGGAAGGTGGTCTTCTCGAAGAGCTCCGGCCGCGTGAACGGCAGGAACAGGCCGGCGAGACCGACGGTCCAGATGAAGAACATGCCGGTGAAGTCGAGGATCGCGAGCATGACACCGGCGGCGGTGCCGCCGAGTGCGTCGCCCAGGCCGATGAAGCAGCCGATGATGCTGATGACGCCGATGAAGTGCGTCGCCGTAGTCGGCACACCCCGCTTGCTCACGCTGCACAGGCTGAGCGGAAGCTGGCGGTCGAACGACATCGCGAAGATGCCGCGCACGCCGCCCATCCAGATGATGACCGACGTGTTCAGGAACCAGCACATGAAGCCGACGCCGAGGACGACCGCGAGCCAGGACGAGCCGCCGCAGATCGCCGCGTAGAACGGGATCGACGGGATCGGCGGCGTGACGCCTCCCATGGCCGTCTGCAGCGCCGCGAACGACTCCTCACTCGTGTTGTACAGGTAGCTGTAGTCGCGGACGAAGTCCGAGCCGAAGCTCACGCCGGGCAGCCACGCGTTGAGCATGTACATCACCGTGACGGCGAAGAACCCGATGCCCATGCCGCGCATGAAGCTCGTGCGAGGCGTCTTCACCTCACTGCCCACGAACGAGATCGACTCGAGCGCCGTGTAGGCCCAGAAGACGGCCATGAGCATGCCGCTGATGCCGTCCCACGTGCTGAGGAGGGCATCCTGCACGCCCTGCGCATCGGCGGCGGCAATGATCGCGTCGTAGCTGCCGGCGCCGTACACCGAATCCCACTCCGCCACGCCGTCCTTGACGGCCATGAGGACGAGCGCCAACGCGGTCACGACCAGCGGCACGTACACGACGATGCGGATGAACCACTTGAGGCGGTCGATGCCCTGCAGCTCGAAGACCCAGATGATGAGCGTCGCCGCGAGGGCGAGGTAGAGCCGCGGGTAGTTGCCTGTCAGCCACTCCCCGGCGTCGGTCAGCGACTGGGAGCCGCCGATCTGCCCTGCCACCTGCAGGACCGAGGCCAGGATGTTGAACATGATGTAGTTCAGGAAGCCGACCGAGAAGCCCACGCTGACGATCCAGAGCCAGTTGGGCAGGAAGCCCAGCAGGGGATGCGTGGCGCGGGAGATGACGACGTACATCGCGCCGCTGCGCGGGAACGAGCTCGCGTAGACGGCGATGAGAAAGACGGGCAGGAACCACAAGAGGCCGCCGAGGAGGAACGCGAGGACCATGTTGCCGCCGGGGTAGAGACCCGGCTGCTTGACGGCGTAGTAGGTCATGCCCGAGGCGGCCGGTCCGGCGATGGTGATGAGCAGGACGTCGAACCAGCTCATCTCGCGGACAAGGCCTGACGCCTTTCGTGCAAAGACGACAGTCTCTTCTGCCATGCTGCCTCCTTTGATCCAGGTTCGTTTGACGTTGGGACGCGAGCCTCGACGTCCCTGGACTCCCACGACGGCAGCCGCGCGTGCGCGGCCTGGAGCTGTGACCTCTGGCCGGCATCCCCCCTTTGACTGGATCTGGACCGTGCATCTGCGTCCGTGCACGTGTCAGTTGGGCTATGCATACAGCCAGGCGGGGGACGCGGTCAAGGACTTGCCCGGCGGCGCAGGTCCGGCCGGTCTTCGATACCATCTCACCACTGGCCACGACGAACGAGCGGCGCACGCCCGTCACGGCGGGCGCTGTCGCGATCGGGAGGGACGCGGATGCGCATCGTGGTGCACGGGCAGCAGGCGTTCGGCAAGGCGGTGCTCGAGGCGCTGGTCGAGCGCGGCGAGGACGTGATCGCCGTGTACGCCGCGCCAGACCAGCCGGGCGACAGGCCAGACCCGCTCAAGGCGGCGGCGCTCGCCGCCGGACTCCCCGTCATGCAGCCGGCTTCCTACCGGGAGCCGGCGGTCCGGGACGAGTTCCGCAGCCCTCGCACCCGACCTGCAGGTCATGGCCTTCGTCACACTGGTCGTCCCCAAGGAGTTCCTCGACGTCCCGAGCGAGGGCACGATCCAGTACCACCCCTCGCTGCTGCCCCGGCACCGGGGGCGCAGTTCCATCAACTGGCCGATCATCCAGGGCGAGACCGAGACCGGGCTGTCGATCTTCTGGCCGGACGACGGGCTCGACACCGGCGACGTGCTGCTGCAGGAGACGACCCCGATCGGGCCCGATGACACACTCGGCTCGGTCTACTTCGACAGGCTCTTCCCCATGGGCGTCGCGGCGCTGCTCGAGGCGGTCGACCTCGTCAAGGCCGGGAAGGCGCCTCGCATGAAGCAGGACGATGCTTTGGCGACCTACGAGGGCCCCTGCGAGCGCGACAACGCGCGCATCGACTGGGGCAAGCCGTGGCGCCAGATCCACGACCTTGTCCGCGGCTGCGACCCGGCGCCGGGGGCCTGGACCGCCTTCGGCGGCCAGGCCCTCCAGGTCTTCGGGACGCAGCCGCTCCCGGCGCGCGAGCTCAGCGGGCTCGGCGGCCGGCCGGGCGAGGTGGTCGCGGTCGACGAGGACTGCGTTGACGTCGCGTGCGCCGACGGCCGCGTCCGGATACAGCATGTGAGGCCGGCCGGCGGGGCGAAGATGCCGGCCGGCGAGTGGGCGGCGGCGAGCGGCGTCCGGATCGGCGCCGGGTTGCACTGACGACAGAGGGAGGCTGGGCGATGACCACCGAGGTGAAGATCCTGGGCTGCGCGTGGAGCCCGCGGCACAGCAACACGGAGATCCAGGTGCAGGAGGCGCTGGCGGCTGCGGCCCAGATGCCTGGCGTGACCACCGAGTACTACAGCATCGCCGGCAAGAAGATGCTGCCCTGCCGCTCGACCTACAAGTGCCAGGACGATCCGGACCGCGACGTGCTGTGCCACTGCTACAAGCCGACGGCCGACGCCTTCCGCGAGGTCGCCGAGCTGGTCTTCGACGCCGACGGCATCATCTTCGGCTGCCCCGTGTACTGGATGTCGGTGACCTCGGAGCTGAAGGCCTTCATGGACCGCTCGATGGCGGCCGAGATGCTGGGGCGACCGTGGCGCAACAAGGCGGCCGGCTTCCTGACCGTCGCCTGGGACCGCCAGGGCGGGCACGAGCACTGTATCCAGACGATGGCCTCCTGGGCGCAGATGCACGACATGGTCGTCGTCGGGGTAGGGCCAGAGCGCCCCGACGAGAGCATCGGCGGCTACACCGGCGCCATGGCGCTGTCGGGGTTCCCGCTCCCCGTAGGAGACGCCCGACGCCATCCTGCAGGACGAGATCGGCCTGCACGCGACGCGCTGCGTCGGCTGGCGCGTCGTGGAGATGGCGAAGGTCCTCAAGGCCGGCCTGGGCGCGCTGGACCAGGGTGAACTCAAGTGGCCGGCGTACGGACTTGAAGAGGGCGCGGCCTGATCCGTCGGGCGGGCGCACGGGCGTGAGCCGGGCGGATGGAGCAGACCCGGCGCGACCGCGAGGGCCGGCGCGACCGTCGCCTCGGCTCCCTCAGCGCCGGCGGGATACACTTTCCCACCGACCGATGTGACGGCGAGGAGGACAGGTGACGGCGGACGCGGCAGACAAGCGCGACTGGACCCCGAGAGTGAGCTCGGCCATGCTCGCGCGCCTCACGGCGCGCGCGGCCGTGGCTGAGCCCTGCGACGCGGCTCCAGTGGAGGCGCCGTTCACCGGCGAGACGCTCGGCGAGGTGCGGCTCGGACGCGCCGCCGACGTCGAGCCGCGCCGTCGCGACCGCTCGCGCGTCGCAGGCGGCCTGGGCCCGACGGCCCGTCGACGAGCGCAGCGCGATCCTCCTGCGCTTCCACGACCTTCTCATCGAGCGCGCTCACGAGGCCCTCGACGTCGTCCAGCTCGAGACGGGCAAGGCGCGCCGCGACGCGCTCGAGGAGGTCCTCGACGTCGCCATCCAGGTGCGGTACTACGCGCACACGGCGGCGGCGTACCTGCGCCCCCGCCGCCGCAAAGGCACCCTGCCGGTCGCGACCCGAGCCTGGGAGCTCCATCATCCGCGCGGCGTCGTCGGCATCATCACCCCGTGGAACTACCCGCTCACCCTGACCGCCGGCGACGCCATCCCGGCGCTGCTCGCCGGCAACGGCGTCGTCCTCAAGCCCGACGTGCAGACGCCGTTCAGCAGCCTTTGGGCTGCCGACCTTCTCGCCGAGGCGGGCCTGCCGGACGGCCTCCTCCAGGTCGTCACCGGGCGCGGGGCGCCGCTCGGCGTGCCGATCATCGAGGCCGTCGACTACCTGCTGTTCACCGGCTCGACGGCCGCCGGCCGCATCGTGGCGACGGAGGCCGCCGAGCGGCTCACGCCCTGCGGGCTCGAGCTCGGCGGCAAGAACCCGCTGCTCGTGCTGGCGGACGCCGACCTCGGCAAGGCCGTGCGCGGCGCGGCGCGTGCCGTCAGCTCGAACACCGGCCAGTCCTGCATCAGTGTCGAGCGGCTGTACGTCCACGCCGACGTCTACGACGCCTTCGTGCCGGCCCTCGCCGAGGCGCTGCGTGAGGTCCGCCTCGGCGCTGAGCTCGACTTCGCCCCCGACATGGGCTCGCTCAAGAGCGCGAAGCAGCTCGCCGCTGTCTCAGCCCATGTCGACGACGCCGTGGCGAAGGGGGCCGAGGTGCTGGCGGGCGGTCGCGCCCGCCCGGACCTCGGCCCGTACTTCTACGAACCGACCCTGCTCGCCGGCGTCACCGAGGAGATGGCGCTGTGCCGCGACGAGACCTTCGGTCCTGTCGCGGCCGTCTACCGCTGCGCCTCGGTCGACGAGATGGTCCAACGCGCCAACGACAGCGCCTTCGGCCTCAACGCCAGCATCTGGACACGCGACGTCGCCGCCGGCCGCGCGATCGCCGCTCGCCTCCAGGTCGGCGGCGTCAACATCAACGAGGGCTACGCCGCGACATGGTCGTCGGCGAGCCCGATGGGCGGCGTCAAGGACTCCGGCTCCGGCCGCCGCCACGGCGCCCCGGGCATCCTGCAGTACACCCAGACGCAGACGGTGGCGGCGCAGCGGCTCATCCCGGTCGGCACGCCGCCGTTCCTGCGCCACGACCAGTACGCGCGAGCGATGCTGCTGGGGCTGCGGGCGCTGCGCCGCGTGCCCTGGTTCGACCGGCTCGGGCGGGGGAGCTGAGCCAGGCCCGAGGCGAGGACGCCGCCTCTCCACGTCGAGGCGCGGCCTCGGTCCCCGCTACTTGACGCTGAAGGAGACCCACCTCGACTGCGCCGCGGTGTGCCAGGCCGTCTCGGCGACCATGGTCCTGGCGCGGTACGTGCCGCGGCGGCCTGGCGTGTAGCGCCAGGAGCAGGAGGCGCCGAAGTCCGTCGTCTCGCGCTGTACCGCGCTGACCAGCCGCCATGAGCCCGCCGAGCGGCGCTGCACGACAAGCGTCACCTTGCTGCCATCTAGTGGAGGCCAGAGCCCCCCGGTCGCCCGAACAGAGCGACCAAGCGCGAAAGTCGTCCGGCTCACCTTCAGCGTGACGCTCGCCGTGATCGGGACGAGGACGGTGAAGCTGGTGACGCTCGTGCCGGCGCCGTCTGGGCCGGTCACGGTGACCGGCCCGCTCGCGGCGCCGGTCGGGACCGCGGCCGTGATCTCCGCGTCCGAGATGACGGCGAACGACGCCGCGACGCCGCCGAAGGTGACCGAGGTGGCGCCGGCGAAGCCGGCGCCGGTCACGCTCACGACCGTCCCGGGGAAGCCCCTGAGGGGCAGGAAGGCCGCGACACTCGGCGCCGGGGTGACGGGCTCCCACCGGACGACGAAGTCCGTGGCGCTCGTCGCCGCTCCGCCGACCGTGGTGACCGCGATCGGGCCTGTCGTCGCACCCGCCGGCACCCATACCGTGATCTCCGCCGCTGAGTCCGCGGTGAACCGCGACGCCGCGACACCGCGGAACGTGACGGACAGGACGCGGACGAAGCCGGCGCCGTTCACCGTCACCGTGGCGCCCGGCGCGCCGGAGGCCGGAGAGAAGCCCGCCACGGACACGGCCGGCGGCACGAAGGTGTGATGCGGACTGCCGCCGGCGTGCGTGGCGGACGGGCTCACGGGATGGCACGACGTGCAGGTCGCCGGCCTGTCGGAGTGCGCAGCGTGCGTGACTGTCGTCCCATCGGCCAGGTGGCAGGTTGCGATGCATGCGCCGTCGCTGCGCGCCCCGCTCATGTCCTGTCCCGGCGTGTGGCAGGTCCAGCACGTGAGCGACGCGTCGGCGACGTCGTAGTCGCCGTGACAGGTGAGGCACTTCGAGTTCGTCGGCGGCCAGTTGGTGTGGTCGTCCTGGTGGCACCATCCGCATGCGTCGGCATCGCCCACGATGTCGCCGTGCACGTACGAGTCGTACGCGCCGGCGGGGGGCGCAGCGACGCCGCCGGCGCCGACGAGGAGCAGAACGGCCACGGCCGCGACGCCCAGCAGTCTGAGCCGGGACAGCCTCATTCCCCGCCCAGGTACGCGGCCCGCACGTGCGGGTCCGTGAGCAGGGCGGCGGCTTCGTCCGAGAGCGTCACCCTGCCGGTCTCGAGGACGTAGCCGCGGTCCGAGACCTCGAGCGCCGCGTTGGCGTTCTGCTCCACGAGGAGGATGGTCGTCCCCTGGGCGTTGATCTCGCGGATGATGTCGAAGATCCTCTCGACGAGCATGGGGGCGAGCCCCATGGACGGCTCGTCCAGCATGAGCAGCTTGGGGCCGGCCATGAGCGCTCGCCCCATCGCGAGCATCTGTTGCTCGCCGCCCGAAAGGGTGCCGCCGGGCTGCGACTCGCGCTCCTTGAGCACCGGGAAGAGGTCGAACACGCGGGTGAAGTCGGCGGAGAGGTCTTGGCGCGTGCGCGCGAAGGCGCCCATCTCGAGGTTCTCCTTGACCGTCATGCGCGGGAAGATCTTGCGCCCCTCGGGCGCCTGCGACAGGCCCAGGGTGACGATCTCGTACGCCGGCACGCCCGTGATGTCCTTGCCGGCGTACGCGATCCGCCCCGAGCGCGGGCGCTGCAGGCCCGAGATGGCGGCGAGCGTCGTGCTCTTGCCGGCGCCGTTGGCGCCGATCAGCGTGACGACCTCGCCGGCGCGGATCTGCAGAGAGACGCCCTTGAGCGCCTCGATGTTGCCGTAGAAGACGTGGATGTCCTCGACGTCGAGGAGGACCTCGCCGGCCGCGCGCCTGCGGCGGCGCCGCGTCCTGCGCCAGCATGACCTCCTCCGCCGTCACGCGCTCTTCCCCAGGTACGCCTCGATGACCCGCGGGTCGCGACGCACTTCGTCCGGCGACCCTTCGGCGATCTTCTCGCCGTGGTCGAGCACCACGATGCGGTCGGAGATGCCCATGACCACCTTCATGTCGTGCTCGATGAGAATGATCGTCATGCCCTCGTCGCGGATGCGCCGGATCAGTCCCATGAGGGCGGCGGTCTCCTGCGGGTTCATGCCCGCCGCCGGCTCGTCGAGGAAGAGCAGCGTCGGTTCGGTGGCCAGGGCGCGGGCGATCTCGAGCCGCCGCTGCGAGCCGTAGGGCAGGTTCTTGGCGAGCTCGCCGGCGTGCCCGCCGAGGCCCACGTACTCGAGCAGCTCGAGCGACTTGTCGTGCGCGTCCTGCTCTTCACGCTTGGCGCGCGGCGTGCGCAGCACGACGCTCAGCACGCCGCTGCTCGTGCGGCAGTGCCGCGCCACCATCACGTTCTCGAGCGCCGTCATCTCGTTGAAGAGGCGGATGCTCTGGAAGGTGCGCGCGACACCGAGCTTCGTCACCTTCGACGGCAGCATCCCGGCGATGTCGTGACCGAGAAAGCGGATCGCCCCGGAGGTCGGCGGATACACGCCGGTGATGGCGTTGAACAGCGTCGTCTTGCCGGCGCCGTTGGGCCCGATCAGCCCGACGATCTCGTTCTCGTCGGCGTGGAAGTCGACTTTGTTCACGGCGAGCAGACCGCCGAAGGCCTTGACGGCCTGGACGGTCTCGACGATGCGGCGCCGCTCGGCGGTCGCGTCAGCCACGGGCATCGGACCACTCCTCACGCTCGTGCTCGCCCTCGCTCCGGCTTCCCGGCCGCATCTCGAGCGCCACGCGCACAGAGCCCAGGAGCCCTTGCGGGCGGAAGACCATGAGCAACACCAGCACGAGCCCCATGGCGATGCCGCGCGTCTCGGGGTGCGTCTGCACGAAAGAGAAGTCGCGCAGCCACTCCTGCAGCGAGACCCAGATGATGGCACCCAGTACCGGGCCCCAGATGTTGCCCATGCCGCCGAGCACGACCAGGCTCAGGATGAGGAACGACTCCATGAGCATGAAGCTGCTCGGCGAGATGAAGTTGATGTAGTGGCCGAAGAAGACGCCCATGACGCCGGCGAAGAAGGCGCCCGACGCGTACGAGAGCAGCTTGTAGCGCGAGGTGTGGATGCCCATCGCCTCGGCGGCGACCTCGTCCTCGCGGATCGCGGTCCAGGCCCGCCCGATGCGCGAGCGCACGATGCGCGAGATCGCCCATAACGAGACGACGGCGATCGCCAGCGCCACGAAGTAGAGGCTGATCTGCTCCTGGAACTTGAAGCCGAAGAGCTCCGGTTTGGGGATGCCGGGAATGCCGGAGGGGCCACGCGTGAGGCCGACCCAGTTGCTCGCCACGATGCGGATGATCTCACCGAAGGCCAGGGTCATGATCGCCAGGTAGTCTCCGCGCACGCGCAGCGTCGGGTAGCCGATGAGCACGCCGGCCAACGACGCCAACAGGCCGCCGACCAGCAGGTTGACCCACATCAGCCACCAGTAGTCGTCGACGTCGACCCCGTACTTCGTCTTCAGGACCTGGTAGAAGATGATCGCCGTGTAGTAGGCGCCGATCGCGTAGAAGGCCACGTAGCCGAGGTCGAGAAGACCCGTGAAGCCGACGACGATATTGAGGCCGGAGGCGAGCACGACGTAGACCACGACCACCGTGAGCAGGGTGATCCAGCGGTTGGAGCCGAGCAGGAACGGCAGGACGACGGCGACGGCGAGCAGCACGCCGAGCACGATCGTCTGCGTGCGCGACGAGCCGTCGCCGACGAACGCGGACGCGATGGGGTTCAGCTTCGTCTTCCAGCGGCCGTCGCCGCCCTGACCGCCTCCCGCCTTCTGAGGCGCCGGGGTCGCCATCTCAGGCCTTCTGCGAGATCGTCGAGCCGAGCAGGCCTGACGGCCTGAACGACAGGATGAGGATGAGGATGACGAAGGCGAACGCGTCGCGGTACTGCGAACCCATCGGCAGATAGGCCGAGCCGAGCGCCTCGATGACGCCGAGCAGCAGGCCGCCGAGGAAGGCGCCGGGGATGTTGCCGATGCCGCCGAGCACGGCGGCGATGAACGCCTTGAGGCCGGGGACGAACCCCATCGTCGGCCACGCGGCGTGGTAGACGCCGCCGTACAGGCCACCGGCCAGGGCGCCCAGCGCCGAGCCGATGAGGAAGGTCAGGGCGATGACCTTGTTCACGTTCACGCCCATGAGCGCGGCGGTGCGCTTGTCCTGGGCCGAGGCGCGCATCGCGCGCCCCATGCGTGTCCGTCCCACATACAGGTTCAGGAGAAGCATGACGACGACCGTCACGACGACGACGAAGACCTGCAGGTAGGTGATCTGCACTCCGCCGACCTCGAACGCCTTCTGCGCGCCCTCAGCGTCGGTGAACAGCGGGATGTCCGGGAAGGCGACCTGCTGCGAACCGAAGATCGCCTGAGCGACGTTCTGCAGGAGGATCGAGACGCCGATCGCCGAGATGAGCGCCGCCAGGCGAGGAGCGTTGCGCAACGGGCGGTACGCGAGACGCTCGATGATCACGCCCATGAGGCCGACCGCGGCCATGGCGATCATGATGGCGAGAAAGAAGTTGAGCTCCGGCATGGCGATGGTGCTGCCGAAGATCGTCATCTCCGGGACCATCATCATGATGGTGATGAAGGCGCCGAACATGAAGAGCTCGCCGAAGGCGAAGTTGATGAGCTCGATGATGCCGTAGACCATCGTGTAGGCCACGGCGATGAGCGCGTAGAGGCAGCCGATCATGAGGCCGTTGACGAGTTGCTGGGCCAGTTCGCTCATGCGGTCCTTCGCTTGCCTCGCGTCGCTCGGGTGGTCGGTCGGGGAGGGGCGACGCCTGCTACGCCGCGCGCCCCTCCCCGCGTGATGCTCTAGCTTATTCGGCCGCCGGCTGCACCGGCGCGGTGGCCAGCGCGCCGTCCTGCACGATGACGATGCTAAGTGGCTTGATGACGTCGCCGTTCTCGTCGAAGGTGATCGGGCCGGAGATGCCCTCGTAGGTGCCGATCTCGGCAAGCGCGTCGTTGATTGCCGTGCGGTCGTTCGAGCCGGCCTTCTCGGCCGCGGCCGCGGCGAGCATGGTCACGTCGTACGCGTTGGCCGCGAACCAGTCGGGGTTGGCGCCCTCGAACTTGGCCTTGTACGCCTCGACGAACGCCTGCACCGCCGGATCGTCCTTGGTGTAGTCGAAGAAGGTCGAGACGAGCATGCCCTCGACCGCCGCCTTGCCGAGCTTGGGCAGCTCGTCGGAGGCGTACCCGTCGGAGCCGAGAAGCTGGACGTCCATGCCGAGCTCGCTGGCCTGCTGGGCGATCTTCGAGCCCTCCGGGTAGTAGCCCGAGAGGAAGATCAGCTCGGGGCCGGCGCCCTTGACCTTGGTGAGCTGGGCTTTGAAGTCGGTGTCGCCGGCGGCGTACTGCTCCTTGGCGACGACCGAGCCGCCGGCCGCCTTGATGCCGGCGTCGTAGGCATCGGCGAGGCCGCGCCCATAGTCGGAGTTGTCGTAGATGATGGCCACGTTCTTCATGCCGAGATCGTTCACGCTGTAGTTGGCGAGACCCGCGCCCTGGACGGCGTCGGTCATGCAGATGCGCCAGACGAAAGCGCCCAGGGAGGTGATGTCCGGCTGGGTGGCCGACGGCGTGATCATGGGCAGGCCGGCGGCCTCGTACTTGGCGCCGGCCGCGATGGTCGCGCCGGAGAACATGTGGCCGTTCACAAGGACGAGTTCGCTGTCGTCGATGAACTTCTGGGCCACGAGCACGGCCTCTTTCGGGTCGCCCAGGTCGTCGCCCAGTTCCATGGACGCGTCGGCGCCGTTGACGCCGCCGTCGGCGTTGAGCTCTTCGATGGCGATCTCGACGCCGGCCTTGTGCGAGGCGCCGTAGGTGGCGTACTGGCCGGTCATGGGGCCGGCGACGCCGATCTTGAACGGCGCGGCGGCTTCGTCGCCGCCGTCGTCGCCGCCGCAACCGGCCACGACAAACACGGCCACGGCCGCGAGGACGAGAACGGAGAACAGGATGAGTTTCGCGCGCGTGTCCTTCAAGTTGCCTCCCTTTGGGGACTGCAGTGACGACGCGGGACCACGCCGCCGGAACGGTAGGCTCCGGAGGCCGGTCCCGCTCGATTGCCGGGGAGTCTAGAGGCGCACTGAGGGCTCCGTCAAATCCCGCGCCTCGTGGAGAGCCGCCCCGCCACGATCTGAGGCACGCGGGCGCCGGACGGATACAATCGGGAGCACGGACGGGACTGACCGTGGATGACCTCCTGCGGCCCGGCGCGTCAGAACGGCGCCGGCCGCGTCCTGGCCTCAGCCCAGGTCCTCGCCCGATGCCCGAAGAGAAGGAGCCCGCGATGCCCGACGAGCCGCAGAACCCCGTCACCGCCCCCGCCCGCGACCTCTCGCCCGCGACGCTCGCCGTCTGGGCGGGCGAGGGTGAGTCGCTTGTCCAGGGCGCGACCCAGGTCGCCGATCGTGTACAGCGCCGCCTACGGCTACCCCGACGTCGACGAGTGGCTCGACGTCGCCTTGGGCCGCAAGCCGGGTCACATCTACAGCCGCAACACGAACCCGACCGTGTGCGCCTTCGAGGAGAAGCTCCGGATCCTCGAAGGGGCCGACGCGGCGACGAGCTTCGCCACGGGCATGGCGGCGGTCAGCAACACGCTCTTCGCCCTGCTCTCACCCGGCGACCGCGTCGTCTCGGTCAAGGACACTTACGGCGGCACCAACGTCGTCTTCACCGACTTCCTTCCGCGCTTCGGCATCGAGGTGGAGCTCTGTGACACGACCGACCACGAGCAGATCGAGGCCACAGTCGCGGGCGGCTGCACGTTGCTCTACCTCGAGACGCCGACGAACCCGACGCTCAAGGTGGTCGACATCGCCCGCCTCGCCGCCGCCGGGCGCGCCGCGGGAGCGACAGTGGTCGTGGACAACACGTTCGCGACGCCGCTCAACCAGAGCCCGCTCCAGCTCGGAGCCGGCCTCGTCCTGCACAGCGCCACCAAGTACCTCGGCGGGCACGCCGACGTGCTCGGCGGCGCGATCTGCGGGTCGTCGGAGCTCGTCAAGAAGGTCTACCACTACCGCGAGATCACCGGCGCCACGCTCGATCCCATGGCGGCCTACCTGCTCATCCGCAGCATGAAGACGCTGGCGCTGCGGGTCGGCCGGCAGAACGAGAGCGCCCTGCGCATCGCGCAGTGGCTCGAGGCGCAGCCGGCCGTCGTCGTCGTCAACTACCCCGGACTCGCCTCCCACCCGGGACACGAGATCGCGGCGCGGCAGATGCGCGGCTTCGGCGGCATGCTCAGCTTCGGCCTCGAAGGAGGCTTCGAGGCCGTCAAGCGCGTCCTGCCGCGCCTCAAGCTCGCCCACCGCGCCGCCAACCTCGGCGCCGTCGAGACCGTCGCCGGGCCGCCGGCGACGACGAGCCACGTCGAGTGCACGCCCGAGGAGCGCGCGGCGATGGGCATCCCGGAAGGGCTGATCCGCTACTCCGTCGGCATCGAGGACGCCGGCGACCTCATCGCCGACCTCGAGCAGGCGCTGACGGCCGCTTAGGGCTGCCGCGCCCGCTGATCAGGTGGCCGGCGGCTCGTTCAGCCGCCGGCTGCAGACGACCGCGCAGGCCGGCTGTCGCCCCGACCCTGCGCGAGTATTGTCAACCGCACCCGGGACGGGTGAGCGGCGTCGTGCAGCACCGTCTGGTCCGCGACGACGGGCTCCGTCTCACGGCCGAAGATGCCTCCCCCATTGAGGTTGCGGTCCCAGCGGTCGAAGGAGCTGCTCGAGATCTCGAGCCGCAGGCGGTGTCCGGACGGCACGCGATAGGCCACGGAGCCGAGGTCGATCGCGTACTCGTACACCCGCCCCGGCTCGATGAGCGTCGGCGCCCGCTCTGAGTCGCGGTAGCGGGCGCGCACGATGCCCTCGCGGATGAGCTGGGCGAAGCCGTCGGGGAAGACGTCCACGAGGGCGGCCGTGAAGTCGGTGTCTCGCGCCGAGCTGGCGGCGAAGAGCGTGACGGCGACCGGCCCGGCGAGGTCGAAGCCGGACGCCGACTCCTCACCGGTGTAGACGAGCACGTCCGGCCGATCCTCAAGTGGGCGTCGGTCGCCCATGACCCCGGCCATCTCCCAGACGTTGCGGTCCAGCCAGTGCGCGGCCGGGTCGGCGGGATCGTAGCGATACTGGTCCGCGGCCGGCTCGCCGGACGGCGACGAGCTCAGGCGGCCGTCAGAAGGGGCCGCGGCAGCGCCACCGTCGCTGCGCAGGAAGAGTTCGCGGCTCGTCGCCTCCGGCGGCGGCCACGATCCGGCACCGCGCCACTCGTCGGCGCCCGTCAGGTAGTAGCGCACCCGTGGCTCGTCACCGACCCCGTTGTCCTCGCCCTTCAGGTAGTGATCCATGAAGCGGCGCACGCGATCGTGGGTGAACCCCAGCCCCGGCACCGGCGTTCTGCCGGCGACACCCGAGAACTCGGGACTGAGTTCGTGGTCGCCGGCGCCGAGCGCGAGGTGCTGCCGGCGTCGGGTCTCCGGGTCGCGGCTTCGCTCGCTCACCAGAGACCAGCCGTCGATAGCGCCGTTGGTGTGGACGTCGTACCAGCCGCTCCAGTGCAGCATCGGCACGGTCACGTCCTCGTAGCGGATGTGCTCCACCGCCGCGTCCCAGAACTCGTCACGCGAGGGATGCGCGATGAGGTTCTGGTACCAGGGACTGCGCCTGCCGGCCGCCGCGTCGGTCGACTCCAGCGGCAGGTGCCACGCATCGCAGCGGTAGTGGTTCAGATACCGCTGGTGGTTCATCTCGAAGTGCCAGACGGCGGCGGTGGCGAAGCTCAGCGCGCCGCCGTCGTGTACGTTCGTGTAGCGGTCAGGGTGAACGTCGCCGGGCGCCAGGCATCGCAGGTTGGGATGGCCGAGAGACGCCACGGCCCACTGCGTGCTGCCGTAGTAGGACTCGCCGGTCATGCCGATGTCGCCGTTGCACCAGGGCTGCGCGGCGACCCATTCAAGCGTGTCCCAGCCATCGGCGCCCTCGTCGACGTAGGGCTCGAAGACGCCCTCGGACCTGAACCGGCCGCGCACGTCCTGCACGACACAGGCGTAGCCCTTGCGCGCCCAGAAGCGTCCGTGGGCGGGCATGTAGCAGTACGCCTCGTCCTTGCCGTACGGCAAGCGGATGAGGACGGTCGGGAACGAGGGCGGGCGATCGGGCAGATCGTCGCCGGGAAGATACACGTTCGCGAACAGGCGCACGCCGTCGCGCATCGGCGCCGGCAGGTCCCGCAGCTCCCTCACCCGCCGGCACAGGTCGGGCGTGCCGGTGGGCAGCTCCTGCCTGCCCAGGCGCAACGTGCGCTTGAGCCGCTGGCGCAGGCGCTCCCACGCCCAGCGGGCTTCGGCCTCGAGGCGGTCCACGACGGCGCTAGGCGATCGTCTCCGGCCGGCGCCGTCTCCTCACGACGACCACCACTATGGCGATGACGACGGCCGCGGCGACGACGATGGCCGCGATCCACAGCGTCGACGAGCCCTCATCGGCCGCCGCGGTGGCGGCCGGCTGCACCTTGATGTAGCTCTCGAGGACGTACTGACAGCCGATGGCGGGGCCAGTCTCGGCCGGCGAGCGCACCCAGCCCTCCCAGTCCTGCGTGTTCCACGCCGTGAGCACGCCCGGCTCGGCGAAGAAGATCTCGGGGCTCTCGCGGTAGACCAGCTCCTGCATGTCGTGGATGATGGCTTGCCGCTCGGTGGGGTCGATCGCGCGCTGCTGCTGGAGGTAGAGGTCGTCGTACTCCGCATTGGACCAGTTGCAGTCGCTCCAGTTCTCGATCTGCCCCGTGGTGAACGCGGCGAGCAGGAAGTCCGGATCGATGTCGCCGCTCCAGCCCCAGAGGAACATGTCGAAGTCCGGCGCGAAGGCGTCGCCCTCGTAGTTCCACATGCGGTCGATGAGGACGCCCTCGTCCAGGACCTCGTACTTGATGTCCAGGCCGATGTCCTCGAACCAGCCGGTCATGAACTTGCCGGCCGACTGGCGCTCCGGCGACCGCTTGAGCACCCAGAAGCGGAGGGAGATAGGCTCGCCCTCGTACTCGCGGATCCCGTCGCCGTCGGCGTCCGTGTAGCCGGCGGCCTCGAGTTCCGCCTTGGCCTTCTCGAGATCGAAGGTGTAGCGCACGTCGTCCGGCGGGGTCCAGTGCCAGTCGGGGTCCTTGTAGTAGTCCGTGACGATCACCGTCTCGGCCGGCACCGCGTAGCCGGAGTACGCGACCTCGACGATCTTCTCCTTGTCGATCGCGTAGTTGAGCGCCCGCCTGAAGGCCGGGTCGAGCAGCACCGGGTTCCCCTTCGTCTTGGGGTACACCTTCGGGTCTGCGCAGTTGAAGCCGAGGTCGTGGACCAGCCGGAAGGGGTCACTCGTGGAGGTGGCGAAGCGAGCGTCGCTCTCGACGTTGATGAACGTGGCCGGCAGCAGCTCCGTGGCGGCATCGAGCGTGCCCGAGAGCAGGTCCTGCGCCATCGTGTCTGCGTTCTGGTAGGTCTGGAAGATCAGTTCGTCGACCTGCGGGGTGCCCCCCCAGTAGTCCTTGTTGGCCTCCAGCCGCACGAAGTCGCTCTTCTTGCGCTCGACGATCTGAAAGGGTCCCGTCCCGACGATGGGCGGCGGGTTCTGGAAGGCCTCCTCGGCGTCCGCCGGATCGATCTTCGACCACACGTGCTCGGGCAGGATCGGGATGACGAGCGAGAGCATGTTCGCTTTGGGCTGCGAGCAGACGAACTTCACGGTGTGGTCGTCGATCGCGGTCACGGTCTCGATCGAGGTGGTGAACCCCAGGAACATGCCCAGCTCGTTGTCCATGATGTAGTTGAACGTGAACGCCACGTCATCGGCCGTGAACGCCTCTCCGTCGTGCCAGGTGACGCCCTGGCGCAGGTTGAAGGTCCACTCCTTGCCGTCGTCGGACGTCGTCCAGCTCTCGGCCAGCCCTGGCCGCGTCTCGAGCGTGGCGGCGTCCCAGCTCGTGAGGTAGTCGTAGTTGAGGCCGAACAGCTCGTACGACGACGTCTCGATGCCGACGAACGGGTTCAGGCTGTCGGGGTCGGTCGTCCATCCCACGCGGAGGATCAACTTGTCCTCGGCGGCGCTCGGGCTCGCCCCGTCGTCGCCGAGCGCCGACGTCACGCCGAGCGCCCCGAAGATGACCAACAGACTCGGCCGCCAGCAGAGCGCCACGTCGTCCCAGATGACCTGCGGAATGACGGCGCCTCGCGGAGCCGCGCGACTTGCGTCCCATGAATCCCCCCTGTTGCCGTGGCGGCGTGTCCGCGGGGACACGTCAGACGTGACTGTCAACTATGTGATTGTCTACCGTCTTGTCAAGGCCGACATCACCGCCGAGGAGTTCGAGGAGACGGCGAAGCGGGCGCTCGCGCCGGTCTGATCCAGGCCCGCGAGGCTTCGCGCCGAGCAGCGAAAAGGTAAGGGGCGGGGCGCCGTACGGCGCCCCGCCCCGCGACCCCGGCTGAGGACAGCCTCAGGCCTCCTGCTTCTTGGTCTCCTCGAGAGCGTCCTTGAGTTCCTTGGCGGTCTGCTTGTCGGCCTCTTTGACCGCCTTCTTCTCGGCCTTGGCCAGCTGCTTCTCGACCGCCTCCACCCAGATCTCCTCGAAGACGGCGACGACGCCCGACGTTCCGGGCGGGATCACGTCTTCGAGGTCCTTCTCGAGGCCCTTCTCCTGGTGGTGGTCGCGGAGCTTGCCGACGACACCGCCGATCAAGCCGCCGACGACCATGGCGCCGAGAAGCGGCGGGGCGAACAGGCCGAGGACGAGGCCGCCGGTGACACCGACCGTGGCGCCCTTGAAGACGTCGTGGTCGCCGGTGTCCTTGACGTGCATGGTGCCGTCGGCGTCGCGAGCCACCAGGATGGCGCCGTCGATCATGATAAGGCCCTCGCGCTGAGCCTTCTTGAGGGCGTCGTAGTCGATCTTCGCCGCGGTGGGGTCGCTGTACCCGGCGATGTAGAGGTCGAGCGGTGCGTCCGTCATGATTCCTCCCGGAGATGATACGAGCGTGCGGTGAGCTTCCCGCCTGAGGCTTGTATCCGGATTCCTCGCACGGGAAACGACTCGCGCACGGCGGTCCTTCCGCGGTCTCTTCCCTGGACCGCCACGCTGGTGTACCTTGTGGGATAGTCCGGCATACGACCGGCTGAAACCACACAAGTCGACCGACGACGAAGGGGAGTCGCGCGTATGCACACGATCATCGACCGCCAGGAGCTCACCAAGGGAGATATGATCTCGATCACCGTCGAGGCGCCGGCCATCGCCCGCAAGATCCACCCCGGGCAGTTCATCGTCCTGCGCGTCAACGAGACCGGCGAGCGCACGCCCCTCACCGTCGCCTACAAGGACGAGGTCCACGGCACCATCACCATCATCTTCCAGGTGCTCGGCAAGACCACGGCCATGCTCTCCTCCCTCAAGATCGGCGACGCCATCAAGGACCTGGTCGGCCCGCTGGGCTGCGACGAGCGCTTCAAGAAGGTCGGCACGGTCGTCGGCATCGGCGGGGGTTCGGGCATCGCCGTGCTGCATCACATCCTGCAGGGCTCCAAGGAGGCCGGGAACTCGCTGATCGGCATCGTCGGCGCGCGTGAGAAGGCGCTTTTGATCCTCGAGAACGAGATGGACGACCTCTGCGAACGGCTGCTGATCACCACCGACGACGGCAGCTACGGCATTCACGGACTGGTCACCGACGCCCTCGCCCAGCTGGTCGAGGAACAGGTGCATATCGACGAGGTGATCGCCGTCGGTCCCCTGATCATGATGCGTGCCGTCTGCGAGATGACCCGGTTGTACCAGATCCCCACCCTCGTGAGCCTCAACCCGATCATGGTCGACGGCACCGGCATGTGCGGCGGCTGTCGGGTGACGGTCGGGGGCGAGACAAGGTTCGCCTGCGTCGATGGCCCGCACTTCGACGGTCATAAGGTCGACTTCGACGAGCTGATGCGGCGCAACATGATGTACTCGCGCGACGAACGCACGTCGCTGCTGACCTCGATCAAGGCGCGATAGGGGGCCGGGATGATGCAGTCCAAAGAGCTGCTCGCCAGCATCCTCGATGAGACCGATGTGCCGGCCTTCTGTCCCCAGTGCCATGAGGCGCTCAACCGCTACGAGCTCAAGCCGCGCAAGGTGTGGATGCGCCTGCACGTGCGGGCCGCGGGCAAGAACGGCGAGCTGCTGCTCGCCCCGGGCTGGGACGTCGTCGACGGCCGCGTCGCCGTGCAGTTCGAGCGCCGCACCGACCTCGAGCTCGAAGAGGGCCAGGTGGTCGACGACCTTCTCTGCCCGCACTGCGGCGGCTCGCTGATCGAAAAGGACGCCCATTGCGAGGAGTGCGCCTCGCCGGTCGCCGTGGTGGTCGCCTCCATGCAATCCAAGCTCGTCGACTTCACCATCTGCAGCAAGGTGGGCTGCAGCGGGCACGGCATCTCTCCCACCGACGAAGCCCGCATCAAGCCCAAGGTCGGGCGCCAGAAGAAGCCCGAACAGGACGCGCTGCTGCGCACCCGCAACTTCCAGGAGGTCTCGTACGGGTTCGACCGCGAACTCGCTGTCATGGAAGCCGGCCGCTGCATCCAATGCAAGAAGCCGGCGTGTGTGGCCGGGTGCCCGGTGGGCGTCGACATCCCCGGGTTCATCGGCCTCATCAAGGAGAGCAGGTTCGTCGAGGCGGCGCGGATGATCAAGGAGAAGAACGCCCTGCCGGCGATCTGCGGCCGCGTCTGTCCCCAGGACGACCAATGCGAGAAGATCTGCGTGCTGGGAAAGAAAGAGCAGCCCGTGGCGATCGGCAACCTCGAACGCTTCGCGGCCGACTTCGAGCGTGAGACCGACGCGGTGACGATCCCCCGCAGGGCCGCCTCGACCGGCAAGCGCGTCGCCGTGGTCGGCGCCGGTCCGGCCGGCCTCACCCTGGCCGCCGATATGGTCGCCAAGGGCCACTCGGTGACGGTGTTCGAGTCGCTGCACGAGCCCGGTGGTGTGCTGGTCTACGGCATCCCCGAGTTCCGTTTGCCCAAGGCCATCGTCAGGGCCGAGATCGACTACCTGCGGCGGCTGGGCGTCAAGATCGAGGTCAACTCGATCGTCGGGCGTCTCTACACGGTCGATGAGCTCTTCGAGACCGGCTACGACGCCGTCTTCGTGGGTACCGGCGCCGGTCTGCCGGTCTTCATGAAGCTGCCCGGCGAGAACCTCTGCAACATCCTCTCGGCCAACGAGTACCTCACGCGGGTCAATCTCATGAAGGCGTACGCGTTCCCCGAGTACGACACGCCGGCGCCACACGGGCGCCAGGTCGCGGTGCTGGGCGGCGGAAACGTCGCCATGGACTGCGCACGCACCGCAGTGCGCATGGGCAGCCGCGAGGTCTCGATCGTCTACCGCCGTACGCGCGACGAGATGCCGGCACGTACCGAGGAGATCGAGCACGCCGAGCAGGAGGGCGTCCGCTTCCGTTACCTGACCAACCCGATCCGCTACATCGGCGACGACCAGAGCTGGGTGCGGCAGATGGAGTGCATCCAGATGCAGCTCGGCGAACCCGACGACTCGGGCCGACGCAAGCCCATCCCCAAGGCGGGGTCCAACTTCCTCATGGACGTCGACATGGTCGTGGTGGCCGTCGGCGCCGGACCAAACCCGGTGCTCTTCTCCGGCGCGCCCAAGCTCGAGCGCAACGACTGGGGCTACATCGACGCGCGGACCGAGGCTGGCCGCACCAGCATGAAGGGCGTTTGGGCCGGCGGCGACATCGTCACCGGCTCGGCGACGGTGATCCTCGCCATGGGCGCCGCCCGCCAGGCGGCCGACGACATGCACGAGTACCTCACGAACGGCGGCGGCGCCTGGGCGTAGCCCGTCGCGGCGTTCGCTCGCTCAGGCCGACCGGGAACTCGCGGCCCCTCGAGGGCTGCGGTCCACGCGCGTCTATCCCTTGCGGCGATAGACGCGGCGCAGCTCGTCGATGCGGTGCTTCGAGAGGAAGACGCAGTCTCCCTTGGCGGCATGGCCGGTCGTCACGTCGTGAGCCATCACTCTGCACGACGGCGCACCGCAAAGCCCGCAGTCGAGCCCGGGGAGAAGGCTCTCGATCTGGTCAGCCTCCTTCAGGCGTCGCACTCGCTCGCGCAGGTCGCCGACCATGACGGTGGTGCGGGGCTCGGGCACGCGCGAGAGCGAGAAGTCCTCGTTGGCGTACCGCCGCGCGACCTCGGCCTCGGTGTGCGGATCCGTGTGGGGAAGCTCCGACGCGAGACTCTGCAGCTTCGCCTGCGACAGATACACGTTGTCCACAGTGAGGTTGCCGTTGCCACAGCCCGCCCAGCACGCGCTGCACTCGAGGAAGTCGATGTTCTTGAGCCTTCCCTGCTCCACGTCGTCGAAGACCCGGATCACGTTGGGCAGACCCGTGACGGACAGGTAGCGGTGCTGGCTGGGGAGGTCGGCGAGCGGGCGCGGCGTGGACCAGCTCACCATCGAGGCCGAGCGCACGGGATCCAGCTCCGTGCGCGCCTCGCCCTGCTTCACCGCGTCGCGCGCGGCGGCCAGCACCGAGTTGTAGATCTGCGGTATGCCGATCGCGCCGTCAAGCGTGCTGCGCCCGCCCTCGGCGGGCTGTTCGATGGAGACGGTCTTGGCCTGGCAGGTCGCCACGTAGATGGCGGCGATCTGTTCCTCGGGGAGTCCGAGCTCACGCGAGTAGTGCCGCTTCACCTCGCGCCCCGCGATCTCGCGCGGCGGCTTCATGCGGATGAGCTGCTCGAGCAGCTTCGGGTAGGAGACCTGCAGAAGGCGGACGACCACCGGGCAGGTGATGGCGATGACCGGACGAGGGCCGGTCCACTTGTCGACGTAGTCGACGATCGCGAGCGTCGTCAGCCTCAGGTCGACGCCGAAGTCCCAGACCGCGTCGAAGCCGACCGCGAGCAGACCGTGCACGATGTGCTCCGGGTGGACCTCCGGCGGGAACTGCCCGAAGAGCACCGGCGACGGCACGGCCACCTTGAACGGGAAGTCGGCGAAGTCGGCGAGCGTGCGTGAGGTCGGCCGGATGGCCCCCGACGCGCACACCGTGAGGCACGCACCGCAGTCGATGCAGAGCTCGTTGATCGCCCGCGCCTTGCCCTCGCGCACCCTGATCGCATCCGTCGGGCAGGCCCTCATGCAGGTCATGCAGCCCGTGCAGTCGTCCTCGCAGATGACGAAGCCGTGGGCGTACTCAACCAAGGCCGTCGAGCCTTATCCTCGAGGTGACCGTGGTCCCGACCCCTACCTCGGAGCGGAGGTCGAAGGTGTCGGAGTTCCTCCTGATGTTCGGCAGTCCCATGCCGAAGCCGAACCCCATCTCGCGCATCTCGTCGGTGGCGGTCGACCAGCCCTCCTCCAGGGCCTGGTCGAGATCGGCGATCCCCGGGCCGAGGTCGGCGATCTCGATGCCGATGTCCTCGTCGGTGAGCACGAAGGTCAGCGTTCCCTCGTTGGCGTACATCACGACGTTCATCTCGGCCTCGAAGCAGACGACGACGACGCGGCGGATGATCTGCGAGTCGATGCCCAGCTCCTTCAGCATCGCCTTGATCTCGGTGGAGATCTCGCCGGCCTTGTCGAAGTCGTGGCTGTGCAGGGTGAACGAGCGCGAGAGCAGCTCCTCCGTCACCTACATCACTCCCTCCAGGCCCGCTTCGTAGAGGATGCCGCAGCTGTCGAACATGCCCAGTGCCGTCGCCAGGACGGGGATGCCGTTCTGGACGGCGAGGTCGAGGACCTTCTGCTCGGGGCGCTTGTCGCGCACGTACACCAGGGCGGCCACGTCGGCCACGACCGCGGTCCGCACCGACTGGATGTTTGTCAGCCCCGTGAGCATCAGGGCGTGAGGGCGATGAAAGGCGAGGATCTCGCTCATGCCGTCGGAGGCCACGACGGTGTCGACCTCGATGGCGCGGTCGACCGTCATGAGCGTCTCGCAGCTCAGGAGCTCGGCGATCTCGCTGAGCCTCATCGCCGTGCGCCCTCGCGCCGTCACCGCAGGCCGAGATCGGCGAGCTTGAGGGCGAACTTCCAGGTGTCGTCGGCCGTCGTGAACAGCGCCAGGCCCACCCGGTCGGCCAGCTGGATCACGTCGTCGTCCGGCTTCTTGCCATGCGCGAACACGACCATCCCCGCGTCGACCAGGTTCGCGGCGGCGATGAAGTTCTTGTGCGTCTGCAGCGTCACGAGCATGCTGCCTGCCGTGGCGCCGGTGATGACGTCCGACGCCATGTCGGAAACGTAGACGCCCCCCACCTCCGCGTCGTCGTGGGTGTTGAGCGGCTCGAGTCCCGTCTTCTCAACGATCTCGGACATCTTCACTTGGCGTCCCCTTCCCTTTCGCGCGCGGCTTGGCCGGCGGGTGGTCCTAGAGTTCGATGAGGCCGCTGTCGGCGATCACGATGCCCGGACAGCAGTCGACATCGCCGCACATCTTGCAGGGCAGCACGAGGATCTTCTTGGGCCCTTCGCGGAGACGCTGATTGAAGTACTCGTTCAGCGCCGCGATACCCTCGTCGCTGACGCAGTCGGGGTTCGTCTCGTGGGTCGAGTCGGAGCACAGGGCGACGTAGATCGACGTGTTCCGGCCCATCTCATGGGCCATGCGGCCGATCTCGCAATCGGGGTTCTCGCAAGTACAGAGCATGAGACCTTCGACGTCGCCGAGGTCGACCGTCTCGCCGCAGATGTCGCAGCGCATGTTGAACGAGACGGCCTGGGAGCTGACCATGTACTGCCAGTGGTGAGGCCCTTCCTGGTACTCCTCGACCGGAGGGGCGACCTCGGTCGAGAAGTACGTTCCCCTGGCTCCACAGTGGTGGCACCCCTCGACGACCAGGTACCCGCTGCGGATATCGATCAGGGACCAACGGTGAGCGCACGAGCTCATCGGTCCTCCAGTCTCTGAGGCGAAGCTCAGATCGTGCCGGTCAGGCCGGATTCCCGCTCGAATGCTACCACAGGCGGGCGCAAGCTCCAGGGGGTATCCCCGGCAACGCGGACCCGGGGCGGCGGGGCGCTCGCGAGCGCCCCGCCGCCGCGTCCCCTCAGGTCTTGCGGCGCTTCGGCTTCGCCTTGTCGGGCTTGAAGGACGCCCAGCTCCGTGCGCCGGCGCGGCTTGCGCGACACGTCGACGCGGCCGCGACCGAAGGCGTCCACGTGGCCCCAGCGGCCGGGGATGTCGAGCAGCTCGAGACGGCCGATGCCCTGGGGCAGGACCGGGTCGACGATGAGATGCTCGCCGCTCGGCTCGAGCCCGAGCATGGTCCTCAGAAGAAGCAGAGGGGTGCCGGTCGACCAGGCCTGCGGGCTGCACGCCGTCGGGTATTGCACGGGGTACTTCGTGAGCTCGCGCGCGTAGCCGCCGAACGCCTCCGGCAGGCGGCCGTCGAAGCACTGCGCCGCGTCGAGGATGCCGGCGGCGATGCGCGCCGCCTCCTCCTTGAAGCCGTACCTCCGCAGGCCCCAGGCGATGAACGAGCAGTCGAACGGCCAGACCGTGCCGACGTGGTAGCCGATCGGGTTGTAGCGCCCCTGGCCCTCGGCGAGCGTCCGCACGCCCCACCCGCTGTACATGGCCGGCGACATGAGGTGCCGGGACACCGCCTTCGCCTTGGACTTGTCGACGATACCGCTCCACAGCAGGTGGCCGATGTTCGAGGCCAGGGCGTCGACCTGGCTCCCGTCGACGTCCAGGGCGAGCGCGTAGTACTGGCCGTCGTCGACCCAGAAGTCGCGGTTGAAGCGCCGTTTGAGCGCCGCGGCCTCCTTCTCGAGCCGGTCGGCGTAGGCCGGGTCGCGCCAGACCTCGCGCGCCAGCCGCGCTCCGCGCACCTTGGCGTCGTAGGCGTACCCCTGCAGCTCGCAGGTCGCGCGCGGAAAGCCCGGCAGGCGCCCGTCGCGGTACGAGATCGAATCCCACGAGTCTTTCCAGCACTGGTTCTCGAGCCCGGAGGTCTCGTTGCGGCGCTGGTAGGCGACGTACCCGTTGCCCTGCAGGTCGGCGTACTCGTCGATCCAGGCGAGCGCCGCCCGCGCCACCCCTTCGAGGTTACGCACCAGCTTCGTGTCGCCGGTCCAGCGCTCGTACTCGTCGAGCAGCACGACGTAGAGCGGCGTGGCGTCGACCGACCCGTAGTAGGGCGAGTGCGGTCGTTCCTCGAACGCGGTCATCTCGCCGAAGCGCAGCTCGTGCAGGATCCTGCCCGGGTCCTCGTCGCGAAAGTCGTCGCGGCGCGAGCCCTGCCACAGACCGAGAGCGACGAGCGTCGTGCGCGCGAGGTCAGGCGCGAAGGGCAGCGCCTGCAGACTGGTGAAGACGCTGTCACGACCGAACATGGTCATGAACCACGGCAGCCCCGCGGCCGGCAGATAGTGGCCCGGCAGCGAGACCGGCGAGAAGCGCAGGGCCGCGAGGTCGACGAGGCTGCGCTGGTACGTCCGCTTGAGCGCGTCCCAGTCGCAGTCGAGCTGGGGCGCCTCCTCAAGCCAGGTCTCGAGGCTGAGTTCCATGTTCGGCCGCGCCCGCTTCGCCTGGCGGCCGTACTTCGGTCGCTCGACGCTCGTGCCCCGGACGCCCCGCCCGATGGCCACGTCGAGGTCGGTCGTCCACCTCCCGTGCGGTTCGAGGTGGACGGCGAACGCGAGGCCGTGCTCGTCGACCGAGCAGGCCGCCGACGCCGAGATCCAGGTCTCGCGCGCGTAGGTCTCGCGGCGGTAGCCCAGGACCAGCTTGCCGTCCTCGACGCGCGCGGAGTACTCGCCCTTCTTCTCGAGCGCGTCCTTGACCTCGAACAGGTCGGCGAAGTCGCAGGCCGCCTCGAGGCGCACCTCCAGGTCCACGGCCTTGTCGTCGTGGTTCATCACCGTCAGTTCCTCGTGGAAGCCGCCGCCCACGGCGCGCTCGCGGATCACCGAGAGCTTGGCGTCGATGTACACGGTGCCGGTCCCCGGGACGAGGAAGAACCGGGTCTCGAAGTACTGCAGGTCGTCCACCGACAACGGGTTGAGGCGCTGGCCGTTCACGGTCAGCACCCATTTGGAGAGGAACCGCGTGTCGAACGAGAAGAGGCCGGTCGGGTCGGTCGGCGACGCCTCGATGTCGCCGCGGTCGTCGCTGACGACGAAGGTGTTGCCGTCGAGGATCTTGACCTCGCTCATGACTGCCTCCTCGCGTAGCCGGCCGCGGGCACATCGGCACCCTTCTCCTCGCCGGGCGAGAATCGCTGGAGGGCGACCAGCAGGAGCATCCTGCCTTCGACCTCGAGGGCTCCCCGCAGGATCGCCGCCATCATGTTCGCCTCGCCGCTCAGCACGGCGGTGAAGATCGCGGCGTCGCCGCGCAGGACGGCGTCCGGATCGCCTCCTTTGCGGGCGATGGTCACCGTGCCTTTCGCGATGGTGAGGTACCAGTGGTCGGTCCGCCCGGCGTCCTCGACGTCCAGGCGGACGACGCCGCTGATGGCAGCCGGCAGGCGCCGCTCGCGCGACTGCGCCGCGATCGCCTCCAGGAGGTCCTTCATCCGTGCCGCCATGGTGCTCATCTCCTTCTAGAGGCCCTTGTTCCAGTGGGACATGCCGCCGTCGACGTAGTAGGTGCTGCCGGTGACGTACGCCGCCTCATCCGAGGCGAGGAAGACGGCGACGGAGGCGACCTCATCGGGCTCGCCGAGGCGGCCCAGCGGGATCACGCCCTGCAGCTCGTGCAGCAGCTCGCCGTCGCCCAGGGTGCGCTTGTTGATCGGCGTGGCGATCGCGCCGGGGGCGATGTCGTTGACGGTGATGCCGTGCGGCGCGAGCTCCTGGCAGACGGTGCGCGTGAACATGCGCATGCCGCCCTTGGACGCCGTGTACGTGCTGAACTGAAGAAAGGCGACGTCCTCGTGGATCGACGAGACGTTGATGATGCGGCCTCCGGCGCCGGCATCG
Organism: uncultured Thermoleophilia bacterium; assembly: GCA_963832655.1. GTDB lineage: Bacteria > Actinomycetota > Thermoleophilia > UBA2241 > UBA2241 > UBA2241. The sequence continues at coordinate 104,461 of CAWHUW010000005.1, forward strand.
ATCATGAGCTTGGCGGCCGCTTGGGCGGCGAAGAACGCGCCCTTGAGATTGACGCCGAGAACGAGGTCGAAGTGCTCCTCGCTCACGTCGACGAACGGCTCGCGGACCTCGACGCCGGCGTTGTTGACGAGGATGTCGAGGCGGCCGAGCGAGGCGTGCGCGTCGCGCACCAGGCGCTCGGCCTCGTCCGCCTCACCGACGTTCGCGCCCAGCGCGACCGACTTCCTGCCCAGCTTCTCGATCTCGGCCACCACGGCGCGCGCGGTGTCGCCGCCGTGGTGGTAGTGCACGGCCACGTCGGCGCCCTCGCGGGCGAAGCGCAGCGCGATGGCCTCTCCGATGCCGCTGGAGCTGCCGGTCACGAGCGCCGCCTTGCCTTGGAGTCTCATCGGTCATCTCACCTTTCTTCGCTCATCCCGCGAACGGCGTGCGTCGGGAGGCCGGCGACCCCCACGTCCAGGCGCAGCAGGGCGCCGGCGAGGGGCTGCGCCGCGGCGTCCGCCGCGCCGAGTCCCTCTCGTCGGGTCGTCACGTACAGGTCGCGCAGCTCAGGTCCCCCGAAGCAGCAGCTCGTGACCCGGGCCACGGGCAGGTCCACGACCGCCGACGATCTCGCCGTCGGGCGAGTAGCGGTCGCAGGCCCCAGCCGCCGTGCAAGGCGACCCAGACGCCAGCCCTCGGCGTCGACCGTGAGGCCGTCGGGGACGGCGCCCTCGACCTCGACGGCGGCCAGCGGCCGCCGGTCCTCGAGGGCGCCCGTCTCCGGGTCGAAGTCGAAGACGTCGACGCGGCGCGTCGGACTATCGATGAAGTAGAAGTCCTGCCCCGACGGGCTCCATCCCAAGCCGTTCGAGATCGTCGTCCCCGTGAGCACGGTCGTCACGCTCAGATTCGCGTCCACCCGGTACAGCGCGCCCAGCGGGGAACGCTCGTCGAGCGCCATGGTGCCGACCCACAGCCGCCCCGCCGCGTCGCAGGCGCCGTCGTTGGTGCGCGTTCCGGCCTGTTCGGATTCGATGGGCGCGACGAGAGGTGACTGCTCGCCGTCGAGGAGATGCAGGCCGTCGGGCAGCCCGATCACGACGCCGCCCCGCCGGCGCGGCAGGGCGAGACTGACGACATCCGCGACCTGCTGCGCCGCGTTTGTCCGCGTCGAAGGATCGTAGCGGTGGACGAGCTTCGCTGGGATGTCGACCCAGAGCAAGGTCTGGGTCGCGGCATCCCAGCGTGGGCCCTCACCGAGTCCCGCCCGGGCACCGACGGCGACCTCGAAGTCAGTGAAACGCGGCACGTGTCACGCTTCGGCCGACGAACCGGGGATGCGGTCGCGGTTGCCCCAGGCGCCCCCGGTCCAGAAGGCGACGTCGGCGAAGATCCCGAGCGCGATCCAGACCCAGTCGAAGCCGTTGATCCCCGCGGGCTTCACGAGCACGTAGCTCATCGTCGTCCAGGGCACGAAGACGATGCCGAACGCGGGCCACAGCCAGCTGCTGAAGGCGAGGTCCCAGCGCTCCGGCTGGATCGCCCACCAGATGATGCCGGCGGCGCGAGGCCCGAGCAGGAACAGCGAGGTGAAGAAGCAGCACATGGTCCCTCCATTACAGTTGTTTGGACTCGTTCAGACCGTCGCGAAGATCTCGTGCGACAGCATGCCGCCGGCGACGGTCCGCGCAGTGAAACCGTTCTGCAGCAGGATCCGCGTCGCGTAGTAGGCCCGCTGGCCCGACCGGCAGATTACGAGGATCTCACGATCGCGGGGCAGCTCATGCAGGCGCCCGCGGAGCTCATCCACCGGGATGTTGACCACCCCCGGCAGTTGCTCGAGCGCAAGCTCCTCAGGATGGCGCACGTCGAGGAGGAAGCCGTCTTTCGTGGCGTCCCAATGGATGAGCGGCATGTCGCCCCGCAGGACGTCGGCGCCCACCATCCCGGCGAAGTTGGCGGGCGACTTCGCCATGCCGAACTGGGGCGCGTAGCAGAGCTCGCACTCCTCCAGATCGTAGACGGTGCCACCCATCTGGATGGCCATGGCCAAGGCGTCGATCCGCTTGTCCACGCCCTCCCTCCCCACGGCCTGCGCCCCGAGGAGCCGCCCGTCGGATCTGCGGAAGATGACCTTGATGGCGAGCAAAGTAGCGCCGGGGTAGTACCCTGCGTGGGAGTTCGGGTAGAGGTAGATCTTCTCGAAGTCGTCGTCGCCCAGGCGCCTGAGGGTCTTCTCGTTCACGCCGGTCCAGGCGACTGCGCCCCCGAAGGCTCCGAGGATCGCCGTGCCCTGGGTGCCGCGGAACCGCGAGTCCCGCCCGGAGATCACGTCGGCCACGATGCGACCTTGCCGGTTCGCCGGCCCGGCCAGCGCGACGAGACAGTCTTCGCCGGTCATGCAGTCCGTCTTCTCGACAGCGTCGCCGACGGCGAAGATGTCCGGGTCGCTCGTGCGCATCTGGTCGTCGACGCGGATGCCGCCGAGCTTGCCGACCTCGATGCCGGCCATCTCGGCGAGCGCGGTCTCGGGCTTCACGCCGATACCGAGGATCACGATGTCCGCCGGATACGCCTCGCCGGATGCGGTGAGGACCTCGAGGGATCCGTCCGCCGCCTTCCGGAACCCGGACGCCGCACTGTTCAGCAGGATCCGCACGCCGTTCTTGCTGAGATGGCGCTCCACGTAGCGCGCCATCTCGATGTCGAGCGGCCCCATGATCTGCTCGCCGCGTTGCAGCAGCGTGACCTCGAAGCCGAGCCCGACCAGGTTCTCGGCCGTCTCGATGCCGATGAAGCCCCCGCCGACGACGACCGCGCGCAAGCCCCTGGTGCGTGTCTGGAACCCGGTGTAGGAGTCCATGCCTCCCGACCTGCCGCGACGCTCGTCGATCCAGGCACGGATCTGGGCGGCGTCCGGTACCGTCCTCACCCCGAAGATCCCGGGAAGGTCGATCCCCGGCAGCGGCGGGCGGATGGGAGCCGCCCCGGGTGAGAGGACGAGCCTGTCGTAGTGCTCGGTGGTCACCTCACCCGTCAAGCGGTCCGTGAGCTGCACAGTCTTCTCGCGCGCCGCGATCCCGACCACCTCGCAGTCAGTGCGGGCATCGACGGCGAACATGTCGCGAAAGGTATCCGTGGTCGCGACCAGCAGAGTCGACTGCTGCTCGATCACGCCGCCGATGAAGTACGGGAGGCCGCAGTTCGCGTACGAGACGTACGGACCGCGTTCGACCATGAGGATCTCGGCGTTCTCGTCGAGGCGGCGCAGGCGCGCGGCGCACGAGGCGCCGCCGGCCACGCCGCCCACGATGATCACCTTCGTGCCTGCGGGTTTGTCTGTGGGTCCCATCGTCACGTCCTTTCTCGATGACCTGCTGCTACGCAACGTCACGCCCCTCGTCCATCGGAGCTCCAGTCACGAGCTCGACCGCGGGCAGCAGATCGGTCACGATCGCCCGCTTGAGGACGAAGGCGTCGGCGCCGGCTTCGATCGCTGCCCGGCGCACGCTCTGCTCGTCGTGCACGCTGAGGACGATCACCTTGAGCTCGGGGCAGCGCTGCCGGACCGCTCGCAACCAGTCCAGACCGCTGTTCTGAGCCAGAGACAGATCCACGACCGCCACGTCAGGCTGCAGCCGGCTCGCGCTCTCGAGCAGCGACGCCTCGTCGGCGACCATGACGACCGCTCCGAACGCCGTCTCGAGCAAGCCGCGCACGCCTTCTGTGAGGCCCTGATGGCGGTCCGCCAGCAGCACGCAACTGAGATGCTTCTCGGGCATGGGGCAGTCTCTCTCCGCTACCGTGCTCGCCACCATGCCGGTCGGCATACGGCGTCGAGTGGAGACTAGTGCGGATCCGGAGCGCTGTGACCTCGGGAAACTACCGGGCCTGTCGCTGGGAAACTACGAGGGTGCCGGACGCTGCTGGGGCCAATGCCCACGTACGGACCGAATGGTAGACTCCGGCAACGTGGCCACGATCGATGAGACGTCGCGCTCTGCCGAGCCCCTGGGGAGCCGTCTCGAGTTCGAGACGCTGATCTCCGACCTCTCCGCGAGGTTCATCAACCTGCCGGGCGGCGAGGTGGACGGCGCGATCAAGGACGCGCTGCGCAGCGTCTGCGAGTTCCTCGCCATCGACTATGCCGTGCTCTGGCAATGGTCGGCCGCGGCGCAGGACGCCATCACGCCCACTCACGCCTTCCCCGCCGAGGAAGGCTCGCGACCTCCCGGGCCGCTTCGTCAGGAGCAGTACCCCTGGACGGTACGGCAGATGCAGGCCGGCCACATGGTCGTGCTTGCCGCGCTGGAGGACCTGCCGGCTGAGGCCGCCGTCGACCTGGAGCACGCCCGCCTCGGCGGTATCAAGTCGACGTTGTGCCTGCCGCTGCGGGTGGGAGGCGAGTCGACCGTTGGCGCCCTGGCCCTCAATGCCCTGCGGACGGAGCGCGACTGGCCGGACGCGCTGGTGAGGCGACTGCAACTGGTCGCGCAGGTCTTCGCCAATGCATTGGCTCGAAAGCGGGCAGACGATGCCTTGCGCGAGAGCGAGGAGCGCCTGGCCCTGGCGGCGGACTCCGCCGAGGCGGGGCTCTGGACCCTGGAGTACGGCACGGGCGTCTTCTGGGCCACTGAGAGGGCTCGGGCGATCTTCGGGTATACGCCGGACGAGGTCGTCACGATGGAGCGTTTCCAGGCTTCGGTGCATCCCGACGACTGGGAGCTCGTTCGGGGAGCCATCGAGCGGTCCGCGCGTGCGGGCGAACCCGTCAACGTGGACTACCGGATCCTGACGGAAGGGGGCGGCGAGCGTTGGATCGTGTCTCGCGGGCGACCCCACTTCACGTCGCTTTGGGAGCCGGATCGCCTGACGGGCCTCTCCATCGACATGACCGGGCGCAAACGCGGCGAAGAGGCGCTTCACATCAGCGAGGCTCGCCTGGCGGCGGGCGCTGACCTCGCAGGCCTCGCGTTCTACGAGGTGGACTTCGGCGAACGCGTCGCCATCGTCGACGACCGGTTTCGCGACATCTGCGGCATTCCCCAGGAACAGGAGAAGGGCCTTCAGCCAGTGGAGTTCTGGATTGAGCACTTGCACCCTGACGATCGCCGACGCGTGTTGCACCAGCGCGAGGAGCTGCACGAAGGGAGGCTGGAGCGGCTCTCCATCGAGTATCGATACCTGCATCCGGCCCATGGGGAGAAGTGGCTTGATCACGAGTCCCGCGTCACCGCGCGCGACGCCACCGGACGCGTGGTCAAGACATTCGGCGTCCTCCGCGACATCACCGAGCGAAAGCGAGTCGAGGAAGAGCTGCGCGACCTGAGCCGGCGCCTGATCGGAGCCCACGAGGAAGAGCGCGCGCTGCTCGCGCGCGAGTTGCACGACGACGTGAGCCAGCGGCTCGCCGTGCTGGCGATCGACGTCGGCCGCGCCGAGCTGGCCGCCCCGGACAGGGCGCAGGCAGAGGCCATGACGGCGGTCCGTGAGGGACTCACGCGCCTCAGCGAAGACGTCCACTCCCTGGCGTACCAGCTGCACCCGTCGGTCCTGGAGGAGCTGGGCCTGGACGAGGCGCTTCGGGCGGAATGCGAACGGCGGGGTCGTCAGGGCGCGCTCGACATCTCGGTCGACCTCGGCCCGCTGCCCGCCGTCGTAGGCAAGGGCGAAGCGCTGTGCCTGTTTCGGGTGGCCCAGGAGGCGCTCAACAACGTGGCCCGCCACGCGGGTGCGCGCGCCGCGAGCGTCACGCTACGGGAGATGGACGACGGGTTGCTCCTCGCCGTCCGTGACGACGGCGTCGGCTTCGATCCTGAGAATCCGCGAAAGGGGATGCGCCTCGGCCTCGTGGGTATGCGCGAGCGCGTGCGACTGGTGCGCGGCACGCTCGACGTCGAGAGCGCGCCCGGCCGGGGCACGACGATCGTCGCCTGGGTACCCGCGGAAGCGGAGTCGCGATGAGCTCTCCGCGTCGTCCGCGCGTGCTCCTCGCCGACGACCATCTGCTGGTCGCCGAGGCGCTCAAGAGCCTGCTCACCCCCGAGTTCGATCTGGTGGGCGTGGTGGAAGACGGGCTCGCTTTGGTCGAGGCGGCCGGGAGGCTGCGCCCGGACGTGATCGTCGCCGACGTCACCATGCCCCACCTCAACGGCATCGACGCCCTGGCGCGGTTGAGGCAGGGCGGCGATCGAGTTCCCGTGGTGTTCCTCACCATGCACCGGGACGTGACCTTCGCGCGGCGCGCGCTCGAAGCCGGGGCCTCGGGCTTCGTGCTCAAGCACTCGGCGTCGGTCGAGTTGATCGCCGCCCTCCACGCCGCACTCGAAGGCAAGACCTACCTCACGCCGCAGCTCGCGGGGGAGGTCCTGGAGGCCATGAAGCAGGGGCCGGGGCAGGCGGCCGATCCAGTCGCATCCCTCACGCCGCGGCAACGAGAAGTCTTGCAGCTTCTGGCGGAGGGGCGCTCGGCCAAGCAGATCGCCTCGAGCCTCTCGATCTCGACCCGGACGGTGGAGTTCCACAAGTACCAGATGATGGAGACGCTGGGCCTTCACACCAACGCCGACCTGATCCACTTCGCGATCAAGAACGGCCTCGTCGAGTTCTGAACCCCCGCCCCGGACCTCGTAGTCTCCCGCGAACACGCCCGTAGTTTCCCGAGGTCACAGCCCCTCGGATCCCGGCTAGTCTCCCGCGTGGAGGCCAGTATCGGGAGGCAAGACCATAACGATTCACGAGGAATCCACCCCCCATTCGGCCACGCGCGGCCAGAGGAGAAGGTGCTCGAGCGAGTCTGGGAGTGGCGCATCTGCGACCGCTGCGGCGAGACCATCATGCTTGGCGAGGAGAGACTCCGACCGCGACGTGGTCTGGGCCGGCAGCCCCGGCATTGTCCAAGCCATCGACGTCCCGCGGATCATTGGCGCAGCTCGCGACGCCGACGTCGCGGTCGAGATCGTAGTCCCCCTCGGCGAGACGGTGCAACAGCACACCCCGGTGGCTGTCATCCACGGGACCGCCGACCCGTCGCTGGACGCCGTGGTGGTGAAGGCGCCCCGGAGTGCGGCGTGCGCGCGGTCGCGGTCCACAGGCGCCGCCTGCACTATACCGTCAATGGGTGCATGTCGGAGGTGACCGAGGTGGTCGCGGAGGGAAAGAAGGTGCGAACGCTGGCCATCGAGTCGGAAGGCGCCGACCGAGTGGTCGCCGCCGTGCGGGAACTCGGGCTCGCCGACCGCGCAAACACCAGCTACCCGCGATTGCTCAAGGCCGCCGTCGGCATGGAAGGCTGAGGCGGCCCACATGCCCATCTATGCGGTCATCGACGTCGGCACCAACTCGGTCAAGTCCCACATCGGGGAGCGGCGCGCGGACGGCTCGTGGGTCACGATCGTCGACCGCGCCGAGGTCACGCGCCTCGGCGAGGGCATCGCGGAGACGGGCGACATCGCGCCGGCGGCGATCGCGCGGACGGCGGAGGCGATCGCCGGCATGGCCGACGAGGCGCGGCGGCACCACGCTGCGGCCCTGGTCGCCGTCGGGACCATGGGGCTTCGCAGCGCGGGCAACAGCGACAGCTTCATCGCCCGCGTGCGGGAGCGGTGCGGCGTCACCATCGAGGTGATCCCTGGGAAGGAAGAGGGACGGCTCGCCTATCTGGCGGCGAAGGCCGGAATCGGCCCCGCCGAGGGACGCCTGGTCGTGTTCGACACCGGCGGCGGCAGCACCCAGTTCACCTTCGGCCGCGGCGACGAGGTGGACGAGCAGTTCAGCCTGAACATCGGCGCCGCGCGCCTCACCGCGCAGTTCAGGCTGAGCGGCCCCATCGCCCGCGAACGGCTGGACGAGGCGCTGGCCGCCATCTCCAGCGAGTTCGGGCGCCTCGACGCCGTCCCGTCCCCGGACGCGCTCGTCGGCATAGGCGGCGCCGTCACCAGCATGACCGCGGTGATGCTCGGTCTGTCACCCTACGATCCGGATGTCGTGCAAGGCACCGTGCTCAGTCGCGCCGAGGTCGACAGCCAGATCGAGCTCTACCGGACGCGCGACGTCGAGGCGCGCCGGCAGATCGTCGGCCTGCAGCTCAAGCGCGCCGACGTCATCCTCGCCGGCGCGTGCGTGGTGCGCACCGTCATGGACAAGCTGGGAAGGGACGCCCTGACCGTGAGCGACCGGGGGCTGCGGCATGGCGTGCTGCTCGAACGCTTCGGCTGAGTCGGTGGGCCGTCGCGTACCGTGCCCTTGTGCGCACGGTGGTCACCGGACATCATGCGCACACGGTAACCCTTTGGAAACGAAGATGGCCTCGCGGCGTCACGGTCCGCGCGAGGCTCCAGCGGGGCGCTACAGGATAGCGTGCCGGGCGAAAGGAGAGAGGCGATGACCCCCAAGGCGGCCCAAGGCGGGCTCGACACCGAGCAGTTCGCGACGTTGCTGGAGCTCGTCAAGGGCTCGAAGAGCGTCGAGATGAAGTTGACGATCCCCCAGGAGAGCACCCGCGCGGCGATCGAGGCACTAGGCCTCGATCCGCTCGACGGGCAGATCCGGCTGGTGACCTTCTTCGACACCCCCGACCTCGCCCTCAATCAGGCCGGCGTCGTGGTGCGCGCCCGCCGCATCCAGGGCAAGGGCGCCGACTCCGTGGTCAAGCTGCGCCCGGTCGTGCCCGACGAGCTCCCCGCCAAGCTGCGCCGCCTGCCCACCTTCGGCATCGAGGTCGACGCCATGCCCGGCGGCTTCGTGTGCTCGGCGTCCTTCAAGGGCGTCGCCGACCCCGGCAAGGCGAAGCTGGTCAGCCTCGGACAGGCCCCCGTGCGCAAGGCGTTCAACAAGGAGCAGCGCGCCTTCTACAAGGCCCACGCCCCCGAAGGCCTCGAGCTCGACGACCTCGCGGCCCTCGGCCCGATCTTCGTGGTCAAGGTGCCGTTCACGCCCAAGGAGCTCGCCCACAAGCTCGTCGCCGAGCTGTGGCTCTACCCCGACGGCAGCCGCATCTTCGAGCTCTCCACGAAGTGCGCCCCGCCCGACCTGATGCAGGTCTTCACCGAGGTGCGCCATTTCCTGATCCAGCGGAGCATCGACCGCCAGGGCGAGCAGCAGACGAAGACGAAACGCGCCCTTGAGTACTTCGCCAAGGGCCTCAAGACTGCCAAGGCCTCGTAGTTTCCCGAGGTCACAGCCGCCGGCGTCCGCACTAGTCTGCGGTGTGCGCCCTGTCGCCACGGCGCCGCGTCAGCCACGCCCCTTGCCGGAAAGACCATCGGTATGGCGTGGAAACCAGGCAGCAGGAGGGCCGACCATGGCACCCCCCGAGGGATCAGGCTCGCCGCCGAAGCACGAGGTGCCCGAGAAGAAGCAGACGTCTCTGGGGCTCTACGTGACGGCGCGGGAGGCCTACGAGATGTGGAAGGCAGCGCCCGAGAAGGTCCACGTCATCGACGTCCGCACCCCCGAGGAGTACGTCTTCGTCGGCCACGCGGAGATGGCGCGCAACATCCCGCTCGTCTTCATGCGCTACCAGTGGGACGCGGAGAAGGACGAGCCTGTCGTCGAGCCCAACGCCGAGTTCGTCGCCAGGGTGCAGGCGCGCCACAGGCCGACCGACACGCTCCTCCTCATCTGTCGCTCCGGGGGCCGCAGCGCCTGGGCGGTCAACTTCCTCGCCAAGGCCGGCTTCACCAACGCCTACAACGTGATCGACGGCACCGAGGGCGACAAGGTCGACGACCCCGGCAGCGCCTATCACGGCAAGCGCGTGAGGAACGGCTGGAAGAACTCAGGATCGCCGTGGACCTACGACTGCGATCCAGACCTGCTTTGGACCGCCTAGCCAGTCGCGAAGACCCCCCACGAAAGGACTCAGATATGGCTGAGACAGAGAGAGTGAGCACCACCGTTCCGCTGAACTGGAAAGAGGTGTGGTTCACCAACTGCCCCATGGTGTCGGCGAACAACGTCGATCAGGAGCTCGGCTGGTGCCGCGAGGAGTTCAAGAAGATCGGCGTCGAGTACGCCTACTTCCGCCACGCGCCCGAGAACAACTGGTACCCGCACTACATCCACAACCTCGATAACCTGGTCCGCTTCGGCGGCCTGTATCCCCCGATCCACGTGCACGCCGACCTCCGGCGGACCGTACTGCTGGGAGCCACGTGGGTGTACGAGGGCGGCTGCATGGCCGTGCGCGCCCGCGACAAGATCTTCCGGATGAAGGATCTCAAGGGCAAGAAGATCGGCATCTCCAAGAGCCTGAACACCATCAAGAACGACTGGTGGCGCATCCAGGAGCACATGGGCATCGAGAACATGCTGATGCTCAACGACATGACCATGGACGACATCGAGCTCGTCGAGTTCCCCTACCCGGACGACTGGTACGACAAGCCCGAGATGCTGGTCCCACCGATGAACAACCCGTCCGAACTCTGGATGCGCCGCGACCACAAGCACGACCTGGCCTTCCGGCCGCTGGAGAACGCACTGCTCGGCGGCAAGGTCGACGCCATCTACACGCAGAGCAAGGTCTTCCAGCATCTGCAGGAGGCTACGGGCAAGATCAAGATGATCGAGGACCTGTCCAAGTACCCGGACTGGTCCATACAGGTCGCCAACACTCCCGCTGTCATCACCTGCACAGACGTGATGGCCAAGGAGCACCCTGAGCTCGTCATCGCCTACATGAAGGCCATGATCAAGGTCGGGCGCTGGGCAAACGAGAACAAGCACGCCGCAGGAGCGATCCTCAACCGGCAGACGTTCTATCTGGACGCCGAGGACACGTACCAGGGCATCAAGGACGTCGACATGGTGCCGAGCCTGTGTGCGCAGAACCTTGAGTGCGTCAAGATCGGCAAGGACTTCATGGTCAGCCACGGCTACATCAAGAACGACTTCGATGTGGACGAGTGGGCCGCGCCTGAGTTCCTGGAGAAGGCGGCCGAGGAAGTGCTCAAGGAGGAGTGGGCGAGAAGGAGCTGGAGCAAGCTTCCTCAGGGTGGCGGGCTCGAGGTCGAGGGCACGCGGCTCGGCTAGCCGAGCCGACGTTGGGTAGAATGCCGTGACCCCTTGGTTACCGACCGCCCCGATGTGTGGGGCGATGTGCGATCGGGGCGCAGGGGCTCTCAAGGCGTGACGACACAACGAGAATGGAGACGCCGATGAACGACGCTGCCATGGACGAACTGGGGCCGATCGACTACCTGGTGGTCGAGTTCCCCGCCGGTAAGGCCGCCTTCTCGGGAGAGATGGGGGGAAACTGAAGGCGCTGGTCGAGGCTGGCACCATCCGGGTGCTCGACATGCTGATCATCACCAAGGAGGCCGACGGCTCGGTCGACGCCTTCGAGGTCCACGACTTCGAGGGCGACGACGTCGGCGCGCTGCGCGAGTTCGGCGCCGAGCTGGCGCAGCTGCTCTCCGAGGAGGACGTCGGCCACATCGCCGCGGCGCTCGAGCCCGGCACCGTCGCCGCGGCGCTGGTCTGGGAGAACACCTGGGCGGCGCCGTTCGCCTCGTCGATCCGCCGCTCGGGCGGCCAGCTCGTGGGCAGCGGCCGTATCCCCATGCAGGCGATCCTCGCCGCCGTCGAGGCGGACGAGGACGCGGCACAGACGGAAGGAGCCTGAGATGCCTCTTGGACCAGGACGTAGAGGACCTGGCGTGATCGGCCGGCCGGTCGCACGCACCGCTGCCGTGGTCGCCGTGGCTACGCCCGGTCGCGGCGCGCCCGGGCCGGGTATGAGGCCGGGACGTGGCGTCGGCGCGCCGGGGATAGGCATCAGGCCGGGCCCGGGACCGGGAGGACTCGGCCCCGGACGCTGACGGAAGGTGCGGCAGGGGTGAGGGCGACGCCCTCACCCCTGCCGTCTCCATGCCTGAGCCGCCCGCCCCTGCTCGGGCCAGGCGCCTTCGTCATCGCACGCTTCCTGCTGGCGAGGAACGACCTGCCAACGCCATCGCCGCCGACCTTGACGTGCCCAGCGCGGACGTTCTGGCGCGCATGGCCGAGGAGCTGAGCGGCAGCGACGTCCGCCTCATGCTGACGCGCGTGATCACGCCCGTGCTCGAGATGATGGAGCGCGCCGGTGTCCTGGAGAAGATCGGTCCGCAGGGAGTCTTCGTCCGTCCGCCCGAAGCGATCCTGGACTACCTCTCGTCCCAGTACGATGCCGCCGGTGTCCAGGAGCTGCTTCGGAGCGCGGTCATCAGGGTGCGCGTGCTGCTGCAGGCGCACGTGTCGAACGTCCCGGTCGAGCGACAGGTCGCGCTCGCCGAGATCCTGAAAGGTCTGGACGAGGCGATCGAGCGCAGCGGCACCTCCGGCCCGGGAGCCTCGTAGATCCTCAGCCACGAGCCCCGTAGTTTCCCGAGGTCACGGCTCTCCGGATGCGGGCTAGTCTCCACCCGAGGCCGCCGGCGATCGCCGGCGCCTGTCACGGACTGAGACGGAGGTATCGGGATATGAACAAGGGACTCGGCTGGATCATGTTCGCGTGGGTCATGCTGCTCACGGCTGGGATCATGAACATCATCGACGGTGTCGTCGCCCTCGGCCAGACGAAGTTCTGGACGGACTACGGCGCCGTGTACGTGTACGGCGACCTGCGCACCTGGGGCTGGATCGTCCTCATCTGGGGCATCGTCCTCTGTTTCGCCGCCGCCAGCGTCTGGCGCGGCGGCGGCTTCGGCCGCTGGCTCGGCATCTTCGCCGCGGCCATCAACCTCTTCCTGCAGATGTTCTTCCTGCCGGCCTATCCGTTCTGGGCGCTCACGATCATGGCGCTCGACGTCCTCGTGATCTACGGGCTCACCGTGTACGGCGGGTCCGCTCAGGAGGACTGAGCTCGTCCGGCTCGACCAGAGACTGGGTGCGGGACGTCAAGACCGCCGAGAAGCGACCTCAAAGCGCCGCGACCTCGAGGCGGGCGGAATGACCGGCGGGGGAGGGGCACGCAGTCCCTCCCCCGCCGGTCCGATGATCCCAGCGGAATCAGTCGCTTCGATGCAGCCAGCGTCGCAGCGTCTGCACCGGGAGGAGCAGGAAGACGCCGATCAGGACGTACAGGGCTACGGCGAGATAGGGCGAGAAGAGGCCGCACACGATCGCCACGGCGTAGAGAACGAGGCTCGGGGCGAGCTGGTAGCGGATCCTGCTCTCCTCGGTGCGTTCCTCCGCGGCGTCATCGCCGAAGAGGCCCTCGCGCTCGGCGTAGCGCCCCAGCCCGAGCAGCACCAGGCTGATCAGGAAGAGCGCGACGCCGAAGAAGGCGACCGCGACCTGCTCTCCCCCCTGTTTGTCGTCGACGGTGCTCAGGTACTCCGACATGACGCTCGTCGGGAAGGGCAGGAAGCCGACGAGCAGCAGGAGCAGCAGGTTCAGCCGCTGGAACCCGGAATCGACGTGGTCGAGGGCCTCGGTGAGGGCGCTGTGCTCAATCCAGGCGATGCCGATGGTCATGAAGGCGATGAAGTAGGCGAGGTAGGTCGGGCGCTCGCGGAGGAGCTCTTCGAGAAGACGGTCGCCGGAGACCTGTGGTACCGCGATCTCGAGGACCAGCAGCGTGATCGCGATCGCGAAGACCCCGTCACTGAACGCCTCGAGCCGGCCTTTCGCTCTGTCTCCGGAACGTGTGACTACCCGTTTCATGCGCAGAGCCTCCTGTGGCTTCTGGCGAGGCGCTCCGATGCCCCGATCCGAGGCCCCTCAGAACTCCCGCGGCGTCGGCATGCCCGCTATGGTAACCGCCTGGTGAAGAACATCAATCCGGCACGTCGCCGGACTGACCCGGGTGCCCGCGCGACCCGCCGTGTTCGCCGGACCATCCGCGACGGCGCTGCCATCCCGCGAGGGCGTGCGCCTGCAGCAGCGTCGCCTGCGCCAACCCCCGGTACTGGGCGTAGAGCTCGTCGTACGTCTCGCGCAGCGCGACGCAGGGCTCGACGGTCGCGCCGGGGGCGGGCCAAGCGTCGGCGAGCGTCGCCGCGCCCGCGGCGACGGCCGCGAAGAAGGCCGCGCCGAGGCCCGCCCCTGACCCGCCGTGGCGGACCTCCTGAACGAGCCCGGTGACGTCCGAGACGATCTGCGGCCACAACGGGTCCGACGTCCCGCCTCCGCTGCTTCGCAGACGCGAGATCGTCGCGCCGGCCTCGCCCATCGTCTCGAGGTCCTGGCGCACGGCGAACGCCGTGGCCTCAAGCAGAGCGCGGAAGAGGTGGCCCCGCCCGTGCGCCGCAGTGAGCCCGAGAAGCGCGCCGCGCAGGTCGGGGTCGAACAGCGGCGCGCGCTCGCCGGCGAAGTAGGGCAGGGCGAGGAGGCCGCCGGCGCCGGGCCCGGCGCCGGCGGCCTCCTCGTACAGCTCGTCGAACGACGCCCCGCCGGTGAGCTCGCGCAGCCACGCCATGAGCGCCCCTGCCGAGCCCACCCCGGCGGCGACGTTCAGCGCGCCGGGCGCGAACCCGACGGTGCCCCACAGACGCCGGTCGAGGCGCGCCGGCGTATGGACCTCGGTCACGAACATGCTGGTGCCGTACACGAGCAGACCCTCGCCGGGCCCGCGCAGGCCCGAGGCGGCGACCTCGGCCCACGAGTCGATCGTGCCGCCGGCCACGGGGATGCCCTCGGGCAGCCCCGTCGCGGCGGCCGCCTCGCGGCTCAGCCGCCCGCTGGTCTCGTGCGGCCAGACCAGGCGCGGCAGCGCCAGTCCTGAGGCGACGACGTCGCTCCACTCCCCGATCCACTCGTTCCGCGACACATCGTAGAGGGGCGCCCAGTGGCTGGCGCTGTGATGGTCGAGGACGTACTCGCCGGTCAGGCGGAAGACGAGGTACGAGCCCGCGCCGAAGACGCGCCGCGCGGCGGCCCACACCTCGGGCTCGCGCTCGGCAAGCCAGCGGAGCTTCGGCCCCACCGACTGGCTCGAGAGGATCGAGCCGCAGCGCGCGAGGATCTCGTCCGCCCCGAGCTCGACGGTCAGGCGCTCGATCTGCTCTCGCGCCCGCGTGTCGATGCCGTAGAGGATCGCGGGGCGCAGAGGGAGCCCGTCGCCGTCGGCCGGGAGGAGACACGGTCCGAGGCCGCAGATCCCCACAGCGGTCACGCGCGCCGCGCGCCCGTCCGCCAGCCGGCGGCAGGCCTCGGCGACGCTGTCCCACCAGTCGCGCTCGGCGTCCTGCTCGGCCCAACCGGGTCGCGGCCGCGAGATGGTGTGCGGCAGTTCGACGACGGCCTCGGTCCTGCCGCTGGCGTCCACGAGCACCCCCTTGGTGCTCGAGGACCCGACATCGAGGCCGAGGAACAGCGCGTCGGTCACCCCTCACCGCCAGCTTCGTCGACGCCCGCCGACGCCGCCCGCCGGCGGCGCACGCGGTGCACGACGTAGATGACCAGTGCCGGGATCGCCGACGCGGCAACGATGACGGCGAGCGCGACGGCGAGGTAGTCCTGGACCCATGCGTAGCTACCGAACCAGTAGCCCGCGCCGAGGAAGATGGTCACCCAGAGCCCCGAGGCGATGGCGGCGAAGAACATGAGCCGGTGGATCTCCATCCCGGCGACGCCGGCGGTGAACGGCGCCAGCGTCCGCACCACCGGCAGGAAGCGCGCGAACACGATCGCCATGCCGCCGTGCCGCTCGTAGAACTCGGTCGCCTGCGCCACGTGCTCGGGCTTCAGATAGCGCCGCGGCTTGGCCAGAAGGTGCCGCCCGACGTAGCGTCCGATGAGGTAGTTGCAGACGTCGCCGAGAAAGGCCGCCGCGAACAGGACCGGCGCGAGAATGAGGATGTTGAGGATCCCCGACCCGGCGAGCGTGCCGCTCGTCAGGAGCAGCGACTCGCCGGGCAGCCACGGCATGACCACCAGGCCGGTCTCGGCGAAGATCACGGCGGCGATCGCCGCGTAGACCCACGGACCGAGCTTATCGACGAGCTCGGCCAGGTAGACGTCCATGTTGAGGACGTAGTTGACGAAGCGGTCGATCATGTCCCCGGCCTACCCCGCCGACGCGCGCGCCGCCCGGACGTCCCGGGCGCGCGGCATCACGTCGCCTGCGGCTGCTCCGCGGCGCCGACCGGCGGCTGCCCCTGCGCCTCGTCCGCCCGCTTCGCCAGCACGCCGCGCGCCGTGAACACCGTGCGGTAGCGGTCGAACAGCACCGTGATCACCGTGAACAGGAAGACGAAGAACAGCCTCGTGCCCAGCGGCCCCCGCTGCTCGATGACGCCCAGCACGCGCTCGAAGAGGAGCAGGATGCCCACGATGCCGTAGTTGACGACGAACATCACGATCAGCTCGGCCATCACCGAGCTCCACTCCCGGCCGCGGCGCGCAAGCCACTGGCTGACGAACGCGTTCACGACGACGAAGAGGGCGACGAAGGCCAGGACGGCGATGCTCTTCACGTCGTCGCTGACCAGGTACTGCGCGAAGATCACGCTGATCAGGCCGGTGAGCACGATCTTCTCAAGCAGCGCGCGGTCGAACATCCCCTCCGCGGCCCGCGCCGTGCGGTAGAGCTCTGAACCCTGGCACTCGGGCGGCAGCGGCTCGGCCTTGAGGCGGATGCCGTGGTCGCCGGCCGGCGCCTTGCGCGTCACGATCCAGTAGATGAGGGCCAGCAGCGCCACGACGGCGACGATGGCGAACACCAGCACCTCGGGGCGCGTTGCTGATCGCCTCGCTCCACGAGGCGTCGGCGCTCACGCCGAAGAGCTCCGTCTTGATGGCGTCGGTCATGTCCTTCTGGGCGATGTGGATCCAGTACTCCTGCGGCAGCTTGATGAAGATCCAGATCGCGGCGATGGAGAGGATCACCGTCCACTTGCCCATGCGCATCGTGTTCCAGCGCATGCGCACCGCCTCGACGAAGTCCCAGAAGTACTCGAACGTGTTCGGGAAGATGAAGAGGATCGCGCGCACCTGCGAGAGCTCGAAGATGACGACGCCGACGAGCCGGTAGTAGTACAGGAAGAAGCTGCCCTTGAAGGCGATCGGGTTCACCCAGTTGCGCATCGTCGCCATGTACATGATCGCCAGGTAGTAGATGTCGAGCGACTTGTCGTACGACTGGTAGCCCTCGAGCGGGATGGCGGGGAACTGCTGGAAGATGCTCTGGTCGATCGAGTCGACGAGCATGCAGGCAACGGCGGCCGGCAGCGGCCAGTAGGGGATGGCGAACGGCAGCAACAGGCGCGTGCCGACGACGAGGATGACCACCGTCCACTCTGTAGCGCCCATCTCGTCCCCCCAGTCGTGAGGCGGTCCGCCGCCTCGGCGGCACGGTTCGCCGGCGGCGATCGCTCACGCCGAGGGCGGTCCGCGCCGGTTTCATGGCACGTGTTGCGCGCCAGTATACTCGCGACCCGGCCGCGGACCAGCGGGTCAGGTCGCGAGCCGGGCGACGCGCGCCTCCGGTCACCCGGGCGACACGACGTCAGTCTCCAGCGATCTCCCCCCGCAAGGTCGCCGCGATCGCCTCCGGCGTCTCGAAGATCAGCTCCCCGCCGAGCTGCTTCTGCAGGAAGTAGTCGTCGGTGCGGTAGTCGGGCTTGAAGGCCGAGCGGGCGATGACGCGCAGGACGACCGGATGGGCCACCTCGTCCGCGCTCTCGAGCGGGCCGCCATAGAGCGTGAAGTTGAAGGCGGACAGGCTTTCGCGCTCGTACCAGGCGAGGACCTTGGAGAGGCCGTCGGCGAGCGCCGCCACCTGCTCGGCGCCCAGCGCCGAGACCCTGGCGGCGCCCGGCACGACGGCCATGACCTCGCGGTTGCCGAGCGGCGCGAACGGCACCAGCCAGGTGCAGCCGGCGCGCTCGGCGACGAAGCGCTCGCCGAGCGCGCGCTCCTCGTCGACCAGCGTTCGCCAGTACGAGGCGCCGTGCTCGCGCCGAAACGCCGCCGAGCGCTCCCACGTCAGGCGCACCAGCCACGGCACCGCAGGGCCCCCGAACACCTGGAAGTGCGCGTGCACCAGGCTGGCGCCGGCGGGCAGCATGTGGTTGCAGCACAGCTCGAGGTGCTCGAGGCCGGGGTAAGCGCGTTCGGCGCGGCCGGCGAAGTCGACCGCCGCGCCGAGTCCCTCTTCCAGAAGGTCGGGCGTGAACTCCGACGGACGGATGAAGTGCCGCTCGGGATAGGTCACCACCGCGTGCAGCGCGGCGAGCGGGAACAGGTTCGGGAAGACGAGGGCGCGTCCGCGCCGCAGCCGCCCGCCTTCTACCACGTCCTCGGGGTACCGCGGCGTCGTGTCCATCACCTTCTCGGGGCAGAAGAAGCAGCCCTCGCGCGAACGCCGTGCGAGGTCCTCGGCGTGCCCCCAGTCCGTCTTGCCGAAGAACATCTCCTCCTTGGTCGCGAGTTCGGAGGATGAGGTCGCCGTCGCCCCGGTGAGCGGGTCGCGGCGCACCTCGATGGTCTGCTCCGCGAACTCCATCCCGGCCAATGGGCTGAAGAAGCCCGCCTTCTCCACGCTGCGCTCGAACCGGATGAGACCCATGTGACCCTCCACGACGCGGTGTGTTCCGCGCCGATGCTATGGCCGTCGCGCGCCCCGGGCAACGTTGCGGGGCGCGACCACGTTCGCCGGCGCTTCCCCTGGATCGCCGCTGGGGTCGCCCTCGATGAAGCAGATTGTGTGCGTCGTCGCCCACAACTGTTGTGTCGTCCCGCGGATTTGCGTTAGTATCTCGCTTCACAAAACCCCCCCGGGTATGCGGCCTGGCGAGCGCCGAGCCGCTGTTGTGCTCCCGGGGATGTCGTGTTGGGGGATCGACGCGAGGAGGAATGTGCGCGACATCGACTGGACCGTGTCCAACAAGACCTCTCACGGAGGGAGCATGGGGAAGAAGACAATCCTGTTCATGATCGTGGCACTCGCGGCCTTTGCCGTCGTGCCGGCGACCGCATCCGCGGACCTCGTCAACGAGTACGGGATGCACTTCGTCGGCAAGACCAAGTGCGTCGAATGCCACAGCGCGGCGGCGGACGCCACCGTGCACGGGCGCATGGCGCGCACCGGGATCAACCCGACGCCGCCCGCCGAGTGGACCATGTTCAGGTCCGCCGGCGACGCCCCCCAGGTGCCCGGCACCGCGCCCGCCGTCTGGGCGGCCGGCGGCGAGTACCCCTACGACATGCCCTGGATCACCCTGGGCGACGACACGTCGGGCCTCGCCACGGAGTACCTCTTCTGGAGGGGCAGCACCGATCCGACCGTCATGCCCTGGAACCTCGTCGAGGGCCTCGTCTACGAGCATGACGAGTGGATGGTCGGCGAGAGCCCGAGCGGCCTGTACGACGTGACGTACGCGTGCCAGCGCTGTCACCAGCTCGGCAGCACCAACAAGGCCACCAAGGGCGAGATCGTGCCGAACCCGGAGGCGACCATCGCGCCGACGGCGACAACCGCCGTCCAGTGGGCCCGTGACGCGAGCAAGTCGGTCGCCGACTTCATGAGCGACCCGACCGTGTCTCAGGCCGGCATGAGCATCCAGTGCGAGTCGTGCCACGGCACCGGTGCCCCGCGTCCGCCGGCCACCACGGCGCCCGCCGACAAGCACTGGAACTCGGGCACGCAGCTCTCGAACCGCATGCCCGACACCACCTGGCGTCAGCTCGCGACCTCGCAGGTCTGCGGCCAGTGCCACGGTAGCTACACCGCCGTGACCGGCACGGACGGCAAGACCACGCTCGGCGTCTACGGCTACACGCCGAACCTGCCGTTCCGCACGTTCGGCGACATCAACGGCCTGTCGGGCGGCGCGTCGTACACCTACATCCCGACCGAGGCCGAGTTCATGGCTGCCCCGACGAAGTTCTTCATGTTCCCCAACGGGAGCAACGCCAAGGGCAACCACTACTACTACAACGAGTGGTCGGCCTCTGCGCACTCGTATCGCGGTGCCTACTACACGGCTACGCCGCCAACGACGAACCCCGACGCCATGACCTACCAGGCCGCCGGCAACGGGCACTTCAACGCCACCGCGCAGTCGTCCATCGACAGCAAATGCTACAGGTGCCACACCGGCGAGGGCTATCTCGAGAGCAAGGGCGTCATCGACAAGTACCTCGCCTACAACGAGACGTTCACAGCCACCAAGGACAACACCGGCTTCCTCGGCCAGGAGTGCTCGACCTGCCACGGCGGGCATCCGGCCTCTCTGGACGAGGCCGACGTGGTGCGTGCGCCCGACAAGGCGGGTCAGCGCAGCGCAACCGGCCTCACCGTGGACAACCAGAGCATCTGCGAGGACTGTCACAACTGGCAGTACGAGGTGCAGGGCACGAGCCGGTCTACAAGCCGATCGACACGCTCGCTTCGCGCGGCGGCCCGAGTCATCCGCAGCGTGAAACGCTCCGCGGCAAGGTCATGCTGGACGTCCCCGTCGCCGGCGACTTCATGCCCGGCGTCAAGTGCGAGGACTGCCACATGCCCAAGACCAACAAGGGCGCCAACCGCTACTCGCACGGCATGGGCATCATGGAGCCGGGCGACGCCCAGACGTGGATGACGGCAGCCGGCGCAAGCTACATGGGCGAGGACTCGTGCTCGACCTGCCACCCGGCGCAGACGCGCATGGAGCTGCAGGACAGCCTCGAGGGCTGGCAGGGTGACGCGACGGCGGCGGCCGACGCAGCCGGAGTCGCGATCACCGCGGCCAAGACCCGCAGCGAGTTCTCCATGACCGACGCGAGCAACCCCGGTTACATCCTGGTCGGGCGTGCCACGTGGAACTACAAGTCGTGGCAGAGCGATCTCTCGGGCGGCGTCCACAACCCCGAGTACGTCGTCGAGGGACTCGAGAAGGCCACGCAGCTGGCGAAGTCGGTCGGCGGTTCGTTCGCCGCCGTCCAGGCGCCGGCTTCCGTCCTTCCGGGTGGCAACGCGATCGTGTCGGGCAAGCTCGTCAACGGCGACGGCTCTCCGGCCGCCGACGCGACCGTCCAGATCAGCAGCGGCGGGAGCGTCATGACGTCCGCGAACGGCGGCTTCGCCTTCCTCGTCAACCCGACCGTGGCCACGACCTACAGCGTGACCTGGGTCCGTTCGGGCGATACTCGCACGAACCTCACCAGCCCGAGCGTGACGGTCGCCATGGCCAAGTACGCGTCGACGACGACGATCGCCAGGTCGGCGTCGTCAGTGACCGTCGGCAAGGCGGTGAAGATCTCCGGCAAGGTCACGTCATCGGTGGCCGTGACCGGCAAGGTCAAGATCTACTTCCGCAAGGGAACGAGCGGGAGCTGGAAGTACTACTCGGTCACCCTGAGCTCGGGCAGCTACAGCAAGTCGATCACGCTCAGCTCCAAGGGCACCTGGTACTTCAAGTCCGAGTACCTCGGGACCAGCACCATCGCGACGTCCAAGGCAGCCGAGATCAGCGTGAACGCCAAGTAGTCCACGCGCCAGACGCGGCCGGCGACGGCCGTGACGAAAAGGGGCCGCAGCGGCGATACGCCGCTGCGGCCCCTTTCTTTCTCTTCACGTCCTCGCTCGCGCATGCGACGCATCGCTACGGACGGTCGCCACGCGCACTCATCGGCGGAGCGCGCGGTACACTACGATCTCGCGCGAGCACGAGCGCGTCGTGAGGAGGTGGGGGGCAGCGCATGAACGCGTACGGGATGACGAATGGACGGACGGCAAGGGCGAGCGGCGTCAGCCTGCCGCGATGGTGCCGCCACCTCTGCCTCCTGCTCCTCTCGCGGCGCTGCTGTGCGGCGACGCGTCTGCCGGGCTGCGACGGACGCCGCGATCGCCGCCAGACCCGCGACAGCGCAGCGTGACGCGGTGGCACGAGTGAGGGGCACGGAGCGGACGACGCGACCCGGTCGCTATCAGTATGCCAGCGAAGGCACCGCGTGGACGTTGAGTAGCGCGACCGGCTGGACGAGCGGCTACGTCGCCGGCGAGCTGTGGCTCATCTACAGATGAGCGGCGGACCGCTGGTGGCGCAGAACGCGCCGCAGTCGCGCAGGCGCGCGATCGGCGCCGCTCGACATCTCGCCGGCGCTCATGGACCTCGGCGTGCGCTACTACCGAGCTACGTGCGGGGCTCGCGCTGACGGGCGACCCGCGTTGAAGGAGGTGGCCCTTCGGGCGGCGGCCGCCCTGGCGGCGCGCTACAGCCCCTGACGTCGGCGTGGTGCGCTCGCGCCGCACGCCGGACGGCTTCTTCGTGAACGTTGACTCGTTGATGGACCTGCACTTGTTGTGGTGGGGTGCCGCCAACGGCGGGTCGCGGGCATGGCGCGAGATCGCGCGCAGCCACGCCCTGACCGTCGCGCGAGATCTCGTGCGTACCGACGGCAGCACGTGCCACGTGGTGCTGTACGACGAGTTGAGCGGCGAGGTGCTGGAACGGCGCCGGGGGCAGGGCTACTCGGCCGACTCGATGTGGGCGCGCGGGCAGGCCTGGGCGATCGACGGCTTCGCCGATGCCTACCGCGAGACACGCGACCCTCGCTGCTCGCGGCCGTCGCGCCGGGTAGCGGACCGCTACCTGCTGGATCTGCCGGAAGACTGGGTGCCGTTCTGGGACTTCGATGCGCCGGGCGTCCCGGCCGAGCCACGCGACTCGTCGGCGGCGGCTGTGGCCGCGTCGGGGCTGATCGACCTCGCGCTGCTCGAGCCGAACGCGTGAGGGCGGACCACTACGCGGCGGCGGCCCGCGCCACGCTCGGCGGCCTGGCCTGGGACACATACGCGTCGTTCGGTGAGACGCCGTCCGTGCTCGCCCGTGGGACGCTGGACTTCTGGTCGGGCGACGATCGACTCGAGGGCTGGTCTACGGCGACTACTTCTACCTCGAGGCCATGCTGCGTCTGCGTCGGCTTGCCGCCCACGACGCGGAGTCCGAGGTGACGCGCTCCGGGCGAGCGCCGGCGACGCCGGCCGCGCCGTGGACGGCGACCTCGGCACCGAGCTGGACGACGGACGGGCCGTCAGCGGCTCGACCTGGACCTCGGGAGCACGCGGACGCTGTGAGCGGCGGTGAGCGTGGCCATGCGCACGAGGGTCCAGACGTGGCGGCAAGCCTGAAGGTCATGACATCGGACGACCGCGAAGGCTGGGCTCCCGGCCGGCGTCCATGACCAGCGGCGAGGCGGCCGGCTTCGAGACCTACGACTTCTCGCCTCGACAGGCTCGCTGGGTGCGCGTGGAGTGCTTCGGGACGACCTCGTGCCGGGCGCAGGGTGAACGAGATCGAGGTCTACGAGGCCGACGACACGGCCGCCGCGCCGGTCATCTCGCGATGGCGGAGAGGACGGGCGCATGACCGGCCGCCGCGCGCTCGCTCGGTTGGGCCGCGCCCGAGCGCTCGTCCGGCGCGCACGACGCCCGACGCCTGACGACGCCGGCCCGTCGTCAGGTAGACTCTCGGCACAGCACATCCGCACACAAGGAGCCGACATGCCGAGCATCAAGGGCACCCAGACCGAGCAGAACCTGCTCAAGGCGTTCGCCGGCGAGAGCCAGGCGCGCAACCGCTACACCTACGCCGCCAAGGCCGCCCGGAAGGAGGGCTTCGAGCAGATCGCGGCGATCTTCGAAGAGACCGCCCTCAACGAGCAGCAGCACGCGAAGAAGTACTTCAGCTTCCTCGAGGGCGGCGGCGTCGAGATCACGGCGATGTACCCGGCCGGCAAGACGGGCACGACCGCCGAGAACCTGCTCGCCGCCGCCGAGGGCGAGAAGGAGGAGTGGACCGAGCTCTACCCGGCTTCGCCGACGTCGCCGAGAAGGAGGGCTTCAAGGACGTCGCCAACGCCTTCCGCCAGATCGCCAAGGCCGAGTCGTGGCACGAGAGCCGGTACCGCAAGGTGCTCGCGAACGTCGAGAAGGGCGAGGTCTTTGCCAAGCCGGAGAAGGTGAGATGGGTCTGCCGCAAGTGCGGTTTCGTGCACGAGGGGCCGAAGGCACTGGCGAAGTGCCCGGCGTGCGACCACCCGCAGTCCTACCAGGAGGTCTACGCCGAGAACTTCTGAGAGGGCGTGAAGTGCGACGGGGGCGGGAGAGGCCATCGGCCTCTCCCGCCCCCTTCGCACGCCCGGCGCCCATCAGCCGGCCGCGCCGGCTCTCTTCTCGGCCTTCTTGCGCTCCTCGGCGCTGAGGATGTGCTTGCGCACGCGCACGGTCTTGGGCGTCACCTCGACGAGCTCGTCGTCGGCGATCCACTCCAGGGCGCTCTCGAGCGTGAGCGGGCGCGGCACCTTGAGGCCGGCGTCGATCTCCTTGGTGCGACGGGCGGTAGTTGCCGAGCTGCTTGCGCTTGGTGGGGTTGCAGAGCATGTCGTCGCCGCGCGAGTTCTCGCCGACGATCATGCCTTCGTAGACGCGGTCCATGGGGCTGATGAACAGGGTCGCGCGCTGCTGCAGGTTCTCGAGCGAGTAGCCGGCGGCCTCGCCGGCCGCCTGGCTGACGAGCGAGCCGCGGTCGCGGCCGGGGAGCTCGCCGCGCCAGGGGCCGTAGCCGGTGAAGCGCGAGCTCATCACGCCCAGGCCGCGCGTCTCGGTGAGGAAGTCGGAGCGGTAGCCGATGAGGCCGCGCGTCGAGATCGTGAACTCGAGGCGCACGAGGCCGGTGCCCGTCGACTCGACGGCGACCAGCTCGCCCTTGCGCAGGCTGAGCTCCTGGATGACCGTGCCCTGATACTCCTCGGGCACGTCGATGATGAGCTGCTCCAGCGGCTCGAGGAGCTTGCCGTTGGCGTCGCGGTGGGTGATGACCTCGGGGCGGGAGACGCAGAGCTCGAGGCCCTCGCGGCGCATCTCCTCGATGAGGATCGCGAGGTGCAGCTCGCCGCGGCCGCTGACCTTGACGCCGTCGGGGCGACCGAGGTCCTCGACGCGCAGGGCGACGTTGACGCGCAGCTCGCGCTCGAGCCGGTCCTTGATCTGGCGCAGGGTGACGGCGCGGCCGTCCTGGCCGGCGAACGGCCCGTTGTTGACGAGGAAGAACATGCTGACCGTCGGCTCTTCGATCTCGAGCGGCGGCAGGGCTGCGCCGGCCGCCTCGAGCTCGGGCGCGGCGAGCGTGTCGCCGAGGGTGATCTCGTCGGGGCCGGCGAGCCAGACGATGTCGCCGGCGGCGACCTCGTCGACCTCGCGGTTCTCGAGACCGCGCGTGACCCAGAGATGCGTCACGCGCGCGGTCTCGCGCCGGTGATCTCCCAGCCGGCGTCGGGGTCGCCGATCTCGAGGTGCCGCGTCGTGATGCGCTGCAGCTCGTCGCCGACGCTGCAGGCCGCCGGCAAGCACGCGCCCGCAGCCGATGCGGCCGATGTAGTCGCTCCAGGCCAGCGTGCTGACCTGCATGAGGAAGGGCGCGTCCTGCTCGACCTTCGGCGCCGGCACCTTGTCGATGATCGTCTCGAAGAGGTCGTTCATGCCCGCGTCGGCGAGCTCCTTGAGCAGCGCCGGCGAGAGCGTCGCCGCCGTCGGCGAGGTGCTCCTCGCGCTCGCGCTCTTCCTTCTGGTACTCGTCGAGGTCGTTGACGATCCAGCCTTCGAGGCCGGAGCCGTAGAGCACCGGGAAGTCGAGCTGGTCGTTGTCGGCGCCGAGCTCGACGAAGAGGTCGAAGGTCTTGTCGAGGGCGCCGGACGGGTCGGCGTTCGGCCGGTCGGCCTTGTTGACGATCGACGATCGGCCGCAGGCCCAGGCGCAGCGCCCGCATGAGCACGTAGCGCGTCTGCGGCATGGGGCCTTCGTTGGCGTCGACCAGCAGCAGCACCGAGTCGACCATGCTGAGCACGCGCTCGACCTCGCCCGAGAAGTCGGCGTGGCCCGGCGTGTCGATGATGTTGATCAGGTAGTCCTTCCACTCCACCGTGCAGTGCTTGGAGCGGATCGTGATGCCGCGCTCGCGCTCGAGGTCGTTGCTGTCCATGACCCGTTCCTCGACGTGCGCGTTCTCGCGGAACACGTGGGCGGCGCGGAAGATGCTGTCGATCAGCGTGGTCTTGCCGTGGTCGATGTGGGCGATGATCGCCAGGTTGCGGATCTTGTCGACGGCGTGCACGGGCGGTGTCTTTCTGTCGGGGGACGCGAGCGTGGCGCATGACGGTCGAGGGTCGGCGCTCGACGGGCGAACGCCCGGCTGCGCTGCGCCGGCCGGGCGATCGTAACCAGTGTACACGGAGGAGTCCGTCTCCGCCCGTCGCCCCGTGAGACCGACGGGCGCGGGCTCTGCCGAGCTCGTCGGCGATACGGACGCCGCTCGCTCCGGCGAGCGGCGGGGAGGCCGCACAGCCTTCCTGCCCGCGGACTCACGGCTGTGACACGATAGCGCCGATGACGAGGCCCCGCCGAGCGAGAGGTGTCCCGGCGTGGAGCCCCGGAGCTCCCGCCGGTGAGCAGCAGACACGCGGCGATCGGCGCTCTCGTACGGGTCGCTGTTGAAGGGGCGCGCCCAGGCTTGCTCCCGTCCTGAAGGACTACAAGCCGAAGTGTCGGCGCCAAGCCCGCACTTCGACCCGCGCCGTAGACGTTCGCTCCGAGGGCGTCGGAGATGATGGGCGGCCACTTCCCGTACGCCGGCATCCTCACCAGTTCTTCCGCCAGCCGCACACGCGTGACCTCGAAGGACGACCGCGTCGCCTCCGTCCGTACGGCAGCTGCCCTGGGACGGGACGCCGATGAACCCTCAGGCCAGCGCATGGAGCCCGCGATGCGTCACCCGTGCCCCGTGAGACCACCGTGTACGTGATGGAGGAGGAGGATCAGCTGTTCCGGCGCCTGCGCTGCGTCGACTACGGCGACCGTGACGTTCTTCCGCGGAACGCGGCGCGGCGCCCCAGTCGGGAGGGGCGACGCCGGCAACATGTTCGAACTTCACTGACCAGGCCGAGGAGGCGGTGTCCGGCATCCTGGCCGCCGGGACGCGAGTTCTCGTTCGGCGGCGACCACATAGCGATCCCGCTGCGTCGACGCGATCGTGCGCGCTTAGTCGCGAAGCACTGGGTCTGACCGCATGGCCTCCCTGGTCGACTTCGACGGGCCGTACTTGACGACGACGATGTTCTTGCCACCCATGACCGTGCTCGTCATCGCGACGTACGCCAGCTCGGCACGCGGTCGAGCTGCGATCTCGACGCCTCCGTCGAACGTCGTCAGCCATGCGTTGTAGCGCATGGTCCAGAGCCGCGGCGCCCGAGGCCGAGTACATCAACGTGACCGCGTCGCTGCCGTTGATCAGGCTGGCGCTCGAGGAGGGCCCGACTGGTCGCCGCCGGCGCGTCCGCGATCGTCGGCGACGCGCCGGTGTACCTGACCTTCGAACACCGACTCTCCTCGACGCTTCCGTGGCGGCCGAGAACCTGGCCACAAAGTCGCCCTGCCGGTGTGCGATTGGCCCGGCCGACGGCATAGACGCTTCCGCCGTCCGCGGGGCGCGGGCTCGAACGTCGTCGGGCGCCGATGTGGACGGCTCTGCCCGCAGAACGAGCCGCCGCTCGGGCCGACGCAACTCGCGGCTCGGGCATGTGAGCCATGTGGGAGCCGAGCTGATGAGCGCAAGTGGCGCTGCCGACCGGACCGTGAGCGTATTGCATGACCCCACCCCCTGCGAGTTGCCGTAGCTTGAGCGTATGCCGGCGGTTGTCAAGGTCGCACACATTGTCGGAGACGGCGATGCAGGGTCGCCACGTCGCCGGCCCTCGACGAGAAAGCGGCGCGGGGGCGCGACCCTTCGGTCGCGCCCCCGCGCCGCACAACTGGCCGGTTTCTCAGGCGCTCTCGACGGCGTCCTCCCTGCCGTCGGCGAGGTAGTACGCGGCCATGACGGTCACGATCGCGAACGGCACCGTGACCAGGGCGGCGGGGCCGCCGATCGAGTTGACCACGGCCGAGCAGCACGACCAGGGCGAGGTGCTCCCAGAACCCGTTGCGGCGGACCATCTCGTAGCTTGCTCCGAGCGCCTCGCCGATGCCCATGCCCTTGTCGACCATGAGCGGGAAGACGTACAGCCAGATCGTCGCGAGCAGAAGGCCGCCGACGATGGTGATCGAGGCGAGACCGATCGTCACGACCAGGAAGAGGGCCGCGCCGAAGTACGCCCAGAAGCGGTCGAGGCCCTCGAAGACGTCGTGCCAAGTCGGCTGCACGCCGTCCCTGACGCGCCCCACGACCATCTTGTGGAGGCCGGCGTAGAGCGGCCCGGCGAGGATGCCGAGCGTGACGATCGACAGCGCCGCGGCGGCGACGACGGCGATGAGCAGAGGGGCGACGTCCTTGAGGAAGAGGCGCCAGCCGTGTTTGAAGGCGGCGCCGAGGTCGATGGCCTGCCGCGTGGTGGTCTCTGTCGCTGCGATGGTGGTCATGGTCCGCTCCTTTGTCCGTGTCCCTGTTGACGTGAACCCAGCCTAGAGGGCACGTTCGCCGCCGTCGTCTACCCGGAGGAGGAACCTGCGTCGTTCGCGGGGAGGAACCGTCGTCACCCCGGGGAGGGAGGACGTCCGGTGCGGGACGCCCCCGTGGAGGGAGACTCCGGCCGGCGCAGCCCCGTGGCGCGGCGCTTCGCCCCCCGGCGCCCCGCGGCGGGTATCATCGACGTGAACGCCCCGGAGGTGACGAGATGGTGTGCGAGATCGCTCGCGGGCTCGCGGAGACGCAGCTCGACGAGATCCAGCGGCTCGAGCGCGAGACGGGCCTGACCGTGGTGGCCTTCGCCTGCCGGACGCTCGACCCGGCACGCGAGGAGCGGCTCAAGGCGATCCAGGCGGAGCTGGGGCCGCTGCTCAGCGTGCCGCCGGCAAGCCCCGACGACGGACAGCTCGGTCGCATCCGCGAGCTCGAGGAGGGCCTCGGCCTCTCGCTCGTCGCGGTCAGCGCCGCGTGACCTGACCGGCGGCTGCCCGGCGGCAGCGCGAGAGAGACCGGCCCGGCGGCAGGCTCAGCGCTTCGTGAGCTTGAGGCGCGCGCGGGCCTCGCCGGGCGAGGCCGGCCGCGCGCCCGTCTACCTCACGACCCGGAAAGCACGCGAGTTGCTCCATCCCGGGTTGCCGGCCAGATCCACCGCCCTGATCTCCGCGTAGTAGGCGCCGGGCCGGCGCGGCGCGGCGAACGTCACGCTCACGGTGCGCCCTGTCCTCACCGCGCTTCTGGCGGAGCGCTTCACCGTCGTCCAGGCGGGCCGCTGACACGGTCACCCGAACGGTCGCCTCGGACTCAGCGCATCGTCCACGCGGAAGTCGATGCGGACCCTGGAACCCGGCAGCACCCTCCGCGCCATCTTCAGGCCGCGGACGAGCGGGCCCGCGTGTCGATCGCCACGCGCCGGACGGTGCTCGTTTCGGCGTTGCCGGCGGCGTCGACCGAACGGTACGTCAGGTAGTGGAGGCCGTCACCGAGACCCGTCTCCGGGGCACGGAACAGGGCGCTGGCGCCGATACGCCACTCGAGTTCGCCGTCGACGCGGTACTCGGTGCGCGCCACGCTGCTCCCACCGATGTCGCCCGCCGCCAGCGCGATGGTCACGTCTTCGTCGTGCCACCGGCGGTCGAAGTCGTCGTAGGTGGTCGGCGGCGCCGTGTCCGCGGTCGTGTCGAGTGTCGAGAGGATCGAGCCGCCGCCGCCGACCGTCCAGACGCGCGTCGCGTCGGCGGCGACGATGGCCATCAAGGCGCCCTCGTCGAGGCCGCCGTCGATGCCGACCCCGACGTCGGTCCATGTGTCGCCGCCGTCGGTCGTCATGTAGACGCCGTCGCCGATGGCCCAACCCACGTCCGGTGAGACGAAGGCCACGTCGTTCAGCCAGCCCGGCGGCACCGTGACGGAGCCCCAGGTGACGCCGCCGTCGGCCGTCCGCAGCAGGCTCTGGTCCTCCTCGTAGTAGCCGGCCAGCACCCAGCCGTGGTCGGCGTCGACGAAGGACGCGGCATCCAGAGCCTTCGGGTCCTCCGCCTGCGGGAACTCGCGCGCCTGCCACGTCACGCCCCCGTCGACGGTGGCGAACACGACGTTGTTGACGCCGCCTGTGTCCCTCCCGGTCGCCCAGCCGTGGAGCGCATCGACGAAGACGAGGTCGTCGACCTCGCCGGGTGCGGGTAGCCTGGACTCCTGCCAGGTCAGACCGCCGTCGGTCGTGCGAAACACGCTCGTCGCCGTCGTCGCCCACGCGTGCTCGGCGTCGACGGCGCACATGTGCGAGAACGTCCGGGGGGCAAGGTCGACTGCGGCGCCCACTCCCGCCCGTCGTTCGTCGCGAAGATGGTGTCACCGCCCTCGGCCGGGTCCAGGCCCCAGACGTCGGTCGACCCGATCGCCCAGCCACGGGCCTGGTCGCCGAAGGCGATCGCGGAAAGGCTCAGGCCGTCGGGCAGGGGCTCTTCACGCCATGTGACGCCGTCGGGCGCGTGGAGGAGGACGCCCATCTGCGGACGCCAGCCCCAGGCCTCCCGAAGCGAGACCAGGAAGTCGAGCAGGAACGGCGAATCGGCGTCCCACCGCGCACCGAGCGCCCACACCGCACCGCCGGCGTCGTCGACGTCCAAGAGGGTGTCGATGAAGCCGCCGGAGCGCGGCTGCCAAGTCCCGCCCGCGTCCGCGCTCGTCACGATCGTCGAGGGTCCAACGGCACACACCGATCCGCCGGGCCAGCCCGCGACCTTCCAGCGCCAGCCCGCCAGGCTCATCGGGTGCCGCTGCCAGGTCGCCCCGCCGTCGGCACTCGTGCAGCAGACACCCGCGAACGTCGTCGCCGAGTGACCCAGAACGACGAGGTGGCCGGCGTCGAGCGTCGTCACGTCGTCGAGCTTCACTCCGGCGATCGTCGCCTTCCTCCAGGTCGCGCCGCCGTCACTCGTGACGACCGCGGCATCCGTGTAGTCGTAGCCGGGGTCGTCGGCGTCGTAGTGGACGACACCACGATCGGCGTCGAAGAAGTCCAGCCCGATCTCGTCGCGGAAGAAGCTGCCCTTCGCCGGCGTCTGCACCCAGCGCCAGGTCAGACCGCCGTCGTCCGTCGCTCCGACGCGCCCGTCGCCCAGAGCGATGAACCCGTGCTGCGCGTCGACGAACTCGACCCGTCCCCCGCGGTTCTCGGGCGGGAGCGGCCGGCTCTGCCACGTCGCGCCTGCGTCGGTGGTCCAGAAGAAGGTCGCGGGGCCGTCCCACGCTCCCGCGGGGAGAAGGCTGCCGACGGCGAAGCCGTGCGTCGCGTCGACGAAGTCGATGGACCTCAGGTCCTGCGCCCGGGGCAACGGTGACGTCGCCCACGTGGCGCCGCCGTTAGTCGTGTGGCGGATCGCGACCTGCCCGATGACCCCTCCGGCGAGCAGCCAGATATGGTCGTCCCCCACGAAGCTGGCGTCCAGCCACTCCTCGACGGGTGTTGCGACGATGCTCCACGTCGCGCCTCCGTCGAGCGAACGCCCGAGGCCCTGGCCCATGCCGACCGCCCAGACCTCGGACGGCCCGGCGAACTCGAGTCTGTCGACCTCGCCGACGCGCATCGGCTGAGGGTTCTGCCAGAACCAGCCGTCGCCGGCCGGCGTGAGGGCGGACGCGGGCGACGAAGAGAGCGCGGCGACGATCGCTGCCGCGCACAGAAGGACGGCGAGAAGCGGGACGCGGAAGCAAAGCTTCATGTGACCCCCCATGACTCGGGCGGCGGCGCGATGCCGGCCGCCGCCGATGCTGAGCCAGTGTAGCTCCGGCCCGACGTACCGGCGATGAGACCGTGGAACGGCGGTGCTCAGCGCTTCGTGAGCTTGAGGCGCGCGCGGGCCTCGCCGGGCGAGGCCGGCCGCGCGCCCAGGCTCTCGATGATGGCGATCGCCTTCTCGACGAGCTGCGCGTTGGTCGCCGGCACGCCCTTCGTCAGCCAGAGGTTGTCCTCGAGACCGACGCGCACGTTGCCGCCCGCCAGCATGGCCTGGGCGACCATCGGCATCTCCCAGCGCGAGACGCCGAAGGCCGACCACAGCGCACCCGGCGGCAGCTGGTCACGCATCGCGATCATCGCCTCGGTCGTCGCCGGGGCGTTGCCGAACACGCCGAGGCAGAGCTGGTAGTACGGCGGGTCGTCGATCAGCCCTTCCTTCAGCAGCGCCTTCGAGGCCTCGATGTTGCCGAGATCGAAGACCTCGAGTTCGGGCCGGACGCCCAGCTCCTGCATGCGCCGCGCGAGCTTGCGCGCCATCTCGAGCGTGGTGATCGAGACGACGTTCTCGCCGAACGTGTACACGCCGCAGTCGAAGGAGCAGATCTCGGGCAGCAGCTCCTCGACGTGCTGCATGCGCTGGAGGGCGGGCCGGATGTCGCTGCCCGGGCCGGCGCGGGTGGGGTCGTCGTCGAGGACGACCATGTCCATGCCCATCCCGGTCGTCAGGTTGAGGACGACGTCGACGTCGCTCGAGCGGATGATGTCGACGACCTCGCGGTAGTGGTCGACCTCGAGCGAGGCGGCGCCGGTCTCGGGGTCGCGGACGTGGATGTGGACGATCGCGGCGCCGGCGCGGGCCGCGTCGAGCGCCGACGCGGCGATCTCCTTCGGCGTCTTCGGACGGTGGGCGACCGGCTCGCTCCCCCCCGTCACGGCGCAGCTGACGATGACCTCGGTGTTCACGTCGGAGCCTCCTCTCGGCCTCAGGCCGATCCGGATGCGGCGAGGACGAGGCGCGCATCGAGTCCGACGGCGCCCTGCGGAAGGACGAGCAGCGGGTTGACCTCGACGGCCGCGACCTCGGGATGGGCGGCGGCGAAGCGCGACAGAGCCGCCGCGGCCGCCGCGGCCGCACCGACGTCGAGCGGCGGCCGGCCGCGAGCGCCGCGCAACAGCGGCGCGCCGCGCAGCTCGAGGAGAAGCCGCTCGGCGGTCTCCTCGTCGACCGGCGCGAGCGCCGTGCGCGCGTCGGCGAGCAGCTCCGTGAAGAGGCCGCCGAAGCCGAGCGTGAGCAGGGGGCCGAAGCGAGCATCCCAGCGGCAACCGAGGATGAGCTCGACGCCGTCGGCGAGCGGCGCCATACGCTCGAGGGCGAGGTCGTCGGCGTCGGCCCCGAGGCGCTCGCGAAGGTCGTCGACGGCGGCCGACGAGGGCCTCGGCGTCGGCGAGGCCGAGCACGACGCCGCCGGCGTCGGACTTGTGCAGCAGTCCGGCGGCCTTGAGCGCGACCGGATAGCCCAGATCGCCGGCGGCGGCCAGCGCCTCGCGGGTGGTGTGCGCGCGCCGCGCGGCGACGAGCGGCACGCCGGCGTCGGCGAGCGCGCGACGTGCCTCCCAGTAGCCCTCCTCCGCGACGGGGGCGGCGGGCGGCGGCAGGTCGGGCACGCCGAGCGGCGGCTCCGCCGCCGCCACCAGGCGTGCCAGCGCCGCCGCCGCCGATTCCACGTCGCGGTAGAGGGGCAGGCCCCCGGCGCGGAGGTCGTCGACGACGGCGCAGCTCTGCGGCGTGTTCGCGAGCAGGGTGTAGCCGCGGTCCCTGGCGACGCGCCGCCATGCGCAACAGGCTGACGCGCTCCTTCTCGACCATGTCCGTCTGGTCGGGGAAGCGCGCGCCCCAGAAGCCGATGACGCCGCTCGCCACGATGGCGTCGACCTCGCCGCAGCCGCCCACCATGTCGACGACGCGTTCGTAGGCCCCGGGGTCGTAGGTCGCGGCGGCGAAGTCCACGGGGTTCGCACAGCCCGCGTTCTCGGCCAGCGCCGCGCGCAGCCGCTCCTGGGTCGCCAGGCTGAACGCGGGCACCTCGAGACCCGCGCGGCTGAGGACGTCGGCGCAGATGGCGCCGGAGCCGCCGCCGTCCGAGATCACGGCCACGCGCCGCCCTCGGGGCCGGCCGCCGGCGAGCAGCGCGACCAGCGTCTCCGTGGCTTCGCGCTGCGTGTCGACACGCAGCACGCCGGCCGCCCGGCAGGCCGCGTCGACGACGACCGAGTCCGAGGTGAGCGAGCCCGTGTGGGTCCTCGCCACGCGGGCGCTCGCCTCTGAGCGCCCCGGCGCGAGGAGGACGACGGGCGTGCCCGAGCGGACCAGCTCGTGTGCCGCGCGCGCGAACGCACGCCCGTCTCTGCAGCTCCTCGGCGTACACGACCACCGCGCGCGTCGGCGCGTGGCCGACGAACGAGCGCAGGACCTCGGGCGTGTCGACGTCGGCCTGGTTGCCGATGGCGACGAAGCGCGAGAAGCCGAGGTGGTACTCGGCCATGCGCAGGTTGAGCTCCTCGCCGAAGCCGCCGCTCTGCGAGATCAGACCGACGGCGCCGGGCAGGACGTCGAGGTAGGCGACGGCGAGCAGCTCGCTGGTCGTGTCGGCGACGCCGAGGCAGTTGGGCCCGACGAGCAGAGCGCCCGCGGCCCGCAGGCGCGCGACCGCCGCCTGCTCGCGGGCCCTTCCCTCGGCGCCCATCTCGCCCAGCATCGCGGTCACGGCGACGACCGCTTTGACGCCCACGGCGACGCAGTCGTCGACGACCGTCTCGAGGAGCTTCGCCGGCATGGCCAGGATGACGAGCTCCGGTCCCTCCGGCAGGTCGCGCAGCGAGGCGTACGCGGGACGGCCGAGGACCTCCCCGCCCCGCCCGTTCACGAGGTACACCGCGCGCCGGTGCTCGCCCTGCAGCAGGCGGGCGCTCACGTCGCCGCCCCACTTCGTGAGGTCGCTGGACGCGCCGACGACGGCGACCGAGCGCGGCGCGAAGAGCGGCGTCAGGTCGCGCGGCCCGGCGTCGGGCGCGCCGCTCCCGGCCGACGGGCCGGGACCCTCGGCGCCGGTCACGCGAGCCCCTCGAGGCGCACAGCCTCGGCAAGCGCGTCCGCGACGGCCGCCACGGCCCGGTCGACGGTCTGCTCCGTCATCACCGTCGAGATGCACATCTCGCCGCGGTGGGCCATGAACACGCCGCGGTTGATGAGCGCGAGGTGCAGGTAGCGGGCGAGGTCGGAATGCGCAGCCGCGTCGGCCGCCGCCGGCGTCGTGACGCCGGCCGCGGCGTGCAGGTTCAGAAGCGACCCGCAGGACGTCACGGAGACCGGCACCGGCGACCGGGCCGCGACGGCCACGAGGCCGTCGCGCAGACGGTCGCCAAGCCGGTTCAGGCGCTCGACCGCGGCGCGGTCGAGCGCGTCCAGACTGGCGGCGCCGGCGACCATCGTCAGCCGGTGACCGTTGAAGGTGCCGCTGTGCTCCATGCTGCCCGGCCGGCTCGGGTCGGTCACCGCAAGGACGTCCGCGCGCCCCGCGACCGCCCCGACCGGCATGCCTCCGCCGATGATCTTGCCGAGCATGGTCAGGTCGGGCGTCACGCCGGTCGCCTCCTGGCGCCCGCCGTACCCGAGCCTGAAGGTCATGACCTCGTCGAAGACCAGCAGCGCCCCGCTCGCCGTGGCGTACTCGCGCAGGAAGGCGAGGAAGTCGTCCTCGGCCGTGATCACGCCGCCGGATCCCAGCACCGGCTCGAGATAGACGGCGGCGAGCGGTCCGGCGGCGTCGAGGGCCTTCGTCGCGCCGTCGATGTCGTTGACCGGGAACGTGGTCGTCCCCGTCCGCCCCGCCGCCTCCCAGACCAGCGGCTCGTAGGAGCCGTGGTAGGAGTGCTCGGCGAGGGCGAGCCGCTCGCGGCGCGTGAAGCGCCGGGCGATGCGCGCCGCGACCATCCCCGCCTCGGTCCCGGAGTTGGTGAAGCGGACACGCTCGGCCGACGCAAGACGTTCCACGATGCGGCGCGCCAGCTCGCCCTGCTCGAGCATCGGGGCGCCGAAGAGCACGTCGCGCTCGAGAGCGGCCTCGACCGCCGCCAGGATGAACGGCGGCCGATGACCGTGGACGAGCGCCGTGTAGTTGCCGAGGAAGTCGAGGAGGACGTTGCCGTCGACGTCGGTCATCTCGACGCCCTCGGCGCGGTCCATGACGAGAGGGAAAGGAGCGAACCACGTCGTGGAACGCGTGTCGCCGCCGGGCATCCAGGCGGCCATGCGGCGCATCGCCTCGCGTGATCCCGCGTGCCGCTCGACGTATTCCGCCTCCGCGGCCTGCAGGGCGACCTGCCACTCCATCGCTGCCTCCTCGGCCGTCCGGTCTCCTGAGGCAGATTCAATCACACGCGCGCAGCGGCGGCGCGGGGCACGGAAGAGGGGCGGCCGGCCCGGCTTTCGCCGGCCGGCCGCCCCTCACAGTCCTACGCTGGATTCAGACGGGACGTACGTTGACGGCCTGCGGGCCCTTCTGGCCCTGGGTCACCTCGTACTCCACGGCCTGACCCTCAGCGAGGCTCTGTACGCCGGCAGCGAGCTCGTTGACGTGCACGAACACGTCCTTGCTGCCGTCGGCCTGCTCGATGAAGCCGTAGCCCTTCTGACCGTTGAACCACTTCACTGTACCTTGAGCCACTTCCGCGCTCCTCATGACTTGAGCGTGTCCGTGGCGACTGACGTGGCAACGATCCGCGCTCATTAACGAAGACGCCCCGTGACCGGTCTCCCGGTCGCAGGAGCGCCCGGTAGTGTAACCGCATCCGCGCGAAACCAAAACCGGCGGGTTCGAGCCTGCAGGCCGGCCAGGGCCGCGTCCGGCGCCGGCGCCGCCCGTCGAGCCTGCAGAAACGGCCGGGGGGCGCTGCGCGCCCCCCGGCCGTTGCCTCGCTTGTGTGCGTCGTCCTGGTCTGTCAGTGAGCCACGCGGGCGAGCACGTTGGCGGTGCCGAGCTTCACCATGTCGGGAAGCGCGTCCGCGCCGCCGAAGAACGTCGCCTCGATGGCGTCGGTGGCGGTCTTGTTGAGCGTGACGCCGCACGTTCGAGATCCTGACGAAGGCGCGGCCGTTCTTCATGTACTTCTTGATCTCGGCGTCGCCCAGGTCGAGATCGGCGATCGAGACCCGGTCGCCGCCGTTGACGATCGCGGTCAGGTCGGGCTGAGCCGTCGATGCGGATCGTGAAACTGGCAGACTGAGCGCCGTCCAGCTGTCGTCCGGGTTGCGCGACGGCGAGCAACAGGCCGCCGGAGTGACGGATCTTGCCGGCGAGCGTCTTGGAGTCCACCATGCCGCCGGTCACGGGGAAGCTGTACCTCGCGGCGTCCGCGGTCGGGACGACCGGCGTCGGGGCGATCGGCAGCGGGATGATGCCGACGCTGAAGAGCAGCGTGGTGGTGGCGGGGTCGGTGGTCAGGGTGGTGCGCACCCCGTCGAGCCGCACGTTGGCGGCCTGGGCGTCGGTGGCGAACACGGCGGCCCAGAAGGTCAGCGCCAGCACGAGGGCGAGCAGCCCCAGGGCGACGCGGTTCCTCTGAGCCGGCAGAGGCATGGACTTCATCGTCGATCTCCTTCGGTCGTGTGCGATCGTGCTTTGGTCCTTGCGACACGTGGTAGAATTACCCATCATGAAGTATCTCAATCATCGAGTGACTTGAAGAGGGAGGTGTAGTGTGGATCGCGCGAGACTACGACCCGGTCGAGGTCGCCAGGGCGGCGCGGCGGCTCGACCTCTCGCTCGCCGGGATGCACCTCGACGTCGCACGGCGTATGGACATGACGCCGGCCGAGCTGCTCGCCCTGGCGCATCTCGCCATGGACGAGGCCCTGAGCCCCGGCGACCTGGCCCGTCGGCTCCGCATGAGAAGCGGGGCGATCACGGCGCTTCTCGATCGCCTCACCGAGCACGGTCACATCGAGCGCGAGCCGCACCCCAGCGACCGTCGCAGGCTCGTCGTCCGGCTCACCGGCGCCGGGCGCAAGGAGGGCCATGCGACGAGCTGGGCCCATGGTGCGGGACGTGGTCGCCCTCGTCGCGCGGCTGCCGGAGGCGGACCGCGCGACGGTCGGCCGCTTCATCGACGATCTGGCCGTCTTGAGCTCGGTCCCGACGGCGGCGAGACGGGCGCAGGCCTCGACGACGGCGCCGTGACGTCGGCGGCGCGCGGGCGCGCGCGACGTAGTCGCCGATCGCGCCCGCCTGGCTCGCGCCGTCGAGGCCCGCCTCGGCGAGCACCATGTCGCCCGGGCCGCTCCCCAGGTAGTGGCCGTTGCGATACGGATGCAGGCTCGCGGCACGTCCGGCGTCGCTCGTCACCCAGCGGTACAGCGTCGGCAGCGTGAAGCCGGTGATCCCGATCGCCTCGCGGGCGCGCGCCTCGGGGAAGATGGCGCCTCGCTCGGACTCAGGCAGCAGGTCGAAGAGCTCGGCGCTGGCGACGTAGTAGACCAGCGCGTCGATGCCCCGCTGCTCGAGCAGCGGCAGCGCCTCCTGCACGAAGGCGTAGGTGACGGCGCTCTCCTGCAGGACGACCGTGACGTCGGGCTCGCCCTGCGGCTCGCCGCAGGACGTAGACGCCCGTCGCGGCCGCCTCGGCCGGGGCGAGCCCCATGCCCTCGCGGTCGAGCACCGGCTCGTTCGGTCGCGTCACGAAGGCCGAGATCAGAGCCGGACGCTGCGCGAGCGCCGCCGCCGTCAGCGTCCAGATCTCCTGCGGCTCCCACGGCGTCAGCGAGATCGCCGTGCCGCGCGGGAAGTCCTCCTGCAGGAGCTGCAGGGCCTGCGGGTCGGCGTGCGTCGGGCCGTCCTCCCCGGTCTTGAGCCCGGCATGGGCGCAGACCAGGATCATCGGCCGGTACGGGTCGTCGGACACCGAGGCCCGCGCCTGGGCGCCGATGCAGTGCAGGCGGCCGGCGATGTGGCCGAGCGGCGCCATGAAGGCGCCGTAGGACGAGCCGACGCCGATGCCGCGACCGTACGACGAGATGCCGCTGAGGATGCCGGCGATGGCGTCCTCGCAGATGCCGCCGACGGAGAGCAGCCGCGCGTCGGGATTCGTGCTGCGCGTTCCAGAAGCCGGGGGCGAAGTCCGGCGGCGATGGTGCTCACGCTGGTCGAGCCGAGAAGGTCGGCGGAGGCGGTGAGGAAGGCGCCGCCGGAGGCTGCGTTCAGGTGCTGGAGGGCGCGGCCGAGCTCGCCGCGCAGGGTCGTCGACGAGCCCGGCGTGAGGCGCAGCTCGTCCGGTATCGTCGCGACCGACGCGGCGGCGAGCTCGCAGGCGGCCTCGACGCGCGGGGCGCCCGCGCGCGGGGCTGCGGGCCCGCCGGTCGAGGCGCTCGCGCGCGGCCCGCAGCCGCGCGGCCAGCGCCTCCGCCGCGGGCCGCTCGGCCGCGATCCGCGCGCGCACGACCTCGAGCGCCGCCCAGAAGCACTCCTCGCGCACGGCGTCGCCGCGCGCCTGGTCTTCGCGCGCCGCGGCGACGCAGCGCTGATCGTCCGCGCTCGCAGGTCGGCAGGACGACCTCGCCTCCCGTGAGCTCGGCGAGCGCCTCGTAGAACCCGTCGGAGCAGAGCTTGTGTCCGGCGCCGTGCGAGGCCTTGCCCTCGACGCCGTACTTCCAGCCCTTGAGCGTGCGGTACACGATCGCCGTCGGCTGGCCGGTCTCGAGCGCCGCCGCCGCCCGCTGCGCCGCGACGACCTGCTGGAAGTCGCGCCCGTCGGGGACGAAGACCACGTTCCAGTCGTGCAGGTAGAAGAGCTCCCGCGGGTCCCACTGCACGTAGTCGCCCGGCGTGTCGCCCTCGCTGCACACGCGGTCGCTGTCGATCGAGGCCTGGTTCCAGTCGAGATGCAGGACGACGTTCGAGAGCGACGCCGTGCCGGCCGCGGCGAGCGCCTCGGCGACGCGGCCCGGCGTGAGCCCGCCCTCGCCCTCGACGATGTGCACGCGCGGGGCGTCGGCGCCCCAGTAGTCGCGCGCCCCGAGGGCGAGGCCGATCGAGCTGGCGACGCCGACGCCGGAGGCGCCGGTCGAGAGCTTGACGAACGGCGTCGCCGGCGTCGGGTGCCCGTCGAGCGCCTTGGCGCGGAACCGCTTGAAGAGCGGCGTCGCGGTGATCGGGTTGCGGCGAAAGCCGAGCAGGTCCTCGAGTCGAAGGCGCCTTCGCTCGTCCGCCGGCAGCAGATCGGGCGCCGCCGCCGCGGCGATCTCGTCGCGCAGGGCCCACATCGCGTAGAGGCCCATCGCCTTGTGGCCGGCGGCGTACGAGATCAGGTCGGCGTCGGCGCGGTCGGGGTCGCCGAGGTCGTAGTCGAGGGCGTCGTAGAGGATCGCCTCGACGAAGCGGCCCGACGAGATCGACCCGCCGGGATGCCCGGAGGTGGGGACGTAGTTGTAGAGCAGCGCGCAGAGCGACCGGTAGATCAGGTCGAGGGTCTCGAAGTGGGAGAGGTCGTCCGAGGCGAGGGGCCCGCCCGCCTTTGGCGTCTCATCGATGTCGACGGAGGTCGCCCGCCTGGGGCCGAACGCGAATCCCATGATGCCGCTCCTTCTCGCCGGGCGCGGCCGCGGCCCGGCGGCCTCGATGTGACGTGGTGCCGGCGCCGTCACCGGCGGCCGCGGCAGCCGGGACGATCTGCGCCCCTTGAGCATATCGTCCCCGCGTTCATCGCGCCGCCAGTTCGACCACCTTGCGGAGCATCACCGGTCGCAGTGCCCAGAGCCACGAGAGCTCGACGACGTCGGGGTTGTTGCAGGCGGAGCACGTCGAGGCGTCCGCCATCATGCGCCGGTAGCGCGGCAACGAGAAGACGGCGGCGAGCCCTTGGCCGGACGCGCGCAGCTCGGGGACGACGGCCAGCGTCTCGTCGCGCCTCAGGCAGTCGCGGATCGCGCCGTCCGGCTGCACCGTGAGGACGGCCCGTGGCGCGCGGCAGCTGTAGGAGGCGACGCGCGGGTCGCGCGCGACCAGGTCGAGATAGGCCCGGGTGTCGAGGATCGGAAGGCCGGCTTCCTTGAGCCGTCGCGCCTCGAGCGCCGCGGCGCGCAGCTCGTCGGGGGTGAGCGCTTCCTCGGGCAGTGCAGCCGCAAAGCCGGACGACGTCATCTCGCCCGTCTCCATAGGGCAGACGTACATCCCGGCGCCCCAGCGTCGTGCGACTTCGGCGACCCGAGGCAACGCTCCACGGTTCTCGCGCGAGAGCACCGCGTTGACGAGCAGCGTGGGCCGGAGCGGGTCGCGGCGCACGGTGTCCGCGAACGCCTCCAGGCGCTCGAAGAGGCCCGGCAGGCCGCGCAGCCGATCGTGCGCGGGACCCACCTCGTCGAGGCTGAGGATCAAGGCGTCGACGCGCCCGCGCAGCTGGGGCCACCGCTCGCCCAGGAGCCAGCCGTTGCTGATGAGCGTCGTCAGAAGGCCGGCGTGGCGGGCCTCATCGAACAGGTCAGGGAGGTCGTCGCGCAGCAGCGGCTCTCCGCCCCAGACCACCAACTGGGCGAGGCCCGCCCGGCCGGCCTCGCGGTACAGCCAGCGCACGGTCTCGGTGTCCATCTCGCCCGCCGTCCTGTCCCGCCAGAGACAGGTGGGACAGCGGCCGTTGCAGCGCGAGGTCACGAGGTGGCTGAGCGTGAACGGCCGCCGGCGAGCCCTGGCACGGACGAGCCGGGACACGAAGCGGACGCGCGAAGACGAGGCGTTCATCACTCCGTCTATCTACCCCGGTCGCGGCGGCGCTGCGCCCGCCCTGCCTACTTACACTGCGCGCTCCGGAACGTCTAGGGCCGGCGGCGCCGGTCGAGGCCCTGGAAGGGCTGCTGGCCCTCGCGCCGGTCGCCGACGAGCAGCGGACCGTCGTCCGCGCTCTCTTCGTCGATCAGGTAACCGGTGCCGCCCATCTGTGCGTCCATAAGCGACTTCGGCAGCAGGCTGGCAAGGTCGTCGGTCGGCTGGCCGAGCCACTGCTTGTCCGCCGCGGCCGGTTCCTCGCCGGCGCCGCCGATGGACTCGTGCCAGACGTCGCCGTCCTCCATCAGCACGTAGCGGTGCTGCACGTTCTGGACCCTCGGGTCGCGCAGCAGCCAGCCGGCTGTGTCGGGGCCCTCGCTCTGGGCGGCGTCGGTGAACTTGACGCTGCGGTTGGCCGCGCGGCCGAGCACGCGCATCTTCTTGAGGTAGTCGAGGACGATGCGGCGCAGGTGTCCGCGCGGGTCCTTGAGCTGGTACATGTAGCTCACAGGGGTCCTCCATGAGCCGGAGTTGGCACGACGCCGGCGGCCGTCGCAACGGACGCCAGTGCAAGGTTGACAGATACGGGCGTCCAAGACCAGTCCCTGAGGAGGTCCGGGTCGGGGGGGTCGGCCGCTGCGCTACAATGCCGTCCATGACCGACCCCGTCGCCTTCACCGTCGAGCGCGCCCTGGTCCGCGGGCTGAAGGACCGCGAGGATGCGCGCTTCCGCGACGAGCACCCGCGCTGCGTGGCGCTCCTCGAGCGCGGCCGGCAGGTCATGCCCAACGGCGTGCCGATGGCCTGGCACGTGGGAAGCTACCACCACGTGCCGCTCTGGGTCGCCGAGGGCAAGGGCGCCCGCTTCACCGACGTCGACGGCCACACCTACAGCGACTTCAACATCGCCGACATGTCGATGTTCTGCGGCTACGCGCCGGAGCCGCTCGTGCGGGCCGTCTCGCGCTGCATGGAGCGCGGCCATCAGTTCCTGCTGCCGAACGAGGACGCGATCGTCGTCGCCGAGGAGCTGGGGCGGCGCTACGGCCTGCCCAAGTGGCAGTTCACGCTCTCGGCCTCGCAGGCGAACACCGAGGCGATCCGCGTGGCCCGGGTCGCGACCGGACGCGACAAGGTGCTCATGTTCGACGGCCACTACCTGGGCCACTTCGACCAGACGCTGGTCGAGCTCGACGAACACGGCAAGCCGGCCCCCGAGGAGCGCGGCCTGCCGAGGAGCGTCGTCGACCAGACCGCGATCGTCCCGTTCAACGACCGCGCGGGCCTGGCGCGCGCCCTGGAGCGCCGCGACATCGCCCTCGTCCTCACCGAGCCGGCCCTCACCAACAACTTCGGGCTGATCCTGCCCGAGCCGGGATTCCACGAGGCGATGCGGGCGCTCACGCGCGAGACCGGCACGCTGCTCGGGCTCGACGAGACCCACACCCAGGTGGTCGGGCCCGGCGGGCTCACCAGGATGTGGGCGCTCGAGCCCGACTTCGTCACCTGCGGCAAGTCGATCGCCGGCGGGGTGCCGTTCGGCGCCTGGGGGACGACGGACGACATCGCCGGTCTGCTGACGCAGGTCAAGGGAGTCGACGGCGAGCGCTCCGACATGGTCGCGATCGGCGGGACGCTCTTCGGCAACGCCCTGTCGGTGGCTGCGGCCAGGGCCACGATGCTCGAGATCCTCACGCCCGAGGCCTACGCACACACGCAGCGCCTGGGCACGCGTCTGGCCGAGGGCATGCGGGCGGGGGTCGCTCGCGCCGGCCTGCCCTGGCACATCCACCACCTGGGTCCGCGGTCCGGCTACACCTTCAGGCCGCAGCCGGTGCGCGATGCCGCCGAGGCGCGTGCCTGTCAGGACGACCTGCTCACGCGCCTGATCCGCATCTGGCTCGCCAACCGGGGCGTCTGGGAGGCGATCGTCGGCGCCGGGCCGGTGGTCCCCGTCCCGGGCTCCGACGCCGACGTGGACGCCTACCTCGCGGCCTGGGACGAACTGCTCGCCGCGCTCGCGGGCTGAGCCGCCAGGACCGGACGAATGCACCGTGAAGCGATCTCGTCGAAGGACCTGAGGTAGGCGCGCCGATGGATCCCGCCGAGTTCCGCCGTCTCGGACACGAGCTCGTCGACTGGGTCGCGGACTACCGCGACCACATCGACGAACTCCCGGTCATGAGCCGCGTCCGTCCGGGCGAGATCCGCGCCCAGTTGCCGGCCGAGCCGCCGCAGTCGGGCGAGGGCCTGACGGCGATCGCCGCCGACCTCGACCGCATCGTCCTTCCCGGCATCACGCACTGGAACCACCCCGGCTGGTTCGCCTACTTCCCCTCCAACACCGACCTCGCCTCGGTGCTCGCCGACCTTGTCTCGTCGGGGCTGGGTCCCCAGGGCATGAACTGGATCACGAGCCCCGCCTGCACCGAGGTGGAGGACGTGGTCATGGACTGGCTGCGGCAGATGCTCGGCCTCTCCGGAGAGTTCACCGGGGTCATCCACGACACCGCGAGCACGGCGACCTTCTGCGCCCTCCTCTGCGCCCGCGAACGGACCACGGGCTTCAGCCAGAACCGCGGCGGCTTGCAGGCCGAGGATGCGCCGCTCGTGGTGTACGCCTCCGATCAGGCGCACTCGTCGATCCAGAAGGGCGCCTTACTCGCCGGGTTCGGCGCCGCCCATCTGCGCCTCGTCGAGACCGACGAGGCGCACGCCCTGCGACCCGACGCCCTCGAGGCGGCGATCGCCGAGGACCTCGCCGCCGGACGGCGGCCGTGCGCCCTCGTGGCGTCGATCGGCACCACGGCGACCACGGCGCTCGACCCGCTCCGCCTCATGGCGGAGCTCGCCGAGCGCCACGCCCTGTGGCTGCACGTCGACGCCGCGCTCGCCGGCACCGCCATGGTCTGCCCCGAGTTCCGCTGGATGTGGGACGGCGTCGAGCGCGCCGACTCCGTCGTCCTCAACCCCCACAAGTGGCTCGGCACGGGC
Organism: uncultured Thermoleophilia bacterium; assembly: GCA_963832655.1. GTDB lineage: Bacteria > Actinomycetota > Thermoleophilia > UBA2241 > UBA2241 > UBA2241. The sequence goes on from CAWHUW010000005.1 coordinate 148,852, forward strand.
TTCGACCTCAGCGCCTACTACGTCCGCGACCCCGAGCACCTCGTGCGCGTCATGAGCACCGACCCGAGCTACCTGCGCACCGCGCAAGACGGGCAGGTCCGCAACCTGCGCGACTGGGGCATTCCGCTCGGCCGCCGCTTCCGCGCCCTCAAGCTGTGGTTCGTGCTCCGCGACCAGGGCGTCGAGGGGGTCCAGGCCAGGGTCCGCCGCGACGTCGCCAACGCGGAATGGCTCGCCGATCAGGCCGACGCGGCGCCCGCTTGGGAGCGCCTCGCGCCTGTGCCGCTGCAGACCGTGTGCCTGCGCCACGTGCCCGCGGGGGCGGCGGGCGACGAAGCCGAGCTTGCCGCCCACAACGCCGCGATCGCCGAGCGCCTCGATGCGGACGGCCGCTTCTACCTCACGTCGGCGGAGCTCAAGGGGAGGCGGATCATCCGCGTCTCGGTCGGCGCGCAGGCGACAGAGCGCCGTCACGTCGAGGGCCTGTGGCGGGCCCTCCGGGAGGCCGCCCGGTAGCCCATCCCGTGCTTGGCAGGCTGTTCGGGTTGCATGCCCTCGCCGGGTCTGGTTGAATAGCGCCCCGGAACTACACCCAAGAGGCGTCCTGGACGCCCTCCCGCTGCAGGTCCGTCCCCCTTTCTTCCTTTCCCTTGTGACGCGCATGCCGTGTGGAGTGCAGCTTCGTCCGGACGCGGACCGCCCCGCGAGCACAGGCACGGCCGCTGCTCCCCGGGGACACGCGGCGAAAGGAAGTCGTGAACGCACGACGCATCGCGCTCTTCATCACCACCCTCACCCTGGTCGCCTTCGCGACCCCCGTCGCCTCGGCAAGCGCCGACGCTCCCTCTCTCCCTCAGCTCCGCCACCAACTCCGCCAGACCCGGCAGCATCTGCGGGAGGCGCGCGAGACCCTCGCCGGCGCGCGCGTCACCCTGACCGGGGTGCAAGCCCTGGCGGCGGCGGCCGGCGAGACGCCGATCGACCCGGCAGACCCCCTTCTCGCCCCCCTCGCCGCCGCCCTCGATGCCGGCCTCGCCGAGCGCCTGCTCGCCGACGGCGTGATCGCTGCGGACGAGATCGACGAGCGGCAGCAGCGCGTCGACAAGTGGCGCGGCATCGTGCGCCGCATCCGCCGCGCCGAGAACGCCCTCGAGCGCCGGATCGCGCTGCGCGTGCGCATCGCCGACTGGAACCGGCGTGGCGTCTGGCGGCCGCTGATCGAGATCGCCGCGGAGCGCTACCACGTGAACCCCGACGGGCTGTACCGGCTGATGATGTACGAGTCGGGCGGCCGGCGGGACGCCGGGTCGACCTACAGGGGCCTCTTCCAGTACTACCCCGGCACGTGGACCGCGGGCTGGAACCCCTGGCGCTCGGAGAGCATCTGCAGCGGCTGGGCGCAGATCCAGGCCACGGCCTACGCGGTCGGCCGCGGCATGGGCCCGGCGAACTGGGCCTCGACCTACTACCGCGCCTTCTAGCACGGGGGGCGGGCGGCGCCTGCCGCGCCGCCCGCCCGAGATGAAGAGGCCGGCCGGGTGCTCGAGCACCCGGCCGGCCTTCGTGCTTTGTGCCGCGTCCTACGGCGCGCCTGGCGCCGCCGGCCGCGCTCAGTACTGCTGCGGCCGCTCGCTCAGCGTCACCGTCAGCTCGCTCGCGCTGCCGTCGCGCAGGATCGACAGCGTGATCTCGTCGCCCGGCGCATGCTGCGACACGATGCCGGCGAGTTCCTCCATGGAGCTCACCTTCTCGCCGTCGATCGCCGTGATCACATCGCCGCCGACCACGTAGGGCTGGCCCTGTAGCGACGTCTGGTCGGTGCCGCCCTTGATGCCCGCTTCCGCGGCAGGGCTGCCGTCCACGACCTGGGCCACGAGCACGCCTTCGCCGTCGACGCCGAGCGCCGAGGCGATGTCCGCACTCATGGTCTGGCCCTGGATGCCGAGCCACGCATAGGTCGCCTTGCCGTCGCTCTTCAGCTGGTCCATCACGCGGATCGCGGTGTTGATCGGCACGGCGAAGCCGATGCCTTCGGGGGCACCGGACTGCGAGGCGATCTGCTCGTTGATGCCGATCACGTGGCCGGTGGCGTCGATCAGGGGCCCGCCCGAGTTGCCGTGGTTGATCGCCGCGTCGGTCTGGATGCCGTCGGCGATGACGGAGCCGTTCGGCGACTGCAGCTCACGGTTCAGCGCCGAGACGACGCCGGTCGTCAGGGTGAAGTCGAAGCCGAGCGGGTTGCCGATGGCGACGACCTGCTCGCCGACCTCGAGCTTGTCGGAGTCGCCGAGTGGCAGGACCGTCAGGTCGCCCGTCTTGTCGGTGTCGACCTTGAGCACGGCCACGTCGCTCGAGTTGTCGACACCCACGATGGTGGCGTCGACCTTGTTCGTGTCGGAACCTTCGCCCTTGAACCCGACGGTGACCGACTCGGCGGTCTGGCCCTGGTTGTCCACCACGTGCGCGTTCGTGAGGATGTAGCCGTCCCTGGAGACGACGAACCCCGTTCCGAGCGCCTGCTGCGCCTGCTCCTGGGAGGGCGCGAACGGGCTGGTCGAGGATGCCGCGGGGAAGGCGGCCACGACCTCGACGACGCCCTGAGCGTACTTCTCGTAGAGCTGCTGCGGTGTCATGCCGGAGGTCGACATGGAGACGGGGCTCGTGCCGGCACCTTCGACGACCGTCCGGGTCTCCGTCTTCACGGGGATCAAGCCGGTGCCGAGCATGAGCGCCACGGCAGACACCGCGGCGACCGCTCCCAGGCCGATGCTGGCGACGGCAGTGCGTACCTTCATCCGTGCTCACCTTCGCTTTCGTGATCTCTGGTTCTGGAGGGGGGCTGGGCCGGCGGGGGACCGGGGGGAGGGCTGCCGCCGACCCAGCTCTGAGGAGAGATCAGGAGGGGGGATCCGACTCTCGGACGTCAGTGTGACCCGCGGGTTTGTGGCGGCACTGAGCGCATGCTGGGAGTTTGCTGTGAATCGTCGGCGCGGCTCGCGGCCGGCGCGGCGAGGAGCCGCGGCGAGCAGCTCTCAGCTCGCTCACAGCTCCGTCTGCGCCGGCGCCCAGCATCGGCGACTACCGTGAGGGCGTCCGAGGTGATCGGAAGCCCCGGCCGTCCCCGCGCCGGGCGCCGACGCCCCCACGACGAAGGGAGACCTCGATGACGAGGTGGAAGCTCGCGATCATCGTCGGCGCCGCGACCGCGGTCGGCGTGACCGGTGTCGCCGTGGCCCTCGACCGAGACGGCAGGGGCGACGGCGATCGCGCCGCGCGCGCGGCCGTGGTCGCAGAACGGAACGACAACGACGCCGGCCCGCGGGAGGGGGACAGCGGCAGCCAGGCCCCTGAGGGCACCCAGGCCCCCGGTCTCGACCAGCTCGGTGCGCTGCAGGAGCTCATGCAGGATCCCGAGTTCCGCGACGACCTGTGGGCCCTCAAGGACGGGGCCACGACGGCGGTCAAGACGTGGTGGGACAAGTACGGCGACGACCCGACGAGCGCCAAGGCCCGTGAAGCCCTCGGCGAGTTGCGCGACGAGCAGCGCGCCAAGTTCGAGGCGCTGCTCGAGAAGTACGGCGTCAGCGCCGACGACCTGGGTCGCATGGGCGGCGGCATGTTCGGAGGCGGGATGTTCGGCACGCCGCCCGGCGGCGATCAGGACGGCCCGTCTGCTCCCGGTGACGGCACGGCCCCCCAGGGCGACGCGACCGGGGCCGGGTCTGCGACGTCGCAGACCCTCTAGGGCTTTCCACGGACTGCGCGACGACCGGCCGCCGCAGGCGGGCCGGTCGTCGCGGCGAGGAGGTGACGCCGGCCACAGACCGCGGGCGCATGACCATCAGGAAGACACGAACGGCGGGGCGGTGCACGGGCCGCCCCGCCGTTCGTGTCTCTGCGTTCGTCACGGCTCGCACGAGAAAGGGCGCGCGGGCGGCCGAAGTGCCGAACGGCCGCACGCGCGCCCTGATGAGGCGGGCCCGGGACGGCGAGAGGGAGGTGACGCTCGCCGGCCGGCCCGCCAATCTGCCGCTCAGGCCTCCACGGGTACCTCGTCGTCGAGCAACGCCGCGCCGTCGAGCCCGTCGCCGCCCGTGACACGGCCCTCGTCCAGCCAGATGCGTCGCGAGGCGCGCGTCGCCACCCACGTGTCATGGGTCACGAGGACCAGCGTCTGGCCGCGCTCGCGCCAGAGCGTCTCGAGCAGGCCGATGATCTCGTCGCGCGTCTTCTCGTCGAGGTTGCCTGTGGGCTCGTCGCCGAGGATCACGCGCGGCTCGCGGACAAGTGCGCGGGCGATGCCCACCCGCTGCTGCTCCCCTCCGGAGAGCTCCGAAGGAAGATGACGCGCGCGCTCGGCGAGCCCGACGCGCGCCAGCGCAGCCTGCGCGCGCGAGCGGCGCTCGTCGCCGGCCACGCCCCAGGGGACGAGCGCCGTCTCGACGTTCTCCTGCGCGGACAGCGTGGGGATCAAGTTGAACGTCTGGAAGACGAACCCGAACGAGTGGCTGCGCAGCGCGGCGAGGTCGCCCTCGCCCAGCTTGGCCATGTCGCGCCCGTCGAAGCGCACCTCGCCGCCGCTCGGCCGGTCAAGGGCGCCGAGCATCTGCAGGAGGGTCGTCTTGCCCGAGCCTGTCGAGCCCTGGATGGCGAGGAACTCGCCCTCCTGCACGCCCAGGTCGATACCGGCGAGGGCGTCGACGTTCTTTCCGCTCTGGACGTACCGTTTCGTGACGTCCGTCAGTTCGTAGAGCATGCCTTCCTCCAGGGTCAGTCGAGACGTCGCAGGGCGTCGGCGGGCCGCAGGCGCGCGGCGCGCCAGCCGCCGAAGGCGCCGGCCAACAGGCCGCCGGCGACCGCGAGGCCCACGGCGATGAGCGCCAGCTGCACGCTCACCGGCGCGCCGAGCTGCACGGTCACGGTCTGGGCCGCCGACTCGAGCGCCTGCATGGGGCCGCCCATGCCGGGCCCGCCGGGACCGGCCACGGCGGCACCCGAAGCGGGGCCGGCGGTGGCCTCCAGCGATGGCGACAGCCACGTGATCAGCCGGGCGCCGACGACGCCGATGAACACGCCGAGGACGCCGCCGACCACGCCCTGGACAAACGATTCACCGAGCACCTGCCCGACGATCCGCCGGCTCCGCCAGCCGAGGGCTTTGAGCGTGCCGAACTCGCGCACGCGGCGTGACACGGACGACACCGTCAGCAGACTGGCGACGGCGAAGGCGGCGACGAGCGCCGCGACGGCGAGCCACGTACCGAGCTGGTCGGCCAGCTTCGAGGCGCTGGAGAGCGAGCCGCTCACCTGGTCAGCCAGGTCCTCCGCCGTGGTCACGGTCGCCTTGGGCATCACGGTCTGGATCGACTGCTTCACGGCGGCGATGTTCTCGGCGCTGTCGGCCTTCACGTAGATCTGGCTGACGCCGTTCTCGTCCGCGATCGCCTGCGCACGCGCGAGGGGGATGTAGACGTTGGAGCCGCTGCCCGACGACGTCACAAGGCCCACGATCTCGAACTTGACGCCCTCGATCTTGAAGCTGTCGCCCACGGCCAGGTCGTTCTCCTTCGCATAGCCCTTCTCCACGAGCATGACCTTGCCGTTGGTCTCGGTGCTCATGAAGGTCCGACCGTCGACGACCTCCGCCGAACTCAGGGGACCGATGGACTGGTCGGTCACGTCGACGCCGGCGATCGAGTAGGACTCGATCTGGATGGGCGCCTGTGACGGCATGGCCTGGGGCTGCTCGCCTTCCTGCGGCATCGCGCCGCCTTGGCCCTGGATCATCTCGGCGAACTTGCCCTCGACGTGCATGGCGGTGAGCGTGAGCCCGCCGGTGGCGGCGGAGACACCGTCGAGGGCGGTGATCTGGTCGATCTTCTTCGTCGAGATCGGCTGCTGGCCAGGCGATGTCATGACCCTGTCGCGAGAGAACTTCTCGCCCTGCTCCTGGCGCTCGCCCGGGTTCATGCCGATCTGCGCCGGACCGCCACTACCCATCTCGGCCGTGCGCGTCACCGTGATGTCGGTACCGACCCCATACAGCGACTGCAGCACCTCGTCCTGCGCCTGGCCGACCCCGTCGGCGTACGCGCGTCACCGCGACGACGAGGCCGACGCCGACGGCCAGGCCCAGGGCCGTGAGCAGGGCCTGGCGGTGCCGTCGGCGCAGCTCGCGGTAGATGTAGGTGAAGAACATAGGCTCCTCCTTGCACGGCGCCGAGCGCGCCTCGGTTTCCCTCCAAGGCGACTTGTACAGCGGCGGCGTGGCAAGGCTCTGGGACTCCTCTGTGAAGTCCCTGTGTACGCGCTCCGACCACGGTCACACAGGATTCACAGCAGACTCACAGGAAACGCGCCTAGAATGGCGCAGACCACTCACCGGGAGCCGCGGATGGAACAGACGACACGCATCCTGGTCGTCGACGACGAGGCGAGCATCACCGAGCTGCTCACCATGGCCCTGCGCTACGAGGGCTTCGAGACGGCGGCCGCGCACGGGGGGCGCGAGGCCTTGTCGACCATCGCCTCCTTCCACCCGCACCTCGTCGTCCTCGACATCATGATGCCGGACATCGACGGCTTCGAGGTCGCGCGCCGGCTGCGGGCCGAGCGACACGACGTGCCGATCCTCTTTCTCACCGCGCGCGACGGCGCCGAGGACAAGGTCCGCGGCCTCACCATCGGCGGCGACGACTACGTGACCAAACCGTTCAGCGTCGAGGAGCTCGTCGCGCGCATCAGGGCGATCCTGCGACGGACGATGGGCGAACAGAAGGACGGCGGCCGCCTGACGTTCGCCGACCTCGAACTGGACGAGGACACGCACGAGGTGCTGCGCGGCGGCAAGGCCGTCGACCTGACCCCCACCGAGTTCAAGCTGCTCCACTACATGATGCTCAACCCGCGGCGCGTGCTCACCAAGGCGCAGATCATGGACCGCGTCTGGGACTACGACTTCGGCGGACGCGCGAACGTGGTCGAGACCTACATCAGCTACCTGCGCAAGAAGGTCGACGTCGTCGACCCGCCCCTCATCCACACCGTGCGCGGCGTCGGCTACAGCCTGCGCCTGCCGCGGGAGTGAGACGCACCACCGGGAGAGGCGGGCACCGTGCGGAGGACTGACGCGTGACCCTGCGATTGCGCCTGACGCTCGCCGTGGTGGGCCTGGTCGCGGTCGCGCTCCTGGTCGCGGACGCGGCGACGTACGTCGCGCTGCGCTCCTTCCTCGTCGACCGCGTCGACCAGCAGCTCCAGGACGCGCGCACGCCCATCGCCCGCGCTCTCAGCACCGGCGATCAAGAATCGGGCTCGCCGTTCGGCGGGGAGCCGCCGGGCCAGAGCGAGCTCCCGCCGGGCACGTACGGCGAACTGCGCGACGCGACCGGCCAGGTGCTCGCCCACCGCAGCTGGTCGTACACCACCGAGAAGCAACCCGTTCCCGCGCTGCCGTCGCCCCTGCCGGGCGCGGGCGAGACTGCCCTGACACGCTTCTCGACCGGCGCAGAGGACGGCGACGCCACGACGCGCTTCCGGGTCCTGGTCCAGAGCTCGAACGACAAGACCCTGACCCTGGTGGTCGCCGTCCCGCTCGGCGACGTGCAACAGACCCTCGGCCGCCTGCTCATGGTCGAGGCGTTTGTGACAGTGGCGGCGCTCGCCGGCCTTGGCGCCCTGGCGTGGTGGCTCGTCAAGCGAGGCCTGCGGCCGCTCGAGGACATGGCGACGACGGCCGGCGCGATCGCGGCGGGCGACCTCTCCCGCCGCGTGGAGCCGGCCGAGCAGAAGACCGAGGTCGGCCGTCTCGGACTCGCCCTCAACGCCATGCTCGAGCAGATCGAGCAGGCCTTCGACGAGCGCACGCGCTCGGAGGAGAAGCTGCGCCGCTTCCTCGCCGACGCCTCGCACGAGCTGCGCACGCCGCTCACCTCGATCCGCGGCTACGCCGAGATGTTCCGCCGCGGCGCCAAGGACGACCCCGCCGACCTCGCGACGGCGATGCGCCGTATCGAGGACGAGTCGCGGCGCATGGGCGTGATGGTCGACGAGCTCCTCCGCCTCGCCCGCCTGGGCGAGGGCCGGGCGCCCGAGCGCAAGCCGGTGGACCTGGCACGGATCGTCGCCGACGCGGTGTCGGACGCCGGCGTGGAGGACCCCGGGCGGGCGATCGCCGTCGACGCCCCCGGGGCGCTCGTCGTGACCGGCGACGAGGCGCAGCTGCGCCAGGTCGCCGCCAACCTCGTCGGCAACGCCCTGCGCCACACGCCGGCGGGCACGCCCGTCGCCGTGGGCCTGCGCGAGGCGAACGGATGGGCCGAGCTGGAGGTCGCCGACGAGGGCCCCGGCATGACGCCGGACGACGCCGCCCGCGTCTTCGAGCCCTTCTACCGCGCCGACAAGTCGCGGGCCCGCGAGACCGGCGGCACCGGGCTCGGGCTCGCGATCGTCGCCGCGATCGTCGAGGAGCACGCCGGCACGGTCACGGTCGAGACCGCGCCCGGTGCCGGCGCCCGGTTCCTCGTCCGGCTGCCGCTCGGCGAGACCACGCCCGCCTGACGCCGGACGGCGCGGTCTCCCGTCGGGCGACCGCGCCGTCCGGCTTCCACAGCCGGCTCACAGGCCCGTCACGGCCGGCCCACAGAGCCGTCCGCTAGCCTCGTCTGCCGAGAGCCAAGTCACGTCCACGACTCCCCCGCAGGTGAGCCATGAACAGAGTGTCGCGCCGCGCCCTGGTCAACTTCATCGTCGACGCGGCGATCGCCGCCGCTTTCGTCGTCTCCGCCATCAGCGGACTCGTGTTCCTCGTCCCCGCCGGGTGGCTATCCGTCCCCGGCACGGCAGCCGGAAGCGCCCTCGGCGTCGAGTACGCGACGTGGCGCACGCTGCACGACTGGACCGCCCTCATCATGATCGCCGGCGTCGTGCTGCACACCGCGCTTCACTGGCGCTGGGTCACGACCATGGTGCGGCGGCTGGCGGGCGCGCGGGCACAGACCCGCCCGGGCGCGATCGTCGGCCGTCGCCTGCCGGCCGCCGCGAACGCCTCCGCAGCGACACTCGCGACGACGGCCGCGAGCGGGCCGACGGACGTCACGCCGCCGCCGAAGGCTGACGAGCCGGTGAGCGAGGACGACCGGTCGCGCGAGGGCTTCGAGCGCTCGAGCGTGGACGACGCGCAGGCGCGCGGACCTATCGCGCGCGAGAGCTTCACGCGGCACGCGTTCCTCAAGGGCGCCGGCGCGGTGGGCGCCGCGGCCCTCGTCGGGGGACTCGTCGGCCGCGCCGCGGCCGGGACGGCCGCCTCGTGGCTCGACAAGGACTCCTCGACGGACGGCGCCTCGACTGCCGCGTCGGTGGCGCAGGACTCGGCCGGCGGCTGGGGCTCCGACGCGGATGAAGGCCAGTCCGGCCCGAGCTCGTCGAGCGGCGCCGGCTCCGCCCAGGCGACCACGCCGACGGCCCGTGTCGCGATCGACGGCGGACGGTGCACCGGCTGCGGCGCGTGTCTGCAGGTCTGCCCGTTCGGCGTGTTCGCCTCCCAGGGCGGCAGGGCCGTCGTCGCCGACGAGAGCGCCTGCCGCCTCTGCGGACACTGCGTGCAGGTCTGCCGCCCCGGTGCGATCACGCTGAACGGCTGAGGCCGGCCGAGCGTCGTCTGAGGGCGGCGGCGGCGGGGCGGCGACACCGCCGCCGCCCCGCCGCCGCCGTTTCTCGTCCTCAAGCATCCCACCCTCGCAGCCGAGCTTGTACTATGCACGCGACGACGGGACATCGCGCGAGGAGGACGCTTGGCCTCAAGTCCGCGTAAGGGACCGCAGGCAGTCGATCGCCGCCGTCGCCGCCGCGCTGACGGCGAGCGACGACCTGGACGAACGTTTTGCCGCCGCGGCGGCGGCGATCGCCGCCGCGGCCGACGCCTGCCGCGTCGAGATCTGGGGCGGCACGCGAGCCCGAGACACATCGTCTGCCGGGCCGTGTGGAGCGGCGCCGGCGACGCCGCTGCCGTAGCCGACCGCCGACCCCGACGAGCGACCCGACCTTCACGCCGTCTTCGCCGGCGACTCCTGGGTCGAGTGGCGCGCCGGCGACGGTCTCGACGAAGCGGCCGGCGCCGTTGCTGGAGCGTCACGGCGCGACGCGCACCCTGACCTTCCCTCTGTCCGTCGGGACGCGCACCGTCGGCGCCGTGACGATCATGCAGGCGGGACCGACCGCCAAGGTCGCCGCGGCCGAGCGGCGACGTCTGCCAGCTCCTCGGCGCCACTCCTCGCCGGCGCCGTGGACGCGGCCGCGGCATCGCGTCCACGAGCGTGCCCGCCCTGCGCCGCGCCGACGCCTTGCGCGCCGCGAGTCGGGCCGTCGCCATGCTCGTCGAGTGCGACCAGGCGGTCGAGGCCGTCACCTCCGAGGTGGCGGGCATGATCGGAGGCGCGGAGTGCCGGGCGCGGGTCTTCCTGCGCAACGACGCGGGCGCCTACGTGGCAGTTCCCGCCGCGCCAGGACGACGAAGGCGAGGGGATCGCGAAGGAACGCCCCAGCGATCTCGAGCAGCAGGCGATCGACGAGCGCCGCACGGTCACCGCCGCGACCGAGCCGGGCCGTCCGTCTCGCGACGCCGCTGCTGCTTCGCGGCGCCCCGCTCGGCTTCATCAGCGTCATCGCCGCGCGCTCGCGCCCCCTCGACGCCGACGAGGTCGGGGACATCGAGAGCGCTCGCGCAGCAGATCTCGCTCTCCCTGGACATCGCCCGCCTGCGCCGCTCCGTCCAGCGCCTGACGACGATCGACACGCTCACCGGGCTCAAGAACCGCGAGTTCCTCTTCGAGCGCCTCGCGGCCGAGATCGCCCGCGCGCAGCCGCTACTCGGAGCCTCTGTCGCTGGTCCTCGCCGACCTCGACGACTTCAGGCACTTCAACGCGCGGCACGGCAACCACGAGGGCAACCGCCTGCTGCGCCAGGCCGCCAACCTGATGAAGATGAGCGTCCGCGACCAGGTCGACGTCGTCTGCCGATACGGCGGCGAGGAGTTCGCGCTGCTGCTCCCGAACACGCCGGCCACCGCAGGCGGCGCCGGCGTGGTCGCGGAGCGCGTGCGAACGACGATCGAGAGGACCCGCTTCCACGACGAGGAACGACAACCCGCTCGGACGCATGACCGTGAGCCTCGGGGTGGCGGGCTTCCCGGTCCACGCCGAGGACACCGAGGACCTCGTGTCGCTGGCCGCGCGAGGCGCTGCGCGCCGCGAAGGCCGCGGGCAAGAACCGGGTCGGTCTGTACAAGCTCCGTCGATGACGACGCCGCGGCGGACCGCCGGCTCGGCCGCGCTGCTCGTCGTCGTCATCGCCCTCTCGATGCAGACGGGGTCGGCCCTCGCCGGCCGCCTGATCGAATCGACCGGCGTCGTCGAGACCCTGTGGCTGCGGACGGCGATCGCGGCGGCGATCCTGGCGGCTTTGCGGCCGCGCTCGCTGCGCATCCCCGCGGCCGGCGACCGCCTCCCCCTCGCCGCCCTCACCCTCGCCCTCCTGCTCATGAACCTCAGCTTCTACGCGGCGATCTCGCGCGCGCCACTCGGCATCGTCGTCGCCGTCGAGTTCACGGGGCCGCTCGCCGTCGCCGTCATCGGATCGCGGCGGGCCATCGACTTCGTCTGGATCGCCCTCGCCGGCCTGGCCGTCGTCCTGCTGGCCGGCCCGATCGAGCTCCGTGAGCACGGCTGGCCTCGTGCTCGCCCTCTCCGCCGCGGGTCTCTGGGCCGCCTTCCTGCTGCTCGCCAAGCGTGCCGTCACGAGCATGGACCCTCTCCCGGTGACGACGATCATGCTGGTCGGCTCGGCCGTCCTGCTCACCCCGGCCCTCGCCGTGAGCGGCGTCGAGACCGAACGACCTCGGTCGCCGCGCTCGTGATGGGCGCGGCGATCGCCGTCCTCTCCTCCGCCTTCCCCTACTTCCTCGAGCTCTTCGCCCTGAGCCGGGTGCGGGCCGCGACCTACGGCGTGCTCCTGAGCATCGAGCCGGCCATCGCGGCCCTGACCGGCTTCCTGATCCTCGGGCAGCGTCTGACCCTGGTCGAGGGCGCCGCGATCGCCGCCGTCATGGCGGCGGCGGCCGGCGCCAGCTGGACGAGCGAGCCGCACCGGCCCTGAGCGTCGCCGCCGCCCCTCCGGCGCCGTCACGCTCCTCGCCGCGCGGTGCTATGCTCGCGGCGACCTCTGACGGCGCGCGAAGGTGGTCCGGGATGCGCGACCTGCACGGCACGACGTTCGTCTGCTCGTGGAGCGGCGGCAAGGACGCCTGCCTCGCCCTGCACCGGGCCGTCGCCGCGGGGGGAGTCGCCACATCTCTCGTGTGTCTTGCCCGAGCCGACGGCAGGACGACCCTCACCCACGGCGTGCCGATGGATCTCGTGGAGGCTCAAGCGGACCGCCTCGGGCTGCCCCTCGACGTTTGCCCGGGCTCGTGGCACGACTACGAGCTCGTCTGGGCGCAGGCCCTTCAGCGGCGACGTGAGGCGGGGGCCGAGGCGGCCGTGTTCGGCGACCTCCACATCGTCCGCCACCACGCGTGGGAGCTTCGCGTCTGTCGCGGCCTCGGCCTGAAGCCGGTCCACCCGCTCTGGAAGGTGTCCCCGCGCGTCCTCGCGGGGGAGCTCTCCACGACACGCACGCGGGCGGTGATCACCTGCCTCCGGGCCGAGCGCCTCGAGAAGCGGTTCCTTGGGCGCGAGGTCACGCCAGAGCTGCTGAGCGAGCTCGACGAGGCCGGCGTCGACCCGTTCGGCGAGCACGGGGAGTACCACACCCTGGTCGTGGACGCGGCGCTGTTCTCGAGCCCGGTCGACGCGGTGCCGGTCGGCGAGTACCTCCACGACGGCCACTGGCACCTCGACTTCGGCGAGGGCGCGCCGCCGGCCGATTTCGGGCCTCCGCGCCCGAGGGCCGGCGGCATCCAGTGACGAGCTCAGCGCAACGACGCCGGGGGCGCCACGTCCTTCACCGCCCGTGTGTACGGGCACACCGTCTGGCAGACGGCGCAGGTCCCGTCCCACTCCGGATGGGTCCAGGTGATCTCCTCGCAGCGCTTCTCGTGATAGAGATCGTCGCGTGGCATGCCGGCCGTCCACAGGACGTCGCGGCCGGCGTCCATCGGGCAGGCGTCGACGCAGACCCGGCAGCGGCCGCAGCGGCTCTCGGTGATCGGCGTGCCCGGCGCGAGCGGCGCGTCGGTGAACACGCTCGTGAGCCGGACCGCCGGGCCGAAGCGCGCCGAGACGAACACCGCCGTCTTGCCGATCCAGCCGAGGCCGGCCTGGGTCGCCACGGTCTTGTGGGCGAAGACGCCGGCGTCGCCCCAGTCCGCAAGCGGCGGATCGTCGCCGGGGCCGGACATGACGTTGCCGGTCTGGACGGCCTCGAAGCCGCGCGCCTGGAGCAGCTCGACGACCGCCGCGGCGGACTCGTCGAGCTGGCGGAACAGGCGCGCGTAGTCTTCGAAGAACGCCTGCGACATCGACGCCTCGGGAATGCCCTCCATGGCCGCCGGTGCGTGCCGCATGACGATGCTGACCGCGCGCGGCAGGTCCGGCGCCAGGTCCCAGCCGGTGTTCGCCGCGACACCCCATTCGTCGACGCCCATGGCTTCGAGCTTCGCGCCGATCGTCGGAGTCAGCCCGCCGTCGCCTTCACCGTTCATCGCGCCTCCCCTTGGTCTCTGCCCGTGGCTCGGCCGCGGGCCCCTGTCTCCGCGCCGTCGCGTTGCCCCGGTGTGTACGTTCCCGGTGACGATTCTCGGCCGACAGCGACGATCGGGCAAGGCCTGCAGACCGGCACGATGGCCTGGTGGGTGACGGTTCGACGCAGTGCCGGGACTTCTGTCGCATTCCCGCGAGCAGGCGCGTCTTCGGCCAGATTTGTGCAATCCAGCAAGTATCTCGATGATTGAGAGTTTCGACCATCGAGCAATGGGTACTCTGTGAACGAATTGACCACTGATGGTCGCTCGGCCCTGGCGGCCGTGACGACCGGCCTCACTCGCCAGAGAGTGGCGGGGGCGGGAGGAGAGAACCATGAGACGCTGGATCCTGATCGTGGCGGCACTGCTGATCGTCGCCGTGCCGTTCGTAGTCGCGGCCTGCGGCGAAGAAGAAGAGGCGACGCCGGCGCCGGCGACGAGCTCGCCGATGGCGGAGGACATCGTGGGAACCGCGATCGCAGCCGGCAGCTTCACCACGCTGACCGCCGCCCTCGAGGCGGCAGAGCTGGTCGACACTCTCAAGGGCGAGGGGCCTTTCACGGTCTTCGCTCCGACCGACGATGCCTTCGCTGCTCTGCCCGAGGGCACGGTCGACACCCTGCTCGCCGACCCGAAGGGTGACCTGACGCAGATCCTCACCTATCACGTCGTGCCCGGCAAGGTGATGTCGACCGACATCACCGACGGAATGACGGCGACCACGGTGCAGGGCGCAGACCTCACCTTCACCATCAAGGACGGCAGCGTCTACGTGAACGACGCGATGGTCGTGACCGCCGACATCGAGACCTCGAACGGCGTCATCCACGTGATCGACGGGGTGCTGATCCCCCCGAAGTAAGCACCCTCGGCGAGAGTCGACGATCATCAGAGAGGCGGCGGCGCCCTTGGCGCCGCCGCCTCATTCGTCTACGCGTCCGCGACGAACTCGCCGGGATCGCTCACGACTGGCTGTCTCCCGGAGGGTTCGACATTGTTTGCACGAGGGTAGTACGCATTGGTCAGACGCGACGCACACCCGGGCCGCCCGGGCAGACCTGGAGGGGAACGTGAGCACGAAGCTGAGCGCGGAGGAGCTCGTCGACCGCCACATCATCGACGAGGCGGGTCGTGACATCGGGCACATCACCGATCTGTACGTCGACGACGACGGCAAGCCGCACTGGCTGCTCGTCGACACCGGCCTCTTCAAGGGCTTCCTGAGCGTGATCCCGGTGACCGACGTCGTCGTGAGCGACCGGGGTCTCGAGGTGCACTACGACATGGAGAAGCTGACCGGCGCCCCGAACGTGATGGGCGACCGGCCGTACGCCTTGCACCGCGAAGGCATGCTCTACGACTATTACCGGCTCACGGCGCCCGAGTCGGTATCGGCCGCGGCACGCAAGGGACCCGAGTACGAGCTGCTGCCGCCGAGCGCTTTGTGCCGCTTCTCGACGCTGAGCTGCGAGAACAAGCCGACGGAGTTCGAGACCAAGGAGTGACCTCGCCCGCGGCGTGAGCCGCGCGGGGCGAAACGACCGGGGGCGGCCTGCTGCGCAAGCCGCCCCCGGTCGTTTCACGGTCTCCCTCGCCCTCAGCCCGGCGACGCCTCGGCGAACAGGGCCCGTTGGGCGCGGGGGAAGAGGAGCACGGACGGGCGCCGGCCGGAGGTGCCCGGAGCGGCGAACGCGAGAGCTGCCTCGAGCGCCGCCGCCGGCGTCGGTGCCGGCGTGAAGAACAGCCGCCGCAGGTCGCGGTCGGCCACGCCGGGGCAGCACGCCACCAAGTGGGGGCAGACGGTCAGGAAGCGGGCGATGTTGAAGGTCTCGTTCATCTCGACCGTGTAGTGACGGTCCAGACGGGCGAGCACTTCCTCCGGTCCGCGCGCGCCGTCGAAGGGCTCGATCATCTCGTCGGAGCCGGTCCCGTCCCAGCAGCTTGAGAGCAAGACGACGACGGGCGGGCGCCAGGCCGCCGGCGCGACGGCGCGAGCATCGGCCGCCATGCTCTCGATCATCGGCTGAAGGCCGACCAGCGGCTTGGTCGACTGGTAGAGGTTGATGTCGAGCGGCGCGCCGGGGCCGGTCACGACGACGTCTACCGGCCCCGCCGGCCGCTCAAGCTGCGCGTAGCCACGGACGAAGGCGACGAGCTCAGCGTGCGCGGCCTCCGGCTCGCCGGCGGCGGCGGCGAACGGCTGCAGATCACTGCCCAGGGCCAAGTTGACGATGAAGTCGAGACGGGCCATGCGCGCCGCTACGAGCATGTCCTCGTGGATGGGGTTGCCTTCGAGGACACCGGGGCGCGACCTGGGGTGGCTCAGGTTGGCCAGCGAGTGGTTGGCCAGGATGGTCGCCTCGCCGGAGACCGCCGGGAGGATCGACTTGCGCCCGCCGGTGAACCCGGCGAACTCGTGCGGTTCGACCTGCCCGAACGAGACGCGCAGGTCGGCGGCGGCCACGGCCCTGTCCACGAGCAGGGGCGTCCCCGCCGGCGTGCGGCCCAGGTCGACGAGGTCCGCCGCCCTGTAGTCGTGGCAGCGCACCCGCAGTTGGCCGGCCCATTGACCGAGCAGAGCCTGGATCTCCTCGGGGTAGGGCACCCGGTGCGCACCGCCGCCGACGACGACGTCGACGGCGTCGGCGCCGATGCCGCCCGCCTCGAGCTCGGCCAAGACCGGGCCGAGGAGTGCGTGCGCCGGCACGGGACGCGACGAGTCGCTGGTGATGATGGCGACGTTCCGGCGTCCGCGGGCGAGCTCGCGCAGGGGCGGCGTGCCGACCGGGCGCGCCAGCGCCCGGTCCACCGCCGCCGGCAGCTCGACCGGCGGCGGCTCGGCGACGCCCAGCCGCCGCACCTCGCAGCCGGCGGCCGTCGCGGCCGCTGCCACGTCGTCGACGGCGGCGTCCAGGTCTCTCAGCTCGGCGGGGTCCACGACCGCATAGGCTACAGGCATGCGCCGCATGCGTCGACGGCGGGTCGCTCCTAATCCCAACCGAGTCAATCGGGATTCACCTTGCCGCCAGTGGGAATAAGGACTGCGGCAGTCCCTCGCCCGGCGACCCCTGGAGGCACGTCCATGACCGACGACACGACCGCGGCCCTCACGCTCGACTGCATCGGGCTGTACTGTCCCGAGCCACTGTTCCAGACGCGCGAGAGCATCGACTCGATCGACGTCGGTGACGTCCTCGAGGTGTTCGCCGACGACCCTGCCGCAGAAGAGGACTTGACCCGCTTCGCCAAGCGCGCCGGCCACGAGGTCGTCGCCGTCGAGCACGAAGGCGACCAGCTCCGGATCCTGCTGCGCCGCCTCAAGTGATGACGTGACCCAGGGAGTGAAAGGGACCGACCATGAAGAACGACAGGATGATCCTCTACGTGCAGACCAGCGACCAGCCTGAGCGTCAGTACTCGCCGCTCGTGCTCGCGCAGAGCGCCAAGGCCATGGACCTGGAGCCCGCCGTGTACTTCCTCGGCATGGGCCTCAAGGTCCTGAAGCCGGGCGCGGCCGACGCGATGCAGCTGGGCTCGTTCCCGAGCGTAGGCGAGATGCTGCGCAAGACCATCGAGATGGGCATCACCGTGTACGTCTGCGAGGCGTCCAAGCAGATGCTCGGCTGGGAGACCGTCGAGCTGATCGACGGCGTCAAGATCGTGGGCGCCGCCACGCTCAACGACCTGGCGCTCGACGCCGGCGCCACGATGTGGTTCTGAGCATGCCGGAGGTCGTCTACGCCGACTACCAGTCCTCCAAGCCCGTCGACCCGCGGGTCGTCGAGGCGATGCTGCCGTACTTCGGCCAGACCTTCGGCAACGCCGCGTCGCTGCACGGCGTCGGCGACGCGGCGACGGCGGCCCTCGAGGACGCCCGCGCCCGCGTCGCCCGCCTCTTCGGCGCCGAGCCTGCCGAGATCGTCTTCACCTCGGGCGCGACCGAGGCGAACAACCTCGCGCTGATCGGCTACGCCATGCGCAACCGGCGCAAGGGCGACCACATCATCATCACCGAGGCCGAGCACATCTCGATCCTCAACATCGCCAAGTACCTCGAGAAGAACGGCTTTCGCGTGACGCGCCTGCCGATCGACCTGTACGGGCGCGTCTCCGCCAAGAAGCTGCGCGCCCGCATCACCGACGACACGATCCTGGTCTCGGTCGGCTGGGCGAGCAACGAGATCGGCACGGTGCAGCCGATCGCCGAGATCGCCGAGCTGCTGAGCGGTACCGGCATCGTGCTGCACTCGGACGCCGTCGCCGCCGAGGGCCTGGTGCCGATCGACGTGAACGAGGTGCCGATCGGCATGCTCTCGCTCTCGTCCAACGACCTCTACGGCCCGCGAGGCCTCGGCGCCCTGTACGTGCGCAAGGGCGTCGCCGTGGCGCCGGTGCTGCTGGGCGGCGGCCAGGAGCGCGGCATCCGCTCGGGCACCGAGGACGTGGCCGCGATCGCCGGCATGGCCGCCGCCGCCGACATCATGGCGGCGGAGATGCCGGCCGAGGTCACCCGGATCAAGGCGATCCGCGACCGGCTCGTCGAACGCGTCCTGGCCGAGATCCCCGGTTCGCACCTCAACGGCCACCCGACTGAGAGGCTGCCCAACAACGCCCACTTCCGCTTCGACGCCGTCGAGGGCGAGGCGATGGTCCTGTCGCTGCGCGACGCCGGCATCGCCGCCTCCACCGGCTCGGCCTGCAGCTCCAAGACTCTCGAACCGTCGCACACGCTCATATCGACCGGCCTTCTCCACGAGGAGGCACACGGGTCGCTCGAGTTCACCTTCGGGCGCTTCAGCAAGGACGAGGACGTCGACCGCATCATGGCGGCGCTGCCCGGCGTAATCGCGCGCCTGCGGGAGCTCTCGCCGCTCTACCAGAAGTCGCCAGTCGGCGAGAAGGGACCGGCATGAAATCCACGCAGTACTCCGAGAAGACCCTCGAGCACTTCCGCGACCCGCGCAACGTCGGGACGCTCGAAGGCCCGAACGTCGCCGTGGGCCGCGTCGGCAACCCCGTCTGCGGCGACATGATGGACATCTACATCGAGGTGACCGACGACGACCGCATCGAGGAGATCAAGTTCCAGACCTTCGGCTGCGGCTCGGCGGTGGCGACCTCGAGCATGATCACCGAGCTCGTCAACGGCATGCAGCTCGACGAGGCGCTCAAGGTGAGCCGCGGCGACGTCGCCGACGCCCTCGACGGCCTGCCGCCGATCAAGATGCACTGCTCCAACCTGGCCGCCGACGCGCTGCACGAGGCGATCAAGAACTGGCGCGCCGGCATCAAACCAGAGGACGCCACCAAGACGCCCGTCGAGACAGTCGTGCCATCCGCGACCGGCGGCGGTCGTGGAGGTCGAGATCGCCAACCTCGACGAGTACGAAGGCAAGGGCGCCTACAAGGGACTCACAGACCCGGCGGAGCTCGCCGACCAGCGCGTCGTCGTCCTCGACACTGGAGACAAGGCCGCGCAGCTCGCCATCGACCTCACCGACCACACCGGTCGCGTCGTGCTGATGACGACGGGCAAGGAGCCGTCGGTGAGCAGCGCCGTGCGCTCCGCCCTGCGCCTCTCGGACGTCAAGATCCTCGCCGAGGCGCAGCCGCTCGAGTTGCGCGGCGAGGGCGAGCTCGAGCGCATCCTCGTCCACGACCTGAACGAGGACGAGGAGTACGAGCTCACTGCCGACGCGTTCGTCGTGCTGGAGTAGACGGCAGACCCGCCGACGTGGCCTCGACGGCCGGCGAAGCCTGCGCAGCGCAGCTTGCGCTCAGGTGAGCGCTTCGGCCGCCGCGACCTGCTCGCGCTCGACCTCGTCGCACACCCAGCAGCCCTCGAGGTGGTCGTTGACGATGCCGGTCGCCTGCATGTGCGCGTAGGCGGTCGTCGGGCCGACGAAGCGAAAGCCGAGACGCTTGAGCTCGCACGCCAGGGCGCGCGACTCCGGCGTCTCGGCCGGGATGTCGGCCATCGACCGCCGCGCCGCGCCCGAGGCCGGCCGATCGGCCAGCCTCTCCGGCTGGAACTCCCAGAACAAGGACGCCAGCGAGCCGCGCACCTCGATCACGGCGAGGGCGGCGCGGGCGTTGCCGATCGCCGCCTCGATCTTCTGCCGGTTGCGCACGATGCCGGCGTCGCCGAGCAGCCGTTCGACGTCGTCCGCTCCGAACGCGGCGACGTCCTCGATGTGGAAGCCCGCGAACGCGACGCGGAAGGCCTCTCGCTTGCGGAGGATCGTCAGCCACGAGAGGCCCGACTGGAAGCCCTCCAGGCAGAGGCGCTCGTAGATGTCGTCGTCGTCGAGGACCGGCCGCCCCCACTCGCAGTCGTGATACGCGACGTACTCGGGCGCGCTCAGCGACCAGCTGCAGCGCGCGCGGCCGTCGTCGCCGCGCAGGAGCGCGGGTGCTGGTCCTGGAGGCGCGGCGGCGTCAGGGCTCACGGCGTGCAGCATACCCGGCGGCGCCCGTCTTCTGTCCAGACAACACCTTCTGTCTCGGCCGTTGACCCCGCCTCAAGGCGCCGGTAGGTTGAGCCCAAGGCCGCCGGCGAGGACACCGACTGAAGGGGGACCGCGCCGACGCAACGGGCGGCGCGCGCCGCAGGCCCGCGCCGCGAACCTGTACGAGGGGGTACCGTGAAGCGCTTCGCCCTGCCCATCCTTCTCCTCTGCATCGTCGCCCTCGTCGCGCCCGCGGCGGCGAGCGCGATGACCTACGACGAGGCCGTCGACCAGCTGGTCGCCGACGGCTATACGGTGCGGGTCGAGGACGACCTGACGAGCCTCGGGTCGTCGCCGCTCGGGTTCAGGATCGCCGGCTCGCCGGCCGAGGTCGCGGCGTCCAACTACGTCGCCGATGAGCTGCGCGACATCGGTCTCGGCGACGTGCACCTCGAGGCCGTCCCCGTGGACGCCTGGGACTTCAAGGGCGCGTCGGTGAAGGTCGGCGACAGGACGATCGTCGCCTCGTCGTTCGCCGGCGTTCCCGGTACGGACGGGCCCATCACCGCCGAGCTCGTGTACGTCGGCCAGGGCACGGCCGACGAGTTCGACGCGGCCGGCGACGTGACCGGCAAGCTCGTGCTCGTCGACGGCGAGTTCGACGATTGGTGGGTCAACTTCGTCGGCGCCGAGGCGACGTTACGCGACGCACTCGGCGTCGTCATGACACACGGCGTCTGGACGTCTCCGTGGTACGACGAGCCCGACGCGCTGGGCGGCAACGACGGCGAGTACGACGACGACTACGTCCCCATGGTCTACGTCACCTGGCAGGACGGCGACTGGCTCAAGTGGCAGATCAAGAAGGCCGGCCCGGTCGAGGCGACGGTGCGGGCCGACATCGAGATGACGCTCGCCGAGGATGGCGGAAGGGGCTACAACGTCATCGGCACGCTGCCCGGCAGCGACCCCGACCTGGCGCCCGTGCTCTTCGCCTCGCACGTCGACGCACACTTCCGCGCCGGCCTTGACGACACCGGCGCGGTGACCAACGAGCTGCTGCTCGCCAAGGCCCTCAAGCTGAGCGGCGAGCAGCCGCGGCGCACCGTGATCTTCTTCTTCACCTGTGCCGAGGAGTACGGCTACACCGACGCCTGGTACGACTGGTCGATCGGCGCCTGGTACGCGATCACGGAGCAGCATCCGGAGTGGGCCGGCAAGCTCGCCATGATGATCAACCTCGAGCTCATGGCCCAAGCCGGCCTGCCCCTGTACGTGGAAGGGGCGACCGAGGCGGTCTCGTGGGCGGAGGATTTGGCGACCAAGGAGTTCACGCCGTACGGCTTCGCGTCCGGAGACCAGCCCAGCACGTGGTGCGACCAGTGGAGCTTCAACGCCTCCGGGGTGCCGACGATCAGTGTCGAGACGTGGAACAAGCAGTACGACCTGATCTACCACACCAACCTGGAGTCGAAGGAGCTGGTCGACCATCAGTACCTGGGCACGATCGCCAAGTACGACTACCGGCTCCTCCAGGGCCTCGACAGCGGCGTGCTGCCGTACGACATGAGCAAGCGCGGCGACCAGGTCGCCTTCGCGTTCCCGGGGAGCAAGCTCGCCGCGGCCGGCGTGAGCAAGAGTGCAGTCGCCGCCGTACAGCAGGCCGCCGCGTCGTTCAGCGCCGCGACCTACGCGTGGGACGCACGGCGCGACGCGACACCCACAGCAGATGTCGCGGCGGTCAACAAGGAGCTGGTCGCCATCGAGAAGCTGGTCAACACGACGTTCACCGGCAGGACGGCATGGGACTGGGCGGCCTATCCGCACGTTCAACCGATGATCGACGCGATCCACCTGGACAACGCGATCAAGGCGGCCGAGGCCGGCAACGTCCCGCGGGCCATGCGGCAGATCACGTGGTTCGTCGGGACGAACTGGTACCTCGAGGTGTTCAGCCCCGAGGTCGTCCGTCAGGACATGGCGCGTCACTACGCCGACTACGAGCACGTCACGTGGGGCGCGATGGGCGACCCGCCGCTGACGTACGACTGCATCGACGAGTGGCTGATGCTCGACGAGGGCGACGTCGCCGGCGCGATCGCAGGGCTCAAGCCCGAACGCGCTCGGGCTCGCGCCGACCTGCGCGCCCGCATCGACCACATGACGGCCGTGCTGGAAGAGCTCACGACGCGCGTGAACGCTCTCTGACGGGGGGCCTTGCGCCCGAACAGCGGCGGCGCGAAGGGGAGCAGGGAGACGCGCGAGGGCGGCGGGGCCGCGGGCATGTGCCCGCGGCCCCGCCGCTTCATGCGTCGCCGCTGCGGCAGCGGGAAGCCGGACCGCGGACCAATCCGCCGGCCTGACCTGATAGGCTCACGCCGGAGGCGCCGGGGACGTTCGACCAGCACCTGCTGAACCCGGTGTACGCGTCATGACCGCCGATCACGACCATCTCACGGCAGACGGTATCCGCGCCCTCGACCGGGCCCACGTGCTCCACTCGTGGTCGACGCAGTGGCAGATCAGCCCGCTCGTCGTGGCCGGCGGCGAGGGCCGCCACTTCTGGGACCATGACGGACGCCGCTACCTCGACTTCGCCTCGCTCGTCGTCAACGTCAACCTCGGCCACCAGCACCCGCACGTCACGGAGGCGATCGCCGCCCAGGCGCATCGCCTGTGCGCGACCGCGCCGGCGATGACCGACGCGACGCGCGCCCACCTCGCCGGACTGCTCGCCGAGGTCACCCCCGGCGATCTGACCATGTCCCTGTTCACCAACGGCGGCGCCGAGGCGATCGAGAACGCGATCAAGCTCGCGCGCTGGTACACCGGGCGCCACAAGATCGTCGCCCGCTACCGCTCGTACCACGGCGCGACCGCGGGCGCCGTCGCCTTGACGGGCGACCCGCGCCGCTGGCCGGCGGAACCGGGCATCCCCGGCGTCGTGCGCATGTTCGATCCGTACCCGTATAGGTGCCCGGCGGGACACGCGCATCCGCGGGGCGAGGGCTTGGTCGTGCCGGACACGGACCCGGGCCCCTGCCCCGTCTGCTCCGGCGGCCCACATCTCGAGGAGATCCTGCAATACGAAGGGGCGCACACAGTCGCCGCGGTCCTCATGGAGACCGTGACAGGGGCCAACGGTGTGCTCGTGCCGCCCGACGGCTACCTGCGGTCTGTCCGTGAGGTCTGCGACCGTCACGGGATCCTGCTGATCCTCGACGAGGTCATGGTCGGCTTCGGCCGCACGGGCCGCTGGTTCGCCTGCGAGCACTGGGACGTCACGCCCGACATCATGACCGTGGCCAAGGGCATCACGTCGGGCGCCGTGCCTCTGGGCGCGATGGTCGTCTCGCAGACGCTCGCCGATTGGCTGCAGGACCACGAGTTCCCCAGTGGTCTCAGCTCGACGGGCAACCCGGTCGCCTGCGCCGCCGGCATCGCGACGATCGAGGCGATGCGCGACGAGATGGTCGTCGAGAACGCAGCCGCGATGGGCGAGGTGCTGGCGGCCGAGCTGCCGCGCCTCGCCGCAAAGCACCCGTGCGTCGGCGAGGTGCGCGGGCTCGGCCTCTTCTGGGGCCTCGAGCTCGTCAAGGACCGCGCGACACGCGAGCCGCTCGTGCCGTTCAACGCCAAGGGAGAGGCCGCGGGCCCGATGCGCCGCCTCGCCGAGGCGGCCATGGCCCGCGGCCTCTCTCTCATGACGCACTTCAACCTCGTGCTCGTCGCGCCGCCGCTGACGATCACGCGCGACGAGCTCGCCGAAGGGCTCGCGATCCTCGACGACGTGCTCGCGCTCGCCGACCGAGTCGCAGCGACGCCCTGACCGCGCGAACCGATCCGCCTGCGGTACAAGGTCCGCACCGCTCCTTCACGGGTTCTTCTCAATCCGAGGGCATACTGTCCTCATTGGGCGCCATCGCGCCCTCTCCGCACGGAGGTATCACCAGACATGATGTGGGACAACAACGACTCGTGGATGCACGGGTCAGGCTTTGGAGGCTGGTTCATGTTCATCGGGCTGCTCGCGATCGTCGTCGCGGTCGTGTTCCTGATCGTCTACTTGATCAGGCAGACGTCGCAGCCCGTGGGCGCCGGCGTCCACGCCGCCTCAGGGCTACTCACCAGAGCCAGATCGCGCCGCCGGCGCAGGAGTCGCCCCGCGACATCCTGAAGCGGCGCTACGCGAGCGGGGAGATCGAACGCGAGGAGTACCTGCAGAAGCTCGCGGATCTCTGAGCGGCGGGCGAGCGCCGATGACGCGCCGCCGCGACGGCCGACGAAGGTGTAAGAAACCGGGGCCTCCCGTGTTTCAACTGGTGCAAGCAAGCACCGGACCCGAGGGAGGCCCCCATGAGAGCACTCAGGACGATCGTCGCCACGGCGGTGATCGTGTTCACGCTGACCACCGTTGCGATGGCCGGCGTGCAGCACTACGCCAAGCAGAGCGGCCAGACGGCCGGCGCGCAGGCGCAGCAGGCGCAGCCGACCTACTCGGTCACGCTCACCGCCGCGCAGCTCAAGGCGCTTATCGGCGCGCAGAACAGCGGCACGACGAAGGCCGGGGCACACGCTGACCGCACGCAGGAGCATGTCGAGCGCGTTGGCGACACCGTCCGCACAACGGCTCGCGTGACCAGACTCGGGACCAAACGCGTGACCACAACGCCACGCAGACCGGGTCCGCATCGGGCAGCCGGAACAGCGGCACCGGGACCTGCACGCCGAACGACTACGACCACGACTACGACTGGGGCAGCTCAGGAGACGGGCAGCACCATTCCGGCGACGGCGACCACCACTCCGGCGACGGGAGCGAGGGTTGCCGGTAAGCAGCGACCAGCGAGTCTCCGCTCGCCGCGAGGCGCCGGCCGTCTGCGGCCGGCGCCTCGGGCGTGACGGTTGCAGCGCGGCAGGTTCGGCGTACGCTGACGAGCGGAACGCATGGTGACGAATGAAGCGCACGGTGTCATGACCTCTCCTTCATCAGATCGCAGCCTCGTCGACGGCCTGCACGCCGGCAGTCGCGACGCCTTCGAGCGTCTCTACGGCGACTACCATCCCGCCATCTACAACCTCTGCGCGCGGATCGTCGGCGACCGCGAGGAGGCCAAGGACTTGACCCAGGAAGTCTTCATCAAGGCGTTCAGCAGCCCGCCTGCCGCCGGAGGGTCCGTCAAGCTGCGGCCGTGGCTGTATCGCGTGGCGACGAACGCGTGCTTCAACCACCTTCGGGCGCGCAACAGGATCGGCGGCGACGGCACCACCATCGACGCGGCGCGCGCTCCTGTGGACGAGTACGAGCGCGCGCAGACAGTCGCCCTCGTCGAGCAGTCCCTCGGCGAGCTCAACGAGCGCTACCGCACGGCGCTGGTCCTCAGGGACCTGCACGGCCTGCCCGCCGGCGAGATCGCCGAGGTCATGGCGGTGTCGCGGCCGGCGGCGGACGTGCTCGTGCACCGGGCGCGCGCGGCCTTCAAGACGGCCTTCCGCAAGCTGGGCGGCGACACTGGGGCCGCGCCGGCGAGCCTCGGCCTGGTGCTGGCGCCGTTGAGCGTGCCGGCAGCGCTTCACGCGCTACCGCCGCTGCCGGCGTCGCTCGGGGCGACGCCACACCCGCCGGCCGCCGCGCCAGTCCCGCCGGCACCCCACGCCGCCCCGCTGCCCGACCTTTCATCCTCGGTCGGCCCCGCCGGCGCCGGCTTGCTGACGAAGATCGGCGCCGCCCTCTCGACCAAGATCGGCATCACCGCCGCGGCCGCGACGCTCGCCGTCGGCGGCGGCGCGGCCGTGTACAAGGCCGAGTCGCGCGACGACCATAGGGCCTCCGCGGCAACATCGCAGCACGTCTCGGACGAGCTGTCGGAGCATGACGGGAGCGGGACGGCCGGCTCGCACTGGGAGGGCCACGGCCGGCCCGTCCACGGACACCTGGGGCACCGGGAGAGCCACGCCGGCACCTGGAGCTGGCAGGACGGCGGTCACGCGAGCGACGGGAGCGGCACGACGTCTCACCACGCAGCTGACGGCGGCGGCACTCCGGGGCGACCACCACCCACGACGGCGGAGGAAGCACGTGGTCGCCGACCCACGACGGGAGCGGCGACACGTCAGGCACGCACGAGCCCGACTCCGGCTGGTGACGCGACGCGCACCGCCGTCGGGCTTGTGCACTGTACGACCAGTCCGCAGCGTGACCCAGAAATGCAGAAACCGCCTTGCGGCGGTTTCGGGCGCCGAGTCGTGACCCGAGGGAGGTAGGACCGCAGAGTAGCACGACGCCAGACGGCTTTCACGGTCAACCGACGATCGTCAACCAGCTCTGCAGGACAGCCGGCCGTCACGGGCGGACCGCGCCGGCGCCCTGCCGCCGTCGGCTCAGCCCAGCCCCAGGATCTCCCGCGCTTCGGCCGACGTCGCCACATCGCGGCCGAGCTCGCCGGCCAGCCTGACGACCCGCTCGACGAGCTGCGCGTTGCTCTCGGCGAGCACGCCCCTCGCGTAGTAGATGTTGTCCTCGAGCCCGACGCGCGCGTGCCCGCCCATGACGATGCCGAGCACGGCCATGGGCGTCTGCGCGCGCCCGATGCCGATCACCGACCACGTCGAGTCGCCGGGGATCATGCCGGTCAGGTGCACGAGCGACGCAGCCGTGGCCGGCGCGCCGTACGGCGCGCCGAGGACGAACTGGAAGTGGAGCGGCGCGCGCAGCTTGCCCTCCTCGAGATAGCGCAGGCACGTCACGACGTGACCGGCGTCGAAGCACTCGAGCTCCAGCTTGACGCCGAGCTCGAGCGCCCGCGCCGCGAGGGCGTCGAGGAACTCGGGCGGATTGAGAAAGACGCCGGCGGGCGTGTTGATGGACCCGGCGTCGAACGAGGCCAACTCGGGCTTGAGAGAGAGCGGCGCGATACGCTGCTCGTCCGGGAGGTTGCGCCCCGGGATGCCGCTCGTCGTCAGGCACAGCACGGCGTCGGTCTCCGCGCGCAGGCGGTCGACGATCGGCCCGAACACCCCGAGGTCCTGCGTCCCCAGTCCGGTCTCGGGATCGCGCACGTGCACGTGCAGCACGGCCGCGCCGGCGCGCCACGCAGCGACGCCCGACTCGACGATCTCGTCCTGCGTGACGGGGATGTGCGGGGTCTGCTCCTTGGTGATGCGCGAGCCGGTCAGTCCGGCGGTGACGACGAGCTTGTCCATGAGGGCCTCCTCCCGGCCGCAGTCTATCCCGGCCGGCGCCGCACCCGGCTCACCGCTGCAGCGCCGCCAGCGCCACGGCGAGGTCGATCGCGGCGAGCAGCCCGAGAAGGGCGGCGGCGAGGCGCTTGCCACGCGTCCACGCCGCCGCCGTCAGGATCGTGAACCACACCCCGAAGAACAGGGTGATGACCACCATGGGGGTGAGGCGCACGCCGGTCCTTCCTAGACGATGAGGACGAGCCCGCTCCAGCTCAGGCGCTCGGGCGAGGCCAGACGAAGCTGCAGGCCGGCGTTGCGATAGGTGCTGAAGACGTCCATGCCGCTGGCCTCCATGGAGGGCCGCGCCTCGTAGGGCCTCCGGCACGGCTTGGTCGTGTCGCAGTAGGTGATCGGGTTGGACGGGTCGTAGCAGAGGTAGCAGGTGGACGCCACGTAGCCCATGGCGAAGAAGTAGCCGAGGTTGTGGGCGTCGCGCTCGATCCCCATGACGATGTCGTGCAGCTTGTGCCACAGCGGGATCTGCGTGTGGCGCTCGAACTCGATCGCCTCCTCGGTGTACTGGAAGCGGCAGAGCGGCAGGTCCTCGGTCTGGACGAAGTCCCAGTAGTCCTTGGGCAGCTCCATGCCGATGTCGGTGAGGATCGCGTACTCGTACTTGCCGACGACCTTCGCCGTCTCGTCGGCGGTCGGCGACAGGGGCGGGTCCATGTGGCACTGGCCGTAGCACTCGCAGAGCGGGATGCGGCACTTCCAGGTGACGCGCTCGTCCACGGCGACCTTGCTCGCCTCGACGAGCTGCGCCATGTCGGCGCCCTCGGCACGCGCGGCGTCGCAGATCCGCTCCATGTCCCGCTCGAAGGCGGGGACGTCCTCCCCGGCGATCTCCCACGTGTGCTTCGGCAGACAGGCTTCGTACTTGGTCATCGCTGGCTCCCCTTCTCGTGGCCGGCAGGACGGGCCGGGGGCGGCGCCGAAGTGCCGCCGGGCCGCGGTCGTCCGCGTGCGTCTGGGCCATTCAACGAGGCCGCGGGGACCGGGTCAAGGGCCGAGACGGGCGCGAGGTCGCCGCCGCCCTGTCGGCGGCCGCGTCGCGGCGGTAGACTGCCGTCAGGGCAGAGCGCCGTCGGGCGGCGCCACGACGACCCGAGGATGGGGGCTGTCATGACCGACGAAGCGACCTCGCACTCGCAGTTCACCCTGCCGACTGCGGTGACGTTCGGCGACGGCTGCAGCGCTCTGGCCGGGGAGCGCGCGCGCGAGCTCGGCGGGACGCGCGCGCTCGTCGTCACGGACGGGGGCGTCGTGGAGGCCGGCCTGGTCGAGGGCGTCCTCGACGCCCTCGACGCCGCCGGCCTGGCCGCCGTCGTCTTCGACGGCGTCGAGCCCAACCCGCGCATCGAGAACGTCGTCGCGGCACGGGATCTTTCCCACGCCGAGGGGTGCGACGTGCTCGTCGCCGTGGGTGGCGGAAGCGCGATCGACACGGCGAAGACGGTCGGGCTGCTTCTCACGAACGGCGGCAAGGTAGCTGAGTACGACTTCACGCTCGACGACCCGCGACCGATCGAGCGCCCCATCGCGCCGCTGGTCGCGCTGCCGACGACCAGCGGTACCGGCAGCGAGGTCACCTTCTGGGCGGTCATCACCGACACGGCGCAGCATGAGAAGCTCGGCCTCGGGGGCCCGCTCATGACCCCGCGCACCGCCCTGGTCGACCCGGAGCTGACGCGCACGATGCCGCCGGCGGTCACGAAGTACACGGGGCTCGACGCCCTGACGCACGCGGTAGAGGCCTACACGTGCACCGTGACCGGACCGCTCAGCGACGTCCTGGCGCTCCGCGCCATCGAACTCGTCGCGAAGAGCCTGCGGCGCGCCGTCGCCGACGGGAGCGACGCCGAGGCGCGCCGCGACATGAGCATGGCGAGCCTGCTCGCCGGCGCCGCCTTCACCAACGCCGACGTCGGCGCCGTGCACTGCCTCTCGGAGGTCGTCGGCGGTCACTACGACCTGCCCCACGGCCAGATCTGCGCCATGTACCTGCCGGCCTCGGCCGCCTTCAACCTCGAGGCGATGCCGGAGCGCTACGCCGCGGTCGCGGCGGCCCTGGGCGCCGAGGTGGCGGGCGTGCCCGCCGGGCGCGGCGCCGCGGCCGCCGTCGACGCGCTCAAGGCCCTGCTGCGCGACCTCGGCGTGCCGACGCCGGCCGACGCCGGCGTACGCGCCGCCGACCACGCGAGCATGGCGGCGCGCTGCGCCGAGACGGTGCCGCTGTACGCCGTCCCGCGAGTCCCGACGCAGGCCGACTTCGTCGCCATGTTCGAGCTCGCGGACGCCGGCTGGGGGGCCGGCGCCGGCTGATCAGATGGCGCAGCCGTACCCGGCGTGCTTCTGGAAGTACTTCTGGTGATAGTCCTCGGCCGGCCACCAGTCGCCGGCGACGACGATCTGCGTCACCAAGGGACGCCGCAGCCGGCCTGACGTCTCGAGCCGCCGCACCGCGTCCCTCGCGGCGCGCTCCTGATCCGGCGAGTGGTAGAAGATCGCCGAGCGGTACTGCGACCCGACGTCCGGACCCTGGCGGTTCCACTGCGTCGGGTCGTGCATGGCGAAGAACGCCTCGAGCAACTGCTCGTACGTGATCGCGTCGGGGTCGTACTCGAGCCGGACCGCCTCGGCGTGGCCGGTCTTGTGCGAGCAGACCTCCTTGTAGGTCGGCTCACGCGTCGTCCCGCCGGTGTAGCCGACCTCGGTGCTCGTCACGCCGGGCAGCCCCGCGAAGCGCTCCTCGACGCCCCAGAAGCAGCCGGCGGCGAAGGTCGCGACAGCCATCGCTTGCCCTTTCTCTCGTTGGACGTGCACGCCGAGTCTTCCCGCAGCCCGGGCCGGCCACGCCCTCTCGGGTGCCGGCCCAGCTGACTCCTGCTAGGCTGCGGCCGTCATGGAGCCCCTCACCCTCATCGGAATCGCCATCGGGCTCGCCATGGACGCCTTCGCCGTCTCGATCGCCGTGGGGCTCTCGCTCAAGGAGGTGAGCCTGCGGCAGACCTTTCGCCTGGCCTACCACTTCGGCCTCTTCCAGGCCCTCATGCCGATCGTCGGGTGGCTGGCCGGCCGCTCCATCGAGCGGTGGATCGGTCCCATCGACCACTGGATCGCCTTCGGCCTGCTCACCGCCATCGGCGGCAAGATGGTCTACGAGGCGCTCAAGGGGGACGCCGAGGAAGTCGAACGCAAGGACCCGACCAAGGGCGCGTCGCTGGTCTTCCTCTCCGTGGCGACCAGCATCGACGCGCTCGCCGTCGGCCTCTCGCTCGCCCTCCTGGGCGTCGAGATCTGGTACCCGGCCCTCGTCATCGGTCTGGTCGCCCTGGTCTTCACGGCCGTCGGCCTGCACCTGGGCAAGCGCTTCGGCGCCCTGCTCGGCCGGCGCATGGAGATCGTCGGCGGGGTGATCCTCATCGCCATCGGAGTGCGGATCCTCGTCGAGCACCTCCTCTGAGGGCGCGGGCGGCGCTTCGCGCGCGCCGATGGTAAGCTCTCGGTCGATGCGCCACCTCAGGAGCACCATTCTGGGCTTTCCCCCGTCCATCCCGCAGACACGAGCGAAGCGACGCGCGCCGGCACGGCGTGCGACGCCGCGTGCGCGCACGCGGCGGCTGCGCCCTTGGCTTGCGCGCGTCCTGTTCGGCGCCGTCGCCTTCGCCCTGCTCCTCGCCTCCTCGGGCGAGCGCGCGCCGGCGCAGGCCGAAGTGCTCGCCGGTAACGACTGGATGCACGCGCTGTACGCCGTCGCGGGGCTCGCGACGCACCCGCCCCAGACGCCCGTCGTCGTGCTCATGGGCGGCTCGGCCGCGCGCGAGTCGACGATCAGCGACCCCAGTTGGCGCGAGGACATCGCCGACGCCGGCGGGCCGCCGGTCGTCACGCGCAATCTGAGTTCGAGGAACCAGGGCTTCGCCCAGGACCTCCACCTGGTGCGCGCGCTGCCAGACCGCCCGACGCTCGTGTTGATCGGCATCAACCCGTACCGGTTCTGCGCCACGCCGGCGCTCGACTTCGTCAGGGACACTGGGCCCTTCATGCGCGGGTCGCTGCACCGCTACGATACCCGTCCCCCGCT
This sequence comes from uncultured Thermoleophilia bacterium, assembly GCA_963832655.1. Lineage (GTDB taxonomy): Bacteria > Actinomycetota > Thermoleophilia > UBA2241 > UBA2241 > UBA2241. Next base: position 180,363 of record CAWHUW010000005.1, read on the forward strand.
CGGCGACGAGGTGAAGGAGCAGATCGCCGCCGGCTGGATGCGACTCCTCTACGACAAGTTCGACGAGCGGTTCGCCTACAACGTCGGGCTGCTCGACGACCTCGTGAAGACGAGCCTCGCGCGCGGTCAGCACCCGGTGCTGCTGGACATGCCTCGAAACACGGAGGTGGTCGGTGACCGGATGGACCTGCCGGTCTCGCGCTACTCGATCGCGTGCCAGGAGATCGCGGCGCGGTACGACATCCCGTTCATCAGCTTCGCCACCAGCGCGGGCCTCGTGAGCGACGACTTCCACGACAACGCCCACCTCATCGGGTCGGGCAAGGAGAAGTGGCAGAAGCTGCTCGCCGACTCGAACGCCGGCCTGCTCGCGGAGTACGGCATGGGCATCGGCGACGACGGGTCGGCGGCGACGGACGACGACCTCCCCGACTGGGTGGTCTCCCCGTGGACCTCACTGCCCGTGTTCTTGCTGCCGGCGGAACCGTCGCAGGGCTGAGGGCCGCAGCGTGGACTTCGACACACCGGTCGACCGCAGCGCGACCTCGAGCTTCAAGTGGGACCTGTACGGCCCCGGCGTCCTGCCGCTGTGGGTCGCCGACATGGACTTCGCCTCGCCGCCCGCCGTCGTGGCGGCGCTCGAGGCACGCGCGCGGCACGGGGTCTTCGGGTACGCGCTGGCGTCCGACGCGATGTTCGACGCCCTCGGGGGCTACCTCGAACGGCGGTACGGCTGGCGGATCGAGCGCGATTGGGTCGTCTGGCTGCCCAGCGTCGTGCCCGGCGTCAGCCTCACCTGCCGGGCGTTCGCCGAGCGCGGCGAGGCGGTCATGCTGGTCACGCCCGCGTACCCGCCCTTCCTCGAGGAACTGCCCGCCCAGGGGTATCGCCTCGTCACGGTGCCGACCTCGCCCGACGAGGGCGCGTCGGGCGGCGGGCCGGCGGCGGCCGGAGCGAGGTCGCCGTGGCGCCTTCCCCTGGAGGAGATGGAAGCGGCGCTCACGCCCGACACGCGGGTCCTCGTCTTCTGCCACCCGCACAACCCGCTGGGGCGTGTCTGGCGGCGCGACGAGGTCGCGGCCGTGGTGGACTTCTGCCGCCGGCACGACCTCGTGCTGTGCTCGGACGAGATCCACTGCGACCTCGTCCTCGACGACCTCGAGCACGTGCCGGCGGCGACCCTCGCCGGCGCGGCGGAGCGGACGATCACGCTCATGTCGCCGAGCAAGACCTTCAACCTGCCGGGGCTCAACTTCGCCTTCGCGATCATCCCGGACCCGGACCTGCGGCGGCGCTTCAACGCCGCCGCGGAAGGCCTGCTTCCCTTCCCCGGATGCTTCGCCCTGGCGGCGGCCGAAGCCGCGTATCGCGAGGGCGAGCCGTGGCTGGCCGAGCTGCTCGACTACCTGCGCGCGAACCGCGACCTGGTCGAGCGCTTCGTGGCGGAGGAGCTGGCGCCGATGACGACGACGCACGTGGAGGCGACGTACCTCTCGTGGCTGGACGCGCGCGGGCTCGGCTTCGGCCAGCCCGCGCGCCCCTTTGTGGAGGCCGGCGTCGCCCTCTCCGACGGCGCCGAGTTCGACGCGCCGGGCTTCTTGCGCCTCAACTTCGCGTGCCCGCGCGGCACGCTCGTGGAGGCGCTGGAGCGCATGCGCCGCGCCGTCGCTACACGCGCACGTCGCGGCGCTCGAACGTGAGCCACGCGACGAGCGCCGCGACGACGATCACCGCGAGCAGCACGGCGGCGTAGCCCGGCCTCAGGCCCAGGCGCAGCGGCTCGGCGCCGCCGTAGTAGTAGAAGAGCGACAGCTTGCGCATCCAGGCGAGGCTCTCGACCATCGGCGTCACGACGTGGAGCATATAGGCGACGACGCCGACGGCGGCCCCCACGGCGACCGTGAGGCCGCGCCGTCCCGTCGCCGCGCCCGCCGCGAACGCCGCCGTCGACACCGCGAGCCCCAGCAGCAGCAGGCTCACGTGCGCGCCGAGCATGCCGCCCGCGGGCAGGTCGAGGCCCACCAGCGCGTCGCCCAGCGCCATCGCCGCCAGGTGCGCGCCGCAGAGCGCGGCGATCCCCACCACAAGCACCCCGAGCTTCTGCAGCAGCAGCCGGGAGCGCGACACGGGATACGCGAGCAGCAGGCTGAGCGTCCCGTTCTCCTCCTCGCCGGCGATCTGCCCCGCGGCGAGCCCGATGCCGAAGATCATCACGAACAGCGGGCTCATGAAGGCGAACAGCTCGCTGTTGAAGTAGGTCGTCGCCGAGGCGAAGTCGGTCGACTCGCCCATGAACGCGCGGCGCAGCGCCTCGGGCATGTTCTTGATGTAGTCCTCCATGCCGGCGGCGCTCTCGCGCACGCTCGGGAACACGAAGCTCATCATGATCACGTAGCCGGCGACGCACGCGACCCAGATGAGCAGGGAGCGGCGCTGGTCGCGCAGGCCCTTGAAGAAGGCGTCACGCAGCATCGCCGGCGCCCTCCCCGTAGTAGGCGAGGAAGAGGTCCTCGAGGTCGGGCTCGCGACTCGTCAGAGCCACGACCTCGTGACGAGCCGCGGCCTTGACCACGGCGTCGAGCCCGCCCGTGACCGTGAACGCGAGGCGGTGGTCGGTGGCGGTCAGCGCGCCGATCCCCGGCAGCGCCTCGAAGTCGCCCTTCGGCGCCGGACCGGCGAACTCGATCTCGACGTGGTGCACGGCCTTCCTGCCGAGGGCGGCGACGTCCTCGACGGCCACGAGCCGCCCCTCGCGCACGAAGCCGACCCGGCTGCAGACGCGCTGCACCTCGGGGAGGATGTGCGAGGAGAGGAACAGCGTCTGGCCGGCCTCGCGGGCCTCGTCCACGAGGGCGTAGAACTCGCGCTGGACGAGCGGGTCGAGGCCGGCGGTCGGCTCGTCGAGGATCACCAGCTCGGGGCGGTGCATGAAGGCCTGGATCAGGCCGAGCTTGCGCTTGTTGCCGGTCGAGAGGTCGCCGGCGCGGCGGCCCAGGTCGAAGTCGAGGCGCCGGGAGAGCGCCTCGACGTACGACCAGTCGACGCCGCCGCGCAGATTGCCGTAGTAGCGCAGCGTCTCGGCGCCGGTGAGCCTCGGATACAGGGCGTACTCGCCCGGGAGGTAACCCACGCGCCGCCGGATGGCGACGCTGTCGCGGCGCGCGTCGAGCCCCAGGACGGTCGCCGTCCCCGACGACGGCCGGATCAGGTCGAGCAGGACGCGGATCGTCGTCGTCTTGCCGGCGCCGTTCGGCCCCAGAAAGCCGAACACGTCGCCGGCCTCCACGTCGAGGTCGACGTCGACGATGCCGCGGCTCTCGCCGTAGGACTTCGTCAGGTGTTCGGTGTCGATCGCCAGAGCCATGTCGCCCTGAGTCAATCGGCCCGCGGCGGCGGCGTCAAGCTCCATCCGGTAGCATCAGGGCGAAGCCATGACGCCGCCCACCGATACCCCTGCCGCGACGCCGCCGACGCGCGCCGAGAGCCCTGCCCCGGGCGCGCCGCCGCGCGCCGGCCTCCTCGACCGCGCCCGCGCCGAGGCGCGCGTCTTTCCCCGCCAGCTCTGGCTGCTCGCCTTCGGGTTCTTCGTGCTGCTCTGCGGCATCGACATGATGTATCCGTTCGAGACCACGTACCTGCACTACCGTCTCGGCTACTCGATGACGACGATCGGGCTGCTGCTCGGCGTCCCGGCGCTCCTGGCGCTGCCCTTCTACATCCTCGACGGAGCGATCGCCGACCGCTACGGGCGCAAGCCGTCCATCGTGATCGGCATCTGTACCGTGATCGGTCTGTACCTCACGCTGGCCTTCGCCGGCGCCCTCTGGCAGATCGCCATCGCGGTGTCGATCGAGGCGGCATTCGGCTGGGCGCTCTTTCTTACCGGCAGCAACGCGATGATCGCCGACCTGGTCGTCTTCGAACGCCGCGCCGAGGCGTACAGCATCACCCGCGCCGCGCTGAACACCGGTATGGTGGTCGGGCCGCTCCTCGGCAGCTTGATCCTCGCCGCCGACGAGACGTACCGCTGGCTCTTCCTCTCCGGCGTCTCGATCTGTGCCGTCTTCGTCCTCATCGTCCTCGCGCTCTTTCGCGAGACGCTGCCTCGCGAGGCGCGCACCGGCGAGTCGATACGGGTGACCCTGGGGGGCTACGCCACCGTGTTGCGCGATCGCCGCTTCCTCGCCTTCTGCACGATCGCGCTCCTGCCGCTGTACGCCTTCGGCCAGATCTGGTCCATCTTTCCCGTCATGCTGCGCAACGCCCACGACGTCTCGCCGCGCACCTGGGGCCTCATGATCGCCTTCTACGCACTCAGCCTGGCGGTCTTCCAGTACCCCATGATCCGCTGGCTGCGGCGCCGCGATCACGTCAAGCTCATGGCCGCGGCAAGCCTCTTCATCGGGCTCGGCCTCGGCGGCGCCGTGCTCGTGCCCTTCGGAATCGCGACCTTCGCCTGCGTCTTTCTGCTCGGCCAGGGCGTGCTGCTGCTGATCCCGATCTCCTCGACGGTCTCGGCGGAGCTCGCGCCGGTCGCGCTGCGCGGTCGCTACATGGGCGCCTGGACGCTCGTGCAGATGGCCGGCTATGCCCTGGGCCCGACCTTCGGCGGCATGGCCATGGATCGCCTGGGCGAGGCCGGCGCGGCGCTGGTGATCGTGGCCTGCGGGCTCACGGGCGCCGCGCTGTACTGGGGACTGGCGCGGCGCCTGCAGGCAGTGGACGCGGCGGCGGCCGCCGCCTGAGCCCATCGCCCATCGTGGCGACACCTCTCGCGCGCGAGGACTCAAGCCGGAAGCCGCACGGGACGACAGGTGATGCAGGAGCACCGCCGCGCTCGAAACCGGCGGTGTCGCGGCGTACCATAGGGGGCCATCGCCCCCAGCGACCCGAGGGGTCCTTGATGAAGCGCACGGCCTTGCTCGCGAGCCTGCTCGCGACCGTCATCCTGAGTCTCTCGCTCGCGTCCCCGGCGGGCGCCGAGACCGCGTGGACTCCGGGGTGGGTCGCGCCGCCGGCCGGGCACCGGCCGGCGCCCTACGACCTGGGTTACCTCGAGGGCACGAAAGCCGCCCCGAGCAGTGTCCTCATGAGGGCGGCCCCGGCCTCGTACGACCTGCGCACGCTCGGCCGCCTCACCCCGGTCAGGAATCAGGGCTCCTACGGCACGTGCTGGGCGTTCGCGAGCCTCGGCTCGCTCGAGTCCGGGCTGCTCAAGAGCTCACCGACGCAGTGGGACTTCTCGGAGGACAACCTCGTCTGGTACTCCGGCTTCGTCACCTCCGACAGGTACAACGACGGCGGCAACTCGTTCATGGCGCTGGCCTACCTTGCCCGCTGGGGCGGTCCCGTGAACGAGTCGGACGACGCCTACGCCGACGGCTCGCACCCGACCGGGCTCGCCGTCCAGCGGCAGCTCAGCGAGGTCGTCTTCGTGCCGGGGCGCACGTCGGCCACCGACAACGAGCAGATCAAGGACGCGGTCATGACCTACGGCGCCGTGGACACCGGCATGTACTGGTCGGCGGGCTCCTACAACGCGGCGACGCGCTCGTACCGGTACGCCGGCTCACCGGATGCCAACCACGACGTCAGCATCGTCGGCTGGGACGACGCCTACTCCGCGAGCAACTTCTCGCCCTCGGCGCCGGGCGACGGCGCCTTCCTCATGCGCAACAGCTGGGGCTCGAGCTGGGGCGACGGCGGCTACTTCTGGGCCTCCTACTACGACGGCGTGGTCGGCTACGGCGACTACAACATGGCCTTCGCCTCCGCCGGCCCGGCCGACGTCTACTCGCGCAACTACCAGTACGACCCGCTGGGCTACTTCCCCGAGGCGGGTCCCTACTCGAGCGGCACCACCAGCTGGGAGGCCAACGTCTTCACCGCCGCGGCGAACGAGGACCTCGCCGCCGTCGGCATCTACACGCCCTACCCGGGCTGCTCCTACGAGATCCGGTTCGCGGCGTCGGGCGGCACGCCGTCCTTCGCCGAGCCTGCAGTCGCAGACGCTGGGGACGATGGCGACGGCGGGATACCACGTCGTCGAGCTCCCGGCGACGGTGCCGCTGACCTCCGGTCAGCAGTTCACCGTCGCCCTCAAGCTCACCGTCCCCGTCGCCGGCGCCCACTACTACCTCCCGGTCGAGCGCCCGATCGCCGGCTACAGCGACGCGACCGCGAACCCCGGCGAGAGCTACGTGAGCACGAACGGCACGAGCTGGAGCGACCTCACGTCGATCTCCGGGTTCAAGGAGGCCAACGTCTGCCTCAAGGCGTTCGCCCGGCCGAGCGCGCCGCCGGAGCCGCCGGTCGTCACGTCGCCGAACGGCGGCGAGGACTGGCAGATCGGCAGCCAGCACGCGATCACCTGGACCGGGACGGGCGCCGGCACGGCGACCATCGGCTTGAGCCGCGACGGCGGCGCGACGTGGAACGAGACGCTCGCCTCCGGGACGGCGAACGACGGCAGCTACACCTGGACGGTGACCAGTCCCGCGACGGCCGACGCGATGATCTGCGTGGGCACGGCCCAGGGTCAGGACGCCTCGGACGCCGCCTTCACGGTGAGCGCCGCCCCGCCGCCGCCGGCGGGCTGGTCCGAGCAGGCCTCGGGCACGCCCGCAATGGCTCGACGCCGTGTCCTTCGCCGACGCCCTGCACGGCTGGGCGGTCGGCTGGGGCGGGACGATCGTCGCCACGAGCAACGGCGGCGCCTCGTGGGCGGCGCAGACCTCGGGGACCACCGAGGACCTCCGCGGCGTCGCGTTCGCCGACGCCTCCACCGGCTGGGCCGTGGGCCGCGTCGGCAAGCTGCTGCGCACGACCAACGGCGGCGCCACGTGGACGCCGAGGTCCTCCGGGACGGCATGGACGCTCGACGACATCGACTGCGTGAGCGCGACGACGGCCTGGGCGGTCGGCCTGGACGGCGCCTTCAAGACGACCGACGGCGGCCTCACCTGGAAGCACCAGACGACGGGACTCGCCGACGTCGACTGGCTCACCGGCGTCGACTTCGTGAGCCCGTCCTACGGCTGGGCAGTCGGCTGGAGCGGTCAGATCTACCGCACGAACGACGGCGGCGCGAGCTGGGCGAAGCAGGCGTCCGGCGTCACCGTCGACCTCGAGGCGGTCTGCTTCCTCGACTCGCAGCGCGGCTTCGCCGTCGGCGAGGCGGGGACCGTGCTGGGCACGTCCGACGGCGGGGCGACCTGGGTGCCGGTCGGCGTGCCGACGAGCAGCGATCTCACCGACGTGACCTTCGTCGGCGCCGAGATCGGCTTCATCGTCGGCGAGGCCGGCACAGTGCTGCAGACGACCGACGGCGGCGTCACCTGGATCTCGCAGACCGTGCCCGGTTCGCCGTGGCTCCGGTCGGCCGCCTTCGCCGACGAGACCAACGGCTGGGCCGTCGGACTGGGCGGCGACATCCTCCGCCTCGCGCCGGGCGCCGGCGACGTCACGCCGCCGCACACCACGGTCGCGGGCGCGAGCGACCGCTGGCTCCGGTCGCCGCTCACGCTCACGTTCGCGGCGACCGACCCGAGCGGCATCGCGCGCACCGAGGCGCGCATCGACGGCGGCGACTGGCTCACGCTCGCCGGCCCCTCGCTCGTCGTCGCCGCCCCGGCGACCCACGAAGCCGACGGCCTGCACCGCGTCGACTACCGCTCGCTCGACACGGTCGCCAACACCGAGTCGTACCACTCGACCGAGGTCCGCATCGACACGCGCCGCCCGACGACCAGGGCGCTCAAGCGCGCCAGCGTGATCAAGGGCCGGTACGTGCGCCTGTACTACAAGGTGACCGACCTCGCCCCGAACAGCGGCAAGGCGACGGTGACGATCAAGATCAAGACCCTGCGCAACGTGACGAAGAAGACGCTCAGGCTGGGCAGCAGGGCCGTCAACAAGACGCTCTCCTACCGCTTCAGGTGCGGCCTCGCCAAGGGCACGTACCGGTACTACGTGTACGCGACCGACTCGGCCGGCAACATCCAGGCGACGCTGGGCAGGAACTACCTGTACGTGCGGTAGGAATCGACTACTGCGCCTGGTTCCGCAACTGCACAGTGCTCGCCAGATGGGTTGCCCGCGGCCCCTTTCCGGGACAGCTGCACGAGCAAGTGGACCCTGACAAGCGCGATGAACTTGGAGGGCGTGGCAGGCGTCGCCTGGACCGGATTCCGGGTCTCGGGGTCGAGGCGCAGTTACTCGAACGGCAACGTGGTGAGCTCCCAGCCGTCGGCGGTGAGCGTGAGTCCCTCAAGTCGGTGACGACCAGGTCATCCCGCTCGCCCTCTTCGGGACTCCGTCGCCATCAGAGTCGCGCAAACGATGCAGAGTCTGCGGCTGTTCGGTCAAGAGAGCCAGGTGTCAAGACGAAAATCGAACCGTGTGAGGAGGGGCGTCGGCAGGGGTTGATCGTTGCCTGACTGATTGAACGTCGTCGTGAACTCGACGAACGTATCGCCGAAATCGATGATGGCGGGGTAACCGTCCGTGGGGTCGGGTTCGGCGTCGCGGATCTCGCGCGACAACCGGGACACGGCGTCGCGGGCTTTCTCGCCCGCCTGGGTTCCCTTGCTGGTCATGGAATATGACCGCAAAGGAAAACCAGGACAGCACCAAGATCCCGGTCACGATCAGCCCGATGCCCATCGCCACGAGCGCCTCGACCAGCGTGAGCCCGCTGTCGCCCCGGCCAGTCCGGCGAGAGTGGGAATGGAACAGCGAGAACATGAGCCTTCTGGAGCCCCGAGAAAGCGTCACTGCGGCGCCGGCGTGGGCTGGAGCTCACGCCAGCCGTTCTCGACGAGCTTGATTCCGGTCAGGAACTGCCTGTCCAGGTCGCGGGCGGCGTTCGCGTTGTATCGGACCTGCGCGCGGCCCTTCATGTCGACGTCCCCCCCTGTGGCCACGTCTGGGTCCTTCATGCAGACCAGCATGCCGTGAATGACCGGCTTTCCGGCCATGCTCCCCCCCGACTCGTCCACGCCGACCTGTCCCTGCACGTAGACCAGACCGTAGTAGTGCAGCCCGCCCTTGAGAATCAGGTTGCCGCCCAGGATCAGCAGCGCACCTGGGTCGCCGTACTCGACGAGCGTCTGCTGTCCGTTGTTGCTCACCGTGCAGTTGTAGTCCGCCTGGTCGAGCGTGACGGTGTACGGACCCGCCCCGGCCTCGCGGAAGTCGAGAACGCACAACCCTTCGAAGGGTCCCGGATCCGTATTGGCAAGCGTGGTCTTCATCTCGCTCTCCGCGTTGATCCCGTCGAAGTAGCGCCCTGTGTTCTTGGCGATCTCCACGAGGCCGTCCACGGTATCCTGAGTGATCGGAGGCTGGGTGCCGCTTCCCGGAGGGTCTTGGAAGATCAGGCCGCTGTCCCAGAGGCTCCGGCATTGTGATACGAGTTGGCGTGCACCATGGCCTGGTATGAGTTGAAAGCGAGCACTTCGGCCGTGATGTTCGGGTCGTTCCCGCTCCCGGTGCCGGCCAGAGTGCCGTCCGCCCAGACGGCCACGCCGCGGGCAAGTCCAAGGCGGAAATACGAAGCCTGAACGATGGCCCGGATACGCGACGCCCGATTGCCCACGCGCGCCTGCGCGTCAACGAGGACGATACCGTTGCCGTTGTCGTCCCACGTCTTCGCCGTCTCTTCCCACCCCGTAGGCAGCGTCGTCGTCGACTCCACGTCGTCGAAGACGCGCACACTGACGTAGTGCAGGCCATCAGGCAGGGGGGGTGGCGTCGTGCTGCCGAAGAAGTCCTCGGCGAACGAGGTGTTCTCGACCTCGGTCCAAGGCGCGTACGCCTTGCCGGCATTGCGCGGCCAGGTCCGCGCCACTTGCTGCATCGTGACTTCCAGAGCGGCCTCGGCGACGTCGAACGCCTTGACGCTCCGGTTCTCCCGTGACGTGTTGTAACTCGCATTGGCGACCGCCATGACCAAGGCGATCGACAGCACCGTGAGCGCGGCCGACACCCCCAAGAAGAGGATGAGCGCCGCGCCCTGCTGGCTTTGTCTGCTGGACGTCATGTCGTCACCTCGCGTCACGGCGCTTGGTACGGGACCGTCGCCTCTCGCGTCTCAGCGAGATCGACGAATACCGAACTGGTCCCCTTGAAGGTGCCGTTGTTATCGTAGAAGGATGCGACCACCTGATACCGGCCGAAGATCGTGAGCGTCTGTACGTACGGCTTCGTGCCGTTGACGTAGAGCTTGTCGTCGATCTGGGTGATGCCCCACGGCTTCGGGTAGACCTCGCCGGTGTCGAGGGAGACGATCGACAGCCGCACATACCACTTCTGCCTTCTTGGGATGAGCGACGGGTCCGCGGTCGCACGGACAGTGAGGTAGAACGTCCCCGTAGGCAGGAGCACCTCAACAGGCACGGCCGCGGTGCGCCCGCTCTCGTACAGGGCGGCATCCACCGTCGTGACGCTGAACTCGTAGAGGCTGCGCCAGTCGACTGACGCGTCAGCCGTCGAATACGTCCCATAGCGAGTCGTCACTGCGATCACCTTCAAGGGTGAGCTCCAGTCAACGCCTGCGTCCACGAACGTGGTGACCGGGTCGACCTGACGCCGGTACACGAGGTAGTAGGCGACGGTGCCGCCGTCGTGGTCGTCGACGGACGCGGGCCATCCGAGACTCACGGCCCTCTGTCGCGTCGATTCGTCGCCTGCCTTGCCGATCACCTGCGACGCGGTAACACCGCCTGTCGCAGCCGGAGCAGAGCCAGCCGCGCTTGTGGGCGTCGCTGTGATCGGCTCCGACCAAGGGCCAGCCTGACCGGCGTCATCCCACGCACGCACGACATAGCTGTAGGTGACGCCCGCCTGCAGCTGACGTCGATCGACCAGCGTGGTCGACCAGCGCGGCAGGTTATCGAAGGTCGTCGAGCCAGTCGAGGCCGTGCGCTGTACCTCGTAGCAGCGCAGGTCGCCCGCCTGGGCCGACTGCCAAGTGACCATCACCGCGTTCGCGCCCGCGACCACTCCATTCGTCGCCCATTTCGGCGCGTCCGGGATCTTGTGGTCAAGGTAGATCGGCTTCTGCCACATGGCGCCCGTCTGCTGGCTGCCAGCTGCGACTGCCACCGCCGCAAAAGTGTAGGCGCCGTCGGGAGCCTGCAGGCTGTCGGTCCACTGCCACTCGTACACGAGCGCCGGGAAGCGCGAATCGCTGGAGGGATAGTTCGACACCGTGGTCCCGGCAATCTGGCTGCCGTTGTTCGCGTAGACGATGAAACGCACATAGTCCACGTTTGGCGCGTCGACGCTGCTGATGGTCACACGTGCCTTGAGTGGGCCGGTCGAGAACGTTTGCGTGCCAGACGGCTGCGCGTCCGTGTACACCCGCAGGCCCGTCGCATCCGGCCCGTAAGCTTGGCGGTAGATGGCCGTCTTGAGCAAGACGGTCTTCGGCAAATCCCCGTGGAGTGCACGCTGAACCTCGTCCGAGGTCAATGGACCGTGCAGCGTCACGATCACAGTCACGATCTTGTACTGCTCGAGGATCGGTCTCGACTTCGCCATTCACATCCTCGACCAGGTACGTCAAGTAGTAGTCTCTGGCGCTCTCGTCCGCCTTCCACGCACCGTCGAAGCGGATATCGCGAGTCGCGCTGGTGTCCGCCTCGAGAGCAGCCAGATTCGCAGGGGTGATGTTGTCGTAGTCCAAGCTACGGATGGCCTCGATCCGGCTTTGCGCAACGTTGAGCGCTTCTACGCGCACGCGATCGGCGCTGCTGGACTTGCTGGCCATGACGAAGACCGGCACCATCGCGGCAAGGAAGAGTGAGGAGATGACGATCGTCACCAGCAGCTCGACCATAGTCAGACCGCGCTGTGCGCGGCCGCGCTGACCCGCAAGTCGCGTCAATCGTCCGGTCATGTCTGTGCCCCGCTCTCTCTTCGGAGTCGTCTGAGGGGGTGCACGAACGACAACGCACCACTGCGCTGCCGTTGCGACCGGCAGTTGCCGGGTCGCCAAACAGCGCCGAGCGGCGCAACAGCAAGGAACGGAACCCCCTTCAGATTCCCTCCTTCCCTTCCCATGGTACTCCCCTGCCAACCGTTGACCAGCCCCGGGCGTTGACCCGGCAGGCGACACCATGTGTTGCCAGAATGGGCGACAACAGCGACAGCGCGGGCTTGCAGACTCGACCGTGAGCGCAGGAGGCGCCGCGCAGGCCGGACAGGCGCTCAGCGCGGCGGCGTCTTGCGGCGGCCGTCCGTCAGGTGGGCCGCCGCAAGAAGAGGGTGCTCCCTGAGCATGCGTGGTCCGGCGTGGCGCATGACCGCGCGCACCTGCTCGCGCATCGCCGGCTTGTAGCAGTGCGTCGTGCACCTGGCGCAGGTGGGCTTGTCGACGCCGAAGGGGCAGCGGTCGAGGCACCGGCGGGCGTGGTCGAGGAGTGCGGCGCAGTCCTCGCAGAGCCCGCCGGCGACGTCGGGCTGCCCGACGGTCCCGTGATGGTCGCGGCAGTACATGGCGATCATCGTCGCGATGGTCTTCTCCTCGCGCGCGAGGCGGCGAGGACGCTTCGAGGTCCGCGCGTCGGCCAAGTTCCCCTCGTCCATGCGGTGTGTCATACCCGCTCGTTCCTCAAGCCAACGCCACGGGTCCCGACAGGCGCATCGCCGACTGCCCCGATCGGCAGGAAGATCCGCGCCGCACACGAGCGCCGGGACGATCGCGGCTGTCCCATCGTCCTCGCCGGCGACGAGACGCCGCAGCCGGCGCGCTTGCGCGACGCGCCGCCGTGGCGCAGAGTCGTGCCGTCATCCCACGCTCAGGAGGGCCTGATGGACGCGGCGGCGCTGTGGCGCGAGGTGGTCGAGGAGCTCGAGACGCAGGGCATCAAGGCGCGCGTCGTCCCCGTCGAGCGCCTCGCGGATGCCCGGGCCCGCGTCGACGAGGCCATCGCCGACGCCGAGTTCCCGGTGGCGGTCGCCGAGGAGCTCGCCGACGACCTGTCGGCGGCGCTGCCGACCGAGGTGGCAGGCGCGGCGCCGGAGGCGCCGCGCCCCGTCCGCTCGGTCGTCATCGCCGCCGTCGCCCGTCCGCTCACGCAGGCGAACCTGACCTGGCACGGCGAGAAGCGCACGGTCCAGATCCCTCCGCACTACGCCGGGTACAAGGCCGTCCCCCGGGCGATGGCCGCGAAGGTCGACGAGCTGCTCCGTCCGCACGGCTTCGCCGCGCTCCACTGCGAGCCGCCGCTCAAGACCCTGGCCACGTGGTCCGGCCTGGCCCGCTACGGCCGCAACAACATCGCCTACGTCCCCGGCCTCGGCAGCTGGCTGCAGCTCGGCGCCTGCGTGAGCGACGCGCCGCCGCCGGACGACGCGGGATGGGGCGCGCCCGAGGTGCTGCAGCGCTGCGAGCGCTGCAGCGCCTGCCTGCGCGCCTGTCCGACGCAAGCGATCGGCGGCGACCGCTTCGTCCTGCACACCGAACGCTGCCTCACGCTGCACAACGAGAGCCGCGCCCCGCTGCCCGACTGGCTCGAGCCGTCGGTGCATCACACCGCGGTCGGCTGCCTGCGCTGCCAGCAGGCGTGTCCCGAGAACGCCGGCGTCGACCTGGTGCAGGCGGCGCCGGAGTGGTTCGACGAGCAGGAGACGGCGGCGATCCTCGCCGCCGAGCAGCTCGTCGCCGAAGGCGCCGACGAGCCCTCCGGTGAAGGCGCCGAAGCAGCAGTGGCCCGGGCTGGCGGAGACGACCCGCGAGAAGCTCGCCCGCTGCGGCCTCGACTACTCGCCCAGGGTCATCGCGCGCAACATCCGCGTGCTGCTGGAAGGGCAACCCCGACGAAACGGGTAGTGTGATGCCCATGAGCGACGACTGGCGCATCGAGACCGACAGCATGGGCGAGGTGCGCGTCCCGGCCGAACGGTACTGGGGCGCGCAGACCCAGCGCTCGATCGAGCACTTCCCCATCGGCGTCGAGCGCTTCCGCTTCACGCGGCCGCTGATCCACGCCTTCGGCTTGCTCAAGAAGGCGGCGGCGCGGGCCAACGCGGAGCTCGGCGAGCTGCCGCCGGACAAGGCCGAGCTCATCGCCCGCGCCGCGCAGGAGGTCGCCGACGGCGCGCTCGACGACGAGTTCCCGCTGGTCGTCTTCCAGACCGGCTCGGGCACGCAGACGAACATGAACGCGAACGAGGTCATCGCCGCGCGCGCCAACGAGCTCGCCGGCGCCGGCCGCGGCGGCAAGAGCCCCGTCCATCCGAACGACGACGTGAACCGCGGCCAGTCGTCCAACGACACCTTCCCGGCGGCGATGCACGTCGCCACGGTCCTGGAGCTGGAGGACCGGCTGATCCCGGCCGTCGCCGGGCTGCGCGACACCCTGCGCGCCAAGGCGGCCGACTTCGACGACGTCGTCATGGTCGGCCGCACCCACCTCGAGGACGCGACCCCGGTCACGCTGGGCCAGGTGATCGGCGGCTGGGCGACGCAGCTCGACGACGCCCTCGCCACGGTCCGGGCCGCCCTGCCCAAGCTCTGCGAGCTCGCCCTGGGCGGCACCGCCGTCGGCACCGGCCTCAACGCGCACCCGCGCTTCGGCGAGACGGTGGCGCGGCTCATCGGCGAAGAGACCGGCCGGCCGTTCCGGCCGGCCGCGGACTTCTTCGCCGCGCTCTCCGCGCACGACGCCATGGTCAACGCCAGCGCCGCGATGCGCACGCTGGCCGGCGCGCTCATGAAGATCGCCAACGACGTGCGCTGGTACTCCTCAGGCCCGCGCGCCGGCCTCGGCGAGCTGCGCATCCCCGAGAACGAGCCCGGCTCGTCGATCATGCCCGGCAAGGTCAACCCGACCCAGGCCGAGGCGCTCACCCAGGTCGCCGTCCAGGTGTTCGGCAACGACCACGCCGTCGCGTTCGCGGGCTCCCAGGGCAACTTCCAGCTCAACGTCTACAAGCCGGTGATCCTGCACAACGTCCTCGAATCGGCGGACCTGCTCGCCGACGCCGTCGCCGCCTTCGACCGCTTCTGCGCCCAGGGCATCGAGCCCGACCGCGAGGTCATCGCCCGTCACCTGCACGACTCGCTCATGCTGGTGACGGCGCTGAGCCCACGCATCGGCTACGAGAAGGCGGCGCAGATCGCCCAGCACGCGCACCACGACGGCATGACGCTGCGCGAGGCGGCGCTCGACCTCGGCTGCATCAGCGCCGAGGAGTTCGACGCCTGCGTCGTTCCTGAGGAGATGACGCACCCGGCGGCCGGAGGCGCCCCCGTCTACAGGTTCGTGAGGCTCGCCGGGGCGACCTCGCCCAGCGCCGCCCTGGCGGCGGCGGCGAGGTCGCGGTCGTGCTCGTGCCCCACGGCGAAGACGCGGTACAGGTGCGCCTTGGCCGGCACGAACTCGAGGATCCCCGTGAGGAGCTGCTCCTCGATGCGCTCCGTCGCCGGGTCGTAGACCGGGATGCGCTTCGGCCCGCTCAGCGGGTTGAGCGGGCGCGGGTCCTGCGAGGCGATGTCGACCACGAACTCGAGGTCCTTCGCGCGCCTCCGGAAGGTGACGCACGACGGCGGCGTGGAACTCCGCCGGCGTGAGCTCCCGCGTGGCCGGCGCCGGACGCTGCAGCTCCACGGCCTGCTCGTAGACCATGCTGTACTTGACGTGGCGGTGGATGATCGACTGCCACTCCTCGGCCAGGGCGCGCCTCTCGCTCGCCAGCGGCTCGTCGAGCCACTCCTCCACGGTCGTGAACAGCGACCACTCGCTGACGCGCCGGTAGGCGTCGAGGTCCTCCAGGGGGCTGCGCGGCAGGATCAAGCTCATCGTCGGACGGAAGATCTCGCGCAGGTGGATGTCGATCGCGTGGCCGACGCGGTGGAAGTAGACGTTCTCGTACATGTAGAAGCGCGCGTTGAGAAAGGCGCGCAGCGCCGAGAGCGCGCGCTTGTGGAACGTGAGACCGTCGGCGGTGCAGAACGTGTAGTAGATGAGGCGCTCGGGGTCGACCGAGCCGACCGAGACGCCGCACATGTAGGCGTCGCGGCGCACGTAGTCGAGGTTGTCGACCGTCACTGCGCCGGAGAGGGCGCGGTGAAGGAGGCGGACCCAGCGGGGGATGGGGTCGGCGCCCTGGGTCGATTCGGCGGCGGATCCGGCGGCGTCCGCCGCCCCTTCCGCCGCCCCGTCCCGCGCCTCGGCGCGCACGAGAAAGGCGACGTGCCACGGGTCGACCGCCTCGCCCTCGGCGAACGGACCGCTCGGGCTGCGGCCGAGCGCCCGCAGCAACTCGCCGATCTCGTTGACGATGAGGTGCTGCGAGATGCGCTCGTGGTCGAGCCCGAAGACGGGCTGGAAGTACTCCTCGTCGCAGAAGTGGCTGAACGGCCCGTGCCCGATGTCGTGCAGCAGGCCGGCGAGGCGCATCGTCTCTTCCACGAGGGGCAGCGAGGGAGTCGCCGGCTCGACCTCGCGCAGCGTCGGGTAGACGGTCTGCGCGAGCAGGCCGGCGAGGTGCATCACGCCGAGGCTGTGCGCGAAGCGGCTGTGCTCGGCGGTCGGGAAGACCCACCACGAGCTCTGCAGCTGGTGGATGCGCTTGAGCCGCTGCACCCACGGGCTGTCGATCACGTCGGCCTCGGCGATCTCGCCGGCGCGCGACAGGGTGATGCGGAGGTACCCGTAGAGCGGGTCGGCGATCAGGTGGACGTCGTCGTAGGGCAGCTTCATCGTCGGCCTACGCCTTCCGTTCCGCGACCAGCTCCTCGTAGGCGCGCTCGTGCGCGCTCACGAAGGCGTCGAGGCCGAAGCGCTCCTCGACCGCCCGGCGGCACTCCGCCGGGTCGATGTCGTCGATGCGCTCGGCCGCCGCGACCATCTCGTCGACGGTGTCGACGACGAAGCCCGTGCGCCCGTGCTCGATGACCTCGGGCACCGAGCCGTGCCGGAAGGCGATCACCGGCGTGCCGCAGGCGAGCGACTCGATCATCACGAGGCCGAACGGCTCCGGCCACTGGATGGGGAACAGCGTGCAGCGCGCCCGGCGGTACAGCTCGACCTTGGTCTCGTGGTCGACCTCGCCGCGAAAGTGGATCGCCTCGGTGAGGTGCGGCTCGATGTCGCGCGCGAAGTACTCGCGCTCGAGTCCTTCGTTGACCTTGCCGGCCATGATGAGCCGCGTCCCGAGCCGGTGCGCGACCTCGACCGCCGTGCGCGCGCCCTTCTCGGGGTTCATGCGCCCGATGAAGAGGAAGTAGTCGTCCTTCTCGGCCGCGAACGGCTGGTGCTCCACGTCGACCGCGTTCGGGATCGTGCCCACGAAGCGCAGGTCGGGAAAGCCCTGGCGCTGGTACTCCGAGATGGCGATGAAGGCAAGGTCGTGACGCAGACTGCTGAGCATGCGCTGGGTCGCCTCGTCCGCGGGCCCGTGCAGCGTGGCGACGACCGGCGTCCCGATCAGCCGGTGGACGAGGGCGCCCATCACCCGGCTGTCGACCCCGTCGTGGTCGTGGATGACGTCGAACTCACGGGCCGCCGAGTAGGCGGCGAGGCTTTGCGCGACCTCGAGGTGCACGCCGTCCTCGATCTGCTCGAAGGGGGCGCGCTCGAAGAACGCCGAAAGGCGCGCCTCGGTCTCGGAGTCGCCGCTGGCGAAGAGGGTCACCTCGTGCCCCCGTTCGACGAGGCCCTCCGTGAGCAGGCTCACGACGAACTCGATGCCGCCGTACCGCCGCGGCGGCAGCGGGAACCACGGCGGCGCGATCATCCCGATCTTCATGGCGCTCCCTCCACGGTGATGCGTCCCGGACGTCGTCACACGAGAGCGATTCTATCCCCCGCGGAGGCGGGCAAACCGTGCGGCGAACGGCCGATGGTAGGGTACGGAGCGTGATCGACCTGCACACGCACACCCTCTTCTCGGACGGCTCGCTGACGCCGACCGAGGTCGTCGAGCTCGCCGTCCGCGAAGGACTGCGAGCGGTCGCGATCACCGACCACGACAGCATCGACGGGCTCGAGGAGGCGCTCGCCGCCGGGGAGCGCCTCGGTATCGAGGTCGTGCCCGGCGTCGAGCTCAACCTCGAGCACGACCAGGTCACCATGGACCTCCTCGGGTACTTTCTCGACCGCTGCCCCGGCGACGAGATGCAGGCGGCGCTCGCCGAGCTGCGCGCGTATCGCGACGAGCGCAACGCGCGCATCCTCGAGCGCCTCGCCGAGCTGGGCATGCCGGTCGACCCTGACGAGCTCGCCGCGATCGCCGTCGACGGCGCCGCGGGACGGCCGCACATCGGCGAGGCGATGCGCCGGCGCGGCTACGTCGACTCGATCAGCGACGCCTTCAAGCGCTACCTGCGTCGCGGGGCGCCGGCCTGGGTCGACCGCCGGCGCCTCTCGCTCGCCCAGGCCGTCCGCCTGCTCCGCGACTCGGGCGGCCTGCCGGTCATCGCCCACCCGGGCATCATCCGCACCGACCGCGCGGGACTTGCGGCCATCGTCCGCGACGCCGCCAGGCACGGCGTAGTGGGGCTCGAGTGTCACTACCCTCTGCACGACGACGAGACCGTCGCCGCCTGCCGCGGCCTCTGCGAGCGCTACGGGCTCGTCGCTACCGGGGGCTCCGACTTTCACGGCGACGTGAAGCCGGACGTGCGCCTCGGCCGCGCCGACGGCGGGCGCCCGATCGCCGACGAGCTTCTCGAAGATCTGCGCCGCCTGGCGCACGACCGGCCCAAGGGTCGGGTGAACACCTGACGCGCGTCGGGGAGGCACCGCACCTACGCCCACCCTGCGTGGCCACGGCGGCACGCGCGCGCACGGATCCTGCGACAGGGCGTCCCACTCGAGCCCCCTTGCCGCTCAATCCCCCCCGGGGGTATATTCGGGGCGTGGAGGAGCACACCGAGTCACGAGAGGCCAGCCGCCTCATCAATCGGCTGCGCCGGGTCGAGGGTCAGGCTCGGGGTCTGCAGCGCATGATCGAAGAGGGGCGTCCGTGCGAGGAGATCTTCACCCAGCTCGCCGCGACCAAGGCGGCGCTCGACCGCGTCGGCGTCCTGCTCATCTCGCTCAAGATGCGCGACTGCCTGGAAGAAGAGACGGGCTCGGAGATCGCCTCACGCGAGGCCGTCGAGCGCGCCCTCGAGGCCTTCCTCAGGTACACGCGCTGCGTCAAGTAGCCCGCGCCGTTGGCTGAGAAGTTCGACCCGGGTCACGCCGACCGGCTGGAGAACCCCGAGCGGCTCGTCGAGCTGCCCCCCGCCAACGTCGTCGCCCTGCTGGATCTGCGCGGCGACGAGACCGTCGTCGACTACGGCGCCGGCACCGGCCTGTACACGGTCCCCATCGCCCAGGCGCTGCCGCGCGGCCGCGTGCTCGCCGTGGAGGAGCACGCGGCGCTCCTCGAGTACCTCGACGCACAAGGTCGCGGCGGCCGCTCTCCCGCAGGGCCGCGTCGTCCCCGTCCAGACCGCCGAGAACCGCGTGCCGCTGCCGGACGGGGCGGCCGACCGCGTCTTCCTGCTCAACGTGCTGCACCACATATGGGACGAGCCGGCCGCCCTGGGCGAGATCGTGCGCCTGCTCGCCCCCGGCGGCCGGCTCGTCGTCGTCGACTTCGCCCAGATGGAACGTCCGGTCGGGCCGCCCAACGACCACGTGCTCTCGCTCGACGAGGCGCGGGCGAGCGTGACCGGCATGGGTCTCCGCGAGCTCGCCGTCCACGAGCCCGGCGCCGTCGGCCGCTACCAGATCGCCATCGTGGCCGAGAAGCCGGCGGCGGCGGACGGCGCGGCGTGACCGGTCGGGCCGCCAGGCGGCCCGGAGCCGCGCCGCGCCGATGACCCCGCCGCCCTCAGGACCCTCCCTCGTCAGTCACGTGCGCGCCGCGCACGGGCCGGGTCTGCCCGTTGACGTCGCCCGGCTCGTCGAGCCGTTCGGCGGCTGGACGGCGATCGTCAGGCCGGGCGACCGCGTCGCGGTCAAGATCAACCTCCTGCGCGGCGCGCCCCCGGAGCGCGCCGTGACGACCCATCCCGAGACGCTGCGCTGCGTCCTGCGGGCGCTGCGCGACGCCGGCGCGGACCCGTTCGTCGCCGACAGCCCGGGAGGGCTCAACGGCCCCGCCAAGGTCGCGCGCGCCTATCACCTGAGCGGCATCACCCAGGTCTGCGCCGACGAGGGCGTCACGATCATCGACATCGAAGACGACAAGACGACGGTCGCGGCGCCGCGGGGCAAGCTGTACCGCTCGTTCACCGTCGGCAGGGCGTTCGTGCACGCCGACGCGATGGTGCAGGTCGGCGTGCTCAAGACCCACCAGCTGATGCGACTCACCGGCGGGGTGAAGCTGACGTACGGCTGCATCCCCGGGCTGACCAAGGCGCAGCTCCACATCCGCGCCGCGCGGCGCGAGGAGTTCGCCGACATGCTCCTCGACCTCCACCTCGCCATGGCGCCGCGGTTCACGATCATCGACGGCATCATCGCCATGGAGGGACAGGGTCCCGGCTCGGGAAAGCCGCGGGAGCTCGGCTCGCTGTTCGCGGCGCGCGACTGCGTCGCGCTCGACGCCGCGCTCGCCGACCGCACCGCCCACCGGCGGCGAGAGGTCTACGTCCTCGCCGCCGCCGAGCACCGCGGCCTCGTCGACCTCGACGACCCCTACGCGCTCGCGGGCGACCCCATCGAGCCGGCGACCGACTTCGTCCCCGCCGGCCGCGACTACCAGGACCGGATGCCGCCGAGTCTGCAGCGGCTCAGCCGGCGCCTCATCACCGCGCGACCGCTACTCCTGGACGCGGCGGCGTGCACCGAGTGCGGCGAGTGCGCGCAGATCTGCGGCGCCGACGCGATCACGCTGGC
Organism: uncultured Thermoleophilia bacterium; assembly: GCA_963832655.1. GTDB lineage: Bacteria > Actinomycetota > Thermoleophilia > UBA2241 > UBA2241 > UBA2241. Next base: position 201,209 of record CAWHUW010000005.1, read on the forward strand.
GCCGACGCCCGTCTTCGACGACCACCTCTGCGTGCGCTGCTACGCCTGCACCGAGGTCTGCCCCACGCGCGCGATCGACAACGTCGCGCCGCGCGCTGGCGCGGCTTCTCGCCCGCCACTGACGAGAGAGCGAACGCGCTCCAGCCCCTTACGGGGCGCAGGCTCGTCGTCCGCGGGCGCGGGCTGATCGAATGGTCGCTGCGGCAGGAATGGTTGTCCGGGCCCCCGTATTAGGGTAACCTAACTTTACTCATTCGGACTGCCTCATCCTTGGCGACGCCGACCTCACGAAAGGACTCGCGTGCTCTCCTCCCTTCTGATCACCCTGCGCGAAGGTCTGGAGGCGGCCCTGCTCGTAGGCATCGTGCTCGCCCTCCTCGTTCGGGCCGGCGCCGGCGAGCGCTCGCGCGCCGTCTGGGCCGGCGTGGCCGCGGCCGTCGGCGTGAGCCTGATCGCCGGCGCCGTGCTCTTCGCGACCGGCGCGGGCTCGAAGGCGCCGCCGAACAGGTCTTCGAGGCCGTCGCGATGCTCGCCGCCGCGGCGATCCTCACCTGGATGATCTTCTGGATGCGCCGTCAGGCACGCACGCTGAAGAGCGACATGGACGGACGGGTCCGCGAGGCGGTGGCGGTCGGCGGCGCGGGCCTCTTCTGGCTAGGGTTCGTCATCGTCGTGCGCGAAGGCCTCGAGACCGCGCTCTTCCTCTTCGCCGCCGCAGGAGACAAGGGCGGGCTTGCCGACGTCGTCGGCGCGCTGGCGGGCCTGGCCATAGCCGGCGCACTCGGTCTCGCCGTCTACCGCGGCGGCCTGCGCCTGGACCTGGGCAAGGTCTTCACCGTCCTCAACGTCGCCCTCCTCGCCTTCGCCGGCTACCTGCTGTGGCGCGCCGTCGGCGAGCTCGGCGAACTGATCGGCGGCGAGGCGGCCGAGATCGCCGGTCCGCTGGTGGCCATCGGCTACGCGACGACGATGATCTGGGTCTTACTGCGCGCCGGACGCGGCGACCACGCGGACGCCGGCGCGACCGCCTGAGCGAAGCGCGAGAGTCAGTCGGCCGGCGCCGCGGTCCGCGGCGCGAGCGCGACCCAGCCTTCCCCGTCGCGCTGCACAGGCACGACCGGCCGGCCGCCGATCAGACGCGGCCGTAGCCAGCCATCGGTGGCGATGACGGCCTCGGGGCCGGGAACGGGAGCGTCCCTGTCGACACTCGCGACGGCGATTCCGGCGCGCTCGAGATCGCTCACGGCGACCGGGTCGGCGAAGTCCCGGAGGGGCACGCGATACTCGATGAGGCGCCCATGCCAGCCCTCGGCCGTGAGGCCGACGCCGGCGGCGGCGCCGATGATGCCGTCGTCGGTGCCGCCGTGTCCCGACAGGTGGACCCCGGCGGCGGCCGCGCGGGCGTCTGCCTGCGTGACGACGGCGACCGCGGCGCGCCGGCCGAAGGCGGTCAGCGCGACAAGCGCGGGGCTCCCTTCCCAAGCCACGCACACGCCCGGGTCGCTGCCCGGCAGCTGGTACGTCTCGACGTGCCGGCAGGCGCGCTCGACAAGCTCGGCCAAGATCCCGCCTTCGGGCGACGGCGCCCCCGGCCAGTGCGAGGGGTCGACCTCGAGCACGCATACGGCGCTGCTGTTGTGCGAGGTGTACGGCACGTCGGGGTGCACGAGCAGCTGCTGACGGACGACCGCCCACGGACGGACGCCGGGCGGCAGGTCGTCGGCGAACCAGCGTCCCACCTTGCCGGTCCCCCGGTCGGCGCCGAGGTTGTCGGTATCGTCGAAAGCCACGTACACACGCGGCCAGCGGCCGTTCTCGTCCCTCGTCATCCTGCTCCCTTCAGCAGTCGCGCGTCGCGCGTCGCGGTGGCGGGCACTTCCGTCGGCACGGTCAGGCGGTCACGCAGCCGCCGTCCGGCGATCGGCGGCATGACGGCGGCGGTCACCAGTACCGCGGCGAGCACCGCCCAGAATGCGCGCCGCGCGCCCCCGGGCTGTACCCCCTCGCCGCCGTCGCCGCTCGCACCACCGGTCCCGGTGAGTCGCACCGGACTCCCCGTGACCATCTCGGATGCTTCCGAGCCGCCGGACTCGACGACGTCGGCCGGCGCCGACCCGGTCGCTCCAGCCTGGTCGGCGCCTGCTGCCGACGAGCCCCCTCCTCCGCCGCCCGGCTGCCCGGACGTGCCGCTCCCCGTCCCGTTCACGCCCCACACGACGGCGCCGGCCGATCCGGAGGACCCGCCGGCGCCTCCCATGTAGGCGACACCGGGTCCCTTCGCCGCGGCGCCGGCGTCGTTCTGTTCTGTCTCCTCGACGACCTTCTGCCAGCGGACCTCGATGGAGTCGATCCTCGGGCTTGTGGTCCGGCGGTCACTCAGCGTGACGCGGTACTGGAGCCGCTTGCCCACGGCGGGCGCCGAGGGCCTCAGGTCGAGCCCTGCTTCCAGCGGCCGCCGTCGACGCTGTACTAGAGCCGCACGCTGCTGGCGCCCGGCGTCTCTCCCTGCCACGCCAGGCTGACGAACCGCTTGCGCGTGCCGCCGTCCCCATCTCGAGCGGCTGCGACGTGATCGTCGCCTGGGCCGGCAGGCCGATCTCGATGAAGCGCGCGAAGCCGCTGTCGGCGACCAGCAGGCTGCCGTCGGCGGCCGGCGTCGCCATGCGCGGAGCGGGCGGGTCGGTGTTGGACGGTCCGCCGGGAGGGTCGAGCTTGGCCATGTCGTGACACGCGACGACGACGCCCTGCGCGTCTACGCGCACCACGAGCCCGTTGCCCGAGTCGGCGATGAGCGTCGTGCCGTCGGCCAGACGTTCCGCGTACGTCGGGTCGCGAAGCCGGCCCTGCTGGGGCATGCCGGCCTGGCCGGCCACGCCGAACCGCCAGACGATGTGCCCGCGCGGTCGACCTCGTTCACACGTCTGCGCGTCGGCGTCGGTGATCAGCGTGTGGCCCCCGGGCAGCCGTTGCGGAGAGCGCGGCTTCATGAGCTGGCCGGCCGCGCTCCCGGAGTCGCCCGCCGTCCCGTACTGCCAGACGATGCTCTCCGCGGTGAAGCCGTGAACGGCGGTGCGTCCGCCCTGTAGTCGGCCCAGCGCACCTCGATCACGCGATTCCCGCCGTTGTTGTCGGCGATGAGCACGGTGTCGTCGCCGGCGAATAGGTCGCCCAGAAGGGGTCCTTGAGTCGGTCGACCCCAAGGCCGGGGTCGCCGACGACCCCGTACTGCCACACGATGTGCTTGGTGACGTCGTCGACCGCGAAGACGCGCGCCGCGTTGCGGTCGGCGATGAGCGTGTAGTCGCGGCCGTTGCGCACGATGCGCTCGGCGCAGAACGGCTTCAGCTGATGGGGTCGTCCGAGGGGCCGTACGACCACGTCGCCTTGCCGCTCCGATTGACGACAGCGACCAACGCGCCGCTGCCGTCGCCCGTGAAACCAGCGTTGACGACGAGACGCTGCCGCCGGCCAGCGGTCTGACGCAGCGCGGGTCGACGGCGTTGCCTAGACCCGCGAACATGGGCGACGCGCTGTCGAGCCGCCAGGAGACGATCGTCTTCAGCGTGATCGACTTGTCTGTCCCCCCGTTGACGGTGACGCCGTTCTCGGGATCGTAGATGGTGAACGGCCGTCCGGAGACTCCCTCGCGCCAGGCGAAGGTCGCGGCGGCGCTCGCGCCGACGAAGCGGCCAGGAGCGCCGCCGGCACGAGGGTCAGCATGACAGGAGCAGTGCCGCGCGCCGCCTCACGGGGCGTCACCGCCCTTCGTCGCGGCGCGCCGCCAGCAGCGGCACCTTGCGCAGCTCGCGCACGACGTAGTAGCCGAGCAGCCCGCCGACGGCGCCGAACACCACGTGCGTCGTCGCCGCGTAGCCGAGGCCCCAGAAGAGGAAGCCGAGCGGCAAGCTCGAGCAGCAGGCCGATGGCGACCGCGGCGGAGAGCTTCGCCAGGTTGGCGAAGGCGCCGACGACGATGAGGGCGGCCCTGCGCCCGAGGAGGCCGGGGACGAGGAGCAGCCCGACGTCGACCGTGGCTCCCATCGCCACGTACTTGACCCACGTCACGAGCGGGACCGCTCCGAGCCCGAACACGGCCGCGAGCAGGCCGGCGAGCAGGCCGACAAGCGTGGCCGCGCCGCGGCGGTCGATCAGCCCGGCGGCGACCACGAAGAGCGCGACCACGACGACACCGGTGTGCCCGGGCACATGCAGCGGGATCCGCAGGAACGCCTTCGCCAGCACGATGAGGTCGGCGAGGATCGCGACGAGCAGCACGTCGCGCAGGGTGAACGACCAGAAGACGTTTTCAGTCGACGCCGACGCGGAGTTCCGTGACATCGCGCACCCTGTCCCGCCAGTCGAGGTCTGGGGACACGACCTTGACGGTCCCCCTGTCGCTGAAATCGAGGATCAGCTCGTCGCCGACCTGCGCGGCCGAGAGCCGGAGACGACCGTCGTCGCGCAGGCCCATGCCGCGCACGTCGAGGCGGTGCGAAGCCGTCGACGCCGGCCGCCTCGAGCACCGCGTGAACTGTAGGGCCCTCCTGCTCCTTGCCGTCGGCCACCACCGTTACCTGTGGCAGGGCGCTGAGCTCGGTCGGCGTGAAGCTCCGGACGACGTCGCCGTCGACGAGGACCGCGACGGAGTAGCCGGGCGGGGCGGCGGCGTCAGCGCCGGGCGCGGCCTCGCCGCCCGGCGTGCTGACGCCGCCCGCCGCCCTCCACTCCACGACCCAGGCCAAGGCGACGAGCGCGACGAGCGCGACCGCGAGCAGCGCGAGGCGCCGTCGCGGTCGCGCCGTACGGCCTTCGCTCCCGGCAGTCTCATGTCCCCGGCCCGTCCTGCATTGCTCCTGAGTCGCGCGCTCCCTACCTCACCGTGACGTACCGCGCCGCAGAGGTCGTTGCCGCGTGCAGCGCGTCGTTGGGTGGTAGGCGACCAGCTTCCACTTGCCTGCCGACGGCAGCGCGAACGTCGCCCGGTACTGCGTGTCCGCCTGACTTGTTCACGTTGCGCGCGTACACGGTCTGCTTGAGCTTCCACGCGCCGGACACCTTCTTGTAGCACTTGATGCGGATCGTCTTGGCCCCGGCCGTGTGCCGTGGCTTGAGCGTGCCGGTCGAGGTGAACCGCACGTCGTCGCCCGATCGCCGCGGGGCGCTCGGTCGCGTGAGGTACACCTGCGGCGCGAGCTGGACGGTCGCACTCGTCGGCGCGAGGTGGTGGGCATCGCCGTCGTACCGCAGCCGATACCACGTGCGACGCGAGAGGTCGGGCGTCGCGACGACGGTCGCGGCTCCTGCGGCGGTGACCGTCACGTCGGCACCGGCGTCCAGATGGCCCCTTGTCGGTCGAGCGCTCGAGATGGGCGACCGCGGCCATGAGGTCGGCGCCGTCGCCGTCGGTGAGCTGCCACGTGAGCGCCGCGTCGCCGAGCCACGCCACGATCGGCGACACGCGGCGAGGGTGCGCGACGCTGGCGAGCTTCGGCGTCGCCGTGACCGTGGCGCTGCGCGGGCCCTTGTTCGTCGCCGCGTCGACGGCGCGCACCAGGTAGTGGTACGGCGTGCCGACGGCGCCCGTCGTGTCGACGTACGTCGTCTCGGTCGTCACGCCGATCGCGACGGGCGCCGAGGTGTATGCGGTCGCGCCGCCGATCGGCACGGGGTCGGCCCAGCGATAGACGACGTAGCCGGCGAGGCCGGAGCCGCCGAGGTCGGCGGCCGCCGACCACGCGAGGCTCACCTGACCCGCGCCCTCGGCCGCGGCGAGACCGCCGGGCGCCGTCGGCGCGGTCTGGTCGGCGGCGCCGTAGGCGAGGTCGACGTCGGCCGTCGCGGCCGTGAAGCTCGGCGCCGCCGCCGGCCAGACGATGCTCTGCAGTCGCACGTCGAAGGCCTGGCCGGCGGGACACGGCGAGCCTGAAGTCGCCGGCCGCGCCCGCGACGCCGTGGTCCTCGTCGTCGACCACGCCGTTCACGTCGTCGTCGCAGAGATTCGGCTCGGTACGCTGCAGCGCCCACACGGTGCCGCTTCCGCCGACCACCGCGTCGGCGCGCTTGCCGCCGGTCTGCCCCGTGGCGACGCCGTCGTGGACCCAGAAGCCGCCGCCGCTCGCCGGCCGTCATGTCGAGCACGGTCACCGCCGGCGTGACGTGCCGTTGATCGTCGAACCGGCGGCGCCCGTCGACAGCGAGACGAGCGCGTAGTACGTTCCGCTCTTGGTGTCGTCGGCGAACTTCACGAAGAGCCAGGGGCTCTGGGTGATGTTCCCGCTGTCGTCCGTCGTGACGGTCGGGAAGTTCACCCACTCATCGCGCTCCTGGACCCACTGCCCGCTGGTCGCGTTCCAGATGAATCCCCGGTTGGCGCTTCCCTGAGGCGTGGTCGAGGGACTGAAGCGGACCTTGACGTGGTAGGTCGTGCTCGGCTGAAGCGTGCCGGCGTCCGCACTCGGGGCCGCCGTGAAGCGCATCGCCGTCACCGTGTGGTCGTTGGCGATGTACAGCGGCATGTCGTTGGCTATCGGCCCGCCGACGAACGTCGACGCGGCCATGGCGGCGGGCGCGAAGATCGCCAGAGCAGCGAGCGCGGCGAGCGCGCCAGCGCGCGTGTCGGCGCGCGCGACGCGTGCGGACGCAGCGGCGAGCGCCGGGTGGTGACGGACAGTGGCCCCTTCATTCCCTCTTCCTCCTTGGTGGTGTGTGCGATCGGCGCGAGCTAGGCGCTGAGGGCGGTGACGACGCCGGTGGGACCGGCGTCGTAGCCCCCCAGGCGCCCGACCTCGCGCCGGAAGCGGTCCGAGGTGACGTGGTCGACGAGCGGCTGGAGCAGAGGCGCCTCGAACACCTCGCGCGGGGTGACGAGGTCGTACTGCTCGTCGAACAGCGGGATCGTCTCGAGATCGAGCTGGCGGCCCGCGGCGAACAGCGCGACGGCGGCGTCGGCGCGACCCTCCGCGACCTCGCGGGCGGCATCCAGATGGCCGTTGACCTCGTGCTCGTAGCCGACGACGTCCGCCGGCTTGATCGACGCGGCGGCCAGCGCCCGGTCGATCCACACCCGAGTCCCCGAACCGCGGTTGCGATTGACCAGTCGCGCTTTGGCGCGGACCACATCGGTCAACGAACTGAGCGAGAGCGGGTTCCCCGGCGCGACGACGAGGCACTGCTGACGCCGGGCGAGCGTGATCATGACGAGGTCGCGGCCGGGGAAGAGCCGACGCGCGTACGGCGCGTTGGCCTCGCCGGTCTCGCCGTCGAGGAGATGGCAGCCGGCGACGTGACCCAGGCCGTGACGCAGGGCGATGAGACCCTCGAGGCTGCCGAGGCGGATGGTCAGCACGTCCGGCGCGGCCGGGTCGCCGCGAATCTCCTCGGCGAGCAGGTCGAGCGCGAGGTCGTCGCTGCCGACGACCACGATCAGGTCGCTCTCGGTCTCGTCGGGCAGGACGAGCAGATCGACCGCGTACGCGCGCGCGGTCGCGGCGTAGAACTTCTCGACGTACCCCTTCGTCTGGCGCGACTCGACGAGCGCGGCCAGCCCGGCGTGCTCGAGGGCAAGCACGTGGTGCCTGATCCAGGCGGGGTGCTTGCCGAAGCGCTCGCCGAGCTGCGTGAGCGTCGCGGGCCGCGCCATCAGGACGCGGAGGATCGCCCGCCGATCGTCGTGGGCGAGGGCCTTGAGCTGCTCGACGTGCTCGATGTGACGAAGGTCGTCCACCGAGCGCACGCTAGAGGAAGACTTACGGTCGTGTCAAACGCGGTGTCGTTGAAAGCCTACGAGCCGTCCGGCGCCGGACGCAGCGTCGTCGTGCGGCCCCCGTCGTCGAGCTCCAGACGATCGGCGGCCACGGCGCGGAGGACGATGTCGCCGCCGAGCGGCGCGGCGATGACGAGCTCGTCGCCGCGCTTCTCGGCGGCGAACGGCCGGCGCTCCGCGCCGTAGAGCAGGGTGAAGCCGTCGCCCTCGCGGACGATCTCGACGCGGCGACCGCTGTCGGGTTCCCACCACACGCCGGAGAACGCGTCGTCGCCGCGCGCCAGCGACGATGCCACCGTCACGAGTACGGCCGCGGCAGCGACCAGGAGGAGCAGACCGACGGCGCGGCGAAGCCGGAGCCGGCCGCGACGCGCGTCGCGGCGCCGCTCGACAGGAGGATCGCCGCCGTAGCCGCTCCTGCCGCGCCATTCGGCGCCGTCGCGTCCGGACATCACCGCGGCGGCGATGCCCGGCGCGTCGGCTGCGTCTGCCCAGGTCCTGCCCACGGCAGGGGGTTCTGTGCCCGCCCGCTCGGCTTCCTGCCCCGGAGGCGCGGCCGACGCGTTGACGATCAGGTCGCGGTGACGGTGAAGACGACGACCTCGGGCCGGCAGAAGGCGCGGAACGGGAGGAAGCTCGTCCCGACACCGCGGGTCACGTAGAGGCGCCGGCCCTCGACCTCGTAGTCGCCCTCGGCGAAGCGGGCGCCGAGGTCGCTGAGCATGATGCGGCGACCGGGCAGCGGCAGGCAGATCTGGCCGCCGTGCGTGTCGCCGGCGAAGGCCATGGCGAAGTCGGCGGGCGCAGCCTGCATGGCGACCTCGGCGTGATGGGTGAGCAGCAGGCGCAGGACGTCCGGCCGGCGGTCGAGCTGCGCGAGCACGGCCGGCAGGTCGTCGTTGCCGCCGTCGCTGTCGTCGACGCCGCAGATCTGCACGACGCCGGCGCCGCGCTCGACGACCGCGGTCTCGTTGACGAGCACGCGCACGCCGCAGGCCTCGATGTCGGCCGGGGCGGTGGGCCGCACGAACGGCGCCTTGCTGTCGCCGTGGTCGTGGTTGCCGAGCGCGGCGAAGACGCCGAGGGGCGCCCGAAGACGGGAGAGCTGGCGCCGGAACTCGGCCGAAGGCCGCGGACCCGGCGCCATATCGCCGCTGACGACGATCAGGTCGGGCGCCGCGTCGAGCGCGAGGTCGACGGCGCGCCGCATGGCGCGCAGGTTCAGGCTCGGCTGGAACCCGGCGTGGAAGTCCGAGAGCTGGACGACGACGAGGCCGTCGAGGTCCGGGTGCGCGCCCGGCGCCGGCAGGCGCCGGGCGACCCGCCGGACCGCCTGCGCCTCGACCAGCATGTAGACGGAGCCGAGGGCGGCGGCCGCGCCCAGCGCGGCCGCCGCCCTCGTCAGACACCTCATCGAACGCGAGGCGTGCGGAGCGACATCGACGCGCTTCGCCCCGTCACTCCACCTCGTCCATCTGCTCGCGCAGGCGCGCCCGCGTCTCTTCGATCTTGCGCTTGAGCGCCTCGGACTGGTCGGAGGCCGACTCCCTGCCGGCGCCCACCGCGTCCTTGATCTTGTCGGCCTGACCCTTGAAGTCGAAGCCGCCGAGACCCTCGCCGCCGCCGACCGCCGACTTGAGCTGCTCGCGCGTCTCCTTGCCGGTCTTGGGCGCCGCCAGCAGAGCCACCACGCCGCCGATCAGGGCGCCGATCAGGAATCCGCCCCGTCGCTTCTTCGCCGCCTTCTTCTCCGCCTTCTTCGCCTTGCGCTCGGCTCTGCTCACCACGCACCTCCGGTCCCGTTCCCGGCAAGGGTCATCGATCCTGGGCCTCTCGGCCCTCGGTCACCTATCGTACAGCACGCGACGGGAGCGCACGGGCCCCGGCAGCGTCTACGCCAACCGCGTCCCGTTGATCTCGAGCCCGAACGTGCAGCCCAGCGATTCGGCCGCCTTGCGGCACATCACCATGCGCTCGAGGAAGATCTCGAAGTACTCCATGAGGCGGATCATCTCGGTGTCGATGTCCATCTGCAGCGTGATCGTCCTGGCTTGCGCGTCCACCGACAGGAAGGAGCGTTCTGTCGCCGTGTTGACCCGGTCGTGGATGTCGTCCGTGTCCGGGTCGATCACCCGCACCCTGCTGCGGTGCACGTCGGACTTGTCGGCGAGGATCACGGCCGCCGCCAGGGCGCTGACCGGCTCGCCGTACTCCTCCTCGTGGTTGCCGATGGCGCACATGACTTCGACGATCTCCTCGGGCGGCATGCCCAGGCGCTCGATGACGCGCTGCGCGATCAGCGCCGCGGCGATGCCGTGGTCGAGACGGCTGATGCCGTTGCCGATGTCGTGCAGATACCCGGCGATCGCGGCCAGTTCGGCCTCGCGCCGTGGATGCCCCAGGCGCAGGAGCACGTTCTGGGCGATGTCGGCGACGAGGCCGGCGTGTCGCGGGCCGTGCTCGGTGTACCCCAGCACGGCCAGGTTCTCGTCGGCCTTGCGCACGAACTGCCGCACCTCGGGGTCGTGCCGCACCTGCTCGAGGGTGACGGCGCGCGGCGCGGCGGGACCGGCAGGCGCCGCGAGTGATGTCTCCGGGTCGGTCATGGCTCTCTACCTTATCCGGAACTCGGACAGCGTGTCGTCGGCCTCGGCGTCCTCGACGTCCAGCCGCGTGACCTCGGCGCCGGGCGGGCCGATGCGACACCACGCGACCATCGCCTCGACGGCGGCTGGATCGCCCTGGAGGCGCGCCTGCACGGTGCCGTCGCTGCGGTTGCTCACCCAGCCCGTGAGGCGGAGCCGCTGCGCCTCGGTGCGGGTAGAGGCACGAAAGAAGACACCCTGCACGCGACCGTGGACGCGCACCTCGACCGCCCTCACGGGCCCACCTCCTCCCACGGTCCGGGGCCTTCTTCGCCGTCATCGTCGTCGGCCTCCGGCCCTTCGCCCTGGCCTGGCCCGGCCCTGGTCACGCCGGCGGCCCCGCCGACGAGCGGCACGAAGCGGCAGCGCAGAGCCCTGCTCGATGATGAAGTCGCCGCCGCGTCGCTCGTAGACCGTGAGGATCTGGTCGCGATGCGCGTCGCCGAGCGGGATCACGAGGCGGCCGCCCTCGGCGAGCTGCTCGAGGAGCGGCGGCGGCGCCTCCGGCGCCGCCGCCGCGACCATGATCCCGTCGAAGGGCGCGCGTTCGGGCCACCCCTGACTCCCGTCGCCGAGACGCACCGTGACGTTGTCGTAGCCCATCCTTTCGAGACGCTCGCGAGCCTGCTCCTCGAGGGCCGCGATGCGCTCGAGCGCGAGGACCTCGCCGGCAAGCTCGGCGAGCACCGCCGTCTGGTAGCCGGACCCGGCGCCGACGTCGAGCACGCGACTGCGCACGTTCACGCGCAGCAGCTCGGTCATGCAGGCGACCATGTAGGGCTGCGAGATCGTCTGCCCGAAGCCGATCGGCAGCGGGCTGTCGTCGTAGGCGGCGTGCTGCAGATCGTCGGGCACGAAGAGGTGGCGCGGGACGGCGCGCATGGCGGCGAGCACGTCGGGGTCGCGGATGCCGCGCTCGACGAGCTGGCGCTCGACCATGCGCGCGCGCCCGGCCGCGGCAGTGTCGGCCGCGCCGCCCCCCGCCCGCTCGAGATCGTCGCTCATGTCCTGGTCATACCCGGTGAGCGCGCAGGCGCCGATACTTGCGCCGTCGCGCGAGCTGACGCCGGGCGTGCATGACGAGCGCGATCGCGAAGAGGATGTAGCCGACCCAGGCCCACATGACGGTCAGCGCGGTGCCGCCGAACACGAGCAGGTCCTCGCCCAGGCTGAGCATGGGCACCACCGCCTCGCTGCTGGTGGACCGCGGGCGCGTCTCGTGCTTCGAGCGCAGGGCGAGCCAGGCGGCGCCGGCCCCCACGAGCACGCCGACGACGGTGCCCGTCGTGCCGTGGCCGACCAGCGCGGCGCCGGCCACGGCGCCGCAGACGAGGCGGTACGGCATCGTCAGTCGCTCCTGCAGACGGTCGACCTTGGGCACCTTGTCGAAGGCCGACTCGAAGATCGCGAAGATGACGAAGACGAGGACCGTGATCCAGTGATCGAGGAACAGGAACGGCTCATCGACCGGCGTGCCCCAGCCGAGGTTGGACATCACGGCGATGATCGCCAGGGTGAGGGACGGACGAAAGCCGGCCGCGCTGCCGAGCCCGAGCATGCGCCCGATGTCGCCGAACCAGCTCACGACGGCCCCTCCATGTGGGGATTATACGCGGGCCCCCTGACCGGGACCGTGGCGCGCCGATCGTCTGCGGCGCCGGCCTCAGATCTCGCGCGCGTACTTGGCGCGCCCCTCCTCGTACAGGTCGCCGCCGTGGCAGTCGTTGACGACGATGGCGGGAAAGTCGACGACGTCGAGGCGGGCGACCGCCTCGGCGCCCAGCTCGGGCCACGCGATGACTTCATTGCCGGTGATGCGCTGGGCGAGCAGGGCGCCGGCCCCGCCGGTGGCGGCGAAGTACACCGCCGTCTCGTCGACCATCGCCTGCTTGACCTCGGCGGTACGCAGACCCTTGCCGATCATGCCCTTGAGGCCGCGCCTCATGAGCAGCGGCGCGTAGGCGTCCATGCGGCCGCTCGTGGTCGGGCCGGCCGAGCCGATCGGCTTGCCGGGTTTGGCCGGCGACGGGCCCATGTAGTAGACGACGGCGCCCTGCAGCTCGAACGGCAGCTCCTCGCCGGCCTCGATCAGCGCGACGAGCCTCTTGTGGGCCGCGTCGCGCGCCTGGTAGATCACGCCCGTGATCTCGACTGCGTCGCCCGCCCTCAGGTCCTTCACGACCTCGTCGGCGAGGGGCGTGGTGATCTTCTTGACGGCCATCTCTCCTCCCCTCCCTCAGAGAACCACGGACTTGTGCCGCTGGGCGTGACACTGGACGTTGACGGCCATCGGCATGCTGGCGATGTGGCAGGGCATCTCCTCGATGAAGACGGCGAGGCAGGTGGTGCGCCCGCCGAGACCCTGCGGGCCGATGCCGAGCGCGTTGACGCGCGCGAGCAGCTCGGCCTCCATCTCAGCGATGCGGGGGTCCGGATGCACGGAGCCGATCTCGCGCAGCAGTGCCTTCTTGGCCAGCACGGTGACCGCGTCGATGGTGCCGCCGATGCCGACGCCGATCACGACCGGCGGGCACGGGTTCGAGCCGGCGCGGCTGACGGTGTCGACGACCGCCTGGCTCATGCCGGCCCACCCCTGCGACGGCTTGAGCATGTTGAGGCTGCTCATGTTCTCGGCGCCGCCGCCCTTGGCCATCATCACGATCTTCACCTTGTCGCCGGGAACGATCTGCGTGTGGACGATCGCCGGCGTGTTGTCCTTGGTGTTGCGGCGGGCGTGCGCCGGCTCCTCGGCGGCCGACTTGCGCAGGTAGCCGTCGAGGTACCCCTGGCGCACGCCCTCGTCGACGGCCGCCTCGAAGTCGCCACCGACGAGGTGGACGTCCTGGCCGAGATCGACGAAGAACACGGCGAGGCCGGTGTCCTGGCAGATCGGCACCCGGTCGCGGGCAGCGATGTCGGCGTTCTCGATGAGCTGCCCGAGCACCTCGACGCCGACCGGCGACTCCTCCGTCTGTTGCGCCTTCGTGAGCGCGTCGTAGACGTCCGCCGGCAGATCGTAGTTGGCCGTGATGCAGAGCTCCTTCACGGCCGCGGTGATCTCGCGGACGTCGAGCTCGCGCACGTGACTCATGTCAGCCGCCTCCCGTCTATCGTGATCCCTCGGGCGGTCGGTGCCCTCGGCGAGGCCGATCCGCGTCGCGCGCCGATCCCGTGTACCAGTATCGTTGCCGCCACGGTTAATATCACAGGCATCGAGGTCGGATGTGGTCGGCGCGCCGCGGAATGCGGCTTGGGAGGTGGGCTCTCGTCATGGACGCGAAGCTGGTCGGCGGCACGGTCATCACCATGGACCCGGAGCATCCGGCGGCGACGGCCGTGGCGATCCGCGACGGCAGGATCGCCGCCGTCGGCGACGACCACGAGGTTAGGGCCGCGGAGGTGCCTGGAGCGGAGCTGATCGACCTCCGCGGCCGCACCGTGCTGCCGGGCCTCATCGACTCCCACGCGCACGCACTCGACACCGGACTGCAGGGCGTGGCCGTCGACCTGGAAGGAGCAACGTCCGTAAGCGAGGTCTGCGAGAGGATCGCGCGAGGTGCCGGACAGCCATACGGCGGCTGGGTCCACGGCATGCAGTGCGCCCACTGGGACCTCCGCGAGGGACGCTACCCCACCCTCGCGGAGTTGGACGGCGCCTGCCGCGACGTGCCCGTCTTCGTCGGCTCCGTGACTGGTCACTCGGCGGCGACGAACAGCGCCGGCCTGCGCGTCATCGAGGCCGGCGCGCCCTGGCTCGCCGGCCGCGCGCCGGCCGCGCCCGAGGAGGCCGGCTGGTTCTGGGACGACACCGAGGTCGCCGCCGCGTCCGGCGTCGTCCTCGGCGCGCTCGACCGCGGCGACCTCGCCGACCTCTACCGCTCGGTCGCCGCGCTGGCCGCGGCCAAAGGCGTCACCACCCTGCACTGCCTCGAAGGGGGGATGATCCCCGGCGACACCGATGCTTCCGTCCTTCACGAGATCGCCGCCGACCTCCAGGTCCGCGTCGTGCTCATGTTCCAGACCCTGGACGTCGAGCGCGTCGTCGGCATGGGGCTGCCGCGCATCGGCGGCTGCCTGTGCGTCGACGGCGCCTGCTTCGAGAACACGGCGTGCTTCTACGAGCCCTACCTCGACAAGCCCGAGACGAAGCGGGTACCTGAACTACACCGAGGACGAGATCTTCGACTTCGTGCGCACGGCCCACGAGGCCGGCCTGCAGATCGGCATGCACGCCATCGGCGACCGCGCGATCGACGTGCTGGCGAGCGCCTACAAGGCCGCCCAGGAGGCCTCACCCCGGCCGGACATGCGTCACCGGGTCGAGCACTTCCAGACCCCGACAGAGCACTCGATGGGCATCGCCGCCGAGCTCAACCTGGCGCTGCCGATGCAGCCGATCTTCTCGTACCTGTGGGACAGGCCGGAGGCGGACCACTACGTGCGCCAGTTCGGTGAGGCGCGCGCGGACGGCATGGAGTCGTTCGCGCGTCTCATCGCCCGAGGCCTCGTGGTCTCAGGCGGGTCGGACAGCCCGGTGACCACCATCGACCCGCTCCTCGGCATCCACAGCGCGGTGAACAACCCGCGGGCGTCGCGGCGCACGTCGGTCGCGGACGCCCTGAGGATGTTCACGGTCAACGGTGCCTGGGTGGCCCATGACGAGGCCGCGTACGGGATGCTGAGGCCCGGGCTGGCCGCGGACCTCGTCGTGCTCGGCGGGAACCCGTACGAGGAATCGGAGTCGATCAAGGACATCCCCGTGCTGATGACCGTCGGCCGCGGGGACATCACCCACGCGACGGGCGACCTCCGCTAGGGCGCCGGGCGAACGAAGACGAAAAGGGCGGGGGCGGCCGTCCCGGCCGCCCCCGCCCGTCGGTCTCTCAGTCCTTCTTGCGCTCGGTCATGCGCTTGATCGACTCGAGGGCGTCCTCGGCGGCCTTCTTGACCGCCTCGACCGCCTTCTCGACCACCGGCTCGGCCTTCTCGGCCGTCTTGTCGGCCCAGTCGGTCACGTAGTCGCCGGCGCCCTTGTAGACGGCCTTCATGGCCATCCTGCTCGGCGCCGGCGCCCGGCTGCCCTCGGGCATCTCGATGTACCCGAGCGCCATCGCGTCCTGCACCAGGCCGCGGGCGCGGCCGATGATCGCCGTCGCCTCGGCGACCTCCTGCTCGAAGGTGATGTCGGTGCGCAGCGCGATGCCCTGCTCGACCGCCTTCATCGCCACCGCCGCGGCCTCACGCGGGAAGACCTCCCAGTCGTCCATCGTCGGCATGATGTAGTCGGCGCTCAGGCCCTTGTCCTCGGCGACCTTGGCAAGCTCGACGGCCGCGGCGATGCACATCTCGTCGGTGATCGTCTTGGCGCGCACGTCGAGGGTGCCGCGGAAGATGCCCGGGAAGCCGACCGAGTTGTTGACCTGGTTCGGGAAGTCGGAACGGCCGGTGGCGACCACTGCGGCGCCCGCCTCCTTGGCGTCCCAGGGCCACATCTCGGGCACCGGGTTGGCGCAGATGAAGACGATCGGGTCCGGCGCCATCGCCTTGATCCAGTCCTTCTCGATGGTGTCCGGGCCCTGCTTGCTGAGCGCGATGCAGACGTCGGCGTCCTTCAAGGCGTCGGCGATGCCGCCCTCGCGCTGCTCCTCGTTCGTGATCTGGCAGTACTTCCACTTGTCGACCCACTCGGCCTTGACCTTCTTGATGTCGGCGCGCTTCTTGTGAAGGATGCCCTTGCTGTCGACGACGCGGCAGAGGGCCGGCGTGGCGCCGAAGGCGAAGATCAGCCGGCTGATGGCGACGTTGGCGGCGCCCGAGCCGATGAAGGCGATCTTGACCTCGTCGATCTTCTTGCCGGTCACCTTGAGCGCGTTGACGAGCCCGGCGAGCGTGACGCACGCGGTGCCCTGCTGGTCGTCGTGCCACACCGGGATCTCGCACTCCTCACGCAAGGTGTCGAGGATGCGGAAGCACTTGGGCTGCGAGATGTCCTCGAGGTTGACGCCGCCGAGACCCGGCTGCACGAGCTTGACGAACTCGATGAACTTGTCCGGGTCCTTGGTGTCGACCATCAGCGGGAACCCGTCGACGCCGCCGAGATACTTGTAGAGGAGGCTCTTGCCCTCCATCACGGGCATGCCGGCCTTGGGGCCGATGTCGCCCATGCCGAGCACCCGGGTGCCGTCGCTGATGACGGCCACCGTGTTCCACTTGTTGGTGTGCTCGTAGACCTTCTCGGGGTCGTCCTTGATGTCGAGACACGGCTTGCTGACGCCCGGCGTGTACCAGATCCCGAAGTCCTGGAAGTCGCGGATGCAGCACTTGAGCGTCGTCTCGATCTTGCCGCGGTAGAACGGGTGGAGCTTCATGGCGTCTTCCATTGGCTGGTACGCCTTCGCCTTGAGCTCCTCGACTGTGGGCTGATGCTGGGGTTCGTCCGGCATGGCTTCCCTCCTGTGCCCCCGGCCCCCCGCCGGCGAGCATCGGCGACGCTGCGAATGAGGACACAACGCTAGCACCCGGCCTCGGGCGGCGGCAACAGTGCCGTGCGGTCCCGAAGGGCGAAGCGCGGCGCGGCGAAGGGACACGGGGGACTGGAAGGGGGCGGGCGGCGATTGCCAAGCCGGGCCGCGAAGGGCGATGCTACGCGGCATGCACGCCCGGCCCCGCACCCTCGCGCTGGCGACGCCGCATACGGCGGCGACCGAAGCCG
The DNA here is from genome assembly GCA_963832655.1 of uncultured Thermoleophilia bacterium. Taxonomy (GTDB): domain Bacteria; phylum Actinomycetota; class Thermoleophilia; order UBA2241; family UBA2241; genus UBA2241. The sequence goes on from CAWHUW010000005.1 coordinate 218,328, forward strand.
GGCGCGCCGCGTTCGCCGACGGCGGCACCGCGGTCGACGCCGCGTTGGCCGCGTGCGCGACGCTGACCGTCGTCTACCCGCACATGTGCTCGATCGGCGGCGACGCCATCGCGCTGCTGCACGCGCCGGACGGGGCGATCACGGCGGTCAACGGGAGCGGGGCGGCGCCGGCGGCGCTCGACGCGGCGCGCGTGCGCGCCGCCCTCGAGCGCGACCCGGCGCCCGTCACGCGCACCGGCATGCCCGTGCGCGGGCCGCACACCGTCACCGTCCCCGGCGTCCTGGCCGCGTGGGAGACGCTGCATGGGCTCGGCGGCGTGCTCAGCTTCGCTCGTCTGCTTCGCCCCGCGATCGCTCACGCCGCCGACGGCTGCGCCGTCTCGCGTTCGCTCGCCGCGACGCTCGCCTGGGAACCCGATGTCTTCGCTGCCGACCCGGGGCTGCGCGAGGTCTTCTTCCGTGACGGAGACGCATCCGGGGGTGCCCGGCCGCTCGTCCAGGGTGAGACGTTCAGGCAGCCGGCGCTCGCCGTCTCGCTCGAGGCTGTTGCGCGCTTGGGCGCCGGCGTCTTCTACCGCGGCGAGCTCGGCGCGCGCTACGTCGCCGGGCTGCGCACCGCCGGTTCCGTCCTCACAACGGACGACCTCGCCGCTCACGAGGCCGAGCTGGCCGAGCCGTTACGTGGCTCGGCCTTCGGCCACGAATTCGTCACCGCGCCGCCCAACTCGCAGGGGTACGTGCTGCTGCAGCTCGTCGCGGCCCTGGAGGAGCTGGCGGGACCAGGGGGCGTCGCTCTCGACCCCCTCGGCCCGGACGCCGCCGCCTTCGCCCGTCTCTTCGCCCTGACGGCCGCCGACCGCGACGGGCGCCTCTGCGATCCCCGCTTCCACGCGGTGCCGCTCGAGGAGCTCCTCGGCCGCCCGCGAATCCGCCGGCTCGCCGAGTCGAGCGTCTCAGGCGAGACCGCCGAGCCCAGCGCCGGCTCCGCCGGCGTCTCCTCCGGCGACACCATCGCCTGCGTCGCCGCCGACTCCGACGGCTGGGCCGTCTCGGTCATCCAGAGCGTCTACCGCGGCTTCGGCGCGGCGATCCTCGAGCCCTCGACCGGGATCGTCGCCACACGACCGCGGCGCCTGCTTCAGTCTCGATCCGGCCTCACCGAACCTGATCGAGGGCGGCAAGCGCCCGCTGCACACGCTCATGCCGGTGATGGTGTGCCGCGACGGCCGCCTGGCGATCGTCGCCGGCACGATGGGCGGCGAGGCGCAGCCGCAGATCCACGCCCAGATCCTGAGCCGGCTGCTGCGCGAACGCGGCGCGAAGGCCCGGGCGGCGGCTCGAGGCGTGGCCGGCATCGAGGCCGCTGTGGCCACCCCCCGCTGGATCAACAGCGAAGGCGCGTTGCTCGCCGAGGCCGACGTGCCCGAGCCGTGCCTCGCCGCTCTGCGCGCCACCGGGACGCCGGTCGAGCTGCTCGAACCGGCCGACCAGACGGTCGGCCACGCGCAGTACGTCCGCATCGGCGCAGACGGCGAGCTCGAAGCCGGCAGCGACCCGCGCGCCGACGGCGCCGCGTTCGTCACCTCGAACTGAGGCCATTGGTCCCACCTTCGACGGCCTTGGGTAGAATCGCCGGCGATGACGCAGAACAGCATCGAGGCCGCGGCGCGGGCCTTGGCCCGTGCCCACAACGTCGTCGTCTTCACGGGCGCGGGTGTCTCCCGCGAGTCGGGAATCGCCACCTTCCGCGACCCCGAGGATGGCCTCTGGACGAAGTACGACCCGATGGAGATGGCGACCCTCGATGGGTACGTACGCGACCCCGAATACGTCTGGGCGTGGTACGAACAGCGCTTCGGCACAGTGGACGCCGCGGAACCGAACCCGGGACACAGGGCGATCGCCGAGCTCGAGCAGCTCGTCCCGAGCGTGGTCGTCGTGACGCAGAACATCGACGGCCTGCATCAGCGAGCCGGCTCGAGCGACGTGATCGAGCTGCACGGGACGATGCACCGCTTCGCCTGCCTGCACCGCACGCACGGTGGCTACACCCTCGACGACCTCGCGGGTCAGGACGAGCGCCCGCCACGCTGCCCCGAGTGCGGCGACCTGATCCGGCCGGATGTGGTCTGGTTCGGTGAAGCGCTGCCCGAGGACGAGCTGCGACGTGCCCAGCTGCTCGCCGGAAGCTGCGACGCGATGCTCGTCGTGGGCACGTCCGCCGTCGTCTTTCCCGCCGCGGCACTGCCGCTGCAGGCCCTGCAGAGCGGCGCGGTCATCATCGACGTGAACCCCGAGCCCGGGGCCCTGACGACGCGGGCCACGATCTCCCTGCGGGGACGCGGCGGCGACATCCTGCCGCAGCTCGTGGAGGAGCTCAGGGCGCGAGCCTGAGCGCGGCTACGCCGCGCTACTCGCGGAACGCCGCGAGGTCGGCGCCGACGCCGATCTCGAGCAGCTCCTGCGCCCGCCGCAGATACCGCGTGTGCAACTGGACCGCCGCCTCGAGATCCTCCTCGGTGACCTCGCGAGCGACTTTGGCCGGCGAACCGAGCACCATGCTCCGCGGCGGGACGACCGTGCCCCGGGTCACCAGCGCACCCGCACCGACGATGCTCTGGGCGCCGATCACACAGCCGTTCAGCAGGATGCTCCCCATGCCGACGAGCACGTCGTCGCCGATCGTCGCGCCGTGGAGGATCGCCCCGTGGCCGATGATGGCCCTCTCGCCGATGACCATCGGATAGTCCGGGTCGCAGTGCAGCACCGCGTTGTCCTGCACGCTCGACTCGGCGCCGACGGTGATACGTTCGACGTCGCCGCGCAGCACCGCCCCCGGCCACACGTTGGCGCCGCGCTGGATGACGACGTCGCCGATGATGACGGCGTCGACGTCGATGTACGCGCCGCGGCCGAACTGCGGTCGCTTGTCCTTGTAGACGCGGATCGACACAGTCCGCCCCCTTGAGGCCCGGCCGGCCGTCTGGCCGGCTGGGCTGGAGTATACAGCTGGGGGGTAGAAGGAACGGAAGCCGACCGCTCCCGGCGTGCGACGCCGGTCACCGATGCGACTGGAGGCAGCGATGGAGTTCGTCCACGTGGCGACGCGGACCAGAGACATGGACGCGGCGATCGCCTTCTACGAGGCGCTCGGCCTGCGGCTCGATCACAGGAGTGACCTGACGAAGAACAAGGCGACCCTGGCGTTCATGGCCAAGCCGGACGGGGCCTTCGCCATCGAGCTCGTCTACAACTGGGGCAAGGACACGCCGTACGACGGCGGCGAGCGCTTCGGCCACTTCGCCTTCGACGTCGACGACATCGAGACCGAGTACGCGCGGCTGGTGGCGGCCGGCGGCACGGAAGTGGGCCGGGCGCCGGCGCCGCTGCAGGGCGACGGCCACCGCATCGCCTTCGTCGCCGACCCGGACGGCAACTGGGTGGAGTTGATAGAGCGCTAGCAGTGGGGCGGGGGCGCGCAGCGCCCCCGCCCCACTGCCGGCACCTCACCTCAGTTCGCGCCCCCCGCGTACCCGCCGCCGGAGAACGTCCCGACGCGCAGCGTGTCGATCTTCTTCATCAGCGTGCCGTCCTCGAAGAACTCGGTGCGCTTGTACTCCGGGAGCGTCTCCTTTGTGTGGACACGCTCCGTACCCTGCCGGTGCCAAGTCTTGTCCGGCGCCTGGGCGAAGACCGTGTAGTAGTACTTGACGTCGCCCATCACGTCCTGGTCCTGGCAACTCGTGCCGGTGTCGAAGTAGATCGCGCGTTGCGTCGGGCGCTCGACGAAGAGCTCCTCCAGCGAATCGGCGTGGCCGACGTCCGACCGGACCACGATCACCTCGCCCGGCGTCTCCGTGGCATGCTCCCAGCGGAGCACCACCCACTTGTCGCTGTTGCTGGCGTGCAGCTTGCGGATGAGCTTGCGCTGGCCTTGCTCGTTCATGTGTCGCCGCTCCTCACGTCCCGTGACCTCACCTCGAGGTGATGGTTCCTCGCCCTCCACCACACTGCACCCGGAGCGCGCTTGCGTCAACTCCGTATGACGCAGACAAGGAGGCGATCCTTCAGGCCGGATCACGGCACGCCGCCTGACGAGCCGGGGCATCGGCTCAAGTACCGGCGCGCCCCATGTTCCGGCTCCAGCCGAGCTTGCCGGGCGAGAAGGCGCGCGGGATCGCGACCAGGGCGAGGCAGCCGAGAAGGACGTAGTACAGCAGCGTGACGTTGGTGACCGTGGCCTGCTGCATGGCCACGAGCGAGTAGACGAACGAGACCCCGGAGATGACCGCGATCAGGCTCCAGGCGACGCGGTGCGGGGCGCCCGTGAGCTCGAGGCCGATCGCCGCGAGGTACAGGAACGGAGGGAAGAGGACGAGCGGCCAGGTCGCGAGGTCTCCGCCGACGAGCCGCTCGGGGTCGAGGATCGGGACGGTGACGGCGCGCCAGACCGCCGCAGCCATGACGACCACGGCGGCCATCATGAGCACGGCGACGACGATGCGGCCCACGAACTGTCGGTCGTGGCGCGACATCGACGGCAGGCGGCGGCGCCAGGCGCGCGAGCGCAACCAGGACCGGATGCCGAGGTACAGGGCGGCCGCGGCGAAGACCGGCACCAGGACCCAGGCGTTGGCCGTGACCCACGGGACCCAGGAGAACGGGGCGGTCGTGTCCTCGTGCAGGGTGTAGTCGGCGTGCTCGTCCCAGGGATAGACCTCGAGCACGCTGTTGTCGGCGAGGTCGACGAGGACACGCAGGCCGGTCACATTTGACGCGCGCACGCGATGCGTCACGATCTCGTACGGTGCGGGCGGCGGCTGCTCGGGGTCGCGCCGGCGCGCGACGGGCAACTCGGCGTCGATGTCGACGCCCGGCCCGTCGGGCCAGAGCAAGGTAGACGGTCGCGCCGGCGGGGTCGCTGTCGGCCGGCCACAGGTCGACGTCAAGGGCCGAGGAGGTCGGCTGTCGGCCGTCGAGCAGGCCGGCGACGAGGGCGTCGGTGAGGGCAGCCTCCCAGGCGGCGGTCTGCGCGTCGCTCGCCGCCGCCTCCTCCGCGCCGCCCTGCTGCCCGTCGCCTTCCGTGCCGTCCTCGGCCAGCGCCGGTACCGCGCCGAGCGCGACCACAACGGCCGCCATCAACAGCAGCGCGCCGACGACCAGCGCGAACAGCCCCGAGGCGCTCGTCGTCGCGCGACCCTTCTCGCCCCGCGCATCGCTGATCGGGTCGGTGTCGCGGGCGGATGCGGGGGTAAGCTCGAGGTCGTCCCAGCGGAGCCACTCGCCGCCGGGGTGCCGCGCGAAGACGGAGTAGACGTACGCGCGGCCGTTCTCGAGACCATCGTCGCGGAACGAGCCGCTGACGTCCTCATAGACGCGCACGGGTCCGGTGTCATCCGGCCCCGCCGCGGCGCCCCCGCCAGAGCGCAGGATCCGCACCTCGAGCAGCGTGCGTCCCGGGTAGTCCCAGCCGATCGTCACGCACCGGTCGCCTGCGGAGGCGAACAGCCGCCGCACGGCGACGTCGGTCTCGGTCTCGAGCGAATGGTCGTGATGCGTGCCGTCCCGGCGCCTCACCGCACCCCCCGTCAGCCCCTCGCGGGGGGCCTTCTGCCTCGCCGCGGGAACGCGCGAAGCATAACAGGGCGGGGGTTTGCCGGTACGGCGCCTTCTGCTACCATGTTGCGCCGCTTCCGCCGCACGCCCGAAGCCCGGCAGCGCGCTTGCCTGCGGGTCGCTGTCTCAAGGTTCGAATCCTCGTCGCGCAGCCGCTATAATCCGGTCCCCGGCTGAGGCCGGGGAGCGCACCGGACAGCCCGGTGCAGCCCCATCGTGGCGCATTCGTCTAGGGGCCTAGGACGCCGCCCTCTCACGGCGGTAACATGGGTTCGAATCCCATATGCGCTACCACCCGTTTCCAGGTAGATCGTGCCCTGCGAGCCCTCCAGAAGACGCCCGAAAGGGCCGTCTGCAACCGTTCGCGACCTGAATGCCTGAATGCCTGCCGTCTGGACGGTGTTGGATGACGCGGAACGGGGCTCGGTGGTTCAGGAGACGTTCAGACGAGCCGCACCGCGTGGGGCCGGACGGCGGGCTCTACGAGAAGTGGGGACGTGGGCTGGTGACTACTCCGCCGTCAATCGCCGGAATGTGTGGGTCTCCCCGCCGCCGGGCCTGGTAAGCGTGAGCAGGTCTCGCCTCTCGTCGTAGGTGACGACCCACATCACATCGGAGGCGTTCTCGCCCCAGATGTTGATGTGGTCGTCCTCAAGGCCGCCCATGAACGCCGCCTTGAACGAGCGTGGGTAGGTGAAGTGGTAGAGCGTCGCCCTTTCATCAGGCCAAATGCGGAGCTTGAAGGCCTCGGGAGTGTCGGTCTCGCGCCACGTCCCGACCGCCTTGGCTGCGATGGCGGGATCGGCGGGCCGGAGGAGCGGCGGCACGATGACGACGGCAGCCAGGACGACGCCTGTGGCTACGAGCAGGACGACGATTCCTCTGCGCACGGCACCTCCCTCGCCCGGCCACCCTACACCTGTGTGATGGCGCTCGCTCTGTCGGTCTGGCTCCGGGACTCCGCGGGCGAGCCGCGCCAGGTGGCCGGGGCAGGCCCACAGGTCGGGCGCGCTGAGCAGCGGCGTGACCAGGCAGGCGGTGACGCCGCGCCGGGCGCCGCCGGGACCTCGACGTCCCGCGCGCTCGAGTCGCCGGCCGAGCTGCCTGCGGCGCTCGGCCTCCACTCCGTCTGAGGCGCCGGTCCGCAAAGGCCGGCTCCCCGCATCGCTCCGTCACGGAGTAAAGAATACTTGACACCATGTCTGCTCTGCTTTACAGTACGCGATGTCAAACATTTCTGACATCTCGTCAGTCGAAGCGAGGAGGCAGCCATGCCGTTCGAAGAGAAGCTCACGTGGGTCAATCTGGTGGTCGGAGTGGTCGTCCCCGTGGCGTATGTCGCGATCATGCTGGGCCGGCTCGGTGAGACGTCCGCGGCCGAGATCTCCTACCAGTGGCCGCTGCTCATCGCCATCGGCGCGTCGATCGTTCTGACGATCATCGGCTCGATCGCGATGGGGATCGGCACCGGCATCTCGGCCGAGCTGCGCGGCAGGTCCGCCTCCGGCGAGATCGACCGCAAGGACGAGCGGGACAAGCAGATCAGCCGTCACGGCGACCTGGTCGGCTACTACGTCTCCTCCGCCGGCGTGGTCGGCGTGCTCGCGCTCACCATGCTCGAGTACGAGTACTTCTGGATCGCCAGCGCGCTCTACCTGTCGTTCGCGATCGGGACGGTGGTCGCGTCGGCGGTCAAGATCGCCTCCTACCACAGGGGCTTCTAGCGATGGGCAAGCCGACCAGAGTGACCAACCGCATCCGGGCGCTCCGGTTCACCGCCGGCGAGATGACGCAGGCCGAGCTCGCCGACCGGGTGGGCGTCACGCGGCAGACGGTGATCGCCATCGAGCAGGGCCGTTACTCGCCGTCGCTCGAGATGGCCTTCCAGATCGCGAGAGTGTTCGGCGTCCCGCTCGACGACGTGTTCCAGTACCCGGAGGTGAAGTGATGAAGAGGTGAAGCGATGAACGTTCTGCTTCTGGGCGGCACCGGGCGCACGGGCGGCCGCGTCCTGCAGCAGCTTCTCGGCCGCGGCGTCAGCGTGCGCGCCGTTGTCCGGTCGGCGGAGCGGCTCCCGGCGGGCGTCGCCGACGACCCGCGGCTGACGGTGGTCGAGGCCGACCTGCTCTCTCTGAGCGACGAGCAGGTCGGCGAGCTGGTGGACGGCTGTGATGCGGTGATCTCGTGCCTCGGCCACACCATCAGCGCGCAGGGGGTGTTCGGGCCGCCGCGCGACCTCGTCTGCCGGTCGGTCGAGAGGGTGTACCGGGCGATCCGGGAGCTGCGGCCGCGCGGTCAGAGCATCGGCGCCGCCCGTGAAGCTCATCCTCATGAGCAGCGTCTCGGTGAACCGCCCCGCAGGCCTGGACACGCGTCGCGGACGCTTCGAGCGGGCGTGTCTCTGGACGCTGCGCGGCCTCGTCCCTCCGGCGAGGGACAACCAGCGCGCCGCGGACTTCCTCCACGACGTCATCGAGGCCGGCGATCCGTACGCGCAGTGGGTGGTCGTCCGTCCCGACACGCTGAAGGAGGGCGACGTCACCGAGTACGCGCTGCACGAGGGACTGGTGGACAGCCTGTTCCGCCCCGGCGAGACCAACAGGGCCAACGTCGCGCACTTCATGTGCGAGCTGGCGACGGACGCCGATGCGTGGGCGGCGTGGCGGGGCAGGTGGCCGGTGATCGTGAACGCATCGCCTGCGTGACCGCGGGCCTACGGCGGCGTCAACGCGGCGCGCGCCGTTCAGCACAGCCACAGGAGGGTATGCTGCCGTCGATCACAGACAGCCCTCTTCGACGCCCCTCTTCGGGGTCGAGACAGGAGCAAGACGATGCCTTCACAGGACACATCGCAGGATGTCACCTCGGCGACCAGCGCCGTGTGGGACAACCACGTGCCCGCGCCCGGAACGCCGGAAGGATTCACCGTCCGCACCACCTACCCGACGAACCCCGACGGGGTCGAGGTCATGCTCGAGCGCTGGCAGGCGGGCAGCGAGGAGCCCCCGCACTCCCACCCGGGCGATGACATGACAGTCGTCGTCGAGGGGAGGATGTCGGTCCAGTTCTACCGCAGGGAGGCGCGCGCTCTGGTCCCCGACTGCGAGAGGATCGTGCTCGAGAAGGGCGCTGTGGGCTACATCCTCGCCGGCCGGATCCACGACGCCAAGTACACCGACGCGTGCCGGCTCGTGTACGTCCACGACGGGGCCTTCGCCTTCAACCCCGCGGACGCCGAGGTGGGCTGAGCGGTCCGGGCTTGACACGGGCGTCGGGCATGCCCGGAGGGGTGACCGGCGTGACCAACGCGACCAGGCTGCCAAGACCGATGCCCCCGCTGCCCGTGGCGGCGCGCGATGGACGCGGCTCGCACATGCTGGCTGTTCGCGATGGTCCCGTTCTCGAGCTGAATCCGCGCCGGAAGACGGGGCCGCCGCCGCTCGACCTTCACCGGCGAGCGCAGACGAAGATCGGGTACGGGGGAGAAGATGGCTGGCGAGGAAGGACTCGAACCTTCAATCCCCTGATCCAGAGTCAGGTGCCTTGCCAATTAGGCCACTCGCCAGCAATGCCCGCAGGCGACGTGAGTGTAGCGCGCGACGCCACCCGCCTCAAGCGTGGCGAGGATCACGCGCTCCGGAAAGTGACGCGGCAAGAAAGGCGGAACGACGCGGACTCTCAGCCCGCTGCCGCCGCTTCGTACAGCTCGGCGATGGCGCGGCGCGTCTCCGCCGCCAGGAGGTCCCTCGCGGTGGGGTCCTCGACGCGCCGCTCCCAAAGCAGCCGCCTGCCGAAGTCGAGCAGTGTGATGACGGCCGGGCGTGCCTGCGAACGCCCGGCCTGCCGCTCCGCCGTCTCCAACAGCGTATCGAGCGTGCCGTCGCCGCCCACACTCGCCTCACCGGCGGCGGCAAGCAGCACGCGCAGCCGCGCCAGCGGCGCGCGCGACGCGTGACCCGGCAGCGCGCGCTCGAGCGCGGCCGTGCGCTCGGCCTGACGGACGCGCACGGCCTCCCCGAGAGCGCGACCGAGCCGCTCCGCCTCCGCCATGGCGTGCGGCTGCTCCTCGGGGGGCGGCGGCACGAGCTCGGGCGTGATCACGAAACCCTCGGGCGCCGGCAGCCGGTCCTTGTACGGGTACCAGAAGAGCTCGTATTCCCCTCGCACGAGCGGCACAGTGCCGCCGACGACGCAGCGTTCGCCCAAGCCGCACGACCAGCAGGGATCGATACCCGCCGGCGTCACCTTGCCCAGCGGTTCCAGGCCCTCACCCTCGAACCACGCGAGAACGTCGTCGGCGACCGGCACGGGGTCCGCGGTCCCGGTGACCACGGCCACACCGACGGTGCCGGCGTTCAGGAGGATCGAGTGGCGGAGCGAGAACGCGCGCTCCACGAGCGTCTTGCTGCGCGCATCGAGGATGTTGAACGGCGCCCAGCCGCCGACGACGAGCGCGTCGGCACGTACCAGCTTCACGGCAAGCGGCAGCCAGTCATCGTCGAAGCCAGTGCAGATGTTCGAGCCCGCGCAGGCGAGGCAGGCCTTGCACGGCTGCACGTCGATGTCCCAGAGGCGGACCAGCTCGGATTCGAGCCCCGCCGCCGCCATGATGCGCCCGACGACGCGGTCGGTGGCGCCGCCGTCCACGGGGCTTCCGCTCACGCCGATCACCTGTGCCGTCATGACGCCGCGACCTCCTTCAGGCCTTGTCTTGCCGCCCCCGCGCCTGCAGCTTCGCCCAGCTGTCCCTGAGCGTGAGCGTCCGGTTGAAGACGAGCGCGCCGGGCGCCGAGTCGGGGTCGGGGCAGAAGTAGCCGAGGCGTTCGAACTGCACCGTCTCGCCGACCTGCAGCTCGGCGAGCGACGGCTCCACGACGCACCGTCTGAGCACGGTCTCGGAGTCCGGATCCACGTCCTCGAAGAGGTCGCGACCGCCGGCTCCGGGGTGCGGGTCCTTGAAGAGATGGTCGTAGAGCCGGACCTCGGCCGGCACGGCGTGAGCGGCCGACACCCAGTGCAGGGTCGCCTTGGGGCGACGGCCGTCGGGAGCGTCGCCGCCGCGCGTGGCAGGGTCATGCGTACAGCGCAGCTCGACGACCCTGCCGGCGTCGTCCTTCACGACCTCACGACAGGTCACGAAGTACGCGGCCCGTAGCCGAACCTCGCGGCCGGGAGCCAGGCGGAAGAACTTCCGCGGCGGGTCCTCCATGAAGTCGTCGCGCTCGATCCAAAGCTCGCGGGCGAAGGGCACCTTCCGGGTCCCGGCGGAGGGGTCCTCCGGGTTGTTGGGCACCTCCATCTCCTCGACCTGACCCTCGGGGTAGTCCTCGATGACGACCTTGAGGGGATCGAGGACGGCGAAGCGACGGGGCGCCTGGCGGTTGAGGACGCCGCGCACGGCGTGCTCCAGCATCTCCACCTCGGCGACGTTGTCGGCCTTGGCCACCCCGACCAGCGTCGCGAAGTCGCGGATCCCCTCCGCGGGAAAACCCCGCCGGCGAAGGCCCGAGAGGGTGGGCATGCGGGGGTCGTCCCAGCCGCGCACTCCTCCCTCCTCCACGAGGCGCCGGAGGACGCGCTTGTGGACGACGGTATGCGTGAGATTGAGCCGGGCGAACTCGTACTGATGCGGGTGCGAGGGCACCGGCAGGTTGTCGATGAGCCAGTCGTAGAGTGGCCGATGGTCTTTGAACTCGAGGCTGCACAGGGAGTGCGTGATGCCCTCGAGGGCGTCGGACTGGCCGTGGGCGAAGTCGTAAGTCGGATACACGCACCACGCGTCGCCCGTCCGCGGATGCTCCGCGTGCAGGATCCGGTACAGGATCGGGTCGCGCAGGTGGACGTTGCCGGCGGCCATGTCGATCCGCGCGCGCAACACCCGGGCCCCGTCGGGGAACTCCCCGGCGCGCATGCGCGCGAACAGGTCGAGACTCTCCTCGGTCGGCCGGTCCCGCCACGGGCTCTCGCGGCCGGGTTCGGTGAGCGTGCCGCGGTACTCTCGGATCTCGTCGGCGGAGAGGTCGTCGACGTACGCCTTGCCGACCTTGATGAGGTGGACGGCCCACTCGTAGAGCTGCTCGAAGTAGTCCGAGGCGAAGTAGAGGTGCTCGCCCCAGTCGAAGCCCAGCCAGCGGATGTCCGCCTCGATGGCGTCGATGTACTCCTGCTCTTCCTTCACGGGGTTCGTGTCGTCGAAGCGCAGATGACAGCGGCCGCCGAACTCGCCGGCGATACCGAAGTTGATGCAGATCGCCTTCGCATGACCTATGTGGAGGTAGCCGTTCGGCTCAGGGGGGAAGCGGGTGACGACGGTCTGGTGCCGGCCCTCGCGAAGGTCGGCCGCGACGATCTCGCGGATGAAGTCGCTGCGTTCGGGGGCGGGGGAGGATGGCGTCTCGGTGCTCACGGGTCCGAGCCTAGCACAGGAGGACGGGGCACACCCCGCTCGACCGCAGGGGGTGTGCCCCGCTCGTCCGTCGAAGCCGACGAGAGCCCGGAACGACGGCCCGTCAGTACCGCCACACCATGACGAACTGGTCGCGCCCGGTCGCGGCCGAGATGCAGTCGCCGCAGACCGCCACGACGTTGCCCTTGGCGGCGACCGCCTTCGGCCGCGTCTGCGAGCTGGGCGTCGGCCCACCCCACGCCCACCGCCAGAACGCGCCGTCTTCGGAGTCGCGGGTGACGTGGACCGAGGCGGCATCAGCGGCGCCCGCGAAGGTGCCCGCGTAGCAGTAGCCGCCGAAGGCGTCGGCGGCGACGGCGACGTTCACGTCCGAGAATGGCGTCGCGATGGTCGCCGGCACTTCGACGTGGCCGTCCGTGTGCCACAAGCACACGAACGGGTTCGTCGGCCCGTGGAGGGACGACCAGCCCACCCCGACGATCGTGCCCGACGTCAGCACGGCGATGTCCTCGAGCGAGATGGTCGCTTCGCCCGCCGCGACGGGATCGGCCACCGCGCGCGACCCGTCGCTCCGGTAGGCGGCGCACACGGCGTCGTACCCGCCCGCCGCGTTGGCGACCAGACCGGCGACGAAGACCCCGCCGCCGGATCGAGGCGCGAGGGCATGTCCCGCCGAGCTGATCCCGGCCGGGCCGAGATACCAGCGCTTCCAGAGGACCCGGCCGGCCGGCGACAGCTTGACGGTCAGCATCGAGCTCTTGCCGGAGCGGTCCGCGTACCCGGTCACGTAGAGGTTGCCGCCGCGGTCGACCAGCATCTCCGAGGTCGAATCCTCCGCCGCCGAGTCCGTCAGACGGCGGACCCAGCGGCGCTTGCCGGCCGACGTCCAGCTGACGACCACCCAGTCGTCCCGGGAGCCGGCGGCGGCGAGGCCGAGGACGGTGACGTTACCGTCGCGGTCCACGACGACGTCGCCGCCGGCGTCGTAGGCGCCGGGGGTCGGGTTGTACTGCCGCTTCCAGATCACGCGGCCCCACTTCGACCACTTGATCAGGAGGATGTCGGCGTTCGTCGCGCCCTCCCTCGTGCCGCACGTGTAGAGGGCGGCGCCACGCGGGGCGACGGCGATGGCTCGGGCATGGTCGCGTCCCGAGATGCCGCTGGTCCGCAGGGCAGCGGTGCCACCCGTGACAGGCATGCGGACCAGGCTCGCGTCGGCGTCGGTCGCTCCCGACTCGACCTGGCCGCAGACGTAGACGTAGTCCCCGACGATGACGACGTCCTCGGCGTAGTCGACCCCCGCACGGTCGAGGAGCGTCTGATGGTTCGGCTCGGCCGTCGGGTCCTCGATGTTGGCCAAGCTGGGGGCCGCGGCCGCCGCCAGGCAGGCCGCGGTCGCCAGTGCCGCGAACAGAAGGAACCGCCCTCGCCGACGTGGAGACGCGCCCCTCCGCGGACGTGTCCGTGGATCGCTCCCCGTTCGTACTGCTCTCATCTCCCCACCCCCCGTGAGTCGACCTGGTCCGTCCGGACCCGGTCTGCGATGTCTGCTCCCTCCGTCGCCACCGCGTCACGACAAGTATGGCCGCCCTGCCCCCCCTCGGCAATGACAGCCGGCGTCAGCTCGCCCCTTTCGTCAGCGCGATGCTTCTGTGAACGAGGCGACGCACGGCGTAGGATGGCGCCTCAGGTCAGGGCGCCGGCGCCGGCCGCCGCAGGCCCGCAGGCGCCCCGGCCGACGGCAGCGTCGCGCTCTGGAGGTGGACCCCTGATGACCAGCTTGCCCGACTCCCCGCTCTCGCTCTGGCTCGACCAGTACGGACCTTACGAGGCGGCGCCGCCTGTCGAGGGCGAGCTGACCGCCGACGTCGCCGTGATCGGCGGCGGCTTCACCGGCCTGGCCACGGCGATCGCTCTCAAGGACCTCGATCCGGCGCTCGACGTCGCCGTCCTCGAGGCGAAGACCGTGGGCTACGGCGCCAGCGGCCGCAACGGCTCGTTCGCGATGACCGTCGTCGGCCTCGGCTTCGGCACCACGGCGGCGCTGCGCGGCAAGACGTTCTTCAAGGCCGCGCACACCTACATGGAGCGCGCGGTCGACGAGTTCGAGGCGTTCATCGATCGCGAGGACATCGACTGCGACAAGATCCGTCCCGGCTTTCTGCGCGTCGCGACGACGGCGAGCTACGTGAAGCGCCTGCACAAGCAGGTCGACCTCATGCAGTCGCTGGGCTTCGACGGCATCACCTGGATAGACGCCGCCGAGGCCCGCGCGATGGTCGACTCGGCGCGCTACCTGGGCGGCATGTGGGAGCCGCGACTGCTGCTGGTCGACCCGGCCAAGCTGGTGCGCGAAGAGAAGCGCGTCGCGCTCGGCCGCGGGGCGCGTGTGTACGAGGACACGCCCGTCCTCTCGATCGTGTCCGAAGAAGGCGCGCGCCGCGGGTTCCGCCTGCTCACGCCGCGCGGCTCCGTCGTCGCGCAGAAGCTCGCCTTCGCCACCAACGCCTACTCGCACCTGTTCCCCACGCTGAGCCACAAAGCAGGTGCCCGCCTTCACGTACATGATCGCCACCGAGCCGCTCTCGGACGAGCAGCTGGCGCCGATCGGCTGGGAGGGGCGGCAAGGCCTGGAGGACGCGCGCAACCTGATCCACTACTACCGGCTCACACCCGACAAGCGCATCGTCATGGGCGGCGGGCCGGTCGGACTCACGTACGCCGGCTCCCTCGACGCCGACTCCGACCAGAAGGCGTGGAAGCACCTCGAGGACCACATCCACTTCCTCTGGCCGCATCTGCGCGACCTGCGCGTCACGCACCGCTGGGGCGGGCCCGTTCTCGGTGACCACCGATCTGACGCCCGCCCTGGGCTACGTCGGCGACCACCGTGTGGTCTACAGCCTCGGGTGCATCGGGCACGGCGTGTCCATGAGCTACGTCAACGGCCGCGAGCTGGCGGCGCTGCTGCTCGAGCGGCCGGCGGACGACCTGCCGCCGTGCCCGTTCGTCGATCGGCGCCTCATCCCCTGGCCGCCGGAGCCGCTGCAGAGCGGCGTCACGCACGCCCTGCGCGGCTATCTGCGGGCCGAGGACGGGTTCTACGAACGCGGGCTGACGAGGACCTGAGAGAGGCCGAGACGCGGGCTCCCGACGATCGAGGGGGACGCTCGTCCGTCGGCGCCGCTTCCTTAGTCGCGCCGGGTCTCCTGACGGCGCTCGTGCTCCTGCTCGGTCTCGCCGTCTACGCCGCGTACGGGATCGTCGACGCACGCTGGATCGGCGGCGTCGATCCGGCGCCGCACTGGCTGCGGCACCCGCAGGCGCTCAACTGGATGGAGCGCATCCTCGACGCCGCCGCCCTCGCGCTCTACTTCGTCGCCGACTCCTCCGTGCGGGCAGCCTGGGAGGAGCGCAACGCGGCGGCCGTCCAGACGTTGCCGGTCTTCCCGGGCGCGGCCCAGCATCCGCCCAGAATCGACTACGGCCCGTTCGTGATCTCCGGGTCTGGGCAGGGCGAAAGCCCGGGCGGCCTCCTTCTCACCCGCTGGTGGCCGCCAGGCCTCGCGCATCGCACCAGCGTGACGTACGACGCGCCGCCGTACACGACAAGCCGAGCGGTCATGCGCTGGTACGAGCGCGAGCTTGGCGGAGGCTGGGAGTGGAAGCCGCGCACCAGCGGCGTCGGCGGCGACCGCACGGGCTCGATCCTCGAGGGAATGGCGGAGAGAGCGACGACGTCGTGCTCGACTTCTGGAACGACGGCCTCGCCTTGAGTTCGGACGACCCATATGCGGCCGACGGGACGAGCTACGAGGTCGTCGTCTGGCGCGTGGTGCCCGGCGTGGACTATGACTAGCCGGACGTCGCCGGGCATGCCGCCCAGCCATCGCGCCGAGCAAGCCTGTGATCGTCACCACCTTGGAGGCCCAACGTCAACTCCGTGAGCTGATCAGCCACCTTGCCCGGGCCCAACCGCGGCGCACATCATCGGGTATGAGCGTCGTTGACAAGTGTTACCTTGTAGGGTAACGTCTTCCGTGACCAAAATCCGTCGCGGCGGATACGTGTTCCTCACCTGGTCGGGCGACCATCCGCCGCGTCACGTGCACGTTCTTCGGAATGGCAGGCTGGTATTGAAGTGGGACCCGAAGCGAATGCGGCCGCTGCAGGGCGACGCCACGATCAAGCTGCTTGATCTGATCGACGAGCTGAGAGAGGACGGCCGATTGTGAGAATCACATCGGCGAAGGCGAACAACCGGAAGAGGGCGTTCGAGGTCACGACGCGTCGCGGCCAATGGTCGTTCCCGTACGCCAAGACCAGGCCGACGCCCACGCCCTCCGACCCCATCGTCCACCTGTACGTCGACCCTGAATTGGGACGCGAAGGCTTCACATACCGCCTGAAATCGGGCGCCGAGGGGTCCCTTCACATCGATCATGTGCTCGAATACAACGAGGATCCGAGCTACATGCGGGACCTCCTTCTCTTCGGCCTGACCGTGGACGCTCTGGAGCTCGTCGAGAGCAGCCCACTGTCCAGGCGGGAGATCATCCGCCGGCTCGGCACGTCGCCGGCGCAGTTCTACCGTCTGATCGACCCCACCAACTATCGCAAGTCGGTCGACAAGGTACTGGCGCTGCTCCAGGTGCTTGGCTGCGAGGTCGAGGTGACCGTGCGGTCCAGGGAGGCCAAGCGCCGGCCGCTTGCCCATGATACCACTTCCGCCTAGACTGTTATCATGATTCGCACGCAGATCAGTCTGCCCCAGGAAGAGTACGACGCCGCGAAGCGCGAGGCTGCGCGGATGGGCGTGTCACTTGCCGAGTTCGTGAGGCGGGCGCTGCGCGAGCTGCTGCCCGCCGACGAGTCGAGGCCATGGATGCACTACGCCGGCATGGTGGAGAGCGGCGACCCAGCCTCAAGCCGGCACGTCGATGACGTCATCTATGCCCAGAAGGGCTGACGCCTACGTCGACACCACGGCGCTGATCGCCTTCGCCGACCGCTCAGACTCGTACCACGCGGTGTTCCGCCGCTTGTTCGGCGACCCGCCGTCGCTGCTGACCACGACCCTCGTCCTCGCCGAGGGACACGCGTGGTTCCTGCGCCGCTACGACCGCAACCGCGGCCTCCAGTTCCTTGCCATGATCGAGGCCATGACGCCACTGTCCGTGGCGAGCGTCGGCCCCGACGAGCAGGACGCCGCGGTGGCTCTTCTGCGGCGCTTCTCCGACCAGGACCTGACCATGACCGACGCCGTGGGCCTGCACCTGGCCGCGACCCTCCGCGTGAAGTCGGTCTGGTCCACCGACTTCCACCTCGGGTTGACGGGCGTGCCGCTCGTCATCGGGCGCGGCTGACCGCCGCTCGTGAGCTCACGTCTCTCGGCGGCTGGACGGGCGCCGGGATCACTCGCCGGCGCCCGTCCAGCGCTCGATCCACCACGCCACCGAGCGGTTCATCTCCACCGAGAAGTCGGCGGTGAACTTGCGCGCGTAGACGTCGCGGACGCAGGAGTGGGCGGCGGGCGGCGCGTCGTGCCTGGCGAAGGCGCGGTCGAGGTCGTCCGAGACCGCGCGCAGCTCGTCCGCGCCAAGGCGCCGGTACTTGTTCCGGTGCAGGACGTTGCCCTCGTACCGCTCCGTGATGTGCGGCCGCGTCTTCGGGCGACCGAAGCAGAGCAACGTGATGGGGAACGTGTACTGTGGCAGGCCGAGCAGCTCGGCGTGGGTCTCGGCCTGCTCGAGGATGTCGCCGATGTAGCACGAGCCGATGCCGAGCGACTCGGCGGCGATGACGGCGTTCTGCGCGGCGATGAGGGCGTCGCAGCAGGCGAGCAGCAGGTCGCCGACGCCCGGGGTCACGCCGCGCGGCACGCCTTCCATCTCGTCGACGCCGGCGACCGCGAACAGGTCCATCCACTTCTGGTAGTCGGCGACGAACAGGAGGATCCAGGGCGCGCGGGCGATGAAGGGCTGGTCATCGCAGGTGACGGCGAGCTTGTCCTTGAGCGCCTGGTCGTCGATCTCGATGATCGAGTACAGCATCAGGTTGCCGGCCGTCGGGGCGCGCATGGCGGCATGGAGGATCGCGCGCTTCTCGTCGTCGGTGAGCGGCGCCGGGGCGTAGGCGCGCGTCGAACAGCGGGCGTTCATGAGGTCGATGGTCGGGTTCACGGTGCCTCCCTACCCGGCGCGCACGCCGTTGGGGACAGGTCTCTCCGGGACGGCCAGGACCGGGGCGATCCCGTCCTCGTAGCCGATGTCGAAGAGCATGCCCTCGGAGACGACGCCGGCCATGGTGCGGGGCGCCAGGTTGACGACGAAGAGCGCCTGGCGCCCTTCGATCTCGCGCGGGTCCTCGCGCTCCTTCTTCATGCCGGCAAGGATCGTGCGCCGGAAGTCGCCGAAGTCGACGTCCAGGCGCACGAGCTTGCTCGAGCCGGGACGTCGTCCGACAGCGAGGATCGTGCCCGACCCTGACGTCGAGCGCCGCGACGGCGTCGACGCCGATCTGCTCCTTGACTGGTGCGCCCACGCGAACCTCCCGATCGACTCTCCACCGATCGGACATCGATGCTACACCGCGCGCTTCGCAGGCCGCCAGGCGCAGAGGAGCGCAAGTCCCGTGCGCGGTCCGATGCTCGGACAGCGGACCTCGTCGCGACGGTTTGCATGCTAACGGTTAGCTTGCTAACATTCTCTTCGCACTGCCACCACGCCCGAGGAGACGCCCTCACATGACCTGCGCCGGAAGACGACGGCTGCCCGAGCCGCAAGGGCCTGCCCGCCGAGCTGGCCGGTCTCGACGAGGCCTCGGCGGCGGTCTTTCGCGCCTTCATGAACGCGCTGCGCCTCCATCGGCAGTTCATGACAGGGATTTGCCGAGTCGGCATCCACCCGGGCCAGGCCATCTGCCTGCACGTCCTGGCCGCGAACGACGGCATCGCGCAGCGCGACCTCGCGGCGGAGATGCACATCGCGGCGCCCACCCTCAGCCGTATGCTGCGGACCATGGAGAGGGCGGCCTCGTGGAACGGCGCGCGGACGAGGCCGACCAGCGATCATGCGCGTCCAACTGTCGGCCGCGGGACGGGCCCTCGCCGAGAGGCGCGCGGCGCGCTCGGTCGATTACATCCCCGCCGCGATCTGGCGCTCCCCCCCGAGGACCGCGTCGAGCTCGCGCGGCTGCTGGACAACCTGAGCGCGAGCATCGCGCGCGCTCCGCCGAGGAGGGCCGGGCGCGGACGAAGCCGATGGGGCCCGGGACGGAGCCGCCCGTGACACGGCTCCTGCGCGAGCGCCTGCTCCCCTACTGGCGGCAGATCGTCGTCGTCCTCGTCCTGCTCCTCGTCCAGGCGATCGCCAACCTCTACCTGCCGACGCTCAACGCCGACATCATCAACAACGGCGTCATCACCGGCGACACGGCCTACATCCTGCGCACCGGCGCCGTCATGCTCGCCGTCACCCTCGTCTTCGTCCTCGCCGCCATCGTCGGCGTCTACTACGGTGCCAGAGTCGCGATGGCGTTCGGCCGCGACGTGCGGGGGGCGCTCTTCCGCCGCGTCGAGAGCTTCTCGCAGGCCGAAGTCAACCGTTTCGGCACCCCGTCGCTGATCACGCGCACGACCAACGACGTGCAGCAGGTGCAGATGGTCGTGCTGATGATGCTCACCGTCGTCGTCTCGGCCCCGATGATGATGATCGGCGGCATCATCATGGCCCTGCGCCTCAACGTGCCGCTCTCGGCCGTGATCCTGGTCTCCATCCCGGTGATGTGGGGTTCATCGGCCTCGTGATCCGCTCGGCGCTGCCGCTCTTCAAGTCGATGCAGGTCAAGATCGATCGCGTCAACCAGGTCACGCGAGAGGTGCTGAGCGGCGTCCGCGTGATCCGTGCCTTCGACCGCACCCGTCACGAGGAGGAGCGTTTCGAGGCCGCCAACCAGGACCTCACGTGGACGACGCTCAAGGTCAACCGCCTCTTCGCGCTCATGATCCCGGCGCTCACCCTCGTGCTCAACCTCTCGATGGTGGCGATCATGTGGTTCGGGGGCATCCAGATCGCCGACCACGGCATGCCGATCGGCGATCTCACCGCCTTCCTCACCTACATCGTCCAGATCCTGCTCGCCGTCCTCATGGCGACCATCATGTTCGTGATGGTGCCGCGCGCCGCGGCGTCGGCGGAGCGCATCCAGGCGGTGCTCGACACCGTGCCGACGATCGTCGACCCTCCGGCGCCCGCGGCCGACGTGCCGGCGCGCGGCCGCGTCGAGTTCCGCGACGTCGAGTTCCGCTACCCCGGCGCCGAGGAGCCCGTGCTGAGCGGTATCAGCTTCACCGCCGAGCCGGGAGAGACGGTGGCCATCGTCGGCAGCACGGGCTGCGGCAAGTCCACCCTCATCAGCCTGATCCCTCGCTTCTACGACGTCACCGCCGGCAGCGTCCTCGTCGACGGCGTCGACGTGCGCGAGTACGAGCTGCAGGACCTGTGGCGCAGGATCGGCCTGGTGCCGCAGAAGGCGTTCCTCTTCAGCGGCACCGTGGCCAGCAACCTGCGCTACGGCGACGAGACGCGAGCGACGACGAGCTCTGGCGACTGCTCGAGACTGCGCAGGGCAAGGAGTTCGTCGAGGAGATGCCGGAGAGGCTCGAGGCCCCGGTCGCCCAGGGCGGCGCCAGCGTCTCGGGCGGGCAGCGCCAGCGCCTGGCGATCGCCAGGGCGCTGGCCAAGCGCGCCCCGATCAACATCTTCGACGACAGCTTCTCGGCGCTCGACTTCACGACCGACGCCCGCCTGCGTGCGGCGCTCAAGAGGGAGATGGCCGGGGCGACGGTGATCATCGTCGCGCAGCGCGTCGGCACGATCATGCACGCCGACCGCATCGTCGTGCTCGAGGACGGCACCATCGCCGCGATGGGCACCCACGACGAGCTGCTGAAGACGAGCGAGACCTACCGCGAGATCGTCGCCTCGCAGCTCGGCGCGGAGGGCGCGGCATGAGCGCCGCCGAGGCGAGGCGCCGCCGCCGCGGGCGGCGGCAGGGCCGCGGCCGGGCGGGCGGGCCGGCCCCGGCGGCCCGCCCGGCCCCGGCGGCGGCCCGCCCGGCCACGCGCTCGTCATGCCCACCGCGAAGGCGAAGGACTTCAAGGGCGCGTTGCGCCGGCTGGCCGGGCTGCTCGCGCAGGAGCGCCTCCTGATCGCTCGTGGTCCTGCTCGCCGTGGTCAGCGTCCTCTTCGCCGTGATCGGCCCGAAGATCCTCGGCAACGCCACGGACATCCTCTTCGAGGGCGTGGTCAACAAGCAGCTTCCTGCCGGCGTCACCCAGGAGCAGGCCATCGCCGGCCTGCGCGCCAAGGGCGAGGACCAGATCGCCGACATGCTGTCGAGCATGACGCTGCACCCCGGCGAGGGCGTCGACTTCGACGCCATGGGCCTGACGCTGCTCCTGCTCGTCGGCGTCTACCTGGTGAGCGCCGCCTTCGCGTGGCTGCAGCAGTACCTCATGGCCGGCGTGGCGCAGCGCACGATGTTCAAGCTGCGCGCAGGCGGTGGACGAGAAGCTCGCCCGCCTGCCGCTCAAGTACTTCGACGACCACCCCCGCGGCGACGTCCTCAGCCGCGTCACGAACGACATCGACAACATCTCGCAGACGCTGCAGCAGAGCCTGACGCAGCTCATCACCGCGGCGCTCACCATCGTCGGCGTGCTGATCATGATGCTCTCGATCAGCTGGATCCTCGCCCTGATCTCGCTGCTCGTCGTGCCGCGTCTCGATGGTCGTCACCCTCGTCATCGCCAAGCGGTCGCAGAAGCAGTTCGCCGCCCAGTGGGAGCGCACCGGCGACCTCAACGGCCACGTCGAGGAGATCTTCACCGGCCACAACGTGGTGAAGGTCTTCGGCCGCCAGCACGAGGCCATCGAGGCCTTCGACGAGCAGAACGAGCAGCTCTACGAGTCGAGCTTCAGGGCGCAGTTCATCTCGGGCATCATCCAGCCGGTGATGAACTTCATCGGCAACCTCAACTACGTGGCGATCGCCGTCGTCGGCGGGGTCATGGTGGCCAACGGCCGCATCTCGCTCGGCGACGTGCAGGCGTTCATCCAGTACTCGCGCCAGTTCACGATGCCGATCGCGCAGACGGCGAGCATCATGAACGTGCTGCAGTCGGCGGCCGCTTCGTCCGAGCGCGTCTTCGAACTGCTCGACGAGGCGGAGGAGGAGCCCGGACGTCGCCGCGCCGGTCAAGCTCGCAGCACACGCGCGGCCACATCACCCTGCGCGACGTCTCGTTCCGCTACGTCCCCGACACCCCGCTGATCGAGGACTTCAGCCTCGACGTCCCGCCCGGCCAGACGGTCGCCATCGTCGGCCCGACCGGCGCCGGCAAGACCACCCTCGTCAACCTGCTGCTGCGCTTCTACGAGATCGACGGCGGGCGCGATCCTCGATCGACGGCGTCGACGCCCGCGCGATGACGCGCGAGCGACCTGCGCCGCCTCTTCGGCATGGTGCTCCAGGACACCTGGCTGTTCACCGGGACGATCCGCGAGAACATCGCCTACGGACGCGAGGGCGCGACGCGAGGACGAGATCCTCGCCGCCGCCCGCGCGGCTCGCGTGGACCACTTCGTGCGCACGCTCGCCGACGGCTACGACACCGTGCTCGACGACGACGCGACCAACGTCTCGCAGGGCGAGAAGCAGCTCCTCACCATCGCCCGCGCCTTCCTCGCCGACCCCGACGTGCTGATCCTCGACGAGGCGACGAGCTCGGTCGACACGCGCACCGAGGTGCTCATCCAGGAGGCGATGGCCGAGCTCATGAAGGGCCGCACGAGCTTCGTCATCGCCCACCGCCTGTCGACCATCCGCGACGCCGACACGATCCTCGTCATGGACCACGGCCGCATCGTCGAGCAGGGCACGCACGACGAGCTCATGGCCGCGCGCGGCTTCTACCACGACCTCTACGCGAGCCAGTTCACCGAGGCGTTCGACGAAGCGTCGTAGGCGCCGTCAGCGCGTGACCGGCCGACCCGTGAGCGCGAGGCGCTCGATGAGGTCGGCCCCCTTCGCGCTGCCGGCCTGCGCGCGCACGTCGCGGGCGATCGCCCGCATGCGTGCGCGCAGGCCGTCGTCGGCAAGCAGCCGTTCGACCGTACCCACGAGCTGCTCCTCCGTCCAGTCGTAGGTCGGCAGCCGCGCCCCGAACCCCGTCTCCTGCAGCCGCTGCGCGTTGTCGTACTGGTCCCAGAACAGCGGCAGGCCGATCATCGGCAGCCCGAAGTGGAAGCCCTCACAGACGGTGTTGTTGCCGCCGTGCGTGATGAGCAGGTCGCACTGCGGCAGGATCGACGGCTGGGGCAGGAACTCGTCCCCGTACATGCGCGGCCCAATCTCATCTGGTCCTTGAGCGGACCCATCGAGACGATGACCCGGTGCTCGGTCGTGGCCAGAGCGTCGACAAGACGCTGCATGAGGCCGACGTCCATGCAGCCGAGCGAGCCCAGCGACAGGTAGACGACCTTCCCGTCGCCGGGCAGGTGCTCGGCGACGTCGAACGGCGCCTCGCCGGCGCGCACCGACGAGTCCATGCGATGCCACGTGGGCGCCAGCGGCCGACTCCGCGGGTAGTCGGCTGCCTCCGGGAACTCGTAGAGGTTCAGCCACGGCGACTCGCGGCTGAACTCGCCGGGCGGGCACGGATCGACGCCGACCGAAGCGCGGAACTCGTTGTGCTCGCGCAGGAGGTCGGCGTGCACGCGGGTGTATTCGTCGCGAAATGCCTGCCACTGGCTCCGGTCGGCGACCGGGAGGCCGGAGAGCGGCGGCGGCAGGTCGGGGTCGCGCATCTCGAGCGGGTTGCACGACACGATGCGCACCCAGGGGCAGCCGCCCAGCTCGACGGCCGGGTACCCCGTCACGTTGTCCGTCGCCACGACGTCCGGATGCACCTCGTCCCAGATCGCCATCAGCCGCTCGTGCGCGTACTGCTCGGCGGCGACCAGCGTCTCCCAGATCGGCTTCGTCACCGTCTCGATCTGCTCGATGGTCGGCTTGCGGAACTCCGGCGCGGTGACGCGGATGAACTCGGACCAGGGGTCCTCGGCGGCCGCGCCGTCCGTCGCCCGCCGTCGGACGGAGTCGTGGCCTCCTTCCCCGGGGCGGTCCGGAAGAGACGCTCCTCGAAGCCGCGCGGCTCGAGCACGCCGGCGAAGGACTCGTCGATGACGAACACGACGCGATGCCCGCGCTCCATAAGGATGCTGCCGATAGCGGCGCAGTCGTTCGTCGGCCCCCAGGCGCCGGGCTCGGGGAAGAAGGCGATGGTCTTCGCGTCCGGCATGGCGCCGCTCCTCTCGTACGTCCGGGGCTCGACCTGCACCGCCGACTCAACCACTCAGACGAAGGCCGTGCAAGGCCAGGCCGGGGCCGTCCTCATGTCGCCAAGGGTCCACGTGGCGCACCGCTGGAGCCCCCGATCAGACCGGCGTGGAGGTCTCGTACACGAATCAAGGTCGCTGCTGCCGCTCCCGCCGGACCGTCAGCGAGAAGACGCCGAGCTGACTTCTCCGGGCCGTCTTCTCGGCGGCCGTCGTCGTGCGCACCCTCCTGCGCATGCTCGGTCGGCTGCCGACCGCCTACCTGGTCGGCGCGGTGCTGATCAGTCCACGCCGCGGGACCAGCGGCTCGGCGACGTCAACGCGGAGCGCCGGCCCGCTTGGACGTCGAGGCGAGCGGGGAGGGGCCGTGGGCGAGGGCGCCAGGCCGAAGGCCCAGGGCGCCTTGCGGACTGCGGCGCGCAGCAGCCGACGCATGTTCGGCAGCTTCATGTGGGCGGCGTTGTAGAACGCGTCCGGGTCGCCGCCGAACGACTCGATGAAGGTGAAGTCGAGCACCGTGAAACGGTAGCTCTGCTGAAGGCCGGCCAAGTAGGCGGCGAAGCTCGCGCGGCGGTTGTCCCAGTGCTCGTCGCGGAGCGCCGCGATCGCATCCGGGTGCATGGGCAGGAAGATCAGCAGCGGCTCGAACCCCTGCGCGCTCATATAGGCGAGCGTCCGCTCGAAGTAGGTGCGAGTGCGCGTCACCCTGGTAGGGATGGCGTCCGCTGTGTTGTCCCAGGACATCGCCTTCTTGATGTAGGCCGCCAGCGCCTCCTCGAGCGTGACTCCGGCCGCCTCCTGGCGGTCGTAGTAGTCATGCAGAAGGGCTCCGTCACCGGCGTACCTCCGGCCGGGCGACCACGGGTGCTTGAGGCCGTCGCCCATGGTCTGCCGCAGGGCGTAGGGGAAGGAGCGACGCAGGCGACGGTCCTTGACGAGAGCCACGTCGAACACCTGGTCGCTGAAGAAGGCCTCCGGCTGGATACCCCAGACGATGTACTTCTTGCGCCCGGGGTCGCGGCGCACCACGTGATGGACGAGCGCCCAGACGTCCTCGTTCTTGCACGATTGCACCGTCGCGTTGAAGCCGCGGATGCCCCACCAGTAGCGCACGTAGGAGGGCTCGAAGCGCATGGAGCGCGAGCCGCCGAAGAAGACGAGCTTGGGCTGGTACCCGAGCTTCGCGAGCATGTTGATCTTGTGGGTGCGGTCCGAGAGCTGATCGAGGGTCGCGGCGGCGGCGGGCTGGGTGCTCGCCGCGGCGAGCGCCCAGCCCGCCGCCAGCCCCGTCACGAGCACAACGATCAGCGCTCGTCGCAAATCCAGCCGCTTCTTACGTACAGCATCCTCGACTCCATCCGTGCGTTCTCATCGCCGCGCCCATCTCCGGGGGCGCCTCCTTCACAGGGTACCACGCGACCCGGCCACCCCTCGGCGAGGCCCTTTGTCCCAACGCCGCCCGTCGCTCGACGCGACCGCCGCGGACTCCCCGCGCGCACTCCTGTGGTACCGTGACCCGCGTGTCACGGGGCTATGCTGGTAAAGACGCCCCGGGAGAGGCCGATAACCGTACCGAGATGCGCACGCCCCTTCGCCACATCGTCCTGAGCCTCCTCGCGCCTGCCGCGATCGCGATCGCGGCGGCCGGCGGGTCGGCGCTCGCGCTGCCCGCTCGGGCCGCCGCGGCCGGCAGCAGCGCCTTCGTCGTCGAGCGCACCGAGAAGGTCACATCGATCCAGGACCTTCAGCGCGCCTCCTCTCAGGCGCGCGCGGACATGGCACGTCTCAAGGACCGTCTTGACGGGCTGTCCGGGCGCTACGACGAGGCCCGGGCACGCCTCGACGGCCTCAACGGCGAGCTGGTCCGCGACGCGCCTGGAGCTCGAGCGAGCCGAAGTGGCCCTGGAGGCGCAGCGCACGCTCGTCGGCCTGCGCCTGGCGGCGATGTACAAGAGCGGCAACACGACGGTGCTCGACGTGCTCGCCGGCGTCTCGGGCTTCGCCGAGCTCGAGTCCGGCCTGTCGCTGCTCAAACGCATCGCCGAGAGCGACCAGGCGGAGCAGACCAAGCTCGAGAGCATGACGGCGTCGACCGCGCGCCTCGCGGCCGCCCTCGACGAGCGACGGTCCGAGGCGCTCGCGATCGAGACGCAGATCGACGACCAGCGCGCCGCCGTGCTCGCTGCCCTCGAGGAGCGGCGCGCCGTGCTCGAGGACCTCACGGCGCGCCTCGAAGGCGCCCTCGCCGCCGGGCTGCCGCCCGAGCTCATGAAGGCGCCGCCGGGCGGCCATACCCCGGTCACTTGGGCCAAGGCGCTGCTTCTGGCCTTCAGATGCCGACGACGACCGACAACATGGCGGCGATCATCGCCTGGGAGATGGCGGAGGGCGGCCACTGGTACAACACCGCCTACTACAATCCTCTCAACACCACCTGGCGCATGCCGGGCGCGACCGCGATGAACTCCGTCGGCGTCAAGGCCTACCTGAGCGGGCGCAAGGTCTCGCCGCGACCGTGAACACCTTCCACAACGGTCTCTACGAGGGCATTCTCGCCGCGCTCCGTGCCGGAGCGACGCCCAGGCGGTGGCCAACGCCGTCGCCGCCTCGCCGTGGGGCAGCGGCCGTTCGCAGTGCGGCTCTGAGCGGGCGATCCGACGCGGCACCGGGGGGCCTGCTACCCTATGGCCTCCCGGAGCAGCCATGGCCGCCGCGAAGTAACCGACACCCCGCCGACACCTGGCGCCGTGCTCGTCGCGGCGCTGTCCTCCTCGCGCGCCCCGGCGGCGCGGCCGGCCCATGCCGGCAGCGCCTGGGACCACGCGATCGACGTGATCGCCGGGGTCAACGAGACGCCGCCCGAGGTCCCGCTGTGGTCCTGTGGGGACGGCCACCAGAGAGTGCACGGTCAGTGACAAGGACTGGGCCGCCCAGGTTCAACGCCGGGGCGGCCCCGACGTCGCCGCAACAACATGGCTCGCGCAAGCGGACGTTTACGAGGAGTCGCCCTCGTCGAAGGGCGATCCCCGAGGTACCGACGATCGTTTTCATCGCCGTCAATCTCGGCCGGTTCACGGGGGCCTACCACACCGGGGTCGGGCTCGCTGGGCGCTGACCCCGCCGCCGCCAAGTACAGCCCACCACCCTCACGTCCGCCGACCGATCCTGAGCGCTGGCGGAGAAACGGGCCTGGGTCCGCCGGCTGGCTGACCGAGCCTACCCGTGTTCCAGAGCCGCTTCGACTACAACCTCGGGCAACTCGAGCGACTCGTGCGCGTCTGCAAGGGCCGCCGCCTCACCCAGTCATCCTCGAGATGCCGCGCAACATGGCCGTGATCGGCACGCCTTCGACGTCCCGATGCGCCAGTACCACGGCGGCTGCTATGCGATCGCCAGAAAGTACGGGATCCCGTTCCTCAACTTCATGCGCGACGCCCGCCTGCTGAACCGCGACTTCTACGACCTCGGCCACCTTGTCGAGCCGGGGCGCACCAAGTACCAGCGCCTGCTCTCCGACAAGACCATCATCCTGCTCAAGCGCTACGGGATGACGCCGCCGGGCTACGAGACGCCCACCCCGACGCCGGCCGCGTCCGCGTCGGGCAGCCCATCTCCGTGACGGAGACCTTCGCCCTGCGTCCGCCGCGGCGCGACGACCTGGCGGGCGTCGTCGAGCTCAAGCGGGCCTGCGATGAGGTCGAGTTCGGCCGCCCCGACACGGACGACGCCGATATGCTCGCAGAGTGGGACGGCACCGGCTTCGTGCTCGCGAACGACGCCCTTGTCGCGGTCGAGTCGGCCGGTACGAGCGAGCGCGTCGTCGGCTACGCCCACACCTCGAGAAGTACATCGAGGTCGACATCCATCCCGAGTGCAACGGCCGCGGTATCGGCACCGCGCTGCGCGAGTTCGTCGAGGCCCGCGCCCTCGAGCAGGCGTGCGCCACGCGCCGGGACGGTGGGGAGGGCGACGCCGTCGAGGTCAAGATCTGGCAGGCCCCTCGCCGGACCAACGGGACGGCGCACCGCCTGCTCGAGGCGGCGGGCTACACCCGCGGCATCACTACGTGCAGATGGAGGCCGAGATCGCCGCCGGGGTCCGCGAAGCGGTATGGCCGGTGGGCGTGACGTTGCGGACCTTCGAGCCGGGACGAGACGAGACCGCCTGCCACGCGCTGCAGAACCTCGCCTGGGGCCAGTACAAGACGTACGAGCCCATGACCTTGGAACGCTGGACCGACCTCACGCGGGAGCCCGACTTCGATCCCGCGCTCTGGTTCCTCGCCGAGGACGAGGGCAGGCTCGTCGGCATGTGCCTCTGCCGGGAGTACGAGGAGCTGGCGTGGGTCATCAGCTTGGGCGTGGATCCAGAGGCGCGCGGGCGCGGCCTGGGCGAGGCGCTCCTGCGGCACGCCTTCGCCCGTCTGCGCACCCGGGGCGTGACGCGCGTCGGCCTCTCGTTGAGCTCGCGCACCGCGCAGTCCGCCTGGCGCCTCTACGAACGCGTCGGCATGCACGACGCCGGCGGCTGGGTCGCGTTCGAGAAGGTACTGCGCGCGCCCGCGCCGGCCTGAGACGCTCCGGAGCTGCAGGACCCCACCCGTCTCGCGCCGAACGCTCCTTCAGAGGCTCCGAAGGAGGCTGCGATGATGCGCGTGAGTTCCGCTGCCGCGAGTGCGGCTACCCCTTCAAGACCGCCGCCCAGGGGTGGGCGCGGGACGCGGCCCTCATGTGCCCCGCGTGCGGCAGCCCCGACGTGAGCATCCTCGTCGCCCTGCCGCGCCCCGAGACAGTGCGCATGACGGCCGCCGAGCAGAAGACCGTGACGGGCGTCGCGGGCTGAGCGGCGGGCCGAAAGCACAGCGCGAGTACCGGGTACCGGTCGCCGGGCCCTGTCGCCGCGACCTTGCCCGCCGGCGCCGCCGTCCGTACAATCGCCCCCGCTTGACCGACGTCCCGGAGGCAAGCCCTAGGCCAGCCCGCGGAGGCCGCGTCCCGCGCGACCACCCGACCGGCAGCCACCCTACCTCCCAGGGGCCACGCAAGGCAGGAGGGTGCGGTGCACCGCGACGAGAGCGAGGCGATCCAGCTCTATCAGGCCGCCCGACGCCGGGGACTCCGTCCCGCCCTGCTCGAGTCGCTCGGACCGCGCACGCACTTCGGGCGCCGCACCCTGCTCGGCGTCGCGCCCGCACGCCGCCTGGAGGTCTGGGACGGCGTGCTCTTCGACGACGGTGAGCCTGTCGGCGGCGCCGCCGACCTCCTCACGCTGCTCGAGTCGGACCTCGGCGAGGGCGTCTTCCCCACCTGGATCGGCTTCTTCGCCTACGAGTTCGCCCGCCACCTCGGCCTGCCGACGAACGCGCCGATGCCGGGCTTTCCCGACGCCGCGTTCCGGCTCTACCCGTCGGGCTTCCTCTGGGAGGACGGCCACCTCCGCGCGTGGCCCGCGGTCGGCGAAGTGGCCGACGGCCTCGAGCCGGAGGCGCTCGACGACGCCGGGCTGCCGGCGATCGACCTCGTCAGCGACTACCCCGTCGACGCCTTCGTCGCCGGCGTCGAGGACGTGCAAGAGCGCATCCGCGCCGGCTGGGTCTACCAGGTCAACCTGTCGCACCGCTTCCACTTCGACGCCCGGGGACTCGACCCGCTGACCTTCTACGCGGCGTTGCGGCGGACGAACCCGAGCCCGTTCTTCGGCATGATCGAAGGTGACGGCTGGGCCGTCGTCTCCGGCAGCCCGGAGCGCCTGTTCGACTACGTCGACGGCGTCATCACCGCGCGGCCCATCGCCGGGACGCGGCCGCGGGGAGCGGACGCCGCGTCCGACGACGCCCTCGAGGAGGACCTGCGCACCGACCGCAAGGAGCAGGCCGAGCACGTCATGCTCGTCGACCTGCTGCGCAACGACATCGCCCGCGTGAGCGAGCCGGGCAGCGTCGAGGTGACGGAGGCGTTCACCGTGGAGCGCTACAGCCACGTGATGCACCTCGTCAGCGAGGTCCGCGGGCGCTCGCGGGCGCCGATCGGCGACGCCGTCGCAGCGATCTTCCCCGGCGGCACCATCACCGGGGCGCCCAAAGAGAGCGTGATGCGCGAGATCGCCCGCCTCGAGCCGGTGTCGCGCGGCGCGTACACCGGCTCGCTCGGCTTCGTCTCCGGCCCCGGCGCCGACTTCAACATCCTCATCCGCAGCCTGACGCTGGCCGGCGACACCGCCTACATCTCGGGCGGCGGCGGCATCGTCATCGAGAGCGACCCGCCCAACGAGTACATGGAGACGCGGCACAAGGTCGAGGCGCTGCTGCACGTGCTGGGCAAGGGGCGGCGCGGGCAGCCGCCGGCGGCCCCGCGCCGCGACTACAGCTGGCTGCCGCCCCGGCCTCGGCGGCGCTACGACGCGCGCGTCCTCTTCGTCGAGTGCCACGACTCTACAGCTCAACATCGTCGACTACCTGCGCTGCCTCGGGGCCGAGGTCGACGTGGTCGACCACGAGGAAGCGCCGTACGTCGGCACGTCGGGCGGCGGCGCTCCGGCGCGCGTGACGCCGCCTGCTCAGCCGGCGCGCCGCACCCGGCCTTGGCTCGCGCGACCCACATGATCATCGGCCCCGGGCCCGGCGACCCGACACTCGGGTGACCTCTCGTGGGTCGCCGTCGCGCTCGACGGCGCCTGCCCTTCCTCGGCGTCTGCCTCGGCCACCAGGCGCTCGGCGTCGCCCTCGGCGCCCCCCTCGTCCGCGCGCCCCGCCCCATCCACGGCGAGGCGCACCCGATGCATCACACCGGTCGCGGGCTCTTCGCCGGCATCGCCAGCCCTGAACTCTTCACGCGCTACCACTCGCTGTGCCTGCGCGACCTGCCGCCGACCCTGACGCGCGAGGCTGGACCGACGACGGCGCGGGCGGCGACGTCGTCATGGCGGTCGCCCACACCGGACTGCCGGCCTGGGGGGTCCAGTTCCACCCCGAGAGCATGTTGAGTCGCGCAGGACTGGCGCTGCTGGCGAACTTCCTCGAGACGCGCGGCGGGTGACGCGCGGCGGGTGACACGCGGCGGCGCAGCCTTCGCCGTCCCGCCCCCCGCGGCCCGCAGCGTCCGGCTACTTCGACTCAGGCCAGACCCATGCGGCGGAGCTGCGCCTCGGAGTAGCCGAAGAAGTGGGCCGTCTCGTGCAAGACGACGATGCGGATGCGCTGGATCAGCGCCTCACGGGTCGGGCAGACCCGCTCGAGGTTGGCGCGAAAGAGGTGGATCGTGTCGGCGTACGGCGCCCCGAAGCTGACCGAACGACGGTTCAGCGGTACCCCGTGGTAGAGGCCCAGGACGCGCTCGTCGATGCCGTCGGCCGCCATCTCGGGCGACGGGCGTTCGTCAATGAGGATGGCGACGTTGCCGAGACGGTCGAGGAGCTCCTGGGGAAGCTCGGCCAGCGCCGTCTCGGCCACGGCCTCGAACTCGTCCGGCGTGAGGAGGGGCGGCCGTCGGGCCGGCGCCGGTCAGCGACGGCGACATGGCTTCCGTCCAGGTGCTCCATCGGGTAGGGGAGCGAGGCGTCCGTGGGGATGCGCTCGATGTACCGCCGGCGGAAGTCCGCCGACTGCATGCGACAGGCGTCACTGTGACGGCAGAAGGCCAGGTGGTCGCAGGTGCGACGCCAGAGGTCGCCGACGGACACGTCGCGCACGTTCCCCATGGTGAGAGGCATGAAGTCGCAGGGCTGAAGCTCGCCAGCTGCCGTGACGTGGAACTGGCAGTTGCCGGCAAGACAGCCGATGAAGGCGCGAAGCCGTGGCCGCTGTTCGTCCAGGTCTGGGTGACGACGCGGAGGCGCCGCTGGCGGCGCGGTTCGTCGTCAAGGCTTGAAGAAGAAGGCGACGGCGATCGGCCTGCGTCAGCGCAACGCCCGGGTCGTCGAGCAGCCTGCCCGTCGGGATGGCGTCGAAGACGGTGAGCTCGCAGGCGCCCCACGAGGCGGCGAGCCGGGCGAGCGTGCGGACATCGCCGCGCCGAACCGAGGCCGGCGTCGCGTAGGTCGAGACGCCGACGAGGAGGCCGGCGCGGCGCGCGGCGGCCACGGCGCGGCGCGCCGCAGCGAAGGCGCCGGCCTCCCCCCGAAGGCGGTCGTGTTCCTCGGGGACCGGGGAGTCGACGCTCACCTGCACCGAGTGCAGGCCGGCGGCGGCAAGAGCGGCCGCTCGTTCCGCCGTGAGCTCGCGGCCGTTGGTGAACACCTGGGCCACGGCGCGGTCCCGCGGGACGTGGGCGACGAGCTCCTCGAGCCGCGGGTACAGCAGCGGCTCGCCGCCGGTGAAAGACACGTTGCCGCAGCCGGCGGCGACGCTCTGGTCGACCACCCGCTTCAGCTCGTCGAGCGTGAGCGGCGCGGCCGCGGCTGCGCCGGGCCGCGCCCCGTCCCCGTTCCTCCGCAGCGCGCTGCAGTGCACGCAGGCGTACTGGCAGGCGTCCGTCACCCCGATCGTCACCGCGGCCGGCGCACGGCGCTTCACGAGGAAGGTGTTCAGATAGGCCTCGATCACCGAGCCGTGCGCGGCGCTCGGTATGGGCGGGAAGTAGAGCGACCAGATCCCTTCCCGGCCGTCGATGCGCAACGGCTTCACGCCGTTCAGCCAGACGAAGTAGACGCGGACGAGCCGCGAGCGCCAGAGCCCCCACGGCCCGATGAAGCGCGTGCGCAGGCGCTCGCCCCGCAGCTCGACCTCGATCGAGAGACCGGCCAGCTCGGGCGTGCGCGTGAACTCGTAGAGAACGGCCATGGTCACCGCATGGTAGCAGCGCGTCGCGGCAACGGATGAGCAGCCGCTCTCCACTCGACCCATTGCCACGCGCCTGCGTATGGAGTAGTAAGGTCGCCACGGAGCCAGGTGGCGGGACCGACGCCGGAGGAGGGGGCAGGGTGGCCAAGGACGGGGGACGTCGGTCGTCGCGATCTTCTCGACGACGATCAGGAACCGCGCCCTGCTCTCGCTCGAGCTTGCGTTCGCGGCCTTCAACGGCGCCGAAATGGCGGTCTGGGTCGCACTGCTCGTGTACGCCTACTCGGTCGGCGGGGCGACCGCCGCGGGCGTCATCGCGCTGGTCCAGCTGATCCCGTGCATCTTCCTGGCGCCGTACATCGGCGCGCTCGCCGACCGGCGACGTCCGGGGCGCGTCCTGCTCGTGGGCTACCTCGTGCAGGGCTTCGCCATGGGAGCCGTGGCTGCGGCGATCGCGCTCGACGCGCCGGCGTGGGTCGTGTTCGCCATGGCGCCGGCCATCAACCTCGGCATCACGGTCGCCGCGGCCGGCGCAGGCGGCGCTGCTGCCGAGCATCGTGCGCAAGCCGATCGAGCTGACCGCGGCGAACGTGGTCTCCAGCTGGGCCGAGAACGGCAGCGTCCTGATCGCGCCGGCGATCGCCGGCGTCCTGCTCGGGAATCGGCGGCCCGGAGCTGGCGATCCTCTTCCTCGCCTGCCTGGCGTTCATCGCCGCGGTCACTGTTGCTGCCGATCCCCGGGCCGCCGCCGATCGCCGCCGCGGACGAACGGCGGACGGTCCGGGGAGCGTCTCGCTCACCGCCCAGGTCGCCGCCGGCATCCGCGCGGTGCGCGCCGAGCCCTCGGTGCGCCTCCTCGTCCTGCTGCTCGGCTCGCAGTACATCCTCGTCGGCTCGCTCGACGTCCTCTACGTCGTTCTCTCGATCTCGGTCCTCGACATGGGTGAGGCCGGCGCCGGCTACCTCAACGCCGCGTTCGGCGCCGGCGGCGTCATCGGCGCCGCCCTGACCGCCGGCCTCGTGGCGCGCCGGCGTCTGGCGCCGGCGCTCGGCGCCGGCATGGTCACGGCGGCCCTCGCCCTCGGCCTCCTCGGCCTCTTCCCGACCGTCCTCACGGCGTTCGCCTTGGTCGCCCTCGCCGGCATGGGCCGCACGGTCCTCGACGTGACCGGGCGCATCCTGCTGCAGCGCTCGGCGCCGCCGCACGTCCTCGCCGACGTCTTCTCGCTGCTCGAGTCGCTCATGAACGTCGGCCTCGCCTTCGGCTCGATCATCGTGCCGGTGTTCGTCGGCCTCAGTGGCGCCCGTGCCGCCCTCATCGGCTGCGGCGCGATCTTCCTGCTCATCTTGGTCCGAGCTGGCGGCGTCTGGTTCCTCGACGCCGCCGCCAGCGTGCCGCACGTCGAGATCCGCTTGCTGCAGTCGATCCCGATCTTCGCGCCCCTGCCCGCTCCCCAACTCGAAGGACTCGCCCGCGCGCTGGCGCCCGATTCGGTGCCCGCCGGCACGGTGATGATGCGCGAAGGCGAGGTCGGCGAGGACTACTGCGCCATCGCCGAAGGCGAGGTCGTCGTCACCAGGAAGGGCATCGAGGTCGCGCGGCTCACGCGAGGCGAGGGCTTCGGCGAGATCGCGCTCATCGAGGACGTGCCGCGCACGGCGACGGTGACGACGACGAAGCCGACCGAGGTCTACCGCCTCGAGAAGGAGCCGTTCGTGCTCGCGCTGACCGGGCACGCCTCGGCCAAGCGCGCCGCGTCGGGCGTGGTCACCAAGCGGCTGGACGAATGCGTAAGGTAGAGACGGGCGCTGGCCCGTCGTCGCAAGGCAAGACGCCGACAGCCTGACGGCGGCGGGGCCGTCGGCGGCGGGCGGCACAACACTGTCGCCGTCCGCACGATTGGACTAGAGTCGCCGTAGGCGCTCGCCGGGGCCCGCCGACATCCGGGTGCCGGCACTGAGCGCCCGGGGGAGAGCCGTGACCTGCTCGCCAACGCTGGGCGAACCGCGCCGACGAGCCCACGAAGGGGCCCGGCCGTGCTGACCTGTCCCACGTGCCAAGCCGAGCTTCCCGACGGCTTCGAGTTCTGCGGCAAGTGCGGCACCGCGCTCGCCGCCCCCGCCGCCCACGCCGAGGAGCGCAAGATCGTCACCACTCTCTTCTGCGACCTCGTCGGCTCGACCGCGATGGGCGAGGACGCCGACCCCGAGGACGTCGACGCCCTCCTGCGCCGCTACAACGCCGCTCGCGCGCAAGGTCGTCGAGAGCTACGGCGGCACGGTCGAGAAGTTCATCGGCGACGCCGTCGTCGCCGTGTTCGGCGTGCCGGCGACGCACGAGGACGACCCCGAGCGGGCGGTGCGCGCCGGGCTCAGGCTCGTCGAGGCCGTCGAGGGACTGCCGCCCGTCGCCGGCCACCCCGTCCAGGTGCGCGTCGGCATCAACACCGGCGAGGCCCTCGTGCGCCTCGATGTCACCCCGGGCTCCGGGCGAGGGCTTCCTCACCGGCGACGCCGTGAACGTCGGGGCCCGCCTCGAGGCCGCCGCTCCGCCGATGGGCGTCGTGGTCGGCGCCACTCACCCACGAGCTCACGCGCAAGGCGATCGTCTACGAGGCGCTGGCGCCGGTCGCCGCCAAGGGCAAGCGCGAGCCGCTGGAGGCGTGGCTCGCGAAGGAGCCCGTTGGCGCGGACCGGCGCCCAGGCGTTCGAGGGGGCGACGCCCTTCGTCGGCCGCTCCGTCGAGCTCGGCTACCTCACCGCGCTGCTCGACAAGGCGGCCGACTCCTCCTCGCCTCAGATCGCCCTCATCGTCGGCGAACCCGGCATCGGCAAGACGCGCCTCGTCGCCGAGCTCTTCGCCCACGTCGACGCCAGCCCTCGGCTCGTCACCTGGCGCCAGGGCCGCTGCCTGTCCTACGGCGAGGGGGTCACGTTCTGGGCGCTCGCCGAGATCGTCAAGGCGCACGCCGGCATCCTCGAGAGCGACGACGTTGAGACCGTGGAGGCGAAGCTCGAGGAGGTGCTGCCCGAGGGCGAGGACCGGCCCTGGTTCCGCCAGCGGCTGCGCGCCCTGCTCGGCCTCGAGGCGGCCAAGGCCGAGCGCGAGGAGAACTTCACCGCCTGGCTGCGCTTCCTCGAGGAGATCGCCGCGCACGGGCCCACCGTCCTCGTCCTCGAAGACCTGCACTGGGCCGACGAGGCACTCCTCGACTTCCTCGAGTTCTTCGCGCTCCACGTCGACGCACGTGCCGCTCATGATCGTCGCGACGGCGCGCTCCGAGCTCTTCGAGCGGCATCCGTCGTTCGGTGGCGCGGTGCGCATCAACCGCATCGCCCTGGAACCGCTCTCGCAGGACGAGACCGAGGAACTCGTCGGCTCGGTGCTCGATGAGCTCGCGGCCGACCTGCGGGCGTCGATCGCCGAGCAGGCGCAGGGCAACCCCTTCTACGCGGAGGAGTCGGCCCGGCTGGTCAGGGACCGGGCGGAGGGCGAGCCGAGGACGTCGCTGCTGGCCGGGTCCGTCCAGGCCGTCATCGCGGCGCGCCTCGACGCGCTCGCCCCCGAGCTGAAGGCGGTGCTGTCCGACGCCGCGGTCGTGGGCGACGTGTTCTGGGACGGCCTGCTGGCCGCGATGAGCGACCGGGGGCCGGACGAGGTGGCGCGGGCGCTGGACGAGCTGACGGCCAAGCAGCTGGTCTACCGCGTGCGGAGCTCCTCGATGGCGGGCGAGCGCGAGTACGCCTTCGGCCACGCGCTCGCCCGCGAAGTCGCCTACGGGCAGTTGCCGCGGCTGGAGAGGGCGAAGAAGCACGCCGCGGTCGCCGGGTGGATCGAGAAGAAGGCCGGCGACCGCGGCGAGGAGCTCGCCGAGATCCTGGCGCACCACTACGCAACGGCCCTCGATCTCGCCCGCGCGGCCGGCGAGACGAGAGCTCGCGGACTCCCTCCTCGAGTCCACGATCGACTACCTGGCCCTGGCCGGCAGCCGCGTGCTCGTCGTCGATGTCGCGAGCAGCCGAACGCCACTACTCCCGCGCCATCGAACTCGCCGGTTCAAGCGCGGACGAACGACCGGAACTCCTGTGCGGCTGGGCACGAGTCCTCGCCCTGACGCAGCGGCATCGGGAGTCTGTCGCCGTCTGGGAGAAGGCCATCGAGCGGCTGCGGGCGGCAGGCGAGCGTCGCAAGGCGGCGGTCGGCGATGTGCGAACTCGGCTTCACGCTTGAGACGCTGGGCGAACCCGCCTGGGAGCTCCTCGAGTCGGCCCTCGATCTCCTGGCCGATGATGATCCCTCCCCCGAGCTGGTCGAGGTGTTCTCGACGACGAGTCGGGCCCGGCCTGCAGCCATGGAGAAGCTGACGCTGCCGCGAGGTCATAGAGGCGGCCGATCGCGTCGTTGCGATGTGTGCCGAGCTGGGTCTTCCCGAGCCGGCGAGGGCGCTCAGTATCCGCGGTCGGCGCGCATGCGAGCTGGGTGATCGTGGCGGCATCGAGGACATCGAGCCGAGCGCTGGCGGCGGCGAAGGCTCAAGGGCTGCCGACGAGTTCACGCGATCCAGTTCAACTACACGTTCAGCATCTTGACTTCCAGAGGGAGCGCGGGCTGCGCTCGAGGCCACCGTGCAAGGACTCGAAGTCGCCCGGCGCAGAGGCGACCAGACGTTCGTCCTGGCGTTTCGCGCAGCGCTGATCGTCGGCGGTACTTCGCTGGTGACTGGGACGAGGCGCTGCGAGAGGCCGAGGCAGTGGAGACGGCGCTGCGGAGAGACGGAAGACAACTTCGACCTCTTCCTCGATGCAGACGTGCCAGGCGTCGATGCTCGCCGCCAGGGGAGAGCCGGAGGAGGCGAGCAGTCTCGTCGGATGGCTGTTGGAGCAGCGGACGCGCGAGCGAACGGCGTGGGTCTCCGCCCTGCTCTGGTTGCTGCCGTCGTCGTGGACTCTGAGCTCGGGCGGTCTCGGACGCGTGGCCGAATTGCTGCGCGATCTGCGTCGACACAGACTCTCCGACTACGACGAGTTCTGCCCGAGCCTGATACGCACTGCCTTGAAGGCCGGGGACAGCGAGCTCGCAGCTGCCTGCTTGAGGAAGGCGCGCCGTTGTCGCCCATGCGCGAGCACGTCCGGACAACGTGCCGAGGCGCTGCTCGCCGAGGCGCGCGGCGAGCACGAGGCGGCGGCGGCCGGCTTCGCCGACGCCGCCGCCCGCTGGCACGACTTCGGCGTGCCCTACGAGGAGGCGCAGGCGCTGCTCGGGCAGGGGCGCTGCCTGGTGGCGCTCGGCAGAGCGCCCGAGGCAGCGCCGCGTCCTCGAGGCGGCGCGCGAGATCTTCGCGCGGCTCGGGGCGAAGCCGGCGCTGGCGGAGACCGACGACTTGCTCGCTGAGGCGGGCGCGTCGTGAGCACTGCCCTCCTGCGGTCGCGAGACTCGCCCGTTCGCCTGTCGGCGCGGAGAACTCGGCCGGCGCCAGCGTTCTGCGGGCAGCGCGGCGCCGCCTCTGGCCGCGCCGACCGGCGCCAGCTCGCCGAGGAGCGCAAGGTCGTCACCACGCTGTTCTGCGACCTCGTCGCCTTCACCGCCCACTGCGCGAGGCCTCGGACCACGAGGACTGATCGACGCGCTCCTGCAGCACTACAGCGCGCTGCGCGACGAAGGCTCGTCGAGGAGCACGGCGGCGCCGTGGAGAAGTTCATCGGCGACGCCGTGCTCGCCGTGTTCGGCTTCCCGCACGCGCACGAGGACGACGCCGAGCGGGCCGTGCGCTGCGGTCTGCGCCTCGCTCGAGGCGCTCGAGCGGCATGACCTGGCCCGACGGCGACCCAGTCGAGGTGCGCATCGGCGTGAACTCCGGCGAGACCTACCTGCACACTCGGCGTCGACCCCGCCTCGGGCGAGACCTTCCTCACCGGCGACGCCGTGAACACCGCGGCCCGCCTCGAGACCGCGGCGCCGCCCGGCGGCGTCGTCGTCGGCGAGCTGACCCACGAGCTCACCGAGCACGCGGTCGCCTACGCCGAGCTCGAGCCCCTCAAGGTCAAGGGCAAGAAGGAGCCGGTCCGGGCCTGGCTCGCCAAGACCGCCGCCGACGAGCCGCAGCCGCACCGGCCTGCGCACGACCGGCAAGCTCGACA
The DNA here is from genome assembly GCA_963832655.1 of uncultured Thermoleophilia bacterium. GTDB lineage: Bacteria > Actinomycetota > Thermoleophilia > UBA2241 > UBA2241 > UBA2241. The sequence continues at coordinate 257,665 of CAWHUW010000005.1, forward strand.
CGCCCTTCCTCGGACGGAGCGCCGAGCTCGCGTGCCCTCGAGGCGGCCTTCGACGACGGCCGTCGCGCCACCGGCGGGCCGCAGTTCGTCCTCGTCGTCGGCGAGCCCGGCATCGGCAAGAGCCGCCTCGTCCTCGAGTTCGCGCGCGTCGCTCGACGAGCGCCCGGAGCTCATCACCTGGCGCCAGGGTCGCTGCCTCGCCTTCGGCGACGGGCTCGCCTTCTGCCGCCCTCGCCGAGATCGTCAAGGCGCACGCCGGCATCCTCGACTCGGACGACGTCGCCACCGTCGAGGCGAAGCTCGAGGCCGTGCTGCCGGAGGACGAGGACCGGCCCTGGCTGCGCCAGCGGCTGCGCCCCCTGCTCGGCCTCGAGGGCTCCGCAGGCCTCCCGCGAGGAGAGCTTCGCCGCCTGGACGCACTTCCTCGAGCACGTCGCCGCTCGCGGGCCCGACGGTACTCGTCTTCGAGGACCTGCACTGGGCCGGCGAGGGGATGCTCGCCTTCGTCGAGCACCTCGCGGCGCAGGAGCTGGAGGCGCCGCTGCTCGTCCTCGCGACGACGCGGCCGGAGCTGCTCGACGAAGCACCCCGGAACGTCTGGCGCCGGCCGAGGGCGTCGACCGCGTCGCCTGTCTCTCGCCGCTGAGCCGCCGGGACGCGAGCCGCCTCGTCACCGCGCCTGCTCGACGAGCGCCTCGCGGCCGACGGTCCGCGACGCCGATCCTCGAGCGCGTCGGCGGCAACCCGCTCTACGCCGAGGAATACGTGCGCCTGCTCCTGGACCGCGGCCTGCTGCTGCGGACAAAGGGCGTGCTGCGCCTGAGGGACGGGCGCCGAGCTGCCCCTGCCCGACACCGTGCAGGCCGTGCTTGGCCGCCCGTCTCGACACGCTTGCCCTCCGAGCACAAGGCGCTGCTCTGCGACGCCGCCGTCTACGGCGAGACGCTTCTGGGGCGGCGGCGTCGCGAGCGCTCGCCGGACGGCGCGCAGGCCGAGGACGTCGCGGCCATGGCTGTGCTCGCCGAGCGCCAGCTCGTGCGCCCCACCGTCCTCGCCCTCGATCGAGGCGAGAGCGAGTACCTCTTCTGGCACGCCCTGGCGCGCGACGTCGCCTACGAGCAGCTGCCCAAGGCGAGCGCGCCCGCAAGCACGAGCGGCGGCGGTCTGGATCGAGGCGAAGGCGGGCGACCGGCGGCCGACGCACGCGGAGATCCTCGCCACCACTACGTGACGGCGCTCGACTGGCGCGCGCGCTGCGGAGTTTTTTTTTTTTTTTTTTTTTTTTTTTTTTTTTTTTTTTTTTTTTTTTTTTTTTTTTTTTTTTTTTTTTTTTTTTTTTTTTTTTTTTTTTTTTTTTTTTTTTTTTTTTTTTTTTTTTTTTTTTTTTTTTTTTTTTTTTTTTTTTTTTTTTTTTTTTTTTTTTTTTTTTTTTTTTTTTTTTTTTTTTTTTTTTTTTTTTTTTTTTTTTTTTTTTTTTTTTTTTTTTTTTTTTTTTTTTTTTTTTTTTTTTTTTTTTTTTTTTTTTTTTTTTTTTTTTTTTTTTTTTTTTTTTTTTTTTTTTTTTTTTTTTTTTTTTTTTTTTTTTTTTTTTTTTTTTTTTTTTTTTTTTTTTTTTTTTTTTTTTTTTTTTTTTTTTTTTTTTTTTTTTTTTTTTTTTTTTTTTTTTTTTTTTTTTTTTTTTTTTTTTTTTTTTTTTTTTTTTTTTTTTTTTTTTTTTTTTTTTTTTTTTTTTTTTTTTTTTTTTTTTTTTTTTTTTTTTTTTTTTTTTTTTTTTTTTTTTTTTTTTTTTTTTTTTTTTTTTTTTTTTTTTTTTTTTTTTTTTTTTTTTTTTTTTTTTTTTTTTTTTTTTTTTTTTTTTTTTTTTTTTTTTTTTTTTTTTTTTTTTTTTTTTTTTTTTGGGGGGGGGGGGGGGGGGGGGGGGGGGGGGGGGGGGGGGGGGGGGGGGGGGGGGGGGGGGGGGGGGGGGGGGGGGGGGGGGGGGGGGGGGGGGGGGGGGGGGGGGGGGGGGGGGGGGGGGGGGGGGGGGGGGGGGGGGGGGGGGGGGGGGGGGGGGGGGGGGGGGGGGGGGGGCGGAGGCGCGTGGCGAGCGTGAGGCGGCGGCGGCCGGCTTCGCCGACGCCGCCGCCCGTTGGCACGGCTTCGAGCGTGCCCTACGAAGAGGGACAGGCGCTGCTCGGACAGGGGCGCTGCCTGGTGGCGCTCGGCAGAGCGCCCGAGGCAGCGCCTGTCCTGGACGCAGGCGCGCGAGATCTTCGCGAGTCTCGGGGCCAAGCCGGCGCTCGAAGAGACGGAGAAGCTGCTCTCGCGCCGATGACCCGGCGTCAGGCCGGCGGCGCCGGGTGCGCTGTCGAGCCGGCGGCCTTCGCCGAGGCGGTCGGCGCAACGCCGGCGGTGCCGCCACCGGAGCGCTGCCGCCCTCCTCCGCCACCCTCACCCCATCCGCGCTCACCGCGCGCAGCGACTCGACCTCGATGAAGATGCGGTTCACCTCGGGGTGATCGGCCGTGATGCGCTCCTCGATGCGGTGGATCGCGGCGTGGATCTCCTCGGCGCCCGTCCCCGGCGCGAACTCGACCTCGAGGTTGAGCAGGACCTCCTCGGGGCCGAGGTGCATGGTGAGCACGGCGCCGACCCCGGTGACGACCGGGTCGTCACCGGCGAAGCGGCGCACGTCGTCGACAAGGTGCGGGTCGGCGCTCTCGCCGACGAGCAGGCCCTTGCTCTCCCAGGCGAGCCAGACGGCGACGACGCAGAGGATGCTGCCGATGACGATCGAGGCCGCGCCGTCGATGTAGGGGTTCTCGAGCTCGTGGGCGAGGAAGATGCCGACGAAGGCGACGACCAGGCCGGCCAGCGCCGCCGAGTCCTCGAAGAGCACCGTGAAGAGGCTCGGGTCCTTGCCATGGTGGATGGCGCTGAGCGCGCGCCGGTCGCCCTTCATCGTCCTGAACGCCCGGTAGGCGACCGTGAACGAGATGCTCTCGAAGATCATCGCCAGACCAAGGACGATGTAGTTGATGGTCGGGTTCGTCAGCTCGCTGGGGTGCTGGATGTGCAGGATGCCCTCGTAGATGGACATGCCGCCGCCGATGCCGAAGATGCTGATCGCGACGATCAGGCTCCAGAAGTAGAGCTCCTTGCCGTAGCCGAACGGGTGCGTGGCGCTGGGCGGCCGCGAGCTGCGCTTGATGCCGAGGAAGAGCAGGGCGCCGTTGCCGGTGTCGACGAGGGAGTGGATGCCCTCGGAGAGCATGGCCGAGCTGCCGGTGATGGTGCCGGCGACGAACTTGATGACGGCGATCGCGGCGTTGCCGATGATCGCCGCGATGACGGCCTTCTTCGACTCCTGATGTGCCATGGCGCAAGCGTACCGTGCCATAGGGGCGGCGTCACGGGGCGGGCGGGGGCGCGAGAGCGCCCGCCCCGCCCAGAGCCGAGCCGCCCTCTGCTACGCTACGGGCACGATGCTGCGCGCCGTCACTCTCGACTTCTGGAACACCCTCTTCGTCGACCATCGCGGGCGCGAGCGCGAGCATCGGCGCGCGGCCTGGCTGCGCGCCGAGCTCGACGCGCTCGGCGCGCATCCCACTGATGGCGCGATCGCCGACGCGCTGCGCGCCGGCTTCGACTACTTCGACCTCATCTGGCACGACGAGCAGCGCACGCCGCCGGCGAGCGAGACGACGGAGGCGACGCTCGCGGCGCTCGGCGTCCGCCTCCCCGAAGACCGCTTCGCGCGCACCGTCGAGCACTTCGAGCAGCTCATCCTCGAAGTGCCACCCGAGCCCGTCGCCGGGGCGGTCGGCGCGCTGACGACGCTGGCCGAGCGTTACAGGCTGGCCGTCGTGTGCGACACCGGCTACTCGCCGGGAAGCGTGCTCACCAAGCTCCTCTCCCGCCACGGGATGCTCGAGCCGTTCAGCTACCTCTTCTTCTCCGACGAGCACGGCATGTGCAAGCCTGACGTTCGCGTGTTCAAGCACACGCTGGCGCAGCTCGGCGTGCGCGCCGGCGAGGCGGCGCACGTCGGCGACATGCAGCGCACCGACATCGCCGGCGCCCAGGCCGCCGGCATGATGGCCGTCCACTTCGTCGGCGCCAACAACCGCGACTCCGGGCGCTCCACGGCCGACCTCGTCGTGCGCCACTTCGACGAGCTGCCCGCGGCCCTCGGCGGCCTCATCTGCGCCGGCTGCTGATGGAGGCGCACAGCGCCCGGACGCCCGTGAGCCGGCGCGTCCTGCTCGTCGGTGCCAGCGCGGCGGCGCTCGTCTTCGTCGTCGCCGCCGCACTCGCGCTCCATTCGCCGCGCTCATTGGACGAGCGCATCCTCACCTGGGTCGACGGCCACCGTACCGCCGGCCTGACCAGCGTCTCCCAGCTCCTCGCCGTCCTCGGCTCCTGGGTCGTGATCGCGCCGCTGACGATCCTCGTCGTCGCCCTCCTGCTGCGTTCCGGTCGTCGCTGGGCCGCGCTGCTCGTGGCGCTCTGCGTCATCGCCGAAGCCCTCATCGACCCGGCGCTGAAGTCCCTCTTCGGGCTCCCTCGTCCCGAGGCCGACCTTGCGGTGAAGCAGTTCTCCGGCCACGGGTTCCCGAGCGGCCACGCCATGGCGGCGGCAAGCCTCTCCCTGGCACTGGCCATGGTCGCCTGGCCGACGCGGTGGCGACGGCTCGCCCTCGCGGGCGCGATCGCGTGGACCCTGCTCATCGGTCTTTCACGCGTCTACCTCGGCGCCCACTGGCCCTCCGACGTCGTCGGAGGATGGGCGGCGGGTGTTGCTCTGGCCCTCGGGATCGGCGCGATTCTGGCTGTCGCGCTGCAGAGAGAGACGCCGCCCTCCGCGGCGTACCCCCAGGCGCGGGATGCAGGGACGGTGGCCTCGGACGCTGCTGCCTCCGTCCGCGTCGTCCTCTTCGACTGGGGCAACACGCTGATGGTCGACGACGGGCGGCCGGGATCGATGGCGGAGTGGCCGCGGGTCGCCGCCGTGCCCGGCGCCGCCGAGGCGCTGGCGGCGCTGCACGGCCGCTATCGCCTCTGCGTGGCGACGAACGCCGACGATTCAGGCGCCGCAGAGGTGATGGCGGCGCTGGGCCGGGTGGGGCTGGCGCGCTTCATCGACCGCGTCTTCTCGTCGCGCGACCTCGGAGCGCGCAAGCCGGACCCGGCCTTCTACGCCGCCGTGCTCGAGGCCCTGCGCGCCGACGCGGCCGCGAACGGCGAGCCGCCGCTGGCGCCGACCACGTCGTCATGGTCGGCGACAACTTCGAGAACGACGTGGTGGGCGCGTGGTCAGCTGGCCTGGAAGCGGTCTGGTTCAATCCGGATCGCACCTCTCTGCCCGGGAAGCGGTCGGCCTCAGACGCCGAGATCCACGCGCTCGCGGATCTGCCCTCGGTCCTGTTGCGCGGCTAGGCCGGATCGGTGGCCGCGGCGTAGGCTGGTTCGGCGAGCCCTGGCGACGCGCCGGTTCAGCCGGCGAGCCCAGCGGCTTGCTCGAGCCGCGCGACGGCCTCGTCGCGGCCGAGCGCCCAGAGGCTCTCGAAGAGGCCCGGCGTGACGGCTTGGCCGCTCATACCGAGGCGCAGCGCGGCGAACACCGCCTTGGGCTTGACCTCGAGCAGCGCCGGCAGGTCGCGCACCAGCGCCTCGATCGTCTCTACGGACCATGGCTCGACAGCGCGCAGGTCGGCGGCGGCGCGCGCAAGCGTTGCCGCCGCCCCGGGCGTGCCGGCGAGCCGCTCCCGCGCCTCGTCGGTGAAGGCGAGCGGGCGGAAGAAGAAGCCGGCCATCGGGATGAAGTCGGCGAGCACGTCGATCTTCTCGCGCACCAGCGGAGCGACCGCCTTCGTCAGCTTCGCCTGCTCGGCCGTCGGCGCTGTCGCCGACTGGTGCGCCGTCTCGGCGTTCTCAACGGCGGCGGCCAGGGCCTGCGGCCCCTCCGCCGCCACCTTCTCGACCGCCGCCGGCTCGCCGTAGAAGCCGACCCGCGTCAGGTAGGCGACGAGCCGCTCGCCGAGCTGCTCGTCGCTCATCTGCCGGATGAACTGCCCGTTCATCCAGCGCAGCTTGTCGGGGTCGAAGATCGACGGGCTCGGGCTGAGCTTCTCGACATCGAAGTCGCGCGTCAGGTCCTCGAGCGTCCAGGTGATCATGCTCTCGTCGAACTCGGTGCTCAGGAAGCAGAGGTAGTTGCGCACGACCTCGACGAGCAGGCCTTGCGCCGTGAGCTGCTCGAGCTTGGTGGCGCCGTGCCGCTTGCTGAGCTTCTTGCGGTCGGTGCCGAAGAGCAGCGGCATGTGGAGGAACTTGGGCACCGGCGCGCCGAGCGCCTCGTAGATGACGATCTGCTTGGGCGTGTTGCTGAGGTGGTCGTCGCCGCGGATCACGTGCGTGACGTCCATGGTGACATCGTCGACCACGACGGCGAGGTTGTAGACGACGGTGCCGTCCGAGCGCTGGACGATGAAGTCGCCGATGAGGTCGTTCTCGACTTCGACCGGCTCGCGGATGAGGTCCTCGAAGACCGTCTTGCCGGGAGGGACCTTGAAGCGCAGGGTCCACGGCTCCCCTGCCGCCCTGCGACGCTCGACTTCGTCGGCGCCGAGCCCGCGGCACTTCCCCGAGTACACCCAGTTCCGCTTCTCGGCCTGCGCCTTCTGGCGCTCGGCCTCGAGCTCCTCGGCGCTGCAGAAGCACGGGTACAGGTGCCTACTGGCGAGCAGCTTGTCGACGTACTCGCGGTAGATGGCGGTGCGCTCGGTCTGGCGGTAGGGCCCGTGGGGCCCCGGCACGCCCGGCCCCTCGTCCCAGTCGAGCCCCATCTCCTTGAGCGACGAGATGATCTGCGCGATCGCCTCGTCGGTGCTGCGTGAGGGGTCGGTGTCTTCGATGCGCAGGATCAGCGTGCCGCCGTGCTGCCGCGCGTAGATGTAGTTGTAGAGACCCGTGCGCGCGCTGCCGAGGTGCAGGTAGCCGGTCGGCGAGGGAGCGAAGCGAAGGATCGGGTGAGTCATAGGTCGGTATGATACCCGCCCCGGCGCCAGGCCTCCGCGCGAGCTTCGCCAGACCCACTGTTGATGCCGGCCGCCTGCGAATCGCATAATGGGCTACATGCATCCACGGAGCCGTGCGGGAAGGAGGCGGCGACCAGCACGACGCTCCGCAGCCAAGGGGGAGCGGGCCTCCCGGCCCGGGAACGGCTACAAAGGAGCACGGGGTGAGATCTCGCATCGTCGCCGTCGCCGTCATCGCGCTGCTGATAGCGCTGGCCCTGGTCCAGGGGACCGCGGCGGCCTGCACCACCATCATCGTCGGCAAGGACCTGACCGCCGACGGGTCAGTCCTCATCTCGCACAACGAAGAAGACAGCGGCACTGTCGTGATGCACTACGTCGTGGCGCCGGCCGGGCCGGGCAGTGACTACGAGCTGTACTCAGGGGGCGCAGTCGCTGAGCCCGCGCGCACCGTCGCCTACATGGGCTCGAGCGTCTGGGACAAGGGCTACATCCCCGGCGACTTCATCGGCGGGGTGAACAGCCATCAGGTCGCGATCTACAACAACATGACCTACAGCCGCGAGTACCCCGAGGATCCCTGGGAAGTCCATCCCGGGGGCGTCATCTGGACGGAGTTCAACCTTCTGGCTTCGCTGCAGGCCAAGACGGCGCGCCAGGCCGTGAAGATCATGGGGAACCTGTCCGAGACCCTCGGGCTGAGCTCCGACCCCGGTACCTCGTTCGGCATCGCCGATGCCAAGGAGGGCTGGTGGATCGACATCGCCCGCGGTGGTCAGTGGGTCGCCCAGCGCGTGCCCGACGACGAGGCGCAGGTGATCGCCAACTGCTTCCGCATCGGCGAGGTGGACTTCGGCAACAAGCACGACTTCATGTGGTCGTCGGACATCATCGGCTACGCGGTGGAGAAGGGCTGGTACGACCCCACGAGCGGCGCGCCGTTCAACTTCGCCGAGGTGTACGGCGAGGCCGAGAGTCTCGTGGACCCGTACAACACCGTGCGCCACGAGATGGTCCAGCAGCGTCTCGACTCGCTCGACGAGATCGGCGCCGGGGACCTCATGGACATCATGAGCTGGCACTTCGAGGGCACCGAATATGACCTGAGCAACGGCTACGCCTCGTCGCCCCACACCATGCCCGGGGTGCGCAGCATCTGCCGGACCAACACGCAGGTGAGCGAGGTCACGCAGCTGCGCGGCTGGCTGCCAGCGCCCATCGGCGCGGTCGTCTGGACGAGCATGCGCACGCCGTGCAGCGGCGCCTACGTGCCCTGGTACATGGGCATCACCGACGTCCCGGAGCCGTACAAGACCGGGACGGACGAGATCAAGCGAGGGATCCGCCTGGTGGGCCTTCCGCGACCTCGACGCGTACGTGAACAGCCACTACAAGGACACGATCCCGACCGTCCGCGGCACGTGGCAGCCGTTCCAGGCGCAGATGCTCGCCGATCAGGCGGCCTTCGAGCGCGCGGTCCTCAAGCTCTACAAGAAGGACTCGAGAGCGGCGAAGGCGATGCTGACGGCATACTCGGGGGAGCTCGGGATGCAGGCCTACGAGACGGCCGGTTCCCTGCTCGAGCAACTGACCGCCGAGGAGTGAGGAGCGGAGAGGACGGCGGCTCGCCCATGCGAGCCGCCGTCCTCTCCTGACGTACAGCGGCCATGAACCGACGACGGCAGGTCGTCAGAGAGCATCAGGCGTCGCGCGAGGACCCGATCGCGATGCGCGCCGGCGACCCGGTGACGGTCGGCCGGCGCGACACGACGTGGCCGGAGTACGTGTGGTGCAGCGGCCGAGACGGGCACGAGGGCTGGGTGCCGGAGGCGTTCCTCGAGGCGCGGACGGACGGCAACTGGCACGCGAGCCGCGACTACGATGCGCGAGAGCTGGACGTCGCCCCCGGCGACGTCGTCCTCGCGCGCGAGGAGGCCGGCGGCTGGTTTTGGTGCGAGACCGCCGGCGGCCGCCGCGGATGGGTCCCTGCCGAGTGCCTGACGGCATCCGACGAGTGACGGATGAGATGTGAAGGGGGAGCTGTGACGGACGACCTGACGAAGTGGTGCGAGCGAGCGGTCGAGCTGGGCGCTGACAAGGCGACGGTCATCGGCACCGACCAGGTGGTCGCCGCCGAGTGGGTGCGCCTCAAGTGCCTCTACGGCTGCGACGAGCCCGGCGTGTACAAGACGTGCCCGCCGAACGGGGCGCCGAGCGTCGAGCAGACCAAGCGCGTGCTGGGCGAGTTCAAGCGCGCCGTGCTGCTCGGCGTCGGACCGATCTTCGGAGAAGACAAGTCCGACGCCGAGTCGCGGCGCCTCAACGACGCCGCCCTCGCGCTCGAGGGCGAGCTCTTCCTCGCCGGCTTCCACAAGGCGTGGACGATGGGCGCCGGACCCTGCGACATCTGCAGCGCCTGCGCGCAGGGCAAGGACTGCCCGACCCCGGAGAAGGCGCGACCCTCGATGGAGGGCTGCGGCGTCGACGTCTTCACCACGGTGCGCAACGCCGACTGGCAGATCGACGTCGTGCAGACGCCCGAGTCGGAGTACCGCTTCTTCGCTCTCGTGCTCGTCGACTGACGCCGGCGCTCAGGGCGTCGGCGTCAGTCCGCTCGCGCCGCCGTGACCGTCAGCAGGAGGCCCCGGCAGCCGGACGCGCGATCACGCCGCCTTGGCGACCGGCCGGGCGACCGACGCCTCGGCCAGCAGCTTCAGATTCTCCAGGCTGTCCTCGAAGTCGCGGCGCACGCGCTTCTCGACGACGAGGCGGTCGAACAGCTTGCCGAACACCCCGCCGCCCAACGTGTACTCGAAGTCCGTGGTCGCCTCCACGTCTCCCTCACGGGGCTCGTGATGACACGCCAGCGAGCCCGAGATACCGCCCGCGTACTCCCACCGCCAGTCAGTGCTTCCGTCGGGGTTGTGCCTCTCCTCGACCGTACGCATGATGAGGCGCTGCCGCCTGCCCATCATCTCCAGCGTGAACTCCGCCTTGGTCCCCGGGCCGCCGTCGCCGAACGCGCGGTGTGGCCCGCTCATGCCGACCCAGTACTCGGTGGCGCGATGGGGATCGCGCACGATGTCGTTCAAGGTATCGGGTGACGCCTTGATGTACGTGGTCTGCTTCAGATGTGCCATGGACACCCTCCCTCCTGGGCGCTCACGCGCGTCCGTCACGACGCCCGGGCCTCCTGCAGTCACAGACTACTCCCGGTCAACGGCAGATCACCGTTGAGGAGAGGAGGAGACGGGCCGCATCTTGCCGCCGTGGCCGCCCAAAGCCAGAGTCCTCTCTCCTGCGACGGGCGCCACGCACATCGCCGACCTTCAACACCGAGCCTGTGAGTCCGCCGCGTTCGTGGGCAAACGTCAACTTAGTGATGCATTGATGTTATGATGATTCGCGACCATACTGGCGCCCATGGAGTACCTCATGCGGACCACGCTGACGATCGATTCGCGAGTCCTGGCCGAGTTCAAGACGCGCGCGGCCGAGACGCACCGCACGCTGAGCGGACTCATCGAGGATGCGCTGCGTGAGCACCTGAGCCGTGGCCGCGATCAGCTCGCTACCAAGCCGCTCGACTTCCCCATCGTCGGTGGCGACGGCGTCGCGCCGGGCGTGGACCTCACGAGCAACACGGCCCTGGCCGACCGCGTCGACAGGGCCGACGGCACGTACGAACGGTTCACGGCGCCCGCCGGTGACCCCGCCGACGGATCTTCAGGCGGCGCGAACGAAGCGGCGCCCGCCGCCGGGGCCCGCGACACACCGCGCAAGCGCGCGCGCTGAACGTCCGCCGTGCTGCTCCCCGACCTGAACGTCCTCATCGCCGCGCATCGCTCCGACAGCCCGCTGCACGAGCCATGTCGCGACTGGCTGCGCGGCGTCTACGCGGGGAAGGAGCCGTTCGGGCTGTGCGCTCCCGTGCTCATCGGACTGGTAAGAATCCTCAGCGGGTACCGCCTTGTTGGCCGCCTCGTACAACACCAGCCACCCGACGGCGACGATGACCGGGATCATGCCGACGATCAGGATCGCGAAGAAGACGCGAGCGCGCAGCGAGCGCAAGGAGTCGGGGATGTGTGGCTTCGACGTCATGACCGCACCGCCTTGTAGCCGATGCCGCGGACCGTCTCGATCGTCAGGGCGCCGCCGAGCTTGGCGCGCAGTTGCGCGACGTGCTGGTCCACCGTGCGCGTGCCGCCGGGGAACTCGAGGTCCCAGACAAGCTCGAGCAGGCGCTCGCGCGAGAGGACGACACCGGGGTGCCGGACGAAGCAGGCGAGCAGGTCGAACTCCTTGAGCGTGAGATCGACCGGCGCGCCTGCGATGGAAGCTTCGCGCGCTGTGAGATCGACCGCGACGTCGCCGAGGAAGAGCACCTCGCGGCGTGCTGCGCCTTCGGTGCGGCGCAACACCGCCTTGACCCGCGCGACGAGCTCGCGAGGGCTGAACGGCTTGGGCACGTAGTCGTCGGCGCCGAGCTCGAGGCCGACGACCCGATCGGCCTCCTCGTCGCGCGCGGTCAGCATGATGACCGGGACGGCGAATCCGGCCGCACGCGTGCGCAGGACCTCGAAGCCGTCATGCCGGGCAGCCGACGTCGAGGAGGACCATGCGGACCGGGTGACGGGTCAGCTCGGCGAGCGCCTCTTCGCCGCTGCGCGCCCAGACGACGCACGTGACCGTCGCGCTCGAGGTAGGTGCGCACCAGCGCGCCGATGTTGTGCTCGTCCTCGACCAGCAGAACCGTGACACCCAAGCCTCGACCCCTCCTTGGCGCCGCCGCCATGCTACGCCACGGCGGCGCTCGGCGAACGAGCCGGGCGCCGAGCCCGCTCAGCGCCGACCGCGATCTTCCGCCCACGGTTCCCGGACCCTCGCCCATCTGCGCATGGCGCGGCGCGCCCGTCGAGCTCGCGTCGCACAGTGGCGGCGCGATGTCAGCCCTGTCTGTGGCGATCTCGTTCCGCGAGCCGACCCCCGTCCGTTTTTGCCGCTCACCGCCGCTTCTGGTACCGTACCGTCCCTATGACTGCCCCGGCCCCCGATACCTCACGGCCGCTGCGCCTCGTCGTCCTCGTCAAGCAGGTCCCCGACACCGCCAACGTCACCGGGGACGCGATGAAGGAGGACGGCACCATCAACCGCGCCGCCCTGCCGACCGTGTTCAACCCCGAGGACCTGAACGCGCTCGAAGAGGCGCTCAAACTGAAGGACCGCCACGGCGGACGCGTGACCGTCATCACCATGGGCCCGCCGGCCGCCGTCGCCGTCCTGCGCGAATCGCTGTTCCGCGGCGCCGACGAGGTCATCCTGCTCACCGACAAGGCGTTCGCCGCCGCCGACACGCTCGCGACGAGCTACGCGCTGGCACAGGCGGTCAAGAAGGCCGGCGAGTTCGACCTCGTGCTCTGCGGCCGGCAGGCGATCGACGGCGACACCGCCCAGGTCGGGCCGCAGACGGCCGAGAAGCTGGGCGTGCCGCAGATCACCTGCGTGAGCCGCATCGACGAGGTCGTGGCGGGCGGCGCGGCGAGGCGGAGGGCGGCCGACGTCAGTCGGGGCCGCGTCGTCGCGACGCGCTCGGTCGAGGGCGGCTTCGAGACCCTCGAGAGTACGCTCCCAGCCCTCCTCACGATCACGTCCGAGGCCAACGACCCGCGGCCGCCGAGCGTCAAGCTCGTCATGGTCTACAAGGACATCGCCGCCGAGGCGCTGCCGGAGTACGACGACACCTACCTTGATCCCGAGGCCAATGAGGCGCAGGTCTGCATGCTCGACCGCGGCGGACGTCCGGTCTGTCGCGCGAAGGTCGTGCAGTGGGACCACGCCGCCGTCGGCGCCGAACGCGAGCTGGTCGGCCTGCGCGGCTCGCCCACACGCGTGAAGGAGATCGAGAGCGTCGTGCTGGCGCAGAGCGAGGCGCGGATGGTCGAGCCTGACGAGACCGGCATCGCCGAGCTTGTCCACGAGCTGATCGAGGAGCACATCCTTGGCTAGCAGGCCCGAGGAGACGACGGTGAAGCCGGCGACCACCGGCCAGGTCGCGCACGGCCCCGGGGCCGGCGACGTCTGGGTCTTCGTCGAGCAGCGCGACGGCGTCGCGGCCGAGGTCAGCCTGGAGCTGCTCGGCCGCGCCCGCGAGCTCGCCGACCGGCTCGGCGTCAAGGTCGGCGCCGTGCTGGCCGGGGCGGGCGAGGCCGTCAAGGCCCTCGCGCCCGCCCTCGTCGCCCGCGGCGCCGACACCGTGTACCTCGCCGACCACGAGCATCTCGGGCAGTACCTCGCCATGCCGTACACGAGCCTCGTCGCCGGCCTCGTCCGCCGGCATCAGCCGCAGATCGTCCTCTACGGCGCGACGACCACCGGCCGCGACCTCGGCCCGCGCGTCGCCAGCACCCTGCGCACCGGCCTGACCGCCGACTGCACCGACCTGCGCATCGGCGACCTCGAGATGAAGGGCATCGTCACGCGGGACCTGCTGTACCAGATCCGTCCCGCCTTCGGCGGCAACATCATCGCGACGATCGTGAGCCCCGAGCACGTGCCGCAGATGGCGACCGTGCGCGAGGGCGTCATGGTCATGCCTGAGGCGGACGAGGCGCGGACCGGCGAGATCGTCGACGGTGGCCGTCCAGCGCGGCCATGCGGCCGCGGCCGACGGCCCCATCCTGCTCCCCGACGCCGACTTCGCCGTGCGCGTCGTGCGCCGCGTCCAGGAGGAGAAGACGGTCGACCTCAAGGGCGCCCGCATCGTCGTCTCGGGCGGCGTCGGGGTCGGCTCGCGCGAGGGCTTCGCCCTCGTCGAGCAGCTCGCCGACGCCCTCGGCGGCGTGGTCGGCGCCTCGCGCGCCGCGGTCGACGCCGGCTGGATCGCCCACGACCACCAGGTCGGGCAGACCGGCGTGACCGTGCGCCCCAAGCTCTACATCGCCTGCGGCATCTCCGGCTCGGTCCAGCACCGCGCCGGCATGGACCAGTCGGCGCGCATCCTCGCCATCAACAGCGACCCCGGCGCGCCGATCTTCGCGGTCGCGCACTACGGAATCGTCGGCGACCTGCACAAGGTGATCCCGATGCTGATCAAGGCCTACCGGACGAAGGGCGCGGCGGCCGTGCCGGGCGCCGCGATGGCGACCGGAGCCGGGGCGGGCGCCGCAAGCGCAGCGGAAGGCGGCGCCTGATGCCCAACTTCTACACCGACAACCCGGACCTCGCCGCCCAGCTCGACCGTCTCGACCTCGGCGCGCATCGTCGCCTGGCGCGAGGACGACTACGCCCAGGCGCGCGACTTCGCCTACGCCCCGCGCGACTACGAGGACGCGCTCGACTCGTACCGGCGCACGCTCGAGATCGTCGGCGACATCGCCGGCGACTTCGTCGAGCCCCGCGCCGAGGACGTCGACCGCGCCGGCAGCGTGCTCGCCGACGGCGAGGTCTGCTACGCGCCCGGCATCGCGGAATCGCTCGAGCGCCTGCGCCAGGCCGACCTCATGGGCATCACCTTGCCGCGCGAGTACGGCGGCCTCAACTTCCCCATCACCGTGTCGGTGATGATCGTCGAGATGGTCTCGCGCGCCGATCCGGCGCTGATGAACATCTTCGGCCTCCAGGACATCGCCGAGACGGTCAACAAGTTCGCCTCCGACGAGATGAAGGCGGCCTACCTGCCGCGCTTCGCCAGCGGCGAGGTCACGGGCTCGATGGCGCTGACCGAGCCCGAGGCCGGCAGCGACCTGCAGAACGTCCAGCTCAAGGCGACCCCGGCCGAGGACGGCACGTGGCGGCTCAACGGCGTCAAGCGCTTCATCACCAACGGCTGCGGCCGCATCAGCCTCGTCCTCGCGCGTTCGGAGGAGGGGACGACCGACGCCCGCGGCCTCTCGATGTTCCTCTACGAGCGCGACGAGCACATGCGAATCCGGCGCCTCGAGGACAAGCTCGGCATCCACGGCTCGCCGACCTGCGAGCTGCAGTTCGACGACGCGCCGGCGCTGCTCGTCGGCGAGCGCCGGCGGGGGCTCACGACCTACGTCATGAGCCTCATGAACGGCGCCCGGCTGGCGATCGCGGCGCAGGCGCAGGGCATCGCCGAGGCCGCCTGCCGCGCCGCTGTGAAGTATGCCGGCGAGCGCGTGCAGTTCGGCGCGCCGATCGCGACGCTCACCCCGGTCGCGGCCATGCTGGCCGACATGAGGGTGAGCGTCGAGGCGGCGCGCGCCCTGCTCTACGAGACCGCGCTGATCGTCGATCTCAAGGAAGGGCTCGAGCACCGCATCGCGCAACTGGCCGGCGGCGACGCGCCCGAGAGCGCGGCCGCGGAGATCAAGGACCTGCGCGCCGAGCTCAAGCGCTTCAACCGGCTCGCGAGCCTCTACACCCCGCTCGCCAAGGCCTGCTGCACCGAGATGGCCAACCAGGTGACCTACGACTCGCTGCAGGTGCACGGCGGCTCGGGCTACATGCGCGACTTCGCCGTGGAGCGTCACGCCCGCGACGCCCGCATCACCAACATCTACGAGGGGACGACGCAGCTCCAGGTCGTCGCCGCGATCGGCGGCGTGCTCTCGGGGACGCTCTCAGACCGGCTCGACCACTACGACGCCGGCGACTACGCGCGCACGCCGGAGCTCCTGGCGCGCGTGCGCCACGCCCGCGCACGCCTCCAGGCCGCGATCGACCACGTCCGCGCGCTCGACGACACGCGCTACCGCGACTTCCACAGCCGGCGTCTGGTGGAGATGGCGATCGACGTGACCTGCGGCTACCTGCTGCTGCGCGACGCGCAGGGGGACGCCCGCAAGCTGCTCGTGGCGCGGCACTTCGTCGCCGCGATGGCGGGACGCGTGGAGGGGGCGGCGGCGATGGTGATCGCCGGCGACCCCGGCCAGCTCGACGAGTTGGCCGCCCTCGCCGGCGACTGACACGCGCCGCGCGGCGTCCTCGCGGCCTCGGCCGGGCCGGCTCCGCCCGCCGGCCTCGTCTACCCGTACGCCTCGACCCGGTTCTTGCCGCCGCGCTTGGCCTTGTACAGCGCCGCGTCGGCATTGCGGACCAGCTCCTCGACCGTATCGCTGAGGCCGGGGAACGAGGCCACGCCGACGCTCACCGTGAGGCAGGTGCCCGGACGCCCGGTGATGCCGACGAGGCAGGCGCGCTCGAACCGCGCCCGCACACGCTCCGCGACCGCCTCGGCGCCGTCAAAGTTGCCCGGAGCCGGCTCGAGCGGAGCGGTCTCGCCTTCGACGGTCCCGGTCTCGGCAGGCACCGGCATCGCGAGCTGCGGATCGGCCGCGCCGTCGAGCGGCGTGTTGGGGAGGATGATCGCGAACTCCTCGCCGCCGTAGCGGGCCGCGATGTCGATGTCGCGGCGCAGGGCCGCGCCGAGGATGCCGGCGACGGCGCGCAGCACCTCGTCGCCGGCGACGTGACCGCGGCTGTCGTTGAAGGCCTTGAAGTCGTCGATGTCGACCATCAGCAGTGACACCGGTGAGCCATACCGCTGCGCCCTTGCGACCTCCTGGCCGAGACGCTCGTAGAAGTAGCGGTGGTTGTACAGGCCGGTGAGGCCGTCGGTGATCGCCCGCTGCTCGCTGACGCGGTACAGACGGGCGTGCTCGATCGCCACCGCGGCCTGCTCCGCCAGCGCCTCCGCCAGTTCGAGTTCCTCGGGCGTGAACCGTCGCTCGCGCTCCGTCTCGATGAGCACGAGCAGACCGTACGGCTCGTCGTTGAACACCAGCGGCACGTTCAAGTAGGCCTTGTCGCCGAACTTCTCGAAGGAGATCCGCGCCCCGGGCGTGACGTCGGGGTCGGAGGCGATCTGCTCGACGGGGACCTTGCCGTCGATGATCGCCCGTTCCTCCGGTTCATCGTCGAGCGTGAACGTCTCGTGCAGCGACTCGAGAGCGGCGGGGTCGGGCTCGCGCATGTACATCGCCGACACCGTGACGGTGTTCGCGCCGGCGTCGAACTCCTGGATCTGGCACTGCTGGCAGTCCAGGGCCTCCGCCGCCGTGCGGGCGACAGTCTGCAGCACCTCCTCGAGGTCGACGGTGGAGGTGATCGCCTTCGTCGACTGGAGCAGCGAGTCGAGGCGCCGGTTCTGCTCCTCGAGGCGCTGAAGGACCTGGGCGTTGCGCATCGCGATCGCCGCCTGCTCGGCCAGCGCTCCGGCGATCTCGCGCTCGTCGCTCGTGAAGTGCCGCTCGGCTTCGGTCTCGACGAAGACGAGCAGGCCGATCGGCCGGCCTTCGTCCTCGAGCGGGACGCTCATGATCGTCTTCTCCCCGTTCTCGATCATGGAGCGGCGGTTCGCCTCGTCCAGCGTCGGGTCGGAGATCTGCTCCTCCTGTATCCGGCCGCCGTAGAGAGTGGCACGGTCGCTGGGGAAGTCCCGCAGCGAGTAGGACCGGCCGACCCAGTCCCTGTCGTCCTTGCCGGGGGTGCGCTGGTAGAAGGCGGCGATACTGATGGTCTCGCTCTCGGCGTCGTACGAGTCGATGGCGCACTCCGTCGTCCCCAGGGCTTCGGCCGCCGCCCGCGCGACCGTCTGCAGAAGCTCGTCCAGGTCAAGCGTCGAGGAGATGGCGCGACCGGCGTCGACCAGCGCGCGCAGCCGCCGGTTCTGCTGCGCCTCCCGGCGGAACATGCGCGCGTTGTGGATCGCGACGGCAGCCGGCACGGCGAGCTGTGCAAGCAGCCTGTGCTCCTCCAGGGTGAAGCAGCGCCGCGTACGCTTCTCGACAAGCGTGAGCAGCCCGATCGCCTCGTCGTTGAAGATGAGCGGCGCCGACAGGTTGGTGTGCTCGTGCCACTGCTGCATCTCCCGCAGGTGAGCCGGGTCGAGACCCTGGTCGTCGAGCTGGAACTCATGGACGCCGCCGGTCTCGATGAGCTCGCGAAACGTGGGCCGCTCGGCGATGTCCACCGCCGTCCCTATCCAGGACCGGTCCGCGGCCGTGATCTCGCGCGCCCACAAGGCCGTCGCGAGGAGCCTTCCCTCGAGCGGCCTGTACTCGTAGACATTGCACTCCCAGACGTCGAAGAGCTCGGTCAGGCGACGGGCGATGGTCGACAGCACGTCGTCGAGCTCGAGGCTCGACGACACGGCGGCGCCCACCTCGAGCGCGAGTTCCAGTTGATCGCGCTTGTCGCTGACCTGGGTCACGCGTCCTCCGCGTCCGGCGACGCCGAATCCTCGAAGACCTCGGTCCGGTTCTTGCCGGAACGCTTGGCCGCGTAGAGCGCCTTGTCGGCGTTGCCGACGAGCTCGGCGGCCTCGGGCTTACCCTGGCCGAAGGCGGCGACCCCGACGCTCACCGTGACGTGCGCGTATCGGCGACCGCCGCGTCCGGCGAACGCCTGCGTGGCGACCGCCTCGCGCAGGCGCTCGCCGACGATCGCGGCGCCGGCGCCGGGCGGCGGCAGTTCCTCGTCGAGACCCTCGAGCTTGCTGCACACGCGGCGGCCCACGCACTGCGCGCCCGAGACCGTCGTATGCGGAAGGATCACGGCGAACTCCTCGCCACCGTAGCGCGCCGGGATGTCCACCCCACGGCGGATCGAGTCGGCGAGGACACGTCCTACCTCACGGAGTACCTCGTCCCCCATTTGGTGCCCGTGCTCGTCGTTGAAGCGTTTGAAGTCGTCGACGTCGATCATCAGCAGCGAGAGAGGAAGTCCATACCGCCACGCCCGCTTGCACTCCTGATCCAGCCGCTCCTGGAAGTGGCGGTGGTTGTAGAGCCCGGTGAGGCCGTCGCGGACGGCCTGCTCCTGGACCTGCCGGTACAGGCTCGCGTTCGCCAGCGCGACCGCCGCCTGGTTGGCAAGCACCTGCAGCGCCTCGATCTCGCCGACGAGGAAGGCCCGCCTGCCCGGGACCGCGACACGGATGAAGCCCTCGGCGCGGCCCTTGGCGACCAGCGGCACGACGAGAGACGAGCCGGTCACGTCGACGACCTGGGCCGGGCGCAGCGCGTCGAGCGCCTCGCGGGCCACAGCCGGAGGCTCGACCGCGGACGCCGCCGCTTGCGGGCCGGCCCCCAGGTCCTCGCCGGCCGCGCCGGCGGGGGTGAAACCGCCGCCGCCGACGCGCAGCCAGACGTCGGCCTCGGCCCCGTCGACGAAGAGCTGCCGCGCGCCTTGAACCACTGCCTCCGCCACGGCCCCGGGGTCGAAGGTCGAGCTCAGAGCGCGACTGGTGTCGAACAGCCCGAGCAGCCGCGCACTCTGGACCTTGCGGGCGCGGTAGAGGCGGGCGTTGTGCAGTGCCGCGCTGGCGAGCTCTCCCATGCTTCTGATGAGCTCGATCTCCTCCAGTTCGAACGGCCGCTCCTCCACCATGTCGTACAGGCGCAGGATACCGACCGGCTCGCCGCGGAAGGCGAGCGGCACGCTGAGCACGGTCTTCTCATCCCACGCCGTCATCGATGCCTTGCGGTCGTCGGGCAGTTCCGGGTCGGACGCGTGCTCCACGACGACGGTGCCGCCGGCGAGGATCGCCCGGTCTCCGGGGTAGGCGTCGAGGGCGTACTTGGTGCCGAGCTCGTCGTCCGGCTCGACATCCGGCGGGGCGAAGCGCTCGTGGAGTGCGCGATAGACGATGCTGTCGGTCGCGGACTCGTACTCGTAGATGACGCTCTGCGACACGTCGGCGACCTCGGCCACGGCGCGGCCCACGCTGCTGAGGACCTCGTCGAGGTCCATCGTCGCGGTGATGGCCAGGGTCGCGGCCAAGACGGCCGCGAGGCGCCGCGTGTGCTCGGCCCGGTCGCGATAGGCACGCGCGTTGCGCATCGCGATCGCCGCCGGGCCGGCGAGGAGCTCGAGCAGGTGCTTGTCCTCGGCGCTGAAACGGCGTTCGCGGCGCTCGCGCTCGGCGACGCAGAGCACGCCCAGTACCTCGTCGCCATACACGAGCGGCGCCTCGAGGCTGGCGAGCTCTCCCCACCGCAGCATGAGATCGCGCTCCCCCTCGCGGAGGGCCGCGTCATCGACGTACTCCTCGAGCAGGACGCCGTCCTCGAGCACCGCCCGGACGCCGTCACGTTCGTCGATTGGCACGACGGTGCCCACGTAGGCCTCTTCGTCGGGGTCGGGCAGCGGCGTCCACTCCGCTGCACAGGTCATCGTGTCGTTCGCCGCGTCGTACTCGTGGATGTCGCAGTACTGGACGTCGAGCGCCTCACCGACCTGTCGCGCGATGGTGGCAAGCACGCGCTCGAGGTCCAGGGAGCCCGTCAGCGTGGCGCCGACCTCGAGCACGGTCTCGTAGAGCCCGGCGCGGCCGCTAGTCACCGAACACCTCGACGCGGTTCTTGCCCATGCGCTTGGCCAGATAGAGGGCCTTGTCCGCCTCCCTGACGAGCTCGTCCGGGTCCGCGGCGCCGGGGTGGGCGGCCACACCGACGCTCACCGTCACACCGACGGCGCCGACCGCCGGCCACCGACGCGGCCTCGACGACCCGGCGGATGCGTTCGCCGACGATGCGCGCGCCCTCGCCCCGCTCTGACGGCAGCGCCGGGTCCCGGGAGGCGGCCACGCCTCGACGGCGAGCAGGCCGTCGAGCGCGGCGATCTCCCGGACGATGCGGTCGCCGACGACCTCGGCACCCTCGCGCGCCGTGTTGGGCAGGATCACGGCGAACTCCTCGCCCCCGTACCGCGCGGCCACGTCCACATCGCGTCGCAACTGCGTCGCGAGCAGCCGGCCCACCTGCGCCAACACCAGGTCGCCGGCCGGGTGGCCGTACTGATCGTTGAAGGCTTTGAAGTCGTCGATGTCGAGCATGAGCAGCGAGAGGGGCAGACCATAGCGCTGGGCGCGGGCGGACTCCTGCGCGAGCCGCTCGTAGAAGTAGCGGTGGTTGTACAGACCGGTGAGGCCGTCGGTGATCGCCTGCTCCTGCACGGTCCGGTAGAGGCGCGCGTTGGCGAGCGCCGCGGTCGCCTGGCTCGCGAGGATCTGGACCATCTCGACGTCCTCGGCGTCGAAGGGGCCCCGGCCGGCGACCGCGACCTCGACACAGCCTTCGACCTCGTCGCCGGCCGTGAGCGGAGCGACCAGGCGGACGCCGTCGGCTCCGGATTCCTGCGCCGGGCGGCGGTCGGCGACCGCGGTCCGACGCAGTTCGTCCTGCTCTTCACCGTCGCCGTCGGCCCTCGCTCCGAGCGACACCGTGACGCCCTCGTCCGGCGCCGCGAAGAGCTCCGAGATGGCAGCGCACGTGTCGTGGAGGACGGCCTCGACGTCGAGTGACGCCGCCAGCGAGCGGCTCGTCTCGAGCAAGGCCAGGAGCCGGCGGTTCTGCTCCTCCTGCTCGCGGTGGAAGCGTGCGTGGACGATGGCCACGGCGGCCTGTTCGCCGAGGGCCCTCGCCAGCTCTGTCTCGTCCGGCGAGAAATGCCGTTCGCGATCGGCCTCGATGAGGATCAACTCGCCGACCGGCGTCCCCTCGAAGAGCATCGGCACGTTGAGGCACGTTCTCTCGCCCCAATCTGTCATGGCCTCGCGGACGAAGGGATCAAGCGAGGGATCCGAGACGCGGTCCTCGACGATCGCTCCTGAATGCAGCATCTCGCGATCACCAGGCCGCTCGTCGACATCGTACTCGGCGCCGATCTGTGCTTGCGCGTCCTCGCTCGGCTCGGCCTGGTAGATGGCGCGGAACACGAAGACCTCGCGCTCCGCGACGTACTCGTAGATCACGGCCTCGGCGGTCTCGAGCGCCGAGGCCGCCTCGCGGCAGACGACGTTGAGGATGTCCTCGAGGACGACGGCCGACGTCAGGGTCCGGCTGGAGTCAAGCAGCGACGCCAGATGACGCGCCTGGTCCTCCTCACGACGATAGAGGCGGGCGTTGTTGACCGCGACGGCCGCAGGGATCGAGAGCAGCCGGACGAGTTCCTTGTCGTCCGCCGTGAAGTGCCGGACCTCGCGCTTCTCGATGAGCGTGAAGCACCCGATCACGCGATCCTCGAAGACCAGCGGCACCGACATCGTCGCCAGCTCGCCCCACTCCTCCATGAGCTGGCGGTCGAGCGCGTCGGTGCCCTCGGTGTCGTCGTAGCTCTCGTCGGTGGCGCCTTCGAGCAGGACCCGATGGTAGCTCGGACGATCGGCCAGCGACCATGCGGTGCCGATCCAGTCGTGGTCCTCCTGCGTCATCTCGCGCGCCCAGGCCGTCGTGGCCACGATGGTCTCGCTGTCGGGGTAGTACTCGTAGATGTCGCACTCCCAGACGTCGAGCGCCTCGGCGATGCGGCGAGCCACGCTCCCCAGGACCTCTTCCAGCGCGAGACTGGAGGTGAGGGCGGCCCCCACCTCGCAGGCGATCTCGTGATGACTCTTGACGGCCGCGTGTCCACGCACGGGCGACGCTCCTGTTCGTACTCCTGCGAGTATCGGCACGCGCACGCGTATCCATAAGAGGCGACACTAGGAGAACCGTCTAGGCGCAGGCTGCGCCGGCAGGGACGGCGGCGAGCTCGCGGGCCTCGCGCCGCGCCGGGAGGCGCCGCGCGCCCGAAGCGGCTAGACGCGCGGCGCCGGCGGGCGGGGGTGCGCCGGGCGGAACCGCTCGCGTACTGCGTCGAGGGTGCAGAGAAGCGCGGCGAGCTGCGCCTGCACCAGCGTGCGCACCGGCACGGGCTCGATCGCTCCGGCGGACGCGAGGCGCGAGGCGCGCGTCCGCACCCTGTCCTCGGCCGCCGCCTGGACCGCGGCAAGCCTGTCGGTCTGCCGCGTCTCGGCGGCGGCCATGCTCGCAAGGTGCCCGACGCGGGAGAGCACATCGAGCTCGCGCAGATAGACCGAGCTGAAGAGCTGGGCGACCGTCGCCTCCTCCGCGAACTGAGGCTCGCGGGCGACCATCTCGGCCTCGGCCCGCAGGTCGTCGTTGCTGCCCACCAGATAGGCGTGCAAGGACCGCTGCCAGGGCGACTCGCCGGTGAGCTCGCTCGCCGCCTCGACGTAGCGCTCGTGCAGCCAGGCGGCGTACTCGCGCTCCATCTCGATGCCGCGCCTGACGGCCTCGCCCCGGGTCACGCCCGCCGGGCTCAGGTCGGCGGCCTTCGCGCTCGTGAAGAACGGCACCTCGGCGACGAGCGTGAAGCAGTCCCACACGGCCTCCGCGTAGGCGTCGCTCGAGGTGCCGCCCTGCAAGGCGACGGCCGGCTCGACGCCGTAGCGGGCGAAGTACTCGTAGTCGTCGGAGAGGTCGAACGCCTCGAGGACGGCATCGCCGAAGGCGTTGAGGTAGGGCATCTCGGGCTCGCCGCGGTGAGGCGGCAGCCCCGCTGCCGCGAGCACCGCGGCGAGCTCGTCGGTGAGCTTGGGATCGTCGTGCGAGACGTAGAAGTAGGCGCCGCTGCAGTGGCTGTTGTGCAGGCCCATGTAGAGGTCGAGCGGCGCGCGGCCGACGACCTCCATGACCGCGCGCGCCTCCGGCAGGGGCCTGGCGAACGCGTACCGCTTGTAGTCGAAGGGGAACGTCCACTCGAACTGCTCGACGAACGGCGGCCGGTACTGGCGGAGCAGGAAGCCGGCGAGGTCGCCCGGCTCGGCGAACCAGTCCTCGTTGAGCCGCATGCCGTCGGGATCGCAGACCTTCACGACCGAGAACGAGAAGCCCAGCCGGTCGGCCAGGTCGGTCTCGGCCAGCAGCGGCAGGAGGTACTCGAGCATCAGGGTCCCGATGGGCTCTTCGGGGTGCGGGGCGCCGACAAGAGCGGCGCGCAGAGGCCCTCCGCCGACCTCGAGGCAGCGGATCTCGTGCCCGCTGCGCGACGCGCCCGCGCGCCAGACCTTGACGGCGGGGTGCGCGGCGATGAGGCGGTCGGTCGACGCCTCCAGCGCCTCGAGGGGCAGGTACCGCTCGTACGCCGGCACGCCGGCGACGATGTCGTCGTAGCGCGGGAACATCGCGGGACCACCTTTCCTCCGCCCTCCAGGATGCCGCCGGACAGCTGGCCGCCCGCGGCGCGTACGAGCCTATCAAAGCGGAGCCTTTGTCGGATTCGGCAGACTTCTGGGAATCGCTAAAGGTTTCTCCGTGGGTGCCGATGAAGAGACCGGTACCCCCTTCAGAGGGCCGGGATCGCCCGGGACGACCTGCGAGAGCAGGCGTCACGGATGGTCCCGGCCCTCCCCCTTTGTCGCGCCCCTTTCCCTTCACCCCTCCGGGGAGCCGTTTCGCTCTGGCGGCCTGCCGACGGCATTTGCTAGAGTGGGGCTGTCTGGGAGGGAGAGCGAGATGATCTACTGCGTGGTGCCGCCCGAGCTCGGCGAAGAGGCATACCTCCGGCTCGTGGAGCACTACAGTGACAACCCGAACGTAAAGGTCATCATGGACCGGCGTCACAGCGAGCGGCGCAAGGACCGCACCCACGGCGGTGAGCGCGCCACCCGCGACCGTCGCCGGCGCCGCCTCCCCGGCGACTTCGACGTCTGACGGGACGCGGCCCCGGCCGCTCCTCCGCATCCAGCCAAACCCGACCCCCCGGAGCTAATGCCCCAGCAGCGCCCCCGAGGCACCCAGACCAGCGTCGTCCTCTCGTCCCTCATGATGCCGGCCGACGCCAACTTCATGGGCAACATCCACGGCGGCGTCATCATGAAGCTCATCGACGAGGCGGCGGGCACGTGCGCGTTCCAGTTCTGCCGCACGCTCGTGGTCACCGCCGCGATCGACCGCATCGACTTCCACTACCCCGTGCAGGTCGGCAACCTCATCACGCTCAAGGCCAACATGAACTACGCGGGCACCAAGTCGATGGAGGTGGGGGTCCGCGTCGAGGCCGAAGACCTGAGCACCGGCGTCATCACGCACTGTGCCTCGGCCTACCTCGTGTTCGTGGCCTTGGGCGACAACGGACTGCCCATCCGGGTTCCCCGGTTGACGCCGCGCTCGGCGCAGCAGAAGCGCTGGTACGAGGAGGCGCAGGCGCGCCGCGCCAAACGGCTCGCCGAGCGTCAGCCGGCCGACTGACCCCGCACGTCAGGCTGCGGACGGCTCCGCGGCGCGACCCTCGAGACGCAGGAGCTCCTGCAAGGCGGCATGCGCCACGTCGAGCTGGTCGTCGCTGGGCTCGCTGGTCGTGAAGAGGCGCTGGAGCTCGATGCCCGGCCGGCCGAGCGCGCCCGCCAGCGGATGCCCCTGATGCCGGGCCATCCACGAGAAGACCTCCATCGCCGTCCCCAGCGAGACCAGGCTGGCGACGAGCGTCGCGAGCGGCTGGCGCTCCTTGCCGGCGGCGCGCAGCAACAGGCCGGCGACGATGTTCGTCACCACCAGCGGCGCGACGAGGTTGGTCCCGCAGCGGGCGTGCTCGCGGGCGGCGTCGTGCAGTGATGCGTCGTCGACCGCGCCACCCTCGAAGGCGGCGACGCTCTTGTGCTCCGCGCCGTGGTAGCGCGAGAGCTTCGAGTCCCGCAGCGCGAGGAACACGGGCAGCAACGAGACGCCGGCGACGACGAGTTCGCGAACGACCGGCGCGCGACCCCCGACGCGGCGCAGCGCCACCGTGGCGGCGGCGCTGCCGACGGATGCCGCCAGCAGGCGCGGGTCCTCCTGGGGCAGCACCGGCCCGCCGGTCGCGCGGCGCACCGCGGGAAGCACGGCGAGCGCTTCGCCGAGGCGCACGAGCCCGCGCGCGAACGGCACGCGCTGCAGACGCTCGCGCCCGGGGAGCTGCCCCTTGCGGCCCGAACTCACCTGGATGCCGCCGTCGTCGTCGCGCACCGCCGCCGCCCAGTAGGCGGGGCTCTGCAGCAGGACGCCGTCGCGCAGCGCCATGCCGCCGAGCTGCAGCGGATCTCGCGCGTCTGTCTCACCCATCACGGCGCTCCATCGATCGCTTCATTGCCCGCACAGCTTGACCCATCCCTCGGCCGATCGCCACCGGTACGCACTGATAGGATTCCCGCGAGCCCCCATCGCCACGAGGAGACGCCCCCTGACCGGACTCGACCGTGACCTCAAGCTCATGGCCACGGCCATCCTGCTCTACGCGTTCGGCTTGGGCCTCTATTACCAGCTCCTGTTCGTCTACGCCCTCGAGCTGGGCGCCTCGCGCTTCGACATCGGCGTGCTCACCGCCGTCCTGCTCGCGTCGACGGCAGCCAGCAGCCTGCCCGGGGCCTGGGCCGCGGACCGCTTCCGGCTCAAGCCCGTCATCGCGGTCGTCTGGTGGCTGGCCGTACCGGCCTCTCTCTTCTATCTCGCCGCACCGACCTGGGAATGGCTCATCCCCGGCCTCGCGCTGACGGGGCTCTCGATGGCCAACAATCCGGCCATGAAGGCATACGTCTTCTTGCGCTCGGACGAGGGTCGCGTGGCGCGCAACCAGACCCTCGTCTACAGCAGCCTGCCGATCGGCCTGATCGTCTCCCCCCTCCTCGGCGGCTACCTCGCGGACACGTTCGGCATGCGCCTGGTGTTCGCGTTGAGCACCGCGTTCTACGTCGCTTCCGCGGCCGTCGCATCGCTGCTCGCCGACACGCCCGACCACACGGCGGCGGCCCGATGGACCTTGGCCGAAGTCCGTCGCAACCGGCGGTTCTGCCGCTACGTGGCCTTCTTCCTCCTCGGCTTCCTCGCCGTGTACGTGGGCCAGGCGTTCCTCACGCCGTACCTCGCGCAGGTGCATCACCAAGGCTACGGCGCCCTCGGCGTCTACGCTTCGCTGGCCGCCGCGGGCGCCGCCGTCATGACCCCCTTCTGGGGCCGGGTGGCCGACGTGCGCGGCGCCCGGCGCGGCATCGCCGGCGTGCTCGTGCTGATCGCGCTCGGCAGCGCGCTCCTCATCGGCGGGTCGACGCCCGTCGTCTGGGGCCTCGCGATGTTCTGCTGCGGCGCCTTCGACGCGCTGCGCTTCGTCACCACGGGGGTGGTCGCCCGCTCGTTCGGCGCCGTGCCGCTCACCTGGGGCTACGCGCTCTTCGACACGGCCATGGGGCTGCCCATGGCGGGCGGCGCCCTCATCGGCGGGCTGCTCTACCAGACCGCCTACTGGCTGCCGTTCGTCTTCGCCATCGCGGTCGCGCTGGTCCTGCTGGCCGTGCTCGCCGCGGTGCCGCGCGACGTGGCGTGCGATCCGCCCGGTCCGGGTACCTGATACGTGCCCGCTGGAGCCCGCGTTGCGGTGGCGCCGGCCGTGACGCGCTCCGATGCGATCGACCGAGGAGGGGACATGGGCATCTTCGACACCATCAAGGACAAGGCCGGCGACCTGGCCGGCGACGCCGAGAAGGCCGGCAAGGTCGGGGCCGCGCAGGTCAAGCTCAAGTCGCTGCAGGGCGGCGTCGACGACGCCATGAAGATGCTGGGCCGGGAAGCGTTCGAGCTCGTCGACAAGGGCGAGCTGGTGCACCCCGGCCTCGAGCCCGGCATCGCCCGCGTCCGCGACGCGCAGCGTCTGGTCGACGAGAAGAAGGCCGAGATCGAGGCGATCAAGAGCGCCGGCGCCTGAGCGCGGCTGGGCGGTAACGTCACCCCGCGCGGCAGCGACGGTCGCCGGCGTCGGTCTGGTAGGCTCGCCCGCGACCAAGGAGGCCGGATGAAGCTCAGCGACGCGTGGCCCGAGGCGGCGAGAGACGGGAGCGACCCCGAGGGCGAGCCCAGGACCAACGTGAGCGACCTCGTCGACGGCGAGACCGTGACGAGCTCCTACGTGTGCTCGGAGCGCGACGTCAGGACGACGAAGAACGGCGGGACGATGGTCAACCTCACCCTGCTCGACGCCACCGGGCAGGTCAAGGGGGTCCACTTCGACCCGTCGGAAGAGGTCGTCGCGACGCTCGCGCCGGGTAGCGTCGTCAAGGTGCGGGGCACGGTACAGGGTCGACCCCAAGTGGGGGCCGCAGCTCGTCGTCGACAGACTGCGCACGCTGAGCGAGGGCGAGTACGACCCCGCCGCCCTGGTCCCCGTGTCGCCGATCGGGGTCGACGAGCTCCGCGCCCGGCTCGCGGCGCTGATCGGGAGTGTCACCGAGCCACACGTGAGGGCACTGCTCGAGCGCGCCCTGGACCCGGACCGCGAGCCGGGCGCGACCTACGCCGTCGCCCCCGCGGCGGTGCGCATGCATCACGCGTATCGGCACGGGCTGCTCGAGCACTCGGTGATCGTCGCCGAGGTAGCCGCCGGCGTGGCCGAACGGCTGCCGACCGTCGATCGCGACGTCGTCGTCGCCGGCGCCCTGTTGCACGACATCGGCAAGGTCGTGAGCTACTCGAGCGACCCCTTCGCGCCCGGCTTCACCGACGTCGGGCGCCTGCACGGCGAGATCGTGCTCGGACACGACATGGTGCGCGGCCTCATCGGCGAGGTCGACGGCTTCCCGGAGGAGCTCTCCTCGCGTCTGCGCCACGTCATCGTCGCCCACCACGGCGAGAAGGAGAAGGGAAGCCCCGTCATTCCGATGACGCGCGAAGCGATCGTCGTCCACTACTGCGACGACATGACGGCGCGGGTGGCGGCGGTCGACGACGCGGAGCGCGCGACCGCCGCCGGCGAGCGCTGGTCGGCCTTCAGCCGCATGCTCGACACCTTCGTCTACCTCGGCGACGGGGAGGCGGGAAGCGAAGGCGGACGCGTTGCGGAGGGCGTCGCCGGCCGGACGGCGGAGGAGGATCCGGCGCCCGCGAGGCCGCGCGACGACGCGGAGCCCGTCGCGGCAGACGACGAGCCGCCGTCGCTGTTCACGGAGTAGGAGAGGGCGGCCGGCGGCGGGCTCACGCCCGCCTCGCCGCCGCCCTCTCACTTCTTCAGCCCCAGACCTCCCGCGCCGCGGCGAGCACCTCGGCCGCGTGGCCCTTGGGGGTCACCTTCGGGTAGATCCTGCGCAGCGTCCCGTCGGCGTCGATCAGCCAGGTCGTGCGCTTGGCGACCCCGACCATGGGCCGCGCCACGCCGAACGCGCCGGCGACGGCGTGCTCGTCGGGTTCGCTGATGAGCGGCATGCGCAGCTCGTACTTCTGCGCCCACTTCTGATTGGCGGCGGGCTTGTCGACGCTGGCGCCGACCACCTGTACGCCGAGCTTCTCGAACTCACCCAGCAGGCCGTTGAACTCAACGGCTTCCGTCGTTCAGCCCCCGGTGTTGGCCTTGGGGTAGAAGAACAGGACGGTCCGCCTGCCGGGGGCGCCGATGTCGAACACGGTCCCGTCATACGACGTGCCGGTCACCGCCGGCGCCTTGTCACCCTCCTTGAGCATCGCCTCCCCCTTCGTCGTCGGGACTGCCGGCAGACTCCACCGCCGGCCGGCCCGCTCGCCTCTCAGTAGCCGCCCCAGAGCTGCTCCGCCTCGGCCAGCACGTCCCTCGCGTGGCCGTACGGCGGCACCTCGCTGAAGATCCGTTTGACGAGCCCCGTCCGGTCGATCATGAAGGTCGCCGCCCGCGGCCGTCCCTTCTTGGTGCCGACCAGGCCGAAGGCGAAACAAGCCTTGCGATCGGCGTCGCTCACGAGCGGGTAGTGCAGGTCGTAGCCCGAGGCGAAGGTCGCGACCAGCGCCGCACGGTCCACGCCGATGCCGATCACCTGCACGCCGAGCTGCTTGAAGCCGAAGAGCTGGTCGTTGAAGTCGGAGGCCATGCTGATGCTGCGCGCGCTCATGGCCTCCTCGAAGAAGAAGAGGACGAGGTGCTGCCCCGGGGCGGCGAGGTCGTAGTACTGGCCGTCGCTCGTCGCCAGCGTCACCGCCGGGGCCTCTTCGTCGATGCCGATCACGGTGACCTCCTCCGTCCCTCCGGGGCGCTCAGCCCGCTTCGATCTCGGCGTCGTCCGCGATCGGCGGCGCCGCCACGACCACGAAGGTCAAGGGCCCGACACCCACGTTCGAGACGCGGTGCCAGGCGCCCGACGGGACGACGAGCGCGTCGCGCTCCCCGAGCTTGTGGTGGGCCTCATCGATGTCGACCATGGCCGTCCCGTCGAGGACCACGTAGAGCTCTTCCTGCTCGCGGTGGAGATGCCGCAGCATCGATCCTTCGGCCAGCGTGAACACGTTGGCCCGCATCTGCGTCAGGCCCAGCTTGTCGCCGATCCGCTGGACACTCAGCTTCTCGGACAGGTTCTCGGTCGGCACGGCGTGAACGACGTCCATGTCCTCCTCCTCGCGCGACAGCTGCCGGCGTGTCGTTTCAGCCCTTCTCTGGTTCGAGGATCGACACCGGGATCCCGCAGAGCTGCTTCAGGCGCCACGCGTCGTCTTCTGACCCGACGATGTCGCCGAAGTGCATGGGCACCACGACGGCGGCCTTCAACATGGTGCAGGCCTGGGCCGCCTCCTCGGCCGTCATGGTGTAGGTACCGCCCACCGGGAGCAGCGCCACGTCGACGTCGATGTCCCGCATCTCGGGGATCGCGTCGGTGTCGCCGGCATGGTAGATGCGCACCCCGTCCATCTCGACGATGTAGCCGACGTGGCACTCGCCCCGAGGGTGGTAGACGACGCCTGGCTTCTTGTACTTGTTCACGTTGTAGGCGGGCACCACGGTCACCTTTGCGGTGCCCGCGTCCACGATCTGCCCCGGCTGCGCGGTGAAGCCGGCGCGCCGGCCGATCTTGCCGGTGACGCAGGGCGGGCCGACGATCACCGTGCCGGGTCCGGTGACCTTGTCGATGTCCGCCAGGCTGAGATGGTCGTAGTGATCGTGGGTGACGAGGATCGCGTCCGCGGGGGGCTGACCGGCAGGAAGCTTCCACGGGTCGACGTACAGCGTGCTGCTGCCGTCGATTCGGAACGAGTCGTGGCCGAGCCAGTGGACGTGCTCAAGCATCGTGCCCCTCCTTCGAAGACGCGCCACGAGCATCGTACCCGAAGAAGCGGAGAATACAGCGGGGCGGCCGCCGGACCGGCCGAGCCCGGTCCGGCGGCCGCCCCGCCGCCCACTGCGTCTGCGCCCGAAGTCACTCGGCGCTTGCGCGCTCCTCGTCGGCCTCGGGCTCCGCGACGGCCTCTTCGACCTCGACGGCCTCCTCGACCTCTTCGGCCACGATCTCCTCGGCGACCTCTTCGGCCACGATCTCCTCGGCGACCTCTTCGGCCACGATCTCCTCGGCGACCTCTTCGGCCACGATCTCCTCGGCGACCTCTTCGGCCACGATCTCCTCGGCGACCTCTTCGGCCGGGGCCTCCGCAGCCGGAGCGGCTGCGGCCGCCACCGGCCGCACGTTGGCGGCCTGGTCGCCCTTGCGGCCCTGGGTGACCTCGAACTCGACCACCTGGTCGGTCTCGAGCGACGTCACGCCCTCGGCGAGGCCGGTGACGTGCACGAAGATGTCGCTGTCGTTGTCCTGCGCGATGAACCCGTAGGCCTTCTCGGTCGAGAACCATTTGACTTTGCCTTGAGGCACTGCTTCCTCCCGGTGTTCTGTGAAGCGGGTCCTCGGCGGCGCTCGGGCCTACGGACTGCGCTCCCCTTGTGTTGTGCAGACTGTTATACCCGCGGTCCCGCAAGTACGCGACCCGCGCGCCGTGACGGCGCTCGCGCCACCGTCCGGCTCAGCAGCGCGTGACGGCGAAGATGGCGATGCGCGCCATGAAGTCCGGCGCGAGGGGCCGCGCCGGCGGAGGGGCATCGACCGAGCGCAGATACAGCTGGTTCTCGATGCAGAGCCCCTCCTCGCGACACAGCTTGCGAAAGTCCCGGATGGTGCACAGGTGGATGTTGGGCGTGTCCCACCACTGGTAGGGGATCTCTTTGGACACCGGCATGCGGCCGAGGAAGAAGAGCTGTGCCCTCACGCCCCAGTGGGCGAAGTTCGGGAAGCTGACGATCGCGAGCCGGCCGACGCGGACCATCTCGCGCACGATCATCCGCGGCCGCCGCAACTGCTGGAGACTGAGACTGAGGATCACGACGTCGTGGGAGCCGTCCTGGAAATCGGCGAGCCCCTCGTCGAGGTCGCCGTGGAAGACCGAGAGGCCCTTGGCGACGCAGGACTCGACCGCCGCCTGCGAGATCTCGACGCCGCTGCCGTGGACACCCTTCTCGCGCACCAGCTCGGCGAGCAGCTCGCCGTCGCCGCAGGCGAGGTCGAGCACCGTGGCGCCGTCGGGCACCAGATCCTCGATGAGCTTGTAGTCGATGCGGCGCACGATGGGTATCCTACGCCGCCCGCTCAGGCGGGCGGCGCGAACGTGCGCGCGCCGCTGGTGAGAAAGGCACCGATGACGCCTTCCATCTTCTCGCGCTCGAGCAGGAAGGCGTCGTGGCCGTAGTGGCTCGCGACCTCGTAGTAGCTGACGTGCTTGTGGGTCGCGCGCAGGGCGCTGACGATCTCCTTGAGCTGATACGGCGGATGGAGCCAGTCGCTCGAGAACGCCAGCACGAGGAAGCGGGACTTCACGTCGCGGAAGGCGGAGACCAGGCTCCCGTGACGGCGCGAGAGGTCGAAGTAGTCGAGCGCCCGCGTGATGTAGAGGTACGTGTTGGCGTCGAAACGGTTCGTGAACGCGAGTCCCTGGTGACGCAGGTAGCTCTCGACCTCGAAGTCGGCGTCGAAGGTGAAGGTGTACTGCTGGATGTCCTGCAGACGGCGGCCGAACTTCTCCTGCATGGCCTCGTCCGAGAGATAGGTGATGTGGCCGACCATGCGGGCGACGGCGAGCCCCTTGGACGGCGGCTTGCCGCCGTAGTAATGGCCGCCGCGCCAGTTCGGGTCGGCCATGATCGCCTGGCGCCCGACCTCGTTGAAGGCGATCGCCTGAGTCGGCTGCCGGGCGGCGGTCGCCATGGCGACCGCCAGGTGCAGCCGGTCCGGGTGCGACACGGCGAGCTCGAGGACCTGCATGCCGCCCATCGAACCGCCCACGGCGGCGAGCAGCTTGCCGATGCCGAGGTGGTCCAGCAGCAGAAGGTGAGCGTCGACCATGTCGGCGATGGTGATCATCGGGAAGGCCGTGCCGAACGGCTTGCCGGTCGCGGGATCGATCGAGGACGGGCCCGTCGAGCCGCTGCAGCCGCCGAGCACGTTGGCGCGAGATCACGAAGTACCTCTCGGTGTCCAGTGCCTTGCCCGGCCCGATGAGAACGTCCCACCATCCGGCACGCTGGTCCCTCGCGGTATGCCGGCCGGCCGCGTGCGCGTCGCCGGACAACGCGTGAAAGACCATGATCGCGTTGTCGCGCGCCGCGCTCAACGTGCCATACGTCTCGTAGGCGAGGGTGACCGGCCAGAGTCCGCCGCCGCCCTCGAGCGCGAGCGTCCGGCCCGGCTCGTCGAACGTGACGTGCTTCGTGCGCACGATGCCGGCCGAGCCGGCGTCGTCGCCAAGGCTGGCCGGCACGTCGCCGATCTCGATCTTCTGCGTCTGCTTCGCTTCGCTCATGACAGCGAGAACCTTACCACCGGCCGTCGCGGCGTAGAGGGACCGCTGCGATGCACTGACGCCGCGGCGATGCACTCCGCGGTGATGCGCGGAGGCCGCGGCGCGCCGCGGCTTCCGTCACGCGAACTCAGGCTTTCGCCAGCGCCTGGTCGAGGTCGGCGATGATGTCCTCGATCGACTCGAGGCCGATCGAGAGCCTCACGAAGTCGTCCGTCACGCCGGTCTCGAGCTGCTCCTCGGCGGTGAGCTGCGAGTGGGTCGTCGTCGCCGGATGGATGCACAGCGACTTGGCGTCGCCGATGTTCGCGAGGTGCGAGAACAGCTTCGTGCTCTCGACGAACCGCCGGCCGGCCTCGCGCCCGCCCTTGACGCCGAAGCCCACGATCGCGCCGTACAGCCCGCGGTAGTGGTACCGGTTGGCGACCTCGCACGAGCGGTGCGAACACAGGCCGGGGTAGCTCGCCCAGGCCACCTTGTCGTGCCTCTCGAGGTGCTCGGCCACAGCGAGCGCGTTGGTGCTGTGCCGCTCCATGCGGAGCGGCAGGGTCTCGAGGCCCAGCAGGAAGAGGAAGGCGTTGAAAGGCGACAGCGCGGCGCCGATGTCGCGCAGCAGGCTCACGCGCAGCTTGACGATGTACGTGATCGGCCCGAGCGCATCGTAGAACTTGAGGCCGTGGTAGCTTTCGTCGGGCTCGGTGAGGCCGGGGAACTTGGCGTTCTGAGACCAGTCGAAGCGGCCTCCGTCGACGACCACGCCACCGATCGACGTGCCGTGCCCGCCGATGAACTTGGTCGCCGAGTGGACGACGACGTCGGCGCCGTGGTCGAGTGGTTTGATCAGGTACGGCGTCGCCATCGTGTTGTCGACGATCAGGGGGACCCCGGCCTCGTGGGCGATCTTCGCCACCGCCGCGATGTCGAGCGTGTCGAGCTTGGGGTTGCCGACGGTCTCCGCATACAGCGCCTTCGTGTTCGGCTTGATCGCCCGGCGGAAGTTCTCGGGGTCGATCGGGTCGACCAGGTCGATCGCGAGGCCGAAGCGCGGCAGCGTGTGCACGAAGAGGTTGTGGGTCCCCCCGTACAGGCTGTTGGCGCTCACCACGTGATCGCCGGCCCCGGCGATGTTGAGGATCGAGAAGGTCACCGCCGACGAGCCCGAGCCGAAGGCAAGAGCCGCGACGCCGCCCTCCAGAGCGGCGACGCGCTTCTCGAAGACGTCGTTGGTCGGGTTCATGATGCGCGTGTAGATGTTGCCGGACTGCCGCAGGCCGAAGAGGTCGGCGGCGTGGTCGGCGTCATCGAACACGTACGATGTGGTCTGGTAGATCGGCACGGCGCGCGAGTTCGTCGCCGGGTCGGGCTCCTGGCCCGCGTGCAGGGCGAGGGTCTCGAACCCCTGCGACGAGGGCGCTTCGGTCTGGCTGTCGTCGGTCATGGCTTCTCCTGTGAGCGTGACCTGCGAAGCATACCCACGGCGGCGGCGGCGCAAGCGGGGCGATGCTACGATGCCCGCGTGGACGACGTGCGCGAGATCCTTGGGCGCGAGCTGCCCGGCCTCGAAGAGGCCGTGCCTCTCGCGCCGCTCTGCGCCTATCGCGTCGGCGGCCCCGCCGAGTTCCTCTACGCGGCCCGCGACACGAACGCGCTCGCCTACGCGGTGCGCCTCGCGCGCGAGCTCGAGGTGCCGCTCACAGTCCTCGGGCGCGCGACGAACGTGCTCGTCGGCGACGACGGCCTGCCAGGACTCGTCGTGCTCGCCCGCAACGAGCGGTACGCACTCGAGGGCGACGTGCTGCGCGTGGAGGCCGGCGCCGAGCTGCCCGGCCTGGTCGCCGACCTGGCCGGGCAGGGGCTCGCCGGCCTCGAGTTCGCCGGCAACATCCCGGGTTCGGTCGGCGGCGCCGTCGTCGGCAACGCCGGGGCCTACGGGCGCGCCGTCAGCGACGTCCTCGTCGAGGTCCAGCTCCTCGACGGCCGCTGTCGAGCGCGCCGCGGCGCCCGGCGAGCTCGCCTTCGCCTACCGCACCAGCCTGCTCAAGTCGCGGCCCGACCTCATCGTCCTGGCCGCGACCTTCGCCCTGTCGCGCGGTCGAGTCCGCTGCGCTGCTCGCCGAGATCGCCCGCGACGCCGAGCTGCGGCGCAGCAAGCACCCGCTCGAGTACGCGTCCTGCGGCAGCTACTTCAAGAACCCGTCACGGGAGCTGCCGGCCGCACGCCTCATCGAGGACGCGGGACTCAAGGGCCTCAGGGTCGGACGCGCCCAGGTGAGCGAGAAGCACGCCAACTTCCTCGTCGCCCTCGACGGCGCGGCGACGGCCGACATCCTTGCCCTCGCCGCCGAGGTCAAGCGCCGCGTCCGCGAGCACAGCGGCCACGCGCCTCGAGGAAGAGGTCCGCCTGCTCGGCATCGTGCCATCCGGCCCCGACGGGCCCGCCGGGCTCCTCGCCAGGGCCTGACCGCGCGTTGCCGCTCATCCGGCGGGAACGCGACGCGGCTATACTTCTGCC
Source organism: uncultured Thermoleophilia bacterium (assembly GCA_963832655.1). Classification (GTDB taxonomy): domain Bacteria; phylum Actinomycetota; class Thermoleophilia; order UBA2241; family UBA2241; genus UBA2241. The sequence continues at coordinate 293,544 of CAWHUW010000005.1, forward strand.
GTCGCGGCGAACCCTCGCCGCGGGCCGGGCGTCCCTCTCCCTGGAGGAAGGAAATCGACGAGCTGCCGGTCGGTCTCGTGGACCGGATGCGCCGGGCGCAGCCCGAGGCGCGCGCGGAGTTCTTTCGCCGCTACGCGCCGCAGGTGCGCCGCATCCTCTTCCTCCAAGGACTCTGCGACGAGGTGGACGACGCCGTGCAAGAGGTGTTCATCAAGGTGTTCCGGGCGGACCTGCCCGGCGAGGAGCGCTTTCTCGCCTGGTTCTACCGCCTCATCCTCAACGCGGGGCGCGACCAGGGCCGGCGGCGCAAGACGCGTCGCGGGCTGGCGGAGCGCCTCGAGGGACTGGCGCCCGCGGAGCGCGCGCAGGCCGAGCCGTCCGCTCTCGGTGATCCGGCGCTGCGACGGGCGCTGGATGGGCTCGCGCCCGACTTCCGCGAGGCGGTCGCGCTGCGCTTCTTCGCCGACCTGTCGCTGGAGAGCATCGCGGCCGCGCAGGACGTGCCGCTGGGCACCGTGAAGTCACGCCTGCACGGAGCGCTCGCGCGCCTGCGGCAGGCACTCGCCGAGGCCGGCTACGAGCGCGAGAGATGAGAGGCGAGTGATGATGGGTGACCACGACGACATGACGCCGAAGGTCGAGACCTTCGACGACGACCGCCTGCTCGCGTACGCGCTAGGGCTCGAGGATGACCCGGGACTCGAGGCGGCGGCGAAGGCCGACGCTGGCGCTCCGCGCCCGCATCGCGGCGATGCGCGCCGACGTCGGCGCCGTCACCGCGGGGCTCGACCGCGTCGTGCCCGCGCCGCCCGACGAGTACACAGAACTGAGCGGCGCGCGGTGGGGCGAGCTGCGCGAGCTCGTGGCGGCGCCGGCGCCGGCTGCGCCGCGCCGGCGTCCCGATGTGGCTGCGCGTCCTCGTCCCCGCCGCCGCGATCGCCCTCGTGCTCGTCGCGGGAGTCGTCGGCTTGCAGCGACTCGGCACCGTTGGAGGCAACGAAGCGGCGACGGTCGCTGATGACGAGAAGACCGTGGAGAGCTACGACCGGCAGAGCGGAGCGACCGAGAGCGGCGGCGCGGAAGTCGCCGGAGCCCCGTCCCTCGATGCGACGATCCCCGACCCCGCCGCATACGAGACGGTCGTCGTCGCCCGCGCGGAGCTGCCCTTCGACGGCCGCCAGCGCTTCGAGGTCCTGCGCGTGCTGCGCGGCGAGGCCGGGACGCAGGTCTCCCTGACGATGATCGACCGCGCGCTCGCCCCCGACACGCTCGCCATCCTGTACCTGCGGCCGATCGGGGACGCCCACGACGCTCCGTCGGCGCCGAGTCCCGCCTCGACGGGGACTCCCCCCGGCGTCGCCGGCAAGGTCCTCGCGTACACCTTCAAGGGGGAGCCGGCGCTGGCGCGCCGGCTGCCGGCCGACACCGACCTCGAGACGATCACGCTGCCGTAGGCCGGCCGCCCGTGCGGCCTCCTTACTGTCGGCGCAGACCGGCCCGTACCGCGCCCCCGGAGCGTCCTCCGGGGGCGCGGTTCGTCAGTCACCGGCACGCGGGTACACTTGCGGCGACGCGGCCGTCGCACGGCCGCCCACGACGGTCGATGCGGGAGGGCACCGTGGCTGGCCTGCTTGCCGGCAAGAACATCCTCGTGATGGGCGCCGCCAACCGGCGGTCGATCGCCTGGTCCGCGGCCGAGGCGATCCACCGCGAGGGCGGCGCCGTCGCGCTCACCTACCAGGCCGAGCGACTCAAGGGCCGCGTCGAGCGCCTCAGCCGCCGAGCTCGGCGGCGCGCCGCTGATCGAGTGCGACGTGGCCAGCGACGCGGCAGTGCGCGCCGCCGTCGACGACCTCGCCGAACGCATGCCCGTGCTCCACGGCATCGTGCACAGCATCGCCTGGGCGCCCGCCGAGGACCTGCAAGGCGAGTTCGTCGACACGTCGCGCGACGGGTTCGCCGCCGCCAACGACATCAGCTCGTACTCGCTCATCGCCGTGGCGCGGGAGGCCCGACGACTCATGACCCAGGGCGGCGCGATCGTGACCATGACGTACGCCGGCTCGTGGCGCGTGATCCCGAACTACAACGTCATGGGCCCGGCCAAGGCGAGCCTCGAGAGCTCGGTGCGCTATCTGGCCGCGGATCTCGGGCCGGCCGGCGTCCGCGTGAACGCGGTCTCGGCCGGCCCCATCGCGACCGTCGCCGCGCGCACGATCAAGGACTTCAGCGGCATGCTCGACCTGCTCGAGAGCCACACGCCGCTGCGGCGTAACGTCACTGCCGGTGAGGTCGCCGACGCCACGGTGTTCCTGCTCAGCGACCTGTCGCGCGCGATCACCGGCGAGGTCGTGCACGTCGACGCCGGCGCGCACGCGGTGACGTGAACGGACGGCGCGCGCCATGGACCTGCCGATGATTCCGGGCACGGTGCTCTTCACCGCCGCGCAGGTCACGATCAGCGACCTGGAGGTCGACGTCGCCTGCACCTGTCTCGGCCAGCGCGTGAAGTACAGCTGAGCGGCGCCGGTCGGGCCATTCCGTCCTGTCCCCGCTGGCTTTACGCGACCCGCCCTTCCCCCGTAGACTTGTCCACTGTGGTGCTCCGCCAGGCGCGCCTTGCTGGAACGAGATGGAGTCAAGGCTCTCGTAGTGCTCCTCCGAACCCGAGCCCCGGTGGGAGGTGGTAACGTCGTGCGGCGCCGGACGAACCCCGGCGTACGGACGCATGAGACACGCTGACCGAAGCCTCGCTCACCCCGCCGGCCGCTCCCCTGTGCGCGAGCGCCGCACGCTGACCGAGGCGATGCCTGTCAAGGCGTGGGAGGAACCCTGCTGCTCCGCGACCCATCCGAAGTCGCGCGGAGAGCCGACGATACGAGAGGAACGAGATGGCAGAAGAACCGAAGAGACTCAAGTACTTCATGAACGGCGAGTGGCATACGTCGAAGACCGACAAGTACATGCCGGTCGACGACTCGAGCACCGGAGAGGTGATCGCCGAGGCGCCGTGCTGCACCAAGGACGAGGTGGAAGAGGCCATCCAGAACGCGCAGTGGGCGTTCGAGACCTGGGGGCGTCTGCCGATCCAGAAGCGCACCCAGGTCATCTTCAACTGGAAGCGCCTGCTCGAGCAGCACGCCGAGGAGATCACCTACCTCTGCTCGCGCGAGCTCGGCAAGAACCTCGACGAGGCCCGCGGCGAGGTCATCAAGATCATCGAGGGCTGCGAGACCGCCGTCTCCGCCCCAATGGTCCTGAAGGGCGAGTCGCTCATGAACGTGTCCACCGGGCACGACACGGTGAGCTACCGCGAGCCGCTCGGCGTGTTCGCCGGCATCGCGCCCTTCAACTTCCCGGCGATGATCCCGTTCGGCTGGATGCTCCCGCTGTGCATCGTCAGCGGTAACACGTTCGTCCTCAAGCTGGCCAGCATGGTGCCGACCACCGGCATGCGCCTGACCGAGCTTCTGCACGAGGCCGGGCTGCCGGCCGGCGTCGTCAACGTGCGTCACCTGCAGCCGCAACGAGGCAGAGCTGCTCATGACGCACCCGCTGGTCCGCGGCGTGAGCTTCGTCGGCTCGACCAAGGTCGGCCTGCACGTCTACTCGATGGCCGCCGCCCACGGCAAGCGCGTCCAGGCCCAGACCGAGGCCAAGAACCACGGTCTCGTACTCGCCGACGCCTCGCTCGAGCGCGCCGCCGCCGGCATCATCAACTCGACCTTCGGCTGCGCCGGCATGCGCTGTATGGCGCTGCCGGTCATCGTGGTCGAGAACAAGGTCGCCGACGAGTTCATCGGCTACATGGTCAAGTACGCCAAGGAGCGCGTCGTCGGCTGCTCCTACGACCCCAAGACCGAGCTCGGCCCGGTCGTGTCGGCCGACCATGCAGGCCTTCGTCAAGGGCTGGATCGACAAGGGCGTCGAAGAGGGCGCCGACCTGCTCCTCGACGGCCGCGACCTCGTCGTCCCGGGCTTCGAGGGCGGGCACTTCGTCGGCCCGACGATCTTCGACAACGTGACCGAGGACATGGAAGTCGGCCGCGAAGAGATCTTCGGCCCGGTGTGCTGCATCAAGCGCGTCGAGGACTTCGAAGAGGGCATCACCATCATGAACGACAGCCGCTTCGCCAACGGCTCGTGCATCTTCACCGAGAGCGGCTACTACTCGCGCGAGTTCGCCCGCCGCACGCACGCCGGCATGGTCGGCATCAACGTCGGCATCCCGGTGCCGGTGAGCTTCTTCCCGTTCGCCGGTCACAAGCAGTCGTTCTTCGGCGAGAGCCACGTCTTCGGGCTCGACGGCTTCCGCTTCTACACCGAGTCCAAGTGCGTCACCTCGCGCTGGTTCACCGAGGCGGAGAAGAAGGAGACCAAGGTCGGCACCTGGGAAGGTACCGTCAACAAGCAGTGGTGAGAGCCGCGTAGCGCTCCCGGCACGTCTGGAGCGGGGGCGCTCACCTGCGAGCAGGTGAGCGCCCCCGCTCTTCTTGGGTAGGCTGCCGGTCGACCTGCACCGCCGACGCACAAGGAGGCCCTGTTGGCCCGCGACTTCCCACCCATCACGGACCTCGGTTCCGCCCTCCGGTTCGCCCTCGAGGCCGAGCTGGCCGGCGCCGACTTCGCCGCCGCCGCCGAGGTGATCGCCCCGGACGAGGCCTGGCGCGAGAAGCTCGAGGAACTGACCTGCGCCCACGACGACCGCCTGCAGAAGCTGCGCAAGGCGAGCGGGCAGATCAGCGACGCGCCCGCGCCGGGCCTGCGTGACCTCGACGGCGCCGCGCTCGCGCGCGAGCTCGTCGCGGAGCCGGCGACGAGCTGGCCGCCGGCGGCCGAGCAGATGGCGGCCGTCGAAGACAGCATCGCCGCGTACCACGAGGCCCTCATCGCCAGCGCGGGGAGTGCCCTCGGTGACAGAGTCCGCCTGTTCGCCAAGTCGGCGGAGCAGGCGCGAGCCGCGAGTCGCGAGCTGCGCGCCATGCTCACCTGACCTCTCTGCACCTGCGAAGGTGAGCCGGCGCGCCGGCGCCCGCCGGCGACCGCGACGGCGCGCAAGAATGGCGCGGCGCCGCGCCTACCCGCGCGCGCGGCGGGGGAGTCTGGCGTACACGTCGAGCAGCTTCGCCTGCTCGCGCTCCCAGTTGTAGCGGGCGAGCGCCGCGGCACGCCCGCGCTCGCCCTTCACGTGCGGCGGCTCCTCGTCGTCGAGCAGCCGCCGCACGGCGTCGGCGATGGCGGCGGGATCCTCCGGGTCGGCGATCAGCGTGCCGACCCGCTCGCGGCTCACCACCGACGCCATGTCGGGGAGATCGCTCGCGACGACCGGGATGCCCGCCATCATGTCCTCGAACAGCTTGTTGGGCGCCGCGTACACGTAGCTCAGGCACGAGCCGACGATCGGCATGACGCCCGCGTCGCAGGCTGCCGTCATGCGCATCATCTGCTCGTGGGGCACGGCGTCGCGGATGCTGACCCGCCCCTCCAGCCCGAGATCGGCCACCTGCCGCCGCAGCGCGTCGCGCAGCTGGCCCATCCCCACGAGGACGAGAGCGCAGTCGTCCAGCCGCTGCATCGCCGTCACGAGCTCGGGTAGTCCGCGGTTCGGCAGCAACGCCCCCTGGTAGATGAGCAGCCAGCGCCGCCCGGCGAGCGTCTGCTCGCGAAAGGCCAGGTCGGGATCGAGCGTCTCGACGACGTCGGGTACGTTGAGCAGCACCACAGGGCGCGGGATGCCGTACTCGGCGGCCAGGACGTCCGCGCGTCCCTCGTCCGAGGTGATATGGGCGGCGGCGCGACGAAGGAAGAAGCCCTCGTAGGCCTTGGCGACCGGCTTCCACCATCGTGCGCCGGTCCAGGGCCAGTTGCGGTACAGATTGAGCTCGTCGGAGTCGGTGACGACGACCGCGCCGCGCAGCCAGGCCGCCAGCTGGCCGACCAGCATCGGATAGATGTCGCGCGGGTTGTAGACGTCGGCGTCCTCGCGCCAGGCGGCCCAGAACGTCTTGCCGATCGCCTCGACGAAGCGCAGCGGCCGGGACCAGTCCGGCAGAGACCGCGAGGACAACGTGACGCGCTTCACGGTGTACCCTTCGCATTGCTCGACGGCGGGCGTCTCCTCGTCCCTGATGCCGACGACGACGACCTCCCAGCCGTTCGTGGCGAGCGTGCGGGCGCCGCGCTGGGCGCGACGCAGGTAGCGTGCCGGGCCGTAGACGACCAGGCAGACCTTTGGGCGCTCGCCCGGCACGCCCTCAGCCGGCTGTGCGCCGCCGGCGCAGCCACTCCCGCACGAGGGCGACGATCACGCCGGCGATCGTGCCGAGCAGCAGGCCCTGGAGCATCGTCGCGATCTGGAACCCGCCGAGCGACGAGGACGAGACGCGGGGCACCGGCTCGACGTAGACGGAGGCGGCGATGGCCTCGCTGTCCTGGCGCGCGTCGAGCACGTTCTGGAGCGCCTCGTTGCGCTCCTTCTTCGCCTCGACGGCAGCCATGTAGTACTCACCGCGCTGGGCCAGAGGCAGGGAAGCGGCGGCCGCTTCGAGGCGGGCGATGTCCTTCTCGAGGTCCTTCGCCCGCTGCTTGTTGGACTCGATCCCCGACGCCAGGATGTCGAGGTACTCCTGGTACGGCGCAAGCACGTACTGCACCGCCTGCCCGCTCACCGCCGTGACGCGGCGCGCGGCTTCGGCCGTCGTCGGCGCGGTGACCGTGATGCTCACGTTCGCCTTGTCCGCGGTGACGAGCCTCGTGCTCACGGTGCCGGTCAGCGCACCCCGCGGGAGATCAAGCTCGCGCTCGGCGGCGCGCAGGACCGTCGGCGAGGTGGCGGCGGTGACGAAGACCTCGGCCTTGGTGACGCCGGCGATACCGCCGGGCAACGTCGTGACCGTCACCTGCTGGGTCGCCTTGGAGCGATCGACCGTCTCGTTGCGCCCCACCAGGCCGGCGACGACGAGGCCGATGAGGGCGGCGACGAGGACGATCACCCACTGACGCCGCACGGCGGCGATCAAGCCGACCGGCTCTCCAGCTTCGGTCATGACACCTCCTTGGTCTCGGCGGCGCGGGCGATGCCGGCGACCGCGAGGCTGGCTCCCACCAGGAACCAGAGAAACTTGCTCGTCTCGAGACTATAGGTCATGGACTGTACCAGCAGGACCACCAGACCCGCGAGCGCGGCGGACGCGAGGGTGCGCAGCTCGACCGTCACCGCGCCCAAGGCCGTCCTGATGACGCCCCACAGCGCGACCACGATGCCGGCCATCATGCCGATGAGCCCCAGAAAGCCCGTCTCGGCCAGGATCGTGAGCAGAGCGGTGTGAGGAGCCAGCAGACTGGCCGGGACACGAGTGTTCCTGTACGCACCGATGGCCGCTTCGAAGTTGCCGGGCCCGACGCCCAGGGGATGCGCGCCGAACATGCGCCAGGCGCTGTCGGCGAGATAGAGACGCAGGCGGGCCGAGGGATCGGAGGCGATGCCGGTGATCTTGGCCGCGACCCACTCCGGGCTGAGGACGACGAAGACGAGCAGCAGGGCGGCGCCGACTCCGGCCACGACGAGCGCCACGCGCATGCTCCAGCGCATGGGGGCGACGAGCACCGCCACGACCGACCCGGCGGCGAGACCCACGAAAGCGCCTCGCGAGAGCGTCATGGCGACACCGATCGTGGCGGCGCCGACGAGGCACCAGAACAGGGCGGCGCGGCCAGGGCGGCGCTCGGCGGCGGCCAGCGGGATCCCCAGGGCCGCCGCCGCCGCCAGCACGCCGCCGAACACGTTGGGGTCCTCGAACGTGGTGCGGGCGCGGATGCCGTCGACCCAGGTGATGTAGTACGGCTGCAGCGTGAAAAGCTGGAAGCGCTCGAGCACGGCGAGCCCGCCGAGCAGCGCGCCGATCGTCAGGAACGCGACCAGGGCGACGCGCAGGCGTGCCGTCGTGGTCGCGACGCCCACCACCAGAAAGGCGAGAAGGACGCTCGAGACCAGGCTGATGAAGGACACCAGCCCGTGGCGGACGTCCTGTGCGCCGACCAGCGCCGTGAGCGCCGCCGCCAGGAACAGCAGCAGCCACAGGTCGGCGGGCGTGCGGCGGAGCCGCTCCCTGCCGGCGACGACCATCCAGCCGTACAGGCCGAGCGAGACGAAGAAGACCCCCTGGTAGATGGTGAGCTCGGCGGCGCCGACGGCTGAGACGCGGCTGAAGTTGCCCAGCGCCGCGGCCGTCAGCGAGCCGACCAGCAGCAGCTCGGGGCGGCGCCACGACCAAGTCATGAGCGCGTAGACGAGCAGCAGGGCGCCGATCGCCATCCCCACCCTGGGCATGGCGACCACGAACACCAGCGCCGTCGCGGCGGCGGCGGCCGTCCAGGCGAGCGTGGAGCGCAGCAGCGGCTGTGCGGTCGGGCCGTTCATGCGTCCGAGCCGGCGGACGGCGCTACGACACCGTCGAGGATCGCGGCGAGCTGACCGGTCAGGGCCCGGCGCTCGTACTTGGCGACCACTTCAGGCGCGGCGCCGCGCCGGACGACGCCGCGCCGCTTGTCGTCGGCGAGGGCGCCGATACGGGCGGCGATGGCGTCGACGTCGTGCGACGCGACGGTCCAGCCCGCGTCGTTCGCCGCGACGAGATGTGCCGCGTCGCCCTGGAGTGGCGCGAGCGCCAGCACGGGCAAGCCGACGGCGAAGTACTCGAAGAGCTTGCCCGTCACCACTCCCCGGGTGCCGGGGCGGTCGGCGACGATCACCAGCGCCACGTCGGCAGCGGCGACGCGGGCGATGGCCTCGGCGTGCGGCAGGTAGCCGGAGAACTCGACCGCGGACGAGAGGCCCTGTCTCTCGGCGGCAGCCTTGATGTGGTCGGGAGCGTGGCCGACGATCTCGAGGCACACGTCCAAATCGGGCCGCTCGGCCCTTACCCGGGCAAGCGCCTGGAAGAGGTCCCACGGCTCAGTGAGCCCTCCGTACATCTGGCCCATGAACACCAGCCGCAGCGGGCCGCCCTCCCGCGGAGACCACGGCACGATGTCGGCGGGGTCGAAGCCGTTCGGCAGGACACGAACGTCACGGCCGCCCAGCTCGACGGCTTCGACCGCCGTGCCCGGACTGACCATGAGGACGGCGGCGGCCGACGCAAGGACGGACAGCTCCGCCCGCAGGGCGCGACGCCTGGCCGCCGCCGACGGGTACCAGGCGAGCGGGTTGTCGCGCCAGCCGTCGCGCAGGTCGGCGACCAGCGGGACGCCGAGCTCGCGCGCGACGGCCTCCCCGGCGACGAGCACGGAGAACGGCGGCCCCGAGGCGAGCACGACGCGGGCGTCGCGCTGGCGGCCCAGCGCGACGCCGCGCGAGCGTGCGCTGCGCGCCCACAACGCGGCGTCGTCGAGCGCGAAGTACAGGGGGATGCGCGACGAGACCGGCGGGGCCGCGCGATCGACGACCGGGCCGGCCGGACCTGCGGCCGCCGTCGCTGGGAGCGCGCCGGCACCGGCTGGGGACGCGCCTGTCGAGGGGCGTCCGCGGCGCAGCGCTGCGCGGGCCTTCCTGACGGGCACGAACGACCGGGCGGCGAGGGCGGAGACGCTGCGCGCCGGCAGCCGCACGGCCGGCACGCCGGCGACGTCGGCCAGGAGCGTGTCGTCGGCGAGCTTGCCCTGCCCCCGCCGGAAGTCGCTGGTGAGCACCACGGGGTCCCAGCCGAACTCGGGGAGATAGCGCGCGAACTTGGCGACGCGCTGCACGCCGCTGCCGCCGGCGGGGGGGAACTCGTAGGTCATGATCAGCACGGTGCCAGACATCCTCGGGAACCTAGTCTACAGCGCTCGCGCGCCCGGTCTCGGCCGCGCGCTGTGCGGTGCGAGGACCCGAGTGGCTCGCGACGCCGCGCCCCGGCGCGAGACCCCCTCAGCTCAGCGCACGAATCTCAGGAGCCCGCGCCGGTCCGCCTTGGACATCCAGTATCTGGTGGTCGCATTGCCGTAGACCATCGCCTTGAACCATGCCTCGCCGGGGTTGATCGGCTCCGACATCGCCTCCGGCCACAGATCGGAGATCAGGCGGCGATAGAACGTGTACGGCGGCGCCTTGCGTTCCTTGCCGTCGACGCTCAGAAACGTGAGCAGCAGGCCGCGGTTGTTGAAGGGCGACATCTCCTCGACGACGATGTCCTGCTCGAAGGGGTACTGCGCCCCCCAGTGGCCCATCCGTTGCTCCCAGAGGAACAGGTCCAGCACGCGCAGCCCGAGCTCCTGCTCGCAGGCGAGAGCCTCCGTGTACCACCTCTTCATCACGTCGTTCACATATGGGCTCCTGGTGCCGTAGGGCGTGCACTCGCACACCAGGTCGAGAGAGGGCGGCCGTCGGCTCCAGCCGTATCGGCAACGCGCGACCTCGCCTCCGTTGCCGTTCACGTTCACGACGTTCGCGTCGTAGCGCTGCAGGGAGTGATAGTAGAAGTTCGCCGTCTTGGGCAGGATCCGCGGCATGACGTGCTCAGCCCTGTACAGCTCGAGGAACTCCTCGCTGGGCGGCACCGGCTCGACCACCGCGAACCGCAGACCCAGGCGCTCACTCAAGGCCGTCGACACCCGCGCGTCGTCGTTTCGCCCGGAGGACCTGTCGAAGACGAAGTAGTCGATCCGCCCGCTCAGGTCCCGGCTCGCCGCGAGCAGCAGCCGTGAGTCCCAACCCGCCGTCAGCGGCTGGACGAGCCGGTATCGCCGAGCCAGGCCGGCATACGTGCCGCGAAGGATCGCCGACGCATGGTCGATCACCTTCACCTCATCGTCGGCGCGTTCCAGGGGCGAGAACGGGACTCGTCTCACTTCTCTCGTCCCCAGGTCCAGGAGATGGTTCGGCAGCAGCTTGAGGAGGCGGTCGTCCATGGACTCGTCGCCATACCAGTGGTGCTCGTGGTCGAGGTACTCTGGGAGCTGGAGCAGCGCCTTCTTGGCTTCGCTGAGCTGCAGCTCGTAGCCGAAGAAGGAGAGGAAGAGCTTCGGCGAGGACGTCATGGCGAGTTCGTGGTCCGGGGCGGCGTGGTAGATGTGACGGAAGTGGAACGCGTCCCCGGTGACGATGAACGCGCTCGCCGTCTTGAAGAGCAGGACGTAGCGGCCCGTGGTGCACTCGATGTTCTCGTGCAGCTGCTCCGGTGAGGCGGACGTGGCGGTGAGCCGTTGCACGATCGTCTCGTCGGTGTCGTCGGGACGCTGCGGGTCGATGATATAGCCGAGCAGAGCGACCTGCGTGGACTCGGTCGCGGCGATCGTGACCTTCAGCTTCGCGTGCGCGTGGATGCGCAGATCGGCGAAGTCGAAGCTCGCGAAGTCCGGAAGGTCGCACCTCGGCTCCGCGCCGCAGTGAGTGACGATGTACTGGTTCGTGAACATCCTGCGCAGTATGCGTGCTGCTCGCCGACGTCACAAGGCGCGCGTCCCGCCAGGCCGGGCGGCGGGCGATCGGGCGGGCCGCGCCGACACGACGCGGCGCCGACGTGAGATGCGCCGCCTCATGTCACGGCACCCGCCGGTATACTCCCGCCGATGAGCCCCGGACCCGCACAGACCCTCCTTGACCTGCGCGAGGCTGAGCTGTTCGCGCGCCTCGACGGGGACGAGCTGGCCAGAGTGGCGGCGCTCGCCCGCCCGTTGGAGCTGCCGGGCGAGCGCCTGCTCTTCCTGCAGGGCGACGAGGCGGCGGCCTTCTACATCCTCGCCGCCGGCCAGGTCAAAGTCTTCAAGATGCTGCGTGACGGACGCTCGGCGACGATCCGTCACGTCCGGCCTGGTCAGTCCTTCGCCGAGGCGGCGCTCTTTCGCGAGACGTACCCGTCGAGCGCCGAGACCCTGGCCGCCAGCCGGCTCTACAGGTTCGACACCAACGAGTTCCGCAAGTTGCTGCTCGCCGAGCCGCAGCTCGCCGTCAGCCTGCTGGCCGCGATGGCCGAGCTGCTCGGCCTGCTCAATCGCCGCGTCGAGGAGTTGCTGCTCCCCGTGCCGGCCCGCCTGGCGCGCTACCTGCTGGCGCTCGCCGAGGCCCAGCTCGCACCTCCCTCGCAGGACGGCGGGCCGAGGGTCGTGCATCTGCCGACGACCAAGCGCGAGCTCGCCGCGCGCCTCGGCACCGTCCCCGAGACGCTCAGCCGTACCTTCGACCGCTTCAAGCGCGCCAAGATCATCCGCATGAGCAGCGGCCACGAGCTCATCGAGATCCTCGACTTCGGCGCCCTGCGTCGCCTGGCACAGGAGTAGGGCGACCGCAAGGCACGCACCGGGCGGCCGACGCGGCCGTGCCTTCGCCAGGCGACGCGGCTCGCTCATGCTCCTCGCCGCGCAGCCGAGGAGTACCATGATGCGCACAACGGACCCCGGGGGTGGACGATGGCACGCGAACCTCTCACTCGCGCTGACTTCCTCAAGATCCTGGCCGCCGGCGCCGGCGGCGTCGTGTTCTTCCGCGGGGCCGAGGACGCGCTCGCCGGCATCGCCGGCGCACACGACGACATCGACCAGGCTGCTCTCAGCGGCGACCTCGCGGCGGCCCTCGCTTACCCCCACATGACCGTCGTCAAGGGTACCCCGATCGGCACGAACGTGAGGACGGCCATCGCGAAGCTCGGCGGCATGCGCCGCTTCGTCGCCGCCGGCGCCGACGTGATCATCAAGCCCAACATCTGCACCGCGCGCACGCCGGGGTACGCGGCGACCACCAACCCCACCGTCGTCGCGACGCTCGTGCGCCTGGCGCTCGGCGCGGGAGCGAGCCGGGTCCGGGTCATGGACAACCCGATCTCGGTGGCCCCGCTCGGCGCCTACACCACCAGCGGGATCAAGAGCGCCGTGGAGAAGGCCGGGGGGGCCATGCAGATCATGAGCGGCACCCGCTATCGGGACTACTACGTCGGCGGCCTCCTCGGCTACCACCCGCTCTACAGCGACATGCTCGCCTGCGACGTCCTCATCAACGTGCCGGTCGCCAAAGTGCACGGGGCCACCGGCCTCACGCTCGCCGGCAAGAACATGATGGGCGCCACGAACGACCGCGGGGCGATGCACACCAAGGGACTCAGCAGGAGCATCGCCGAGATCAACCGCAAGCTGAAGCCGGACCTCACGGTCATCGACGCCATCCGGATCCTCGTCGCGCACGGCCCGACCGGCGGCAACCTGTCCGACGTGCGCCGCAAGGACACCGTCATCGCCTCCAAGGACTGGGTGGCGGCCGACGCGTACGCGACGCGGCTGTTCGGCAGGACGCCCCGCTACGTCCCCTACATCGCGGCCGCGCACCGCATGGGCCTCGGGGAGAACGACCTGTCGAAACTGACCATCCGGAAGTACTGGGTCTGAGCGAGCCGTGAGGGACGAGGCCGAGGCGGTGCGCCGGTCGACGGGCGGCTGGAAGGCCGCCCGCTGGGCCCGGCGCGCCACCCAGATCGCCGCGTTCGCCGTCTTCGTGTACCTGCTGTTCGCGGGGCTGCAGCGCCTCGAGCCGCTGCCCTACGCGAACATCTTCTTCCGCTTCGACCCGCTGGCGGCGTTCGCGACCATGCTGGCCGCCCGCGTCTGGATGCCGGACTTCGCTCTCGCGCTCGTCACGCTGGCGCTGGCCGTCGTCGTGGGCCGCGTCTGGTGTGGCTGGATCTGCCCGCTGGGCAGCCTGCTCGGGTGGCTCCGGTTCCGCTCCGCGCCGCGGCGGGCCGGGCGTGTGCCCCCGGCCCTGCGGCGCGTCAAGTACGTGCTCCTCGGCGCCGTCGTCGTGCTCGCCGCCCTCACCGGCCTCACCCTTCTCGTACTCGACCCTGTCGCCCTGCTCACGCGCACCGCGACGACGTCGCTCATCCCCGGCGCCGTCTTCATCGTCGACAGTCTCGAGGAGGCAGGGATGCGCTGGGAGCCGACGGTCGGCGCCGTGACGTGGGTCGAGGACCACTTCCGCGGCAACGTCCTCCCGACGATCCAGCCGCGGTACGGGCAGGCGGTCCTGCTCTTCCTGGTCCTGCTCGCGGTGATCCTTCTCAACGCCTTCGCGCACCGCTTCTGGTGCCGGTACCTGTGCCCGCTCGGAGCGCTGCTCGGCCTGGTCGCCAAGGTGCAGGTGCTGCGCCCCGTCGTCGGCGACGCCTGCGACCGCTGCGGCGCCTGCGCTCGCGCCTGCGGCGTCGACGCCATCGAACTGGCGTCGGACGGCGGCGCCGTGGCGCCGGCTGCCGACTCGCCGAACGGCGGCACCGCCCGCGTCGTCACCTCGGAGTGCACGATGTGTCTCGACTGCCTCGTCGCCTGTCCCCGACCCGGCGCCATGAGCTTCGGCGTGGCGCGGCGGCCCGGGCCGTGGGCGCCGTACGATCCGGGGCGCCGCGAGGTCGTCATCGCGGCGGCGGCCGGCGTGGGAGCCGCGGTGCTCTTCGGCACCGGCGTCGCGCGCGCCGTGCCGCGCCCGGGCCTGATCCGCCCGCCGGGCGCCCAGGACGAGGCGCGCTTCCTCTCCCGCTGTCTGCGCTGCAGCGAGTGCATGAAGGTCTGCCCCACGTCCGGCCTGCAGCCGACGCTCGCCGAGGCCGGCCTCGAGGGGCTCTGGACCCCCGTCCTCAAGTCGCGCCTCGGCTACTGCGACTACGCCTGCACCGCCTGCGGACACGTCTGCCCGTCCGGCGCCATCCCGAAGCTGGGCCTCGAGGAGAAGCGCGTGCAGGTCCTCGGCGTCGCCGTCATCGACCGCGACCGCTGCCTGCCGTGGGCGTCGGACACACCCTGCATCGTCTGCCAGGAGATGTGCCCCGTCCCCGACAAGGCCATCGAGCTCGTCGGGCAGCACCTGGTCACCCGCCCCGACGGCTCGCAGGACTACCTCTCGCGGCCGAAGGTCATCGCCGACCGCTGCATAGGCTGCGGTATCTGCGAGTACAAGTGCCCGCTCGAGGGGACTTCGGCGATCGTGGTCCTGCCGTCGAACCCCGACCTCGCCGGCGGCACGGTGCCTCTCGGCTGAGACGGCGGGAGGAGGCGGCGAGCGCGGCGCACCGCCTGAGCGGCGGCCGAAGGCGCTGCGATCAGCGGTACCCGGCCGCCCGGAACAGCTCCGGCAGCGAGACGGGCTGTAAATTGCGCGCCCGGAGCCCCCGCAGGATCGCGGGGAGCGCCGACGCGGTCCGTCGCTTGATGTGGAGCAGAACGATGGATCCGGGTCGCACGTTGCGGAGCACACGCCGCGTGATGACTGCGGCGCGCGGCGAACGCCAGTCCTCGGGATCGACGTCCCAGAGAACGAGGCGTGTGAAGCCGACCGCGCCGGCGACGCGGCGCATCCGTCGGTCGTACCTGCCGTAGGGCGGTCGAAGGTAGGGCGCCGGCGTCGCGCGCGCGGCCGTCCACCACGGCCGGCTGCTTCGCGCCAGCTCACGGCGCATCTGTGCGGTCGTCAAGCCCGTCATCACCGCGTGCGACCAGCCGTGGGAACCCACGGCGTGCCCCTCCGCGAGCGTACGACGCGCCAGCTCCGGGTTGGCGCTCACGTAGGGCCCGAGGACGAAGAACGTCGCGCGGACCCCCCATGCCTTGAGCGTCCGCAGGATCCGCCTCCACGGGCCGGCGGCGCCGTCGTCGAACGTCAGCGCGACGCGCCTTCCTGCGCCGTCGATGCGACGCCATGCCTGGGCGATCGTGGCGCCGGATCCGTCGCCCGCAGCCGCCCGAGCCACCTCGGCGTTGGCGCGGCGCGACCCAGGCCCGGCGCTTGCGGCGACGGCCGACGATGACGTTGGGCCGTCGGACGGCGCTGGTGGCGACGGTGTGAAGGGCGAGACGACAGCCGCGGATGGGCTCGCGACAGCCTCCCGACGTGCGTCCGCGCCGACGGGCGCGCCGGCCATGCTCGTCGTCAACAGGAAACCGCCAAGGGCGAGCGCGGCCAGGACGACGGCGATGAGGATGGCGTTTCGCTGCACGGGTGCCTCCCGGACGCCGGGTCGTCTGCCCGGCAGGCGCGATCGACGCGCGACGTCGGGACTGTGTTCGCACGCGACGTCTCACGACCTTCCCGTGGGCCGACGTCCGGGGGCAGCGCGCGACCTCCGCGTCCTCGCGGTTGACCCAGGTCAATGCACCGACGGCCCGGTGCCGGTACAGTAACCACCACGGCGGCAGTGTTTACTGCGCCGTGACCCACCAAACCGACACACCCGGCCGCCGGCGCTCGCGCGACGATCCCCCGTCGTGACAACGGCTTCGGCGGCGGCAGATCCGGAAAGAGGTCACATAGCCATGGCAGTCCGCAACATCGTGAAGATCGACGAGGAGCTCTGCAACGGGTGCGGTCTCTGCGTCACCCCGTGCGCCGAAGGCGCGATCGAGATGGTCGACGGCAAGGCCAAGGTCGTCAAGGACGAGCTCTGCGACGGCGCCGGCTTCTGCCTCGCAGTGTGCCCGACCGGCGCCCTCACCGTCGAGGAGCGCGAGGCGCCGGCGTTCGACGAGGAAGCCGCCGCCGAGCGCGTCGCCGAGAAGCTCGCCGCCGCCGTCGCCATCCAGCAGAACTGCTTCAACTGCGGCCGCAGCGAGATGGACGCCGTCCTCTTCCCCTGCCGCAACAAGGGCGCAAGCACCTGGGTGTGCGTCAAGTGCCTGCCCGCCCTCATCCACGGTTGACCGGCGCCCTCGGCGCCTGAACGTTCCCAACTCTCCCAGGAGGAGTCCATGGCCGACAGTTACCACGCATCAGTCCACACGATGCTCGAAGAAGCCCGGGAGCAGGGCGAGGACACGGCGTTCGACCGCATGGACGCCATGGGCCGCCGCTGCACCTTCTGCGAGCAGGGCATCCGCTGCTCGCTGTGTTCGCAGGGTCCCTGCCGCATCACCGAGAAGGCGCCGCGTGGCGTCTGCGGGATCGACGCCGACGGCATGGCGATGCGCAACTTCCTGCTGCAGAACACGATGGGCACCGCCACCTACACCTACCACGCGACCGAGGTGATGAAGACCCTCCGCGAGGCGAAGCCCGGCGGCACCTACGAGATCAAGGACTGGAGCAAGCTCGAGACGCTCGCCTCCGTGGTCGGCGAGCCCGCCGAGCCCAGGGACACGTTGCCCAAGCGGGTCGCCGACGCGATCCTCGCCGAGTTCAACCGCGACCACCAGAGCCCCTCGCCCTTCGTCGAGAAGATGGCGCCGGCTCCGCGCGTGGCCAAGTGGAAGGAGCTCGGCATCATGCCGGGCGGCATCTTCCACGAGAGCATGTTCGCGACCTCGAGCTGTCTCACCAACGTCGACGGCAACTACGTGAGTCTCGCCCTCAAGGCCCTCCGCCTCGGGATCGCCACCGCCTACGGCGCGCAGATCCCGCTCGAGCTCGCCCAGGACGCGCTCTGGGGCACGCCGACGCCGCACCCCATCAAGGTCGACCTCGGCATCATCGACCCCGCCTACGTCAACATCGTCGTCAACGGCCACGAGCCCATGGTCGGCGCCGCCCTGATCGCCGCGGCCCACGAGCCGGCGGCTCAGGAGAAGGCGAAGGCCGCCGGCGCCAAGGGCCTGCGCATCGTCGGCTCGATCGAGACCGGCCAGGAGCTCGTCCAGCGCTTCGAGGTCGACGACGTCTTCGTCGGACTCACCGGCAACTGGCTCACCGAGGAGCTCGCCGTCGCGACCGGCGGCCTCGACGTGTTCGCCGCCGACATGAACTGTACCGTGCCGACCCTCGGCGCCACCTGCGCCGCCCACGGCACGCTCCTCGTGCCCGTCAGCGACCTCGTCGGCATCGACGGCGCCGAGACGCCGATCGTCTTCGACCCGGCCAAGGCCGGCGATCAGGCGAAGCAGCTCATCGAGCTGGCCGTAGCCAACTTCCCCAAGAGGAAGGCCCTCGGCCAGACCACCCCCGCGCTGCGCACGGGCGACGCCGTCGCCGGTTTCAGCACCGAGAGCATCCTCGGCGCCCTCGGCGGCAGCCTCGACCCGCTGCTCGACGTCATCAAGAACGGCACCCTCAAGGGCGTCTGCGGCCTCGTCAGCTGTACCACGCTGCGCGACTCGGACCAGGACAGCCACACGGTCGCGATCGCCAAGGAGCTCATCAAGAACGACGTCCTCGTACTGGCCATGGGTTGCGGCAACGCCGCCCTGCAGGTCGCCGGTCTCGAGGCCGCCGAGGCCAAGGAGATGGCCGGCCCCGGCCTCAAGGCGGTCTGCGAACTGCTCGGCATCCCGCCGGTCCTGAGCTTCGGCACCTGCACCGATACGGGCCGCATCTTGCTGCTCGTCGGCGCCATCGCCGACGCCCTCGGCGTCGACGTCCCGGCGTTGCCCGTCGTGGCTACGGCACCCGAGTACATGGAGCAGAAGGCGACCATCGACGCCATGGCGGCGCTGGCCTTCGGCCTGTACGTGCATGTGAACCCGGTGCCGTTCGTCACCGGCGCGCCGAACCTCGTCAAGCTGGTGACCCAGGACCTCCCGGGCGTCACCGGCGGCAAGCTCGACGTCGAGACCGACGCCAAGAAGGCCGTGGCGAACATGATGGCGTGGATAGCGGACAAGCGCCAGGCACTCGGGATTTGACGGACGCCTGGCGCTCAGAGCTGTCGAGCGTTGCGGCGAAGCGTCACTGCTCCTGCGGAGAGAAGCGAGCCGCGCTGGGCATCTGATCGCGGAGCATGCGACGCCGCTGGCTGCGGCGTCGTCACACAACAGAACGCGACGGGGCGGGCCTCACGACCCGCCCCGTCGCCCGTTCACCTACCCGGCGATGAGGGCGGTCGCGATCGCGCCGACGTAGATCCCCACGCAGCCGGCGGCGAGCCGCGCGGCCGCACTGGACGAGTCGGCAGTGTGCCCGTAGTCGTCGAGGCTCCTGACGGCGATCGGGTTGCCAAGGTTGACACCCAAGGCGAGGGCCCCCGCGATCACGAGACCGATGCCGGCGATGGAGACATCGACGGTCCACACACCCTCGGCCTCTCCAAGGACGGCGGCCACCGTCGCGATGACGGCCGCAAGCGCAAGGCCGCCGCAGAGCCAGCGGAGGAGCGTCACGACCCCGTCCTCTTCTGCCCTGCGCTCACGGCACGTTCCAGATGCGCGTACCGACGTGGACCCGGGCGTAGAGCCAGAGGACGTTCTTGTTCGCCAGCCGCGTGCATCCGTGAGAGTAGGCGCGCGGGAAGCGGGTCAGGAGCCACGGCTCGTTGGTCCCGTGGATCGCATAGGCGCCCAGGTAGCGCATGCGGCGCGGCCCGTAGGGACCGCCGACCCAGTCGTCCTTGGCGTAGATGCGGAAGCCGCCCTGCGGCGTCGGCGTCGACGGCTTGCCCAGCACGCAGTCGAAGACGCGCACCACGCGCCCGTACTCGTGGTAGTAGAGCTTGTACTGCGACTTGTCCACGACGACGAAGTGAGCCTCGCGTCTGGACACGCCGTACGGGTTGGGATCCTTGACGAGGACGACCTCCTCGGGGCCGGCGCCGGCGACGTGATCGGCGTCGGCGGTCATCGCCAGGCGAAAGCGGACGTATCCGCGCTCGTCACTGACCCAGCGGAAGAACACTCGGGACTCGTCGTTGAGCGTCACGGTCCGCCATCGGGTCCAAACGCCGTCGACGCGCCGCTGCACGTCGATCGCCGAGCCCGGATGGGCCGGCTCCACCTGCGCCGTGAACGCGACCTTCCACCCCTGGTACACGGAGCTTGTCGCGGTCATCGAGAGGCGCGGCCGGACCGAGACCGTCGTCTCGGCGGAGGCCGCGCTCCAGACCGCGTCGCCGGCGAACTCCACGCGATACGTCGCCGTCCGTCGCGGGCTCACAGTCCACGACGCAGCGCCCACGACATCGGTCACGACCGTTTGCACGAGCGAATAGACCGCCGGCCCGGTGCCGCGCGAGACCGTCAGGACCGCGCCCGGGACGCCGAGTTGCGCGGTGAGGGTCGTCGTGCGCCCGGCGGTGATCGAGGATCGCGCCGCGCTGAGGGTGAGGGCAGGTGACGCGACGTCGCCCGCGGACGGCAGCTCGGCAGCACGTACCGGAGCCGGGCCGCAGACCGCGCCGACGACCATCGCCCCGCAGGCGATGACGCACGCCCGGACGAGGATGGCGCGAGCTGCCGACCCTGGATGAACGTGCACGACGACCCCTTTCTCCGGCCGGCGATCGCCGGCGGCGTTCGTCATGACGATTCTCAGCCGGCGTGCGGATTCCTCGGTGGGCCACGGGACACCCCCGGCGACGCGAGCCGGTGATAGCCTTGTCCCGTGGGCCTTTCCTTGTTCGCCACGGTGCCCAGGGGCATGGAGTCTCTGCTGGCCGGCGAGCTGCGCACGCTCGGCGCCGGCAAGATCCGACAGCTGCGCACCGGCGTGTCGTTCACGGGTTCGCTCGAGACCGCGTACCGGGTCTGCCTGTGGTCGCGCCTCGCCGGACGCGTGCTCGTCACGCTCGCCTCGGGGCCCGCCTATGACGCCGAGGCGCTCTACGCGACGGCGCGCCAAGTCGACTGGAGCGACCACCTCGGCCCGGACGAAACCCTCGCCGTGGACTTCACCGGCGTCAGCGCGGAGATCCGCGACACACGCTTCGGCGCGGTGCGTGTCAAAGACGCGATCGTCGATCAGCTTCGCGAGCGTCACGGCGGGCGGCGGCCGTCCGTCGACGCGCGCGCGCCCGACGTGCGCGTCAACGCGCACCTGGCGCGCGAGCACGTGACGATCTCGCTCGACCTCGCCGGCGACAGCCTGCACCGGCGCGGCTATCGCGTCGACAAGGAGCAGGTCGAGGCGCCGCTCAAGGAGACACTGGCCGCCGCCGTGCTGCGCTTCGGCGCCTGGCCGCAGGAGGCCGCCGCCGGGGGCAGCCTGCTTGACCCGCTGTGCGGGTCGGGCACGCTGCTCATCGAGGCGGCCTGGATGGCGGCCGACGTCGCGCCCGGGCTGCTGCGCGCGGAGGCGGCGGATCCGTCACTGGCGGAAGACGATCGGGCGCGGGGCGGGGCGCCCCGCGCCGCGGAGGGCTCGAGCCCTCGCGGCTTCGGCTTCACGCGCTGGAAGGGCCACGACGCCATGATCTGGGCGGTGCTCGTCGCCGACGCCCAGGGGAGCAGGAGAGTCGGACTCTCGCGGCTGCACGCGGCCGCGCCCAGCCTCGTCATCCGCGGCAGCGACAGCGACAGTCGCGCCGTCCGCGTGGCGCGGGCGTGCGTCGAGCGCGCCGGTCTGCACGGCATCGTCGCCGTCGACCAGGCAGACCTGGCCGACGTCGTCCCACCCGCCGCGCACGGTCTGGTCGCCGCAAACGCGCCGTACGGCGAGCGGATGGGAGACCCCGAGAGCGCCGAGGCCGTCTGTCGCCTGCTCGGCGAGCGGCTCCGCGCCGCCTTCGGCGGCTGGCGAGCCGCCGTGCTCGCCGGCGACCCCCACCAGGCCGCGGCCATCGGCTTGCCGCTCGTCCGCGACACCGTGCTCCGCAACGGCGCTCTCGACTGCACGCTGAGCTACTTCGATCTCGACGCGGCAGCGGTGGCGCGCACCGCCCGCGCCGCCGCCCGGTCTTCAGCACACAAGGCGCACGCAGACGCGCCATCGGCGCGTGCGTCCGCCCCAGGTCCCGAGCAGCTCGCCAACCGACTGCGCAGGAACCTGCGCCACATCGGCCGCCTGATGCGCCGCCAGGACGTGACCTGCTACCGCCTGTACGACGCCGACCTTCCTGAGTACAGCGTCGCCGTCGACGTCTACGAGCAGCGTCTCCACGTACAGGAGTACGCCGCGCCGTCGGAGATAGACCCGGTGCGCGCGGAGGAGCACCTGGACGAAGCGGTCGCCGCCATCGCCGACGTCCTTCAGGTCGACCGCCACGACATCGTGGTCAAGCAGCGCCTCCGGCAGCGCGGCGCGGCGCAGTACGAGCGCCGCGCCGGCAGCGGCGCCCTCCAGCGCGTGACCGAGGACGGGCTCGCCTACCTCGTGGACCTCGAGAGGTACCTCGACACCGGCCTCTTCCTCGACCAGCGCGAGACGCGACGCCTCATCCGGCGCCTCGCCGGCGGACGCCGCTTCCTCAACCTGTTCGCCTACACGAGCACGGCCACGGTCTGCGCCATCGCCGGGGGCGCCGCGACGACGACCTCGGTCGACCTCTCGGCCACCTACCTCGACTGGTCGCGGCAGAACCTCGCCGAGAACGGCGTGACCGACGTGAGCGTGGAGCGCGCGGGTCGCGACGCCGGCACGACCCGCGCCGCCCACCGGCTCGTGCAGGCGGACTGCCTCACGTGGCTCGCCCAGGCCGAGGGCCAGTACGACCTGATCCTGCTCGACCCGCCGACATTCTCGAACTCCAAGCGCATGGGGGGCGCGACGTTCGACGTCCAGCGCGACCATCCGGACTTGATCCGCATGACGGCGCGCCGCCTGCTCGCCCCCGGCGGGGTCCTCCTCTTCGCCTGCAACAGGCGCGGCTTCAAGCTCGACCCCGCCGCGCTTCCCGGCCTCACCGTCAAGGACCTCTCGCGCGCCACCCTCGCCCCCGACTTCGCGCGGCGCGCCAACGCCCATCACGTCTGGCGGATCGAGGCGCGCTGAACGAACCCGGCGACTCGCGCGTCATACGTTCCGATGGGTGCCGTCCGCGCGCCGTCCTCCGGCTGCGACGACGTTTCGCAGGCGAGTCTGGACGTGTGCGTGGAACGGCATAGTATGAGCGACAGATGACGGCCGCCCGGCCGTCGGAGGGGAAGGAGATGGGGTCCATGAGCACATGCACGAGTCGCAGGCGCGTCCCCGCGCGCGCGGCGATCCTGGCAGCCCTGGCAGTCGTCGTCCTGCTGGTCTTCGCGACATCGGCGGTCGCCGCGCCCACGGAGCCGACGCTCACGGTCGACGAGTTGCGCGCCAAGCTCGAGAGCGGACCGCTCGACGGCTACCTCAAGACCGTCGTCAAGGGCTACACCATCGAGAAGATCCCAGTCACGGTCCAGGACATCGTCGAGCTGTCCTGGGGCAACCTGATCCTCGCCGAGGCGAGCGGTCCGGTGATCGACCAGCTCGGCAGCATCGCCTCCGGCATGAGCGGCAGCCCCGTCTTCGTCGACGACGGCGGGGTCGACAAGCTCGTCGGCGCCCTGTCGTACGGGAGCGACTTCACCATCGGCGGCACGTTCATGGCGACGCCGATCCAGTACATGTCGGCGATCGAGGCCGACTACGTCAAGCCGCCGGCGGCGGGCACGTACAAGCTGGCGGAGCCCGTGCAGACCGATGGCGGCCGCATCGACAGCGTCGTCATCGCCCGCGGCGTCAAGGCGGCGACGCAGATCGACGCCAGGGCGGGTCAGCTCGTCATGGCCCCGCTCGGACTCATCGAGATCGGCGGCCTCGCGCCCCAGACCCGCGCCTACAAGGAGCTCGCCGCGAGGCTCGAGAAGCAGACCGGACTCCCGGTGGTGGCCGCGAGCGGCGGCTCCCTGGCGCCGCCCGAGGCGCCGCCCCTCGAAGGCGGCTCGTCGATCTTCCAGCTCTTCTCGCAGGGCGCCGTCTGGTACGGCTCGGCGGGGACGGCGACGTACGTCAACGGCGACGTCGTGGTCGCCTACGGCCACCCCGCCTGGTGGACCGGCCCCTGCGGCGCCGCCATGGCCGGCGGCTACGTGAGCGGCATATGGCCCAGCCAGTGGGCGCCGTTCAAGCTCATGGCCCCGCGCGACATCAAGGGCACCATCGTCCAGGACCGCAACTGGGGGATCGCCGGCATCGTCGGCCAGGACCCCGAGATGGTCTCGGTCACCTCGACGGTGACCTTCCCCGAGCAGGGTGACCGCGTCGTCTCGACCACGTCGACCGCTGCGGAATGGGCGTTCAGGACCGACGGCTACCAGGACCTGGCCGGTTACCTGATCATGCAGGCGCTGTGGGATGCGTGTGACGTGTCCTTCATGCCCGGCAGCGCCGAGACGACGACGACCGTCCACGTCTCCGACGAGACCGGCCCCTATGTCGTCACGATCGACAACACGTGGGATTCCTTCGACATCACCTTCGAACCGGTCTTCGACGTCATGGACGCCCTCTGGGCCCTCGGTTCCGACCCGGACGGCGTGCTCGACGTGCGCCTCGACTCGGTCGACTTCCAGGCGACCATCTCCACGGCACGCAAGTCCGGTCGCCTCGTCGACATCGCGCTGCCGAACGGCCTCAAGACCGGCGACAACATCGTGAGGCTCAGCTACTACGGGTACGGCTCGCGCGAGCTGAAGACGCAGGATGTGACGCTGACGCTCCCCGCGGGGATGCCGGTGAACGGCGACATCGAAGTCATGCCGGCGAACTGGTCCTCCTGGGAGGACGGCATGGAGGGCGATGTCGCGGTCGCCGATCCGTCCGCGCCGGCCACCCTCGCCGAGATCGTCGACGCTCTCAACAGCCGGCCGAAGAACACCGACCTGATCGTGACCTTCTACCCCCGCGAGGAGGGTGGCGGTCCGGAGCCGATGGGAGAGCAGAGCAGACCCACGGCGAGGGTCGGCGAACCCTCCGGCGGCGACGCCTCGAATCTCGAGCCCGTCGAGGTGACGGTGTCCACAGCCTGGGTGTTCCAGGACATGCTGGGCATCTCGACCATCCCGGTCACGCTCGACGCCATGCCGGCGCGGGTCGACCTCGGTGAACCGGTCATGCTCAGCGGCACGGTCCAGGGTATCGCCGCCGACGTGCCGGTCTCGATCTTCAGGGTCGACGCCGCGACCGGCAAGGAGACCCTCGTCGACACGGTGACGGCCGCCTACTCGGAGGGCATGGCCTGGTTCGAAGCGACGGCAAGGCCGACAGCTGCACAACACGACCTTCGTCGCCCGCGTCGGGGAGCTCGAGGGCTGGCTGCCCGGCAGCGCCGAGGACACGGTCAAGGTGCGCGCCGAGGTCCGCCTGGCGACGGTCGGTGGAGGGCCGGCGCGTCCTTCTGGCGCCCATGGTTCGGCCGTCCGACACCGGCGGCAAGGTCGCCGTGCAGCGCTATGTCGGCGGAAGCTGGCGGACCGTGGCGACCCTCACGCTGAACTCGTCGGGCAGCGCCGTGAAGGTGTGGACCGCGCCCGGCGCCGGCACCTACCGCTTCCGGGCCAAGTTCCTCGGCAGCGCGCTCAACGCCGCCGGCACTTCCGCAGTCGCGCGCGTGGTCGTGCGCTGACGGAGGCGACGCCTGAGGCCGGGGACCTCGAACCCCGGATGAGACGCCGGGGGCGGGCCTTGCGGCCCGCCCCCGGCGTCTCCGCGAGCGGCCAAACGGCGCCGGCCTTGCTCAAAGTCAATGCTGAGGCATGATCCCACCATGTGGAATGGAGTATCGAGTCATCGTCCTGGGGGTGCTGAATGAAGCGGTCCGTCCTGCTCGCGAGCCTGGTTCTCGCGAATCTGTCTGCTCTGGGCGCCCGGGGTCGCCCTCGCGCTCACGCAGCAGCAGTGCCTCACCTGCCACACCGAGATCACGCCGGGCATCGTGACCCAATACCAGTCGGGCGCCATGGGCGACGACGTCGCCTGCCTCGACTGCCACGGCGACGACCACAGCGTCATCACCGCCACCGAGGGCAAGGTCCCGGCCGGGAAGTGCGCCGGTTGCCACCCCGACCAGTACGCGGAGTTCACCGTCAAGGACGCGACCGGGTCGTACATCAACAAGCACGCGCAGGGCTGGACGCGAATGCTCGCCGGCGCCCGCTACAAGGTCATGCCCGAGGCCGAGCGCTACGAGATGTGCGAGCGCTGCCACAACATCGGCTACACCTACGTGGACGGCTCGGTCGGCAAGTGCGACTCGTGCCACACGCGGCACGTCTTCTCTGCCGAAGAGGCGAGAGAGCCGGCCGCCTGTGGCACCTGCCACATGGGCCCCGACCACGAGCAGATCGACATGTGGGAGAAGAGCAAGCACGGCGTCGTCTACATGACCGAGAAGGAGCGCCCCGGCGGCGATCCCGGACGAGCGCCGACCTGCGTCACCTGCCACCAGCCTGAGATGGTGAACGGTGCCGGCCAGCCGCTGACGCACAACGTGTCGACCAACCTGACGTACGGCACCGTCGCCCAGGGCGCCCGCCTCGTCGGGACGCCACTGTCGGTGCCGATGCGCACGATGACCGAGTCCGAGTTCTCCTCCCGGCGGGCGAACATGCTCGGAGTCTGTGGCGACTGCCACTCCTCGACGTGGGCGCGCAAGAACCTCGAGCTCGCCGACCAGATCAAGATGGACGTCGACGAGCTGCTCTGGGACCCGGTCATGCGCATCCGCGGCCTCTGGTACGACGGCCTGCTCGACCCGATGCCCGAGAACCGGCCGCCGAACCCGGTGTACGCCGCCGCCGGACCCAACTTCGTCAACGGCGGCTACGTGCTCGTCCTCGGCGGCCAGCAGCTCTACAGCGACACGTCGGCGATCGAGCAGTGGCTCTTCTACACCTACAAGTACGACCACGTGAACACGTTCAAGGGCGCCTACCACATCAACCCCGACTACAGCCACTGGTTCGGCTGGTCGGAGGTCAACCAGGACATCGGGATGATCAGGGGCGAGGAGGCCTCGCTGCGCCGCGGTGAGGACCCGGGTTTCGCGGCCAGCCCGACGCGGCCCGTGGTCGGACAGCCGACGACGTTCGACGCGAGTGCCCTCGCGGCGTGGGGCGACGCGAGCGCCAACGTGTATGCGTGGACCTTCGGCGACAAGGCGTCTGCTGCTGCCGCGGCCGAGACGAGCGTCGCCCATACCTACGCCGCCCCCGGCCGCTACACGGTGCAGCTCACCTGCTCCGACGGCGACCTCGTCAACAACGTGCTTCAGCCGCTGAGCTGCTCCGGGAAGCGCACGAGCAGCCTGCGAACACAAGCCAAGTACGGCGCCACGTTCGGGCTCTACGAGATCGCTCGCGTGAAGAAGGGCAAGCAGGTCACCATCAAGGGGTCGCTCAAGACCGACGACTCCAACGCCGCCCTCGTCCAGCTCTGGGAGAAGGTCGGCTCGGGATCGTGGAAGATGGTCAGCTCCAAGACGGTCGCCACGACGGCCGGCGTGTCCCTGACCGTGTCCTTCAAGCGCACGCTGAACTCCAAGACGTCCTTCAAGCTGACCTACGTCGGCGACGCCGACACGTGGGACGTGACCACCAAGACGCGGACCATCTCACCGCTCTGACGAAGCGGCCGGTCGTCGTGCAGGACGCACGGCGACCGGCGCAAGACGCGAACGGCCGGGCGACGGGCCCCAGGGCCCGTCGCCCGGCCGTTCGCACATGGGCCGGCTCAGACCCTCGTCACTCGAAGAAGCACGCCAGCGCCAGGCCGACGATCATGAGCGCGATCGAGAGCGTCGCGAAGAGGGCGATGCAGCAGGCTGAGTTGAGACGCGGCAGCGCGTGCTTCATGGGCTCCTCCAAACGAGTGTGCCCCTCCACTTGCATGGTACCACCGGAGGGCCCTGTTTGGACGGTTCACGCGAGTTTCGCCGGGGTAGGCTGCGCGCGGAGATACCGCGAGGAGGAAAGGTGAAGGCACCGTATGGTTCGTGGCGATCGCCCGTCGACGCGCGGCGGATCGCCGAGGGCGGGATCGGCCTCGCCTGGCCGCAGGCCGTCGGCGAGGCCGTCTACTGGGTCGAGATGCGCCCCTTGGAGGACGGCCGATACGTGATCGTGCGGCGCGACCCGGACGGGAGCGTCGCAGACGTCACGCCGTCCGGCGTCAACGCGCGCACGCTGGTCCACGAGTACGGCGGCGGCATGTACCGTGCCTTCCTCAACGAGTCCGGCGGCGAGAGCGTGGTCTTCAGCGACTTCGCCGACCAGCGGCTCTATCGGCAGGACCTCGAGCCCGGCAGCAGCGCGGGCGCCGGGCCGACGGGCGCGACCGCGGCGCGCTGGAGCGCGCCGCGGCCCATCACGCCCGCTCCCCCGGCTCCGCGCGCGTGGCGCTACGCCGACGGCGACGTGAGCCCCGACGGCCGGCTCCTCGTGTGCGTGCGCGAGCGGCACGAGGAGGACGGCGTGGTCAACGACATCGTCGCCCTGCCGGCCGACGGGGCGCGGGCGCCGTGGGTCGTGGCCGCCGGCCACGACTTCTTCGCCGCACCGCGGATCAGCCCCGACGGCGGCCGTCTCGCCTATCTGTGCTGGGACCACCCGCGCATGCCGTGGGACGGCACCGAGCTGCACCTCCTTGCGCTGGACGCGGAGGGACGTGGCGGCGCCGCGACCCTCGTCGCCGGCGGTGAGAGCGAGTCGGTCGTCCAGCCCTCCTGGACGCCCGCCGGCGACCTTCACTTCGTCAGCGACCGCAACGGCTGGTGGGATCTCTACCGCTCAGAACGAAACGGGCGCGATGACGGCTCTGGCATCTCTCGCCGCCGAGTTCGCGAAGCCTCTCTGGGTGTTCGGCCTCGACAACCACGTCACGCTGTCCGACGGCCGCGTCGTCGCGTTCTCCACGCGCGACGGGGTCGACCGCCTCGCCGTCCTTGAGGACGGCGCCTGGCGCGAGCTCCCCGTCGACGCCACGGCGTTCGTCGCCGTGGCGCGCGCCGGCGGCCGCGTCGCGACCGTCGCGGCCAGCCCGACGAGCAGCTGGGCGGTCCTCGCCGTCGACCCGGATGACGGCGCCGTCGAGGTCGTCCGGCGCAGCCGGGAAGACGAGATCGACCCGCGGTTCGTCTCGCGGCCGGAGCCGATCGCCTTTCCGACCTCGTACGAACCGGGAACGGTGACCGGACCGCTCGCCGACGAGCTCGCGCGCGCGGCCGAGCGGCCCGGCGCGTCTTCAGATGCCCCTCCCGCGCTCACCGCCCACGCGCTGTACTTCCCTCCCGCGAACCCCGACTTCACGGCGCCGGCGGCGGAGAAGCCGCCACTCCTGGTGATCAGCCACGGGGGCCCGACGTCCGCTCACGAGACCAACCTGACCATGGACATCCAGTACTGGACCTCACGCGGCTTCGCCGTCGTCGACGTGAACTACGGCGGCTCCTCCGGCTACGGCCGCGCATACCGAGAACGCCTCAAGGGGAACTGGGGGATCGTCGACACGGTCGACTGTATCCGCGCCGCCGAGTTCCTCGTGGCGCGCGGCGACGTCGACCCCAGGCGCCTCGCTGTGCGCGGCGGCAGCGCCGGCGGGTACACGACGCTGAACGCGCTGACGCGCTTCGACACGTTCGCCGCCGGCGCCTCCCACTTCGGCCTCGCCGACCTCGAGAGCTTCGCCACCGGCGGCACGCACAAGTTCGAGGAGCGCTACCTCGAGTCGCTCGTCGGCTCCTACCCGGAGCGGGCGGAGGTCTTCCGCGAGCGCTCGCCGATCCACCACGTCGACGACATCAGCTGTCCCGTCATCCTCTTCCAGGGGCTCGAGGACGAGATCGTCCCGCCGGCGCAGGCCGAGATGATCGTCGCCGCCTTGAAGAAGAAGCGGCTGCCCTACGCCTACCTCACCTTCGAGGGCGAGCAGCACGGCTTCCGCATGGCCGAGAGCATCGTGCGCAGCCTCGAGGCCGAGCTGTACTTCTACGGCAGGGTCTTCGGCTTCACGCCCGCGGACGAGATCGAGCCGGTGGAGATCGCCGGCCTCCCACAGTAGGGGCGGCGGTACAATCGCCGCATGAAGCGCGAGAGCGAATGCCACGGCCACGCGCGCGGCGCAGTCACGACGGCGCACGCCGTCGACGGGTGGGCGCGGGCCTGAGGCTGGTCCGCTACCTCATGGCCCGCCACAGCATCGAGAGGGCGAACGTCATCGGCCACGCGATGGCGAACGACTCGCCCTTCTTCAAGGATCTGCGTGGCTGGCGCGACACGCACACCGACTGGCAGGCCGCGGACGTGCGCGAGTCCCGCTCGCGGCTGTAGGGAACGGGAGGACGACCATGGCGATGGCACTCG
Organism: uncultured Thermoleophilia bacterium; assembly: GCA_963832655.1. Lineage (GTDB taxonomy): Bacteria > Actinomycetota > Thermoleophilia > UBA2241 > UBA2241 > UBA2241. Next base: position 323,454 of record CAWHUW010000005.1, read on the forward strand.
ACGGCATCCACTTCCTGGTCACGTACCGCTGCACCTGGGCGTGCGACCACTGTTTCGTGTGGAGCTCGCCCGACGCCGAAGCCACGATGACCCTGGCACAGTTGCGCGACGGGATCGACCAGGCGGCGGCGAGCGGGCAGGTCACGACGGTCTACTTCGAGGGAGGCGAGCCCACACTCGCCTATCCGGTCGTGCTGGAGGCTGCGGCGCACGCGCGCGAGAAGGGGCTCGAGTGGGGCCTCGTCAGCAACTGCTTCTGGGCGACCTCGATCGAGGACGCGCGCCTCTGGCTGCGGCCGCTCAAGGAGCTCGGTATCAGCGACCTCTCGCTTTCGTCCTACGCCTACTTCCTTGAGGATGCCGACCCGACGCCGCTGCGCAACGCCGTGCTCGCGGCCCAGGAGCTGGGGATGCCCATGGCGGTGCTCGAGGTCGGGGCGCCGGCCTGCCTCGACGTGCCGGGCCTGGACCTCGGCGACCCGGCCGGCGTGATGCACAAGGGGAGGGCGGCCGTGGAGCTCGCGCCCGCGCGAGCCGCACGGCCGCCCGAAACCCTCGTCACCTGCCCCTTCGAGGACTTCGCCGAGCCCGGCCGGGCCCACCTCGGCGCCGACGGCGAGCTGCAGCTCTGCCAGGGCATCAGCGCCGGCAACGTGTGGCGCGACGGCCTGGCCGCGATCGTCGAGCGCTACGACCCGGCGGCGCTGCCCGTCGTGCGCGAGATCGCGAGCGGAGGCCCCTGGGCGCTCGCGCAGGCCTACGGCCACACGCCCGAGCGCGCTCTGTACGCCGACGAGTGCCACCTCTGCTACGAGACGCGCGCCGCCCTGCGCGAGCGCTTCCCGGAGGTGCTGGCCCCGGCGCAGTGCTACGGCGCCGGCGCACCCGAGGAGGCAGGACAAGCCCACACGCCGTGAGCGCACAGATGCGTTCCGAAGGATGGACGAAGGAGTGAGCGAGATGCCGTCAGAGTGCGAGAAGTTCTGGGACGCGGACGTCTACGCCGTGGTCGGCGCGTCCGCCCGCAAGCCGTTCCCCAAGATCACCTACAACGCGCTGAAGGAGCGGGGCAAGACCGTCTTCGCTGTCGACGCCACGGCCGCGACGGTCGAGGGGGACGACGCCTACGACGACCTCGCGTCGCTACCGCAGACGCCCGAGGCCGTCGTCATGGAGCTGCCCAAGGAGGAGACCGCCGAATGGGTCGTGAAGGCGGCCGAGGCCGGCGCGTCGTCCGTCTGGATGCACCAGATGACCGACACGCCCGAGGCGCTCGCCGAGGCCGAGAAGCGCGGGCTCACGGCGATCACCGGCCACTGCGCGGTGATGTACAACATCCCGGGCTTCAGCATGCACGCGCCGCACCGCTGGATCTGGAAGGTGCTGAAGAAGTATTGAGCGGACGAGCCGGCGCGGGCGTCAGTCGGTGACGCCGTCGGCCGCCGGAACGTCGTCCGGCTGCGGCGGCACCGCGTCCTCGGGGAGGCCGCGCACGTGCTCGAGGGCGCGCTCGGCGGCGGCCGCGCCTTCGCGCAGGCAGTCGCCGATGCCGATCCCGTGATACGCGCCGCCGGCGAGCTCCACGCCCGGAGCCGCGGCGACGGCCTCCTCGATGCGCGCCACGAGGTCGGCGTGGCCGACGCGGTACTGCGGCATCCCTTTGGGCCAGCGGAAGATCTCGACGAACTCCGGCTCCGCGGCGATCCCCATCACGTCGCGCAGCTCGCGCCGCACCAGCGCGGTCAGCTCGTCGTCGTCGAGCTGCGCCGACGCCTCGAGGCCGGCGCGCCCGACGAAGCTCCGCAGTAGCACGTGGTCCTCCGGCGCCCGGTGGGCGAACTTGCTCGAGCTCCAGGTCGTCGCCATGACGCCGCGGCCTTCGGCGCGCGGCACGACGTAGCCGAAGCCGCGCAGCGGATGCGCCACCTGTTCGCGGCGGAAGGCGAGCGAGACGGTCGCCGTCGTCACGTAAGGGATCGAGGCGAGATCGGCGGAAGCGAGCGGCGCGATGGGGCGCAGCAGCTCGCCGCTCGCCCACGCCGGCGTCGCCAGGACGACGGCGTCGGCCGGCTCGCGGCGGCCGTCGGCAAGCTCGAGGACGTAGCGCCCGCTGCCGGCCTCCTGGCCGCGACCGGCGTCGCTGCAGGCGAGTGAGCGAACGGCGGCGCCACCCTGGAGCCGCTCGGCGGACAGGCTTGCGACCATCGCGTCGCTGAGGTCGGCGAGGCCGGTCTTGAACGAGTAGAAGTACGACATGGGACGGCGCGGGCAGGCGCGGCCGGCGAGCCGACGGCCCCAGCGGGCGCGCCGCCCGCGGCGGCGCGCGCCCGCGCCTTCCGGCGCTTCAGCATCGCCACGATCAGGCTGCGGTGCTCGCGCTCCATCTGCAGGAACATGGGGAAGGTCGCCTGCACGCTCATCTGCTCGGGGTCGCCGGCGTGGATGCCGGCGACGATCGGCTCGGCGATACGCGCCAGCGCCTCGCGGCCGAGGCGGCGGCGGACGAAGTCGGCGAGGCTCTCGTCGGGTGTGACAGGCGGGGCACCCGACCTGTCGCCGACCGCGACGCCGCCACGCGGCAGCACCAGGTCGAGCCCCATGCGCAACTTGCCCGGCCAGCTCACGAGGCTGCTGAGCGCGAAGGGGACGATGCGCGTCGGCACCATGAGGATGATGCCCTCGGGCAGCTCGTGCAGGCGGCCGCGCGCGAAGACGAAGCTCTTGCGGATGTCCTCGTTCGAGTCGAGCAGGCGGTCGCCGATGTCGAGCCGGCGCGCCATCTGGATCGGCCAGGGCTTCTCGACGATCGCCGAGTCAGGGCCGCCCTCGACGACGAACCCGTCGCGGCGCACGGTGTGGACCTTGCCGCCGAAGCGCGACTCCTCCTCGAAGAGGACCCAGTCGACGTCGCCGCCGGCGAGCCGGGCGTCCTCGAGGGCACGGGCGGCGCCGAGCCCCGCCATGCCGCCGCCGATCACGGCGATCCTCGGGGGGCGCGCGGCGTCGGGCATCAGCTCACCCGTGCGGGTGCGGCTCGTCGGGTCGGTGAAGCTGCTGCTCCACCGGCCGCCTCGCCAGGTAGTCGATGACGACGTCGGCGAGCGCCTCGATGATGGGCGGCGAGTCGTTCGGCGGCGTCGAGCGCCTGTACTCCATGCCGTTCGCCTCGACCACGGAGCGAAGCTCGATGTCGAGGTCGTAGAGCGTCTCGACGTTGTCGCTCACGAAGCCCACCGGCACGACGAGCAGCTTCTCCCAGCCGTCGGCGGCCAGGGCTCGAACCACCTCGTCGGCCTCGGGTTCGAGCCACTCGCCGCCGCTGCGGCCCTTGCTCTGGAAGGCGAAGCGCCAGTCGCCGGGCATGATCTGGGGCACCAGCTGGGCGATCGTCTGCTGCAACTGCTCGACGTACGGGTCGCCCTCGAGCACGTTCTCGAGCGGCACGTTGTGCGCGGTGAAGAGCACCGCCCACTCGCTCGCGTCGGAGCCGTCGAGCGCCTCCGCGACGCGCCTCGAGACGGCCTTCACGAAGCCGCGGCCTGCATACCAGCCCTCCAGGATCGGGACGTTCTCCGCGCCGGCCTCGTCGAGCGCCTTGCGGTACCGGTCGCGGGTCTGGCGCGAGCCGAACGGCGACAGCGGCAGGGCGAGGACCTCGTGTCCGGTGAGCTCCTTGAGGCACTTCTCGACGCCCGGCTCGGCGAAGAGGAAGCCGTGACGCACGCGCAACGGGAAGGCGAGCTGCTGCACGAGCTTGGCCTGCAGGGCACGCGCCTGCCGGGCCGTGATGTCGGGCAGCGGCGAGCCGCCGCCGATCGCCGTGTAGCGCTCGCGCACGACGGCGAGGGTCCCCTCGGTCGGCTCTCTGCCCGTCATCCGCACGAGGAAGTCGGGGATCAGCGTCACGTCGGACGGCCCGCCGAAGGCGAGCAGGGCGACATCGACCATGCTCTCGCTCATGGGCGCGAAGTCCTTTCAGTCGCGCGCCCCGGCCGAGAGCCGGTGCACGGCGTCGACGAGGTAGCGCACGTTGTCGGGGTCGATCTGCGGCACGAGGCCGTGACCGAGGTTGAAGACGTGGCCCGGGCGCCCGCCGGCGCGCCGCAACACGTCCGTGACGCGTTCCTCGATCGCCGGCGGCGGACCGAGCAAGGTCAACGGGTCGAGATTGCCCTGCACGGCGACGTCGGCGCCGAGCTGCTCCCAGGCCCGGTCGAGGCCGATGCGCCAGTCGACGCCGTACACGTCGGCGCCCACCCGGCTCACGAGGTCGAGCATGCCCGAGGCCCCGTTGGCGAAGTAGATGACCGGAGCGCCGTGGCCCCGGACCTGGTCCACCACGTAGCGGACGTGCGGCAACACGTGCCGCTCGTAGTCGTAGGGCCCGAGCCACCCGACCCACGAGTCGAAGAGCTGGACGGCCTGGGCGCCGGCCTCGATCTGCGCCAGCAGGTAGCCGGCGCAGACCTCGGCGAGCAGCTCCATGAGACGGTCGAAGGTCGCCGGGTCGTTGAACATCAGCGTCTTCACGTGCGCGTAGTCGCGCGTGTGGCCGCCCTCGATCACGTAGCTCGCGAGCGTGTAGGGCGCGCCGGCGAAACCGATCAGAGGGGTCTTGCCGTCGATCTCGCGTCGCACCAGGCGCAGCGTCTGCATCACGTAGTCCAGCTCGGTCCGCGGGTCGATGGCACGGACACCCTTCACGTCGCGGCCGCTGCGGATGGGCCTCTCGATCACGGGTCCGCCCTCGGGGGCGAAGTGGAAGCCGATGCCCATGGGCTCGAGCGGCAGGAGGATGTCGGCGAACACGATGGCGGCGTCGAGCTCGAAGCGGCGCAGCGGCTGCAACGTCACCTCACAGGCGACGTCCGGCCGCTTGCACATCTCGATGAACGAGAGCTTGTCGCGGATCGCCCGGTACTCGGGCAGGTAGCGGCCGGCCTGCCGCATCAGCCAGACGGGCGTGGCGTCGACAGGTCGGCAGGCGCAGGCGTCGAGGAAGCGCAAGGTACTCACCCCTTGAGTGGGCGCGGCGGTCGGCCGCCGCTCGGGTGAGCCATTCTAGCAAACGCGAGGCGACCGCCTCAGGGGCCTGCCGCGACGGTCCGTCGCAGTGCGAGCCGCCGTCGCACCCGCGCCGTCAGGAGACCGGCCGGTACCCTTCGCCGAGCGCCGCGTTGCGACAGGTGTGGCAGGCCACGATCGCCGTCGAGCGGGGACGCGGCGAGATGAGCTCGAAGCGCAGCGAGGGCTCGGGAAGCGCCGCGCCGCAGAGCTCGCAGCGCACGATGGATGAGACCGGACGGCCGGGGTGATCGACGATGACCCTGGCGTCACCGTCGACGACGGGGTGCAGCGGCTGGATCTGGCCCATGATCCCTCCTCGCCTTCGTCACGGTTGCAGTTCTGGTATCGGAAGACGTCGCCGGAAGGTAAGGTCTTTCTGCCCGCTTCCGCGAACCATGTAACCACGAGAGACAACATCCTCGGACGCGGCGCGACATCCACGACATCCTGATGGGAGGAGCGATGCGCACGACGGTCCTGGTGGCGGCAGCCGCCTTGCTCATGCTGTCCGTGACGGAGGGCGCGGCAGGCGCGGCAGACCTGCCGAGCCACCGCGCGCCCCACGGGCGCGCGCCTTCGCCCGGCGTGGCGCCGAGCCTCCGCTTCGCCACGCTCAGCGCGAGACTGGCGGGCAGCGCCACCGTGACCGGCCACGTGTACGACTTCGGCGGCTCGGCCCTCGCCGGCGCCAAGGTGAGCTGGGCGGCGGCGGTCGGCGACGTGTACAAAGGGAGTGACACGACGACCGGCGCCGACGGGCTCTTCACCTTCGCCGGCCTACCCGCGGCCGACGGGACCGGCGAGCTCCTCGCGTCCTCGCCGACGCAGCCGTGGGCGATCGGCCGCTTCGGCGCCACGTGGTCAGACCCCGGCACGGCGACGTTCGACTTCCGCCCGGGCGTGGTGACCACTTCGGTGCAGCGCGGCGGCGACTGGGACGGCTGGTCGAAGGTTTGGGTCGACCTCTACGGCAGGGACACGGCCTCAGCCGTCGCCGGCATGTCGCTCATCGCAGGTGCGAGCGCAACCGTTGTCGGCGACGCGTGGGCGATGCCGGGCGCCTACGAAGTCGGCGCCGCGTACTTCTGGATGGACGAGGGCATCGAGTTCGCGACCTCAGCCACAGTGACGGCCGGACAGCGCAGCGCACAGACGGTCAGCGTCGATCAGTCCCTCGCCCAGCGGGTGACGGTGACGACCCCGTACTGGGCCTCGGGAAGCCCGGGCAGCGCCGTCAAGATCCTCCACGAAGGCTACCCGGGGCTGTGGACCCTCGACTACATGGGCTTCTCGGACTCGCCGACGGCGCCCACGGTCAGGACGTTCGGCAGTCTGGCCACGACCGGCACCGGGCCCTTCACCAGGTCCATCACCATCCCGACCAGGGCTCCCGCGGGCTACTTCTACCTGCTCGAGGTGCAGCACCGGGAAGGGCCGCTCGTGCTCGACGCGCCCTTCCAGGTCTGCACGCTCAAATCGAGCGCGTCGTCAGTGCGGAGCGGCGGCGCCGTCAAGCTCAGCGGCGTGATCCCGACCCAGGGCCACGAGGGGCCCCGGCCGGGCAAGGTCAAGTACGTGACCTTGTACAAGCGCACGACGTCCGCGTCTGCGGCGCCGGCCGCGTGGGACGCGACCACGAGGGGCTGGACCAAGGTCGCGCGCCTCAGGGCGGACGGCTTCGGCAAGTACGCCACGTACCAGCACCCGACGCGGACGACCTGGTACGTCGTCCGCTACCCAGGCGACGACTGGTACTGGGGCGCCTACACCTCGGTGCTCAAGGTGAGGGTGTACTGAGTCGACGTGGGGCTGGGTGAACCGGTCGCTCGCCGAGCCGCTCGCCTCACTTGCCGTGGGCAGGTCGCGAGCTTGGCGACCCGCTCATGTCACGGCGCATCCTTTCGCATCTAGTATAAGTATCTGCGATTTGCGCGATTAGCGCTGGTTATACATAATGCGCTGGTCGTCCCCCACCGTGAGGAACCACATGGGCAGAAGGTTCTCCAAGACTCCGGACACGCCTCGTACCAAAGGCGGCGTGCTGCTCTTCCGGAGCTGTCTCGTCTCCGCCGAGTACCCCGGCGTCGAGGCGGCGACGAAGTGGCTCTTCGAGCGCTTCGGGATCGAGTACACGGTCAACCCCGAGCAGACGTGCTGCACCGGCCTCGGCTACTACTCCGACCTCATGCCCATCCAGACCACCGTGAGCCTGGCGGCGCGCAACGCCTGCGTCGCCGTCGACGACGGCCATCCCACGATGAGCTATCTGTGCTCCACCTGCTACGCCATCAACAAGAAGGCGCGCAACATCCTTGACGTGCCCGACTACCGCGCGCAGACGAACGCCGTCCTCGCCAAGATCGGCCGCGAGTACGACGACCGCATCGCCGGCACCGTCGAGCACAAGCACACGCTCGAGATCCTCTGGGGCGCCCACGACAGCGTCCCCGGCCTCGTCCAGCGGCGCCTCGACGGCATCAAGGTGGCGACCCACCCCGCCTGCCACTACTGCAAGGTCTTCCCGGACGAGACGCTGGGCAACAACGAGAACTTCATGGTCCCCGAGGAGCTGCTGATCCCGGCCGGCGTCGAGCCGACCGGCGCCTACAACGAGAAGCAGACCCACTGCGGCGCCGGCTTCCGGAACCGCTTCGTCAACCCCACCATCTCGGTCGCCGTGAGCGAGAAGAAGCTGCACCGGCTGGCGGAGGAGAAGATCGACGTCCTCGTGCACATGTGCCCGAACTGCCACGTCCAGTTCGACCGCTTCAGCGACAGCATCTCGGCGAGCTCTGGCGAGAGGTATCCGTTCATCCACCTGCACGTGCAGCAGCTCCTGGCGCTGGCGCTCGGCGCCGACCCCGAGAAGGTGGTCGGCGTCCAGTCGCACTCGCAGGACGTCGAGCCCTTCCTCGAGCGCATCGGCGCCCGTCAGAAGGAGGCCGTGCGATGAGGGCCGGCGTCTTCCTCTGCCAGTGCGGCGGCAACATCAGCGGCGTCATCGATCTGGAGCCGCTGGCCGAGCATGTCCGCACCCTCGACGGCGTCGTCGAGGTCGACATCAATCAGTTCATGTGCGGGACCGAGGGCCGCGCGATGATCGAGAAGGCCGTCGAAGAGCGCGGACTCGACCATTTCGTCATCGCCTCATGCTCGCCGCGCTTCCAGGGCCCGACCTTCGAGCGCATCGCGCGCGAGCTCAAGCTGGGCGAGAACGCGGTCGCCTTCGGCAACATCCGCGAGGGCTGCTCGTACGTCCACGCCAACGAGCCCGAGCGCGCCCAGGAGAAGGCGAAGAAGATCGTCCAGGGCGCCGTCGCGCGCCTGCACCACATGAGCGACCTGCCCCGCCGGCGCACGTTCCTCAACCGCTCCGTCCTCGTGGTCGGCGGCGGCATCGCCGGCATCTCCGCCGCCGAGGAACTCGCCGACGCGGGCATCGAGGTCCACCTCGTCGAGCGCCAGCAGAGCATCGGCGGCTACATGTCCCGGCTCAGCAAGACCTTCCCGACCGAGGACTGCGCCATGTGTTCGCTGGCGCCGCGCCTCACCAGCGTCGCCACCAACAGCCGCATCCACCTCCACTCGCTCTCCGACGTGACCGCGATCACCGGCCCGCCCGGCGAGTTCACCGCGACCATCCGCCACCGGCCGCGCTACGTGAACGAGAAGTGCGTCGGCTGCGGCGAGTGCGCCGCCGTCTGCCCGGTGACCTACCCGAACGAGTTCGACTTCGGCGTGAGTGAGCGCACCGCCGTCTCGCGCCCCTTCGCCAACGCCGTCCCGGCGACCTTCGCCGTCGACCGCAAGGGCTGGAGCCCGTGCAAGACGGCCTGCCCGGTGCACACCTCGGCGCACGGTTACGTGGCGCTGGTCGCCAAGGGCCGCTACGAGGAGGCCTACCGGGTCGCCAGCGAGCCAAATCCGTTCCCCAGCGTCTGCGGACGGATCTGCACGCACGTCTGCGAGACCGAGTGCGCGCGCGGCAACGTCGAGCAGCCTGTGGCGATCGCCGGGATCAAGCGCTTCATCGCCGACAACGGCGCCCCGAGCGAGCTCCCCGAGGCGCTGCCCGTGTTCTACGAGGAGCCCGTGGCCGTCGTCGGCGGCGGCCCCGCGGGCCTGACCGCCGCTCGCGACCTTGCGGGCTTCGGCTACAAGGTGACCGTGTTCGAGGCGCTGCCGGTCGCCGGCGGCATGCTCCGCGTGGGCATCCCCGAGTACCGGCTCCCTCGCGACGTCCTGCAGGGCGAGGTCGAGCGCATCACCGCCCTGGGCGCGGAGCTCAAGACCGGGATGCGCTGCGGCACCGACTTCACCGTCGATTCGCTGTTCGCCGACGGCTACAAGGCCGTCTTCCTTGCCACCGGCCTCCACCAGAGCAAGACCCTGCCGATCCCGGGCCTCGACCAGGACGGCGTGGTCCGGGCGGTCGAGTTCCTGAGAGCGCAGGCGCTGGGCGAGGAGGCGACGACGGGCAAGCGCGTCGTGGTCGTGGGCGGCGGCGACGTCGCCTACGACGCCGGCCGCACCGCCTTCCGCTGCGGCGCCGACGAGGTGACCCTGGCCTGTATCGAGGACGAGCGCACCGCGCCGGCCTCGCCGGAGGAGGTCGAGGAAGGCGCCGAGGAGCTGGTGCACGTGGAGTACTCGCTCGTGCCCGTCGAGATCCTCGGCGACGGCGGCAGGGCCACCGGGGTCAGGTTCCAGCGCTGCACGCTCGGCGAACCGAACGAGCGCGGCTGGCGACCGCCCGTGCCCGTCGAGGGCGAGTATGTCGAGACAGCGGCCGATACGGTCATCTTCGCCGTCGGCCAGGCCATCGTCGACGATTTCGCGACCGGCGCCGACGGCGTGGCCGTCGAGCGCGGTCAGATCGTCGTCGACACCGACACGATGATGACCGGACGCACGGGCGTGTTCGCCGGCGGCGACGCCGCGGCCATGGGCCCCTGGACCGCCGTCGAGGCCATCGCCGCCGGTCGCCGGGGTGCGCGTGCCATCCACGACTTCCTGCGTGGCGAGCAGCTCGTGCCGGTCTGGGACTCCGAAGCCGACAAGGTCAAGATCCCGCAGACGGAGCTCGAGCCCTACGAGCCGCAGGCCCGGCGCATCATGAAGACCCTCGACGGCATCGCCCGCCGCACCACGTGGGAGGAGGTCCGTCTCGGCTTCAGCGAGGAGGACGCGGTGGCGGAGGCCTCGCGCTGCCTCGACTGCGCCGTGTGCTCGGACTGCAAGTCGTGCATCACGGCCTGCCCCGCCGACGCCATCGACTTCTCCCAGCAGGCCTGGGACGAGGAGGTCACCGTCGGCGCCGTCATCCTCGCCACCGGCCATCAGGAGTTCGACGCCACGCGCAAACTGCCGCTGGGCTACGGACGCTTCAAGAACGTGCTCACGCAGAGTCAGCTCGCCCGGCTGCTGTCGGCCTCCGGGCCGACCGAGGGCGAGCTCAAGCGGCCGTCCGACGGCGCCGTGCCGAAACGCATCTTCATGCTCCAGTGCGTCGGCTCGCGCGACTGCACCAGCAGCGGCAACGAGCACTGCTCGGCGATCTGCTGCCTGTTCGCGACGCTGCACAGCTCGCTGATCAAGCAGCACTACCCCGACGCTGAGATCACCATCGGCTACACCGACATGCGCACGCCGGGCAAGGCGCACGAGGAGTACTACCGCCTCGTGCAGGAGCGCGGCGTGCACTACGTGCGCGGCCGCGTCGGCGAGATCCTCGAGGAGCTCGACGGCAGCCTGACGGTGCGCATGGAGAACACCATGACCGGGACCAAGAGCGAGGAGCTGTACGACCTCGTCGTGCTCTCCGCCGGGCTCGAGGCCTCGCAGGGTACACAGGACATCGCCCGGGTCGCCGGTGTCCAGACGGCCGCCGCGGGCTTCGTCCGCGAGTTCCATCCCAAGCTGCGCCCCGTCGACACCCAGCGCACGGGCATGTTCCTCTGCGGTACCGCGCAAGGTCCGAAGTCGATCCCCGACTCGATCGCGCAGGCCAAGGCGGCGGCGGCCCGTGCCATCAGCATGCTCAGCACGGGCTTCGCGATGACGCCCGCTCAAGTGGCGGCCAGCGATCCCGAGGTGTGCATCGCCTGTGGGGTCTGTGAGGCGTCCTGCCCGCAGACGGCGATCGTGCTCACCGTCGGGGACGACGCCCACTCCGTGGTCGACCCCAACATCTGTCGTGGCTGCGGCATCTGCGCCGCCGAGTGCCCCACCGGGGCGATCCAGCTCGGCGGCTTCAGCGATGCCGAAGTCTTGGCGGAGGTCACACTCGCATGACGACGGCAAGCCCGACAGCGACGCGGGGTGGAGGGCCGGCCGTGCCGGCGACGGGCACCGTCGCGGGCGGCGCCGGCGAGACACGCGCGGGCCACGCGACGGCGGAGCGCTCCATCGTCGCCTTCTGCTGCCGTGAGTGTGCCTATGCGGCGGCCGACGCCGCCGCCAACGCTCGCACCCCGCTGCCGCCGTCCGTGCGTCTGGTCCTGCTCCCCTGCACTGGCCGCGTGAGCCCTCTCCACCTGGTCACCGCACTGGCCGACGGCGCCGACGGCGTGATGGTGGCGGGCTGCTTGCTCGGCCAATGCCACTACCGCGAGGGCAACTTCGCAGCCGTCGACAGGGTCGCGTTCGTGCAGCGTCTGCTCGAGACCGTCGGCGTGGAGTCTGAGCGCTGCCGGATGTTCACGATGAGCGCCGGCGAGCCGCCCAAGTTCGTCGCCGCCGTCAGAGAGATGGACCGGGCGATCGGCGCCCTGCCGCCGCTGAGGCGGGGGGCCGCCTGATGCCCATCACGAACCGCGGCCGCGAGATCCTCGATCGGCTGCCTCCGACGCGGCCGCGGACGAGCAGCAGCATCGGCTGCGAGATCGAACGTCACGATGAGCTCTGCGTCGGCTGCGGCACCTGCGCCACGAAGTGCCCGTCGGGGGCGTCGCAGCGCGGCGACACGTTCGACGTCCAGCAGCTGTTGGGCGCTCCGGCCGACAGCCCTCGCGGCGCGTTGGGCGCCGCGCTGCGGCGCATCGCGCGCCGCGATCCTGTCGGCCTCGTCGAGGTCCCTCCACGAGTGACCGTCTATCGAACCATCCTCTACGACGCCGAGCGCTGCCTGGGCTGCGGCGCCTGCGCGCGCAACTGCCCGGCCGGGGCCATCGAGGCGCTGGCGCCGCACGTCGCGGTGACGCCGTGAGCGCCACGCGCCGCCGCCCCGCGCGGATCGACGACGTCGCAGCCTGTGCCGGGGACCGTCCGCGCGTCCTCCTCTGCGACTGCGCCGGGACCATGGCGAACATCGACTTCGACTGCCTCGCACATCACCTTGGAGGTCGCGCCGACGTCCTGCGCGGCACGCACTGGTGCGGGCGCGAGGGCAGGGCGCGACTGCTCGAGCTCATGGACTCTGGAGCCGGGGGCGAGGCAGACGACGGGCGTCAGCTCGTCTTCGCCGGCTGCTCGAACGACTTCGCCGCGCGGCGCTTCCAGAGGCTGACCTCGCGCGGCCTGCGCATGGAGATCGCAGACATCCGCGAGAACTGCTCTTGGGTGCACGGCGGCGACGTCGACGCCGTGACGCGCAAGGCGATGGGCATCGTCGACGCCGCCATCGACTTCCCGACCGCGACCGAGGACGTGCTCGCGCACAGCAAGCGCGAGGGCGCCGTCCTGGTCATCGGCGGCGGTGTCGCCGGGACGCAGGCCGCCGCTGAGCTCACCCAGATGGGTCACCGGGTCGAGCTCGTCGAGCGGCGACCGTTCCTCGGCGGCCGCGCCGCCCGCATCGGGACGGTCTTCCCGACCAACGACTGTGGCCAGTGCCTGCCGACCACCGACGATCAGGCGGGAGTGCGCAAGTGCGTCCACCGCAACGAGGCGCTCGACCATCGGGACATGCACATCTGGCGACGTACGACGGTCCAGGCGGTCGAGGGCCGTCCCGGCGCCTTCGAGGTCGCGCTCCGCCGGCTGCCCAACATCGTCACCGAAGCGTGCGTCAACTGCGGCGCCTGCGAGACGGTATGTCCCGAGCCGGCCTCCGAGCCGGGCAAGCGGTCCATCTTCCACGAGTACTACGACGGGCGCGTCGTGCGCACGATCGACCTCGACACCTGCAGCTTCTGCGGCGCCTGCGCCGAGACGTGCCCGGTCGAGGCGATCGACTTCACGCAGTCGCCGGAACGCGCCACGGTGCGCGTCGGTGCGATCCTCGCCGCGACCGGGTGCGTCCCGGCGCCGCGAGAGCACGTCGAGTACCTCGGCTACGGCCGCGACGGCGTCGTCACCCAGGTCGAGCTCTCCGAGATGTTGCCCGCCTGGGAGGAGCAGGCGGCGCTCGGCCACATGCCTGCACGCGACGTCGTCATGATCCAGTGCGCCGGCTCGCGGGACCTTCGCTTCCTCCCGTCCTGCTCGCGGCTCTGCTGCATGATCGCGCTCAAACACGCGACACGTCTCAGGACGCTCTTCCCGAGCATGAAGGTGACGATCTGCTACCTCGAGCTGAGGACGGCCGGCATCGGCTACGAGAACTGGTTCCGGGCGGCTCGCCGTGCAGGGGTCGAGTTCCTTCGCGGCACACCGTCCGAGGTCCAGTTCGACGGCGACGGCCGGCCGGTCGTCGAGGTCGAGGACGTGACCGCCGCGCGCAGGGCGGTGCTGCGCCCCGACCTCGTCGTCCTCTCCACGGGACTTGCACCGGCGCCCGAGACGGCCGATCTGGCCCACATCCTCGGAGTCGATCTCCAAGAGGACGGGTTCATCGAGATCCTCGACGGCAAGAACCGCGCCACCGAGACGACGGCCGAGGGCGTCTTCGTCTGTGGCTCCGCCGCAGGGCCCAAGGCGCTGATCGAAGTGAGCACTGAGGCGTCGGCGGTGGCGAGCGAGGTCCACAACTTCCTCAGGTCGGCTGGTCGACGGGGCACGCCGGCGTCCGTGGTCGATGCCGCGGCCTGCGTGGGCTGCGACGTGTGTCTCACGATGTGCCCCTTCGGGGCCGTCACCCTCGTCGAGCGGCCGGAGGACGCAGCGCGTCCGGCAGCGGTCAAGGACGGGGGCAAGCTGGCCGTCATCGACGAGGACGTCTGTCGCGCCTGCGGCGTCTGCGCCGCCAACTGCCCGGAGCTGGCGATCGCTCACAATCAGGGGGACGCCGCCATCCAGGGACGCCTGGCCGCGCTGACGCACGGTGTCGAGAAGCCGATCGTCGGCTTCTTCTGCAAGGAGTGCGCCGGCGCGGCGATAAGCCTGGGGGGCAGCACCGCGACAGGTATCCGGAGACGGTGCGCCTGATCGAGCTGCCCTGCCTCGGACGTATCAGCGCCCTGCACATCGTCGAGGCCGTCCGGCTCGGCGCCGCCGGCGTCTTCCTCGCCGGCTGTGCCGAGAACCGCTGTCACTATCGCACCGGCGACGCCAGCGCCGCGGAACAGAGGCGAGTCGCCGAGGAGCTGCTCGCTGAGGCCGGCCTCGCCGTGCCGATCGCGCAGTGGCACCTGTGCGCCGTCGACCGCCTGAGCGTGGGACGGCGCATCCGGATGTTCCACGCCCTGGCCACGCACGACCAGGCCGGGCTCGAGGAGCTCGAGCGCGAGCTCGAGTCGATCGGCGGCCAACATGAGCCGCACGTCGCGGCGTCGCCGGCGGCGGTGCCGTGCGGCGGCCCCGCGACGGGGGCTGAAGGAGGATGTCGTGACCACCTTCGCTGAGCGACGGCGGCGGCGCGGCGCCACATGGGCAGAAGCTCGGCGGAGCCACGAAGTATCCCGAGGAAGTCGTCGAGGCCTTCGCCGCGCTCGCCGAGGAGTGCAACGCGTGCTATCAGTGCGGCACCTGCACATCGGCGTGTCCCAGCGGCCGCGACCTGGACCGTGGCCCGCGACGCCTCGTACGCCTCATCCTGGCGGGCGAGATCGAGGCGCTGCTCGAGAGTGACGACCTCTGGCGCTGCACCGGGTGCGGAACGTGCACCCCCGTCTGCCGCATGGGGGTCGACGTGGCCTCGGCGCTCGCCAAGGCGCGCGCCCTCGGACGCGAGTACGGGCGCCTACGCTGCCCCGAACGGTCGGCGGCCGACGTCGCCACCGGGCGGCTGCAGCGTCACTCCCGGATAGACAGCGTCGCCTTCGGGGCGACGATGGCAGCCCGCGGGCACGTGCCGCGCGACCTCGTCGGCGCCGCCGGCGCGGCGACGAGACTCGCGCGGCACCGGCTTCCGGCAAGTGCGCGGGCGGGCAGGGCCGCGTCGACCGTCCCGAACTGGACTGCGCCCAGCTCCGCCGTGCAAGGGCCCGTCCTGACCCTGCCCTTCTACGCGGGCTGCGCCCTGCCGCAGGACGGCGAGCTGCACGCCCTCGTGCACGAGGCGGCTGCCGGGTTCGGCGTCCGCCTCGACGAGGCGGTGAGCGCAGGCTGTTGCGGCCACCCCAGTCGCGGCGCGGTCCCCAGCCTGTTCACCAGTACCGCGCCGGTCACGACGGCGTGCCCCGCCTGCGATGCCAGCCTTGCGGAAGCGTCGGTCGACGCCGCGCCACTGTGGGACAAGCTGATCGAGCGGGCGCGCCGCGAAGGCCTTCCCGTGCGCGCCCGCTCCGGCACCTTCGTCCCGTACGTCGGCTGCCTCGCCGACCGCGACCGGGCTCTCGCGGGCATCGCCGCCGCCGCCGCGCTGGCAGGCACCGACATGCACGTCGGCTACCCGAGCCTGCACGGCGCCTGCTGTGGGGCGCTCGGCGGCACCTACCGCGGCGCCACGGACGGCAGCCGACGCCTGCTCCGGTTCGCCGCGGAACGCCGTGCGCCCATCGTCACCACGTGCGTCCTCTGCCGCGACAACGTGCGCTCCGCGGCGCGCCAGATGCGCCTCGATGTGCCGGTCTTCTACTGGCCCGAGTTCTTCCGGGCCGCCACTCCGCGCCCGAAGGAAGTGCCGCATGCCTGAGAAGAAGAAGCGCGTGGCGTCGGCCGTCACGGGCCCGGTCCCCCTCAATCCGTACGCCGTCATCGCCCAGGACACGTTCGCCTCTGCGCCGCGTCGCGATCCGGAGCTCGTCCAGCGCATCCTCGACGACCCGCGCATGCACGACCACAGGGACGGCTTCCAGAGCTGCATCCAGTGCGGCGTGTGCACCTCCGGTTGCCCCGCCGCCCGCTTCACCGAGTACGCCCCGCGCGAGATCGCCCGCCGCGCCCTCGACGGTGACGAGACACTGCTCACCGACGACTCTGTCTGGTCCTGCTACTACTGCTACACGTGCCAGAGCCGCTGCCCGCGCCACAACAGCGTCGCCGTCATCAACCAGGTGATCCGCGGCCTGCAGGTCGAGAGCGGCTATGCCCATCGGCACGTCGCGCCCTTCGCCGAATGGTGCGCGACCTTCTACGACAAAGGCATGGGCGGCGACCCTCACCTCCTGTTCCCCGCCATCGGCGAGGCCTGGGGCGAGAAGTGGACCGCCTATATGGAGCACCTCCTCGAGATCCGCGCCGAGCTCGGACTCGGGGACCTGTACCCGCCTGACGAGGTCGTCAAGGAAGTCCAGACGATCATGGAGGAGACGGGGTTCAGGGAGCGGCTGCGGCAGGTGCAGAACGGGGTCGGCGAGGCAGGCGTCGCCGAGTGACGAGCCGGCACGCCCGGTGAACCGTCGCGTGCGATAATCGGCCCGCGTGAGTACGACCCGCGGAGGCGAAGTGTTCGAGATCACCGTGCGACTGCCGTCGAGCCTGACGGCGCCCGAGCCGGCGCGCGAGCTCGAGCTCGAGGCGACGACCGTCCGCGACGCCGTCGCGCAGGTCGTCGCGCGCGCACCGAGCCTGGCGCCACGCATCATGCACGACGGCCGGCCGCTCGTCGGCTTCGTCCTCAACGGCCGCCAGCTGCGCCCCTCGGAGGCGCTCGCCACCGGGCTCGCGCACGGCGACCGCCTCGAACTCTTCCCGCCGGTCGCCGGCGGCTGAGATCGTGCGACCGTGAGACGCGTGAAGGAGCCTCGCACGGGGTAGACCGGCCGCACACCGTCCGCTGAATCGATCGGAGGCCGCCGTGGCCGCAACGTCCTCGAGAGCGCGCCGCCAGGGACTCATCCTCGCCCTGCTGCGCATCCTCATGGGTGGCATGTTCATCGCCGTCTGGGCCGAGAACCTGCGCAAGGATCTGTACACGCCCGACGGCTACCGCGAGTTCATCAGCGACCTCGCGGACAAGACCGACGTGACCTTCTACGGCGACTTCATCCGCGAGGTCGTGGCTCCGAACGCCGCCCTCTTCGCCTACGGACAGCTGGGGCTCGAGCTCGTGGTGATGGGCGTCTTCCTCCTCGCGGGCTTCCTCACGCCGGTCTCGGCCCTGGTCGCCGCCGGGTTCAGCGTCAACCTGCTCCTGGCGAGCTGGGGCGTGCCCGGCGAGTGGCAGGGGACGTACGTGATGATGATCGCGATCCTGCTCGCCGTGGCCGTCGGCCAGGCCGGGCGGACGCTGGGAGTCGACGCGCGGCTGGCGCGCAAGAACCCCAACCCGCGACTGCCGGTGTACTGACGCGACCGCGGCGACGTCACGGGTCGACGTGGAAGCCGAGCAGACGCAGGCGGACGAGGCACCACGTGATGTCGCGGACCGCGCCGAACGTGCCGCGCGCCGTGCCCGCGATCTTGGAGCGCCCGGCGCGCGGCCGGTACCGCGTCTCGCGCACGACGATCCGCGCGCCCAGCAGATGTGCCTTCACCAGCATCTCCGTGGGGAAGGCGTAGGCACGCTCCTCCAGGCGCAGGCGCTCGAGGAGGTCGAGACGCACGGCGCGGAAGGGCCCGTCGTCGGAGACGCGCAGGCCGAAGAGCAGGCGCAGAGCAGAGCGCCAGCCAGTCGTTGCCGAGCCGCTGGTGCAGAGGCATGCGTCCGGTGGCATCGGGAGCGGCGGGGGAGCAGGCAGCGGACCGGGCGCGTCGCGGGGCGCGGGGCCGTACGGCCGCGCGCCTCTCGCCGACGACGAGGTCGGCTGCCCCGGCGAGGACGGGACCGACGAGGTGGCGCACCTGCGCCGGGTCGTCGGTCCCGTCGGCCTCCATGAAGACGACCGCCTGAGCGCCGCGGGCGGCGGCTGCGCGAGCCCCGGTCAGGCACGGGTAGCCGTAGCCTCGCCGTGGCTCGCGCAGCACCTGACCGCCCGCGGCGGCGATGATCCGCGGACTGCCGTCGGCGGACCCGTTGTCGACGAAGAGCGTCCGCCCGAGCAGGCCGACGTCCTCGAGCTCGGAGAGCAGCGACGGCAGCGCGTCGGCCTCGTCGAGGACCGGCGCGACGATGAAGAAGTCGCGGGCGGGGAGATCGGCCTGTGAGTCCTGCACGGCTCCGGGCTTTCGTCGGGCTGGCTCTGATCGCCGCGGGCATCGTCGGCCTGGCGTTCTCCGGCAACCTCTCGGTGCACGCGGCGCGGTTCGCCCTATTCTACGGGCTGTCGCTCGCGGGTTTCGCGCTGCTGGCGACGGCGGCGAGGACCCTGCCGCTGCGCGGCGCCCTCGTCGCCGCCGTCCTCCTGCGCCTCGTCCTGCTGCCCGGCACACCGACGCTCAGCGACGACTTCTACCGCTTCCTATGGGACGGGCGCGTCCAGCTCAGCGGGACCAACCCCTACGAGCACCCGCCCTCCAGCCCCGCTCTCGACGGCGTGGACTACGCAGACCGCGACGACGTCGACTTCCCCGGACTGCGCACCCCCTATCCGCCACTGGCCCAGGCGACGTTCCTCGGCGTCGCCGCCCTCGACGGACGGTGGCGCGCGCTGAAGCTCCTCTTCGGCGCCTTCGACCTGGCGACAGCCGCGGCGGTGTGGTGGCTGGCCGACGCGCGGCGACGGAGGGCGGCGACTGTGCTCTATCTGCTCTGCCCTGCGGTCATCGTGCAGACTTGGGACGCCGCCCACCTCGAGTCCGTGGCCGTCTTCTTCGTCGTGCTGGCGGCGGGCCTGCTGCTGCGCCGCCGCGACGCCGCCGCCGGCGTCGCCCTGGGCGTCGCGGCGGCGTTCAAGCTCACCCCGCTCGGCCTGCTGGTGCCGGCGCTGCTCGGCGGGCGGGCCAAGCCCGCCCGCTTCCTCGCCGGCTTCGTCCCGGCCTTCGCGATCCCGTACGTCCCTTATCTCGCCACCGGCGGCGCGACCGGCTCGCTCTTCGACAGCGGGACCGTCTGGACCGGCCCTGCGCTGCTGTTCTCGCTCGTCGCGTCGGCCACCGGGGAGCAGGCCGCCCGCGTCGTGTGCGCGGTCGCCTTCGTCGCCGGCGCCGTGTGGCTCGCCCGCCGCCTGCGGGGGCGGGCGCTCACGGCGCCGGCCTTCGCCTGGACGTTGAGCCTGCTCGCGCTCTGCCTGCCTGTCGTCCACGCCTGGTACTGGCTCGCGCCGCTGGCCCTCGCCCTGGCCGCCGGCCTGTGGCTGCCGGTCGTCGCCGGTCTGCTGGCCCCGCTACCCGAGGCCTTTCCGTCGGCCTGGCCGTCCGCGTTGCCGCCGTGGCGGCAGGCGCACGACCCTCCTGATCGCCCGGGCGAGACCATCGGAACCGGACCGCAGTTGTCCGCCTTGGGACGGTGCCTCATACTGGTCGCGCGCGACCGTCGACCGAAGGGCAGCCGTGACCCATCCTCCAGACCTGCGTCTCCACACCGGAGCCCGCGTGCTGGTCGTGATGGCCCGGCCGTCTGGTGAGAGGCGCGGTGAAGACGCGTCTCGCCGGGAGCATCGGCGACGACGCGGCGCTCGCCCTGTACGGTCGACTGCTCGCCGGCACCCTGGGGCAGGCCGAACGACTCGAGGGCGTCACGCTGGTGATGGCCGAGGCGGACCAGGGGCCGTCCCGCGACCCCCGACGGCGGCGCGCCGCCGACCCGCTCGCCGGACGGGCGCGCCGCTGGCAGCGCCTCGCGCAGCGCGGCGAGACCCTCGGCGAGCGTCTGGCCGCCGTGTTCGCCGACGCGTTCGACGCCGGCGCCCAGGCAGTCGTCGTGGTCGACAGCGACAGCCCGACGATCCCTCTCGACTATCTCGAGCTGGCCTTCGCGCAGATGGGCGACCGGCGTCTCGTCGTCGGTCCGGCCGCAGACGGCGGCTACTACCTGGTGGGGCTCGACCGCTCGATGTGGCGCAGACACTCGGAGGCCGTCGTCGGCCTGCTCACCTCGTCCCCCATGAGCACGGCGTCGCTGCTCGCCTACACGGAGCGCGCTTCACGGGCGCGCGGTCTCGACCTCGTCCAGCTTCCCCTCTGGGTCGACGTGGACGACCCGGACGATGTCGCGCTGTTCGAGCGTCTCGAGGGCAGCGCTCTGCTGCGCGGTGAGCCGCTGCAGAGCCTGCGCGAGATCTACCTGCACGTCACCCACCGGTGCGGACGTGCCTGCCGTCACTGCTACAACACGGACAGCCTGTGGGATCCGGACGAGCTGACCACGGACGAGTGGAGGGACGCGATCGACCAGTGCGTCGCGCTGGGCGCCTCGAGCTTCGTGTTCATCGGCGGCGACCCGCTCCTGCGCGACGACTTCGTCCCGCTCGTCGACCATATCACCGGCACACGCGAGGCGAAGGCACGCTTCTTCTTCAACAGCTACGTGGACGAGGCGCTGGCCGGCGAGCTCGCCCGGGTGGGACGCGGCCTGCTGCGGCCGCTGGTGAGCATCGACGGGCCGCGTGACATCAACGACGAGCTGCGGGGCGAGGGCTCGTACGACGACGTCATGGCATCGATCGCGAACCTCCTCGCCGTGGGGCTCGAGCCGGTGGCGAACACGGTGCTGGTGCGGCCGGCGCTGCCCGGCCTGGCGCAGCTCGCGCGCGAGCTGCGCCAGGCCGGGGTCAGCCGGCTCCACCTGATCCTGCCCCACCAGGCGGGCGGCGTCGCCAGGACAGACGCCGCGCGACGCGGCGGCTTCGTGAGCGCCGGTCACGGGACCCGCGACGTCCCCGGCGGCCTCGACCTCGTCCCCTCCGGCGACGAGCTCCTGGCCGCCGTCCGCGAGCTGCTGTGCGCCGCCGCCGACATAGGCTTGACGGTGGACAACCTGCCCTCGTGGCGCCGCCGCCTCGGGGCACGAAACGACCTCTGCGCGGCCGGCTGCAAGGACCTCTCCGTGGACCCGTACGGGAACGTCCACGCCTGCGTGATCACCGCCGGCGACCCGGCCTTCGTCGCCGGCTCCTTGCGCGCGCTGCCGCTCGAGGACATCTGGCGCGCGTCCGGCAGCCTCCGGCTGCTGCGCGCCGCGCGCGCCCGCGACCGCGCCGAGTGCCTCGTCTGCCCCGTCGTCGACGCCTGTGGCGGCGAGTGCTGGGTGCAGGCGCACTACGCCGCCCGCGCCAACGAGCGGCCGGCCGGCTACAAGGCCCCGTTCCCCTACTGCGACCTCGTGCGACCGATGCTGGAGGAGCTTGCAGCGGAGGCAGAGCGTGCCGTGGCGACCGCACAGGCCGCCGCTCCCGCAGCCGTCGCCTGCGGCGCCGCCTGCGAGGCCGGCGGCGGCCAATCCTCGGCCGGAGAAGCCGACTACACGTTGTTCGACTGCATATGAGGGTACTGACGGCGCGGGCGTGACCCGCGCGACGCTGGGGCTCACGCGGCCGCGTAAGGGGCCGGGCGCCTGCGGCGCCCGGCCCCTTACGCCTGATCTGTCAACGCGTCGCCCTCGACACGGCAGCGCAATGGCCCTACTCTCGTCCCATCACGCACATCGTACTGGGGGGAACGATGCATCCGCTGAGCTTCGCCAGAGTGTCAAGGCTCGCCCGTCTCTCGCTCGTCTGCCTCGCCCTGACGCTCGTCGCCGCGCAACCGGCAGTCGCGTCCTCGTGGAGCGGCACGGTGACCGACGAGTCAGGCACCGCACTGCCCGGCGTCGAGGTGACGCTGACGTACCTGATGGAGCCGGATTGGATGGAGTGGGTGACCGTCGATGAGGATCTGACGGACCTGAGCGGCGCGTACTACGTCACCCACAGCGGCTTCCGCTCGTTCAACGAATACGAACTCACGTTCCACGACCCGACGGGCGCCCACCACGACTACGTGGCCGCCGTCGGGGACCCGACCGACTGGGGCAGCTTCACGCTCGATGTCATCATGAAGTCGACGGACGCGTGGCCCGACACGACCCCGCCGGTGACGACCGACAACGCCCCTAAGGGGTGGGTCACCACGCCCGAGCACCTGAACATGGCGGTCAAGGTCACTCTGACCGCCACCGACGACCTCAGCGGCGTCGCCGGAACGTGGTACCGAGTCAACGGTGGCGACTGGCTTCAGGGAACGACGCTCAACTTCGCGATCCTCGCGGATCACTCCGCCGACGGCATCTGGTCCATCGAGTACTACTCCGTGGACGTGGCCGGCAACTTCGAGCCGCTGAAGGGATGCTACGTACGCATCGACACGACCGAGCCGGCGGCGTCGCTGCCAGCAGTGCAGTACTCGACAGGCACGGTGCAGCTCTCCGTCCTCGACGACCTGAGCCCGACGTGCACCGTGCGGATCGAGATGCTGCGCAGCGGCATGAAGCTGAGGAAGCACGCCCGCGACGAGGTGGTGGCGACGTTTGTCGTGCAGGTCCCGGCGGACGGGAGCCTGCAGACGGCCGACCTGCCGAGCGACGTCGACTCGCGCTGGTACTCCCTGCGCGCCACGGCGACCGACCTTGCGGGGAACGTGCAGGCGACCGCCGCGACGGGGGTCGTGCACTTCAAGCGGTAGTGGCCGGACAAGGCCCTTGGTCAGCCCAGCCGCAGCGCCGCCCGCTCACCCGGGGGGCGATCAGCCCACCCGCAGCACCGCCGACCCGCGCACCCTGTCTTCCTTGAGGTCGAGCAGGGCCTCGTTGGCCTGTTCCAGGTCGTACTCCTGAATGCGGCTGCGCACCGGCACCAGCGCCGCGTCGCGCAGCAGCTCACGGGCATCCTGACGCGTGGAGTTGGCGACGCTGCGGATCACGCGCTCGTGGTAGATCCACGGGTACTCGATGGGCGGGATGGGCGAGGAGTAGATCCCGCCCAACGCGACGATGCCTCCCTTGTCGAGGTGGCGCAGCGCATCGACGGCGAGCTCGCCGGCGGGGGCGAAGACGATCGCCGCGTCGAGGAGGACGCCGGGATCCTCCGACGTCTCCCCGGCCCACGCCGCGCCGAGCTCGAGCGCCAGGCTGCGATGCTCCTCGCCACGCGTGAACGCGTAGACCTCCCAGCCGCGCCAGCGCGCGACCTGGGTGCAAAGGTGCGCCGCCGAGCCGAAGCCATAGAGGCCGAGGCGGCGCGGCGTCCGGGCCGGCTCTCGCCGGTCGCCCGCGCCGCCGTGGCCGTCCGGCAGCCCGGCGTCTTCGCCGACGATCCCGACGAGACGCAGGCAGCGGTAGCCGATGATCCCGGCGCAGAGCAGAGGCGCGGCGGCGAGGTCGCCCATGCCCGGAGGCAGCCGGTAGACGAAGTCCGCCGGCGCGACCATGTACTCGGCGAAGCCGCCGTCGACGTCCCAGCCGGTGAACAGCGCGTTCTCGCAGAGGTTCTCCTGACTGCGGCGGCAGAAGCGGCAGACGCCGCAGGTGCGGTGGAGCCACGGCACGCCGACGCGCTCGCCCAGGAGGGCGAGCGGTGCCCGGCCACCGCGCCGAGCGATCGCCGCCGGAGCGGCGACGCGGGGGCCGCCTTCGCCGAAGGCGACGACCTCGCCCACGACCTGATGTCCGGGGACGACGGGCGAGCGGTGCGGCGGCAGCTCGCCCTCGAGGATGTGCAGGTCGGTGCGGCAGACGCCACAGGCGCGCACGCGCAGCAGGACCTCGCCTGGGGCCAGGCACGGGACCGGCAGCTCGACCAGCCGGAGCGGCCGCTCCGCGCGCGGCGCTCGGCGCCGCGAGCTGCATGGCCTCATCGTGGAGGATCGCCCGGCGGCGAGCAGAGCCCAGTGCTCCGCGCATCGAGGATCGTCACCCTCGCACCCGGCCCACCCGACTGTCCGCAGGCCTACGACAGCACATCCTTGCGGCGGAAGAGGAGCCAGGCCGCAGCGGTCAGCCCGGCGCTCCACAGGAGAACACCAGCACCGCCTTGCCGATCGGCCGCCACGCGATCGGATCGCGGAACAGGTTGACGTAGTCGTTGAAGTAGGTCGGGAAGACGTAGGGGGCGAGCCAGTCGAAGTAGCTGAAGGACACGAGAAGCTGGATGACGATGTAGAGAACGACCGTCGCGATCAGCGCCGTGAGGCTCGAGTCGGTGAGGGCCGAGAACAGCAGCGCGAGCGAGATCATGCAGGTCATGGCGGCGAGCGCGAAGACCGCCGTCAGGAAGATGAGGCCGACGCCCTCGGGGATGCTGACGGTGCTGCCGGAGAGAGTGACCATGGGCTCGAGCCCGAAGAAGGCGGCGCCGAAGATGAGACCCCCGGCGGCGACGATGAGCAGCCCGACGAAGAGGTAGCTGACCGCCGTAACCCACTTCGCGAGCAGCATCGCGCCGCGGTCGACGGGGCGCAGCAGGACGATGCGCAGGGTCCCCAACTCGGCCTCGCCGGCCAGCATGTAGCTCGCCACCATGATCGCGGCCAGCGGCAGGAAGAACGGCAGGAGGGCGGCGAGCGAGGCGAGCGGCACGTACATGCCGTTGTCGAGGACGCGAGAGAGGAACTCCGGCCCCTCGCCCGGTCCGGGCGGCGAGTCGGCGAGCTCGAGCGCGATGGTGATCATGAAGGGGATCGCCAGCAGGCCGGCCCAGATGACGTAGGTGCGCCGCGTGAACAGGAGCTTCGTCCACTCGCGGCGCAGCGGACCCCAGGCGCGGCCGGCCATCGGCGCTCGGGTGCTGCCGTGACGGCGATCGTCCGACCCGACCACCGGCTCCTTCGCCTGCGGGGCCGCCGGGTTGAGAGAGACGCCGGCGGGGCTCACGACCGCCTCCCGCCGGGCAGGCGCCGGGCCAGCCGGGCGAGACCGCGTGCCTTCGCCGGCGGCCTCTCCTGTGACTCGTCCGGCGCGGTGAGCTCGAGGAAGAAGTCCTCGAGCCCCTGATCGGTCGCCGGCACGACGGCGCGCACGTCGAGGTCGTCTGCGACGAGGCGCCGCACCAGCTCCGGCACGTCGTCTCCGGCCTTGACGATGAGATAGCCGTCGTCTTCGGAGACGGCGCTGGGGCCGAAGGCCGAACGCGCCGTCTCGGCCGCCCGGCCCTGGTCGTCGGTCAGCACCTTGACGGCGAGCCCCTTCGGGCGCAGGTCGGCGACGGGGCCCTGCACGGTCACCCGGCCCCTGTCGAGGATGATCGCCCGGTTGCACACCTGCTCGACCTCGTGGAGGAGGTGCGAGCTCAGGAAGACGGTCGTGCCGCCGCGGCCCAGCTCCCTGATGAGCTCGCGCACGTCCTTCATGCCGCGTGGGTCCAGGCCGCTGGTGGGCTCGTCGAGGACGATGAGCTCGGGGGCATGAAGCAGCGCCTGGGCGATGCCGAGGCGCTGCTTCATGCCGTGCGAGAACCCGCCGACGCGAGACCCGGCCCTGTCGGAAAGGCCGACGATCTCGAGTACCTCGTCGATGCGCTCCTCGCTGACCGGCCCCGTCATGCTGCCGAGCAGGCGCAGGTTCCGGCGCGCCGACATGAGGGGGTAGAAGGTGGGGTCGTCGACGAAGCCGCCGACGTGGCGCAGCGCGGCCTTGCGCTCACCCGGCACGCGGTGACCGGCGACCTCGGCGTGACCCTCCGTCGGGTGAATCAAACCGAGGACGAGACGGATGACGGTGGTCTTGCCGGCGCCGTTCGGGCCGAGAAAGCCGAAGACGTCGCCGCGGCAGACCTCCATGTCGAGGCCGTCGACGGCGCGCAGCGCGCCGAACTCCTTGGTGAGGCCGTGCGTCGTCAGGATAGGCGGGCGGCCCTCACAGGCCGGCGCCGCCGCGGTCGCGCCCCTGGACTCGCCCTCCGTCACGTCAGCGTACGGACGTCACGAATGCGACGATGTCGGCGCGCGGCACCATTCCGCCGGCGATGAGGGTCACGCCGTCCCGTTCCCACATGACGACCGAGCCCAGCGGCGTCACGACAGCCTTGGCCTGCGTGCCGCCCAGGTCGATGCTGTCGACGACCTCGGGAAGCTGCTTCATCTGCTCGCGGATCTCCGCTGTGGTCTTCGTCTGGGCGAGCACGATCGAGCCGAAACCCTCGCCGTAGAGCAGAACGGCGGCCGGGCCGGTCGCCGGCGGCGAGCCGCCTGTTGCGTCGCCACCCGTCCCGGCGTCCTGCCACTCGCACCGTCGAACCAGCCCGTCATGCCGACCATGTCGAACACGGGCGATCCGAGAGCGTTCACGGGCATGCCTTCGTCGAAGACGTACGCCCAGCGGAAGTCGCGTGCCGTGTAGTCGCGCGCCCAGGCGAGCGGGAAGTCGACCAGCCCGGCGGCCTCGGAACGCGTGAGCAGCGCCGTGCGCGCGAGCTTCTTCATCTGCTCCATCGCGTCGGCTGGCTTCGCCTCGTCGCCGGCCCCCGCCTGCGCGTCGCCTTCGGGATCGATCGTCTCGCGCTCGACCTTGGCGCCCTCGGGGGGCGTGAACGCGAAGACCGCGTCGTCTACCGGTTCGTACGAGACGCGCGTGAAGCCGAACGACAACGTCGGCGTGTCGCTCCCCTTCGCGACGACCTCGAGGCGCAGCGGAACGAACGTACGGCCGTCGATCGCCGCCTCGATCTTGCCCAGCGCCGTGTCGGTCGCGGCGGGTGTCATCGTCAGGACGTACGCGTCGCGTCCGGCGACGAACGTCTGGTCGCCGACCTCCACCGTCATGAAACGCGCCGCTGCCTCAACGAAGCCGCTCACGCGCGCGGGTGTCAGCGTCTCCGGCGAAGCGCCCGCCTGCGGCTCGTCGCCGGGACCCGCCGCTTCACCGGCAGCCCACTTGTACAGGTGGGCGGTGTCGTCGACGAAGGTATACGTCCACAGCGTGCCGGCCTTCGGCGTCCGCGACGAGGACCTGGTCGCCGCCCTGGCCCTGCGACTCGAGACGGACCTTGCCTTCCTGCGCCCACATCCGGCCGGAGCCGCCGGCCATGAGCGGCGATGCCGCCGGCTGGGCCACATGGTCGGGCATGAAGGGCAGCGCGCCGAAGAGCTCGTTGGTCCAGGAGATGTCGCCGCTGATGGCCTGGGGCGCCTGCGCGTGATCGCTCATGCGTGCGATCAGCTCGGACGCCGACAGATCGGGCAACGTGGTCGTGTCGTCGGCGCCGGCGGCCGCGACGAGGACGCCGGCGACGGCAGCCGCTACGACGGCGATGGCGATCCAGAGGACGAGTCTGCTGCGCATGGGGTGCCTCCTGAAGCTGTCGTTCTCCCTAGCTTATGCCTCAGGCTCGTGGATACCGAACCTCACGGCAGGGTCTGAACGTATGCGGTCCAGCCCTTCACGAACTCGTCCCAAGTCACCCCGAGCGTCTCCCTCGTGGCGGCGTCGAGTGCTGCCGGCGTGAGGTCAGAGTCGGCGACCGCGATCACCCAGGCCCTGAGCTCTTCCAGCTCCCACTCGTCGAGGATGTAGAGGACGACCGAGCCGGCCTCGAGGTAGGCGAGCTGGACCTCCTCGTCCGAGTTCCCGATCCACAGGCTGCCGACCGCGATCGCGGTCTCCAGCGGCACACGCTTGTTGCCGGCGGCCAGCTCCTGGCGCAGGGGCTCGTACGAGCGTCCTCCCTGGACCGCGACGGCGAGTCCCTCGGCGAGGAACATCGGGTCGTTCTCCGTTTCGGCGAACCAGTGGACGGTGAACGCGTGCGTGAGCTCGTGGGCGAGGAGCCCCGAAAGCCAGGCGTCGTCTCCCTCGAGGGCGGGGGCGAGGATGTTGACGTCGCGCGGCCACCACAGCGCAGCGGAGTACCGCTGGGCGGGCGCCGAGAAGAACTGAAAACGGCGATCGCGCGGACCGCCCGCGAGGGCGTCCGTCAGCTGCTTGCGCGAGGCATAGAGGTACAGCAGCACCGGGCGGTCCGGATCGATCCCCAGCAGGGCGAGCCTGTCGCGCGCCGCGTCCTCCGCGGCGACCAGGTCCTCCGCGACCGACCGCTCCGTCGCCTCGGTGAGCACGACGGCGGCGCGACCCTGCACCGCCTGCGGCTCTCTATACGCCATGAAGTACCGGCGGCGGAGGGCGGCCGGCGTCAGGTCGCCGGCGACGATGACGCGCTTCCCCAACACCTCGAGCTGCAGGACACGGTCGGCGACGAGCCGGTCGGCGGGGCCGACTCCGGCGAGCTCGCCGACGAGGCGCACGCGGTAACGTCCCGGCTGGGAAGGCACGGCTTCGACGACGGGGGCGAGCGAGGTCCACGGAAGGTGCCCGAGCGTCCGGAAGAGGTCTGAAGAAGCCTGGCGGGCGTCGTCGCCCGACGCGGGCAGCGCCGCCCGCCAGGCGTCTTCGTCACCCGACGCGAGCGCCGCCACAGCCTTCTCGAGGGCGGCCCCCGCCTCGGTCTCCGTCGCCGGGCGCGTGAGGGCGGTCGCGGCGGACGAGGTCGCCTCGTCCTGGAAGGCGAGCGGGAGCGAGACCGCCAGGACAACAAGCACGCCAAGGCCGGCGAGCAGGGTAACGGCCGCGACGAGCGCCGCGTGCGCGGCGCCGCCGGCCTGCCATCGAGCGCGCATGCGCGACGCCTTTCGTCAGCGGGTCGACGGGAGGGCGCCGGCGGCCGCCTGAGCTGGCGGCCGCCGGCGCCCTCCGCACCCATTGTACCCCCGCCCCCGGCACGCGCCTCCCGCCCGCTGTGCGCCGCCCCCTCGCGGCGCGTACACTTGCCTTCGCCCATGCGCCCCGAACTCATCCACATCGGCGACTTCACCCTGTACAGCTTCGGCCTCATGGCCGCGCTGGCCCTCATCGTGCCCGGGCTCGTCGTCGTTCTTCCTCTGCTGCGACGTCGCGGCGCCTCACCCGACTTCGCCTTCGAGCTTATCTTCGCCGGCGGCATCGGCGGCTTCATCGGCGCCCGCCTCTACTACATGGCCGAGCACTGGTCCCAGGTGAGCGACGACCTCTGGGGCAGCCTCACGTCGGGCTACGGCTTCACCTGGTACGGAGGCCTGATCGGGGGGTTCGTCGGCGTCGTCGTCTGGTGCCTCATCCGCAAGGTGCCGCTCGGCATCGTCGCCAACACGATGGGCCCGGCGGTGGCGCTCGGCTACGCGATCGGCCGCGTGGGATGCCAACTGGCCGGCGACGGCGACTACGGCATCGAGAGCGACCTCCCGTGGGCGATGGGCTACCCGAACGGGACCGTCCCCACGGCGCCGGGGGTCACGGTCCACCCGACGCCGATCTACGAGATCCTCATGATGGCGCCGATCATCTGGGTGCTGTGGCGGCTTGCCAACAAGGACCACTCGGGCTGGTGGACCTTCGGCTGGATGCTCGTCCTCACCGGCGTGGAGCGCTTCGCGATCGAGTTCCTGCGCCGCAACGAGGTGGTCGCGCTCGGGCTCACGCAGCCGCAGTGGGTGGGGCTCGCCAGCGTGGCGATCGGGACGGCGCTCGTCCTGGTCTTCCGCTCGCGCCCCGCGGAGCGGATCGACGCGTGACCCCGGCGGACGCGACCCGCTAGACCAGCAGCTCCCCTGCGTCGATCGGCAGCGCGACACCGGTGATGTGCCTGGCGGCGTCCGAGGCGAGCCACACGACGGCCTCACTCACGGCGGACACCGGCACGGTGTCCACGGGAAGGACCTGCTCGCCGCGTGACACGAGGTCGAGATCGATCTCGGTACGCCCCGGACCGGCGAACGCCTCGTAGTACCCCGGATAGGTCACCATCGGCGTCTTCATCCGGCTCGGGCAGACGGCGTTGACCGTGATGCCGTACTCGCCGACCTCCATGGCGAGGCTGCGCGCGAGCCCGACGACGCCGTGCTTCGAGGCGACGTAATGGGCGATGTTCGGGCAGCCGCGCAGGCCGGCCGTGGAGCTCACGCAGATCACCGCGCCCGAGCCTTGCGCGATCAGGTGAGGCACCGTCGCCTTCAGGGTGACCCACGTGCCCTTGAGATTCACGTCGATGGTCTCGTCCCACTGCTCTTCCGTGAGCTCCCAGAGGCGGCCCCAGGTGAAGATCCCGGCGTTGGCGACGACGATGTCGAGGCGGCCGAGCCCTTCCAGGGCCGCCGCGACCGCCGCCGTCATGCCGGCGAGATCGGTCACGTCGGCCGTGAGCGCCAGACAGCGCCGACCCAGTCTGCTCGATCTCGGCGCGGACGGCCTCGAGGTCGTCGGCCGAGGCCAGAGCGTACGGCGTCGTATCCAGAGGCTTGCAGCGGTCGAGCAGGGCGAGGTCTGCGCCCGCCTCCGCAAGGCCGAGCGCCACCTCGCGGCCCACGCCGCGGGCGGCGCCGGTGACGAGCGCCACGCGGCCGCTCAGGTCCAGGCCACGCCGCCCGTCCATCCGTCGCGCTCATGATCCCACCCCCCGTCCACGAACACCGTCTCGCCGTCGACGTAGCGCGCCCCGTCGGAGGCGAGCCACAGGATCACGTCGGCGATCACCTCCGGGCCCTCGACGCGGCCGATCGGGACCTCGGCGGCGAGGCGCCGCTCCTCCTCCGTGTCAGTCATGGGGTTCATCGCCGTGCGGATGTAGCCCGGCGCCACGGCGTTCACCCTGATGCCGTGCGGACCCAGCTCGAGCGCCATCGCCTTCGTCAACATCCGCACGCCGCCCTTGCTCGCGCAGTAGGCGGAGCAGCCCTCGGCGGCGCGCTCGCCGTAGATCGAGGCCACGGTGACGATGCTCCCGCCCTGACCGGCGGCGATCATCGCTTGCGCAGCGGCCTGGCCGCAGAAGAAGACGCCCTTGAGGTTGACGGCGAAGGTCGTATCGAGGTCCTCTTCAGTGACGTCGAGGAACGGTCGGTCGCGCGATACGCCGGCGTTGGCGACCATGACGTCGATGCGGCCGACGTCGAGACACGTCTCCACGAGGTGGTCCACGTCGGCACGCTTCGCGACGTCGACGACGACCGCGGTGCACTCGTGACCGGCGGCGCGGACCAGGGCGGCCGTCTCCTCGAGCCCCGCGGGCACGACGTCGGAGGCCACGACGCGCGCGCCGGCCGCGGCGAACGCCGCGGCTGTCGCGCGCCCGATGCCGCTCCCTGCGCCGGTGACGGCGACGACTTTCCCGCTCAGCTCACCCATCGCTTGCGCTCCTCCCATAGTCCCGCGCGGCAGCCTCGGGCGTCACGTAGCCGTTCTTGAGGTCCCACGCGAGCGCGTCGGGATCCCGATTCTCGGGCGGGCCCCACCCGCCGCCGCCCGCACCGCGTAGCGCGAGCCTGTCGCCCTGCTTCTTCTCGATGTTGACTCCGCGGGCGCGCAGCTCGCGTGCGTCGTCGCGCCCGGGGTTGTCGACGAACGCCGCAGGCCAGCCGCGATCGCCGCCGTTGAAGCCCCACGCCCGTGTCTCGTCCATCGTCTGGTCGCCGTACCATCCGGCGATCGTGAGCTGCGGCGCGATGACCTCATACCACCGTTCGACGGCCAGTCCGCCGCGATACCTGCCGGCCCCACCGGAGTCGGGGACCAGCTCGGTCTTGAGCACGCGCAGCGGAGCCTCCAACTCAAGGGCCTCCGCGAACATCATCGCGCAGTTGCCGAGGTGCGTGTCGATCGCCGAGAGGCCGTCGCCGCGGTCGTGACCACCCATGCCTCCGCCGACGATGTCCGCGCAGAGATAGGGCTCGCTGGTTCGCGGGTCGATGCCGGTCGCGCCGAAGGTCGGGAAGCTGACCGAGCAGCCCGCCGCGCTGCGCTCCGGCTTCGCCTCGCAGAGTGCTTTGAGCATGAGGTCGGCGACCTTGAGCGAGGTCGGGTGACGCACACTCACGGCCGCGGGCGCCACCGGGTTCAGCAACGAGCCCTCGGGCACCGTCCAGCTCACCGGCCGGTAGCAGCCCTCGTTCATCTCGACGTCCGCCTCGATCATGCAGCGCACGGCGTACCAGATCGCTGAGACCGTCGAGGAGAGCGGGCAGTTCATGCTGCCGCGGACCTGCTGCGTCGGTGCCGGTGAAGTCGGCGTGGATCTGACCGTCGCCCACGGTCACGGTCACGACGATCTTGACCGGCTTCGTCGCCGTAGAAGTCGGGGTCCATCAGGCCCTCGGCGTGATAGACACCCTCGCCCATGGCGCGGATCTCGTTGCGCACCATCGTCTCCGTGTAGGCCCAGAGGTCCTCGACGTATGCCTCGAGCTCGCTCGCGCCGTAGCGTTCGCAGAGCTCGACCCAGCGGCGCTCGCCGGTGCGGCAAGCGGCGATCTGCGAGCGCACGTCGCCCAGCGTCTCCTTGGGGATGCGGACGTTGGCCGCGAGCACATCCAGGAGGCCCTGGTTCGGCACGCCGCGGTCGTAGAGCTTGACGACGGGCAGCAGCAGGCCCTCCTGCCAGACCTCCGTCGCGTCCGCCGCCTCGGACGCCGGCGTCTTGCCGCCCACGTCCATGTGGTGCGCGTTGGTTCCGGCGTAGCCCATGAGCCGGTCGGCGTAGTAGATCGGCGTGATGACGATGAGGTCGTTGCTGTGGGTGGCGCCGAAGTAGGGGTGGTTCATGATGAACACGTCGCCGGGTCCCGTCTGCTCTGCGGGAAACTTGCGCAGCATGAACCTGATCGCGGAGCTCATCACGCCGAGCTGCGCCGGCAGGTTCTCGTCCTGGCTGATCAGCTCCCCTCCGGGGCCGAACATCGCGCACGAGAAGTCGAGCATGTCGTAGATGATCGCCGAGTAGGCGCTGCGCCGCATGGCGCGGCTCATCTCCTCGGCCGCCGAGGTCAGGCTGTTGGCCACCACCTCGCGGGTGATGGGGTCGACGGACCTGCCTGCGTTCGCGGGGCTCACTGCGCCACCTCCACGATGATGTTGCCGTAGCCGTCGACGGTGGCGACGTCTCCCGGCGGGATCCACGTGGTCGTGTCGAGCTGCTCTACGATCATCGGGCCGGGGTATGGCCTGCACTCCTCGAGCCGGCTGCGGTCGAGCACGGGAGTATCGAGCCAGCCCTCTCCCTTGACGTAGACGGGGCGCCGCCGATCGTGCTCGTAGCGCGGCGCGATCTGTTCGCGCCAGGCGCCGCGCGGCACCGTGCCCACGCCCTCCACGCGCAGGTTGACGAACTGCGTGGGCTCGTCCTCCGAGTGGTGCCCGTAGGCCTGCTCGTGGTGAGCGTGGAACGAGGCCACGAGGCGTTCGACGGCGCTCTCCGGATGCTCTGCTCCAGGACCTGCCAGCATCTCGTCGCAGGGGATCGTCAGCTCGTAGGCCTGGCCGTGGTAGCGCATGTCGGCGTAGCGCCGGAACGAGATCGCCTCTGGCGGAATGCCATCCTCGATAAGCTTGCGCTCCGCCTCCGCGCGGAGCGCCTCGAGGATGCGCTCCGCCTCGACGAAGTCGGCTTTCTCGGTAGGCACAATGAACGGGGCCATCATGGGATGGCGGATGTCGGTCATCAGCAACCCGACGGCGGACGTGATGCCAGGGTGCGGCGGAACGATCACGCGAGGGATCCTGGCCTCGCGCGCCACACCGCAGGCGTGCATCGGACCGGCGCCGCCGAAGGCGACCAGGCTGAACCCGCGCGGGTCGAGACCCTTCTCGACAGTGATGAGCCGGATCGCACCGAGCATGTTGGCGTTGGCGATGGCGATGATGCCGGCGGCGGCGTCCTCGACCGACAGGCCGAGCGGGGCCGCGGCGTCCCGCTCGACGGCGGCGCGCGCGGCATCGGCGTCGAGCACCAGGTCACGGCCGAGGATCGTGTCGGCGCCAAGGACGCCGACAACGAGGTTCGCGTCGGACACGGTCGCCCGTGTGCCGCCGCGCTGGTAGCAGGCCGGCCCGGGCACGGCCGAGGCGCTCTCCGGGCCCACCTTGAGCCCACCGGCGGCATCCACGTGGGCGATGCTGCCGCCGCCCGCGCCGATCGTCTCGATGTCGACCATCGGCGTGCGCAGCGGGTAACCCTCGACGTCCTTGAGGTGCGTCCGTCCGGGCTCGCCGTGCACGACCGTGGCGACGTCGCAGCTCGTGCCGCCCATGTCGAAGGTGACGAGGTCCTCGAAGCCCGCGGAGACGCCGAAGAACGTGCCGCCGACGACGCCGCCGACCGGTCCCGAGAGGATCGTGTTCACCGGTCGTTCCTTGGTGGTCGTCGCCGTCATCAGACCGCCCGTCGACTGCATCACGTGCAAGCCGGCGCCGATGCCGTTCTCGCGCAGCTGCCGCTCCAGACGATCGATGTAGTTGAAGACCGGCGGCATGACGTAGGCATTGATGGTCGTGGTGCTCATCCGCCAGAACTCGCGGTACTCGGGGCTGAGGCTCGAGGACAAGGAGACCATGGCCTGCGGCATGATCTCCGCCGCAAGCTCCGCGAGGCGTCGCTCGTGGGCGTCGTTCATGAAGGAGAAGAGCAGACAGATGGCGAGCGACTCGACGCCTTCGGCCGCGAGTTCCTGGAGGGTGGCGCGCGCGGCCTGCTCATCGAGCGGCGTCACCACGCTGCCGTCATAGGCGATGCGCTCCGGGATATCGCGGCGTAAGTAGCGCGGAACGAGCGCGGGCCGCCTCGACTGCACGACGCTGTACAGCTCGGCGCGCTGCTGCGTGCCGATCTCGAGCACGTCCCTGAATCCCGCGGTGGTCAGCAGCGCCGTCTTGGCGCCCTTGTGCTCGAGCAGCGCGTTGGTGGCGACCGTCGTACCGTGGACGAGGAACTCGACGCTGTCCGGCTCCGCTCCTGCCTTCTCGAGGCCGGCGAGGATGCCGTCGATGAAGCCGACCGACTGGTCGCCGGGCGTCGACGGCACCTTCTCGATCCACACCTGCCCAGAATCGGCGTCGAGGACACAGATATCGGTGAACGTGCCGCCGACGTCGACCGCGAGCTTCAGCATGTCAGTCTCTCCTGTTCCTTTCGCCGGAATCGGACGACCACGGTTCTGCACCGGGTCCGGTCGTGTTCGGGGTCGTGTCGCTGCGGTTGGGACTCATGTGCCCTGGACGATGCGGCGTCACGTGCCGTCGAGGAGGCTCGAGTAGTCGATGTGCCGATAGCCCGTGGTGCAAGGGTTGCCGTCGGCGATCCACATGTGGCGATCCACGAGGTCCATCACGGCTGAGACCACCGTGGCCTCTTGCTCACCCACATCCGCGCCTTCACGGGGATGCGTACAGACGCCCGCGGGATGATTCGCGTGGAGACAGAACGCCTCTTGGAGCGTCTCAGGCGACAAGCTGCTCCCACGCGGGCGGAGGTGCTCAAGCACGGACTGCAAGCGGAAGGGACTGTCCGGCATCAGCCAGAGGCCGACGTCCTGTCCGGCGAAGCGCGGCGACACATAGTGGTTGGTGTGCGCCAAAAAGCCGTCGGTCGGCTGCTCGACGAGGAGCCGGGAGAAGCCGCCCGGGAGCGCTTCGACATCCACTGCCAGACCGTCCCTGTGGGCGAGCATGTAGTTAGCGGACGACGCCCGCGGGGCGGCTTGCAGCCGTGCCAGAGCGTCGCTGATGCTGGTGGCGTCGTGCAATGCGCGGAGAACAACGTGGTACGGCACAGCGGGCTCACCCAAGTCCATCTCGCACGCCATGGCGTTGGTGGCGATCCCCAGTCCGGCGGCGTTCATTCCGAACTTCGCGAGCAACCCAGCCTCGACGAGGGTGACGAACGAGGGACCGTCGTCTTGCTCGACCTCGAGGACCACCACGGTCTCGCGGGCATGCACGAGCCAATCCCAGTTCTGGCCGATGAGCGTGTGTCCGCCTGCGGCGGCAGCTGGGAGGACAGCCAGCGACGTGCACTCGCCGGAGCAAGAGCCCGCATGTCGCGCCTTGGCTGAGAACATGACCTCGGTCCGCACGTTGATGGAAAGGATGTCCTCAAGATCCACGCCGGCGCCTTTGGCGATCCCGCGCATCTCGTCGACGAAACGGGGATCGAAAGCCTCGATGGCCGGCACGTAGTCCACAGCCATGGCGCGCACGGTCTCCCAATCGACTGCGGCCCAGCTGCGAAACACGGCAGAGTATGCCTGGATGGACCGGCGCACTCGCTCCGACGTCTGCTCCCCGTACTGCACCCCTCGTTCGTACGGTGCACCGCGGACACGAACGTGCGGATATGGGTCACGCGTCGGCATCGCCGGACCGTGCCACTTTCACGGACGTCGCCACTTCGCGTGCAGTCGCGATGCGGACGTCGTCCTGCGCCCTGACGAAGTCGAGGAAGGCGTCGAGCATCCGCAGCCGTCCGGGCCGGCCGATGATCTGAGGATGCATGGTCAGCACGGTGAGCCCGCCAAGCGCGTGGATGCCGAGGAACTCCTCCTGCCAGATCTCGCGAACCTCCGACGGCCGCGAGATCTTCTTGGTCCACGTGGCGCCGTCGAACCAGAAGTGCGGCGCGTCGTCCAGGAGCCACTGCACGGGCAGCTCGACGATGCCGAAACCCTCGTGCACGTATGGGCGGATGTCGTCCATCATGTTCGAGGAGTAGATCAGTCCCGCGGACGAGAGCAGCGGGAGCGTGTTCTCGCTGAAGTCCCAGGAGGGCGACCGGTAGCCAACCGGCTCGGCACCGAGGCCGCGGAGGATGGCCAACGTCTTCGTCAGCTCGTCCTCTTCCTCGTCTCTGGAGAGGTTCGTGGGCGAGCGATGGGTGTAGCCGTGGACCGCCACCTCGTGACCCTCGGAGATGATCAGGCGAACCTTGGCCGGGTGACGTTCCGCCACCCTGCCTGGGACGAAGAACGTCGCCGCGATCCCCTTGTCCGACAGCATCCGGAGGATGAGGTCGACCGCGACTTTGGCGCCGTAGGTCCCTTGAGACAGGACCCCTGGGCGAAACGCGTTCGCGGGATCCTCGCCGATCCAGACCTCCTCGGCGTCGAAGTCGAAGGTCGGAACGAACGTGGAGCCCCTAGGATCGGTCACTGCCCGCCTCCTTGCTCGGTTCCTCACTTTGGGCGACCACCGGGGCCCCGGACAGCTCGTCGTCCTTCGGCGCTGCGTTCGCTTTGCGCTGGTCGGCGTTCATCCAGTCGCGGAAGCGCACGCTCAGCGGGCCGAAGAGCCTCACGATCCCCGTGGGCTGCAAGACCAGGATGAGCAGAAGCACGACGCCGAGGATGAACATGCGCCATTCGTCCGTCCCGCGCAGGAGCTCGGTGAGGATCATCACGACGATCGTCCCGACGATCGGACCGCTGACCGTCCCCATGCCGCCGACGATGATCATGAGGACGAGAAGTGACAGCGGCGTCAACCCCATCACCGTCGGGGAGATGCTGGAGAAGTGGAAGGCGTAGAGGGCGCCCGCGACGCCTGAAAGGACTGCCGACAACGTAGTGGCGGCCACGTAGTACACGCGCATGCTGACGCCCAGGCCGGAAGCGTAGCGGCTCGAGTCGCGCAGGCCCTGGAAGGCGACGCCGTAGGGAGAGTTCATCACCCGCTGGATGATCAGCGCGGTGACGATGCAGACGATGAGCGCGAACCAGTAGAAGACGCGCTGTTCCGTGATCGTGGACAGGCTCTCGAACGGGCTCACGATGCCGCTGAGGCCGTACACCCCGCCGGTCACCCCCGACGAGTCGTTGATGACGGCCAGCCGCACGACCTCAGCGAACGAGAAGGTCAGTAGGGCGACGTAGATGCCGCGCAGGCGCATCGAGGGGAGGCTGAGGATCACGTTCGCGACCCCGGCGGCCACGGCGCCGATCACGAGAGCTATCCAGGGCGAGACGCCGAACTCGATCTCGGCGATACCGGCGGCGTAGCCGCCGATCGCGAAAAGGGCCAGCTGCCCGAAGTTCCACGCCCCTGTCATTCCGAGCGTGAGGTTCCACGCCTGGTTCAGGACCGCGTAGATGAAGATGAGGATCAACAGGTTGATGAGGTAGGAGTCGGTGGTCGCGAACGGGATGAGCGCCGCCAGGATGACCACGGGGGCGACCACCGCCAAAGGCACGGCATGCCAACCGAGCAGCCGACTGACCTCGCGGCGCGTCGGCGCCGCGACCCGTGCGTCCGGCGCGACCAGCTCGGGCCGCGCGCTCACAGCCGCTCCTCCTGCGGCATGCCAAACAGGCCGTTGGGACGGACGATGAGCACCACGATGATGATCGCGAACATGATCGTGAGCGACCATCCCGTGCCCACGTACGTCGACGCGAGCGACTCGACGAGCCCCATGAGGAATGCCGCGTAGATCGTGCCGCGGATGCTCCCGAGGCCGGCGAGGATGGCGACGATGAGGCCCTTGAGGAGAGGCAGGTCGCCCGAGACCGGATTGATGAAGTAGAGCGGCGCGAGCAGCACGCCGGCGATCCCCGCCAGGCTGCCGGCCAGCGCCATCGTCAACATGTAGACCCTCTTGGGGTCGACGCCGTTGAGCCGCGCTGCGTCGTGGTCCTGGGCGACGGCGCTCACCGACAACCCGTGCCGCGTCTTGTTCAGGAACCAGCTCAGGCCGGCGAGAGCGATGAAGGTGATCACGAGGATCACGACCGACTGCCAGGTGAGCGTGACGCCGGCGAAGCTGATGCTGCCTTCGACGAGCGGCGGGATGCCCTTGGACTGGGCCCCGAACATGAGGAGGGCGGCGGCCGACAGGATGATGGTCACCGCGAGTGTGGAGATGTAGGCGGTCATCTCGAAATCGATGTCCTTGCGGCCGACGAGCGGGCGCACGGATGTGATCTCCGTCGCCACCCCGAACAGGGCGGTCACCATGATGGCGAACACGAGCCCGATCCACGGGCTCAGGCCGAACCTCTCGTAGAGCACGAAGGCTGCGTAGCCGCCCACCATCACGTATGAGCCCTGGGCCATGTTGAGTGTCCGTAGCGACCCGTAGACGAGGGTCAGGCCCACGGTCATGATGGCGTAGATCGCGCCGATCACGACGCCGCTGATCAGCGCCTGAAGAAGCACCGTCACAGTCGACCCCCTAGGTTCCCAGATAGACAGACCGGAGGCGCTCGTCGCCCATGAGCGCCGCGACCGTACCCTGATGTACCACGCGCCCGTTCTCCATGAGGTACACGTAGTCGGCGATGTCCAGGATGTTCTCGAAGCTCTCCTCGGCGAGCAGGACCGTGGCCTCGTCGCGGGCGATCTTCCGCAAGGTCGCGTAGACCTCCTTGACGAGCACGGGCGCCAGCCCTAGGGCGGGCTCGTCCACCATCAGCACCTTCGCCCTGCTCATCAGGCCACGGCCGATGGCGCACATGCGCCGCTCGCCGCCCGAGAGCGTGCGCGCCTGCTGCCGGCGCCGCTCCCCAAGCCGCGGGAACAGCACGAAGACCCGCTCGAGGCCCTCGAGGCGCTTCTTCCAAGCGTCGCTCAGGTAGGCGCCCATGAGCAGGTTCTGCTCGACGGTGAGATCCTGAAAGAGAAGGTCGCCTTGGGGGATATGGACCAGGCCTTGGGCGACGATCGCGCCGGGAGGCTGATCGAGAAGCGACACGCCATCGAGGACAGCGGTGCCGCCCCACGCGGGCACGAGCCCGCTGAGCACGCGCAGCAGGGTCGTCTTGCCGTGTCCGTTCGGCCCCGTCAGCACGACCAGCTGACCTTGCGCCACCTCGATGCTGACCTCGGACAGCACGCG
The DNA here is from genome assembly GCA_963832655.1 of uncultured Thermoleophilia bacterium. Lineage (GTDB taxonomy): Bacteria > Actinomycetota > Thermoleophilia > UBA2241 > UBA2241 > UBA2241. The sequence goes on from CAWHUW010000005.1 coordinate 363,191, forward strand.
TGTCTTGCCGTAGCCGGCGGTCACGTCCTTGACGCTAAGCATTGCGAGCCCCCTGCTCGTCGCCTGCTGCGACACCCGCGGACCCCAAGTAGAGCCTGACCACGTCGCGATTGGCCACCGCGTCTTCAGGACTACCCTCGAAGATCTTGCCGCCCTGGTGCATGATCATCACGCGGTCGGACACACGCATGAGGATGCTCATGATGTGTTCCACCAGGATCACCGTGACGCCGGTCTCCTTGACCTTCGTCACGTAGTCGATCAGCTGCCAGCCCTCGCTCTCGGTGAGCCCGGCTACGGGCTCGTCGAGCATGAGGATGGTCGGCGAGGTGGCGAGGGCGGCGGCGACCATGAGCCGCTTGCGCTCGAAGTCCGAGAGCAGGCTGGCCAGCGTCCCCATGCGCTCGCCGAGCCCGAGTACCGCGGCCAGCTCATATGCCCTGTCGATCTCCTCCGGAGCGAAGCTGAGCCGCGCTAGCCTTCGGCCATGGTGGCCGAAGTGCAGCCCGGCCAGGATGGTTCCCAGCACGGTCTGCGAAGGCAAGATCGCGGCGACCTGGAAGGTGCGCGCGATGCCGCGCTGGCAAATCGCCGCCGCCGTCATCGTCTGGATCTCCTCGCCTCCGAAGCGCACGACGCCGGCGGTCGCCCGCAAGTGCCCCGTGACCAAGTCGAACAGCACCGTCTTGCCGGCCCCGTTGGGTCCGGCGATGCCGAGCGTCTCGCCCTCTCGCACCGCGAAGCTGAGGTCGTTGACGGCGGCGAGCGCGCCGAACTGCTTCGTCAGCCCCTCGACCTCGAGGATCGACGACCCGCCCGCGCTCGACTCCGTCACAGCCACGGCGGTAGCACGAACTGCCCCTGCGTGTACGGATCCGGGAACATGAGCACCTGCTGGCCGTCCTGGATCTGGAAGGTCAGGTTGGGCATACCCAGGCTGGTGTCCATCGTGTAGATCTCCGGGTCTGTCGTGCCCGGATACGAGAGCGCCGTCAGGTACTTGGGGCTGAAGTTATACGTGCCGCAGACGCCGCGGAACGTGTACCCCTTGAGCATCTCGATGACCTTGGCGTGGTCGTCCGGGTCGCCCGCCCGCGCGGCGGCAGACCACCAGAGGAAGACGGCGTCGCGCTGGGCTCCGGCGAGGCTCAGGCCAGGCGCCTCGTTGAACTTGGCCTCGAAGTCCTTCTTGTACTGCTCGCCGATCGCGTCGGGGATGATCCCGATGGTGGTCGACCAGATCACGCCGTTGGACGCGTCCCCGGTCAGCTTCAAGTACTCGGGGACCGACGGCCCGTACTGCTCGTAGAGCAGCGACGGGGTCGGGTCCGCACGGAACTGCTTCGTGAACGAGGCGAGGTCGCCGACGATGTAGTCGGCGTGGAAGACGACGCCGGGCGGATCCGCGCGGATCTTGGCCAGGATCGGGCCCCACTCGGAGAGCGGCGCGTTGACCTTCTCGTAGATCGGGACCTTCCAGCCCTTCGCCTCCATCGCCACCTTGAACTGCTCGGCGATGTTCAAGGAGTAGGCGTCGAGGCTCGTGATGATCGCCGCGGTCTGCTTGCTCGGAGTCCACTGCTTCGTGTCCTCGAGGGTCGTCAGCAGGCTGGCGAAGGTCGGGCCGTACGGGATCTCGGTCGGGCAGATCTGGAAGATGCTGCCGCGTGCCTCAAGGTCTTTGGCGACCCACTTGGCATTTGCCATGAGCGTGTTGTTGTGGAACGCCGGGATACCCGCCTCGACGATGGCCGGGTACTCGGCGCTGCTCGTGGTCGTGTAGCCCATGAAGAGGGCGGCGGGATTGCCGCTGAGGAGCCGCTCAACGGCGTTGACGACCTTGTCCGTCGAGAGATCCTCGATATCGCCGATCTCGACCGTCAACTCCCTCCCGAAGAGCCCGCCGAGAGCATTGACTTGGGCGATGCCCATCTCGACGCCCATCTTCATCTGTGCGCCGTCTCCGGCGCCCCAGCCCGTCAAAGGATATGCCGCGGCGAGCTTGATCGGCTCGCCCTTGGCTGCCGTGCCCCCCGTCTCCTCGTCTTTGGGGGCAAGGCTGTACCCTGCGATCCCACCTATGGCGAGGCCCGCGAGACCCGCTCCGCCCGAGACCACGAGCTCTCGGCGTGTCATGCCGTCTTGTGACTTCTCACTCATCAGCGCATCCCCCGATCGGTGACGTTCCGGTGGAACGTGGCCGACAGTGACATCAGGCGCGGGGGACGGCGCCGCAAACCCCCTTCGCATTGCGCCATGTCGGCCTAGTTCGAACGTTCGAACTATACGGCCGGATGGTACCGCAGTAACATTCGCTGTCAAGGCATGTCTCGATGAGAGGGAGGGGGGTTGGACTCAGTCAGCCAGCCCGAAGGTGCCTTCACGAAGGAGTTGCCTGGAATCGCCGCACGGGTGCGCGACGCCGCCAAGCGGATCCTCGCTCGCGACGGCTTCAGCGGCGTCACCATCAACTCGGTCGCCGAAGAGGCCGGCGAGTACCGGACGGCAGTCGCCTACTACTTCGGCGGCAAGCGCGGTCTTCTCGAGGCCGTGGCGGATTCCATCACGCCGTACGAGGCCTGCGTCGAGGCCGTAGCGCGGTGCGACGCCCTTCCCCCGGGGCCTGAGCGAGTTGCGGCCCACGTCTCGGCACTGCGTGCAATGGCGGAGGACCAGGAGTCCTTTCGGGCCTTCTTCGAACTGTTCCCCCACCTCCTTCGAGAGGAGGGCCTGCGACAGCACTTTGCGGACCTCAACGAGTGGTACAGGGCACTCGATGTGCGCATGCTCGGCATCACGCCACGAGATCCTGAGGAGCTCAGATACGTAGCCTCGATCCTGGTCGCCTCCGTGGATGGTCTTGCCTTCCAGGCCTGCCTCGACCCAGATCGCGTCGACCTCAAGAAGGCCTTCGCCGTGCTCGAACGTGCCGTCACGGCGCTTCTCCCGACCCTCGCGGCCGCCGAACCTGTGGAGCCTGTCGACGCCGGCGTACCGCCCAAAGCCGCCACCTCCAGGCCCGGGGCAGCCTCGTCTCGACGGCCGTGGCATTCCCAGGACGGCCAAGCGTAGGACCCTCGGCAGAGAGGCGGCCGGCAATCAGGGCGTCGTCGCCGGGCATCTCCTGGCTTCTAGCTGTTCTGCATCACGAGGTTGTTGACCTGAGCCTGCTCAGCGGTGTGTCGCCTTCCAGACCGCCGTGTGGTCGGTAGCCATTGTAGTAGGCAAGGAAGCCCGGCAGGGCGGCGATCCGTTCGGCGGTCGAGTGCTAGGGCCGCTTGTAGGCCCAGCCGTTCTGGACGATCTTCACGAACGCCTCCGCCTTGCCGTTCGTCTGCGGCCGGTAGGGCAGCGTGTGCCACAGCCTCAGACCTCGCTCCCGGGCTGCCGCCGCGAAGCGGTGCGCTCGGTAGCAGTTGCCGTTGTCGGTCAGCAGGCGACGCACCGCGATGCCATGGCTCTCGAAGAAGGCCAGGGCACGTTCCAGGAAGGCGACCGCCGTCCCGGCGCGCTCGTCGGCGAGCTCCTCGGCGTAGGCGAGGCGCGTGGCGTCGTCGACGGCCACGTGGACGTAGTCCCAGCCGATGCCGCGGTGCGTGGTCTGCGCCTTGTAGTCGGCGAGGCGGCGGCCGCCGCCGGGGCCGATGCGGGCGAGGCGCTTGGTGTCGAGGTGCACGAGGTCACCGGCGGCCGGCCAGCAGTAGCGCACCACGGCCTCACGCGGCTCGAGGAGGCGCAGGCGGTGCAGCCCGCGGCGGCGCAGGGCGCGGTAGACGGTCGCCGACGCGAGGCGGGTCCGCCAGGCGATCCAGGCGGGGCCGCGGCGCTTGCGCAGACGCAGGAGCACGACCTTTCGCAGCAGACGGCCGACCACGCGCAGGGCGATGCGCAGCGGCCGCGAGGAGCGATCGAGCAGGCCGGATGCGCCCTCGGCCCGCCAGCGGGCCAGCCACTTGCTCGCCGTCTGGCGGCTGACGCCGGCGGCCGCGGCGGCCTCACGGATGCTCCAGCCCTGCACCTCGACCCGCTTGCAGAGCAGCAGACGGCCGTGCGGGGTCAGTCTCGCGTTACGATGCGCCATGAGGGCTCTCCTTCGGTTCGGGTCTTGGACAACCACAAACCGATAGGCAGAGCCCTCACTCTGTCAACAACGTGGTGACTCAGAACATCTAGACCGCCACCGGCACCAGGTACACCGGGCAGGGCGACGACTCGAGCAGGGCGCGCACGACCGGGGCGCGGTCCTTCGCGAGGCTGCCGCGCCACGAGATGACGACGAGCTCGGCGTCGAGATCGCGGACCTCGCGGATGATCGCCTTCGCCGGGTCGCCGACGCGCACGCAGACGCGGTGCCGTCCCCCCTCGACGCACTGCGAGAAGCGCATCGTGAACTCCTCCTGCCAGGCAGCCCATTCGTAGTGCTCCTGGTCGACGATGCGCGGCGCCGGCAGGCTGCCGGGCTCGAGGGGAGAGTCGCTCGTCACGACGTGCAGCATGACGATCTCGCGTCCGCGGGCGCAGAAGGCGTCGTCGGCGTGCTGCATGGCGGCCGACGCCGACGGGCTGCCCTCGAGCGGCACGACGAGCCGGCGCAGGCGGTCGACGGCCCGCATGCCGGGCCGCACCACAAGCATCGGGACATCGAGGCGGTCGAGAAGGGCGAGCGCGATGCGGCCGATGCCGGGGGCGGGCGTGGCGCGGGCGCCGAAGGCGACCGCGGCCACTCCCGCCATGGCGAGGCGGCCGACCTCCGCCGTGACGGCGCCCTCGGCCTCGAGCAGCTCGACGCCGTTGAGATCGAGGCCCTCGAAGGAGGCTGCGCGCCCGGTCGGCGCCTGCGGCTCGCGGACGTGCACAGCGCGCAGAGGCCAGCCGGCGGCCGCGGCCGACGCCGCGGGCTGCCTGCAGCAGCTCGGCGTCGCCCGGGCCGCCGCTGAGTGCGAGCAGCAGGGTCACTGCTTCTCCTTGGCCCATCGGCCACCTCCGCTGCGGGTGAAGACATGGCGGCCGGGAGCGAGCGTCCGCTCCTTGCCGTCCAGCACGACGCGCACCGGCGCCTGTTCCACGGTTATACCCAGGCGTTCGGCACCGCGGGGCCGGCCGCGTTTCACCTCGACCTCGAGGCGCGCGCCGCGGAACCACAGCGGCACGCTGAACCGGCGCCACTTGGGCGGCAGCGCCGGCTCGACGGCGAGCGCCTCGCCCCGCCGCCGGATGCCGGCGAAGCCCATCACCGCGGCCTGCCAGAGGCCGCCCATGGCGGCCATGTGCAGGCCGCGGGCGGCGTTGCCCATGTTGTCGGCGAGGTCGATCGCCGCCGCCATGGCGAAGTCCTCGAGCGCGGTCTGCATGTCTCCGAGGCGCGCCGCCACGGCGGCGTGCGATGCCGGGCGAGAGCGACGAGCCGTGGCAGGTGATGGGCTCGTAGTAGTGCGTAGTTGGCGCGCGTCACCTCGAGGGGGATCTCGTCGGCGAGCGCGTGGCAGAGCATGACCACATCGGACTGCTTGACCACCTTCGACATGACCGTCACGTCACGGCCGAGCAGCAGGTCGGCGGCCATCGGCCGCGGGCGCAGCTTCTCGATGGGGACCTCGTCCATGTCGTGGAACCCGGCGAACTGCTCGTAGATCAGCGTGTCCGGGTCGAAGCCGTCGACGAGCGCGTCCGCGACCTGGGCCCACTGCGCGAGCTCGCGGTCCTTCAGACCGAGCCGCTCGCGCAGGGCCCGGGCGCGCGGCACGGTCCTCGGTCTCGAGCCACTTCAGCGCTTCCGCCGCGCGGCGCATGTTCCAGCGCGCGAGGACGTTGGTGTAGGCGTTGTCGTCGACGCCCTCGTGGTACTCGTCCGGGCCGACGACGACGCGGATGTGTCGCCGCCCGTCGGCGTCGCGGCTCGTGCGCGAGACCCAGAAGCGCGCCGTCTCGAGCATGATCTCGACGCCCATCGTGGCCATGAACTCGTCGTCGGCCGTCCCCTTCCAGTACTCCCAGACGGCCCACGCGACGTCGGCCGAGATGTGGTGCTCCATGAGGCCCGAGAGGATGGGGATCATGTCGCCGTCGGGCCCGAACCCGTACGGCGGCGTCGTCTCGACGCCCTTGTCGGCCGACTCCCAGGGGTAGAGCGCGCCGCGGTGCCCCATCAGCCGGGCCTTGGCGCGCGCGCCGTCCAGGTTGCGGTACCGGTACGCGAGCAGCGTGCGCGCCGTCTGCGGGTGGGAGTAGATGAAGAACGGCAGGACGAAGATCTCGGTGTCCCAGAACACGTGCAGGAAGTAGGACATGCCGCCGAGCCCGCGAGCGCCGATCGAGACCCGCTCGTTGGTCGGATGTCCGGTGCTGACGAGGTGGAAGATCGAGAAGCGGAGGGCGCGCTGAGCCTCGTCGTCGCCTTCGACGACGAGGTCGGCATCGCGCCAGCGCTCGCGCCACGCCGCGCTGTGGCGCGCGAGGAGCTCGTCGAAGCCGAGCGTCTCGGCCCGCGCCAGGGCGCGGCGGGCGACGTCCGGCGACGGCACCCGCGGTGCGCCGCGCGACGATCGCCGCGAGGCGGTCGACGGTCGCCGGCTCTCCGGGCTCGAGGCGGCCGCCGATGACGTCGCGCGCCTGCTGCACGCGGCGCGCGATGGGCGACCCGGCCGTCGGGCGCGTGGTCACCGCGAGCGCGTGGCCGCCGCCGGCTCTCCCCTTGGAGAGCCGATGAAGCCGGGCTCGTCGCCGAGCGCCTCGAACGTGGTCTCGCGAGTCGGCCCCCCGGCGTGGCTCACACCGATGAGGCCCTCCCAGACGAGGTGCCCGCCGAAGTCCTCCGGTACGGCCTCGGCGCGGATCGCCATGACCGCGCGATCGTCCATCGAGGCGAAGCGCGCCGTGCGCACGGCGATCGTCCGCCCCGCGCCGTCGCGCTGCCGCCAGAAGCGGTAGACGACCCCGTTGCGCATGTCGAGCACCCGCTCGTGGTCCAGCACCTCGCCGTTGCTCAGCGTGAGCCGCATGTCGCCGATCTTGAGGCGCAGGCCGAGCCAGTCCGGCGCCGGCACCGGCTGGCGAAAGCGCGGCTCGCCGGTGCCGTCGCCGAAGACGCCGGCGACGAAGGTCGCCGGCGTCGAGACGGCAGAGCCCTCTTCGAGCGAGCCGCGCGTCCCCGTGGCGCCGTTGGCGACGGTGAGCCACGTCTCGACCTCGCGCTCGCGGAAGGGGTCGAAGCCGGGGACGATGAAGCGCCAGGCCGGGTCCTGCGACCGGCACCGGGAACGCGGCCCGGGCCCGGCGGCCGCGGCGCGCGATCTGCTCCTCGAGCACGGCGAGCAGGCCGGCCGAGCCTCCGCCCAGGGCCTGGACCTTGGGCGGCAGCTCGACGCCGAGCTCGCCGACCGACACCACGGTCGCGCGCCGCAGCTCGGGGATCACGAGCGACGGGTCCGGCGCCGTCCGCCCCGGCGCGTCGCCGAAGCGCGGCCGCCAGCGCCAGCAGGTCCTCCGGCCGCGCGGCCGCGCCCGGCGACGAGGTTGCGCACGACGTAGCGCAACGCGTCGGCCTCGTCGACCAGCCCGATCTCGACGTGAGTCGGCCGGGCGGCCACGCTGACGTGCGCGAGGCCCGCCTCGCGGGCGAGGTCACGCGCAAGCGTGGCCGCGGCGCCTCGTCCGGCAAGCCGCGCTCGCCGAGGCGCGCGCCGCCGTCGCCTCCAGCTCTCTTCGTCGTGCGTCTCGCCCAGCGACCGCGGCGACGCGGACGATGCGCCGGTCGGCGGGGGCGAACGCGAGGTCGGCGGCGGCACCGGCGGCGGCCAGCCGGGCGCGCAGCGCCTCGGCCGCCGCCGTGAGCGCCGCCGCCTCGTCCGCCGACGCCTGCCGGCGCTCGAGCAGTCGCGGCCCGGTCGGCCCGACCACGTACGCCTCGGCGCCACGCGAGAGGAGGAGGAAGAGGCGACCCTCGACGGGCGGCCGGGCGCGCAGGAGACCGTCGACGGACGCCGACCCCTTCGTCGGCGAGCACGGCGACGTCCACGCCGAGCGCGGTCAGGCGCTCGATCGCGCTGCAGAGCGCCGGCCGCACCGAGCGCGCGGGCCACGTCGTCACCGACCTGCGCCTCGCGCGAGTCGGCCGTGGCGGCGCTCCCAGTCGACGGCCACCACCGCGAAGTCGCGGTCGAGGGCCTTCTCGGCCGCCGCCACGCCACGCGCCCGCTCTCGTCCGTCGCCGCCATGCCTCGCGGCGTCCTTCCCCTCCGGCGCGCACGCCGTCCTGCTGCGGGTCCGCCTCCGCGGATGCTACACGGTAGACTACTCGGCCGAGGAGTCGAAGCCGCGGAGCCGCGCCTGCATCCGCGCCGCCGGAACGAAAGGAGATCGTCGATGACGCAGTTCGACGTCGCCTGGGTGCGCGGCCAGTTCCCCGCCCTTTCGCGCACCATCAACGGGCATCCGGTCGCCTACCTCGACGGCCCCGGGGGGACGCAGACGCCGCAGCGCGTCCTCGACGCCGTGCGCGACTACCTGGTCGACCACAACAGCAACACGCACGGCTTCTTCGCCACCACCGAGGAGACGGACCAGATCATCCTCGAGGCCCGCGCGGCCATGGCCGACATGTTCGGCTGCTCCCCGGACGAGGTCTCGTTCGGCGCCAACATGACGACGCTGTGCTTCATGCTCGCCCAGTCGCTCGGCAGCAGTCTCGGGCCCGGGCGACCAGGTGCTGATCACCGAGATCGACCACGAGGGCAACCGCGGCCCGTGGCTGCGGCTCGCCGAGCGCGGCGTGCTCGTGCGCGAGGTCCCCGTCCACACGTCCACCTGCACGCTCGACATGGAGGCCCTGGAGCGCATGGCGCACGAGGGCCGCACGCAGGGTCATCGCCGTCAACTACGCCTGCAACGCGGTGGGCACGATCAGCGACGTCAAGCGCGTCGCCGACGATCGCCCGCACGCGTCGGGCGCCTTGTCGGTGGTCGACGCCGTGCACTACGCGCTGCACGGGCCGATCGACGTCAGGGAGATCGGCTGCGACGTGCTGCTCTGCTCGGCCTACAAGTTCTTCGGGCCCCACATCGGCGTCATGTACGTCCGCCACGACGTCGCCGAGCACATCGACGCCCTGCGCCTGCGGACGCAGGAGCCCGACGCCGCCGGACAAGTTCGAGACCGGGACGCTCGACCACGAGGGGATCGCCGGCACCGCCGCCGCCGTCGACTTCATCGCCGAGATGGGCCGCCGGCACCTCGATCTCGGTCGACGGCCGACCTGCCCGCGAGGGCTCAGCGGCCGCCGCCGCGAGATCGTCGCCGGCATGCTCGCCAACGAGGCCTACGAGCAGCCGCTGGCGCGCTACCTGATCGGCCGAGCTCGCCGACGACGCACGGCGTCACCCTCTACGGGCCGCCGGCCGGTCACCCGCGCACGTCGACCGTATCGTTCACCATCGACGGCTACACGCGCGATGGAGGTCGGCGCGTAGCGCTGGGCGAGCGCGGCCTCTTCGTCTGGGACGGCCACTTCTACGCCGTGCGCCTCGTCGAGCGCCTCGGCCTGATCGAGCGCGGCGGCCTGGTCCGCGTCGGCCTGTGCCCGTACACGACGCGCGAGGAGCTCGAACGGCTTCATCGTCGCCGTCCGCGGGCTCGCGACCTCGCTGATGACCGCTGACCGTAGGACGTCCGAGATCCGCCAGCACCGTCAAGCTCTGCCTGCTCGGCTTCGGCAACGTGGCGCGCGGTCTCTGCGCGCTGCTCGCGACAGCAGGAGCGCGCGCTCGCCGACGAGCACGGCCTGCGCGTCGTCGTGACGGGCGCCGGGACGCGGCGCGGCAGCCTGCTCGCACGCGAAAGGAATGGAGCCGGCCGCGGTGCTGGCGGCGGCGCCCAAGGGGGCGCCGCTGCCCGAGCCGCCGCGGCCGGCCGCCGAGCTCCTCGCCGCCTCCGGCGCCGACGTGCTCGTCGAGCTCACCGTCATGGAGGAGGACTTCGCCCCGGTCGCGACCGGCCACATCGAGACCGCCTTCGACCTCGGGATGGACGTCGTCACCGCCAACAAGGGGCCGATCGCCTGGAACTGGGGGCGCGTCGCGGCCAAGGCCGCAGAGACGGGGCGCCGCATCCGCTTCGAGAGCACGGTCATGGACGGTCTGCCCGTCTTCAGCCTGCTCGAGTTCACGCTCATGGACTGCCGTCTGCACGGCTTCGACGCCGTCTTCAACAGCACGACCAACTTCATCATCGACGCGATGGCGCGCGGCGAGAGCTTCGACGGCGGCGCTGCAGGCACGCCCAGGACGAGGGCTTCGCCGAGGCCGACCCGAGCCACGACATCGACGGCTGGGACGCTGCCTGCAAGGCGGCGGCGCTGGCCAACGTGGCGATGGACGCCGGCATCACGCCGGCGGACGTCGAGAAGCAGAGCCTGCGCGACGTGCCGCTGGCGCGCATCGAGGCGGCGTACGCCGCCGGCAAGCGCCTGCGGCTGGTCACGAGCGTGTGGCGCGAGGGCGCGGGCGGGTCGGCCGGCGCCGCGGCCGCGAGCGGCCGCCCGGCCGGCCCGGTCCGCGCCCGCGTGCGCGCCGCCGAGCTCGACATCGACCATCCGCTCGCCCCGCTCGGCGAGGAGTCGCTCGGCGTCGTCCTGCACACCGACCTCATGGGCGACGTGGTCGTCGCCGAGATGGGCGCCCTGGTGCCGCAGACCGCCTACGGGGTCTACGCCGACCTGCTGCACCTGTGCCGGAGGACCTGACGACGCAGGACCGCACCGGCGGCGCCCGCGCGCCCGTCGCGCGCCGCTGGAGCGCCGCCCCGGCAGCACCCGTCCGGCGCCCCGCCGATCCCTGGCGACGGGCGCGTCCTGCTCGCGCTGCTCGTCCTCGTCGTCGGCGCCGCCCTCGGCGCCGCCGGCTTCGCCGCCGAGCAGCGCGCCTTCGTCTGGAGGCCCGACGTGACGGCGCTCGTCGGGCGGCGGCTGGCGCGTGACGGGCTCGGCGGGCCTGCGGCCCGACGCGCCCGCCATCGCCGGCGGCCGCCTCGTCTGGGGGCAGGGCGCCTACACGTGCGTGCTCGACCTCGACGCCGGCGACACCACGTCATCGGCGCCGCCCCGCGACGGGACTCGATCGTGGCCGCCGGCCGCCGGCGGGCGCTACGTCGCCTGGATCGAGTCAGCCCGAGCACCGGTCGGCGAGCCGGCGCGCCTGTGGGTCTACGACGCCGACCGCGGCGCGCAGGCAGAGCTTCGCCGTCGGCGCGGGCGCCGCCACGACTGCCGTCGCCGGCGACCTCGTCGCCTGGTTGACGACGCGCAGCGGCGTCGCCGCGCGTCGTCGACGCTCGACATGAGGACGGGTCGCCGCAGCCGTCATCGCCGAGGGCACGACGTCGACTTCCCGGTGGTCGCCGGCGACGGCGACGTCGGCTGGCTGGTCAGCCGGCGGCGAGGGCGCGCGCCCGTCGGTCGTCGTCCGCGAGATCTGCGGACCGGTCGACGACGACGACCGTCCCGCTCGCCGCCGACGGCAGCGGGCTCACGCGTCGGCGACATCCAGATGGCCGGCCAGGACCCTGCTCTGGACGCTCCAGTCGCGACCGGCACGAGCACGATCGTCGTCCATCGACCTCGCAGCGGGCGCACGCGCACGGTCGCCAGCGGGACTGTGGTCCAGAGCCCTGCCACCGACGGCGAGGTCGTGGTCTGGGCGGCCGCGGACGATGCTCTCCGGCACACCTGCTCGTCCGTGGACGTGACGCTCGCCGACGGCGCGCCAGCTCGAGGTCGTGGCCGGCCCGCAGACGTGGCCTACGTCCCTCGCCGTCGGCGGCGGTTGGGCAGCCTGGATCTCGACGACGGCTCCTGGTCGTACCTCGAGGCCGTGAGATCCCGTGAAGGCCGCGCCGATGAAGGTCCCGCGCCGCTACATCCCGCCGCCTCTGGGCGAGACCGGCCAGCGCGTCCTGCTCCTCGTCCTCGTCGAGCTCTGCCTCCTCAACATCGCCGACTTCGCCCTCACCCGGTACGCGATGTGGCTCGGCTTCGCCACCGAGTCGAACGGCGTCATGGACTTCTTCTTCAGGCAGAGCGACGTCGCGGCGGCGGTCTTCAAGTTCAGCATGGTGACGGGCGGCGCGGTGGCGCTGTGGTTCCTGCGCCGCTACCGCGCCGCCCTCCTCGCCGGCGCGCTGCTCGCCGCCGTGTTCGCCGCCGTGGTCGCCTACCAGGCGCTCTGGATCCTCAGCCTCTAGTCGCCGCGGCCAAGTCCTCGCCGCTCGTGCACGTGGAGCCGGCCTCACGCCGCTGCCGGCACTCCCAGCTTCTTCTTGACGATCTTCAGCGACGTCTCGAGTACGTTCAGGCTCTCGTCGACGTCTTGCTGCGTGTGTGCCGTACAGGCGAAGAAGCGCTCGAAGTTGAAGTTGTGGAAGTACACGCCGCGCTCCTGGCACTCCGCCTGCCACTCGCCGAAGAAGGCGGAGTCGCAGGCGCGCGCCTGGCGGGAGCGCGTGACCGGTTCCTCGTAGCCGAAGAACACCTGCCACATCGGGCCGACCTGGTTGATCCACGCCGGGATGCCCTGCTCCGCGAGCATCTTCTTCGTGCCGTCGACCATCGCGTCCGCGATCTTGTTCAGGTGCCCGTAGACCGCGTCCGTCTCGCCCAGAAGCTTGTCGAGGGCGGCGTTCATGCCGGCCAGGGTCATCGGGTTGGCGCTGTAGGTGCCGCCGTGGAGCACCGTGCCGTCGGCCTCGATCTCCATGAGCTTGGCCGAAGCGCCGAAGGCCGCCGCGCCGGGCGTACCGCCGCCGACCGCCTTGGCGACGCAAGTGATGTCGGGGATCACGCCGTAGCGCTCCTGGGCCCCGCCCAGAGCGACGCGAAAGCCGGTGATGATCTCGTCGAAGATCAGCAGCACGCCGTGCTCGTCGCAGAGGTTGCGAAGGCCCTCGAGGAATCCGGGCTCGGGCGGGATGATCCCGCAGTCCGCGAGGATCGGCTCGGCAAGCACGGCGGCCAGATCGTCGGCGTTCTGCCTGATCAACTGCTCGGTGCTGTCCAGGTCGTTGAAGCAGCCGACGATCACCGTGTCCTGGAACGCCTTCGGGATGCCGGCCCCGGAGGGCTGCGTCTTCGGGGACTTCTCGGCCCCCGCTGTCGCGATGTCCGCGATGTGAGAGAAGGCATGGGGGTCCAGGAAGCCGTTGTAGCTCCCCTCCCACTTGAGGATCTTGTCCTTGCCGGTGTAGCCACGCGCCAGGCGCATCGCCGCCTGCGTGGCCTCGGAACCCGAGTTGGCGAAGCGGAGCTGCTCGATGCCGGGGACGGCCTGCACGATCTTGCGGCCCACCTCGTAGTCGAGCTCGTGGGGGAACGTGTAGAGCATGCCGCGCTCGGTGATCTGCTCGGCGATGGCGTCGACGATGAAGGGGGGCCGATGCCCGAAGATCATCGGCCCGTACCCGATGCACCAGTCGATGTAACGGTTCCCGTCGACGTCGTAGAAGTGGGCGCCCTCGCCGTGGCTCATGACGATGGGCCGCGTGCCGATGAGGCGAGCGTAGCTCGACTCCCCGCCGGCGATCACCTCCTGGCACTTGCCGAACAACTCGGCCGTCTTGGGGAGATGGGCGTTGTCGATCAGATGCTCTTTCATGGTGCGCGGCTCCTTCTCCGACCGGCGGTCAGGACGCGACCACCCGAGGATGGCATCCCGCTGCCGCAGCGCTGCCTGGTTGCGGCCGAGCGACACCTCCGCGTCCACCGTCGTGCTCCGATGACCGGCTGAGGTGGGACAGCCATTCTGACAGGCTTGCCGAATGTGTGTCCAGGACCGTCAACGGCCCGGTCCGTGCCCTGGCGGGCGACCCGGGAACAGCGGCGGCGGAGGCAAGACGGCGCGGTCGGTGAGGCCGCCGCAAAAGAAGGGGCGCCCGGCGCGTATCGCGCCGGGCGCCCCTCGTGCCGACGGCGCTCACCGCGCCGTCGGTCACACGCGTCGTTGCCTTATTCAGGCGGCAGCTCGCCGTAGGTCATGGACACGTCCACGCCCACAGCCTTGCTCCGCGACCTCCAGAAGTAGTACCAGATCACGCCCAGCACCCAGACGCCCACGAAGAGGTAGATCGATTCCGTGGTGAACTGACGGGCGGCCTCGTTGAAGATGAACACGTAGAGCAGGATGAGCAGGTAGGCGATGTCGACGAGCGCGCCCCAGACCACGACCGGCAGGCCGAGGAAGGTCCACTTCTTGTAGGGCGAGGAGTCCCAGATGCCCCTGCAGCGCTTCATGTACGGGAAGAGCAGGGCGGCGAACGCCGTGGGCAGGAACACCGAGGTGACCTGCAGTCCGGTGACTACGACGTTCTGCATCACCGCGAAGCTCGAGAACGAGTAGATCACCAGCAGGATCTCGCTGAGGACGAGACAGAGCACGAAGTTCTTGACCGGGCTCGCCCAGCGCGGGTTGATGTCGGTGAACCACTTGGGGCCCATGCGGTCCATACCCCACGCGAAGAGGATGCGCGGGAAGGCCAGATACGACAGCGCCAGCCACCACAGGGTGAAGGCGACGTACGAGAGGCCCATCAAGAAGGCGAGCAGCTTGCCCCAGGAGCCCAAAGCGGCGGTGGCGGCCCCGAGACAGTACACGGCCAGCGAGATGAAGTCGCTGGCGAAGGGCATGTTGTAGCCCTCGATGGCGCCGTTGTTGTCCATCCACGAGGCGGCCTGGATGAACTGGTAGCCGACGGTCTTGTTGACCACGATGGCGATCCAGAACATGAACAGGAAAGGCACCAGGATGGCGAACACGTTGGCCCAGATGATGGTCTTGTCGGGGCGCTTCACCTCTCCGGCGATGAACGAGATCGAGTACGCGTAGGCGAAGAGCCAGCTCATCACGACCATGGTGCCGAAGGTCGCCGCCCAGGTCCAGGTGGTCGGCATGGTCTCGCCGGCGGCCTCGCCGATCTTGGCGATGTACTCCTCATAGCGGAACGAGCCGGTGTCGGCCGCCGCCTGGTTCCAGTTGGCGATGAAGGTCGCCTTCGAGGTGAAGCGTGAACACGAGGCCGATGATGATGGCCCCGCCGATGCCGAACAGCATGACGACCTTCTGGGTGAGCGCGAAGATCTTGATGCCGAAGACCACGAAGAGGAAGGCGACGAAGTTGAAGACGCTGGCCAGCAGGAAGGTGATCCAGGTAGAGCTGACCACCCAGTCCGCCGCCCCCGTCCAGCCCAGGTAGCTGAACGTGACCGTCAGGCCGGGGTCGATGCACAGCGGCGCCAGCACGTAGAGCCACATCAACCAGATGACGGCGTCGCCGAAGCTCTGCGCGATACCGAACACCGGGTGGATGATGCGCGAGTTGTAGATGTACTCGCCGCCCGACCGCGGCATGCTGCCGCCCAGGACGCCCCAGACGATCGGGAAGCCGATCCCTGCCATGACGAGAGAGATGAGGGCGGCGACGACGAGGTTGCCGCCGAGGAAGGTACCCAGGCCGAGCGTGAAGATCAGCCAGATACTGGGCGTGATGCCCTGGTTCATGAAGCCGACGGCGAAAGCGTCCGTCATGGAGAGGCCGCGGACCAGGCCGCTGGCCTTGCGTGCGAATGCGAGTTCTTCTGCCATGTTCCCCCCTTCTGCTGCTGGTCCGTCCGATCGACTCGACGGGCGTTCCACAGTTCAGTCCGACCTACATGCACCCCTCAAGATCACTCTCAGCCGAGCACCCCCTCCGCGTCTCGAGCCGCACTGGCCGAAGCGCTGCCACAGGCGGCAGCCCCGGGCCCAATCCGTTCGTCACTCTTGTTATAGGTATGCCTGAGCTTTGTCAAGGACCGCGGCCTCACCTGGGCGCTGTCGACGCGCCCGTCTTCCGGCCGCTCAGATGCCGGACCGGCACAGAGAGCCGCCGCGCGCGGACCTGTGCCACCCTCCGTCTTGCGGCGGTCGCCCGGGGCCGCGAAGCCCGTGTCCAGTCACCGCCCGTCATCCGATCTCGACCTCTTCGTGGGAGGGGCGCGGCGCCAGCTTCTCGATGAGACGCGGCCAGCGCAGGACCACGTGCTGCAGCGGGCTGCGTCTGAGCGCGACCATGTAGACGGCCCAGCCGACGACGAAGCCCACGGCGAGGTTGCTGACGACGAGCCCCAGGACGGCGACGAGCAGCGCGCACACGACCTCGTCGACAGTCGTGAGGTCGGCGATCAGGAGGCAGTGCTCGACGCCGACGAAAAGAAGCATGCCGGCCAGCACCGCGCCGGGCACGAGCAGCGGCGAGATGCCGAAGGCGGCGGCGGCGGCCAGCGCGGCGAAGAGCGCCGCCGCCAGGAGAGTGGCCCCCGCGGTGCGCGCGCCCAGGCGGTAGTGGGCCGTGGCGCCGCCGGCGCCGTGGCAGAGCGACATGCCTCCGGCCGCGCCGCAGACGAGGTTCATCAGACCGAGACTGAAGAGGAGGCGTTTCGCCGTCACGCGGCGCGCGGCGGCGCCGTAGTAGCCGCCCACGACGTCCTCGGTCGCATAGACGGAGTTGCCCAGGGAGAGCGGCAGTTGCGGCAGCACCAGGACGAACAGGGCGAGCCAGGCGTCGTGGGCGTTGGGGAGGTGCGCGAGCGGCAGAGCGGGTGCGGCGGGGACGGCGACAAGCTGGGAGACGCCGGCGACGACGAGAGCGAGACCGCCGGCGGCGCCCATGCCGACGACCACGAGGCTTGCCGGCAGGCGCCGGCGGCGGCGGCCGGCGAACAGCGCGGCGGCGGCGGCCAGGGCGACGAGCAGGCCGAGCGAGAGCCGCGCGCCCCCGACACTGACGCCGAAGTGCAGGCCCGGCAGGGCCTTCGCGCCGTTCGCCGCGACCAGGCTGCCCTTCAGGAGGAGAAGCCCGACCGACAGCTGGATGCCACGCAGCACCGCCTTGGGGAAGAGGCGCGCGAGGTACCGGGCGACAGGCGTCACGGCGAGCAACAGCAGGAAGAGGGCGACCTCGACGCCGGCCGCAGCCACGACCGGAGCCGAGAGACCGAGCACGACGATGGTCGCGCCCATCACCTTCATCGGCTGCACCGGGAGCGGCACGCGAAAGACGAGGGCGCTCGCGGCATAGCTTGCGGCGACGCACAGGAAGATGCTCACGAGGCTCAGGCGCGCGACCGCGGCGACGCCCACGGCCAAGGGGATCATGACGCCTATGTCGCCGATGCTGCCCGCCAGCTCGTGGCGGTCGAAGCGCAGCGGCAAGAGGCGGGAGGGGCGCACGGAGGCGCTGAGCGTCTTCTCACTCTGCATCAGCATCACCGGCATCCCGAGAGGTCGCGAGCGTCGCTGCCCTGAGGCGGACGCCGCCGAGCAGGGCACAGGCCGCCTCGAGCACGCCGCCGGCGACCGCCAGGGCCTTGTCCGACGCGGTGAAGCAGTGCTCTCGAGCAGCGCGGGGGTCCACGTCGCCCAGCTTGAAACCGCGAGTCACCTCGAGGCCAGGGTGGAGGAGGCCGCGCAGCACGCCGTCCAGCCGCGAGCAGACCGGGACGTCGCCGACGTGACCGACGATCTGACCTGCGACGACTCGGTCGCCGATGTGGAGGGAACTCCGGAAGACCCCGGCGGCGGGTGCTCGCAGAAGCCGCTCCTCGGTATGACCGCCCACCTCTCCGGGGATGCCGGTGTCGGGCAGCGCCTCGCCGTGCGTGATCACCCGGCCGAGCGTGTGACCACGATTCGTCTCGATGACCGCGTGTGCATCACGGCCGGCGAAGAAGCCCGGACCCAGCGCGACGACGGCGGGCGCGTCGGCGATGCTCGTCCCGAGATTGCGTTTGGCCATGATCGCGTCGACGAGCAGGGAAGGCCTCACCTCGTGAAGCGCGGCACCCTCGGGATCGACGACGACGGCGATCGCCCTTTGCCGCATCACGGCCTCGATCCGGCCGGGAGCGTCCACCTTGACGCCCTCGACTCCTTCGACGACCGTGCGCCCCTCGTACACGGCTTCAGCGAACGCCACCGTGCGTCGCACCACAGTCGGGCGAGCGATCTCGGTCATGACGACGGCGAACCCCGAACGGGAGAGTCGCAGGGCGACACCGGTGGCCAGGTCGCCGGCGCCCTTGATCAGCGCCCGTGGGCGCGCGCCGCCGACGGCGTCGTGCGCGGCACCGGTCACGGCGCGGACTCCTCGACCGCGGTCTGTCCCTTCACGACCGAGGGCATGCGGCCGCCGACCTTGCTGTACTGCTCGGCGACGATCTCGGCCATGATGCAGAGGGCCAATTCCGCTGGCGTCTCGGCGCCGATGTCGAGGCCGATCGGCGCGTGGACAAGGTCCAGCCGCTCGCCGGCGACTCCCTCACCGCGAAGCCGCGCGATGATGGTCCGGACCTTGTTTCGGCTGCCGATCATGCCGATGTAGGCGGCCGGCGAGTCGATGACCGAGCGGAGCGCCGACTCATCGTGCTCGGCCGAATGCGTCAGTATGACGACGTTCGTGTGTTCGTCTATGTCATACAGGTCGGCCGTGCGCGCCGGGTCGCCGCAGATCAGCCGGTCGGCCTCGGGAAAGCGTTCGGACGTGACCATGTCCTCTCGTGAGTCGAGGACGACGACCCTGAAGTCGAGCGTGCTGGCACAGGAACACAGCTTCTGGCCGACGTGCCCCGCGCCGATGACGAGCAGCGCGCGACCCGGGCGATGGGGCTCGAAGAACACGGTGACGTCGCCCCCGCACAGGCTCCCCAAGGCGTGCTCCCCCTCCGTACGCAACTCGTACGTCCGGCTGCACGACGCGCCCGAGGCGAGGCAGGCGCGAGCCTCGGCGATCGCCTCGCGTTCAAGCACGCCTCCGCCGATGGTCTCCTCGGTCGTCCCGTCTCCGAGGATCAGCATCTTCGCCCCCACGTGCCGCGGGCTTGAGCCCTTGACGTCGGTGACGGTCGCCAGCACGAACGGGGTGCCGCGCCCGGCGAGTTCAGCCATCCGCGCGTAGAGATCGCCGGCCTTCATGCGTCCTTCTCCTTCTCGTACCCGCAGGGCGAGTCGATATCCACGAGTTCGTGGGGGTCGTCGATGGGGACCATACAGACTTCGTCCGCCCGGCGCTCGATGACGCGCCGGCCCCCGAAGTCGCCGCTGCTCCCCGGCAAGCTCGGCGAACAGCGTCGCTCCGACGAGCACGGGGTTGCCCGGGCGCCCATCCACCGACGGCCGCACGATCCGCTTCTCGCAACGCGCGAAGCGATCGATCAGCGCGTCGAGGAGCGCGGCGCTGACGAAGGGCTGGTCGCCGAGCAGGATGAGGGCCCCGCCGGCCGCCGGGTCTACCGCCGAGAGTCCCGTGCGCAACGACGTGCTCATGCCTTTCGCGTAGTCCGGGTTCAGCACCACGGTGACCGGCCGGCCGGCCAGGGCTTCCGAGATCTTCTCCGCCTCGTTGCCCACGACGACGATGGTCTGCGAGGCCTTCGAGCCCAGCGACGCGTCGACCACGCGCTGGATCATCGACCGCCCGCCGACGGGCAACAGCAGCTTCGCGCCCCCCATGCGGGTGGCGCGGCCGGCGGCAAGGACCACGGCCGCAACGACGCCACGGCCGGCCGCGTGCCGGGACTCGCGCGCCACGTCGCTCACGCCTCCTCCGCGACGACGGCGAAGCGGCCGGCGCGCAGGCTGCCGACGACGACGGAATCTGGGCGCCCCCCGGAGACGCCGGCCACACGATCTCCCTCGCCCTCCGGCCCGACGCCCGCGCCCTGACGCCCGAGAAGCCGCAGCGCGATGTCGAGTCCCGCCGCCTGCGCGTCCGGCGTGTCGGCCTTGTTCAGCAGGACGACGATGCGGCAGCCCGCGTTTGCTTGCCGCAGATGCCCGACTTGCGCCAGCAAGCCGTCAGCCACCACTCGCGTCGTGACTTCCGAGCCCAGCGGGATCCCCAGGATCGAGGCGAGCACATCGGCGCGATGGACGCGCCCCTCAGTGAGAGCGGCCCCGAGAGCGTCCAGTCCGGCGACGTCGACGATCGTCGTGGCCACGCCAGGCACCTGGGGCTCATGCGGCCCAAAGGCCTTGAACGGCAGGCCCCGGCTCCCGTCGGCCTCGACGATGAGGTAGTCGGCCAGCCCGTGCGCCCACAGCCGGTCGACCGAGGCCGGAGACAGGCCGACCACTTTGCCTCCTTCGCCGTCGGAGTGCGCGACGGCGGCAGCATGTCCGTCCGCCAGCACCCCCTTCAGTCTGGGGACCAGCCGCCCCCCTTCCGTTCGCCTCAGCACCTGCCCGGTGACCGCCATCTCGCTCAGGAGCATCGCCGTCGTCGTGGTCGTGATCACGCGGGCGCCGCCTGCCGTGAGCTCCGCGCCAAGGAGGCGCAAAGCAGTGGTCTTCCCTCCGGCCCCCACGAGCGCGACCACCTCCACAGGGCCAAGGCCGAGGGCGCCGGCGAGCGTCTCCTGTGCGATCGCGTGCACTGTTGCCTCCACTCACTTCCTTGACGCTCTCGAGCGCTGTGTGTCGCGCCGAAGCGACACACTCGGCCGGCGGTCAGCCCGAGAACAGCGTTCCCCGGAACCGTAGGGTGGCGAACCGCCTTGTGTCGCCTCTTGCACATCGGCTTGGCCACAGGCACCATGTCGGTACCGCGACATTGTAGACGGGAACAGGATTCCTTGCTACACATATAGCGAATATGCGACAATGGGGCTTTCCGCGGGTGCCTTCAAGGACTCCTGGCAGACACTGACGGACCATCTCGGAAGAGAGGTTGCAGGTATGGAATCGCGCTCGTTCGCGACCGTGGGCGCGGTGACGCGGCGAAAGGACGGGCTGGCGAAGGTCACGGGTGGCGAGGTCTACCCGTCCGACATGATCCTGCCCTATATGCTTGCACGCACGCGTCCTGCGGAGCCCCCATCCCCACGCCCGGATCGTGTCGATCGACACGACCGAGGCGGAGAAGATGGGGGCCGTCTGCATCACCGCCGACGACGTGCCGCAGAAGCGGTACAACGAGCGCCAGGTGAGCATCCCGGCCAAGACCTACCGCGACCGGACCGTCCTGCCGCACGTGGTACGTCAGGTCGGCGAGGGCGTCGCGGCGGTGGCGGCCAGGACGGAGGCTTTGGCGGAGCGGGCGCTCCGCGCCATCAAGGTCGAGTACGAGGTGCTGCCCGCCGTGTTCGACCCCTACAAGGCGATGGAGCCCGACGCCCCGCGGCTCTACGAGGACGTCATGCTCGGCGACGTCGAGCTGCCCATCGAGCGCAACATCGCCTGCGAGCGCCAGGTGTCGGTAGGCGACGTCAACGTGGGCTTCGCCGAAGCCGACCTCGTGGTGGAGCGCGAGTACCAGACCGGCCGCGTCTACCACGCGCAGATGGAGCCCAAGTCCGTCATGTGCCGGCCGCAGGCGGACGGCGGTATCGAGCTCTGGGCCACGGCGCAGTCGATCCACAACACCCGCCAGCTCCTGGGCCGGATATTCGACATCCCCCTGAGCAAGGTGATCGTCCATCGCTCCTCCATCGGAGGCGCGTTCGGCTCGAGCATCCAGATGAACACGCCGATCGCCATCTGCGTGGCGCTCGCCCTCAAGGCGCGCAAACCGGTCAAGCTCGTGCTTACGCGCGAGGAGGACATGTACGACCACTGCAAGTACCCCGCCATCATCAGGCTGAGGTACGGCGTCAAGAACGACGGCACGATCGTCGCCGGCGAGCTGAAGACGCTCGTGGACGTGGGCAGTCATAACATCCAGGGCTATCCGCTGCTCGGCTGTATGTCGGGCTGGTTCGTCTCGCTGTACCGCATGCCGCACATGAATTTCGAGGGAACGGCGGTGTACACCAACAAGGCGCCGGCGTGCGCCATGCAGGGCTACGGCAACCCGGACGTGTCGTTCGCCGTCGAGTCGCACATCGACATCATCGCCGAGAAGCTGGGGATGGACCCGATCCAGCTGCGGATCAAGAACTACGTGGGCCTGGGCGAGACGTTCTGGGGCCAGGGACCGACGGTGCGGTCCATCATCCGCAGCTGCGGCGTCGAGGAGATGCTCGAGAAGGGCGCGCCGATGATCGGCTGGAGCGAGCGCGGGCGTCCCGAAGAGAAGACCGGTCGCTTCCGGCGCGGCATCGGCGTGGGGCGGACGTTCCACACTTCGGGGACCGGCGCCGCCATGCCCGGCGAGGTGATCGACTACTCCACCGCGATGGTGAAGGTGAACGAGGACGGCTCCGTCGACTTCTCGACCGCGCTCATGTGCCACGGAGGCGGCACGCTCGACGCCTGCGCCAAGTTCGTGGCCGAGGAGATGGGCGTGCCGTTCGACAAGGTCGGCATCTCTCCCGCGAGCACCACCGACACCGGCTACGACGTCTGCACGCACGCCACCCGCGGCGTCTACTGCGGCGGCGGGTCGGTCGTCGAAGCGGCGCGCTCCGCCAAGGCGCGCCTGCTCGAGTTCGCCTCGCGCCTGATCGACGTCAACCCCGAGGCGCTGCAGATAGCGCCCGACCCGGAGACGGGGCAGGGCGTCATCTTCCTCGAGGGCGCGGCCGACAAACGGATCACTGTCGCCGAGGTGGCCAAGACGGCCCAGCTCAAGGGCTGGGGGACGGCGATCGCCGTCGAGAGCCACCGCATGGTCAACTGCCCGCCGTGCTTCGTGACCAACTTCGTCGAGGTCGAGGTCGACACCTGGACTGGCGAGGTCGAGGTCACGCGCGCCGTCTGCGCCGTCGACGCCGGCACCGTGGTGAACCCCGACCTGGCCGCCGGTCAGCTCGAGGGAGGCCTCTGCAGGGGCATCGCGCAGGCGCTCCTCGAAGACACCGACTACCGCCCGGACACCGGCGAGCTCACCTGCGGCGGCACGTACATCGACTACAAGCTGTACACCGCCGCCGACATGCCGCCCGTCAAGGACGTCAAGACGTTCTTCGCCACCACGTTCGAGCCCTCGGGCCCGTTCGGCGCCAAGGGCATCGGGGAGGCGGCGAACAACGCGGTGGCCGCCGCCGTGATGAACGCCCTCTCCAACGCGCTCGGCATCCGCTTTCAGTTCATCCCCATCACGCCGGAGATGATCCTGGCCGCGATCCACGGCTGGTCGTGCCGGGGGGTGATCCCGGAATGAGCGCGCCGGTCATCAACACGAGGGTCCTGGTCAACGACTTCGAGTACATCCTGGCGTCATCCCTCGACGAGGTGCTCGCGCTTCTCGACAAGCACGGCGAGGACGCCAAGGTCCTCGCCGGTGGCACGGACCTGGTCATCCAGATGAAGCTGGGCCGCCGCGCGCCGCGCCTCGTGGTCGACATCTCCAAGCTGGAGGAGCTCAAGCAGCTCGACGTCGGCGAGACGGTCCGCATCGGCGCCGGTCGCCGCTACATCGACGTCCTGCGGTTCCTCCGGGAGCTGGGCTGCTACCACGGCCTCGCCGAGGCGATCGAGGGCATCGGCAAGATCCAGGTGCTCGCCGTGGGCACCGTGGGAGGCAACCTCAGCAACGGGTCGCCCGCGGCGGACACGGCGCCGCCGCTCCTCACCTATGACGCGCGCGTCCGCGTGATGAGCGCCCACGCCGAGCGGGTCATCCCGCTGCGCGAGTTCTACACGGGCCCCGGCGCGACGGTGATGGCGCCCAACGAGATCATGATCGGGGTCGAGTTCGACGCGTTCCCCGACGGCCGCGCGGGCGCCTTCCAGAAGATCGCCCGCGTCGCCTGCGACATCTCCAAGCTCACCTGTGCCGTCGCCGTGCAGCGGGACGGCGAGACCTGCACCCACTGCCGTGTCGCGCTCGGCGCCGTGGCGCCGACCCCGGTGCGGGCGCACGCCGTCGAGGCGGCGCTCGAAGGCCGGCAGATCGACGCGCACGTCGTCAGCGAGTGCGCCGCCCTCGTCGACGAGGACATCTCCCCGATCAACGACATCAGGTGCGGCGAGCTCTACCGCAGGGAGGCAGCCGGGGTCCTGTTCAGAGATGCTTTCGCGACAGCATGGGAGCGTGCAAGATGCTGACCACCTGCTCCAACGCCATCGTCCTCAACGTCAACGGCGAGGACCACATGCTCGTGGTCGAGCCCAACGAGCTGCTCATCAACGTGCTGCGCAACGAGCTCGGTCTGACCGGCGCCAAGTACGGCTGCGGCACGGGCCAATGCGGCGCCTGCACCGTGCTCGTCGACGGCGAGCCCGTGCTGAGCTGTATCACCCTCGCGGTCGCCGTCGACGGCAAGGAGATCGTCACGATCGAAGGGGTGGCCGGGCCCAACGGAGAGCTCACCCCGATCCAGGAGGAGTTCCTCGACGAGAACGCCGTGCAGTGCGGCTTCTGCACTCCCGGCATGATCCTTGTGGCGGGCGACCTGCTGCGCCGCAATCCCCACCCCACCGAGAGCGAGATCCGCCACCACATCAAGGGCAACATCTGCCGCTGCACCGGCTACAACGGCATCGTGCGCGCGATCCAGAAGACCGCGAAGCTGCAGGAAGAGCTGGGCGGCGACGGCATCGCCGACCGGGAGAAGGAGGTCTCGCGGTGACTGACACGCGCTATCTGCGCCCCCGGAGCCTGAAGGAAGCGCTGGAGATGATGGGGGAGCACTGGCCCGGGGCGAAGCTCCTGGCAGGCGGGACCGATCTGATCCCGCTCTTCCGCGCGGCGAAGTACTCCAGCGACTCGAGCTCGGCCAGCCTGGGCCTACAGGGCGGCTGCAAGTGCGGTGATTGCCGGATAGAACCCTTCCCCGACGTGCTCGTCGACGTCGGCGACCTGGATGAGATCAAGGGGATACGCAGGAACGATGGCGTTCTCGAAGTCGGAGCTGCGACCGTCATCGCCGATATCGCCTCGGATCCGCTTCTGAACGAGACGGTCCCTATCCTGGCCGATGCGGCCAGGTCTATCGGCAACCCTCTCGTCAGGAATCGGGCCACGATCGGGGGCAACCTTGCCACTGCCGCCCCCTGCGCCGATACGGCGCCACCTCTCCTCGCCCTCGATGCGATCGTCCAACTGGCGAGCCCTGAAGGCCGACGAGAGATGCCCATAGCGGACTACTTCCTCGAGTACCGGACCACCAGCCTTCGGGAGACCGAGATGATCGAAGGTCTCCTCATTCCCATCCCTTCGGAGGAGTGGGCTGGAGGCTTCGAGAAGGTCAGATTGAGGAGGTCCGGCGCCATCAGCGTCGCGTCCGTCGCCGCGATGGTGCAGTCAGACGGAGCGACGTGTCTGAGCGCGAGGGTCGCCCTGGGCTCGGTCGCGCCGATCCCGCTGCGCGCGGCGGCCGTCGAGGCGGCCCTCGAGGGACGGCGCATCGACGCTGAACTCGTCATGGACTGCAGCAGGCTCGTGCAACAGCACATCTCCCCCATCGACGATCTCCGCGGCTCAGCCGAGTACCGGAGATGGGTGACGGAGGCGGTCGTCGCTCGGACCCTCTTGAGGGCGGCCGGGATCGAGGGGACGAACTGATGGGAAGCTACAGCATTGCGATCAGTGTGAACGGTCAGTGGATGAAGACAGAAGTGACCGCCCTCGACACGCTTCTGGAGGTCCTGCGCAGCAAGTTCGGGGCGCTCGACGTGAAGAGCGGCTGTGGCCAGGGCGATTGCGGGGTCTGCACGGTGCTCCTCGACGGCGTCGCCGTCAATTCCTGCCTGACCCTGGCCGTTCAGGCCGACGGCAGAGAAGTGACGACGCTGAAGGGGCTGGGCACGCCCGACGACCCCCACCCTCTGCAGGAGAGCTTCGTGAGGCACGGCGCGATCCAGTGCGGCTTCTGCACGTCGGGGATGGTGCTCACCGCCAAGGCCCTTCTCGACGAGAACCCGACTCCGTCGCGGAGCGAGATAAGGGAAGCCATCTCCGGCAACATCTGCCGGTGCACGGGCTACACGAAGATCGTCGACGCGATCGAGGACGTGGCCGGGCAGCGCGAGCGCGTGGGGAGGCGGTCCTGATGGCGACCACGATCCAGACTCCTGGCCACGAGACCGTCTCGCCGCCGGCAGACGCCCAGGGGTCCGCGTACAAGATCATCGGGCGGCCCATGCCGCGTCACGACGCTCGTGACAAGGTGTTCGGCCAGACGAAGTACGCCGACGACTTCGAGTTGCCCGGGATGCTCTACGGCAAGGTGCTGCGCAGCGAGCACCCAGCCGCGAGGCTGCTCGCGATCGACACCAGCGTCGCCGAGCACATGCCCGGCGTGCGGGCGGTGCTCACGGCCAAGGACGTCCCCTGCAACGAGACCACCAGCAAGTTCGGGCAGACCCACTCGGCCGGCGGGTTCGAGGGCCTTTACCGCGTCCTCGCGGACGGCAAGGTCCGCTATATGGGCGAGGCGGTGGCGCTCGTCGCGGCCGAGACTCTGGAGCAGGCGGAACGCGCAGCCAGAGCCATCCGCGTCGACTACGAGCCGCTGCCGGGGGTGTTCGATCCCATCGAGGCCATGAAGCCGGACGCCTACCGGGTCGGAGAAGAAGACACGAACGTCGTCTGCACCTACAAGGTCCGCAAGGGAGACGCCGAGCAGGCCCTCGAGGACGCGGACGTCGTCGTGGAGAACACCTACCGCGTCCCGTTCGGGGACCACGCGTACCTCGAGCCTGAATCCGGCGTCGCCTGGATCGACGAGGACGGGGTCATCACCATCCGGGCCTCGACTCAGGTCATCGAGCACTTCCGCGATGTCGCCGACATCCTGAAGGTACCCCACAACAAGGTGAGGGTCATCGCCCCCATGCTGGGCGGCGGGTTCGGCGGCAAGGAGGACATCACCGTCGAGGCCTACCTCGCGCTGCTGACGAACAAGACCAAACGTCCGGTGAAGCTGACGTACACGAGGGAGGAGTCCCTTCTCGCCCACTCCAAACGTCATCCGTACTTCATGACGTACCGGACGGGAGCCAGGGCGGACGGCACGCTGGTCGCGATGGAGGCCGAGCTCGTCTCCGACGCGGGAGGCTACGCCTTCCTGAGCCCTTGGGTCCTGCTCTACTCCACCGTCTGCGCGACGGGGCCGTACAAGATGCCGCACGTGAAGGTCGACAGCTACGCGGTCCTCACCAACAACACCTTCACCAGCGCCTATCGAGGCTTCGGCGCGCCGCAGGTGTGCTTCGCCTACGAGCTCCAGATGGATGCGCTGGCCGCCAAGCTGGGCCTCTCGCCGCTGGAGTTCCGCCGGCGCAACTACCTCCATACCGGGGACGAGACGGGGACGGGCCACGCCGTGCAGACCGCAGTCTGGACCGACGAGACGGCCCAGCAGGCGCTGGCGGCGCTGGGTGAGCCGTCACCGCCACGGTCGTCGCGGGAGAGGGTCGGCCGGGGGCTGGCGTCGGGCATGCAGAGCTACGGCAGACTGATCTACATGCACGATTCCTCGCGCTCGTTCGTCGGCTTCGAACTGGACGGCACGGTCGTGGTGCGCTGCGGTGTCCAGGACATCGGAGGCGGTCAGGCGTCCTCTCTCGCTCAGATCGCGGCAGAGGTGCTGGGCGTCACGATGGACGACGTGACGGTCTACTTCGGCGACACCGCGTTGACGCCGCTGGCCGGCACGACGACCGCCACGCGTCAGCTCTACATGTCGGGCAATGCGACGCTGAAGGCCGCGAGGGCCGTGAGGGACGAGCTGGCCAGGAAGGCCGGCGAGATCCTCGGCGTCGACCCCGAGCGGCTCGAGTTGAGAGACAAGGCGTTTCACGTGCTCCCGGCCGACGGACTCGAGGTCGCTGCGGGGGGTAAGGGTCAGGACGCGCTCCAGTCCGGACAGTTGCCGCTGAGAGAGGCGCTGAAGGCTTGCGCCTCGGCAGGGGTGCCGCTGGGCAACCTCGCGCAGTTCAACGCGCCCGCTCGGGAGGTGGGCGACGTGCAGAACGTGCACGGCCAGATCTTCCCGGACTTCACTTTCGGCACGCACGCCGCGGAGGTGGCCGTCGACATCGACACGGGGCAGGTCGAGGTGCTCAAGTTCGTGGCGTCGTTCGACGTGGGGCAGACGATCAACCGGCTGAGTGCCGAAGGCCAGCTCGAAGGGGGGTCCGTCTGTGGACTGGGCTACGCTCTCCTCGAGGACCTCAAGCTGAGCGAAGGAAGGACGGTCACGTCGGCGCTCGACACCTATCTCGTGCCGACGTCCATGGATACCCCCGACGTGGTCCCGATCCTGATCGAGTCCAAGGGAGGTGTGGGGCCGTTCGGCGCCAAGGGCATCGGCGAGCCTTCGTCGACGTCCGGCGCACCGGCGATCGTCAACGCGGTCGCCGACGCGATCGGCATCTGGATCACCGAGCTCCCGGTCACTCCGGAAAGGGTGCTCAGGGCGCTGAGGGAACGCGACGATGAAGCAGGGCATTCTTCGCAGGGAGACCGTGCGCCGTAGACGCTGGTGAGCTCCGAGCACTCCCGTGCAGCCGATGGCCGCGCGACGAGGCCGAACGTCAGCGCCCGTTGGGCGGATCGCCCAAGGACGCGGAACCCAGAAGGCGTGAGGCGAAGTCGAGGCACAGACCCTCGGCCATCGACACCGTGACGCCCTCGATTCCGATGAGGCAGTGCAGCCAGGCGCCTTCCATCATGGCGATGAGGCCCCTGCCCGCGGCCGCGGTGTCGACGTCGTGGCGCTCACCGGCGGCGGCATCGATGAGCCTGCCGAGGTAGGCGCCGATCTCCTCGTAGAGCGCGTTGTTCAGCCGTGCGATCTCGTCGTCGCTGCGCGCCAGCGCCCAGAACCCGAGCCAGGCATACTGGTAGTCGCGAGCGCCCTTCAGCCGCTCGAACATCGGCAGGATCGCCTGGCGCAGGCGGAGCACGGGGTCGGCCTCGGCCTCCGTCTCGTCGTCGAACATCCCCAGCATCCGGCGGAAGTTGTCGGCGAGAAGCTGGAACGCTTCAGAAAGAAGACGGTTCTTGCTGCCGTAGTAGTGGCGCACCAGACCCCGCGACACGCCCGCCCTGTGGGTGATGCGTTCGATGGATGCCCCTGCGACTCCGTCGTTGGCCATCGAGGCGATGGTCGCCTCGAGGAGGCGGAGACGCATCTGCTCGCCGCGCTCGGCCCTGGTCGGGGAGGCGGCGGCTGGTGCCTTCTCTGCGGTCATAGTCGCAGCATATCAATCGCTCGGCGAGCTGGTCACCACCCCCGAGCATCGCGGGGTCCCGTGAGGAAGACACGGCCGAACCCTTCCCGGTCTTGTCATACATAGAGCGAGCGTCTGACTATCGCGTGTGGGGGGTCGGGCCGTTGACCCCGCGCCCGAGTCCCTCGACGGAGCACGCCCAGGCAGCGATCGAGGGACGAACGCCATGAGCACGACCGACGGACGCTACGGGCGCCGTGGCAGCGTCCGTGGCCGAGCCGAGGGCACGGTGCTTCGCTCGTCCCATGGCATCTGCTTCTGCCTCGTGGAGCCGGAGTCGGGTGTGATGACGGAGAAAGGGCACCCGCTCAACGGCAGGTCCACGGCCGGCGCAGTCCTCGTCCTCCCGATGAGCAAGGGTGGCTCGGTCTTGCCGCTTGACGGCCTGTATCAGCTCGTGAAGCATGGGGTGGCACCCCGGGCCATGGTCGTCCAGAGCCCCGACACCGTGCTGGTGGCCTGCGCCGTGATCATGGAGATCCCCTTGGTCACGGAGGTGGACGCCACGTTCCACGAGCACGTGTCCGATGGTCAGCAGGTCGCCGTGGAGGCGGACGAGGGATGGCTCGTCGTCCCGCAGGACCGCACGGCCGATCTGGCAATCTCAACCGGGAGCCGGACAGATGAAGGTACTCAAGGAAGCCGCGAAGGCCGCCGCGAACGCGGGGGACGTGACCGACCTGGTCACAAGGCTCATCGCACAAGTCCGGGCCGGTGGCGATGCGTCGGTCCTGGAGCTGACGGAGGAGTTCGACGGCGTCGCTCTCGAGGCGCTCGAGGTGCCCCGGAAGGCGCTCAAGGACGCCTACGATCGAGTCGGGGCGGAGACCGTCGAGAGCCTGGGATTCGCGGCCGAACAGCTGCGCGCGTTCGCGGCGAAGCAACTCGACTGTTTCTCGCCGCTGCGCGTCGAGACGCTGCCGGGCATCACTCTCGGGCACAGACTCGTCCCGGTCAGATCCGTGGGGGCCTACGTACCCGCCGGCCGCTATCCCCTTCCCTCGACCGCGCTGCATTCGGTCATCCCGGCGAAGGTGGCGGGGGTGGCCCATGTCGCCGCGTGCTCGCCGCCTTCCAGAGGCTACGGCGGCGTCCACCCCGCCGTCCTCGTCGCCCTCGACATCGCCGGGGTGGACCGGGTGTTCTGCATGGGCGGCGCGCAGGCGATCGCCGCGTACGCGTTCGGGACGGAGTCTGTGCCCGCCGTGGACATGGTCGTCGGTCCCGGCAACAAGTACGTGACCGAGGCGAAACGTCAGGTCTCGGGCCGCGTCGGGATCGACCTGCTGGCGGGGCCCAGCGAGGTCCTCATCATCGCCGACGACTCCGCTGATCCCCGGTGGGTGGCCGTCGACCTGCTCGCCGGGTGCGAACACGATCCCGACTCCATCGCCTGCCTGGTCACGACCAGCCCCGCCCTGGCGCAGGCCGCGCTCGACGCCATTCCCGTCGAGTGCCACACGCTTGGCACAGGCGAGATGGCGTTGCGGACCTGGGACGACAACGGGCGCATCATCCTGGCCGACTCCATGGAGGAGGCCGTCGCCGTTGCCGAGGACTTCGCCCCGGAGCACCTCCAGGTGATGACCCAGGACGACGACGCGGTCGTCGAGATGCTGACCAACTTCGGCTCGCTCTTCGTCGGGCCGTACGCCCCGGTGGCGTACGGCGACTACGTCTCGGGGACGAACCACACGCTCCCGACGATGCACTCCGCGAAGTTCATGAACGGCCTCTGGGTCGGCACGTTCCTGAAGACGTCGTCCATCCAGATGCTCACCGCCGAGGGGTCCGACCAACTCGCGAAGCACTGCGCGCATCTCGCCGGCGTCGAGGGTCTGCTCGCCCATCAGCGCTCAGCCGAGCTGCGCGTATGGCGGGCAAGAGCGTGACGGCGAGCACGGTCTCGCCCCTGGGAACAGTGGTCGCCCGACGACGTCATTCGACACCGAGGACGTCCGACGAGATCACCCGACAGCAGACAGCCCGTCCTCGGCCGTGACGAGACCGAGGCACTCGACCGAGAGTCGTGGCACGGTCGAGGTGACGAGCGAGACGATCGCTGCCAGCTCGCCTCCTTCGCGCTCCAGCAGGTTGCGCACGGCGGTCGAGAACTCCCATTTGTGGACCCTGTCGGCGACGAACACGCCTCGAGGGTTCGCCGGGAACGCGCCGGAGGCGCCGACGAGGCCTTCGAGGTTGAGGGC
The DNA here is from genome assembly GCA_963832655.1 of uncultured Thermoleophilia bacterium. Classification (GTDB taxonomy): domain Bacteria; phylum Actinomycetota; class Thermoleophilia; order UBA2241; family UBA2241; genus UBA2241. The sequence goes on from CAWHUW010000005.1 coordinate 394,531, forward strand.
CCGCACGAGGGGGAGCGCGAGTTCGCGCGCGACGACGAACCCGAGGATGAGGTCGTTCGCGCCCTCGCCCACGACGACGAGGTTCGGGTGGACCGTCCGGGCCTTGTCGGCCAGGAGGATGCCGAGCCGGTCCACGCCGGCAGGGTCGAGCATGCCGTGGTATCTGCCCACCAGGACCGGTTCGCCCTTGCCCGCGCCCGTATCAGAGGCAGGTACCTCCACCGACAGACCGCCCCGGCGGAGCATCGCCCAGATCTCTTGACTCGTCACGTTGTCCTCCCGCCTAGATGAGACGAAGACGCCGGGGTGGTGCCCCTCGCAGCCGAGCCGAGGTGACACAACGGCGTGTTAACTGTTCGTTCTCGAGCCCACGCAACCTTGGTTATGCCCAGCGGGACTGATCGTCATGACCGGTGGCCCCCACCCCGGGGCGGCCGTCGGCCTCGTGCTCGTCGATGCCCCCGGGACACGGGCGTCGCAGCCGGTCGTCCGACGACCTATGACACCGCCCGCCTGACGAACTGCCCGCGCGCCTCTCCCAGCGGCTCGCGGTCGGTCATGACGACCGAGCCGCGCAGGAGCGAGACGACGGGGGAGCCACGCAGCTCCATGCCTTCCAGCGGAGTGTGGCGCTGCACGCTGTGCAGCCGGTCGCCGCGGACCGTCCACTGCACGGACGGGTCCACGAGGGTCATGTCGGCGTCCGCACCCGGCTGGATCACGCCCTTGCGCGGGTACAGCCCGTAGAGACGGGCCGTGCCCTCGCTCAGCACCCAGCTCAGGCGCTCCGGCGTGATCCGTCCGGCGCACATGCGATCGATCATGAGCGGCGCCATCACCTCGACCGCCACCATGCCCGCCGGAGCAGTCGCGAACGGCTTGGACTTGTCGGCGAGCGTGTGGGGAGCGTGATCCGATCCGAGCGACGCGATCGTCCCGTCCCTGACCCCCCGCCAGAGCGCCTCGCGGTCGGCATCCTCCCGTACGGGGGGGAACGCCTTCATGGCGGAGTCGCGACCCTCGCAGTCACCGGCCACGAAGAGCAGGTAGTGAGGGCAGGTCTCGGCCGTGACCGTCACGCCGTCGCTCTGCGCCAGCTGCACGAGGTGCGTGGCGCGCGCCGAGCTGATGTGACACACGTGGAAGTGCGCGCCCGTCGCTCGCGCCAGCTCGATGCCGAGGGCGACGGAGCCGGCCTCCGCCACGTCGGGCCGGGCCGCCGCCAGCTCGGCATACCGCTCTGGCGCGTGGCCGAGCTGCCTCTGGGCGACGTCCAGGATGTCGCGGTCCTCACAGTGCGCCGCGAGGATCCCGTCCGCGCGGGCGATCTCCTGGAGGATCTGCATGACCTCGCCGGTCGTGGCCGGCGGGATCACGTCGTCGCTGTCACCCGTGTTGTAGACGAGGCGCTTCGACTGCCGGTCCAGGGCGTAGCCCCAGAACAGCTTCATCGCCACGGCTCCCTCAGCGAAGAGACCCATGATGTCGCCGAGATTCTCCAGGCCGAGCGACAGCGCCCAGAGGCCGAAATCGACGAAGGCGACCCTCCCGTGTTCCTCGGCCCGCTCGCGGAACGAAGCCACGTCGGTCACGGGAGGGACGGCGTTCGGCATGACCAGGATCGTCGTGACACCGCCGGCCGCGGCCGCACGCGTCGCGTGCGCGAAGTCCTCTTTGTGCGTGTCGCCGGGGTCGCGCGCATGAAGGTGGGGATCGATGAAGCCGGGGAAGACGAGCAGGCCCGACGCGTCGAGCCGCTCGTCCGCCTTGGCCGCTTCGCCGGCGTCGAGGAGGGCGACGATGCGCTCGTCCTCGCACAGGACGTCCGCCCTGCGCTGTCCGTCCGGCGACACGACCGTTCCGCCTTGGACCAGGAGTCTCATCCGCCGCCTCCGTCTCGAGCAGGGACCGCCAACGAGCGGGTACTCGCCGCTGCGAGAGACCCGCGTCATCTCACCTTCGTCGTTGCCACGGCTCAGCGAGCGGCGGCGTCTCCAGCATACTGCGCGCACGCCGCGGCCGGCTCGCGTACCCCGCGCCGGAGTGGCGGAGCCGGAGCTTCCCTCCGCCGAGGCGCGCGACGTCCCCCGGCGCAGCCGCTTTGGCCATCAGCGGCGCGAGGTTAGAGGACGGGCCCGGCTTCCGCGACCTCGCGCGGCACGCGGCCGTCGTACTGCGCGAAGTTGGCCCGGAACTCCTGGGCCAGCTTCGCGGCGGCGGCGTCGTATGCTGCCGGATCATGCCACCCCTCCCGGGGATCGAGCTTGCGGGGCGCCACGCCCCGACAGCCGACGGGCACCAGGACCTTGAAGACCGGGTGAGGCGCGCATTGCACGTCGTCGAGGGCGCCGTCCAGCGCAGCCTGGAGCAGGCGCCGGGTGAAGGCGATGCTCATCCGCGCGCCGACGCCGTAGGGACCGCCGCTCCAGCCGGTGTTGACGAGCCAGCAGCGCACATCCCCCGAGGCGAGCCGTTCACGCAGCATGGACGCATACACGACAGGGTCCCGCGGCATGAAGGGGGCTCCGAAGCACGTCGAGAAGGTCGGCTGCGGCTCCTTCACGCCGGTCTCGGTGCCCGCGACCTTCGACGTGAACCCCGAGAGGAAGTGGTAGCTCGCCATCTCGGCGGTGAGCTTCGAGATGGGCGGCATGACGCCCATGGCGTCGCACGTGAGGAAGAAGATGTTGCGCGGCAGCCCCGCGGTGCCATCCGTCACCGCGTCCGGGATATGCTGCACCGGGTACGTGGCGCGCGTGTTCTCGGTCACCGAGTCGTCGGCCCAGTAGACCGACCTCGTCAGCGGATCGACGACCACGTTCTCGAGGACGGAGCCGAAGCGGAGCGCCTGGTAGATCTGCGGCTCGGCCTTCGACGACAACCTGATGACCTTTGCGTAGCATCCCCCCTCGAAGTTGAAGATGCCGTACTGGCTCCAGCCGTGCTCGTCGTCCCCTACCAGGCGGCGGTGCGGGTCGGCCGAGAGAGTGGTCTTCCCCGTCCCGGACAGCCCGAAGTAGAGCGCCACGTCGCCCTTGCGGCCCACGTTCGCCGAGCAGTGCAGCGGAAGGACGCCCCGGGGCGGCAGCAGGTAGTTCATGATCGTGAAGACCGCCTTCTTCATCTCGCCCGCGTACATCGTCCCGAAGATCAGGACCATGCGACGGCTGAACGAGATGCCGATGAACACCGCCGAGCGCGTACCGTCGACGTCCGGGTCGGCGTGAAGGGCGCCGCAATCGACGATCGTGAACCCGGGCACGAAGCCTTCCTGCTCGATCGGGATGGGCTGCAGAAAGAGCGTCTGGGCGAAGAGGGCGTGCCACGCGGTGTCCGCGACCACCCTGATGGGCAGACGATACGCCTTGTCGGCGCCGGCATAGCCGTCGAACACAAACACCTCGCGACTGTGAAGGTACGTGCTCGCCTTGCGCAGCATGTGGTCGAAGAGCTCGGGTGTGCACTGCTGGTTCACATCGCTCCAGGCGACGTCGTCCGCGGCGGGCTCGTCCACGATGTACCGGTCGGCCGGCGAACGGCCCGTGCGCGCTCCGGTCTGTACGACGAGCGCGCCGTTGGCGGCCAGGATGCCCTCTTGCCGGGCGAGAGAGCGCGCCGTGAGCTCGGCCGCCGGCAGGTTGCGGTGCACGCTGCCCACGGTGAGGCCGATGTTCTCCAGCTGCGCGCGGGCCTGCACGTTCTGCATGACGCCCTCCGCTGTCGTCGGGACCGGGGTCAGGCCTTGCCGAGCACGAGCGCGAGCAGCGCCATGCGCACGTACATGCCGTATTCCATCTGCCTGAAGTAGGCCGCACGCGGGTCCGTGTCGCACTCGACGCTGATCTCGTTCACGCGCGGCAGCGGATGCATCACGCACATGTCCTGCTTTGGCGCGCGACAGGACTTCGGGCGTGATGATGTACGCGCCCTTGACCTTGTCGTACGCCGTCGGGTCCTCGAAGCGCTCCTTCTGGATGCGCGTCACGTAGAGGACGTCGGTGTCCGGAAGCACCTCGTCGAGACCTTCGTGCACGGTCTGGGTGACCCCGCTCTCGGCGACCTCGTCGACGACCTCCTGCGGCATGCGCAGGATCGACGGCGAGACGTAGTTCAGCTTGATGCCCTTGAATCGCGTGAGCAGGCGCGCCAGCGAATGGACCGTCCGGCCGTACTTCAGGTCGCCGACCATGGTCACCGTGAGGTCGTCGAGGCGGCCCAGCTCCTCGCGGATCGTGTACGTGTCGAGCAGTGCCTGGGTCGGATGCTCGCCCGCGCCGTCCCCTGCGTTGAGGACGGGCTTGCCGGCGTGCTGCGCGGCGAGCGCGGCCGAACCGACCTCGGGATTGCGGATGACGACGACGTCGGCGTAGCAGCCGAGGGTGGCCGCCGTATCGCCGATGCTCTCGCCCTTGGCTACCGACGAGGTCTTGGCCTCGTTGATGGGGATGACCTGGCCTCCGAGCCTCTGCATCGCGGCCATGAACGAGCACGACGTCCTGGTCGACGGCTCGTAGAACATGTTCGCCAGCACCCTTCCCTTGAGCAGGTCGTTGCCGCCCTGGCGTGCGACCATGTCGCGCATCTCGTGCGCCACGGCGAAGATGTGGTCAAGGTCGTCCCGACTGAACTGCTTCACCGCCAGGATGTGCCTGCCGTACCACGCTGACGCCTTGGGGTCGCCTGCGGTCTGATCCGGACCTTTGACCTCCATCGGAATGCCTCCTCCACTCATTGGAAGTACGGTGGGGCATCATCCCACACTAGCTATATGTATAGCAACGTCTCGCGCATGACCACACTGGCTATTGTCTTCGAACAGATCGGGGACGTCCACGAACGCGAGTACTCCTGGTTCGGTCTGCGGAAGCTGACGCGCGCGGGTCCGCCTCGCGGTGCGCCGAAACCGGCGCCGCGAGGCGGACCCGCAGCTTGCGCCGTGGATCAGACGCTTCTACAGCACCGAGTAGTCGATGCCGAGCTTCTGGATCTCTTCCTTCTTCTTGCGGTACATGTCGACGTAGAAGTCCAGGGGCTTCACGCGATCGAGGTCGTAGAGCTCGCTGAACGTCTTGCCGAGCGGGGCGTTCGGGATATCGCCACCGTACCTGGCAAGGATCTCCTTCACCACCGTGTTGGCCTGGGCGCGGGTCATGCCCGACTTGGCGACGGCGTGGCACGTCTCGGCGCCGAGCCTCAGCTCCAGTGTCCCGATGTGCTCGGGGTTCTTGTCGCGGGCGATGCCGCCCTGGACGCTGTGCGCACCCGAGACCGTGTGCGCGATGGCGCCGTTGACCATCTCGTAGAACAGCATGTCGGTGGCCGGTCCGCCGGCGGCCATGGTGGTGCAGACGTTGAGCATGTTGCTGTTGCGGGCGATGGCCTGGCAGTACACGCTGACCAGCCAGAGCATCGGCAGAGTCGTGCTGCAGGTCTCACGGATGTCGATAGGGAAGCAGATGTGGTACTCGACATCGAAGGCGAGCAGCCCGAGGAAGAAGTGGGCGATCTGGACCAGCATCGTCCCTTCCGGGCCGCCGGCGTACCCGCCCATGAGCGGTCCGTAGAGCCCGGCCAACCCGAATCCGCACTCGCGCTGGAAGGCGACCTTGCTCATCCGCTCGTAATCGACCTTGAGCTCGGCGATGGCGCCGTTCTGCGTGACGTCTCTGCGCAGCGCGCCGAAGGCCGGGTGGACGGACGCGATGATCGAGGCTGTGCTCTCGCCGACCGACACGTGGGCGTAGAGCCCCAGCCCAGGCCGCCCCGCCAGCCGCGCCGCCTCACGGCGCTTGGTGATGTCCCACATGCACGCGGCGACCTCGACCGGATGCCCGGACTTGATCGGGATGCCGCGGAACGTGTCATGAAGGGACACGCAGCAGAAGGCGTCCGCATACTGCTCCTGCGCCTGCGCCAAGCAGACTTTCGGGAACAGGTCCTGCTTCACCGGGACGCCGAGGTGAGAGAAGATGCAGGTCGGCGGCTTGGGGTCCTCGACCATCCGGGGACCCATGGTGTGCTGGTCGCGACCCTCGCCGAAGACGTACTGCTTCTTCGCGTGCCGCACCGCCTCCTCGACCTCCTCGCGCGTGAAGCGCACGGCGCGCTGCGTGCTCGTGCAGTAGAAGCCGGTGGCTACGAACAACTCCAGGGCCGCCTGGTACGCACGGTCGGCGAGGCCGTCGTCGCTCGGCACGGCCGTCTCTCCATCGAAGTGGATGTCGTACTTCTCGATCAGCGCGCGCACGTTCTGATAGAGCATGGCGTCGAAGTCCGACTCCTTCATGCGCTCGCCGTGCGAGGTTCGCTCAACCACATCCCAGAAGGTGACCACTTCCTCCACTCCTTTCGTCAGTGCGAGACCGGACCGTGCCCGCGGCTACTGCGGACGACGTGATGATCCGGGGTCGCAGCAAAGCTGACTCGGACCTCGTCAACCGACCAGGTTCTTGGCGACCTCGATCGCAGCGAAGGCGTCCTTCGCGTACCCGTCGGCGCCGATCTCGCGGGCCCAGTCCTCCGTGACCGGGGCTCCCCCGACCATGACCTTGAAGTCCTTGCGCAGACCGGCCTCGGAGAGCTCCTCGATGAGCTCCTTCATGTACATCATCGTCGTCGTCATCAGCGCCGAGACGCCGATGATGTCCGTCTTCTCGTCCTCCGCCTCCTTGATGATGGTGGCGACCTTCACATCCCTGCCGAGGTCGACGACGTCGAAGCCGGCCGTCGACAGCAGGATCCTGAGGATGTTCTTGCCGATGTCGTGAACGTCACCCTGAACGGTGGCGACGATCACCTTGCCCGGGCGGTTCTCGGCGGCCTTGTCGGCCGGCATCGCCTCCTCGAGAACGGCGATGCCGGCCTTCATCGCCTCCGCCGCAAGCATCATGTCGGGGAGGAAGAGGCTTCCGTCCTCGAAGCCCTTGCCCACGACCTGCATGCCTGGAGCGAATCCCTCCTGGATGGCCTTCAGGGGCTCTACGCCCGACTCCAGCGCTTTCTTCGCGAGGTCGACGCACGCTTCTTTGTCCCCTCGGACCACCGCATCCTTCATCTCGTTGAAATCCGTCACCGCCACGACACCTCCATTCGACTCCTTGCCCACGAAGCGCGGCCCCTGCGACGGAGATCCAGGCAGGTGACCGGCTGGGACTGGCTCAGATGGCCGTTCTGGGCCGGACGTCGTCAGAGCGTCCGGCGAGCCTCACTGTCGAGCAGAATGCACTTCCCGCGACCTTCACCCCCCTCTGGTCTCACCATGCCGGTGCAGGACGCCTACGTGCCGGCGTCCGCAGTCTCGATGAGCGTCGCGTAGCGAGGGTGATCGTTGCCGGAGTCGCCCGCGCCCGCCGCGTTGTGCCAGACCCAGACCGCCCGGGCGGGGACATCGCCGGCGTTCCAGAACCGGTGGGGGGCGCTGGAGTCGAACGCGATCGAGTCGCCGACCTCGAGGTCGAACTCGGCGAAGCCGATGGCGCCCCCCAGCCGCCCCTCCAGGACCAGGCCGTACTCCCAACCGTTGCGGCGAAAGAAGTCGTCGCCGTCGTGACCGCCGACCTCGTAGACGTACTCGACGAACTCGAATCCGTCCTCGATCGCGGGGATGAGCATCTCCCACTTGACTCCGCCCGGCAGGGAGATGCCGCGGCGGTCGGCAGACCGCACGATGCGGCCCGGCCACGGTCCGATGTCCGCCGTGTTCAGCGATGGTGTATCGGATGTCGCGGCGGCGAGGAGGTCGTCGAGGGACAGACCCAGCTCTCTGACCATGCTGAAGAGCGTGTGCACGGACGGGCTGGTCACGCCGCGTTCCACCTGCGAGATGTGGCTGGGCGAGCATCCCAGCCTGCCGGCCATCTCGCGCACGCCGATGCCTGAGGCCTCGCGCGCGCGGCGAAGGACTCGGCCGAGGGCCTCCAGGGGTATGTCGTGCGCGGACTCGGCGCTCGCGGTCTGTGGCTGTTCACTCACAGTGCACATCCTGCGCCGAACGTCCGCATATCGTCAAGTACTGAAGAACGGTGACCGGTGACGCGGCGAAGAGGCGCCGGTCGTGAAGGCTCAGACGAGCGCGGCGAGCAGACTCACTCCGACGATGGTGCAGGCCAGCCCCACCCACTGATGGCGGCGAGGGCGCTCGTGGAGCAGGACGAAGCCGAGGATCACGGCGAACGTGCCGAACTGGGTGCTCGTGACGCTGGCGACGGTGGTCGGGCCGAGGGCGAGGGCGTTCGTCAGCAGCACGAGGCCGCAGAGCTCGAGCGCGCCGGCTCCTACGGCCTCGACGCGCAGGCCTTTGGGCAGCGCCAGGCCGCCGGTAAGAAGCGCCGCCGGCAAGGCGATACACAGGGACACCGAGCGCGAGATCGCGGTCTGCGACAGCCAGGAGATGTCGCCCGCGTTGCCGTAGAGCACCATGACGCAGGCGAAGAGGACGCCGGACGCGAACGCCCACGCCGCGCCCCGCGTCGCGCGGCCGCGACGCCCGTCGGCGGCATCGGGCCTGCCCCACTCCTCGAGCGACGTGAGGACCGCGCCAAACGCGCAGAGGGCGAGCGCTCCCCCGAGGGCGGGCGTGACCGGCGCGCCGAGCAGCACGAACGCCACCGTCGCGTAGGCGCCCATGAGCGAGTTGAGGGCCGAGATGAGGCCCAGGTCGCCGACCTGCAGGCCCCGCAGGAGGCAGAAGAAGGCGCCGAAGTAGGCGACGCCGCCGAGCGCAGCCAGGGCGGCTCCGCGCCACTCGGCGCCCTGCGGGAGACCGTCGACGAGCAGCGCGACCGGCAGGATGATGACGACCCCGGTGATGAGGACCCAGGCGACCTGCGAGAGCGGCCGCGTCCTGCGGGTGACGCGCTGCGAGATGAGGTCGCTGAGCGCGTACGAGAACGCCGAGGAAAGGCCGGCGAGGATGGTCAGCATGCGGCCAGTCTATCGAAGCGCCGGCCGGCGACGTGCCTTGCGCGGCAGCACCGGGGCGGTGAGGATAGCGTCGTGGACGACAACGCCAAGCTCCCCGTCGCGGCCTCCTGGTTCTCCGTCACCTGGTTGACGGCGAGGACGGCCGTCCTCGCGGAGCCTCACGTCAACGAGTTTCTGCAGGGCAGCATCTGGTACCTGCGCGGCCGCGAGCGCGATCTGCTGGTGGATACCGGGAACGGAGTGGCGCCGCTGCGCCCGGTGCTCGCGCGTTTCACGCGCGGCGGCCGGCCGCGCGAGATCGTCGCCCTGTGCACGCACGCCCACGCCGACCACGTCGGCGGCTTCCACGAGTTCGACCGTCGGCTGCTGCACCCGACCGAGGCGGAGGCCGCGGCCCGAGCCGGTGACGAGGCGCCGCTGCTCGCGGCGACGTGGGTGGCCAAGCTGGGTGAGGAGCTTGCCGAAGAAGGGCTTCCGCCCGTGCTCGTCGACGCCGCACCGCACGCCGGCTTCGACCCCGCCGCCTTCCGCATCACCCCCGCCGCCCCTACGCACTTCGTGCAGGGCGGCGACGTCATCGACCTCGGGGACCGGACGCTGACGGTGATCGACCTCCCGGGCCACACCCCGGGCAGCGTCGGACTCCTGGACGAGCGGGAGGGCGCCCTTCTCTCAGGTGACGCCGTCTACGACGACGAGCTCATCGACACGCTGCCTGAGTCCGACGTCGAGCAGTACGCGCGAACCATGGAGCGACTCCGCGCGCTCGAGATCGACGTCGTCTACCCCGGGCACGGGGAGCCTTTCGGGCCCGAGTGCCTGCGGCAGATCGCCGAGGCCTACCTGCGCCGCGTCGGCGGGTGACGCGGCGCCTCGGGGCGAGGCCCGGCGCCTCGGTCTCTCGCCTCAGCCCGCCTCGTGGCGGCACACCGACGCGTCGGCGAAGCCACGCGGCTCCAGACCCTTGTGCTTCTCGGCGATCGTGTCGGCGAGCGCGTCGAGCGCCGCGAAGTCGGTCTCGCGCGGCATCCCCTTGACCATCACGGGCTCGAGGAGCTCGACCTTGAGCTTGGGCATCATCCCGACGAGCGTGTCCACCGTCTTGCCCGCCCAGCCGTACGAGCCGATCACGGTGGCGTACTTGGCCTGCGGCCGCAGGGCGTTGGCCAGGAACGCGGCGTGCGCGGCCAGCGGGTGCGGCCCGGTCAGCACCGTGGGCGTGCCGAGCACGATCGTGCCGGCGTGGACGAGCGAGCTCGCCAGCTCGCCGAGGTCGACCGTCGTGAGGTCGAAGCGCTCGACGGCGACGCCGCGGTCGACGAGCGCCGTCGTGAGGTGGTCGACCATGAGCCGCGTGCTGTCGTGCATGGTGACGTACGGCAGACACACGATGTTGCGCGGCTCGCCACCTGCCCAGTCGCGGTAGGCGTCGATGATGAACCCCGGGTCGTCGTAGACGGGGCCGTGACTGGGGGCGACGTACGCGATGGAGAACTGCGTGACCTTGTCGATGTTCTTCGTCACCTGGGACCCGAACGGCATCATGATCTCGGCGTAGTAGCGCTTGGCGCCGTCGTAGACTTCGTGCTTGTCGGCGAACACGTCGCTGGTGGCGTAGTGCGAGCCGAAGAAGTCGCAGCTGAAGAGGACTTTGTCCTCCTCGAGGTAGGTACTCATCGTCTCGGGCCAGTGGACCCAGGGCGTGAAGAGGAACCTGAGCGTCTTGTCACCGAGCGAGAGCGTCTCGCCGTCGGCCACGACGTGGAAGCGCGCGTCGTCGACGTGGAGGTGGTCGATCAGCATGCCCTTCGCCTTCTCATCGCAGACGATGGTGATGCCGGGGTAACGCTCGAGGACGAGCGGCGTCGAGCCCGAGTGGTCCTGCTCCACGTGGTGGATGACGAGGTAATCGGGCGCGGGCAGCTCGTCGAGCTGCGCCGCCAGCTCCGGCCACTTGGCCGGGTCGACGGTGTCGAGCAGCACGCTCTTCTCGCTGCCCTTGACGAAGTAGGAGTTGTAGCTCGTGCCGTCGGGAAGCGGGATGAGGGCGTCGAACAGACGCCGGTCCCAATCGACGGCGCCGATGAGGTAGACGTTCGGGACGATCTGACGTGGCTTCATGGCGCTCCTCGAGGGGTATCGAGAGATGGCGTACCGACCTGCCTCTGAGTATATCCGCGGAGCCCGGACTCACTCCCGACGAATGGACGAAAACGCGGGCGCGAGCTAGCCACGCGGTCAGGGCGACAAGAGGAGCGGCGGCGATGGAACCACGGATCAGCGTGATCACCCTGGGCGTGGCGGACGTGCCGAGGGCCCGAGCGTTCTACGAGGCCCTCGGCTGGCCGCTGAGCGGCGAGCCGGAAGCCGGCGTGGCGTTCTTCCGCAACGCCGGCTCGCGGCTCGCCCTGTACGCGCTCGCCGGGATCGCCGAGGAGGCCGGACAGACGCCGGCGCCCCCCGGGTCGATCCGCATGACGCCGGCGATGAACGTCGAGAGCAGGGAGCTCGTGGACGCCGCCCTGGACGAGGCGGTGCGGGCCGGCGGCACGCTGTTGCGGCCGGCCCAGGACCGCTTCTGGGGCGGCTACTCGGGCTACTTCGCGGACCTCGATGGCCACGCCTGGGAGGTCGCCTTCAACCCGTTCTGGCCGATCGGCGAGGACGGGCTGCCGGAGCTGCCCTGACGGCCTAGCCGCTCCCGCTCAACGCCAGCAGTGTCACGGCGACCACCGTCGCCGTGATGCCGGCGATCTGCACTCTCGCCGGCCGCTCGCGCAGGACCGCCATGCCGAGGATCGCCGACATGGTGCCGGTCTGGGCGGCCAGGACGGACGCGGTCGCGACCGGGCCGATCGCCGTGGCCGCGACCCAGGCCGTGAAGCCGGCCACGTCGATCACCCCGCAGGTCCCGACCCGGCGACGGAAGACGCGCGGCAGGACGAAGCCGCCGAGAAGCGCGGTGAAGGGCGCGAGCACGAGCAGGCTCGTCACGCGCCCGATCGTGAGCACGCTGAGCGACGGGAGCATCGCCGTCGCCTCGCCGAGCAGGACCGGCTCGACGCCCCAGACGAGCGCGCAGAGCAGTCCCCACCCCGCGCCGGCGGTCGCCGTCACCGTGCGTTCGTTCTCGCCGCCGCGCTCCACCGACGAAAGGACGGCCCCTACGACCGCGAGCGGCAGGCCGATGACTGCGAGGCCGGTCACCGGCTCCCCCAGCGCGATGGCCAACGCCGCCCCGAACCCGCCGCCCAGCGCCGCGAGTGGCCCGACCACCGACAGCTTGCCCACCGCAAGTCCCTTGAGCAGGCAGGCCAGGGCGAGGATCTCGATCGGCCCCGTCAGCGCCGCGATGCCGGCGGCGCGCCACTCCTCCGCGCCCGTCGGCAGCTCTTCGAAGATCAACCACAGCGGAAGGAGGATCGCGAGTCCCACGAGCTGCACCCAGAACAGCGCCGTGAGTACGGGCGTCGCGCGCACGACACGCATCATCAGGTAGTCGTGGATGGTGTAGGCGAAGGCAGCCGAAAGCGAGAGGGCGGCGGTCAGCACGCCGGTCAGCCGCGCGCGTCGAGCTCGTCGGCGAGCTGCTCGACGAACAGGCCGACGTCGGTGACGATGCCGATGGCCTGGAAGCTGCCGCGGTCGGCCAGCTTCGTCACGACCGCGGGGTTGATGTCGGCGCAGACGGTGCGCACGGCAGCCGGCAGCATGTTGCCGACGGCGATGCTGTGCAGCATGGTGCTCAACATGAGGCAGGCGCCGGCGCGTTGCGCGTACTCGCGCATCGCCTTCTGCGCCTCGATGACGTCGGTGATCACCTCGGGGAGCGGGCCGTCGTCGCGGATGCTGCCGGCGAGAACGAACGGCGTCCCCGTCGTCACGAGCGTGTGCATGAGGCCGCCGGTGAGCACGCCCTGGTCCACGGCGGCCTTGATGCCGCCGCAGCGCCGGATGGTGTTGATGGCGCGCAGGTGGTGCTCGTGGCCGCCGGCCACGGGCGTGCCCTGCTTGAGGTCGATGCCCAGCGACGTGCCGAAGAGGTTGGCCTCGATATCGTGGGTGGCGACGGCGTTGCCGCCGAAGACGGCGCCGACGTAGCCCGCCTCGATGAGGCAGGCAAGGCTCGGCGCCGCCCCCGTGTGCACCACGGCCGGACCCACCACGGCGATCGTCAGCCTGTCCTCGCCCCTGACCTGCCGCAGCAATCGCGCGACCTCGCGCACGATCTGCGCCTTCGGCTTCTCGCTGCTCACCGCCGAGGCCATGAACTCGAAGGGCTGGCTCTCGCGCGGGCGCTCGAGCGGCAACACGCGGACGCCCTTGTGGCCGGTCACGTAGAACTCGCCGGCCTTCACGTCGCCCATCGCCACAGTCTCCGCCGTCCCAGCCTCGACGTCCACGCGGATGCCACAGTCCATCTCCGAGTGCTCGACGCGCATCCAGTCGCCCTTCACACGCACGAGGGTGTCGAGGTTGGTCGTCGAGTAGAAGCCCTGGGGAAAGACGCCGTCCATCTCGGCGGCCTCGAGGACGGCGTCCTGCGGCCTGACCGCCACGACCCCGTGCGCGGTGATCGCCGTCAGCAGTTCCTCGAGGTGGCCGGCGTCGCGCCCGAAGATGCGCATGACGGCGTGCGACGGGTCGTCCTTCATGTGGCCGACCTCGAACGAGAGCACCTCGAACTCGCCGTCGAGGTCCATGATGTCGTCCATGATCCTGGGCATCATCAGCGAATCGATGAGGTGCCCTCTGATCTCGACGTCCTCGTAGGGCTTCCTGGCCATGGTGCCTCCCGTGGGCGGATGCTGAAGTCTACCCCGACTGCTCTGCGAGACCCTTGCCCGTGGCGCCGTCGCGACGTTCCGGCCACACCTCGATGATCAGGATGCCGCTGAAGATCAAGCTCGCGCCGGTGATGAGACGCCAGGTGAGCGTATCCATGCCGAAGATGATGCCGAAGAGGGCGCTGAAGACGCTCTCGAGACAGAGCAGCACGGCGGCATGCGTCGAGGTCGTGCGGCGCTGCGCCCACGACTGCAGAAAGAAGGCGTAGATCGTCCCGCTCACCGCAGTCCACACGACCGCCGCCCAGACCTGCCACGGCAGGTCGAGCGTGATCTCGGTGACGAACGGGGTGATCGCCGAGGCGATGACGGCGCTCGTGGCCATCTGCGTCACCGCCAGCGTGGCGGGCGGGACCTTGGGGGCGAAGAAGCCGGTGGTCATGATGTGCAGGGCGTAGAAGAGGGCCGCGAGCAGCGTGAGCCCGTCGCCCCAGCTGATCGTGAAGTCGCCCTGCAGCGAGAGGACGCCAAGGCCGACGGTCGCGACGATCGCCCCCAGGATCTGCGTCCCGCCGGGCGAGCGATGCGCGACGATCCAGTAGAGGAAGGGGACCATGGCCACGCTGAGCCCGGTGATGAAGCCCGACTTACCCGGCGTCGTGTACTGCAGGCCGATGGTCTGCACGATGAGAGCGGTGAGATAGAAGGCGCCGAGGATCGCGCCCATGACCCACTGCGGACGGGTGCTGCGCGTGACGCTGCGCGGCACGATGGCGGCGAAGATCGCCGTCGCCACGATGTAGCGCAGCATGACGTAGAGCATCGGGTCGACACGGTCGATGACGTCCTTGATGACGACGAAGTTGAAGCCCCAGAGGACGGCGATCGAGAACAGCGCCGTGTCGGCGATGAGGACCTGGCGCCGGTCGTGAGCCGCGCCGCCTGCGGCCGGCGGCTCCGGCGCCGGCGCCTCCGTGTGACCGGTGGCCCCGCTGGTCTCGGCTTCAGGCACAGTACCCGCCGTCGACGAGCAACGAGACGCCGTCGACGAAGCTCCCCTCGTCGGAGGCCATGAAGGCGACCGCGGCGGCGACCTCTTCGGGCCGGCCGATGCGTCCCAGCGGGTACCCGTCGGTCTGAGCGGCCGCGTACGCCTCCGGGTCGTCCGACTCGGCCGTGGCCTTGGCCAGCATCGGCGTGTCGATGATGCCGGGCGAGATGCACACGACGCGGACTTGGTCGGGGCCGTGGTCGTGGGCGAGCGTGCGGCTCATCATGATGACGCCGGCCTTGGCGGCGGCATAGGGAGCCGCACCGGGCTCGCCGTGGTGCCCCGAGTCGCTGGCGAAGTTGACGATGACGCCGCCGCCCTGCGGCACCATGTGCCGCAGGGCGGCCTGGTCGGTGAAGAACGTCCCCTTGAGGCAGATGTCGACGACCGTGTCCCAGTCGTCCTCCGTCATCTCCAGCGTGGGCTTCTCGATCCAGACGCCGGCGCTGTGGACGAGGACGTCGATGCGGCCGAAGCGCGCGACGGTCTCGTCGACCACGCGCCGGCAGTCGGCCACCGAGCGGACGTCGCCGGTGACCCAGGCGAAGCGTGCGGCGTCGGCCGGAGCGCCCGCCGAGGGAAGCGGCCGCCGCCATCGCCGCGACGACGGCGCGCAAGCGCGCTTCGTCGCGTCCCGCCACCATCACCCGGCAGCCCTCGGCGGCCAGCCGAAGGGCCGACGCCTCTCCGAGCCCGGAGGATCCCCCTGTGACGAGGGCGACCTTGTCGTTCAGTCCTCGCATGTCCACATCCCCTTTGCTCTGTCGTCCGCGTCCGGGCTCAGGCCACGCCGCACCAGCGCATCGCGGCCAGGGCGTAGATGGCGGCCGCGTCGAGGAGCTCGTCGGCCGCGATCCACTCGTCGATGGTGTGCGCCGTGGCGAGCCCGTCGGCGCCGTAGCTGAACGTCGGCGTGCCGCCGCGCCGGGTGAAGGTCGCGGCGTCGTGCCACGAGTCGAGGCCGGCCGCCTTGCCCGGCCGGCCCAAGCCGGCGCCGGCTTCCAGCGTCGCCGTCGCCAGCGGGTGATCGGCCGGCATCTCGGCCGGCACGACGTCGACGCTCCACTCGATCGCAAGCGGGTGCTCCGCGAACCACGGGTCCGCGGCGACCGCGCGCTCCATCCACTCGGCGATCTCGGCCTCGACGGCCTTGCCCGTCCCTTCGGCGTCGAGTCTGCCGGGCGGGTAGGTGACATCGAAGCACAGGGTGCAGCTCTCCGGGTAGGTGACCTCCCACGTGCCGCCCTTGACCGTCGTCGGCACGATGTCGCCCGGCGGCAGCAGCGGATGCTGCTGGTCCGGGCGGCCGCGCCACTCCTCGCGCAGGCGCTGGGCGGCCTGGACGACGGCGACCGCCTTCTCGATCGCGTTCACGGCGCCGCCGTCGCGCCAGTGCGGCTGGCGCACCTCGGCGTGGCCGGCGCGGCCCTGGACGGTGATGGAGGGGGTGACGGTGCCGCGGCAGGCGACCCAGGCGTCGAAGCCCGTGGACTCGGCGCAGATCCCGGCGTCTGCCTTGACCCCGTGGGCGACGGCGGCGAAGCCGCCGGCGCCGGACGACTCCTCGTCGGTGACGGTGCAGAAGACGACGTCGCCGGCGAGACGCACGTCCGACCGGCGCAGGGCCTCGAGAGCGACGACGAGCGCCGCGATGCCGCCCTTCATGTCGGCCGTCCCGCGGCCGTAGAGGCGCCCGTCGCGCTCCGTCACCTTGAAGGGGTCGCCGGTCCACTTGTCGCGCGGCTCCACGTCGACAGCGTCGATGTGGCCGTTGAGAAGCAGGCTGCGCCCGCCGCCCGCGCCGCGCAACTGCGCGGCGAGCTGCGGGCGCCCCGCGAAGTCGAGGTCGTCGGGCAGATGGCGGTTCCCCGTGCCCGTGGGCTCGGGCTCCCAGACGTCGGTCTCGGCGCCGAGCGCCTCGAGCCGGCGCTCCAGGATCCGCTGGAGCTTCTCCTCGTCGCGCGCCGGCATGCCCGGCAGGCGCGCGGTGGTGTCGCAGGCGACGAGCTCGGCCGTCAGGGCGAGCAGCTCGTCGCGGCTCGCCCCGACGGCCTCGACCACCTTCTCCTCGAGCGCTGAACGGACCTCGGCCACGCCTGTCTCCTCTCCGCTCGCCCGGCCCGGCGGGCCGGTCGTCTCATGCCGCAGCCATTCTATCCGGGCCCTTGAGCGCGACGCCCCTCTGTGGTTATCTCAGCTGCGAGACCGATCTGCCGTCCGCGACAGCGCGGACGGCACGCCAGCGACGACCGCCGGGGTCACCGGCGAGGAGGCACCATGAGCGAGGGCAAGGACACGAAGATCCGCGTCATCAAGCCCGAGGACGTCACCTGGGAAGAGGCGATGCGCTTCGCCGAAGAGACCGACCCGCCCGGTCAGGAGTTCACGGCCGCCAAGTCGGTCGACGACAAGTTCAGCTTCGGTCTCTGGCAGCGCAAGGTGCAGCGCCGGCACTTCGAGCGCGCCTACCACGAGATCGCCTACATCATCGAGGGCCAGGTGGAGGTCACCGACGACGACGGTGAGGTCATGATCGCCGGCCCGGGCGACATCCTCATCACCCCCAAAGGCTCCAAGGGTTACTGGAAGAACCTCTCGCCGGTGAAGAAGGTCTGGGGGATCTACGAGGAGGCCGGGGCGGACATGGAGTCGTACATCGGCCCCGGGCGATTCTGAGGTGAGCCCCTTCGGGCACGTCGACGTGAGGGTCGCGGACATGGATGCGGCGCTGCCCTTCTACGAGGCCTTCCTGCCGGTCGTGGGCTTCACGACCACGACGCACGGACCGGAGTGGAAGTGCTTCGACGCCCCGGCTGAGCTGCCGCGAGAGGTCTACTTCGCCCTGACGGAGGAGCCGGCCCATCGGCCCAACGCGAACCGGATCGCCTTCTGGGCCGACACGCGGAAGGACGTCGACCGTGCCGCCGCGGCCGCGTACGAGGGCGGCGCGCAGGTGACGAGTGGGCCGCAGGAGTACCCGGAGTACGGCCCCGGCTACTACGCCGTGTTCTTCGAGGACCCCAGCGGCAACCGGCTCGAGGTGATGCACCGCTCTCGGGGTTGACGCAGACGAGACGTGGCGGCCGGGACACGGGCGGGTGGTAGCATCGGCCCGTGTCCCCGCCGCCTGAGACCGGGCCACCGCCCGCCGACCCTCCTCCCGGCTCCAGCATGCGCGCGCGCCTGCGCGCCCTCGACCCCAACGTCCGCAACATGGGCTGGGTCAGCTTCGTCGCCGACCTCAGCTCGGAGATCGTCTACCCCCTCTTCCCGCTCTTCGTGACCGGCGTGCTCGGCGCCCCGGTCGCCGTCCTCGGCTTCATCGAGGGCGTCGCCGAGGCCACGGCGACCGTGCTGCGCTACCCGTTCGGGCAGCTCTCGGACCGCCTGGGTCGGCGCCGGCCGTTCATCCTCGTCGGCTACGGGCTCAGCGGCCTCGGCAAGCTCGTCATCGCCCTGGCCGGGGTCTGGGGCGTCGCCCTCGCCGGCCGGGTGGTCGACCGCATGGGCAAGGGCATCCGGACGGCGCCCCGCGACGCCCTCATCGGCGCCGGCACGCGCCCCGAGCAGCAGGGCCTCGCCTTCGGCCTGCACCGGACCATGGACACCATGGGCGCGGCGCTCGGCCCGTTGATCGCCCTCTTCGCTCTGGAGGCGGGCCTGCCGCTCCGCTGGGTGCTGGGCCTCGCCGTGATCCCGGCGCTGCTCAGCGTGGTGGTCATCCTGGTCGCCGTGCGAGAGCGGCGGCAGCCGCCGTCGCCGGCCGCCTTCCGCCTGCGCCTGCCGGCGTCGCCGGCCTACCGCTGGCTGCTCGCGGGGTCGCTCGTGTTCGCGGCCGGCAACTCGAGCGACATGTTCCTGCTTCTCAAGGCGAGCGACGTCGGCATGGGGACGAGCGCCGTTATCCTGGTCTACGTGCTCTACAACCTGGTCTACGCGGCCGCCTCGCTGCCGTTCGGCGGCCTCTCCGACCGCGTCGGCCAGCTCCCGCTCGTGCTCGCCGGGTACCTCGTGTTCGCCGCCGTGTACGCCGGCTTCGCCGTGGCGGGCTCGTGGGCGGCGGTGGCGGCCCTCTTCGCCGCCTACGGCCTCTACATCGCCGCCACCGAGGGCACGAGCAAGGCGCTCATGAGCCGGGCGACGCCGCTCGCCGAGCGCGCCGGGGCCATCGGCCTGCAGGCGACGCTGACCGGCCTCGCCAGCCTCGTCGCCAGCTCGCTCGGCGGCGTGTTGTGGACGGCGGCAGGGCCGTGGGCGACCTTCGCCTTCGGCGCGGTCTGCGCCCTCGCCGCCGCCGCCGTCCTCGCCGCCGGCCGTCGCCGCGTGCGCGAGAGCCTTGGGGTAAGCTGAGGCCATTGCGCGCTGCGGGAAGCAGTCGCACCGCGCGAGCCGGCACAGCGAGCCCGTCCGAATGGAGGCGCCCATGACCATATCCGACGAGGACTGGGCGCGCGTCGCCGAGATCGTCGACGCCCCCGACTTCGTCCACCCCTGGCTCGACCGCTTCTACGAGCCCGACGACGTCGACCTCGTGCTCGCCCTGGCGGAAGGCCCCCAGCCGGCGACCGCGCTCGACGACGCCTTGTCGCCGCCGCGCACGACGATGCGGCCGCTATCGTCGCGCGCGCCTACCGCCGCTCGGTCGTCGATCTCGACGGCGACGAAGCGCGCGCCGCGTCCTTCGCCGACCGCTCCGCCCTCTGGGCACAGTTCGAGGGCTGGAAGGACGTGCCCGGTGGCGTCCGTGCCCAACTCGCCGACTGGTGGCTCGAACTCTACGCGGAGTCGGTCCGCGAGACCCTCACCAGGTTCCGCGACGGCCACGTGGACCCTGGCCCCGACGCCGACTACGCCTACCTCCTGCTGTCGGAGGCCGAGGACGTCGTCCGCAGCCAGGACCGTGTCTACCTGTGGCCTTGCGACTGCCGCACGCTCAAGGGCGCCTGCGACCAGTCGATCTACAACTGCATCCGCTTCGCCAACGACCGCGACCTCGGCTGGGAGATCTCCAAGGAGCGCGCCATCGAGATCATTCGCGAGGCCGACGGGCCGGGCTCACGCACACCGACTACGTCGGCCTCGGCGGCGAGCGCGATCCTCACGCGATCTGCAACTGCTGCACCGACTGCTGCCAGCCCCATCTGGCCGCCGAGCGGCTCGGTGTGAGCGACGTCTGGCCGCGACGGCGTCACGTCGCGCGGCTGGTCCCCGACGCATGCACCCTCTGCGGGACCTGCACGGAGCGCTGCCCGTTCGGGGCGCTCACGATCGAGACAGGCGAAGGCGGGGACGAGTCGCTGGCGCTTGCCGCTGCCGAGTGCCGCGGCTGCGGCCTGTGCGCGACGGGCTGCCCCGAGACGGCTCATCGAGATGGAGGCGCGGGCCGGAGCGGTCTGAGGGCGGCGCGACGAGAAGAGAGTGGCGGGAGCGACGAGACTCGAACTCGCGACCTCCGGCGTGACAGGCCGGCGTTCTAACCAACTGAACTACGCCCCCGCGAAGGGCGCCGCTGGAGGACCCTGGGGCGGGCCGCCCTGCGGCGGAAGCGCAGTGTAGCACAGGCGGAGAAGGGCGACAAAACGGTGGCGGGCGGGCGCGGCGACTACGCCGCGCCCGCCCGCCCCGATCGCCCTCGCTACTTCATGAACGGCCCGGCGATCTTGCCGGCCGCGACCGGCAGCGTCGGGTCGTAGGCAGGCCCGTAGTAGGTGGCGGGCGTGTACCCGCCCTGGATCATGATGACCCTGTTGCTCAGCGACACGTCGCCGAGGTCGAGACGTTTGACGTCCTCGCCCCGATAGACGCGCGTGAACTGCTGGAACCCGCTGGGGTTCGCGCGCACGAACGGGGCGAGCTCGAGCAGCACCCGACCGGTGTAGGCCAGCGCCTCCTCGAGACTCGTGATGCCGTCGCTGTAGGCGCCGGTGTCCGGCGGCGGGATCATCGCCGGCGCGCCGCTGCGGAAGCCGTGGATGTTCTGCGCATGCGTCTTGCCCGGCACGAGGCCGAAGGCCTCGACCTTCACCTTGACCATGCCGAGCGGCAGCAGAGTGATCTCTGCCGTCCCGGTCACGCCGGACCCGTTGAGCTCGACCAGCGTGGCGCGGTACGTCCGCACCACCGGCACGGCGAACGCGCTCGCGGCCAGCGAGAGCACCAGAACGACGACCAGGACGATGAGTAAGAAGACCTTTCTCTTCACAGTACCCCCTTCGCAGTAGGCTCGCCCTCCCCCCGCGGACGGCGGTGGGAAACCTCAGCGTACCTACCCGTGGTCCGGGCAGTCAACGCCCGCGAGGGGACCGGCCGTTGCCCGTCCTGGATACGGACGGAGGGTGGTCTCGTGAGTCCCGGGACGAGTCTCCGTCCTCGGCCCGTCAGACAGAAGGGCCGGGAAGCTCGAGCGACACCAGAGTGCCCTCGCCCGGCGAGCTCTCGAGCCAGATCCGGCCGCCGTGCGCGGCGACGATCTCGCGCGCGACGAAGAGGCCGAGGCCCAGACCGCGGTCCGGCCGGCTCCGCCCGGCCTTTCCCTGGAAGCCGAAGTCGAAGACCCGGTCGAGCTCGTCCGCCTCGATGCCCTGGCCGGTGTCGGCGAAAGTCACCGACACGGCCGACCCGTCGCCGGCGACGCGGGCGCGGACGGTCACCGCCCCCGCCGGCGGCGTGAAGTGGCACGCGTTGAGCAGGACGTTGCGCAAGGCGCGGCGCAGGCGCTGCGGGTCGCCGCGCAGGGCGGGCAGGTCCCCGCCCGAAGTCCGTCTCGACGCGCGGATGCTCGTGGAGGGCGCCGCAGACGTCCGCGACGGTCTCCTCGAGCAGAGCGCGCACCGACACCTCGTCGGTCGCGGCCGGCAGCGCCGCCGACTCGAGCCAGCCGCTCTCGACCACGCTGGCGATCATGGCCGCGAGCCGGTCGAGGTTGCGGTCGAGCATCCGCATGTAGCCGATCTGCCGCTCGTCCAGCTGGCCCCCGCTGCCGTCGAGCAGCATGTCGACCAGCGGGCGCATCACGGCGAGCGGCGTGCGCAGCTCGTGGCGCACGAACGCCTGGCGCTCCTCCGCGTCCCTGCGTTCCTGCTCGTCCGGCCGGTCCACGCCCGTACCCTATCGCAGACGCACGAGGCGGAGCGGCAGACGAAGCGACGGAAGGGCGGGGTGGTGGGCGATGTTGGATTTGAACCAACGACCCCCTGCTTGTAAGGCAGGTGCTCTTCCCCTGAGCTAATCGCCCGCCTTCGGACTCGGCGCGCAACGAGGGCCGGCCGCGCCCGGCAGTATATACCTCGCCTGCGCGCACCTCGCCTGCGCGGGCGGCCGGGCGAAGGGCCCGCGGAAGCGAAAAGGGCGGGGCGGCGCTGCGCGCCGCCCCGCCCGGCCGAGTTGTTCTCACCGCGGCGAAAGCTGCCGCCAGGAATCCTTCTGCACCTTTGCGGCCAGCGTGACGACCTCGTCCAGGTTCATGATGCAGTTGTCGTTGTAGACGACCTGGTCGCTGCCGCCAAGCTCGGTCACCCCGCTGCCGGAGATCACCATGCCGTGGATCTCGGCGTTGCCGATGTCGACGAAGGCGCCGGTGCAGTACACCAGACCGTAGTAGACCGGGGTGCCGTGGAAGGTCACGTCTGCACCGTCGACGATCAGGACGCCCGGCGGCTTGGGCGCACCGACCGGGAAGGTCACACCGTCGCCGTTGTACACGCCGTTGGCGGTGATCGTCTGCGCGCCGGTGGCCTGAAAGTAGACCAACTGCCCGGTGGCGAGCGCCGCCGTCGCCGCCCCGGCATCGGTGTAGTACCGCCCCGAGTCCTGGGCGATCTCCTTCAGAAGAGCCAGCACCTCCGGGTTGAACATGTTCTCGAGCATGGGGACGCCGGTCTGCGTCGGCGTCACCTGGCTCGAGAAGTCCGCCGAGCCTTTGGGGGTGAGCGTGCCTTTGATGTACGCCGTGACGGTGGTCGTGTCTGGCGGCAGGACCTTCGGCGCCCACAGGCGTGCCGCCGCCGTGCATCAGCAGGTCGCCGCCCGCGTATAGGACAACGCCTCGGGGCAGGTCGAGCGTCACCGTCTGTCGCTCGGCGAGCGCACGTATGCGGACCACCTGCTTCCCGACCCGCGCCTGCGCGTCGACGAAGACGAGCTTGTCGCCCTTCG
The DNA here is from genome assembly GCA_963832655.1 of uncultured Thermoleophilia bacterium. Taxonomy (GTDB): domain Bacteria; phylum Actinomycetota; class Thermoleophilia; order UBA2241; family UBA2241; genus UBA2241. The sequence goes on from CAWHUW010000005.1 coordinate 417,445, forward strand.
CCCCCGGACCCACGTCCCTCGGGGCGTCGTTCAGATCGATCTTCCCGTCGCCGTTGGTGTCGTAGTTGTCGTAGAACCGCACATCGATGAACGGGCCGCTCGCTGGACCGGGGAACTCCGAGGTGCTGAACTCGTCGCGGAACGCCGCCGGATCGACGGTCGGCGTGAAGGTCGTGTCCTTGCCGGGCCAGTTATGAGCGAGCGTGTACAGACCGGCGTCGAGTCCCGCCTCGGCCACGTTGAACGCCTTCGTCCGCGTCCTCTCCCTGGAGGTGTTCGAGAGCACGTTGGACGTAAGGACGACGAGGCTCGCGAAGAGGATGGCGAGGGCCGCGACCACACCGATGATCGAGAAGCAGCGAGCTGCCCCGTTGTCTCGTGATGCGCTGCATGGCGACCCCCTAGTTGCGGAGATTCCGCGGCTGGACCGACGTGGAGAGGTCCATGAACGTCGGTGACTTGTTGGGCCTCACGTCGACAAGCAAGCGGATGCCCACGGTGATGATGCGCACGGTCCCGGACGAGGTCATGCTGTCGACCGTGACGAGATCGCCGGCGTTGGTGTAGTACGAGTAGGTGAACACCGGCACGGGCGCCGGGAGACCGTTCTCGTCCTTGACATCCGTGTTGACCACGTTCGTCAGGAGGACCGTGGCCTGTTCGTCGGTCAGGGATCCGTCGTTGTCGGTGTCCTCTGTCCTCGTCACGGTGCCAGTTCCCGTGAGATACCGGTAGCGCACGATGTGGGGCACCTGGGTCTGGTCGTTGTTGCCGGCGTTGTTGAAAGTGGAGCTGAACGTGACACTGTTGGCCGCAGCGGCGGTGATGGCGGGGCTGCCGAGCCTGCCCTGGGCGTCACGCAGCTCGGTGGCCATACGGGCGAGCGCCTGACGTGCGGTGTCCCTCTGGATGCTCTGCTGGGACGACGACGAGGCGGAGCTCTGGAGCACGAACCACGAAGTGAGGATCATCGTCGTGAGGATGCCCATGACGGACATGGCGACGAGGAGCTCGATCATCGAGACGCCCCTTCGACCGGAGACCGCCCGGGTATGTCTGAAGACGCTCATGGCACCACCAGGTTCTGCGTGACGTTGCCGTGGACCCCGAAGGACTGCTCCTTCGACGGCAGCTCCGGGCCCGAGTTCGGGTCGTTCCAGCGGACGATGGTGCGGTAGTTGCCGTCGGGCACCGTCCACGTCTGCGAGTCGGTCTTGTTCTTGCGGAATTTCTGCGCCCCGTAGCTCGTCGACGTGTCCGTGTTGATGAGCTCCACGTAGAGGTCCTGAGTCGTCGACCGGTTCTGGACGATGACGGTCACGACCCAGTTCGGCAGCGCCGGGGCGGCGTCGACGGTCACCCCGGCGGACACAGCACTCGGGTCGGACTGGTTGCTGGCGGCATCGAACGCCAAGACACGATAGTAGTAGGTCGTCGCCCAGGACACGGTCGTGTCGGAGTACGAGGGCGACGGCGCCGCCGCCCCATCTCCCAGATACGTCCATCCCCCCGGCCAGGCCGCGCCCGCCGCTGTCGCCCGGTAGACCTTGTAACCGGTGACGGCGACGTTGTCCGTCGAGGCAGTCCAAGTCACGGTCACCTGACGCGTGCTCGCCACCTTCGTGGCGACGACGCCGGTGGGAACGGAAGGCTTGATCGAGTCGCTGGAAGCGCCAATGGTGACGCTCGTCTCGGCCGGCTCACCGACGTTCCCCTTCTTGTCGACGGCGATGAGCCTGTAGAAATAGGTGTCGCCCGTGGACACCCCGTGGTCGAGGTACCCGGTGAGAGCCACGGTCGGGGACACGTTCGAGTCGAGCGGAGTGGCCGGATAGGACACATCGGTGGACAGGCGCCTGTAGAGGACGTAGTGGTCGATGTCTGAGGCACGCGCGGGCGCCCAGGTGATCTTGGCGGCGCTCGACTGGCTGACGGCGGTGAGGCCCGTCGGCGCCGACGGGGCGCCGGTCTCCAGTGCGTAGCTGATCTCCCACGGCTCCCCCTGGAAGCCCGTCGTCGCGGCGTAGGCCACCGTCCTGAAGGTGTAGGTGCCGTCGCGGTACTCGCCGGGGTCCCACTGAGCGGTGAAGACACCGTTCGCGTACGTATCGGGGAAGGTGGGGGTCTTCGTCACGTCTCGGCGGAAGACCTCCTGGCCGTCGTTGGCGTACACCCTGAAGCGGACCCTCGACGTCGTCGCGACGCTCTCGGGCTGGATGGTGGCCGTCAGCGTGATCGGCTGCGCCGAGATGTAGCGGTATTCCAGGGTGCCTGCGATCGGGTCTTCGGGCACCCAGACCAGGTTGGAGACGTCGAACGCGACGATGCCAGGACCGGCGTACTGGCGGTAGACGAACGTCGAGAGGATGACGTGCTTGACCGGCGTGGGGTTCCCCGTCCAGTAGACGTCGATCGTCACCTTCTTGTAGCTCTCATTGCCCCAGGTCGCCGTGCTCGGGACGGGGTCGACCCAGTAGTCCACATTGAACGTCTTTCCAGTGCCGTTGCCGGTCATCGCCGTCGCCGTCGGCCCGAAGACGCCGCCGGCGAACGCCGGGTTGTACAGGTTCGGGGTCGTCGTCGGGCTGGTCTTGTCGGCCATGACGAGCTCGTAGCCCAACTGGCGCACGTTCTCCAGCCTCTCCTGGGCGATGCCCAGAGCGAGGTTGCGCATCTTGTCCGACGAGTTCGACTTCTGCGCCTGCAGGGCCAGCGGCACCATGGCCGCGAAGGCGATGCCGGCGATGACGATGGTGACCAGCAGCTCGACGAAGCTGAAGCCCGCTTCGCCTCGCCGTGCGTGGGTGCTTCATACCCTGCCTCCGGATAGCGAGGGATAGTCTGCTCGTTGTATCGGCGATGCGCCCGCGAACATGAGCCTCCGTCGCCGTTCGTGTTGCCCGCGGTGGCGGCGTCCTTAATGCTTCGCGCCGGCCTCGACGGGCCCTGCCTGTGCCTACCGTCGCTGTGACCGGAGTAGTACCCGTTGACGATGCCACCGGGAAGGCGTGCGTGAACTGGAACATCCGTCTAGGGGCCACGGAGGCGGGCGGGCGCGGGCGAGGGGCGCGAGCCGGGGTGCTACTGCAGCTGCTGCAGCTGCTGCAGCGTCTTCTGCAGGGCGTCGATCTGGCGGCCGTACTCGGCCCAGTCGCCGGCCTGCTGCGGCCGCCTGCGCGGCCTCGAACTGGGCGCCCGCCTGCTGGACGAGCTCGAGGGCGCGGGCGCTCAGGCCGGTGCCGGTGCCTGCACCGGTGCCGCCCGTCCCCGCGCCCGTTCCGCCGCCGGTGCCGCCGGTACCGCCGCCCGTCCCGGGCGGCCCGATCGGCGGCGCCACGCCGAAGGCGTCGGCGAGCGCCTCGGCGAGCGTCGGCGCCATGACCACGGTCTGCTCGGCGTCGCCCTCGGAGCCGCCGCTGGCCCGCCCTCGCTCGGCATCCGGTAGAAGACGATCACGCGCTTGAGCTGCGGCAGCTGCGTCTGCTCACCGACCAGGTACAGCGGCTGCACGTAGAGCAGCGAGTCCTCGATCGGCACGACGATGAGGTTGCCGAGGATCACGCGCGAGCCCTGCTGGTCCCAGAGCGAGCGCTGCGCCGAGATCGCCGGGTCCTGGTTGATCGCCGCCTCGACCTGCGCCGGGCCGAAGACGCGTCGTGCCCTCGCTGAACTGGTAGACCACCGACTCGCCGTAGCCGGCGCCGTCCGAGCGCGCCCCGAGCCACGAGATCATGTTCGGCCGCGTGTTCGGGCGTGAACGGGAGGATCAGGAGGAACTCCTCCTTCTCGCCGCCGGGGAGACGCATGATCACGTAGAAGGCCGACATCGGCCCGTTGTCGTCCAGCGAGACGTTCTCGGGGATCTGCCACTGGTCGCCCTTGTTGTAGAGCACGTCCGGGTCGTCGACGTGGTACGTCTCGAAGACGCGCGCCTGCGTCATGAACTGGCCCTCGGGGTAGCGGATGTGGTCGCAGCAGGGTCTGCGGGACCTCGTCGGCCGGGGCGAAGAGGTCGGGGAAGATCTCGCGGTAGGTGCGCAGCAGCGGGTCGTCCTCGTCGAAGACGTAGAAGCGCATCGTGCCGTTGTAGGCGTCGATGACGGCCTTGACCGAGTTGCGGATGTAGTTGAGGTCGCCCTCCGGCGTGGCGTAGGGGTAGCGGTCGGTCGTGGTGTAGGCGTCCTGGACCCAGAAGAGGCGCTTGTCGGCGATCACCATGTACGGGTCGCCGTCGAGGGCCAGGAAGGGGGCCGCCGTCCTCACACGGTCGACGATGTTGTTGCGGATGATGACCCGGCTGTCGTCGTCGATCGCCGAGGTGGTGAAGAACTTGATCGTGCGCTCGCGCCACGCGAAGGCGAGCTTGGTCAGCGCAGCCGCTGATCGGGATGCCGCCGGCGCCGCTCGTACTCGGTGTAGACGTCCCCCGAGGCACCGGGGTAGTCGAACTCGCGCTCGCTCGGTCTTGACCAGCGTGTAGTCGGTGCCCACCTCGCCGAAGTAGATGCGCGGCTGGTCGATCTCGAGGCCGGCGACCGAGCTGCGGCGGGACGTCCTGGACGAGGAAGTCCGGCGAACCGTCCTTGGTCACCTGGTTGACCGCCGACATGGCGACGCCGAAGCCGTGCGTGTAGGTGATGTGCTGGTTCACCCAGGTCTGTGCCTGCTCGGGCAGGCCGGCGATGTTCAGCTCGCGGGCCGAGACCATGGTCTGCGTGTAGACGCCCTTGACCGTGTAGCGGTCGACGTCGGCGTCGACGAACGAGTAGTACGGCCGCAGCTGCTGGAGCTGGCGATAGCTCGTGACCAGGGTGTCGGGGTCCCAGAGGCGGATGTTGCGCAGGGTGAGCGCGTTGTCCTTGAGCACCGCCGGCGTGATCTTGGTCTTCATCTCCAGCGACTTGGCGGCCCCGCGCTCGAGCTGGTATGCGGCCTTGGTCGCGGCCAGGTTGTTGGCGATGTACTCGCGCTCCTTCACCAGCTGGTTCGGGTTGACGATGAGGGACTGGACGACGCCGGGGACGATGCCGCGCAGGACGACCAGGGCGACGACCCAGACGACGATGACGACGGGCCACCACTGGCGGCGGCGCCAGACGTTCCAGACGAGCACCGCCGCGATGGCGAAGGCGAGCACCATCGTCACGCGCGTGAGCGGGAGACGGACGACGACGTCGGTGTAGCCGGCGCCGTAGGTCGCGCCGGCGGTCGAGTACAGCAGGTCCCAGGCGCGGAACAGCTGGCCCAGGCCGACGACGACGAAGACGGCGGCGAGGATCGCCGAGAGGTGGGCGATGGCCCGGCCGCTCAGGTTGACGTCGACCTGCGAGCGCACGTAGGCGCCGGGCCGCGTGGGGGTGGCCGCAGGCGGCTGCCCCTCGGCGCCCGGCGCCTTGACACGGTAGTCGATGCCGCCGAGGACGAGGTGCATGAGCGCCGCGAGCACGAGCGAGACGAGAAGGGCGAAGAGCACGAAGCCCTGCACCGCGTGCCAGGCGGGGACCGAGAAGACGTAGAAGCCGAGGTCGCGGCCGAAGACGGGGTCGTCGACGCCGAAGTCGGTGGCGTTGAGCGCCTTCTGGAAGACGAGCCAGGCGGAGGACGCGGCGATGCCCGCGGCGACGGCGATCACCGCCGAGACGGCGAGCCCGATCACGCCGGCGTGCCGGCGCAGGGGCTCGCTCTTCGGCTCGATCACGTCGCCGGCGGGGCTGGTGCGGAACGCCGGCGCGAGCCGGCGGGCGAGCTCGACGTTCAGATAGACGATGACGAAGAAGAGGACGGCGGCGGCGATCCCCAGCAGGAGCCGCGACCAGATGCCGGTCCAGAAGACGGAGCGCAGGCCGACCTCCCCGAACCACAGCCAGTCCACGTAGAGGCCGAGGAACCGCCCAGCTAGGGAGGCGATGAGGATGACGATGACGACGATGGTGACGAGGATCGCGGGTCGGCGGCGGGACGGCGGGCGCCGCGGACCCCGCATGGGAGTGACGTTGTCCATGGGCCCAGTATGCCACAGGCGCGCCGCGTCCACGCCCGGGTCGTGCGACGTCTCGGCGGACGGGGTGCGTCAGGCCGCCGGCGAGGCGGCCGATCCGACGGCGTCGCGCAGCATGGTGAGGAAGCGCTGCACCATGCGCGGGTCGAGCTCGCGGGCGGCGGACGAGCGCACCTGTGCGACGCCGCCCGCATCGAGACCGGACTGCCTGTACTGGCGGCAGACGGCGAAGGCGCGCGCCACGCGAGGGATCGCGCTGCCGCGCCTGCCCTCCGGGTAGCCCGTGCCGTCCCAGCGCTCGTTCCCGTAGAGGAGCGCTTCGACGGCCTGGCGGCGGACCTCGTGCGTGACGGAAGGGCCGCCGTTGCCGCCCGTCCCGTTGCCGCCCGTCCCGGAGCCGGTGCCGAGGATGGTCTGCACCTCCTCGGTGAGCGCGGCGTCGACCTCGTAGACGGCGAGCGCGGTGACGAGTCCCGCGGTCTCGATCTCGCTCAGGCCGAGTGCCTCCGCGAACCGCCTCCCGAGGTCGACGAGGTCGCCCTCGATCGCCGCCGCGAGACGGGTCGTGTCCTCGCCGGCCAGACAGACGCGGTCGCGGCCGCGCGCCTTGGCGCGCAGCAGGGCCGCGTCGGCGGCGGCGAGGACGCCGTCGTTGTCTCGCGCCGAGTCGGGGAAGGACGCCACGCCGATCGACATCGTGACGTTCAGCCCGGGGTGCCCGACGTCGATCTCGGCGACCTGGCTGCGGACGCGCTCGGCGAGCGTGCTCGCCTCGCTCAGGCCCGTCTGCGGCAGAAGCATGACGAACTCCTCGCCGCCGTAGCGGGCCTGGTAGTCGGACTCACGCGAGCACCTGCGCAGCACGTCGGCCACGGCGCGCAGGACGTCGTCGCCGGCCTGGTGTCCGATGGTGTCGTTCACGGCCTTGAAGTGGTCGAGGTCCATCATGAGGAGGCAGAAGGTCTCGTCGTAGCGCTCGGCCCGGCTGACGGTCGCCTTGAGCGTGTCGCGGAAGTGGCGGTAGTTGTGGATGCCGGTGAGGCCGTCGCTGATCGCCTGGCGCTCCATGTCCTCGTAGCTCCGCGCGTTCTCGATGGCGATCGCCGCCATGTTGGCGAAGAGCTTCGCGGGCTCGAGCTCGTTCTCGTCGAAGGTGTGCCCGTGCAGGCGATCGACGCTGAGGACGCCGGTGACCTTGCCGCGCACGTTGAGCGGCACGATGATCGAGGCCTGCGGCTCGCCCTCCTCGGTGCCGGGGACGAAGACCGCGCGGGGGTCGTGGTCCATGTCGTTGACGAGCTGCGCCTCGTTGTGGCGCACGACCCAGCCGCTCACGCCCTCGTCGAGCGAACTGCGGAAGCCGAGCATCTCGTCGGCGTTCTCGTCGCGCGCGTAGATCGCGACGAGCTCGTGCGCCTCTTCGTCGACGAGCCGGATGTCCATGGTGTCGTAGTCGACGATCTGCTTGAGCATCGACGTGATCAGCGCGAAGACGTCTCTCTGGTCGAGCGTCGAGAGCAGCGCCGTGCTCAGGTTGAGGAGCTGGTGGCGGAGCTGGAGCTGGCGCTGCAGCTCCGTGCTCGTGCTCTCGAGCTCCTCGTACTGACGCGCGTTCTCGATCGCCACGGCGGAGTGCGCGGCGAACACCTCGAGCGCCTTGATCTGCTCCAGCTTCGGGACGGACTTGTCGGCGGGGTCGTAGAGGTCGAGCACGCCCATGAGCCGGCGCCGCTTGTCGTAGAGGGGCACGAGGAGGTCGTCGTCCTCGTGCCACTCGTCGTCGGCACGCTTGCCGAGCGGGAGCGGCGGCAGGTAGTGGAGTTGCTCGTCGGTCCACGTGTGCAGGCGGTGGTCGACGAAGAAGGACGAGCCCATCTGGTAGCGCTCGAGAAAGAGCTCGTCCCAGATGCGCTTGGGCACCGGGCGGGCGAAGATCTCGGCGTCGTAGTCGGGGTGCTCGCCGACCGTCGCCTGGGCGCGAAAGGTGACGCCGTCGTCGTCGACGAGGTAGACGGCCGCTTCGCGATAGCCGAAGGTCTGGGTCACCGTGGTGGCGACGGCGCGCACGATGCCGTCGAGCTCGGGGCTGCGTTGCACCTCGCTGGCGAGGTTCACCAGCCCGCGCAGCAGCTCGGCCTCGCCGTATCCCGACGTGCGTTTCTTCGACCCGAAGGCCACCAGTGCTCCTGACCCGCGTTGAACAGACTCACTCTCGCTCAGGACAAGTGTACCCCCGGGAGCGCCGCTTTCCGTGGGAGCAGGGGAAGTTCGGTTGTCAGGGTTGTGCCGCGCCCACGGCGTCTACTTGTCGTACGGCGCGAGCTTGAGGATGCGGCGCGCCTCGTCCGGGGTCGCGCACTCGCGCCCCCACTCGGCCGCGAGCCGCGCGACGCGCGCCGTCAGCTCGGCGTTCCCCGCGGTCAGGACGCCCTTGTGGTAGTAGATGTTGTCCTCGAGCCCGAGGCGCACGTTGCCGCCCAGCGCCAGCGCCGTCATCGTGACCGGCATGATGCCAGCGGCCGATGCCGGTCGCCGTCCACGTCGAACCGTCGGGCAGCCGGTCGACGAGGAAGGCCACGTTGCGCGGCTCGCCGCTCATGCTGCCCGGGACGCCGAGCACGAGGTCCCAGTGCATGAGCGGCCCGGCCGGTCCGTTCTGCTTCACGAGACGCAGGGCGTTGTCGATCTGACCGGCTTCGAAGATCTCGAACTCCGGGCGCACGCCCTTGGCCTGCATGCGCGTGTAGAACTCCTTCATCAGCGCGGTGTCGTTGAAGAACACCTCGTCGCCGAAGTTGGCCGTGCCGGTGGTGAGCGACGCCATCTCGGGGTTCAACTCGAGGGGCTGCAGGCGCTCGTCGGCGGTCATGCCCATGGCGCCGCCCGTCGAGGTCTGGATGATGATGTCGGTGCGCTCGCGGATCGCCGCCACCGCGGCGGCGAAGACGTCCCTGTCCTGCGTCGGGGTGCCGTCGGGCCGGCGCACGTGCAGGTGGTAGATGCTCGCGCCGGCCTCACGGCAGCGGGCCGCGTCCTCGCCGATCTCCTGCGCCGAGATGGGCAGCGCGGGCTGCGCCTCTTTGGTCGTCTCGGCGCCCACCCCGGCGACGGTGATGATGAGCTTGTCCATCGTCCTCCCCCTGGTCTCTGGGCTCACGACCCGATCATGCGCTGTGGGGATACTCCTGCGCCACGTAGGCGAGGCTCTCCTCCACCACCGTCGAGGGCCCTGCTGAGGTCGGCCTCGGTGTGGCGGTAGCAGATGTACCAGTGATGGTAGGGCTGCACGAACAGGCCGCGGCGGATGCACTGCGTGTAGAACTCCGTCCGCCGCTCCTTGTAGTGGTCGTCGACGTGGTCGAAGGTCAGGAACGGCATCGGCGGGATGCCGCTCTTGGTCACCGGGACGCCGGAGGCGTCGACGATCGCGCCGAGCCTGTCGAGGAAGCGCGTGCCGCGCTCCCAGATCGCGTCCTGCACCTTCTCGCGCTCGAGGACCTCGAGGCACTTCATGCTCGCCGCCATCTCGAGGCTGTTGGGGAAGTAGGTGGAGCTCAGGAAGGCGCCCTTGACGTACACGTTCAGGATCTCCCGCCTGCCGACCAGGGCGGCGATCGAGTACCCGTTCGCCATGGCCTTGCCCACCGTCGTGAGGTCGGGGGTCACGCCGTAGCGCTCGCTGGCGCCGCCCATGCTGACGCGGAAGCCGGTGCGGATCTCGTCGAAGGTGACCACGGCGCCGTTCTTGTGGGCCAGGTCGACGACTGCCTGGAGGTAGCCGTCCGGCGGCGGGATGATCGGCTTCGCCATCGGGTGGCCCACCGGCGTGATGATCACGCCGGCGATCTCGTCGGGGTTCTCGGCGAACACGCGCTCGAGGTCGGCGATGTCGCCGTACTCGAACTCCTTCGTAAGCTCCCACACGGCCTGCGGCACGCCGCCGTGGTGCTCGACGCACCAGTCGCCCCAGCCGTGATAGCCGCAGCGGGCGATCTTGTCGCGGCCGGTGTGGGCACGCATCGCCCTGACGGCGGCGTTCGTCGCGTCCGACCCGGTCTTCACGAGGATCGTCTGTTCGCCGCAGGGCATGATGTCGGCCAGCCGCTCCTCGAGCTCGTTCTGCAGCGGCTGCACCAGACTGAAGCAGAAGCCCTTCTCCATCTGCGCCCGGGCGGCGTCGTTGATCTCGTCTTCCACGTAGCCGAGGATGATCGGCCCGTACGCGCAGAGCATGTCGATGTACTCGTTGCCGTCGACGTCGAAGATGTGCCCGCCCTTGCCGTGGGTGATGAAGACGGGGTACTCGCCGATGACGAAGTTGTACGGGCGACGGATGCCGCCGACGCCGCCCGGGGTGAGACGCTGGGCGTCCTCGAGCATCGCCATGGACCTGGCGAGCTTGAGTTTCGGGGCGCTCTCGACGTGCTTCATGGTGCGGGCTCCTTTCAGCGACTCAGCGCGGGAGGTGCGACGGTAGCGGGCGGAAGACCCGGCAGCGGTGCGGGTCGGACGGTGCTGCGGATGAGACGGGCACGCGGGTCATGTCGCCTCCCCTCGAAGCCTATCGAAAAGCGGGCGCGCCGGCACCCCACTCGGGCGCGAGCGGGTCGGGCCCTGCCGCCTCACGTCGGCAGCTCCACGCCGGGGGTCTCGCGCTCGCCCCAGAGGAGGATCAGGACGCCGGCGGCGACGATGAGGGCGCCGCCGGCGAGGGCGTAGCCCGAGGCGGATCGGTCCCTCACGGTCCCGTCCCTCCTGGCCCCGGCTCGGTAGCCGCCTCGGGGCGGCCGAAGACGACCACGAGGACGCCGGCGGCGACGATCAGCGCTCCGCCGACGATCGTCCCCGCTTCCGGCGCCTCGCCGAGCAGCAGCAAGGCGTAGAACGGCGCGCTCACCGGCTCGAGGTAGCCGAGGATGGAGGCGTGCTCCACGCGGATCCTCTGCAGACCCTCCGCGTAGAGCACGTAGGGGATCGCCGTGCACAGGACGCCGAGCACGAGGCCGGCGATCCAGTCGTTGCGCGTGAAGTGGTACCCGGCGCCGAGGACCTGCCAGGCGGCCAGCGGGAGCAAGAAGACCGCGTCGAGGGCCATCTCGCCCAGCGCGACCGTGGTGCTGCGCGCCTTGCGCAGCAGCCTCTTGGTCACCAAGGCATAGCAGGCGTAGAGGATGCCGGACGCGACCCCGCAGGCGATCCCGGCCGCGGAGACCTTCTCGGCGCCGAAGATGCCGGGCAGCAGGATCGTCGCCATGCCCGCGAGGGCGACGACCAGCGCTGGATAGACGATGCGGTCCGGGCGCTGGTGCATGAACCGCGGCGCCAGAAGCGCCACGTACACCGGGGCCGTGAACAGGAGGAACATGCCGATCGCCACGTCGGTGAGCCTGATGGCGACGAAGAACAACAGGATGGTGCACGAGCTGAACGCGCCCATGGTCAATATGAGTGGCCAGACGTCGGCGCGGCGCACCTCGGCGAGCGTCTCGCGGCGCGCGAAGACCGCGCCGACGATGAGCGAGCCGATGACCATGCGAAACACGTTGAGCGCGCTTGCGGGCATCGTCGAGTACCGCACCAGGGCGCCGATGGCGCCCCACATCAGGAAGCTCGCGGCGACGAGGGCGTACCCCTCGAGGACGGTGGCCGGTCGACGGACCGCCCGGCGCGTGTCGCCCGCCGGCGCTGCCTTCCCCTCCGGCGGCGTCACCCGTACACCTCCTCCTCGGCCTTGCCCAGCGCGACGACGAGGACGCCGGCGGCGACGATGAGGGCGCCGCCGGCGAGTGTCCAGCCCGACGGCCGCTGACCGAGGATGAGGAAGGCGTAGAGCGGGGCGCTCACCGGCTCGATGTAGCCCATGATCGAGGCGTGCTGAACCTTCACGAAGTGCATCCCGTCGATGAACAGGCTGAAGGTGAGCGCCGTCGTCACGACGCCGAGGATCGCCGCCATGAGCACGTTGACGGCGGTGAAGTCCGCGGACGTGCTCTGAGCGAGACCCCACGGGAGCAGGACCACCGCGGTGATGGCGGCGATGACGAAGACGATGCCGGTGCCCTCCAGGCCCGCGCGACGGAGGCTCTTGCTCAGCAGCAGGTAGATCGCGTAGAAGGCGCCGGCGGCGACCCCGGCGGCGAGGCCGCCGGGGTCCAGGCCGGCGCCGCGCAGTCCGGGCACGAGGATCGTCACCATGCCCGCCAGGGCGACGACGAGGGCGACGACCACGACGGGCTCCGTGCGGCCGCCGGTGAAGCGGGGGGCCACGACGGCGACGTACACGGGCGCGAGGTAAGACGTGAAGATCGCGACGGCCACGCCGGTCTCGCGGATGGCGATGAAGTAGCACGTCAGGTTGGCGGCAAGGACGAGGCCGAGCAGGACCAGGCGCCAGGCCGTCGCCCTGTCCCTGGGCCGCGGCCAGGCGCGCCGGAGACCCAGCACCAGGGCCAGGGCGCCGGCGGCGAACGCCATGCGCAGCGACACGAGCATGACGACCGGCATGGTCGCGTAGCTCACGATCGTCCCGATGGAGCCGTTGACGAGGGCGGCCGAGAACGTCTCGCCGTAGCCGCGCCAGCGGCTGTGGCCCAAGCCCGTCACGGCCGGGCAGGCGTCGCCGCCGTCGACCCCCGCGAGGGGCCGGCCTCAGCCAACGGCTCGGAACCCGAGCCGCGCCGCGAAGGCCTCCTGGAAGTCCCGGTTCGTCGCCAGCTCGAGGAAGGAGATGCGCGTGCGCAGCTGCGCCATGCGCCGGCGCGCGCGCACGTCGATGAGCGCCATCTGCGCGCCCACGCCCGCCGCGTTGCCGACGAACACGACGCGGTCCTTGGGCACCGGCGGCAGCAGGTCGATGGCCTGAGCGTGGCCCAGGTCGAGGTAGTTGCCGAAGGCCCCGGCCACGTACACGCGATGGAGGTCGTCGAGGCCCACACCGAGGCTCTCGAGCAGCAGCGCCCACCCCGTCGCGATCGCTCCCTTGGCGAGCTGCAGCGCGCGCACGTCGTGCTGCGTGAAGACGATCTCGCCGGTCGGCCCCGAGGTGAGCAGGTACTCGGAGGCCCCGTTCTCGCCCTTGCGTACCAGCGGGTGCGTGGTCATGCGCCCGCTGCGGTCGACGACGCCCGGTGCGCACGAGCTCGGCGAGCAGGTCGACCACGCCGGAGCCGCAGATGCCGATGGGCTGGGAGCCGCCGATGGTCGCGATCACCGCCGGCCGGCCGTCCTGGTGCAGGCGGACCTTCTCGATCGCTCCCGCCACCGCCTTCATGCCGTGAGCGATCTGGTAGCCCTCGAAGGCCGGACCCGAGGCGCAGCTCGTCACGGTCACCTGACCGTCGTGCACGAGCGCGATCTCGGTGTTCGTGCCGATGTCGACGGCGAGCGACGGCCGGCGCTTGCCGGCCAGTCGAGTGGCGGCGATCACGGCGAGCGCGTCGGAGCCGACGAAGCCGGCGATCGGCGGCGGGAAGTGCACGCCGCCCTCGGGGTTCATGTCGATGCCGAGGTCGGCGCCGCGCACCGTGACGGGCTCGGCCGCGACCGGCGCGTACGGCGCCGCGCCCAGGCCCTGGGCCGGCAGGCCCAGGGCCAGATGGTGCATCGCCGTGTTGCCGACCACGGTCATGTCGTAGAGGTGGCGCGGCGCGATGCCCTGCCGCTCGTAGAGCGCGCCGAGGCACTGGTTGATGCCGGCGCGCGCGGCGGCGGCGAGCTCCGCGCGCCCTTCGTGCGTCGCCTGGGCGATGCGGCTCACGACGTCCTCGCCGTAGCGCATCTGCGGGTTCTCGACCGCCTCGGCGTCGACCTGCTCACCGCGGACCAGGTCGAAGAGGTAGGCGATGATCTTGGAGGTGCCGATGTCGACGGCGGCGCCGTACGGGACGTCGGCCGCCTCCGGCGTCTCGACGTCGATCAGGCGCCGCCCGTAGCGCGTGAACGTCGCCCGCCAGCCGTGCTCGCGCAGGACGTCGGGGATCTCCCGCAGCGCCCGGAAGGGGACCTCGACGCCGTCCAGCACGGCCTGCACGCGCTCGAGGTCACTGCGCGCGTCGCCGATGACCGGCGGGTCGAGCTCCGCGGTGACCCGGGTGACCGCGGGGTGCGGGCGGCCGTGGTGAAGCCGGCTCGTCGTGAGGATGCGCCGCCGGCCGCTGGTCTCGCGCACCTCGATGCTGACGCGCGACGACGTGGGGTGCGCCTGGCAGGCCAGGCGCCAGCCGGCGTCGCGCAGCTTCTCGGGCACCTTGCGCCGCTCGATCTCCGTCGGCGGCGTGAGCTCGCCGGCGCCGAGCCGCACGAGGCACTTGCCGCACGTCCCGCGGCCGGCACAGACGTTGGGCACCTCGATCGCGACGCGCGTGAGCGCGTCCATGAGCGTCTCGCTCTCGGCGACCTCGAACGTCACCCCGATCGGCTCGACGAAGACCTTGGCCATGCGTTCCTCCTGGCGTGCGCCGCGCCGCGGGTCAGCGTCTTGTCAGTGCACGACCTTGAACGGCTCGGTGTGGATGTCGGCCATGAGGGCCTTGCGGTCCTCGACCTTCTTCCAGCGCGCCGCCCACACGTCCCCGAGCGTCGGCTCGGGACGTCGAACAGCCGTGCCACGCCGAGGCGCTCGCGCTCGGCCTCGCAGTCCTCGCAGTGACAGTCGGAGACGTAGTCCGTCCGGCTCCGTGTACTTGCTGATGATGCCTTCGTAGTTGCGCAGGATCACCTGATGGTCGGCCTGCGAGATCATGTAGCTCGGGATCACCGGCGTCTTCCCGCCGCCGCCGATGGCGTCGATGATGTAGGTCGGCACGGCGAAGCCGGTGGTGTGGCCGCGCAGGCTCTCGTAGATCTCGATGCCCTTGGCCACCGAGGTGCGGAAGTGGCCCGTCCCCTCGGCAAGGTCGCACTGGTAGTAGTAGTAGGGCTTGACGCGGATCTGCACGAGGCCGTGCACCAGACGCTTCATCACCTTGCCGCAGTCGTTGATGCCCTTCATGAGCACCGACTGGTTGCCCAGGGGGATGCCGGCGTCGGCGAGCATCTCGCAGGCGCGCTTCGACTCGGGGGTGATCTCCTTGGGGTGGTTGAAGTGCGTGTTCAGGTACAGCGGGTGGTACTTGCGCAGCATGGCGCAAAGCTCAGGCGTGACGCGCTGCGGGCAGACCACCGGCATGCGCGAGCCGATGCGGACGATCTCGACGTGGGGGATCGCCGTCACTTCCTGCAGCAGCCACTCGAGGCGCTCGTCCGACAGCGTCAGCGGGTCGCCGCCGCTGAGCAGCACGTCACGCACCTCGGGGTTGCGCCGGATGTAGGTGAAGGCGTTCTCGAAGTCCTGGTCGGAGACGGCGCCCTCGTGCTCGCCGACGATGCGGCGTCGCGTGCAGTGCCGGCAGTACATCGAGCACATCTCGGTGGTGATGAAGAGCACGCGGTCCGGGTAGCGGTGCGTGATCAGGGTGGTCGGCGAGTCGACGGCCTCACTCAGCGAATCCTGCATGTCGGCGGCGCCGACGGTAAGCTCGGCCGGCGTCGGAACGCCCTGCTGGCGGACCGGGCACGAGGGGTCGTCCGGGTCCATGAGCGAGGCGTAGTACGGCGTCACGGCGACGCGGAACCTCCCCATGCACCGCTCGAGGTCGACGCGCTGCTCGTCCGTGAGATGCAGGACCTGATCGAGGTCCTCCACCGTGCTGAGGCGGTGGCGTACCTGCCAGTGCCAGTCGTTCCACTGCTCGTCGGTCACATCCTTGAAGAGGGGTATCTCGCGGTAGTGCCTGGCCATCGTCTTCGACTCCTTCTCCGGGCTCCCGGCCCAAGCTGCGGATCGTCAGGTGCGGGTGCGGCGCCGGCCGGCGAAGCCCGCCGGCGCCGGATTCAGGACCGCATCGGATTATTACAGACCGGAGGTCGCGATGATGCGTTCGAGCGTGGCCACCGGCTCGGCGTCGAGCGGCTCGGCCTCGTGTCCGGCGAGCAGCGTGCCGGCGAGCTCGGCCGCCCTCTCGGCCGCGCCTTGGCGACCGCCGGCCACCCAGGCGTCCCACGACGCGCGGTCGAGCAGCCGCGGCCGCCACACGTCCTTCATGTGCCGCCGGGTGTGCTTCTGGCCGAGGAAGTCGCCGCAGACGCCGACCTGCTTGATGGCCTCGACGGCGAGCGTCTCGTCGTCGACCTCGATGCCGGCGGCGATCGCCGCGCACCACGAGAAGATCTCGGCGTCGGCGACGAGCTGCGCGGGCGAGAAGGCGGTGGCGCCGCGCAGAGTGCCGGCGCCGGACAGCAGGGCGGCGCCGGCGAGAACGCCGCTGAGCGCCGCGAACGAGCCGTCGGTGCAGCTCTGCCAGTCGGGGGCAGGGGCGGAGGTGGCGAAGGCGCCGGCGGCCGCAGGCAGCCCGGCGTGCGTCAGGACCTGTGTCGCCGCGACCACGAAGGCCATCGCGTCGGAGCCGGTCGTGGGCAGGCCCGCGAGCGCCGGCCAGACGGGCGCGATGTACGCGGCTCCCGGCGCCAGCGCCTGGACGGCGGCGTTCGCGGCGAGGACGTCCGCGACGAACGCGACCAGCGCCTCGGTGACGTCGGCGGGCGAGGGATCGCTCGCCGCCGCAGGCCCGCGGTCGGCGTCTCGCACCGAGGGCGCAGCGACGAGCACGCCGACCGGGATCCCGCGCACCGCGAGGACCGCGGCCGCCGCGAACGACTCCGGGCCGCCGAGCAGCGAGAGCGGCGGGCGGCGGCGCAGCGCCGCGTCGTCCGCGCGGAACGCGCCGCCATATCGGCGAGCGCGGCGGACGTCGCCGCGCCGACCGCGTGCGTGACCTGGACGTGCTTCCTCGTCGCGCGCAGGGCGCAGACGACCTCGGCCAGTCTGGCGCCCTCGTCGCCGAGGGGAGCCGTCATCACCGGAGGCCCCGCGACCACGTCGACCTCAGGAAGCGCGTCGGCCAGCCGGCAGGCAGCCTCGAGGTCCGCTAGCGTGGCGGGGCCGTACGGGCCGCCGGCCAGCGGCTGCGCCTGCGGCGCGGCCGGTCCGCCGGCGGCGAGCAGGCGCGCTCCCGGCTCGAGCACGACGTCGAGCTCTTCGGTGTGCGCGCCGAGGACGACGCGCTTCGGCGCGCGCGCCGCGGCCTCTTCCGCCAGGCTCGGCGCTCAGGCGCAGCGCGCCGCCGTCGGCCTCGCTCGCGCCGGCGGCGAGCAGCGCGTCGCGAGCTTCGTGGGATGCCGGGACGACGCCGTCACTCGCCAGCCGGTCGAGCGCCGCGGCCCGCACGCGGGCGACGTCCTCGGGCGCGAGCAGGCGCAGTTCGGGGCCGCGCGGTCTCGCGGGTGCGGAGCGGGGGTCTGTCATCGTGGTCTCAGCCGGGTCATTCCTCGCGGCCTCTCCTCGGGTTCGGCGGGACGAGGGCGTGGCGACTGGCGGCGGCGGCGAGGCCGCGGCGCACCAGGCGCGGCGGCCCGAGGCTCAGGAGCCGTGCATGAAGTAGATGTGGCTCACGGACGCGGCGGACATCGCCGTCACTCTACCACCGGGTGACCGCGCCGCGCAGCCGCCGCAGAGCCTGGCGGAGGGGGGCTCGGCGGCCCTTGGATCGGCCGGTCGCCGCTCCGGTCGCGGCGTCGTACAGTAGGGCGCAGGCGGCGAAGGAGGTCGAAGGCCATGAGGATCGAGGTCGACTGCGAGCGCATCCGCGCCAACGCGGCGGCGGTGACCGAGCTCTGCGCGCGACACGGCATCGAGGTCGCCGGGGTGACGAAGTGCGTCTGCGGCGAGCCCGAGGTCGCCCGCGCCATGCTGGCCGGCGGCTGCACCATGCTCGCCGACTCGCGCCTCGCAAACGTCGCCCGGATGCGTGACGCGGGTATCACCGCGCCGGTCCTCCTCTTGCGCCTCCCGACCCTGAGCGAGGCAGCCGGCGTCGTGCGCCTCTGCGACCTGAGCCTCGTGAGCGAGGTCGAGACCGCCCGCGCCCTCTCGGCCGCCGCCGCCGCCGCGGGCAAGACGCACGAGCTCATCCTCATGGTCGAGAGCGGCGACCGCCGCGAGGGCGTGTTGCCCGAGGATGCGGTCGCCGCCTGTCGCGCCCTCCTCGCGCTGCCGGGCATTGAACTCGCCGGCATCGGCACCGCGCTGAACTGCCTGTGCGGCGTCCTTCCGACCGCGGAGAACCAGGAAGCCTTCGCCGCCGTCGTCGATCAGGTCGAGGGCGAGCTGGGCATCCGCTTCCGCCTCGTCTCGGGCGGGCACTCAGGCAACCTGCACCTCGTCCAGTCAGGTCACGTGCCGTCATGCCTTCAACCACTTCCGCGTCGGCGAGGCGATCCTCACCGGCACCGACTTCTCGACCTGGGCCGATCTGCCCATGCCCTACATGGACGCGTTCAAGGTCTACGCCGAGGTCATCGAGGTGAAGGAGAAGCCCTCGAAGCCGGATGGCGAGATCGGGCCGGACGCCTTCATGGAGGTGCACGAGTGGCCCGATCTCGGGGTCCGGCGCCGCGCGATCGTCGCCCTCGGCGAGATCGATCTGCGCACGTCGAGCCTGAAGCCGCTGCGGGCGGGCGTGACCGTCGTCGGAGCGAGCTCTGACCACCTCGTGCTCGACGTCACCGAGGCTGGTCCGCCCGTGAAGCTCGGCGAGGAGCTCGCCTTCGACACGCTCTACCCGGCCGTCTCGACCGGGTGGGCCAGCTCGTGCACGACCAAGGTCGTGCATCCCTTGGCCTGAGCCGCCGGACGAACGCCGCGCCTGGGCGCGGCAGTCACAGGTCGCAGGCGCGCGTGGCGCGCCCACGTACCGTCCACCGGCAGGGAATGCGATCGTGAGCCCCTGCGGATGTCGTCACCCTTGCCGACCGGACGTGATCCCCTCAGCATCGTGCCATGCTTGTCTTCGCCGCTCTCGCGAGGTATCGTGTTCCCAGATTGGGAACAGGGGCGACGCGTCCGAACCTCGGCGCTGCCCGACACCGCTGAAGCATGCGTGTCGTCGGCCGCCGCGAACTCGTCGCGTTCATGAGAGCGCACGCCGACGCGCGTCGGAGCTGCGAGTCATGGCTCGCTTTGACCACCGCGGCGTCTTGGGGTCGCCCGCTCGACGTGCTGGCGGTGTTCCCCAGGGCGAGTGTGGTCGGTGGCGGGATCATGGTGTTCGACCTCAAAGGCAACGACTACCGCTTGGCAGCGCGAATCGACTTCAGGCGCGGCATCGTACGCGTCCTGCAAGTCGGCACGCACGCCGAGTACGATCACTGGAAGCTCTAGGAGGTCGTGGTGGCACGCATCATCCACACCGACGAGGACCACGACGCGGCCCTGCTCGATCTTGACCGGCTGCTCGAGCTGGATCCTGAGCCGGGGTCGCCGGAGGCTGACGAGCTTCAGCTCCTCGCACTCGTGATCGAGATCTACGAGCAGCGCCGGTGGTCCGTCGAACTGCCAGACCCTGTCGACGCCATCCTCTTCGTCATGGACCAGCGCGGCCTGACGCGTCGGGATCTGGAGCTGTACCTCGGCAGCCGCTCGCGGGTCTCCGAAGTGCTCGCCCGCAAGAGGTCGCTGAGCCTGCGCATGATCCGCGCCTTGCACGAGGGACTCGGCTTGCCACTCGAAGTGCTCGTCCAGGCGCCCGTGCGCGCGGCCTAGCCAGCACCTTCGACCCCGCGGAGGACGCGCGGCCAGACGCACGCTGCCCGAGGCTGGACGCCCCCCTGTCCCGGGAGTCAGGCCCCCGGGCGGCTCTCCTCCACCTCGGCGAGGATGCGGTCGAGCTCGGCCTTCGCGGCGGCAGTCAGCTCGAAGGCGCGAGGTTCGGCGCGCAGCGCCGCGACCCGCGCCTGAGCCGGTCGACGAGCGTCGGCGAGCCTTCCTCCACCCAGTGGGCATGGCGCGAGGTGTCGAAAAGGTCGCTCTGCCAGATCTCGCGGAAGTGCTTGCGCGTGTAGGGCCGGGCCAAGTGATTGCCGCCCGGCCCGACGGCCTTGATCTCGTCCAGCGCCAGAGCCTCGTCGTCGACCCTGAGCTCGCTCATGAACGCCTTCGCGTAGCCGATGAGCTCGTCGCCGAACAGGATCGACTCGTAGCTGCCCTGCAGGCCGGCCTCGAGATAGCCGACGTCGTGGAGCAGGGTCGCCCGTGACAGCAGGCCGGTCACCGCGGTGATCGCGGCCTCGGCGCCCCACTGCTCGTCGAGCGACTTGCTGTCGCTGTGCGCCGCGTAGCTGAAGCTGGGCAGGTCGTACCAGCGGGCTAGGTCGGTCTGCGCCTGGTAGCCCTGGATGGGACCGGCCGACGCGTACACCTCGTTCATGGTGCGCATGTTCATGGCCCCGACGCCGACGCCCCAGACGAACGGCGCGCCGGGCTTGACCGCCTGGCTCAGGACGAGGCCGGCGAGCGTCTCGGCGTTGGCGACGACGATCACCGACGCGATGCTCGCCGGCGCCGTCGTGCCGGCAGCCGGCGCCGGCGCCCAGATGAGCGGGATGTCGAGCTCGGCGCAGGCGATCACCTTGCTGGCGCCGTCCTCGTCGAACATGAGCGGCGGCACCGGCATCGCGTAGATGCCGAAGCTGTCGGCCTCGCCGGCCGCGGCGCACATCTCCTTCATACGCCCCAGGATGTGCCCGTCGCGCGGCGCCACGAGCAGCGGCTTGCGCGTGCCGCGCAGCATGGCGTCGACCTGGGCGAGGTCGTCGACCGCCTGCGGCACGTCCTCGGGCAGGCCCATGCTCATGACGAAGTCGATGTGGCGCAGCTTCTCGCAGAGGGCCGCCTGCCCCTCGACGTCGGCCTTGCGCACGCGGCGCCGCTCGCGTGTGTCGGGGTCGCAGATGTAGAGCACGTCCGACCCCGTGCCGCAGTAGGTGTGCCGCGCGTCCAGCACGAGCGGCTCGGTGTCGCCGCCGCGCGGCTTGAGCAGCCAGCCGCGCGGCGCGCTCTTGATGGCCGCCTCGACCAGTCGCGCCGGGATGCGGACCCGCGTGCCGTCGACCTGCGCGCCGGCGCGCTCGAAGACCTCGACCGCCGGCGCGTACCGCACGTCGACGCCGGTCTCGGCGAGCACCTCGAGTGTCGCCTCGTGCACGCGCCTGCACGCGTCGTCGCCCCAGATGGTCAGACGGGCCTGTTCATCCATGCCACCTCCTCTGGCGCCGCTGCCCGGCGGGCGCGTCGGTCCGACGGCGGTCTCCATTCTCTGCTGACGCGAGGGCGTGGAGGGAAAGCGCGGCGGCGGGTCACGCGCCTGGCCGCTTGGCGATCCGGATTCTTGGGCGAACCTCGCGCGGCCGCGCATGTCGCGGCTCGCGTGTCTGGGCGAACTTCGCGCGCGGCGGGGCGGGGGCCTTTACGGCCGCGCCCCGCCGCCGTAGCCTCTCCGCCGACAGGAGGGAGCCCGATGAAACGGAACCTGCATGCCGGCAATCTGCGCAGCGGCGGCCTCAGCCTCAACGTGTTCTCCGAGGCCGAGATGGACGACATCCATCTCGCCACCCTCGAGGTGCTCGAGCGCACCGGGGTCTGGGTCGAGGACGACGAGGCGATGGACATCTTCAGCGACGGCGCCTGCCGGGTCGACCGCGAGACGCGCATGGTCAAGATCCCGCCGCACGTCGTCGAGGACGCGATCCGTTCGACGCCGGCGAAGATGGTGCGCGGGGCGCGCGACCCGGAGAAGCGCATCGTGCTCGAGCCCGGTCGCGTCTCGTTCTGCAACTTCGACGAGGGCATCATGGTCAACGACCTGCGCACCGGCGAGCACCGCGAGCCCGTGCTGCAGGACGTCGCCGAGATCGCCCGCCTGGTCGACGCCCTCGACAACATCGACATGTACGAGCCGGCCGGAAGCCCGACCGACCGGCCGCAGGAGACCGCCGTCCTGCACGGCACCGAGGCGGCCCTGCACAACACGTCGAAGGCCGTCGGGCACGGAGTCGACCTCGGCGTGGGAGGTGCGCAAGGTCATCGAGATGGCCAAGGCCATCGTCGGCGACGAGGACGCCCTGCGCGACAACCCCATCGTCGGCTTCGGCGTCTGCCCGGTCAGCCCGCTCAAGCTGCCGCGCGACGCCACCGAGGTGATCGTCGAGTGCGCCCGCCACGGCATCCCCTGCGGCTGCCTCTCGATGGCGATGTCGGGCGGCTCGTCGCCGGTGACGCTCGTCGGTACCTTCGTGCAGCACAACGCCGAGGTCCTCGCCGGCATCACGCTGTCGCAGCTCACGACGCGCGGCGCGCCGATCGACTACGGCTCGTCGACGACCGCCATGGACCTGCGGCTGGCGGCGGCCTGCGTCGGCTCGCCCGAGCTCGCCCTCTTCAGCGCCGCCACGGCCCAGATGGCGCGACGGTACCTGATCCCGAGCTTCGTGGCCGGGTTGTAGGCGGACTCGAAGCTCGGTGACGCCCAGACCGGTCACGAGAAGACGCTCACGGGCCTGACGGCTGCGTTGGCAGGGGCCAACCAGATCTACGGCGCGGGGATGATCGAGTCGGGAGTCACCTTCGATTGCGCACAGCTCGTCATCGACGACGAGATCGCGGCCATGATCGAGTACGTGGTGCGAGGGTTCCGCGTGGACGACGAGGCGCTGGCGGTGGAGGACATCGCCGCGGTCGGGCCGTTCGGCGACTTCCTCTAGCCTCGACGCGACCATGCGCCACATGCGCGAGCAGAGCATGCCGAAGTACCTCGACCGCCGCGTGCGCGAGGACTGGAAGGAGCGCGGCGGGTCAGATCTCTACGGGCGGGCGAGGGCGGCGGCGCTCGAGATCATCGAGAGCCACAAGCCCGAGCCGCTCGATCCCGACGCGGCGAAGCAGATCCGCGCCATCGTCGAGGCCGCCGACCGCGAGCGCGGGGTGGCCTGAGTCGAGCCGCAGACGACCCTGTGGTCTCAGTAGCCGACCGTGAGGTCCAGGTCGTTGTACCACTTCTTGGACAGGTCGCTGAGCGACCCGTCCCGGTGCATCTCGGCGACCGCGTAGTCGAGGAGCTTGACCCAGTCGCTCTCGCCCTGGGCGACGGCGATACCGAGGTCTCTCGTGGAAGAGCGGCGTGCCCGAGGGCTCGATCGGCTGGCCCTCGAGGATCGCCTGCTGGCCCGTCGGGCCGGCCGTGAGCACGAAGTCGAGCGTACCGTTGCTCAGGTCGGGGAGGGCGTCGGCGTCAGTGGCGTAGGCCTTCACGACGGCGTCGGTGTTCTGCGTGAGGAAGTCGTAGTAGGTCGTCGCCATGCCGACGCCGACGGTCTTGCCGGCGAGGTCGTCGACGCTCTCGATCTGCGGACCCCCCGTTCGCCACGAACACCTGGGCGGGCGTGCGAGGAGTAGGGCCGCGTGAAGTCCACGAATGCGTCGTACTCCGGGGTGATCGGCATCGAGCCGATCGAGACGTCGAAGCGCTTCTGCTTGAGGCCGGCGGGAACGGTCTCCCACTCCGGGTTCTTGAAGCTGACTTCCAGGCCGAGGATCTCGCCGACGCGTTTGGCGACGTCGACATCGAACCCGACCAGCTCTCCGGTGGATCTCGTCGACCGAGCTCTGCGGCGCGTAGTCGGCGTCGTTGGCGACGACCATCGAGCCGCGCTCGACGACCGTCGCGGCGACGCCGGTGGGGGCGGCGCCGAGGATCCTCTGGGCGCGCTCCACGGCCGTCCCCGCGAGCCCGTCGTCCGCGGCGCCGCCGTCGCACGCGGCGACGATGAACGGGAGGCACAGCACGAGAAGCACGACGGAGACGGCGCCGCGGATCCGCTTCGTCCTCATCGTGCCGTCCTTTCCGCAGGTCGCCCCCGGGAGGCGCACGGACCGTGCGTCGCGTGACGGACACCTCCGCCGCGTGCCTGGGGGCTGCTCGCCGCGCCCCTCGGCGCAGCTGGTGGCGGCCCGTTTATAGCGCATGACCCGCGACCAGGCGACCCACACGGGGCACCCCGGGGGACGTCCGCCGGGCGAGCAGGACGAGTTCAGGGGATCTGGGCGAGGCGACGCAGCGCGGCGTCGACCTCCGGCGCAAGCGGCGGCGGGCGATGCTCGGCGAGGATCGCCCGCACCCGCTCGCGCGCCCGCTCGACCGGGTCGTCAGGCGTCCGCCTGACCGGCGTTGGGCGGGCCGGCGGCCGGCGCAGCCTGCGCCGCCGGCCCGCCCAGCGCCGTCAGATCGAGCCCCGCCGCCAGGCGCCGCGCCCGTGAGACGGTGTCCGCGCCGAGGGCCATCTCGACGTACGAGAAGATGCGCCCTCCGGCGACCATGCCGACGCCGGTGAGCATGTCGACCCCGGTCGCCAGCGAGAGAAGGGTGGTCGTCGTGTCGTCGAGCGCCGACTGCCATGAGGGCTCCTTGGCGCCGGACGCGTTGACGCCGCACTGCGTCGGCAGTCCGTAGAAGCGGCCGATATCGGCGGCGGCGGCGGCCATGACGGTGTCCTCCGGGGCGCCGCCGGTGAAGTCCCCTGTCTTCAGGTCCATGATGCTGGGGATGAAGCAGACGAACACCGGGGCGCCGGGGAACGCCGCCTGGATCACGGCGACGGCGCTCAGCGCCTCGGCGATGCCGACGACGAGGGAGCCGGCCATCGTGATGGGCGTCGTCGAGCCGCCCATCGGCATCGTCACGAAGCCGATGGGGATGCCGGCGGCGGCGAACTCGAGGCCCGCCTCGAGCGTGCCGGCGTCGTTGCCGAGCGGCGTCACCGTGCCGAGCAGGGCGGAGATGGGCGGCTCGGCACGCAGGCGTTCGTCCTCCCCGCCGCACAGCGCTCGCGCCATCCCGACGGCGACCCTTGCCATGCTGGGGCTCGACCACCGTGACGGTCTGCACGTGCTTGCCGGTGCCGGTCAAGGCGAGGTACAGCTCGTGCAGGCCGCGGACTTCGGCGGGCCGATCCTGGGCGCTGACCGCCGGCCAGCAGAAGTCGATCTCGGGCATGGCGTCGACGACGCGCGCGATGTCGGCGACGTCGGCGGCCGCCGTGCCGCGCTTCTCGCCGCCTTCCAGGTCGTAGATCTCGACGCAGCAGCCGTCGGTAGTGATCAGCGAGCGCTCCCCGGTGACGAGCGGCGCCGCCGCGCGCGCGCCCAGCGTGAGGCGCGGCGGCGCCAGGGCCACCAGCTCGCGCACGAGCTCCGGACGCAGCCGGACGCGCGCGCCGTCGACGGCCGCCCCCCGGGCGGCCAGGCCGGCGCGCGCCCGCTCGGACGGGATCGACACGCCGACGTCCGCAAGCACCTCCAGGGCCGCGGCGTCGAGACGCTCCAGGTCACGGCGAGACAGGACAGCCAGCGGGCCGCCCGTGCCGATCGAGTGTGTGCTCGAGCCGTCGCCACGTCAGTCGCTCCGTGATCTCCAGCAGCCGCGGGTGGAGCAGCCGCCCTCAGGTCGGCGCTGCGTATCTTGAGCATCGTCGCCTCCGCGCCGCCGCCGCAGTAGACGACCGGCGGCGCGAACGCCCCCGGGTCCGCCACGACCGGCAGGTCGCTCGCCAGACCGCAGGGCGGCACGCGCGCCGACACGGTAGCCGGTGGCCCCGAGGACCTCCTCGGGGCGGGCCAGGCTCACCCGGCGCGCTCCGAGCGCGGCGGCCAGCGCCGCGGGATCGACGCGCGCGTCGCCAGCCACCAGCACGAGCGTCGGCACGTCGTCGACGAGGAAGAGGAGCGATTTGATGACTTCGCGCGACGTGACGCCCAAGAGCTCGGCGGCGCGTTCGGCGCTCGCCGAGCTGTCCGGGAGCGGAAGCATCTCGTGCGTCACGCCCTGCTCCTCGAGGTAGTTGTGGACGTCACTGCACGTGCGCATCGTCGGTCTCCTCCTCGCGGCCGGCGCAGTCTAGCACACGCTCCCCGGCCGCCCGGGGGCGCTTGTCGGACCCTCTGGCGCGACCGTACCATGGGTGCATGGACCCGCGAGCCGTTGCCCCGTCGCGCCCGCCCGCCGAGCACGGCCACGACCTGCGCCGCGTCGTCGCCGACCTGCTCCTCGTGGTCGGCGGGCATCCTTCTCGCCTACCCTCTCTGGTCGGGGCTCCTGACCACGGTCCAGCAGGGCCGTCTCGACGACGCCTACGGGCGCGAGACTGCCGCCTTCCAGGTCGCGGTCCGCTCCTCGCAGGACAAGCGCCCCGAGCGCGAGCTCCCGCCGGAGGTCGAGGTACGCCGCCTCGCGAGGCTCTTCGCCAAGGACCTCGAGCCGGGTGACCCGGTCGGGACGGCTGAGGATCCCGCGGCTCGGCTTCGCCCGCGTCGTCCAGCAGGGCGTCACGTCACGCGGCGGGCTGGACCCCGACGACGACCGCGTGCTGCTTCGCAACGGCCCTGTCCACTACGCGGTCACGCCGCTGCCCGGCGAAGGGGAGCCGTTCGCTGTCGCCGGACACCGCACCACGTACGGGGCGCCCTTCTCGCGCCTCGACGCGCTGCGCCGCGGGGACCGCATAGTGATGGAGACCCCCTACGCGCGCTTCGTCTACGAGGTCGTGAAGACGACGACCGTCCGCCCGGACGACGTCGGCGTCCTCTACGACCGCGGCTACGGGCTCGTGCTCACCACCTGCACGCCGCGCTACAGCGCCAGCCACCGGCTGATCGTGTGGGGCCGCCTGGTCTCGTTCGAGCTGCGTCGAGCGGCTGCGCCCGCGGGGGCGGCACCGCGGCTCAGGGGTACGGCGGGCGCTCGGCGCTCGAGCCGTCGAGGAGAAGCACCATGAAGCGCGCGCCGGCCTCGGCGCCGGGGTGACCGGCGGGGACGAAGGCGAGTCCGTCGGCGAGCGCCATCGAGCGGAGGATCCCCGAGCCCTGCGGCCCGGTGGTCGTGAAGCGCCCAACCGCCGTCGCGCCGCTGCAGGCGACAGCGCCTCGCCTCGACGCGCTCCTCGCTGCGCGCGACCGGCTCGGCGCTCGTGGCCACGACGTACGGCCGGTAGAGGTCGTGGCGCCCCTGAAGGGCGAGCAGCGCCGGGCGGATGTAGAGCTCGAAGCTCACCATGGCGGCGACCGGGTTGCCGGGCACGCCGAAGACGAGGGTGCGCCCGCGCACCCCGAAGGCGAGGGGCTTGCCCGGCTTGGTCGCCACGCCCCAGAAGCGGCGCTCGACGCCGAGCTCCTCCTGCACCTGCTTGACGAAGTCGAACTCGCCGACCGACACGCCGCCGCTGGTGAGCACGACGTCGTGCTCCAGGGCGGCGGCGATGAGCCGCGCGCGTCTCGTCGAGGTCGTCGCGGGCGATGCCGAGCAGGACCGGCTCGCCCCGGCGGCGAGGACCTGGCCGTACGCGGTGTACGAGTTCGAGTTGCGGATCTGCCCGGGACCGACCGGCTGGCCGGGCGGCGACCAGCTCGCTCCCCGTCGCGACGATGGCGACACGGGGTCGCCTCGCGACCGGGACCGGGTCGGCGCCGACGGAGGCGAGAAGGCCGATCTCAGCCGGGCCGAGGCGTGCGCCGCGCGGCAGGACGACGTCGCCGACGGCGACGTCCTCGCCAGCGCGGCGCACGTTGGCGGCCGGCTTCACCGCCTCACGCACTGTGAGCGTGTCGCCCGACTGGCTCGTGAGTTCCACCGGCACGACCGTGTCGACACCGGGGGGCAGAGGCGCGCCGGTCATGATCTTGGCCGCTTCGCCGGGCCCGACGGGCTCCGCCACGTGGCGCCCGGCGGGGATCTCGACGGTCACTCGATACGACGTGCGCCCGGCGCCGAGCTCGTCACCGCGCAGCGCGTAGCCGTCCATCGCGGAGTTGTCGAAGGATGGGACCTGCTCGCCCGAGACGATGTCGGCGGCGGCGGCGCGGCCGAGGGCGTCGAGCAGCGCGACCTCCTCCGCCGGGAGCGGGACCACGGCCGCCAGGACGCTGTCGACGGCCTCCTCTATGGGAAGAAGGGCACCCATCATCTGCGCAGTCTCAACTGTTTACGCCGGTTAGTAAACTCCGGCAATGGGCTATCCGATACGCAGAGTGAGCAGCCGAAGGAGCACAGCGATGACGCCCTCCGACACGCAGCGCACACGTGAGCATGACGACAGTCTCCAGGTTGAGGCCCAGCGCCTCGAGGCGCTCAAGGAGCTCGTGCGCCGCCGCGCCTACAGCGTCCCCTCCGAAGACGTCGCCGCCCACATCATCGGACATGCCTTCGGCTTCGCTGCCCCCGTAGGGCGCGGACACAGCTGAACGCGAGCAGGCCGGCCGCCGCGCCGGCCGCGTCCATCGCGAGGTCGCCGATCTGCGCCGAGCGATACGCAAGCGGCATCTGCAGCACCTCGATCAGCGCCCCGAAGGCCGTGGCCGCTGCCCACACGCCCAGAACGGAGCGCACCGGTACGGGCCGCCGGCTGGCCCCTCTCCCGCACTGCTCCCCGCTCCTGCATCACCGCGCTTCGTCCGCGCGCGCTCATCCACCAGAGCGCCAGGGCGGCCAGCACCGCGAACTCGACGAAGTGACCGATCTGGGTCGTGAGCGTCTCCCGCTCGCCCACCGCGGCGTTCAGCGCCGCGTGCGTGGGCACCAGGGCGAACACCAGGATGACGGCGGCCCAGCCCAGAGTCAGGCGCCGGGCGAGGCGTTCAGCGCCGGCGCCGACGCGGCCTTCGTCGCTCACGCCGACGAGCCGGCCTCGCTGAGGCGGCGCAAGCCGCCGAAGGTCTCCCGGCCGTTGAAGACCAGCGCGGCGACGCGGCCTTCGTGGACACGGATCGTCGCGCCAGCGGCGCGCGACGGCGTTGCCCAGCCCCAGACAGGTGCCGCCCGGCAGGCGCCCTCGCTCGAGCTCGTAGTCGAGGCCCGCCAGGGTGACGACGGCATCACCGTCGAGCGGCGCGAGGGAGACGCGCGTGCCCGGCCCGGCGTCGAGGGTCGCGGTCGCGCCGGCGTTCAGGACTCTGACGGTCAGCCCCGGCGCGACGAGGCGCGCGCGGCGTCCCTCGCCCTTCAACGCGGCCGAGCAGCGCAAGGTGGCCGAGCACGTGGTCGAGGGCGCCGAGGGCGCCGGCGAGCACGAGCTCGCCGGCGCCCTCGCGCAGCGCCTCGTCGACGGCGAGCTCGCCGTCGGTCTGGTCCTTGCGCACCGGGTGACGGACGACGCGCGCGCCGCGCCGCCCTGCGTCGGCCACGGCCGCCTCGTCGAGCGAGTCGAAGTCGCCGACCAGCGACGTCGGGCACGACGCCGGCGGCGGCGAGAAACCGCCCGCCGCCGTCGGCGGCCACGACCAGGTCGGCGACCCGCGGCCCAGCTCGCGGTAGTAGGCGACGTCCTCGTAGTCGCCGTCGAGGAAGACGGCGGCGAGCCCGCCGGCCGGCTGCCGCCGGCCGGCCCCTCGCCTCGCCCTGCGCGATCGCGTCATCACGCGACGTGCCCGCCCCGCCGGGAAGGCCGCGTCGTACGCCTTGAGCAGCGGCCAGAGCAGCACCGCGGTGAGGACCGCCTCGGGGAGCAGGTAGAGAGCGTTGTAGGTGATCGAGTAGAGCCAGGGCGCCTCCCACCCGGGCGCGTACTCGGCGAAGAAGATGAGCCCGGAGAGGAAGTGGAAGACGAAGCGCGCCGCGCAGGCCAACGCGACGGCCACGGCGAGCGAGCGCCAGCCCGTCACGGCGACGAAGCCGCCGACCGCGAGGGCGCCGAAGGCGAGGGGATAGTCGAGCAGCGCCTGCAGCCGGGTGGAACACGAAGGCGCCAGGGAGCAGGCCAGCTGGAGGAACCCGTAGACGACCCCGGCGACGAGGCCGGGCACGACGCCCCGCCGCACGGCGATGAAGATGATGGGCAACAGCTCAAGGCTCACGGAGCCGCCCTGCGGCATGGCGAACAGCCGCACCTGGCCGAGCACCGCGGCGAGCGCGACGGCGACGCCCATCTCGGCGTACGCCTGCACGCCCCAGGCCCCGGGGTGGGCGTTCAGGCGCGGACGCGCCTGACCGCGGCAGCGGGGGCGACGGGGTGGGGTGGGCGCTCATCTCGGATCTCTCCCTTCGCTGGCATTACCCAGCAGCGTCCATCGGACGCCGCCACCTCGTGGTGGTCAGGTTCGGCGCGTCGGCGCTAGGAAGCGCCTTCTCAGCCCCTCGTCCAGGAGCTCCGCGAGGACGCCCCAGTGTACCCCCGCCCGCTGTGAGTGGCCAACGCACGTTTCAACGGCGCCGGTCCGCGGTTCACGGTCTCCTGTGGATACTGTGGATAAGAATCATTTCCCGTGCTTACAGGCTCACGATCGCCGTGGATAAGGCGTTGACGACGGCGGGTTGCGCTTGACAGCGGCGGCTCCCCGCCCGTCGTACGGAAGTCGCCTTTTTGCAGGTCTTTTCCTGTCCGATGTCGCCGATTGCGCACGTCTTCGGGCGCCGCCGGCACGGCCGCCCCCGGCCGGCCCCGCGGCGCCATCGTCACCCCGCGGTGAAACAGCCTTTTCCACAAGTCCCGCAAATTGGGGTCCTCCGGGGCCTCCGTCACGGCGCTCTCCACAGTTCTTGAACACCCTGTGGATAACTCCCGCCGTTTCAGCCTCGCCCCACTCGTCAGGCTCGCAGAACGCGTTTCAGGGGCCGAGTGCGCGGTGCTATACTCGTCGCCCCCATGGAGTCCTTCCTCGACAGGCTGCTCGCGGAGCGCCCGGGCACGGCCGCGGCCGCTCGCCGTGCCGTCGCGCGCCGCGCCCGAGGCAGCGCGTTCCGCGCGCGCGGACGGCGACGGGCCGGCGACCGCGACCGCGACGCGTCCGCAGGACGCCCTCGCTCCCCGAGGTCCCGACCGGCCCCGGGGGCGCCGCGGATCGCGGTCTACGACACGCTGACGAGCCCGCCGCGCGTCCTCGCCGTCGAGGAGGAGGACCTGCCGGCGCTGATCGCCTCGCTCGCCGAGAAGACCTACAACTCGTGTCGCGAGCAGGGCGGGCAGGTCCCCTTCACCGTGATCCAGGAGCTCATCGAGAACCTGCTGCACGCGGCGTTCCGCGACGTCGTCGTCACGGTGCTCGACAGCGGCCAGACGATCCGCATCTCCGACCACGGCCCGGGGCTGGAGGAGAAGGAGCGCGCCTTCCTGCCCGGGCTTCACCACGGCCACCGCGCGAGCAGCGCCGCCTCATCCGGGGCGTCGGGTCTGGTCTGCCCATCGCCCGCGAGGCGCTGCAGTTCCTGCGCGGCGTGCTCACCGTCGAGGACAACCTCGGCGGCGGCGCCGTCTTCACGATCAAGCTGCCCACCCGGCCCGCCGAGGAGCCGGCGCGGCCGGCGGCGCCGGCGGTCAAGCTCACCACGCGCCAGACCAAGGTGCTCGTGCTGCTCATGGAGCTCGGCTCGGCGGGCCCCAAGGCTATCGCCAAGGAGCTGGGCATCTCCCCGGCGACCGCGTTCCGCGACCTCAATTTACTGGAGCAGAAGGGGTTGATACACTCGCTCGGCGACGGCAAGCGAGCCTTGCGCGAGGAGGGACTCCACCTCCTCGACAGCATCCTCTGACCGTACTTCGACTCTCCCGGGGACGGCCGCCGCGTCCCCGGGACCGGGAGCGCGCGCTCGATCGACGACCAGCTGACACTCATCTGGAACGAGGCGCGCGAACAGCTGCGCACGCAGCTGAACGAACGCACCTTCCGGCTCTGGTTCGACCGCGCCTTGCCGCTCGACCTCAGCGACGGCACCTTCGTCCTCGGCGTGCCGAACGACTTCGCCCGCGACTGGATCGAGAAGCGATTCGCCGACAAGGTCGGCGACGCGCTCACCCAGGTGCTCGGTGACACCGTCGGCTGACCCTCGTCGTCGACGAGCGCGCCGCGGCGCTCGGTGACGGCGCCGCGGCAGGCGGCGGCGGGCGCGCCCCGAGTCGCCGCCGGCGCCGACCGCCGACCGGACCACGCCGCGCCGGCAGCCGCGGCTCCGCGCCGCCGCGGCGGCGCCGCGCGCGCGGTCGCTCGCCGACCTCAACCCGCGCTACGTCTTCGACCGCTTCGTCACCGGGCCGCACAACGAGTACGCGGCGGCCGTCGCGAGCAGCGTCGCCGAGACGCCGGCCGAGGCCTACAACCCGGTGTTCATCTACGCCGACACCGGCCTCGGCAAGACCCACCTCATCCAGGCGATCGCCCACGCCGTCATCCAGAAGCACCCGTCCCTGCAGGTGAAGTACGTGACCGTCGAGCGCTTCACCGACGACTTCATCAACGCCGTCACCGACAAGGGTCGCGTCGAGGGCTTCAAGCAGGCGTACCGCGAGAACGACGTCCTGCTGGTCGACGACGTCCAGTTCCTCGCCGAGAAGCAGCAGACCCAGGTCGAGTTCTTCCACACGTTCAACTCGCTCTACGAGGCCGGACGGCAGATCGTCATCACCTCGGACCGGCCGCCGCGCGAGCTCGAGGAACTCGAGGAGCGCCTGCGCTCGCGCTTCGGCCAGGGCGTCGTCGTCGACATCAGCCGCCCCGACCTCGAGACGCGTATCGCCATCCTGCGCAAGCAGGTGAAGTGGGAGGGCTACCACATCGCCGAACCCGAGGTGCTCGAGTGGATCGCGGCGCGCGTGACGGCGAACATCCGCGAGCTCTACGGCGCCCTCACGCGCACCGTCAGCTTCGCCTCGATCCGCGGCAGCGAGGTGACGCTCGACCTCGCCAAGGAGGCGCTCAAGGACATCCTGCCCAAGGCCTACGCCCACCCCGTGACCGTCGAGATGGTGCAGGCCGAGGTCGCGCGGCAGTTCGGCATGCACGTCAACGACCTGCGCGGCAACCGCCGGACCCAGGACGTCGCCTATGCCCGCCAGATCGCGATGTACCTCGCCAGGGACCTCACCGAGGCGTCCCTCCCGCAGATCGGCGACAAGTTCGGCGGGCGTCACCACACCACCGTCCTCTACGCCGTCGACAAGATCGACCGCCACCTCAAGGACGGCCACGACCGCCAACTGCACGACCTGGTCCAGCTGATCACGCGCGCGCGTCAAGGCGGCCGCTGACGCCGCGTCGCGCGGCGCGACTGCCGAGCCTGCCACCTCACCGCGACCTCGCTCTGCCTGTTGACAACCCCGGAAGGACGGTGGACAAACTGACAAACCGCGGCCAAAGAGGCTATGCTTCGCGCAACGCGATCGCCGTCACGGGAGGGAGCGTCCGGTTCTGCACAGCCCGTCCACAGTCCCCTGCACAAGCCGCTCCGCCTTCGGTGCAGGACGATCAGGCTCCTCAGGCGTCGTCCACAGGCGTTATGACGATGACGAAGAGAGCTTCATCCTCTCTTAGTAATAACAAGGAGCCGGCATGAGATTCACAGTCGACCGCACCGCCCTCGTTGACAAGCTCAACATCCTCTCCCGCGGCGTCTCCGCGCGGAGCGCCCTGCCCGTGCTCTCCGGCGTCCTTGTGCAGGCGGGGGACGGACGGCTCGACCTCTACGCGACCGATATGGAGCTCTCGATCAAGGCGAGTCTTGCGACGACGATCGAGAGCGACGGCGAGACGGTGGTCCCGGCGCGGCTCTTCACCGACATCGTGCGCAACCTTCCGAGCGAGACGGTCACCATCGAGGCCGGCGAAGCAGCGCGTCAAGATCAGCGCCGGGCGGGCGGAGTTCTCGCTCAACGCGTGGGCGGCGGGCGACTTCCCGCAGACGTCGTCCTTCGAGGTGGAAGGCGGGCTCGGGCATCGGCCGGGGGCCGTTCGTCGAGACGCTCGGCAAGGTCGGGCGGGCCGCGTCGAGAGACGAGACGCGGCCGATCCTCACGGGCGTGCTCGTCAGTCTCGCGGGCAACGCCCTCAAGATGGTCGCGACCGACAGCTACCGGCTGGCCGTCAAGGAGACGACTCTCGAGAGTGAGATCGCCGGCGAGGTACAGGCGATCGTGCCGGTCAAGGCGCTGACCGAGGTCGCGCGTCTCGCCGCGGCGATCGGTGACGGTGACGTCGAGGTGGCGATCGGCGAGAACCAGGCGCTCTTCAAGCTCGCCGACGCGGGCGGCGACGTCTTCGTCGCCTCGCGCCTCATCGACGGCCAATTCCCCAACTACAAGCAGTTCATCCCCGAGAGCTTCGACCACGAGGTCACCTCGGCAAAGAACTCGTGACTGCGGCGGCGCGCCGGACCAGTCTCCTGGCGCAACGCAACGCGCCGCTGCGGCTGACGTTCGCGCCCGGACGGCTCACGATGCGAGCCCTCACACAGGACGTCGGCCAGGCCGAGGAGTCACTCGACATCGCCTACGACGGCGAGGAGTTCGAGATCGGGTTCAACCCGCAGTACCTCATCGAGGGCGTCGAAGCGGTGGACGAGAGCGACGTCACGCTGCAGTTCACCAACCCGCTGCGCCCCGGCCTCGATGTCCGGAGCGCGGCGGGCGCCTTCGTCTACCTGATCATGCCGATCCGCCTCAGCGGCTGAGCCGCGCGTGCCGTCACTCGGTGCGGCGTCGCCGGCGTCTGCCGCGCCGCCGGGGACCACTGACCCCGTGAACGACATCACCGTCGACCTGCCCCGTCACTCGGGCGCCTTTCTCAAGCTCGCCGGGGTCGCGGCACGGGCGGCCACGCCAAGCTGATGGTCCAGGAAGGCGACGTCCGCGTGAACGGGGAGCGTCGAGACACGCCGCGGCCGCAAGCTCGCGAGCGGCGACGACGGTCGGCCGTCGGCGGGCAGGAGTACCGGGTGTGTTCCTCAGCGACCTGAGACTGGTCAACTTCCGCTCGTACTGCGACGACGCGGTCGTCCTTCGGGCCTGGGCTCAACGTCGTCGTCGGCGCCAACGCGACCGGCAAGACCAACCTGCTCGAGGGGGCGTTCTTCGCCCTGCGCGGGACGTCTCCACGCACGCGCCGCGAGGAGAAGCTGGTCGCCTGGGGCCAGCGGTTCACCCGCGTCACCGTGCGCCTCGACGGACTCGGCGACCGGCTCGCAGGAGGTCGAGGTCGCGTACGCGCCAGGGGAGGGCAAGCGCGTGCGCTGGGACGGGGTCGAGGTGGCGGTGCTCGACGATCTCCGGCGCCGTTGCCAGGTGTTCATCTTCGTCCCCGAGAGCCTGCTGCTCGTGAAAGGCAGCCCGGCGCGGCGGCGCGCCCACGTCGACGCCTTCGCCGCCGCCGTGGACCCGCCGTATGCGGCCGCCGCGCGCGACGTGCAGGCGGCGCTGCGCCAGCGCAACGCCCAGCTCGTCAGCGTCCGCGCCGGGGCGGCCGCCGCGACGCTGGACCCCTGGGACGCGCAGTTCGCGCGCGCCGCGGTCGAGCTCGGCCGGCGCGCGAGCGACCCTCGTCGCCGACCTCGGCGGGCGGTTCGCCGAGCTGGCCGCGGGGCTGGCGCCTGCCGGCGAGCGCTTCGCGCTGCAGCTGGTGTCGCAGCTCGACGGTCTCGGCTTCGACGAGGACGCCCTGCTCGAGCGCCTGCGCGAACGTCGCCCGGTCGAGGTGCAGCGCGGACTCACCCTGGTCGGGCCCCACCGCGACGACTTGCGCTTCGTCGAGGTCGGGGCGACGGCGGGGAGGTGGAAGGCGACGCGGACGGCAGTGATCGCTGCACGCCGCCGCCGTCCCCACAGCTGCCACAGGGGCGATTCCCGCGCCGGCGCGCCTCGTGCGGCACCGTGGCGCTGCCGGCCGGCGGCCGCGACCTGCGCCTGTTCGGCTCGCAGGGTGAGCAGCGCGCCGCGGTCCTCGCTCTGCTGCTCGCCGAGCAGGCGCTCGCGGCGGAGCGCACCGGCGAAGTCGGCGCGCTCTTTCTCGACGACGTCATGAGCGAGCTCGACGACGCTCGCCGACGGCTGCTCGTCGCCCAGCTCGCCGGCGCCGGCCAGGCGATCATCACGACGACCAACCGGCACTACTTCACCGACGCCGAGCTCGCGGCGGCGACGGTGATCGAGCTGCCGCTGTCCGACACGGCCGGACGAGCAGGCCGCGCGAGGCCCCGGACGGCCGGCCGTCGGACGGAGGATGGCCACGGCTGAGCCACGCAAGATCGGCGAGATCCTCAACCCCGCCTTGGCGCGCCTCGGACACGAGCGACCAGGCGCGGGCGTACGGCGTGTGGGCGCGCGCGGCCGGCGACGCCGTCGCCGCCAACGCGCGCCCGCGGTCCTTCGCCCGCGGGGTGCTCACCGTCGAGTGCGCCTCCTCGATCTGGGCCCAGGAGCTCACCTACCTCGGCGGCCAGCTGCTGGCGCGCATGGACGAGCTCGATCCGGCCCATCCCGTGGAGCGCTTCCGCTTCGTCACGCGGCGCTCGCCCGCGCCCGCGCCGAGCCCGCCGGAGCGCGGCCCCGGCAGGCTCGTCGCCGCAGGAGAACGAGCCTGCCGCGTCGAAGGACTCCAGGCGTGACGGCACCATCTATCCCGCCGACCTCGCCGCCGCCCAGCGAGGGCGCGGACCAGGTCGGCGACGAGCGTCTGCGCGAGGCCATCCGGGCGGCTCTCGGAGCCGCCGCGGCAGAGCCGCCCCAGAGCCGCCCCGAGCGGGTCGTCCGTCAACCATAAAAAGTGACGCTTTGCGGCGGTTTTCGACGCCGCCGCCGGGTCGCTTCCAGGGCCCTCGCTCTGGTATACTTGCGCAGGGTCCACCGAGCCTGCCTGTCGAGACCGCCCACCAACGACGTCCGTCCCTGCGACGCTGCGTGAACGGCTGCCCCTGCGAGGTCGCGTGAAGAAGTCGAGCTACACCGCCCAAGACATCCAGGTCCTCGAGGGCCTCGAGCCGGTCCGCGAACGACCGGGCATGTACATCGGTTCCACCGGGCCCCGCGGTCTGCATCACCTCGTGTACGAGGTGGTCGACAACTCGGTCGACGAAGCCATCGCCGGGTACTGCTCCGCGATCACCGTCACCATCAACCCCGACAACTCCATCACCGACGTCGACGACGGGCGCGGCATCCCGGTCGGCATCATGGAGAAGTACGACAAGCCGGCGGCCGAGGTCGTCCTCACGATGCTGCACGCCGGCGGCAAGTTCGGCGGCAGCGGCTACAAGGTGTCCGGCGGCCTGCACGGCGTCGGCGTCTCGGTCGTCAACGCGCTCTCCGAGTGGCTCGAGCTCGACATCTACACCGACGGCTATCACTGGCACCAGCGCTTCGAGCGCGGCGCGGCCGTGACCAAGCTCGAGAAGAAGGAGAAGCGCGA
Source organism: uncultured Thermoleophilia bacterium (assembly GCA_963832655.1). Lineage (GTDB taxonomy): Bacteria > Actinomycetota > Thermoleophilia > UBA2241 > UBA2241 > UBA2241. The sequence continues at coordinate 454,521 of CAWHUW010000005.1, forward strand.
CAAGCAGGCGCCGACGGGCACGACGGTCTCGTTCATGCCCGACGCCGACATCTTCGAGGAGGTCGACTTCGACTTCCGCGTCCTCGCGCAGCGCCTGCGCGAGACCGCCTTCCTCACCAAGAACCTGCGCATCGTGCTCAACGACGAGCGCGCCGACGGCGAGTCGGCGGCGTTCCAGTATGCCGGCGGCATCAAGGACTTCGTCGCCTACATCAACCGCGACAAGGACGCGATCCACCGCAGCATCATCTTCCTCGAGAACGAGACCGACGACGGCCAGGTCGAGGTCGCCATGCAGTGGAACTCGTCCTACAACGAGTCCATCTTCACGTTCGCCAACAACATCAACACGACGGAGGGCGGCGCTCATCTGTCGGGCTTCCGCGCCGCCCTCACGCGCACGATCAACGACTACGCGCGCCAGAAGAACCTCCTCAAGGAGAAGGAGGAGAACCTCTCCGGCGAGGACGTGCGCGAGGGCCTCACGGCGCTCATCTCGGTGAAGCTGCGCAACCCGCAGTTCGAGGGCCAGACCAAGACGCAAGCTGGGCAACACCGAGATCCGCACCCTGGTCGAGACCACGGTCAACGCCAAGCTCGCCGAGTTCCTCGAAGAGAACCCCTCCGAGGGCCGGCAGATCGTCGAGAAGACGATCAACGCGGCGCGGGCGCGCAGCGCCGCGCGCAAGGCGCGCGACCTCACGCGCCGCAAGGGTCTTCTCGAGGGCAGCACGCTCCCGGGCAAGCTCGCCGACTGCTCCATCAAGGACCCGGCCCTGAGCGAGCTCTACCTCGTCGAGGGCGACTCGGCCGGCGGCTCGGCCAAGCAGGCCCGCGACCGCTCGTTCCAGGCGATCCTGCCGCTGCGCGGCAAGATCATCAACGTCGAGAAGGCGCGCATCGACAAGATGCTCGCGAACAACGAGATCCTGACGATGATCAGCGCCATCGGCGCCGGCATCGGCGACGAGTTCGACGTCGAGCAGGCGCGGTACCACAAGATCATCATCATGACCGACGCCGACGTCGACGGGTCGCACATCCGCACCCTCATCCTCACCTTCCTCTTCCGCCACATGAAGCCGCTGGTCGAGGCCGGCTACGTCTACATCGCCCAGCCGCCGCTCTACCGGCTCAAGCAGGGCAACCAGGAGCAGTACATCCACAAGGAGGCGCAGCTCGAGGAGATCCTGCTGCGCGGCCGCCTCGAGCAGATCAAGGTCGACAACACCGACACCGAGTTCACGTTCAGCGAGGCCAAGTACCAGCGCTTCCTGCGGCTCTTCGGCGAGTACGAGGGCTGGGTCAAGAAGCTCAAGAGCCAGTGGGGCGGAGAGCTCATCGACTGGCTCAAGAACGGCCCCGTGGTCGAGGCCGACATCGCGACCTTCGACGGGCTGGTCGAGGCGCTGCGTGCCGACATCGACAAGCGCTACGTCATCGACGTCCTCGGCGTCGACGCCGAGGAGCAGGTCGCCGACACGCGCCTCGTCGAGCGGCGCACCGGTCTGGCCGCGAACCTGCGCATCCCGTTCGCGGCCCTCGCGGGGCGCGAGTTCCACGCGCTCAAGCGCGTCCACGAGCGCATCCGCGAGATGGTCGGCCGCCCGCCCTTCATCCTGCATCTCGGCAACCGCAAGGCCGAGGCGGCGAGCTACGAAGAGCTGCGCGTGCAGATCGTCGATCTCACCAAAGAGGGCATCCAGCTGCAGCGCTTCAAGGGCCTCGGCGAGATGAACCCCGACCAGCTCTGGGAGACGACCATGAACCCCATGACGCGCACGCTCATGCTGGTGTCCATGGAAGACGGCCAGGCGGCCGACGAGGTGTTCACCATGTTGATGGGCGACAAGGTCGAGCCGCGTCGCGAGTTCATCGAGAAGAACGCGAAGGAGGTGCGGTTCCTCGATGTCTGACAACATCCAGACACTCGAGGGCAAGATCGAGCCGATCGAGCTCGAAGACGAGATGCGCTCGTCGTTCATCGACTACGCGATGAGCGTGCTCACCGACCGCGCCCTGCCCGACGTCCGCGACGGTCTCAAGCCCAGCCAGCGCCGCATCCTCGTCGCCATGAACGACCTCGGCCTGGCGCCCAACAAGCAGCACCGCAAGTGCGCCAAGATCGCCGGCGACACGTCGGGCAACTACCACCCGCACGGCGAGGCCGTCATCTACCCGACCCTCGTGCGCATGGCGCAGGACTTCAACATGCGCTACACGCTCGTCGACGGCCAGGGCAACTTCGGCTCGGTCGAAGGCGACTCGCCGGCGGCGATGCGCTACACCGAGGCGCGCTTCAGCCGCATCGCCGTCGAGATGCTGCGCGACATCGACGCCAACACGGTCGACTGGGTCCCCAACTACGACGAGACGCGCCGCGAGCCGACTGTCCTGCCCAGCCGCATGCCCAACCTCATGGTCAACGGCGCGTCGGGCATCGCCGTGGGCATGGCGACGAACATCCCGCCGCACAACCTGGGCGAGGTCGTCGACGCGATCCTGCATCTGGTCGACCACCCCGAGGCCACCGCCGACGACCTCATGGAGTACGTCAAAGGTCCCGACTTCCCGACCGGCGGGGTCATCCTCGGCAGCGGCGGGTTCAAGGAGGCCTACCGCACCGGGCGCGGACGCGTCCGCGTCCGCGCCAAGGCGCACACCGAGCAGCTCAAGGGCAACAAGAGCGCGATCGTCGTCACCGAGCTGCCCTATCAGGTCAACCGCGCCACGTTGATCGACGACATCGTCAACCTCGTCAAGACGAAGAAGATCACCGAGATCAGCGACCTGCGCAACGAGTCCGATCGCGCCGGCATGCGCCTCGTCATCGAGCTCAAGCGCGAGGCCATCCCCATGGTGGTGCTCAACAAGCTCTACAAGCACACCCAGATGCAGACCACCTTCGGGATCATCAACATCGCGCTGGTCGGCGGCGTCCCGCGCACGCTCACGCTTCCCGAGATGATCCGGGCGTACATCGCCTTCCAGAAAGAGATCGTCATCCGGCGCACCAAGTTCGAGCTCGACAAAGCCGAGACGCGGGCGCACATCCTCGAGGGCCTGCTCGTCGCGCTCGACAACCTCGACGCGATCATCACGATCATCCGCAAGGCGGCCGACGCCGACGCGGCGCGCGACGCGCTCATGGACACCTTCGAGCTCACGCGTCCGCAGGCGCAGGCCATCCTCGACCTGCGCCTGCAGAAGCTCACCGGACTCGAGCGCGACAAGGTCAAGGAAGAGCACGCCGGCCTGCTCGCGCGCATCAAGGAGCTGCGCGAGCTGCTCGGCGAGGAGGCCGCCATCTACGGCGTCATCAAGAGCGAGCTGCTCGAGATCAAGCGCCTCTACAACGACGACCGGCGCACCGAGATCGTGCCCGACGAGGGCGAGATCGACCTCGAGGACCTCATCGCCGAAGAGCAGATGGCGATCACGATCACCAAGACCGGCTACGTGAAGCGGTTGGCCGTGGCCACCTACCGCCAGCAGAAGCGCGGCGGTATCGGCGTCGCCGGCATGGAGCTCAAGGAAGAGGACGAGGTCGAGCACCTCTTCATCACCAGCACGCACCACTTCCTGCTCTTCTTCACCAGCGTCGGCAAGGTGTACCGGCTCAAGGTGCACGAGCTGCCCGCTCGCCGGGCCGCAACGCGCGCGGCAAGCACCTGCTCAACCTCCTGCCGCTGCGCCAGGACGAGAAGGTCTGCGCCGTCATCGCGACGCGCAACTTCGACGTCAACGAGGGCAAGTACCTCGTCTTCGGCACCAGGAAGGGCATCGTCAAGAAGACCCTCTTCGGCTCGTACAACACGCCGCGCAAGAGCGACGGCATCATCGCCATCGACATCCGCGAGGGCGACGAGCTGCTCGCCGTGCGCCACACCTCCGGCGACGACGACATCAT
>CAWHUW010000006.1:0-575757 GCA_963832655.1 uncultured Thermoleophilia bacterium
CGCCGGGGAACATGCCGCCGCCGCCGTCGCCACCGGTGTACTCGCCGGCGGCCATGGCGGCGCCGGTGAACGAGGTCGTGTTGGCGAGGTCCTCGCCGCTCGTGTAGTTGAGCGCCTTGAGCGGCGCCTCGAGCGTGATGGCGGTGAACATGGCGAGGTCCTCGGGGGTGTTCTTCATCAGCGTCGTGACCGTGCTCGTCTTGATGCCGTCGAGCATGTCCTGGAAGAGGTCGAAGCCCTCGCGACTTGTACTCCACGAGAGGGTCGCGCTGGCCCAGCGCCCGCAGGTGGATGCCCTCCTGCAGGTAGTCCATGTCCTGCAGGTGCTCCTTCCAGCGCGAGTCGATCACCTGCAGCATGACGGCGCGCTCGACGTTGCGCATCTGCTCCTCGCCGATGAGGCGCTCGCGCTCGTCGTACTGGGCGAGCGCGTCGTCGACGGCGAGCTCGACGACGTCGTCGGCGGTGACCGTGGCGAGGTCGACGTCCTTCTTGCCGATGGACGGGTTGAAGGTCATCTTCAGGCTCATGACGAGAGCGTCGAGGTCCCAGTCCTCCGGGTACTGGCTCTCATCGGTGTGCTGCCGTACGGCGCTCTCGACGATCTCGGCGATCATGTCGCGCACCTGCCCGCCGAAGTCCTCGCCCATGAGGATGCGCTGGCGCTGGTCGTAGATGACGCGCCGCTGCTCGTTCATGACCTCGTCGTACTTGAGCACGTTCTTGCGGCGCAGGAAGTTGAGCTCCTCGACCTTCTTCTGTGCCTTCTCGACCACGCTGCTGAGCATCTTGTGCTCGATCGGCAAGCCCTTCCTGGGGGCCCAGCCGGCTGAGGATCTTGTACATGCGGTCGCCCGAGAACAGCCGGATGAGCTCGTCCTCGGCCGAGAGGTAGAAGCGGCTGTCGCCCGGGTCGCCCTGACGCCCGGAACGGCCGCGGAGCTGATTGTCGATGCGCCGGCTCTCGTGGCGCTCGGTGCCGAGCACGTAGAGGCCTCCGACCTCGCGGACTCCCTCGCCGAGCTTGATGTCGACGCCGCGGCCGGCCATGTTCGTGGCGATCGTCACGGTACCCGGCTGGCCCGCGTCCTCGATGATGCCGGCCTCGCGCTCGTGCTGCTTGGCGTTGAGCACGTTGTGCGGCACGCCGCGCCGCTCGAGAAGACGCGAGAGCATCTCGCTGGTCTCGACCGATACCGTGCCCACCAGTACCGGCTGGCCCTTCTCGTAGCGCCCGGCGATGTCGTCGACGACGGCGGCGAACTTCTCCTTCATGGTGGTGAAGATGAAGTCGTTCTCGTCGATGCGGACCATCGGCGCGTTGGTGGGGATCTGCACGACCTCGAGACCGTAGATCTGGCGGAACTCGTCCTCCTCGGTCTTGGCCGTGCCGGTCATGCCGGCGAGCACCTCGTACATGCGGAAGTAGTTCTGCAGCGTGATGGTCGCGAGCGTCTGGTTCTCCTCGCGGATCGGCACCTTCTCCTTGGCCTCGATGGCCTGATGCAGCCCCTCGGACCAGCGCCGACCCTCCATGATGCGCCCGGTGAACTCGTCGACGATCTTGACCTCGCCGTCCTGGATCACGTAGTCGACGTCGAGCTTGTAGAGCCCTTGGGCGCGCAGGGCCTGGATGAGGTGGTTGACGAGGGCGCCGTTCGAGTCCTTGTAGAGGTTGTCGATGTCGAGGGCCCGCTCGACCTTGGCGACGCCCTCCTCGGTGACGGCGACCGTGCGCTGCTTCTCGTCGACCTCGTAGTCCGGGCCCTCCTGAAGCCGCGGCACGACCCGGGCGAACTGGCGATAGGTGTCGGCGGCGGTCTCGGGGGCGCCGCTGATGATGAGAGGCGTACGCGCCTCGTCGACCAGGATGGAGTCGACCTCGTCGACGATGCAGTAGGCGTGACCGCGCTGCACCATGTGCTCGCGGCGCATGGTCATGTTGTCGCGCAGGTAGTCGAAGCCGAACTCCGAGTTGGTCCCGTACGTGACGTCGGCGTTGTACTGGGCGCGGCGGTCGGCCGGTTCCATCATCGCCTGGATGCAGCCCACCTCGAGCCCGAGGAAGCGGTAGACCTGGCCCATCCACTCGGCGTCACGCTTGGCGAGGTAGTCGTTGACGGTGACCAGGTGGGTGCCGCGCCCGGAGAGGGCGTTGAGGTACATCGGCATGGTGGCCACGAGGGTCTTGCCCTCGCCGGTCCTCATCTCGGCGATGTCGCCCTCGTGGAGGACGATGCCGCCCATGAGCTGGACGTCGAACGGGCGCATGCCGAGGGCGCGCTTGCCCGCCTCGCGAGCGACGGCGAAGGCCTCGTAGAGGAGGTCGTCGAGCAGCTCGCCGTTGGCGTAGCGCTGCTTGAACTCGACGGTCTTCGCGCGCAGCTGCTCGTCGCTGAGCGCGGCGACGTCCGGCTCGAGCTCGTTGACCGCACGGACCTGCTGCTCGAGCTGCTTCGTCCGCTTGCCCTCACCGGCGCGCAGCAGCTTGTCGACGATGCTCATAGCGTGATGTTCACCTCTCGCGGCGCCGCGTGACGCGCGCGCGCCTCGTTCGCTACCGCAGGAGGCGCGCCCGCGCGCAGCGGCGGACGGCCGACCGTCATTGTCGCATACGGACGGCCGGGCGTCGCCGCGGCGACGCCCTGCCGTCCGCCGGTCTCTACCTGCGGCTCACCCTTCCGCCGGCTCGATCAAGCCGAAGTGGCCGTCGTCGCGCCGGTAGACGACGTTGGTCCGGTTCGTCTCGGCGTTGGTGAAGACGAAGAAGTCGTGGCCGACGAGCTCGAGCTGCAGCGTCGCCTCGTCGATCGACATCGGCTTGAGCGCGAACTGCTTCGTCTTGACGATCCGGCCGTTGTCGCGGGGCGGCGCCGAACGCACGACGAACTCGGCGCCCGCAAGCCCCGGAGCGAGCTCGGGCAATCCGTTCGCATCGGCGTCAGCGCCCTCGCGAACGCCTTCGGCGATCTTCTCGTGGTACTTGCGCGTCTTGCCGTGGACCTTGTCGTGGTACTTCTTGACGCGACGCACGAGCTTGTCGGTGACGAGATCGATGGACGCGTACATGTCGGTCGAGCGTTCCTTGGCCCGTATGACAGGTCCGCGGGTGAAGATCGTGGCCTCAGACACGCAGGGCTCGGGGATGCTCGGGTTCTTCTCGACCTTGAGCTCGAGCTCTACGCGTGTCACCTCGTCGATCTTGCGCTCCTGCATGAGCTTGTGGACGCGGGATGATCTTCTCTTCGGCGTAGTCCTGCAGGGCATCGGTGACGGTGACGTTGCGGCCTTTGATCTGAGTTCTCATCGACATCGCTCCTTCAGGGTTGCGGTGTGCAGCGATGCACGGGAAGACGCCGCCGAAGCCGGCGACGCGGCTGTGGACGAGGGGACGTGGGCGCGAGCCCGGGCGGTACGTGCGAAGGTGAAGACGAGGGGGTCGATTCCGGTCTGTTCAAGCACTCGTGCGCAGTGGTTCAACGTCTCACCTGTGGTGTATACGTCGTCAACGATCACCACTCGCTTGAGGTTTGTTAATACCCTACTCGCATCCGCGCGCAACGCAAAGGCGTGTTCGACGTTGGCGGCGCGGGCGTCGCGGTCGAGGCCGCTCTGACGAGCGCCGTGCCGGGTCCGCCGCAGGACGGGCGCGGCCGGAAGGCCCGCGGAGCGGGCCAAGCCGCGCCCCAGCAGCTCCGCCTGGTTGAAGCCGCGCTCGAGACTCCGGTCGCGATGCCCGGGGACCCACGTGACGAGGTCGACGCCGGCGCAGGCGGCGCCGAACGCACGGCGCCGCCAGCGCCGTCATCTCAGCCGCGATCGAGCGGAAGGCGCGGAACTTGCAGGCGGTGACGAGCGCCCGGGCCGGACCCGCGTAGACGAAGGCGGCCGCGGCGCCCGAGAAGGCGAGGTCGCGGCCTGCGCACTCGCGACAGGGAGTCGACGGGCCGGGCGCGCCGCAGCGCCGGCAGCGCCGCGCCGGCAGCCCCTCGAGCTGCGCGGCGCAGCCGGCGCAGAGCCACGCGCCCGGCGCCCGGCACGCCGCGCAGCGTCGGGGAAGGAAGAGGTCGAGGAACCCGTCGAGCAGGCCGCGTGCGTCCATGCCGCCGAAGACTCAGTCGTCGCGAACGGCGGCGCCGCCGCCGACGTCCGCGGGCCCGACGGACGAGCGCGGCTCGAAACGGGCTCCCGCCGGCACGAGCAGCGTGCGCGGCGACGTCCGAGCGGTCGCCGATGACGGCGTCCTCGTGGACGACCGCCTCGTGGTGCACGATGACGTTGCGGCCGAGGATGCTGCCCGCGAGACGCGAGCCGCGGCCGGCCTTGACGCCGTCCCAGTTGATGACGCCCTCGAGCACGGCGCCGCGCTCGATGACGCAGCCGTCGCCGACGATGAGCGGGCCGATGAGCTCGGCCTCGGACTCGACGAGGCAGCCGGCGCCGAGCAGGAGCGGGCGGCTCGAGGCGCACGCCCGGTTCGATCTGCGTGCCCTCGCCGACCCAGACGCGCGGCGCGATCTCGCGGCCCGGGCACGTCGAGCTTGACCCGGCCCAGCAGGGCGTCGAAGTTGCCGATGCGGTACTGCTCGATGTTGCCGACGTCGTTCCAGTAGCTCTCGAGACGCCAGCAGTGGAACGGCACGTCGCCGGCGAGCAGAGCCGGGAAGACGTCCTTGGCCCAGTCGACGAAGCGACCGGCGGGGACGTAGTCGAAGATCGCCGGCTCGAACGCGTAGATGCCGCAGTTGCAGAGGTTGGAGAGCGCCTCGCCGCCGGCGGCTTCTCCTGGAAGCCGGTGATGCGGCCGGTCTCGTCGTGGACGACGACGCCGTAGAGCGACGGGTCGTCGACCTTCTTGACCGCCAGCGTGGCCATGCCGCCGTTGGCCCGGTGCGCGGCGAGGAAGGCGGTGAGGTCGATGTCGGTGAGCCCGTCGCCGCTGACGACGACGAAGGTCGCCGTCAGCAGAGGAAGTCGCGGAAGGCGCCGGCGCCGCCGGCCGTGCCCGACAAGGTCGCTCCTCGAGGTTGTAGCGCAGGTCGACGCCGAAGGCCGAGCCGTCGCCGAAGTAGGTGCGGATCTTGTCCGGATGGTAGTGGAGGTTGGCGGCGAGCTCTCGGTGACGCCGTGACGGCGCAGCAGGTGCAGCAGGTGCTCCATGACCGGCCGGTTGAGGATCGGGCACCATGGGCTTGGACGTGCGCCCGGTCAGCGGGTAGAGCCGCGTGCCGAGGCCGGCCGCCATGACGGTAGACGCCTGAAGCTCATGACTCGCGCCTCCTCGTGCGCGCACGCGACGGCGAGCGCGGGCCCGAACGGCGGCCGCAGGACGCCCGCCTCGGTGACGATCGCCGTGATGTTGGCCGCCGGCGTGACGTCGAAGGCGGGGTGACGGGCGCGGGCGCCGGCGGGGGCGACCGGCGCGCCGCGGAACGAGGTCACCTCGTCCTCGGCGCGCTCCTCGATCGGGATGCCGGCGCCGCTCGCCACGCTCAGGTCGACCGTCGAGAGCGGCGCGGCCACGTAGAACGGCACGCCGTGCTCCTTCGCCAGCACCGAGACCGTGTAGGTGCCGATCTTGTTCGCCGTGTCGCCGTTGGCGGCGATGCGGTCGGCGCCGACGACGACGCCGTCGACCTCGCCGCGGCTCATGAAGTGCCCGGCCATGTTGTCGCTGATGAGGCGATACGGGATGCCCTCGACCTGCAGCTCCCAGGCCGTGAGCCGCGCGCCCTGGAGCCAGGGCCGCGTCTCGTCGACCCAGACCGACGAGGTCGCCGTGGCGGGCGAAGGCGGCGCGCACGACGCCGAGCGCCGTGCCGTACCCTGCCGTCGCGAGGGCGCCGGCGTTGCAGTGCGTGAGGACCGCGTCGCCGGCCTTGATCAGGCCGGCGCCGTGCGCGCCGATGGCGAGGCAGCGCTCGACGTCGTCGTCGTGGATCGCCTGGGCGCGGGCGAGCAGGGCGGCCGCGACGGCCGCCGGCCTCGCCCGCTCGTCGCCGGCGGCGAGCTCGCGCTCCCAGACGGCGCGCATCTCGGCGATCGCCCACGCGAGGTTGACCGCGGTCGGGCGCGTCGCCGCGAGGCCGGCGGCGGCCTCGTCGAGCGCGAGGCGAAACGCCGCCGGGTCGTCAGCGTGCGAACGGGCAGCGGCGGCGCCGGCCAGGGCGAGACCGCCGGCGGCGGTCACGCCGATCGCCGGCGCCCCGCGAACGGTCATGTCGCCGATACGAGCGGCGACCTCCTGCCAGGTACGGCAGTGGACGTAGCGCTCGTCGTGCGGCAGGGCGAGCTGGTCGATGAGCACGACCTCGTCGGCCAGGATCTCGACAGTGCGCACGCGCAGGCGCGAGGCGCCCAGCTTGTCGGTCACTCCGGTCACGCCGTCAGCCCTCGCGGCGACGCCAGGGTTCAGGTCCCCTGGTCCCAGGAGGCGAGGTACGCGGCCTGCTCCTCGGTGAGGGTGTCGCAGGTGACGTCCATGGTCTCGAGCTTGACGCGGGCGATCTCGTCGTCGATGTCGGCGGGCACGACGTAGACCTTCTTCTCGAGCTCGGCGTGGTGCTTGACCATGAACTCGGCCGAGAGCGACTGGTTGGCGAAGCTCATGTCCATGACCGCCGCCGGGTGACCCTCGGCCGCCGAGAGGTTGATGAGCCGGCCTTCGGCCAGAAGGTAGATGCGGCGGCCGTCGGCCAGCGTGTACTCGTCCACGTACTCGCGCACCGTGCGCTTCTTGACGGCGAGTCCCTCCAGCGCCGGGATGTCGATCTCGACGTTGAAGTGGCCGGTGTTGGCGACGATGGCGCCGTCCTTCATGACCTCGAAGTGCTCGCCGCGGATGACGTGGATGTCGCCGGTCGCGGTGACGAACACGCTGGCCACCTTGGCGGCCTCGGCCATGGGCATGACACGGAAGCCGTCCATGACCGCCTCGAGGGCGCGCAGAGGGTCGACCTCGAGCACGATGACGTCGGCGCCGTGCCCCTTCATGCGCATGGCGAGGCCACGGCCGCACCAGCCGTAGCCGGCGACGCACACGGTGCTGCCGGCGATGAGGATGTTCGTCGCGCGAATGACGCCGTCGAGGGTGCTCTGCCCCGTGCCGTAGCGGTTGTCGAACATGTGCTTGGTGTTGGCCTCGTTCACCGCCACCACCGGGAACATGAGGCGGCCCTCCTTCTCGAGGGCCTTGAGCCGTATCACGCCCGTGGTCGTCTCTTCGGTGCCGCCGATGATGTCGCTCGCCATGTCGGGGCGCTCGCCGTGGAGCACGCCGATGACGTCGGCGCCGTCGTCCATGGTGATGTTGGGGCGGTGGTCGACGCAGGCGTTGATGTGCCTGTAGTAGGTCTCGTCGTCCTCGCCCTTGATCGCGTAGACGCGCACGCCGTAGTCGTTGACGAGTGCGGCGGCGACGTCGTCCTGGGTGCTCAGCGGGTTGCTGGCGCAGAGGACGACGTCCGCGCCGCCCGCCGCCAGGGTGCGCATGAGGTTGGCCGTCTCGGTGGTGACGTGCAGGCAGGCGCCGACGCGCACGCCCTCGAGCGGCTTCTCTTTTGCGAAGCGCTCGCGGATGGCCTTGAGGACGGGCATGTGCATGTCGGCCCATTCGATGCGCAGGACGCCCTGCGGCGCGAGGCCGATGTCCTTGATGTCGTGATCCGAACTCACTGGGTGACCCTCACTCTCGTTCGTGGGCCGCCTGCAGGACGACGCAGGCGGCGACCCTGAGACCGTGAAACGCTGCCGCGATGACCACGGGGACGAGGCGGTCGGCGCACGCCGCCGCCCCGGCCTCGCCGAGGGCGCGGCGCTCGAAGGACGTGAGCTGCTGGACGTCTTCGACGCCGGCCACGACGACGTCCGAGGAGTATACCGGAGCGTCGCCGGCCGCCCTAACGACGGCGGGTTGATATATGCCGGTCATGCAGGGAAAGCTGCGCGGCACGCCGGCCGGCCAACGGCCGGTGAGCGGGCCGCGCAGGGTGAGGTTGACGTGGTCGGCGACGGCGAGAAGAGCGCCGGCGGGCAGCGGCGGCGCCTCGCCACGGGGGACCGCGGCGCCGGAGGCCACCGCGGTCCCGGGCACCACGAGACCGAGGCAGCCGCCGGGAGGCTGAGCGGCGCACAGCTCGAAGAGCGGCCCCGCGAACGGGACCGGCGGGCGGAGCTCCTCGCGCGACAGCGCGCGCCGCTCCGCTCCCGGGAACAGCGTGACGGCCGCGGACTCGGCCTCGCCGGCACAGGTGAGGACGAGCCCCACCGGCGACGGCTCAGCCACCGTCCGCCAGACGCCGCTTGAAGCCCGCGATCGCGCTCACCGGCGTCGGGTCGACGCCGTACAGGAGCGCGAGGTAGAGCGACACGTAGTCACCGAGCTGGACGAGAGAGAAGGCGCGGGCGAGAGCAGACGAACCGCGGCTCGCGATCCGGGCGACGGCCACGCCGCGGGAGGTCAGCTCCGCGGCGGTCAGCTCGGCGCGGCGCCGCAGGCGCTCCGCGCCGCGCTCGTCCTCGAGCAGGACGACCTGCGCCGCCGCCGTCATGTGGGGCACGCTGGCCCAGCCCTCGAGCTCGTTGTGGTCGAGCTCGGGCAGCTCGGCCCAGAAGGCCGGCGCCTTCGCGTTCTCGTTGACCTGCGTCTTCCAGCGCCGCGCCGCCGGCCCGGCGAGCCCCGCCCCGTAGACGACCGCAAGGCGACCGTGCAGGCGACGGGCCAGCGCCTTGGCCTCGTTGCCCGGCCCGTCCTCCCCGCGCCGGATCCCCAGCGCCTCGTCGCCGGCGCCCAGGAGGGCGGCCGTCTCGACGATGTCGGCGTCGACAGGGCGGCAGAGTCCGCAGGTCTGGAGCGCGGCGAGCACCGCGGTGGCGAGATGACCGAGGGAGGCGCGCGGCTGCAGCCCGCCGGGGACGCGCGCGAGCGGGAGCTCGTGCTCGCTCGCCAGTCCCGCGAGACGCCCGCCCGAGGCGACGCACACGATCGGGCAGCCGCGCGCGAGCGCCGCCTCGGCGCAGGCCAGGGTCTCTTCGGTGTCGCCGGAGCAGCTGACGGCCACGACGAGGGTCTTCGGCCCAGCCCAGGCGGGGAGCTCGTACCCCCGCACGACGGCGGCGGGCACATGCACCTCGGGGGTCGCCGCCAGGACGAGGTCGGCACCGATCGCCGAGCCGCCCATGCCGCAGACCACGATGCCGTCCGGGCTCGGCAGCGTGGCGGCCGCCAGCACCGCCCGAGCGGCCGCGTACCCCTCCGTGACTTGGCGGGACAGGCCGGCGATGGCACCGAGCATGTCCTCCCGGTCGAGCTCGGCGACCTTCGCCGGCCCCAGATCGGTCTGGCCCACGCTACCCCTTCCGGATGACGCCGAGGACGAGGTCGCGCTTCTCCTCCATGAGCTCCCGGCTGTCGGCGCCGAGGTTGAGGCGCACGAGCGGCTCGGTGTTGGAGGGGCGCACGTTGAAGTGCCAGCGGTCGTAGTCGACCGAGATGCCGTCGAGCTTCGTCACCTCGCCGTCGGCGAACCGCGCCTCGAGGCGCGCGAGCGCCGCGGCGACGTCGTCGACGGTCGAGTTGATCTCACCGGAGATGAAGTAGCGCGCGCGGAGCGGCGCGAGCAGCTCCGCCATCGTGGCCCTCTTCCTGGACAGCAGCTCGAGGATGAGCAGCGCCGGCACGAAACCCGAGTCGGCGTTGTGGTTGTCGCGGAAGTAGTAGTGCCCCGAGACCTCGCCGCCGAAGAGGATCGCCTCGCGGCGCATGCGCTGCTTGAAGAAGGCGTGCCCGACACGGTTCATGAGCGGCACGCCCCCGTTGGCGCGGATCACGTCGGGCACGGCGCGGCTGGCGCGGAGGTCGTAGAGGATCGCCGCGCCGGGGTTCCGGGCGAGCAGGGCCTCGGCGAGCAGCGCGGTGACGAAATCGCCGGGCACGAACGCGCCGTCCTCGTCGATGAAGAAGCAGCGGTCGGCGTCGCCGTCCCAGGCGATGCCGAGGTCGGCCCCCTCGGCGACCACGCGCTCGCGGATCTCGCGGCTGTTCTCCTCGAGCAGCGGGTTGGGCTCGTGGTTGGGGAACGTCCCGTCGACCTCGAAGTACATCGGCACCGTCTCGAGCGGCGTCTCGGCGAAGACCAGCGGCGCCAGCCTGCCGGCGACGCCGTTCGCCGCGTCCATCACGACCTTGAGCGGGAGGAACGCGCCCGTGTCGGCGAAGCCGTGCAGGTGTCGCACGTACGAGGGGTACAGGTCCTCGGTCGAGCGCGTCACGCCCTCGGCGATGGGCGGCAGCTCGTCCAGGGCGAGCGTGCGCCGCATGAGCTCGGGCATGCCCTGTTCGCCGGAGAGGGGCAGGGCGCCCTCGCCGACGAGCTTCATGCCGTTGTACTGCGGCGGGTTGTGCGAGGCGGTGACCATGGCGCCGCCGTCTAGCCTGCGCTCGGCGACCCCGAAGTAGAGCATCTCGGTCGGCACCAGCCCGACGTCCAGCATCGAGGCCCCGGCGGCCGCGGCCCCGGCGGCGAAGGCCTCGAGCAGACCGGGCGACGAGGGGCGGGGGTCCATGCCGACGCCCATTGAGCGGGCGCCGAGCTGCTGGGCGAGGGCGTAGCCGATGCGTTCGGCCGTCGCCTCGTCCAGCTCGGCGGGATACAGGCCGCGCACGTCGTACGCCTTGAAGATCGCCTTCGGGATGTCCATGTGTCCTCCTCGTCGCCGGCCGGCGCGCCGCCAGGGGCGGTGCGCCGCGCTCAGGCCTCCCCGGCGTCGAACTGCTCGCGGAACTTGATGCAGCCGTCCGCGAGCGTCGTCCCCGGTGAGAGGCAGACGCCGGCGGCGAGCTGGTTGGCGGCGCCGATGTCGCACGCCTCGCCGAGCACGGCGGCGTGGAGCTGCGCCCCGGCGCCCACGCGGCTGTCGCGCACGAGGATGCTGCGCGCGACCTCGGCGTGGGCGCCCACGCGCACGCCGGCCTGCAAGACGGACTCGCTCACCGTGGCGCCCTCCTCGACCGTCGCGCCCGCGCCGACGACGGCGAGCGGACCCACGCGCGCGCCGGCGCCCACCCGGGCGCCGTCGGCGACGTAGCACGGCGGCACGACCCGTGCCGCCGGGTCGACCGTCGCCGTCGGCGCCACGTACAGGTACGCGTCGCCCAGCAGGTCGCCGACCGAGGTCACCACGGCGCGCTCGAGGATGTCGAAATGGGCCTGGAGGTAGCTCTCGGGCGTGCCGATGTCGCGCCAGTAGCCGCGGTCGACGTAGCCGTACAGCGAGCCCGCGCGGGCGAGCTTGGGAAAGACGCCGCGCTCGATCGAGAAGAGCCGCCGGCGTGGGACGAGCTCGAGCACCTCCTGCTCGAGCACGTACACGCCGGCGTTGATCAGCGCCGTGCCCTCGTGCTCGCCCGGCTTCTCGACGAAGCTCGCCACGCTGCCGTCGTCACGGAGTCTCGACCAGACCGTAACGACGCGGGTCGGCGACCGGGGTGAGGAACACCGTGCCCATACCGCCCTTCGCCGCGTGAAGGGCGGCGAGCGCCCCAAGGTCGACGTCGCTCAGAACGTCGCCGTTGAAGACGAAGAAGGGGCCGGCGTCGAGCTTCTCGGCGCAGTTGGCGATGGCGCCGGCCGTGCCCAGCGGCTCGTCCTCGACGACGTAGTCGACGGCGATGCCGTACCCCGCGCCGTGGCCGATCTCGGCCTCGATCGCGGCAGCCAGGAACCCGCTCGAGAAGATCGCCCGGGAGACGCCGTGGCGGACCAGGTTCTCCAGGATGTAGGCGACGAAGGGCCGCTCCACGACCGGCGCCACGGGCTTGGGCACGCGCGTGGTGACGGGGCGCAGCCGCGTGCCCTCGCCGCCGACGAGGATCACCGCTTGCGAGGGTGTGCCGCGCGTCCTCATGCGGCCGACCGTCAGGCCGGCTCCCCCGCGTCCGGCGAGGCGTCGCCGAGGCCGATGCCGTCGTACTCGAGGCCGGCGTCGGAGACGACGGCAGGGCTGAGGAAGTTGCGGCCGTCGATGACGAGCGGACGACGCATCGCGACCGCCGCCGCGCTCCAGTCGAGGCGCCCGAACTCGGGCCATTCCGTCACGAGCACCGCGGCGTCCGCGCCGGACAGCGCCTCGAGCGGGTCGGCGACGATCGTCAGGCCCGGGAAGAGCGCGTGCTCGCCGGCGGGGATCATGGGGTCGTACGCGCTGACCGCGACGCCCTCCCCTTGCAGCCGCGCCGCGAGCACGATCGACGACGCCTCGCGCAGGTCGTCGGTGTTCGGCTTGAACGTCAGGCCGAGCAGGGCGACCTTCTTGCCGTGCAGCGCGCCCGAGTCGCTGCTTGAGCTTGGTGACGACACGGCGCTTCTGCAGCGCGTTCACCTCGAGCACGGCGGTGAGCAGCTGGAAGTGGTAGCCGCTGTTGCCGGCGAGCTGCTTGAGCGCCTGCACGTCCTTGGGGAAGCAGGAGCCGCCGTACCCGATGCCGGCCTGGAGGAAGTGCGGCCCGATGCGATGGTCGAGGCCCATCCCGCGAGCCACCTCGCGCACGTCCGCGCCGACCCCCTCGCACACGTTGGCGATCTCGTTGATGAACGAGATCTTCGTCGCGAGGAAAGCGTTCGAGGCGTACTTGATCATCTCGGCGGTCGGCACGGTCGCGCGCACGACCTCGGCGTCGATGCCGCGGTAGAGGGTCTCGACGGCGTCGCCGTCCTCGGAGCGGAAGGCGCCGATGACGATGCGGTCCGGCTCGAGGAAATCCTGGATGGCGGCCCCCTCACGAAGGAACTCAGGGTTGGAGGCGTAGGTGACCTCATTGGCGCCCAGGGTGGCGAGGTCGGCCATCACGCGCTCGCCCGTGCCCACGGGGACGGTGCTCTTCATGACCAGCAGACGCGCGCCCCCGCGTCGCGCGATCTCGCGCGTCGCGCGTTGCACGCGCGAGAGGTCCGCGTCGCCGGACGGCGAGGGCGGCGTGTCGACGGCGATGAAGAGGATGCGGCAGGCGTCGAGCAGCTCGTCGTACGAGGTCGTGAACGACAGACGCCCGCTGGTGTCGTCGATCAGCTTGTCGAGGCCGGGCTCGTAGATCGGGACCTGGCCCCGGCGCAATCCCTCGATCTTGGCTTCGTCCACGTCCATGCACACGACGTGGTGACCGAGATGGGCGAAACACACCGCCGAGACCAGGCCGACGTAGCCTGTGCCGACGACGCCGATCGGCGCTCCAGCGTCCATCCTTCTCACGCACCTCCGTCCGCGTCAGCTCGTGCCTCTCGGCCTGGGCGGTAAGTCTACCATCGGGCTTCCGGTCGGGGTCGGGCGTCGACGTCGGGCGCGCGCGGCGGGAAAGCGCGTCTTGAGCGCGCCCTCCCCACGCGCCTATACTTGCGGACCATGACGGCGCCCTCTCCCACGCGCTCGACCCGTCTCGCGGTCGTCCTCCTCGCCCTCGCCCTCGCGGGCCTTGTCGCGGCCACGGCTGCCGCGGGGACGGCGGCGCGCGCGATCGTCGATCCTGATCTCGCCGGATCAGACGAGCGCCCAGCGCGCCGCGAGCATCGCCGAGATCGGCGGCCAGCTCAAGGCGCGGTACGTCCGGCTCGACGTCCACTGGAACAGGGCCGAGCCCGCGCCCGGCGTCTACGACGACGCGTACCTCGGCGAACGTCGAGGAGCTCGTCGACCTCGCCGTCGGCAACGGCCTCAAGGTCGTGATCTGCTTCGCCTACCCTCCAGAGTGGGCTTCGGACGCGACGCTGTGGAACGCCGCCCCGACCGGCTTCGCGCGCGGCGTCTATCAGTCCTTCTACGCGCCGCGCGCCGACACGGCCGATGACTTCGGCGCCATGGTGGGCACCGTCGCGACGCGCTTCAAGGGCAAGGTCTTCGCCTACGAGTGCTGGAACGAACCGAACCTGTGGCTGTTCATGTACCCCCAGCAGAAGAAGGTGGGGGACGACTTCGCGATAGAGCGCTACGCACTGCTCCTGCGCGCCTGCCACGACGCGGTCGACGGCGTCGGCGGCGTCGGCGGCGCGGATCCCGCGGCGCTCGTGATCGGCGGCACGACGGCGCCCATCGGCGAGGCCGATGCGACCGTCCCCAGTCCGTATCGCACGCGCCCGGCGTACTGGGCCATGAGGATGAAGGCGCTCGGCCTGGCCGAGTTCTTCGACGCCTATTCGCATCATCCATACATCCCCGGCGGCACGACGGACATCCGACCCGAGGCGCCACCGAGCGACACTCGCACGACGGTCCAGCTCGGCAACATCGGCACGCTGCTGAAGATCTTCCCGGACACGGACTTCTACCTGACCGAGTTCGGCTACAACACCAGTTACAGCCAGATGTTCGGCGGCAGAGCGCTGACGCAGGCCCAGCAGGCGGACTACCTCAGGCGCGCGTACAGGTTCGCCAGCCGCTACGCCCAGGTGAAGGCGCTGTTCTGGTACCTGCGCCGTGACTCCTCACCGAGTGGCAGTGCGGACGACCGCGCCGGCGTGTACACGGGCCTGCGGACGGTCACGAACGCGCGCAAGCGGTCCTGGTTCGCGTTCGCCGGCGGCATGCGGCTGACCGTCGCCGCCAGCTCGCCGGTCCGTGCCGGCGCCTCCACGAGGCTGAGCGGCGCACTCACGTGCAGCCGGCTCGCCACCGCGACGAGCACCGGCGGCGTGGCAGGAAAGGCGCTCGAGGTGCAGCGCCGCGTCAACGGGTCGTGGAAGACGGTGAAGACGGTAGCGACCCGGGCGGGCGGCCGTTACGTCACGTGGGTGCGCCTCACGAGCGACGCCCGTTTCCGGGTCGTCTGGCGCGGCGTCGTCATCGGCCCGTCGCGCTTCGTCGACGTGCGCTGACGCCGCCGACTCCGACCCGGCAGCCGACCCTCATCCGCCGCCGGCGAGCCTCTCGAGCTCGTAGGCGCTGCTCTCGTGCAACGGATTCAGCTCGAGTGCCCGGCGGAAGGCCGCGGCCGCCTCTTCGGACCGACCGTACGCCCGTTCGAGCAACAGGCCGAGCTGGTACTGCACCACGTAGTTCTGCGGCTGCAGATCGGCGGCGGCGCGCAGGGTCCGCAGCGCGTCGCGGTTCTCGCCCAGCTGCTGCTCGAGCAGCGCCCGCGTCACCAGGGCGTCGGCGGCCAGCGGGTCCCACCGCGTGGCGCTGCGCGCCGACGCGACGGCGGCGGCCAGCTCTCCCCTCGCCGCCTGCTCCACGGCGCGGTTCTGCGCGCGGTCGCCGAGGTACGGCGGCACCCAGCTCGCCGCAGTCAGAAGAAGGAGGCCGGAGGCGAGGACGCGCGCCGGCGTGACGGCGACGCGCGGCCGGCGAGCAGGTGCGCCGGTCGCCGGGTCCGCCGGACCGGCAGACGGTGCAGGGGCGTCCCGGTGGGTGATGTAGGACGAGGCGGCGGCGGCCAGCAGGAAGAACGCCGTCGCCGCCGCCGCCATGTCCCAGTCCCAGTCCCAGGTCAGATGGACGACGAAGGCGACGAGCCCCGCCTGAAGCGCCGACAGGAGAGCGCGCTCCGGATCGCGGCGCCCACGGCGCAGCCCACGCAGCGCGGCGGCGAGCAGCAGGGCCATCGCCGCGGCGAAGGACGCGAGGCCGGGCACGCCCAGCTCGCTGAGCGCGTTCAGCCACTGGTTGTGCGCGTGTTTGGTGACACCGCCGGTGTCGCGAAAGCGGTAGAACGTGAAGCGGTACGTCCCGGCTCCAGTCCCGAGGCGGGGGCCGGCGTCGTGCTGCTCCAGCGCGTAGCGCCACAACGGCGGCCGCCCCGTGTTGAGCGAAAGAAGGCGACCGGCCGTGTCGCCCGTGCTGCGCGTGTCCTCGTCGCCGACGAAGGCCTCGTAGCGGTCGCGCAGCCACTGGGTGCCGCCCTGCCGGTCCACGTACGAGACGCCGGCGCCGCCGAGGCCCAGGACCAGCCCGATGAGGACCGCCGTGCCGGCCGCGACCCGGACCCCGCGCGGCCACCGCACGGCCCGCTCGACGGCGGTGGCCGCGAGTTGAAGCAGCACGGCGGCCGCGAGGGCGAACAGAGCCCAGCGCAGGAGGACGTGGCCCTCGAGCGTCCGCAGGGCACCGTCTGCGGTGGCGGTGAACAGCGTCTCGCGACTTCGCACCTGCCAGAGTGCCACGGCCACCGGCGCCGCCACCGCCGACAGCGAGACCAGGCTGGCGAGGCGTCGATCGGTGAGCGCGAAGTAGCACGTCAGCGCGACGGCCAGGGCGATGACGCCGCCCCGTGAGAAGGCGAAGACGAACGTGAAGGCGAGAGGGACGGCGGCGGCGGCGGCCAGTGCGCGCACGAGAAGGCTCGCATCCCGCCGCGAGGCCAGCGAGAGCGCCGGCGGCAGCGCCATCACCATGAGCAGCGCGAGGACGTTCCAGTACCCGATGGGGCTGTCGAGGCGCGCATAGGTGTGGGCGTGTGTCACCGTGTCGGGCAACACTTTCCCGGCGAACGCGTACAGGCTCACGAGGACGGTGGCGGCAAGGAAGCCGAAGCCGGCGAGGCGCAGCTGGAGGACGCCCGTCGGCGTGACCCCGAGAACGGCGCCCATGGCGAGGTAGAGGGCGGCGTAGTCGAACGCCACCCACGAGAGGTCCGGTCCGAACGACCAGAGCACGGAGGCCCCGGCCCAGAGGGTGTAGACGCCGAGTGCCGCCAGTCCGCCGACGTAGAGCCGCGACGGGCGGCGACGCACCCGCGCGAGCCAGACCCAGACCGCCGCGGCGATCAGCCACGCGATGGCGATCGGGGCGGCGCGCGTCACTACGTAGCCCCCGGAGAGGAAGGCGAAGCAGGTGAAGGCGGCGAGGGTCGCGAGGTACGGCAGCGAGTCGCGCCAGACGGACGGCGGCGAGAGCGGGACGACATCGCTCTGTGCCGGGTCACGCATGTGCGGCAGTATACCCGCCGTCGTCACCGCTCGCTCGCAGGCGGCGAGAGAGGGGCGACGGCACCCGTCGCGGGCCGCGCCGCCCGCGGTGGATGTAGGCATTGGCGCGCTCGCGTGGTATAAGGACCAGACCATGACACGTATCCGTCTGCACGGATGACGAACCGGAGGGGGGTGAAGATATGAAGGCCAAGTTGATAGTCGCGATCATGCTCGCCGCCGTGGCCATGATGGTCTTCGCGGCAGTCGCGTACGCCGCGGTCTCGCAGGACACGATCATGGCGATCCTCGACGACGCAGATGACAACGGGATGATCGACGGCGACTGGACTGAGGCGGAGATCAACGCTGCGCTCGAGTTCGTGCGCAACAACCCGACCTACCAGCAGTACACGGACTACGAGGGCATCCTCGAGGACTACCTGGCGAGCCTGCAGGCTCCAGGCGAGGAGCCCGGCGAGCTCGCTTTTACCGGGGGTGAGATCCTCATGCTCCTCGGGGCCGGGGCCGGCCTCGCCGGAAGTGGCGCGCTCCTGCGCCGCCGTCGTCCGTAGGCGACCACCTCATCACACGCTCTGGCACGGGGCGCCCTCACGGGCGCCCCGTCTCGTTCTGCGCGGTCAGCCGGGCGGACCGACGACGGTGAGCGCCGCCGGCGCCGCCGGGTCGCGTGTCAGTGCGCCTGCCGGCCAGCCCAGGTCGCCGGCGAGTGCCAGCGCCGCGCGGCGGACGGTCGCCTGATAGGCGATCGCCGGCGCCGACGGCGCCGCCCAGGCTCCGGCCCCGTCCGCGGCCACGCGATACCCCCACTCCGCGACATGCGACGCGAGCTCGGCCGCGCCGCCCGCGACGGCGACGTCGGTCGCCCGCCGGGCGGCGTAGCTGAACTCGAGACGCGTCCCCGTCAGATCGGGAGCGAGGTAGTCCGGCCAGCAGGAACGCACGAGCACCTCGGCGGCCAGACGCGCCGTCTCGCGCCGCGCCGCGCCCGGGGGCTCCGGCGTTCCGGACGCCGGGGACGGGCTCGGCGATGTCGCGGACTCGATGTACGGCAGGCGGCTCGCCGCCACGACCTCCGCCATCTCATCGCCCGCCCAGCCCTCGCCGCCGACGATCACGCCGGGCTGGCTCGTCAGCCGCAGCACGTCCGCCATCGTCGCCAGAGACTCGGCGACGTCGACGCCGGACCCGACCCCAGCCGCGTCCGGCGCCAGGACGACCGCGAGCGGGCGCCGCTCGGCGAGGGTCGCGGCGAGCTGCGCCGCCGCCCCCTCCCCAGCGAGCGCGACGCTGCGGACGGCGACGGGCAGCGCCCCGCCTGCCCGCAACGCGGCCTCGAGGTCGCGCGCGAAGGCGTGCCCCCGAAACGGGTCCAGGGTCACGAGGAGCACCTCCGCGGCACGGTCGCGCATCGCGACGTTGGGCTGCATCCGCGACGCGTCGAGACCGAGGGCGAGCGACAGGCGCAACGGCCCCAGCCGGCTCATGTCCAGGCGCCACGAACGCGCGGCGCCGCAGCGCTCGACGATCGCCGCCGCCGCGCCGACGGCGACGTCGCGCGCGCCGAGCGCGCCGAGCGTCGCCGTCAGCCTGGAGACCGCACGCAGGTCGAGGCCCGTGCCGACGTCGGCCGACCCAAGGGCGTAGTTGACGACGGCATTCGCCTTCACCTCTTCGAAGGGAAGGGCGCGCAGTGCGCGCTCGAGCGCCGTCGTACTGGAGGCGGAGGGCGGCGACGTCGCGCGCCGGCGCCGAGTACGCGGCCGTCGCGACCTTGAGGCCGAGCAGACCCTCGCGCCCGTCCGCCCGAGGCGTGCGCCGCCGTGAACAGGCGCAGCAGGGCGGCGCGGTCCAGCGTCACCCAGCCGTCGAACTCGACTCCCAGCACCCAGCCGAGCGCGTCGCTCGCTTCCGCGGCGCCCACGTCGGTGACGAGGCGCCGCAGCGGAGCGTAGCCTCCTTCCGGGACCGCGCACCGCGTCTGCGCGGGCACCAGGGTCGCCGTGAGCGCCGGCGACTCGTGCTCGACGTGAAGCCACACGACGGCGGTGCAGCGCGCCGCCGCGGGACCCGCCAGCACGAAGACGGCGAGGTCGTTCGGTGGCTGGGGGGCGAGCGTCACCGGCGCCTCGCTCTCCCCGACCACGCGCCAGGGACCAGGCGTGGCCAGCAGGATCACCACGCCGAGGACGATGAGCGCCGTGAAGAGCAGGCCGGCCCACGGATCGAGCAGGCGGCGCACGGCACGACGCCCGTCTCACGGCGAGGCCGACACCTCGGGCTGGACCGGGTCGAGCGGCGCGAACGACCTCGCCAGCGCCATCATGAAGTCGGCGGGAAGCTCGTCATCGAGGGTGTTGAGCACCCAGTACAGAGCGTTCCCCCGCCGCCACGCCACCATGTGCAGGCGCGGGCCGTTGTAGTACTGCAAGTACCTCGTCCCGCGGATCGTCTTCTGCGCGGTCGGGTGGGCGATCGCCGGAGGATGGAGCCAACGCGTCACCTGGATGCTGAAGTACCCGGAACGCGGCGTCCGTCCGACAGCCACGGCCGAGGAGGCCTGCCGGCCCTCAGGCGTCTTGATGCGATAGGCGCGGAACTCGTCGTAGGCGAGCCCGGGGGCCCACACGCCCGGCATCTCCAGCTTGAGCGGAGTCTCGGCGTCGAGCGCCCGCCAGCCCGCCTCGTCGTAGCGCCCCGGGGTCGTGAGGAGCGGGGCCTCCTCCGCCTGCGGTTCGGGAATCTCGATCGTGCCGTCGAAGCTCGAGCCGATCACGGCCGTGATGCCCTCGGTCTGGCCCGGAGCGCGCGGAAGCAGGCGGAGCTCGGCCGGCGACAGCAGGTGCACGAACTGCTGGGCGGTGTTGCTCATGCCCTCCGGCGCGTACACGACGGATGCCCCGTAGGTGAACGCGTCGGCGTCGCCGACCGCCTCTGCCTGGAAGCCCTGATCGGCGAGCTGTTCGGCCGCCGCGGCCGCGATGCCGGGCACGCCGCTGCCGTTGAGGACGCGGACCGTGTAGGCCTGCTTGGCCATGATGCCACCCTTCTTGGCCACCGGCGCCCGTGTCGGGTCGGAGAACTCGGCCACCGCATCCTGCACCTGCTCGCTCGAGGCGACCACGTACGAGAGCCCGTCCATCATGGTCATCGACCCCTGCAGCTGCACCGTGTGCACGTTGCTCGTGTCGAGCGTGAGAGCGAGACTGGCGAGCGGCAGCAGGGTCCTGAGCGAGTCGAGGTCCGACGTCGTGTTCTTCGTGATCGACGTGAGCAGCTTGGCGACCCTCTTCCAGTCCTTGTTCCAGCGGCCGGACTGGCGCTGCAGCTCCTTGAGGAAGGTCTGCTGGCGCCGGATGCGCGAGAAGTCGCCGAGCTGATCGTGGCGGAAGCGCACCAGTCCGAGCGCGTCATGACCCCGAAGGAGCTGGTAGCCGGGCTCGAGGTCGATGGGCAGGTAACCGGTGCCCGGTGGGTTGTAGTAACGCCGGTCGACGGGGTAGTACACGCCGCCGAGGATGGTGACCACGCGACCAGAAGCCGCCGAAGTCGACCTCGATGAAGTGGTGGATCGGCAGGCCGGTGAGCTGGCCCACCGTCTCGACGACGAGCGCCGCCCCGCCATACGGATAGGCGGCGTTCATCTTGTCGTAGCCGCGGCCGGGGATCTCCACGTAGAGGTCGCGCGGGAACGAGAGCATGGTGATGCTCCTGGTCGCCGGGTCGAGGCGCACAAGGACCATCGTGTCGGCCCGCCCCGGGTCGTCGGGGCGCTTGTCGGCGCCGAGGAGCAGGATGTTGACCGCCTTGCCGGGCAACGGCGGCTGCAACTTCTCACGGGTCTTCTCGACCGTCGTGACGACATCGGCGCTCCGGTCTCCCATCTCGCCCAGCGTCCCGTTGGTCCAGCCCACGGCGAACCCCGGTGCCGCCAGCGCGACGGTGACGACGACCAGGCCGATCGCCTTGAGCGCGAGGTGATGGCCGAAAGCGAGGTAGGCGGTGACGGCGGCTGCCAAGGCCACTGCGAGTCCCGGGACGCCGACGAGGAGCCACGGAGGCATGTCGCCCGTCGATTCGGCCAGGTCGAGCACCGCCCGGAGATCCTGAAGTGGCTGGCGCCCGTAGAGCCAGAAGAGGATGGCGCCGCCAGCCAGGGCGGCCACGACGAGCGACCATAGGAGGACGAAACGCCAGCGGTGCGATCGCACCCGCCGCCGACGCGAGAGCGCGGCGAGCGGTTCAGCGGTCGCGCCGCGTGAGGCGGCCGCTCCCGCGGCCGGCGCGACGAGCGGCGCGCCCGCCGGCGCAGCCGCGGCGCCGCGCGACTCGCGCCGGACGGGCGCGTCCCGACCGGCGCGGTAGACCGTGTATGTTCCTGTCGCCGTTCATGTGAGGATCACGCGCCGACGCGCGGCGCGCCTTGCCCGGCGGGCTCGCCGCCGGGCCCGACCGCGCGCGTCACCTCGGCGCCCAGGGCGCCAAGCTTGCCGCAGATGTCTTCGTACCCGCGGTCGATGTGATGGACGCCCCGCACTTCGGTGACGCCGTCGGCGACCAGGCCGGCGGTGACCAGGGCGGCCCCTCCCCGCAGGTCTGGAGCCTCGACGACGCTCCCGGTGAGCCCGCGCGGTCCGGTGACCACGGCGTGATGCCCGCTCGTCGCGATGCCCGCGCCCAGCCGGTTCAGCTCGTCGACGACCACGAAGCGGTTCTCGAACACGTTCTCGGTGACGATCGACGTGCCGTCGGCGAGCGAGAGGAGGACCATCATCTGCGCCTGCAGATCGGTGGCGAACCCCGGGTGCGGCAACGTGGAGATGTCGACCGGCGCCAGCCCGCCGTCGCGGCGGACGCGGATACTGCGCTCGTCGGCGTCGACGACCACGCCCATCAGCGCCAGCTTGTCGAGGAAGAGCTCGAGGTGAACGGGATCGAGACCGCGGACCGTGACGTCGCCGCTGCTGGCGGCGCCGATGATCAGGTACGTGCCGGCCTCGATGCGGTCGGCGACCACGGGGCGATCGACGCCGTGCAGCGGATGCCCGCCCTCGATGCGCACGGCGCTGGTCCCCGCTCCTTCGATCACGGCGCCCATGCCGCTGAGGAAGTCGCAGAGGTCGACGATCTCAGGCTCGCGCGCGGCGTTCTCGATGACGGTCTCGCCGTCGGCGGCTGTGGCCGCCATGAGCAGGTTCTCGGTCGCTCCCACGCTCGGGTAATCGAGGGCGACGACGGCGCCGCGCAGCCGGTCGCAGGCGACCTTGATGAACCCGTGCTCGATCTCGATCGTGGCGCCGAGCTTCTCGAGGCCGCGCAGGTGGAAGTCGATGCGCCGCGGTCCGATGTTGCAGCCGCCCGGCATGGCGATCGTCGCCTCACCCAGGCGGGCCACCAGCGGCCCCATGACGATGATGCTCGCGCGCATCGTGCGGACGAGCTCGTACGGCGCGCAGCCGGAGAGCCCCGGACCGGCGGTGACCCGTAAGGCGTCGCCGTCCCGGCTCACGTCGGCGCCAAGGGCGGCGAGCATGGCCGTCATGGTCTCGACGTCACTGATACTCGGGACGTGACGGATCGCGCACGGCTCCGCCGTGAGCAGACTTGCCGCCATGAGTTTGAGCGCCGAGTTCTTGGCCCCCGAAAGGACGACGTCGCCGCTGAGACGGCGACCGCCGCGGACCAGGAGGCGCTCCGTGTGTTCGAAGCTCCCGTCCATGAGACAGTCCGCAAGTATAGCGTGCGCGCATGCGCGACGCGCCCGTGGAGCGGACGGGTGAGCGGCGCGCCGCGCGGCGCCGAGACCGGCGCCTGTGTCTCAGACGCCGCGCCGCGCGACACGCAGGCGGTTCTCGGCGCGCTTCAAAGCCTGCTCGGCACGGAAGAAGTCGACCTCTGCCCTGACGCCCGGGTCGCCGCGACTCGCGAGCTGGTCGCGGGCGCGCCGTGCGGCCTCTTCGGCCCGGTCGACGTCGATGTGCCCGGCGAGCTCGCCGTGGTCGACCACGACCATGACCTTGTCGAAGAGCACCTCGGCGTAGCCGACCCCCGTGGCGATGTACTCGTAGGTCCCGTCAAGTCGCTTGACGCGCGTCTCGCCGATGCCGAGCAGCGTCACGAGGGGTTGGTGCCGGGCGAGGATGCCGAGCTCTCCCTCGACGCCCGGCAGCACCACCATGGCGACGTCGTCGTGGTACACCTCGCCCTCGGGCGTGACGATCTCGAGATGCAGCGACGTGTCAGCCATGACGACGGCGCTCAGGCCTTCTCGCCGGCGGCGGCCAGCTGACGGCCCAGCTCGGCGGCCTCCTCGATGCCGCCGACCATGAGGAAGGCCTGCTCGGGCAGGTCGTCGCACTTGCCGTCGGCGATGTCCTTGAAGCCGCGGACCGTATCGGCGAGCGGCACGTACTTGCCGGGCCGCCCGGTGAACTGCTCCGCCACGTTGAACGGCTGCGAGAGGAAGCGCTCGAGGCGACGGGCGCGCTGGACGACGACCTTGTCCTCGTCGGAGAGCTCGTCCATGCCGAGGATCGCGATGATGTCCTGGAGGTCCTTGTAGCGCTGCAGGATCTCCTGGACGCGGGTCGCGACCTCGTAGTGCTCGTCGCCGACCGCGTCGCGGGTGAGGATGCGCGAGGTCGAGTCGAGCGGGTCGACCGCCGGGTAGATGCCCTTCTCGGTGATCGCCCGCGAGAGGACGGTGGTCGCGTCGAGGTGGGTGAAGGTCGCCGCCGGCGCCGGGTCGGTGAGGTCGTCGGCCGGCACGTAGATGGCCTGCACCGAGGTCACCGAGCCGCGCCGCGTGCTGGTGATGCGCTCCTGCAGCTCGCCCATCTCGTTCGCCAGCGTGGGCTGGTAGCCGACGGCGCTCGGCATGCGGCCGAGCAGGGCCGAGACCTCGGAGCCGGCCTGCACGAAGCGGAAGATGTTGTCGATGAAGAGCAGCACGTCCTGGCCGCCCTGCTCGCGGAAGTACTCCGCGACGGTGAGGCCGGCGAGACCGACGCGCAGACGGGCGCCGGGGGGCTCGTTCATCTGCCCGTAGACCAGCGCCGTCTTGTCGATGACGCCGGACTCCTTCATCTCGAGCCAGAGGTCGTTGCCCTCGCGGGTGCGCTCGCCGACGCCGCAGAAGACGGAGAGCCCGCCGTGCTGGGTGGCGATGTTGTGGATGAGCTCCTGGACGATGACCGTCTTGCCCACGCCGGCGCCGCCGAAGAGGCCGATCTTGCCGCCCTTGACGTACGGGGCGAGGAGGTCGACGACCTTGATGCCCGTCTCGAACACCTCGTCGGTCGGGTCGAGAGCCTCGAAGTCGGGCGCGGGGCGGTGGATCGGCCAGCGCTCGACGTCCTCGATCTCGGCGAGGTGGTCGATCGTCTGGCCCATGACGTTCATGAGTCGTCCGAGCGTCTTCTCGCCCACCGGGACCGTCATGGGTCGCCCCGTGTCGGTGACGACGACGCCACGGGCGAGGCCGTCGGTCGCGTCCATGGCGACGGCGCGCACCTTGTCGTCGCCGAGGTGCTGCTGCACCTCGCAGACCAGTTCGGTGACCTCGCCTTCGCGCTCGAGCGGGACCGTCAGCGCGTTGTAGATCGCCGGGAGCTCCTCCGGGAAGTGCACGTCGATGACGGCCCCGATGACCTGGACCACTGTGCCTGTGTTCATGTCGTCAACTCCGCTCGTCCTGTTCTCATCCGAGGGCCTCGGCGCCCGCCACGACCTCGAGGATCTCCTGCGTGATCGCGGCTTGGCGGGCGCGGTTGAGCGCCAGTGTGAGGTCGCCGAGCATCTCTTCGGCGCTCTCGCTCGCATTGCGCATGGCGGTCATGCGCGCCCCCTGCTCGCTGGCGCTCGACTCGAGCAGGGCGCGGTACACGGCGATCTCGACGTAGGCCGGCAGCAGCCGCTCGAAGATCGTCGCCGGGTCGGGCTCATAGAGGTACGTCACCGGACGCTGTACGCGGCGCTCGTCGATGACCTCCTCGCGCCGGATGGGCAGGATCGTCACGTCCATGAGCTTCTGCTCCATCGGCGACTTGAAGTGGTTGTAGATCAGGCGCACGCGGTCGACGCGCTCGCCGACGAACTCCTCGATGAGGTGCTTGGCGATCTGCTGCGCGTGCGTGTACTCGGGGCGGTCGCTGAGACCCTGCCAGGTCTCGTCCAGCTCGAAGCGACGAAAGCGCAGCGTGCCGATGCCCTTCTTGCCCACGGCCATCAGGCGGACCGTCTCGCCGGCCTCGCGCAGGACACGCTCCTCCTCCACCGCACGACGGATGACGTTGGCGTTGAAAGAACCCGCGAGGCCGCGGTCGCCCGTCATGGCGACGAGGGCGACCGTGCTCTCGTCGGCGTGCTCCCGCAGCAGGGCGTACTGCCGCGTCTCCTCGGAGTACGTCGCGAGGTCCATCATCATCTCGACCATGTCGATCGCGTACGGGCGCAGCGCCTCGATACGACCCTGCGCGCGGCGCAGCTTCGCCGCCGCGACCATCTCCATGGCCTTGGTGATCTTGCGCGTGTTCTGGACCGACGCTATACGCCGGCGGATGTCACGCAGCGTCGCCACGTCAGTCCCCTGACTCTCCGTCTTCGGCGGTCACTGCAGGCGTCTCGGCCTGGTGGTCGGACGCGCTCGTGACCATGTCGACCGCCGACGTCGGCAGGCCGGCATCGAACCCCTTGAGGTAGTCGAGGATCGCGGCGGCGAGCCGTTCCTCCGTCTCCGGTCGAGAGCTCCTTCTCCTCCCTGATGCGGGCGAGGAGCTCGGCGTTCTGCGCCCCCGTGTAGTCGCGCAGTCCCTGGGCGAAGGCGGCGACGCGTTCGAGCGGGAGGTCATCGACGTAGCCGCGAGCGCCGGCGAACAGCACCGCGACCTGTTCCTCGACCGCCATGGGGTCGAAACGGCCCTGGTTGAGGATCTCGATCATGCGCGCGCCGCGGGCCAGGGTGCGCTGCGTGGTCTCGTCGAGCTCGGAGCCGAACTGCGCGAAGGCCTCCAGCTCGCGGTACTGGGCGAGGTCGATGCGCAGCCGGCCGGCGACCTGCTTCATCGCCTTGATCTGGGCGTTGCCGCCGACGCGGCTCACCGAGATGCCGATGTTGATCGCCGGCCGCACGCCCGAGTAGAACAGGTCGCTCTGCAGGAAGATCTGCCCGTCGGTGATGGAGATCACGTTGGTCGGGATGTACGCCGAGACGTCGCCCGCCTGGGTCTCGATCACGGGGATGCCGGTGAGCGACCCTCCGCCGAGCTCGTCGCTGAGCTTCACGGCGCGCTCGAGCAGGCGCGAGTGCAGGTAGAAGACGTCGCCGGGGAAGGCTTCGCGGCCCGGCGGGCGCCGCAGCAGCAGGGACATCTGCCGATAGGCGTCCGCGTGCTTGGAGAGGTCGTCGTAGAAGGCAGCGGCGTGGCGCCCCGAGTAGCAGAAGTACTCGCCCATCGCCGCGCCGGCGTACGGGGCGAGGAACTTGAGGGGCGCCGACGACGACGCCGTCGCGGCGACGACGATCGTGTAGTCCATGGCGCCGTACTCCTCGAGCTTCTGCACGACCTGCATGACGGTCGAGGCCTTCTGCCCGATGGCCACGTAGACGCAGACGACGTCCTTGCCCTTCTGGTTGATGATCGTGTCGACGATGAGCGACGTCTTGCCCGTCTGCCGGTCGCCGATGATCAGCTCGCGCTGGCCGCGCCCGATCGGGATCATGGCGTCGATCGCCTTGATGCCGGTCTGCAGCGGTTCCTTGACGGGCTGGCGGTCGACGACGCCCGGCGCCTTGAACTCGACCGGACGGAAGGCGTCGGTCTCGAGCGGCCCCTTGTCGTCCATCGGCTCGCCGAGCGGGTTGACCACGCGGCCGACGAGCGCCTCGCCCACGGGAACCTGGAGGATGCGGCCGGTGCGCTTGACGAGGTCGCCCTCCTTGATGAGCGTGTCCTCGCCAAGCAGCACGGCGCCGACGTTGTCTTCTTCGAGGTTCAGGGCGAGTCCCGTGACGCCGTGCGGCAGCTCGAGCATCTCCATGGCCATGCAGTTGCGCAGCCCGTAGATGCGCGCGATGCCGTCGCCGACCGCGAGCACCGTCCCGACCTCTTCGACCTCGACCTCGGCCCGGTAGTCCTCGATCTGCGACTTGAGGACCGAGGCGATCTCTTCTGGGCGAAGCTTCACTTCGCGTCACCTCTCACTTCTGCCGTGACAAGACGCCGGCGCAACTGACGGATGCGCGAGCGCAGACTGCCGTCGACGATCACGTCGCCGACGCGGACCACGAGTCCGCCGAGGACGCCGGCGTCGACCCGCTTGGTCAACTCCACGTGCCGACCGGTCGCCTCGGCGACCTTGGCGGTGAGACGCTCCTCGGCGTCCGGACCCAGCTCGACGGCCGAGGTGACCTCGACCTTGACGACCTCGGCCCCGGCCGCCGCCAGCGCCTCGAGCTCCTCGGAGAGCTCGGCGACGACGACGAGTCGACCCTTCTGCAGCAGGAGCTGCAGCGTATTGGCGACGAGCGGCTCGGCGTCACGCGTCAGCTCGGCGAGGACGCGCCGCTTGGCGGCCTCGTCGACCTGCGGGTCGGCGAGCACGTGACGCAGCGGCGCGGAGGCCGCGAGGGCGGCGACGAAGTCGCCCAGTTCGCGGCGCACCGGTTCCACCCTGCCCGCGGCCTGCGCCGCGGCAAAGAGGGCCCGCGCGTAGACGCGCGCGACCTGGCCTTCGCTCACCCGTTCGGCTCCGTGCCGATGCGGTCGAAATCCATCTCCGCGAGGGCGGCGTCGATGAGCCGCCGCTGGTCGGCCTCGCTGAGGCTGCTCGCCGCCACCTTCTCGGTGGCGAGCAGCGTGAGCTCGGCCACCTGCGCCTTGAGCTCCTGCAGGGCGGCACGCGTCTCGCGCTCGATCTGCTCGTGCGCCTTGGTCACCACGCGGTCTGCCTGGGCGCGCGACTCGGCGAGGATCTCGGCCTTGGTCGATTCACCGGCCGCGCGCGAGCGCTCGAGGATCTCCTCGGCCTCGCCACGCACCTCGGCGAGCGTCTGCCTGTACTCGTCGAGCAGCCGCTGCGCCTCGGCGCGCGTCTCCTCGGCCGCGTCCATGCTCTCCTGGATCCGGGCGCGGCGCTCGTCGATGACACGCTGCAGCGGGCCGAAGGCGAACTTCCAGAGGATGAGCACGGCGATGCCGAAGGTGATGAAGGTCCAGACCATCAGACCCCACTCGGTGTTCAGCATGCGACTCTCCGTTCCGTCGGGGACACCTCGCGTGCGGCCCCGCTCAGGCGACGAAGATGAGGATCAGCGCGACGACGAAGGCGTAGAGCGCCACCGCCTCGGTCACGCCGATGCCGATGAACATGTTCGTGCGGATGTCGCCCGAGACCTCGGGCTGGCGGGCGATGCTCTCGTATGCCTTGCCGAGCAGCATGCCCAGGCCGATGCCGGGGCCGAGGGCGCCCACGCCCATGGCGATGCCGGCGCCGAGAAGCTTGGCGGCTTCAGCGTCCATTCACGTTCCTCCTTGACTGTGCACCCGAGGTGCAGGTTCCCGATGTCGTGAGTGCGAGCACCTCAGTGCTCCTGGTCCAGCGCCCCGCCGATGTAGACGGCGGAGAGGATGGCGAAGATGAACGCCTGGATGAAGGCGACGAAGATCTCGAACAGATAGATGAGCACGGAGCCGCCCTGGAGCAGCAGGGCGGCGAGGTAGTTCTGGAAGATCAGCGCCATGGCGAAGAACACGCCGAGGATGGCGTGACCGGCGAGCATATTGGCGAAGAGCCGCACCGAGAGCGAGACCAGACGAAAGACCTCGCTCACGGCGTGGATCACGAAGATGAGCTGCTTGAGCACGGGCGGGGCGCTCGGCGGGGACCAGTTCCTGAAGTAGCGCACGGCGCCGTTCTTGCGGATGCCGGCGTAGTGCGTGAAGACGAAGGTGAACAGGGCGAGCCCGAGCGTGACGTAGAGGTTCGCGGTAGCGGCGTAGAAGCCGAACTGCCAGTGCTCGGCGAACGGCAGCGGGATGAGCCCGATGAGGTTCGAGGTGAGGACGAAGAAGAAGGCGCCGGCGATGTAGGGGAACCACGTCGCCTGGCCGCTCTTCATGACCGAGCCGACGATGCCGTCGCGAGCGAGCTCGTAGAGCGACTCGACGGCGAACTGAAAGCGCGACGGCGCCGGCTTGATCGTGCGCGACAGGACGATCGCCATCACGATCAGGACCGCCGCGGCGATCCACAGGTAGACGACGGCCTTGGTGATCGAGAGGTCCACCGGGCCCAGCTTCGGCAGCTCGACGATCGGGTGAAGGTCGAACTCCGCCGCGACCTCGTGCTCCTCCTTCTCGCCGGCGGGGATGATGGCCAGGGCGACGAGCGCCGCCGCGCCGAGGACGAGCCACAGGGCGAGCAGGGCCTTCTTCACTGGGGGCGCGCCTCACCGCGTGTCGCCGGCTCGCCGGCGAACAGGAAGAGCCGCAGCGCACCGTACACGGTGAACGCGGCGAGGAAGCTGAGCGCGGTGGTGGCGAAGGCATCGCGGTCGAGCACGCCCACGACGATGAGGACGCCGAGGACGGCGGCAAGACGCAGCATCATGCCGCCGAGGGCGACCGCCACCGCGCCGTTGAAGCTCGAGGCGCGGGCGCGCCGCCAGGCGAAGTACTCGAGGGCCCACATGAGCAGCGCCAGGCCGGCGCCGAGCGCGGCGGCCCACACGGGGTTGCCCGTAGCCGCCGCCACGGCGACGCAGACGGCGACCATGCCGCACAGCGCCAGAGGCGTGATCAGCTGCCTGCTCATCTCCCCTTCCTCCCCCCGAAGCGGCCTATCGCGGCTTCGTCTCGAGGTAGACCGCGTAGAGCGCCAGGGCGAACCCCGACGAACACACCGATGACGGCGCACAGCGGGAACTGGTCGATGGCATAGCCGACGCCGGCGCCCACGGCGCCGCCCGTGACCACGCCTCCGAGGATCAGAAACGCCACTGACTCCCCGGACGGAGACGGTCGCCGACCATCGCCCTCCGCGCTGCCCGGTCGATGTGGCGTCACACTATAACCGCCGCGTCAAAGCAAGGCAACGCGCACATGGTGGAAACCTCCGAGGCCCGGTGCTCCAGAACGCTCATGACCCGCCCTCGCCGACGGGGGCGGGTCCGTTCGGAGCGTCCGGGGAGACCGGCCCGCGACTCGATCGGTATCGGCTCAGAAGCCGCGCCATGTACGCGGTCGCGACCGCGGCGGAGGCCCCGAGCACGATCGTCGCCCAGGTCGAATCCTGCTGCATGGCGATGGCGAGCCCGTTGAGCAGGACGCACCACGTGTAGAGCACGAGGACGCTCTTGCGCTGCGAGAAGCCGTGGACGAGGACGAGGTCGTGGTGCACGTGGTCGGCCCCGGCGGCGTAGAAGGGGACCCCGCGCCGCGACCGACGCCAGACGATGAGGAAGAGGTCGATGAACGGCACGCCGAGGACCAGCAGGGGCAGCAGCAGGGCGACGGCCGCGGTGCCCTTCATCACGCTCTGCACGCTGATCGCGCCGAGCACGAAGCCGAGCAGCATCGACCCGGCGTCGCCCATGAAGATGCTCGCCGGGTGGAAGTTGAAGCGCAGGAAGGCGAACGTCGCCCCCGCCAGGACGGCGGCGAGGACGCCGAGACCGGAGAACCCCGTCGAGATCGAGATCACGGCGAAGGTGACGGCGGCGATGCCGCACACGCCGGCGGCGAGACCATCGAGCCCGTCGATGAAGTTGACCATGTTGATGACCGCCGCCATCCAGATCGCGGTAACGAGCAGCGAGAACACGCCCGGGAACTGGACGAAGTCGTGGACGAACGGCACCGCCACGCGCGTGATGCGCACCTCGAAGTAGAGCGCCACGGCGATGGCGAGAAGCTGCCCGGTGAACTTGATGATCGGCTCCAGCTCGAACAGGTCGTCGAACAGCCCGACGGCGACGACGATGGTGGCGCCGGCAATGATCCCCCAGACGGGACGCGTGATGTGCACGAGGAGCAGTACCGGGACCAGCCACGCGATGTAGAGGCTGAGCCCGCCGAGGAGCGGCGTCGCCTGCCGGTGCATGCGCCGCTCCTCCGTGGGGTGGTCGACGGCGCCGGCGCGCCGCGCGAGCCTGCCCATGAGCGGCGTCGCAAGCAGGACGATGGCGGCGGCGAGAACGAAGCCCAGCACGGCCGTGCGCGAGGAGCTCGAGAGGCTGATCAGCCCGTCGATGGCAGGTCCTCCTTGATGAGCGTGACCCCGGCCTCGGCGAGCATGTCGCGCGAGAGCTCGTCCGGGTAGCCCTCGAGATAATGGATCTCCCTGACGCCGCAGTTGATCAGCATCTTGGCACAGAGGATGCAGGGGTGGAGCGTGGTGTAGAGCGTGGCGCCCTCGATGCCCACCCCGTGCAGGGCCGCCTGGACGATCGCGTTCTGCTCGGCGTGGATGGCGCGGCACAGCTCCTGGCGCTCGCCCGACGGGATGCCGAGCTGCTCGCGGAGGCAGCCGATGTCGAGACAGTGGGCGGTGCCGCGCGGCGCGCCGTTGTAGCCGGTGGCCAGCAGGCGTTTGTCGCGCACGAGGACGGCGCCGACCTGGCGCCGCAGACAGGTCGAGCGCGTCGCCGCCTGGCGGGCGAGCTGCAGGAAGTACTCGTCCCAGCTCGGCCGCCGCCGCGGCGACGCCTTGCCGGCCGCGGCGCTGTCGCGCGGCTCGCTCACAGGAACTCGTAGAGAGGGAAACGGTCGAGGAGGTCGACCACCTCGCGGCGGAGCTCGGAGAGCGCCGCGTCGTTGCCACGCGCCGCGAGAGCGCGCAGCATGAGCTCGCCGGTCTGCCGCATCTCCGGCTCCATGAAGCCGCGCGTCGTGACCGCGGGCGAGCCGACGCGCAGGCCGCTGGCGACGTTGAAGGAGCTCTCCTCGAACGGGACCACGTTGCGGTTGGCGGTGATGTTCACCGACTCGAGGAGTTCCTGACACTCGAGTCCGCTCAGCCCCGTGCTGCGCAGGTCGAGCAGCGCCATGTGGACGTCGGTGCCGCCGGAGACGAGACGCAGGCCGCCGTCGGCCAGCGTCTCGGCCAAGGCGGCGCAGTTGGCGATGATCTGGCGCTGCAGGCGGTGGAACTTGTCCGAGGCGGCGATCTTGAAGCACGCCGCCTTGGCGGCGATCACGTGCATGAGCGGGCCGCCCTGCATCCCGGGAAAGACCGCGCGGTCGATGGCTCGCGCGTACTCGTCCCGGCACATGATGATGCCGGCCCGCGGCCCGGTGAGCGTCTTGTGCGTCGTGCTCGTGACGACCTCGCAGTACGGCACCGGGTTCGGGTGCAGGCCGGCCGCGATGAGCCCGGCGATGTGCGCGATGTCGGCGAGCAGCAGGGCGCCGGCCTCGTCGGCGATCGCGCGAAAGGCGGCGAAGTCGACGACGCGCGGGTACGAGCTGTAGCCGCAGATGATGAGCTTGGGGCGGTGCTGGAGCGCAAGCTCGCGCACTTCGTCGAAGTCGATGGTCTCGGTGTCGCGGCGCACGTGATAGGGCACCACGTCGTACGTGCGCCCCGAGTAGTTGATGTCGAGACCGTGCGTGAGGTGCCCGCCGTGGGTGAAGGCCAGCGTCAGGATCGTGTCGCCCGGCTCGAGCAGGGCGAAGAGGGCGGCGAGATTGGCGGACGAGCCGGAGTGCGGCTGCACGTTCACGTGTTCCGCGCCGAACAGCTCCCTGCAGCGGTCGATGGCGAGCCGCTCGACCTGGTCGACGATCTCGCAGCCTCCGTAGTAACGCGCCCCGGGGACGCCCTCGGCGTACTTGTTGGTGAGGACGGAGCCCGTCGCCTCGAGCACGGCGCGACTCGCGAAGTTCTCGCTGGCGATGAGCTCGAGCGTCTCCTGCTGGCGGATCAGTTCGCAGCGCAGGAGCTCGTTGAGCTCGGGATCAAGGTGGTAGAGCGGCTCGCGCCGCCACTCGCGCCCGACCGGGCTCACGCGTCGTCACCCTCCCCCTCGATGCGCGCGACGCGGCCGACGTGCCGGCCGCCCTCGAACGGCGTCGCAAGCCAGACCTCAGTGATGGCCCACGCCTCGTCCTCCGAGAGCAGGCGCCCGGCAAGGCACAGGACGTTGGCGTCGTTGTGGCGGCGCGACATCTCCGCGAGGTGCGGCGTCGTGCAGTCCGCGGCGCGAACGCCTGCGTGACGGTTGGCGGCCATGCACATGCCGAGCCCGGTGCCGCAGACGAGGACGCCGCGCTCGACGGTGCCTGCGGCGACGGCGGCGGCGACGACGTGGGCGTAGTCCGGGTAGTCGACCGAGGTCTCGCCGTCGCCGGTGCCCACATCGACGACCTCGTGACCCTGGGCGCGCAGGCGGCGGACGACGGCCCGCTTGACGGCGTATCCGGCATGATCGGCGCCGGCGGCGATCTTCACGGCAGCGTCCCCTCGTTCGGTGGGCGGAGGGCGCGGGCGCGCCCGGCCGGGAGGCCGGACCGCTCCGCACCAAGACCGTGATTGTACCAGTCTGCCGCCGGGACCCGACGACCGGCCGGGGTCAGATCCGGGGCAGGTCGTCGCGGCGGCGCGTGAGGCGCTCTTCGATCTCGGCCGCCCCCCAAGCCCCCTCGCGCAGGACGCGCCAGCGGCCGGTCTCCTCGTAGCGGCTCAGGTCGACGACCGTCGAGGCGATGCCTCCCGCAGGCCCTCCGTCGAGCGCCAGGTCGCAGGCCGCGAGCACGCCGGGGTCGACCGCGTCGAGGGTCCGCGGCGCCGGCGCGCCGCTCGGGTTGGCGCTCGAGGCGACGAGAGGGAACGAGAGCGTCTCGAGCAGGCGCGCCGGCGCCGGCCAGCGCGGCACGCGCAGCCCCAGCGTGCCGACTGTGACGCTCTTCGCCCTCCCGAGGCCGCGCTTCTCGTCGTGCACGACCTCGCCCGGCGGCGGGCATGTGAAGTCCTCCGGATACGGCACGACGAGCGTGACCGGCCCCGGCAACAGGCGCAGACAGGCGTCGGTCGTACGCCGGCCCAGGGGCACGACGGCGAGCAGCAGCTCGCGGTTCGGGAAGATCACCTGCAAGGGCTTGCGTGCTTCCCGGCCCTTGGTCGCGCCGATCGCCGCGACCGTCGCCGGGGAGAGTGCGCCGCCGACGCCGTACACGGTGTCGGTAGGCACGCAGACGAGACGCGCGACGGCGAGACGCAGCGGCAGAGCGAGCGCGGCGGCCATGTCGAGGGCCGCCAGATCCACGATCTCGGCGCTCATCGGCGGACCGGTATGCCCTTGCCGGCGAGGTAGTCTTTGGCGGCGCGGACCGAGTAGGTCCCGAAGTGGAAGATCGAGGCCGCGAGCACCGCGTCCGCCTCACCCTCGACCAGACCCTCGGCCAGATGCTCGAGCGTGCCGACACCGCCGGAGGCGATCACCGGCACGTCGACGGCACGGGCGACGGCGCGCGTGAGCTCGAGGTCGTAGCCGTCCAGGGTCCCATCGCGGTCCATGCTCGTGAGCATGAACTCGCCGGCGCCGAGCTCGGCGGCGCGCGTGGCCCACTCGAGGGCGTCGATCCCGGTCGGGGTGCGCCCTCCGTGCAGGTACACCTCCCAACGCGGGGCCTCCTCCCTCCCCTCGCCGCGCACGACGCGCTTCGCGTCTATCGCCACGACGATGCACTGCGAACCGAAGCGCTCGGCGCAACGGCGCACGAGGCCGGGATCCTCCACGGCGGCCGTGTTCATCGTGACCTTGTCGGCGCCCGCGGCGAGGATCGCGCGCACGTCGTCCTCGCTCGCCAGGCCGCCGCCGATCGTGAACGGGATGAAGACCTGCCCGGCGCAGCGCGCCGCGAGGTCGACGATGATGTCGCGGCGCTCGTGCGATGCGGTGATGTCGAGGAAGACGATCTCGTCGGCGCCCTCGGCATCGTAGAAGGCCGCCAGCTCGACCGGGTCGCCGGCGTCACGGAAGTCGACGAAATTGACGCCCTTGACGACTCGTCCGTCGCGAACGTCGAGACAGGGGATGACGCGCTTGCGCAGCACGGAGACCGGCCCGGGGTCAGCCGCGGACGGCGGCCAAGGCGTCGGCGAGCGTGAACGCCTGCTCGTAGAGCGCCCGGCCGACGATGACGCCGACGATGTTCGGCGCCTTGATCCGCGTCAGCCGGCGAAGGTCGTCGAGAAGCGCGACGCCGCCCGAGCAGACGAGCTCGAGCGAGGTCATCTCGGCGAGATCGCGCAGGCTGATGAGGTTCGGCCCGCCGAGCATGCCGTCGCGGGCCGTGTCGGTGTACACGACGCGCTTGACGCCGTACTCCTCGAGGATGCGCACGAAGCGCACCGCGGTCATCTGCGTGCGCTGCTGCCAGCCATGGGTCGCGACCATGCCGTCGGTGCAGTCCATGCCGACAACGAGGCGGTCGCCGAGCCAGTTGACGGCGTCGGCGAGGAGCTCCTGGGCGGTGATAGCGGCGGTGCCCATGACGACCCAGCGCACGCCGAGACCGGCGACGAGGGCGAGGCTCTTGTCGGAGCGGATGCCGCCGCCGTACTGGACCGGGATGTCGACGGCGTGGACGATCTTCTCGAGCAGGTCGACGTTGACGAGCTCGCCGGTGCGCGCCGCGTCGAGGTCGACGACGTGCAGGGCCTCGGCGCCCTCGGCTTGCCAGTGCTGCGCCAGGGCCACGGGGTCGTCGGCGAACACGGTGACGTCGTCGAAGTCGCCGCGCCGCAGGCGCACCGCCTTGCCATCCTGGATGTCGATCGCCGGGAAGACGATCATCGGCAGCTCTCCTTTGGGAACGATCGCCCTGGCCGGGCGTCTGCCTCTCCGGTGGGCGTTCGCCGGTCGCGGCGCTCATCCTGCGCGCGGGCGACGAAGTTGGCCAGCAGGGAAAGGCCTGTGCCGGAGCTCTTCTCCGGGTGGAACTGTACCGCCCAGACGTTGTCGCGCGCCACCGCCGCGACGACCGCACCGCCGTAGTCGGTGACCGCGGCGACGCAGCCGGCGTCGGACGGCCGCGCCGCGTAGGAGTGGACGAAGTAGACGGCGGCGGGGGCGGGCAGGCCGCGGGCCATGCCCGCCCCCGCCGCCGTCCACGAGAGGTCGTTCCAGCCGATGTGCGGCACCTTGCGGTCGGTCTCGAGACGTTCGACGGTGCCGCCGAACACGCCGAGCCCCTGCCAGCGGCCGCCCTCCCCGCTGCTCTCGAAGAGGAGCTGCAGGCCGAGGCAGACGCCGAGGAAGGGCACGCCGGCGGCGATGCGCTCGAGGACGGCGGCCCCGAGGCCCGTCGCCTCGAGCCGTGCCGCGGCATCGCGAAAGGCGCCGACGCCCGGCAGGACGACGGCGTCGGCGCCTCCGAGGCCGGTCGCGACGTCGACGAGGCGCACCTCGCCCCCGGCACGCTCGAGCGCCTTGGCCACACTGGCGAGGTTGCCCATGCCGTAGTCGATGACGGCGACCGCGGGTCGCCCACCGGTCGGCCGCGCCGGCGTCACACCGGCCTCCCCGGGAGCTTCAGAGCGTCCCTTTGGTCGAGGGCACCTCGTCGTCCCGGCCGTGGCGCGCGCAGGCCTCCGCCAGCGCGCGCGCCACACCCTTGAACACGGCCTCGACGATGTGATGGGTGTCGCTGCCGGCCAGCAGACGCACGTGCAGGGTCATGCCGGCCTGCGTGGCGAGCGAGCGGAAGAAGTGCGGCGCGAGCTCGGCCTCGAAGCTGCCCACCCGCACCCCCGCGAGCTGCAGGTCGTGAGCGAAGAACGGACGGCCCGACAGGTCGAGCGCGACCATGGCGAGCGCCTCGTCCATGGGGAGGAGACACGAGCCGTAACGCCAGATGCCCCGTTTGTCGCCGAGCGCCTCGCGCAGCGCCTGTCCCAGCGCGAGCCCGATGTCCTCGACCGTGTGATGGCCGTCGACGTCGAGGTCGCCGCTCGCCTTCAGGCGCAGGTCGAAGCGGCTGTGATGCGCGAAGAGCTCGAGCATGTGGTCGAAGAACCCGATGCCCGTCGCGACCTCGGCGACGCCGGAGCCGTCCAGGTCGAGAGTGAGGGCGATATCGGTCTCGTTCGTGGTGCGGTGCACCTCTGCGCGGCGTGCGGGCATACGCTCCTCCTCGGGGAGGCCCGAGTTGTACCACAGGCACACGCCCGGGGAAAGGCCGGCGAAGCGGCCGCCGGCGCCCGGGCGAAGCGCCGTTCAGCGATGTTCGAGCAGGTCGCGCAGACGGGCGAGCAGTGCGGCGATCTCGGCGCCGCGCAACGAGCGCGCCGCGCGCGCGGCCACGAGGCGCGCTCCGCAGCGCGCCACCGTCTCGCGCTGGACGAGGTCCGACAGTGCCGCGGCGCCGATCACGGTGTCGAGCTCGACGAGGCCGTCGGCGAGACCCAGGGAGACGGCCAGCGTGGCCGCCGTGGTGAGCCGCACGGGCTGCACCTGCAGCCCGCCGGCGGCGAAGTGCCGCGCGGTCAGGCGCGGGAAGCGCGTCGCCACGCGCAGCCTGCCGCGCCGATCGTCGCGGACGCCGTCCGCGACGGCGAACAGGAGCCGTGCCGGGGCGACGCGAAGGTCGAGCAGCTCGAAGACGTCGGGCTCGTGCTCGAGCAGCAGTTCCTTGCCGAGCACGGCCAGGTCGAGCACCCCGCTCTCGCAGAAGCCGAGCAGGTCGGCCCCCGGGGCACGCACCCAGGTGACGCCTTCGGCGTCGACGACGCCGGGCTGATGCTGCAGGCCGCGCAGCGCCGCCACGGGGAGCCCCGCCGCCGCGAGCAGCCCGAGGATCGCCTCGAGCTGGGGTTGCGGCTCCAGGCCGACGCGAAGCGTCATCCGAGCCCCAGGGCGCGCAGGATCTCGCGCCACGACCCGTCGGCCTTGCTGCCGTCGGCGAGCTCGAGCAGGTAGCGGCCGCCCTCGCGCCGCAAGGACGGCGCGGGGGGCGCCGCGTCATCCGGCAGCGCCGCCACGGAGAGGCCGGCGCGACGCAGCTCCGCCAGTCGCGCCGGCTCCTCGAACCCGCCGGCGAACGCGAGCGGCGCCGGCGCAGTGGCCGGCAGACGCCCAGCCTCGTCGAGGGCGTCCCGCAGCCGGTCCAGGGCGATCGCGAAACCCGACCCCCGGCACCTCCCACTCGAAGCGCGCCGGGAGCTCGTCGTAGCGGCCGCCCGAGGCGACCGGCAATCCGACGCCCGGGCGCCCAGGCTTCGAAGATCACGCCGGTGTAGTAGTCCAGGTCCTGGAAGAGTCCGAAGTCGAAGGTGACGGCGTCCTCGTACCCCGACTCGGCCGACCAGATCGCGTACCCTCACGAGGCGCTCGATGGCGGCCTCCATGGCCGGCGTCGTCGCGAGCTTGCGCGCCTGGGCGAGGCTGTCGCGCGTACCGCCCAGAGCCAGCGTCGCCTGCAGCGCCTTGAGCGCCTCGTCGCCGTCCGAGGCGTTGGACACGATCGTCTCGAGCAGCGGGTAGTCGCGGTCGGCGAGGGCTTCGAGCAGCGCCTCG
Source organism: uncultured Thermoleophilia bacterium (assembly GCA_963832655.1). GTDB lineage: Bacteria > Actinomycetota > Thermoleophilia > UBA2241 > UBA2241 > UBA2241. The sequence continues at coordinate 38,431 of CAWHUW010000006.1, forward strand.
CTGTCGTCGGCCTCGAGCCCGAGCGTGTCGACGAGGGCGGTCGGAAAGGCCATCGTGTTCAGCGTCACGCGGTACTCGGGGAGCCCGCACGACTCGAGGGCGTCGCAGAGCAGGGCGACGCACTCGGCGTCGGCCTCGCGCGGTCGCCTCGCCGAGCAGCTCGACGCCGGCCTGGAGGAACTCGCCGTCCTGGCTGCGCTGCGGCGCCCACGGGCGAAACGACCCGCCGACGTAGAAGAGGCGCAGGGGCAGCGGCTTGTCGCGACAGCGGGCCGCCGCGAGCCGCGCCACGGGCACCGTCATGTCGGTGCGCAGCATGAGCTCCCGGCCCTGGTCGTCGAACAGCCGGTAGCCCGCCGCCCAGGGTGTCGTCGGCGGCGAGCTCGAGGGTCTCGGCGAACTCCAGCGTCGGGGTGCGGACCTCGCCGTAGCCGTAGGCGGCGAAGCGCGTCCGCAGGACGGCCTCGACGGCGTACAGCTCGGCGGCCTCGCCGGGCAGGACGTCGCGCATGCCTTCGGGGATCATGGCCCCTCCATCGTCGGGTGACCGGCGGGCGCCCTCAGGCGCCCGCCTGGACGCTGCTCTCGCCGAGCAGCGCCTTGAGCTCGGCGTACAGGCCGGCGGCCGGGTCGACGCGCAGCCCGTCGCCGACGCGCAGGCGGGTGAGCCGCCCGTCGGCGACCATGTGCAGGACGACAGGCACCTTGCCGGGGAAGTCGGCCAGGACGCGCTTGAGGTCGTCGAGCACCGTGGGCTGCGACGGCGCCGGCGTCGATCGTGAGCGTCAGCGGCCGGAACTCGCTGACACCGCCGAACGGCACCACCTCGAGGGCGACCAGCTTGGTCTCGTCCTCGGTCCGCCGGTCGAGACGTCCCTTGACCTTGACGATCGAGTCCTCGACGAGCAGGTCGCGGTACTGCTCGTAGGTGCTCGCCCAGGCGATGCACTCGCAGCTGCCGTCGACGTCCTCGAGGCGGAAGACGAGCCACACGCCGCCCTGCTTGTTCACCTTGCGCTGGACGCCGGCGATGATGCCGCCGGTCCACAGGATCGCCTCGCCGGCCGTCTCGTCGAGCGCGCCGACGGGGACGTCGACCTCGGCGCGCAGCTGTTCGCGCAGTCCCTGCAGCGGGTGCGAGGACACGTAGAGGCCGAGCGCCTCCTTCTCGAAGCGCAGCCGCGTCGCCTGGTCGCACTCGCGCCCGGACACGGTCGGCGCCTGCGCCGCGTGCTCGTCCGGGGCGAGGTCGAAGAGGCCGCCCTGGCCCTGGTCGCGGTCCCTGCGCCGGCGCTCCCCGTCGGCCATCGCCGCCGGGCAGCGCCTCGAGCATGCCGCGCCGCGAGTCGCCGGTCGAGTCGAAGGCGCCGCTCTTGACGAGCGCCTCGAGGACGCGCTTGTTGACGAGCTGCGAGTCGACCCGGGCGCAGAAGTCGTAGACCGAGGCGAACGGGCCGCCCGCGTCGCGGGCGGCGACGATCGCCTCGATCGCGCCGACGCCGACGCCCTTCACGGCGTTGAGGCCGAAGCGGATCTTGCCCTCGACCACGGTGAAGCCGACGTCGCTCTCGTTGACGTCCGGGGGCAGGACCTCGATGCCCAGCTCGTGGCACTGGTTGACGTAGAACGGGACCTTGTCCTTGGTGTTCATGACGCTGGAGATGAGCGCCGCCATGTACTCGACCGGGTAGTTCGCCTTGAGCCAGGCGGTGCGGTAGCTGATCAGCGCGTAGCAGGCGGCGTGGCTCTTGTTGAACGAGTAGTCGCCGGTGGCCTCGAAGTTGGCCCAGAGCTTCTGGGCGACGCCGCCGGGCACGCCGCTCGCCGCGAGCCCGCGCATCATCGGCTCCTTGAGCGTGCCCATCAGCTGCTTGTCCTTCTTGCTGATCGCCTTGCGCAGGTCGTCGGCCTGGGCCGGCGTGAACCCGGCCACCCGGCGGGCGATGGCCATGTACTGCTCCTGGTAGATGGTCACGCCGTGCGTGGGCTCGAGGATCGGGCGCAGGGACTCGTGGTCGTAGATGACCGAGGCCGGGTCGCGCTTGTTGCGGGCGTAGGCCGGGATGTACTGCATGGGGCCCGGCCGGTACAGGGCGACGATGGCGATGAGGTCCTCGAACTGCGTCGGGCGGACGTCGCGCAGCGCCTCGCGCATGCCGGCGCTCTCGAACTGGAAGACGCCGGTGGAGTCGCCGCGGGCGAGCATCTGGTAGGTCTTCGCGTCGTCGAGCGGCAGCTGGTCGATCTCGATGCAGACGCCGTCGGGTCTTCTCGATGATCTCCAGCGCCGCCTCGATCACGTCGAGGTTGCGCAGGCCGAGGAAGTCCATCTTGAGCAGGCCGAGCCTGGCGACGTCGTCCATGCTGAACTGCGTCACGATCTCGGCGTCGCCCTTCTGCTGCAGAGGCACGTACTCGGTGAGCGGCTTGTCGCTGATGACCACCGCGGCGGCGTGGATGGAGTCGTTGCGGATGAGGCCCTCGAGGCTCATCGCCAGGTCGACGACCTCCTTGACCTGGGCGTCGGCGTCGTAGGCCTGGCGCAGCTCGCCGCCCGGGAGCATGGCCTGCTCGAAGGTCGCCGGCGGCGCCTGCTCGGGGATCATCTTGGCGATCCTGTCGCCGACGGCGTAGGGCAGGCCCATCACCCGGGCGGCGTCGCGCGTCGCGGCGCGCGCCGCCATGGTGCCGAAGGTGATGATCTGGGCGACGTGGTCGCGGCCGTACTTGCGCGCCACGTAGTCGATGACCTCCTCGCGGCGCGCCACCGAGAAGTCGGTGTCGACGTCGGGCATGCTCTTGCGCCCCGGGTTGAGGAAGCGCTCGAAGAGCAGGTCGTACTTGAGCGGGTCGATGTCGGTGATGGCGAGGGCGTAGCTGACGATCGAGCCCGGCCGCCGAGCCGCGGCCGGGGCCGACGGCGATGCCGTTGTCCTTGGCGAACTTGACGAAGTCCCAGACGATGAGGAAGTAGGCGTCGAAGCCCATGTCGCCGATGACGCCGAGCTCGTAGTCGAGGCGCTCGCGCACCTCCGGCCCGGGCTCGGCGCCGTAGCGGCGCACGATGCCCCGCTCGCAGAGCTCGCGCAGGTACGTCGCCTCGGTCTGGCCCTCGGGCACCGGGTAGTGCGGCAGCAGGTAGCCGCCGAACTCGAGCGTCGACGTCGCAGCGCTCGGCGATCTCGAGGGTGGCGTCGCAGGCCTCGGGGTAGTCGGCGAAGCGCTCTCGCATCTCCTCGGCCGACTTGAGGTAGAACTCGTCGCTGCCGTAGCGCATGCGGTCCTCGTCGCCGAGGTTGCTCTGCGTCTGGATGCAGAGCAGCGCGTCGTGGGCGTAGGCGTCCTCGTGACGCAGGTAGTGCACGTCGTTGGTGGCCACGGTCTTGAGCCCGAGCCGCTGCGCGAGCGCCGCCTGCAGCGGCAGCAGCTCGCGCTGCTCGGGCAGCCCGGCGTCCTGCAGCTCGACGTAGACGTTCTCGGCGCCGAAGAGGTCGGCGAGGCGGCGGACCTCGTCCTCGGCCGCGCCGGCGTTGCCCTCGCGCAGGAGCAGCGAGGCGCGGCCGCTCATGCAGCCCGTCAGGCAGATGAGGCCGTCCTTGTGCTCGGCCAGCAGGTCCCAGTCGGCGCGCGGCTTGTAGTAGTAGCCCTCGAGGAAGGCGCGCGTCGAGAGCTTGACGAGGTTGCGGTAGCCCTCGAGGTCGCGCGCGAGGAGCGTCAGGTGGGCGAAGCGCTCCTTGACGCCGCCGCGCGCGCGGCGGTCGCTCGCCACGTACAGCTCGATGCCGATGATCGGCTTGACGCCTGCCTTGACCGCGGCCGTGTAGAACTGGACGGCGCCGCCGAGCGAGCCGTGGTCGGTGACCGCGACCGCCGGCATGCCGAGCTCCTGGGCGCGGGCGACGAGGGCGGGGATACGGCAGGCTCCGTCAAGCAGCGAGAACTCGCTGTGGACGTGGAGATGCACGAACTGGGAGGCCATCGACGGCCTTGGATTCTAGCACGGCGTCGGCCGAGGGCCGCCGTCCGGTGTGAGCTGCCGAGTCTAGCGCCTCGTCGCGCCTCGGTGAGCACGCCAGCGGGCGTCCACGGCCGTCGCCACGTTGGGCCGGTCCGTCAGCGCCATGAGGACGGCCGGCAGCCACCGCCATCCCGAGGCGGTCGCTATCGGCGCCACGAGCTTCCCGAACTGAAGGCGGCCGCGCCACAGCGGATCCGTCGGGGCGTAGCGCGCCGCATAGGCCCCGACGATGCGTCGCCGTACCCCGCCGACCTGCGACGCGCCGACGAACGCAGGCGGATGCCAGCCGAGCCACCCGGCTGAGACCGAGGCCGCAAGGACCAGCGCGGGTCCGACCCCCGTCCGACGGGCGATGTCGTGAGCCTGTCGCCAATCGTCCTCGGAGAGCTTCGTCCCGAGCAGCGCCATGTCGAGCAGACCACGCACGTCGAAGAAGTGCTGCGCGGCGTGCGCGGCGACCAGCACGAGCTGCCATGCGGGCGACGGCGACGGCAGCGTCTGCGCCGCGCAGCTCACCTCGCGGGCCTCCCGGGCGAGGTCGGCGAAGTCGAATGCGCGCGAGCCACGGTCGCGTGAAGTTGTGGTGCAGCTCGACCGTCAGGCTGTTGGCTTCGCGCACCGCCACATGGGCGTGCCAGAGCGTCTCGTACCAGCGCGGATACGGGCTGGAGGCGGTGACGCCCTCGGCCTCGAGCACCCGCAAGGCGCGCGCGAGCTCCTGCCCCGGGAGGAGCAGGTCGACGTCGACGCAGTCGCGCAACGTCGGGTCGCCCCAGGCCAGCACGGCGAGCGGAGGCCCCTTGTGAGCACACGGCTGGGACCCCGGCGTCCGCCAGGATGTCCAAGGTGCGCCGGGCCGCGTTCTCGCCGGCCACGCCCGACACGAAGGCCTGCCGTTCGACCCCAGCGAGAAGCGCGTGTCGCGCGCCGTGGAAGACCGCCAGTGGAGCCAGACGACGCCTCACGAGCGTGCCGGCGAACGCGTCGTCCACGTCCCCGAGCGAGCCGCGGCCCGCCACGAGGTCACTCAGCCACAGCCGGAGCCGCTCATCGTCGGTCGGCGGCGCCGAGGCGGCGGTCACGTCAGGCGACCGGGTTGTCGAGCCTGCCGATGCCCTCGACCACGACGCTCACAGCCTGACCGGCCGCGAGCGGGCCAACGCCGGGCGGGGTGCCGGTCAGCAGCACGTCTCCGGGCTCGAGGGTCATGATGGCGCTGACGAAGGCGAGCAGCTCGAGCGGCGGGACGATCATGTCGCCGACGAGGCCGTGCTGGACCTCGGCGCCGTCGAGCAGCGCGCTCACGCGCGCCTCCGCCGACGGCGCCTCGGCCACGACCCACGGCCCGAGCGGGCAGAACGTGTCGAAGCTCTTGGCTCGCGTCCACTGGCCGTCGAGCTGCTGCAGGTCGCGGGCCGTGACATCGTTGCCGCAGGTGTAGCCGGCCACGCACGCCAGCGGCTTCGGCCGGCGCGACGTCCTTGCAGCGCCGACTCACGACGAGGGCGAGCTCGGCCTCGTAGTCGACGCGCATCGAGCGGGCGGGGCAGACGATGGGTTCACCCGGCCCGATCACCGAGGTCGCCGGCTTGAGAAAGAGGATCGGCTCGGCGGCGGTCTCCATGCGCAGCTCGTCGGCGTGGGCGCGGTAGTTCAGCCCGACGGCGACGACCTTGGTGGGGACGACCGGGGCGAGCAGGCGAAGGTCGGCGAGCCCTGCCTCTCCCGTCACGCGAACGCCCTCGTCGTACGTCGGCCGGTCGAGCAGCTCGGCGACGGCGCCGGTCGAGCGCCAGAGTCGCGCCTCGCCCTCGATCAGGGCGCGGCCGAAGGCGCCGGCCGGCGCGCCGTCCCGCGGCCTCCGCCGTCACTCCTCTTCCTTGGGGCCGCGCAGCATCCCGTACTCGATCGAGTCGACCAGGGCCTCCCAGCTCGCCTCGATGATGTTCTCCGAGACGCCGATGCTGCCCCAGCTGCGCTCGCCGTCGCTCGCGTCCAGCAGGACGCGGGTCACGGCGCCCGTGCCCTTGGCCTCGTCGAGGATCCGCACCTTGTAGTTGACGAGCTCGATGTCGGCGAGGTGCGGGTGCGTGCGCACGATCGCCTGGCGCAGCGCGGAGTCGAGCGCGTTGACGGGGCCGTTCCCCTCGGCGGTGCTGATGAGCCGCTCGCCGCCGACGTGGATCTTGATCGTCGCCTCGCAGACCGCCCTGCCGTCCTCGCGCTTCTCGACCGTCACGCGGAAGCTCTCGAGGCGGAAGAGCGGCTCGTGCGGGGCCATCGCGTCGCGGAGCAGGAGGTCGAACGAGGCGTCCGCGGCCTCGTAGTGGTAGCCGCGGTGCTCGCGTTCCTTGAGGCTGCTCAGCACGGCGGCGACACGCTCGTCGTCGCCCGAGAGCTGCAGGCCGATCTCCTGCGCCTTGCGCAGGACGGCGCCCTTGCCGGAGAGCTCCGAGATCGAGGACGCGCTGCGCGTTGCCGACGCGCGCGGGGTCGACGTGCTCGAAGGTCTGCGGGGCCTGCTCGACGGCGGCGACGTGCAGGCCTCCCTTGTGCGCGAAGGCGGAGCGCCCCACGTACGGGGCGTGCGCACCGAGGGCGACGTTGGCCAGCTCGGCGACGAAGTGCGCCGTCTCGGTGAGGCGCTCGAGCTGCGCGTCGCTCAGCACCCGGTGCCCCATCTTCAACTGCAGCGCGGGGATGATCGAGACCAGGTTCGCGTTGCCGCAGCGCTCGCCGTAGCCGTTCATCGTACCCTGCACGTGGCGCGCGCCGGCCGCCACGGCGACGAGGCTGCCGGCCACCGCACAGTCGCTGTCGTTGTGGATGTGGACGCCGACAAGGGCGTGGGCGCCGGCCTCGACCTTGCCGGTGACGTCGCGGACGACGGCCTCGACGAACGGCGGCAGCGCGGCGCCGTTGGTGTCGCAGAGACAGACGACGTCCGCGCCCGCCTCGGCGGCCGCGCGGACGCACGCCATCGCGTAGTCGGCGTCGTCCCGGTACGCGTCGAAGAAGTGCTCCGCGTCGTAGACGACCCTCTTGCCCTCACCGACGAGAAAGCCGACCGAGTCGGCGATCATGCGCAGGTTCTCGTCGCGGCTCACGTGCAGCACCTTCGTGAGGTGCAGACCCCAGGTCTTGCCGACGATGCAGACCGTGGGAGTGAAGATCTCGGCGAGGACACGCAGGTTGGCGTCGTCGGCGGCCGTGGCCGCCTTGCGCCTCGTCATGCCGAAGGCGACGAGCTCGGCGTGCTCGAGCCGCTCGCGCTCCATGCGGGCGAAGAACGCCGCCTCCTTGGGATTGGAGGCGGGAAAGCCGCCCTCGATGAACTGCAGGCCGAGCTGGTCGAGCTTGAGGGCGATGCGGACCTTCTCGTCGACCGAGACCGACATGCCCTCCTGCTGCATGCCGTCGCGCAGGGTCGTGTCGTAGACCTGCACGGGGCGTTCCGTCGTGTTCGCCGCGGTGGCCATGCTGCGCCTCGCTCCCCTCCCTGTCGTCAGCCCCCGACGTGGTCGAGGAAGTGCGCGAACGTCGCGTCGCGACCTTCGACGATGTCGCGGTAGCGCTGCTGGATGCGCCGCGTCACCGGTCCCGGCTCGCCGATCGCGTGGTCGTCGACCTCGCGGATGGGGACGATCTCGGCCGCCGTGCCGGTGAAGAAGAGCTCGTCGGCGATCACGAGGTCGCTGCGCGCCAGCGTGCGCTCGCGCGCCTCGATGCCTTCGTCGGCGGCGATCCGCAGGACGGTGTCGCGCGTGATGCCTTCCAGGACGCCGTCGGCCGGGAAGGGCGTGTACAGGACGCCGTCGCGGACGAGGAAGAGGTTCTCGCCCGAGCCCTCACAGACGTGTCCGGCGGCGTCGAGCATGATCGCCTCGTCGTAGCCCGCGTTGGTGACCTCGACCTTGGCGAGGATGCTGTTGAGGTACTGCCCCGTGGCCTTGGCCGCGCGCGCGAGCTGCGTGTGCCCGAGCGCCTGGATGCTCGAGACCTTGGCTCGGATGCCGTGCCTGATGCCCTCGTCGCCGAGGTAGGCGCCCCAGGGCCAGACGGCGATGACGGCGTCGACCGGGGCGTGCAGCGGGTACAGGCCCATCTCGCCGTAGCCGCGGTACACGAGCGGGCGGATGTAGCAGGCCTCGAGGCCGTTGGCCTTGATGACGTCGCGGGTAGCCTGGGCGAGCTCGGCCACCGTGTACGGCAGCTCCATGTAATAGAGCTTGGCCGAGCGGCGCAGGCGCTCGAGGTGCTCGGTGAGACGAAAGACGGCCGCGCCGCGCTCGGTCTTGTAGGCGCGGATGCCCTCGAAGACGCCCGACCCGTAGTGCAGTGCGTGCGTGAGGACGTGGGTCTTCGCCTCGCCCCAGGGCACGAGCCTGCCGTTCATCCAGATCTTGTCGACTTCGGGGATGGGCATCGGTCCTCCTGACCTTCACGCGCGCCCCGCGCGGCACCTGCTGTCCCTACTCAAGGGCTTACCTGGCCTTCTGCCCCGTCATGCGCGCTCGGCCACGAGGTCGCCGACCTCGGACGTCGAGTAGCCCATCTGGCCGGATGCCATGCCCTTCATCTTCGTGCCCGTGACCTCGGCCACGGCGCTCTCGACGTCCTGCGCCGCCTGGCTCTCGCCCAGGGTATCGAGCATCATCGCGCCGGCCACGATGGCTGCGATGGGGTTGATCACGCCCAGGCCCGTGTACTTGGGCGCCGAACCGCCGATGGGCTCGAACATGCTGACACCCTCGGGGTTGATGTTGCCCCCGGCCGCGACGCCCATCCCGCCCTGGGTGATGGCGCCCAGGTCAGTGATGATGTCGCCGAACATGTTGCCGGTCACCAGGACGTCGAACCACTCCGGGCTCTTGACCATCCACATGCAGGTGGCGTCGACGTGGTAGTACTCGCGCTTGACGTCCGGGTACTCCTCCTCGCCGATCTCGTTGAAGCGGCGGAACCAGAGATCGTAGACGTACGTCAGGACGTTGGTCTTGCCCACCAGGCCGAGGGTGTTGTCCGGGCCGATGCCGCGCGCCTTCTTGCCGTGCTTGCGCGCGTACTCGAACGCCCAGCGCAGACAGCGGTCGACCTGGGCGCAGCTGTACACCATGTTCTGGACGGCCACTTCATGGGGCGTGCCCGTCATCATGCTGCCGCCGCCGCCGGCGTACACGTCGCCGGAGTTCTCGCGGACCACGGTGTAGTCGATCTCCTTCGGGCCTTTGTCCTTCAGCGGGGTCTCGACGCCGGGGTAGAGACGCACCGGACGCAGGTTGATGTACTGGTCCAGCTCGAAACGGAGCCGGAGGAGGAGCCCCTTCTCGAGGATGCCGGGCTCGACGTCCGGGTGTCCGATGGCACCGAGGTAGATCGAGTCGAATCCCTTCAGCTCTTCGACGGCCGAGGCCGGCAGGATCTCGCCGGTGCGCAGGTAGCGTTCGCCGCCGAAGTCGTAGTGCGTCAGGTCGAGCGTGAACTGGTGCTTGGCGGCGGCCGCCTGCAGGACCTTCAGTCCTTCAGCGACCACCTCGGGTCCCGTGCCGTCGCCCGGCAGCACCGCGATCTTGTACGTCTTCCCCATGCTTCCTCTCTCCGATGACGAGTGGGCTTGCGCGCTACCCACGGGACTCCTCCGCGAGACGCTTCTTGACGTACGGCAGCAGGCCGCCGCTCTCGACGAGCTCTCTCATGAAGGGCGGGTAGGCGTCGGCAGTGAACGTCCTGCCGGTGGTCAGGTCCTCGACCTTGCCCTCGACGACGTCGACGCGCAGGCGGTCGCCGGCCTTGACCTCACGGGCCGCCTCGGGGCAGACCACGATCGGCAGGCCGGTGTTGAACGCGTTGCGGTAGAAGATGCGCGCGAACGAGGCGGCGACGACGCAGCTCACGCCGGAGGCCCCGATCGCCACCGGGGCGTGCTCGCGCGAGCTCCCGCAGCCGAAGTTCTCGCCGGCGACGATGATGTCGCCCGGCTGCACGCGGGTGACGAACTCCGGATCGATGTCCTCCATACAGTGCTTCGCGAGCTCCGCCGGGTCGCTGGTGTTCAGGTACCGGGCCGGGATGATGACGTCGGTGTCGACGTCGCGGCCGTATGCATGGACGGTGCCCTCGAAGGTCATCACGCACCACCCTTCCCCGCCGCGACCATGTCGGGCGTCGCGACGTGACCGGCGATCGCCGAGGCGGCGGCCACGTACGGGTTGGACAGGTAGACCTCGCTCTCGGGATGGCCCATGCGGCCGACGAAGTTGCGGTTCGTCGTCGCCACGGCGCGCTCGCCGGCGGCGAGCACGCCCATGTGGCCGCCGAGGCAGGCGCCGCAGGTCGGCGTGCTGAATGCGGCGCCGGCCTCGACCAGCGCCTGCATGGTGCCGTCACGGCTCGCGGCGAGAAAGACCTCCTGCGAGCCTGGCAGGATGATGAGGCGCACGTCGGGGTGGACCTGGCGGCCCCTGAGCACCTCGGCCGCCTGCTGCAGGTCGACGAGCCGGCCGTTCGTGCACGAGCCGACCACGACCTGGTCGATCTTGACGTCGGCGAGTGTGTCGGCCGGGACGGTGTTCGACGGCAGGTGCGGCTGCGCGACGGTCGGCCGGACGGCGCTCGCGTCGATCTCGAAGACCCGCGCGTACGTCCGCGTCGCGGTCGCTCGCGAACACCTGCCCGGCGGCGCGCGCCCGGCTGCCCTCGGGCCGGCTCTGGAGGTAGCTCGTCGTCTTCTCGTCGAAGCCGACGATGCCGCTCTTGCCGCCGGCCTCGATCGCCATGTTGCACATCGTGAAGCGGCCGTCCATGGACAGCGCCTCGATCGCCTCGCCGGCGAACTCCATCGCCTTGTAGAGGGCGCCGTCGACGCCGATCAGGCCGATCGTGTGCAGCATGAGGTCCTTGCCGACGACGTACCTGCCGGGCCGCCCGTCGATAGACGAACTTGAGCGTCTCGGGCACGCGCAACCACACGCGGCCCCAGGCCATCGCGGCGGCGAAGTCGGTGGAGCCGACGCCGGTCGAGAAGGCGGCGACGGCGCCGTAGGTGCAGGTGTGCGAGTCGGCGCCGACGACGACGTCGCCCGGCGCCACCATGCCCATGTCGGGCAGGATCACGTGCTCGATGCCGACGCGGCCGGTCTCGAAGAAGTGCGCGATGCCGTGCTTGCGCGCGAACTCGCGCACCTTCTTGACCTGACCGGCCGTCTTGATGTCCTTGTTGGGCGTGAAGTGGTCCGGCACGAGGGCGATCCGGGCCGGGTCGAACACCTTGTCGAACCCGGCGTTCTCGAACTCGGCGATCGCCAGCGGCGCCGTGATGTCGTTGGCCATCGCGAGGTCGACGCGCGCCTCGACGATGTCGCCGGCGCGCGCTTCGTCGCGCCCCGCGGCCCGGGCGAGGATCTTCTCGGTGATCGTCTGTCCCATCACTGTCCCTTCGCGGTCGTCGCCGCGCGCGCCTGCAGGCGCTCCCGCCCCTGCGCGGCGGCGGCGTTGTTCATCGCTCTGACGTAGGCCTTGGCCGACGCCTCCATCACATCGAAGCTGACCGCCTGGCCGTTGAAGGTCTCGCCGTCGACGACGACGGCGACGCGCACCTCGGCGAGGGCGTCCTTGCCCTCGGAGATGGCGCGCACCTGGTAGTCGGCGAGGCTGCCCTTCATCTTCACGGCGTCGTCGATCGCCTTGAAGACCGACTCGACGCGTGCCGTTGGAGAAGCTCTTGCCGTGCCGCAGCTTGCCGCGGACGTCGACCTCGACCTGCGAGGTCGGGATGATCGCCGAGCCCGACTGGCTGACGAAGCTGCGCAGGGTGAAGTGGTCCTGGCGCTCGCGGATCTCCTCGCCGACCAGGGCCTCGAGGTCGAGGATCGTGACCTCCTTCTTCTTGTCGGCCACGTCCTTGAAGCGGCGGAAGGCCTCGTCAAGCTCCTCGTCCGAAAGCTCGTAGCCGAGCTCGGCGAGGCGCGAGCGCAGCGCGTGCCGGCCGCTGTGCTTGCCGAGCACGAGGTCGCTCTCGGCCAGGCCGACGTCCGCGGCGCGCATGATCTCGAAGGTCGAGGCCTCCTTGAGGATGCCGTCCTGATGGATGCCCGACTCGTGGGCGAACGCGTTGCGGCCGACGATCGCCTTGTTCGGCTGGATCGCGTAGCCGGTGACGTTGGAGACCAGGCGGCTGGCGCGGGCGATCTCCTCCGTCTTGATCCCGGTCTCGGCGCCGAAGAAGTCGCCTCTCGTGCGGATCGCCATGACGACCTCTTCGAGCGACGCGTTGCCGGCGCGCTCGCCGATGCCGTTCACGGCGCACTCGACCTGGGTCGCGCCGGCACGTACTGCGGCGAGCGAGTTGGCGACCGCCAGCCCAAGGTCGTCGTGGCAGTGACAGCTCACGGTGACGTCGTGCAGCGCCGGGCAGAGCCGGTAGAGCTCGCGGATGAAGTCGCCGAACTCGAGCGGCACGGCGTAGCCCACCGTGTCGGGGATGTTGATCGTCGTCGCCCCGGCCTCGACGGCGATGCCGAGGACCTCGGCGAGAAAGACCGGGTCGGACCGGCTCGCGTCCATGGCGCTGAACTCGACGTCGGCCTCGGGATGCTCGCCGGCGAGCTGCACCGCGAGGGCGACCATGGCCCGCGTGTCGGCCTTGACCTGGTCCGGCGTCTTGCGGATCTGGTACTTCATGTGCACGTCGCTCGTGCTGATGAAGGTGTGGATGCGCGGGACCTCGGCGTGCTTGACCGCGTCCCAGCAGACGCGGATGTCCTGCTCGATCGCCCGCGCCAGCCCGCAGACGCGCGGTCCCTTGACCTCCCGGGCGATCGCCTTGACCGCTTCGAAGTCGTCCGGCGAGGCGATCGGAAAGCCGGCCTCGATGATGTCGACGCGCAGCTTGGCGAGCTGCCGCGCGACCTCGAGCTTCTCGGCCCGGTTCATGCTCGCCCCGGGCGCCTGCTCGCCGTCGCGCAGCGTGGTGTCGAAGATCCTGATGTAGCGGGTGGTACTCACGAGTCCCTCACTTCCCCCGTGACGGCGCGCATGGCCGTCAGGAAGATCGGAGCGTCGGTGCCTGATCGAAGGGTGGCCCAGTGGGCCGGCAGGTGTCTACGCATCCCCCCGGAGGGGGAGCAGCAGGCGGCCGAGGAGCTCGAGGACGCGGGCGCGTACCTCAATGTGAGCCTCCCGGCTGGACTCGCTTGTCGCACCGTGACGCATGGTCCGGAGAGTGTACGTCAGGCGCGCGGGCGAGGCAGCAAGGCCGAGGGGCGCGGTCAGCGAGCCCTAGGCACCAACGTCCTTGCGGGATGGCCATGAAGGGGACCGCGGAAGCTTCAGCTCTTGGAGGATGCGACGAGATCGGCATGGTGGCGCCGCTGCAGCGCTTCGAGCTGGCCGGAGAGGCGCCGCCGCCGGTCGCGCCGCTCGCGCAAGAGGCAGAGGAGATCCTGTTCGCCTTGCGCCCCCAGACGCGCCTCGTGAGCGCCAGAGGCCGGGTCAGCTTCGAGGGTGTGAGCTACCACGTCGGGCTCTGGCTCGCGGGCGAGGCGGTCGAGCTCGTCTGCCGGGACGGCCTCCTCGAGGTCGCCCACCGCGGCGTGCTCATCGCCTGCCACCCCAGGCGCCACGCCAGCAACGCGACAGCGCCCCGGCCCGTCGGCCCGCCGCGACCACGGGCGGCGCGAGCCGCGACCGCCGGCCCGCCCGTCCTGCGCAAGGTCGGCTCCCGCGGCGAGGTCAGCTTCGCCGGCACCGGCTACCGCTCGGGGAACGCCCACCGCGGCGGCAGGTCGAGGTGCGCCTCGTCGGCGACACCCTGGAGATCGCGCAGAACGCCAGGCTGCTCAGGACCTGGCCGGCACGGCACGACCGCTCAAGAGAGCACGGAGCCTTCTCTATGCCCTCAGGACGCCCTCACCGCAGCAACGCCTCTCGGTTCTCAGGCCAAGAAGACGTAGCACAGGTACTGGGGCCAACGCGTAACGCGGGTGGTGAGACTTGACATCTTGTCGGCAATCGGCAATCGGCGGCTGGGCCTCCGGAAGGTCAGCCGACTACCCGTGAGGTTCGCGAGTCTCGCTCTCCTTTCCGACGAGGCTAGTCCGCATGTCGCTGCCGCAGCGGACTCCGCTCTCAATCCACTGCGGCAATCAACACCTTCTTGGGCCAGCACTCTGCAAGAAGCGTGACACGGTACACAGATCAGCCGGAGTGGCGCGCGGGGCTTCGCTCCCGCCCCCCTACCAGCTTCCGGCCCGTCCGCGCAACCCTCACGAGGGGCTCCGCGCCGGCGGGGCTCACGCCCCGCCGGCGCCTGTACGAAGTGGCCTCACAAGGCCGGTCGCGTCGTCACGAGGGAAGACGCAATGGCCTCATGACTGTGCGCGGCGCCGCTCAGACCTCCTCGGCGCGCCTGCCACGGCCGCGCATCACGAGCCACGCGATCAGGGCTACCACGATCACGATGACGACGACCACGATGATGAGCGTCGTCGAACTCGAGCTCGCCTCGTCCGCGGCGCCCTTGGGCTTGAGGTTCAGGTAGGTCTCGATGTTGTAGGAGACGTACTAGACGCCTCCGTCCTTGAACGGCGTCCAGCCCTCCCACGTCGGTGTTCACGACTGGAGCGCCGGCGGATAGTTGAGGATGACCTCCGGCGTCTCGGAGTACATGATCTCCTGCAGGCGGTGGATCTCGTCGAGACGCGTCGCCTTGTCTATCTCGCCGAACTGCTCCTCGACCAGCGCGTCGAACTCGGGGTTCGACCAGCACGCGTCGTTCCACCATTCGATCTGGTCGGTGGCGAACCACGCGAGCGTGTCACCCGGGTCGGGCATGCCCCAGAAGTACCAGATGTACATGTCGTAGTCGGGGGCGTAGTTGGAGTCGGCGTCGTAGTTGTAGAGGTGGGCGGAGATGGCCGCGTACCGCCATCACCTGGAACTGGATGTCGAGGCCGATGTCCTCGAACCAGCCGGTGATGAACTTGCCCTGGCTCTGGCTCTCTATCGACTCACTGCGCGCCCACAGGCGCAGCTTGATGGGCTTCCCCTTGTACTCGCGGATGCCGTCGCCATCGTTGTCGGTGTAGCCGCCCTCGTCGAGGAGCTGCTTGGCCTTCTCGAGGTCGAACCCGTAGGCGACGTCGGCGGGCGGCTCCCAGTGCGCGTCCCAGTCGGCCGGGTACTGGTCGGGCGGGATCATCGTCGTCCCGACCTCGGCCCGGCCCTCCCAGGCCACGTCGACGCACTTCTGCTTGTCGACGGCCCAGTTCAGCGCGTTGCGGAAGTCGATGTTCTGCAGCACCGGATTGCCCGTCGACGCCGGGTAGACCTTCGTGTCGGCGCAGTTGAAGCCGAGGTACTCCCAGTACAGGATGTTGTAGGCGATGGCGTCGAAACCAGCCTGTCCCTCGAAGGAGTCGAACTGCGCAGGCGCGACCCCCTGGGCGCCGTCGATGAGGCCGGACTTGAGGTCCTGGGTCATCGTGTCGGCGCTCGTGTAGTAGTCGAAGTAGATCTCGTCGATCGTCGGCTCGGGCCCCCAGTAGTCCGGGTTCTTGGTCATCTTGATGTGGCTGCCCCGCTTCCATTCCTGGCACTGGAAGGGTCCCGAGCCGACGAAGGGGTACTCCATCTGGTACTTCTCGGGATCCTTGATCTTGCTCCAGATGTGCTCGGGCATGATGTAGATCCAGACGCGTTCCATGTTGGCCTTGGGCGCCGAGCACACCATGTCGACCGTGTAGTCGTCGACCACTTTCGCCTCTTTGATGTTCTTCGTGTAGCTGGAGACCGCGGTCAGGTCCTTCTCGATGATGAGGTTGTAGGTGAAGGCGACGTCCGCAGCCGTGATGGGCTCGCCGTCCTGCCACTTCATGCCCTGGCGGATCTTGAAGGTCCAGACGAGCCCGTCGTCGGAGACCTCCCAGCTTTCCGCCAGGCCGGGGGCAGGCGAGCCGCCGGTGTCGTACCCGACGAGTAGATCGTAGTTGAGCGCCCAGACCTCGTAGCTGGACAACTCGTACCCGACGAACGGGTTGAGGCTGTCCGCCTCGTTGAGCCAGCCGAGCCTGAGCACCACCTTGCCGTCGGCCGGCGACGGGCTCTCGCTGGCAGCGAGGGCACCGCCGATCCCGACGATGAGGCCGACGGCGAGCACCAGCGTGACCGCCGCCGCGAGCAGCCTGTGTCGTCCCCTCGAATGGATCGACCGCATTGTGACCTCCACCCCTGGTTCGCTTCGGTGCGCCGGTAGTCGCGCGGCGTCGGGCTGTCGCCGCGACGCGCTCGCCGGCACGCACCTTCTCCCACGCGCCGCCCACGAAGGGGACGCTCGTCACTGTCATGGACAACGGTTGTGCGTCTTCCTCGCTTGCCGCCTGTCCCCGACTCCCCACCGATGACGGCCTACGTCATCTCATCGAACTCAAGCGAAGCTACCCCCTCACGCGAGAACTGCGTTGGCTTGCGGAATGGGCCAACCGTGATTCGTCTGCCCGCCATCGACAATGACGGCAGTGCCAGTGATGTTCGCGGCGCCCTCGCTTACGAGGAACATGACCGTGGCGGCGATGTCCTCCGACTTGCCGATGCGTCTGAGCATGGTCATCGGGACCGGCTCGCCCGCCATGCCGAGTTCCTCAAAGCAGGGCCTGCTCATCGGAGTGTCAATCCAGCCCGGAGAGATCGCGACTACCCTTACGCCGTAGGGTCCCAGCTCACAGGCGGCGTTGTTCGTGAACGCGACCATGCCGGCCTTTGATACCGCGTAGGCTGCCTGGCCAGGCTCGGCCTGATATGCGGAGGTCGAGGCGATATTGACCACGACGCCTCTTGTCTTCCTCAGGTGCGGGATGGCTGCCGTCGTCAGGAAGACGGCGGACATCAGGTTCGTGTTCAGGATCTTGCTCCAATCCTCTGGCGTCAGCGTCTCTAGGCTGGCCTGCGGGCCGCCGATTCCCGCCATGTTCACCAAGGCATCTAGTCGCCCAAACCGCTCGACTGCAAGACGCACCGCCTCTGTACAAGACGAAGCCTCGCCAAGATCCAGCGCGGCCGACGCGACGCGCTTTGGCTCGCGATCCTCAGACGTCAGCTCCACGAGGCGGTCCTCGTCGTTGTCGCACGCAAACACGCACCACCCCGCGTTCAGAAACGCTGAAGTGGTCGCCACGCCCATACCTCCGGCGGCCCCCGAAATCAACGCTGCTTTCATTGCTGCCGATCCCTCCAGTCGCGCCGGACAGAACGCATCGCGCATCGCCCTAGACACATGCGTTTCCCACTCCCTCTCTGGCAGCTGCTTCATGGAGGCCTCAACCGCCGCGCAGCCGTTCACTACAAGCGGCGATTCGCCTCCAATCGCAGTCGCCGCTCCGCCATGCGGGCGTCATCAGAGCTCGTCAGGTGCCTCCTGCACACCCGTATAGACCTCAGCGAACCGGGCGTCGAGGTCCTGCGGCAGTACCAGGTTGGCATCGTGGTCGGTTCTCACGCACACCACCGCGGCCACCTCAGCGGCCCTTGCCCGTTCCAGCGCCGGTTCCAGGTCTTCAAGGCGCTCGACGAACTCGCCGTGGCAGCCCAGGCCTTCAGCCACCATGTCCCATCGGACCGGCCCCTGTTGGCAACCTATCGTTCGACCCTTGAAGAGGAGCCGCTGCGTGGGTTCCTCCATCGTCCAAGAACCCTCGGCGTGCACGACCGTGGTGATCTTCGCCGCTTCCCTCACGGCCGACTGCATCTCCATGAAGTAGAAGCCGGCAGCGCCATCACCTGTCACACAGACCACCTCGCGCTCTGGGTTGGCAAGCTTCGCACCGAGAGCCTGAGGAATGCCGGCACCCAACATGCCGAACTCATCGGCCTCAAGGTAAGAGCGAGGAGCCGACGGAGGCAGAAACCACGTACCCCACATCGCTGTCTGGCCGCCGTCGAGCGAGTAGATCGCCTCGCTGCCGAACACCTTGCCGACCTTCTCAATGGAGTGCGCGGGGTGGATGCCTGGCCCATCCCACTCCCGTACGACTCTCATCTGTTGGTCCCAGTAGTTGCGCGCCTCCTTCCCGTAGCGAGCGAGGTTCGCGCGAGTTCCGCCGCGGAGCTTGCCTTCCCTCTTGCAGCCTGCGAGCAAATCGATGAGACCCTCCAACGTGGCCTTGGCATCAGCGAGGACAGCGAGGGTGACTTCCCGGGTCACGCCGATGCTGCGCGGGTCGATGTCAACCTGAATGATCTTCTGATCATGAGGGTCGCCCCAGTGGTTGTCGGTCGGTAGGTCGAGCAATCCAAGGCGCGACCCCACAACCAGGACCACGTCGGCTTCGCGCTTCACGAGGTCCCCCGCTCTGCCCAAGCCATACACGTAATTGGGATGGTCGCAGGGGAAGCTCGCTCGTCCGGCCCAGCTTGTGACTACGGGGCAGTTCAGGAGCTCGACGATCTCGACGAGAGCGGCGTTGGCGCCAGAGCGATCCGCACCAACACCGGCGACAACGAGCGGCCGGCGAGCCCGAGCAAGCAACGCCGCAGCAGCTTGCAGATCTTCAGCAGCAGGCCTCGGGTAGGGCGCTCGATAGCCGCGAGGCGGCCAAACCGACACGGCTTCTCCATCACCGGTTTCCTCATCTATGTCGATAGACACATCGACGTGGACGGGTCCCGGCCGTCCACACCACATCTCGCGGAAGGCCGAGCGCACGATCTCCGGAATGCGCTCCCAGGCGAAGATTGGCCCGCCCCACTTCACATTCGGTCGGTACAGGTCAAGCTGATCCTGCCCCTGAAAGACCGCCGGCGAGGAAGGGTAGATGACCCCCTTGCGGAGCTGCCCGGTCAGGACAAAGACCGGCGTGCCTTCGAACTGCGCGGTGATGACGCCGGGAAGGCCGTTGGCTGCTCCTGGACCTGGGCCAAAGGCGACAGCGGCCACTTCGCCGCTGCTCTTGTAGAGTCCCTCAGCCATGTGAACAGCCGCAGCCTCATGACGTACGGTCACGTGGCGAATACCGTACTTCTCGAGGCTGCCAAGGAGCATGTCGTAGTGGTCGTCGGGTAGCGCGAAAAGGAACCTGATGCTCTCGTTGGCCAAGCACTGGGCCAAGAGCTCGCCGCCGCTCATCCTAGCCATACAGTTCAGACCTCTCATGCGTGCTTCCGATGGCCGTCACATGTAATGACCGATGTGGTCAACGTCACCTCTTGACGGCTGGGCTGGCTCTGTGGCACGGCCCACCGCACGGGTCGCGCAAGGAAACACCGTTCCTCCAAACACTCCCGTCCGCGGCGCGTTGATCTACGAGATTCTACACACATCCGTATGTGTGTCAACGGACCTTGGCATTCAGCTGCCGAGCGGTAGCATCTCTTGCCGCTCGTCAGTACTCGGCTGATGGCGGGTGAATCAACCCTGGGAGAGCCTGCCTCTCACGCCTCAAGGCCTGCAGGCACTCGTCAGGCATGGTCGAAAGATGGGGGGCGTTTCAGGCTATTCCCATGGCGGGAGTCTCATACAGGTGGCTCTACTCGCCATCGATGTAGAGTGAAGCCGCGTTCGGGGGGCAAGGAGCCGGCGGCTGTCAGGCATGGAGTTCGTTTCGTGGAGGACCAGTGACAAAACGGGCCGAGGGACACGCGTGTGCGATGCCATTCCATGACCCCTGGGATTCGCTGACTCCTGGTGCCAAGAAGATCGTTGCTGCGCCTGCGGAGCTGCTCGGCAAGGAGAGCTATGACGCGCTGAGCTACGAGCGCATAGCCGAAAAGCCGGCGTCAACAAGTCCACTATTCGCTACAACTTCGGCAGCAAGTCCGGCGTTGTGGCAGCTGTTGTTGACGCAATGGTCCATGACGCTGCGTTGAGCTCGCCGAGATGCTTGCCGACGCCGGCATGGAGGAACGCGCCGAAGGTGCTCAGCGGCATCGGCGAGATGATTGAGCGGACGGAGGCCTTCCGCGGCTACTTCGACTCTGCTGCACGCGCTGCGCGGCTCGAGCTGCGCGCGCGTTCTGCCTCTTCTGTGCCGTCGTCCGGTGGCTCGGCTTGTGGCGCCCTTCTCCGCTGCCGCCTCGCTCGGGGTGGCCAGTCATCACCGCGCTCGTCGACGCCTCGCGTCAGGCGCGCCGTCCGGCGCGCGCTTGGGGCCGCCCGCGCTCTGGCGCTGTGCTCGGAGCTCCTGCCGGCTGGCGGGCCGGCTCGGGGGCTCCGTGAGCGCCGCTAGACTCTGGTGTGTTGGCGCCGCGGCGTTGGTGTCGCGTTGCCGCGGCCCCGCCTTGCGTCGGCGCGCGCTCGTGTGGGAGCGCCTGTGCGGCCCCCGCCGCCCCGCGCGGTGCCGCCGCCCTCTCGCCGGCCTGGTCCGGGTGCACCGCGACCGCCCGCGCCGGCCGGCGCCGCTCGTGACCCGGCCGCGCCGACGAGACTCATCAAAGACACTCGAGCAGGGCGCGCAGGGCACGCGGGCACGCCAGGGACGCGGCGCACGTACGAGGCGCGGCGGCGCGCCCCGACACGCCCGAGCGACATCGGAGCCTCCTCCTGCCGGTTTGGGCACTATCATGGCCAGCGGACAGACAACTGGGGCAGATCACTCGTGTGCCACGCCATCGGCCGCGAAGACAGTGTGACAAAGGAGCAGATCCATGAAGTACGTCACAGGTCTCCATCATGTCTCCCTAAGCACAGTGCCTGAGGACTTCCCCAAGGCACTGAGCTTCTACGAGACTCTGGGATTCAGATGATCTGCGAAATAGCCACGCCAGCTCCGGACCCATTTGCCATGCTTTCCATGGGGAACACGATTCTTGAGCTGGCTTCGGAGGGTAGTGGCGGCGAGAGCTCGGGTACTCTGAATCACATTGCTTTGGCCACCGAAGATGTGGACGCGTTGCTGGAGAAGGTTCGCCTGCCGGATATGAGGTCACGATGGAGCCAGACGAATTCGTGCTTCCTCACGGCGTCGCGATCCGCATCGCGTTCTTCACGGGTCCTGCAGGCGAGAGCATCGAGCTGCTCTGTGAGAAGTAACAGAGCGCGCGTCACCGTTGTCTATCGGACCGGGCGACCGCGCCGAGACCGCAGGGTGCGTCCCAGAGGCGCTCCGCAGGATGCGTCTCCGGGACACACGACTGCCCACGACTCTGACTGCGGACGAGACAGCGTTCGGGATGCTCGACGTGGCAGATGAGCGCAGGCGTGGCGGCAATCCTCGGGTCCGACAAACCCGCCGCTTCCGTAGTCCGCAGTCATCTTGAGTGAGGCCGTGTCTGTCAGTGCTGCGGTGCGGGGGGGGGGGGAGGCTGATAGCCTTGCCTGCGGATGGTCATCAGCGTCGGAGGTGCGTCATGTCGGTCGGCCAGGTCGCCACGTCGGATCAGCCCAGGGACGGCATCTACTGGTGCGGGGGCGACGAGCGCTGGACGCCCCCCGAGGTCACCCCGCTGACCGACGCGATCCAGGCCGACCTGTGCATCGTGGGCGGCGGCTTCACCGGCCTGTGGACGGCGCTGTACGTCAAGCGGCTGGCGCCGAAGACCGACGTCGTGCTCGTCGAGCAGACGGTCTGCGGCCTCGGCGCCTCGGGCCGCAACGGCGGCTGGGTGAACGGCTGGGAGGACGCCCTGCCTTCGCTCGTCGCGCGCTTCGGCGCCGATCCGGCGCGCTGGCTGGTCGAGCAGTCGCTCGAGGGGGTCCGGGAGATCGGGCGCGCCGTTGCCGAGGGCGACCTCGACTGTGACTTCGTCATGAACAGCGGGCTCGAGATCGCCCTCTCCGAGGCGCAGATGGCGCGCTTCGAGGAGGACGCCGCCGAGCGCGAGAAGCACGGGACCGCGCACCTCGTCGAGCTGCTCGACGCGGAGCAGGCGAAGGCGGCCTGCGGCTCGCCCAGGGCGCTCGGCGGCGTCGTGCTCAAGACGGCCGGCGGCGTCCAGCCGGCGCTCCTGGCCCAAGGCCTGCGCCGGCTTGCCGTCGAGGCCGGCGTGAGGGTCTTTGAGGCGAGTCCCATGACGCGCCTGCGCCGATCGGCGCCGGCGGTGGTCGAGACGCCCGCCGGCTGCGTGACGGCGCAGAAGGTCGTCCTCGCCAGCGGCGCCTGGACGGCCCAGGTGTCGGAGCTGCGCCGGACCGTCTTCGTGATCCCGGCGCACATCGTCGCGACCTCGCCCTCCGCTGCGATCCTCGACGAGATGGGCTGGCAGCGCGGCCGGCCCTTCGCCGACGGCCGCACGGCCGTCCACTACGGTCAGCGCACGGCCGACGACCGGCTCGTCTTCGGTCGCGGCGGCGGCCGCCTGGGCTACGCCGGGCGGGTCATCCCCAGCCACTTCCACGACAAGGCCAACGCCGAGAGCATCGTCGCCGACATGCGCGCCCTCTTCCCCGCCACTGGCGGCCTCACCGTCGAGTGGCGCTGGGGTGGCCCCGTCGAGCGCACGCAGCACGGCTTCCCCTGGGTCGGCACCCTGGGAAGGGCACGCAACATCCATTACGGGATCGGCTACGGCGGCAACGGCGTCGCGCCGAGCAACCTCGTCGGCCGCACGCTCGCCTCCGTCGCGCTCGAGCGCGACGACGACCACGCGCACTCGCCGCTCGTCTCCGACCCGCCGAGCTACCTGCCACCGGAGCCGTTCCGCTTCGTCGGCGCGCGCGCCATGCGCTCGGCGATCGAGCGCTACGAGATCCTCGAGGACGAGGGCAAGAAGCCCGACCCCGTGTCGAACGTGCTGCGTCGCGGCCTCGGCCTCAAGGTGCCGAAGGGCATCGAGGTCAGCAAGGTGCTGCGCCGGGACGAGGAGTGACGCGGCGGCGGCAATGCGCGCCCGGTGCCCCGGGCGCGCATTGCCGCCGATTCATCGAACGGATACCATCGCGGCAACGGCAGCTGACCCACGGCAAAGGGGGACCATGGAGCCACGCATACCCACCCGCATGGGCGACGGCTCGATCGCCCGCATGACGCGGAGCGAGATCCGCGCCGACGTCGAGGACGGCGTCGCCCAGGCGGTCAAGCGAGCCAAGGTCGAGCCGCTCACCGCCGACGAGCAGGAGCACCTGGTCGACATCTACGCCAGCCCGGCGCGCTTCGTCGGCGTCGACCTCGGCGACGAGATCGTCCTCAGCTGCGACGGCAGCGGCATGAAGACGCACGCCACGCGCACCCAGGACATGCAGTCCTACGAGCAGTGGATGGGGGCCGACCTCCTCGAGCTCTGCCCCGGCGATTACTCGCTCAAGGTCATCCGCACGATCATGCCCTACGAGGCGCAGCGCCTTCACGACGCCCTGCTCTGCACGATCGCCCCCATGCAGTACGGCATCATGCCCAACCTGGGCCTCTACGCGAAGGACGACGGCCCCTGCGAGAACTGGTCGACGCTGCTTCCCGAGGGCAAGATCCCCGAGGCGCGGGCCGCCGCCGAGGAGGCCGCCGAGATGGCCGTCTCGGACGCCGTCCGCATGGCCGACGCGATGTGGGAGGCCGGCGCCGACGCGATCGACTTCGACACCACCGGCGCCTCCGGCGACCCCGAGTTCTGGGCCACCCTGCGGGCGACCGAGATCATCCGCAAGAAGTACCCGACGATGGGCGTCCAGCTCGGCATGGCGGGCGAGTTCGTGCTCGGCATGCACGGCGAGCTCGAGTACGACGGCAAGCGGCTCGCCGGCATGTGGCCGCTCGAGCAGATGAAGGTGGTGCAGAAGGCCGGGGCGACGATGTACGGGCCGGTCGTCAACGTCAACACCGGCAAGAGCTGCGCCTGGAACATGGCCCGCGCGATCGCCATCGTGAAGCCCTGCATGGACGTCGCCGAGATCCCCGTGCACATGAACGTCGGCATGGGCGTCGGCGCGGTGCCGATGTTCGTGCACCCGCCGGGCGACGCCTCCTGCCGGAGCGCCAAGGCCTGCGTCGACCTCCTGCGCCTGGACGGCTTGTAGGTGGGCTCGGGCGACCCTCACGGGATGCACAACGCTCACGCGCAGGCAGCGGGCATGGGCGGTATCCGGGCCGGGGGAGATCTCGTGGCCCGTATGCAGATGACCCGCGGTATGCGCCTCAAGGAGGCCAAGCAGTACGTCGCCGACAAGCTCGGCGTGACGCCGTTCGACCTCTCGCGACGTGGCGGTGATGACCGACATCCGCAGCGAGCACGGCTTCGGCCGGATCCACAGCTACGCCATCAGCCACCCGTGGCAGGCGAACCTGATCGAGGCGAAGTTCAACATCGCCCGCGTACTCGACGTGCCGATCAACTGCGTCGAACGCTTCAAGGAGCGGACGGGACTGAACTAGAGAAGGCGCAAGCGCAGTGCGGACGGGCGGGGCGGGACCGGAACGCCGGTCCCGCCCCGCCCGTCCGCGCGTACCGCGTCAGTCTCTCACCGTCACCCGGACACCGTGCGGCACGACCAGCACGCGGGCGCCGTCACCGCAGCGCTGCAGCGCTGCGGTGACGGCGTCGTCGACGGTGGCGAACGGCGTCATCCGCATGTCGGCCACGACATCGTCCGGCAGATCGGAGACGAGGAAGAGGGAGACCCGCATGAGCAGCCCGGCGATCGCCGCGGCCTTGTGCCCGCCGACGACGAACTCGCGACGGATCCTCTCGACCAGATCGGCCGGCTCCTCCATCTCCGCCATCCACCGCTCGAAGACCGGGTGGCCGAGCCCGTCGTCACAGCGCGCGGCGAGCACGACGATGCCGCCGTCACGGACCGCGTCGGACACGTTGTCGAGCGTCTTCTGCGCCTGGTAGAGGTCGATGTCCTTGGGCGCGCCGCCCGGGGAGGCGACGACCACGTCGGCCGGCGCGTCGATGCGCAAGTCGCAGCGCGCGTCGTGGAGGGCGCAGCCCGCGCGGTGCGCCGCGAGGAAGTCGCCGGCCACGGCGCCGACGATGCGGCGCTCGTCGTCGATGAGCACGTTGAGGAGGTAGTCGATGCCGATCATGGCGCCGGCCTCGTCCATGTCCTCGCGCACCGGGTTCCCCTCGCGCACGCCTGCGTGCGCCATGTCCTCGAGCAGCATGGCGTGGTTGGCCTGGATCGACGCCAAGGCACAGACGCCCGGGAGGACCGACTTGGACCCGCCGGAGAACCCGGCGAAGGCGTGATAGTCGATGCCCCCGGTGCAGATCCGCAGGTCCGCTTCGGCGTAAGTGCGGGAGACGGCGAGCGGCGTGCCGCGACTCGTGGTGCCGCACGGGACGCAGTCTTCCCGGTCGAAATCGAGGAGGCGCACGCCGCTCGCCGCCACTTCTTCGCCGACGAGGGCGAGTTGCTCGGCGGGCGTCTGGCGCCGGTGGCTGCCGAGGGCGAACAGGATCGTGATCGCCTCTGGCGGCAGCGGCCGCAGCTCCTCCATGAGTACGGGCAGGAACTTGTACGAGGGGACCGGCCGCGTCACGTCGCAGACGACGACGACCGCCGAGGACGCCTGAGCCGCGAGCTCACCGAGCCGTGGCGCGCCGATCGGCTCCGCCAGGGCGCGCCGTATCTCGGCCTTCTCTTCCGCCGGCGTCGGGCCGGCCGCGACCGTGTGCGCATCACCGTGCCCTGCCGGCGCCTCACGGCTCGCGTCGCCGTCGAGGTCGCTCGGCTCGCACGCGCCGCCGCCGTGGGCCTCGATCACGCCCACCAGGTTGGCCCGCGGCAGCGAGAAGCGCACCTCGCCGTCGCCGTACGGCAGCCCAAGCTGCACGCTCTCCGCCGCGTCGATCGTCCCGGGCATCGATTCTCCTCTTCCTGCCTCGCTCGCCTCGACGGGCCGTTCAGCCCGCCGGGCGCCAAACAAGAGTCACGCAGCTTATTGACACTATGCGAGTTCGTGATCATACCACCGCCGATCGCGCAGGGGCTGTCGCACGTGCAGGTGGTCTCGAATCTGCTCCGTCGCGGCCTCGGGCCGACCGTGCCGAAGCGCATCGAGGTCAGCAAGGTGCTGCGCCGCGACGACGAGTGAGCGGACGGCGCGGACGGGCACGAGCTTCAGCGCGACCGGCGGCGCCGCGGCCCGGACCGCGGCGCCGCCGGGCGCGGTGAAGCTACCTGAGCCCGGTCTTCTGCTTGAGCCGCTCGACGCAGTTGATGCGGATGTCGAGGAGCTCGGCGATACGCGCCTTGGCCTCGAGCCCCTTCGCGATGCCGGGCACCGCGGTGACGACGCCGATGTCGAGGTCCTCGCGCACCGTGCGCATGACCGTCGAGTCGGAGAGGTCGCGCTCGCTCACGCCGAGCTTGCCGGCCACGTAGCGCTTCGCCTCCGGAAGCCTCATCTTCTTGAGCTGCATCCTGGCCACCAGATCTCCGGTGGTCTTGATGCCGCCCATCGACGAGGCGAGAGCGTGCGCCATCCCCATGCCGCTGGGGTCGCCGGTGCCCACCTACAACCCGTCGGCCTTGCCGATCTCGATCATCGCCGCGCTGGCGCGCGAGACCATGTCGGCCGGCGCGACCTCGAACATCGGCACGCCGCCGACGCCGAGTCCGACGTTGGGGTGGATCGGGATCGTCGCCTCGGCCGTGACCGCCTTGACGAAGGTCACGGCACGGGCCACGTTCCAGGCGCACGACTTGCGCGTGTTGGTGTTGACCACCGGGCCGAAGATCGAGGCGCCGGCCTTCTCCACCAGCTTGAGCTGCTGGTGCGGCCAGAGGCCGGCGAGGCGCACGCCGTCGTACTCGAGCTCGCCGTGGAAGCCGAGCACCATCTCGGCCGCCATCCCGATCTCGACCGGCAGGTCGGTCGTCGACGTGATCTCCTCGCACGCCTGGAGGGTGGCGAGGAAGTCGGCGTCGCCGGTCGAGGCGACCGTGTCGTAGTTGATGCCGTCGGCGGCGACGTCGATCATCTGCTTGCTGAGCCACACGACGTCCTCGCGACAGGACACGAGCGCCTCCTCCTGAGCCGCACGCGCCTCCGCGATCTGGCCCTTGGGCAGCAGGTCCGAGGGGTTCGGGAACGGGCCGTCCGGGCGGTAGTAGAGACCGAGATTGGGCATGAAGCCGTAGAAGAGGGGGAGGATGGTGACCTGCTGCAGGAGCTCCATGTGCATCGCCTCGAGGCTCGCCAGGAACTTGGCGGGCTTGACGGAGTAGTCGGTATGACCGACCTCCATGGTGTCGAAGGCGAAGGCGGTCTCGTAGAGGCGGACGGCCGCCTCCCTGCCAAGGGGAGCGCAGACCCCGCTCGAGAGACGCGAGGAGTAGATCGTGTTCGTGGAACCGTCCTTGGTGAGGATCGCCTCGTGACCGCGCTCGACCCCCCAGATCCGGCTGGGGCTCGAGAACATCTCGAGCAGGTACTCGACCTCGCGTTCCTCCAGAACGGGGACCTTGCCCTTGACCGCCGCCGCCTCCGAGCCCTCGATGATGTCCCGGTGCAGCTCGTCCCGGGTCATCTCGACGGTCGCGGCGTCCCCCATTCGCGTGATGATCGTGCTCACGGCAGACACACCTCCTCCACTGGATCGTCGGCCGGAAGGTAGAACCACCCGGGTGGATACCCTACGGAGCTGGTCAGCGCCTGTCAATACAGCGCACTGCCTCAGCAGGAATGCACTCGAAACCGCTCCGTTGCCTCACATAAGAATGTACTCGAAGCATGCTGAACCTCTGGAGCATCACGGAGGCGCTCTGTGAGGCGGCGGCACATGGCCCTGTCGATGGCAACGAGGAAGCAGCTCACCAAGGAGATGGCGCAGCGCCACCGGCGGGCGCGCAAGCGCGAGCGCACGCGCATGCTCGTCGAGCTCTGCGCCCTCTCCGGTCACAACCGCGGCTACGCGGCGCGCCTCTCTTGCCTCCGCGCCCGCTCCCCGGTCATGCCCGCGGTCTTCAGTTCGGGAAGCTGACGCCTTACCGGCCAAGCAGCATCCGCTCGCCGGAGGGCATCGTCGAGCCACGCGCCGACGGTGCTCGCGACAAGCCACCGGCAGAGCCGGCGCCGGTCATTCGCGTGCCGTCGCCGCCAGTTCGATGCACGTCTCCAGAGCTGCGAAGGTCTGCAGGAAGTCCCCGCCGGCGATCCTCAGCGTGCGTCCGTCGACCCGCTCGGTGCCCGGACAGAGGGCTGCCGCATCGCAGCGGCGCGTGTTGGTCAAAGCAAGGGTCACGGGCTGACCGGCGAAGTCGAGTGGCGCCGGACGGTCTGCCGCGAGCAGCGCCTCCGCCACGCCGTCGCGGATGAGGGGGCGCGTCACCTCCGGCGGCAGAAGCCGCGCGGCCGTGCGCGACGTCCCGTGCTTGACGACCGCCGTGCCGACACCGGGCAGCAACTCGCGCGCCTGCTCGGCAGTGGCGGCGTCGCCGGAGACGAACACCACCGGCACCCCGTAGCGACCAGCGAGGCCGGCGTTGACTCCGGTCTCTCCCGCTTCGAGATGCTCGCCGATGTGCACCCGGTAGACATCGTAGGTGAACGTGTGCTCCAGCACGCCGGTCCTGGTACCGGCCATGGCATGGTAGCCGATGAAGACCGCCGCAGTGAAGGTGTCGTCGAGTCCGTGCATCATGCCAAGGTCGGCAGGTGAGCCCGACGCCAGTGACACCTGCGGCGGCAGACCCCGGCAGGTGAGGTTCGTGCCAAGATAGTGTGCGTCGCAGACCACGATCTCGGTCGCACCGGCGGACAGACAGCCTTCCAGGGCCGCATCGAGGTCGGCCCTCATCAACTCGCACGCCGTGGCGTACTCAGGCGTGCCCGGATCAGTCTGAGCCTCAGCACAAACGCCGGTGATGCCTTCAAGATCGATACTGATGAACACCTTCATCGTGCCCTCCTTCTGGGCATCGCTCCGGGGTCAGCCTCGGAAATCGTCGAGACTGGACCCGCCCAGCTCCTTGGCCAGCGCAACGATGAGGGAGACGGTGGCCTCCATGTCGTCGCCGCGCACCACCTCGAACGGCGAATGCATGTACCGCATGGGGATGAACAGCGACAGGGTCGCCGCGTCGCCGACCGCCATCAGCTCGTCGGCGTCGGTGCCCAGAGTCCCGCCGCCGATGCCTTTCACCTGGAAGGGGATCTTCTCGCGGCGCGCCACCTCGATGGCGCGATGGAACAGCTTCTCATTGCTGCCGATGCCGCGCGTCAGGATCGGTCCGCCGCCGATCGTGACTTCGCCACCGGCCTTCCTGGCGTCGAGATCCGGCTGATCGCTGGCGAAGTCGCCATCAAGGACGACGATCACATCGGCGTTCAGAGTCTGGAGCTGTGCTTTGGCGCCCATGCGCGAGGTCTCCTCGTGCACCGTGGCGACGGCCGTCAGAGCGGCGCCGCTGCCGGCCGCGGCACGCTCCTCGAGAGCGCGGCAGGCTGCGTAGACGCCGGCCCTGTCGTCGCAGGCGAGCGTCGCGTACACACCCGGCGAAAGCTCGACGAAACGCTGCGCGAACGTGACCGGGTCGCCGACGGCGATCCGCTCCAGCGCCGCGGCCCTGTCTTGCGCCCCGATGTCGATGTACTGCTCGTGCAGCTCCGGAGCCTTGCCGCGATCCTCTTGCGGGATCAGGTGCGTCGGCTTGCGCCCGACGACTCCGTCGACCACGCCGTCGGCGGCGTGGATGGCAACGGCGTGACCCGGCAGGAGCTGGCGATCGACGCCGCCGATGTGGTCGAACCAGACGAAGCCCTGCTCATCGACGGAGGTCACGATGAGGCCGATCTGGTCCGCGTGTGCCACCACGGCCATCTCGAGGTCACCGTCCGCCCCGACGCGCGCCCACACGTTTCCCAGGACGTCGGCCTGTGGCTCCGCCACAGCGGACAGGCGCTCGCGCACGACGCGCATCACCGGGCCCTCGAAGCCTGTGGGACTCGGAGCCTGGGTGAGGGCGCGGAAGAACTCGACGTCAAACGGCATGGCAGACCTCCAGTCAGGGACGCCCCGATTCTACGTGCTTGATTCCGCGGACCTCGACACTCTGCGCACGGTCATCTGACGCACAGCCGACAGTCTTCCTGACATCGGCGCGCACGGCGACCGTCTCGGGGTTGAGCCGATCTCTCGGGAGCTTCAGGTCGGTGTCGAACGACGGATCAGGGTTGCAGCCGGTCATTGCTTGGCGTGCAGACGATGTACGTAGAGACGCTTCTCGGAGGGCTGGAAACCATTACGCACATAGAGCGCATCGGCCGTGTTCGTATAGAGATAGATCGAATTGACCTCTCCGGCGGCGTGCATGAGCAACTCCAGAATGCGTTGACCGATACCCTGTCTTTGGTAGTTGGGGTGTACTGCCATATCGTTGATGTAGGCAGTGGCCGCACCATCGGAAAGCACGCGGCCAAATCCAACCAGATCACCAGAATGGCGCGCTGTGACATATGCCGTAGAGCCGGCAATGAGTTGAGCCAACTCCCCCTGTGTATACGATGTGGACAACGGCAGATCTACCAGATCGAGCAGTCCACCGAGTTCGTCTGGGAGCAACTCTCCTGAAACTGAGAAATCGATTTCACTTTTCATCCTGTGCTTCCTTGCCCACGATGTTGCACCACGCGTGCCGCCCGTCTTCTGCCGTCTCAGGCTGCTGACCAGGCAAGCAGTCGCGCGGGATTGCCAACGGTCATGTGTCGAATGGCGCAGTCCGAGACGCCACAATCCCTGAGAATGGGGATGATCGCCGCGGGAAGGCGCCGGTAGCCGTCTCCACCGTAGCGCCGCGTCAGCGACTTCATGTAGACATCGCAGCCGAGTACCAGCTGCTCCGCATAGCCACGCTGGAGCAGTGCGACAAGACCGGCCAATCGCTCCCAATCCTCTTCCTGGCGGTCGCGGAGGAACTCCAACTCGCACAGGTGGCCGAAGCAGTCGATCGAGAGGGTGACTCCAAGGGACAGCAGTTGCTCGGCATAGTCCAGCGTCAGACCCCATGTGGCCTCCGGATACAGGATCCTGGCCTTCATGTCTGAGGTGCGAATGAAGAACCCCGACGTGTGAGCCATGATGAGGCGCTGAAGATCCATTCCCTCATCCTTGAGGATCCTGACGATCGCACGGCCGTCGTTGCCGATGTCGAATCCAGGATGTGCCGTGACCGAGACGCCGGTCTCGGCTGACACACGGGCCGCTGCTCGCAGCACCGTCTCTTGCTGCTGCGTTATCTCGTCGACCACGGCTACCTTGATGTGACCAGCCCTTACCCCGGTCTCCCCGATCCCCCCGACCAGCTCGCTGCGGAAATGGTCGGCATACTGCTCCAACGTCATGGAACGGAAATAGTCAGGCCAGGATGGCTCAGTGTAGAGGCCCGTGGAGGCGATGATGTGTACGCCGGTCGCCTCCGATACCCGCTCCAAGCTCTCGGTCATGATCCTGATCCCCGGGGCGCTCATTTCGAGGATCGCTGCACCACCAGCCGCCTTGTACTCGGCGACCTCCGACGTCGTGTGCTCCTCATCATCGAGCCGCGTCTCATCGAGAATGAGGTAGGAGTTCCGCCGCACTGCACCAAGGTTCTCCAGGCTGAGTGGCTCGTCCTTGTCGGCTTTTGCCCATTCGGCCGGATCTGGGTGCCTGCTCTTGAAGATCTCGCGCCGATAGGACTCACGGACGAACAGGTGCTCATGCATGCTGGTGAAACCCAGCTCATCGGGGCGAATCGATCCCCGCACGGTCACGATCTCGGTCATCTCCACCCCCTGTTTCTCGCCTCCAAGAGCCTTGCGGCTCCCCGGCCGGCCACAGCCTCCCGCACTGAGAGGCTCCTGACGCATCCTTCCCAGCGCTCAGGACCCCGCGGGCACGCCGGCCGTTTCTTCCACCGGCTCGAGCCGGGCGAGCGTCGAGTACGCGAGGCGAACGCCGCGCACGCGTCCGTCGGCGGTGCGCAGAAACACGGCCGTCTCGCCCGCGTCGCGGCCGCCCGCGATCATGAAGACGTCGCGATCGTCGGTCTGCGAGAGCGTGGGGGGAGGACTCGTCTGGTCGGGGGCGACGACGCGGAGCGCGCCGTCGCGCCACTCGATCTCGATACGGAACACCATGCCCCAGCGCTCGTTCATGTAGAGCCCGGGGAAGTCGCGCAAGGCGTCGGGCACGGGCGCCGCGAGCGGCGTTGCGGGCGGGCGCCGGGCGACGCCGGCGGCGATCTCACCCAGCCGCAGGGCGAGGTCGGCAGGTTCGGCGACACCGTTGTTCACGAGGACGATGACGCCGAGCTTCTGCGCCGGCAGGAAGCCGGCGTAGGAGGTGAAGCCGTCGAGCATGCCGGCGTGCCCGATCCAGATCGACTCGCCCCGGCGCGTCCCGTACCACGAGATACACCAGGCTTCGTTCCAGGCCGCGTCGCTCAGGTAGCGCGCCGTCTGCATCTCGGCGAGTGTGGCGCCGCGCAGGATCTGCGCGCCGCCCGGCTCGCCGACGTCCGTGCGAAACTGCAGGCCGATCCAGCGCGCGAGGTCCTCCACCGTCGACCAGAGGCCGGCCTCGGAGGTGTAGTCGCGGACGATGGGCGCGGGCCTGAAGTCGCCCGCGAACGTCGCCGGCAGATACCCGACGGCGCAACGTGACGCCAGCTCGGCATCTGGCGCGAAGCTGGTCGAGGTCATCCCGAGCGGGTCGAAGATACGCTGCTGAACGTACTCCGCGTACGGCATGCCGGCGATGCGCGCCACGACCTCACCGAGAAGCTGATACCCGAGGTTGGAGTACTTGCACTGCACGTTCGGCGGGATGCGCGCGGCGATCTCGTCGGCGCGCGCGAGCGTCTCGGCGATCGTGCCGTAGTCGGCCGTCCCCCAGTCCGTACCGGGCGGCTCGCCCATGAGGCCCGACTCATGGGAGAGCAGACGGCGGATGGTGACCTTGCCAAGCCCGGCTGCATCGTTGGGCCGCAGCTCCGGGATATGACGGCTGACCGGGTCGTCGAGCTCAAGAAGACCCTGATCGCGCAGCTGCATGATGGCCGTACCGGTGAAGGGCTTCGTCATCGAGGCGATCATGTGCGGCGTGCGCGCGTCGGGCCTGCGTCCGGCGGCGAGGTCCGCCCAGCCCCAGCCCACATCCCACGCGAGCTGGTCTCCGAGCACCACTCCGGCCGCCACTCCAGGCACGTGCTTCTCCTTGACGAACGCGGCCACCGCTGCCTCGAGGCTCGCAGCCACGCCGTCCAGGACACCGTGCACGCTCATCGTCAAGCTCCTTCGTCGTTGTTCAGGACGGACGGGCGGGCGCCCGCCCGTCCCATTGGGCGAGGAAGGGCAGGTCCGTCCGTCGCCTGCCCCTCCCCGCTCCCATGGGTCAGCTCTACTCCTCGATGGCGCGACCGCGGCTGCGGCGCACGAGCAGCACGATGATGGCGATCACGGCGAGCGCCGCGATCACCGCGCCGACGATGAGCGCAGTGTTCGACGACTCGGTGCTCGTGGTCGCCGCCGTCTTGGGACGCAGCCCGATGTAGGTGTCAAGGTTGAACGTGCTCAAGACGACCATCCCGTTGTCAGTCAGGTAGGGGACCCAGCCCTCCCACCGGTCCGAGTTGTAGGCCACCAGCGACTTCGGGTAGTACAGCACGATGTCGGGCGCTTCCTCGTAGAAGATCTGCTGCATGCGCTGGACCATCTTCTCGCGCGTCGGCCAGTCCATCTCCTGGATCTGTTGATCTTCCAGCGCGTCGTACTCTGCGTTCGACCAGGAGCACTCGTTCCACATCTCGATCTCGGGGGTGGTGAAGTAGGAGAGGATCATCGCGGGATCGACATTGCTGGGCCAGCCCCAGATGTACATGTCGAAGTCGGGGGCGTAGGTCTTGCCGTCGTCGGTGTAGTTGTAGAGGCCGTCGAGGACCACTCCGTCGGTCTCCACGGTGAGCTTGATCTTGAGGCCGATCTCCTCGTACCACCCGGCGATCAGCTTGCCGGCGCGCTGCTGCGGCGGGCTCTCGGTCCGCGTCCAGAGCCGCAGCTCGATCGGTTTGCCCTGCTTGTCCTCGCGGATGCCGTCGCCGTCCGAGTCGGTGTAGCCGGCGTCCTCGAGCATCTGCTTCGCCTTCTCGAGGTCGAAGCCGAACGCCTCGTCCTCCGCGGGCGTCCAGCGGCCGTCCGCGCCGGGAGGGACGATCGAGTCGCCGACCGTCGCGTAGCCGCCCATGCAGCTGTCGACGATCTTCTGCTTGTCGATGGCCCACGCGATCGCCTGACGGAACTTCATGTCCTTGAGCACGGGGTTGGCCAGCGAGTCCGGGTCGTCATACGCGTTCATGGCCATGCAGTCGAAGTACGGGCTGTCAAGGGCGCCTGCGGTGAGGCCGGGCTCGTTCTGGAGGGCCTCGATCTGCGGGATCGGCAGATCGGCAGCCACATCGAGCGCGCCGTTCTTGATGTCCATCGACAGGGTGTCCTCGTTGGTGTACTGCTCCAGGATGACCTCGTCGATCGTGGGCGAGCCCTTGAAGTACTCCTTGTTGGCCTCCAGGACCCAGTACGAGCCCGGTTTCTCCTCGGTCACCTGGAACGGACCCGAGCCGACGAGCGGAAGCTTGACCTGGTACGTCTCGACCTTGTCGCCCGGCACCTTACTCCAGACGTGCTCCGGAACGATGGTGACCGCGGTGCGCAGCATGTCGGCCCTGGGCTTCGAGAGGTGGAACACGACCGTGGAGTCGTCGGTGGCGACGACCTCCTTCATGTTCGACGTGTTCCAGGTATAGGCCGAGAGCTCGTTGTCGATGACGTACATGTAGGTGAAGGCCACGTCGCGGGCCGTGAGCGGCTCTCCGTCATGCCACTTGATGCCGGGATGGATCTTGAAGGTCCAGGTGAGGCCGTCCTCGGAGACCTCCCAGCTGTCGGCTATCTCAGGCCGTGGGTCGCCGTTCGGAGCGTAGCCGCACAGATAGTCGTAGTTGAGGTGGAGGATCTCAGTGGTGATAAGTGACTGGCCGATGAACGGGTTGAGGTTGTCGACCTCCTGCATCTGCCCGACGCGGAACACGAGCTTCTCGGCGCCGGGCGACGGCGACGCGCTCGTGTCGGCGCGGGCCACCCCCCCGACCAGGCCGATCAGAAGCGTCAGCAAGATGGCTGCGATCACGAACCTGCGCACTGCCGTACCTCCCCCAGTAGACCCTTCTAGACTCCTCGCGCGTGAGCTTGCGGGCGCCCGCCCGTCCCATTGGGCGGGGAAGGGCAGGTCCGTCCGTCGCCTGCCCCTCCCCGCTCCCATGGGTCAGCTCTACTCCTCGATGGCGCGACCGCGGCTGCGGCGCACGAGCAGCACGATGATGGCGATCACGGCGAGCGCCGCGATCACCGCGCCGACGATGAGCGCCGTGTTCGACGACTCGGTGCTCGTGGTCGCCGTCCCCTTGGGATGCAGCTGGATGTACGTGTCAATGGTGTGGGTGTTCACGACCATGCCGTCCTCGGTCGGGTAGGGGACCCAGCCCTCCCACCTGTCCGAGTTGTAGGCCATCAGCGAGTCCGGGTAGTACAGCACGATGTCGGGCGCTTCCTCGTAGAAGAGCTGCTGCATGCGCTGGACCATCGTCTCGCGCGTCGGCCAGTCCATCTCCGTGATCTGCTGCTCCTCCAGCTCGTCGTACTCGGCGTTCGACCAGGAGCATTCGTTCCACCACTCGATCGCGGAGGTGGTGAAGCAGGAGAGTATGCCGTCGGGGTCGATGCCGCCGGGCCAGCCCCAGATGTACATGTCGAAGTCGGGGGCGTAGGTCTTGCCGTCGTTCGTGTAGTTGTAGAGACCGTCGTAGATCCCCCCGTCGGTCATCACGCTGAGCTTGATCTTGAGGCCGATCTCGTCGAACCATCCGGCGATCAGCTTGCCGGCGCGCTGCTGCGGCGGGCTCTCGGACCGCGTCCAGAGCCGCAGCTCGATCGGCTTGCCCTGCTTGTCCTCGCGGACCCCGTCGCCGTCCGCATCCGTGTAGCCCGCGTCCTCGAGCATCTGCTTCGCCTTCTCGAGGTCGAAGCCGAACGCCTCGTCCTCCGTCGGCGCCCAGGCGCCGTCGGTGCCGGGGCCGCAGATCGAGTGGCCGACCGTCGCGTAGCCGTCCATGCAGCTGTCGACGATCTTCTGCTTGTCGATGGCCCACGCGATCGCCTGACGGAACTTGACGTCTTTCAGCACGGGGTTGGCCAGCGAGTCCGGGCTGTCGTAGCAGTTCATCGCCATGCAGTCGAAGTACATCCTGTAGAAAGCGTCTGCGGTGAGGCCGGGCTCGCTCTGGAGGGCCTCGATCTGCGCCGCCGGCAGTTCGAAAGCCACGTCGAGGTGGCCGTTCTTGATGTCCATCGCCAGGGTGTCCTGGTTCGTGTACCGCTCGAAGATGACCTCGTCGATCGTGGGCGCGTCCCCGTAGTAGTCCTTGTTGGCCTCCATGACCCAGTACGAGCCCTTCTTCTCCTCGGTCACCTGGAACGGGCCGGAGCCGACGAGCGGAAGCTTGACCTGGTACGTCTCGACCTTGTCGGCGGGCACCTTGCTCCAGACGTGCTCCGGCACGATGAGGACCCCGGTGCGCAGCATGTCGGCCCTG
The DNA here is from genome assembly GCA_963832655.1 of uncultured Thermoleophilia bacterium. Lineage (GTDB taxonomy): Bacteria > Actinomycetota > Thermoleophilia > UBA2241 > UBA2241 > UBA2241. Next base: position 74,940 of record CAWHUW010000006.1, read on the forward strand.
GGCTTCGAGAGGCGGAACTCGACCGTGGCGTCGTCGACGGCGACGACCTCCTTCATGTTCGTCGTGTTCCAGGTGAAGGCGCCGAGCTCGTTGTCGATGACGTACATGTAGGTGAAGGCCACGTCGCGGGCCGTGAGCGGCTCTCCGTCATGCCACTTGATGCCGGGGTGCATCTTGAAGGTCCAGGTGAGACCGTCCTCGGAGACCTCCCAGCTGTCGGCCAGCCCAGGTCGTGGGTCGCCGTTCGGGGCGGTACCGACCAGATAGTCGTAGTTGAGGCTGAAGATCTCGTAGGTGATGCTCGATTGGCCGATGAACGGGTTGAGGTTGTCGACCTCCTGCGTCTGCCCGACGCGGAACACGAGCTTCTCGGCTTCGGGCGACGGCGACGCGCTCGTGTCGGCGCGGGCCACCCCCCCGACCAGGCCGATCAGAAGCGTCAGCAAGATGGCTGCGATCACGAACCTGCGCATTTCCGTACCTCCCCAGATAGACCCTCGGAAGCCCCTCGCACAGCGTGTCACGCTGACCCCCTCTCTTCAGCCAGGCCCGTTCTTGACGACGATTCTGCCGTGCCCGACTGGCTACCCGGCGGAAGCATGTATCCACCCGGGTAGGCTATAACGATGCGTCCATTCTAGAACACGATCCCGCGTTGCGGCAAGGGTCAGGTCCCCTGCGTGGCGGGGTTCCTGGCCGTCGTTGAGGTCATTCTCGATGCCCCCGCTGACCGCAGTTGTCGGAACGCTGCGGCGCGCCTACCAGTCGAGGACGAGCTTCTCGCCGTCCATCTGGCGGATGTCCGTGATGTCCTGCATCGTCTCCATCATGCCGCGGTAGGTCCCCTGGTCGTCACGAAGGGGGCAGTACCGCACCAGGATCAGCCGGCCGGCTTCCAGGCGCCGGTAGATCGCCTCCTGCCGGCTGCCCTCCCGAAAGGCCTTCTCGAAGCGTGCGATGACGGCACGCGCGGATGCGGGATGACATTCGCTGTAGTGGCGGCCGATGTATCCCGGATCACAGTCTTCGAGAACGCCGTCGAGGCCGGGCGCGAAGGCTAGCTCGACGCCCGAGGCCTGCATCAGGCGCCGAAAATCGCCGTGCCAGTACACGATCCTACCTTCTTCATCGCAAACCGTGACATTCAGCGGAAGGTGGCGGATCACCAGATCCCGCTGCGCGGCGGTCAGCTCTCCCGCCAGGCAAGGACTCGGCTCGGCACCCCGTGTCGTCTCGCCTTCCAAAGCTCCCTCCCGTTGTCGAGTCCTTTTCCCGGTCGCCTGTCTGTCGCTCAAGCACTAGCACCCTCGCCCCAGTCGCGCCCTGGTCCGGCACCGCGCGCCGCTACGCCTTGAACAGGGCCGCCTCCACCTTCGGCGTGTCGGCGAGCAGCTTGCGCGTGTAGTCGGCCTGCGGGTGGGCGAGCACGTCGTCCGTGGGCCCGTACTCGACGATGCGGCCCTCGCTCATCACCGCGACGTCGTAGGCGATGCTGCGGATGAGGGCGAGGTTGTGCGTCACGAACAGCATGCAGAGACCGATCTCGTTCTGCAGGCGCACGAGGAGCTCGATGATGGACGCCTGCACCGAGACGTCCAGCCAGGAGGTGACCTCGTCGCAGACGAGCACCGTCGGCTCGGCGGCCAGCGCACGGGCGATGGCCACGCGCTGCCGCTCTCCGCCCGAGAGCTGGTCCGGGTAGCGGCTCAGCAGCGTGTCGTCGAGCGAGACGAGGTCGAGCACCTCCGCAAGGCGATCCTCACGCTGGTCGCGCGTGTAGTCGAAGAAGATGCGCAGCGGCTGCGAGAGGATCTGGGCGATGGTGTTGCGTGGATTGAGGGCGCTGTACGGGTTCTGGAACACGTACTGGATGGCGTGACGGATCGCGCGTGGGCGGCTGCGCGCCCGACGTTGCAGGGCCTTGCCCTGAAAGTCGATCTCACCCTCGATCCTGAAAGGGTGGATCCCGGCGATACAGCGCGCCAGGGTCGTCTTGCCGCTGCCCGACTCGCCGACGAGAGCCAGGCACTCGTGGGCGCGAAGGGTGACGTCGACGTCGTGGAGGATCTCCCTGGAGCCGTACCAGGCGGTGACGCCCCTGACGGTGAGAAGACCCGCCTCCCCGCCGCTCTCCAGAGAGCTGTCATCCTTCTGCGCGAGCACGGGCGCCTCCGCTCGTACCTCCTCGTGACGCCAGCACCGCACGCGGTGCATCTGGCCGACGGTCTCCTCGGGCGGCATCTCGGTGGAGCACTTCGCCACGACGTAGCCGCACCGCGGCGCGAACGCGCAGCCCGCCGGACGATGCCCGGGGCGCGGCGCGAAGCCAGGGATGCCCTCGAGGATGCGCCGCCCCGTCAACGCCGGGACCGCGTGCAGCAGGCGCCGCGTGTACGGGTGGCTCGCCCCGGCGAACAGCTCCGCGGCAGGTCCGACCTCCACGAGCCGGCCCGCGTACATGACGGCGATGCGGTCGGCGAGCTCCGCTACGACCGCGAGGTCGTGCGTCACGTAGACGGCCGCGGCGCGGTGGGCAGTCACGAGATCGCGGATGGTGTTGAGGACGTGCGCCTGGGTGGTCACGTCGAGACCGGTCGTAGGCTCGTCGAGCACGATGACCTTGGGCCGGCAGGAGAACGCCATGGCGAGCACCACGCGCTGTTGCTGGCCGCCGGAGAGCTGGTGTGGATAGCGCCGCAGGAACTCCTTGGTGCTGGGCAACAGCACCTCGGCCATCATCTCCTCGACGCGCTTGCGGCGCTCTGCGTCCGAGTCGCCGAAGTCGTGGAACTCGAGGACCTCACGTAGCTGCTGGCCGATGCGCAGAGCGGGGTTCAATGCGGAGCCGGGGTCCTGAGGCACGTAGCTGATCACGCCGCCACGCAGCCGACGCAGCTGCGTCGAGCCTAGCGCCAGCACGTCGCGTTCGTCGATGGTGATCGAGCCGGCCGCGATCTTGGCGCCGCGGCGCTGGAAGTTGAGCAGCGACGTGGCCGCGGTGGTCTTGCCCGACGCCGACTCGCCGACCAGCCCGAGGACCTCGCCTTCGACGAGCTCGAAGCTGACCTCGTGATCGATCTCGACGCCCGACGGGTCGAGGGCGATCTCGAGGTCCTTCACGGCAAGGACGATGCGGCTCATGATGACCCCGTGTCGCGGTCTATGCCGATCATGGCGTGAGCCACGCCGTCGGTGACGAGGTTGACGCCGACGGCGAGGATGGCGATCAGCGCCACCGGCACGAAGACCGAGTACGGCTGGACGACCAGGCCGATGCGGTTCTCGTTGATCATGAGACCCCAGTCGGCCGCTGGCGGCTGTATGCCGAAGCCGAGGAAGCTGAGCGACGCGATGGTCCCGATGGCGAACGTGAGGTTCAGACCGAACTCCACCATCAACGGGCTCACGATGTTCGGCAGTATCTCGGTGAAGGCGATCTTGAAGTGCGAGACGCCGAGCGACTCGGCCGCCATCACGAAGTCGCGCTCCTTGACCTCCATCGTGACGCCGTACACCACTCGAGCGATAGGCGGCGCGAGCGTGACGCCCACGCCCAACACGAGGAGCCAGAGCTGCGGCCCCAGCACCGAGACCAACAGCAGCACGAACACGATCTGCGGGAAGGCGAGCATCACGTCGAGCCCGCGCATGATCACTTCGCTGATGGCGGTCCGAGCGTAACCGGCGACGAGGCCAAGCGACACCCCGAGGACCATGCCGATGGCCGTCGCGATGAACGAGAGGGTGAGCACCGAGCGCCCCCCGCAGAGCACGCGGCTCAGCACGTCGCGGCCGAGGTTGTCGCCGCCGAGCCAGGCGACCGACGACGGCTTGGCGTACGGCGCCGTGACAAACTCATAGGGCGAGTACGGGGCGATGTACGGACCGACCACGGCGATGGCCACGATGAACAGGAACATGCCGAGTCCGACCTGCGTGACCCGGTAGTGGAGCGCGTCCAGAGGCAGCTGGACCCACTCGCGCCGGCGGTGCTTGCCGCGGGCCGGTGGGAACTCGAGACCGTGCCCGAGAGTCTCGTTGAAAGCCCCGTCGAGACCGACGTCGAGGGCGCCGACGGGTCGTCCGCCGGCGGAAGCCGGGTGGTCGGCGCTCACTGGAGACCCGTCCTGAGTCGCGGGCTGATGAGGATCGTGAGGATATCGGCGGTGAGGTTGAAGACCACGTATACGGTGGCGATGAGAAGCACGATCGCCTGGACCACCGGCACGTCACGGTTCGCCACAGCGTTGACGAGCGACGCGCCGATGCCCGGGTAGTTGAAGAGATACTCCACGGTGACGACGCCGCCGGCCATCCAGGCGAGATCGAGGGCGATCACCTGGATGACCGGGATGATGGCGTTGGGGAGCGAGTGGCGCTGGAGCACGATGCGCTCGGGGGCACCCTTCAGACGGGCCATCTGCACGTAGTCGCTCTCCAGCACTTCGATCATGGAGCCACGCAGCATGCGCACGGTGAACGGTGCGCTCGCGAGCGCCAGCGTGAGCGCCGGCAGCCACAGTAACTCGATCTGACTCCAGACCGACGCGGTGGGCTCGACCCGCGACACGGCCGGCAAGATGTGGAGGATCTGAGTGGCGAACAGAAGCATGAGCAGGATGCCGATGACGAACGTGGGCAGCGCCGCGAAGGTGAGGCTGCCCACGGAGACGGCCCCGTCGAACAATCCGTCACGGAACCGACCGCTCAGGCTGCCGAGGACGAGGGCCGGCGGGACGCTGATGAGGGCGGCCATGAGCATAAGGGCTAGCGTGTTCATCACCCGTCTGCCGAGCAGCTGCGCGACCGGCTCCCCAGTTCCGACGAGGGAGTCGCCGGCGTCGCCCCTTAGAATGCCGCCTACCCAGTCGACGTACTGCAGAAGGAGCGGCCGGTCCAATCCGAGTTTCTCGCGCAGCACCTCGACGCGCTCCGGCGTTGCCTCCTTGCCGAGGATCGCGGTCGCCGAGTCCCCGGGCAGCGCTTGCGTCGCCGCGAACACGATGACCGAGATGACCAGCAGGGTAAGGAGGCCCAGCGCAAGCCGGCGGAGGATGATCTTGAGAAGCGGTGGCATCGCGCGTCTACCTCCCCAAGGTCGCGACAGGGTCGCCGCCAGCTCCGGACGGCGACCCTGCCCGCTTGAGATCAACGGAGAAACGGAGACTCAAACGAAGTACATCAGGTTGAAGCGGCTCTTCGTGGCGCCTTCCGCGCCGAATTGGTCAGGGACAAGGCCCTGCAGCTTGTCCGAGTGCGCGTCCAGCATGACGTGGAACTGGTACTGAATGTAGGCGCCACGTTCGTACTCGATCGCCTGGCACTGGCTGACGAGGTCGTTGCGCTTGGTGTCGTCCACCGTCTTGTACGCCTCCAGGACGAGCTTCTCCCACTCGTCGTCCTTCCAGTGGGTCTCGTAATAGGGCCCGTCGGGGAACAGGGCAGACCGACACAGCCAAAGGTACGAGTTGGTGCCCCACATGGTCATGGCGAAGGGGTACGACAAGTAGTTGCCTTCGTTCCAGTAGGCGTTGGGATCGACCTTGTTCACCTTGACGGTCACGCCGGCGCCCTTGGCCTGCTCCGCGAACACCTGGGCGGCCGCCGGGTCATTGGCGCCCGTGGCAGTCGAGCAGTTGAGCACGACGCTGAGGTCGTTGTCGTAGCCGGCCTGTTTGAGCAGCGACTTGGCCTGCTCCAGATCCTGCACGCGCTGCGGCAGGTCCTTGGGGTAGCCGGGGTCGAAGACCGCCCACATGTCGTTGGCGACCCACGAGTAGCCGCCATGGGCCTGCTCGATCATCTGCGGACGATCGACGATGAGCCGGAAGGCCTGGCGCACGCGCACATCGTCGAAGGGCTTCAGGTCCATGGCCATGGTGAACGGGTCCCAGCCGCCGGTCTTCACCTCAAGTATCGAGTACCCCGGGCTGCTCTCGATGGTCGGCACCTGGGAGGTGTCGAGGATCGCCAGGTGGTCGACTGAGCCGCCGAGCAGCGCGTTGAGCTTCGCCGTCGGATCGGCGAACTCGATCATGGTGAGCTTGTCGGCGTACGGACCCTCGCCCCAGTAGTCGGGGTTGGCCACGAACTCGGTCTGCTCGCCGGGGAAGTAGCTGGTGACCTTCCAGGGGCCGGTGCCGATGGCGCCCTCCACGCCCTTGGGGGTCTCGAAGCCGACCGGCACGATACAGCACCCGTAGTAGGCCAGCGCCTCCTTGAAGGACATGTCTGCCTGCTCGAGCGTGAATTTCACGGTGAGATCGTCGACCTTCTTGATGCCGCTGGGCTTGAGCGCCGTCAGATGACTTGTGGCGAGCGCCGCCGTCTTCGGGTCGAGGACGCGCTGGTAGCTGTAGATCACGTCGTCGGCGGTCACCGACTTGCCGTCGTGGAAGGTAAGGTCCGGCTTCAGCCTGACGGTATACTCGATGCCGTCGGCGCTGATCTCGTACGACTCCGCAAGCTTCAGCTCCAGCTTGGAGTCGGGGGTCCAGCCCAGGAGGGGCTCGTAGATCTGCTCGCTCTTCTTTCCCGCGTCAATGTAGCTGGTCTGCCCGTCGAGCGTGTCCTTGGTGTTACCGCCAGTGATCGCCGACCTGATGTGGCCGCCCTTCTTGGGTGCGGTGGCCGACGGTGATGCAGCGGTGTCGGACTCGCTGCCGCCGCAGGCCGCGGCGATCGGGCCGAGCGCAGCGAGGGCTCCCGTGGCGGCGGCTCCCTTGAGCACCGTGCGACGCGTCACCCGCTTGCTGTTGGCGATCTCCCAGAGCTTCCCGACTTCGAATGAAGACCCGCCTTCTTGGTCACTCACGATACCACCACCCCCTTCTGATGACTGGACTGGCCCGCCGGTCCCAACCGTGTCTTCGCCGGCAGGTCCCCTTCCCTCCTGAACGGGGCTATGGCCACGTCCCGGAGGTCACATGAACGTGCACCCTCACCACCCCCTTGACCGCTCCTGACGATGATCATGCTGTCCACGGTCGGCTACCCGGCGGGGGAGCGTGTATCCACCTGGGTAGGTTGGCATGGCACCTTCTACTCTAAACCACCGTGTCGGGGCGTCGCAAGGGCCACGTCCCCTGACCCAGAGTGGTGCTTGATCGTCCTTGCGGCCACCGGGCGGTGAGCAGGACCGCCATCCGCCGCTTTGGCGCCAGGGCGTGAGGTGATGTGGCCCGGCATCGCACCGCAAGCGCGCGGCCGCTGAACGCGGCGATGCTATGCTTGGAGTGCCTACCCAGTCAAAAGCTCACGAGGAAGGACGCCGCTTGAGGAAGAACTACGCTCTTCTTCTGACCGCCAGCGCCATCGTCGTGGCCGCGGTGATCGTCTTCGTGGGGTCCGCGAACGACTCCGGCTCGGCAGCGCCGACCCAGTCGGCGGCGAACGCGACGTCTCTCCCCCCTGGCTATCCCTCTATCTGCCCGAGCAGCTCGGCGGCCCCCGACGCCTCCGAGATGATCGCCGCCCTCAAGGAGAAGCTCGGCAAGGACCCATCCGACACGCAGACGATGACGGCGCTGGGCACGGCGTTCTTCGCGAGCGAGCAGTACGACAAGGCGGAAGCGCTCTTCGTGCGCGCCCTGCGTCTGCGTCCCGGCGACCCCGAAGCCAGCGTGCAGCTCGCGTTGGTCTACCACGCCGCCGGCAGCGACGCCAAGGCAAAGGCGCTCATCCGAGGAGTGCTGAAGAAGAACCCCAAGTCCCAGAAAGCTCACAACGCTTTGGCCGGCATCTACTTCGATGAAGGGAACATCGCGCAGGCCAGGGCGGAGTGGAAGAAGGCGGCGGCCGTCGACCCCTGAGAATGAGCGCTCGTGGCGCGGTCGCGCCGCACGCTCAAGCCGCGCTTCTCTCGCCGCGGGTCATACCGATCGCTCCGACGCCGTGAAGGCCCTCGTGACAGGGAGCGTCCTTGCCCAGACAGCGTCGGCATCGCGGTCCATTCGTGGGTCCTCCACCTAACGGCGGGCGCGCAGGGCGAGCAGGTCGGCGAGGATGGCGTAGGCGGTCTGCTGCGATGTGGCGTCGAGCTCGGCCGTGAGCACGTCTCCCATGAGGTCGGTATGCAGGATCAGACCGAGGCTGGAGCCGCGGATGCCGGCCAGCGGATGGGTGAGCGGCAGCTCCACAAGCCGCACAGAACAGTCGACACCGTCGTCGCGGGACCGCCCGCTGCAGAGCAAGCACAACCGTCGCCCCGCGGCGCGGGCGTCGGCCACCCGTTCGGCAGTGACGCCTCGGATGCTCTGGCGCGGGATGTCGTCGGGCGTGATCTGGGCATCGAGCAGGGAGTTCGCCAGGATGGCGAGCTTGCAGGCCGAGTCGACCCCGTCGAGGTCGAGCGACGGGTCGGCCTCGAGCCACCCCTCGCGCTGGGTGTGGGCGACCGCGTCGTCGAACGAGTCGCCTTCCCCGAGAGCGTCCAGGATGTAGTTGGTGACGCCGGTGAGGATGCCGTCGAAGCCGGTGATCGTGCAGCCGCGCAGGCACGTCTCTACCAGGTCGAAGACGGGCATGCCGTCTGCGACCGTGCCCTCGTAACGCCAGCGCCGGCCGTGCATCTCGGCCGCCGCCTGCATCCTCTGGAACTGCCAGGCGGCCGGCCCCTTGTTGACGGTCACCGCGTCCATGCCGGCAGCGAAGGCCGCCTCGATGTGGCCGGCCGCCGTGCCCCCACCGGGCTCCAGCACGGTGGCTTCCACGAGCACATCGGCGCCGCTGGCGGCGATCAGCTCGGCCGGCGCCACCGCCGGGCCGGGCAGGCTGCCGTGGCCGGATTCGACCATGTCGAGGAGCTGCGCGGCGGTAACGCCCGCGGGGTCGAGGAAGCCGTCGTGTCGGGTGGTGACGCCGGCGATCAGCAAGCGGACACCGCACTGCAAAGCGATGCGCTCCTCGACGTCGCGCAGCATGGCGAGGAGCTCGTGCCCCACACTGCCGAAGCCCAGCAGGCAGAGCCTCACGTCCTGGATGTCCTCCCCGTCGGATTCCGCCATCCGTGCCGCCTCCACGCTTAGGCTGCCGTTGCCGGAGCCGATTGCATCGTCATGCCGGGCCGCCCAGGAGCTCCAGAGCGACCCGCTCAACGAAGAACGCCTGGAACGCCAGGTCCCGCACCAGTATGCGCTCGTCGACACCGTGGACCCTGGGCCACACGTCGAGGTTGCTCTCCTCGACGAACGGGGTGAAGCCGTAGGCCACCACTTCCGGGAAGGCGACGCGGAGCCAGTGCGAGTCGGTGAACCCGGTGTTGTGGGTGAAGCCGACTTCGGCACTGCGCACGTGACGCCGCAGGACTGCGACGATCGCGTCGGAGAGCGGGCTCGGACAGCGAGAGCTGTTGCCCCGGACGACGCTGATCCACTCGAGCTCCCATTCCGCATCCACGCCCGCGAGAGCGGCGCGCACCTCGGCCTCGACCTCGGACTCGTCGTGACCCGACAGCATGCGGCAATCGATGCCGAGCACGACTTGAGTCGAGAAGACGTTCACGGAGCTGCTGTTCGACTGGACCGTCGTCGTTGAGAAGCCGAAACCGTAGAGCGGTTCGACCATGTCTTTGAGGTCAGGGTGGCGCTCGGCAAGCTCCGCGAGAGCGGCGCGCGACCGCCCTGCGTCACGAAGACGTTCGCGAAGCTCGGCATCGGCGACGAGGAGCTCCACCACGTCGCGCGACGACTCCTCGATGACGACGGGCAGCTCGTGCGCGAGCAGCGCCTCGACGACACGCGCCGCGTCCAGCACGGCATTGCCGTGACGCAGGGGCACCGAGCCGTGCCCGGCCTGGCCGTGCACGATGAGACGGAACTGCGCCGCGCCCTTCTCGCCGCTCTGCGGCAGGAACACGCGACGATCGCCGGACGGGATGTAGGCGCCGTCTCCTTCGTTCAGGACGTAGTCGCAGCGCACGAGATCGGGTCGGTGATCGAGCAGCCAGCGGATACCGCCTCCACACAGCTTCTCCTCATCTGCCGTGCAGGCGTAGACGACGGTACCGTCGAACGGCGCACCGGCCGCAGCCAGCCTGCGCACGGCGACGGCGTTGGCGGCGACCATGTTCTTGATGTCGGCCGCGCCGCGACCCCAGACATAGCCGTCCTTGATGAGTCCGGAGAACGGCGGTACCTGCCACTCGGCGGCATTCGCCGGCACCACGTCCTCGTGCGCCAGCAGGAGCAGGGTCGGCCCGGGCCGCCGGCCCTCGAGCCGAAGCACGAAGCTCGCCCGCTCGGCGGGCTCGCCGACGACCTCGCCCTCGAGTCCATGACCGTGGAACCACGCGGCCATGTGCTCGGCCACCGCCGTCTCGTTGCCCGGCGGATTGGTCGTGTCGATCTGGATGAGCTGACTCAGCAGCTCGCTGGTCTCGCGCCCGAGGTCCGCCAGGAGCGCCGGATCGACATCCACGGCACTCCCGTTCTTGGGTGCACCCTCGCTGTCTTGGCTGGATCTCATCAAGTCCCCCCTCTGCTCGTATCCCCATCGGCAAGGTCGGCGGCCAGCCTCTCCAGGTCGGGCAGCGCGCGGTCAAGCAAGAATTCGAGGGCCTTGAGGGGCGCATCCATGTCGTGTTGGTCGCCATCGAGGCTGGCCTGGACCGAGAGGCCGTCGACCACCGCGCTCACCAGCCGCCCCAGGCCACGCAGCACCTCCGGCCTGCCCTCGGGTCCGGAGGCCTCCAGCTCCAGCAGCATCAGGTTCTGCTCGGCCCACCAGGGATAGCACGCCGCGATGCGGTGGCGCAGATCGTCGTCGCGCAAGGCGTGCGGGAGGATGTCGAAGAAGCCACGCATGTTGTCCATCGCGTCGATGATGTGACGCTTCCCATCGATCAGGGCGTGGACGAGGTCCTTGTGCGCGGTCGACGGGAGCGCCGCCAGGTCGCGGTCGAACTCCTCGTGCAGCATGAAGTCGACGAGCGCGCCGACCAGGCCCGCCTTGTTGCCGAAGTTGTAGCGGATCGAGGCCTTGTTGACGCCCGCCTCGGCGGCGACCCTCTCGAGCGTCACCGACTCGTAGCCGCCGCCCATCAGCAGGCGTCGGGCGGCCGCGAGGATCTTCTGTGCCGTCTTCGGCAGGTTCGATACCGGGTTCTCGAACGGCGCCTGCAAGGCAACGCGCTGCTCTCCACGCTTGGCGCTCATCTCAGCCTCCATCTCGTGTGACGCGGTCGTCGCGCCGTGACCCCACGTTCGACGTCGTGACGCGGTTCCCGTGCGGCACGACGAGGACGCGGGCGCCGTCGCCGCAGCGCGCCAGCGCCGCGGCGACGGCCTCGTCGACGGTGGCGAAGGGAGTCATGTGCATGCCGGCCACCACGTCGTCGGGGAGCTCCGAGACGACGAACAGATCGACGCGCTCCTGGAGCGCCGCGATGGCCGCCGCCTTGTGGCCTCCGAGCTCGAACTCACGCCGGATGCGGCGCACGAGGTCGGCGGGCGACTCTGCCTCACGCCATCCACCTCTCGAACACAGCGTTGCCGAGCCCTTCGCGGCACCGCGCGACGAGCACGAGGACACCGCCGTCGCGGACCGCCCCGGCGACGTTGTCGAGGGTCTTCTGGGCCTGGTAGAGGTTCATGTCCTTCGGCGCGCCGCCGGGCGACGCGACGACGACATCGGCCGCCGCGTCCACGCGCAGGTCGCAGCGCGCGTCGTACAGGCGGACGCCGGCGCGGTGCGCCGCGAGGTAGTCGCCGGCCACGGCGTGCAGCACGCGGCGCTCCTCGTCGAGCACGACGTTGAGGAGGAAGTCGATGCCGACGATGCCGCCCGCTTCGTCGATGTCCTCGCGCACGGGGTTGCCTTCGATGACGCCGGCACGCGCCGACGGGTCGAGCATCATGCCGTGGTTGGCGCGGATCGTGTCCAGGGTGCTGATGCCAGGCACGACCGCTTTGGCGCCACCCGAGAAGCCGGCGAAGTAGTGGTAGTCGATGTTGCCGGTACAGACGCGCAGGTCAGCCTCGACGTACGGGCGGAAGACGGCGAGCGGCGTGCCGCGGCTCGTGGTCCCGACCGGGACGCAGTCGTCCCGGTCGAGATCGAGCAGGAGCACGCCGCTCGCCGCGACCTCCTCGCCCACGAGGGCGCGCTGCTCCTCGAGCGTGTGCGGGCGGTGGGCCCCGAGGGCGAACACGATCGTGATGGCTTCGGGCGGGAGCGGTCGCAGCTCTTCCAGCAGCGCCGGAAGGAACGCGTGCGACGGACAGGGTCGGGTGACGTCGCTGACGACGATGACGGCTGAGGACGCCCGCGCGGCGAACTCGGTCAGGCGCGGTGCGCCGATCGGCTCCGCCAGGGCGCGCCGGATCTCGGCCTGCTCTTCGGCCGGGGTCGGACCGCCGGTCGGGAGGCGGCTTCGGGCCGGTGACGTCGTCGGGGCCGACCGGCGTGCAAGCCGTACCGCGCCGCCGGCCTCGATGACGCCGGCCAGGTTGGCCCGGGGCAGAGAGAAGTGCAGCTCGCCGTCGCCGTACGGCACGGCGAGCTCGACCCTCGCTCCACCCGTGCCGCTCATGCCTTCATCCTCCTCCCGATCCCTCGTGCTGGTCGCGGCGGCGACGCCGCGATCCGGCGCGAACGGTCGGCCGCTCAGCCGGCCGGGTATGTCCAGCCGCGCACCGCGTAGTACTCGCGCAGCATGGTCTCGAGCTCGGCCGCCGTGGTCAGCTGCTCGTTCCCTTCCTTGTTTACGATCGGCCGTTCCGTGACCCACCCGGGCAGGCGCTCCTGCGCGAGGCCGAAGCCGCGCCGCTCGTTGAAGACGTGGGAGTCGGTGATCATGCTCGCGCCGAGCGCCCTGAGCTCGTCCTCGGTGTAGTCGGTCCCCACGGCGGCGTTGACGACGCCGGCGAGAAACGGCCACGTGGTGAAGTCGCGGTAGAAGCGGCAGTAGATGAGCGCGTCCTGGATCGCGAAGCGGTCCTCCCAGTCGGCGTAGATGGCCGCCTTGCCCTCGACCGCGTCGATCGGGATGATCCCGCTGAGCTCGGCCTTCATGACCGTCGCCCGCAGGTGGCAGGCACCGCGGGCGGAGGTGATGTAGCCGAGCGCCATGCCCTTGGAGACGCGCGGGTCGTAGCCGGCCGGCTCCATGCCCTTGACGTGGACGGCGACGCCCTTGAGCTCGGGGATCTCCTCCTCGACGCGCAGGACGCCGTCGGCGAAGAGGTCGCCGATACCCTCGCGCCGCACCATCATCTCGAGGAAGGCGGCGACGCCGTCGGCGTCGCCGAAGTCAAGGTCGAGATCGATGAGCCCGCGGCGCGACGCCTCGATCGCCAGACCGCAGAGATTGCCGGCGGTCATCGTGTCGACGCCCATGCGGTCGCAGATGTCGTTGAGACGCATCACCTGCGGCGAAGTCGACGATCTCGCAGAGGCCGCCGAACGTGTAGATCGTCTCGAACTCCGGCCCCTCGATCTCGAGGCCGGCGAGGGTCTCGTGGTCATCGGGGACTCGGCACAGGTTGCCGCAGGCGATGAAGCAGGGCGGACAGGTCGTGTTCTTCACGTGGTAGGTCTCGAGCATCGTCTCGGCCGAGAGCGGCTCGAAGTCGTCGAGGTGGCCCTTCGTCCAGTAGCGCGTCGGGAACATGTTCATGCCGTTCGTGACGCGGACCATCTGGACGGTGCCCATGCGCTTGTAGGCGTTCACCGTGGGATGGTCCTTCGCTGGCGGCGACCATCTCGCGGATCAGCGCGCGCAAGGCGTCGGGGCGCGCGACCGCAGGCTTGCGCGCCCCGTGAAAGACGACGCCCTTGACGTTCTTGGACCCCATCACCGCGCCGGCGCCGCCCCTGCCGAGGCTCCGCCACTTGTTGTTCTCGATGCAGGCGAAGCGCAGCAGGTTCTCGCCGGCGGGACCGATCACGCAGGCCTGCGCCTTGGCGTCGCCGACGCGCGCCTTGATGCGCCTCCTCGGCCGCGTACGTGTCCGCGCCCCACAGGTCGGCGGCCGGGTGCAGCGCGGCGCGCCCCTCGGCGACCTCGACGAAGACCGGCGTCGGCGAGCGACCCTCGAGGACGACGACCTTGTAGCCAGTGCCGGCGAACTGCGGCGCCAGGTTGCCGCCGGCGTACGCCTCGCCGTAGCCGCCGGTCAGCGGGCTGAGGAAGAAGACGCCGTAGCGGTTCGAGCCCGGCATCTGCGTCCCGCTCAGGGGGCCGGTCGTGAAGATGAGCTTGTTCTCCGGCCCCAGCGGGTCGACCTCCGGGCCGACCTCCTCGAGGAGCATCCGCGCGCCGATGCCCTTGCCGCCGAGCAGCGTGCGCAGGCGCTCCTCCGGGATGTCCTCCTCGCGGGTCGTCCCCGTCGTCAGGTCGATGCGCAGCAGGTCGCCCATCAGTAGCCCAGCTCCTTCTCGACGACGCCGATCGCCTCGTCGAGCACGCGCACGATGGTGTCGATCTGCTCGCTGGAGATGATGAACGGCGGCGCGACCGCGTGCACGTGCCCGCCGCCGAGCAGGCGCACGAACACCCCGCGCCTGAAGGCCTCGTCGCGGATCCTGCGCGGCGACGCCCTCGGAGAGCGGGAACCACTCCCGCGTCGCCTTGTCCTGGACGTACTCGATGCCGGCCACCATGCCGACGCCGCGCACGTCGCCGACGATCGGGTGCGAGAGCAGGGTCCGCAGGCCCTCCTGCAGGTAGGGACCCGACCTCGGCGCACCGGTCGACGAGCTTCTCGCGCTCGATGATCTCGAGGTTGGCGAGGCCGGCCGCGGAGCAGAGCGGGTGGCCGTTGTAGGTGGCCCCGCTCATGAACGCCTTGCTCGCCGTCGCCGAGGAACGCCTGGAAGACGTGCTCCCGGGCGGCGACGGCGCCGAGCGGCAGGTAGCCCGACGACAGACCCTTTGCCAGGGTCACGAGGTCGGGGTCCGAGCCGAACTGCTGAAAGCCGAACCAGGTGCCGCTGCGGCCGAAGCCGGTGATGACCTCGTCGTTGATCACGAGGACGTCATTCGCCTTGCAGGTCTCGCAGACCATCGGCCAGTACTCGGGCGGCGGCGGGATCACGCCGCCGGTGCCGATCATCGTCTCGCCGAGCATGGTGCCGACGTTCTCGGCGCCGTAGAAGGCGATCTCCTCCTCGACGACCTTGGCGCACTCCATGCGGCAGTCCTCGCCGTAGGTCTTGTGCCAGGCGCAGCGGTAGCAGTACGGCGCCCCGATCTTGATGAAGCCGGGCAGCAACGGCTCGAACTTCTGCCGGTTGACCGGGAGGCCCTGGGCGCTCGTCGAGGTCATCGTCGTGCCGTGGTAGGAACGGTCGCGGAAGAGGACCATGTACTTGGTGCCGTTGCCGCGGTTGCGGTGGTACTGGCGCGCCATCTTGACGGCGGTCTCGACCGACTCGCCGCCGCCGAGCGTGAAGAAGATGTGGTCGAGGTCGCCCGGCAGCAGGGCGGCGACTTTGGCGGCGAGCTTGATCGTCGGCTCGTTGGCGATCTGGAAGATGTGGTAGATCGCCAGCTTCTCCATCTGCGCCTTGATGGCGTCGTGGATCTCGGTGCGGCCGTGGCCGACGTTGACCGTCCAGAGGCTGGCGAAGGCGTCGATGTACTCGTTGCCCTCGGTGTCGTAGACGACCGCGCCTTCGGCATGGTCCATGATGACCGGCCTCAGGCCCTGAAGCTGGGTGAACGGCGGCCAGAGGTGACCGAGGAAGTCCTCCCCGAGGTCGGTCTGGCCCGGATCGTCGAACGCCTGCGCCATGGTTCCTCCCGTCGTGCCGGCAGAGCACCGCTGCCCGGGCGGCCCGAATCGTCCCGTGCGTGGACCACCCGGTGGATGAAGCTTAGCGGTCCCGGTCGGCGCTGTCAAGGCGGCTGATCGGGGCGGGGCGGTCCGCAGGACGGCCCCGCCCCCATCGCATCCTGTCGATCGCGTCCGAGCTACAGCGTCACGCGCTTCGCGTCGAGCAGCCCGGCCGCCGCGACGATCTGCGCAAGCTGGTCGTCGCTGATCGGCTGGCTGACGGCGAGCCCCATGACCTCGGGCTCGCCGGGCTTCGACGGCGCGACCGTCACCTGCGAGATGTTGACTGCCGAACTCGCCCATCTTGGTGCCGATCCTGCCGAACGTGCCCGGCACCTGGGCCGTCGGCGCGCAGGAAGACCATGTTCGGCACCGGCTCGATGTCGATGTCGTGGCCGTAGATGCCGACGAAGCGCGGCCGGTGCGCCGGCCCCAGCGTCGTGCCGGCCACGTCGAGCTCGCCGCCGGCGTCACGCGCGCTCACCGTGATGACGTTGAGGAAGTCGACCGCGGCCGGCTTCTTGATCTCCTTGGCGCTGATGCCGCGCTCCTCGGCGATGCCGGCCACGTTGACGAAGTTGACCTCGCCCTCGACCTTGCCGGCGAGCATGCCCTGCAGGACGCCGAGCGTGAGGATGCGCGTGTCGTAGCGCCCGATGACGCCCTCGTAGGTGATGTCGACGGCGTCGACCGGGACCGTCGGCGACCTGCACGATGAGCTTGCCGAGCATCTCGCAGAGCGCAGGTACGGCATCAGCTCGTCGGCCTCCTCCCCGGGCACGAGCGGGACGTTCACGGCGTTGGGCGCGAACTGGCCCTTGAGCGCCAGCGCGACCTGCTCGGCGACCTGGGTGCCGGCGCGCGAGCTGCGCCTCGACCGTCGAGGCGCCGAGGTGCGGCGTGCAGACCACGCTGTCGTACGCGAACAACGGGCTCTCGGTGGTCGGCTCCTTCGGATACACGTCGACCGCCGAGGCGGCCACCTTGCCGCTCTCGATCGCTCGCGCCCACGCCTCTTCGTCGATGATCCCGCCGCGGGCGACGTTGATGACGCGCACGCCGTCCTTCATCTGGGCGAAGGCGTCGTCGTCGACGAAGCCGATGGTCTCGGCGTTCTTGGGCAGGTGGACGGTGATGAAGTCGGCCTCGCGGTAGACCTTGTTCGGGCGTGTCGGCGCGGTCGAGCCCGAGCTCGTGGAAGCTTCTCGGCCGGCACGTACGGGTCGTAGGCGAGGACCTTCATCTTCAGGCCCCGGGCGCGCTCGGCGACGAGAAAGCCGATGCGGCCGAGGCCGATGATGCCGAGGACCTTGTCCTGCAGCTCGACGCCGCCCTTGCCCCACTTGCCCTTCTCCCACTTGCCGGCCTTGAGGTCGGCGTGGGCCTGCGGGATGTTGCGCGCGCAGGCCATCATGAGGGCGACCGTGTGCTCGGCCGCGGTGAGCACGTTGCTCTGCGGCGCGTTGACGACGACGATGCCGCGCTTGGTCGCCTCCTTGACGTCGACGTTGTCGACGCCGACGCCGGCGCGGCCCACCACCTGCAGCTTGTCGGCGGCCTGGATGACCTCGGCGGTGACCTTGGTCGCCGAGCGGATGATCAGGCCGTGGTAGTCCTTGATGCGGGCCAGCAGCTCGTCGGCGTCCCACTCGGTGCCGACGTCCACGGCGAAGCCCTGCTCCTCGAGGAACTTGATGCCCTCGGGGGCCAGCTTCTCCTTGACGAGGACCCTCTTCTGTTCGGTCATGACGTCACCCCCTCACAGCTGGACGGGGCTCTGCGCGAGCACCTGCGCCGCGGCGCCCCGTGCCGGCGCCCCACTTGACGTCGTAGCCGAGCTCGGCGAGCACCATCTCGAGGACGCCGAGCCCGACGAGGATGTCGCTGGCGCCGAAGTAGCCGCAGTGGCCGAAGCGGAAGATCTGGCCCTTGAGCTTGCCTTGGCCGCCGGCCAGCCACACGCCGTACTTGTCGCGCGCGACCTTGGTGATCTTGCCGCCGTCGACGCCGGCCGGCACCTTGCACGGCGGTGACGCTGTTCGCCTCGGGGTCGTCCGGGCCGAACAGCTCGATGCCGAGCGCCTGCACGCCGGCCTTGCAGGCCTTGCCCAGCCGCGGTGCCGCTCGAACACGTTCTCCAGGCCCTCTTGCCGGATCAGGTCGATGGCGGCGTTCTGCGCCACCATCAGCGAGACCGCCGGCGTGTACGGCGTCTGGGCGCTGTCGCCGGTCATCTTCTTGCGATAGCGTCGGGTAGTCGAAGTAGAAGCGCGGCGTCGTGCAGGCCTCGATCACCTTCCACGCCTTCTCGCTGACGGCGACGTAGGCGAGGCCGGGCGGCACCATGAGCGCCTTCTGCGAGCCGGCCACGCAGATGTCGACGTGCCAGGCGTCGGTCTTGAGGTCGGTCGCGCCGAGGCCGCTGATCGCGTCGACGACGAGGATCGCCGGCGTCCTGGCGACGATCGCGCCGATCGCCTCGATGTCGTTGACGACGCCGGTCGAGGTCTCGCTGAACTGCACGTACACGGCCTTGATCGCCGGGTCGGCGGCGAGCGCCTTCTCGATGTCGGCCGGGTCGGCCTTGGTGCCCCACTCGTAGTCGAGCGCGGTCACCTCGGCGCCCCAGTTCTTCGTGAGCTTCATCCAGCGCTCGCCGAAGTTGCCGATGCTACGCCACGAGCACGTGGTCGCCGGGATTCACGACGTTGACGACCGCACGACTCCATGGCGCCGGTGCCGCTGGCGGCGAAGACGAGGACGTCGTTCTCGGTCTGGTAGACGTACTTCAGGCCCGCGACGACCTCGCTTGAGGATCTCGGTGAAGCGCGGCGCGCGGTGGTGCACGACCGGCTCGCCGAGGGCCGACAGCACCTCCGGCGGCACGGGCGTCGGCCCGGGGGTCAGAAGGAAGCGCTTCAACATGGTCTCGTCCTTTCGTCCTTGTGCCGGAGCCCGGGCCGCCGACCCGGACGCAGATCCTGAATACCGATGCAGAGGTGGCCATTCTAGAGAAGACGTGCGCGCGGTCACAAGCTTGAAGCCGTTCCTGCGGCGGAGCGTGCACGAAGATGCAGTCGGGAGGGCGCGACGGGCGCGCACGAGGCGCGGCCCAAGGCGGGCGCGCCGCTGGCGCGCGAGCGCTCGCCGCGCTGCGCTCGGGCGCGCCGCGTGACGGCGCGCGAGGACGCGCGTCGGATCAGCGGACGGTCGTGCGGGAGGCGCGGATGGCGGAGCCGGCTGGTGCGGGCGGGGCGGTCGTGCCGCCCCGCCCGCACCAGCCGTCACGACGGGCGATGCGCCGGGCTCCGCATGCGCGAAAGGCTAGCCGAGGCGTCGGCGGGTCGAGACGGGGGTCCGCCCAGAACCCTTGCAGCATCCCGCCGTCGACGCGCACCGTCACGCCGTTGATGTACGACGCCTCATCTGAGGCCAGGAAGAGCACCACGTTGGCCTGCTCCTCGGGCGTCGCGTAGCGCTTCGCCGGGGTGATGTCCATGTAGCGTCGGTAGACGCCCGCCTCAAAGCCGCCGTCGAGCATGGGCGTCACTGTGGCGCCGGGGGCGACGGCATTGACGCGGACCCCGAGGTGCCCCAGCTCGAAGGCCATGCTGCGGGTCAGCATCGAAAGGCCGGCCTTGGAGGCGTTGTAGTCGGCGTACGGGGACTCGGCGATGAAGGCGTCCACCGAGCTCACGTTGACGATGCACCCGCCGCCGCTGTCGACCATATGGCGCGCCAGCTCCTGGCTGAGCACGAACGGAGCCGTGAGATTGACGGCGATGACCTCGTCCCACTGGGCGCCGCCGATGTCCAGCACGGGCACCTCGAAGGCGACGCCGGCGCAGTTCACGAGCACGTGGACGCGGCCCATGCTCGCGACCGCCTCGTGGGCGGCGGCGACGATCGCGACGCGGTCGCGCAGATCGAGCGCCGCCACGGCGAGACGCTCGTGATCGAGCGCCTCGCGCAGTGCCGCGGCGCTCTCTTCGCGCGACCCGAAGCCGAGAACGCTCGCGCCCTCGGCCAGGAAGCCGGCCACGATGGCGCGACCGATGCCTCCGGTCGCGCCGGTCACGATCACATTCTTGCTGTCGAACCGTCCCACGCTGCCTCCGGCCCGCGCGACGGCCGGGCGTCAGACGTCGATGTCCAGCCCGCCCTCGTCGCCGATCCAGCTCATCATCCCGCGGAGCTCCTTGCCCACGGTCTCGATGAGGTGCTCCTTGCCCTGCCGCTGCAGGGCGTTGAACACGGGGCGGTTGGCCTGGTTCTCGAGGATCCACTCGCGCGCGAACTCGCCGCTCTGGATCTCGGCGAGCAGCTCGCGCATCGTGTCGCGCACGTCCTCGTCGATGACCCGCGGGCCGCGCGTCAGGTCGCCGTACTCGGCCGTGTCGCTGATCGAGTAGCGCATGCCGCTGATGCCCTTCTCCCACATCAGGTCGACGATGAGCTTGAGCTCGTGGAGGCATTCGAAGTAGGCGATCTCGGGCTGATACCCGGCCTCGACCAGGGTCTCGAAGCCGGCCGTGACGAGCTGCATGGTGCCGCCGCAGAGCACGGCCTGCTCGCCGAACAGGTCGGTCTCGGTCTCTTCCTGGAAGGACGTCTCGAGACCGCCGGCGCGCAGGCCGCCGAGGGCGCTCGCGTAGGCGAGCGCCTGTGCCCTCGCCTTGCCGCTCGCGTCCTGGTGCACGGCGATCAGCACCGGCACGCCCTTGCCCTCTTCGTACTGGCGGCGCACCAGATGGCCGGGTCCCTTGGGGGCGACCATGCTCACGTCGACGGTCTTGGGCGGCACGATCTGCCCGAAGTGGATGTTGAAGCCGTGCGCGAACATGAGCGTCGCGCCGTCCTTGAGGTTGGGGCCTACATCGTTCTTGTAGACCACGGCCTGCGTCTGGTCGGGGACCAGCATCATGACGACGTCGGCGCGCTTGGTCGCGTCGGCGGCGGTGAGCACCTCGAAGCCGGCCTTCTCGGCGCGGTCCCCGTTCGGCGTGCCCTTCAGCTCGCTGACGACCACGGTCACGCCGCTGTCGCGCAGGTTCTGCGCGTGGGCGTGGCCCTGGCTGCCGAAGCCGATGATGGCGACGGTCTTCGCCTTGATCAGGGAAAGGTCGGCGTCACTGTCGTAGAACATGGGGGTTCCCTCCTCTGGACGGCCCTCGCCGGGCCGGGGCGTGCTCGGAAGCTAGGACTCTACTGCCTCAGGCAGCCGGCGGCAACGCGGAGCCGCCCTCGGCGTCACGGGCGGCGCTCAGCCGGCCGCCCCGCACCGTGGCGCCGATCACGATGCCGGCGCTGATCAGCACGATGTTCTTGATGATGTACTGGCCCTCGAGCGTGGGCGCGTACGGCACGTGGGTGAAGCAGGCGTCCGGGAAGAGGAAGAGCGGCGTGAACGTGCCGAGCCATCTGCAGCCAGAGCAAGGAAGAGGGTCGTGCGCAGGAAGACGCCGAGCGAGCAGGCCCAGGCCGATCAGGCATCTCCCACACGGCCAGGATGATCACGGCGGTGTCGGCGGAGACGACCCCGAAGGTGAGCTTCTCGATCGTGTCGCCGGCGAGGCTCTGCGCCGGGCTGAGGTCCGGGAAGAACTTGAGGAACCCGAACCAGAGGAAGACGATCGCCGAGACTGACACGCAGCAGCGTGACGCCGTGGCGGGCCATCCAGCCCGTGAGGGCGGTGTCGACGCGGTCGAAGGACGGGAGCGCCATCTCCGCTTCCTACCCCGTAACGGCTGCCGAGCAGCGCCTCTCGCACGGCGTCCTGCCGGTACGCGAAGATCCGCGCCAGCTGGCGCCGCACGACGGGGAGGGCGACGTCGCCGAGCGGCGAGAGCGGCAGCCGATAGCGGACGCGGTCGTCGATGAGGGTGCCGGTCTCGGTCGCCGCGAAGGCGTGCGTGTGCTCCCAGACCGCGTACGGTCCCTTCAACTGCACGTCGATGAAGCCGTGCGGCGGGTCCCAGGCGGCGATCTCCGTCCGCCAACGAAAGGGGATGCCGAAGAGACCGAGACGGTACTCGAGCAGCGCGCCGCGCATCATCTCGATGGGAAGCGGGGCAACGATCTCGAAGCGGAGCTCGGGCGGTGTGATGCGCTCGAGGTTGCCCGCCTCGGCGAAGAACGCGAAGACCGTCTCGAGCGGCAGCGGCAGCTCGAGCGTCGTGTGCAGCTGGTGCTCCATGGGAGCCCCATCATACGGCCCGCGGTGGCGGCGGCGGACCGCCGAGGCTCAGTCCGCCGTGTTGCTCGCGATCGCGTCGAGCGTGGAGGCGAACTCGTCGAGCCTCTCCGCCATCCGCTCCATGAGCTCGATCATGCGGTCGGCTTGTTCCTCAGTCACGGCACCTCACAGGACGGTCGTCAGTGGGATAGCGGCGCCGGCCGCGTCACCGGACGAGCGTTCGAGAGCGCGCATGATGTGCGCCGCGGCTTTGGCGGCGCCATCGACCGGCAGACCGGAGTCGGCGATGCTTCGTCCGCACTCCTGGTGGATCGCGTCGGCCAGCATCTCGGGGGTCGTGTCGCTCAGCGACATCCGCCTTCCGAGGCCGTGACGGCGGAGGCGAGCGGCGACCAGCTCCTGCTCGTAGTGGCCGTCGATCGGAAAGTAGATGAACGGCTTCCCCAGGGCGCTTAACTCGGTCGTCGACGACGCGCCGCACTGCCCAACGGCGACGTCGCAGCAGGCGAAGTGCTCGTACAGCCGCGGGACATGGCCGCGCACCTCGACGCCGTCCGGCACGCGGATCGCCTCCACGGGAAGGCGCGGGCCGCACACCAGGACCATACGGACGTCGGGCAGGCGTTCGCGCAAGGGCGCGTGCGCCTGCCCGCACAGGTCGAGCAGCCTGCGGCCGATCGCCGTACCGCCGACGGAGCAGACGACCAGGGGCTCGTCGCCGTACCCAGAGTGCGCTTCGCCACGCGTCACGATCAGCGTACTCGTCAGGCCTGAAGCCGATCACGTGGCCCACGAACTCGTAGCCGTCCCGGGCGTGCCGCCGACGGTCCGGCAGCGCCCATCCGAGTCGGCCCGAGCGGCACGTCCTCGAGTTCACCGATGAAGATCGCCGAGTGAGGGTTCCCTCGATAGGTCCATCGGTCCATGACCCAGAGCGCGTTCAGGCCCCAGGCACCCAAGCGGTCGAAGATGTCGGGGGCCGTGGCCACGACACCGACGAAGTCGAAGATCATGACGAAGGGGACGCGCGGTCGCAGGGTGCGCGTGACGAGGGGGATGTCGACCTCCCAAGCCTCGTTGCCGACCGCGACGTCGACGTCGTGGGCCTCGAGCGCTGAGCGGAACAGGCGCGTGTTCACCGTCCACGACGGAAGTGACCGGTACACGTAGCGCACGAGGTTGAGCTGACCGTGTCGCGTGCAGCGCTCGGCGATCGCGCTGGCTCCGATCCATCGCTCGGCCTCGGGCAGCACGTGCTCGCCGGCATCGCGAAGGATCTGCGACGCGGGGTGCCCCGCGAGCCAGAGGATCTCGACGTCGGGTCTGGCACGCCTGAGCTCGTGCGCGATCGCCAGGTCCTTGCTCACGTGCCCGAGCCCGATCGACCCGCTGACGTAGAGCACCCTCGCTCCGCCCATGACGCCCTCCGCATCC
The DNA here is from genome assembly GCA_963832655.1 of uncultured Thermoleophilia bacterium. Lineage (GTDB taxonomy): Bacteria > Actinomycetota > Thermoleophilia > UBA2241 > UBA2241 > UBA2241. Next base: position 98,347 of record CAWHUW010000006.1, read on the forward strand.
GCCTGGAGCACATGTACCCGTTGTGCGGCGCTGTCACGGCCACTCGGTGCATCCACGCGGCGCGCCACCGTTACTGGTACGTCCGACCCCCGTGAAGGATCCAGCCCGGTGCGTGCTCACCGTTCGGGTCGCGATGCGTCCAGTGGATGGTGCCGCCCTCTTCGTTCCACTCGTAGACGCCTCGGAACGCGACCGCGTCGCCCTCGTGCAGGTCCTCGACGCGTGGGGCGACGTCGATGTTGTGCGCGACGAGGAGTGTCTGCCCGGAGGCGAGACGGACGATGAATCGCTGATGCCTGCCGCCCTCCGTGTCGTCGGCCAGGATCCTCGCGACGGTCCCCTGACCCTCGACCTGAAGGTCGTTCGCGTGCTTCTCGAAGGCGAGCGCCAGCACGGCGTCGCCTTTGACAACGGGTGAGGTCGCGGCCCCGGAGCCGGGCTGAGCCTCATCGGTGGGGGACTCACACCCCGACCCGGCCAGGAAGGACACCGCGACAAGTCCCGCAGCGACGAAGAGCGCGCCATCCGCCAGCAGCCGATTCACGCCGCGCCTCGAGCGCCACTCACGACGCCTGCCGGAACAGCGGCGCGCAGGCCGCGGCGATGTGCTCGAGGTGGCGGTGGTCGGTGCCGCAGCACCCGCCGAAGACGTTGAGCTGCGGCAGCCGCCGCTTGAGCGCCGCGTACTCACGTCCGAGCTCCTCAGGGTCGCCCGCGTCGGGCGCGGGCGCCGCCTCGAGTTCGGCGTGGCTGAGGCGCGAGGCGTTAGCGCGCAGACCGCGGAACCTTTCGACCGACGGCTCGCCGGCCACGAGGGCGGACGCGAAGTGCGACGGGTGCGCGCAGTTGATCATGAAGTAGCTCGCGTAGGCCGAGGTCGCCTCGTCGACGGCCTCGACCGCCTCCAGGAGCGACTGCCCGGACGCGAGGCGACCGTCGGTCTCGACGGTGAACGAGATCGCCACCGGCAACGCCGCCCGTTCCGCCGCCCTGACGATGCCCACCGCCTCCGCGGCGTACGTCAGCGTCAGGGCGGCGACCATGTCGGCGGCGGTGTCGGCGAAGGTCTCGATCTGCGCGCCGTGATACGCCGTCCGCCTCGTCCGCGGTCATCGCGTCGCGCGGGGTCGTAGCCGTCGCGCCGCGGGCCCAGGCACCCGCTGATCACGATCCTCGTCGACTCGGTCTCGAACTCGTCGCGCACGCTCTCCAGAAGACCGATCGCCTCGCGGTCGGCGCCCGCCAGCGCGGCGGGCGTGAGACCCAGCCGCGCTCCCCAGTCGGCGCTGGCGCGCCACGTCGCGCTCTCAAGGATGAGGCCGACGCCATAGCGCCGCGCGATCTCCGCATACGAGCGGAAGTAGCGGCGCAGCGCCGCCTCTCCCTCCGGGCTCGCCAGCAGCGGGAACGCGGCGAACTCCGGCAGCTCCAGCCCCTCCAGGGCGATCATGCTGGTCTCGATGCCGCCGTCCGTGAGGAACAGATCGCCGCCGAGCTGTGGCAACGCGTCGCGATAGCGCGCCATGTACCCTCCTCGTCCGTCGTCCGAGCCGTCAGTCTACGCCCGGCTCATCGGTCCACCAGCGGCCGGCACGCCACCGGAGCCTGCCGCCATCGGTTGAGACTCACAGTCGTTTGACGACGCGAGCCCCAGCTCCTCAGCGGCCGCCTCCATCCTGACCCACTCCACGACCTGGCCGTCCAGCTCGGGGGCGGCACGCGAGAACCGGTCGACGGGAGACGAACCCGACCTGCTCGTACACCCTGAGCGCACGGCGATTGAAGGCCACGACCTGCAAACTGAACCGCGACACGCGCCACTGCCCGCGAGCGAAGTCAAGGCCGGCACGCACGAACCCCGTCCCGAGCGCCCGGCCGGTCCATTCCGGCGCCAGGCCGAGCCCGATGACGCAGAGACCGGGCGACCCCTTGAAGGAGAAGAAGCCGGCGAGCGCGCCACTTGCGCCCCTCACCGCCAGGAGCGCGCCCCGCTCGCCCTCCAGGTCGCGCAGCCGCCACAACGAGGGGTCCGCGAGCTCCGCCGCGAACTCGGGGTCCGCCGCCGTGTCGTAGAACGCGTACCGGCCGCCATACCGCCAGCCGACGATGGCGGCCGCGTCCTCGGGCGTCAACTCGCAGAATCGCCACCTGTCGTCCATGAGAGGCTCGACTCTCTTCTCCAGAAGGCCGTTGGTCAGGCCTCGCCGGGGTCTCGGATGCTCCAGTACTCGATGACGTGGTCCATGCGCTTGTCGCCGCCGCACCTGCTCAGCCGGTCGATCCCAGCGTTCGCTCCGCTCGCATCAGCTCGTAGCGGCGCAGCGTGATCGCCTGCATGATCGCGACGATGACGGCGACGATGAAGAGCAGCGCCTCACCGGGGATGCGCGGTCCGGCGACCCAGCACAGTACGGCCACCGCGCCGATCGCCGCGAGGCGCTCCGGCGCAAGCCGATGCACCGCCTGCCACTGCAGGCCCAGAAGGCCGCCGACGAAGAAGGCGACGGCGCCGGCCAGCGCGAGGAGGTCGCCGTCTGAAGGAGAGTCGGTCGGGTGCGCCACGACGTGCTTGGCGACCACGGCGAAGAGGACGAGGCCGAAGACGATCGGGAAGTGACCGAACGTGAAGCGGTCACGGGCGACGCGTCCCCGGTCATGTCGTGGGGCGAGGCGCAAGGCACGCTCGCCGGCCTCGGGGACGAAGGCGAAGTAGGTCCACCAGAACACGCAGGCCACGGCGACCGCGGCGACCAGGCCGACACCGACGGCCGGCCTGAGATGCGCGGCCGCCGCAGCGACGCCGACGGCCACCAGGATCTCGCCCAGCGAGATGATGACGAAGAGAGCGTGCCGTTCGGAGAAGTGCCCAGGGTCGATGGTCCACGCCGTCTTCCCTTCCTGGCCCCTGCCTCCCGCCACTGCACTCGCGACGTTGAACACCGCGACGGCGCACCACACCGCGACTCGCGCGCCCTCCGGCAGAAAAGCACCGATGAACAGCACCAGAGGCGCCAGGGCGGCCAGCGGCACGTAGTGCAGCCAGGCCGCCCGGGTGACCGGCTCCCGCCACAGACCCCAGCCCTGGATCGCCAGCGCCCACAGGTTCACGGCAAGATAGGCGCCGGCGAACTCGAGCCCGGACGAGCCGTAGGCCCCCGGCAGGGCGACTGCCATGAGCAGGGTGAACGGCACCGTCGCCAGCACGAGGAACTGCGCCGCCGACCGTCCGCTCAGGTCGATCGCGGTGCCGAGCCAGGTGAACTGCGACCAGAGCCACCACACGAGCCAGGCCAGCAGCAACCCGCGGCCGAAGCCCGCCGCGCTCATGTCGGAGGCGAGCATGCCGGCGACCTGGGTCACGGCGAAGACGAAGACGAGGTCCAGGAACAGCTCGAGGTTCGTGGCGCGGCGACCGCTCTCTTGGGCGGCTTCCGCGGCTACGTCGTCCAGCGGAGCCGCCGCCGCGTCGTTGTCCGACGCCGCGGTCACGTCTCCGGGCTCCGGTGCCAGCGCAGCGGCTTCTTCGGCCATACGCCGAGTAGGCTCAAATCGCCCGCATGCGGTTGTTCCTCGGGTTGTGCTCGACTTCCGCCAGCCCGAGCGCCTCGAGCAGCGGCGGCACGTACATCGCGAACCTCCCTCGCAGGCCCTTCTTCAAACCGTACCACCCGCCCACCGGGTTGTCCGGCGCCCGGCCCCAAGCCTCGACGGTGCCTTCGGCCGCCGGCTTCTGTTCGTCGGCGCTGCCCAGCGGCATCCAGTCGCCATGCGACTTGAGCATCGCATGCAGGTCCTCGATGCAGCGCAGCCGGTAGCGGAGCTCGGTCTTCCCCACCCGGCAGACCAGTGCAGGCGGGTCGGCCTGTGCGTCGCGATACATCTGGAACTCCGAAGACCCGCTGGGGGTCTTCAGCAGCCATGGGTCTTCCCGCGTGCCCGATCCACGGACCGCCTGGGTGGTCATGCCGCACCTCCTTCGGGAACCTTCACGTCACAAGGTACTTGTGGACCGGGTGATTCCCCCTCCCGCGTTCGCCGACGCACGGCACTCGCGTTTCGCTTCGGCGACCATCGCGGATGGCTGCGCAAGACCCGCACAAGGAGTGCATCGCCAAGAGGCCCGCGCCAGCCCCGGCTCGCGGCGCGGCAGGTGCGGGGCGGCCAGGCGCGAGTGCCCCCTAGAGGTCGGCGAGATCGCCGAGCAGCGCCTCGCGTTCGTCCTTGTCCGCAATCTGCGCGGCAAGTCCCTTCGCCCGCGTCAGGTGTGCGGCGACCGCGTCGCGGTCCCCGGCGATCGTCGCCGCGCGCGCGAGCGCCTCGTAGGCGTAGCCGAGGTAGAACGGCGGGAGCTCGTCGCTGAAAGACAGGCACGTCTCGGCGTGCCTGCGCGCCTCGCTCGCGTTGCCGAGGACCGCCTGGATCCGCGACGCCTGCCAGTACCCGACCGACAGACGCCGGTCTTCGCAGTCGCAGCGCTCGAGCCAGTGGTAGATCGAGGCCTGGTTGAGAGCGACCATGAGGAGGTCGTCCTGCGGAGTCCGCTCCTCCTTGTCGATCAGGTCCCAGGCCCGGTTGAAGCAGTGCGCCGCGAAGTAATCGTGAGCGGCGGCGATGTCGAACTCGGGTGTGTCGGCCATGGTCGCGTCTCCCTGCGTCGCGAGCGCACGACTGCGCACGAGCGGCTTCCGGCCGTGAGCACGTCTTGCCAAGATACGATCCTGAGCCTGCCCGGCGCGGGGCGATCTCAGTCGGACGAGCGGGTCTCCCCGTCAGAAGGCGCTCGGCCTTGGGGTCGCCCGGTCCACTGAGACACCGGTAGCCGTCCCTCCACTTGTCGGCCGCCTGCCGGCCCGCAGGTCCGCGAGGAGGCTCGCCGCGTCCTCCACGCGGGATCGCCGCCGGGCATGTCCCGGCGGACGGCGCGGGTGAGCGCAGCCCACCCGTGCCCAGTCGCGGCTCAGCCCTTGCCGCGCCCGATGGCGATCGAGCCGGTGCGCACGATCTCGAGGATGCCGATCGGCTTGAGCAGCTCGAGCAGCGCCTCGAGCTTCTGCGACGAGCCCACGACGCGCAGGACCACGCTCCGGCGCTCGACGTCGACGATCTTGGCGTTGAACACCTCGGCGATCTGCAGCACCTCGGCGCGCTTGTCGCCCTCGGCGCTGACCTTCACCAGCATCAGCTCCTCGGCGACCATGCCGGCCGGGTCGAGGTCGCGGATCTTGACCACGTTGATGAGCTTGTGCAGCTGCTTCGTCACCTGGTCGATCGGGTGCTCGGCGCCGTCGATGGTGATCGTCATGCGCGAGAGGCGCGGGTCCTCGCTCGGCCCCACGGCGAGCCTCTCGATGTTGAACCCGCGGCGGGCGAAGAGGCCGGCGACACGCGTGAGCACGCCGGGCTTGTTCTCGACGAGCACGGACAGCGTGTGCTTCATGACTTCTTCCTCCTGCGCGGGGCCACGCCGCCGATCATCTCGGTGATCGAGCTGCCGGCCGGCACCATGGGGTACACGTTCTCCTCGCCCGCGACCTTGAAGTCGATCACCGCCGGACGCCCGCAGGCGATCGCCTCGCGCAGGGCGTCGGCGACCTGGTCCTTCTCGGTGACCGCCATGCCCACCGCGCCGTACGCCTCGGCCAGCATCTTGAAGTCGGGCTGGCGCTCGAAGTGCGTGTGCGAGTAGCGCTTGTTCCAGAAGAGGTCCTGCCACTGGCGGACCATGCCCAGGTAGCGGTTGTTCAGGATCGCGACCACGACGGGGACGTCGTAGTTCACCGCCGTCGCCAGCTCCTGCACGGTCATCTGGAAGCCTCCGTCGCCGGAGATGTCGATCACGGTGCGCGTCGGGGCGGCCGACCTTGGCGCCGATGCTCGCCGGCAGGCCGAACCCCATCGTCCCCAGGCCGCCGGAGCTGATCCACTGGCGCGGGAAGCGTGTACGTGTAGTACTGGGTGGCCCACATCTGGTGCTGGCCGACGTCGGTGCAGATGACCGCCGAGCTCTTCGGTGACGCGGTCGATCTCCTGGACGACGAACTGGGGCGCCAGCGTGCCGTCGGTCGGGTCCTCGTAGTGCAGCGGGTACTCGTCCTGCCACGCCGCGCAGCTTCGCCCACCAGGCGGCGGTGCGTTCCGGCGACCACTCGAGGGCCTCGAGCTCCTTGGCCAGCGCGGCGAGCACGTGCTTGGCGTCGCCGACGATGGGGATCATGGGCTCGACGTTCTTGCCGATCTCGGCCGGGTCGACGTCGATGTGGATGACCTTGGCCTTGGGCGCGAAGGCGCTCAGCTTGCCGGTCACGCGGTCGTCGAAGCGCGCCCCGACGGCGATGAGCAGGTCGCACTCGTTGCACCGCGTAGTTGCCGGTCACGGTGCCGTGCATGCCGAGCATGCCCAGCGCGAGCTCGTGCGTCTCGGGAAAGGCGCCCAGGCCCATGAGCGTGGTGGCCACCGGCAGGCGGCGCAGCTCGGCGACGCGGAGCAGCTCCGGCGCCGCCTCGCTCGAGATCACGCCGCCGCCGACGTAGAACACCGGGCGTTCGGCCTCGTTGATCGCCTTGGCCGCGGAGCGGATCTGCTTGACGTGACCCCTGACCGTGGGCTTGTAGCCCGGCAGGTCCGGGCCGTCGGGACGCCTGTAGGCGACCTCGGCCAGCGACGCCGTCACGGGGATGTCGATGAGCACGGGGCCGGGCCGGCCGGTCCCGGCGATGTGGAAGGCCTCGTGGATGATCTGCGGCAGTTCGGCCGGCGTCCTGCACCAGGTACGAGTGCTTGACGATCGGCAGCGTGATGCCGGTCGTGTCGGCCTCCTGGAAGGCGTCGGTGCCGATGAGGTCGCTCTTCACCTGGCCGGTGATGGCGACGATCGGGATCGAGTCGAGGTAGGCGTTGGCGATGCCCGTGACGAGGTTGGTCGCGCCCGGGCCGCTGGTGGCGATGCAGACGCCGACCTTGCCGGTCGCGCGCGCGTAGCCGTCGGCGGCGTGCGCCGCGCCCTGCTCGTGGCGCACGAGCAGGTGGCGCAGGTCGGAGTCCATGAGCGCGTCGTAGAACGGGATCACGACGCCGCCCGGGTAGCCGAAGATGACGTCGCAGCCCTCGTCCTGCAGGGCCCGGACGATGGCTTCGGAGCCTTTCATCCTGGTCTGTGGTGTCATCGGAGCACGGCTCCCTTCTCGGCGCCGGAGACGAGTTTGACGTAGCGGGCGAGGTAGCCGGTCACGCCGTCGCGCGGCGTGGCGGGCGGCTTCGCCGCCCTGCGCCGCGCGAGTTCCTCCTCGCTCACCTCGAGGGTCAGGCTGCGGGCCGGGATGTCGATGGCGATCGTGTCGCCGTCCTCGACCAGGCCGATGGGACCGTCGGCCTGGGCCTCCGGCGCCACGTGGCCGATCGCCGCGCCCGCGCGTGGCGCCGCTGAAGCGGCCGTCGGTGATCAGGGCGACGTCCTTGTCGAGGCCGCGCCCGGCGATCGCCGAGGTCGGCGTCAGCATCTCGGGCATGCCGGGCGCGCCCTTGGGGCCGCAGTTGCGGATCACGACCACGCCGCCCTTGCGGACCTGGTCGGCGGCGATCGCCGCCACCGCCGCGGCCTCGCTCTCGAAGACCTGAGCGGGTCCGCGGTGGCGCAGCATCTCGTCGGCCACCGCGCCCTCCTTGACCACGGCGCCGTTCGGGGCGAGGTTGCCGAAGAGGACGGCGAGACCGCCGGTCGCGTGGTGCGGACGGTCGAGCGGGCGGATGACCTCGTCGTCGAGCACGCGCGCCGCCTGCGACCGCGTCCGCCTGCGTCGCGGCGGCCACCGTCTTCGTCGCGCCGTCCATCATGCCGGCGTCGATCAGGCGCTTCATCAGCGCCTGGATGCCGCCGGCGTGGTAGAGGTCCTCGACGTGCACGTCGCTCGCCGGCGCCAGCTTGCAGAGGTGCGGTACCTTGGCGGCGACGTCGTTGATGCGCTGCAGAGGGAAGTCGAGCCCGGCCTCGGTCGCGATCGCCGCCAGGTGGAGCACCGTGTTGGTGCTGCAGCCAAGGCTGGCGTCGAGCGCCAGGGCGTTGCCGATGACCGCGTCGGTGACGATGTCGCGCGGCTTGAGGTCCGCGGCGAGCACGTCCATCACGGCCATGCCGGCCTCCTTGGCGAGGCGCAGGCGCTCGGAGTACACGGCCGGCACGGTGCCGTTGCCGGGCAGCGCCAGGCCGAGCACCTCGGCGAGGCAGTTCATCGAATTCGCGGTGAACATGCCCGAGCACGAGCCGCAGGTCGGGCAGGCGGCGCACTCGAGCGCCTTGAGACCGTCGTCGTCGAGCTCGCCGGCCATGTGACGGCCGACCCCTTCGAAGACGGTGTTCAGGTCGATCACGCGGCCGCCCTGCCGGCCGGCGAGCATCGCGCCGCCGCCCACCATCACCGCCGGGATGTTCAGGCGCATCGCCGCCATGAGCATGCCGGGCACGATCTTGTCGCAGCACGGCACGAGGACGAGGGCGTCGAAGGCGTGGCCCATGGCCATGGACTCGACGCTGTCCGCCACCAGCTCGCGGCTCGGCAGCGAGTAGAGCATGCCCTCGTGGTTCATGGCGATGCCGTCGCAGATGCCGAGGACGCCGAACTCGAAGGGCGTGCCGCCGGCCATGCGCACGCCGGCCTTCACGGCGTCGACGACCTGGCGCAGGTGCATGTGCCCGGGGACGGCCTCGCTGAACGAGTTGGCGACGCCGACGAACGGGCGTTCCATCTCGGCGTCGCTCACGCCGAGCGCGCGCAGCAGGGAGCGGTGCGGGGCGCGCTGCGGCCCGCGCTTGATCTCGTCGCTTCTCACCTTGACGCCACCTCTCTGCCGGCGGACTGGGCACGTCGCGGCCCGTCCCGGCCGCGACCGTGAACCACGAATGATAGCCGATAGCCCGTGCGGGAGGCGAGAGTCGTCGCGCGACGCCGGCAGACGACCGCCGTGACCGGATGGCGACGGTTGGCGCCCCCGCCTCGCGGGCATGCTAGCCCTGAGCCGGGAGGCCGCTGCCGCCCCAGCGGTCGCCGAGGGGGTTCGAGTGATACCCCCGTGGGGTATACGAGGGGCGTCCCCGGTGCGAGCTACGAGGAGGTCGTGCATGGAGAGCCTCGAGTACGGGATCGGACGCGTGCTGCCCGAGCCCTACGATGAGGTGCTGCCGCGCGTCAAGGACGCGCTCAAGGCCGAGGGCTTCGGCGTGCTCACCGAGATCGACGTGCAGGCGACGCTGCGTGCGAAGCTCGGGGTCGAACGCGACAAGTACGCCATCCTCGGCGCATGCAGCCCAAGTCACGCGCACAAGGCTCTTCAGGCAGAGCCCGAGCTGGGACTGCTCCTTCCCTGCAACGTCGTCGTCTACGAGACCGAGGGCGGCACGCGCGTCAGCGCGATCAACGCCGGCGAGATGCTCGGGCATCGTGGGCAACCCGGCCCTCGACGAGATCGCCGTCGACGTCCAGGCGCGCCTCGACGCGCGTCATCGACGCCGTCTGACCGTTGGACGGCATCGCAGACCCTTCGACAAGACCGACCACTCGACACCCGCGACCGGCTGGTCGCACCCATCAAGGAGGAAGACCGTGGCAGATGTGAAGACCCTGACCGACGCGGACTTCGACAGCGCGCTCGCCGACGCCGCGCTGCCGATGATCGTCGACTTCTGGGCCCCGTGGTGCGGTCCTTGCCGCATGGTAGGGCCGGTCGTCGAGGAGATCGCCGGTGACCACGCCGACAAGGTCGTCGTCGGCAAGGTCAACGTCGACGAGAACCCGGCGACGGCCAGCAAGTTCGGCATCATGAGCATCCCCACGATCATCCTCTTCAAGGACGGCCAGCCGGCCAAGAAGGTGATCGGGGCGCGCCCCAAGGCCGACCTCGAGCGCGAGTTCGAGCTGGCCTGAGACATCCGGAGCCGGCGCGGCGCACCGGCAATCGCGCGCCGCATGACGACAGACGACGACGAGGGGCCCGGCAGCCGAGCTGCCGGGCCCCTCGTCGTCCTCCAGGCCGCCGGCAAGCCGGCGGCCGCGCGTCCCCGGACTGCTACTTGATCGCGTCGCGGCCGCGCTGGCCGGTGCGCGTGCGGATCGCGTCCTCGATCGGCGACACGAAGATCTTGCCCTCGCCGATCCGATTGCTCTTCAGCGAGGCCTTGATGCGCTCGATGATGCCCTCGACCTCGGGCTCGATGACGATCATCTCGACCTTCATCTTGGGGTGGAACACGTACTGGCCCGGCTTCACGTCCTCGCCGCGCACGAAGCCGCGCTGCACGCCGAAGCCCTTGCACTCGGTGACGGTCATGCCCATGACGCCCTCGACCGCCAGCGCCTCGGCTACGGCGTCGAGGCTGTACGGCTGGATGTAGACCTCGATCTTCTTCATCTCGTCGCCCCTTTCTGCCTCTCCTTGCCGGCGTCTCCGCCGGTCAGGAGGGCCAGGCTCCTGAAGGATTCACACTCAGGCCTCACGGTTGATACCCGAGGCCGAACTGCGCTCAAACTGTCGCGACCCCTCCCATGGCTACCGGGCTGACGGGCGCGCGGTCCTTCGACGGACCGCGCGCCCGTGCTCTCGCTCTCGGCGACGGCGGGGGAAGCCGTCTCGAGCGGAGGGCTTGGTCAGACGACGCCCTGGGCCATCATCGCGTTGGCGACCTTGAGGAAGCCCGCGATGTTGGCGCCGGCGACGTAGTTGCCCTGCACGCCGTACGCGGCGGCGGCGTCGACGCACTGCTTGTGGATGCTCTTCATGATGCCGTGCAGGCGGGCGTCGACCTCTTCACGGGTCCAGCTGAGGCGCAGGCTGTTCTGCGACTGCTCGAGACCGGAGGTGGCGACGCCGCCGGCGTTGGCGGCCTTGCCGGGACCGTAGAGGATGCCCTTCTCGACGAAGAGGTTGACGCCCTCGGGCACGGTCGGCATGTTGGCGCCCTCGGAGACGACGTAGACGCCGTTGTCCAGCAGGTTCTGGGCGTCCTTCGCGTTGATCTCGTTCTGCGTCGCGCTCGGGAAGGCGCAGTCGGCCTTGTGGTCCCACAGCGGGTTGTGGTCCTTGGCCGGGTCGACCGGCGTGTAGACGGCGCTGGAGTACTTGTCGGCGTACTCGCTCACGCGGCCGCGCTTGACGTTCTTGAGCTCGAGCAGGAAGGCCAGCTTGTCGCGGTCGAAGCCCGCTTCGTCGTAGATGTAGCCGCCCGAGTCGGAGCAGGTGACCGGCTTGCCGCCGAGGTCGAGGATCTTCTCGATCGTGTACTGGGCGACGTTGCCCGAGCCGCTGACGAGGCAGGTCTTGCCCTCGAGGGTCTCGTCGCGCGTCGAGAGCATCTCGGCGGCGAAGTAGACCGCGCCGTAGCCGGTGGCCTCGGGCCGGATGAGCGAGCCGCCGAACTCGATGCCCTTGCCGGTGAGCACGCCGACGAACTCGTTCTTGATGCGCTTGTACTGGCCGAACATGAAGCCGATCTCGCGGCCGCCCACGCCGATGTCGCCGGCGGGGATGTCGGTGCGGTCGCCGATGTGGCGGCAGAGCTCGGTCATGAAGCTCTGCGTGAAGCGCATGACCTCGAGGTCGCTCTTGCCCTTGGGGTCGAAGTTGGAGCCGCCCTTGCCGCCGCCCATGGGCAGCGTGGTGAGCGCGTTCTTGAACACCTGCTCGAAGGCGAGGAACTTGAGGAGGCCGAGGTACACGCTGGGATGGAAGCGCAGGCCGCCCTTGTACGGGCCGATGGCGCTGTTCATCTCGACGCGGTAGCCCTTGTTGAGCTGGATCTCGCCCTTGTCGTCGACCCACGGGCACGCGGAACATGATCACGCGCTCGGGCTCGGCGATACGCTCGAGGATCTTGGCCTCGCGGTACTTCGGGTTCTTGTCGAGGACGACCTCGAGAGACTCCGCGACCTCCTGGGCGGCCTGATGGAACTCGGGCTCGCCGGGGTTCTTGGCCTTGAGTTCGGCCATGAATTCGTTGACGAAAGCGCTCATGAACTGCCCTCCACTAGGCGGTCGCAGGTTGGTGGCCGAGCCCGTCGTCACGCTCGCGCGGTGACGGCCGGGCGCGTGGTGCTGAACACGGCTCCGCCCGGCCGGAAGCACGCGTGATTCGTCCGGGCGGCCGAAGTATACGTCGCCGCCCCGACGCGTCGCATGCGCCATGCGGAACAAACTTGGCGCATCGGGCTGGGCCATCCGGTACAGACTGGACAACGAGACTGGACCCGTCCGGGACGCGGAACGACGGATTCGGCAACGTCCGTCGAGAGCCGCCGACGGTTTCGGCAAGCAGGTCGCGCCCGACCTCGCCGAGGAGCTCCGCCACCTCCTTCCCGGCCCGGCGCCGTACCGCCGCCGTCGAGCCGACCCACGCTCGCGGGACTGGCCATTATGTCCATATCGAGGGGTCCTGCTTGGCTCTGCGTTGGAACAAATTGACGAAGCCCTGGCGCCTGTGTAGAGTCCATACACTGGAGAGGGCGTCAGGACACCCCAGCACTTCCCTTCCGCCCCCGCCGCACCGACATGACCGCGCGAGCGCTCCCGTCGTCGACGCGCGCCCGCGCCCGGTACTGGCCCGCACCAGGAAGGAGTGGACGCATGGCTCTCAGGACCCCCGAGGAGTTCGTCCAGAGCATCGCCGACCTCGAGTCTCGAGATCTACCTGTTCGGCGAGAGGGTCGACGACTACGTCGAACCACCCCGTCATCCGCCCGAGCATCAACTGCATCGCGATGACCTACGAGCTGGCGACGCCTCCCGAGTACGAGGACCTCATGCTGGCGACCAGCCACCTCACGGGCAAGAAGGTCAACCGCTTCACCCACATCCACCAGTCCACCGAGGACCTGGTGAAGAAGGTCAAGATGCAGCGCCTGCTGGGCCAGAAGACCGGCTCCTGCTTCCAGCGCTGCGTCGGCATGGACGCGATCAACGCCCTCTACTCGGTGACCTGGGAGACCGACCAGGCCAAGGGCACCGACTACCACGAGCGCTTCAAGAAGTACGTCCAGTACCTGCAGGACAACGACCTCGTCGCCGACGGCGCCATGACCGACGCCAAGGGCGACCGCAGCCTGTCGCCGTCACCAGCAGCCCGACCCCGACGTCTACGTGCACGTCGTCGAGCGGCGCGACGACGGCATCGTCGTGCGCGGCGTCAAGGCCCACCAGACGGGCGCCTGCAACTCGCACGAGATCGTCGTCATGCCCACCATCGCCATGCGGCCGGGCGACGAGGACTTCGCGGTGTCGTTCTCGACCCCGTCCAACGCCCCCGGCATCTCGTACATCTACGGCCGCCAGAGCTGCGACACGCGCAAGCTCGAGGAGTCGGACCTCGACGTCGGCAACATGCGCTACGGCGGCCAAGAGGCGCTGATGGTCTTCGACGACGTCTTCGTGCCCTGGGACAGGGTCTACATGTGCGGCGAGATCGAGTTCACGGGCGCCCTCGTCGAGCGCTTCGCCGGCTTCCACCGCCAGAGCTACGGCGGCTGCAAGGTCGGCGTCGGCGACGTGCTCATCGGCGCCGCCGCCCTGGCCGCCGAGTACAACGGCGTCGCCAAGGCGAGCCACGTCAAGGACAAGCTCATCGAGATGACGCACCTCAACGAGACGCTCTTCAGTTGCGGCATCGCCTGCTCGGCCGAGGGCGTCAAGATGCCGTCCGGCAACTACCAGATCGACATGCTGCTGGCCAACGTCTGCAAGCAGAACGTCACCCGGTTCCCGTACGAGATCGCCCGCCTGGCCGAGGACATCGCCGGCGGCCTCATGGTCACCATGCCGTCGGCCCAGGACCTCGCCGACGAGAAGATCGGGCCCATCGTCGAGAAGTTCCTCGTCGGCAACTGCGACACGCCGACCATCGACCGCATGCGCGTCCTGCGCCTCATCGAGAACCTCACCATCGGCGCCGGCGCGGTCGGCTACCGCACCGAGTCGATGCACGGCGCCGGATCGCCGCAGGCGCAGCGCATCATGATCGCGCGGCAGTCCAACATGGACCACAAGAAGGAGCTCGCCAAGGCGATCGCCGAGGTCGGGCGCCCGTGGGACAAGGCGAAGGTCAAGAAGCCGGCGGCCGTCGCCGAAGCGTGACCGTACCCGCCGACAGGGACGCGCCCGGCGCGAGCCGGGCGGTGACGACGCGGCGGTGGCGCAGGCCGGCGGTCTCCGCGTCGTCTACTGCGGCGGCTGCAACCCCCAGATCGACCGCGGCGGCGAGTCGCGAACGAGCTCGAGACCGCCGCCGGTCTTCGCCCGTCCGGGCACGCGTCGTCTACCTCTCGGGCTGCCCCCGGGCCTGCGCGTCCGGGCACCAGCTCGACCGCCGATGACCCCGCGGCGGCCGTCGTCGCCGGCGCCCAGGTCGACGGCGTCCAGGTGCCGGCGGCGGAGATCGCCGCCGCGGTCAGCGCCAAGCTCAAGGAGTGATGGGATGGACTGGAAGTCAGACTACGCCGGCAAGGTCGTCACGGCCGCGGAGGCGATGAAGGTCGTCAAGTCCGGCGACCGCGTCGTGTTCGCGCACGCCTGCGGCGAGCCGCTCGAGCTCGTCGACGCGCTCGTCGCCCGCGCCCCCGAGCTCGAGCGCGTCGAGATCAACCACATGGTCGCGATGGGCAAGGGCGAGTACGCCGAGCCCGAGATGGCCGGTTCGTTCTTCCACAAGTCGCTCTTCGTCGGCGCCAGCACCCGCGAGGCCGTCACGCGAGGGCCGCGGCGACTACATCCCCGTCTTCTTCCACGAGATCCCCAAGCTGTTCTGCGAGGGGTACCTGCCGCCGGACGTGGCGCTGATCCACGTGTCGCCGCCCGACAAGCACGGCTTCTGCTCGTTCGGCGTCTCGGTCGACTACACCAAGCCGGCCGCCCAGGTGGCGAAGACGGTCATCGCCCAGGTCAACCCGAACATGCCGCGCACCCACGGCGACTCGTTCATCCACGTCTCCGAGATCGACGTCATCGTCGAGAGCGAGCGCCGATCATCGAGCTGCAGCCGCCGAAGATCGGCCCCGTCGAGGAGGCGATCGGCAAGCACATCGCCGGCCTCGTCGAGGACGGCTCCTGCCTGCAGCTCGGCATCGGCGGCATCCCCGACGCGGTGCTCCTCTTCCTGCACGAGAAGAACGACCTCGGCATCCACAGCGAGATGTTCAGCGAGGGCGTCGTCGACCTCTACAACGAGGGCGTCATCACCAACCGCAACAAGACGATCAACCGCGACAAGATGGCGGCCACCTTCCTCATGGGCACGCGCCGCCTCTACGACTTCGTCGACGACAACCCGGCCGTCAACATGTTCCCGGTGAACATCATCAACGACCCGTACGTGATCGGTCAGAACGACCGCGTCGTCGCCATCAACTCGGCGATCCAGGTCGACCTCATGGGCCAGGTCGTGGCCGACGCCATGGGCGCGACGCAGTTCACCGGCATCGGCGGCCAGGTCGACTTCGTCCGCGGCGCCGCCCGGAGCCGCGACGGCAAGGCGATCATCGCCCTGCCGTCGACGGCCAAGAAGGGCACCGTGTCGCGCATCGTCGCCGCGCTCGCGCCCGGCACCGCGGTGACCACGATGCGCGCCGACGTCGACTACGTCGTCACCGAGCACGGCGTCGCCCACCTGCGCGGCAAGGGGCTGCGCGAGCGCGCCGACGAGCTGCTCGACGTCGCCGACCCAGCGTTCCGCGACCAGATCCGCGACGAGGCGGCCGCCCTCTACGGGCCCGGCCGCCTGCCGCGCTGAGCCACGCACCAAGAGCCAGCTCCAGGAGGAGTCATGGCTGACAAACCAGGCGGCGTGCCGCGCAAGATCGACGACACCGGCGGCGCCGGCGCACGCGAGCGGGGCGAGCAGGGCATGGACGCCAAGTCCGCATGCACCGCGCGCCCAAGACGCTCATCACCGGCAACGGCGCCGTCGCCAAGATCGGCGACGAGGCGAAGAAGCTCAACGGCACCAAGGTGCTCATCATCACCGACCCGGGCGTCGAGCGTGCTGCGGCATGTGCGTCGACGGTCGAGCGGCCGCTGCACGAGGCCGGCCTCGAGGTCGGCGTCTACGACAAGGCCGTGCCCGAACCGCCGATGAGCAGCGTCGACGAGATCGTCAGGTTCGCCGAGAAGGGCGGCTACGACTTCATCGTCGGCTTCGGCGGCGGCTCGGCGATCGACGTCGCCAAGATCGGTCGCCGTACTCGTCGGCAGCGGCGACAAGGTCGAGGACTACGTCGGCATCGACCAGGTGCCCAAGAAGGGCCTGCCGATCATCGCCGTGCCGACCACCGCCGGCACCGGCTCCGAGGTCACGGCGATCGCCATCTTCGCCAACGAGAAGCTCAACGTGAAGCAGGGCGTCGTCAGCCCGTACCTCATCCCCAACATCGCCCTCGTCGACCCCGTGCTCACCTGGAGCTGCCCGCAGAACGTCACCGCCGCCTCGGGCATGGACGCGCTCATCCACAACATCGAGGCCTACATCTCGGTGAACGCGACCATGCACACCGACCCGCTCGCCTACGAGGGCATCAAGCTCATCTCCAAGAGCATCCGCACCGCCACCTACGACGGCACCAACGCCTGGGCGCGTCACAACATGGCCATGGGCTCGCTGCTCGGCGGCATCGCCTTCGGCAACGCCGGCGTCGGCGCCGTCCACGCCCTCTCGTATCCCATCGGCGGCATGTTCCACGTGCCGCACGGCGTCGCCAACACGCTCATGCTGCCGTGGGTCATGGAGTTCAACATGCTCTCCTGCCTGCAGTGGTTCCGCGAGATCGGCGAGGCCATGGGCGAGAACATGGACGGCCTTAGCGACCGCGAGGCCGCCGAGAAGACCGTCGCCGCCCTGCGCCAGCTGGCCGAAGACCTCGACGTGCCGCAGTACCTGAGCGACGTCGACATCCCCGAGTCGGCGATCCCGGACCTCGTCAAGGGCGCCATGACCCAGGCGCGGCTGTGGGCCAACAACCCGCGCAAGTTCACGCCCGAGGACATGGCGCAGGTCTACCGCAACATGGCCGTGCGCCCCGGTTCCAAGCCGGTCAAGGAGAAGAAGCCGGCCGCCGGAAAGACGAAGTAGCGGCGGCCCCAACGGACCCCGGCGCCGGCGGCGACCCCCGCCGCGTCCGGCGCCGGAACGACGACGGGCGCCGGCCCGGGCCTCGAGGCCCGGGCCGGCGCCCGTCTCATCCTCCGCCGCCTCCTCCGGCTGCCTGCGGCAAGACCGTGCCGCGAGAACCAGTCACACCGCAGCGTCGAGAAGCCCCTCCAGGCCGAGCTGGGCCATCCTGCCGGGCGTCGGCAGGCCCGATCGCCGGGTCCCAGGACGGCCATGTCGTAGTAGAGGCGCAGCGCGGCGGCGAATGCGTCCGGGTCGATCGCGTGCCGCCCGGCGAGCGGCCCGTCGGGGATCGGCGTGAGGAACAGCGGCGGCAGGATGTCGTCCTGCGGCCCGAACCCCTGGCGGACGTTGTACAGGCGCGACATGGCGAGCGCCCGCTCGCCGGCCTGCAGCAGCTCCGGCAGCCCGACGTCCCAACCCGTGGCCGCGGCCACGAGGTCGGCGAACGTCGTCACGGCCGTCATGCTCCGCGCGTAGGCGCCGAAGATGCAGACGCCGAGGCAGTCGTAGAGGCTGTTGAGCAGGCTCGTCCGCCAGACGAGGTCCACCTTCGCGGGGCCGAGGTCGAGCGGATCGACCGGCGCCTCGATCCCCAGGGACGAGCCGTCGACGACTCCCGAACTCGCCTCCGTGGCGAACAAGGGATCGTGCTGCGCGAACCAGTGGTCGGCGCCGTTCGGCGACAGCGCGTACTGCAGCCCGAGGCCGGTCTTGACCCGGGCGTCGTGCATCGGGACCTCCTGCCCCTTGACGGCGACCACGCGCGCCTCCGCGCCGTGGCCGATGGCGGCGGCGGCGCGGACGGAGCCCTCGGCCAGCAGGTCGCCGAAGCCCTCGCGCCGGGCGATCTGGTCGATGAGGCCGAGGACGACATCGCCGTCGCCGAAGCGCAGCGTCGAGACCGCCGGTGTCGTCGGGGCCGATGAGACCGTCCTCGAAGCAGGCCATGGCGAACGAGATCGTCATGCCCGCCGAGATCGTGTCGACGCCGTACATGTTGCACAGCTCGTTCGCCTTGGCGATGACCTCGAAGTCGTCCACCCCGCAGTTGGAGCCGAACGCCGCCAGGGTCTCGTACTCCGGTCCGCCGTAACGGGGGTCGACCTTGATGCTCTCGCCGTCGACGGCGACCACCCGCTTGCAGTTGACCGGACACGCGTAGCACCCCCCGCGCTTCACCAGGTAGCGCCCGTTGAGGACCGCGCCGCCGATGCGGTCGGCGGCGGCGAACGTCGCCGACCGCCAGTGACGCGTCGCGAGCGCGCCGGCGGCGTTGTTGATCTCGACTCCGGGCGCCGTGCCCTGGTCGCGCAGGAGGCTGCTGAGCGGGTGCTCGCGGCAGAGCCGCGCGGCCGCTGCGGCGATCTCCTTGACGCGCGCGGCATCGTGCACCGTCAGGCGCGCCCCCCCACGGACGGCGATCGCCTTGAGGTTCTTCGACCCCATGACGGCGCCGAGACCGTTCCTGCCGTTGAAGTGCGTGAGGTCGCTGGCGATCCCCGCGTAGCGGACAAGACGCTCGCCGGCCGGGCCGATCGAGCGCGATGCGCACCTTGGGGTCGCCGACGTCGGCCCTGATCGCGTCCTCGGCCTCACCGGTGACGAGGCCCCAGGCGAAGCCGGCGTCGCGGACCTCGACGCCGTCCGGCGTCACGAGCAGGTACGACGGCCGGGCAGCGCGCCCCGTCACGATCAGCGCCCCGACGCCGGCGCGCTTGAGCTCCGGGCCCCAGAAGCCGCCGGCCTCGGACCTGCCCAGCGCACCCGTGAGCGGCGACCGCGCGCAGACGACGAACCGCGGCACCGCGGGGCCCTGCGTGCCGGCGAGAAGGCCGGGTGCGATGACCATGACGCTGTCGGGGGAGAGCGGGTCTATGCCGGGAGACCCCTCGCGCAGCAGATAGTGGAGGGCGACGCCCGCGCCGCCCAGGAAGCGGCGATGGAACGCGGCCGGCTCGTCCCACTCGCGCACCGAGCCCGAGGTGAGGTCGACCCAGACGGTCTTGCCGAACACCCCGGGGCTTCTGACGGCGTCCGCGCGGTCGCCGGAGTCGTGAGCTGTCATCGTCGTCGTCACCGAACGCTCGTGTGGCCTGCAGAGGGCGCCCAGCGTATCAGGTCGAGGCTCCCACTGACGAGCGGGGTGAGGCCGCGGGCGAGTCGGCGGCGAGCCGGTCGGCGATGGCTGCGGACCTCGCGCCGCAGGCTCAGCGCAGGCGCGTCACCGTGCGCTCGACGATGGCCGCGGCCTCCTCGACGTCGCCGTCGTCGAGACCGAGATGGGCGACGAAGCGCAGCGTCCAGACGCCCTCGTCGAGCGCCCACAGACCCTCGTCCGCAAGCAGCGGGACGATCTCGGCCGCCTTGCGCCCGGTGTCGCGGGTGTCGACGTACACCATGTTGGTCTGCACCTTGTCCAGGTCGACCTGCAGGCCGTCGACCGCGGCGAGCCGCTCGGCCATGCCGCGGATGCGGCGATGGTCGTCGGCCATGCGGTCGATGTGGTGCTCGAGCGCGTAGAGGCCCGCGGCGGCGATGATGCCGGCCTGTCGCATGCCGCCGCCGAACAGCTTGCGGGCGCGCCGGGCGAGCGCGATGGTCGGCGCGTCGCCGACCAGCAGCGAGCCGACCGGCGCGCCGAGGCCCTTCGACAGGCAGACGCTGACGGTGTCGCACGGCGCCGCGATGCTCGGTCAGCGGCACGCCGCTCGCCACGTGCGCGTTCCAGATGCGCGCCCCGTCCAGGTGCAGCTTGAGGTCGTGGCGGTCGCAGAACGCGCGCACGGCGCGGATGCGCTCGAGCGGGTACACGACGCCGCCGCAGTGGTTGTGCGTGTCCTCGAGACAGACGACGCGGGTCGGCGCGAAGTGCACGTCGTCGTCGTGATGGACGAGCCCATCCATGTCGTCGGGGTCGAGCGTGCCGTCGGGGGAGTCGAAGCAGCGGAGCTGCAGCTGGCTGAGCACCGCGGCGCCGCCCTGCTCGTAGAAGAGGATGTGGGCCTGGGCGTGCAGGAAGACCTCGTCGCCGCGCCGCGTCAGGGTGTGCAGCGCGACCTGGTTGGTCATCGTGCCGGACGGGCAGAAGAGCGCGGCCTCCTTGCCGAGCAGCTCCGCCGCGCGCTCCTGCAGGCGGTTGACGGTCGGGTCGTCCTCGAAGACGTCGTCGCCGACCTCGGCCTCGGCCATGGCGCGGCGCATCTCCGGCGCCCGGCTTGGTGACCGTGTCGCTGCGCATGTCGATCACGCGCTTCGTACCGCTCTCGTCGCTCATGTCCGCCTCGCTCCTTTCACAGCTGCCACTCGCCTGCGGCCAGGATCGGTCGGCCGTCGACCTTCACCGTCGGGCCGAGGACCATCATGTCCCAGTGCAGCGTCGACGGGTTGGCGCCGCCGAGCATCTCGTTGTCGCCCAGCGCGAGATGGACGGTCCCGAGGATCTTCTCGTCGGTGAGCGTGTAGCCGCAGGGCTCGCCGACCGCCGGGTTGATGCCGATGCCGAGCTCGCCGATCACGTCCGCACCGGCGCCCGACGCGGCCACGACGCGCTGCACGAACTCGAACTCGCGGGCCGCGCCGACCAGCGTCGCGCGGCCGGCCTCGAAGCGGACCTCGAGGTCCTCGACGCGACGCCCGTCCATGAAGGCGAGGTCGAACACGACGGTGCCCTCGGTCTGGTCCTCGAGCGGCGCCAGGCACACCTCGCCGGCGGGGAGGTTGGAGAGAGCGGTCTCGCGGCCGACGACGCCGACGTCCTTGTCGAGCGGCCGGCCGGCGATGCCGAGGCTGACGTCGGTGCCCTTCGGCGAGATGATGTGCACCCTGTGCGCGCCCTCGAGGGCCGGCGCCGAGGGCGTCGGCTTTGCTCTGCAGCTCGGCGTAGTCGACATCGAGGCTGCGCCAGAACATCTCGCTGAACGCGGCGTAGTCGAGCCCGAAGGCCGCCGCCTGCCCCGGGGTCGGGAAGTCGGTGCCGATCCAGCGACGGTTCCGCTGAAGAAGAGGTCGAAGAGCGGCTTGCGGGCCCGCGTCGCGGCGGCGTCCTGCTCGGGCGAGACGTCGGCGAACAGCATCGGGTCGCCGTGCTCCATCTTGACGACGAAGACGACGTCGGCGGCGCGGACCGCCTCGAGCTGGACGCGGGAGGTCGTCTCGAGCTGCTCCGGCGGGAGCTCGAGCAGCCGGCGGTGGACGAGCGCGTCGCTGCGCGGCGCGACGAACGCCGTCGCGCCGAGGCGCTCGCACTCGAAGGCGAGCAGCTCGAGGTAGTCGGCCGCGTCCATGCGGCCCTCGATGTAGACGTGCTCGCCGCGGCGCACGTTGGCGCACTCCGACACGATGCGCCGCGCGGCGCGCCGGACGCGGTCGTCGATGACGGTCATGGGGTCACTCCGTTCGGCTCTGGGTGCTCGGGACGGCGGGCGCGCCGCGCCGCCTGCGGCCGGGCGCGCCCGCCCGAGAGGCTACACCCGTGTGCATGGCCGGCCAAACGGCCGGCGGCGGAACCGCTACGCGGCGTGGCCGCCCGCCGGCCAGTCCTCCGCACCCTCGCTCAGGTAGCGGTGGATGTCGGCCGCCGCCAGACGGGCCGGCGCCCATGGCGAGGATCACGGTCGCGGCGCCGGTGACGATGTCGCCGCCGGCGCAGACGCCCGCAGGCTGGTGCGGCCGGCGTCGTTGACGGTCACGGATGTTGCCGCGCTCGCTCCGCTCGAGGCCGCCGCGGTCCGTCGGAACAGGGCGGGTTGGGCCGGCGCCGATGGCGACCATGACGAGGTCGACGTCGAGCTGGTACGTCGAGCCCGCCATGGGCACCGGGCGGCGGCCGGCCCGAGGCGTCCGGCTCGCCCAGCTCCATCGCGCAGGCACTCGAGCTGCCGCACCCAGCCCTGGTCGTTGCCGACGTAGCGCACCGGGCTCGTGAGGCAGCTGGAAGCTGGATGCCCTCCTCCTCGGCGTGGTGCGATCTCCTCGGTGCGCGCCGGCATCTCGTCGCGCGTGCGGCGGTAGACGAGGTGACCTCTCGGCGCCCAGGCGCAGCGCCGTGCGCGCGGCAGTCCATGGCCACGTTGCCGCCGCCGACCACGGCCACGCGCGTGCCCCGCGGCGATCGGCGTGTCGTAGTCCGGGAAGAGGTAGGCCTTCATCAGGTTGACGCGGGTCAGGTACTCGTTGGCCGAGTAGACGCCGCGCAGGTTCTCGCCCGGGATGCCCATGAAGTCGGCAGCCCGGCGCCCGTGCCGAGGAAGACGGCGTCGTACCCCTCCTCGCCAAGCAGCTCGTCGATGGTCGATCGTCTTGCCGACCACCGGCGTTGATCTCGAACTCGACGCCCAGGCTGACGCAGGTAGTCGATCTCGGCCTGCGACGATCGTCCTTGGGCAGGCGGAACTCGGGGATGCCGTAGAGCGAGCACGCCGCCCGGCTTGTGCAGCGCCTCGAAGCACGGTCACGCTCGTGCCCGAGCAGCACGAGGTCGGCGGCCACGGTGAGGCCGGCGGGCCCGCTGCCGACCACGGCGACGCGCTTGCCGGTCGGCGGCGCCGCGTCGGGCAAGGTCACCGCGTCGGTGCTCGCGCTCGAAGTCGGCGACGAAGCGCTCGAGGCGCGCCGATGGCCACCGGCTCGCTCCTTCTTGCCCACCACGCAGAGCTCCTCGCACTGCTCCTCCTGCGGGCAGACGCGGCCGCAGATCGCCGGCAGGGCGTTGCGTCTGCTTGATCGTGCGCGCCGCGCCGACGAAGTCCCCCTCCTCGACAGGCGCGATGAAGGCCGGGATGTCGACGTTGACCGGGCAGCCGTCGACGCACTTCGGCTTCTTGCACGCCAGACAGCGCTTTGCCTCGGCGACCGCCAGCTCGTGGTCGAAGCCGTAGGTGACCTCCGAGAAGTTGCGCGCGCGCAACACGGCGTCCTGTTCGGGCATCTTGTGGCGCGACTCGCGCGAGGGCTTCGCCGGCGACTCGCCGGACAGGGCGCTGATGCTGCCGCCGACGACGCAGAACGAGCTGAGCCGGGCCTGCCGCACGCCGGCGACGAACACACGCGCGCGCGGACCGTCGCACGCGCGGCACCGCCGCTGCCCGTCCATGAGCGACGCCCCGCAGTGAGGGCACGCGACGTCGTCCGGCCCGTCGCCCTCGCACAGCTCGATGGTACGCCGTGCGCCGCCCACCTTCGGCCGACGGCGCCAGAAAGAGGTCGCCTCGCTCATCTCCGCAGCTCACGGACAGACGCAGGGAGACCTCGTGCGCGGCGGGGTCGAGGACCGTAAGGGCGGCGCGGCAGTTGGGGCAGTACGCCGCCAGACCCGCTCCGGTGACGACCGCGCCGTCGTGCTCGAGCTGCTCCGCCACCAGTCGTGCTACCCTCGGCGCACCGAGCTGAGCAGCGAGATGCGCTCGTCCCGGCCGTAGGTCGTGTTGCGCTGCATCAGCTCGTCGAAGTCGACCTTGTGGCCGTCGAAGTGCGGGCCGTCGACGCAGGCGAACTGGCGCTCGCCGCCGACGCTGCAGCGGCAGCCGCCGCACATGCCGGTGCCGTCGATCATGATCGGGTTGAGACTGACCACGGTCGGGCAGGTCGTAGAGCTTCGTCATCTGGCAGACGGCGCGCATCATGACGAGGGGGCCGACGGCGACCGTCAGGTCGATGCGCTTCGCCGTGCTCGACGAGGTCCTGCAGCGCGTCGGTCACGAGCCCGTGCATGCCGTAGCTGCCGTCGTCGGTCGTGACGATCACCTTGTCGCAGAGCTGACGCATCTCGTCCTCGAGGATGAGCAGGTCCTTCTCGCGCGCGCCGATGATGCCGATGACGCGGTTGCCCGCCTCCTTGTAGCCGATGAGGAGGTGGTGCAGCACGGCGATGCCCGAGCCGCCGCCGATGCCGACGACGGTGCCCACGTTCTCGAACTCCATGACCGCGCCGAGCGGCCCGGCCGAGATCACGGATGGCGTCACCCACGGGCAGAGAGGCGAGCAGCGCCGTCGACTTGCCGACCACCTGGAAGATGATCGTGATGGTGCCGTTGAGAGCGTCGCTGTAGGCGACAGTCAGAGGTAGGCGCTCACCGGTCTCGTTCACGCGGAGGATGACGAACTGACCGGGGCTGAATACGGCGCGCGATCGCCGGCGCCTCCACCGTCAGCGAGATCATGTCTCGCTTGGTCAGCTCCTGGCGGTCGATGATCGAGAACACCGCACGCCTCCCCACATAGACGTCGGTCGCCTCGCGCGACGCACGCTCTTGTTACCTACGATACACCCGTCGCAGCCTGCGTCCACTCCGTCTGCCGCAGCGACCGATACGCCGTGGGTTCAACGCCCTAGGGTGTCTGCTTGAGTGAAGATGCGACGATACCCACGGGGTATGGCGGCCGGCGCGCGCCCGTCGATATGGTGACTGTGTAGTAGACCCACGAAAGGGGCCGGGAGTGAGTGTCCTCGAGATCGCGATCTGGTTCGCCGTTTCGGCGTTCCTGGTGATCCGGGTCGCCATGCTGGTCGCCTTCATCGCGCTGCCGATCGTCATCGTCAGGATGGTCCACCGGCAGTCCACGGCGTAGGCGAGCGTCGCATCTCGATCGCGCGACCGTCGCGCGCCCGGGCGAAGCCGGGCGCGCGATGAATGCTGCAAGCTGCGTCCACAGCGCGATCACGCCGAGCCCTCCGAACAGCAGCACCTTGCGCCCGGCTAGGCATCGGGTCCCAGTAGATCGCCGCCTGGGCGCGCGCCTCGCTGCCCAGGTCCAGGTCGTCCGGCCAGCGCAGCGCCGACCAGCCGCCACCGTCCCTGCCGGCGAGGGCCCGCGCGTCGTTCTCGCAGCGCGGTCGGGACCTTGCCCGGGTAGTCGACCCAGATGTGGTCGAACGACATGCGCAGCTCGTAGGGGATCCCCTTGGCGGCGAGGACGCTGGCGAGCACGACGGCGCGGCTCTCGCAGTCGCCGCGTCGCGCGCGCAGCGCCTCGGCGGCGGTCGGGAAGCTCCAGGGGACGCCTGCCGCCTCCCAGTCGGCCGCGTAGGGGACGACCTCGTCGAGCACGTGCCGCTCGATCGCGCGCGGGTCGTCCGGCAGCGTCGCCGCGAGCGCCCGCCGCCGCTTCGGCTCGACCCTCGGCGCGAGCAGGTTGCGGACGCTCGTGACGAGCACGGTCGGGTCTGGGTACAGCACGACAAGCCCCAGCTGAGGGCGAGGAAGACGAGCACGCGGCGGGAGAAGCGCATGCCCTGATTGTACGCGCCGGAGGCCGGAGGCCGCCGGCGATGGCCGCCAGCAGCCGCGGTATATACTCGCGCGCATGGACGCGACCGGACCGACGCTGCTGCGCCGCGCGCTGGCCGTCCTTCAGGCGAAGCAGTACCTCGTCTTCTACGCCATCCCGCTGTACGCCCTCGCCGCCTTCGTGCCCCTCGTCCTGTCGTGGCTCCACGACGGGGGCTCCGTCGACGACGTCCTGGGGCGGACGAAGGCGTCCGCCTTCGACGTGGCCGCGGCGCCGGGCCTGGCGGCGGTCGGCATCTTCGTCTTCTACGTCGCGGTCTACGCCTGGTTCCGCGCAGGGCTGATCCGCTCGATCGTCGGCCGCTTCCACCTGCGCCGCATGACGGCGCGCAGTTCGCCTCGCTGCTCGGTCTGCAGCTCATCATCGAGGCGCTGAACGGCGCCGGCGCCTGGGTGATCGTGAGCGCGGACGACGCCGCGGTGGCAAGCGTGACCGGCGTCGTCGTCTTCGCGCTGAGCATCGCCATCATGTACTCGGACTACGCGATCGTGATCACCGGTCTCGACCCCGCGCGCGCCATCGCGCGCTCCTGGGCGTGCGTCCGCGCCAATCTGCTCCTCTCGACGCTCCTCGCTGTGACCGTCAGTCTCATCGCGATGACGGTCGCCACGCTTCTCGCGCAGATGGTCACCGACGGCGTCGCGCAGGCGCTGCCGCTGCTCGTCATCGACGTCGTGGTGATGGGCGTCGTGACGTTCGTCGCCGACGTGGTCCTCGTGATCGCCTACGTGCACGCCGTCGAGACGGGGAGGCTGCCACGTGCCCGCTGACGAGCCCGAGATGCGGCACGCGGCTCCGCCGGCGCCGCCGGTCGCGGCGCACGAGCGCCGTGTCGCCGTGCAGGTCGGCGACCTCTTCGGTCTCGACGTGCGCCCGAGCAGGACCTTCGTCTGGCTCGGGCGCCGGCGCGCCGGCAGCGAGGTGATCGTGTCTCTCGGCGGCCCGCCGTCGGTGCCCCGGCGGCCGCTCGAGGAGC
This sequence comes from uncultured Thermoleophilia bacterium, assembly GCA_963832655.1. Lineage (GTDB taxonomy): Bacteria > Actinomycetota > Thermoleophilia > UBA2241 > UBA2241 > UBA2241. Next base: position 124,747 of record CAWHUW010000006.1, read on the forward strand.
ACACGACGCAGGTGGGCGCGGCGGAGATCACGTACGCCGGCAACCCGGCAGTGACGGTGCCGCTGTCGGCGTACCGCGCGGCGCGCGAGGCGCTGCGCGACGCGCCGCGCGCCCACGCCCGTGACGCGAGGGCGACGGCGATTGGCAGTAGCCCCGACGGCACGTCCGTGCGACAATGCTGATGGCCGTTGAGCACACGGGAGAAGTCCGATCCACACCTCGCGACCGTGACCGTAGAGCGCTCGAACAGACCTGTCGCGGCACCCCGCCCAGGGCGCCCGGGCCACCGTCGCCGGACCCCTACAGGCAGGAGGTCCGGCGGCGGCGCTTCAAGGTGGCCATCGTTTCGGGCGTCGTCCTGGTGCTCGTCGCTCTGCTCGCCGTCTGGGACGTGCGCTCGGCGGCCGCTCACTACGAGCGCGGACGGCAGGCGCTCGACGCGGAGCGGTACTCCGCGGCGATACAGGAGTTCAACGCGGCTCGCATCCTCGCCTTCCCCTACCGTGACGCCGACACGCTGGCGGCCGAAGCGGCCGCGGCGCTCAACTCGGGCATGACGCAGGAGGCGAAGCGCCAGACTCGACTCGAGGCCGCCGTCCGCGCCAACATCAAGCTCGCCGACAAGAGTCTCATGAAGGGCGACGCCGCCGCCGCGGCGCGAGCCCTCACCGACGCCCGGGAGCGCGTGCCCGAGGGCGAGCTGTCCGGCGATTCCTTGACGCTGGCCCTCCTCCACGCGCTGGCGACGCGACTGAACAACATGTGCCGCCGAGCACTTGCCGAGGGCCACTGGAGGACCGCCGCGATGTGCGCCCAGGCGCCGTTGGTGATCGACCCGGAGGACGCCGCCGCGCTCCGCTTCACCGCGAAAGCTCGTCGAGGCGCCGAGCATGCAGGCGCGGCTCGACGACGCCCGCGCGGCCGCCGACCGCGGACAGTGGAGACGAGCGCTGCGTCAGGCCACGGCCGTACTCGACGCCTGGCCCGGCTTCCCCGGCGCTGCATCCCTGGTCAGCGAGGCCAGGACGGCGCTGGCCCCCAAACCGACTCCGCCACCGACCGCCGCCCCACCGACGACGGCGCCCACGCCCCCGCCGCCGGCACCGCCGCCCCCCTGATCGATCGCACATCGATCACCATGTTCCGCACACGCACTCGACCGAGATCGACCGAGGTCACCATGGCGCCGCGGCAGCACGCGGAGCGGCACGACTGCCGCGACGCCGGTCATAGCGGTCGCGACCAGGCTCAGCCCACCCGGTGGCTCGAGCAACATGAGGATCGTCGCGAGCAGCGGATGGGAGGTCGTCGGGAGCGACGACGGTGTGGGTTTCCCGCCCCCGCTGAGGCTCGCATCAACGCGACCGTGCGGCACGGCGCGTCGTGGAGCCCGATCGTGACGGTCGTCGTGCGCTGAGCGGGGCGGCGCTAGGCGCGCGCCCCGCTCACCGCGCCCTACTCCCACTCGATCGTGCTCGGCGGCTTGCTCGAGACGTCGTACACGACGCGGTTGACCTCGGGCACCTCGTTGATGATGCGCGAGGAGACCTTCTCGAGCAGCTCGTACGGCAGCCGCGCCCAGTCGGCCGTCATGGCGTCGTCGCTCTTCACGGCGCGGATCGCGATGGGGTACGCGTAGGTGCGCTCGTCGCCCTGCACGCCGACGCTGCGGATGACGGGCAGGATCGCGAAGCACTGCCAGAGCTCGCGGTAGAGCCCGGCCTTCTTGACCTCGTCCTGGAGGATCGCGTCGGCGCGCTGCAGGATGTCGACGCGTTCGGCCGTGATCTCGCCGATGATGCGGATGCCGAGTCCGGGCCCCGGGAAGGGCTGCCGCCAGACGATGCGTTCCGGCAGCCCCAGCTCCTCGCCCACGGCGCGGACCTCGTCCTTGAACAGCAGGCGCAGCGGTTCGACGAGCTCGAAGCCCATCTTCTCGGGCAGCCCGCCGACGTTGTGGTGGCTCTTGATCTTGGCCGCCTGCCGGGTGCCGCTCTCGATGACGTCGCTGTACAAGGTGCCCTGCACGAGGAAGCGCGCGTCGGTGAGCTTGCGCGCCTCCTCCTCGAAGCAGCGGATGAACTCCTCGCCGATGATCTTGCGCTTGCGCTCGGGCTCGGTGACGCCGACCAGCTTGTCGAGGAAACGCTGCTTGGCGTCGACGGCGATGAGCGGGATGCCCAGATGCTCCTTGAACATCTCGACGACGTGCTCGGCCTCGTTCCAGCGCATCATGCCCTGGTCGATGAACACGCAGGTGAGACGGTCGCCGATCGCCTTGTGGACGAGGACGGCGGCGACCGACGAGTCGACCCCGCCGGAGAGGCCGAGGATCGCCTTGTCGGTCGGCCCCACCTGTTCGCGGATGCGCTTGACCTGCTCCTCGATGATCGAGGCCGGGGTCCAGCTGGGGGTGCAGTCGCAGGCCTCGTAGAGGAAGTTCTTGAGCACGTCCATGCCGCGCGGGGTGTGCACGACCTCGGGATGGAACTGGACGGCGTAGAAGCCGCGCGCCCGGTCCTCCATGGCGGCGACCGGGGCGCGGTCGGTGGTCGCCAAGGTCGTGAATCCGTCCGGACCGGCGGCGATGCCGTCGCCGTGACTCATCCAGCACTGCTCCTCGTCGGCAAGGCCGTCGAGGAGCAGGCCGTTCGCGGTCACGCGCATCCCGGTCTTGCCGAACTCGCGCACGCCGGTCTTGGCGACCGTGCCGCCCAGCAGCTGGGCCATGAGCTGGGCGCCGTAGCAGATGCCGAGGATCGGGATGCCGAGCTCGAGGATTCGCGGGTCTGGCCGCGGGGCTCCCTCGACATAGACGCTCATCGGCCCGCCGGAGAAGATGAGTCCCTTCGGCCGGCGGGCCTTGATCTCGGCGATGGAGATGTCGTGCGGGACGAGCTGGGAGTAGACGCGGCACTCGCGCACGCGGCGGGCGATGAGCTGGCCGTACTGCGCCCCGAAATCGAGGACGAGGACGGCGTCAAACCCGCCCGCGTCGTCGGTGTAGGATCCCGCCGTCGCCGGCCCGGGTCCACCCGCCGTGTCGGTCACGCCACCGTCCCCCCTTCGCCTCGTCACCCGGCCTGAGCCGGCTCAGCCCATCCCGACGTCTTGCTCCTTCTGCAGCTTCTTGCCCTCGGTCATCAGCGCCGGCGCGACCATGACCTCGGCCTTCTGGAACGACGTCAGGGTCTCGTAGCCGCAGGTCGCCATGGAGGTCTTGAGGGCGCCGAACAGGTTGAGCGTGCCGTCGTTCTCGTGCGCCGGGCCGGTGAGGATCTCGGCCAGACTGCCCTTGATCCCTGCCTTGACGCGCGTGCCGCGCGGGAGCTCGGGGTGGAAGGTCGCCATGCCCCAGTGGTAGCCCCGGCCCGGCGCCTCGGCGGCGGCCGCGAGCGGCGAGCCGATCATGACGGCGTCGGCGCCGAGGGCGATCGCCTTGGACACGTCGCCGCCGGTGCGCATGCCGCCGTCGGCGATGACGTTGCAGTACTGGCCGGTCTCGAGCAGGTGCTGCACGCGGGCAGCGGCGGCGTCGGCGATCGCCGTCGCCTGCGGCACGCCGATGCCGAGCACGCCGCGCGTCGTGCAGGCGTGGCCGGGGCCGACGCCGACGAGCACGCCGACGGCGCCGGTGCGCATGAGGTGCAGCGTCGTCGCGTAGGACGCGACGCCGCCGACGATCACCGGCACCGGGCAGCCGGCGATGAACTTCTTGAGGTCGAGCGGCTCGACCCTGGTCGAGACGTGCTCGGCCGAGACGACCGTGCCCTGGACGACGAGCACGTCGAGTCCGGCCTCGAGCGCGACCTTGTAGAACTGCTCGACGCGCTGCGGGGTGAGCGACGCGGCGGCGAGCACGCCGCCGTCCTTGATCTCCTTGACGCGGCGCGCGATGAGCTCGGCCTTGAGCGGCTCCAGGTAGATCTCCTGCATGGTCCGCGTCGCCGTCTCCTTGGGGAGGGAGGCGATGCGGTCGAGCTGCTCGTCGGCGTTCTCGTAGCGCGCCCAGAGGCCCTCGAGGTTGAGGACGGCGAGACCACCGATGCGACCCATCTCGACGGCGAACGACGGGCTCACGACGCCGTCCATGGCCGAGGCCAGGCACGGGATGCGCAGGGTGTGCGGGCCGAGCTTCCAGGTGATGTCGACGTCTTCGGCGTCGCGCGTGCGCCGGCTGGGCACGATGGCGATGTCGTCGAAGCCGTACGCGCGCCGGCCCTTCTTGCCGCGTCCGATCTCTACGTCCATGCGATCCTCCTTCGTGGGCCGCGTGCGAAGGTAAACAAAAGACCCGGGCACGGCCGTACCGGGGTCTCGAAGTCCTGTGGTGTGCTCTTGAGAACGCCTGCGCTGTGTCGTGTCAACGTCGCCCGATGCTACCAGCGGCCCCAGAGGCGGTCAACAGCGAGTCGCGACACGTCCCGCGAGAGATCTCGGCCACTCGCACAAGGGCCGCGAAGCGGCGCTCAGCCCGCGGCGCCGCGCTCGAGCTCGACCACTTCGGCCGTCGCGGCGAAGCGCCGCGCCTGCTCGGGGTCGAGCACGCCGGCGCCGAAGAGCTGCGTGTTCGCGGCGCCGGCGGCGAGGGCGGCGCGGAGGCAGTCCGGCAGCTCGCGCCGCGACATGCGCGCGTCGAGGAACCCGGCGAGGAACGCGTCGCCCGAGCCGACCGTGCTGACGAGCGCCTCGAGCTCCTCGATGGTCGCCCGGAAGACGTCGGAGCGGCGTCCCCTGGTGAAGCGGGCGATGCAACCGTGGGTGGTCTTGACGATGACGTTGCGCGCCCCGAGCTCGCAGATCGCCGCGGTGGCGTCGACGATGTCCTGCTCGTCGTGGAACTCGTGGCCGACGAGGTCCTCGGCCTCGCGCACGTTGGGCGTGACCAGGTGCGGCCGGGCGCGCACGCCGCGGTGCAGCGGCTCGCCGTAGCTGTCGAGGACGAGGTAGCAGCGATACCGGCGCAGGCGCTGCATCGCGGTGGCGTAGAAAGCCTCCGGGACCTTGCGCGGGAGCGAACCGGCGAGCACGAGGACGCTGGCGCCCTTGGCGAGGAAGTCGATCTTGTCGAGCAGGCCCTCGAGTTCGGCCGGCGTGACGACCGGTCCGTACTCGATGACCTCGGTCTGCGACATCGTCGTGGGGTCGACGACGACGGTGGAGGTACGCGACTCGCCGGCGATGTGGACGACGTCGTTGAGGATGTTCTCCCGCGTGAGACCCTCGACGATCTGCTGCCCGGCGCGCCCTCCCACGAGCCCTGTCACCACCACAGGCTGGCCGAGGTTCTTGAGCGCCCGCGCGACGTTGACCCCCTTGCCGCCCGGCAGCGTCAAGCTGTCGCTGGCGCGGTGGCGGAACCCCGTCTGGAAGTTGGGGACCGTCAGCGTCTTGTCGATGGCGGCGTTGGGTGTGACGGTGATGATCACGTGGCGACCTTTTCTGGACCCGGCGTGACGAAGCCGGCGCTCGTGTGCCCCGCGCCGGCTCCTGTGCGGGCAGAGAGTATAGCACCGTGCGACGCACCGGCGCGGCCAAAGGGCCTGCACCTCGCCTTGACACCGGCCTCGCGGCGGGAGTACGTTGCGGGGGCGTCACACCATGGCGCAATCCTCGTTAGGTGAGGCTCCGGCACACATAGAGGCCGTTGCCCGGAAACGTCGAGAGACGCCGACGGGTAGGACAGGCACTACCGGCTCAAGGTTTTGCCCCAAACGGCTGAGGCCCTGACCTCTACGGTGTGCTGTGCTAAAGCTTGTGGACGAGTGAGGATCCAAGCTTGCTGCGCGTACGGAGCCTTCCGCGAGGGAGGCTCGTTTCGTTGAGGCGGCCGTCACGGCCCGTCGCATGGGAGGAGGTGAGGCGGATGTTCTTCATCAGCAGGCTGCTCGGCAGCTCCGTCAAGGACGTCGAGGACAAGGCGGCCGGGAGCCTGCACGACGTGGTCGTGAGCACCCGGCCCGCGTACCCGCGCGTCACCGCGCTCGCCATCAAGCGACGCGGCAAGATCGTGTTCGCGCCGTGGGACGCGGTCTCGAGCTTCGAGGAGTCGGGCACGCTGCTGCGCCTGGCGGCCGCCGACCTCCAGCCGCGCGAGCTCGTGCGCGACGAGCTGCTGCTCGCGGGCGCCTTTCTCGACAAGCAGCTCGTCGACACCGAGGGCCGCAAGGTGATCCGTGTCAACGACATCCAGCTCGTGCGCACGGGCCAGCACGTGCACGTCGCGGCGGTGGACGTGTCGAGCGGCGCGATCATGCGCCGCGTCGGGCTCGCGCGCGTGAGCGAGCGGCTCACCAAGGGGCGGCAGAAGCCGCGGCCCCGGCTGATCGACTGGCGTGACGTCGACCTCGAGCAGACCGACGACAGCTCGGTCCGCCTGACCGTGCCGCGCACCAGGCTCGAGCTCCTCCACCCCGCCGACATCGCCGACCTCGTGCACGAGCTCTCTCCCGAGGAGCGCGCCGCCGTGCTCGACGCCCTCGACGACGAGGTCGCCGCCGACGCCTTCGAGGAACTGCACCCGTCGTTCCAGGCGTCGATGCTGCTCGACATGCCCGACGACAGGGCCAGCGAACTCCTCGGCGACATGTCGCCCGACGACGCAGCCGACCTGCTGGCCGACCTGCCGGACGAGCGCCGCGCGCACCTCATGGCCATGCTCGAGAAGGAGGACGCCGAGGACCTGCGGGAGCTGCTCAGCTACCCCGAGGACTCGGCCGGCGGCATCATGACCCCGGACTTCGCCTGGGTGAAGCTCGACGCCACGGCGGCCGAGGCCCTCGAGAGCCTGCGCGCGCAGGACGAGGAGGTCGAGACCGTCTACTACATCTACGTGCTCGACCGCTCCGAGAAGCTGCGCGGCGTCTTCTCGCTGCGCCAGCTGCTGATGGCCCCGCCCGAACGCAAGGTGCGCGACTTCATGACCGAGAACCCGGTCGCGGTGCGCACCGACGCGGGGGAGGAGGAGGTCACCCAGGTCATCGCCAAGTACAACCTCCTCGCTCTGCCCGTCGTGGACGAGGAGGAGCGCCTGCACGGCATCATCACGATCGACGACGCGATCGACCTGGTGCTGCCGCTGGCGTGGAAGAAGCGCCTGCCGAGGATCTTCCATTGAGGAGGCCTCGATGGCGCAACTTCGCCGCACCCTGAACCGGCGCGTCGTCCGCCGGGTCGGCCGGACCCGTCTGCTGATCGCCCTGTCGATGCTCGGCCCCGGCCTGATCGCCGCCAACGCCGGCAACGACGCCGGCGGCATCACCACCTGGTCGGTGATCGGCTCGCGCTACGGCTACAGCATGGTGTGGCTCCTGGTCGTCCTCACCCCCGTGCTGGCCATCGTGCAGGAGATGAACGCCCGCGTCGGGGTCGTGACCGGACGCGGGCTCGCCGGGCTCATCCGCGAGAACTTCAGCCTCAAGGTGACCGCCCTCGCGATCCTCGCCACGGCGCTCGCCAACTTCGGCACGACCGTGGCGGAGTTCTCGGGCATCGCCGCTGCCGGCAAGCTCTTCCACGTGCCGACCTACGTCGCCGTCCCCGTGCTTGCCATGGCCGTCTGGTTCCTCATCACCCGAGGGTCGTATCGCAAGGTGGAACGCGTGCTCCTGGCCCTGGGGTTCGTCCTCGTCACCTACGTGGTCTCGGGCCTCATCGCCGGGCCCGACTGGGGTGAGGCGCTGCGCGGGGCGACCGTGCCGCGGCCCGAGCTGGACTCGCTCTGGGTCTTCACGGTCATCGCCGCCGTGGGCACCACGCTCACCCCGTGGGGCCAGTTCTTCATCCAGGCGGCGGTCGTCGACAGAAAGACGACGCTCAAGCAGTACGTCTACACGAAGTACGAGATCTACGCCGGCTCGGTGATCATGACGAGCATCGACTTCTTCATCGTCGTCGCCTGCGCCTCCGTGCTGTACAAGGAGGGCATCGTCGTCGAATCGGCCCAGGAGGCGGCGATGGCCCTCGAGCCACTGCTCGGGACCCTCGCCCGCTACCTCTTCGGCCTCGGCCTGCTCGCGGTCTCGATCCTCGCCGCCGGGGTCCTGCCGCTCGCCACCGCCTACGTCGTCTGCGAGGCCTTCGGCTTCGAGTCCGGGCTCGACACCTCGTTCCGCGAGGCGCCGGTCTTCAACGGCATCATCACCTTCTTCATGTTCGTGCCGGCGGCCGTGGCGATGATCCCGGGCCTGCCGCTGGTGAAGGTGATCCTGGTCGCGCAGACGCTCAACGGCGTGCTCCTGCCGGTGATCCTGCTGTTCACGCTGAGCATGATCAACAACCCCCGGGTCATGGGCGAGCACGTCAACGGACCCGTGCGCAACGCCATCGCCTGGACGTTCTCAGTCGTGTTGATCGGGCTGAGCGCGATGCTCGTGCTGTCGCCGCTGTTCACGTAGGGCGAGGGGCCCGCGTCGCAGGCTGAGGCGGCCGAAGCCGACCGGCCGCGATGCCGCGCCTCAGGACCCGTCGACGCGGTCGTGCGAGCGCGGCTCGATGTGGACGAGGACGTCCGCGTTGGGGACGCAGGCGCGGATGTCGGCGGCGATGTGCTCGGCCACCTCGTGCGCCTCGCCGACGCTGAGCGACTCGTCGACCGTCACGTGCAGGTCGATGTGCCGGCGGCTGCCGGCCCTGCGCGCGCGCAGCCGGTGGTAGCCGGAGATGATCGTCCCCTCGTGGTCGCGGATGCAGCGACGGATCTCCTCGAGCTCGTCCGGCTCCAGGGTCTCGTCGAGCAGGACGCGCGTCGACCCAGCGACGAGCCGGTAGCCGGTGCTCACGATCAGGCCGGCGACGGCGATGGCGGCGACCGGGTCGATCCACTCGATGCCCGTGAGCTGCACCAGCAGGAGGCCGAAGGCGACGCCGAACGACGTGTATACATCGGTCTGCAGATGCGCGGCGTCCGCCTCGAGCGCGGCCGACTGCGTCCGCCGCGCCACCGGATAGAGCACGCCGCGCGACACGATCAGGTTGACGACGCCCGAGACGAGCATGACGGCGATGCCCAGCCAGACGTGGTCGATGCTCACCCCGTCGATGAGCTTGTGGACCGCTTCGACGATGATGACGACGGCGGCGGCGATGATGAGCAGGGCCTCGGCGACGCCGGAGAGGTTCTCGACCTTCTCGTGCCCGTAGTGGTGACGCTCGTCGGGAGGCTGGGCGGCGCGGCGCACGGCGAAGAAGGCGATCAGCGCGGCGACGAGGTCCGAACCAGAGTGGAGCGCCTCGGAGATGATGGCGATGGAGCCCGAGAGGATGCCGGCGACGAGCTTGAAGACGATGAGGACGGAGTTGGAGGCGATCGAGATCGCCGCCGCGCGCGACTTCAGCGCATGGTTCGTCAGGTCGTCGTGCGGTCGCGGCTTCGAGGTGACTTCAGCGGTGCTGCGCGGCCCCGTCTTGCCCATCCAGCAGTCCCTCCCGTCGCAAGCGTTCGAGGAGGGCCCTCCCGGCCAGAGCGCGGTGACTGGCCTGGTCCTTCTGCTCCTGCGGCCACTGGGCCACAGTGAGGTCTGACCCCTCGGGGACGAAGACGGGGTCGTACCCGAACCCGCCCTCACCGCGCGGCGCCTCGGCGATGGCGCCCCACCAGTATCCCGTCGCCGCGTATTCTCGCATCGCGGGCGTGACCGCGACAAGCGAGCAGACGAAGCGCGCCCGGCGGGCGAGGGGGCCGGCGGAGCCGGCGAGCTCGCCCAGGAGGCGCGCGACGTTGGCCTGTCGGCGCCGGGCCCGTCGACGCCCGCGTAGCGGGCGCTCGTGACGCCCGGCGCCCACCCCAGGGCCTCGACCTCGAGGCCCGAGTCGTCGGCGAAGAAGAGGAGGTCGTCGCGCTCGCCGGCGCCGCGGTCGCGCGGTCACGGCCTCGGCCAGGGCGACGCGCCTTGACGCGCGCGTTGGCGGCGAACGACTCCGTGCCCTCCGGCGGGAGATCGATGCCCTCGGGCATGGCGGTCACGTCGTGCGGGGCGAGGATGGCGCGGAACTCCCCCAGCTTGTGGCGGTTGCCGCTGGCGAGGACGAAGCGCACGCGCCGCGCCTCAGGCGTGCTCGGCGACGGCCGCCGCCTGGGCGGCCGCGATGGTGGCCGCCCCCGCGGCGGCCAGGCCGAGCATCTCGTCGAGCGTCGCGCGCGCGAACGGCTCGCCCTCGGCCGTCGCCTGCACCTCGACCAGCCGTCCGTCGCCGGTGACGACCACGTTCATGTCGACGTCGGCCGCGGCGTCCTCCTCGTAGTCGAGGTCGAGCAGCAGCCGGCCGTCGGCGAGTCCGACGGAGACGGCGGCGATCGAGTCGAAGAGCGGCAGCTGGGCCAGCCCGTGGAGCTGCTGCACGCCGCGCAGCGCCTGGTGCACGGCGACGTAGGCGCCGCTGACGCTCGCCGTACGGGTGCCGCCGTCCGCCTGCAGGACGTCGCAGTCGACGGCGACGGTGCGCTCGCCGAGCACGCCCATGTCGACCACCGAGCGCAGGCTGCGCCCGATGAGGCGCTGGATCTCCATGGTGCGGCCGCTCTGCCGTCCGCGGACGGCCTCGCGAGGGGTGCGGGTCGGCGTCGCTCCGGGCAGCATGCTGTACTCGGCGGTGAGCCAGCCGCGACCGGAGCCGCGCAGCCACGCCGGCACGCCTTCGCTCACCGACGCGGTGCAGAGCACGTGCGTGTCGCCGAGCTCGATGCGCGCCGAGCCGGCGGCGAACTTGGCCACCCCGGGGGTGATGCGCAACGGCCTGAGCTCGTCGGCGCCGCGTCCCGTCCTCACATGGTCCTCCTCGCCTCGTCGCCGCCGCGCAGCGCGGCCGGCGGGGTGCGTCCCGGCAAGCCGAGACGCTCGCCGTGGCGGCGCAACGCCGCCATCAGCAGCGCGCCGCCGGTGAACAGTACCACGGCCTCGCCGAGGCTCACGAACGCGACCGCGTACCAGTACGGCACGTCGGTCAGCAGCGCGAGCTCGAGCGCGACGCCGAGCCCGTTCACCGCGACGGGCACGAGAAGCGCCGGCCAGCGCGGTCCCACGCGCCACATGACGAGCGTGGCGACGAGGGTCAGCGCGGCCCCGAACGGGACGTCGAGCACGGCGATCGGGCTGGCGACGTTGCCGATCGCCGTGCCCAGCGTGAGCCCGACGACCGCCGCAGGGTCGAAGCAGGCGAACACCGTGAGCACCTCGCTGACGCGGAACTGCACCGGGCCGTAGGCGACGGCGCTCAGCCCCGGGGCGAGGGTGAGGACCGCGTAGACGGCGGCGTAGAGGGCGGCGCGGGCGAGCAGCCGGGCGTTCACGCCGAGGCGGCGGCCAGCTCGTCGAGGCTCACGTGGGAGACCTCGTCGAGCGGCATCTGCAGAAAGCGCGCGCCCACGGTGCGGAAGGACTCGACGTCGCCGGTGCACGAGAACCGGTAGACGCCCTCGCGATCCTCGGCGCGCGCGATGCCCTGGCGATCGAGGATCGCCTCGACCTCGCGCGCCACCTCGGCCGCCGGGTTCACGAGCGTGACGTCGCGGCCGAGCTGACGCTGCAGCAGCGGCGCGATGAGCGGGTAGTGCGTGCACCCCATGATCACCACGTCGGGGCGCTTCTCCTTGAGCGGCGCGGTGTACTCGCGCACCGCGTCGGCGACCTCGCGGCTCGCGACGTCGCCCGCCTGGATGAACTCGGCGAGGCCGGGGCAGGCCTGCTGGAGCACCTCCGCCCCGGCGTCGAGGCCGTGGATCGCGTGCACGTAGCTCTCGCTCGCCACCGTGGCCTCCGTGGCGAGCACGCCGATGCGGCGGTAGCGCGAGGTCTGCACGGCGGCGCGGGCCCCCGGCATGACGACGCCGACGATCGGCGTCGAGAAGCGCTCCTGCAGCCGGGGCAGCGCCGCCGCCGTGGCCGAGTAGCAGGCGATGACGATGAGCTTGACCCCGGCGCGGTCGAGAAAGCGGGCGATCTGGTCGCCGAAGAGCTCGAGCTCGGCGCGGCTCTTCGAGCCGTACGGGAAGCGCGCCGTGTCGCCGACGTAGACGAAGTCCTCCGCGGGCAGCGCGACGAGGCACTCGTGCAGCACGGTGAGGCCGCCGATGCCCGAGTCGAACATGCCGACGGGCAGGCGGGCGAGGTCGTGAGTGTCGGTACGGTCCTGAGACATGGTCGTCGGGCGCCTTCGGCGCCCCGGTAGTATACCGCCCGGCCCGGCCGAGGCCCGGCGCCCACGCCCGCGGCGCTCCCCTCCATCGGATGTCCTATGCCGACTCTCTCAAGCGCCCCCCGGCGAAGGCCGATACCGGGGGTGAGGGAGCTGGATGGACGACAGGGACAGAGCGATGGACGACTTCAAGATCGAGCTCTTCATCTTCCCCGACGGGACCGCCGTCGAGATGATGGTGTTCGACCACCAAGGTCCCGGCTCCGGCCATCCAGCTCCCTCGGCCTCCGCCTCCGAGCGCGCCGCCCAGAGCGCCGGCGCGGCCCCGGAGGCGTCCGCGCCGGCCGCCCAGTCGCGCTGCGCCGTCGACCACGGCCCCGGCCTCTCCCCCGTGGCGAGCCCGGCCGAGGTGCACGTCTGCCCCGTGTGCGGCGGCGACCTCGTGCACCCCGTCGACTGGGAGCGCACCGGCGACACGGCCTGGCGGCTCCGCCTCCGCTGCCCCGAGTGCGAGACCGAGCGCACCGTCGTGATGGGCCGCCCGGAGGTCGAGCAGCTCAACCGCGAGCTCTACCACGGCACCCAGGCGCTCGCCCGCGAGGCGCAGCGCGTGAGCCGGCAGAACTTCGAGGACGAGGCGCGCCACTTCCTCGCCGCCCTGCACCGGGGCGACATCCAGCCGATCGACTTCTGAGCGGCCGGGCCGGCTGCGCCGCGCCGCCTCGCCTCGCACCGCTCACGCCCGCCCGCGCGCTTCACCCCGCCACCGCGGCCTCCTTCGCTCCCGACCCCGTGTTCGCCACCCACACGCCGGCCACGACGACGACGGCCGCCACCGCCTGTCCGGCCGTGAACCGCTCGTCCAGCAGCACGTAGGCGGCCGCGACCCCCACCACGGGCGTCAGGTTCACGAACACGGCGACACGGCTCGCCTCGAGAAAGCGGAACGCGTAGTTGAGCAGCAGGTAGGCGAGCACGGAGCTGAAGAGGCTGAGGTAGGCGATGCCGAGGGAGGCGCTGCTCGTCGGCGTGCGCACGCCGACGAGCAGCGCCTCGACCACGGCGAGCGGCAGCATGAAGAGCGCCCCGAACAGGTTCTGGAACGCGGTGACGTACAGCGCGGACCGCGTGAGCAGCAGGCGGCGCGCCATGAGGTTGTAGACGGCGGCGGTCGCGGCGGCGCAGAGCACGAGCAGGTCGCCGCCGACGCTGCCGCCGCCGACTCCGCCGCCGCCGAGCGCCACCAGCGCCGCCACGCCGGCGAACGAGAGCATGATGCCGAGCCAGCGGCGCGACCCGGCGCGCTCGCCGAGCACCAGCGGCGCTGAGCAGCGTGACGAAGATCGGGATCGTGGCGATGATCAGCGATGCCTCGGAGGCGCTCGTCCGCGCGATGCCGTTCGTCTCGAAGGCGAAGTAGATCGTCAGCGAGACGAAGCCCAGCGCGGCGAGCCGCGACGAGCTCGTGCCGCGTGACCCGCTCGCGCTCCGCTCCGCAGCCGCCACAGCGACCCAGAGCAGGCACCCGGCGATGGTGAAGCGCAGCAGGGCGACGAGCATCGGCTGGAAGCCGCGCAGGGCGTACTTGGTGGCGACGAACGAGAGCCCGAAGGCGACGGTCATGCCGAGCGCGGCGGCGTAGGCGGAGGAGGGCGGGCGCTGGTCCACGGCGGGTAGTCTACCGTCCGCTCGCGTGGCGCCCGAGCTCCCGGCGCCGCGTGGACCCGCGAGGGTGACGGGGTCCACTCGCGTGGCGCCCGAGCTCTCCCGCGCCGCCTGCAGGGACGGCGCGCCTGCACGGACCGGCGAGACTGTTGATGGGTGGTGCCCCCGGAAGGATTCGAACCTTCGACCTCGCGCTCCGGAGGCGCGCGCTCTAATCCCCTGAGCTACGAGGGCACTGAGGGGCTGCGATTGTAGCACGGGCGGCCGGGGACCGCCCCTGGCCACGCCAGGGGCGAAGACCGGCCGCCGCTACGCCAGGCGGCTCAACGCGGCGGCGAGCTCGACGTCGCGCGCCGTGACGCCACCGGCGCTGTGCGTCACGGCGCGCAGGGTCACCTTGTTGTAGCGGATGTCGATGTCCGGGTGATGCTCCATCGACTCGGCCACATCGGCGAGCTGCTCGACGAAGTCCACGGCGCGGGGGAAGTCGGCGAAGCGGAACGTCCTCGTCAGGGCGCCGTCGGCGTGGGCCCAGCCGTCGAGGTCGGCCAGGGCGGCGTCGATCTGCTGCTGCGTCAATGTGTCCATGGGCACCTCCGGTCGCGCGCGTGCAGTTCCGGCGTCTACTCTTCCCCGCGCCCGCGCAGCGCACGCTCGACGTCGCGCTGCGCGTCCCGCTGCGCCATGTCGGCGCGCTTGTCGTAGAGCTTCTTGCCGCGGGCGAGGCCGATCTCGACCTTCGCCCGCCCGTCCTTGAAGTACAGCTTGGTCGGCACGATCGTGTAGCCGCGCTCGTTCACCTTGCCGGCGATGCGGTCGATCTCGCGCGCGTGCAGCAGGAGCTTGCGGGGACGCAGCGGCTCGTGGTTCCAGACGTTGCCCTGGGTGTAGGGGCTGATGTGGACACCGAGCAGGAAGAGCTCGCCGTTGCGGACCTCGGCGTAGCTGTCGCGCAGGTTCACGCGACCCTCGCGCAGCGACTTGACCTCGGTGCCGACCAGCACGATGCCGGCCTCGAAGGTCTCGTCGATGAAGTAGTCGTGGTACGCCTTGCGGTTGCCGGCGACCTGCTTGATGCCCGTCTCTCGCGCCATGGAGCTAGGGTACCGCTTCAGCGGCCGCGACGGCGGATCTGCTCGCGCCCCGGGCGCTCGGCGGCGCGGCGGGCGGCTGCCGGTCGTGCGCCGGTTCGGCATGCGGCCCGGCGCCGTGACGGGCCGCTCGGGCTCTTCGAGCGCCGGCACGAGGTCGACGCGCCCGCGGACGAAGTCGAGGCGCTCGACCTTGACCTCGACCTGGTCGCCGAGCCGGTAGCGGCGGCCGCTGGCGTCGCCGACGGCCGCCGTCTCGTGCTCGCTCAGCGAGAAGCGCTCGCCGCCGAGGGAGCGCATCGGCAGATAGCCCTCGTGGACGCCGCCGAAGCGCACGAAGATGCCGCCGGGGACCAGACCGGTGATCTCGCCGCTGAAGGCCGTCTCCCAGCCCATCTCGTGCAGGCGACGGTCGAGGAGGAAGGTGAGGGCGATGTCGTCGCCGTCGAGCTCCGTCTTGCCGAGGCTGCGCTCGGCCGTCGAGCACTCCTCCGCCAGGGTGACGAGCTCCTCGTCGGGCGGCGCGCCCGGACCGTCGCCGAGCTCCTTGAGCAGGGCGCGGTGGACGACGAGGTCGGGGTAGCGGCGGATCGGCGAGGTGAAGTGCAGGTAGCCCGGGCTGGCGAGGCCGAAGTGGCCGCGGTTCTGGGGCGCGTAGACGGCCTGCTTGAGCGAGCGCAGCAGAAGGGTCGGCCACGAGAGGCGGCCGCGGCCCTCGCGCGCGCTGGTGGCGGCGATCGCCGCCGCGGCGCGCGCGTACGCCGCGCCCAGCTGGCCGCTCTGGAGCGCCCCCTCGGGCAGCGCCGCCACCGGAACGCCGAGCTCCTCGAGCTGGTCGAACAGCTCGATCGCGCTCTGCGCGTCCGGCGGCTCGTGGACGCGGAAGATCGCCCGCGCCTTGCGCTTGACGAGGAAGTCGGCGACCGCCTCGTTGGCGGCGAGCATGAACTCCTCGACGAGGGCGTGCGAGGCGGTCTCGGGGCGCGCCGCCGCGCCGACCAGCTTGCCGTCGTCGTCGAACTCGTACTCGGGCTCGAACGAGCCGATGCGCAGGGCGCCGCGGGCGAAGCGCTTGCGGCGCAGGATGCCGGCGAGCTCGGCGGCCAGGCAGAGCTGCGCGACCAGGCCGGCGTCGGCCTCGGTCGTCGCGTCGGGCACCGCCGCCGGGGCATGCGCCTGCCTCACGGCGGCCGCCGGCGCGGACTCGGCGTCGCCCGCAGGCTGGGCCCCGGCCGCGCCTTCGGCCGCCGGTCCGCTTTCCGCGGCGGCGACCTCGAGCCCCTCGGCCGCCCCGTGCGCGGCGAGGATCCCGTCGACGAACCCGTACGTGAGCCGGTGATCGCTGCTGATGAGCGAGCGGTAGAACTGCGTCGAGGTGCGCCGCCCCTCGGCGTCGAAGGCGCACTCCACGGTCAGGCACTTGCGCGGCACGCGCGGGCGCAGGCTGCAGAGGTCGGACGAGAGGGCCGCCGGCAGCATCGGCTCCGCCCACAGGGGCAGGTAGAGGCTCGACGTGCGGCGGCGCGCCTCGAGGTCGATCGCGCCGCCGACGTCGACGAAGTACGAGACGTCGGCGATGTGCACGTGGGCGCGGTAGCCGTCGCCCTCGCGCGCGACCGAGATGGCGTCGTCGAAGTCGCGCGCCGTGTCGGGGTCGATGGTGAACGTCGGCAGGCCGGCGAGGTCGCGGCGAGCCTCGTCGGGGCGCGCGGCGCGCGCCCCGACCGCGCTCGCCTCGTCCAGCACCTCGTCGGCGAAGCCCTGGCGCACGCCGGCGGCGTACATCAGAGCCTTGAGCGCCGCCTCCAGACTGTCCGACGACCCGAGCACCTCGGTCACCCGAAGCCGGTCGCCGGGGGCCGGCACGGCCAGCACGAGGTCGTCGAGCTCGAACGGCACGCTCCCCTTGGCCGTCAGGTAGGAGCGCTCGTCGCCGCGGATCGGCTCGAGCGACCAGAAGCGGCCCCAGCGGCCGACGCGGAAGGGTCGCGGCGCGGCTGGGGTCGGCGCCCTCTTCGGCGACCTCGTCATCGCGTCACACGGTCCGCCGCGTCACCGCGCGGCGATGAAGGCGAGCGCCCGGTCGAGCGTCTCGTCCTTCTTCGTCTTCGGGTCGTCCGGGCGCCTTGACGTCGGGGACGATGCCCTTCTTGTCGATGTTCGTCCCGTCCGGCGTGAAGTAGTTCGCGGTCGTGAGCTTGAGGCTGGCGCCGTTGCCCAGCGGCACGATGCTCTGCACGACGCCCTTGCCGAAGGTCTTCTCGCCGATGACCGTCGCCCGGTCGCGGTCCTTGAGCGCCCCGGTCACGATCTCGGAGGCACTCGCCGTGTAGCCGTTGGTGAGCACCACGACGGGCAGGTCGGTGGCCGGCGTCTCGTCGACCTTGTAGACCTCGAGCGGCGAGTGCAGCCCCTTCGTCGACACGACCTCGCCGCGCAGGAAGTCCCCGCTCACGTCGACCGCCTCCGAGAGCAGGCCGCCGCCGTTGTAGCGCAGGTCGAGGATGATCCAGTCGGCGCCCTTCTCCTCGAGCTTGTCGATCTCGCGGCGCACGTCGTCGCCGGCCCCGCCGGCGAACTCGTAGAGCTGGACGTAGCCGACGTCCTGGTCACCCGCCTTCAGCATCCTGGAGCTGGTCTGCGGGATCGGGATGGTCTTGCGCGTCAGGGTGACGTCGGTCTCGTCCTCGGCGCCCTTCTCGCGCACCGTCAGGGTGACGTCGGTGCCGGGCTTGCCCTTGATGCGGGCGATGCTCGCCTCGAGCGCCTCACCCTGGGTCTTCTTGCCGTCGACGGCGACGACGAGGTCGCCGGGGCCGAGGCCTGCGGCCTTCGCCGGCGACCCGTCGAACACGCTCGTGATGAGCAGGCCGCCGTCCTTCTTCTGCAGGGAGGCGCCGATACCCGAGTACTCCCCCTTGGTCTGCTCGTCGAGCAGCTGCGCCTCCTGCGGCGAGAGGTACACGGTGTAGGGGTCGTCGAGCGACTTGAGCATGCCCTGCACGCCCTTCTGCGAGAGGGCGTCGGGGTCGACGTCCTTGTAGTAGCGACCCTGCAGCTCCTCGATGATGCGCTGCTGCAGCTGGCCGGCGGTGGCGGCGGCGTCGAGCTCGTCGGGCGTGAGACGGACGACGTTGTCGCCGTTCACCTGCCAGCCGGCGAAGTAGCCGACGAGAAAGCCGAGCGAGATGAGGATGACGATGAGAGCTGTCTTGAGCGAGCGCACTACTCAGGGATGGTAGACCCCGCGGTGGGCGGCGGCAAACCCGACGGGGCCTGCTCGCCCCGCAGGCTCAGGGCAGGTAGCCCATCGGGTCGACGGGCGACCCGTTGACCCGGACCTCGAAGTGCAGGTGCGGGCCGGTCGAGAGCCCAGTCGACCCGACGTACCCGACGACCTGGCCCTTCTTCACCGTCTGACCGTAGCCGACGGCGAGGCTCGACTGGTGCGCGTACAGCGTCGAGATACCGCCGCCGTGATCGATCGCCACGGTGTTGCCGTAGCCGTCGACCCACGTGGCGTACACGACCCTGCCGCCGTCGGCGGCCCAGATCGGCGCGCCGTTGCCGGCGGCGATGTCGATCCCGGTGTGCAGGATCCGCCGGCCGAGGATGGGGTGGATGCGGTAGCCGAAGCCCGACGTGACCGTCCCGCTGACGGGCCACATCATGGCACCCGTGCCGTGCCCGCCGCCCGAATTCCCGTTGATGATCGTGGCGAGCGTCTGGCTCTGCTGAAGCAGCCGGTCCTCCTGCCGCTGCAGCTCGGCGAGGTCGGCATTGGCGGCGGAGAGCGTCGCCCCCTTCTCCTCCCGCGTCGCGTACACGGCGTCGCGCTGCTCCTGTTGCGTGGCGCGCAGGGCGGCGAGCTCGGCGCGCTGCTCCTCGAGGTCGCCCGCGACCTGCGCCGCCGCCTCCTGCTTGGCGACCAGGGCCTGGCGCTGGGCGGCGACCGCGGCCCGCGCCTCTTCGAGCTCGCCGATGAGCTCGCTCTCGCCGCTCACGACGTCGTTGACCACGCGCAGGCTGCGCACGAGCTCGTCGAAGCTCGACGACTGGAGGAGCACGTCAAGATAGGAGAGGTCGCTGGCCTTGTAGGCCATGACGACGCGCTGCTCGAAGGCGATCTCCTGCAGCTCGAGCTTGTCCTCGGCGACCTCGAGCGCGGCACGGTTCGCGCGCAGCTCGGCCCGCAGGCGGTCGAGCTTGGCGCGCGCCACGACGAGGCGGTGTTCGACCGTCGCGATCTGCCCGCTGGTCTCGGCGAGTTCCCCCTCGATCCGGCCCAGCCGCGCGTCGATGTCGCGGATCTGGGTGTCGAGACTCGAGGCGCGCTCGCGCGCGGCGGCGACGCGCTCCTGCATGAGGACGAGCTGCTCGCGCGTGCGCGAGAGCTCGTCCTGAAGCCTGGCTGGCGGTCAGAGCGCCGGCGCTCGCCGGGACGAGCCCGGCGATGAGAGCCGCGAGGAGCGCTGCGAGGATGAGGGGGCGCGGCAGCTTCATGGCGGTCACTAACCTTCTTCGGCAGAGCGGCCGTTTCCTGTAGCCGGCCGCCGTGGGCTCAGGTGCGCAGATAGCGGCGCAGGGCGACCAGACTGCCGACGGCGCCCAGCGCGCCGCCGAGCAGCGCGAGGGTCGGCAGCAGACCGAGCGGCCACCCGGACCCCTCCCACCAGAGGGGGTACTTGTACAGGCTGAGGTAGTCGAGCGCCGAGCTCTCGAGCCAGTTCACCAGAGCCCAGTTCGCGGCGTAGACGGAGAGAGCGCCCATGATCGCGCCGATGAGGCCCGCGATGAAGCCCTCGAAGACGAACGGCCAGCGGATGAACCAGTTGGTGGCCCCCACGAGGCGCATGATCTCGACCTCGCGTCGGCGCGCGAAGATCGACAGGCGCACCGTGGTCGAGATGAGCAGGATCGCGGCCGCCGAGAAGAGCACCGTCGCCCCCCACATCCCCTTCTCGATGAGGTCGATGGTGCCCAGCATGCGGCGCACCGTCTGGGCGGCGTACTGGACGCCGTCCTTGGTGCCCGGCGTGTGCGAGACGATGGGTTCGTCGTAGAAGCGCGCGGCGACGATGTCGACCTGGTCGGCGTCCTTGACGTAGATCTCGTAGGACGCCGGCAGGGGGTTGATCGGCAGACTCGCGGTGATGCGCTCGCCGAAGCTCTCGCGGAAGCGGTCCAGCGCCTCCTCCTTGCTGACGAACGTGATCTGCTTGACCTCGGGCATGGCCGTGACCTTCTGCTCGAAGGCCTTCTGCTGCTCCGGCGTCGTCTCGTCCTTGATGAAGACCTCGATCATGACCCTGTTCTTGAGGCTGGTCGCACCCTGGTCGAGGTTCGAGTCGGTGACGAGCACGATGCCGAGGATCGCCGTCGAGATGAAGACGGTGATCACGGCCGCCATGGTCATGACCCAGTTGCGGCGCAGCGACCCGAGAGCCTCGGCGAGGAAGAAGCCCAGGCGCATCTCAGATGCCTTCCTCGGGCTCGTCGGGGAACTGGTCGTACGAACCGCGACGCTCGTCGCGCACCAGCCGGCCGGCGTCGAGCTGCAGCACGCGCCGGCGCATGCGGTTGACCATCTCGCGGTCGTGCGTGGCGATCAGCACGGTCGTGCCCGTGCGGTTGATGCGGACCAGAAGCTGCATGATGCCGACCGCGGTCTCGGGGTCGATGTTGCCGGTCGGCTCGTCGGCGAGCAGCAGCGGCGGGTGATTGACGAAGGCGCGCGCGACCGAGACGCGCTGCTGCTCGCCGCCGGAGATCTCGTGAGGCTTGCTGTTGGTCTTGTCGCCCAGGCCCACGAGGTTGAGGATCTCGGGCACCTTGCGACGAATCGAGCGCCGCGGCTCGCCGACGACCTCGAGGGCGTAGGCGACGTTCTCGTAGACGGTCTTGTTGGGCAGGAGCTTGAAGTCCTGGAAGACGCAGCCGATGTTGCGCCGCAGGAGCGGCACCTTGCGGGGAGGCAGGGTGCCGAGGTTGCGCCCGGCGACGAGGATGCGACCCTCACCCGGCTCGAGCTCCCTGAGCACGAGCTTGATGAGGGTCGACTTGCCCGAACCGGAGGCCCCCACCAGAAAGACGAACTCCCCCTTGCCGATGTGGCAGGTGAAGTCCTGAAGGCCGACCACGTCCGGGTCGTAGATCTTGGTGACGTTCTCGAAGACGATCATGTGTCTGGGCCGCTCCTCATTCCGCTCGCCGCAGACCAAGGGCCGATTATGGACGCCTGACGGGGCAAGTCAACCCGAGCGACTGGCCGGCCCATCGGCCTCGCGCGGCCTCCGTCGTCGCTCTCGCGCCGCTCCCGGCCGCGCCGCAGAAGGGCGAAGAAAAGGGGTTGCCGCACGCTGAGAAGGACCAGTTTGAGCGAGCCAAAGGAGCACTGGTGGCCGGCAACCCCGCAGGACTGTTTCGGCGCCGCGGCGGGGGTTCCTCCCCGGCGCGTCTACCAGCGCTCGCGCCGACAAGCTCGTCCAGCGGACGGCGGTCGGTGACCGCGGGCGCCTTGTCGGGCCAGCCGAGCGGCGTGAAGGCGACGGGCTCGACGTCGTCCGGCAGCCCGAGCACGTCGCGCGCCGCGGCCGGGTCGAAGGCGGCGATCCAGCAGGTGCCCAGGCCGAGACTCGCGGCGGCGAGGATCAGGTGGTCCATGGCGATCGTCGCGTCGACCTCGTCGTAGGGCTTGTCGTCCATGCGCCGCCAGGCCTCGCCGGGCACGGCGACGACGGCGATCACGAGCGGCGCCTGCGTGAACCAGCGGCTCCCGTACACGCGCCTGAGCTCGTCCTCGCGCCCCTCGGTGCGGATCACGACGAGCCGGAAGGGCTGCCGGTTGGCCGCCGTCGGCGCCCGGCGGGCCGCCTCCAGCACCTTCTCGAGCAGCTCGTCCGGCACCGGGTCGGGCTTGTAGCCGCGCACGCTGTAGCGCGCGGCGATCGTCTCGAAGAAGTCCACGGGGCCTCCCTTGGCGTGCGGCGGCGGACGGCACAAGCCTAGCACCCGGCGGGCGGCGAAGGGCTATGCGTGGCCGGGCAGCTCCCGTAGGCTTGGCCCGTCGGCCGCCAGCGACGTAGCGGGAGGGCGATGCCCAAGACCATCCTTTGCCTGTGCAGGGACGTGACCGTGGACGACGTGCGGCGCGCGGTCGCCGAAGGCTACGACGACCTCGAGACGCTGAAGCGCTTCACCGGCGCCTGCACCGGGCCCTGCCAAGGCAAGACGTGTCTCGAGAGTGTCAGGAGGCTCGTCGCCGACCTGACCGGCCGCAGCCTCGACGAGGTGCCGGCGCCCCCGCGCCGGCCGCCGGTGACGCCCGTGCGCCTGGGGACGCTGGCGGCGAAGGACGAGTCGTGAACAGCCGCCGCGCAGGCGGCCGCGTCATCCCCGGGGCCACGTCGCATGAGCTGGCCGCCGCGTACGACGCCATCATCGTGGGCGGCGGCCTGCAGGGCGTCGCGCTCGCGTACGAGCTGGCGCAGCGGCGCTTCGGCCGCATCGCCGTGCTCGAGGCCGTGTACCCGGGCGCCGGCGCCAGCGGGCGCAACGGCGAGATGATCCGCTCGGCCTTCGCGACCGACGAGTGGATCGGGCTCTTCGACGACAGCCTCCGACGTTGGCAGACCCTCTCCGCGGAGCTCGACTTCAACGTCCTCTTCACGAAGGCCGGGTACCTCGTGCTGGCCTCGACGGAAGCCGCCGCTGCGGCGTGCGCTCGCAACGTCGCGCTCCAGCAGGAGCACGGGCTGCACGTCGAGCTGCTCGGACGCGACGAGGTCTGCACCCTCTGCCCGGCCATCTCCCCGGATATGGTCGCCGGGGGCGTCTTCCAGCGCGACGCCGGTTTCGCCCATCACGACGCGACCCTTTGGGGGTACGCGCAGGCCGCCGCGCGGCGTGGGGTCGAGATCCACCCATACACGATCGTCACCGCTATCGAGGTCACCGCGGGCGCCGTTCGCGCGGTCGTCACCGATCGCGGTCGTGTCTCGGCCGGAGTCGTCGTCGACGCCGCCGGGGGACAGGCGCGCGGAATCGCGCGCCTCGCCGGCGTCGACGTGCCGGTCGAGACCTTTCGCCTCGAGGCCATGGCGACCGAGCCGCTCGCGCCCTTCCTGCGCCCGGCCGTCAGTTCGCCGGCGATCATGGGCTACTGCCACCAGACGACCAGGGGCGAGTTCGTCGGCGGGACCGAGCCGGACGTGCCGGTCCCGAGCACGAGCATCCGGTCGACGCTGGACGGCGCACGCGACATGGCGACCAAGTTCGTGCGCCTCTTCCCCAGGCTGGCCGGGGTGCGCATGATGCGCCACTGGTCGGGCCTCGTGTCGCAGACCGCCGACGTGGCGCCGATCCTCGGACGGGCGCCGCAGGTCGAAGGGTTCTACCTCGACTGCGGCTGGGTCTACGGCTTCGTCGGCGCCCCGGCGGCCGCGGCGCTCATGGCAGAGCTGATCGCCACGGGACGGACGCCGCCGACGCTTGCGCCCTTCGGCCTCGAGCGCTTCGCGACGGGCCAGACTGATCCGCGAGACCTCACTGGTCGTGGCGTCCGCCGCCGGAGGGACGTCCGTGAGGCGGAGGAGGCGGCCGGCGGTGAGAGCGCGGCGACCTCGAGTTCGTGTTCGAGGGGCGCACGCTGACGGCGCGCGAGGGCGACAGTGTCGCCGCGGCGCTGTTCGCGAACGGCGTGCGCGTCTTCGGCCGGAGCTCGAAGTACCACCGGCCGAGGGGCTACCGTTGCGGGCGGGGGCACTGCTCGGCCTGCGCGATGCGCGTCGACGGGCTTCCCGGCGTGCGCACCTGCGTGACGCCCGTCCGCGACGGCATGCGCGTGGAACGCGAGCACGCGTGGCCGGACGCCGGTCACGATCTGCTTCGTGCCGCCGAGATGCTCGCACCCCTCATGCCGCCCGGGTTCTACTACCGCTGGTTCCGCCGCTCGCCGAAAGCGTTCGGCGTCTTCGAGCGGGCGATCGCGTCGGCCGCCGGTCAAGGAGCTCTGCCGAGCCTCGAGGCGGCGCAGCGACTCGCCACAGCGCGCTGCCGGCGGCGTGACGACATCGCCGTGCTGGTCGTCGGCGGCGGCGCGGCCGGGCTCAGCGCCGCCCTCGCCGCCGCCGGCGAGGGCGCCGGCGTGCTGCTCGTCGAACAGGACGACCGGCTCGGCGGGTGGCTCGCCGACGCGCCCGGTGCCCAGGCGATGGGAACCCTGGTCGGCCGGGTGCGCGATCACGCCGGGATCGAGACGCTCACCTCCGCCGAGGCGATCGCCTGGTACGAGGAAGGCGTGCTCGCGGTCGACTGCCGGCCGGACCTGCTGCTCGTGCGGCCGACCGCGGTCGTCCTCGCGACCGGAGGGTACGAGCGGGGCCTGCCGTTTCCCGGCTGGGACCTGCCGGGCGTCATGCTGGCCCAGGGCGCCCGACGCCTGCTGCGGCGTTTCGGAGTGAGCCCCGGATCGCGAGCCGTCGTTCTCACGACGGAAGACAGCGGCTACGCCGCCGCGCTGGAACTGAACGACGGGGGCGTCGAGATCGCCTGCGTGGCCGATGTCCGGCCGCCGCAGGCGATCCGGCAGCGCCTCGCGCGCGACGCCGAGGCGGCGGGCATCGCGCTCCTCACCGGGGTCGAGGGCGCGCAGGCACACGGGACCGGCCCCGTGTCGGCGCTGTCCCTGCGCCTCGGCGGCGACGGTCCGCCCGGGATCGTCCGGCACCAGTGCGACCTCGTCTGCGTGTCGGCCGGGACGAGGGCTGCCGACGACCTCGCCTACCAGTCGGTCGCCCGCGGTTCGCTCGTGCTGTCGGCCGACAGTTCCCTCGAGGCCGTTGCCGCCACGGGCGCGCTCGCCACGGCCGGCACCCCGGTGCTCGGACCGTGGCTCGCCGGCTTGGTCGTCGGCGCGGACACCGAGGCGGCGGCCATCGCCCAGGGAAGCGTGGCGGGGGCGGCCGCGGCTCGCGCCGCGGCCGCCCCCGCCACGTGACCGCCACGGCGCGGAGGCCCCGGGTCGGGAGCGCAGCTCAGCTGTCGGTGCCCTGCAGCGGCCGCCGCTCCGGAGCGTCCAGCCAGGGGCGCAGACGCTCGAAGGCGGCGCCGACGCGGAAGACGCTCACGTCCTCGTAGGGCCGGCCGACGATCTGCAGCCCGGTCGGCACGCCGTTGTCGGCGAAGCCGGACGGCACGTTGAGCACCGGGCAGCGGCTGGCGATGTTGAAGAGCGGCGTGAGCATCGCCTGGAAGTACTCCGGCAGCTCCACCCCGCCACCGTCAGCCCGTGGTCGACGTAGTCGTCGCCGGCGACGAAGCCCCGCGTCACCAGCGTGGGCAGGAGGAGCACCTCGTGATCGGCGAGGACGTGCGCCGATGGCGCCCAGGATCTTCGCTTCGAGCCGCAGGCCTTCGGCGAACCCGATCTCGCGGTAGGCGGCCACGGAACGCTCCGCCATGGCGACGGCGTACGGGGTCAGCAGCTCGCGGTGCGCCTCGACCTCGCTCATGATGTCGGCGCCGAAGATGGCCCCGAAGTGGACGAGCATCGCCCGCACGACGTCGCGCATGCGGACCTCGAGCGGCACCTCGTCGACGGTCGCGCCGGCCTCGCGAAGGGCCTCCCCCGCGGCACGCGTGTTGGCCGCCACGTCGGGGTCGACCGGCCAGTCGCCGGGGGCGACGACCAGCGCCACCTTCATGCCCCGGACCTCGTCCAGGCGGTCGGGGATCTCGAGCTTGGGGGCCAGGCAGACCAGGTCGCGCGGGTCGGGGCCGGCGATCACGTTCTCGAAGAGGGCGCAGTCGGCCACGGTGCGCGCCAGAGGGCCCTCGTGGCAGTACTGGTCGAGACTGTAGGGTGCCTCCTCGGGGACGCGCCCGTAGGGCGGCTTGAAGCCGACGACGCCGTTGAAGGCGGCCGGGATGCGGATCGAGCCACCGATGTCGGAGCCGCTGGCGAGGGTCGCCGTGCCGCTGGCAAGCGCGGCGCCGGAGCCGCCCGACGAGCCGCCGACGGCGTACTCCGGGTTCCACGGATTGCGCGTCACCCCCCAGAGCCGGGAATGCGTGAAGGCGGCGCAGGAGAACTCGGGCGTGGTGGTGCGCGCGTGCACGATGCCCCCGGCCGCGAGGACGCGCTCGGCGAGGATGCCCGTGTGGTCGGCCACGTCGTGCTGGTGCACCAGCGAGCCGAGCTGCCAGGGCCGCCCGGCGATCGGCATCTCCTCCTTGAGCGCGACGGGGACGCCCGTGAGGGGCCCCGGCTCCTCGCCGTGGCCCGTGTAGGCGTCCTCCGCCTTGCGCGCCGCGTCCAGCGCCTCGTCGAAGAAGGTGAAGCAGAGGGCGTTGACGGCCGGCTCGACCTCCTCGGCCCGGGCGATCACGGCCTCCATGAGGTCCACGGGGGACAGGCTCTTCTCCCGGAACAGCCGCAGGGCCTCGGTGGCGGGCAGATAGCACAGGTCGGTCATAGGGCCTCCCTCGGGGGCGCTGACCCCGGGATTGTACCGCCGCCGCAGCCTGGGGACAGAGGGGACGCGGCGTCAGGCGGCGCCGGTCTCCGGCTCCGGCAGCGACGCTGCGACTCCCGCCTCCTTCGCGCCCCTCAGCAACGCGACCGTCTGGCCGATCACGACGCCGACGGCGAAGGCCAGCAGGAGCATCGAGAGGGCGAAGGTGTACGACTCGGCGAAGAGCAGCGTCGCCGTCACGAGCACGACGGCGACGAACCAGACCCAGGTCACGACGGGCGAGCGACGCAGCGCGGCTCGCCCGTCCTCGCCCACGACGCGCGGGCCACGACTGACGAAGTAGCCGACCACCACGCCGAGAAGAGCACACACGCCGGCCCAGAGGGGGCCGAAGGTCACGCCGACGATCGCCGAGAGGGCGACGAAGAGCACGACGGCCGTAGCGGCGAACACGACTTCGCGCCACGCCTTGTACGGGCGCCGCGCGCTCATGCGGATGGCGCTCGCCAGCGCCAGCAGCGTCACCGCGCCGAGCACCGCGAGCCGGATCCAGTAGTAGATGGTGATGAAGTCGTCCATGTCGGCGCCCCTCAGATGAAGACCAGGAAGAAGAACAGGATGAACATGACCCCCGTGAGCATGATCGCGGCATACCACTTGTCCTCTTCGGGGATCGGCGGCGTGGCTTGGGCGAGGGAGTATGTGGAGGCCTCCGGGACCTGCTCGACCTGGGCCGGCGGCTCCGGCGACTTGAGCTTGCCGCCCTCTGTCGCCGCCTTCGGCACGGTGCCGGCCTCCGGCGGCCCGCCGAAGATCGCCTCGAGTCCTCCCTTGATCTGGTCGCCAAGATCCGGGACCTTGACCCCGGTCGCGACCCGCACGGCGAGGACAGTGCCCTTGCCTTTGTAGGTCACAACCTTCCCGGAGCCGTTGCCCGTGAGGATCCAGTTCGCCCCATCAGGCTCGACCCTGATGGTGCCGCTGACCTTGATGCCGCGCTTCTTGACGTTGATCGGCACGACGAGGGCATCGCCGTCCCACTGTTCCGGACCCTCGGCGTCGAAAGCGACCCCGATCCGATGAGCCTTGATCGTGACGCGTACCTGGCTGCCCAGGTCCTCGAGCCAGATCGTGACCTTGGACGTCGCCGTGCCTCCGCCCGAGCCGGTCCCCTCTCCCCAGCCCTCGTAGGTGCCGACGTACGAGTCGTCGGCCGCCCCGACGAGTGCCGGGAGCAGCAGCGGCACAAGCAGGACGAGCGCAACGATGACCCCCGCGCCCACGCGCGAACCTCGCATCCCTCCCCCTCTCCTCGCAGACGATGGTGTGCGTACCGTGTACAACATGGACGCGGGGGATTCCTGCGACGGGCCCGGCCCAATCAGACCGATCGCCGAAACGGCCGGCCCTCGAGCTGAGTAGAATCGGCGGACAGAGGGACGACGGGCAGCCCGACGATCCGGGGGCTCGCGCCGTCGTCAGACCGGAGCGAGGGGGGACCATGAGTGACGAATCAGCCGCTTCCGAGGTCATGCGAGCCGCAGCGGCGATCGTGACCGCCTACGGCGCCCACGACACGCAGGCCTACTTCGCCGCCTTCCATCCCGAGGCCACCTTCGTGTTCTACACCTCGCCGGAACGGCTCGGGTCCAGGGAGGAGTTCGAGACGGAGTGGGCACGCTGGGAGCGCGAGGACGGCTTCCACGTGCTCTCCTGCCGCTCGTCCGGCCAGCACGTGCAGGTCTGGGGCGAGGTCGCGGTGTTCACCCACACGATCGAGGGCGCGGTCCGGACGCTCGCAGGGGACGAGACGTCGACGGAGCGCGAGACGATCGTGTTCGTCCGCGAGCAGGACGGCCGCTGGCTCGCGGTCCACGAGCACCTCTCCCCCGTGCCGGCCAGCGGCGACTGAGCGTCGGCTCCTCAGGCCGGGGACGCGAGAGGGGGAGGCACCATCAGTCGCAAGGGCTGGACGCTGTTCGTCTCGCTGTGCGTGATCTGGGGCATCCCGTACCTGCTGATCCGCGTCGCCGTGGAGGAGCTCTCGCCGGCGGCGCTCGTCTTCTGGCGCACCGCGCCGGCGGCGCTCCTGCTGGCGCCGTTCGCGTTCCGTCGCGGCGCCCTCGGGCTCCTCCTCGCCCGCTGGCGGTGGGTGACGGCCTACACGCTCATCGAGATCGCGGTGCCGTGGCTGCTGCTCTTCCACGCCGAGCAGCGCATCTCGAGCTCGCTTGCCGGCCTGCTCGTCGCCGCCGTCCCGCTGCTGGGCGTGGTGGTGTACCGCCTGGCCGGCGTGGCCGAGCGCCTCGACGCGCGCCGCCTCGCGGGGCTGGCGATCGGCTTCGCCGGCGTGGCCGCCCTTGTCGGGATCGACGTCGGCGACAGCGACCCGCTGGCCATGGCGGAGGTCATCGTCGTCGCCCTCTGCTACGCGACCGGGCCGCTCATCATCAGCCGGCGCCTGCGCGGACTCCCGAACCTCGCCGTCGTCGCCGCCTCCCTGGTGATCACCGCCGCCATCTACACGCCGATGGGGCTGCTCGACTCGCCCGGGTCGGTGTCGGCGGAGACGGTGGCGGCCGTGGTCACGCTGGCCCTCGTCTGTACGGTGCTCGCGTTCGCGCTCTTCTTCGCGCTCATCCACGAGGTCGGGCCCGCCCGCTCCACGGTGATCACCTACGTCAACCCGCTGGTGGCGGTCCTGCTCGGCGTCGTGCTGATGGGCGAGCCGTTCACCACGGGCATCGCCGTGGGGCTGCCGCTGATCCTGCTCGGCTCGGTGCTCGGGACGGCGCCGTCGCTCAAGGCGGCGCGGGCGAAGCCCGACGCCGCCTCCCCCGCGGCGCCCTGACCGCGGCGCCCTGACCGCGGCGCCGATTGGACTACAATCGGCACGTCCACCGAGCGGCAGCTGGGAGCGACCATGTGGCCATCAGGCACCACCGCCGGCGCCATCCTGTCCTTCGACTTCGACGCCGAAGAGGTGTGGCTCGCCGAGGACCCGCACAACGCGCACCGCCCCGGCGTCCTCTCGCAGGGCCATTATGGACCCAAGGTCGGGGTGCCGCTGATCCTCGCGCTGCTCGCGGACGTGGATCTTCGCGCCACGTTCTTCGTGCCCGGGGCCGTCGCCGCCCGATACCCGGACAGGGTGAGGGAGATCCTCGCCGGCGGGCACGAGGTGGCGCTGCACGGCTACACGCACCGCTCGCCGGCGGCGCTCTCGCCAGACGAAGAGGAGGACGAGCTGCGCCGCTCGCTTGAGGTGTTGCGAGCGCTGGGCGCGGACCCCGCGGGCTACCGCTCTCCGTCCTGGGACTTCAGTGAGCGCACGCTCGGGCTGCTCGCCCGCGAGGGCATCCTGTACTCGTCCAACATGATGGACGACCTGCGGCCGTACAGGCACGAGGGCTCGCCGCTCATCGAGCTCCCCGTGCAGTGGATGCTCGACGACGCGCCGCACTTCTGGTTCGACGGCGCCTCGAGCTGGGACAAGACGATCTCGGCGCCGTCCAGGGTGTTCGAGATCTGGAAGGAGGAACTGGAGGGGATCCGCCTCCTGGGCGGCCTCTTCGTCCTGACCATGCACCCCCAGTTGACCGGACGTCCCAGCAGGCTGGCCATGCTGCGGGAGCTGATCGACGTCATGAAAGCACACGCCGATCTGTGGGTCGCGACGGCCCGCGAGGTCGCCGAACGGGCGGACGCCGCCCTGGAACGGAGTGAAGATGACTGATCGCGAAGCGCACGGCTACCCGCGCGTCGTCGCCTGCGGCGCGCCGCGCGAGCTCGGCCGCCAGTATGGGCGCGCGGCGCGCGCGAGGATTCGGCGCTCGATCGAAGCGTACACGGCGGTGTTCGACTACTACGCCCACATGAGCTGGGCCGAGGCGCGCCGCAAGGCGCAGGCCTTCGTGCCCGCGATCGGCGCCTACGACGGGCGCTGCCTCACCCAGCTGGACGGCATGGCCGAGGGCGCCGGCCTCGAGTTCGACGACCTGCTCGCCCTCAACCTGCGCAGCGAGGTGATGTTCGGGTGTGCGCCGCACGGGTCGAGCGCCTTGCACCGCCCGGGCGGCGAAGACGCGGCCGCGACTCCGCCTCCGAACCCGGGCGAGTGCACGGCCGTCGTCGCCCTCCCCGAGGCGACGGACGACGGCCACACCCTGCTCGCCCAGAACTGGGACTGGCTCATCCACACGCGCGACACGACCATCGTGCTCGAGGCCCGCCCCGACGACGGGCCCGCCTACGTGACCGTCGTCGAGGCGGGCCTCCTCGCCAAGACCGGCATGAACGCGAACGGCGTCGGCGTCGTGACCAACACGCTCGTCAGCGACCTCGACGCCGCCGAGCCCGTGGTGCCGTATCACGTCATCCTGCGCTCGCTGCACGAGTCCGAGAGCGTCGCCGACGCGCTCTCCCGCCTGTACCGCGCGACGAGGTCGTCCTCGGCGAACTTCTTCGTCGCCTCCGGCGACGGCCTCGCGATGGGCGCGGAGTGTCTTCCAGGCGGACCGCAGAACGTGCTCGTCGACGTGCCCAACGAGGGCCTCGCGGTGCACACCAACCACTTCGTGTCGCCGCGCTTCACGGCCGGGGACATCGGCCTCCAGACCGGACCGGACAGTCTCTTCCGCCACGCGCGCCTGACGTCGTTGCTGAGAAGGAGCGAGGGGCCGGCCAGCAGGTCGCGCCTGCAGACGGCGTTCACCGACCACGCCGGTCACCCCTTCGGGGTCTGCTCACACGAGGACACGCGGGCGGTCGTCGTGGATCAGTACGCGACCATCGCCTCGCTCGTCATGGACCTGACCGAGCGGCGGATGTGGCTCGCCTCGGGCAACCCGTGCACGGCGCCGTACGTCGAGCTCGAGGTGCCGTGGGCGGGGAGTGCCGGCTAGCCTCACGTGTCGCGTGGCGATCGGCGCGACGACCGCCGCGCCCCGCGTGACCTACGCCGCGACGTGCTCCGCGGCCACGCGTCGGACCCAGGCGCGGGTCTCCTCCACCTGGTTGAAGGTGAAGAGGTGGGCGCCGGCGATGCCGAGCCCGGGCTCGTCGAGATGCGCGGCGATGGCGCCGGCCAGCGGCGTCGGGTCGTAGCGCCGCGAGCGTGAGAGCCTGAGCACCTCGCGGCGGTGCATGCGCAGGTAGCGCAACGACGCGCCGACGCCGGTCTTGAGCGAGATCTCCGCCAACTTGCCGCGCTCGACGGCGCCCGGCAGCCCGACGGTGACCGGCAGCTCGATGCCGGCGTCGCGCAGAGAGCGGATCCATCGCACGAGGGCGCCGGCGTCGAAGCAGAGCTGGGTGACGATGTGGTCGGCGTGCGGCTGCTTGCGGCGCAGCGCCTCGAGCAGCCGCTCGTCGGCGATGAGCGGGTGACCTTCCGGGTAGCCGCCGATGCCGATGCGCGCGAACGGGTGGTCGAGGTCCGCAAGCTCATCGAGCAGGTCGGCCGCGGCGGAGTAGCGGCCGGCGGGCGGCGACGCGTCTCCGCCGATGACGAACGCTTCCGTGACGCCGGCGGCGGCGCACCGCCCGACGATCTCCTCGAGCTCGCCGCGCCCTTCGATCATTCGCGCGGCCAGATGAGGGACGACCTCGTACCCGCGCCACGCCAGAGCCTCGGCGACGTCGACCGTTCTCCCGATGCCGTGTGCCGGCGAGGCCGTCACCGTCACGGTGCTGCCGAGGGGAAGCGCGACGACCTTCTCCTCGATCCCGCGGACCGGGATGACCTCGTAGCGCGGCCGTGAGAGCAGCCGCGCGAGAGCGGGCTGCACATCGATGCTCCTGTCGCGGACGGTTGCCAAGGTCACTCCCCGGGTGAAAGCGGATGATTCCTGTCCTGCTTATACCCATGGGGGCGCCCGACGGCGCGCCGAGCGTCGGAGGGATGCGTGGCGCAGCTGCCAGACGCGGGCGCGGGCGGGGGCCGGCTGAAGCCGGCCCCCGCCCGCGCCCGCAGTCGATCAGGCCTGCACAGCGGCCGCGGCCGCGGCCACGCAGGCCTCGAGCTCGGCGAGCTGGGCGGCGTCGAGCAGCGGCCCGCGCTCGTCGGCGGCGGCGAGGATCTCGAGCACGCGGTCGCTCGCGACCGCGAGCTCGTCCTTGCCCGCCGCCGCCCAGTGCTCGTACGACTGACGGTCGGAGACGGTCGGCGAGAAGATCTCGCCGGCGCGCAGCCGGCGGCTCGTGTCCTTCTCGAGCAGGTAGTCCGCGGCGAAGCCCATGCGCTTCATCATCTCGATGAGGAGGGTCTCCTCCGAGACCTCGGGGCCGGCGAGGAGATGCAGGATCATGCCGCGCCATCTCGTCGTCGATGACGATCTGCGGCAGCGAAGCCAGGTTGGCGGCGTGCAGCATGCCGATGCCCGTCATGAGGTCGGCGCGCGTCGCCGTGACCGCGAACCCCTTGAGCATCTTCTCGTAGGCGGCCTGGATGCCGGGGTGCTTGGCGTCGGTGGACTGACCGGGCGCCATGCAGGCGAGACCGAGGCGAGTGGCCGACCTCGACGCAGACCGCGGAGGCGAGCGCCGCCTCCGGGGCGGCGAACGCGAAGGTGGTCTGCTTCATGTCGAGGAGGCCGGGCGCGGCGCCCAGGATCAGCGGCGCGCCGGGGGCGCGCAGCTGCATCGCGGTCGCCGCGCCGAAGAACTCGGCGATGTTCATGGTCGCGGTCGCGGCAACGGTGAGCGGCGCCGTGCCGCCGGTGATCGGCATCGGGAGGACCAGCACCGGGACGCCCAGCGCCGCCAGGTCGGTGAGACGAATCGAGCAGCTCGCTGTGCGCTGAGAGCGGCGAGGCGGTGCAGCAGACGACGCTCACGCGCGGGCGCTCGCGGACGCTGCCGCCGGCGACCTCGGCCATGCGCACGAGCAGCTCGACCTGCGCACGGCTCTCGATCTCGTGCTGGATGTGCTTGCTCGTGCACGCCAGCATGAGGGCGAGCTCCTCGAGGGTGCGCCGCTCGGGGGCGAGGTCGCCGGGCGAGACGAGCGCCCAGATGATGCTCGCCGTCGGCGTCGCGTCGAGCACCGTGGTGGCCTCGCGAAGGTCGGCGGCGACGCCCTCGCGTCGCTCTCCCGTGCGGAAGTCGAGGATCGTCGTCGGCGTGCCGGAGTTGAGGAAGTGCGGCACGCCCTCCTGGAGCACGCAGTCGTCCTCGGGCGTGGCGCCGCCGAGCACGATCTCGCGCGGGCACTGCGCGATCGCGCGCTCGACCATCTCGCGCGGGATGCGCGCGACGCCCGCCGCGCGGTCGACCTTGGCCCCCGCCTCGCCCAGCGCCTCGAGCGCGTCGCCGGCGCCGAAGCGCATGCCGACGACCTCGAGCAGCTCCATCGCACCGTCGACGATGCGCTTGCGCTCCTCGGCAGACGTGAACTCGACGGTCGTCCTCACGGCTGCCGTCCTTCCTTCAGGTAGCGGTCGAACCATTCCAGCACGATGTTGAAGCGCTGCACCCGGTGGACGGGGTTGCCGGACCGCGTCAGCTCGTGCGACTCGGCCGGGAAGCGGACCATCTCGACCGGGCGCTTGAGCAGGCGCAGGGTCACGAAGAGGTGCTCGCCCTGCTCGATCGGGCAGCGCAGGTCGTTCTCGGAGTGCAGGATCAGGAGCGGCGTGTGGATGTTCTCGGCGTAGGTCGCGGGAGACAGGCGCATGTAGCCGTCGGGGTCCTCGTGGAGGAACGTGCCCATGTAGCCCTTCATGTCCCAGCCGAAGTCGCTCGAGCCCCACTCCGAGACGAACTGGTTGACGGAGCGCTCCGACACCGCTGCCTTGAAGCGGTCGGTGTGGCCGACGATCCACGAGGTCATGTAGCCGCCGTACGAGCCGCCGATCACGCCGAGTCGCTCGCCGTCGACGAAGTCGAACCGGCGACGGCCTCCTCGATCGCCGCCATGCAGTCCTCGTAGTCGACAGAGCCCCAGCCCGGGCCCGGGGTCGCCGGGGTCGCCGGATCCGGAGCCCCTGATCGCCCGCGCCCACTGCTCGCCCGAGCCGGAGGACCCCCGCGGGTTGCAGAAGACCACCGCGTATCCGCGCGCCCGCGTACACCTGGAACTCGTCGAAGAAGCCGATCTCGTACTGCCCATACGGCCCGCCGTGGATGTTGAGCAGCGTCGGGTACGCACGTCCCGGCTCGAAGCCGGCCGGCTTCATGATCCACGCGTCGACTGCACTGCCGTCGGCGGATACCGCGGTGAAGCGCTCGACCGGCGAAAGCTCGCGCGCGGCGGCGAAAGCGTCGCCGACGCTCGTAAGACGGCGCTCGTCCACGAAGAGCTCGCTCGAGCGCCGTCGCCTCGCTCGCCGTGAAGACCAGCCGCCCGCCCGCGAGGTCGAACCCCGTGACGACGCGCTCGCCGCCGACGACGGGTCCGGGCGCCCCCGAACCGTCCGCGGCGACGCGGTACAGGTGCGTCCTGCCGCGGTCCTCGACCGTGAACACGAGGTCGTCGCCGTCCCAGATTGGCTCGCGCGACGGCGGGTACGGCTCGCAGTTGCGATCGAGGGACTCGGTCAGCAGGCGCACGTCGCCGCTCGCGGCGTCGACCACGGCGATCTGCACGTGCCTCGGGTCGTCGTGGACGCCTGGGCAGCCGCGTCGCGGCAAGGCGGGCGCCGTCGGGCGCCCACGAGACGCGCCCGAACGAGCCGCCGCCCTGGGTGAGGCGGCGCGGCTCGCCGCCGACGGCCTCGACCAGGTAGATGTCGTTGGCCATCTCGAGGTCCCAGTCGGGGTGCCGGGCCGAGACGAACGCCAAGGTCGCTCCGTCCGGCGACCACGCCGGCGCAGAGTCCTCGAAGTCGCCGGCGGTGAGCTGGACCGGCTCGCTCGGAGCCGTCCGCCCGCACGGTGAAGAGGTGCTGCGGGCGGTCGGCCGTCCAGCCGACGTCGTCGAGCTTGTACTGCAGTCGCGTGAAGCGACGCGGCGACCGGCGCTTGTCGTCCTTCTCGTCGTACGCCGGATCGGGCACGCGGGCGACGAAGGCAAGACGCGTGCCGTCCGGCGACCACACCGGCTGCGTCACGTCCTCCTTGAGCGCCGTGAGCTTGCGCGCCTCGCCGCCGGCGACCGGCACGACGTAGAGCTGCATCGTGTCGCCGTCGCGGTTCGAGGTGAAGGCGAGCGCCGAGCCGTCCGGCGACCATCGCGGCTCGGCGTCGCTCTTCGCGCCGCTCGTGAACTGCCGCGGCTCAGTCTGCCCGTCGAGCGCCGCCAGCCAGATGGCGCCCCGGTAGCGGTTCGCCTTCTCGTCGACGCCGATGACGACGTAGACGACCGTCGCGCCGTCGGGCGACACGCGCGGGTCGGTGACCCCGGTCAGCTCGTAGACGTCTTCAGGGACCATCCCCGCCATGGAAGCCTCCAACGTGGTTCTCTGATGTGACGGTCAGCGCGCGATCGCGAGCACGAAGACATCGGTGTCGACGCCGGGGACGTGGTCCACCGACTGGCCGCCGACGATGAAGGCGTACGCGCCGGCGATCGCCACGTCCTGAGCCATGTCGTCGCCGGCGTCCACCTCCCGCCAGGGGCCGATCGGGTACCTGGCCGGGTCCGGGAACACCGTGGTCCACAGCGTCGTCCCTGCCGCCCCGTACTTCAGAGCGACGGCGTCCGTGTCGCCGTCCGTCCCCGTGCGCCATCCACTGACATAGGCGCGGCCCGTCCGCATCGACCGCGATCGCGGTCCCGATGTCCGTCGTCCTGCCGCTGGTCGAGTAACCCGCCTGCCACGAGCGCGTGCCGTCGATCGCATACATCCCCGTCACGATGTCGTATCCGGTCGCGGTCCGCTTGTGGTAGCCGGTCACGTGCGCCCTTCCCCTGGCGTCCACGGCGACGTCCGACCAGGCGTCGCTCCCTCCGGCGTTGCCTGCCGCCCACTTCGCCCACGCGAACCGGCCGTCGTTCAGGTACTTGACCAGCAGGGCGTCGCCCGGCTTGGTCGCCGTCGCCTTGCCACTGCCGCAGACGTAGACGGCGCCCGCGTTCGCGGCGATGCCCTCGACGGATTCGTGGCGATGGCAGCGGATCGTCGAAGTAGCGCACCCAGCGGCGGTCGCCGCCGGTGGTGTACTTGAGCAGCACGAGGTCGTCGCCGTGGCCGCTGCGGTTGCTGAGGCCGGCCACGTACACGGAGGAGCCGTAGACGGCGATCGCCAGCCCACGGTCGAAGCGCGTCGTCGAGTTGTTGTGGGTCAGCTTCCAGTCCACCGTCCCGTCGGGAAGGAACTTGACGGTGACGACGTCCATGGTGCCGTCAGCCCTCTCCATGCCGCCCGTCACGTAGACGTTGCCGGCCTTGTCCCTGGCGACCGCCTCCGCTTCGTCGTCCCGGCCGACGGCCGCGCTCGCCGTCTTCGCCCAGACGATGTCGCCGGGGAGCCAGCCTCCCAGCCCGTCGGCGACCTTGAGCAGCACGATGTCGTTGCCCGTGGTCACTCCCTGGGTCGTGCCGGCCACATAGGCGCACTGGGTCGCGTCGTCAACGACCACGCCGGCAGCCCTGTCGTCGGAGGCGGGGTTGTCCGGGTTGTCCCAGTAGTTCTCGACCGAGGTCCAACGCCAGACGCCGAGCGTGGTCCAGCTGGCGATGCGCATGTCGAGGTCGCCGGCGGGCGCGGTGATGGCGCTGCCGACGACGATCGGCCGGCCCGCCGCATCGGTGGCCACGGCCACCGCCGACTCGTCGCCCGCCCCTCCCGTGCTGAACACGGAGCCGAACCACGCGTGGTCGCCGGACCTGGCCGCGGCCACGGGGGCGCCGATCAGCAGCACGAGCGCAACGGCCAGCAAGGCCGTGAGGGTGAACGGTCTCATGGGTGCCCCCTCTATCTCGACGGCCGAAGCAGAGCGGCGACGGCCTCCTGCGGAGATGGTAGCACTCGCGGGTCTCGCCGAGGAAGGCAGGCCGCACGCGGCGTAAGCCGGCCGGGCGACGTCACGCGGACCGCGGGACGCCGTGGGCCGGGCGGCCTGGCTCAGACCGGCTCCGGCTCCTCCCCGAGCCACTCCGGGTGCTCGGCCGTGCCGTCGAAG
Organism: uncultured Thermoleophilia bacterium; assembly: GCA_963832655.1. Classification (GTDB taxonomy): domain Bacteria; phylum Actinomycetota; class Thermoleophilia; order UBA2241; family UBA2241; genus UBA2241. Next base: position 162,174 of record CAWHUW010000006.1, read on the forward strand.
TGCGACGTCGTCTTGAAAGGCTCGAACCTGCCCCCAGCCGCGACCTTCGCCGTCTTCGCCAGCAACGCGGCCCGCCGTTCCGCGGTGAGGGGCCGGAACGTGCGCGCCGCCTCGAGCGCCTGGTCGAGGATCGCGAGGCTGTCGATGCCGGTGATCACCGTCGACGTCGGCAAGTCGAGCGCGTAGTGCAGGCACTCGGTCGGTGTCACTGTGCCGGTCTTGAGCAGGTAGCCCTCGGCCATGCTCTTCATGCCGAGGACGCCGATGCCGTGGTCCACGAGACACGGAAGTACCTGGCGACCGAAGCTGCGGTAGTGGGCGTCGAGCAGATTGAGGGGCATCTGCACGGCGTCGAACGCGAATCCGCGCTCGGCCGCGACCTCGAGGGTGTCGAGGTGGACGCGCGGGTCCTTGTGGCCGGTGAAGCCGATGAAGCGCAGCTTGCCGGCTTCGCGGGCCTCGACCAGCGCCTCGTTGGCGCCCCCCTCGCGGAAGATGCGGTGCGGGTCCTCGAAGCGGATCACCTCGTGGTGCTGGACCAGGTCGATGTGGTCGACCTGAAGGCGGCGAAGCGACTCGTCGAGCTGCTTCGCCGCCTCCGCCTTGGAGCGCCCGTCGATCTTCGTCATGAGGAAGGCCCGGTCGCGGTAGCCGTCGCGCAGCGCCTTGCCCATGCGGACCTCGCTGAGACCGTCGTTGTAGTCCCAGCAGTTGTCCATGAAGGTGATGCCGCGGTCGATGGCCTCGCGGACGATGCGGATCGCGAGGGCTTCGTCGACCTCGGGCATACCGAGGTGGAAGCCGCCGACGCCGATCGCCGAGACCGTCTCGCCCGTCGTCCCCAGGGCGCGGTAGATCATGTCCGGATGCTCGCTCCTCGCCATGCCGTCCTCCCGCTCGGCCGTGTCCCGCTGCACACAGTCTCGCGCTCCCGCCCTCCTCTCGGCAAGTGGGGACCGATGTCGTGGGGGGTCAGGCGACGAACCTCCCGGCGTCCGGCTCGAAACGCCGTACCTCGTGCACTGCGTCGACGGGGACCTGGAACGACTCCAGGACACCGGCGATAGCAGCCGCGTCGGGCGCTTCCCAGTCGCAGTACGTGACGCCCTCACTCGTCCCACACCACGTGCCGAGCCAGGTGACGCCCGCGGGCATCTCTCCCCTCCTCTGTGCGAGACCAGCGAGGTCCTCCTCCTTGAACGATCCGGGGTGAACGGCGATGAAGCGTGGCATGACTCCCTCCCTGACGTGTCCGGCAGGACTCGCGACGTCCCCAGGTACCGTCGAGGACCCCGCTCTCCACAGAGACGTTGTACCACCGCGGCTGCCCCACGCCGCCGTTTGGTCCGTTCAGACCGAGGAGTCGCCTGACGCGAGACCCACGCCGCTTCAAGCACGCCCTCCTCATCGATATACTCACGCACATGTCCGGCGCCGCCGAAGCGCTGCTGCCCCTGGTCCGCCACCTGTGCCGTGGTGACCCACCCCTGCGCATGCGCTTCTGGGACGGCAGCGAGCTCGGGCCCAGCGCCGACGCGGCCGGCCGCGACCCGGCCAAGGGCAACGGCGCGACCGTCCTGTTCTCCTCGCCGAACGCCGTGCGGCGTGTCCTGTGGATGCCGAACGAACTCGGTCTGGCTCGCGCCTACGTCGCCGGCGAGATCGATGTCCAGGGTGACATCTACTCGCTCTTCAGGTTGCAGGCGCTCCTCTCGCCCGCCGACCGGCCCAGCGGCTGGAGGGCGCGCCTGGAGGGCGGGCGGCGGCTGCTCGCGGCCGCGCGCGCCACGGGCGCGCTGGGCCGCCCTCTCGAGCCGCCGCCCGAGGAGGCGCGCCTGCACGGGGCCCGACACTCGCGCGCCCGTGACGCCCAAACCATCGCCCACCACTACGACGTGTCCAACGACTTCTACCGCCTCGTCCTGGGTGAGACGATGACCTACTCGTGCGCCTACTTCGCCACGCCGGAGACGCTGCTGGCCGAGGCTCAGCGGGCCAAATACGACTTGATCTGCCGCAAGCTCGGCCTGCGGCCCGGGATGCGGCTCCTCGATGTCGGCTGCGGCTGGGGCGGCATGGCCATGCACGCCGCCGAGCACTACGGCGTGCAGGCAGTCGGCGTGACGCTGTCGCGGCGCCAGGTCGAGTACGCGCGCGACGCGGTCGCGGTCGCGGGCCTCGGCGACCGCGTCGACGTCCGCCTCCAGGACTACCGCGACGTGGCCGACGGCCCCTTCGACGCGATCTCGAGCATCGGGATGTTCGAACACGTCGGGCGCGTCGCGCCTCGGCGAGTACTTCGGCCGCCTGCACGCGCTGCTGAGCCCCGGCGGCCGGCTGCTGAACCACGGCATCTGCCGGCCGCGCGGCAGCCGCGGCCTGTCGCGCGCCTCGTTCGCCGGCCGCTACGTGTTCCCGGACGGTGAGCTGCACGAGGTCGGCATCGTCGCCCAGGCGATGGCGGGGCGCAGCTTCGAAGTGCGCGACACGCAGTCGCTGCGCGAGCACTACGCACTCACGCTGCGCCACTGGGTACGGAACCTCGAGGAGGACTGGGATGAAGCGGTCCGCATCGCGGGCGGCGGGCGAGCGCGGGTGTGGCGCCTCTACATGGCCGGGTCGGCGGAGAACTTCACCCGCGGCAGGACCACGGTCCACCAGGTGCTCGCCGTGCGCCCCCGCGCGGACGGCGCCTCGGACATGCCGTTGACGCGCGAAGCCCTGCTGGGCTAGTACGGCCCCAGACTGCGCAGGCGAGACGGGGGACGGCGACCGACTGTGCTCTGTTCGTGGCGACCACGCCCATGACCAGCGTCACGGCCCCCTCGATGACGAAGTGCAGGACCAGCGCGGAAACGACGAAGATCGTCGTGTAGCCAAACCAGCAAGCGCTGCCACCACCTTCTCGCGGACACTCCCGGCGTCCGCGCCGTCCGATCCTTGATCCGCCGTCGGCGTCGACCCATGACTCACGGTCGCAGGACGGCCCGGCCTCGCTTCCATCTTGGCGGGCGCGTCGGGTACTTGTGAAGGCTCGCTGCCCGTGAGACGGCGTCACGCAGGGCTTGGCCCTCCGGAGACTGAGGGCAGATCGGACGCGGCCGGGCGTCGGGATCGTGTGGCTCCAGGTCGGCGCGGAGGCAGTCCACGGCCTCGCGCTGGTCGTCGAGCCTTGGATACAGGAGAAGGATCTGGAGGCGGCGGCCGGAGTTGAACCGGCGATGGAGGTTTTGCAGTCGTCAGTCGGCGGTGCGCAGGAGTAGTGAGCCAGACGCGATTGTGCTGCACAGTCCAGGTTCCTGAGCGAACTGCATGCCCGCGGGTGCTCGTCAGTGAGGAACCGTGACGAGGCGTCTTGTCGGCAACGTGTCGGCAGGAATGGCGACGGACTACGTGAGCACCTTCACGCCGAGCCGAACCTTCGCATACTCATCATTCGCCTCACGCAGGCGCGAGGTCGTCTCGTCATCAGTCGTCATGCTCATGAGCATAATCGAGTAGTACGGCGAGTCGGAATAGACGGCCGAACACTCGTGGTCCCCGAAGCGCCGGCGGATGACCCTGAGGTGCTCGGGGAATGGCACGTAGGTGAAGTTCTGGTAAACGGTGACGACTGAACCCGGGGCCACTCTCCCAAGAAGTGCGTTCCCTTCCTGGTAGCGAACGTGCTTCACAGTGGCTGTTCGAGGTTCGAATCCGGTGTCAGGATCGAGGAAGAGACACTGAGCGGGCTCGCTGACGATGTCCGCGAAGTACGCATTCCGATCCCTGTCCAGCATGTGCTCGTGCGATCCGTACAGCGCGACCGAATAGCTGGCAGCCATTCGCTGCGGGAGATCAGCCAGCAGCTCCGGGTCGTGCCTGCTCCTCAGCAGATCGCAGAGACCCAGGATTCTCGGGTCACCGGGGTACTTCTCGGGAGGGTAGCCGTCCGAGCCGGGGTCGTCTGGGTTCATCATCCAGACGATCTGGAGCTGCTGGTGCCCAAGCGCCTCAACCAGGAAATGCAGGTAGTCCCATTTGAAGCAGTCCTTGGCGTCTCCGAGGTACTTGCGCTGCATCAGCTCTTCTCCTCACGATCCCGGGTTTCGACGTTACGCTGATGCTCGAGCGTCGTCACATGCGGACGAGCCGCGTCAAGTCGACTTGCCGGCAACCCGCCGGCAAGACCAATACGGTGCTCAGCTCGGCTCGTCCTCCAGATCTTCTTCGTCGGCAAGGTCGCCGGACTCACTGACCAGCCGATTGATCTCACTGCGCTCCAGCTGATCCGCTGCGAGAAACCAGTCCTCAACGAGCTGGAGCTCGTGCTCTAGGGCGCTCGCCTCGGGGTTGCCCGACAGCATGTGGGCGAACCGCCTCGCGGTGTTCACGCACCACGTAGGCACTTCGATGGCATCTCGTGTCTCGAGAATCGAGTTTCCACAGTTGGCCGAGTAGTCGTCTATCGTCCACAGATCCTGTTGCTCCAGCGTCGACCAGTTGAGATGCGTTGTGAGGGAACCATTCGCGAACCAGATGTTGTAGATGGCCCTGGCTGTGTCACCCTGCGCTCGACTAGCGATTCCGCTGGGCCATGCCTTCAATGAAGCCTTGCCTGCACTCGATTGCAGGTAGCCACGTGCGTCTTCACCCTCCCCGATGAGGCCCGCTCGCAGCAGAATCATGCTTGCCGCGACCTGCAAGTCCACCAGGGGCGAGATGCTCCTCATGAAAGCCTCGATCTCGCCCTCAGACGCCTGCTCGGGGCGCTCTGGAGCCTCGATCTGCTCTTCGTGGTAGCGAACCGGCTTCAGGAGGAACTCAACTGAGCGGCAGATGAACCCCCTGCTGGCGGCTGCGACGTCATCCGCGTTGAGCAGGTACTCCAGGTTAATCACCGCCTCCATCATGGTGCGGCCGAGAGCTGGCGCAGAGTCGGTGCGACCCGTCTCGAGCAGTGCTACATAGGCGTCAAGCAGCTTGCCGATTCGCACCATGTGCGCTCGGACCACCGCCTTCTCGATTGGATCGACGTTGGGCGGGAATCCCAGTCCGGCTGCCGCCTCAATGCAGCCCACCGCATAGCGCGCCGTCTCGAGGAGAAGTTGCCGAAAGGTCGACCAGTCGTCGACGCGTTCAGGAAGGGATGTGAGAGGCATGGCTCTTCTTTCGCGAGATTGGGTGAGAATCGCTACCGCGGTGGAACAAGAACGCTCCGCTGGGACCTCCCAGCATTCCACTACCTATCGCATACATGTGTGGAGAAGCTCAATCCGACGACGAGAGACTCCCTAGAAGTTCAGAGAGCGTCATGTCCAGTCCCTTCGCCAGCTTCCTGAGCGTCTCAAGCCTCGGATCCCGACGGCCCGTCTCAATCCTACTCAGCGATTCCTGAGCGATACCGCTCCGCTCTGCAACCTGCTCTTGACTGAGGCCCAGCTGCTCCCTCACGCGGCGCAGCTTCAGCCCCATGCGTAGTCTCAGAGCCTGATCCTCGTCCTCGAGGCGAGCAAGATGGGCTGGGTCGACGAGGGCGCGCAGAGCGCCAGCATCGATGTCCACCTCATGGCCCCCGGCATCGACTAGCTGTACCGCCTGGCCATGCTCGCGGGCTGATGCACTCACCGGCTTGAACCCCACCTGCCTAGCGAGCGGCAGAGCATCCCACTGCGCAGCTCGATTCAAGCCATCGCCAAACTCGAGCCAGAGGATGCCGTCGATCGCCGAGAACCTAGCGGTACGCACTCTGTCTGGCTGCAGTCGCTCGATGAAGCCCCGGAAGAATTCGCCCATGAGCTCGAGCTGTGCGCTCTCGCGAGCCTTCTTGGTGCACTGCAGGTCAAACACGAAGAACTTGTCGTCGTTCAGCCGAAGAGCGATGTCCGGTTCGGCCAGTCGCCTCTTGTCCAGAGCGGTCCGAACCAAGAGAACGTATGCAAGGAGCGACGGCCCCGCCGCAAGCTCGTCCAGAGTCAGTGAGGAAGTCAGCTCGTGCAGGTCACCAACGACCACGGTGCGGTTGTGAGGGAGCCACTGATGAGCCTCCAGCAGCGATTGCCAGATGCCTTCGGTCCGAGTTAGCGAGAGCCCTTCAAGCGTCCCTTCGATGTGCCGACGGCACCACTGAGACCGCACCGGACTCGCGTCAAAGACGATGTGATCAGAGGCGATATGTTCAGTCGTCGGTGCCATTGTCCTCGTTCCGATCAGTGCTGATGACACGTTCCCAGGCTTCGAGCATTCGCTCCTGCCAGTCCTTCAGCTGGCGACGCACCTGCCGCGGAAGCCGTCTCCCCGGCGGTTTCGTGACAGCCAGGGTGTAGAGGTCGACCTGGGCAGTGAGCCCGCCGGGTAGGCCAGACACGTGGCAGTGCGGAGGCCCGTGATCGAAATCGTAAATCTCCACGGTCACACTCCCGCTCTTCTCACGGAAGACGGCCATCTCAACTGGTCCTAACAATCATATGACGCTTTCGTCATATTTCCAAACTCTCCTGCCGTGGCTAGGAGGGGTCATGCCAGCTCCCCGAGAATCGCCCCCTGCTCATCACGGATGCTACGCAACCGATTCCCACGGGTCCAGGCCATTGGGACGCGCGGTCGTCGTATGCTCAGTGCATGTGGCGACTTGAGGAGAGCCCCTACGACCGCGAACGCTCTACCAAGAGGTCTGGGCTGAGCCGGTGCGCGAGGTCGCAAGCGCTACGGCGTCTCCGACGTCTACCTCGCACGCATCTGCCGCAAGCTCTCCGTGCCGCTCCCGGGCGCGGCTACTGGGCGAAGCCGAAGGAGCGGCGTCCGCCTCGCCCCCGCTCCCCGACCTCACAAGGCTGAGGCCTTTCGCCTGCGCCACATCGGGCGAGCGGCGAAGCCCTGAGCAGCGCCGCTACCAGCAGGCAGCTGCAGAGCGCCAAGTCGGAGGCGTCGCCGAGTCGTCGTCGCCGAGACGCTCACCGACCCCCACGAGCTCGTGGCGCAGCACGGAGCGGCGCCTACGCCGCGCCAAGGTGCAGGAGGGCGTCGTCTCGGGCCGGCGCTACGGACTCCTCGACCTCAGCGTCTCCCCCGACTCGCTCGACCGCGGCCTGCGCATCTTCGACGCCCTGCTCAAGGCGCTTGCAGCGGCCGATTTCACCGTCTCGCTCGTGCCGCCGCCGGCAGAGCGAAGACGACCGGGCGCACGCCCGACGAGCGCGAGCGCGCACGCAGGTGCTCTGCCGCGAGGAGCCGCTGTACGTGTGCCTCTTCGAGGAGGTCGACGTCGAGCTCGACCCGAAGCCCTATCGCCCGCGACGCAAGCCCGAGGATCCCATCTGGTACACGCCGCCCGAGCAGCCGCGCTACATCTACAGCCCGACCGGCTGCTCGCCCTGCAGATCACGAACCTCGCCGGCACCGGCGTGCGCGGCCTCTTCCGCGAGACCGAGCGCCGCCGGCTCGAGGACATCCTCCCCAGGTTCGTCGCCCAGCTCGCGCCCGCCGCGGAGGCGCTCCGGGCAAAGCACGCCGAGGAGGAGCGGCGGCGGCGGGAGTTGGAGGAGCAGGCGCGCCGCTGGCGCGAGGAAGAGGAGCGCCGCTGGGAGGAGAGCGCCGGCTCGAGCGCCTCAGCAAGGAGGCGGCCAGCTGGCGAGAGGCCCGCCGGCTGCGCGCCTACGCCGAGGCCGCGCTCGAGAAGCTGAAGCGTCGCAGGACGATGACGAAGAGGCAGCTGGAAGCGCCGCGTCGAGCTCAAGTGGCTGCTCGACTACGCCGACCGCATCGACCCGCTCGGCGACTGACCCGGCTCAGGTCCCGGGGCTAGGGCGTCGAAGAAGTCTTCAGAGTCCCGGTCGGCCCGAAGCTGCCGTCCGGGCCGTGTGTCAGCCTGTCGCCCAATGTTGGAGGGGAAGCGTGGCAACGAACAAGTCGTGTGACAAGGCGGACTTCGACTGGCCGACGTACAAGAAGGCGCCTCGCCGGCTGACTGCGGCACAGATGAAGGCCCTCTCGCGAGGGCACCTGCGCCCGATCCTTGACTACGTTCTCGCCTACCCCGAAGTCCGCTTCGACGTCCGTCCTGGCGGAGCCAATCTCTACTTCGACGGCGGCAGCCTGCTCCAGCTCGAGGGCGGAACGCGCTGCCCCTTCAGGGGCATCTACAACCTCGGCTACGTGGGTGAGAAGGGCATGCACGTCTCGGAGCTCGTCGACGCAGCCAGCGTGGAGCGACTGGTCGACAGCTTCCACGAGCGCCGCGAGCAGATGTGGCAGCATCGCCATTCAGGGAAGGGCCGAGACGAACGCCGCAACCAGCAGGCCATCGCGCGAGCCAACAGCGGACGCCCCCATGCGACTGCGGGCGATTTCGTCATTGTCGATATCGAGTACGACGAACGGCCGGCGCATCTTCGACCTCGTCGGCTTCGACCGCGCCGGCCTTCCTCGGCCCCGGCTCATCTACGTCGAGCTCAAGTCCGAGGGTGGTGCCCTGAACAGCAAGTCCGGCCTGCAGGACCACGCGATCGACTACTGGCGAGTTCCTCTGCGCTCAAGACGGCCGACATGTCGGTCTCTCGCAGCGCGAGCTCTCGAACATGGTCCGGCAGAAGGTCGACCTCGGCCTGCTCTCGGCGGACCTCGGCTTCGAGGAGTTCGCCCCCGAGCCGCCAGAATTCCTCATACTCTTCGCCGACTACGACGTCTGTCAGGCGCAGCTGACGTCCCCGCTCACGCGCATGCGCGCCGAGATCGAGCAACGCCTCGGTGGCCTCGAGCTGCTCAAGTTCGCGGACCTCCCCGTCGTCGACGACGGCAGCACTCGAGCTGCTTCGCCTGCGCCGAGACCAGATCATGGACTCGCAGGCCTTTGACGCCTATCGGGAGCGAGCGCACTAGCCTTGCGCTACACGATCCACCGCGGCCAGCACGAGATCGGCGGCATGTGCATCGAAGTCGCCGCCAATGATGGCACCCGAGTCCTTCTCGACCTCGGCATGCCGCTCACGGCGCCGGATGGCGGCGACTTCCCGTGGGGTACCCCGCAGCGACCGACCGCCGAGCTCCTAGCCGAGGGAGTACTGCGCGACGTCCCCGGCGTGTTCCCAGGTGACCCCACGGCGCCGGGCGTGGCGGCAATCATCCTCAGCCACTCCCACCTCGACCACTTTGGCCTCGCCCATCACGCGCACCCGACAATCCCCGTGTATGGGAGCGCCGGGACCATCGCCATCCTCGAGGTCGGCCGCGTGTTCTTCCCCGACGCCGCACTGCCGGCGGACCTGCGCTGCCTGCCGGAGAACGAGACGCTGCGCTTCGGCGAGCTTTCGGTGACGGCGATCGCTGTCGACCACGCAGCGCCAGATTCGCGCGCCCTGCTCTGCGAGGCAGACGGGCAGCGGCTCCTCTACACGGGCGACCTGAGGGCCCACGGACGCACCGGCTTTCGCTTCGAGACCATGCTCAACGATAAGCGCCTCCACGGCGTCGACTGGCTGCTGGTCGAAGGCACGACCCTGGGCTCCTCGGGTGGCACGCACGGGCTGCGAAGTGAGGCTGACGTCGAGGAGAGCCTGGTCGAACTCGCCCGCGGCGGCGCCGACAAACTGGTCGCTGTGGCGGCCTCGGGTCAGAACCTCGATCGCCTGGTCTCCTGCTTCCGCGCCGCCAAGCGCAGCGGCCGCCTGCTCGTGATTGACGCCTACCAGGCCTACGTCCTGATGCAGCTCGCGCCGCTATCCAAGAACATCCCGCAGGTCGCCTGGGACGATGTGCGCATTAGCTTCGCACCGCACCAGGTCGAACGCCTCAAGGCAGCCGGGCTCATGGGTCTCGCACGCGAGATGAGCGTGAAGGGCCGGGTATCGAGCGATGAGCTTGCCGCGGACCCGGGCAGCTACCTGCTTTGCATGAGAGCGAGCTACGGCGTGACCAAGCTACTCGACAAGATCGGACCGGAGCGAGTCCTTCTCGTCTGGTCGATGTGGGGTGGCTACTGGCGTCGAGACCGCAGTCCGTTGCGCAGATGGGCCGAGGGCCGCGGCATCGCCGCAGAGTTAGTTCATAGCGGTGGCCATGCTTGGCCGGAGGATCTCCGCAGGCTCGAAGACTCTTTGGATGCCAAGCGGACCGTGCGAGTCCACACCGATGCAACAAAAGGCAGCTGACGTCGGAAGCCCAGCACGAAGCAGTCTGTTGGAGGTCTTGATGGCCTGGCCGCATGCCGAAAGCAGCCAGTCTGCTGCCTTTCGTCAGGCCGCGCCGACGACGAGCCGACGTCGCGGAGCGTCGCCGTGCCGCTACGCCGCTTGTCCGAAGCAGAGAGTAGCAGCGAACTGTCGCCGCGATGCATCGGCTGTGGCCTTCGGGGGTAGCGCCACGAGCCGGCTGAGCTCAGTTCATGTCGACGGGGCGCAGGACGACGGTGGCGCGCTCGCGCCGCGCACCGGGTCGCGGATCTCGATGCGCGCCTCGCGGGCGCCGGCGGCCAGCGTCGGATACAGGATGACGGACGAGGCGGTGGCGGCCGCGGCGCCCGGCGCCTCTCTGCTGAGCGCGTAGATGGCGAGCTGGTAGAGCATCTCGCGGGGCAGGTCGTGCTCCCAGAGGTCGCGGTACTTGGCGTCGAGCATCGCGACCACCTTGCCGCCGCGCCGCACGATGAAGTCGGGGCGCGGCGCCGGTGAGCGCTTGCCGCGCGGATTGTGCGCCGGGGCGTAGCGCATCATCCCGTACAGGCTCTCCTCGTCGCTCACGACGTAGCCGGGGAGCGCGTCATGGAGGAAGCGCGAGAGCAGCCGCTGGAAGAAGTGGTTCATGTCGAAGAGGAAGCCCGGGCAGCGAGGCGCCCTCCTCGCCGCGGTCGAGGCCGATGCCGGACGAGTCGGCGAGCAGATGCACGAGCTCCAGGGCGGGGCGGTAGGCGCGGGTCAGGCGGCTCTGTTCGGCGGCGAGGTGCGTGAAGGTGGCGCGATCCAGGCTGACGGGGCCGACGGTCTCCCCCAGCTGCGCCTCGAGCCGGCGGCAGCGACACGCTGAGTTCGGCGTCGGTGGCGAGGCGCGCGCCGAGAGCCAGGCCCGCGCGGAGCACCTGATTGACGAGGCAGTCCTCCGAGCGCACGTGGTAGCGGCACGGGAGCGTGGCCGTCTGCGTGGTCTGGCGGGCGAGCGGCGACGAAGTCGATGCGCCCGCGCGGGCTCGAGAGCGTCTCCTCGCGCGCGCGGTAGGTGCGGTGCAGACCGCGCGCGATCAGCTGGGTGGCCTCGTCCACGAGCCGGGCGATGACGACGTCCTGGAAGGCCTCCGGCTCGGCCTCGTAGGCGGCGTCGTCGTAGCGGTGCAGCGCCCGCAGGTCGAAGGCGTAGCGCATCAGGTTCCACAGGGGCAGCCCGTGGAGCTTGGGCCGCACGGTGATGGTGACGTCGCCCAGCCGCACGCGGCCGACGTAGGACCTGGAGCCGACGGCCAGGCCGTGTCGCGTCTCGACGACCGACAGGCGGTCTTCGTGCGGTCAGCCGGCGCGCGGTCTCCTGCGCCGGCGTCCCGTCGCCGAGGAAGACCTCCCAGCCCTCGCCGCCGGGCTGCGGCGCCCAGGAGTCCCACTCGCGCAGGCGCACGTGGGCGGTCGGGCGCACTCCGCCGAGGCCACGTCCGTCGCTGGCTCACTGCTCTGTCTCAGCTGCCGCCTGGTCGGACTCAGTCGCCGCAGGTCCGGCTCAAGGTCTTCGGCCGCGTCGGCTCCTCCCCGGCGGCCTCGGCCTCAGCCTCGGCGTCGATCGCCTCGGCGGACGTGGTCATGTCCGGCGCCATGGCAAGCAGCGCCTGCTTGAGCGCCTCGCGGTTGTCCTCCTGGAACAGCTCGACGTGCACCCGCTGAGTCTCGGCGTCCACGAACTCGCGGCCGAGGATGTCGGCGAGCATGCGGTAGTCCTCGTAGCAGTACTCCTGGAGCAGCGGCACGATGTCGTCGCGCACGATGCGCGCGAGGCCGGCCAGCGTCGCCACCGGGCTGCCCTTCTCGAGCAGATAGGCGTGCCCGACCTGGAGGTTCCTGCCGTCGGCGCCCCGCTCTCGACGATCTTGCTGTTGAGCGCCTCGAGCCAGGCGCCGAGCGGGATGCCGTCGACCATGACGCCGCCCAGCAGCTCCGGCTCGGGCATCAGCTCGATGAAGCCGAAGCGCCGCCGCAGCGCCGTGTCGAGCAGCGCGATGGAGCGGTCGGCCGTGTTCATGGTGCCGATGACGGCGACGTTGGGCGGCACCGCGAACGGCCGCCGCGAGAGCGGCAGGTGGACCTCGCGCCCGCGCTTGTCCTTCTCCAGCACGGTGAGCAGCTCGCCGAAGATGCGCGGCACGTCGCCGCGGTTGATCTCGTCGATGATGAGGACGAACCGCTCCTGCGGGCGCGCGGCCGCCTCCTCGCACAGCGCCTTGAACACGCCGTCGCGCAGGGGGAACACCAGCTGTCCGTCGCGCTCCTCGGGGCGGTAGCCCTCGAGGAAGTCCTCGTAGCCGTAGGCGGGGTGGAACGTGCAGAGGCGGATGTGGCGCGCGACGCCGGCCCGCTCCTCTTCGGTGAGGTCGGCGCCGGCCTTGCCGTACAGCTGCTGCGCGAGAATGGCCTCGGCCCCGCGCTGCGCCCAGTACGTCTTGCCGGTGCCGGCGGCCCGTAGAGGATGACCTGGCCCTTGCGGTCGAGGACCGATTGGATGTGACCTTCCCGGCCCGAAAGCGCTGCCGAGCCGGGCGTGAGGCGAGCGACCGAACTCGGGATGCAGCAGCCGCCGCTCGACGGCGAGCCTGTTGCCGCGGGCTGGTGTACCAGCGAGAGCCCGCGCCCAGCCCTTCTCGTCCGGGACAGCCCCACTCCCCAAGGTCGAGCCACTTGACCGGCCGCTGATGAGCGAGCGGTGACTCCGCGTCGTACTGGTAGCCGCCGGTCACCGTCCGATGGCCATGCCCTTCTCGCCCTCGGTCACGACGACGGTCGCCCTCCTCCACATTGAGCGCCAGATTGAAGATGTCCTGCGTGACGTCGTAGGCGTTCGCGCCCTGCAGGTCGATGGCGTCGACTCGGCCGCGCAGCTCCTGCTTGCCGGCCTTCGTGTACTTGATGTCGGAGACGTCGCCGGTCTCACCCCACGGCAGGCGACCTGACGCCCGACGCGCATGAGGTCGGCGGCGCCGGCACGGCAGCTTGCCGCGTCGATGCGCCAGCAGTCGCGCGGAGAACCGAAGGCCGTCCTGGAGCGCCTGGGTCAGCTGCGCCAGGGGCGCCCGAACTCCCGCATCAGCGCCACGTAGCGGCCGGCGCATACGTACCGCCCTTTGTCCGCGGAGGCTGCTGCAGGAGCTTGACCAGGTAGAACCGCTGGAAGTCCTCGTTGTGGAAGTCGTCCAGCTTGTCCGGGAACACCAGGTGGAAGTACTTGTGGCCCCATGACCAGCCGCCGACGAGCGTCACGTGCTCGTTGAAGATGCTGGAGCTCGAGGTAGTCGGCGTCGTTGGCGTCCGCCGGCAAGCTCCTCGAGCGACCTGCAGCCGGCCACCAGCTGATCCCGTTGCGCGCGTCGCGAACTCGATGGCCTCGTCCTCGGAGACTGGGCGCCCCCCGCTGTGCTCTGACGCGAACCATCCACTGGCCGGTCGGCGCTCTGGTAGATGCCGAACTTCAGGGCGCTGCCGCCGGCGATGCTGCCGAACAGCCTCGGGAACTCGTCGTCGTTCTTGAACTCGAGCCAGTACATGAGGCAGTCCTGGCCCTCGCGCTTGTGCATCCGCTCGAGGAGCGCAAGGCCATCGAGGCCGCCCAGCGCCTCGGGCCCAAAACGCGCGCGGAAGTTGGCGTAGTAGGTGTCGAGCTTCTGCCAGCGTTCGAACCCCGCCCGGTTCTCAAGGGTCCTGGGAACGCCTGATCAACGCGATCCCTATGCTCGGGCAGCAGCCCTGCGTGGCCCCAGCCGCGTCGGCATGGTCTGGCCTCCCCATCGTTGAGAACGGTCAGCATTGACCCTTCGGTGTCCGTCGTCAGCGGTCCGCCTCGTCCCCCTGACGCGACCATCGAGAACATCCTGCTCGCCCTCCAGATTCTATAGAACCACCAGCACGAAACGGCGAGTCTCCCGCAACAGGTCTTGAGAACGTGACTTCGAGCTGAAGACGCCGAACGTGCAGCACCTTTGGGGCCGGAGCCGACGAGATGCCGACGCCCGGACCGACGGCAGCTGTTGGAGGTTAAGAAGACGTATTGGGCAATTGGAAGGTGCCTTCTACCAGGCACACTCGAGTGATTGCCGCCGCGGAGCCGACGGCCCACCCCGGTCGATCGGCGACGCAGACCCTGGCCCCATCGCCGCGCTGGCGGTCCCGTCCCGCCTCTAGTTCACAGAATCCACTCCCGAACGGGAACGTCCACCACCGTCGCCTGACTAGGTACCTGGGACGCGAGTTGCCCGGCCTGATCGATATCCAACGAGAAATGGATGGCCGCGTGGAGATTCGGCGGGCGACTCCGATTCGGCTTGTTCACCCACCCTGTGATCTCTAGCTCATAGGATCCTGCCGGCCACGCCGGTAGTAGCTCAGGGTCGGTTAGACCGAACTCAACGAGAAGTAGCTGACTGCTCTTGCCGGGAACAGACAGAGGGATTGGATTGCTGGCGGGCTGCACGTCGAGCGTACCAGGAACATAGTCGAACAAGAGCTTCCACTCATAGGAGAGTCTCGCGGCAGACGGTGTCATGATCTGAGCCTCGAGGCGATGGACCGTGCCCGTCTTTATCGCTTCGTTGACGATGCTGCCCCGCAGGTGGAACGTCGTGCATCCGCCACCACTCGAGAGCACAAGTCCGACTCGGTCTCCGGGGAGCAGGCGGATTCGGGCGCGCTCGAGGAATGACTTGTAGAACGTGTAGACCGCCGTGGCAAAGGCGACGACGGCCACAATGACCTGAAATGGACTCAGATCCCCGAAGAACCAGACCAAGCACATCACCACCTTCAGGCAAGATTCGGAGAGCCAGCCGGGTCGCCGCTGCCGCGGCTACCTAGGGTGGGCTCAGTGCACCCGCAGCACGGCGCATGCCGTTACTGAGCGTCGCCCGGACGCACGCGATACTCGTAGACCTTCAGCACCTCGTCGCCGTAGTGGTTGATGACCTTCACGGCGATCTTGCCGGTCGCGGCGCGTCGAACGGGCGGCTCACGGTGCGAGTAGAGGCTCGCCCAGGCGGCCTCGTCGATCTCGGCCCTCAGGGCGCGCTTGAGCTTCTCGTAGGGCTCGTCGGCGCCGGTGAAGTAGGCGTGGCGGACGAAGAAGCTCTCGCCGTTGTAGTCGGTGTCGATGAACCAGCAGGCGATGTCGTCGGTGCGAGTCGCTGCGGATCTCGCCGGTGGTCGGGTCGTAGACATCCACGCCGCGGATCTCGACGACGAGCTTGCCGTCCGTCTGCGTTCGCGATCTCGACGTCGGGCTCGCCGAAGACCATGAACAGGTTGCCGGCGCCGGTCTTCTTGAGCAGCTCGTCGCCCATCGCCAGGTCGGGGTTCATCCGCGCGCTGGCAGGACGGTCAGCTTGGCCGCAGTCGCTTCGCCTCTTCGGTCGACGTAGCGGGTCGAAGGCGAAGCCGCAGACGACGAGCAGGTCGAAGCCCACGCCCTTGCACGCTTCCTTGGCGGCTTCCTTGACCTGCTCGGGGCCGACCGTGCCGTACTCGGGGCCGATGGAGACGGCGACGCGCTGGACCTTGCCGTCGGCGTCGGTGTACTCGCCGACGGCCTGGAGCCAGGCGCCGGCGTACGGCTCGAGCGCGTCGAAGACTGAGCCGCTCGTTCTTGCGGTGTTCTGCACGCCGGCCTTGCGAGGTTGTCCAGGATCATGGTGGCGAAGTCGCGGCGTCGCGGGCCGGCGTGCTCCGCCGGCCGGCTCCGTCGCACGGCCGCTCGTCGCTCGGCGGCCAGCACCCGATGCGGCGAGAGGCTCTCGACGGTGAACGGCCCGGTCACCCGGACGCGCTTCGTTGTCCTCGTAGGGCTGGTCGTAGAGCAGTCTCGGTGTCGGCGTGGCGGCGATGGCGGCGTCGATCTCGGCCGCGCGTCATGCCCTCCTTGATGTCCGGGTTGTTGGCGATGGACTTGAGCGTGACGTGCGGCACGCGCTTGTAGACGAAGCCCTTGCGGACGTCGTCGCGCTGTTGGCCGCGGCCGGCAGTGGCATGCCGGTGAGCTCGGCTTCCTTCTCTGCGCCCTCGGGCGAGTCGGCCAGGAGGTAGTACGGGTAATCGGCGGCCATCAGGCGGGTGCGGGCCAGGGCAGGGCCACACGGCTGGTGTCGATCGTGATCCAGCGCCGGCCCCACTGCTCGGCGACGTAGGCGGTGGTGCCGGTGCCGCAGGTCGGGTCGAGGACGAGGTCGCCGGGTCGGTGGTCATCAGGAGGCAGCGCTCGATGACCTTCGTGTCCGTCTGCACAACGTAGACCTTGTCGTCGCCGAAGCTGCCCGTACGCGTGTCCGTCCAGACGTTCGTGAGCGGGAACGCCGGGAAGTCGTCGAGGTAGCGGACGTAGCTGAGAGCGTACTGCCGTCGACGTCGAGTCGATCCGCGGCGCGCCAGACGTCCATGCCGTCCGCGTTCGTCTTCCAGCGATGCTTGCCGCTCGGGCGTGATAGCGTCTCGCCATTGAAGCGCGAACGGCTGTCGCAGCTCGCCGAGCTGCCCGGCTGACGTGAGGTTGTCCAGGCGATAGACTCGTGCGCCGTCGGGAAGCGTCGACGGCTCGCGTTCTTCTCGGCGTCGTCATGCGCCGTCGCGTCGCCGTCGGCAGCTCGACCATGCGTACGCGCCTGCGCCTTCACCGCCGAGCGTCTTGCTCGACGATACAGCTGGCGATACTTCGACGTGCTCGAGTCTCTTGCGCGTACCAGAGGAGGTAGTCAGCACGTGCCTGCGAGGACGTTGTCCGCCATCGGGCTACCGCCGCTGGTCTTGCGGAAGGCGATCATGCGACAGAAGTTCTCGCTCCCGAACACCTCGTCCATCACGCTCCGCACGAGGTGGACGTTCTCGTCGCCGATCTGGACGAAGATGCTGCCGGTCTCGGTGAGCAGCTCGCGCGCGACCACAGCCGGTCGCGCAGGTAGGCCAGGTACGAGTGGATGCCCAGTTCCCAGGTGTCGCGGAAGGCCTTGACCTGCTCGGGCTGGCGGGTCGCGTCCTCGGCCTTGCCGTCCTTCACGTCGCGCTTGCGCGTGCTGACCTGCCAGTTGGAGCCGAACTTGATGCCGTAGGGCGGGTCGATGTAGATCATCTGGACCTTGCCCTTGAGGCCCTCCTTCTCGGCGAGGGAGGTCATCACCAGCAGCGAGTCGCCCAGGATCATGCGGTTCGACCAGTTCTGCTCGTGCTGGTAGAAGTCGACCAGCTCCTCGAACTCGAGGCCGTCGAAGTCGTCGAAGAGCGTCAGCTCGGGCTCCGGCTCGCCCTTGCGCGCCGTGTCGCGCAGGTCCTCGATGATCGCCTGCGGGTGGATCTTCTCCTGGATGTAGATCGGGACGGCCGGCACCTCGAGGTCGTCGCGCGTCCTGCTCGTCCTTGCCCTTCCAGACGAGCTGCGGGTCGAGCGACGGGTCGCGCGGGTAGAGCATGGTCGCCGGGCGCTGCTTCGTCCTCGGCGACGAAGTCGCGCAGCTCCTCGGTCGGGATGTTGGCGCGCTTGTCCTGGTGGCGGATGGAGTCGACCGGGTGTTGGGCGCTGGTGCGTCTTCTTCGCCATGACTGCCTCAGCCTTCGGCGACTGTCGGCGGTCGCCGCTCAGTGCAGCCGCGGATCAGTGTTCTTGCGCGTCCCAGGGGTCGGTGACCTCGAGGAACGCCCAGCGGCCGAAGCCGCCGTGGTTGTTGACCGCCGGCACCCACAGGTCGCGCGCCGTGGCGACCTTGGCCGCCTTGTCCTTCTTCGTCTCGCCGGTGACCTCGACGATCAGGTTGAGCAGATCGTCGTCGCCGTGCGCCGTCGTCGATGCGGACGATGAAGTCGGGGACGTAGCGGCTGCTCCTCGCCGTTGAGGGTGTAGGGGATCGTGAAGCCGAGGTTGTGGTTCTTCACGTAGCGGACGACCTCGGGCATGTCCTCGAGGCCTGGGCCATCTTCTGCTCCCAGAGTCGCTGTCGCACGACCACGTGGGAGACGTGGCACTTGTCGGCGCGCGTCGGCGTAGACCGGCCGCGTCGTGTCGAAGTCGACGTAGCGGGTCGAGCCGATCGGCGTCGTACGGGCGCAGGATCGGCATGAGACGCTTGCTCGCCGCCGGTCGCCGGCGACGATGGCCCGGTAGATCTGTCGGCGGCGTCGTCGGCGTGCTCGATCGAGCAGCAGCAGCTGCGGGAAGGTGTCGTCCTTGCAGATCGACGCACTCGTCGAGCCAGCGCCGCGATGATGCCGAGGAGCTGCGGGAAGAGCCAGGGCTTGACGTCGCCGTCGTCGTGCGCGTGAAGTAGTTCTCGCAGACGTGAGCTTGGCGAGCAGGAAGGCGACCTCGTTGCGGGCGCTTGGCCTTGAGGTCGTCGAGCGTGTGGATGCTCGATCTCGCCGACGATCGGGCGCGATCTCGGTCGTGGTCGGGATGTCCTCGGTCGAGAGCGCCATGCGCGAGTCGTCGCTGAAGGTGGCGGTCAGCCGCTCGGTGGGCAGCTCGTAGCGGTAGCCGAGCAGCGCGGGAAGGTGATCTCGCAGGCGATGCGCTCCTCGAGGGCGCGCACGCGGGTGGGCACGGCGCGGCGGCTTGGGGTCGGCCGCTGCGCCGGCGCAGGGGATGAACGAGAACGGCACGCCGTAGACCTCGGCGTACTCGGGCTCGAACATGTCCGTCGTCGTTGGCGCGCGTAGCTCATGCGGCGCAGGCCGCGGCCGACGACCTGCTCGCAGAGGAGCTGCGTGCCGAAGGCGCGCACGCCGAGGATGTGGGTGACGGTGTTGGCGTCCCAGCCCTCGGTGAGCATCGAGACGCGACACGACGCACTTGATCTGCTCGCCGAGCTTGCCGGGCTTGCCGACGGTGTTCATCACCTCGCGCAGCAGGTCCTCGTCGGTCGAGGTCGTCGGCGTCGCGGCCGGGGAAGCGGGCGCGGTACTCGGCCTTGAACTCCTCGATCTCGCGCGGCGGCGATCTTCTTGAACTCGTCGCTCATGGCCTCGCCCGACTCGAGCTGCTCGCAGTCCACCAGGATCGTGTTGGGGCGCGTCGGTCCACTGCCGCCGTGCTCGACGTTGCTGAACAGCGGCAGCTTGCCCGGGACGAGCGACCGTCGTGCCGTCGGGCAGCGGCTTCTCCCAGCCGGCGATCTAGTCGAAGACGAGCTTGCGAGACGTTGGTGTTGTTGCAGACGACGATGAAGACCGGCGGCGTGAGATCGCGCATCGGCGCCGGCCTCGCGCAGTCTCTCGCGCATCTCTCCCAGAGCGCGTACGTACTTCTCGTAGTTGCTGTAGAGGCTGTGCAGCGCGCCTTCCAGCTCGACGGGCAGCTTGCGGCTCGCCGGTCGACGTCCTCGGTCTTGCGGCCCTTCTTGGGCAGGTCGTCGCGGATGCGCAGCCAGAGGTCGCGGTAGGTGGGCATCGTCGCCGGTCATGGAGTCGTCGGCGACCGGCACGCGCGGCACCTTGACGATGCCGGACTCGATGGCGTCGATCAGCGAGAAGTCGGACGACCACCCAGGGGAAGAGCGTGCCCTCGGGGTAGCCGGAGCCGCGCAGGAAGAAGGGCGTGGCCGAGAGGTCGTAGACGCCTCGACGCCGATCTTTGCCTTGACGGCCTCGAGGCCGGAGATCCAGACGCGCGCCTCTTCCTCGCGGTCTTCGGCTTCCTTGCGCTCGTCGCCTGCGAGCTTGTCGACCAGCACGCCGTCGGCCGCCTCGTCGACCTCCTCGGGCGGCTTGCGTCGGTAGCAGTGGTGCGCCTCGTCGTTGAGCACGACGATGTTCTGCTTCGTGCCGAAGCTCGCGGCACACGCGGCGCACCATCTGGTCGGGCGTCTCGGTGAACGGGCTTCGGTCGGCGCCCTTCCCGGCCAGCAGTGACTTGGTCAGCTTGCCGGCCGCGACCTTCTCGCGCAGCAGGAAGGCGTGGAAGTTGGTGATCACGATCTTGGCCTGGCCGAGCGTCGTCCCGCAGGTCCGGCGGGACGAGGTCCATCTTGCGGTAGTAGTTGTCAGGGTCGTTGGGCAGCAGCACCCGCAGGCGGTCGCGGATGGTGATGCCCGGGGGTGACGATCAGGAAGGCGTCGGAGAACCGCGCGTCCTGCGGGTTGGCGAGCTTGTTGAGGGTCTGCCAGGCGATGAGCATCGCCATGACGACCGTCTTGCCGGAGCCGGTCGCCATCTTGAAGGCGATGCGGTACAGGACCGGCGTTGGCATGATCGTTCTCGGCCTCTGCAGCTGATTCTCGATCCAGGCAGTCGCCGGTACTTGGGCGCTACCTCGGTGAGGTAGATGGCGGTCTCGAGCGCCTCGATCTGGCAGAAGAACAGCCGCCGCTCGCGGCCCGGTGCACTCCAGTGATCGAGCAGGCGGCGGGTGGTCCTGGTCACCCCGACGCACCCGCCCGCGCGCCAGTCTGAGACTCGCTGGCGCACGTCGTTGATGAACTTGTTCTCTTCGACGCGGTCCTGAGTCCACTCGGTGTCGAAGACGAGCTGCTTGCCCTTCTTCTTGGGCTGGGCGATGGGCACGAAGTAGGAACTCAGGCGCCGCGACTCGACGATCTCGTCGGTGATGCCATCGTCGTCGAACTCGAAGTGGCGAGCGGGCTCGGCGAAGGGCGAGTTGATGACCGGGTTCTCGATGACGACTTCGCGCACGAGGCCCCTCCACGGTCTGTTGGCCCCACGTCATTGCTGACGCTCCCTGGAGTGTATAGGACCGGCGCTACGCAGAGCGAGGACGGCCAACCTTCCTGGCCGGGAGGCGCCACAACGTAGCCCGTTGACTGCTGCGTCTGGCCCACGGCCGCCCGACAGCGCCTGTTTGATCCCGCGAGGCGCCCCGTCACAGGTCTGCACGTTCTGTACCGAGCACGAGAATGCGCCCTGTGCGGCCGGTTCCTCCCGTGCGCCGACGTATGGCCGACCGTCGCCGATACCATACGGACCGTCCCGCCACTTGACTGCAGGACAGACCAAGTGCTGCGCCGCGTGATTTCTGACCACGGGGGATGCCCCGCCCAAGCCGCTGATCTCAAGCCGCCCGTCGCACAGAGGATGGCATTTCTGTGGCCACTGCCGTTTCTAGGCTCGGACGAGTGCCCGCCCATCATTCATAGTCATGCCTGGGATGCAGGTGAGGTCGCGGAGAACACGGACTCGGGGCTGCATGCCTCGAGGTGCTCGCGCCTCGACGGAGACGCGGTGCATGACGATCGGCCCCTCTTCGTGGTGAGACGGCGAATCGATTTCGAGAACACTCTCCATGAGCTGGTGCGGACTGTTGACAGTTGACGATGACCGGCGATTCGATAAGATGAAATGAGCGCAGAATCGGGAGGCGTGAGTCCTCCATCCGAATAGCTGACACATGACACGGCTCGCCTCAAGGGCGGGCGCGATCATTGGAGGCGGCGATGGAACGGAACGAGCGTCACGGCAACCCGGACCTTGGTGAGGTCGAGAAGATCGTTCAGGCGGTCGCCCACGGCGAGCTCGACCCGGCGCCAGTTTCTCGAGCGCGGCGTCGCACTCGGGCTCTCGTTGACGGCCATCGCCGCGGTGCTCGGCGCCTGCGGCACGGATGAGGCGACGGACGGCGCGACGCCGGCGGCGATGGACACGACGCTGCCCAAGTCGATCACCATTCTCAACTGGTCCGACTACATGTCACCGCGGTGCCTCAAGGACTTCGAGGACCAGTACGGCGTCAAGGTCAAGGAGACGTTCCACGACGGCAATGAGGTGGTCTACGCGAAGCTCAGCGCAGGGGCCACGGGCTACGACGCAATCTGGCTCAACGACATGTGGGTGACGGTCCACAGAAAGGCGAGGCTGCATCCAGCCGCTCAACATGGACTACATCCCCAACTTCAAGTACGTCACCGATCCGGTCTTCCAGAAGCCGGCCTTCGACAACCCTGACGAGCAGAACGGCAAGAAGTACTCGGTGCCCTTCATGTTCGGCACCACCGGCTACGCGGCGACGCTGGCCAAGGTGCCCTCGCCGATGGACAGCTGGGACCAGCTCTGGGACGAGAAGTACAAGCGCGAGATCTCGATGCTCACGGCGGCGCGCGACGTGCTCGGCGTCGGCCTCATCAAGCTGGGCTACTCGCCCAACACGACGAGCCAGGAGGAGCTCGACGCCGCGCAGGCGTCGCTAATCGAGCAGAAGCCCCTGGTGCTCAAGTACGACGCGATGAACACGCGGCGCAGCATCGTCCAGGGTCTCGCCCTCACGCACTGCTGGGACGGCGACGTCGGCCTGGCGCTTCAGACCATCCCGCCCGAGAACGTGCAGTACGTCCTGCCCAGCCAAGGCTACATCGTCTGGGTCGATGCCATCTGTATCCCCAAGGCGTCCAAGAACGTCTACGCCACCCACCTCTTCCTCAACCACCTTCTCGACCCCAAGCAAGCCGGGGAGAATGCCAACTTCACCGGCTACCACTGTGTGGTGACTGAAGGCGTGGAGTACTACACCTCCGAGCTGCAACGCTCGATGCGCCCGACGGAAGAGCAGATGGCCAACGGCAAGGTCTCCGAGGACGTGGGCGAGTTCCAGAAGCAGTACGAGCAGGCGTGGCAGAACGTGAAGGCGGCCTGACGCGAGGTGGCCAGGCTTTCCCACGAATTGTGGAGCTCGCGCGCTGCGGATTCAGTCCGTCGGTTCAGCAGGTAGACATGTCCATGACTCACGACGCTGACTGCGCTCAGGCGCTGCCGTTCGAGCAGAGGGAGTACGACGCTCGGCTGCGACGGGTGCGAGAAGAGATGGAACGGCGGGACCTCGATCTTCTCTACGTCACCTCGCCTCCCAACCTGAACTACCTCACTGGCTACGAGTCTGTGTACTTCGACATCCGCATTCCCACCGGCCTTGCCGTGCCGCTAGACGACGTGCCGCCGATGCTCTTTGACACCTGGGAACAGCGGGCAACGTGGCCGGCGACCATTCGCGACTCGGCAGCCATCGAATACGGTCAACTCGACCTGGTGGTCGACGCCCTGAAATCGAGAGGCTGGCTGAAGGGCCGGGTCGGCGTGGAACGATGGACCTGGACACCGGCGGCGCCGATTAAGGACGAC
This sequence comes from uncultured Thermoleophilia bacterium, assembly GCA_963832655.1. Taxonomy (GTDB): domain Bacteria; phylum Actinomycetota; class Thermoleophilia; order UBA2241; family UBA2241; genus UBA2241. The sequence continues at coordinate 185,421 of CAWHUW010000006.1, forward strand.
CTCGCGATGCGCCTGGGCGCGTACGCCGACGTCGTCCCGGGCGACTGGACGGTGGACCGCGTGCGTCTGGTCAAGTCACCCAAGGAGCTTCAGTACACCCGTACCGCAATCGAGATTGCCGATGCGAGTATGGCGGCCGTACGTGAAGCACTCGTGCCGGGCACCCGTGAGATCGACCTCATGGGTCTCATGTACGCCGAGATGGCTCGCCACGGTGGTGAGGAGCAGGCGACTCGCATGATGGTGCACTCGGGACCACGCGGCAATCAGATGCACGTACCCGCAAGCCGGCGTGAGATCCAGCAGGGCGACCTGCTCATGATTGACATGTGCGCCTCCTACAACAGGTATCACGGCAACGTGGCGCGCACGTTCTCGCTGGGCGAGAACCCCTTCTGGGAGGAGGTGGTGAGGCGCGCGGCGGCCAGCGTGCCGAAGCTTCTTGCGACGATCAGGCCGGGAGCGCCGCTGGGCGACGTACAGAAGCTGATGGACGCTCACATCGACGAGGCTGGACTGCGGCCGTATGTCTACTGGATCGGGGGGTACTCGTTGGGCATCGCCTTCCCCCCGGAGTGGGTGGGCCACGTGTATCTCGACCCCCACGAGGGCTTCGAGACGCACGACTTCGTCCCCAACTACGTGACCAACTATGAGCACGTGCTGCACTCTGACGAGCAGCGGGTTGGGTGCGGGTTCATCGACACCCTCATCATGACCGAGCAGGGCATCGACATCCCGTCCACATCGCCGCGCCCGATTTCGATTGTGTAGCTGCACAGATCGCGCGGAGGCGGGGCGCAGACACGAAGTACCGAGGGATGCCGGGCAGAGGCATGGGGGGCAGACATGACTCGGCCAAGGTCAGCGCTCGAGGAGAAGCTCATCGAGGACCACGCCGCCGCCGCGGCGGCCGTGCTGGCGGCTCGATACTGCGGCACCTAGACTTCCCCGGCGTGTCAGGGGAGCCCGCCGGACAGTTCAGCGGGCTCCCCCGTCGCTCGTGCTTCGCGTTCACCGCGTCCTAGGCACTGACGCTGGTTGCGCCCTTCGCTGCCAACATTCTTGCCAACAAGCCCATACGATTCGGTGGAGATGGTGGCACTGTATGGGGCCGTGTGGAGGCTAGACGGGCACCGCAGACACGGCCTGGTACGACTGAAGATCGTATCGGGGCCGCCACTGGCTTAGCTGGTGTACGCCACCCACACAGGTCTTCCAAACCCGTTCTCGCAATGCCTCAGCACGGGGAGCCTGACTCCAAGGTCCACATCGCAAATCCGCCCAGCCATGTCGTCTGGAAGCAGGCCCCGCGTCTTCGCATCTGTGCGATAGACCAAGAGCACCCTTCCGGTGCACGCGCGCCCTATCTCCCGTGCTTTCGGCAGGCAGTCTCAGCTGCTGCAGGTCTCCCCCAGAGCGATGGTGATGTGACCGAGAGCAAGCCTGGGAGGCGTCATGCAAGGTCACGTCAGGAAGCGCGGCACGGACAGTTGGGAGTACATCGCCGACGTCGGCTTGCACGCCGCCGAGCGCTGCCGGAACTGCAGGCGCGGTTCTGGGTCGAGCGGAAGCCGCGCGAGGTCTGCCCAAATGCGGCGGCAGGCTCATCGAGACCGAGGAGCGGCGGCGCGAGACCAAGGCCGGATTCGCGACGCGCAAGGAGTGCGCAGACGGCGATGAACAAGGTGCTCGTCGCGATCGAGGAGAAGAGCTACGTCGCGCCCGCCAAACTCAGCCTGCGCGAGTACCTCAAGGAGCGAGTGGCTGCCGGCAATCGAGGCGACGATCCGCCCCTCGACCTACCGCAGCTACAAGCAGCACGTCGAGTGCCACATCTGCCCGCACCTCGGTAGCGTGCAGCTGCAGAAGCTCTGCGGGGCGCAGATCAACGGCCTCTACGCGAAGCTCGCGCTCAGCGGCAAGAAGGATGGCAAGAGCGGCCTCTCCGCTCTCTCCATCCGCCACGTGCACGCCTCCCTGCATCGGGCGTTCAAGGACGCGGTGCGCTGGGAGCGCATCACGCGCAACCCCATCGAGGCCGCCGACCCGCCGCGCATCGGCGGTGACGGCACCACGGAGATGAAGACCTGGAGCGCCGAGCAGCTCGAAGGCGTTCCTCGACGCGACCGGGGACGAGCGCCTCTCCCCCTCTGGCATCTGCTCGCGATGACCGGGCTACGGAGGGGCGAGGCGCTCGGTCTGCGCTGGGAGGACGTCGATCTCGAGGCCGGGCGCATCTCCGTCCGGCGGGCCCTGATCCCCAACGGGCACGAGGTGGTCTCAGCGAGCCGAAGACGGCGCGAGGCCGCAGGTCGGTCGCCCTCGACCCGGAGACGGTCGAGGTGCTGAAGCGCCAGGCGGCCAGCAACTCGCCGATCAGCTCAAGAAGGGCGACGAATGGATCGACACCGGCCTCGTCTTCACCAAGGAGAACGGCGAAGCCTGGCACCCCGAGGTCGTGAGCCGCTTCTTCCGCCAGGCGGTGAAGCGGTCGAGGCTGCCGCGTGATCCGCCTGCACGACCTGCGGCACACGCACGCCACGCTGGCGCTGCGCGCCGGCATCCATCCCAAGGTGGTCTCCGAGCGCCTCGGGCATGCCACCATCGCGATCACTCTCGACACCTACTCGCACGCCATCCCGGCGATGCAGGAGGAGGCGGCATTTCGGATTGCCGAGCTCGTCTTCGCCGCCAAGTGACGCCACGCGTCGGCGACATGGCAGCATTCGGTGGCATTCCGGAATGGGCTGATCGAGGAAAGTGCCCATGTGCAGGAGAGAAGTCTGGAGGCGGCGGCCGGAGTTGAACCGGCGATGGAGGTTTTGCAGACCTCTGCCTTACCACTTGGCTACGCCGCCCCGGCGAGGGGGTCTGGAGCGGGTGAAGGGACTCGAACCCTCGACCTTCTGCATGGCAAGCAGACGCTCTAGCCGACTGAGCTACACCCGCAGCAGTCGAGGATGATACCCCACCGCGTCCGAGCGGCGCAATCGAGGCGGGAGGCACGTCGCGGCGCGCGATCAGAGCTCCGCGATGGGCAGCGCGGTGACGTCGTCGCCCAAAGGAAGACGCTGCTCTCCCGGGTACACGACGAAACCTGGGGCCACGACGCCGCCGAGATCCGCTCGGAGCCGACCTATGCTCCTGGCCATGAGCGGTGTCGTGGTCGCCCCGGCCTTGACCTCGACGGGCACGAGCGACCCGGCGTACTCGACAAGCGCGTCGACCTCGACGCCGGTGGTCGTGCGCCAGAAGTGCAGGCGAGGGGTGTTGCCCCGATGCCACGCGGTCTTCACGAGCTCGCCGATCACGAGCGTCTCGACCAGCGCGCCCGCGAGGGGCCCTCGCGCGGCGAGGACCGGGTCGTTCAGGCCCACAAGATGACAGAGCGTCCCGGGGTCGGTGAAGTAGACCTTGGGGCTCTTGACGAGGCGCTTGCCGATGTTGGCGTGGTACGGGCGCAACACGACGACCTGATACGTCGCTTCCAGGACGGACAGCCAACGCTTGACGGTATTGACGCTGATCCCCAGGTCGCGCGAGACGTCACTCAGGTTGAGGAGCTGGGCCGATCTGGCGGCCAGCGCCTGCAGGAAGAGCTGGAACTGGATGAGGTCGCCCACCTGCGTGATGGAGCGCAGGTCGCGCTCGAGGTAGGTGCCGATGTAACCGTCATGCCACAGCCGTGCGTCGAGTCCGGGCTCGGCCGCAAGCTGCGGGTACAGCCCTCGGATCACCGTCTCCCAAATGACGGGTGCGATCGCCGCGTCGTCGACCACAGCGGCGGCGCCGGAGGACGCCCGGGCTCGAGAAGCTGCGCCGCTGCCGGCGGCCGGCGGCTCCCACGGCAGAGGGCGATGCGGTTGTCCGCCGAGTTCCCGGAGCGACAACGGCAGGAGACGCAGGAGGGCGACACGGCCGGCGAGCGATTCCGTCACGCCGGCCGCGAGGAGCACGTTCTGCGACCCTGTCAGGACGTACTGCCCCCGCCGCTCGCGGTGCTCGTCGATGCGCTCCTGGAGGTAGGGCAGCAGACCTGGCGTGTTCTGGATCTCGTCGAAGACGACCGGCGGCTCGTGCAGGGCGAGGAACCCGCGAGGATCGGCGCTCGCCGCCGCGCGCACGTCGGGCGCCTCCAGCGACACGTACGCGTGGGTGTCGGCGAGAGCGCGCCGTAGCAGGGTCGTCTTGCCCGACTGGCGTGGCCCGGTGAGCAAGACGGCCGGGAACTGCTCGACGGCTCGCAGAAGCGTCGGCTCGAGAGTCCGCCTGATGTAGGTTGGTCTCGCCATTACCTTGCTATTGTGCCACGCAATAGCAAGATTACAAGGTTCGCGGCTGCGCCGGGCACTAGTGCCCGGCGCGGTCGAGCGCCTCGTTCACGAGACGGTCGGCGTCGCCGTTCTGCTCGCGGCGGATGTGCTTCACGTCGACCTCGCGGAAGCCGCGCAGACGGCGCGCCGCCTCGGCGTGCAGCGCCTTGAGGTCGGCGTTCTTGACCTTGTACTCGCCGCTGAGCTGCTTGACGACGAGCTCGCTGTCCATGAAGACGGTGAGGCGCGCGACGCCGCGGTCGAGCGCGAGCTCGAGCCCGGCCAGGAGCGCCTCGTATTCGGCGACGTTGTTGGTCGCGTCGCCGATCACGTCGCTGAGCTCGTCGACGAGGGTGCCCTCGGCGGTGAGGAGGCGCGCGCCGATCCCGGCGGGGCCGGGATTGCCGCGCGCGCCGCCGTCGGTGTAGAGGTGGTGGTGCATGTCGTCACGGTTCGCCGGTTGGACGGGTTCGCCTGCCGCTTCGTCCGAGTGCACCAGGCGCAGCGCCGGGCGGGGTCGCGCCGGCGGCGCCCCGCCCGGGAGCGTCGCCCAGACGGGCGTGGGGGCGCGATGCGACTCGACGCGTACGCCGTCGTGCCCCAGCGCGTCGGCCAGCGCGTCGCTCCACCGCGCCAGCGCCGCGTCCTCCACCGCGTCGTGCGGCACGTCCACCAGGCCGAGACCCAGGTCGTGCGCGTGGCGTGCGTCGTGGTACTTGACGTCGCCGGTGACGAGGATGTCGGCGGCTTCAGCGGCGGCATCGATCAGCGAGGCGCCCGAACCCGGCACGCAGGCGACGCGGCGCACCTCACGTTCGGGCCCGGCGCTGATGCGCACCGCCGACAGATGAAGCTCGGCGGCCACGTCGGCGGCGAACTGCGACAGGACCTGCGGGCGCGCCAGGTCGCCGACACGGCCGAGGCCGAGGCTCGCGACCTCGTCGTCGACCTCGTAGACGTCGAAGGCCGGCTCTTCGTAGGGGTGCGCGGCGACGTACGCGTCGACCACGCCGCGCCGCAGGCGGCGCGGGAAGACGACCTCGATGCGCAGCTCGGCGACGGTCTCGTCGCGGCCCGTCTCGCCGACCGCCGGGCTCGCACCCTCGCCGGCGAGGAACGTCCCCCGGCCTGCGGTGACAAACGAGCAGCGCTCGTAGGCGCCGATGCGCCCGCCGCCGGCGGCGAAGACGGCCGCGCGCATATCCGCGGCGGCATCCTCCGGCACGAAGCCGACCAGTTTGCACCAGTCGACCGGCGTCGGGGCGAGCGGGCGGACGTCCTCGAGCCCCAGCATGGCGCCGAACACGTCACCAAGCCCGCCGCGTGCTTTGTCGAGATTGGTGTGGGCGACCAGGACGGCGATCCCGTCGCGCGCCGCGCGCAGGGCGAGCGCACCGATGACGGACTCGTCGGTCAGCCGCGAGAGGGGGGTGAACAGCAGGGGATGGTGCGCCAGAACGACCTGGCACCCCAGCCGCTCGGCGGCGTCGAAGGCGTCGCCATCCGCCTCCAGCGCGACGAGCACGGCCGTCGCGGGCGCATCCGGCGAGCCGACCTGCAGCCCGACGGTGTCCCAGGGCTCGGCCAGGTCGAACGGCGCCAGCCGATCGACGACGGCGATGATGTCGCGCACGATCATGGCTTCGATTCTAGCGTGTACACTCGCGGCCATGAGCGTTGACCCCGGACGAAACGCGGCTCGCGGCGCGACCTCCGCTGCCCCGGGGAAGGACCGGCTCCCCTGGCTCGTCCTGCTCGCCTTGATACCGGGGATCGTCCTCACCCTCGCCGACGCCACCGTCATGAGCGTCGCCGTGCCGCTCGTGATCCAGCGTCTCGACGCCTCGGTCACCGCCGTCTCGTGGATCATGAACGGCTACAACCTCGTCCTCACCGTGCTCTTCCTCCCCATGGGACGGCTCGGCGACCGCTGGGGTCACAAGCGAGTCTTCGTCCTCGGACTGGCCGTGTTCACCGCCGCCTCGCTCGGGTGTGCGCGCGCGAACGGGATCGAGGAGCTCATCGCCTGGCGCGCGGTACAGGCGGTCGGCGCCGCGGGCGTCATCCCGACGGCGCTCACGATCATCCTCGCGGCCTACCCGCCGGCGCGGCGCGGGTTCGCCGCCGGCCTGTTCGGCGCCATCAGCTCGGCCGCCGCCGCCCTGGGACCCACGCTCGGCGGCATCCTCATCGACCGCTGGGGATGGCCGGCGGTGTTCTGGTTCAACCTGCCGGTCGGGCTGTTCGGCATCGCGCTGGCGCTGGCGCTGATACCGCGGCGGCGCGAGAAGCCGGCGCCAGCGGGTCTCGACCTTTCCGGCGCCGCCCTCGCCGCCGCCGGCCTGTTCTGCCTCACGCTGGCCCTCATCCAAGGGAACCCGTGGGGCTGGACCTCGGCGCGCATCCTCCTTCTGTTCGTCGGGGCGGCAGTGCTGCTCGTCGGCTTCTTCGTCCACGAGCAGCGCACGCGCGAGCCCTTCCTCGACCTCTCGTTCTTCAGGCGGCGCTCGTTCGCCGCGTCGAGCGCCGCGATCATGACGGTCGACACGGCGATGATGGGCACCACCTTCATGCTCGTCATCTACATGGTCGCGATGCTCGACTACACCGAGCTGAAGGCCGGCGTGGTGGTGACGGCGCTGCCGCTGGCCGGACTGATACTCGCGCCGTTCGCCGGCCGCATCGTCGACCGCGCCGGGCCGCGCATCCCGGCGCTCGCCGGCGCCCTCCTCACCGCGGCCGGCCTCATCCTCCTGGCCTTCATCGACCGGTCGGCTTCGGCCGGCGCCGTCGCCTGGCGCACCGCGCTCGTCGGCGCCGGCCTCGGCCTCTCGCTGCCGGCGCTCACCGCCGCCGGCATGACCTCCCTGCCGGCCGAGGTCCGCGGCCTCGGCTCGGGCGTCCTCAACACCGCCCGCCAGCTCGGCTTTCTGCTCGGCGTCGCGATCCTCGTCGCCGTGTTCTCGCACACCATGCAGACCGCCGTGGGCCGGGCCGCCGACCAGGCCAAGGTCATGACCGACGCGAGCCCCGCGATCCCGGCCGACCTCAAACCCGAGGTGGCCGCGGCCATCGACAGCGCGCGCGGGATCGACGTCTCCCTGGGCATGAGCGAGATCATGAAGATCGCGCACCCCATCGCCGAGATCATCGAGCCACGCATCGGGCCGCTCGAGGGCATCGCCCTGCTCGGTCTCAAGGACGACCTCGAGAAGGTCTTCATGGACGAGGCCGCGAGCGCCTTCACGCTGGCCGCTGCTGACGGCGGCGATCGCCGCCCTTCTGGCGCTCATCCCGAGCGCGATGCTGCCGATGCGGCTGCCGCGGCAGGACGACGGCGCGTGACGGGAGCCGGCGGCCCGGCCGTCAGAGCGGCTCGTCCAGCACGCAGCGCAGCATCACCACCCCGAAGGTGTCGAAGCACCCGTCGCACCTCGTGCAGGTCGCTTCAGGCTGGCCGGCGGCTAGCTTGCTGACGAGGTCCGGCTCCCTGATGAAGGGCCGGCTCAGGCTGACGAGGTCGGCGAGCCCCTGGTCGACGACGGCCTGCATGCCCGTCAGGCTGGTGAGGCCGTCGACGAGGGCCAGAGGGGTGGACCCGGTGGCCTCGCGGATGCTCGCACAGTGGCCGGCGAAGCTCGCCTCGGCGAGCGCGGGGTCATCCGCGCGGGCCCGTGTGCGCAGGCGGGCCTCCTCGCCGATGCCGCCGCCGCTCACCTCGATGAGGTCGACGCCGAGCCGCGAGAGCTCGCCGGCGACCGCGGTCGCTTCGGCGACCGTGAAGCCGTCCGGGCTGAAGTCGTCGCAGTTGAGCTTCACAGCGATGGGCACGTGGTCGCCGAGGCGTGCGCGCATCTCGAGGTAGATCTCGCGCAGGAGGCGCATCCGGTCCGTGAGACTCCCGCCCCACTCGTCGGTGCGCCGGTTGACGAGCTTGCTCAGGAACTGGCTCACGAGGTAGCCGTGCGCGCCGTGGATCTGGACGCCGTCGAAGCCGGCGTCCCGGCAGCGCCGCGCCGCCTCCCCGAAGGCCCGGATCACCTCGCGGATCTCGCCGCCGTCCATGGCGCGGGCACTCCACGTCGCTGTCCGGAAGTCGCTCGGCCCCATGCGCTCGCCCGCCTCCGCCTCGCAGCCGCCATGGTTGATCTGGGCGACGATCCGCCCGCCCTCGCGGTGGACGGCGGCGGTGATCTGGGCGAGACCGGGGACGTGCGCGTCGTCGCTGGCGCCCGCCATGCCGGCGTGGGCTTTGCCCCGTGGGTCGACGGAGAGGTGACCCTTGACGATCAGACCGATCCTCCCTCGGGCAAGCTCCTCGTAGCGCCGGACCATCTCGGGCCGTACGACGCCGCGCTCGTCGGCGTACGCGCTCGTCGTCGCGCTGCGCACGAACCGATTGGGCATCTCCAGGCCGCCGATCGCGAATGGCCGGAAGAGGTCGATCATCGTCCCCCCATCCCTAGACCTCGATGAGCCCCTCGCTGACCATCACGGACTCGCCGCCGATCCACACGTTCACGACCTCACCGTCCCTCTTCTCGGTGCGCGCCTCGAGGACGCTCGGACGCCCCATCTCGACGCCCTGAGCGATGCGATAGGCGAAGGCGCCGTCGGGCGCCGGGTCGAGGTCGCTCAGCAGGCCGGCGAGAACGCAGTTGGCGCTGCCGGTGGCCGGGTCTTCGGGGATGCCGTCGAGCGGCGAGAACATGCGCGCGCGGATGTCGAAGTCGTCGTTCGACCTGACGTAGACGAGCAGGTCCGGCGCCGCAACGCCGGCGGCGAGGAGCTGCGCGGCGCCGGCGACGTCGAGACGGCAGCGCTCGAGCGCCGCCCCGTCGCGAAGCTCGGCGACGATGAACGGCAGGCCGACCGAGGCTACCACGGGCTCGTGGGCGTCCGTGACGATGGCGGCCGCTTCGACGCCGATCGCCGCCGCCAGGACGTCGGCCGCCACCGTCCCACTCTTGGACAGACGCTGCGGGGCCGTCAGCTCGCACCGGATCCGCCCGTCTCGCCCCTTTGGCGATGGCGACCGGCACGAGGCCCGCGTCCTCCTCGAAGACCACGGTGCGCGGTTCGCCAAGCGTCGCCGAACGCGCCGGTCGTCGCGAGCACGAACGCCGTCCCGATGTTCGGGTGCCCCGCGAACGGCACCTCGTACGGCGGCGTGAAGATGCGCACCCGGCGGTCGTGCCCTTTCTCCGGCGGCAGCACAAAGGTGCTCTCCGAGTAGTTGAACTCGCGCGCGATCTGCTGCATCTGCTGCCCGCTCAGCCCTTCGGCCTCGGGCAGCACGGCGAGCTGGTTGCCGCCGAAGCGCGTGTCGGTGAAGACGTCGCAGGTGTAGAAGCGGTAGCGTCCCAAGGCCTCCTCCTCGCCGTGCCGCGATAGCCTCGACCAGCCTACCGGGAACGCGGCAGCAGCGCACGCAGGCGGCGGGTGCCCGCAGTCGCCCCGCCGCCGACCGACGGATCCTCGCCCCGCGAAACGGCAGACGACGCTTGTTCTTCCCCACATGTTCTTATATAAGAATCTCTCGTAGTTGGTCTTCGCCGGCAGCGGGAAGACCTGCGGCTGGACTGCGGTAGCGGACTCGTCCGAAGCATTCCCGGACGGGGCCCTAAACGGGAGGTGCTGAGTGGCCGTGCGAGTCGATGAGGTCGCGTATCGTGTCGAGCAGCTGTCACGCGGCCTCCGCGAGGCCGGTCTTCGCCTCACCCATCAGCGGCTGGAGATCGTGCGCATCATCGCCGCCGACGAGACGCACCCGGATGTCGAAACCGTCTACCGGGCCGTGCGAGAGCGGGTCCCGACCATCTCGCTGGACACCGTGTACCGCACGCTGGCGACGCTCACCGAACGCGGACTTATCACGCGGGCTCTGTTCACGCCCGGGCCGGCGCGCTACGACGCGAACCCGGCCCGGCACCACCACTTCGTGTGCACCCGTTGCGGGCTGGTGCGCGATGTCGAGGACCGCGACCTCGACGCCATCCAAGCCACGGCGGAGGTGACCCGCATCGGACGACCCGACGCGGTGACCGTCCAGTTCCGCGGCGTGTGCGCCGACTGCGAGAAGAAGGCAGCCGCACCGCTGCCATGAGAGGGGAGATCTGACATGTCCGACGAGAGCACTGACCCGGTCCGCCACATGGCCGGAGCGACGCGGGTCCGAGAGTGGTGGCCCAACCGGCTCGACCTGACGGTGCTGCACCGCGACCCGCCGGCAGGCGACCCTATGGGGCCGGACTTCGACTACGCCGCCGAGTTCGCGAAGCTCGACCTCGAAGCCGTCCGGCGCGACCTCACGGCCCTGATGACGGACTCGCGGGAATGGTGGCCGGCCGACTACGGCCACTACGGCCCGCTGTTCATCAGGATGGCGTGGCACAGCGCCGGCACCTACCGGATCAGCGACGGCCGCGGCGGCGGAGGTTCGGGCACGCAGCGCTTCGCCCCGCTCAACAGCTGGCCCGACAACGCGAACCTCGACAAGGCGCGCCGGGTGCTGTGGCCGATCAAGAAGAAGTACGGCCGCAAGATCTCCTGGGCCGACCTCATGATCCTCGCCGGCAACTGCGCCCTGGAGTCGATGGGCTTCAGGACGTTCGGCTTCGGCGGCGGCCGCGAGGACGTGTGGGAGCCCGAGGACATCGACTGGGGCGCCGAGCGCGCCTGGCTCGCAGACGAGCGTTACAGTGGCGAGCGCGAGCTCGCCAACCCGCTGGCCGCCGTCCAGATGGGCCTCATCTACGTCAACCCGGAAGGGCCCAACGGTATGCCGAGCGCGATCGAAGCGGCCAAGGACATCCGGGAGACGTTCCGCCGCATGGCCATGAACGACGAGGAGACGGTCGCTCTCATCGCCGGCGGGCACACGTTCGGCAAGACGCATGGCGCCGGACCCGCCAGCAACGTGGGACCGGAGCCCGAAGCAGCGCCCCTGCAGGAGATGGGCCTCGGCTGGCGGAGCGCGTACGGCAGCGGCAAGGGCGACGACACGATCACCAGCGGCCTCGAGGGCGCCTGGACGCCCACGCCGGTCGCCTGGGACAACAGCTTCTTCGAGACGCTTTTCCGCTACGACTGGGACCTGACCAAGAGCCCGGCCGGCGCCTGGCAGTGGGTCCCGACGGACCCGGCGGCGAAGGACGCCGTGCCTGATCCGCACGACCCCTCGAAGCGGCACGCCCCGGTCATGCTCACCACGGACCTTGCGCTGCGCATGGACCCGATCTACGAGCCCATCTCGCGGCGGTTCCTCGATCACCCGGAGGAGTTCGCCGAGGCGTTCGCGAAGGCGTGGTTCAAGCTGACGCATCGCGACATGGGGCCCATCACCCGCTACCTCGGCCCGCTGGTGCCGTCCGAGCCGCAGATCTGGCAGGACCCCGTACCCGCGGTCTCCTACCCGCTGGTGGGCGCGTCGGACGTCGCCGCCCTCAAGGAGAAGATTCTCGCCTCCGGGCTCTCGGTGTCGCAGCTTGTCTCCACCGCGTGGGCTTCGGCGTCGACGTTCCGCGGCACCGACAAGCGAGGGGGCGCCAACGGCGCCCGCGTCCGCCTCGAGCCGCAGCGCAGCTGGGCCGTCAACGAGCCCGCGCGCCTGGAGAAGGTGCTCGGCAAGTTGGAGTCCATCCAGAAGGAGTTCAACGCGCAGGCTGTGGGCGGCGTGCAGATCTCGTTCGCCGACCTGATCGTGCTGGGCGGCTGCGCCGCCGTCGAGAAGGCCGCGAGGGACGTCGGCGTCGACGTCGACGTGCCCTTCACCCCCGGACGCACGGACGCGGCGCAGGAGCAGACCGACATCGAGTCGTTCGCCGTGCTCGAGCCGACCGCGGACGGGTTCCGCAACTACCTGGGCGACGGCCGGCAGAAGCCTGCCGAGCACCTGCTCGTCGAGAAGGCGAGCCTGCTCACGCTCAGCGCACCCGAGATGACGGTGCTCGTGGGCGGCCTGCGCGTGCTCGGCGCAAACTACGACGGGTCCGACCTCGGCGTGCTCACCACCCGCAAGGGGAAGCTGACGAACGACTTCTTCGTCAACCTTGTCGACATGGGAACGACCTGGCAGCCGGTGAACGAGGCCGAGGAGACGTTCGAGGGCCGCGACCAGTCGACGGGCGAGACCCGGTGGACGGCGAGCCGAGTCGACCTGGTCTTCGGGTCGCACACCCAGCTGCGCGCGCTCGCCGAGGTCTACGCCAGCGACGACGCCCAGGAGAAGTTCGTCCGCGACTTCGTCGCCGCCTGGGACAAGGTCATGATGCTCGACCGGTTCGACGTCTCCTGACCGCACCGGGGCACGCGGACGGCGCTTGATGGGGCCAGTGACGGGGACTGCGGGACGCACCGCACCCCGTCGCTTGCCCCCGCGCCCGCACCTGGCCATGCTCGCCAAAGACCGGCCCCTGGGCTCCGTCCCTCATGTCAGGATGAATGAACGGGTAGGCAGAGGCACTCATCTGCAGGGAGAAACGCTGTCGCTTCGACAACGTGGCAGGCCCAGCCAGACAGCTCTCGAACCTACGCAAGGAAGTCCGGCGTCTGGTCGATGCCGAGAGCCTGGCGTGACGGAGTCCTCGAGTCGCCGATCTCGGGGTCGTGATAATCAAGTACGGGAGGCTTCGGCGGGCAGCTCCGCGCCCAAGCGGTTTCAGGAGGCGCTGCCCTCTTCGAGAATCGCGTTCAGCCGCTCGATGAGCCCGGGGAGATCCTCGCGCACCGTCTTCCAGACGAGCGCCAGATCGACGTCAGCGTAGTCATGAACGACGACGTTGCGCATGCCGATCATCTCGCGCCAGGGGATCTCCGCGTGGGCAGCTTGCAGCTCCGCCGAGACACTGCGTGCCGCCTGGCCAATGAGCTGAATGGCCCGCACCACGGCGTAGCCGACGAGGCGATCGCCGGCGAAGCTCTCGGCCGTATGCCCATCGCTGAACTCGAGCGCAGCCTCGGCGGCTTCCACCATCTGCGCGACGAAGACGCTGTCGCGCCTATGCGGCATAGGCGACCTCGGCGGAATCGACCACGCCCTCACGGAAGAAGTGGCTCAGGCTGGCCGGCGTGTGCAGGTCGACTTCGCGTCCGAGGAGCTCGGCGAGCTCGCGCTGCAGATCGACGAACTCGAAGAGGCCGATCCCAGAATCGGGGGCGAACTCGACCAGCACGTCGATGTCGCTCTCGGGACCGAAGTCCTCACGCAGAACGGAGCCGAAGAAGGAGAGGCGACGGATGCTGGCTCGCCGGCAGAAGGCAGCCAGCCCCTCTGCGTCGATATCGATCTGCAGGCTCATGCCGTACCTCCTTTTCGCCTCTGAGCACGGCGACTTCTGACGACCGCATTTTACGTCAGCTTGGGCGGCGAGGCCTTTCGATCCATGCGACTGGCTGAGACAATGCCGGCGTGAGCGACGTCGATGGCAAGAGCGCCGAAGTCGCGGCTCTGCGCGCCGAGTGCGGCCGCCTGCGCGCCGAGAACGCCCGCCTGAGGTCGCTGCTCGCGCCGGCCGAGGCCGAGCCTACGCCCCGACTTCAGGCGTCTGGCCGTGCAGGGTGTGGTCAGCGTGGACTCGAGGGGCGTGGAACTCGTCCAGATGGCCGATCTGTTCCTGGGCGCGGTCGCGAAAGACTTCAAGGTCACGCATGGCCTCATCCCGGAGAAGCCGAACGTGAGGCTTGAGTTCGTGCGGCGCCTGCGCCAGAAGGTCGGAGTGGCCACATTGGCCGAGGACATCCGGACGAGCCGTTTCAGGGCCCAGCTCTACCAGCCTCTCAGAACAACGTAGCGGCCCGTCAAGTCGCGCGACTCGAATCCACAGGCCCGGGTACAGTGACCCTGCCGAGCAGGCGTCGACCGGAAGGTCCATGGGCCTGCTTTCGCATTCCTGGCACTCGTGCGTCACACTGCGCCCAGCCGTCGCCCCTCTCCGAGGATCCCTAGACACCGGTCCGATCAGCATCACCCGAAACACGACAAACGCTGGTGGGCCCAGCAGGACTCGAACCTGCGACCGGCCGATTATGAGTCGGCTGCTCTAACCAGCTGAGCTATAGGCCCACGGAGCCGATGATACGCCAGCGCGCGTCGCGAGAGACAGTGGCGGCGGCGGCTCCGGTGCGCCGCGTTTCACGCCCGTCGCGCCGTTTCAGAGCACCTCGTAGAACCTGATGCAGATCTGCCCGGCCTCGTCGCGGGCGAGCCCGACGAAGACGGTCTCGGCGAGCCAGCGATATTGCGGGGCGTCGGTGCGGAAGACCGGCGAGGTGCGGAAGTAGACCTCGGAGGCGTCGAGCTCCTCGCCGGCTTCCATGCGCGCCATCGCCTCCGCGGTCGCCGTCCGATAGAAGCCGCGGTTGACGATGTCGATGAGGGCGCCGTCCTCGGCGCGGATGAGGTAGCGCGCGTCGAGCTCGTAGACCGTCGGCCCGCGCCGGACGGACCAGTCGCCCCCTCCGGGCACGACTGTGCCACGCAGGCGGGGACCGTCGACCGTGCCGCCGGTGATCGGCGTGAAATCGAGCACGTCGCCGACGCCGTTGCCGACGTGCTCGCTCGGCGCGATGTCGACGCGCGCCTCGAACGCGAAGCGAGACGCGGGACGCCCTCCCCGGCATCCGTCATCACGGCCGTCCTCCTTGCGTGAGCCTCGATGGCCGATCGGAGCAGGACCACTACGGCAGCACGAGGCTGCCGTGCACGACCCTGCCTTCGAACAGCACGGCCTCCGGCGCGACGGTGCGGATCTGGTCGTCGGCGACGCTGAACAGGTCCTTGTTGAGGATCGCCATGTTGGCGAGCTTGCCGACCTCGATCGAGCCCATCCTGTCGGCCAGCCGAAGCTGGATCGCGCCGTTGAGCGTGTACCCCTTCACGAGGTCGGTGAGGCTGAGCCTGGCCGACGCGGGCTCGCGAACGGGACACTCGGGATAGATGGGGAACTCGGGGTCGATGCGCGTGTGGGCGACCTGCATGCCGAAGAAGGGGTCGCCGCGATGCGCCTCGTACTTCGTGATCACGTCGCTGCTGTAGCACACGACGCCGCCGCTCTCGATGATCGGGTTGAACTGGTACATGCGGTCGAAACGCTCAGGCCCCAGCCATTCGAGAGACTGCGCGCTGAAGTAGCCGCCCGACCAGTGCGTCGACCAGTTGACGATGATGCCGAGCTCGGCGACCCGCGGCATGTCGGCCGGGTCGATGAGCTCGCAGTGGGCGAGGGTGACCTGGATCCGCCAGGCCTCGCCGAGCTGCGACCGCGCCCTCTCCACGGCGTTGCACGCCGTGCGAAAGGCGCGGTCACCGACGAGGTGGATGTGCAGGTCGAGGTCCTCCTCGTTGAGGATGAGCAGGCAGGCCGTCAGATCGTCCTCGCTCATGCGCAGCTCGCCGTGGTCGTCCTCGCCGACGATGAAGGGCTCGATCACCGCGCTCGTGCCGATCTCGTTGGTGCCGTCGAGGAAGAGCTTCATAGCGTCGAGATGGACGTGCTTGCCGCCGTACTTCTCCTCCCAATCACGGAGGACGGCGATGTTCTGCGGCAGGTCGGCGAGGGAGAAGAAGCGCCTCGAGCCGTGGTAGTACAGGTTGAGCTCTTCCTGCTCGTCCAGTGCCGCGGCCGCGGCGAAGGTGGCCTCGTTTCCGATGGCGTCCCAGAGCGCACTCACCCCCCGGCCGGAGAGGAAGCTCGTGAAGTCGCGGAGCATCTCGGGCGTGACCTCGTCGGGCGGCCGCCAGCCGATGGCCTCGTACATCGCGTCGGCCGAGTACTGCCAGGCCATCTCCGTGACCCAGCCGGTGGGCTCGCCGTCCGCATCCCGCACGAACTGGGGGGCAGGATCGTCCGGGACGATCTGAAGGGGAGTGTCCCTGTCGACCCCCATCAGCTCGAGCATCTTCGAGTTCACCCAGCTGCAGTGGTCGGAATGGTCCTGGAGGAGCACAGGGCGGTCGGAGACGTAGGCGTCGATCAGCTCCTTCTTCGGCCCGTCCGTGTCGAAGAGCGTGCTCGGGTAGTACTCGGCGTAGATGAAGGGCGCCTCCTCCTTGGGGTGCTCCGCCGCATACTGCCGGACGAACGCGAGGATCTCGTCCACGTCATAGGTCCACGGCAGGGTCACGTGCCACGCGCTCAGGACGACCCAGTCGGGGTGAGCGTGGGCGTCGACCATGCCGGGGATGACGAGGCGTCCGCCGAGGTCGAGGGTCTCCGTCATCGGCCCGATGAGGGCGCCAAGCTCGTCGCTGTCACCGCTGCCGACGTAGACGATCTCCTCGCCGCAGACGGCCACGGCGTCCGCCCAGGGTCGCGCGGCGTCGACTGTATAGACACGCGCGTTCGTGAGGACGATGTCTGCCGTCACGGCCCTAGCTCACCGTCAGGCTCAGACACGATGCCGTCGCCCCACCCGTCGCCAAGGTCTGCTCGTTCCTTTCGCCCTTCGTCGCATACCAGGGGTTCTCGGCGGTTCCGGGGTGCGGCAGGTAGAGGGGGAAGTCGCTGGACGCGATGCTGATCCTCAGGCTGTGACCGGGTAGCAGACGATGGCCGGTGTGACTCAGCGGGATGTCGACGAGGCGCCCCGGGTCGGGATCGCGCACGAGCTGCTCGCCGCGGAGCAGCATGTGCGCCGCCCCATCGGGGTCCACGTCGCAGAGCTTGACCATGAGGTGCATCGAGCTGAAGCTCGACCCGACGGCGAGATGCGCCGTCGCGGGCCCGGTGAGGTCGAGCGGCTCGCTCATCGGCTCCGTGGTGAACGTCAGCACGTCGCCGCGGCTCTGCACCTCCCGCTCGTCCGGCCAGTAGAGCAGGAAGGCGAACGGGTTGAGCGGCGTCGAGGGCACGAGCTCGGCGGGGTCGTGCGCCCAGTGCGCCGTGGCGCGGCTCGCCTCGGGCGCGGCCAGCAGCGCGCCGCCCTCGGGACCCGAGGCGGCGCGCTGCGCCGCGCCCAGGTACAGGCGCATCTCGCGCGCCCCCGGCGGCGGCCAGGTCGTGGACGTGCGCCAGTCGTCGTGGCCGAGGAACCACGCAGCGCGCGCGACGCTCCTCGCATCGCCCTTCCCCTTGAGGAAGACGTCCAAGAAGTCGAGGCCTGGCCCCAGGTAGATCGGCAGCATCCGGGCGACGGCCTCGTCGTTGATGTCGTGATCGTTCTCGGGGGCGACGGGCACCTCGCGCAGGTGGTAGTTCTCGTGGTCGGTCGAGTCGGCGACGAGGTACTGGAGGTCGGTGAGCTCGGGGCGGGCGCGCAACGCGTCGTAGTCGATCATCGAGTACGGCAGGATGTTGTCGAACCAGCCCACCGAGTGGAGAACCGGGACCTTCAGCTTGTCGAAGGGATGGCCGCTCGGGTACTGCGTGAACCCGCCGGGGCCATCGATGCGGAGCATGCGATCGAAGGCGGCGGAGCGCCTGCCGATCGCGGCCAAGCCCTCGTCATAGGCCTCGGCGAGCGGCCGGTGCCCGTAGTCGGCCTCGTAGAAGTGATTCAGCTGGTCGACCCAGAAATGGGTCAGGTAATCGGCGCCGTAGAGTGGCACGACGCCGTCGCCCCACCATTCAGTCAGCACCCGCAGGTCGGCGCTGGTCACACGAGGGACGATCGCCTTGAGGGCGGGATGGCCGCTGGCGACGGCGGCCCACTGCGTGTACCCGTAGTAGGAGTCGCCGAACATGCCGACCAGCCCGTCCGACCAGCTCTGCGCGACGATCCAGCTCGAGCGTGTCGTAGCCGTCCTCGACCTCGTGGGTGAAGCGGCATGGTCTCGCCCTCGGAGCGGAACTTGCCGCGGACGTCCTGGACCACGAACGCGTAGCCCCGATCGGTGAAGTGCGGAGCGCACTGCGGCATGAACGTAGTAGCGGCCGCACTTGTCGTAGGGCAGACGCACCAGGACGACGGGGCAGCGCCCGCGACGCGGCCGGCAGGTAGACGTCGGTGGCGAGACGCACGCCGTCCCGCATCGGCACCATCACCTGTTCCGCAGACGGATCGATCGGCGCGGGGCCTAGGGTCTCGAGCGGGAACGCCATGATGCCTCCTTGGTGCGGGTTCGCTATCCGGGGTGGCTGCCCGACGGCGGCTCGGCCGCCTCGGCTGCCGCCTCCCTCGCTCTCGCGACCTCCTCCTCGCGACTCACGGGTGAGAGGTCGGCGCTCATCCCGTCGAGCAGGTGGGTGCGCACCGGTCGCCAGCCGCGACGCGGCACCGCCGACAGCAGCGCCTTCGTGTATGCGTGTTCGGGCGCGTCGAGCACGCGGTCGGTGGGTCCGCGCTCGACGATCCTCCCGCGCCGCATCACGACGACGTCGTCGCTGACCTGGCGTACCACGGCGAGGTCGTGCGAGATGAACAGATAGGTGACGCCCGTCTGCTCGCGGATGTCGGCGAGCAGGTTCAGGACCTGTGCCTGCACGGAGACGTCGAGCGAGGCCACCGCCTCGTCCAAAATCAGGACCTTGGGCTGGGAAGCGAGGGCGCGGGCGATGGCGACGCGCTGCTGCTGGCCGCCCGAGAGCGCGCGGGGGTAGACGCCCGCGTGACGCTCGTCGAGGCCGACCTGGTGCAACAACTCCAGGACCCGCGCCTGCCGGGCGGCGCCGTCGAGGTCGAAGTGGAGGCGGACGACCTCTTCCAGGCACTCGCGCACGCGCTGGCGCCGGTCGAGTGACGACGAGGGGTCCTGGAAGACGATCTGGATCTCGCGCCCGAGCCGCCGCCGCTCGCGTGAGCCGGCGCGGCGGGACTTGCGCTCGTGCCCCCCGACCCGGATGCGGCCCGACGTGGGCTGTTCGAGTCCGATGATCATGCGCGCCGTCGTCGTCTTGCCAGACCCGGACTCGCCGACGATCGCCAGGGAGCCGCCGGGCGCGACGGTGAACGACACGTCCTCGACGGCGACCACTCCGCCACCGCGGCGCCCGCCGAAGACCTTGGTCAGCCCCTCGACCTCGATCGCCGGCTCAGCCATGCGTCCGGCCCGCTTCCAGATCGACGAGCGTCCCGCGAAGCTCTTCGGCGCGATGGCAGCGCACGCGGCCGCCGTCGAGCTCGCGCATCGGCCGGCAACTCCTCCCGGCAGCGGTCCTCGACGTAGGCGCAGCGCGAGGCGAACGGGCACCCCAGCTCGACTTCGAAGGCCGAGAGGGGGCGGCCGGGGATCGCCGTCAGGCGGCGGGCGCGCTCGGTCGGGCTGGGGCGCGACGCGAGGAGCCCGGCGGTGTACGGGTGCAGGAACCCCTCGTGGAGCGTGGCTGCGGCGTGGTCCTCCACGAGGAAGCCGGCGTACATGACGGCGATGCGGTCGCAGACCGCGGCAGCCAACTCGAGGTCGTGCGTGACGAAGATCAGGCTCAGGCCCCGCTGGCGTCGCTGCTCGTCGAGGATCGCCATGACCTCGGCCTGCGTCGTCACGTCGAGCGCCGTCGTGGGCTCGTCGGCGAGAAGCAGGCGCGGCTCGATGGCGAGGGCGGCGGCGATCATGACCCGCTGGAGCAGGCCTCCGGACAGCTCGTGCGGGTACTGGTCGAGGCGGCGCTCGGCGTCGTCGATGCCGACGTCGCGCAGGAAGCCGACAACGAGGCGCGCCGCCTCGCCCGGATCGACGCCGTCGTTGGTCACGAGCGCCTCGGTGAGGAAGTCCCCGATCTTGCGCACGGGATTGATGTGCGTGGTCGGGTCCTGGAAGATCATCGCGATGTCGGACGCCCTGAAGCGCCGCAGCGCCTCCTTGTCGAAGGCGAGCACGTCGGCGCCCTCGAAGCGGATGGCGCCGCCGACGCGCGCCCCTTCCGGCAGGATCTGCATGATCGCCCGCGCGGTCATCGACTTGCCGGCGCCCGACTCGCCCACGAGGCCCAGCGCCTCGCCGACGGCGAGCGCCAGGGTGGCCTCATGGATGACCGGGCGCATCTCCTCCCCGACGGGGAGCTCGACGTGCAGGCGTCGATCCTGAGGAGGACGGCGTCCGCGCCGCTCTGAGGCGCGTCGTTCACTGGTTCTTCACCGCGAAGCGCAGGGCGAGGCGGTCGCCGAGCATGTTGAAGGCCACCACCGTGGCCACGATCATGAGGCCGGCGTAGAGGGACTCCTGGGGATGGCCCGTCAGGATCGACGACTGGCCGTTGGCGACCATGAGCCCCCATTCGGCGGTCGGCGGGGCGACGCCGAGCCCGAGGTACGACACCGCGGCGAGGTCGACGAGGGCGTAGCCGAACGAGAGCGTCGCCTGCACGAGCACGAACGGCATGATGTTGGGCAGCAGGTGACGCAGGGTGATGTTCCGCGTCGGCAGGCCGGCGACGTAGCAGGCGGAGACATACGGCAGCTGGCGCTCGCGCAGGGCCACGCTGCGCAGGATGCGCGCGTCGTAGGGCAGGTAGGCGATCGAGAGGGCGATCACCGGCGCCACCAGCCCGGGACCGAACAGGGCTACCGCCAGCACCGCGAAGATGATCCCGGGGAAGGCGAAGAGGATGTCGAGGACCCGGGAGGCGACGCCGTCGAACCAGCCACCGAGCCAGGCAGCGGCGATCGCGACCGCCGTTCCCGCCACCGTGGCGATGACGACGATCAGCGCCGGCCCGATGAGGCTGAGGCGGGCGCCCCACATGAGACGCGAGAGCAGGTCACGACCGAGCGAATCGGTGCCCAGCGGGTGCTGGCTCGAGGGCCCTGCGTAGGCGTTCACGACATCGACCTGGTTCGGGTCGTACGGGGCGATCCACGGCGCGAGCAGCGCGACCACGACCAGGAGGAGGATGAAGGCGGCGCAAGTCGCGGCGATCCAGTCGATCCGCCGGGCGCGCACCCCCCGTCGCCCGGTCACCGCCGGAGCCGTCAGCTCGGTCGCCATGTCAGGAGGACCCTCCCAGGCGCTGCCGAGGGTCGAGGACGCCGTTGAGGAGGTCGACCACCGCGTTGGCGATGACGAACGTGCTGACCAGGAGCAGCGAGATCGCCTGGACGACGGCGAAGTCCTTCTGCGAGGCGGCCTGGACGAGGAACGATCCCAGCCCGTTCAGCCCGAACGCCTGCTCGACGACCACCGCGCCGGCGATGAGGCCCGCCACCGTGAGTCCGGCCACCGTGGTGATGGGGATGAGGGCGTTGCGGAAGATGTGACGGCGCACGATCAGCGGCCAGGGGATCCCCCGGCTCCTCGCCGTCTCGACGTGCTCGCGGCCGAGCTCCTCGCGCACCGATGCCTTCGTGACCTGGGTGCTGTACGCGACCCACGAGAAGGCCAGCGCGAGAGCGGGCAGGGTCAGGTGCCAGAGACGGTCGACGAACCCCTCTCCCGGGCCGAACACGGGGAACCATCCCAGGCCGACGGCGAAGATGGTGATGAGCACGATGGCGGCGACGAAGGCAGGGGTGGCCATGCCGATCGCCGTCGCCACCGTGACCCCCGAGCCGAGCCGGCGGTGGAGCGCCGACGACAGCCCCAGCGGGATGCCGACCCCGAGGATCAGGACGGCCGCGTAGACGACCAGGAAGACCGTGTTGCCCACCCGCGGGGTGAGGAGGCTGGACACGGACTGCCGGTAGACGAACGACTGCCCGAGGTCGCCCTGCACCACGCCGGTGAGCCAGTCCCAGTACCGCGTCACGAACGGTTCGTCGAGCTGGTAGCGTTCGCGGATCTGCTCGAGCATCTCGGGCGTCGCCCGCCCGCCGGCGAGCTGCGTCGCGGGATCGCCGGGCGCGAGGTAGAGCGACCCGTAGATCAAGAAGCTCGCGACCAGCAGCGTCACGACAAGCGCGGCCACGCGCTTGAGGACGAACAGCGCCACTCAGACCCGCCTGATACGCACGTCAGCGGGCGACTCTGCGGCGGCGGGCACTGCGCCGTGTCACTCGGTCCCACCCGATCATGGCCAGGCCGGGGATCCACATGTAGGCGAAGGAGCAGGGCGCGCCGCTGATCCCGTTCGCTCATGTAGAGGCTCTGGTCCGGGTTCACCAGCGGGACGACCACGGTGTCCGCCGTGTAGATCGCCTGCGCGTCGACGAACTTCTCGGCACGCTGCGTTGGGTCGAACGTCTGACGTGCCTCGTCCAGCAGTCCTTCCACCTCGGCGTTGCGGTAGTCGATCCAGTTGAACAGGGCGCCTTCGCCGAAGAACAGCGAGGTGTAGTCGAGCGGGTCGGGGATGTCGAGCCAGCCCCACGTCATCACGAGGTCGATGCCCTTGCGATACTCGGGCACGTAGAAGACGTTGGCGAGGTCCATCGCGTTCAGCGGCTTGAGTTCGATGGTGATACCGATGTCCTTGGCCGCCTGCTGCACGATGCTCGAGACGCGCAGCTCCTCCTCGTTGCCCGCGGCCATGGCCATGACCAGAGGCTTGTCGAGGCCTTCCTTGCCTTCGAGCAGCGCCTTCGCCCCTTCGATGTCCGGCTTGTCACCGGGGATCTCGTCGTAGGCGGCCTGGTAGACGTCGATGGCCTCGGGGTCCCAGGCCGAGGGCGGCGTGAAGGTCTTGTTGAGCACGGCGTGGCCGTTGAAGACGGTGTCGACGATGGACTGGCGGTCGATCGCCATCGACAGGGCGGTCCGCACGTCCGGGTCGTCCGGGTCACCCATCGGCGTGTCCCCGTTCGTGGGGACGACCTCGACGACCGTGAGGCTCGGGCCGTAGTAGATCGTGCCGGGCGCCGACTCGAGCGCCGGGATGTTGGTCGCCGGGATACCGTACGCGCCGTCGATCTCGCCCGAGAGGATCGCGCTCGTCACGGTGCTGGTGTCGCTGATGAACTTCACCGTCACCTTGGCGACGTTGGGCACCAGTTCCGGGTCCCAGTAGTCGGGATTGGCCTCGAGGACGATCTCCTCGCCCGGCTTCCAGCTGGCCATCTTGTACGGCCCGCTGCCCATGACGTTCTCGCCGGACCCGTACTTCGCCTCGCCGACCTTCTCGACGTAGTCCTTCTTCACGATGGCGCCGCCGACCGTGCCCATCTCCTTGTTGAACAACTCGTCGGGCTTGGTGAACTTGACCGTGACCTCCCAGTCGCCGGTCTTCTCGATGCTCTCGACGTAGCTGTAGAAGGCGGCCCAGATCGAGCCAGTCTCGGGGTCCATGTGGCGCTTCATGCTGAACAGGACGTCGTCGACGGTGACCGGGCTGCCGTCCCAGAACTTGGCGTCCTGGCGGATCGTGTAGACGAGCGTCAGGTCGTCGACCTGGTCCCACGACTCGGCGATGCACGGCTGGAGCTCCCACTCGGGGGTGTAGCGGACCAGCGTGTCGTGCATCTGCGAGGCGATGAAGCAGGGGCCGTAGTCGCCCGCCTTGAGCGGGTCGACGGTGGTCGGCTCGCCATACCCGAGGTTCCAGGTGATCTCGTCCACCGCGCCGTCGGCAGGTGGCGTCGAGTACTGCAGCTCGTCTGGTGGTGCCCTCATCGCCCGAGGATCCGTCGCTCTCGCCGCACGCGGACGCAGCGACAGCGAGGAGAAGGGCGGTCAAAGCGAGCGCGGCGGCGAGTAGAAGCCGGAGACGGTGATCGCTCCGACGGCGACGGTCTTCGTGAGAACGGGCAACCATAGCTACCACCCCCAGATAGGAAGCCGAGTGCGACTGCAGCCGAAGCGTATCCGCGGGCCGGGGTATTGACAAGGGTCGCGCTCGGCAAGGAACGCGGCGCCCGTCCGGCGACGCTCGCGACGCCGAAGCCCGGCGCAGGCGCGACGGCCGGCTCAGACGACGGTCAGCGTGCGGGGAACGTGGCGGGGATCTCGATACCCCCCGTCCGTCATGATCATCGTGTCGACGATGCTAGCATTGGCGCCACGAACCCCATCGTGGACGGGGCTGTTCTCCCCCTCCCCGTGGGGCACATTCCGTCGCTCGGGGAGGCAGAGCCGTGCCGCACTTGACCGCCAGCGCCCATTGGGCGCTCCACCGCGCGTGGCAGATCGTCAAGGCACGGCTCGTCACGCCCTATCAGACACTGCCCACCGGCACGCCGCCCACGGCACCCGGCTGCACGATCCGCCGCGACGTCTGGGTGCCGATGTCGGACGGCGTGCGCCTTCTGACCGACGTCTACCTACCCGACGGCCCCGGCATCGCGCCGCCCTTCCCCACCGTCCTCATCCGCATGCCCTACGGCAAGACCGAGGCCTACTGCTCCATGCCGGCGCACGGCAAGTACTGGGCGCGACGGGGCTACGCGTGCGTCATCCAGGACGTGCGCGGCCGCTGGGGTTCGGAGGGCGTCTACGAGCCCTTCGTCAACGAGGCCAAGGACGGCTACGAGACGCTGGACTGGGTGGCGGCGCAGCCCTGGTGCGACGGCAACATCGGCATGACCGGCGAGTCCTACTACGGCTACACGCAGTGGGCCGTCGCCCCGCTCGGGCACCCGAACCTCAGGTGCATCGCCCCCGGGGACACGGCGGCCGACATCTACGCCTCGTGGGTCTACAACGACAACGCCTTCTGCCTGAGCACGATGGGCGGCTGGGCCTACGTCATCAACGGCAAGCAGGACTACAACGAATACCGCTTCGACCCTTGGCACCTGCCCCTCGCCGAGATCCCCGCCGCCGCCGGCCACCCGAGCAAGGCCTACTCGGAGTGGATGCAGCACCAGGCGCGCGACCCGTACTGGGACCGCATCAACGTCTGCCAGCGCTACGCCGACGTCAAGATCCCCGTCCTGCACTGGGGCGGCTGGTACGACGTCTTCCTCAACGGGACGATCGGCGGCTGGAAGGGCGTGCGCGAGCAGGCGCGCGCGAGGAGGTGCGCGACAAGCAGTGGCTCATGATCGGCGCCACCGACCACGAGCTCTCGCCGGAGTTCACCGGTCACGTCGGGAGGCTGGCGATCGAACGCCACGGCTACGCCCACGACCGCATCAAGACGTTCATGGACTGTTGGCTCAAGGGCGAGGACAACGGCGTGACGGATGGGCGGGCGCGTCCTCTACTTCACCATGGGGCAGAACGAGTGGCGGCGGACCGACGAGTGGCCGCCGGCGCAGGTCGAGGAGCGGCGGTACTACCTGCACGGCGACGGGAGCGCCGGCTCGTCGGACGGGGCCGGGGTACTGAGTACCGAGGCCCCGTCGGACGAGCCCGTCGACCGCTTCACCTACGACCCGCGCGACCCCGTCGACTACTGGCTGGGCACGAACCTCTGGGAGCTCGCCAAGCACATGGGTGACCGGCGCGAGATCGAGCGCCGCGGCGACGTCCTCGTGTACACGACCGAGCCCCTCTCGTCCGACCTCGAGGTGACGGGGCCCCTGTCGGTGACGCTCTCGGCCGCTACGTCGGCGCGCGACACGGACTTCACCGCCGCGCTCGTCGACGTCCACCCCGACGGCTACGCCCACCTCGTGCAAGAGGGCATCCGGCGCGCGCGCTTTCGCGAGTCGGACGCGCGCGAAAGCCCGGTCGAACCGGGCGCCGTCTACGCCTACGAGATCGATCTCTGGGCGACGAGCTACGTGTTCGCCGCCGGCCACCGTATCCGGCTCGAGGTCTCGAGCAGCGACTTCGACCGCTACGACCGCAACCTGAACACGGGGCGCTTCGCGTTCGACGACGAGATCGTGGTGGCCGAGCAGACGGTGCACCACTCGGCAGAGCACCCGAGCTTCGTGACGTTGCCGGTGATGCCCGGCGCGATAGGCGGGTCCACGCGCCCGGCCGCTCGGCGTGCGATGCAGCCATACGCTTCCGCGGACCCGCGACGGCGACGCCGTGCGGACAAA
Source organism: uncultured Thermoleophilia bacterium (assembly GCA_963832655.1). GTDB lineage: Bacteria > Actinomycetota > Thermoleophilia > UBA2241 > UBA2241 > UBA2241. The sequence goes on from CAWHUW010000006.1 coordinate 211,475, forward strand.
GGGAGGGGCGGGGCCGGCGAAGTCGGCCCCGCCCCGGTGCGCTCCCGGGGACGCCGTCTCTCGTCCGGGGGAGCGAGCCTTGCGGCGCGCGGGGGCGCGCGCCGCCGGCTGGCTGCCGGCGGTCCGACGGCGCGATCCGCGCCGTCGGCCGCCGTCACTTCACGCGCCCGGCGTCACACCGCCTTGAGCCGCTCGATCACCGCCGGTACGACCTCGTAGAGGTCGCCGACGATGCCGTAGTCGGCCATCTGGAAGATGGGCGCTTCCTTGTCCTTGTTGATCGCCGCGATGAGCTTGGCGCTCGAGACGCCGACGGTGTGCTGCACCTGGCCCGAGATGCCGACGCTCAGGTAGAGGTCGGGGGCCGTCTTGGCGCCGGAGAGGCCGATGATGCGGTCCTCGCCGAGCCACTGGAAGTCGGCGAGGCTCTTGGTGCAGCCGACGACGCCCTCGAGGGCCTCGGCGAGCTGGTCGCCCAGGGCGAGGTCCTCGCGCTTGCCGAAGCCGCGGCCGACGCCGACGATGCGCGGCGCCGCGTCGAGGCTCACGGCGTCGCCCTCCTTGGCGCGCCGCTCGACGACCTTCATGCCGGTCGCGAGCTGCAGGGCCGGCGTGACGACAGCGCCCGCGCCGGCGGTCGCGCCCTCGGCCGAGAAGGTCTTGGGCATGACGGCGAACACCTTGACGTCGCTGGCCACCTTCTCGCGCGCGACCGTGGCGCCGGCGAAGGCGTAGCGCGCGGCGACGAAGGCGCCGTCCTCGAGCTCGAGCGCGTTGACGTCGGTCACGGCGCCGGCGCCGAGCTTCTCGGCGAGGCGGCCGGCGAGCTCCTTGCCGCGCCGCGTCGAGCCGAGCAGGACGACCTTGGCGTCGGCCTCGGCGGCGATCTGCGCGAGGGCGGCCGCCACGCTGTCGGCCGGCCAGCCGTCGAGCGCCGGGTCTTCGCTCACGAACACGCGGTCGGCGCCGGCGGCGCCGAGCTCGGCGGCCTGCCGCCGCGGCCCCCGCGCCCAGGGCCGCGGCGCTCACGCCGAGCCCCAGAGCCTGGGCGAACTCGCGTCCCTTGGCGGCCAGTTCGCAGGCCGTCGCGGTCTTCTCGCTGTAGACAAGCAGATCAGCCATGGCCTACCTCCCCACCACGCCTTCCTTGACGAGCGCGTTGACGAAGGCCTCGGCCTGCTCCGCGGCAGTGCCCTCGAACACGATGCGTTTGCGGTCCTGTTCCTCGGCGAGGTTCGACACGACCTCCTGCTTGGGCGCGAGCGCCGCCGCGTCGAGCCCGAGGTCGGCGAGCGTCCACACCTGGGTCGGCTTCGACCCCGCCTTCATGATGTGCATCAGCGAGGGGATGCGCGGCTCGTTGATCTCGCTGACGACGGTCACGGCCGCCGGCAGCGGCAGCTCGAGCGTCTCGATCATCTCGTCCATGCTGCGCTCGCAGCGCACGGCCGCGCCGGCGGCCTCGACCTTGCGCGCGTAGCCGACCTGCGGCACGCCGAGCTTCTCGGCGACGCGCGACGGCACCTGGCCCGTGTAGTTGTCGCTCGAGCCCTCGCCGAAGAGCAGCAGGTCGCAGGCGCCGAGCTTCTTCACGGCCGCGGCGATCACGGTCGCGACGCCCGCCTGGTCGAGCGACGCCACGGCCGGGTCGTCGACGATCGCGGCCTCGTCGGCGCCCATCGCCAGCGCGTCCTTGATCGTCTCCTTGATCTTGCGGTTGCTCTCGGCGACGGTCAGCGCGACGACCTTGCCTCCGGCCGCGTCGCGCAGCTGGATCGCCGTCTCGAGCGCGTTCTTGTCGAGGTCGCCGAGCTTGAACGGCACCGCCTCGAGCACCGGCTCTCTGTTCTTGATGCGGACCATCTGCGGGTCCGGGTTCGTCTTCACACAGACGACGATGTCCACGTCATCACCTCTCTCGCGGGCGCGGGCGCCCCGCGTCGTCGGCCTCTCGTTCTCAGCTCATCCGGAACTGGACGCCGAACTGCGAGCGCGGGTACGTCCACTTCAGGGCTTTGGGCTCGCAGCAGATCATGCAGGTGCCGCACTCCAGGCAGCCCTCCCAGTTGACGGTCATGCGCTTCTCGTCGTCCAGCTCGTACAGGTCGGCCGGGCACACGTAGAGGCAGGCCCGGTTCGTGCACACGGGTCGCGCAGATCTCCTGCTCGATGACGATGTGCGGTTCCTTGTCGAGCTTGAAGACGTCGAGCCCGAGCTTGGCGTCGATGTTCACGGTCGTCCCTCCTCTCCTCTACAGCTTCCGGGCCTGCCACGCGTCCTGCAGCGTGGACGGCTTGAGGAAGTCGCGCTTGACGCCCTTCCAGGCCTTCTTGATGAGCGGCGGCGTGGGGCCGGGACCGATGGTGAAGACGTCCTCGAAGAGGCGCGACACCGCCGTCGGGTAGTGCTTGAACAGGCGCGGGACCTCCATGAACTGCGGGTAGGCCCGCGCCGTCTCGAGGTCCTTGAGCACGAAGCTGTCGCGCAGGCCCGCCTCGTACGAGGCGAGGCCGGCGGCCGAGAAGTCGCCGGCCGCCTTCGCCTTGAGCACCGCCTGCGCGGCGTGGTAGCCGGAGGCGATGGCGAAGTCCATGCCGCGCACGGTGACGAGGGCGTTCAGGCTGAGGCCCGCGGCGTCGCCGGCGAGGACGTAGCCGTCGCCGTACAGCCGCGGCACCTTGGCGATGCCGCCCTCGGGGATCGCGTGCGCGGAGTACTCGGCCACGGTGCCCCCGGCGACCAGCGGCTTGATCTGCGGCAGCTCCTTGAAGCGCTCGAGCAGCTGGTGCGACTCGATCTCGCGCCCGTCGGCCTTCATCGCGTGCATGCCGACGACGACGCCCAGCGAGATGCTCTCCTTGTTGGTGTAGAGGAAGCCGCCGCCCATCATGCCGTCGGTGACCGTGCCCAGGAAGAGCTGGGCGGCGCCCTCGCCGGGGTTCAGGTTCCAGCGGTCCTCGATCACGCCGGCCGGGAGCTCGATGATCTCCTTGTAGCCCAGCGCGTGGTCCTTCTCGTCGGGCCTGGCGGCGAGCCCGGCCGGCTCCGACAGCAGGCGCAGGACGCCTTCGGCGACCACGACCACGTCGGCGCCGATCTCGTCCTCGCCGGCGCGGATGCCGACGATGCGCCCGTCCTTGCGCAGCAGCTCGTCCACCCTCATGCCGGGGACGACCATGCCGCCCTTCTCGCCGACCTTCTCGGCGAGCCACTGGTCGAGCCGGGCGCGCACGACCGTGTACGACTGCGGCGGGTCGGCGACCAGGCGGTCCGAGGCGAGCTCGAACGTGGTGTGGGCGCCGTCGCCCATCATGGTGATGAGCTCGCGGGCGACGGGGCGTTCGAACGGCGCCTCGGCCCAGAGCTCGGGGTAGAAGCCGCGGATCGGGCTCACGTAGAGACGGCCGCCGGTGACGTTCTTGGCGCCGGAGTAGTCGCCGCGCTCGAGCACCATGACTTCGGCGCCGGCGCCGGCGAGTCCGTACGCGGCCGACAGGCCCGCGAGACCCCCACCGACGACGATGCACTCGACCTTTTCCATGCTGCTTCCCTTGGTTCAGAGTGGGGCGGCCGCGCTGGCGGGGCTGTCGTGCCGCCCCGCACCGCGCCGCCGCCGCAGGCGGCCTGCCTCGTCGCTCAGTCTTTGAACGGGTTGTGGGTGTCGCCCCACTCGTCGCGGGCGATGATGCCGCGCATGATCATCAGGCCGCCCTCGGCGCCGACCTCGTAGCTCATGACGCCGCGGAGCAGCATCTCGAGCGGGGTCTCCTTCGTGTAGCCGAAGGCGCCGTGGTACATCATCCCGTGGCGGGCGATGTCGTGGCAGAGCGTCGGGCTGAGGCACTTGCAGGTGCGAGATGATCTTGTTGATCTCCTTGCGGCCGAACTGGCCGGGGTTGGTGTGCTCCTGGCCGATCATCCAGGCGCCGCGCAGCAGGTTCAGCTTGAGCATGTCGAGCTGCATCCAGTCGTCGGCCATCTCGAACGAGATGCCCTCCCACTTGCCGAGCGGCTTGCCGAAGGTCTTGCGCTGGGCGGTGTACTCGCCGCTGATCTCGAGGCCCTTCTCGGCGCCGCCGAGGCAGGCGGCCGCCACGAGCACGCGGGCGGCGTTGAAGCCGTCCATGTTCACGTAGAAGCCCTTGCCCTCTTCGCCGAGGACGTACTTCTTGGGCAGCTCGACGTCCTTGTAGATCCAGCCGCCGGTGCTCAGGCCCATGCGGCCCATGTCCTTGTAGGACGGTGTAGCTGATGCCGGGCAGGTGGGCGGGGACCCAGATGAAGGTCATGCCCTTGTGGCCCTGGTTCGGGTCGGTCTTGACGAGGGTGCAGTGGCCGCTCGGGGCGCCCCACTTCTCGCACTCCTTGGGGCCGGAGACGTAGGCCTTCTCGCCGTTCATGACGTAGGCCTGCTTGGCCTCGTCCCACGGGGCGATGGTCTTGATGGCGCTCGAGGTCGGAGCCGCCGCCGGGCTCGGTCGTGTTGATGCCGGCGAACGCCTTGCCGGCGGCCACGGCCGGGAGGACTTCCTGCTTGAGCTCGTCGGTGCCGTAGCGGTTGATGATGTACGACCAGCCGATGGTGAGCAGGGTGTAGACGGGCGTGCTCATCGAGAGGTCGGCGCGCGCGATCTCGTGGACGGTGATCATCGCGTAGATGAGGCGCTCGTCGTCGGGGAGCGGCATGCCGCCGTACTCCTCGGGGATCGTCACGCCGAACATCCCCAACTCGGCCATGCCGGCGGTGATGTCGGTCGGGATCCCGTCCTCGGCCTCGTCGATCGCGCGAGCGCGCGGCTCGAGGTTCTTGGCCAGCCACTCGCGGATGGCCTGGCGGTACATGTTCTGCTCGGTGGTGTAGCGGAAGTCCATGCAGCTCCCTCCTTAGGAACTCGTCCCCGGAAACGACGAAACCCCCAGGGCACGCTCACGCGGTCGCTGGGGGTCCAAAGCCTGAGGTCAGCGGGCGGAGACGGCGCCCGTCGGCGGCTCTGTGTGCAGCGCGGCCATCATACAACGGTGACGGCGGCGCGCAAGCACGGGCCGTTTCGACAAGATGGAGCGGGTTTCGGACGGCCGTACGACGCGGCGGCAGGCGATAGGGCGCCGGTGGTCAGTCGCGCTCGGCGAGCGCCTGATGGATCACGGCGCCCTCGGCGTCCCGCGGCAGCGGGAGACCCGCGGCGTGACACAGCGTCGGCACCACGTCGGTGAGCGAGACGGGGCGCTCCACGACGGCGCCGCGCCGCGCCCCGGCGCCGGCGAAGAGCGAGGAGCGAGCGCAACGACCCGCCCGCCGCCTCGCCCGTGCCCAGCACCTGCCCGTGATCGTCGGAGAACTCCTCGCGGACGGCGTAGACGACGTCGCCGACGCCGTCCCCGTACAGTCCCAGGATGCGCGCGTCTTCCTTGCGCAGCACGAGGCTGAACGGGCAGAGCCCGGTCTCCGGGTCGCGATACCCCTGCAGCGCCGCGATGACGCGCTCGCGCACCGCGGGGCGTCGGCGGGGCGCGACGACGCCTTCGGGCTCGCGCCCCTGCAGGTTCAGCGACACGTAGCAGGCGCCGTGCGGCGCCGCCTCGGAGCGGCCGTAGTCGATCGCGCCGTCGTCACGGCGCGCGAGCAGGCCGGCCGCCTCGAGGACCGCCGGCAGAGGGACCATGCGCGTGGCCGGCTTCTCGCCGTGGTCGGAGACGAGCACGATGAACGCCGGCTCGTCCACGGCCTCGAGGATGCGCCCGATAGCCGTGTCGATGGTGCGGTACACGGCGAGCTCCCCGGCCTCGTGCATTCGCGCTCGGCCGCGTCGGGCGTCTGCGCCGGGTCGAGCTTGGGCGAGAGCAGGTGGTAGAAGGAGTCGGCGGCGTGGAAGTGGGTGCAGAACAGGTCCCACTCGTGACGCCGCAGCGAATCGACGCAGGCGTCGGCGAGCCACTCCGTGGCCATGGCCGAGAGCTCGAGGAAGGTGTCGAGACCGATGCAGCCGCGCTGCAGCGAGTCCCAGCCGACGCCGGGACAGGGCAGGCCGGCGAAGCCGGACGTGTCGCCGAGGCGCCCGGCGGGGTCCTCGAGCCAGCCGAAGCGGCAGAGGTCGCTGACGTAGAGGCGGAAGCGGCCGGCGGGTCCGGGCTCGAGCTCCAGGAGCTTGAGCCTGAAGCCGCCCGTGACCTCCGCCCCGCCGACGCGGAACGGCCGCCGGATGGTCTCGCTCCACTCGCCCGCGGCGAGGACCGCGACAGGCTCGTCCTCGCCGCTCACCGTGAAGCTCGCCGTCGGGCGGCCGCCGACGTCGCTCACCGTGCACTCGAGGGCGAACTCCGTGTCGACCGGCTCGTAGGCGTCGCGATAGGCGAAGCGGCAGAGGAACGGCTCGCCGGGAAGCGGCGCGCGCGACCCGCGTGGCCAAAGGCTCGTCCACCGACGAGAAGCGCTGCTCCGCCGCGATCGAGACGAGGTGACCCTTGCCGGGCAGCGCCGAGGCGCCACTCGTTCAGCTCGATGCCGGCGCCGCCGATGAGGACGACCTCGCCGGGCCGAGTCGCGGACGGCGCACCGAGGTCCTCCCGGCCGCCCGGCTGCCGGGGCGGCCAGCTGGCCGGGTAGTTCACGACCAGCGCGCGCCGGCCGCCGCGAGCCGCCGCGTCCCACACGGTCTCGGCGCGAAGCATCGCGCGCGTCGAAGCCCTGCGGGCTGTCCTCGAAGCCGTCGCCGGGGCGGCGCGGGTTGAAGTCGACGATGCCGTGCGTGCCGGGCCACGCGCCCGTGGCGATCGTGGCCCAGTTCGTCGTCGTGAGCGTCGGCATCGGCGGCAGGCACTGAGCCGCCAGACAGCCCTCCTCGAGCAGCCGCTGCCCGACAGGCAGCTAGGCCGGCTTCGGCGTACCGCCGCCATCGCGGCAGCACGGCCGAGTCGATGCCGATGAGCACGCCTTGCGCGGCCCGCGTACCCATGCCGACTGACCGGTCCACCGTCCTTCCGAAGTGACCCGCTTCCCCCGGCGACTGTATCGGCGGAGCACATCGAGCGCAAGGACGTTTCAATACGCGCTATGCTCGGAGCACGTCGCGAAAGGTCCGACTGCCGGTCACGCGGTCGCTTCGTCCGGACCGGCCGTCATCCAGGCTGTCCCGCGCGGGGATATACTGCGCGACAAAGCGGCCTCGCTCCGGAGGGGATGCGAGGGACGGGTCGGCCGGATCGCCCGGCCGCCCCGTCCTCCTTCCTTCCGCCGAGACCCGAGCGGAGGAAAGGAGCCTCGATGAGCGCACGGAGTGTGGCTGGGACCAAGGGAGGAGGAGCGGGAGCGGCGCTGCATCCTGGATGGCTTCCCGTTCTGGGGCGTGTCTCTCTCTTCAAGGTGCTGTCGCAGCGTCACCTCAAGCGGTCGGACACCTCGCCGAGATGAAGCGCTTCAGCAAGGGCGCGCAGGTCGTGCGCGCCGGGGCGCGCGGCGACGCGCTCTACGTCATCCTCGACGGCGGCGGCGCAGGTCGAGGACGCCCGCCGGCCACAACCGCAAGCTCGGCGCAGGGCGACTACTTCGGCGAGCTGGCGCTCCTCGACGGCGCGCCGCGTGCGGCGACGGTCACGGCGACCGGCGTACTGACCACGGCGCGCATCGGGCGCACGGCGTTTCAGAAGCTCCTCAAGGAGGAGCCGGCGATCGGCGTGGGCCTCGCTCAACGGGCTGGTCGCCATCGTGCGCGACCTGCAGAAGTAGAAAGCGGAACGGTCGAGACGGGCGGGCGGCCGGCGCCGGCCGCCCGCCCGCCGTCCGTCTCGCCGCGCCGGCGGATCAGCCGTACGTCTCGGTGCCGACGTCCGGGTGCTTGGCGCTGGGCAGCGGCGAACGCGGCGTCGCCGAGCACGAGCGGCGACTGGTCGACGGCCTCGAAGACCTTGTGCAGGGCCGAGATGAGGGCGCCCTGCGAGTGCCCGCGGTAGCGGTAGCGGACGAGCGCCTCGATCTCGCGCCGCTCGTTGAGCACGTTGTGGCCGACGAGGAGGCGCGAGAAGAAGTCGCGGGCGACGTCCATGATGAGCGAGGACGTGCAGGCGACGATCGCGCCCGCCTCGTCGACCTCGAGCACCACGCCGACCCGCTTGTAGATGGCCTGGTGCGAGACGTCCTGCGGCAGGCGGGCGTAGCCCGAGAACAGGAACGTGGTGGCCTTGTCCATCTCGCCGTTGCCGGAGCCCATCGTTGGGCCATTCTAGCAGGGCGCCGGACGCTTGCACGGGGCGCCGGCGCCTGTATCATGGGCCCGCTGCCTCATGGTCACGGCAGGGAGCCGTCCTCCCGCCGTCCCCGGCCATGTCCCCCAGCGCAGACGACGACGTCTGCCCTGGGGGCTTTCGCGTTTCTGGGCCCCACCAGACTCGAGGAGGGGGCAGCGCATGGCCGAGACCAACGGCCTCGACGGCAAGCTCATGACCGCGGGCGAAGCCGTCGAGCGCTTCGTCCGCGACGGCCAGCAGATCGCCGTCGGGCGGCTTCACCATCAACCGGAACCCGATGGCCCTGGTCTACGAGATCGCGCGCCGCAAGGTCGCGCGACCTGCACCTGGTCGCGCACTCCAACGGCCAGGCGCTCGACGTGCTCGTCGGCGCCGGCTGCGTGGCGCGCATCGAGATCGCCTACGGCGGCAACGGGCGCTTCGCCCCGACCTGCATCCGCTTCCGCAAGGCGGTCGAGCGCGGCGAGGTCCTGGTCGAGGACTACACCAACAACCAGATGAGCCTGCGCTTTCTCGCCGGGGCGCTCAACATGCCGTTCATCCCCAGCAAGTCGGGGCTCGGCACCGACGTCCTCGAGCAGGAGGGCTTTCCGCCCGAGATCCGCGACGGCGACAAGGTGGCGAGGAAGAAGGTGCACGTCATGGGCGACCCCTTCGGCCACGCCGACGACGACGTCGCCCTGCTGCCGGCGCTCACCCCGGACGTCTCGCTGATCCACGCCCAGCAGGTGAGCACCGACGGCACGGTGCGCATCAAGGGCCTCACGTTCGCCGACCTCGAGCAGTGCAAGGCGGCGTCGGCCGTCATCGTCACCTGCGAGGAGATCGTCCCCGACGACTACCTGCGGCTCGACCCCGACCAGAACGCGCTGCCGCCCTTCCTGGTCGACGCGGTCGTGCCGGTGCCGTACGGCGCGCACCCGACCGCGTGCCGCTACTTCTACGACTACGACCCCAAGCACCTGAACCACTACAAGGCGATCGCCAAGGATGACGAGCAGTGGGCCGCCTACCTCGACGAGTGGGTGTACGGCGTCGAGAGCTGGGACGCCTATCTCGACAAGGTCGGCGGCGCGCAGCTCGCGCGCATCCGCGCCAACACCGTCGCCGGCTACGCGCCCGGCCTGGACCGGAGGTGAGCGGGATGAGCGACACGACGCACGCGGGCCGGGCGCGACGCCGACCGCGCACCCCGCCTACACCCCCGCGAGATGATGGCCATCGCCGCCGGGCGCTTCATCAAGGACGGCGACGTGCTCTTCGCCGGGACGGGCGTGGCCATGCTGGCGGCGACGGTCGCCAAGCGCATCCACGCCCCGCACGCGCACATCTTCTTCGAGACCGGCGGCATCGGGCCGCGGCTCGAGGAACTGCCGATGGCCGTGGCCGACCCCGCGTCATGGCCTACTCCAACCTCAACGCCGGCCTCGTCGAGGCGTTCAGCTACGTCGCCAACCGGCGCCTGCACACGATCGCCTTCCTCGGCGCCGCGCAGATCGACAGGTACGGCAACATGAACTCCACCGTCATCGGCGACTACCACCACCCGACGGTCCGCTTCTCGGGCAGCGGCGGCGCCTGCGACGCGGGCTCGCTGGCCAGCGGCTTCATCGTGTTCATGCAGCACGGCAAGCGGAAGTTCGTCGAGAAGCTCGACTACCTGACGACGCCGGGCTGGCTGACGGGCGGCGAGTCGCGGCACCACGCCGGGTACCGGCGTGGCGGGCCGCTCGCCGTGGTCAGCGACCTCGGCGTCATGAAGTTCGACGAGGAGACGCACGAGATGTATCTCGCCGAGCACTACCCCGGCGTCACGCCGGAGCAGGTCGCCGAGAACACCGGCTTCGCCATGGACGTCTCGCGCTCGGTCGAGGCGGTGCCGCCCGAGCGCGAGGAACTCCGCATCCTGCGCGACGACGTCGACCCGCAGCGCCTGATCCTCGGCTGAGCGGGCGGCGTCCGGCCGGCCCCGCGGGCGCGGCGCGCCCGCGCGGCACGGTCGGCCCGCGCGGGGCCGCGCCGCCGGTTCTGTCCCCCTCGCTTGACACGCGCTTCACAAGCGGCAGAATCACCCCAAGCGGACAGGCGGGTTGAAGGGGATTCCCCGCTGCGTCCGATCAGAGCCGTGGCCATGGGTGACGCCTAGCGACGTACTCCCTTGAGCGGGTCGAGCCTGGGGTGACGGCACGCACATAGGAGGATTTCGCATGGGCGAAATCAACTCGGGGGACACCGCGTTCGTCCTCCTGTCAGCCGCGCTCGTCGCGCTGATGACCCCCGGCCTCGCGTTCTTCTACGGAGGCCTCGTCCGCCGCAAGAACTTCCTGGCGATCATGATGCAGAGCTTCATCAGCATGGGCATCGTGACGTTCATCTGGGTCGCCGTCGGCTACTCGCTGGCCTTCTCCGGCAACATCCTCGGCGGCTTCATCGGCAACCTCGACTGGGCGTTCCTGAACGGCGTCGGGGAGGCGCCGGGGCCGTGGGCGCCGACCATCCCGGCGGTGGCGCACTTCACCTACCAGGAGATGTTCGCCATCATCACGCCGGCGCTCATCACCGGCGCCTTCGCCGACCGGGTCAACTTCAAGAGCTACCTGAAGTTCCTCGTGCTCTGGAGCCTGTTCGTCTACGTGCCGTTCACGCACTGGATCTGGGGCGGCGGGTTCCTCGCCCAGTGGGGCGCGCTCGACTTCGCCGGCGGCATGGTCGTCCATGTCAGCGCCGGCATGGCGGCCCTGGCCTCGGTCTGGGTCGTCGGGGCGCGCAAGTTCGCCAGGGCGAGCGCAGCATCGCGCACAACATCGCCTTCGTGGCGCTCGGTACCGGCCTGCTGTGGTTCGGCTGGTTCGGCTTCAACGGCGGCTCGGCGCTGGCCGCCAACGGCGTCGCCGCGCAGGCGTTCGTCAACACCGACATCGCCGGCTCGATCGCGATGTGCACCTGGCTGTTCATCACCTGGTGGAAGGACGGCAAGCCGAGCCTGATCGGCGCCTTCACCGGCGCCGTCGCCGGACTCGCCTGCGTCACGCCGGCGGCCGGGTACATCCCGACGTGGTCGGCGTTCGTCATCGGCCTGCTCGCCGGGTCGGTGTGCTACTTCGCCGTCAAGCTCAAGGAGCGCATGAAGTGGGACGACGCCCTCGACGTCTGGGCGGCGCACGGCGTCGGCGGGATCATGGGCTCGATCCTGCTCGGCGTCTTCGCCAGCAAGGCGATCAACGCGGCCGGGGCCGACGGGCTGCTGCGGGGAACGCGAAGTTCCTCGGCGTCCAGGTCGCGGCGGTGGCCATCGTCGCGACGTACTCGTTCGTGGGCACGTGGCTGATCCTCAAGGTCATCGACATGTTCGAGCGGTGCGCGTGCCCGACGCGGTGGAGCAGAAGGGTCTCGACAGCGAGATCCACGGCGAAGCGGCGTACGTTCTCGACTGAAAGCGAGCCCGGCGGCCGCGAAGGCGCCGGCGCGCCCATCGCCGATGGCGCGCGGCAGCACGGGCGCGCGGCGCAGAAGGCGACACGGCGCGGGGCGGGGCTGAAAGGGAGCAGCCTCGCCCCGCGCCGTTGCCACCCGATCAGCCCCCCGTGGGGTCCATGGCGAGCCGAAGCCGAAGTCTGACTTGCTCTTCGACGCGCTGGACCATGTCGCGGCTCGCGTCCCCCGAGGCCAACAGCGCGGCGACGGCCAAGTCGATGTCGGTCCGCGTGCACTTTTCCACGCGCAAGGCGGGCACAACAACGCAGGAACAACTGCTCCACGCCGCAGAGCCCGTGCTTCATTTGGAGGTCGAGGGCCGCCTTGAGGACCGTGTAGTCGGTCGTGACCAGAGTGCACGCGGTGTCGATCTTCATGCGCCAATCCTCGCCGACGAAGAAGTGGTCTTCCGCGGTGCGGTCAAGGACGGCGAGGAGCGTGGCCTCGTCGACGAAGCTCAGCTGATGCTGCGGCATCGAATCACACCTCGCCCGGCGGCTCGTTCGCCCACCAGCGCGCGCCTGAACCGCGAGTCGACTCCGTGGCCAGGAGCGGCCCGCAGGAGACACCCCACCGCGTCCGCTCGACTCGGCCGTACCTTCGCCGGGGACGGGCCAACGGCTACGCGAAGGTACTGGTCGATCGCTTCCCGGACGAGTTCGGCCATGGAGGTGTCGCGGTCCGCGGCCCAGAGCCGGAGTCGTCTTCTGCTCGTTGCCGAGGAGGACGTGGAAGTGGATCAGGGTGCATTTCTGAGCCTCCATGAACAACTGAACATGATCATGTTCAATTGTTCATGGAGCACGAAAGTGATGGGAGGTTGCCGATCCGCCTGAGGGTTCGCAATGGTCGAACGTGAACCCATCGCCTCGGCGCGACCGGGACGCCAGCGTGGACGATGTCGGCGAGGGCGCAGCGGCCCGAGCGAGGCGCGCGGACGGCGTGAGCGGCGAACGCGAACGGGGCACCGCGGCCCTCGGCCACAGCGCCCCGTCAGGAGATCGCTTCTCGGGTAGGACACGAACCTGCGCCCCTCGGTTAACGGCCGGATGCTCTACCATTGAGCTCCCGAGGACCGCTCTGGCCGGGACAGTATAGGTCCGCCCCGAAAGGCGGACAAACGACGAGATGGACACACCGCCGGCGCCTAGTGCCAGCGGCTCCGATCCACCAAGCATTCGGCACGCCGTGGGCCTCCGAGCCGACCCATTCGTCGCTGCGCAGACCACGCTTCGCCTCGGCCGCGAGCTTCAACCGCCAGGCGCGCCTGCGACTCCTCGAAGCGCGGCCGCCGGTAGCTCTCGTCGCCGGGCTCGCGGTCGGCGAGCTCCGCGCTCGCGACGACGGCCTTCGCAGCCGCCTCGGACGGCACAGGCGCCTTCCACCACTCTGGCCGCGCGACCCTGGTCCCGAAGCGGTTCGCCGGCGCATCCAGTTCGGCCACCGGCTCGCCCGCCGGCAGGTACGCCCACGACTGGGCCTGCAGGGTGGCCGAGGCGTTCGGCGCCGCGTCACGAAGCGTCGAGCGCGTCGAGCGTCTCTGTCGCGCTGGCCTCGGTCTCGCCCGGCTGGTTGAAGGTGAAGGCTGCTGCGGTCGTGACGCCCTTGGCGTTAGCGTACGTGCAGCGGGTCGAGCGCGTGCTCGACGGCCTGCTGCGGCCGCGGCGCCTGGCCGGTGCGCGCGGAGCGGGACGCGCGACGGCGTGCCGACGTCGAGGCGTGGCAGCGCCCTCGCCGAGTACATCTTGTCGAGGTGGGGCGCCGAGCGCGTCGGGCCGGCCGTTCAGCGTCGACGGAGAGATCGCGACGGTCGCCGCGCGCGATGCTGTCGAGCACCGCACGGCGCCACGTCGCGTCGTAGCCGAAGGCCGGATCGAGAAGGTCGATGCGACCTGGCCTGAGCCCGGCGACAGGGTCGAGCAGGCGCTGCGCCACATCGGGCGCATACGCGTGCCACCCGGCGCCGCCCGGGACGGACCAGGCGGGCGGGCGCGGGGTACGGACACCCCCGGCTGAGGAGGGCGCCGAGCTCCGGCAGGCCGTGCGCCGCGTACGGATAGGCGGCGACGGGCAGGTGGTCAGCGTCGAGCGGCAGCGGCGTGCCTTCGACCGGCGGCAGCTCTGCATGTCACGGTCGCCGCCGGCGACCGCCCGCGCGGGCTCGACGACGGCGCTCTCGGCCTCCCCGACGACGGGCCGAGTTGAACGGGCGAGCCCTCGTAGGCGAAGTCGTCGGGGCGCACCGAGACGTCGTAGCCCTCGACGGCGATGACGGCGTTCGGATGCAGGCGACGGACGCGCTCGGCGACGGCGACGGCGGCGCTGTACTGGAGCGCCGACCAGCGCGACGGGGACGACGAGATCGAGCAGGACGGCCGCGCGAGCAGGTCCTCGGCGTTGCCGAGGAACCCGGCGCGCGCCTCGTCGTCTGCGAGGGTTCCGGGCTTCTGCTCGAGGTCGAGCACGTCGACGGTCGGGGCGCGCGGGCCGGCACAGCGCAACTTCGAGACCAGGCTCACCAGCTCCGGTTTGACCGCGTCGGGCCGATCGGCCCAAGCAGCCGAACAGGGGAGCCGGAAAAAGTTCAGCGGGCGCCACCATCTCCCAGTCGTTTGCCTCCTCGTCGGCCGCCGCAGTTTCTTCAGTCTTAGAAGTCGCGCGGATTACTGCGCGTCACAGTAACGCGCAGCTTGGCCAGCGTCTTGGCCTCGATCTGGCGGATGCGCTCGCGGGTGACGCCGAACTCCTGGCCCACCTCCTCCAGCGTGCGCGGCTGCTCGCCCTAAGGCCGAAGCGCAGCTCGATGCACCTTGCGCTCGCGCTGGGTGAGCAACGCGAGACGCCGTCAGCTCCTCGGTCCGCATCATCCCGTCGACCGCGTCCAACGGCGCGATCGACGCCCTCGTCCTCGATGAAGTCGCCCAGCTCGTGTCCTCCTCCTCGCCCACCGGCGGCTCGAGGCTGACCGGGTCCTGGCTGACTTCAGGATCTCGCGCACCTTCTCGGCGGTGATGCCCACTCGCCGCGATCTCCTCGGGCGTGGGCTCGCGGCCGAGCTCCTGCACCAGCTGGCGCTGCACGCGGATCAGCTTGTTGATCGTCTCGACCATGTGGACCGGGATGCGGATGGTGCGCGCCTGGTCGGCGATGGCGCGGGTGATGGCCTGGCGGATCCACCAGGTCGCGTACGTGCTAGAACTTGAAGCCGCGGCGGTAGTCGAACTTCTCGACCGCGCGGATCAGCCCGAGGTTGCCCTCCTGGATGAGGTCGAGGAACGCATGCCCGCGCCCGGGTAGCGCTTGCGCGATGGAGACGACCAGGCGCAGGTTGGCCTCGGTGAGCTGGCGCTTGGCCGCCATGTCGCGGCGCTCGATGCGCTTGGCCAGCGAGACCTCCTGCTCGGCGGTGAGCAGCTGGACCTTGCCGATCTCGCGCAGGTACAGGCGCACGGGGTCGCTGGTCGACGACTTGACCGAGAGGTCGAGCTTGGACTCGGCTCCTCCTCTCTCGCCCTTCGCCTCGGCCTCGGCGCGCGACGTCTCGTCGCCCTCGAGGATGTCGACCCCGAGGTCGTGGAACAGGATGAAGATGTCGTCGATCTGCTCGGGGGTGAGCTCGACGTCGCGCAGCTTGTCGTGGACGTGGTCGGCGTTCAGGTACCCCTGCTCGCGTCCCTCGGCCACCAGCTCGCGCACCTCCTCGACGGTGGACTCGAGGGCGTCGCCCTGGTGCTCGTCGACGGGTTCGCTCGCCCCATGCATGTTGTTCTCCTCGCCGGGTCCCCGGCTCTCGTCAGTCGAGAAAGTCACGCAGGCGCTGCGAGTCGCGGTACGCCTTGAGCTTGGCCAGCGTCTTGGCCTCGATCTGGCGGATGCGCTCGCGCGTGACGCCGAACTTCTGCCCGACTTCTTCGAGCGTGCGCGGATGCTCGCCCTTGAGGCCGAAGCGCAGCTCGATGACCTTGCGCTCGCGGTGCGTGAGCGTGCCGAGGACGCCGTCGAGCTCCTCCTTCTGCATGATCTCGCTGACGGCCTCGACCGGCATGGTCGGCGTCCTCGTCTTCGATGAAGTCGCCGAGCTGCGAGTCCTCTTCTTCGCCGATCGGCGTCTCGAGGCTCACCGGCTCCTGGCTGATCTTGAGGATCTCGCGCACCTTCGGCGGCGTCGTGCCCATCTCGGCGGCGATCTCCTCGGGCGTCGGCTCGCGGCCGATGTCCTGCAGCAGCTGGCGCTGCACGCGGATGAGCTTGTTGATCGTCTCGACCATGTGGACCGGGATGCGGATGGTGCGCGCCTGGTCGGCGATGGCGCGCGTGATCGCCTGGCGGATCCACCAGGTGGCGTAGGTGCTGAACTTGTAGCCCTTGCGGTAGTCGAACTTCTCGACCGCGCGGATGAGGCCGAGGTTGCCTTCCTGGATGAGGTCCAGGAAGAGCATGCCGCGGCCGACGTAGCGCTTGGCGATGGAGACCACGAGGCGCAGGTTGGCCTCGATGAGCCTGCGCTTGGCGTCCATGTCGCGGCGCTCGATGCGCTTGGCCAGCGAGACCTCTTCCTCGGCGGTGAGGAGCGGCACCTTGCCGATCTCCTTGAGGTACATGCGCACCGGGTCGTTGGTGGGCGTCTTCACCGAGAGGTCGAGCTTGGGGACGATCTCCTCCTCGGGCTTCGCCTCGGCCCTCGTCGACCTGCGCCGTCGCCCTCGAGGATGTCGATGCCGAGGTCGGCGAAGAGGTTGTAGATGCCGTCGATCTGGTCGGGCGTGAGCTCGACGTCCTGCAGCGCGTCGGCGATGTGGTCGCTCGTCAGGTACCCCTGCTCGCGACCCTCGTCGACGAGGACGCGGACCTCGTCGATGGCCGAACTCGGCGGATGGACGCGCTGCTGCGTCTTCGGCGGATTCTGTCACGTGCGTGCGCCCTGCCCTTCGGTGGGCTCGTCGATGACGGGGAGCGACCGGATGGCGTCGCGCAGGCGGCGGCGCACGCCTCCAGCTCCGCCAGCTTCGTCTCCCGCTTACCAGTCTCGTCAGTTCCCGCCGCGGCCTTGAGTCTCGCGATGAGACGCCCTACCTGGGCCTCCTGCAGCCGCAGGAACAGCTCGTCGACGACGGCGACCGTGAACCGCTCGCGCCCGGAACGCAGGACCACCTCGGCGACGACGTCGCCGGCGCCCTCCTGCGCTCTGCGGGCGGACTCGGCCGGAAACTTCTTGTTCCCTGCATCCGCGCTTGTCAATCGCGCCTTGACCCAGCGGCACGCGGCTCGCGTCTCGGCCGACGCGAACGTAGCCCTCGTCGACGCCGGCAAGCACCTCGCGGCCCTTCTCGGGCAGCGCCAGGCAGCCCGCCAGGAAGCGCACCTCGAGCTCGTGGACGCCGCCGACCGCGGCGGCGGCCGGGCCGACGGCGGCGCGCGAGGCGCCGCCGGCCGTGACCGGCGCGCCCGGGTCCAGCGTCGCGGCGGCGGCCGCGGCGCTCAGCAGGTAGCGCACGCTCTCCTCGGAGAGGCGCAGCCTGTCGGCGAGGTGCGAAGCTCCTCGTCACGTTCGATCGGCGTGGCCGCCTCGGCCAGCACCCCCCGGAGCTGCGCGAAGGCCTGCGCCCGTCCGTCCGGCCGCGAGAGGTCGTTTCCCTCGAGGACCAGGCGGACGTGGAATTGTAGCAGCGTCTCGGAGCGGGCGGCAAGCTCGCGGAACCCGTCGCCACCCGCCCCGGAGAGGACGTAGTCGGCGGGATCGAGCCGTCGGGCATGCGGACCACGTGCAGGCTGAGACCGAGACGGCGGGCGAGGCTGAGCGCGCGGCTCATGGCACCGACGCCGGCGGCGTCGGCGTCGAAGCAGAGGAAGAGCTCGCGCGAGAGCCTCGCCAGGCGCTTGAGCTGCTGCTCGGTGAGCGCCGTGCCCATGGAGGCGACGACGTTCTCGACGCCCGCCTGCGCCAGGGCGAGCACGTCGGTGTAGCCCTCGACGACGTAGACGCGGTCCTCGCGCCCGCCGCGCGCCTTGGCGTTGTGCAGCCCGAAGAGCGCCTCGCTCTTGTGGTACAGCGGCGTCTCGGGCGAGTTGAGGTACTTGGGCTTCTCGTCGCCCAGCGTGCGCGCGCCGAAGCCGAGCGTGCGGCCGCGGTCGTCGGCGAGCGGGAACATGACGCGGGCGCGGAAGCGGTCGTAGACACCGCCGCGCCGGCCGGGCACGACCAGGCCCGCGTCGAGCAGCTCCTGCTCGTTGAAGCCCTGGCGCCGGGCGGCGTCGCGCAGCCGTTCCCAGCCGGCCAGCGAGAAGCCGACGCGAAAGCGCCGGCAGACCTCGGCACCGAGGCCGCGCCCTTCGAGGTACTCGCGCGCGGCCGCGGCCGCCTTGGCATCCCAGAGCACGCGCTCGTAGTAGGCGGTCGCCTGCTCGAGCAGCGCGCGCAGGCGGTCGCGGCGGTGGCGCTCGGCCTCGCCCCTGGCGCTCGACTCCTCGTACTCGAGGACGATGCCGTACTTGTCGGCGAGGTACTCGACCGCCTGCGCGAAGTCGAGGTTCTCCTTGCGCTGCACGAAGCTGAAGAGGTTGCCGCCCTCGCCGCAGCCGAAGCAGTAGTAGAGCTTCTCCGCGGGGTTGACCGAGAACGAGGCCGTCTTCTCTTCGTGGAAGGGGCAGCGGCCCATGAAGTTGGCGCCCGACTTCTTGAGCTGCGTGTAGTGGCCGACGATCTCGACGAGGTCGGCGGTGGCCTGGACCTGGTCGATGCTCTGACGGGCGATGCGCGGCACGGTCAGCGCCGTCCTTGGGCGCCGCGGCGGCGCCTGCTGCGACTGCAGAAACTTGATCCCGGCCGCCTGGCGCCGCTCCTTGCGCGTCGGTCGCCGGTCGCGATCGACCGGCATGTACTGGTGCCCGAGGCGGTCGAACGCGGCGACGAGGCCGACCAGGACGAGCGGGGCCCACACGAGATACACGAGGGCCAGCGCCACCCAGCCCTCGAGCGGGGTCGGGTCGGGACCGGCTGCTCGCCCCAGGGCGTGAAGTTGACCTCGATCCAGCCGGTGGTCAAGGCCAGCGCCACCGGCACGACGAGCGCGAGCGACAGCGGCCAGCGTGGAGGTCCGGGCGAACGGCGGGGAGAGGCGGGCATTCAGGGCTCCGGGTCGAGGAAGCGTGCCATGAGCACCTCGTCATGATACTCGCCGGCGCGGACGAGCTGCCGCCGGCGGAGACCCTCGCGCGCGAAACCGTGACGCTCGTAGAAGGAGATCCGACGCGTTGTGCGCGAAGACGCTGAGCTCGACCTTGACGCGCCAAGCTCGCCCGCCCACTCGAGGGCGCTCTCGAGCAGGGCGCCGCCGACGCCCAGCCCCCGGCAGTCGCGGGCGACCGACATGCCGACCACGAGCACGTGGGAGGACGCCGGGTGCGCGTCGGCGACCATCCCGAGGTCGCCGCCGGGCGCTCGCCGAGCCAGGCGCACAGAAAGAGGCTCGTGTCGCGCTCGGCGGCGGCCGCGATGCGGCGGCGCCACTCGCGCGCCGAGATCTCGCCCGGCCGCATGAGCAGGGTGACCTCGGCCTCGGCCGCGATGGCGTCGAGCAGCCGGCTGAGCGCCCGGGCGTCGCCCGGGCGCGCCGACCGGATCGCCGCCTCGCGGCCGTCCCGCAGGGCGACCGTGGACTCACGGCCGAGCCGCGCCACGCGCCGTCATCCTCCGCTCGGCACGCCGGCGGAAGGCTCGGCGTCGCTCCCCGCGCTGTCGGCCGGCGTCACTTCTCGAGCTCGAGCGCGCCGCGTTCCTCGATCGCCGCCTGCGCGGCGGCGAGGCGGGCCACCGGCAGGCGGAACGGCGAGCAGCTGACGTAGTCGATGCGCTCGCCGCCGAAGAACATGTGCTCGGTGCGGCACAGGCCGATGCCCTCGCGCCGAACGCGACGCGTGGCCGCCTGGTCGGGCTGGTCGGCGTTGGTGCGGACCTTGAGGCGCGCGCTCCTCGTCGGCCCACGCCATGAAGTCGTGCGTAGTACTGGTAGGTCGGCGAGTCCGTCGGGCTTCATGCGTCTTCTCGATCAGCACCTGGAGCACCTCGGAGGGCCTCGTCTCGAGCTTGCCGACGGATGACCTCGCCGGTGATGCCGTCGATCGAGAGCCAGTCGCCCTCCTTGACGACCGTGCCGTCGACGCTGCATGCGTGCGCGCGCCGTAGTCGATCTCGAGGGCGCTCGCAGCCGACGACGCAGACCTTGCCCATCTGGCGGGCGACCAGCGCCGCGTGGCGAGGTCATGCCGCCGTGCGCGGTGAGGATGCCCTCGGCCGCGTTCATGCCGCGGATGTCCTCGGGGCTGGTCTCGATGCGCACGAGGAGGACCTTCTCGCCCCTGCGCCGGCCCACTCCTCGGCGTCGGCGGCGTAGAACACGACCTTGCCCGGTGGCGGCGCCGGGGCCGGCCGCCAGGCCCTTGGCCACGACGCGCCCCTCGCGAGGGCCTGCTTCTTGGCCTCGCGCGTCGAAGACCGGCCGCAGGAGCTGGTTGAGCTCCTCGGGCTCGACCCGCATGCAGCGCCTCCTCGGGCTGATGATCCCCTCCTCGCACATGTCCACGGCGATGCGGATGGCCGCGAAGCCGGTGCGCTTGCCGTTGCGGGTCTGCAGCATCCAGAGCTTGCCCGTTCTCGATGGTGAACTCGAAGTCCTGCATGTCGCGGTAGTGCTGCTCGAGCTTCTGCGCGCACCTCGAGCAGCTCGCGCGTAGACCTCGGGCAAGACCTCGTCGAGCTCGCGCGATCGGCCGCGGCGTGCGGATGCCGGCGACCACGTCCTCGCCCTGGGCGTTCATGAGGAACTCGCCGTAGAAGCACGTTCTCGCCGGTGGCCGGGTCGCGGGTGAAGCCACGCCGGTGCCCGAGTCGTCGCCCAGTGTTGCCGAAGACCATGGCCTGGACGTTGACCGCGGTGCCCCACGTCGTCGGGGATGTCGTACATCTGGCGGTAGGCGATCGGCGCGGGCGTTGTTCCAGCTGCCGAAGACGGCGCCGACGGCGCCCCAGAGCTGCTCCACGGGTCTCGGGGAAGTCCTTGCCCGATGCGCTCCTTGATCGCGGCCTTGAACTCGGCCGACCAGCTCCTTGAGGTCCTCGGCGGTCGAGCTCGGTGTCGAAGCTCGACGCCCTTGGCCTGCTTCTTCTGCGCTCGAGGATCACCTCGAAGGGGTCGACGCTCGTCCTTGTCGCTCGGGCTTGCAGCCCAGCACGACGTCGCCGTACATGGCGACGAAGCGGCGGTAGCAGTCATAGGCGAAGCGCGGGTTGCCGGTCAGCGGCGATCACGCCCTGCACGGTGGTGTCGTTGAGGCCGAGGTTGAGGACCGTGTCCATCATGCCCGGCATCGAGGCGCGCGCGCCGGAGCGCACCGAGACGAGCAGCGGGTTGCCGGCGTCGCCGAACTTCTTGCCGATGTCGCCTCGAGCGTGCGCGAGCGCCGCCTCGACCTGCGCCGCGAGCCCGGCGGGGTAGGCGCCGTTGCGCCGAGTAGATGGGTGCAGACCTCGGTGGTGATGGTGAAGCCGGGCGGCACCGGCAGGCCGAGGTTGGTCATCTCGGCGAGGTTGGCGCCCTTGCCGCCGAGGAGCTCCTTCATGTCCAGTTGCCTTCGTGGAAGTAGTACATGAACTTGCTCGGCGATAAAAAACCGTCTAGGATATGATCATCTCGCGCATCGCAGTGATGCGGTCGCCGCCGAAGAACATGTGCTCGGTGCGGCACAGGCCGATGCCCTGGGCGCCGAACGCGATGGCGTTGGCCGACTGGTCGGGCTGGTCGGCGTTGGCGCGCACGCGCAGCCTCCGCTCGCGCGTCGGCCCACTTCATGATGTCGTCGTAGTACTTGTAGGTGTCCGAGTCCTCGGGCTTGAGGCTACTTCTCGAGCAGGACCTGCAGCACCTCGCTGGGACGGGTCTCGAGCCGGCCGAGCATGACTTCGCCGGTGAAGCCGTCGATCGAGATCCAGTCACCCTCGCTCACCACCGTGCCGTCGGCGGTGAGAGTACGCGCCCGGTAGTCGATGTCGAGGGCCTCGCAGCCGACGACGCCGACCTTGCCCATCTGGCGGGCTACCAGCGCGGCGTGGCTGGTCATGCCGCCGCGCGCCGTGAGGATGCCCTCCGAGGCGTCCATGCCGCGGATGTCCTCGGGGCTCGTCTCGATGCGCACGAGAAGGACCTTCTCGCCCCTCGCCGCCCAGGCTTCGGCGTCGGGGGCGTTGAAGACGACTTGGCCGCTGGCGGCGCCGGGGCCGGCGGCCAGGCCCTTGGCCAGGACCCGGCCCTCCGCGACGGCCGCCTGTCTGGCCTCGCGCGAGAACACCGGCCGGAGCAGCTGATTGAGCTGCTCGGGCTCGATGCGCATCAGGGCGTCGTCCGGGGTGATCAGGCCCTCCTCGCACATGTCGACGGCGATGCGGATCGCGGCCAGCCCGGTGCGCTTGCCGTTGCGCGTCTGCAGCATGTAGAGGCGGCCCTTCTCGACCGTGAACTCGAAGTCCTGCATGTCGCGGAGCTCGCGCTCGAGCGTCTTGCGCACCTCGAGCAGCTCGGCGTAGGCGGGCGCGAACACGTCGGCGAGTTCCGCGACCGGGCGCGGCGTGCGCACGCCGGCGACCACGTCCTCGCCCTGGGCGTTGACGAGGAACTCGCCGTAGAAGACGTTCTCGCCTGTCGCCGGGTCGCGCGTGAAGGCGACGCCGGTGCCCGACTCGTCGCCCGTGTTGCCGTAGACCATGACCTGGACGTTGACCGCGGTGCCCCACGAGTCGGGGATGTCGTAGAGGCGACGGTAGGCGACGGCGCGGTCGTTGCCCCAAGTGCCGAAGACGGCCGAGATGGCGCCCCACAGCTGCTCGCGCGGGTCGTCGGGGAAGTCGTGTCCCGGTGCGCTCCTTGACCGCCGCCTTGAAGCGGCCGACCAACTCCTCGAGGTCGTCGGCCGTGAGGTCGGTGTCGAAGGCGGCGCCCTTGGCCCTTTTCATCTCGTCGAGGATCTCCTCGAACGGGTCGATCGCGTCCTTGTCTTCGGGCTTGCAGCCGAGCACGACGTCGCCGTACATCGAGACGAAGCGCCGGTAGCAGTCGAAGGCGAAGCGCGGGTTGCCGGTCAGGGCGACGACGCCCTGCACCGTGGTGTCGTTGAGGCCGAGGTTGAGGATGGTGTCCATCATGCCCGGCATGGATGCCCTGGCGCCGGAGCGGACCGAGAGCAGCAGCGGGTCACCGGCGTCGCCGAACCTCTTGCCCGTGTCGGCCTCGAGCTGGGCCAGCGCAGCGTCGACCTGCGCCTCGAGGCCGTCGGGGTAGGCGCCACGCGCCGAGTAGTGGTTGCAGACCTCCGTCGTGACGGTGAAGCCGGGCGGCACCGGCAGGCCGATGCCCGTCATCTCGGCGAGGTTGGCACCCTTGCCGCCGAGGAGGGCCTTCATGTCCTTGTTGCCCTCACGGAAGTGGTAGACGTACTTCTCGGCCATCAGTCCCCTCCTCGGGTCTGCTCACGCACGTCAAGCCGCAGGCTGCGAGGCGCCGGTCCGCGCCCCTCTACCTGCCCTCGTCCTGATGCGGCAGGCGGTCGAGCGCGCCGATCCGGCCCAGAAGGCCGGTCACGGCGGCGAGCTGCGCCAGCCGGTTGTCACGGGTCTTCTCGTCGGGGTCCATCACGAGCACGGCCTCGAAGTAGCGGTCGACCGCCGGACGCAGCCGGGCGGCGGCGGCGAGGGCGCTCTCGATCTCGAGATGGGAGAGAGCGTCGGCGACGGACGGCGCGGCCGCGGCCAGCGCCGTCGCAAGAGCGCGCTCGGCCTCGTCCGAGAAGAGCGCCGGATCGGGCGCCTGCGGCGCCCCGCCGGCGCCCGCCTTGCCGGCGAGCGAGGCGCAGCGGTCGTAGGCGACGGCGGCGTCCTCGAGGATGTCGCGCCCGGCGAGCGCGGCGAAGGCGCGGGCGCGGGCGGCCAGCGCCGGCACGTCGCCGGCGGCGGCGCCGAGCGCCGCCTCGACGACCGGGAACGGGAGGCCCTCGTCGAGCAGCAGCGCCTGCAGACGCTCGAACACGAAGCCCTGCATCTCGTCGAGCAGCGACGCGCGCTCACCCGGCGAGAGCTCGACGACGCCCTGCGCCTCGTACTGGTCGATGGCGCTCTCGAGCAGGCCGCGTACCGGCGCGCGCAGGCTGTAGGCGAGGGCGATGCGAACGATGCCCATCGCCGCGCGGCGCAGGCCGTAGGGGTCGCGCGAGCCGCTCGGCTTCTCGCCGGCGATCCAGGCGCCGGCGATGTTGTCGGCCTTCTCGGCGACGGCGAGAAGGCCGCCGGAGAGGGTCGCCGGCACCGCCCCCGTCGCCGACAGCGGCAGGTACTGCTCGCCCACGGCGCGGGCTACGGCCTTGTCCTCTCCGGCTGCGCGAGCGTAGATCTCGCCCATCGCGCCCTGCAGGGTCGGGAACTCGATCACGACCTGGCTCACGAGGTCGGCCTTGGCCAGCACGGCGGCGCGCTTGAGGTGCGCCGACAACGCGTCGCCCGGTCCCGAGGAGGCCGAGCCGTTGCCGCCGGCCTCGGCGGACGCGGCGCCGGGAGCGCCGCCGACATCTGCCGGCGCGCCGGCCTCGCCGCGCGCCGCCGCGCCGGCGGCCAGTCCGGCGACCAGCGCCGCCCAGGCGCTGCGCCTTGTCGGCGAGCGAGCCAAGCTTCTCGTGAAAGACGACCGCGCCGAGCCTGCCGGCCATGGCCGGCAGCCCCTCGGCGAGGTCGCGGTCGTAGGCGAACTCGGCGTCGGCAAGGCGGCCGTCGAGCACGCGCTGGTTCCCTTGCGTGATCGCGTCGGCCGCCGTCGGGTCGCCGTTCGACACGTAGAGGAAGACCGGCAGCAGGGCGTCGTCGGCGGTGCGCACCGGGAAGTAGCGCTGGTGGCTCTGCATGGCCGTCACGAGCACGTCGCGCGGCAGACGCAGGTGGCGCTCGTCGAAGACGCCCCTGGCGACGCTCGGCCACTCCGCCAGGTAGACCGCCTCGGCGAGCACGTCGCCCGGGTCGAACCAGAGGCCGCCGGCCTCCTTCGCCGCGGCGTCGAGGCCGGCGACGACGATCCGGCGGCGCTCGTCCTGGTCGACGATCACGGCCTGCTCGCGCAGGTCCCGCTCGTAGTGGTCCGCGTCGTCGATGGTGATCGGCGCGCCGAGCACGCGATGTCCGTCGGTGATCTCGCCGATCTCGAGATCGTAGAACGGCGCGCGCACCGTCTCCTCGCCGAGCTTCGCCACGATCCAGCGGATGGGCCGCGAGAAGCGCAGGAAGTCGTCGGCTCCCTCGGGCCGCCGGCCCCAGCGCATGCCGCGCGGCACGTGGATGCCAGCGACGAGCCGCGCGACCAGGTCGGGGAGGACGGCCAGGGTCTGGCCGCGCGGCGCCTCGACCTCGGCGACGACGAACTCGACGCCGTCGACCGTCTCGCGGCCGAGGTCGGCGACGGTCAGACCGCGGCCGCGGGCGAAGCCTTCGCCCGCCTTGGTCGGCGCACCGTCGGGGCCGAAGGCGACGGAGGCGCGCGGCCCGCGGGAGCGCTGTGTCTCGGCCTCCTGCCGCTCCGGCACCTCAGGCACGAGCACGGCGATGCGGCGCGGCGCGACGAGCACGCGCAGGTCGGCGCGCCTGAAGTCCTTCGGGAGCAGGCGCGCCTCGGCCAGCAGCCTCTCGGCCAGGCCGGCTTCGCCCTCGCTTCCGCCGAGCTGGCGCAGCGCCGACTCGCAGAACCGGTACGGCAACTCCTCGCAGCCGATCTCGATGAGCAGCGCCTGGCCGCTCATGGCGTGGGCGCCTCGGCGGTAGCGGGCGCGGCCGCGCCTGCGGCCGCCGCGTCCTCCGCGCCCCGAGCTCGCCCTGCACCTCCAGGTACAGGCGCGCGACCATGCGCGCCAGCTCCCGTACGCGGGCGATGTGCGCCGTCCGGTCGGTGACGCTGATCACCCCGCGGGCGTCGAGCAGGTTGAAGGTGTGGCTGCACTTGAGCACGTGGTCGTAGGCCGGCACCGGCAGCCGCGCCTCGAGGCAGCGCTCGGCCTCACCGGCGTACTCGCGGAAGTGGCGGTACAGCATGTCGGTGTCCGCGATCTCGAAGCCGTAGCGGCTGAACTCGCGCTCGTTCTCGCGGTAGACGTCGCCGTAGGTGACCGTCTGCAGCGATCCGTCCGCTTCGTGCCACTGCGACCAGACGATGTCGTAGACGCTGTCCACACCCTGCAGGTACATGGCGATGCGTTCGAGACCGTAGGAGAGCTCGATGGTGATCGGGTCGAGGTCGAAGCCGCCGAGCTGCTGGAAGTAGGTGAACTGGGTGATCTCCATGCCGTCGGCCCAGACCTCCCAGCCCTGGCCCCAGGCGCCGAGCGTCGGGCCCTCCCAGTTGTCCTCGACGAAGCGGACGTCGTGGCGTCCGAGTTCGATGCCGAGGGCGACGAGGGACTCGAGGTAGATCGCCTGGATGTCGGGCGGCGACGGCTTGATGACGACCTGGTACTGGAAGAAGTGGCCGAGCCGGTAGGGGTTCTCGCCGTAGCGCCCGTCGGAGGGACGCGTCGAGGGTTCGACGTACGCCGCCCGCCAGGGCTTGGCGTCGAGACAGCGAAGGAAGGTCGCCGGGTTGAAGGTGCCCGCTCCCACTTCGGTGTGGTAGGGCTGCACGATCACGCAGCCCTGCGCCTCCCAGAACGCCTGCAGGCGCCCGATGATCTCCTGATAGGTGGGGTGGACGCGCCCGGCGTCCGCATCCCGTTCGTTCGCGCTCATGGTCCTCCGGTCGGGGGCGCCGATTCTATCAGCCGCGCCAGGGGGCGAGACAGCCGGGCAGACGCCGGGCGCGACCGGTGCGCAGGGCGCCGGTCTACAGACGGGCGAAGCGCAGGGCGCGCAGGCGGGTACCGGCGTGATAGGCGAAGAGCAGGTGCAGGTCGCGCAGCGCCTCCTCGACGGCGAGCGGACGGCGGCGCCCCACGCAACTCGCGCGAGCGGCAGCGCGACCGCGTCGCGCAGGGCGGCGATCGCCTGTGGCGTGATCGGCACGCCGTCGCCGAGGCAGTCGCCGCAGACGAGGCCGCCGCGCGCCGCCGAGAAGGCGAGCGCGCGATCGCCCTCGCCGCACGAGGCGCAGCGGTCGAGGATCGGCAGGTAGCCGGCCTCGAAGAGCAGCTTCATGAGGAAGCCGAGCACGAGCGGCGCCCGTCCAGCCGGGCCCTCGAAGCCGGCGTCGATCTCGCCGAGAGCCGTCCGCAGGAGGGCGAAGACACGCTCGTCCGGTTCGCCCTCGGCGAAGAGCTGGGCGGCGGCCTCGCAGCCGACCGCCGCCGCCGTCACGGCTTCGCGGTCCTCACGCAGTGCGCAGAAAGACGTCGACGAGCTGCGCCGAGGTCACCGTGGCGCGCGAGCGGCCGCGGTAGAGCACCAGGTCGCAGACATTGAACGGCTCGAGGCGGCCGCCCCAGCGCGAGGTCGTGCGGCGCACGCCCTTGACGACCGCGTCGATGCGCCCCTGATCTCGCGTGAACAGCGTGAGCCACCGATCGGCCTCGCCCAGGGGCCGCGACGAGAGCACCACGGCGCGTGTCGTCGCGTAGCGCATCGGGCGTCAGCCGGGCGCGTCGCCGGAGGCGGTCTCGCCGGCCGGGCCCGAGCAGCGTCGCCGAGCGCCGCCTCGAGCGCGGCTGCGTCGACCGTCGGCCGCCGGCGCCACGCCCGGCGCGCGCTCGCGCGCGACGACGACGCGCGGCAGACCGCCGAGGTCGTCGCGCACGTCGATCTGCTCGTAGCGGTCGGCGGCGGCGAACTCGGTGATCACCTCGACCGCCTTGTGCTCGGCGATCTCGACGGCGAGCACGCCGCCGGGGACGAGCCAGCCGGGCGCCTGCGGCACGATGCGCCGGTAGAACTCCATGCCGCCCTCGTCGGCGCGCAAGGCCACGTGCGGTTCATAGCCGCGGACCTCGACGCGCAGCCGGCGCAGCGCCTCCGACGTGACGTACGGCGGGTTCGAGACGATGAGGTCGAAGCGCAGCCCCGGCGGCAGGTCGTCGAAGACGTCGCTCACGAGCAGCGTGACGCGGTCATCGAGGCCGAGCCGGCGCGCGTTGCGCCGGGCGACGTCGAGCGGCGCGGGATGCACGTCGGTGGCGACGACCCGGACGGTCGGGTGCTCGGCGGCGAGGGCGAGGGCGATGGCGCCCGTGCCGGTGCCGATGTCGAGGACGAAGGGCTCGGTTGCGGCGCAGCCCGGCCAGCTTCTCGAGACAGACCTCGACCAGGGTCTCCGTCTCAGGGCGCGGGATGAGAGTGTTGTCGTTGACCTCGAGTTCGATGGTGCGAAAGGCGCGGCGGCCGAGGATGTAGGCGACGGGCTCCTGCTTCTGGCGGCGGCGCACGAGGGTGTCGAAGCGCGCCGCCTCGCCGCGCTCGAGCGGGCGCTCGGGTGCGGCGAACAGGTCCTGGCGCCGCAGGCCGAGCGCCTCGGCGAGCAGCAGCTCGGCGTCGAGCCGCGGCGAGAGCGAGCGCGCCGCCTCGAGGGTCGCGGTCGCCGCGCGGAGCGCCTCGGCGACGGTCGCGGGCTCGCCCGGCATCTGCCGCCTCACTCCCCCCCGGCTGCGGCCAGCTGCTGGCGACGGTCCTCGGCGGCGAGCGCCTCGACGAACTCGTCGAGGTCGCCCTCCATCACCTCGGCGATGCGGTGCGAAGTCACGCGGACGCGGTGGTCGCTGACGCGGTTCTGAGGGAAGTTGTAGGTGCGGATCTTCTGCGAGCGGTCGCCGCTGCCGACCATGCTGCGCCGGGCCTCGCCGCGTTCCTCGTCCTGCTTCGCCTGCTCGGCCTCGAAGAGCCGCGCGCGGAGGATGCGCAAGGCGCGTTCCTTGTTCTGCAGCTGGCTCTTCTCGTCCTGGCAGCTGACGCTGACGCCGCTCGGCACGTGGGTGATGCGCACGGCGGAGTCGGTGGTGTTGACGCTCTGGCCGCCCGGGCCGCGGGCACGGAAGATCTCGATGCGCAGGTCGTTCGACTGGATGTCGACCTCGATGTCCTCGGCCTCGGGAAGCACGGCGATGGTCGCCGTGGACGTGTGGATGCGGCCCGTCGACTCCGTGACCGGGACGCGCTGCACGCGGTGCACGCCGCCCTCGTACTTGAGGGCCGAGTAGGCGCCGCGACCGCGGACCTCGAGCGTCACATCCTTGTAGCCGCCGTCGTCGTTCTCGTTCGCCGAGAGGATCTCGACCTCGAAGCCCTTCGCCTGCGCGTAGCGCGTGTACATGCGCGCCAGCTCGCCGGCGAAGATGCAGGCTTCGTTGCCGCCGGCGCCGGCGCGGATCTCGATGATCACGTCCTTGGCGTCGTTGGGGTCGGCGGTGAGCGCCTGGATGCGGATCTCCTCGGCGAGCTCGTCGAGCAGCCTGCGGCTGTCGACGAGCTCCTGCTGCGCGAGCCCGTGCAGCTCGTCGTCGCCCTCGGCCTCGGACGCGAGCAGCGCCTCGGCCTCGTCCGCGGCGCGTCCCGCCTCGCGATAGCGCACGACGAGGTCGTGCGTCGCCTGCAGCTCGGCGTGACGGCGCGCCGCGGCGGTGTAGCGCGCCCGGTCGCCGAGCATAGCCGGGTCGGCGAGCTGCGCGGTGAGCTCGCCGTACGACCGTTCGATCTCGTCTATGAGCTTGTCGATCATGGCTTCGCGTGAGGCGGGTGTGGCAGGCCGGGCGCGGCATCCGGTGCGGCCGACGCCCAGGGGACGTGACCGATTATAGCGCGGCACGCCTCAGCGCCCGGCGGACCGGAGCGGCGTCCACGCCGGCGCCGCTACTCGAACTCGAAGCTGGCGGCTCCGTCGGGGAGCTCGGGCGCGTCGTCCAGGACGACGGTCCTCCACCGCTTGTGCGAAAGGGGGTCGTAGGCCACGACGATCCAGCGCTCGGGAGCGTCCGGCGGCGGCGGGCCGCCGGGCGGGGCGCTGTCGAAGCGCCCGCGCATGACCACCACGTAGACCTCGCGGCCCGGCTCGTCGACCGGCGAGAGCGACGCGGACGGTGCGGCCGAGGGCGAGGCACTCGCGGGCACGCCGCTCGCCGAAGGCGAGGGTGCCGCCTGGTCCACTCGCTCCTCCATCAGCTTCGCCGCCTCGGCGCGCGTCGTCTTGAGCCAGTCCGCGGAGATCGGGTCGGGGTCGCCGCGGTACTTCGCCAGCTTGTCTGCCTGATACATGACCCAGGGCGGCGGCGTCTTGTCGAGGACCAGGGGCGGCAGGACGACGACGAGAAGGACCATCAGGAGGGTGAGGACGAGCACGAACCAGGGCAGCGCGCCCCAGCGGGGCGTGGGCTTCACGCCATGACCTCGACGCCCTCCACCGGCGGCCGGTCCTGGGGCTCGAGCTCGACGATCTTCTCGAGCGCGGCGATGGCGACCTCGATCTGGCCGCGGTCGGGCTGGCGTGTCGTGAGCCGCTGCAGCGCCAGGCCGGGCCACATGACGGCGCGCATCGCGGCGCTGCTCTCGTGCCGCCCGGCCCACTTGACGATCTCGTACGAGATGCCGGCGATGAGCGGGATGAGCACGACGCGCGACAGGATGAGCAGGTACCACGCCGGCCGCCCCACGGCGGCGAAGACGAAGATCGACACGACGAGGACGATCAGCAGGAACGACGTGCCGCAGCGCAGGTGCAGGGTGCGGTACTTCCCGACCGCGTCGGGCGTCAGCGGGTCGCCGTGCTCGAGGGCGTGGATGCTCATGTGTTCGGCGCCGTGGTACTCGAACACGCGGCGCAGGTCCGGGAGTTGGGTCACGATGACGATGTAGGCGATGAAGATCGCGACACGGATGACGCCCTCGACGAGCCAGAAGAGGAAGCCCTCGCCGAGCCAGTGGTCGAGCAGGCCGGTGAGAAACAGCGGCGCGAGGAAGAAGAGGGCGACGGCGAACCCGAAGGCGACGACGAGCGTGACGCCGATCTCCTTCTTGCTGAGCTCCTGCTCCTCCTCGCCGAGCGACTCATTCGCCGACATCGTCAGGGCGCGCACGCCGATGACGAGCGACTCCACGAGCGCCACGACGCCGCGCACGACGGGCAGCTTGAGGACGGGATAGCGGACCATCCAGGAGACGAGCGGGAAGTCGTGCAGGCCGATGGACTCGTCGGGACGGCGTACGGCGAGCGACCAGTGGTTCACGCCGCGCATCATGACGCCCTCGATGACGGCCTGGCCGCCGACCTGGGCCTTGCGCGCGGCGAGCGCCGGCAGGGTGAACGCGACGTGTCAAGGCTCTGTGGAGGCTCGTCATGATCACGAAGGGCATCGGCCGCGCGCCGGCGCCTCAGCGCGCGGCGCCGGGGCCGTCGACGTCCTCGGGCTTGTACGGCCTGCCGCAGGTCATCTTGCCCTCGGGGCAGGTGCCGTACAGGCACCCCGGGCCGGTCTTCTCGAAGAGGTTGGGAGCGACCTCGCGGAGCATGCCGCGCATCGTCCACGCGAGGTCGCGGATCTCCCACTGCGCCCGGTTGCAGCAGCGCACCTGCAGGAAGTGGCGCAGCTCGCGGGCGTTCATCGTGACGACGATCTTGGTCTCGGCGGCGTTGGGGAGCACGAAGCGGGCGTCCTCCTGCACGCTCTCCTTGCCGCGGCCTTCGGCCAGGCCGAGCTCGACGAGCGTGTCGTAGGCCGCCCTCGCGTGCTCCATCGCCGTCAGGAACACCTTCTCGGCCTCGGCGTTGGCGGCGACGCTCGGCGGCACGACGAAGCTGTCGCCGCCGCCGAAGTTCACGTAGCGCTGCGACTGCTGGTTGTAGCTAGGCGACGCGGTGCCGCACGAGCTGGTGCGTGCAGGCGCGCGAGACGCCGTCGACGGCGAACGTGAACGAGGCGTGCTCGAGGGCCGAGTGGTGGCCCGAGCGGACGAGGACGCGCACGAGCTTGGCGACGTCCTCGTCGCTCATCTCGTGCTGCAGCTCGGCCGCCGACACCGGGGCGTAGCAGAGCCGCCCGGCGATCGCGACCGCCCGGTCCGGGTCAGGGGTGTGCTGCAGCAGGGTGACGCTGAGCTCGGCGCTCATCGCGGCGCCCGTCAGGCCTTGCTCGGTTCAGCCTTCTTGTCGTAGCGGCGCTTGAAGCGCTCCACACGACCGCCCGAGTCCACGAGCTTCTGCTTGCCCGTGTAGAACGGGTGGCACTGCGAGCAGAGCTCGACGTGCAGCTCGGGCTTCGTGCTGCGCGTCGTGAACGTGTTGCCGCAGGAGCAGTGCACCGTCGCCTCGACGTACTGCGGATGGATGTCCTTCTTCATCGCGAGAGATCCCTTCTGAGAGACCGGATGTGCTCAGGGCGGCGCGAGCGAAGGGCTCGCGGCGCGAAGCCGTATGGTAGCACGAAGGGCCGCGGCGGAACGACCGGCGCCGGGCCTCATCGGCCCGTCATCCAGGAATCGCTACCGCGAGTTCTTCTGCAGCGCGTTGAGGAACTCGGCGTTGCTCTGCGTCTCGCGGATCTTCTTGATGAGCAGCTCGATGGCGGCCGCGGGCTCGAGCGAGTGCAGCACGCCGCGGAGCTTCCAGACGGCGGCCGCCTCGGCGGCCTCCATGAGCAGCTCTTCCTTGCGGGTGCCGGTCATCTCGATGTCGATCGCCGGGAAGATGCGCTTGTCGGCCAGCTTGCGGTCGAGGCGGATCTCCATGTTGCCGGTGCCCTTGAACTCCTCGAAGATGACCTCGTCCATGCGCGACCCGGTGTCGACCAGGGCGGTGGCGAGGATGGTCAGCGAGCCGCCCTGCTCGATGTTGCGCGCCGCGCCGAAGAACTTCTTCGGCGGGTAGAGCGCGGTCGAGTCGACGCCGCCCGAGAGGATGCGGCCCGAGGCCGGCGTGTTGAGGTTGAAGGCGCGCGCCATGCGGGTGATCGAGTCGAGCAGCACGACGACGTCCCTGCCGGTCTCGACGAGGCGCTTGACGCGGTCGAGCAGGAGCTCGGTGACCTGGACGTGGTTCTCGGACGGCTGGTCGAAGGTGCTGGCGACGACCGTGCCCTTGACCGAACGCTGCATGTCGGTGACCTCTTCCGGGCGCTCGTCGACGAGCAGCACGAAGAGGTCGATCTCGGGGTTGTTGGTGGCGATCGAGTTGGCGAGCTTCTTGAGGATCGTCGTCTTGCCGGCCTTGGGCGGCGAGACGATGAGGCCGCGCTGGCCCTTGCCGATGGGGCACAGCAGGTCCATGATGCGCGCCGCCGTGTCGTGCTCGGGGGTCTCGAGGCGCAGGCGCTCCTCGGGGAAGAGCGGGGTGAGCTGCTCGAAGACCGGACGGCGGCGGGCCGTCTCGGGGTCCATGCCGTTGACCGTGTCGATCTTGAGCAGGGCGTTGTACTTCTCGTTGTCCTTGGGCTCGCGCACCTGGCCGAGGATCTCGTCGCCGCGACGCAGGCTGAAGCGGCGGATCTGCGAGAGCGAGACGTAGACGTCGTTGTCGCCCTGCGTGTAGCCGTTGGTGCGCAGGAAGCCGAAGCCGTCGGGCAGCACGTCGAGGATGCCCTTGCACTCGACCGGCGGCGCCTCGGGTCGCGGCGGCCGTTCCGGGCGCTCGCCGCGGTCGCTGCCCTTGCCGCGGCCGCGGTCGCGGCCGCGGCCCTGGCGCTGGCGATCGCCCTGCCGGCCGCCCTGCTGCTGCTCTGGGCGGGGCGGGCGCTGGCCGGGCTGCGCGTCGGCTCGTGGGGCGGCGACGTCATCGGGAGCCGGAGCGTCGGCCGTCGGAGCCGTCGGCGCGCCGCCGCCGGCGCGGCAGGCGCTTCGGGCGCGGCCGTCGGCGGCCGGCGGCCGGAGGCGCTTCGGCCGGAGCCGGCGCCTCGGTCGTGGCCGTCGGCGCCTCGGCCGGAACGGGGTCGGTCGTCACTGTCGCTTGGTCTGTCATGTCTTCAGTGCTCATGAGGATAGGTGCCCACGGGCCTCCACTGCGGGTTCGCGCCTTCGGCGGGGCCGGGCGCCTTGCTCGAATAGGTGTGCCGGATGATGCTCCCCCGGGCGTTCGCCGTGTGGCGTGGCGCCCTGCGTGCACTCGCGCGGGCAGACTCGGGACTTGTCGGCGGAACGCACGACGCTGTCGCGCGTGCACGTGGTGGCGGAGTCCGTACGGGCTCCGTTGGTGCAGTATTGCACACCGGACCTCAAATTCCCACTTGTCAAGAAGGATCTCGTGCGCGGCGACGTCCTGCGGGGGTCACGCGTCGGACGCGCGAGGGAGGGGACGCTCAGTATATCGGAGTCCGCCGCCAGGACTTGAGCGGCGGACGCGGCGGGCCTCAGCGGGCGCCGCCGCCGCTCGCGTCCGCCTCGTCCGCCTCGTCGAGGTGCATGTGACGGCCGACCGCGTCGAGCGTCATGCGCATCACCTGCTTGACGGTGTCGTCGATGGCGACGTTGTCGATCACCGGCACCTCGTGCGCCGCGGCCTGGGAGAGGATGTACTTCTGGATGCGGCGGATGTGCGGGAAGCCCTCCGTCGTAGCGCCGCAGCGGCCGGATGCCGCCCGTCTCCCAGTCGCGCACGGCGAAGTGCTGCCGGTGCAGGTCGCGGTCGCTCACGGCGAGGACGAACTCGAGCACCAGGGCCTCCTTCCAGCGCGCTGCGGTCGAGGAAGCCCGGGACCAGGTGCACGCCCTCGACGATCATGCTCTGCGCCTCGTTGATCGCGCGCTCGATGAGCGACGAGATGCCGACCGCGACCGCCTTGGTCTGCTCGATGAACCCCGCGCGGCTCAGGTCGGTCTCGCGCGGCAGCGGGCACGCGCACCGACTGCCCCCGCCTCGAACGACGAGAAGTGGATCGCCGGCATGAGGTCGATCGAGAAGAAGGCGCGCATGACCTGGCGGATCATGTCGGTGGAGGCGACCCTCGTGATGCCGAGACGGTGCGCGACCTCGGTGGCGAGCGTGCTCTTGCCCACCCCGGTGGCGCCGCCGATGAGGATCACGAGCGGCACCTCCAGGCGGCGCAGTGACTGCCACTGGCGGTAGCGGGCGATGACCTCGTCGCCCTCGTCCTCGCCGAGCGTCTCGCGGGCGATGGCGCGCAGGCGACCGAGCGTCGAGCGCCGTTCGTCGTCGACGCTCTCGAGCTCGCGCGCGATGGCGGCCGCCATGCCGTAGGCGCGCATCGGCGACAGCCCGGTGGCCATGAGCGTCTGCGCCATGAGGCCCTTGGAGTAGGGCGCGCCGCCGACGCCGTCGACGACGACGAGCTCACGGTCGTCAGCCATGATGCGCCTCCTGCGTCGCGCGAACGTCAGCATCGCCCGCTCCGGAACCGTGCCGTGCTTGTCGGCGAGGGCGAGAAGCACGGCGTCGAGGTCGGCCGAGGGAGCGCGGCGCCGGAGGCGGCCGCGCCGGTCGGCGACGTCGACGACGCGCGGCTCGTTGTCGCAGAAGACGAGCTCGCGCCCAGCCGCGGCGGCGGCTTCCGCGACGACGTCGATCGCCGCCGCCTTGATCTCGGTGAGAAAGACCTCGGCGTCGGCGGCGGCGCGCGCGACGGCGCCGGCGAGCGCCGCCCGGTCGGCGAGGTCCGCACGAGGCGAGGACGACCTCGGCGCCGTGCTCGTCGGCGAGGGCCGCGGTGAGCGCCGGCAGAGCCGCGGCCGGCGCGGTGCGTGAAGTAGGCGACGCGCCGGCCGCGGACCGGCCGCGCCGGCCGCGGCCGGAACACCGTCGGCACGACCTCGAGGTCCGGCTTGACCGCGCGCACGCCGGCGACGAGGTCGCGGACCTCGGCGCCGGTCGCGAACGGCGGCTCGCACATCGTGAGGACGACGAGGTCGGACATCAGCAGGCGGTACGTGCCGAGATAGCCGGTCACGTACTCGGGCGGCTGGGCCGCCCCGGCGACGCAGAGCGTCGCGTCGGCGGCCACCGGCGGCGCCACGGCGCCGCTGCCCTCGAAGACCGCCAGCGCCGCGCCGGAACTGCTCGACCAGCGGCAGCGCGGCGGCCACGTTGGTGTCGAACGCGGCGCCCGCCATGCCGCCGCCGCAGCGGCGGCAGCCGATGGTGGGCACGCGGGCGAAGACCGCGTCCTCGAAGCAGTCGGACGCCGCGTGGCGGCCGGCCCGCGAGGCGGCGAGCAGGTCGGCGGCGTCGAGCGCGTCGCGCCCCGGCACGACCTCGGGCTCGGGCGGCCCGCCGCGGCCCATGGCGACGACGATCACGCCGCCCTCGCCGAGCGCAGCGCCGCGTCGAGCAGGCGCGCGAGGTGACCGGCGACGGCCGTCTTGCCGACGCGCTTGCCGGTCCCGATGACGTTGAGCGAGGGCATGCGCGCGCAGCGGCAGGCGCGGCGGCGGGTCGAAGGCGAAGTCGGCGCCGCGGTACGCGGCCCCGGCCGCCAGCGCGGCGCTCACCAGCAGGAGACGCTCGCGATAGCCGAGGACCGGCTCGTCGGAGAGGTCGACGACGACCTCGGCGCGGCCGGCGCGGACGGCGCCGGCGACGGCGGCCGCCACGGCGGCCGGGTCGCCGGCGCGCGGGTCGACAGGAGTGATCGACGGGCAGGCCGAGCTCGGCCGCGAGGCCCGGCGCGCCGGCGTCGCCGGCGCGCAGCTTCTCGCGGCCGCCGGCGAACAGCCCGCCGGCGACCTCGTAGCGGTCGCGCAACCCGTCGAGCGCGGCGCGCACGACCGGCGGGTAGTGCTCGCCGTCGACGACGACGAGGGCGCGCGGGCGCGGCGTCACGCTCACCGGCCGGTCCCGGGCTCACACCGGCTCGCCGCGGCAGCCCGCCCGGGTCGCGCGCCGGCTCGGCGGCCGCAGG
The DNA here is from genome assembly GCA_963832655.1 of uncultured Thermoleophilia bacterium. Lineage (GTDB taxonomy): Bacteria > Actinomycetota > Thermoleophilia > UBA2241 > UBA2241 > UBA2241. Next base: position 248,019 of record CAWHUW010000006.1, read on the forward strand.
CAGATGTACTTCTCGAACGACGCCGTCGACGGGCACGAACTCGATCAGCGTCTCGCTGCCGTGGAACGGGTACCGGCGCTCCACGGTCACGCTGTCGCCGTCGAGCGTGATCAGGTTGTAGCAGGGCCGCGTCGTGCCGCGCAGGCGCAGCGAGCAGCACGTCCCGGCGTTGACGACGAAGAGGCTCTCGAGCCGCCAGGCGTAGGGCACGTGCTTGTGGCCCGAGAGGACCAGGTTGACGCCGCACTCCTGCAGCACCTCGAGGACGTCGCCGGCGTCGTAGACCATGTTGCGCTCGCGCCCCGTCCCGGGGATCGGCAGCAGGTGGTGGTGCAGCATGAAGAGGCGAAAGCGCGCCGGGGCGGCGAACTCGTCGAGCAGCCAGTCGTAGCGCGCGCGCCCGATCTGGCCGACGTCGAGGTCGGGCTCGCTCGAGTCGACGGCGACGATCGTGACGTCCTCGTGGCGCAGCGAGCGCGAGCGCGGGCCGAAGAGCTCCTCGAAGTGCACGTAGCCGACGTTGCGCGCGTCGTGGTTGCCGGGGATCACGACCAGCTGCGGGCACTCGATGCGCTCGAGGTACTCCTTCGCCGTCAGGTAGTCCTGGCGAAAGCCCATCTCGGTGAGGTCGCCGGTGCACAGGACGAGGTCGGGGCGCAGCTCGTTGAGCTCGATGACCGTGCGGTCCATGAGGCTGGGGACGAAGTACGGGGAGCCGGCGTGCAGGTCCGAGATGTGGGCGATGGTGAGGCGCGCCGGCCCCGGCGCCTGCGGCGCCTCCGCCGGCGCGACCGTGGGCTGCACCGCCGCCGGAGTGTGGCTCACCTCTCCCCTTTCGTGGGACTCGACCGGGCTTCGCGGGCAGCGCAATGGTACCCCCACGGTGTGGGCCGGGGCCAGGCGCGCGTCGAGTGATGGCGGCGCGGGCGCGCCCGCGCCGCCATCACTCGACGACGACGATCCGCCCCGGCCCCTGCTTGTCGCGCACCGAGAAGCCCGTCTGGCTGCCGCTGCGCCGGAACACGAGGTCCATCGTCGTGCGGCCGATGCGCAGGTTGCGCAGGCCCAGCTCGCCGACCCACTTGGGCAGCACCGGGTTGTGGACGTAGACGACGTTCTCGTCGGCCTGCGCGTAGATCCCGAGCATCGACTGCAGCACGAGGAAGAGCGCGCCGCTGGCCGCGGCGTGCGGCCAGCAGGCCATGGGGAACGACACCGGCCGCGGGCTCGACTGCCGGCTGAAACCGCAGAAGAGCTCGGGCAGCCGCAGGTGCTCGTACGCGAGCGCCGTCTCGAAGAGACCGAGTGCGATCCGGTTCGATTCCTGGGCGTAGCCGTGCTTCTTGAGGCCGTTGGCGGCGATCGCCGAGTCGAACGGCCAAACGCCGCCGTTGTAGAAGCTCATCGGGTTGTAGGCGACGCTCTCCTTGCTCACCGTGCGCACGCCCCAGCCGCTGAACATGTCGGGGGCGAGCAGGCGCTTCGCGACCGCGTCGACGTGCTCGTCGGCGACGATCCGCGACCAGAGGCAGTGGCCGATCGTCGAGCACACCGTCTTCACCTGGCGCTTCTCGCCGTCGAGAGCCATGGCGAAGAACTGCTCGTCCTCCATCCAGAAGCGCTCGTTGAACCGCTGCTTGAGGTCGCGCGCCTCCTGCGCCATGCGCTCGGCGCGCTCGACGTCGCCGAGCTGTCCGTAGATCGCCGCCAGCCGGCGCTTGGCGTAGTAGACGTAGCCCTGGACCTCGGCGAGGGCGATCGGTCCTCGGCGCCTGCGAGCCGTCGGCGTGGACGACCGCGTCGCCCGCGTCGCGCCAGCCCTGGTTGAGGAGACCGGCGCGGGAACGGCGCTCGTACTCGACGAAACCGTCGCCATCGGCGTCGCCGTCGATCGCCAGCCACCTCACCGCCGCCTCGACCGCGTCGTGCAGCAGGTCGAAGCCCTCGAGGTCGCCCGTCCACATCGTGAGCTCGGCGAGGGTGAGCAGCCACAGCGGCGTCGTGTCGATGGCGCCGTAGTAGGGCGTGTGCGGGATGGTACGCAGGCTGGCGAGCTCGCCGCGCCGCAGCTCGTGCATGATCTTGCCCGGCTGCTCCTCGCGGAAGGCGGAGTTGACGCGCCCCTGGCGCCGTGCCAGAAAGCGCACCGCCGGAGCGCGCGAAGCGCAGGTCGAGGAGCAGCGTCTCGAGGCCCACGAGGAGCATCGCGCGGCCGAACGGGGCCACGAACCACGGCACGCCGGCGAGCGTCACGCGCCCGTCCTCGGCCTTCATGGTCAGCACCCGCAGGTCCTCCTGGGCGCGCCGCAGCACGGCGGTCAGCTGCTCGTTGTCGGTGTAGATGTCCGTCGCCTCGGCCGCCCACCGTTCGTGTTCGCGGCGCACCGAGCCGAGGGCCTGGTTCAGGTCGCCGCCGTGCGCCGCTTCAGGCGCCGCCGGGAGCTCCGGCGGGTCCGGGCTCACCGCGACGTCGAAGCGCAGCAGGACGCGTTCGCCCGGGCTCAGACGCAGGCGGTACCGCGCCCGCCCCCCGCGCAGCGACGCCGGCGGGTCATGCAAGGTCACGACCGTGGTGCGGACGACGTCGTCCAGGCCCTCGTAGGCAGAACGTGAGGGTCGAGCCCGCCGCCTCCGGCGGCCGGAGCCGGCCGCGCCGGCGGCGGCGCAGGCCGCGGACCTCGAAGAGGTCGGCGAAGTCGGCGTCGAAGTGAAGGTCGAGTACGAGGTCGACCTCGCTGCCGATGGTAGTTCTTCACGCGCACGAGCTCGTACAGCTTGTCGGCCAGCACCCGCGTGCGCCGCACGTGGACCGCGGCCTGGGGCACGACGCGGCCGTCGGCGGCGCGCAGCTCGAGGTTCGTGAGCTCGATCGTCTCGCTGTAGCCGCGCTCGGCGGACGAGGTCAGCACGACGGGCGGCCGACCGCCGAGCAGCAGCTCCATGCGGCTCAGATGCCGGGTGTCGCGGTAGTAGAGGCCGAGCACGGAGTTGTCGCTCCCCGGCGCGTGGCCGAGGGGGTTGGTGTAGAGCAGCAGCTCGCCCTCCATCGCGACCAGCCGCGCGGCGCGGCTGCCGCTCATGACGTAGCGCTCCGCGGTCGTCGTGACCGGGGCGTCCCGCTGGCCGCCCTTGGACTGGTCGGTCACAGCTCTGCTCTCCGGGTCGGGGGCAAGATGGCGGCTCCTCACCCCGTCGCGGCGAGGAACATGCCGCATCAGCGCCGGGCCGTCGTCGACGAGGACGTCCGTGCGCTCGGCCTCGAGCTCGCTGAAGGCGCGGCGCCGGGAACGCCGACGCGAGCAGGGCGCCGTCGCCGCGGGCGAAGACGAAGGGCACCGGAGAGCCGTCGTGGGTGCGCGTCCGCAGCGGCGTCAGGTGGTCGGGCAGGACGAGGACGGCCGGCGCCAGGGCGCTCGCCACGCAGCGGCGCAAGGACCTCGTGGTCGATGCGCTCGATCGCCTTGATCTTCTCCGAGAGGCTGCCCATGTGCGCCGCCTCGTCGGGGGCCTCGACGTGCACCCAGACGAGATCGTGGTCGCGGAGCGCCTCGAGCGGCGGCGCGCGCCTTGGCGCCGTAGTCGGTGTCGAGGTCGCCGGTCGCGCCGGGGACGTCGATGACGTCGAAGCCGGCGCAGCGGCCGATGCCGCGCACCAGGTCGACGGCGCCGACGACCGCGCCGCGCAGACCGTACAGGTCGGCGAAGCGCGGCATGCGCGGCGCCCTGCCCTCGCCCCAGAACCACGCGCATGGTCGCCGGGCGGACGCCGGCCAGGACCTCGTCGGCGCGGCGCTGCAGCTCGGCGAGCCGCCGGGCCGCGGGCGAGGCGGCCGTCACCGGCCTCTTCGCCGGGCAGGTGACCGGCGACAGGTCGGTCGAGGATGTCGTGCGGCGGCGTGCAGGTGACGAGCTCGCCGCCGCGCCAGACCAGGAGCCCGCGGTAGGTCACGCCGGCGTGGAACTCGAAGCCGTCGCCGTCGAGCCGCCTCGCTCAGCGCCGCGAAGCAGCGATGCGCCTCGTCGTTGCCGATGTGGCCGGCGGTGTTGTCCTTCATGACGCCGCCGGCCACAGTGACGAGGTTGCAGCGGTACGAGACGTCGTCCGGGCCGAGGTCCACGATGTTCACCGCCTCGAGCGGGCTGCGGCCGCTGTACACGGCGGCGGCGTCGTAGCCGAGCACCGAGAGGTTGCCCACGTCGCTGCCCGGCGGCATGCCCTGCGGGCACGGTCCGGACCAGTCCGACCGTGCCGCTGCGCGCCAGCGCGTCCATCGCAGGCGTGTCGGCGACCGCCAGCGGCGTGCGTCCGCCGAGCTCGGCGAGCGGCTCGTCGGCCATGCCGTCGGGGACGAGCAGCACCCGCTTCACGGCTCGTCCCGGCGCCCCGGTCCCGTCTGCGCCGCGTCACCGGGCCGACCTCAGCTCGCCCCGCCGAGCACCAGCATCGGCGCGAGCTCGAGGGCCGTGTACCGTGGGACGATAGCGCTCGCGTGTCGTAGTAACGCTCAACGTCAACGACCTTCTTCGTGGCGACCACCTCGTCGATCGGGCACCGAGCCGTAGCGCCCGTCGCGCAGGGCCACCATGCGCCCGGTCTCGCCGCGCAGGAGCAGGTCGACGGCGAGGTTGCCGTACGCCGTCGGGACGATGCAGTCGATCGCGTCCGGCGCGCCGCTGCGCACCAGATAGCCGAGGTTCATGCTGATCATGTCGATCTTGCGGCCGCCGTTGAAGCGTGGCGCACAGCTCCTTCACGGCCCTGCTCACCTGGTCGCCGATGCCGCCCAGCTTGGCGTGCCCGTACTGGTCCTTCTCGCCGCCCGTGAACGACATCTCGCCGCCCTCCGGAGCGGCGCCCTCGCTCACGAGGCAGACCGCCAGCCGGTCAGGGCTGGCGTTGCGGTCCGCGACGAGCAGCTCCGCGAGCTGCTCGACGGAGAACGGGCTGCTCGGGGATCACGCAGCGCTGCGCAGCGCCGGCGAACGTCGGCAGCAGGGCCGTGAACCCGGCGTAGCGGCCGAACACCTCGAGTACCACGATGCGCTCGTGCGAGGCGGCCGACGACGTCACCTGGCGCGCCAGCTGGATCGTGCGGCTCACGCAGGTGCCGAACCCCATGCAGTAGTCGGTGCCGGGCACGTCGTTGTCCATCGTCTTGGGCAGGGCCACGACCGGGAAGCCGGCGCGCCCGAGCTCGACGCCGTAGCTGAGCGTGTCGTCGCCGCCGATCGGCACCAGGGCGTCGATGCCGAGGAACTCGAGGTTCGCGAGGACCTCGGGCGTGAGGTCGTTCTTCTCGCGCGGAGTAGCGGTCGCGCGCGTGCGCCGGGACCTCCTTGAGCGGCACCGCGCTGGGCCGCGTCCGCGACGAGTGCAGGAACGTCCCCCCGGTGTACGCCTCGCGCTCGACCATTTCCCTCGTCAGCGGGAAGGCCCACTCGCTGTTGTCGGCGCCTTCCTCGCGCACCAGATGTCACCAGCCCGGCCCAGCCGCGGCGGATGCCGACGACCTCGTACCCCTCGCTCAGGGCGCGCACCGTGACGGCGCGGATCGCGGGGTTGAGACCGGGGACGTCACCGCCGCCGGTGAGGATGCCGATGCGACCCTTCTCGCCCTTGCCCATGTCGCCCTCCTACTCCTCGACCCGGATGACCCCGGGGTCACCCTGGACCTCGTCCAGGGCCAGCAGCCGCTTCAGCGCGGCGAAGAAGCGCGCCTCGGGCGCCCGATGCAGCAGAAAGACGAGCTCGGCCGCGTCGCCGCCGCCCTCCTGCACCATCGAGCGGATGCTCACGCCCTCCTCGCCGAACACCGCCGCGACGCGCGCGAGTACGCCGGGGCGGTCGACGACGTGGATGCGCAGGAAGAAGCGCGAGGCCACGTCGTCACTCGGGAAGAAGGGCAGGTCCTTGTAGCACAGGCAATTGTGCGTGAAGCTGCCCTTGGCGGTGTTCACGACCGAGATGACGTCGCCGATCACGGCCGAGGCGGTCGGCACGCTGCCGGCGCCGGGGCCGTAGAGCATGATCTTGTCGAAGGCCTCGCTCTCGAGGAAGACGGCGTTGTAGGCGCCGGACACGCCGGCGAGCGGGTGCGACGCCGGGATGAAGGCCGGGTACACGCGCACGTTCATGGCGCCGTCGATGAGGCGGGCGACGCCGAGCAGCTTGCAGACGAGGCCGAGGCGTCGCCCGTGGGCGATGTCGACGGCGGTGACCTTGGTGATGCCCTCGAAGGCGACGTCGGCGAGGTTGACGCGGCTGTGGAAGGCGATCGAAGCCATGATCGCCATCTTGGCGGCCGCGTCCTTGCCGCCGACGTCGTCGGTCGGGTCGGCCTCGGCGTAGCCCAGGCGCTGCGCCTCGGCGAGCACGTCGGCGTAGTCGGCGCCGGTCTCGGTCATCGCGCTCAGCATGTAGTTGGTCGTGCCGTTGACGATGCCGAAGATCGTCCGCACCTCGGCGGCGACCAGCGACTCGCGCAGCACCTTGATGATCGGCACGGCGCCGACGGCGCTGGCCTCGAAGCGCAGGTGGACGCCGTTCTGCTCCGCCGTCTCGAGCAGCTCGGCGCCGTGCTGCCCGAGGAGCTGCTTGTTGGCCGTCACGACGTGCTTGCCGGCGCGCAGGGCGCGGAGCTGGAAGTCGCGCGCCGCGCCCGTCCCGCCGATCAGCTCGATGACGACGTCGATGTCGGGGTCGCCGACGATGTCCTCGAAGTCGCTGGTGACGAGCGCCGGGTCGAGGTCCGGGCTGCTGAAGCCCGGCAGCTCGAGCACGCGGCGCAGCTCGACGGGACGGCCCGTCGCGAGCGCGATGTCCTCGGCGTTCTCCTTCAGGAGCTTGCCGACCCCGGAACCCACGGTCCCGTAGCCCAGCAGCCCGATGCCTATCTTCTCCACGGTGCCCTCCAGGTACGTGGCGTTCTCACTGATGAAGGGGACGCTGCAGACGAAGCACGTCCTCCCACGTCTCACGCGCGACGATCTGCCGCGCCCGGCCGTCGCGGACGAGCACGTCGCCCGACTCGCAGTGCTTGCCGGCGACGGTCACCACGACGTCCGGTTGCACCGTCGCCTTGTTGGCGAGCATGGCCTCGTAGCGTGAGTCGCAGAGCATGGGGCGCATGTTGTCGCTCATGCCGCCGTCGACGGCGGCGTCGTGGCGGGCGGTCTCGGGGTAGATCAGCGTGTGCGTCACGCTCGCGATAGTATCACCCGCAAGCAGCACCCCTCATGCGCGCGACACGGGAGGTGGCGATGGGCCTCAAGGACAAGGCGGCGTTCGTCGCCGGCGGCGGTGACGGCGTCTGGCCGGCGATCGCCCGCCGGCTGGCCGACGACGGCGCCGGCGTGGTCGTGTGCACACCGGACGAGGAGCAGGCGCGGCTGGCCGAGGCCGAGCTCGAGGCCGCCGGCGCCCCCGCCTACTGCATCGCCGCCGACCCCGTGCGGCCGCGCGAGGTCGAGGCGGCGCTGGGCGAGCTGCTGCGCGTGTTCGGCGGTCTCGACATCGCCGTCGCCGACCTCACGAGCCGCCCTGCCGGCTCGCTGCTCGGGAGCGACGAGGCGACGTTCGACGCCGCGCTCGGCGGCGACCTGCGGGCGGCCTTCGGCGTCGCCCAGCGCGCCGCCCGTCTCATGGTCGCTCGCGGCCGCGGCGGCAGCATCGTCCTCGTCGCCGACTCCCTCGTCGACGACGAGGCCGGCCGGCGCAGTCTGGCCGGCGATGCCTGCGGCGGCGCGCTCGAGCGCATGACGCGGGCGATGGCCCACGAGCTTGGCCCGCACGGCGTGCGCGTCAACCTCGTGCGCTGCCAGACCGGACCCGCGCACCAACCCCTGCCGCCCTTCCCGCTCGGCCGCCCTGCGCGAGCGGAGGAGGTCGCCGCCGCGGTCGCCTTCCTGGCCGGGGACGGCGCCTCATACGTCAGCGGGGCGACGCTCGTCGTCGACGGCGGCCTGGAGGCAGTGCGATGACGGCGCGCGCGGAAGCGTCGTTCGCCGGCAAGGTGGCCCTCGTCACCGGCGGCACCCGCGGCATCGGCTTGGCCGTCGCCCAGGCGCTGGCGCGCCAGGGCGCCGGCCTCGTCGTCTGCGGCCGCGACGCGGAGCGCGTGGAGGCGGCGGCGGCCGAGCTCGAGAGCCGGGGGGCGACCGTCGCGGGCTTCGCCTGCGACGTCACCGACCCGGCCCAGATCCTCGCCCTCGCCGCCGACACCGAGCGCCTCTTCGGCCGCCTCGACATCTGCGTCGCCGACGCCGGCGTCTGCCCGGAGGCGCCGCTCGACGACCTCGACGCGGACTTCATCGACGAGGTGCTCGCGGTCAACGTGCGCGGCCTGCTCCTGACGACCCAGGCGGCGGCGCGGCTCATGGACGCCGGGGGCAGCATCGTCCACCTCGGCTCGGTGAGCGGCTACGTCACCGGACCCGAGGGCGGCGAAGCGGTCTACGAGGCGAGCAAGGCGGCGGTGCACGCGCTCACCCGGGCGTGTGCGGTCGAGCTCGCGCCGCGCGGCATCCGCGTGAACGCCGTGGCGCCCGGCTGGGTCGAGACGGACATGACCGCCGGCATCGAGGACGACCTGCGCGCGACCTACCTTCGCGGCGTCCCCCTGGGGCGGTTCGGCCGTCCCGAGGAGATCGCCGACGTCGTGCTCTTCCTCGCCGGCGCCGACGCCTCCGGCATCACGGGGACCGCGCTGGTCGTCGACGGGGGCCTGCTCGCGGTGTAACGGCGCGCCGCCATCGCGGAGCTACGCAGCCAGCCTCAGTACTCGATCCCCTCGCGCGCCTCGACGCCGGCGTCGTAGTAGTGCTTGCGCGGCACCATCTCGGTGACGAGGTCGGCGGCGGCGAGGAGCTCAGCCGGGGCGCGCCGCCCGGTGATGACGAGCTCCACGTGCGCCGGCTTGTCGCGCAGGAGCGCGAGGACGTCGTCCAGGGGGACGAGCTCGAAGAAGAGCGCCGTCACGAGCTCGTCGAGCACGACGACGTCGTACTCGCCACCCATGACGAGGGCGCGGCCGCGAGCGAAGCCGTCGGCCGCGGCGGCGAGGTCCTCTTCCGTCGCCTCGCCCTTGATCACCCAGTGGTCGAGGCCGCACTGCACGACCTCCACGCCGAGCCCCCGCAGCATGACGATCTCACCCCAGGTAGGGTCGGCCTTCATGAACTGCAGGACGGCGGCGCGCAGGTCGTGGCCGAGGGCGCGCAGGACGAGGCCGAGGGCGGCGGTCGTCTTGCCCTTGCCGTCGCCGGTGTAGACCTGGACGAACCCTTCGCGCTCCCCGCGCGCGTCAGCCATACGTGTAGAAGCCCGCGCCGCTCTTGCGCCCGAGCTTGCCTGCGGCGATGAGCTCGTCGAAGAGCGCGCACGGCGCGTACTTCGCGTCGCCGAGGTCGCGATACAGCGTGGCGAGGATCGCCTGCGTCGTGTCGAGACCGACGAGGTCGGCGAGGGCGAGCGGGCCCATCGGGAAGTTCGCCCCGAGCTTCATGCCGGTGTCGATGTCTTCGGCGCTGGCCACGCCTTCGGCGAGCGCGGCGACGGCCTCGTTGATCATCGGGAAGAGGATGCGGTTGACGACGAAGCCCGGCGAGTCCTTGACCGTGATCGGCGTCTTGCCGACCGCCTCGGCGAAGGCGCGCGCCGTGGCGACCGTCGCCTCGGACGTCGCCGCGCCGCGGACCACCTCGACGAGCGCCATCAGCGGCACCGGGTTGAAGAAGTGGATGCCGACGAAGCGCTCGGCGCCGTCGACGTACTCCGCCAGCGACGTGATCGAGAGGCTCGAGGTGTTGGTGGCGATGACGGCGTCCTTGCGCAGCGTCGCGGAGACCCGCTGCAGCAGATCGCTCTTGAGCTCGAGCGACTCGGGCGCCGCCTCGATGAAGAGGTCGGCGTCGGCGCCGGCATCGACGGTCAGGCCCGGTGGAGATGCGCCCCAGGGCGGCGTCGCGGTCGGCGGCCCCCATGCGGCCCTTCTCGACGAGTCGCGCGTAGCCCTTCTCGATGCCGGCCATGCCCCGGGCGACGAACTCGTCGGCCACGTCGATCATGACGACCTCGAGGCCGGCCTGAGCCGAGACCTGGACGATGCCGGCGCCCATCTGGCCGGCGCCGGCCACGAGCAGCTTCCTGACGCTCACGTGCTCCTCCTTCGCTGCTGCGACCCGCGGCCGCGCGGCCCACCGTCGGTGTCGATCGCGCTTGGTCCGGAGGGCGACATTGCTTATGTTTCGTCAGCCTCGGGTCGATACCCGTTGCAGAAAACCGATGCCGACGATGGCCGACACCAATGCTACTGTAGCGCCGCCCATGGAGTGCAAGTTCCTCGACAGCTACGAGGCCGAGATGGGTGGAGCGACGGTGCCTATCTGGCACTGCCGCAAACGCGACCCGTTCGTCCTCGGCGACAGCAAGGAGATGGCGCTCGCGACCTGCGCCTCGTGCCGGCTCGGCGACTTCACGCGCCCGCCGGCGGAGCTCGCCGCGGAGGTCGAGCGCCGCAACCAGGAGCTGGTCGCGCTCAACGCCATCGTCACCGCCGTCAACGCCTCGCTCGACCTCGACACGGTGCTGCGGATGGGCCTCGACAAGGTCATCGAGATCCTGCAGGTCGACGCCGGCTGGGTGTCGCTCGCCGTGGACGACAGGTACGAGATCGCCGGCTCCCGCGGGCTGTCGAGGACGTTCGAGCAGGCGAACGAGGTGCGGCACCTCGGCGAGGGCTTCATCGGCGCCGTCGCGCAGCAGCAGGAGACGATCGTGCTCGAGGACACGGCGGGGCTGATGGACATCCGCCGCGACGGCCTCGTGACGCTGATCGGCGTGCCTCTCAAGGCGCAGGGCGAGATGCTCGCCGTGCTCGCCGTGGGCACGCGCACGCCGCGAAGCTACTCGGCCGACGACATCTACTTCGCGACCGCCGCCGGGGCGCAGCTCGCGGCGGCGATCGAGCGCGCCCTTCTCTTCCGCGAGCAGAGCGCGCGCATCGAGCGCGAACGTCGCCTGCTCGAGGCGTCCGAGACCGTCAACCGCAACCTCGACTCGCCCTCGCTGCGCATGGTGATCCTGAGCGAGGCGGCGCGCCTGGTCGAGGCCGACAAGTCGGCCCTGCTCCAGGTCCGCGGCGACCACCTCGTCGCCGACACCGTCTACCGACTCCGGACGACTACGCGGGCCTCTTCGTCGTCCCCATCGCCGATTCGCTCTCGGGCCGCGCGGTCACGGACGGCACGACCGTCGCCGTCGAGGACGTCGACCAGGAACCGCTGGCCGACGCCGTGCTGGTCCGCGCCGGCGGCTTCAGGGCGTTCATGACCGCCCCGCTGCAGAGCTATCGCGGCACCGACGGCGCGCTGAGCGTCTTCTTCGATGAGCCCCGGTCGCTGAGCGAGGACATCCAGACGCTGCTGCGCACCTTCGCCGTCCAGGCCGCGGTGGCGCTCGACAACCAGCGCCTCATGCGCGAGAAGGACCAGCTCGCGGCCCACGACGGCCTCACCGGCGTCTTCAACCGCACCTACCTCGAGATGGCCCTCGAGCGTACGAGCAAGGACCTGCGGCGCCAGGGTGGCACGGCCAGCGTCCTCTTTCTCGACGTCGACGACCTCAAGAAGACCAACGACGGCAGCGGCCACGCGGCCGGCGACCTTCTGTTGAGCGACATGGCCGGCGTGCTGCTCGAGACCTGCCGCGAGAGCGACATCGTCGCGCGGTACGGCGGCGACGAGTTCGTCGTCCTCATGCCCACCACCGACGAGGAGGGCGCGCAGCGCGTCGCCGACAAGATCATCGAGGGCATGCTGCGACGCAACGGCCGCCGGCCCGACGGGCCGCGACTCTCGGCGAGCCTCGGAGTCCACACGGCCGACGGGGCCGGCGTCGGGACCCTCCTGCGCGAGGCCGACCGGCGCATGTACGCCATGAAGCGCGCCCGTCAGCGCGACTGAGCACGGCCTTCGCCGGCCTGTCCGAACGCCTCCGCCGCCCTTGCCTCTCGAGCGTTCCGGACGACGCCGCGCCCGGCGGCTGCTACCATTCACTCATGGACGCGCGCCCCAAGATCATCAGCTGCGAGGTCCTGCGCGACGAGATCGAGCGCGTGAACCCCGGCTACGAGATCGACTTCGTCGAGGGCGCCCTCCACGACTACCCCGACAGACTGCGCGCCCGTCTGCAGGAGCGCATCGACGCCACCCCCGGGGACTGCCCTGTCCTGCTCAGCTGCGCGCGCTGCAGCAACGGCACCGTCGGCCTGCGCGGCGGCGACCACCGGCTCGTGGTGCCGGCCACCGACGACTGCATCTCGATCCTGCTCGGCTCGCGCGCCCGCTACCTCGACGAGCACGGCAGGCACCCCGGCACCTACTACTACACGCGCGGATGGATCGACTACATCGAGGACCCGTATCAGGAGTACCTCAAGATGATCCCGAAGTACGGTGAAGAGAGGGCGGCTCAGCTCGAGCGCATGATCCTCGCCAACTACACGCGTGTCGCGGTGATCGACACCGGCACGTACGACCTCGAGAAGCTGCGCGACTACCTCGAGACCGCGGCGTCCTTCTACGGCCTGCCCATCGAGTACCTGCCGGGCTCGCTGCGCTACCTCGAGAAGCTGGTCAGCGGGCGACACGACGACGAGTTCATCGTGGTCGAACCGGGAGACGAGCTCGAGGAGCGCCGCTTCTGGGCCCTCGCCGAGGCCTGAGCGGCCGGCGCGGGACCGCTGCGAGATCCGGCCGGACCCCAGCGCCGCGCTCGGCTACTCGCCCTCTGAGCGCCCGGCGCCCGGCTCGGATCCCGCTGCAGGCTCGTCCGCGCCGTCCGCGCTCGGGCTCCGCTCCGGGCGCAGCCCCGTCGCCCTGCTCCTCGGCGACCACCCTCGCGAAGTTGAGCTGCATCGCCGCGAGCGTGCCCCGCAGATCGCCCAGGCCAGACGCGCCGCGCTCGCGTTCGAGCACGTCGAGACAGGCGCGCAGCAGCTCGATGGACAGCCGGGCGCCGTCGAGGTCACGCAGCTCGCGCGTCTGCTCGGTGAGTCCGAGCTTCTGGTAGCCCACCGTCACAAGGCTGACCGCCATATCGAACGCAAGGTCCTCGACCTTCAGGCGGCGCAACTCGTCGACCACCCTGCGGACGCGCTCCTCGTCGTCCTCGGCGCTCGCGGCCCGCCCCGTCGCCGGCGTCCTCCGGCTCCGGCGACGTCGCCGCTCTCGTCGCTCCTCGCTCACCGGGCCTCCCGCTCTTCGGCCGCCGCCGAGGGGACCAGCGAGGAGGCGCGCGCCCGGGCGACCGTCCCCGCGTACACCTCCGCGAGCGGTCGCCCCGGCCGCGTGCGCCCGCGCCTGGCGCTGGGCGCCGTTGCCCTCGCGCAGCATCCGCTCGACGCCGTCGAGGTGCGGAGACGAGGCCGAGTCCGTCGGCGAAGGGCGCCGCACGCTCGACCAGCGCGCCGGATCGCGTCCGCCGCCGGCAGCTCCCGCCGCGCGGCCCAGTCGACCAGCTTGCCGTCGAGGCCGAAGCGGATCGCGCGCCAGAGGTTCTCCTCGATGTAGCGCGAGCCTTCCGGCGCCGCGCGGCCGGCCCTCGTCGTAGGCGCGCGCGAGGTCGGCCGTGAGGCCCACGGCGAGCGCCGTCACGGCGAGCGCCTGCCAAGGTTCGGTCTGCACGTCGCAGATGCGCACCTCGACCGTCCCGAAGCGGTGGTGCGGCCGGATCGACCACCAGACCTGGGTGAACTCCTCGATGCAGTTCGTCTCGACCAGGGTCTCGTAGAAGCGCCGATGCTCCGCCCAGTCGCCGAACGTGTCGGGTACCCCGCAGCGCGGGAACATGCGCACGAAGGTCTGCGTGCGCGCGGAGTGAAGCTGCGTCCACACGCCCTCGATGAAGGGCGAGTTGGCCGAGAGTGCGAGCAGGTGCGGCAGGTACCCGCGCAGACCGTCGCAGACGGCGACCGCGCGGTCCTTGCCGCGCACGCCGATGTGGACGTGACCGCTCCACGTGTTGTTGCGCCAGGCGACGTACTTGAGGCGCTCCTCGACGAGCCGATAGTGCGGGGTGTCGATGATCTCCTGGTCGTGCCAGCTCGAGAACGGGTGGGTGCCCGTGGCCCCCAGCGCGAACCCGTGCGCGTCGGCGAGCCTGAAGAGCTCGTCGCGGTTCAGGAGCAGGTGGCGCGCGGCCTGGGCGAAGTGAAGCGGTGCGCGGCGTGCGGACCTCGATCTCGGAGCGGATGAGCTCGCCGGCGATGCGCTCCGCCAGCCGGGAGCCGGCGGCGTCGCGCAGCTCCTCGAACCCGGGGGTGAGCTCGAGTGTCTCCGGGGCGAGGATCTGGAACTCCTCCTCGAGCCCCACGGTGAAGTCGAGCGCCCCGTCGAAGCGCGCCTCGACCTCGTCGAAGTAGGCCTTCAGGTCAGCGGTCATGGGCGCTCACTGTACCGCAACCCGCGGCAGTGCGCCGGGCGTCGCCGACCTGCGGGCACCAGACGCGGCGGGGTCTCATCCCGGCGCCCGAGGCGCGAACGGCGACGGGGCGGCCCGTCGGGCCGCCCCGTCGCCGTTCGTCCTGTCGGGCGCGCTCACCCCACCCCGAGGAGCCCCTTGGCCGTGGCGACGGCCTCGATCGCGTCCTCGGCGTAGCCGTCGGCGCCGATCTCGTCGGCCCAGGCGCGGGTCGTCGGGGCGCCGCCGATCATGACCTTGACGGAGTCCCTGCAGGCCGGCGGCCTTGAGGGCCTCGATCGTCTTCTGCTGGTTGGGCATCGTCGTCGTCAGCAGAGCGGAGAGGAGGAGCAGGTCGGGCGTGAGCTCCTTGCACCTTGCTCGACGAAGGTCTCGACGGGGACGTCGCAGCCCACGTCGGTGACCGTGAAGCCGGCGGCGCTGAGCATGCTGCAGACGATCGTCTTGCCGATCTCGTGGATGTCGCCGGCGACGGTGCCGGCGACGGCGACGCCGAGCGCCCGGCTCGCCCCGCCGGCGGCGTCGATGGCGGGCTGCAGGACGGCCACGGCGGCCTTCATCGCCTCGGCGCCCTGGACGAGCTCGGGGAGGAAGAACTCGCCGCGGGCGAAGAGGTCGCCGACCTCCTCGATGCCCTTGACGAAGCCCTCGTCGAGGATGTCGACCGCGGCAAGGCCGGCGTCGAGGCCTTTCTGGGCGAGCTCGGCCGCGAGCTCGGCCTCGCCGTCGAGCACGGTCTGCTTCATCTGGGCGTAGAGATCCTCGGTCACCGCTTCCTCCTTGCGCGACTGTCGTCCGCAGCACGAGCTCTGACTGCCGGGCCGGCACGGCGTCGAGTGCGTCCGTCGGTCCCCCACGGCCCCGACTGGTGACGGCGTCGCCCGGTGCTGGCCACAGGCTACCCGAAGCGCGTCTGGGGTGGCAAGCACGCGGCCGGCGCGCCGACGGGGTCCCTGCGCCAGGGGCCGGCCCCGACAAGAAGGGCGGGGTCCCGCTGTCGCGGGACCCCGCCCACCCGGCCAGGGGACGGCTGGGGGTGGAGCTCAGAGGACCTCGGAGACCCTCGCCTTGAGCTCGAGGAACACGATGATGATCATGCTGAAGCCCATCATGAAGGTCGAGATCGCGTTGATCTCGGGCGTGATGCCCATGCGCACCATCGACCAGATCTTCACCGGCAGCGTGTTGTAGTCCTGGCCGATGACGAAGAAGGTCGTCACGAAGTCGTCGAACGACAGGGTGAAGGCCAGCAGCGACGCCGCCAGGATGCCGGGGAAGATGACCGGCAGGGTGATCCTGAAGAACACCGACACCGGGTTGGCGCCGAGGTCGGCGCCCGCCTCCTCGATCGACCTGTCGAAGCCCAGCAACCGGGCCCTGACGATGACCACCACGAACGGGATGTTCCACGCGATGTGGGCGATCACCACCGTCCAGAAGCCCGGCAGGAAGATGTTGAAGAAGTCGAAGCCGACGTACTGGTCGAGGAAGTCGTTGAGGGTCGTGAAGAAGAGCAGCGTGGACACGCCGGCGACGATCTCGGCGATGATGATCTTGGTGTAGTTCAGCCCGTCCCACACGTTCTTCGTGCGGAAGTCGAAAACGGACCAGCGCGAAGGCGCCGAGGACGCCGATGGCCACCGACGCGATCGTCGAGAGGAGCGCGATCTCCATGCTCGTGACGAAGGCCGAGATGAGCGCCGGGTCGCGAATGACGCCGATCACTCGCGGGTCCTGGCCGGGTGCCCCCTGCTCGGCGATGTACCAGTCGAACGTGAACCCCTCCCAGGTGATGTTCAGGACCTGCTTGTTGAACGAGAAGACCACGAGCACCACGATGGGCAGGTAGAAGAAGACGTACACGAGGATCGCCCAGGTCGCGATGCCGATGTCGCTGTGGGCCATGATGCGGTCCCACAGCGTGAGCCTGGCCTTCTTGCGGTGCGGCGCGCCGGCCGGCGCGCTCTGAAGGACGGTCGCGTCAGCCATCAGAAGTCCTCCGTCCCGACGGCCTTGATGTAGAGGACGATGATCCCCAGCATCACCAGCAGCAGCACGTTGGACAGGGCCGACCCCATGGGCCAGTTCCGTCCGGCCGTGAACGACTCATAGATCAGCCACCCCCAGACGACCACCTTGCCCCCGCCGAGGATCGCCGGGACGACGAACTCGCCGGTCGTCGGCACGGCGGTGAGCATGCAGCCGGCGAAGATGCCGGGGAGGCTCAACGGCACGGTGACCTTCATGAGGGTCGTCCACTTGCCGGCGCCCAGGTCCTTCGACGCCTCGTAGAGCGACTTGTGGATCTTCTCGATGCCCACGAACAGCGGCAGCACCATGAACGGCAGGTAGTCGTAGATCAGACCGATGTACACCGCCTTCTGCGTGTACATGAAGTTCAGGTTCCCGTCCAAGATACCCAGCGAGTTCAGCCATCCGTTGAGCAGGCCCCCGTTGCCGAGGATCGTGATCCACGCGTACGTGCGGATCAGGAAGCTGGTCCAGAACGGGAGCATGACGAGGAGCACGAAGAGGGTCTTGCGGCGACCGGACTTGACCGAGATGAAGTAGGCGAGAGGGTAGCCGATGATGAGACAACCCACGGTGTTGAGGATCACCATCTGGGCGGTCAGCAGGAACGCCTTGCGGTTGGCGGGCTCGCTGAAGATGCGCTGGTACCATTCGGTGTTGAATCCGAGACTCACGCCGGTCTGGTAGACCGACTGGGAGCCGAAGCTGTACAGGACGATCAGGACCAGTGGGACGAGGAAGAAGGCGATCATCCAGAAGGCCATCGGCGAGACCAGCAGCGGCCCGGCCATGGCACGGGGGATGTACCGCCGGTGCTTGCCGGCGTCCTCGCGCACCGTTGCGACTTCAGTCAATGTGGGAGACCTCCAGCGTCGCGTTCGACGGGAAACGACCGACTGTCGTGCGCGGGCCGGGCTCGGCGAAGGCGACGACAGGAACGACGGAACGTGCGCTCGGAGAGCTGGTGCAGTCGGAGACGCCGTCGACGTCTCCCCGACGGCCGGCGCAGCTTCGGCGCGCCACCCCACACCCATGACGACACTGCATTGCTCCCCCTCTTCACGATGGCGGGGCGCCCGAGCCGCCGTGCGGCGGGCCCGAACGTCCCACTCGTGCCGGCATCGGCGGACGGCGAGACACCCCCATACCGCATCCGGTGCCGAGATGAAGTTTGTCTAATTGTCGCCGCCGGTCGATGCAAGACGGCGCACAGTACCGCCGGGCACCGGCCGGGCGCGCTCACGAGGCAGCGGGCGCACCCGCCGCAGGTCCCGGAACGCCGCGCAAGGCGTCACATAACTCCTGCTCACAGCGTCCTTCTGGGGCCGCGGCCCCAGCGGCGCGGAGGACGCCGGCCGGGGCCGCGCACGCGCCTCCACCGCCGTCGCGCCGGTCACATATCTTAGAGCTCTTAACGAAACTGCGGCCGGGCGCCGGCGCCCGGCCGGCCGGACCGCGGGCGGCGCCGGCCGACCCGGCACGGGGTTGCGCAGGCCCCGGCGTGGGATAGCATTACCCGCGGCATCGGGCCGGTAGGGAAAGGAGCCCGCCGTGAGACTCAGCCTCGTCCCGAAAGAGCAGCACTACTTCCGCCTGTTCTCGGACCTTGCGGCCAACCTCGACGAGGCGGCGCAGTTGCTGGTCAAGTTCATGGACCACTACGACGACGCCAAGTCGATCGGCGCCGCGATCCTCGAGCGCGAGCACGTCGGCGACAAGATCCTCCACGACATCGTCCAGCGCCTGAACAAGTCGTTCATCACCCCGATCGACCGCGAGGACATCTACGACCTCGTGGCGACCATGGACGAGGTCCTCGACAACATCGAGGAGGCGACCGACGCCATGGTGCTCTACAGGGTCGCCGCCCCGACCGACTACGCCCGCCGCCAGGCGAAGGTCATCGCCGAGGCCGCCGCCGTGCTCCACCAGATCATCGACGACCTCGAGAAGCGCACCGACCTCATGGAACGCGTGATCAGCGTGAACAGCCTCGAGAACGAGGGCGACCGTATCGTCCGCGATGCCATCGCCGCGCTGTTCGACGACGACATGGACGCCAAGGACATCATCAAGTGGAAGGACATCTACGAGGTCCTCGAGTCGGCGATCGACGAGTGCGAGCACGTGGCCAACGTGATCGAGAGCATCGTGCTCAAGCACAAGTGACCTGACGGCGCCGGTGTTTCTCCTCCTCACGATCATCGCGGTCGCGCTGGTCTTCGACTACACGAACGGCTTCCACGACACCGCCAACGCGATCGCCACGTCCGTGTCGACGCGCGCCCTTTCACCCCGCACCGCCGTGCTCATGGCGGCAGGCCTCAACCTCCTCGGCGCGCTGCTCTACACCGGCGTCGCGAAGACGGTCGGCGAAGGCCTCGTGGACACCGACCTCGTGACCCTGCCGCTCGTGCTGGCGGCGCTCATCGGCGCGGTGGTCTGGAACTTCACGACCTGGTACTTCGGCATCCCCTCGAGCTCGTCCCACGCGCTGTTCGGGGGGCTCATCGGCGCCATGATCGCCGCCGTCGGTGTCTCCGGCGTCGAATGGGGCGGCGTGGTCGACAAGGTCATCCTCCCCATGGTCGGCTCCCCGCTGCTCGGCTTCGTGTGCGCCTGGATCCTCATGACCTCGCTCACATGGCTCGTGCGCCGGTGGCCGCCGACGCCTGTCAACCGCTGGTTCCGCGGATTGCAGCCGGTCTCGGCCGGGTTCATGGCCTTCTCGCACGGTGGCAACGACGCCCAGAAGACCATGGGCATCATCACCCTGGCGCTCTACGCCAGCGGCGAGATCGAGACGTTCACGATCCCCACCTGGGTGAAGGTGGCCTGCGCCCTGGCCATGGCGGCGGGGACGTACTCCGGCGGCTGGCGCATCATCCACACCCTGGGTTCCAAGGTCATCAAGCTCGACCCCATCCACGGCTTCGCCGCCGAGACGAGTGCCGCCTCGGTGATCCAGCTCGCGACGCATTTCGGCATCCCCGTGTCGACGACCCACACGATCACGGCGGCGATCATGGGCGTCGGCTCGACGCAGCGCCTCTCGGCCGTCCGCTGGGGGGTCGCCGGCAACATCGTCACCGCCTGGGTGCTCACGCTGCCTGCGGCCGGACTTCTCGCCGGCCTCGCCTACCTGGTGCTCGACCTGTTCATCTGACGCAGAGCTGCTCGTCCCTCGCGCGCGGGCGGCGCCGCGACGCCGTCGCGAAGTCGATCGCCGGATCGCATGCGACGTTCACCTTCGTCGCTCGTGCGGTAGAATCAGCCAGCGACCGCGCCCCCACGCGCCGCCCGCTGCTTCTGTGTGGCCGGGCCCTTGGCGCTCGAAGGAGACTCATGAAGATCCGCCTGATCGAACCCGAACCTCCCGGTATGCACGTCTATGCCAAGGTCATCCTGCCGCGCCTCGGCCTGCCGATCATCGCCGCGACCCTCAAGGAACACGGCCACGACGTGCTCATCTACAGCCCGCAGATGGCGCCGATCGACTGGGACGACGTCAACGGCGCCGACCTCGTGGGTCTGTCGAGCACCACGTCGACGGTCCCGACGGCGTACCAGTTCGCCGACGACCTGCGTGAGCGCGGTGTCCCCGTCGTCATCGGCGGCTCGCACGTGACCTTCATGGCCGACGAGGCGCTCGAGCACGCCGACTACGTCGCCCGCGGCGAGGGCGGCGAGGAGCTCATGCTCGAGCTCATCGAGGTCCTCGAGGGCACCCGCGAGCCGGAGACGGTGGCGGGCCTCTCCTTCCTTCGCGAAGGCGAGGCCGTGCACAACGGGCTGCGCGAGCGCTGCGCCGACCTCGACACGCTGCCCTTCCCCGATCTCAAGGCTCTCGTCGGCAACGAGCGCCTCACCACGATCCCGATCATGACCAGCTGGGGCTGCCCCTTCGCCTGCAACTTCTGCTCGGTGACCGCCATGTTCGGGCGCAAGTACCGCTTCCGCAGCGCCGAGAGCGTGATCGCCGAGCTCAAGGACAAGCGCCCGAGACGGATCTTCTTCTACGACGACAACATGGCCGCCGACCAGAAGCGCCTCAAGACGCTCCTTCGGATGATGATCGACGAGGACCTCGTCATCCCGTGGTCGTCGCAGGTGCGCACGGACGTCACGCGCGACCCCGAGCTGCTCGAGCTCATGCGCCGCTCAGGCTGCGAGCTCGTCTACCTCGGTCTCGAGTCCGTCAGTCAGGCGACACTGGACGGGTTCCACAAGGCGCAGACCGTCGAGGACATCGAAGTGGCGATCAAGAAGCTGCACGAGTACGGCATCCGCAGTCACGGCATGTTCGTGCTCGGCGCCGACACCGACACCGTGCAGACCGTGCGCGACACGGTCAAGTTCGCGATGAAGAACCACATCGACACCGTCATGCTCAACATCCTCACGCCGCTTCCCGGCACGCCCCAGTTCGAGGACCTGGAGGCCGCCGGCCGCATCTTCGAGAAGCGCTGGGAGCTCTACGACGCCCACCACGTCGTCTTCGAGCCCAAGCTCATGACGCCTTACGAGCTGCAGACCGAGGTCATGCGCGCGTACATACGCTTCTACTCGCTGCGCCAGTGGCTGGGCTACGTGTTCACCTTCCGGTTCACGAAGCAGCTGCTCTTCCACGGCTGGGGCATGGTGATCATCCGCAACTGGCGCCGCGACGAGCGCAACAAGGCGTTCATCAAGGCGCTCAAGCGGCTGCCGCGGCCGCGTCCGACGAGCCCCGCGCAGAGCGTCACGACGCGCCACTAGCGCACCGCGCGAGTTGCCGCACGGGGCGCCCCGTGCTATGGTTCCGAACCGTTGTGTGACGGGTCGCGCCCAGTCGGCGCGACCCGCACGTGCGCCAACCGACCGCTCACCTCGACGCGGGCGCGCAGGTACCGCCGCGACGCCCGAAGGGAGGCGATGCAGTGAACGGCACGAGACGGGCCATCGCCCCGTTCCTCCTTCTCGCCAGCATCCTCATCCTCTTTCTCACGGCCGCCCCGGTCGCGGGCGCCACGCCGATCTCGGACAAGCAGGCTCGCGCGCGCGAGATCGCCGCCAAGCTCGAGGCGCTGTATCCCAAGGTCTCCCTTGCCGTCGAGCGCTACAACCAGGCCATGGACAGCCTCGCCACGGTGAGACAGCAGATCAGCGACAACCAGCGCATGCTCAAGGTCGCGGAGTACAACCTGGCCCTGGCGCGCAAGCAGCTCGAGACGCGCGCCGTCACCATGTACAAGACCCGCGACGTCGGGTTCGTCGACGTCCTCTTCGCCACCAACAGCTTCGACGAGCTGGTGACCCAGCTCGACCTCATGGAGCGCCTGGGCCAGAGCGACGTCGACACGGTCAAGTCCATCGCCTCCTACAAGCGCGACGTCAACGACCGCCGCATCAAGCTCGAGGCCGACAAGAAGGCCGCGGTCGAGCTCGTCGCCGAGGCGAAGGCCGAGAAGGACGAGGTCCAGACCCTCGAGGCCAAGCTCGAGCGCATGGTGCGCGGCGTCAAGGCCGAGATCCGCCGCCTGCGCGAGGAGCAAGAACAACGAGACAAGCAGAACGCGGAGAACTCGTGGGGCGGCGGGTCCGTCCCGATCGTCGACCCCGGCGGCCCCGGCCACCCCGAGATCGTGGCCCTCGCCCAGCGCGAGCTCGGCGACCCGTACGTCTTCGCCGCCGCCGGACCGAGCGCGTTCGACTGCTCGGGGTTGACGATGTACTGCTACGCGCAGATCGGGATCTTCATGCCTCACGCCGCGACCGCCCAGCAGCAGATGAGCACGCCGGTGCCCATCAACGCGCTGCTGCCCGGCGACCTCGTCTTCTTCGGCGGCCCCGGCGCCAGCTACCACGTCGGCATCTACGCCGGCGGCGGCTCCATGATCCACGCCCCCCACACCGGCGACGTGGTCCGTTACGGCTCCATCAGCGGCGCCTGGATCGGCGGCCGCTTCTAGCCCCGCGAAGCTCCGAAAGGCCGGGAGACCGCCGTCGCGGTCTCCCGGCCTTTCGTTTTGCCACGCGGGCCGCCGCCCGCGGCGCGAAGTAGACCGCCACCCGAGACTCGCGGCGCCGGCGCGCGACGTTGCTTGCCCGGGCAGCGCTTGTGCCGCCCAGCCCTTGCGCCCGGAGGCGTCATCGTTTATGCAAGACACCGACGCGGGCCACGGGCGGGACCGTGCGCCGGCGAGCGAGCGTCCAGACAGCAGCGACTCCCGAGTGACGCGCAGGGGTAAGGCTTTTGCGCCTCGCGTCGAATAGAGGGTTGAAGAACTGTCGTCGAGCCACGGGGTTGTGACGTGAAACCGATCGATGAACTGCTCAGCGAGATGATGACGCGCAACGCGTCGGACCTCCACCTGAAGGCCGGGAGTCCGCCCGTTATGCGCGTCGACGGCGAGCTCTCCCTCATGGACCAGCCGCCTCTGACGCCCGAGGACACCAAGGACGTCGCCGCCTCGATCATGACCGACAAGCAGATCCGGCGGTTCTCGGAACACAACGAGATCGACTTCGCCTACTCGGCGCCGAACCTGGGGCGCTTCCGTGTCAACGTCTTTCGCCAGCGCGGCAGCATCAGCATCGCCATGCGTCAGGTGACCACCAAGATCCCCACCTTCGAGGAGCTGCACCTTCCCGAGATCATCAAGCGCATCTCGCTCGAGCCGCGCGGGCTGACGCTCGTCACGGGGACCACCGGTTCGGGCAAGACGACCACCCTGGCGGCGATGATCGACCACATCAACCAGCAGATGCGGCGGCACGTCGTCACCGTCGAGGACCCGATCGAGGTGCTGCACAAGGACCGCAAGGCGATCATCAACCAGCGCGAGATCGGCCTCGACACCGACTCCTACGCCACGGCGCTCAAGTACGTGCTGCGCCAGGACCCGGACGTGATCCTCATCGGCGAGATGCGCGACACCGAGACCGTGCAGGCGGCGCTCACGGCCGCCCAGACCGGTCACTTCGTGATGAGCACGCTGCACACGATCGACGCGACCGAGACGATCAACCGCATCATCGACTTCTTCCCGCTGCACCAGCAGAAGCAGATCCGCATCATGCTCGCCGGCACGCTCAAGGCGATCATCTCGCAGCGCCTCCTGGTGCGGGCGGACGGCGAAGGCCGCGTCCCGGCGGTCGAGGTCATGATCTGCACGAACCGTATCCGCGACTTCGTCCTCGACCCCGAGCAGGCGCACCTCGTGCACGACGCCATCAGGGAAGGCGACTTCTACGGCATGCAGACCTTCGACCAGGCCCTGCTCAAGCTCTACGAGGAGGGCATGATCACGCTGAGCGACGCCGCTTCGGTGGCCGCCAACCCGCACGACTTCAAGCTGCTCGTGCAGGCGCAGGGACACGACGTCAGCCTGATGACCTTCTGAGTGCTCGCGGGCAGCACGTCAGAGACGCGGCGGGCGGCCCTGGGGGCCGCCCGCCGCGTCTCGTTGTTCGACAGGTGACCAGCGCCCGTCGCCGTGGCCCACCCTCAGTAGACGACCTTGCGCGCCTCCAGGTGCAGGTCGACCTTGCGCTTGATGCGCTGCAGGGCGTTGTCGACGGTCTTGCAGTCGCAGCCCAGCTGGTTGGCGATGCGTTCGTAAGACAGCCCCTGCAGGTACAGGCGCAGGACGCGGCCCTCGAGGTCCGAGAGCATCCCCGTCAGGCACGCGGTGAGGCTCTCCACCTCCTCCGAAGAGATCACCTGGTTGACGGGGTCGTGGGTGCTCGGCCCCGGCAGGACGTCGGCGAGCGAGCAGTCGCCGTCGTCGGAAGCGTCGTTCGGCGACTGGCTGAAGGAGAGGTAGCCGTTGAGCGGCACGTGCTTCTGCCGCGTCGCCGTCTTGATCGCGGTGATGATCTGCCGCGTGATGCACAGCTCGGCGAAGCTTCGGAAGGAGGCCTGCCTGTCGTCGCGATAGTCGCGCACGGCCTTGTAGAGGCCCAGGAGTCCCTCCTGGATGAGGTCCTCGGCGTCGCCGCCGGCGAGGAAGTACGAACTCGCCTTGAGGCGCACGAACTGGTGGTAGCGCAGCATCAGCGCGTCGAGCGCCGCCTGACTGCCCCGCCGGTACGCGTGGACGAGGGCAAGGTCTGAACTCTCAGCAAAGGGTTGAGGGTTGTGCGCGTGGCTGGCGCTGCGTCCGGACTCCGCCTGACGCGTCCCTTTCATCCCCCCACCTCCAGTCGACACCCCTGCAAAACGGGCCTTTGCCCCGTCGGGGGCGGCTCAGACCGGCTTGTTCCTGAGATCCTCCAGTTTGCGCAAAGTCTCAGGGTCTACTTTATCCTCAAGCCGTGAGGGCATTCTAGTGAAGTCTCGGGCAGAGTCAAGTGCCTGCGCGGATCTTTCGTCGCCGGCGCCCGAATCGAGCGCAGCGCCGAGCTCGGACGGAGTCATCCGGCTCACGCCGGCGCGGGCCGCCGTGCGCTGGACCTCGCCGTCGGCGCTGACGACGACGACCGAGACGTCCGCGGGCTGCTCCGGCGATGCGGCGGGCGATCAGCGTGTCGGCGGTGAAGCGCCCGCCGGCGAAGCACACCTCGACGGGAGCGCCCGGGATCGGCCGGCTGCTCGTGCTGGACGCGCCGTGCCCGTCGAAGACGAGCACGGCGCCGGCGCCGACCGTCGCCACGTAGCTCGCCAGGCGGTCGGCCAGCCAGTCGCGACGGGCGAAGAGCTCGTCTCCGGACGACCCGGGGAACAGCGCGTGCAGCACGTTGTAGCCGTCGACGATGTACAGCGTCCGCGTCATGGCACACCCCCCCGTGCGGCGCTGGCGCACGACCTCGAAGAGGATGAGCGCCGCGGCCACGCTCACGTTGAGGCTCTCGACCGGCGGCCTCATGGGGATCGTGGCGAGCGCATCGCACGTGCGCGCCACGAGCGGTCGCAGGCCGCGTCCCTCGGCGCCGAGGACGAGCGCGACGCGGTCGCGCAGGTCGAGACCCGAGTACTCGACACCCCCCTCGCCGGCAGCGCCGTAGACCCAGAAGCCCGCGGCCTTCGCGTCCTGCAGAAAGCGCGTCACGTTGGCGACCTGCGCCACCGGCAGGTGCTCGAGCGTGCCGGCGGACGCCTTGACCGCAGCTGGTGTCACGTGCGCGGCGCGGTGGCGAGGCACGACCAGGCCGGCACAGCCGGCGGCCAGGGCGCTGCGCGCCACCGCGCCGAGGTTGTGCGGGTCGCTCACCTCGTCGAGGACGACGAGGAGGTCGGCGCCCAGCAGCTCGTCGGCGTCGGCGTACGGGTACGCCGGCACCTCGAGGGCGACGCCCTGGTGCTCGCGCGAGCCCGTGAGCGCTCGAGCGCTTCGGCGTCGACGACCTCGCGCCGGAGGCCGGCGGGGAGGTCGGCGCGGAGGGCGCGGAGAGCCGGCGCGGTCGCGGCGAGCCGCACGGCTCGCCGCCGGGCGCCGGCCGCCAAGGCCAGGCGCGCGACCTGGCGTCCGTAGATCCACTCGCCCATCGTCTCGCTCGTCCCCCCGTCCGCCCCGGCTCGGCGACGCGCCTCAGCCGTGCTCCACGACCTGCGTGCCCTGCTTCGTGTCGCGGACCTCGAAGCCGGCCGCCTGAAGCGCGTCGCGGACCTCGTCGGCGCGCGCCCAGTCCTTCTCGGCGCGGAAGTGGTCGCGCAGCGCGCAGGCGTAGGTCGCGTCGCCACAGGCGAGCCGCTCCCCGGAGAGCGAGTTCGAGGTCCGCCCAGCGGCCCTCGCCGGCCAGGCGAGCCGCCGGCGGCAGAGTCACGTTCTCGGTCGTGCAGGTCTGGTCGGCGCCCGCCTCGCCCTCGCCGCTGCCGCTCCGGCATGCCGATGAGCAGCGTCTCGAGACCGTCGACGATGGCGTCCTCGACCTCCTCGAGCACCGTCGACGTCGACCGCCGCGCCGACCGCGTCGGCGGCGCCGACGTAGCGGAACAGACCACGCGCCAGAGCGAACAGCTCACCGAGCGCGCCGGCGGTGTTGAGGTCGTCGTCCATGTGCTCGGCGAAGGCGCTGCGCGCCGCCTCCACGGCGGCGCACAGCTCGGCCGCCGGCAGCGGGTCGCCCTCACCGGGATGGTCGATACGGAAGTGCGCCGTGCGCACCGCCTCGACCAGGCGGTCGTGCGCCGCCTTCGCCTCGTCGAGCTTCTCGACCGAGAACTCCAGCGGGCTGCGGTAGTGCGTCGTCAGGAAGTACATGAGCACCACGGCCGGCGGAGTACCTGTCGAGCACCTCGCGCAGGAGGAAGATGTTGCCGACCGACTTGGCCATCTTCTCGCCGCCGGAGCGGATCATGCCGTTGTGCATCCAGACGCGCGCGAAGGGCAGACCGGCGGCCTCGCTCTGCGCGATCTCGTTCTCGTGATGCGGGAAGATGAGGTCGCGCCCGCCGCCGTGGATGTCGAAGCCGGCCCCGAGGTAGCGCAGACCCATCGCCGAGCACTCGATGTGCCAGCCGGGGCGGCCCATGCCCCACGGGCTCTCCCAGGCAGGCTCCCCGGGCTTGGCCGCCTTCCAGATCGCGAAGTCGAGCGGGTCCTCCTTGCCGGGCTCGCCCTCGACCCGTGCGCCCTCCTCGAGATCCTCGATGCGCTGGCCGGAGAGCTTGCCGTACCCGGCGAAGCTGCGCACACGGAAGTAGACGCTGCCCTGCGCCTCGTAGGCGTGACCCGACGGAGGTCAGCTGGCAGCACAGGTCGACGATCTCGGGGATCGTCTCGGTGGCGAGCGGCTCGACGTCGGGGCGCAGCTCGTCGCCGAGCCGCCCCATGTCCTCGTGATAGGCGGCCGTGAACTCGCTCGGCGACCTCGGCGGAGGTGCGCCCTTCGGCGTTCGCAGCGTTGATGATCTTGTCGTCGACGTCGGTGATGTTCTCGACGAGGGTCACGTCGTACCCGCGGCGCCGCAGCCACGAGCGCAGGACGGCGAACGTGACGTAAGGCCGCGCGTTGCCGACGTGCACGAGGTTGTAGACCGTGGGGCCGCAGCAGTAGATACCGGCCTTGCCCTCCTCGCGGGGGACGAAGTCCTCCTTCGATCGGGTGAGCGAGTTGTAGAGGCGGATCACGTGGGGTCTCCCTCGGTCGACGGCGGTGCGGGACCCGCTGACGCGGCGGCGAGCGCGTCGTCCAGGCGGTCCAAGGCGTCGCGGCGCTCGAGCGCCGCGAGCACGAAGTGAAGCTCGGGGCCGTGCTCACGGCCGGTGAGCGCCACGCGCAGGGGCATCAGCAGGTCGCGCGCGGTGATGCCGCGCTCCTTGCCCCACGCGCGGTACGCGGCGACGGCCTCGCGAGCCTCGTTCGGCGCGAGCCAGTCGGCGGCGTCGCGCGCGGCGGCGGCGGAACTCGACGAGCTGCGGGCTCGCGCCGCCGAGCAGCCGCCGCGCCTCGGCGGTGAGCCGCGGCCGGTCGAGGACGGCGGCGGCGAGGGCCGGCGCCTCGCCGTAGGCGGCGAGCGACGGCTGGTACGCCGCCGCCAGGGCGGCGGCCGCCGGCGGCGCGATGTCGGCCGGCAGACGCTCCGCGAACAGACGCGCGTGCTCGTCCGGGTCGAGCGCCATGACGTGCTCGTGCTGGAGCCAGTCGAGCTTCGCCGGGTCGAACGACGCCGCGCTCGTCGAGAGCGTTCGACAGCTCGAACTCGCGCTGCCAGACGCTCGCGGTCGAGCACCTCGTCGTCGCCGTGCGACCACGAGAGCAGGGCCAGGTAGTTGACGAGCGCCTCGGGCAGGTAGCCCGCCTCGCGGAACTCGCCGACCGCCGTGGCACCAAGACGCTTCGAGAGCTTGCCGCCTTCGGGGTCGTGGATCATGCCGTGGTGGGCATACGCCGGCGGACGCGCCCCCAGGGCCGCGAACACGGCCAGCTGGCGCGCGGTGTTGGTCAGGTGGTCGTCGCCGCGGATGACGTGCGTGATCGCCATATCGCGGTCGTCGACCACGACGGCGAAGTTGTAGCCGGCGACGCCGTCGGAGCGCAGGATGATGAAGTCGCCGAAGGCGCCGGCGCCGAAGGCCACCGAGCCGCGCAGGAGGTCGTCGACGACGACTCTCGCGCTCGGGCACGCGCAGGCGGACGGCCGCCGGCTCGCCGGCGGCCAGCCTGCGCTCGACCTCGTCCGCCGGGAGCGCCGCGCAGCGACGGTCGTAGCGCGGCGGCACGCCCTCGGCGCGCTGCCTCGCGCGCAGCTCCTCGAGCCGCTCCTCGCTGCAGAAGCAGCGGTAGGCGTGCCCGGCGGCGAGCAGCTGCGCCGCCGCCGCCCGGTAAGCCTCGAGGCGCTCGCTCTGACGGTAGGGCCCGTACGGGCCGCCGCGGTCGGGGCCTTCGTCCCAGTCGAGGCCGAGCCAGGCGAGGTCCTCGACGATCGTCTCCTCGTAGCGACGCTGCGAGCGCGCCGCGTCGGTGTCTTCGACGCGCAGGACGAACGCGCCGCCGTTGATGGCGCGCGAACAGCCAGTTGAAGAGCGCCGTGCGCGCCGAGCCGACGTGCAGTCCTCCGGTCGGGCTCGGCGCGAAGCGTACTCTCACCGTCGAGTCGAGGTTGATCGTTCTCTCCCACAGACGCCGGTTTCTCCTGCAAACCAGCGTTCAGTGTACCACCTGGATCCCGGCCGCCCGCCGCGCCGCGAAGCGGCATGCGGCGGGCGGCTGATACACTCGGCCCCGGCGGCCGCGGCCAGGCCGCCTCGCCGGACGAGGCCGCGTCGTCTCGCCGGACCGACGGCGTGACGAGAGGAGGCTCCATGCCCCACGACCAGCGGGAGACCCCGTATCTCGACGCCGTCCTCGCCTACCGTCGGCGCGGCTACACGCCGTTCCACACCCCCGGCCACAAGCTCGGCAAGGGGGCGCCGGCCGAAGCTCCGCGAGCTTCTCGGCGACGACCTGCCTTCAGGTCGACCTCGCGATGGCCGGGGCGGTCGAGGACACGCGCGAGTCGACCGGCCTCATCCACCTCGCCGAGGAGTACGCGGCCGAGGCGTGGGGCGCGGACCGCTGCCACTTCCTCGTCAACGGCTCGACGAGCGGCGTCCACGCTCTGGTCCTCACGCTGGCCGGCCCCGGCGAGACCGCTCATCGTGCCGCGCAACGCCCACAAGTCGCTGCTCGCGGCGCTGATCTACTCCGGGGCGACGCCGTTCTACGTCGAGCCGCCAGATCGAGCCCGACATGGGGCATCCCGCTCAACGTCGACCGTCGCCCAGGCCGACGCAAGCCCTGCGCGCCCATCCCGAGGCCAAGGCGCTGTTCGTCACGTCCCCGACCTACAACGGCCTGTGCGCGGACCTGCCCGCCATCGCCGCCGCGCGCTCACGCGGCCGGGGTCCCGTTCGTCGTCGACCAGGCCTGGGGACCGCATCTGCGCTTCTGCCCCGAGCTGCCGGTCGACGCCATGACCGCCGGCGCCGACGCCTGCGTGGTGAGTACGCACAAGCTCATCAGCGGCATCACCCAGTCCGCCGTGCTTCTGGCCCGCAGCGAGCGCCTCAATCTCGCCCGCCTCGAGGGCATGGTCAAGATGACCCAGAGCACGAGCCCCCAGGTGCTGATGTACGCGTCGATCGACGCCGCGCGCCAGCAGATGGCGACGCGAAGGCGCCGAGCTCTGGCGCGGGGCCATCGCTGAGGCGGAGTGGGCACGCGAGCGCATCAACGAGATCCCCGGGTTGCGCTGCCTCGGCCGCGAGGTGCTCGGGGCCGAGGGGGTGGCCGAGTTCGATCCGACGCGGCTGACGATCTCGGCCCTCGACCTCGGCCACAGCGGCACCGAGCTCGAGACGATCCTGCGCGACGACTACGCCGTCGCCGTCGAGGCGGCCGATCCGCTGGCCATCATCCTCAACGTGACGTTCGGCGACACGATGGACGACCTGCGCACGCTCGTGGACTCGCTGCGCGACTACGCGGCGCGCCACGCCGACGCCTCGGGTCGGCAGGAGGCGGCCGCACGCTGGCTGCGCCTTCGGCCGCCGCCCTTCACGCGCCAGGTCCTCATCCCGCGGGAGGCCTTCTTCGCCCCGTCGGTCGCGCTGCCGCTGCCAAGACTGCGTCGGCAGGGTCAGCGCCGAGATCGTCACGCCCTATCCGCCGGGGATCCCGGCCCTGGGCCCGGGCGAGGAGATCGCCGCCGAGACCGTCACGTACCTCGTTGAGGCGGCCGCGGTACGGCTCAAGGTGCACGGCCCCGAGGACCTGAGCCTGCGCACCCTCCGCGTGGTCGCCTGAGACGGCGCGGCCCGATGGCGCACCGCGAGGACCCAGTCCCGGCCGGCCGACGCCGGGCGGTCCCGCTCGCCCTGCTGGCGGCGCTGGCGCTCGTCCCGCTCGCGGCCGCCTGCGGCGGCGCGCAGACCGAGCGCTACGACGACAACGCGCACGGCGTCTCGATCACCTACGACGCGAGCCGGTTCGGGCCGGGGACGCTGACGGCGGGCGGCTCGATCGCCGCCGCCGAGAACGCCGTGGGCGCGGAGCCGCTCGCGACGATCGAGATCACGGGAGCGCGCCCGGCGCCGAGGCGACCGGGATGCGCGTCGCGGTCTTCGAGGCGCCGGCCCAGAGTGGGCTCCCTCGGCTTCTGGCGCGTGACCGAGCAGTTGCTCGACAGCGCGCTGCCCAGAGGCCCGCGAGGCGCTGGCTCCGGGAGTCACCGTCGGCGATCCCTTTCGGGTCACCGTGGCGGGACTCGAGGGGTACGCGGCGGCGTTCACCCTCGACAGCCCGCTCGAGCCGGGCGCCGGGATCGGACTGGCGTTGTGGCGCGACCCGTTCGTCTACGAGGTGGTCGTGCTCTGCAGGACCGCTGACCGGCGCCTCCTCGACGGGCTCACGCGCATGCTGGTCGACCTGCGGCTCGGCAGCGGCCTCGCAGGTCGCCGACGCCCTGACGCCGGAGCGGCGTCAGGGGGCCCCCGAGGGGGCGACCGCGTCAGCCCGGCTTCTTGATCCCCAGCGACGTGGCCGTGAAGAGCGGGTCGAAGCGCACGCCGGCCGCCTCGAAGGCGGCGCGGCCGCCCTCCTCGCGGTCGACGACGCAGAGCAGCCCGGCGACCTCGAGCCCGGCGTCGCGCAGCTTGTCGACCGCCTGCAGGGCGGCGCCGCCCGACGTGACGACGTCCTCGACGATGACGACCCGCTGTCCGCCTCGGCGCGACCCTCCATCGCCTTCTTCGTGCCGTACTCCTTCTCGCCCTTGCGCACGATGACGAACGGCTTTCCGCTCGCCAGCGACAGCGCAGCGACGATCGCCACGGCGCCCAGCTCCGGGCCGGCGAGCAGGTCGAACGGCTCGTGGAGCGGCGAGCTTCGCCGCCAGGCCCGCCGGCGATGTCGCCCAGCAGGTCGGGGCGCGTCTCGAACAGGTACTTGTCGAGGTAGAAGCGGCTGCGCCGCCCGGAGCGCAGGATGAAGTCGCCCTCCAGGTAGCTCGCCTCGAGGAGCCGGTCGCCGAGCTCGGTCACGATCGTTCCCTCCTGGTCTCCGATGTTGTCGCGGCTGCGCGCCGGAGCGCGGACGCACGGCCGCGGACATCGCGCGCTCAGGACCCGCCGATCGACATCCCTTCGATGGCCACGGACGGCGTGTACACGCTGCCGCCGGGCACCCAGCGCGCGTCGTCGCCCGAGAGCGCGGATGCCCTTGAGCATGCCGATGATGTCGCCGGCCAGCGTGACCTCGCGCACCGGCGTCGTCAACCGCGCCGCCCTCGATGAGCACGCCGCTGATGCCGACCGAGAACTCCCCGAGATGCGGGTTGGCGCCCGAGTGCACGCCGACGGCATCGGTGACGAGGACGCCGCGGTCGATGCCGGCGACGATCTCGTCGCGCGCCGTCGTCCGCCCCGCGACGACAGGTTCGTCGGGCGCACTGCCGGCGGCGCCTGGTACCCGCGCGCGCAGGCCGTTGCCCGTGGAGCCGCGACCCGCCTTGCGCGCCGTGTAGGTGTCGTGCAGGTAGCTCGTGCAGGACGCCCTCCTCGATCAGCGGCGTGCGCTGGCACGGCGTCCCTTCGCCGTCGAAGGGCGCGCTGTCGAGGCCGTCGGGATGGGTGCCGTCGTCGATCAGGGAGAAGCCGCTGGTCGGCGACGCTCTCGCCCTCGCGGCCGGCGAAGAGCGAGCGCCCCTTCTGCACGGCCTCCGCGGTCAGCGCCGCGGAGAGCACGCCGAAGAAGGCGGCGGCGACGAACGGGTCGAGCACGACCGTCGCCTTCATCGACGGACAGCGGCGGGCGCCGAGCAGGCGGCACGCACGTGCCGCGGCCTCGGCGCCGCAGGCCGGCCCGTCGAGGTCCTCGAGCGCCCGGCCGACGGCGTACGAGACGCCGGTCTCGACCTGGCCGTCCTGCTCGGCGAGCACGTAGGCGAAGGCGTAGCACTGGTTGGCGCGGTAGCTGCCGCGCACGCCGGCCGAGCTGGCAAGGAAGACCTCGCGCGTCGCCGTCGACGTACACCGTGTCCTCCACGGTCTTGACGCGCGCGGTCGGCGGCCGAGCGCCGCCGCCTCGACCGACGAGGGCAAGCTCGATCTGTCGCGCGTCGGTCGCCGCCGCGAGCCGGGGAGTCGAAGGGCGTGACCGCGGCAGGCGGGCCGCGCGCCCGGCGGAAGGACGCGGTGAGGGTCGGGGTCGGCCGCGGCGGCGAGGCCGACCGCCCTCGCGACGGCGGCGTCGAGAGCGTCGAGGCTCGAGTCGCGAGGTCGAGGCGTAGCCCACGGCGCCGTCGCTGAAGACGCGCACCCCGACCCCGCGCCGCCGGGCGGCGACGAGCTGCTCGACCTCGCCCTGATACACCTTGATCCGGCGCGACACGCCGCGCTCGGCGTACGCCTCGACGTCGTGCGCGCCGCGCGCCGCGGCCAGCTCCAGGACGCGGTCCGACGACGTCGAACATCAGCCCGTGCCCCCGACGGTCATCGCGCTGATGCGCAGCGACGCCTGCCCGGTCCCGACCGGCACGCCTTGACCGTCCTTGCCGCAGATCCCCGACTTGACGTCGAAGTCGCGCGGCGATCATGTCGATCTTCTCGAGGACGTCGATGCCGCTGCCGACCAGCGTCGCGCCGCGCAGCGGCGCGGTCACCCGCCCTTCTCGATAAGGTACCCCTCGGCGACGCCGAAGACGAAGTCGCCGCTCGCCGGCTCGACCTGCCCGCCGGCGAAGCTCTTCGCGTAGAAGCCGTGCGGCGTCGCGGCGACGATGTCGTCCGGGGTCGCCTCGCCCGGGGCGATGAACGTCGTCGTCATGCGCGGGATGGGGACGTGCCGGAACGACTGGCGGCGGCCGTTGCCGGACGGCGCGGCGCCGAGCTGGCGGGCGCGCAGGCGATCGTAGAGATAGCCCGTCAACCTGCCGTCGCGTATCAGCTCCGTCCTCTGGGTGGGCACGCCCTCGTCGTCGAAGGCCTGCGAGCCCCAGCCGTTCGGCAGCGTGCCGTCGTCGTAGGCGCTCACGATCGGGGCCGCGACGCGCTCGCCCAACTTGCCCGCGTAGATGCTCGCGCCCTTGGAGACCGCGTCGGCCTCGAGCCCGTGACCGCAGGCCTCGTGGAAGAGCACCCCGCCGAACCCGTTGGCGACGACCACGGGCATCGTGCCCGCGGGGGCGGGTCGCGCGTCGAGCATGACGAGCGCCCTGTCCGCGGCGCTGCGCGCCACGTCCAGCACCCTGGCTTCGTCGAGCAGCTCGAAGCCGCTGCTCGCGCCCGCGGTCTCGTGCCCGGTCTGGATGACGCCGTCGCGGCGCGCGACCACCTGCACGCTGAGACGCGTGCGCGTGCGCGTGTCCCGCACGACCTCGCCGAGGGAGTTGACGATGAGGACGTCCTGGCGCGCGTCGGCGTAGCCGGCGATGACCTGCGCCACGTCGGCCCCGGCGGCCCGCGCCTCGTCGTCGGCGGCGTGGACGAGCGCGGCCTTGCGCGCCACGTCCACCTCGCCGGGCGAAACGACGACCGGGTGCCGCGCGGCATCGCGCCGCACCGGGCCCAGCTCGACGAGCGTGGAGCCGGCATCCGCGGCGCGAAGGCCGGCGGCGACGGCGTCGGCGGCCGCCGCGAGCGCCGCCTCGTCGATCTCGTCGGTGTACGCGTAGTAGGTGTGCTCGCCGCGAGAGCAGCCGGACACCGGCGCCCTGCTCCCGACCGCCGTTCACCTGCTCGAGGCGCCGGTCCTCGAGACGCAGGGTGAGCCCGTCGCGGTCCTCGACGAAGACCTCGGCGAAGTCCCCGCCGCGCGCAAGCGCGCGGGCGAGCGTCGCCTCGATCAGGGAAAGGTCGAGCGCGTCGAGATCCACGTCAGCCGGCGGTCTCGAGGACGGCGCGGAGGTCCATGGCGCGTGCGCGAAGCTCCGCGAGACGAGGATCGTCGGCGGCCAGGCGCAGGAGAGTACCGTCGCCGCGACCGAGCTGACGCGGGCGCGGGCGCTGCGCGGCGCCGGCGGCGCAGCACTGCCGCACCGGTGACGGCCGCGGCAAGGCCGACGACGGCGACGGTACGCAGTCGCATCAGGAGTCCTGCTCCGCGTCGGACCTCGCCGCGGCGCCCGTCGGGGCAGCCGGCGCCTGCTCGCCGGGGAAGGCGTCGGCGAGGCAGGTGCGCAGGTCGAAGAGGACGAGGCCATGTGGCGCGTCGGCCGCGATGAGAGCGACGATGCGCCGCCCGCCGCCCTCGAGCGCGACGACGGCGGCGTCGCCGAGGTCGACGACCACGTGCTCGAGCGGCGCGACCGCCGGTGCGCCCTCATCGCGCCCGACCGCCGCGACCGCCGCGTTCCAGAGGGACTCCGCCGCGGTTCCTACCTCAGCGACCGGCCCGTCCGGGGCCCGCGCCGAGCACGACGCCCCCCACATCGAGCACGGCCAGCCGGCGGATGTCGGTGGAGACGGCGAGCAGGTCGCTGATGGCCTCATCGACGCTCATCATCGCGTCCTTGCGCCGGCGCCGTCAACGCGCGGCACTCAGGCCGTCCGCTGCCGGGCGCGCCGGGGCGCACACGAGCTCGCAGCAGTCGGCGCCACAACTGATCGACTTCTCGGCGACCGAGAACGTGACAGGGCCCAGGCCGGCCATGACGACCTCGACCACGCCCTCGAGAAACGAGCGGTGCATGCCGCACACGAGGTCCGGGTCGGTGCCCGAGAGCTCGCGGAAGGCGCAGTTGTGCACGGTGACGTGGAGGCCGTCGTCGCGCCAGGCGAGCTCGGGCAGCAGGCCCTGGTCCTCGGCGACGCGGCGCACGAGCGTCATGACCTCGTCCGGCGTGCGCGGCGGGCGCCGCTCGCCGGCGACGACGCGGCGGCCTTCGGAGAGCCCGGCGTCGCGGGCTGCCTGATCGGCCTTCGAGAGCGAGCCGTTCGCCTCGAGGGCGCCGAGGGCCAGCCGGGCGAGGAGCTCGTAGCGACGCGGCGGAAAACCGAAGGTGACGACCTTGTCGCTCAGCCGGTAGAGCCGCGCCGGCCGGCCGCCACCGCTCGTCTTGCGCAGGTCGGTGGCGAGGAAGCCGGCCTGCTCGAGCTTGGAGAGGTGCATGCGGGCCACGTTCGGATGGAGGTGGAAGCGCGCCGCGACGTCGGCGACGGTGACGTCGGTACGCGGCCGCTCGGCGATCGCGCGGTAGATGTTGTAGCGCGTGTCGTCGGCGAGTACCGCCGAGAGCTCGTGATCGCGGTCCACCACCGCTCCTCCCGTCAGCTCCTTGCTGGATACTACAGGCGGAGGCTAACCCTGTAAACACGGTGGGCGTAGTGCGAACCGCGCCGGTGGCAAGGCCGGGCGCCGGCGACGGCGGCCGGCGCGGCCGGCCTCAACGCTCGATGTCGAACGCGCGAGGTGATCGGGACGCCGGGGCGCAGCGTCGCCTCGACGCTGCAGTACCGGGTCTCCGAGAGCTCGATCGCGCGCGCGACCTTCGCCTCGTCGAGGTCGCCCTTGAGACCGATAGACGACCTCGAGCGACGTGTAGCGCTTGGGGTGCTCCTCCGCTCTCGTGCCGCCGACCTCGATGCTGAACGCCTCGACCGGCTGGCGCATCTTCTTCAGGATCGAGAGCACGTCCATGGCAGTGCACCCTCCAAGCGCGACCGCGAGCAGCTCCATCGGCCTGACGCCCTCGACGCCGGTGTCGAGGCCCGAGACGAGATCGACCGTTCCGCTCGAGGTCCTCCCCTCGAAGAGGAGACCCTCGCCCTTCCATGTCACGGTGGCCGGATCGCTCACGTCGTCCCTCCCGACGGTCCTGGTGCGTTGCCACGGCGCCGACGGCCTGCGCTCCTGCGCCGCCGTCATGCCGTGCGCTAGACTTGCACCTCGATGACCGTTCTTCAAGCCATCATCCTGGGCATCGTCCAGGGTCTCACCGAGTTCCTGCCCATCTCCAGCTCGGGGCACCTCATCCTCGTGCCGTGGCTCTTCAACTGGCACGTGCTCCTCGAGGACCCGGAGCTCAACAAGACCTTCGACGTCGCCCTGCACCTCGGAACGTTCTTCTCGCTGCTCGTCTACTTCTGGCGCGACATCGGTCGCCTGCTCGCGGCTTGGGGGCGGACCATCTCGCGACGGCGCGTCGACTCGACCGAGGGCAAGCTGGCGTGGCTGATCGTCCTCAGCACCATCCCCGCCGCGATCGTCGGCGTCGCCCTCGAGGACGTGATCGTCAACACGCTCGGCAAGCCCTGGATGATCGCCGTGCTCATGATCGTCTTCGCCGGCGTGATGTACGCGATCGACCGGCTGGCGCGCCACGAACGCGAGATGGCGCAGATGGGCTGGGTCGACGCCCTGCTCATCGGCGCCGCCCAGGCGCTCTCGCTGGCCCCGGGCGTCTCCCGCTCCGGGGTGACGATGGTGACCGGCCTGGCACTGCGCCTCAAGCGCGAGGCGGCGGCCCGCTACTCCTTCCTCATGAGCATCCCGGTCGTCGGCGGGGCCGCCCTCTACAAGGGCCTCGAGGTCGCCGGGGACGGATTGCCTGAGGGTTCGGCGGTCCCGTTCGCCGCCGGCATCGCGTCGGCGGCGCTGTCGGGCTTCGCCGCGATATGGTTCCTGCTCGCCTACCTGCGCCGCCACGACTTCACGCCGTTCGTGGTCTATCGGCTCGCCGTCGGCGTCGGGGCCCTGATCCTGATGGCCGTCGGGACCCGCTCGGCCTTCGGCATCTGACGGGCGACGCTCCCAGGGCCTCGTGTAGACTGACGACGGGTCTCCCCCTCGTCCCCGCCAGGAGCGGCAGCGGTGCGCAACCTTACCCTCGGTGATCGCGGCAGAGAAGTCTCGGACGTGCAGAAGCGCCTGCGCGCCCAGGGCTTCGTGCTCGGCAACGAGGGCGTCGACGGCTTCTACGGCCCCCACACGCGAGCTCGCCGTGTGCGCCTTTCAGCAGCGCCGCGACCTGCTGGTCGACGGCGAGGTCGGCGACAACACGTGGCGCGAGCTGGTCGAGACCGGGTACACGCTCGGCGACCGCCTCCTCTACCTGCGCGAGCCGCAGTTCCGCGGCGACGACGTCCTCGCCCTGCAGGTCAAGCTCAACCTGCTCGGCTTCAACGCAGGTCCCGAGCGCGGCGTCCACGACGAGGACGTCGAGCGGGCCGTCCTCGACTTCCAGCGCAACGCGGGGCTTGTCGCCGACGGCATCGTCGGACCGACGACCCTGCGACAAGCTCAGAGCGTTGCGCAAGGCCGAGTCGGGCCGCGAAGGCAAGAAGATCCCCGACCGCCACGGCGGCTACGTCGAGGCGCGCGACCCTGGCGGGGCAGGTGGTCGCCGTTGGACCCCGGCCATGGCGGCGCCGACAGTGGCGTCGTGTCGGCGCGCGGCGTCGCCGAGAAGGACGTCGACGCTGACCGTGGCCCGGCGGCTGGAGGAGCTGCTGCGCGCCGAAGGCTGCCAGGTCGTCGCTGACCCGCACCGGCGACAGGGACGTGCCTCTCTACGAGCGGACCGAGACGGTCTTGGCCGCCGACGCCGACTTCATGTTCTCGCTGCACGCGAACGGCCACGAGTCGCCGGCGGCGACGGGCGCCGCGTGCTACTTCTTTCAGCGCAGCCACTACTTCTCGGAACACGGACACCGGCTGGCGCAGCACGTCGGCGCCCGCCTCGCCGCGCTGGGGACACCGCTTCCTCGGCAGCTTCGGGCGCAACTACGGCATCCTGCGCGAGCCGCGTGCGATCGGCGCTGCTCGTCGAACCGGTGTTCCTGAGCAGCCCGGCGGACGAGGCTGGGCCGCGAGAGCGGACTTCGACGACCGCGTCGCCGCGGCGATCGCGCCGGGCTGGCCTCGTACCTGCAGCGGGCGCCGCTCGGACGGGGACGATGCCGTGTGAGCCCCGACGCGCCCGACGTGATGAGGCTGACGCCGACGCAGATCCAGCGCCTGCGCGAGCTCGGCGCCGATCCGGCGCAGCTGGACGAGGACTTCCCGACGGCGGCGGCGCGCGACACCGCCTTCAAGAAGCTCGAGGAGGACTTCGTGCGCGCCGGCAGGGCGCAGCTCGACGAGCTGCGCCGGACCCGGCGCGCGCCCCGACTGCTCGAGCTCGAGGCGGCGCTGCGCGCCGCCCTCATCGACGCGGGCTTCGTCGAGGTCGTGACGCCGCACATCATCGCCGGCGAGGCGCTGGCGAAGATGGGCGTCGGGCACGGCCACCCGCTGCGCGAGCAGGTCTTCTGGCTCGAGGACGGAGCCTGCCTGCGGCCCATGCTGGCCCCGAACCTCTACACGCTCCTGCGCAAGCTCGGCCGCATCTGGAGCCGGCCCTTCGGGATCTTCGAGATCGGCACGTGCTTTCGCCGCGACAGCAAGGGCAGCCAGCACCTGAACGAGTTCACGATGCTCAACCTCGTCGAGCTCGGGCTGCCCCGGGAGGCGTGCCGGCCGCGCCTCGACGAGCTCGCCGAGCTCGTCGTGCACGGCGGCAGGCATCGAGGAGTACCAGCTCGTGCGCACGGTGTCGGAGGTCTACGGCGAGATGCTCGACGTGGAGGTCGACGGGCAGGAGGTCTGCTCGGCCGCGGTCGGCCCTCTCCCCATGGACGACAACTGGGGCATCGTGGAACCATGGGTCGGGCTCGGCTTCGGCCTCGAGCGCCTCCTCATGGCGCGCGAGGGGTACCCCAACATCGAGCGCGCCGGCCGCAGCCTCACCTACGTCGACGGCATCCGCCTGAACATCTGAGGCGCGGCCGGTGGTCTGGCTGCCGCCTGCCGCGAGCGGCCGGAGGTCAGGGCAGCCTGGCCGCCTTCACGATCAGCTTGGCGTCGAGCCATGCCTGACCGCCCGGCTCCGTCACGTGCGCGAGAAGCTCGCGCACGCGGGCGGCCGTCTCTCCCTCGCACCGGGTGCATGACAACCACTCAGCGAAGACGTGACGGCGCGGGTGCTGCGCCAGGTCGACGACCCGGAGCCCCGCTGCCGAGAGCATCGCGACCCACTCCGTCTTCGTGTAGGCGCGCACGTGCGTCACGTCGCGCAACCGCTCGGCCTCTTCCACGCGCTCGTCGTTGTGCAGACCGTCCTCGATCACCACGAGGCGACGGCTGACTCGCGCCATCTCTTGGACGGCACCGGCCGGGTCATCGAAGTGGTGCGCGGCGAGGCGGCAGACGACGACGTCGAAGGACCGGTCCGCGAAGGGCAGCGCCTCGGCCGGGCAGACGACGTCGGGCTCCATGCCGGCGGAGGCGTCGCACGTCGTCACCGTGCAGCCGCGCTCACGCAGGCGCCGCGCGACGTGACCCCCGCCCGTGGCGACGTCGAGCGCCGTCACGCCCTGCACCGGCTCGCACCACTCGACCACGAGGTCGAGGTCGGCGCCGGCGCGATGCACGGCGCTGCGCTCGTACGCCTCGCGGCGCTCGTCCCACTCGTTCACGACACGAGTCTACGCGAAGCCGACGCGGGTCGCCCCGTCCTGCCCCCGACGCCGCCCTGAACGTAACGTGAGAGGGGCGGGCCTCACGGCCCGCCCCTCGGGAGTCTCGCAAAGGTCCGGGGCGTCGCCCCGCGAAGGCGTCTTCCCTACTTGCCCAGCAGCGCGTCGATCTTCTTGACGCCGTCGTTGGCGTCCTCGGCGTAGGCGTCGGCGCCGATCTGGTCGGCCCAGCGCTGGGTGGCGGGAGCGCCGCCCACCACGGTCTTGAAGGAGAGGCCCTCGTCCTTGATGACCTTGATGACCTTCTTCTGCTCCTCCATCGTCGTCGTCAGCAGAGCGCTCATGCCGATGATGTCGGCGTTCCCTTCCTTGGCCTTGGCGATGAAGGTCTGCGCGGGGACGTCGCGGCCCAGGTCGGTGACCTCGTAGCCGTTGGCCTTGAGGTAGGCGATCACGATCGCCTTGCCGATGTCGTGCACGTCGCCCTGCACGGTGCCGATGACGACGCGCCCCTTGGTGGTCGCCGCGCCGGCCTCGAGGGCGGCGTTGGTGACCTCGGTCGCCCCCGCCATCGCGTCGGCGGCCATCATCAGCTCGGGGAGGAACATCTCGCCGCTCTCGAAGAGCTCGCCGACCTCCTGGATGCCCTTCACGAAGCCGTTCTGCATGATGTCGGCTGGGGTCATGCCCGCGGCCAACGCACGCTTGGCGATGTCTTCGGCGGCCGCGCGGTCGGCGTTGACGATCGCCTCGCTGGCTTCCTGGTAGAGCTCTTCGTTCCCCATGGCCTCGCACTCCTCCCAACGTCGTTCGCAGCCGTAGATCATACTGCAGCCGTCGCCGACGACCTCGCTCGCGGCAGGGCAAGGCTTTCATCCGATTGGATGACTGTCAAGGACGAGCCGCCGCGCACGCCTCTGCTAGACTCGGGCCATGAGGTATCACGGCGCCGTCATCCGACCCCCGAGCGAGGCCACCAGCCTCATCCTGCAGGTGACCTACGGGTGCTCCAACAACACCTGCGACTTCTGCGGGACGTACCTGGACAAGCCGTTCGCGGTCCGGCCGTTCGGCGAGGTCGCCGAGGACGTGACCGGGCTTCCGGCGGCGGTCAAGGCGCGCGCCCAGCGCGTCTTTCTCGCCGACGGCGATGCGCTCGCGCTGTCGGCCCGCCGGCTGCTCGAGATCCTCGACCTGCTGCACGCGGAGCTCCCCAACCTCGAGCGCGTGAGCTCGTACGCCAACGCGAAGAACCTGCTCGACATGCAGGTCGACGAGCTGCGCCAGCTCAGCGAGCGGGGGCTCGACCTCCTGTACCTCGGGCTCGAGTCGGGCGACGACCAGACGCTCGCCGCCATCCACAAGGGCATGACGGTGAGCCGAGCAGGTCGAGGGCTGCCGGCGGGCGAAGGCGGCCGGCATGAAGCTCTCGGTCACGGCGATCCTCGGCCTCGCCGGCACCGCCCGCTCTCTCGAGCACGGGCGGGCGACGGGCGAGGCCCTCTCGGCCATCGACCCCGCCTACATCGGCATCCTCACCCTCATGCTCGTGCCGGGCACGGGCATGCACCACAAGGTCGAGAGCGGCGAGATCGCGCTGCCGGACTCCGTCGGCATGCTGCGGGAGCTTCGCGAGATCGTCGCCCACACGGACGTCACCGACTGCCTCTTCCGCTCGAACCATGCCTCCAACTACCTGCCCGTCGGCGGCCGCCTGCCACAGGACAAGGCGGCCATGCTGACGCGGCTCGACAAGGTGCTCCAGGCGCCCGAGGCCGTGCAGTTGCGGCCCGAGACCTGGCGCGCCCTCTAGGGACGGCGCCGTGCGCGGGCCAGGGGCGCTTCGCTCGTCATGGTCGTCGCCGTGGTGCTGGTCGGGGCTCGCGGTCTGGACGTGGCTGCCGCCGACCGAGTCCTCGCAGGAGGCGATGAAGCAGAGCATCGTGCGCTACGACACGGCTTCCCTCATCGCCTGGCCCGAGGACCGTCCCGGGCAGACGTCGCTCCCGCAGGCGGCGAAGGACGAACTGCGTGCGAAGTGGCACACGACGCTCGCCGCAGTATCGGAGGGTGACGCCCTGACGAGGACACTTCAGTTCGATGCGGTCGACCAGATGCTGGGCGATCGCCGCCGCCAGCCGGACCGGGTAGTGGTGGCGTGCGGCGGCGAGGTCGTGTACTTCGACGTGCGCCGCCGCACCCTGCGGGGCACGGTGATCGTCCGCGCCGCCGTCGCCGAGTGGGTCGAGGCAGGGACGTGGGACGCGGACAGCGGCGCGGTGGTGCGCGTCACGCGCGAGAAGCGCACCAGCGTCCCGCTGTGTGACTACACCCTGCGCCAGCGCGGCGACGTGTGGAAGGTCGTCGACCGCGCCGCACCGAAAGGCGGGCCGTTCTTCTTCGACACCGAGACCGGAGAGACGTCGAGCGGGCTGTGACGGGCGCCCGCCCGTGCCGCCTTCATCATGCGCCCCAGACGCCCAGCGTGAAGGTTCCTCAGCCCGCCGGCATGTCCTCGTCCCTGAGGAACGAGCCGTAGTCGCGGCGGAACTTCGTCGCCGCGTACTTCTGCAGCTTCCACTCGGGGATGCGGCACTGCGGACAGGCCTCGATGAACCACTTGTTGCGCAGCCAGCGGGCGGAGCGGCTGGTCTTCGAATCGCGAACGACCATGCGCTTGCCGCAATGCGTGATGACGATCGCGTGCAGGCCGCGAGGCTCGAAGTCGCGCACCCCGTGCAGGATACCGCGACGCGACGGCCAGAGCTTCATCTTCTCGACCAGGCGGAAGAGAGGCACCTGCTTGCGGTAGTAGCGCGCCTTGTTCGGGTCGGTGGGCATGTCAGGGCGTCGCGGCCCGGTAGAAGGGCAGGAAGTCGTAGACCGCCCTGGTGGCCACGCCGTCGAGGACGGTGTCGACCGTCAGCCTGTCAGGGCGCCACTCCTCCGGACCCACACGGAACGAGCCGTCGCCCAGCGGCACGAGCTCGAGCTCGCCGGCCGGCTCGTCGAGCCACGGGGCGATCAGCCACAGGCTGCCGGCGCGCTCGACGACGCGCAGGTGGCTCATCCAGGGGTTCCAGCAGTGGTAGTGGCCGCAGACGGCGGATGCGCCGGGGATCGGGGGGAACTCCGTCGGGCCGCCGTAGGCGGGCCCGGCGTACCAGTCCGCGCCGTGCGTCACCTGCGTGACGCGTCCCTGCTCGTCACGCCAGAAGCGCAGCGGGAAGCGGTCGAGGTCGGCGTGCGGGACGAGGAAGACGTCCTCGTCGTCGCGCTCGAGGACGACGTCGGCGCCCTGGTGGCGCAGAAGGAGACGTCCGCCGGCGGCCGCGAGCGTCAGCGAGCGGCCCGACGCCGGCCCGCCCGGGGGCGCCGCGTACACGCCGGCGTACTCCCCGGCCGCGCCGCCCGAGGTCGGCGGGCGGCGGCGGCGGCGGCGCAGGCATGGCCTGCCCGGCCGCCGCCGCCCGCCCCGCCTCCAGCACGTACTTGACGAGGTCCTTGCGCTCCTCGTTGCCGTTCATGAGGACGACGACGCCCAGACCCGCGTCGGGATCGACCATCAGGTACGAGCTGAAACCCACCATGCCGCCCGAGTGACCCACGAGCGTGCGGCCTTCGTCGTCGTAGACCCCGAGTCCGTACCCGTACCAGTCGTCCTCGGTCGGATCCTCGACGTGCCGCCCCGTCAGCAGGCGGAACGCTTCGGCGCTGAGCGACCGGCCGTCGGGTCCCTCGCCGCCGTTGAGCAGCAGCCGCGCGTACGCGCACATGTCGGCGGCCGTCGACACGATGCTGCCGTCGGCGCTGGCGGTCTCGTACCAGGGACTCGCCACCAGAGGGTGCCCCCCGTGCCGGGGCCTGTCGTCGTACATGCGCTGGTGCGGCGTCGCCGTCGACGCCCTCGTGGCCAGAGCGATCATGGGGTCGCTGTCGTCCATCCCCAGCGGCAAC
Source organism: uncultured Thermoleophilia bacterium (assembly GCA_963832655.1). Lineage (GTDB taxonomy): Bacteria > Actinomycetota > Thermoleophilia > UBA2241 > UBA2241 > UBA2241. The sequence continues at coordinate 292,344 of CAWHUW010000006.1, forward strand.
AGCAGTCTCTCGGCGAGCAGCTCCGGGAACGGTGCGCCGGTCACCTCCTCGAGCACGACGCCGAGCAGCTTGTAGCCGTCGTTCGAATACAGGAAGCGCTCGCCGGGCGCGTACGTGCACTCGCTCTCGCGCATGAGCCACAGCTCGTGGCGCGCGTCCAGGCTGACGTCCGTGCCGGTGATGAGGCCGGAGGTGTGGGTGAGCAGGTGGTGGAGCGTGATCGGGGCGAAGCGCGAGCGCACGGTGAACCACGGGACGTAGTCGGTGACGGGGGCGTGCAGATCGAGGTTCCCGCGTTCCCATTCCTGGAGAACGATGATCGCCGTGAACGACTTGCTGATCGAGCCGATCTGGAAGCGGTCGGTCGCAGTCATCGGGCGTCGCGCGGCAAGGTCGGCCCAACCACACGCGACGGCGCCGAGAGACCTGTCGCGGTCGGTGAGGCCGACGACCGCGCCGGGCGTGTGCCACCGCGGCAGACGTGCGTCGATGAAGGCGCCGACCTGCTCGAGCAGGGGCGTCGCATCCATGCGCGCGGTCGAGTCGAGTGAGCCCGTCATCGCCCGCCCATGATAGCCGTTCGGAGGGCGCCGCATCGGGGAGGCGCAGGAGGGCGGACGGCGCGCGCGAAGATGAAGGTTCCCGCCCGCCGAACGAGGGAGAGACCGATGAAACGTGCCGGCATCGTCGTCGCCGCCCTGGCCATCCCGGTAGCCGTCGTCCTCGCTCTCGCCTTTGGCCTCGCCTCCTGCGGCGACGACGGGACCGCTGGACCCACGCCGACCAAGACGGTGACCGTCACGGCGACCCCTTCCGCCTCGCCGTCGCCCTCCCCAAGCCCGACGGGGACGATGACGGTCTCCATCTACCTCATGCGCGGCGAGACGCTGGGCGTCGCCCACCGCGAGGTGCCGGCCTCCGTCGCCGTGGCGAAGGCGGCGATGACCGCGCTGCTCCAAGGGCCGAACGCGCGCGAGAAGGCCGCCGGCCTGACCACGACGATCCCCGCCGGCACGACGCTCAACGAGGTGACGATCGAGGACGGCACGGCGCGCGTGGACCTGAGCGACGACTTCGCGAGCGGTGGCGGTTCGCTCTCGATGCAGGCACGGGTCGCCCAGGTCGTCTATACGCTCACGCAGTTCAGGACGGTCAATCGCGTCGACTTCTGGATCGACGGCGGGCTCGTCGAGACGCTCGGGGGCGAAGGGCTCGACCTGAGCGCCGGACAGACCCGCGCCGACTGGGAGGAGATGCTGCCGGCGATCTTCGTCGAGACGCCGGCCGTCGGCGACGTCATCACCGGCTCTCGCCTCGCCGTCCGCGGCAGCGCCTCCGTGTTCGAGGCGACCTTCGTGGTCGAAGTCCTCGGCGCCGACGGTGCGATCGTCGCCGACAAGACGGTGACCGCCACGGAGGGCGCCCCGGGGCGCGGCGTCTTCGCGGTACGCCTCGGCCTGCCGCCGATGAGCGGCAAGGGCAAGCTGGTCGCCTACGAGGTCTCGATGGAGGACGGCTCGCGCATGAACCAGGTGAGGATCCCGCTGCGCTTCGCCGTCGAGGACTGACGGCGGGCGAGAGGACGGCTGGCGGGGACTGCGGGAGTCACACCCGCCTGCGTGGGTTTAGAGCCCACGCTGATCCTTTCGATCGAGCCCCCGCGCCGACGACGATGATACCTCCGTCACGGCCGCGCCGCTCCTGGAACTGGCAGAGCAGCGGCGCGTCGGGATAGAGTTGCGCATCACCCGGCGCCGCCGTATGCCACTCGACGTGCGGTGTCGACGACGATCTCACGGCCACTCACACGAACGGGGGTACTCATGGGCAAGGGACTGAGCTGGGCCCTGACCATCATCGGCGTCCTGCTGCTCGCCGCCGGGCTCGTCCTCATGCTGGCGATCGTGCCCGGCATGAAGAAGATGCCGGCCGACACCGACACGACGCGAGACTACGAGGGCACCATGGTGGTGTTGCTGAACCCGGCCGACTTCACCTTCCAGAAGATGCTGCCCATCACCCTCCAGCGGCACTTCGCCGTCACGGAGACCGACGGTGACCTCGCCCTTGTGAAGGAAGAGAAGACCATGATGACCGGCAGCACGCCGCTCCAGCAGGTCGTCACCAACTACGCCGTCGACCGGGTCACCATGCTGGCCACGGACCAATACCCCGAGGAGTGGGCGACGAGCGAGGGCTTCATCCCGCGCGAGGGCATCGTGCTGAGCTGGCCGATGGACACCGAGCAGAAGGACTACACGGGCTGGAGCGACGACTACATGAGCACCGTGCCGCTCACTTTCGCCGAGGAAGCCACGCACGAGCGCAGCGGCATGACGCTCTACAAGTTCACGTCCAGCAGCGACCCGAAGCCCATCGTCCCCGAGATGGTGACGGCCATGGGCCTGCCGACCGAGCTGCCCAAGGCGCAGGTCCAGCAACTCCTCGGGCAGATCGACCTGTCGGCGCTGCCCGGCGACGTCCTGACGACGCTGTTCGCGAAGCTGCCGGACCCGGTGCCGCTGGGCTACTACTACGGCTATGACGGCACCTACTGGATCGACCCCGCGACGGGGATCATCGTGGACGTCGAGAAGACCGAGAAGCGCAGCGTGTCCCTCAGCCCCGACCTCCTCGAAGGCACGCCGCTGGCGCTGCTTCCGGAGGACCAGATGGCGGTGCTCCGGGTCCCGGTCTCGGACTTCAAGTACACCGCCACCGACGCCTCGGTCGAGGCCGCAAAGACCGACGCCGAGGACGGGGCGAGCAAGCTTCAGCTCTACGGCACGACGCTGCCGTGGATCGGGATCATCGCCGGCGCCGTGCTGCTGGTGATCGGCCTCGTCCTGATGAGGCGCAAGACGGCCTGAGCTACGCGACAAGGCTCGACGTCGCGGCACGAGCGCGCGCCGCGGAGTGCGACGAGGGGCGGGCGGCACCAGTGCCGCCCGCCCCTCGCTCGCGTGCGTGGCTTAGCTTCGCCGTCAGGCGAGCGCCCGTGCCGCCATGACGGCGACGCCGACCGCGAGAGGGTCGTGGATGTGACGCGGCCCCAGCGCGGCGCGAGCACCGGCGTCGAGCGCCGGAGGCACCCCCGGCGCCGCGACGATGGCGCCCGGGCAAAGGTCGCCGGCGGTGACGATGTCGGCCACCGGTGTCGCGTCGAAGAGCAGGTCGCAGCGTGCGAGCCCATCCGCCAGGTCGGTGCGGGCGAACGGGAGTCCGTCGGCCGTCGCCCTCGCCACGGCACCATCGTCGGGGTCCACGGCGAGCAGGTCGGCGCCCATGGCCGTCAGGCGCCGGCCGGCGGCGCGGCCGACCGGACCGAGGCCGAGCAGCAGGACGGACCGGCCGGCGAGACCGCCGGCCGCCGCCGCGAGCGCCGTGACGTACCCGTCGGCCGTCGCCGGGTCGTCGTCGACGCACAGACCCGTGTGGATGTTCAGCGCGATGAACCGGAAGTCGTCGGCGACGAAGACGACTTCGTCACCCCCTTCGGCCGCCGCCTGCAGACCACGCACGTCGGGCTGCGTCGTGACGTGGGCGTCGCACCCCAGGTGCCGAAGGATCGTGACGACGCACTCGCAGAAGCCGGGGATGAAGCCCTCGCCGCTGCTCACCGGCACGGCGGCGACGCGGGCGCCGGCGAAGGGCACTGCTGTCGTCGGCGCCGCCCCTGGCAAGACCGTCGCGTCTGAGCGCTCCGCTCGTGACGCCAGCGCACGGTCGACGTCCACCGTGCGTTGAGCGAGTCCGAGGAGCGTGAGACCGCAGACCGCGACGAGATCGCGCTCGAACGCGCCGAGGCGCGCGCTCAGCTCCCGGACGTCGTGCTCGGTCAACCTGGTCACCGCGTCACCGTCCTTCACTTGCGGTCCGCGTCGCTCTCGGGCCCGCGGTCGCCGATGTCCTCACAGAGTCTCACCCTCAGGGAGAACTTCAAGGTTCTCCTCCGCGGCCAGCGCGGCGACCACGTCGTCTGCCGTGCGCTGCGCCTCGGCCACGCTCGCTCCCAGTGTGATCAGCGTCGCCGACCACGCTGACCGCCCCGGTCCGTAGTCGGTCAGCGCCTCGTGGGCACCGAAGAACCCGGGCGCCAAGGTGAGCGGCCGGGCGCCGCCCATGACGTGCTCGCCCGCGACCGCCAGCCTGCCGTCTTGTGCGTGGACGTGCTGATAGACGCAGGCTCTCGAAGACGTCCTGTCGACCTTCGGCGGACGGCCGTCGGCGATCGTACGCCGCAGCAGCTCGACGATGTTGAGACCGCTCGACCAGTAGACCGCCGTCGGGGTCTGGCTCGGCAGCCGGGCGTCGATCTCCAGCACCTTGGGCTGCGCCTCGTGGACCATCACTTCGACGTCCATGAGCCCACGTAGGCCAAGACTTTCCGCGAGCCGCACGGATACCGCGTCGAACGCTTCGAGAACGCCAGGCGCCACGGCCTGCCCCCACGCCTCGCCCGTGACGCGCTCGTCGGCGGGCGTCGCGCCGGCGGCCTCGCTGACCGGGGCGACGACACGCCGGCAGTCGTAATCGGCGTCGAACTCGAGCCCGGTGACCTGCAGGGGCACGGCGTGGCCGTCCCAGCAGAGCACCTCGAGCGAGAGCGACGGGCCGGCGACGTACTCCTCGACTATGGCGTCGTGCCCCTCGGCCTCGAGCGCGGCGCGCGCCGCGGCGAGCTCATGCTCGTCGGCGGCGAGCCGCACGCCCTCGCTGCCGCTCGCGGCGCTGGGCTTGACGACCACCGGGAACGCACAGCCGGGCCACGGTATCGGTCGCGGCACATCAAGCCGCGCGAAGAGCTCGTTCGAGGCGAGCTTGGAGGAGGTCACCGCATACGCGGCGAGGTCGAAGAGCAGCGGCACGTCCCAACGCGGCACGTGCGCGTCGAGCCAGGCGAGCGTGGCGTCGTCCTCGCAGGCGGGCAGCACGGCGTCGCAGGTGTCCAGCACGGCGCGGCTCCGCGCCTCGTCGGCGGTCACGTCCATGACCACGTGGACGTCGGCGAGGCCGGCGGCCGGCGGTGCCTCGCGACGGTCGATCAGGACCGTCTCGTACCCCGCCTTGGCGGCGAGGTAGACGGCCTCCGTCCCCTGCAGCTTGCCGCCGACGATCGCCAGCCTCACGTCGACTCCCCCGTCCGCGGCGGAGCGGCGGCGCCGGCGACGCGCAGACGCTCCAGCGTCTCTCGGTAGGCCGCGACCCCGGCCGGGCGCAGGCCGCGACGCTCGAGGGCGCACACCCCCAGCCGCGCGCCTTCCAGCGCGGCCGCGCAGAGTGCGCGCACGGTCTCCCTCGACGGTGTCGTCTGCATGTCCGTCTGTCCGAGCATCACGTCAGCGGCGATCGCGTCGGCGACCGGCTCAGCGCCAGTCGAGCACCTCGTCAAGGGGGCGCCGTCCGCTGCGCCGCGGGCGCCCGGCGGATCGCCCGATCGGGACCAGCGCCGCGAGACGAGCATCGGCCGGCGCGCCGAGGAGTCCTTCGAGCGCCGGCGCCGCAAGCACCGGCGCCGTCATCCAGCACGACCCGTACCCCATCGCGTGTGCCGCCGTGACGAGCAGCTGCACGGCGGCGCCGATACTCTGCAGGTCGGGTCGCTGACGGACGCGGTCCCTCTCATCGGTCGAGAGGCCGCGCGCCGCGAGCAGCTCATCGCTGCGCGACGAATACGGCGTCGCGAACACCGCGATCACCACGGGGGCCTCGGCGAAGAACGTCGCGTACGCGCGGATCGCGCGGATGTCGCGTCCGCGCCCCTGGCACTCCGGCAGGCCGGCCATGACGTCGAGTGCGGCGTGGACCGCCTCCGCCATCTCGCGCCGCAGCGCCTCGTCCTGGACAGCGACGAACCGCCACGGCTGGGAGTTGCCGGCGTTGGCGGCGCGCACGGCGAGCGCGACCATGGCCTCGATGTCTGCGCGGGGTACCGGGTCGGGAAGGAAGCGGCGGACGCTGCAGCGTTCCTCCACAGTCGCCGCGAAGCTCGCCTGGCTCAGACGCTCGCGCGCGTCGGAGGCATCACCGGGGACCGCGGGCAGCCGTCCGTCGCTGGTCTCGTCGCGTCTCCTCGGCATGTGCGCACCCCGGAAGAAGAGGGGCGGCGCGGGCGCCCTCCGGGCGCCCGCGCCGCCCCGTCGTGTCGCGTTCTTCGTCAGCCGCCCGAGATCGGCGGGACGACGTTCATCTTGTCGCCGTCCTCGAGCTCTGTCTTCACACCCTCGCGGGCATTGATGTTGCGCCCGTTGAGGAAGACGCCCGCCCACATGCGCCCGTCCTCGCGGTAGATCCGCGGGCGCAGCCGTGGCTCGATGGCGATCGCGCTGTCGAGCGCCTCGCCGACGGTCGCCGCGTCGCATTCGACGTCGCGACGGCCGTCGCCCGTCGTCATCCCGACCGGCAGCTTGACGGAGACCTTGGCCATGACCTTACGCCTGCAGCTCCTTGTCCATCTTGTCGACCTTGAGGTCGACGGCGAGGACGTGGGGGTTCTGGCAGAAGGCGATGCACTGGGGCTCGCCGTCGCAGAGGTCGCACTTGAAGGCGACCTCGCGGTCGGGGTGCTCGTGGATGACGTCGGTGGGACAGACGTCGTAGCACTCGCCGCAGTTGGTGCAGAGGTCGTCGACGACGACGAGCACGTAGCCCTTGACGGTGTCGCCGAGCTTCTCGCGGCCGGCGAAGTCGCCCTTGACCTTGACGGTGATCTCCTTCGTCACGATGGCGTCGTTGGGGCAGGCCTCCTGGCACTTGGCGCAGCCGGTCTGCAGGCAGGTGTGGCCCTTGATGGCGCCCGTGGTCGGGTTGACCTCCGCCCAGAGCCGCGCGACGCTGGGACGGAAGGCGCCCTCGTGGTAGGCGCTGCAGGCGAGCTCGCACTGGTGGCAGCCGGTGCACTTCTTGCTTGAGATCATCACGTGGGGCATCGTTCTCCCTTTCCTGAGAGCCAGCCGCCGTCTAGAGGCGCACGTCGACGCCGAGCTCGGCGAGCTTGGCCTCGGTCGGGACGCCGTTCTCGTCCCAGCCGCGCAGGGCGTAGTACTTCTGGATCGACTCGTGGAAGAGGTCGTCGCCCACGACCTTGCCGGCGGACGGACCCTCGGTGTGGGCGACCTCGTACAGCTTCTTCGGCAGGTCGTCCTTCTCCACGCCCTCGCGCAGGTTGAAGAGACGGGCGAGGTTCCAGATGCGCTCGCCCATCGTCATGACCTCCTCCTCGGCGACGTCGCGCCCGAGCACCAGCGGGAACATGACGGTGAGCTGCTCGGGGGTGACGGCCCAGAAGTCGCACCAGATGCCGCTGAACTTGATCGAGCTGAAGTTCTGCCCGATGAAGCCGTTCGCCGTGTTGCCGGCGATGATCTGCTCGACCTTGCCCTCCATCGTGTCGGCCGGCAGCGTGCCCGCGGCGAGCTCGTCGCCCGGCGGGAAGGCCCGCATGTGGCAGCCGCCCCGGTCGCTGGTCGCGTAGCTGATGGCGCTGCCGAACGAGCCGCGCGGGTCGTAGCCCGGCACCTCCAGTCCCTTGACCTGGATGGCGAGCTCAGGATGGCCGTACTGGGCGGCGAGCGCTCTTGTGCCCTTGGCAAGGTCGGCGCCGATGCCCTCGCGCTTCGCGATGAGCGTCGGCGCCGCGACGTAGCCCTCGACCTCGCCGAAGTGCAGACCGAAGTCCTTGATGCCCTTTTCGGTCATGTCCATGGCGAGACCCACGACGGCGCCCGAGGAGATCGTGTCGAGGCCGAGCTCGTCGCAGAGCTCGTTGAACTTCATCAGCGCGTCGATGTCGTCGATGCCGCAGTTCGCCCCGCAGAGGGCGATGGTCTCGTACTCGGGGCCCTCGCCGTGCACCTCGGCGCCGGCGAACGTGGTGACGTGGAAGTTGCGGCAGCTGATCGAGCATTGGTAGCAGCCGCGCTTCTTCAGGCGGATCTTCTGAAAGGCCTCGGAGTTGATCTTCTCGGCGCCCTCGAACTCGCCCGCCGACCAGTTGCGGGTCGGCAGCGCGCCGCCGCCGTTGACCACGTCGACCAGGGTCGGCGTGCCCTCCTCGTGAGCCCACATGTTGTCGTCGGTCAGCACGTAGTCGGTGTGTATCTTGTAGAGCAGGTCGAGGAAGGCCTTGGCGTCGCCGACCGGGACGCTGCCGGTGCCGCGCACTACGACCGCCTTGAGGTTCTTGTCGCCCATGAGGGCGCCGTGACCCGCCCGGCCGGCCTTGTGGTACTGGTCGGTGGAGATGCAGGCGAAGGCGACCTTGTGCTCGCCGGCCGGCCCGATCGAGAGCGTCTTGGCGTTCTTGTCGACGTCCTGGCGCATGGCCTCCTCGATCTCGGAGGTCTTCATGCCCCAGTACTTGGCGGCGGGCATGAACTCGACGACGTCATCCTTGATGACGACGATCGTCGGCTCCGCCGCCTTGCCTTTGATGATCACCGCGTCGTACCCGGCGAACTTGAGCTCGGGGGCGAACGATCCGCCGACGTAGCTGTCGTTGAGGATGCCGGTGATCGGGCTCTTGCAGCCCACCACGAGGCGCGACGCGGTGCTGACCGTCGTGCCGGCGAACGGGCCCGTCATGAGGATGAGCGGAGCCTGCGGGGACCACGGGTCCATCTTCGGCTCCACCTCCTCCCACAAGTACCTCAGAAGGAGGCCCTTGCCACCGAGGTACTTCTCGGCCCACGCCATGTTGAGCGGCTCGACGGCGGTGGTGCCGGCGCTCAGGTCGATCCTGAGCACTCTGCCCTTGTAGAAGTCCAATGCGTCCTCCTGAGGCCGTGCTGGAACGTGCCCCCGTACGTCTCGCGCACACACCGCAGCGGCGCGAAGAGGGGATGACAGGCTCGGTCATTCTATGGGAGCCGGCGCGGGCGGGCAACACCTCGGCGAGCCCGCCGACTCGGATGAGCGTCCGAAAACGCCAGCAAAAAGAGGACGGCGGCCGGCCTCAGCGCGGCGTCAGTCGCGACCGGGCGCCTCCGGGAGGTTCTTGATGTTCTCGGCCGCGAGCCACTTGCTGTAGTTGTCCTGCATCGCGTCCATGAGCTCCTTCATGAAGCGCGCCGACATGCTGACGCGCGACACGACGACGCCCTGGAGCTGCTCGCCCTCGCTGCCCTCATGATCGAGACGCACGAAGGTGATCGAGAACTCGTAGTCGGAGTGGCTCACGTTGGCGAAGTTGGCGTAGACGCCCGCCATCTGCTCGGGCGTGGCGTGCAGGTTGATGTGCCTCTCGCGGTCGTCCATGTGCTCCTCCTCGCACCCGGCGGCCGAGGGTCGGCGGCCGCGCTGGGCGTCGGTGTGGGTGGCGCTTCGGCTCACCCTGCGTTGACCTGACTGTGTCGGTCAGGCCTGGATGCGGTCCGCGATCGCGGCGGCCATGGCCTGCGTCCCGGCGCTGCCGCCGAGGTCGTAGGTGACGTCGCGGCCCTCGGCGATGACGGCGGCGATCGCGTCGTCCATCCGCCGCGCCGCCTCGGACTCGCCAAGGTGGTCCAGCATCAGGACGCCGCTGCGCAGCAGCGCCGTCGGGTCCACCTTGTCCTGCCCGGCGTACTTTGGCGCGCTGCCGTGCACCGGTTCGAACACGGCGGCCTCGGCGCCGATGTTCGCCCCCGGGGCGACGCCGAGGCCGCCGACCAGCCCGGCGCAGAGGTCGCTGACGATGTCGCCGTAGAGGTTGGGCAGCACGAGCACGTCGTACAGCTCGGGCTTCTGCACGAGCTGCATGCACATGTTGTCGACGATGCGGTCCTCGAACTCGATGTCCGGGTATGCTTCGGCGACCTCGCCGGCCACGCGCAGGAAGAGGCCGTCGGTGCACTTCATGATGTTGGCCTTGTGCACCGCCGTGACCTTGCGGCGCCCGTGCCGGCGGGCGTACTCGAAGGCGAAGCGCACGATGCGCTCGGTGCCGCGGCGGGTGATGATCTTGATGCTCTCCGCGGCGTCTTCCCCGACCATGTGCTCGATGCCCGCGTAGAGGTCCTCGGTGTTCTCGCGCACGACCACCAGGTCGATGCCCTCGAAGCGGCTGCGCACGCCGACGAGCGACTTCGCCGGCCGCAGGCAGGCGTACAGGTCGAGCTCCTTGCGCAGCGCCACGTTGACGCTGCGGAACCCGGTGCCGACCGGGGTCGTGATAGGGCCCTTGATGGCGACGCGGTTACGGCGCACCGAGGCGAGCACGTGCTCGGGCAGCGGCGTGCCGTAGTGCGCCATCACGTCGAGGCCGGCGTCCTGCCGGTCCCACTCGATCGGCACGCCGGTCGCGGCGAGGACGGTCTCGAGCGCCTTGGCGAGCTCGGGCCCCGTGCCGTCGCCGGGGATCAGGGTCACGGTGTGGGTCATGTCATCCCTCCGGCAGGGCGAAGCCGCCGTGCTTCTTGACGTGGGCCACGAGGCCGCCGTCCTCGAGGATCGTGACCATGACGGGGGGCAACGGCACGAAGGGGACGACGGCGCCCGTCGTCAGGTCGCGCACCTCGCCGGCGGTCAAGTCGACCTCGAGCTCGTCGCCCTGGGCGATGGCGCTCGTGTCGCACTGCAGGGCGGGGAGCCCGACGTTGATCGCGTTGCGAAAGAAGATGCGCGCGAACGACTGCGCGAGGACGGCGCCGGCGCCGGCGAGCTTGATGATGCGCGGCGCGTGTTCACGGCTCGAGCCCAGTCCGAAGTTGCGTCCGCCGACGATGAAGTCGCCGGCGCGCATGCGCGCGGCGAAGTCCGGGTCGGCGTCCTCCATGACGTGCTTGGCCAGCGCGGGCAGATCCGTGCGCAGGTGGAAGAGGCGGCCGGGGGCGATGTGATCGGTCGAGATGTCGTCGCCGAAGGTCCAGGCGCGACCGCGCAAGGATGACGCGGAGGTCACAGGGCCCACTCCTCCTCGACGATCGTGACGTTGTTCATCGCGACGCCCGGTTCCCGTGCGGCCATGGGGTCGCGCTCGGGGATCGCCATGACCACGTCGAGCCCGTCGACGACGCGCCCGAAGACGGCATGCCGGCCGTCCAGGTGCGGGGTCGCCACGTGGGTGATGAAGAACTGCGACCCGTTGGTGTCGGGCCCGGCGTTGGCCATCGAGAGCACACCCGCCCCGTCGTGCTTGAGGTGAGGGTGGAACTCGTCGGCGAACCGGTAGCCGGGACCGCCACGGCCGGTGCCCGTCGGGTCGCCGCCCTGCACCATGAAGTCCTTGATGACACGGTGGAAGGTGCAGCCGTCGTAGAAGCCATCACGGGCGAGGAAGACGAAGTTGTTCACCGTGTGCGGCACCTTGTCGGCGTACAGCTCGAGGACGATATCGCCCAGGTCGGTGGCGATCGTCGCCACGTAGCGCTTCGACGGGTCGATCGTCAGCGATGGCGGGGCTTCATACTGCTTGGCCACGGGAGTCCTCCTTGCCTAGAGCAGCTCGCGTGGGTCACGGATGGCGCCGGCGATCGCCGTCGCGGCGGCCGTCGCCGGTGATGCGAGATAGATGGACGCCTCGGGGTTGCCCATGCGTCCCTTGAAGTTGCGGTTCGCGGTGCTGACGCAGACCTCGCCGTCACCGAGGATGCCTTCGTGGATGCCGACGCAGGCGCCGCACCCGGGGTTGGTCACCACGGCGCCGGCCTCCCAGAAGACCTCGAGCAGGCCCTCACGCGCGGCGGCTCGGACGACGTCGCGCGAGGCGGGCGTCACGATGAGACGGGTGGATGGCGCGCGGCGGCGCCCGCGCAGCACGTCCGCCGCCGCGCGCAGGTCCTCGAGGCGTCCGTTGGTGCACGTCCCGATCAGCACCTGGTCGACGCGCACGTCGCCGAGCGATCCAGCCGGAGCGACGTTGTCGACGGCGTGCGGACGCGCCACCGTCGGCACGACGGCGGCGGCGTCGAAGGGGGCGACGCGCGCGCAGGCGGCACCGGGGTCGGCCGCGAGAGGCCGCCAGTCGGCCTCGCGGCCCTGCGCGGCGAGAAAGGCGCGCGTCGTCTCGTCGCTGGCGATGAGGCCGGCCTTGGCGCCGGTCTCGACGGCCATGTTCGCGAGCGTGAGCCGGCCGGCCATGCCGAGGGCATCGATGGCCGGCCCGCCGAACTCGAGCGCCTGGTACGTCGCGCCGTCGGCGCCAAGCGCGCCGATGATGCGTCAGCATGAGGTCCTTGGCGGCGACGCCCTCGGTCGAGCGCGCCGGCTACCTCGACACGCACCGTCTCGGGCACGCGCAACCAGGTCTTGCCGCTCACCATGCCGACCGCGACGTCGGTGGAGCCCATGCCGGTCGCGAAGGCGGCGAGCGCCCCCGCAGTGCACGTGTGCGAGTCGGCGCCGATCACGAGGTCGCCGGGCTTGGCGTAGCTCTCGGCGACGCGCTGATGACAGATGCCCATCTCGACGTCGGAAAGCGTCGCTCCGGACTCGGCGCAGAAGGCGCGGATCGTGCGCTGCGCGTTGGCGAGCTCGCTGCGCGGGGCCGGCGCCGCGTGATCGATGAAGAACACGCACGTCGGCGCCTTGACCCGCGCCGCGCCGAGCTCCTCGATCTGCTGGATCGCGAGGGGACCCGGTCCCGTCCTGGGCGATGCGCCACGTCGACGTCGGCGACGACGATCTGACCAGGCACGACGGCGTCGAGGCCGGCGTGCGCGGCGATGCAGCTTCTCGGCGAGGGTGAGGCCGCTCACGCGTCGCCCTTCTCTGCCGCCTGGTCGGCCACCGCGGCCGCATCCGCCGCCGCCGCGGCCGCGCGCCCGCCGTTGCCCACGGGCACCGCCTCGCCGAGGCGCACGAGGTAGTCGTGGTAGATGTACATGAGCTCCTTGTCGAAGAGCGCACGCTTGAGCTCGACGGCGGTCTTGCGCACCAGCTCGAGGATGCCGTCGCAGTCCGCCTTGGTCGAGCTCGATGCCGAACTCCTGGAACTTGCGGTAGATGGTGCGCGAGCCGGAGTGCTTGCCGACGACGATCTGGCGCTCGAGCCCCACGTCCTCGGGAGCGAAGGCCTCGTAGTTGAGCGGGTTCTTGATGACGCCGTCGGCGTGGATGCCCGGACTCGTGCGCGAACACGTTGGTGCCGACGATCGACTTCCACGCCGGGATCGAGCGCGCGGAGGCGGCGGCGACGTACTCGCTGAGCTCGCGGAAGCGCGCCGTCTGCAGGCCCAGGTCCACCTTGCCGAGGTGCTTGAGCGCCATGACGACCTCTTCGAGGGCGGCGTTGCCGGCGCGCTCGCCGAGGCCGTTGACGGTCGTGTTCACGTAGGTCGCCCCCGCCTTGATGCCGGCGAGCGCGTTGGCCGTCGCCATGCCGAAGTCGTTGTGCGTGTGCATCTCGATGGTCAGGCCGTGGCGCTTGAGGAAGCTGATGACGTTGAAGGTGTCGAACGGGTCGAGGATGCCGAGCGTGTCGCAGAAGCGCAGGCGGTCGGCGCCCTCCTCTTTGGCCGCCTGGCCGAAGCGCAGCAGGAACTCGAGGTCGGAGCGCGAGGCGTCCTCGGCGTTCACCGAGACGTAGAGGTCCTTCGACTTGGCGAAGGCGACGCACTCCCTGATCTGGTCGAGGACCCACTGACGCGACTTCTGCAGCTTGTGCTCGATGTGGATGTCGCTCGCCGACATCGAGATCGCGACCGCGTCCACCCCGCAGTCCATGGAGTGCTGGATGTCGGCGGCCACGGCCCGGTTCCAGGCCAGGATCGAGGTGTCGAGCCCGAGGTCGACGATCTGCGCGATCGTCGCCTTCTCGTCGCCGCCCATCGCCGGGATGCCCACCTCGATCTGGTGGACCCCGACCTCGTCGAGCAGCTTGGCGATGCGGATCTTCTCGTGGTTCGAGAAGACGACGCCGGCCGTCTGCTCGCCGTCGCGCAGCGTGGTGTCGTCGATGTAGACCGCCGGCTCTGCCGGCTGGACCGGCTCGATGACGAAGCTCCTGAGGTCGCTGGTCATGTTCACCTCTCTGCCACGAATGAACGCCCCGCGCGACGGGCTACCCGTCCAGCGCCTTGCGCAGGAGCTCGTTGACGAGCTTGGGGTTGGCGCGGCCGCCGGTCACCTTCATCACCTGTCCGACGAGATACCCGATGACCTGCTGCTTGCCGCCGCGGTACTGCTCGACCTGGGCCGGATTGCCGGCGACGACCTCGGCGACGGCCGCCTCGAGCTGCGCGCTGTCGGAGATCTGGCCGAGCCCGTGGCTCTCGACGATCGCCTCGGGCTCGGCCCGCTCGGCGATCATCTTCGCGAACACGTCCTTGGCGGCGCTCGTGGACACAGCCCCGTCGGCCACCAGTCGAACGAGCTTCGCGAGGCGCTCCGGGGTCACGTGGCCGTGGCCGGGCTCGAGGCCGGCGGCGTTGAGGTGGGCGAGGTACTCGCCCATCGTCCAGTTGGCGGCCAGCTTGGGGTCGACGCCCTGGGCGACGACCCCCTCGTAGAAGCGCGCCAGAGCGCCGGCCCCGCCGAGCACGACGGCATCGGCGCGCGAGAGCCCGTATTGCTCCGTGAAGCGGGCGATGCGCGCGCCGGGCAGCTCGGGCAGGCCGGCGCGCACGCTCTCGACCCAGTCCGGGTCCATCACCAGCGGCACCAGATCGGGCTCGGGGAAGTAGCGGTAGTCGTGCGCCTCCTCCTTGGAGCGCAGCGGTGTCGTCGTGCCGGTCGCGGGATCGAAGTGGAGGGTCTCCTGGTCGATCCTGCCGCCGGCCTCGAGGATCTCGACCTGGCGCGGCAGCTCGCTCTCGAGGGCCTGCTGCAGGTAGCGGAAGCTGTTCATGTTCTTGAGCTCGGTGCGCGTGCCGAGCTCGGCGCTGCCCGACCGGGCGGACGCTGATGTTGGCGTCCCAGCGCACCTGGCCCTCCTCCATGTTGCACTCGCTCACGCCGAGCTCGATCACGAGGTCGCGGAGCTGCTGGAGGAACTCGCGCGCCGCCGCCGGCGAGGGGATGTCGGGCTCGCTGACGATCTCGATCAGCGGCGTGCCGCCGCGATTGAAGTCGACGACCGAGTAGTCCGAGCCGGCGATGCGGCCGGTCTCGCCGCCGGCGTGGACCAGCTTGGCGGCGTCCTCCTCCATGTGCACACGGCTGATGCGGCAGCGCAGCTTCTCGTCGCCGGCCCAGTACTCGAACCAGCCGTCCACGGCGAGCGGCTCGTCGAACTGCGAGATCTGGTACGCCTTCGGGAGGTCGGGATAGAAGTAGTTCTTGCGGTGGAACACGTTGCGCGGCCGCACCGTGCAGTTGAGCGCCAGCGCGATGCGCGTCGCGTACTCGACGGCGCGCTGGTTGACGACGGGCAGCGCGCCCGGGTGCGCGAGGCAGACCGGGCAGGTGTGCGTGTTCGGCGGGTCGCCCTTGGTCACCGCGCAGGCGCAGAACATCTTCGTCGCGGTGTCGAGCTCGACGTGGACCTCGAGGCCGATCACCGGCTCCCAGGCGCGGGTCGTGCCTTGCAGGACCGCCGTCGTGCCCATCACTGCCCCCCTCGCCGGCCGGGCCGGAGCTCGCCGTCCGGCGCCCCGGCCGCGGCCGTCCCGGCGCTCGAGTCGCGCAAGGACGGCGTGGGCTCGAACCCGATCGCCGCCTCGAGGGCGTGCGCCGCGTTCAGGATGCGGTTCTCGCTGAACGCGGGACCGATGAGCTGGAAGCCGACCGGCAGGCCGTCGCTCAGGCCGCAGGGGACGCTGATCGCCGGCAGGCCGGCGAGGTTCACCGGGATCGTGCAGATGTCGCTCATGTACATCGCCAGCGGGTCGTCGGTCCGCGAACCGACCTTGAAGGCCACGGTGGGCGACGTCGGCGAGGCGACGAGGTCGACCTCTTCGAACACGGTCTCGAAGTCGCGGCGCACGAGCGTGCGTACGCGCTGGGCGCGCCCGTAGTAGGCGTCGTAGTAGCCTGCCGAGAGCGCGTACGTGCCGATCATGATGCGGCGCTTGACCTCGGCCCCGAAGCCCTCGCCGCGCGTGCGCTCGTACATCGTGGTGAGGTCGTCGGCGTCGGCGGCCCGGTGGCCGTAGCGCACGCCGTCGAAGCGCGCGAGGTTCGCGCTCGCCTCGGCCGGGGCGATGATGTAGTAGGCGGGCAGCGCGTACTGGGTGTGCGGCAGGCTCACCTCGACGCAGCGCCCGCCGAGCTCCTCGACGCGCGCCGCCGTCTCGTCGAAGCGGGCGCGCACGCCGGGCTCGATGCCGGCGGCGAGGTACTCTCGCGGGATGCCGACGCGCATGCCGTCGAGTCGCCCGGCGGTGGGCAGCTCGATCGGCGCCGGCAGCGCGACGCTCGTCGCGTCGCGGGGGTCCTTGCCGACGATGTGCTGCAGGAGCAGGGCGCAGTCGTAGACCGAGCGCGTCAGCGGCCCGATCTGGTCGAGCGAGCTGGCGAAGGCGACGAGCCCGTAGCGCGACACGGCCCCGTACGTGGGCTTCATGCCGACGATGCCGCACAGGGCGGCCGGCTGGCGGATGGAGCCGCCCGTGTCCGACCCCAGGGCCCACAGCGCCTCGCCGGCGGCCACCGCGGCGGCGGAGCCGCCGCTCGAGCCGCCGGGCACGGTGGCGAGGTCCCACGGGTTGCGCGTCGTCTGGAAGCCCGAGTTCTCGGTGGACGAACCCATCGCGAACTCGTCCAGGTTCGTCTTGCCGAGCATGACGACGTGGTCGTCCCAGAGCTGACGCACGGCGGTGGCGGTGTACACGGGCATGTAGTTGTGCAGGATCCGCGAGGCGCAGGTCGTGGTGACGCCCTCGGTCACCATGTTGTCCTTGACGGCGATCGGCAGTCCGGCGAGCGGGCCGCGCATCGCCTGCATCTCGCGGTCGACCTTGGTCGAGTACTTCGCCGCGTTGTCGGCGGTGACGACGATGTAGGCGTGCACCCTGTCTTCGACGGCGGCGATCTGGTCCAGATAGGCCTTGGTGAGCTCCGCCGCCGAGACCTCGCCGTCGACGAGCAGCTTCTTGGCCTCGCGCGCCGTGAGGCGCAGCGTGTCGAGCGAACCCACGTCAGCCCATCCTGGGGACGCGGAAGGAATCGTCGGTCACGGCCGGAGCGTTGCGGAGCGCCTCTGCGCGAGGCAGCCCCTCCTCGACGCGGTCGGGGCGGGTGACGTCGACGACGTCGAGCACGTGCGCCGTCGGCGGGACCGCGTCGGTATCCAGCTCGGACATCTTGTCGATGTGGGCGAGGATCTTGCCGAGCTCACCCGTCATGCGCTGCATCTCGTCCTGCTCGAGGTGGAGCCGGGCGAGCCTGGCGACGTAGCGGACGTCGTCTTCACCGATCATGGTGTGCTCCTCCCTCGCGCGACGGCCGCTGGGACAGGGCCCTCGCGGCCGGGGTCGCGGGGACGGCAATCTTACCCCGAGGAGCCTGCGAGGAACAAGAAAAGGGGCCCTCCGGCTGACGCCGGGGGCCCCTCGTGGTCAGACGAAGGTAGACTCAGCCGACGGGCATCACGTGCGAAGCCTGCAGGCCTTTGTCGCCCTGCGTGACCTCGAACTCAACGCGCTGTCCCTGGACCAGGGTCTTGTATCCGTCCATCGTGATCTCGGAGAAGTGGACGAACAGATCGTCGCCGTCCTCCCGCTCGATGAACCCGTAGCCCTTCTCGTTGCTGAACCACTTAACGGTCCCCTGCGCCAAAACCTCTCCTCCTGATGAATCAACTCGTGCCGGCCCGATATGGCCAACGGAGCCCCCCATGGCGCACCGTACGCACGCAGGGCAATGTACATCACGTGGGGAGGCTGCGGCAAGGGCGGCGTGCGCGCAAGCGGGAATGGCCGTAGACCGGGCGGGCGACGCGAGACCCCTCAAAGCGCCTCTTCGCCTGCCTCAGCCGGCCGTCAGGACACCTCGCCGGCCTCCTCCCCAGCCTCGGCCAGTGAGCGCTCGAGCATGCGCGCCCAGAGCCGGTACAGCGCCTCGAGATCGACGCCCGCGGGGTCGAGGAGCTTCTGCACGGCGAGGCCGTCGGTCATGGCGGCCATGAGATGGGCGTGCGCCGGCAGCGTCGGCCGCACGCCTCCGCGTCCTCGCCGTCGAGCGCGCGCACGTAGAGGGCGCGGTACCAGTCGTAGAGCCTGGCGACGCGCCGGCGCAGCTCTTCGTCGCGCAGGGCGTGGGGCAGGATAGTGAAGAAGTCGCGGAACGAACCGAGGTCCTCGGCAAGACGCCGGTCGGCGTCGACCAGGGCGCGCACGCGCTCGGCTCCGGCGGGCAGGTCGCGCGTCTTGAGCGCTCCCTCGAGGCTCTGCTCGTGCGCCAGGGCGTCGACCACGGTGGCGATGAAGGCCGCTTTGCTGCCAAAGTAGTAGCGCACCGCATCGCGGTACGCGCCCGCCTCGGCGGCCACCGCCTCGACGGTCAGCGCCTCGAACCCGCCGCGCGCCAGCAGACGGCGCGCGGCGGCCACGAGGCGCCGCGCCGTCGGCGAGAGCTCCGCCACCGGGTCGCCCGCCTGGGGAAGTGACTTCTCGACCGCGTCTTTCGTCATGTCCCGCGCGCCCCTTTCGGCCCCGCGCGCGGTTTCCCCCGCGCCCTTGCGCACCATCGTCAGGTGAGATATCCTGCCCTCGCGTTTTTCGGTCGGGTGTACGAACTATACCGCAAAACCAAGAGAAATGGGCTGCCGGGCCCATTCTGGAGCAGGGGGATCAAGTGGACGAACAGCTTCGCCAGCAAGTCCTTGCCGAGTCCGGCAAGGCGCTCGACCTCATGCAGACGCGCGACGTGACGCCCGAGAAGCAGGAGGCCGTCATCCGCGACTGCATCGAGAACTTCGACAAGTACGTCAACCCGGGGATCCTGGAGTACCGCAAGTCGGTCTCGACCGACTACGCGGCAGTCGAGTGGCGCGACGAGGGCAACTGCTTCTACGACATCCACGGCAACGAGTTCATCGACTGCCTCGGCGGCTTCGGCATCTACATGCTCGGTCACCGCCACCCCACCGTGAAGGACGCCGTGCAGGCCCAGTTGCAGCACCAGGCCCTGCACTCCCAGGAGCTGCTCGACCCCATGCGCGGCTACGCCAGCAAGCTGCTCGCCATGACCACCCCGGGCAAGCTGCAGTACTCGTTCTTCTGCAACTCGGGGACCGAGGCGAACGAAGGAGCGATGAAGCTGGCGAAGCTCTACTGGAACCACAAGAAGCCGGACCACAAGAACGGCATGATCGCCTGCACGCGCGGCTTCCACGGCAAGTCGATGGGCTCTCTCAGCGTGAGCGGCAAGGGTGAGTTCCGCGACGCCTTCTACCCGCTCCTGCCCGGCGTCCGCTTCATCCCCTACGGCGACGCCGACGCGCTCGACAAGGAGCTCGGCATCTGCGACATGATCGGCCTCGACATCGCCGCCTTCATCGTCGAGCCCGTGCAGGGCGAGGCCGGCGCCATCGTCCCGCCCGACGACTACTTCCCCACGGTGCGCGAGATCTGCGACAAGTGGGGCGTGCTGCTCATCGTCGACGAGGTACAGACAGGCATGGGTCGCACGGGCACCCTGTGGGGCATCGAGAACTGGGACTGCCCGCCCGACATCATGACCATGGGCAAGGCGCTCGGCGGCGCCGTCATCCCGGTGGGCAACTTCATGGCCACGCCCGAGGTCTTCGAAGCGATGTTCGAGAACCCCTACATCCACACGACGACCTTCGGCGGCAACCCAATGGCGACCGCGGCGATCATCGGCGCCCTCCACGCCACGATCGAGGAGGACATCCCGGGGCAGGCGGCGAGCAAGGGCGCCTGGCTCAAGGGGCAGTTCGAGGACCTGATGAAGCGCTACGGCGACGTCCTCGTCGACGTGCGCGGACTCGGGCTCCTCATCGGCCTCGAGTTCGTCACCCCCGAGTTCGGCTACGCGATGAGCACCGGGCTGTTCGGCGAGGGCGTGCTCGTGGGCGGCACGCTCTTCAACGCCAAGACCTTCCGCATCGAGCCGCCGGCGACGCTCACCCGGGAGCAGATGGACCAGATCGTCGAGCGCGTCGAGCGCGTGCTCGTGGCGACGCGCGAGAAGCACCTCAAGGGCGAGCTCGAAGCGCTGCACTGACGGGCCCGTCAGACGCACGAACGACGACGGGGGCGGCGCCTCGCGGCGCCGCCCCCGTCGTCTTGTCTTGCTCGGGCCCGCCAGGCGGGCCTGCTGAGATTCACCAGTCGGAGAAGCCCTCGTTGTACCAGATCTTCTTGGTGCCCTTCTTGGCGCGCTTCTCCCAGCCCTTGGTCTTGGGCTCGGCGTCGATGCGCGCGCGAAGCTGGTCGGCCATCGCCTTGACCTTGGCCTTCTCGTCGTCGGTCAGCGCATCGACGGTGTCGACGTGCTGTTTGACGCGGTCGAGGTTGGTCGTGGCCGTGTACCAGAAGCCCCAGTCGTCGGAGAAACGCTTGGCGATGTACGACTGGTTGATCTTGCGCTCGTCGTCGTCGCCGAACTCGGACACGATGAAGAGGAACTCGATGTCCTTGTAGTCCTTGTCGTTGATCTCCCAGATCTGCAGCTTCTGCAGCAGGATGTCGGCGAGCGGGATGCTGTACGGGTCTTTGTCGAGACGACCCTCGAACGTGACCTTGTGGCAGTAGTTGAGCTCGTCGATGAACACGTCGATCATCGGTACCTTGCCGCCGAAGTAGATGTGGCGGGTCTTGCCGGTCATCGCCATCGTCGCAAGGTCGCAGTCGTACCCCTGGGTCTTGAAGAAGTCCATGAGGTGCTTGCGCGTCTTGCCGTAGGCGGCGTAGTCGATGTCGGTGAAGTAGCGGTCACCGAGCCGCTCGAGCCGCCCGTACAGGTCGATGTGGTCCATGAAGTAGTAGTGCAGGGCCAGGGGGCCCATGACGCGCAGGTAGATGCCCTTCTGCTGTGCCGCCTCGGTGATCCGCTTGCCCTCCTCGAGGAAGACCTCTTTGGCCGGATACTGGTCGAGCGGGATGTCCTTGGGAAGGATGAACTGTGCCATCGGCGATTACCGCCCCCTTTCGGGAACTCGTTTCGTGGTCGACCGGGTCATGCCCGTTTCGGCGACTGTATCACCCGGAAGTGAAGACGTAGTCCTTGACCTTCTTCTTGTCGAGCATGATGAGGGCGCCCTTGAGGATGCCCTCCGAGTACTCGCTGCCGGGGTTGATGAGCAGCGTGCGGCCGGCCTTCTGGGCGCCGCGCGACTCGTGGATGTGGCCGTGCAGGCCGAGGAGCGGCTGGTACTGCTCGATCGACCTTCTTGGCGCCGATGCTGCCGGCGTGGATCTTCTCGTCGGCGGCCATCGTCAGGTTCTCGTCCAGCTTCGGGCAGAGGTCGAGCGAGTAGCCGTTCGGCGGGACGTGGAAGTTGAAGATCGCGGTCTCGAAGTTCTTGACCAGGCCGCACAGCTCGAAGAGGTGCCTCTCGACGTCTTCCTCGCTCATCTCGCGCGGGGTGTCCCACGGCGTCGGGTTCGAGGCCGAGCTCGTGATCACCTCGTGACCGGCCAGGTCGACGATGACGACGGTCGCACGGGTGGACGAGCTTGGCGGCGTCGATCATGTCGTCGATCACGAACCAGTCGTCGTTGCCGGGAGCCATGAACATCTGGAAGGGCTTGCCCTCGAGGCGTTCGTCGGCAAGGTCGAGCCATTCCTGGACACGCTCGAGCACGAGTTGCTTGAACAGGGCGTCGATCTTGCCCGGGTCGGCACGCGTGGCGTCGAACTCCTCGCGCGTCTGGTGGACCCAGTAGTAGCCCGCGTTCTCGGTGATCTTCTTGATCTCGGCGAGCTGGTCCTTGGTCTCGATGAGGCGGTACTGCCCCATGAGCGTGCACTCCCAAGTGTCGTTGCCCTTCTCGACGAGCGGCACGAGCACCTTGCCGGTGAGGTCGCCCATCAGCACGGCCACGTCCACGCCGTAGATGGGCAGGGCGTTGAGGAACTTGCGATAGCACACGTTCGAGCCATGGATGTCGGTGACGAAGAACAGCTTGATCATTGACACTCTCCAGTTGTGGTGAGGGTGGCAGGAGCGGCAGCTCCCGCCCCCGTTGGGCCCAGCTCAGATCATTCAGGCGGCAGCTCGCCGTAGGTCATGGACACGTCCACGCCCACGCTCTTGCTGCGTCGCTTCCAGATCACGTACCAGATGATACCCGCGATCCACGTGACCGCGATGAGGATGCCGGTGTTGGTCTCGAAGCCCTCGAGGTTGGTCGGGGCGAAGAAGAAGAAGTACGCCAGGATGCCGAGGTAGACAAGGTCGACGATGGCGCCGAGCGTGACCACCGGGATGCCGGCGATGCTCCAGGTCTTGTACGGCGAGGCGTCCCAGATGCCGCGCGCCCTCTTCACGTACGGGAAGAGCAGCGCGGCGACGGCGGTGACGCCGAAGACCGAGAAGACCTCCAGGGCGGTCACGGCCAGTCCCTGCATCGCGTCGTTCTGCCAGAAGATGTACACGGCGATCATGATCTGACCGAGGACGAAGCACAGGACGTGGTTCTTGACCGGGCTCGCGAACCGCGGGTTGATGTCGGTGAACCACTTCGGCCCCATGCGGTCCATGCCCCAGGCGAAGATGATGCGTGGGAAGGCAAGGTACGACAGGGCGATCCACCACAGGTTGAACGCGAGAAACGAGAGCACCGAGATGAACAGCACGATCTTGTTCTGGTCGACCATGGCGAGCAGGCCGAGGAAGTTCGTGCTCCACGGCACGGTGTAGCCCTCAGGCAGGCCGTTGTAGTCGGCGTACATGGAGGCCGAGAAGAAGTCGAAGGGCACCATGTGATACAGGGCGGCGCCGGCCCAGATCATGAACGCGCCCGGCACCACGACGGCGAACAGGTTGGCGAGGATGATGGTCTTGTCCGGGCGCTTGACCTCGCCGGCGATGAACGTGATGCAGTAGCTGTAGGCGAAGAGCCACGAGCCGGCCACCATGACGCCGAACGTGTCGTACCAGTTCCACGTCGTCGGCATCGCCTCGCCGGCCGAGCCGTTGACGGCGGCCACGAAGCTGTCGTAGTCGAGCGAGCCGTACGTGGCCGCGACGGCGTTCCAGCCATCTCTGAAGTCGGCTTGGTCGTAGAGACTGATCGCCGCCAGCAGGACCGCGCAGCCGCCGATGCCGAAGAGCATGACGACCTTCTGGATGCGCGCGAACCACTTGATGCCGAACACCACGAAGAGGAACGCGACGATGTTGGCGACGGTGGCGATGGTCAGGCAGCCCCACGAGTAGCTGAGACCTCCGAAGAAGGTCTCGCTGGCGGAGTCGTAGAGCCAGTCCCAGCCCATGAACTGCGACATCATCACCATGCCGGGGTCGGCCGTCCAGGGCGCCAGCACGTAGATCCACATGATCCACACGAAGGCGTTGCCGAAGCTCTCGCCGATGCCCACGATGGGGTGGATGATGCGCGAGTTGTAGATGTACTCGCCGCCCGACCGGGGCATGGACCCACCGAGAACGCCCCACACGAGAGGGAAGCCGATGCCGGCGAGCACCACCGAGATGATCGTCGCCCAGATCAGGTTGCCGCCGAGGTAGACACTGACGCCCAGACCGGTCATGACCCAGATGCTCGGCGTGAGCCCCTGGTTCATGAAGCCTACGCCGAAGGCGTCCCACATCGACAGGCCGCGGACGAGACCGCTCGCCTTGCGGGCAAAGGCCAGCTCTTCAGCCACGTATCTCCCTTGTACTCCGACATGGCGCTGACGAGACTCCCTCCGGCCAGCGACGCGCCACTACCAGTGATAACGACGACGGTGGATGCGGTTCAGCCTGACGACCTCCCTTCCTCCGAGGCCCCTGCTGGCACATGCCATTGGTAGACGTCCTTGAGCTTCCACGGCACCATCGCCGTCTTGGTGCGCGTGACGCCCGGGACCTTGCCGACGACCTCGTTGACGAATCGAAGCAGCTCCTCGGTGTCGCGGGCGTAGACCTGGATCGACAGGTCGCCCTCGCCGAGGGAGCCGGCGACGTAGCTCACCGTGTCGAACTGCACGATCTGCGCGGCGACGTCCTGCAACTTGCCGGGGGCGACGTCGATGAGCACGTCGCCGATGACGCTGAAGCCGACCGCGTGCGGGTCGACGACCGCGCTGATGCGGATCACGCCCGAGCGGAGTAGCCGTTCGATGCGGTAGCGGACCGCGCGTTCCGACACGTGGCCGATGCGGCGGGTGATCTCGGCCGACGAGACGCGCCCGTCTTCGAGCAGGAGCGACACGATCTTGCGATCGATCGCGTCAA
Organism: uncultured Thermoleophilia bacterium; assembly: GCA_963832655.1. Taxonomy (GTDB): domain Bacteria; phylum Actinomycetota; class Thermoleophilia; order UBA2241; family UBA2241; genus UBA2241. Next base: position 316,570 of record CAWHUW010000006.1, read on the forward strand.
GACTGAATGGCACTCCGTTCCCCCTGTTCCGAGGACTCCGCGTCCGGCGATTTGACATCGGCCGACCGATTCTGTCAAGACAATCGGCATTCCACGTCGTTTTCGGCAAGCCGGCCTTCGACGCATGGCCGGAAGCGACGGTCTTCGCGCCGTGCCTTTCCGAAGTCGTCCGGCCCACGGCGCCGTGGCTCGGCGCCTCCGCCGAACGCCTGCCACTCGCCGCGCGACCTACCGCGATCCCGCCGCGTCGGACGGGATGTCCCACTGGTAGACGTCTTTGAGCTTCCACGGCACCATGACGGTGCGCGGTGCGCGTGACGCCCGGGACCTTGCCGACGACCTCGTTGACGAAGCGAAGGAGCTCCTCGGTGTCGCGGGCGCAGACCTGGACGCTGAGGTCGCCGTCCCCGACCGAGCCGGCGACGTAGCTCACGCTGTCGAAGTCCACGATCTGCGCGGCGACGTCCTGCAGCCTGCCCGGGGCGACGTCGATGAGCACGGCGCCGATGACGGGGTAGCCCACGGCGTGCGGGTCGACGACGGCGCCGATCCTGACCACTCCGTCTCGCATGAGGCGCTCGATGCAGTAGCGGACGGCGCGCTCGGAGACGTGGCCGACGCGCCGCGTGATCTCCGCTGAGGACATGCGCCCGTCCTCGACCAGCAGCGACACGATCGCGCGGTCGATCCGGTCGAGCTTCGCAGGCACGCGCACCCCCGGCGGCTCCGTTGACGACGCATCAAGTCGACCTCATCGTGTCGGAAACTGTCAAGATGACCGTGCGCAGTGGCTGATTCGGCAATCACGCACAGGCAGCCGCTCCCCGAATCGAGGAGCGGCCGAGCAGGTGAGGGAGAGCGCGGGTGCGTTGGCAAGGTCCCAGTCGCAGGCGGGCGCGCCGAAGGACTCACCGGTCTCGCCGCCGTCGAGCCAGTCCCAGTCCACGTAGCCGGCCCAGATGGTGAGACCGGGGTCGGCGAGCCACGGCACCACGAAGCCTGCGCACGCCGGATGGTCCGGCTCATCCATCGGGCTGGCCATTGAACGGCGCCGCCGTTTCAGGTTGCGAAGAGCGTCGCTTCGATGGCGACGCCCCGCCGACCGCCGAGGGGGCGTCAGTGCTCCAGATCGCAGCGCAGGCAGCGCCCAGCCTCGCAGCGCGCCTGGTCGGCGGTCAGGGCGTGGACGACCTCCGCGAAGCTGCCCACGCGCTCCTCGGCAGGCTCGAGATCGGCGTCGGCGCGCCGCACGACCTCCTCGAGGTCCTCGGCCGGCAAGGAGCGAGGTATCCTGCGCGAGCGCTGCATCTGGTCGAGGTGCTCTTCGCGGGCGCTCACGCCCGTGAGGAAGCGCTCGATGGCGAACGCCGCGCGCTGCCCATCGCCGATCGCCTCGATCAGGGTCGCGGGCCCACGCACGGCGTCGCCGGCGGCGAACACCTTGGGGTGGGTGGTGACGAATTCGAAGCGGTCGGCGGCGATGGTCCCGCGCGGCGTGACCTCGACCTCGTCCGACAGCCAGGACAGGTCGACGGAGAGGCCGACGGCGGGCACGAGGGTGTCGCAGGCGACGACGAACTCCGACCCGGGCACGGCGCGCGGCCGCCGGCGTCCGCTCTCGTCGGGCTCGCCGAGCTCCATGCGGGTGCAGCGCAGGCCGGCGATGCGGCCGTCCTCGTCCACCTCCACCCGCGCCGGCGCCGCGAGGTACTCGAACGCCAGCCCTTCCTCCTCGCCCTCGAGGATCTCCCACGAGTACGCCGGCATCTCGTCGCGCGACCGCCGGTAGACCAACGTGACGTCGCGCGGGCGCCCGTCCATCGCCTGCAGGCGCAGGGCGCTGCGTGCCGCGTCCATGGCCACCGACCCGCCTCCCACCACGACGACCTTGTCGCCTACGGTGGCGCCGGTCCCGAGGTTCACCTCGCGCAGGAACTCCATGCCGGGAAGCACGCCCGGCACGCCGTCGTTCTCCACCCCCAGGCGCTGCGAGACGTGTGTGCCGAGGGCAAGGAGCACGGCCTCGTAGCCGTCGTCGAGCAACGAGGTCAGCGTGAATTCCCGCCCCAGGGCCTGGCTGAGGCGGATCTCGACGCCGAGCTCGGCGATGGCCTCGACCTCACGCGCCACGACATCCTTGGGCATGCGGAAGGAGGGGAGACCCACAGCGAGCATACCGCCGGCGACCGGGAGGGCCTCGAAGACCGTCACCGGGAAGCCGGCGAGGGCGAGCTGGTAGGCGCAGGAGAGCCCGGCCGGACCGGACCCGACGACGGCGACGCGCTTGACCTGGTCGGGCGGCCGCGGGCGGAGGATCTCGGAGCTCGGCACGGCGTCGCCCATGAAGCGCTTGATGGCCGCCACGGACACTGGGTCGTCGAGCTCCGCCCGCTTGCACATCGCCTCGCAGGGGTGGTGGCAGACCCGTCCGCAGATGACTGGCGAAGGGGTTGCGCCTCGAGGATGGACCGCCATGGCCTCCTCGAACTCGACCGGCGGCGATCAGGGCGACGTAGTTCGCAGGTGTCGACGCCGGCCGGGCAGGTGTGACTGCAGGGCGCCTTGACGAGCCCTTCGCACGGCAGGCGCCGACAGCGCTTCTCGTGGATGTGCGCCTCGTACTCGTCGCGGAAGTAGCTCGAGCGTCGTGAGCACGGGGTTGGGCGCGGTCTGGCCGAGCCCGCAGAGGCTGGTCGCCTTGATCGTCCGGCCAGCGTCTCGAGCCGGTCGATGTCCTCCGTCTGCCCTCGCCGCCGGTGATGCGCGTCGAGGATCTCGAGCATCCGCTCGGTGCCGAGGCGGCAGGGGACGCACTTGCCGCACGACTCGTTCTGGGTGAAGTGCAGGAAGTACTGGCGAGGTCGACCATGCACGTGCGTCTCGTCCATGACGACCATGCCGCCGGAGCCCATGATGGCGCCGGCCTGCGGCGAGCGACTCGTAGTCGACGGGCAGTGTCGAGAAGCTGGGCGGGGATGCAGCCGCCCGAGGGCCCGCCGAGTCTGGACGGCCTTGAATGCCGGCCGTCGCGTGATGCCGCCGCCGATGTCGAAGATCACTGGCGCAGCGTCGAGCCCATCGGGACCTCGACGAGGCCGCTGTTGACGATCTTGCCGGCGAGCGAGAAGGCCTTGGTGCCCTTGCTGGTCTCGCGTGCCGAGCGCGGCGTACCAGTCGGCGCCCCGTGTCGACGATCCGGGCACGTTGGCACAGGTCTCGACGTTGTTGATGATGGTCGGCTTGCCCCACAGGCCCGCGATGGCCGGGAAGGGCGGCCGCGTGCGCGGCATGCCGCGCTTGCCCTCGATCGAGGCGATCAGCGCCGTCTCCTCGCCGCAGACGAAGGCGCCGGCGCCCTCCTTGATCTTGAGCCGGAAGGCGAAGCCGGTGCCGAGGATGTCGCTCGCCGAGCAGCCCGCGCTCCTCGCGCCTGCGCGAGGGCGATGCGCAGGCGCTTGACGGCCAGCGGGTACTCGGCGCGCAGTAGACGTAGCCCTCGTGCGGCGCCGATCGCGTAGCGCGGCGATGAGCATGCCCTCGATGCACGGCGTGCGGGTCGCCCTCGATGATCGACGCGGTCCATGAACGCGCCCGGGTCGCCTTCGTCGGCGTTGCAGATGACGTACTTCACGTCGCCCGGCGGCACTCGCGGCCGAACTGCCACTTGATGCCGGTCGGGAAACCGGCGCCGCCGCGGCCGCGCAGCCCGCGCGGCCTGATCTCTCGATGATCGTCGCCGGCGTCATCGCCGGTGAGCGCCTTGCGCGCGGCCGCGTAGCCGCCGCGGGCGAGGTAGTCGTCGATGTCGTCGGGGTCGATCACGCCGACGTCGCGCAGCGCGATCGCGCTGCTGCTTGTAGAACGGGATGTCGGGCAGTGCGCGCAGGCGATGCCGTCGGTCGCCGGGTCGACGTAGAGGAGGTCCTCGACGACCTCGCCGCGGCACGGTGCTCGCCGACGATGTCGGGCGACGTCGTCCGGCTCGACGCAGCTGGTAGAAGACGCCCTCCGGCTCACGACCACGACCGGCCGCTGCGCGCAGAAGCCGTGGCAGCCGGTGATACGCAGCGCTCGACCTTGTCCGCGATCCCGGTGTCGCGCACCTGGGAGGCGAAGGCGTCGTGGATCTCATGGAGCCGGCGAAGACGCACCCGTCCCGGCGCAGACCGATGCACGGTCGCCTCGGGCGACGGTCGCACGCCGACGCGCACGCTCGCCCGGAGCGCTCGGGGCGCTTCGCCGAGCTGCCGCGCCGGCCTCGCGCACTCGGCGCGCCCGTGCGGGCCTCGTCAGCCGCTCAGTCCGCCCTGACCGCATCCTGGCGACCGGCGCGCCGAGGCGCGCGGCTTCATCGCGCGCGACGCCGCGGACGATCTTGCGCGTCTGGTCCGGGGTGAGGTTGCCGTAGGTGTCGTCGCCGACGCGCATCACCGGCGCCTGCGAGCAGGCGCCCATACAGGCGACGGAGTCGAGCGTGAACTCCATGTCCGGCGGTGCGTGCCGCCGTCCTCGACGCCGAGCTCCTGCTCGAGCGCCTCGGTGAGGCGCTCGGCGCCGGCCACGTGACAGGCGGTGCCGTGACAGACGAACACCTTGCGCCGCCCGCTCGGCACGGTCGAGAACTGCGCGTAGAACGTGACCACTCCGTAGATGCGCGAAGCCGGCACCCCGCTGAGCCGCGAAAGCTCGTCGATGACCACCTCGGGCAGGTAGCCGAACTCCTCTGCAGGCGCTGCAGGACAAGGATGAGGTTGCCGTGGTCGAGGATCGCCGATGACCTCGTCGACACGGCCGACGTCCGGCGGCGGGACCGCGGACGGCGGCGGCGCCGGCCGCGAGCCGGCGGACGGCTCGGCCGGCGGGCCCGTCCCTGCGGATCACTCGCCTCGGCATGGCATCAACTCCACGTCACGTCGGCTGACGGCCTCGCGCGCGCCGTCCTCCGCGGTATTGAACCACGGGCGGTCGGCGGGTGCGCATGCCGAGCCGCGAGCCGGACGCGCCGTCGTCAAGCCACCCTGCCTGCGCCTTGCAGGCGGCCAGGGCGTTCTTCAGCAGGATCACGTTCGTCACCGGCCCGACGCCGCCGGGTACCGGGGTCGCCTTCGACGCGACGGCGCAGACCGCGTCCCATTCGAGGCTGCCGACCTGCTTGCCGTCCTCGCCGCGGATCGTCGTCACGTCGACGACGACCGCGCCCGGCTTCACCATGTCGCCCTTGATGAGGCCCTTGACCGGGGCGGCCGAGATCAGCACGTCGGCCTCGCGACACGCCGCCGGCACGTCCTTGCTGAAGATGTGGACGACGTGCACCGAGGCGTTGCGGTTCAGGCAGAGCAGCGCGACCGGCTTCCCGACGATGTTGGAGTGGTTCACGATCGTCACGTCCAGGCCCTGCAGCTCGACGCCTTCGCGGTCGAGGATCTCGATGCACGCCGACGGCGTCGCCGGCGCGAAGAGCTGGTCGCCGAGCAGGACGTGGCCGATGTTGGCCGGGTTCACGCAGTCGAGGTCCTTGGCCGCGGCGATCGCGTTGAACACCCTCGTCTGGTCGATGTGCGCGGGCATCGGCATGAGGGCGAGGATGCCGTGGACGGCGGGGTCGGCGTCGAGCTCCGCGATGAGCCCGAGGACGCCATCCTCGGCGGCGTCCGCCGGCATGGTGTGGTCGAAGTAGGCGAAGCCGACCGTGCCGGTGTTCTTCTCGATCTGTCCGCGGTAGAACTGCGCCCCGCCGTCGTCGCCCACGAGGATGGTGGCGACGCCCGGTATCACGCCCTTCGCGGCCAGCCCTTCGACCTCGGCGCGGATCTCGGCGCGGATGGTCTCGGCGATCGCCTTGCCGTCGATGATCTGTGCTGCCATGGCTACCTTTCCTGTCAGATCTTGGCGAGCGTGGTCGCGAGCACGTCGGCGCGCAGCGCCGCCGCCTCGGCGAGGAGCTCGTCGAGCTCGGCCGAGGTCCGGCGCACGTACTCCTCGTCCTCGATCGAGCCGAGGTTGATGCGCACGTTCAGGGCGGCGCCGACGGCGCCCGCCTCGCCGAGCAGCGCGCCGATGCCCGCGTCGGTCACGGCGTTGGCGTTGCCGAGCTCGGCCGCGACCTTGGCGAGACGGCAGACCTCGAGCGCGACGCGGCAGATCGCCAGCGGGACGTCGGCGGCCACGATGAGGCCGTCCTGCACCGCTCTGTGGCGCGCCTCCTTCTGCTCCGGCGTGTCCTTGGGAAGCCGGTAGGCGACGAGGACGCCGCTGTAGGCCGTCGTGTCGTCCTGCAGCAACTGCTGCAGGCGGGCGCGCGCGGCCTCGGACGCGGCGAGCACCTCCTTCATGCGCGGCTCGACGGCGGCGAACTGCTCCTTGCCGATGGTCAGGTTGCAGACCATCGAGGTCAGCGCCGCGCCAAGCGCGCCGACGCAGGCCGAGACGCTGCCGCCGCCGGGCGCCGGCTTGCCCGACGCAGCGTCGTCGAGATAGACCGGCAGCCGCTCGTCGGCGTAGATGATGGCTCCGTCCTCACTCACCAGGCACCTCCGGCGCGGCGCTGGGCGCCGCGTGACGGTCGCCCGGCGGCGGTAAACGCCGCCGCTGCGGGCGGGCCGGCGCAGCCGGGCCCGCCCCGGGCCACCTTTTGTCGTATCAGAACAGGCCGATGATGCGGCCGGTCTCGACGTCGATGTCGACGTCGACGGCGGCCGGCCGCTTGGCCAGGCCGGGCATCGTGCGCATCTCGCCGAGCAGCGGGTAGAGGTACCCGGCGCCCGTCGCCGGCCGGACGTCGCGGATCGGCACGCGGAAGCCGCGCGGCCGGCCCTTGAGGTTCGGGTCGTGGCTCAGCGACAGGTGCGTCTTGGCCATGCACAGCGGCAGCTTGTCGAGGCCCTGCTCGGTGAAGAGCTTGATCTTGGCCTCGGCCTCGGGCAGGTAGTCGACCCCGTCGGCGCCATAGATCTTCGTCGCGATGGTCTCGATCTTCTCCTTGATGGAGGCCTCGAGCGGGTAGAGGAACTTGAACTCGCCGCCCTTGTCGGCCGCCGCCTTGACGATCTCGGCCGCCTCTTGGCCGCCGTCGCCGCCGAGGGCGTGCACGTTGATCGGCACGGCGTCCTCGGCGCCGGCGTCGCCGCGCCTCGCGGCGCACGATCTCGACCTCGGCGTCGCGGTCGAAGGCGAACAGGTTGATCGTCACGACGACCGGGACGCCGAAGTACTTCATGTTCTCGATCTGCTTGGCGAGGTTCTCGCAGCCCTTCGTCAGGGCCTCGTTGTTCTCGGCCTTGAGCAGCTCCGGGTCGGCCGGCAGGCCGCCGTGCATCTTGAGGGCGCGCATGGTGCAGGTGATGACCACGGCGCTGGGCGCGAAGTCCCCGTAGCGGCAGATGAGGTCCATGAACTTCTCGGCGCCCATGTCGGCGGCGAAGCCGGACTCGGTGACGACGTAGTCGGCGAGCTTCATCGCGACCTTGTCGGCGATGATCGAGTTGTTGCCCTGGGCGATGTTGGCGAACGGGCCGGCGTGGACCAGCGCCGGGTTGCCCTCGAGGGTCTGCATGAGGTTGGGCTTGAGGGCGTCCTTGAGGAGCACCGTCATGGCGCCGGCGGCGCCGATATCCTCGGCGGTGAGCGGCTTGCCCTCGGTGCTGTAGCCGAAGGTGATGCGGCCGAGCCGCTCGCGCAGGTCCTTGAGCGAGGTGGCCAGGCCGAGGATCGCCATGACCTCACTGGCGACGGTGATGTCGTAGCCGGTCTGCCTGGGAATGCCGTTGAGCTTGCCGCCGAGGCCGTTGACGATCTCGCGCATGGCGCGGTCGTTCAGGTCGACGCAGCGGCGCCACGAGATCGTCAGCGGGTCGATCGCGAGCTCGTTGCCGTGCATGAGGTGCGAGTCGACCATCGCCGCGAGCAGGTTGTTGGCGACGCCGACGGCGTGGATGTCGCCGGTGAAGTGGAGGTTCAGGTCCTCCATGGGGATGAGCTGCGAGTAGCCGCCGCCGGCCGCCCCGCCCTTGATGCCGAACACCGGACCGAGCGACGGCTCGCGCAGGGCGAGCATCGTGTCGATGCCGATGGCGTTCATCGACTCGGCCAAGCCGATCGAGGTCACCGTCTTGCCCTCGCCGAGCGGCGTGGGCGTGATCGCGGTCACATCGATGATCTTGCCGTCCGGCTTGTCCTTGAGACGCTCGAGCACGAGCCATGTAGTCGATCTTGGCCTTGTACCTGCCGTAGAGCTCGAGCTCGTCGTCGAGGATGCCCGCCTTCTCGGCGATCGCCTGGATGGGCTGCATGGTCGCAGCCTGGGCGATCTCGATGTCGGATGGTACGGGGGACTTACGCACGATCTTGCCGCTCGGGGTCAACGCGTCCTCCTTCAGTCAACTGCGCGCGCGTTCGGGTGCCGGGATTCTATCGGCGCGGCGCGCGGAGGGTCAATGGACCCGGAGACCGGCGGGACGCGAACTCCCTGCAGACAAGAGGGTTTTCTTCTATCCGGATGGATGAATCGCCGCCCGGCGGCGCGGGGCGGTGCGGGACTCCGGGCGCTTCAGGAGCCGCTGAAACGGTTGCGGGCGGCCGCCTGGGCCGCCTCGTACACGACCTTGACGGGGCGGCCGACGGCGGCTGCCACGGCGCGCACGTCCTCGAACTCGGGGGACACGGTGACGAGGCGGCCGTCGACGAAGCCGAGACGGACGCCGATCGTCTTGCCGGCGAGCGTGACGCTCTCGTGACGCTCGCCCGCGTACAGGCGCCCCACGGGGAGCACGCGCAGCCCGAAGGTCGAGGTCTCGGCGAAGATCGAACTCGCGAGGCGGTCGCGGTCGGCGCTCGCGGCAAGGACGTGCAGGACGACCCCCGGCCGGCCCTTCTTCATCACGGCCGGCGTCATCCACACGTCGACCGCCCCGGCCTCACGCAACGCGTCCGCCGCGTGGGCGAGGATCTCGGGGCTCATGTCGTCGATGTTGGTCTCGAGCAGCACGTGCTCCTCGGAGCCGTGTCCGCCGGCGCCCTCTGCGGGCGGGCCTTGCGCCATCTCAGTCTCCCTTTCCGGCTCGTGTGCCGGGTCGCTGTCGCCTTCCGGTTCGGCCTTACGTACGGGCGCGCCGGCCGTGATGATGTCCCTCTCGTGCTCGTCGGCCGCGTCGACCAGCATGGCCCGCAGGACGTTGGGGCGATCGAGCAGGACGCGCCTTCCGGCGCCGCAACCGGTCGCCAGGACCGTGCCCGCCGGCCGCTCGCCGAAGCCGGCGGCGAAGTGGGCGAGCAGGGCGGCGCCGGTCGGTGTCGTGAGCTCGCCGACCGGACGTTCGCCGCCTCCCGCGGCGGGTGCGACGGGCAGACCCCGAAGCAGCTCGACGACCGCCGGCGCGGGAACAGGGAGCTCGCCGTGTGCGGTGTGCACGACGCCGTCGCCGAGAGCGGGGGGCGACGACACGACGCCCCTCGGGCCGAGGTGGTGCATGAGCGCCGCCGCACTGATCAGGTCGGCGGCGGTGTCGATACCGCTGAGCTCGTGAAGGTGATCCTCCCCCTCGCCGTGCACCTCACGCTCGGCTGCGGCCATGCGCTGCGCGACGGCGGCCACGTCGTCGGCCACGGCCTCGTCGACCTTCGACGCGTACATCGCCAGGATGAGCTCGTCGAAGGTGGCGAAACCGGGGGCGTCCGCGACCCTGAACGAGAGCGCCTCCACGCCGCCGCTCGTCACCGACTCGATCACCACGAGACGCGGGTCGATGCCGGCCGCCTTGAGGGCGGGCCGAACGACCCGCTCGAGCGGTCCCTTCTTGCCGGGCCTGGCGCCCGCCAGGTCGAGAAGAGCCGCGACCAGCATGTCGCCGCTGACGCCGTTCGCGCAGTCGAGGTAGAGGAGCATGGCGCTCACTCTATCGGCAAAACGGCTGCCGTTCACAGCCCATCGGCGTCGCCGGGCTAGTGCACGGCCCGTCAGATAGAATCCGATCATGAGGATCGCCCAGATCGCGCCGCCGTGGATCGCGGTGCCGCCCGCGGGCTACGGTGGCACCGAGTGGGTCGTCAAGCACCTGTGCGACGGCCTCGTCGCCCGCGGCCACGAGGTGCACCTCTTCGCGACCGGCGACTCGGACACCGCGGCCGAGCTGCACAGCGCTGTTCCCCGTGCAGATGCCGGGCGAGATAGGACGCACGCCCTACGACGCCCGGCACGCCTCGTGGGCCCTCGACGAGATACGCCGGGACGGCGCGTTCGACGTCGTCCACGACCACTCGGGCTTCCTCGGCGTCGCCTTCGGCGGCGACCTCCGGCGGCGCATGGCGCACACCGTGCACTGCGCCTTCGACCCCGCCGCCTACGGTTTCTACGAGCAGTTCCGCGACGCCGTCGGCTACGTCAGCATCAGCGACTTCCAGCGCACCCTCGGCCCTGCCGGCATGCGCTGGGCGGCCACCGTCTACAACGCCCTGCCCGTCGACGGCTGGCCCTACCGCGAGCGCAAGGACGACTACCTGCTCGCCTTCGGCCGTGTCTGCGAGGACAAGGGTTTTCACCTCGCCATCGAGGTCGCCCGGCGCACGGGGCGACGGCTGCTCATGGCAGGCGTCGTCCAGGAGTGGTATCGAGACTACTTCGAGCGGCGCGTCGCGCCCGAGATCGACGACGAGCAGATCGTCTACCTGGGCGAGGTGAGCGATGCCGAGAAGCGCGACCTCTTCGCCGGGGCGAGCGCCTTCCTCTTCCCGATCCTCTGGCCGGAGCCGTTCGGGATCGTGATGATCGAGGCGATGGCCGCGGGCACCCCGGTCGTCGCCCTGCGCGCCGGTTCAGTGTCCGAAGTGGTGGAGGACGGCGTCGGGGGCTTCGTCTGCGACGACGTCGACGGCATGGTCGCCGCGGTCGGTCGGCTGGCCGAGATAGACCCGGGAGCCTGTCGGGCGAGCGTCGCCGAGCGCTTCGGCGTCGACGCCATGGCGGCCGGCTACGAGGCCGTGTACCGCGGCCTTACCGCCTGACGCCCGCGCCCTCCCGGCCGCCACCGCCGAGCTTGCGACGCATGTCGGCGAACTGGGTCGCGACCCACTTCTCGACGGTGTTCTCCTCGACCACACGCACCAGGTTGTGGGCCCGCACGCGCCGCTCGTCCGGCTCCATCGTGAGCGCCCTGTGGAACGCGTCGGCCTGCTGCTCGATGTCGAAGGGGTTCACCCCGAGGGCGAAAGCGCCGAGCTCCTCGTGCGCGCCGGCGTGTTCCGAGAGGATCAGCACGCCGGCGCGCCCGTTCAGGACGGGTCCCTCCTTGGCGACCAGGTTCATGCCGTCGCTGATCGCGTTCACCAGCAGCGCGTCGTAGTGCTTGTAGGCCGCCAGCGTCACCGGGAAGTCGTCCTGGATGCGTAGGTCGATCGGCATCCAGTCGGTCGTGCCGTGCCGGGTGTTGATGTCGGCGACGACGCGCTCGACGCGCTCCCGGTAGAGGACGTACTCCTCGACGTCCTCACGCGAGGGCTGCAGCAGGGCGAGAAAGGTGAAGCGCTCCCTGAACTCGGGGTGCAGCTCGAGGAAGCGGCCGAGGGCGACGAAGCCACGGATGACGTTCTTGGACGGGTCGAGGCGGTCGACGCGCAGGATCAGATGGTCGCGGCGGCGGGCGAGGAGGTCCTTCTCCGCCGCCGCCGCGCGCTGCGACTCCGCCGCCGCGCGCAGCGCCAGGGGGTCGATCGAGACCGGATACGCGCGCACCCAGACCTCACGTCCGTCGACGCGGACGACGCGACGGGCGAAGTCGACGTCGGCGTCGAGCAGGTCCGAGCAGCCCTGCAGGAAGTTGCGTACATAGTGCTCGGTGTGGAAGGCGACGACGTCGTTGGCGAGCAGGCCCTCGAAGACGGCGCGCCGGATGGGGTCGGGCAGCACCCGCCAGTAGTCCGACTGCGCCCAAGGGATGTGCACGAACTGGTGGAGGAACACGTCGCCCCCCGCCGCGCGGATGACCGGGGCGACGCGGTAGAGGTGGTAGTCGTGGAGCATGACCACCGCCGGCTCGTCGCCCAGCTCGGCAAGCACCGCCTCCGCGAACCGCCGGTTGACGGGGACGTAGCCCTGTTCCCAGGCGTCGGTCTCGTTGGCCGCGATGTCCGGATGCCAGCCCAGGTCCCAGAGGTAGTGCTGGATGAACCACAGCATCGGGTTGGCGACGATGTTGTAGTACTTGTGGTAGGCGCCGGAGTCGAGGGCGACGTAGCGCAGACGGTAGGCGTCGCCGTCAAGGGTCACGTCCACCGCGTCGCCGCGCGCGGCCAGCCGCGCCTCCTCGTCACCGAGCGCCGCCGCGACCCACGTTCCCGGGTGCTTGCGCAGGACCTCGGTGAGGACCGTGACGAGGCCGCCTGGGCCGCGCGTCACGACCGGCTCGCCGTGCGGGTCGCTGTGGAACGAGACGGGGCCGCGGTTCGCGACCACGACGAGGCGACGACCCTCGAGCGCCACTCCGGTCATCCCCGCCTCCTCTCGCCCTTCGCGCTTTGGGCCGCCCGCCTGCGGCCGTCCGCCCCTACGCCTTAGGCCCTATCTTCCCCTCGAGCAGGTCGTTGAACAGTCGCAGGTCGTCGCGGAGCAGGCGGGGCGTCAGGAAGTGCGTCCGCACGTGCTCCTTACCCTTGAGGGCCATCAGGCGGTGCCGCTCCGGGTCGGCGAGCACCTCCAGGCAGCGCACGGCGCACTCGGCGGCGCTGCGGACGAGGTACCCCGTCTCCCCGTCGCTGATCTGCAGCGGGATGCCGCCGACGGCGCCGCCGATCGTCGGCCGCGCCTTCCAGAGGGCTTCCGTCACCGTCAGCCCGAACCCCTCGCGGGTCGACTTCTGCAGCACGACGTCGGCGTGCGACTGAAAGGCGTTGATCTCGACCGAGCCGACGTTGTCGAGGTTAGAGAGGATGAAGACGTCCTGGTCGTCGCCGACGTACTCGATGACCTTCTCGAGGTAGTCCCAGCCCTCAGGGTCGTCGCTCGCCATGGAGCCGACGAGGGCGAGCTGGACGTCGCCGCGCTGCTCCTTGACCTCCCGGTAGACGTCGACCACGCCGAGCGGGTCCTTCCACGGGTCGAAGCGCGATACCTGCAGGAGGAGCGGACGCTCCACATCGATGCCGAACTGGCGCACGATGTAGGCGGCGTCCTCAGGCGAGAGCGCCATGTTCTTGGGCGCCAGCGGGTCGATGGTCGGGGCGACCTCGACGACCGGCACCGTGAGCCCCTGGGGCACGTAGTCCCGCAGCGTGTACACGGCGGCGTCGTACTCGTCGATGAACGGTGCGAAGTACTCGTAGAGGGCACGGTCGGGCGTGGACGTGTCGATGTGACAGCGCCAGACCCAGTGCGAGGCGCCGTCGCCGGCCAGGGACGCGAAGTGGCGCATGGCGAGCGGCTGGGGGTCGTGGACGACGATGAAGTCGTAGTGCCGGTCGAGCTCCGCGGCGTTGGCGCAGCAGACCGTCTCCCAGGCCATGCGGACGTCGTTGGTCAGATCGAACGCGTGCCCCTGCAGGCCGTTGTGAAAGCCCTTGGTGACGTTGAAGAACTCCGGCGGCGCGCCGAGGATCCGCCACTCCACCTCGAGCCCGACGTCGGCGAGCAGCGGCACGAGGGTGTAGAGGATCTCGGCGACGCCGCCGCCGAAGGCGGTGGCGTTGACGTGCAGCACGCGCTTGCCGCGCAGCTTGGCCGCGAGCCCGTCGATCTCGGCCATGAGCTCGCGGGAGACGATGGAGCGGTAGTCGGCCAGCCGCTTGTGACCGACGTTGACCTCGCGCATAAGACCTCCGGGTCGCCGGCCCGGCCGGCGCGTTCGGCGGGACGCCGGCCACGCCGGCCCACCCGCTATGACCGTCGGTATTCCATCACAGGGCGGGCGAGGCCGCCATCCGGGACGGTAGACTGCGGACGTGGGCCCACTCCACACCGACACCGAGCCCCCCGCGCCGCGGCGTCTGACCTTCGAGAGCGACGGCCTCCGTCTCGCGGGCCTGCTCTACCCGCCCGCCGGGAGGCCGCGCGGGGCGCTGCTCGTCTGTCACGGCGCCGGCAGCCGCAAGGAGAACCACGCCGTGATGGGCGAGCAGGCGGCGCGGCGCGGCCTCGCCGCCCTGGTCTTCGACTTCCGCGGTCACGGCGAGAGCGAAGGAGTCATGGACGCCGGTGGCCGGCACGACGTGAGCGCCGCCGGCGAGACGCTGCGGCGCGAGTCCGGGGCGCCGTGGGTCGCGGGCAGGGGCTCGAGCATGGGCGGCTTCCTGCTGCTGCTCGCGGCCCGCGAGGACCCGGCGCTCTTCCGCTCGCTCGTCCTCCTCTGCCCCGCGGACCCTCAGTCCCTGCTCGACGGTCTCGAGCGCCTCGACCGGGGGCTTGCGCCAAGCTCCGCCGACGTCCCTTCCGCAGGCCGCTTCGACTCCGCGTCGCTGCGCCCGATCCTCGAGACCGTCGACCTCGTCGAGTCCGCGCGCGGCCTGCCCCGCGTCCTGCTCGCCCACGCGCGCGACGACGACGCGGTGCCCTTCGCGCACAGCCAGCGCCTGGCCGCAGTGCTGGCGCCGCCGACGCGCTTCATCGCCGTCGAATCGGGCGGTCACCGCGCCCCGGCGCGCTCGCCGGAGGTCGCGACGGCGACCATCGAGTGGGCGCTGGCGAACGCCTGAGGCGGGACGGCGGCAGCGCGTGAGGCGCGGCGAGGCGCCCTGAGTCGCGGCGACGACGCCCGAGCCGCCGTCAGGCGCCGAGCAGCGGTACCAGCCGGGCGATGACGCCGCCGACGGCGATCGCCAGCACGACGGTGCCGAACGAGATCGCCGCGGTGCGCCGCCAGCCCAGCTCGCGGCCCAGCACGGCGATCGTCGCGACACAGGGGATGTAGATCGAGTTCACGACGGCGTAGGTCACGATCTGGCTCGTCGTCATGAAGTTGGTCAGGTCCTCGGCGTTGGCCACGCTCACCGCGGCGAAGGCGATCAGGAGCTGCAGGGCGAGTTCCTTGCGCAGGACGGCAAACAACAGGGTCAGGCCCGGCGACGGGCGGCAGGAGGAGCCAGTCCTCGACGATCGGCCCCATGGCGTCGGTGAGCTCCCAGATCGCCCCGGTCTCGTAGAGGGCCCCGAGGATGAAGCTGCCGGCGAGGATGATCGGCGCCGCGTCCCAGACGAACTCGCGAAAGCGGCGCCACGTCTTGCCGGCGACCTGACGAAGGACCGGCCGGCGGAAGGGGAACATCTCCATCACCAGAGGACCGCCCTGTCCGGGCAGCAGCCGGTTGAGTCGCCAGTCCGGCGCCGACCCCGACGACGATGAGCACGGCGTAGACGAAGAGCGCCCACTGCCAGCCCGCGAACAGGGCGACCGCGCCCAGGATCACGGCGGTCCGCGCGCTGCACGGGGTCAGCGAGATGAGCGTCGCCGCGATGGCGCGCTCGCGCATGCTCGAGAGCGAGCGCGTGGCGATCACCGCCGGGACGTTGCAGCCGCCGGCGGCGATGAGCGGGATCACGGCCCGGCCGTGGAGCCCGAACCGGTGCATCACGCGATCGGTGAGGAAGGCGGCGGCGTTGAGGTAGCCCGAGTCCTCCAGAAAGGCGAGGATGAAGTAGAAGGTGAGGATGTACGGGATCCCGACGGCGAGGATCGCGAGGATGCCGCCGTCGAGACCCCACAAGATCGAAGCGCCGAGATCGCCCTCGCCGAAGAGCGCGCCCACCGCGCTCTCCAGGATCGGCGACACCACGGCCGTCCACGCGGTCGTGAGGGCGCGGGCAAGCAGGTCGCCGACGAAGAAGAGGACGGCGAAGATCGCCGCCATCACGCCGATCAGGATCGGGATGCCGGTGAGCGGCGCGGTCGTGACCCGCCACCAGGTCTCGGAGCCGCGCCGCTGCGGGGCGTGGCTGCTCTCGGCGGCGATCTCTCGCGCCGCCTCGTGCCGCCGGCGGGCGATCTCGAGGGGAAGGGTGTCGTCTGCCAGTGTGAGCAGCCCCTCCGCGACGAGGCCGCTCGCGGCGGCGACGGCGGTGTCGCCTTCGAGCAGCGCGACGGCGGCGGCGCGGGCGCTGAGCCCGTACGCCGGCGCACGACCCGAGAGCCGCTGGCCGACGGTGACCGCGAGCTCGTCGAGCCGGTCGTCGACGGCCTCGCCGTAGCTGCGCTCCGCGCCGCGGCCGAGCCCGTTCGACGACGTCGCGACGGCGAGGACCACCCTCGTCAGCTCGTCGAGGCCCTCGCCGCGCGGGGCGACCGTGGGGACGACCGGCACGCCGAGAAGCTCGGCGAGGCGGCGCGCGTCGATCTCGAGGGCGCGGCGCCGCGCCTCGTCGACAAGGTTCAGCGCCACGACCACGCGGTAGCCGAGGTCGAGGAGCTGCAGGACGAGGAAGAGGTTGCGCGCGAGGTTGGTGGCGTCGACGACGGCGACGACCACGTCCGGCCGCGCGTCCAGCAACGCGGCGCGCGCGGCGACCTGGTCGCCGCCGCTCACGTCCAGGCCGTACACCCCGGGCAGGTCCATGACCTCGACCGCCGTGCCAGCCCAGCGCGTGCAGACGCTCGTCGCCTCGGTCGTGACACCGGCGCAGTTGGCGGTCTCGCAGTCCTCCCCGGTCAGCTGGTTGAAGAGCGACGACTTGCCGACGTTGGGGTTACCGGCGAGGCAGACGACCGGAGGCGCGCCGGCGGCGCGCGCGCGGGACTCACACGCGGGGCAGGCGCCCACCGTCAGCCGCGGACCATGATCTTGCCCGCCACCTCGCGTCCGAGCGCGTACTGCGCCCCGGCGACGCGCACCAGGACGGGGCCGCCGAACGGGGCGACGCTCTCGACCGCGATGTCAGTGTCAGGCAGCAGGCCGAGCGAAGCGAGATAGCGCAGGAGGTCCGCCTTCTCTTCGGTGACGCAGCTGATCGTGCCGGCGTCGCCGGCGTCGAGCGTCGACAGCGGGCGGACGGGCTCCTCGTCGAGCTCGCCGTCCTCGTCGGGGATTACCTGGCCGTGGGGACAGGTCCGCGGGTTGCCGAGCTGTGCCGCGAGCCGCGCCTCGACCTCGGGGCTGAGGGCGTGCTCGAGCTTGCAGGCCTCCTCGTGGACCGCGTCCCACGGCATGTCGAGGACGTCGACGAGAAAGCGCTCGCTGAGGCGGTGCCGGCGCACGAGACGGGCGCCCTCGGCGCGGCCGTCGGCGGTCAGCGTGACGCCGCTGCCACCGTCGTCGGCCACGAGCCCCGCAGCGCGCAGACGGCGCACCATCTCCGAGACCGACGGCGGCGAGACGTCGAGCGCCGCGGCGACCTGGCCGACCGTCGCCGGGGAGCCGTCGCGGGTGAGCTTGAAGACCGCCTCGAGGTACTCCTCGACGCTCTGCGTCAGCTTCTCCACCGCGGGTCCTCCCGGTCGTGTCTCAGCATGGGGCGCGTCGCGTCGGCACACCGTGGAGCACGACGTCCGGCGCCGCTCTTAGGATAGCCTAATATCGGCCATCGGTCTACCTGACTTGAGTCAAGAGGCGGTCCTGAGCGGATGCGGGCCGGCGCTGTCCGCGGGGTACGCGAGGCGACGGCGCGAAAGTGCGGCGGCGCCGGCGGCAAGGCGGGGTCCGGAGGGAGGATCTGGAGCGGATGACGGGACTCGAACCCGCGATCTTCAGCTTGGGAAGCTGACGTGTTACCAACTACACTACATCCGCTCGCGCGGCCATTACACCATGAGCCGCCGCGCCCCTTCAAGGCGGCGGGCGTCCCTTCTAGAGCGCCACGAGGTACGCCAGGTCGACGCAGGCGAGAAAGCCGCGGTAGAGCGTGACGAAGTCGTCTCCGCGGATCTCCAGCGTGCGTCCGTCGAAGCGCCGCGCCCCCGGGTAGGCCGACGCCGCGTCGCAGAAGGGCACCCGGGTGAACGTCAGCACGAGCGGGTCGCCCGACCACTCGAGCGGCGTGATCCCCGAGGCGTTCCCGAGCGCCGCCTCGACGTCGGCGCGGATACGGGCGCGGGCCACGTCCGGCGGCACGAGCGCCGCGCTGGTACGCATGACCCCTTGTTTGACGACCGTCGCGGTGATGCCCGGCACCAGGGCGCGCGCCTCGGCCGCGACCTTGTCGTCCCCCGAAACGTACACCGCCGGCACGCCGTGGTGGCCGGCGAGCATGGCGCCGAGGCCGAACTCGCCGAGCTCGACGCCGCCGACCGAGACGCCGAACACCCTGTACGTCCAGGTGTGCTCGAGGACGGCGCCCGGCGTCCCGGCCCGGGCGTGGTAGCCGACGAAGAGGGCGGCGTCGAACCCGGGTCCGATACCCTCCATCATGCCGCCGGGGGTCGGCGACCCGGACGTGAGGGTGACGCCGGCGGGCATGGCGTCGGGGTCGAGGTTGCCGCCGTCGTTGTGCGCGTCGCAGACGACGATCTCGTCGGCGCCGGCGGCGCGACAGCCGTCGAGGGCGGCAAGGAGGTCCGCCAGCATGGCCGCCCGAGCGCGCGGGTATCCGCGTGCGCCAGGATCGGTCTCCCACTCGTGGACGACGCCGGAGACGCCCTCCAGGTCGACCGCGATGAAGACCTTCATGAGTCTCTCCTTTCGGCTCAGCCGGCGCCGATTCTAGCAGCCGCAGCCTCTGCCGGCGGACCGCCCGACGGCTGACGGTTTGAAGCGCGCCGATTCTGGTCATGACGCGTACGAAAGCGTACATACGGGCCGCGACGGCGGTTCGGGACTGTCGTCACGGGGCGACCAGGGGGTACTCATGGAGTATGTCGAGCCTAGACAGCCGAAGTGGCTGCGCAGCACCAAGGGCGCGCCCTTCACCGGCATCGGGTCCCTCGAGGCGGACATCCTCGCGATCGTGTGGGAGAAGGAGAAGACCACCGTCCGCGATGTCTACGAGACCCTGCGCGAGCGCCGCAAGATCGCCTACACCACGGTCATGACGGTCATGAACAACCTCGTGAAGAAGCACCTTCTCGCGCAGGACAAAAGGAACATCGCCTACGTGTACACGCCCGCGATCCCCGGGCGTGAGGTCGCCCAGATCGTCCTCGACAGCGTCGTCGACCGGCTCCTGCTGGGACATGCCAACGTCGCCGTCTCTCACCTGCTCGGACTCGAGCGCGAGCTCACGCCGGAGCAGTTCGACGAGCTGCGCGACTGGGCGCATCAACGTTTCGTCGCCTGACGGCGGCCCAGTACTGACTCCATGACGGCGGGGCGGGGCACGGCGATCGCGCCGTTCCCCGCCCCGCCGTCATCCGGCGTCCAGGAGCGTCACATCGCCTCGGGAGCGCTCACGCCCAGCAGGTCGAGCCCGCGGGCGAGCGTCTGCCGGGTCGCGACGCAGAGCGCGGTACGGAACGCCGACACGTCGGCGTCGTCCACGAGGACGCGGCACGTCCGATAAAAGACGTGGAACTGGGCGGCCAGTTCGCCAAGGTACGTGTGGACCCGGTGCGGCGCCCGCTGTTCCACCGCCGCGAGCACGACGAACGGAAAGCGCGCCAGCGTGAGCACGAGCGCCTTCTCGTCATCCTCGAGGGTGACCTGCGGCACCTGGGCCGGCGGGCGTCGCCCCGTCCGCTCCTCGAGCGTGCGCAGGATGCTGCAGATGCGCGCGTGTGCGTACTGCACATAGTAGACGGGGTTCTGGCTCGACTGTCGCACGACCAGCTCGAGATCGATGTCGAGGGGTGTGTCGTGCGAGCGTGACACCATGGTGAAGCGCGTCGCGTCGACGCCGATCGCGTCGACGAGGTCGTCGACGGTGACGATCGTCCCCTTGCGCTTCGACATGCGCTTCTGCTCACCGCCCTCGAGCAGGTTCACGAACTGCCCGATGATCAGCTCCAGCCGGTCCGGATCGTGGGGCGGCAGGGCCGTGAACGCCGCCTTCATCCGCGGGACATAACCGTGATGATCGGCCCCCCAGATGTCGATCATGTCGGCGAATCCGCGGTCCATCTTGTCGCGGTGGTAGGCGATGTCGGAGAGGAAGTAGGTCGCCTCACCGCTGGAGCGGACGAGGACGCGGTCCTTGTCGTCGCCGTACGCCGTGGTCTTGAGCCAGACGGCGCCCTCGTGCTCGTAGAGCAGGTCCTCGCCGTCGAGCTCGGCGAGCGCCTTGGCGACCTCTCCGCGGAAGCCCCGGTGCTCGCCGGGCCCCTCGTAGAGCGAGCTCTCGTTGGTCCAGATGTCGTGGCCGATGCGCAGGCGGCCCAAGGTCTCCCTGAACTGCGCCACCATGCGGTCCCGGCCCCACAGCTTGAGCTCGTCGACGACGCCGTCAGGGAGGCGGGTCATGTCCGGAGCCGCGGCGGCGACCGACTCTCGGTATCGCTCGCCGCGCTCGGCCAGCAACTGCGCCGCCATATCGGTGACGTATGCCCCCTGGTAGCCCTGCTCGGGCACGTCGGCGGCGATGCCGAGGCGCTCGGCGTAACGCGCCGCGAGGGTCTGGCCGAAGAGCACCATCTGCGTCCCGGCGTCGTTGACGTAGTACTCGCGGCCGACGTCGTGGCCGGCGAACTCGAACATACGGCAGAGCGCGTCGCCCATGGCGCCGTAGCGCGCGTTGCCTACATGCAGCGGACCGACGGGGTTGGCGCTCACGTACTCGACGTTGATGCGTCGCCGGCGATCGGGCGGTACGACGCCGCCGCCGTAGTCGGCGCCGGCGACGGTCATGCGCTGCACGGCGCCGCGGAACCACGACGGGCTCAGGAAGAGATTGAGAAAGCCTGGGCCGGCGATCGCGAAGCGGTCGCACGCGGCATCGCCGCCGGCCGCCATCCAGGCGTCACCGAGACGCTCGGCCAGCTCGCGCGGCGCGCGGCGCGCGCGCTTCGCGTTCACGAGCGCGGCGTTCGTCGTCACATCGCCCTGCTCGCGCCGCGGCGGCAGGGTGAGCTCGATCGCGGCCGGGGGCGGCGCGGCAACGGCCGCGTCCTCGCCGGCCGCCTCGCCGCCGGCTTCGTCGAGCACGCCGGCCAGCGCCTCCTCCAGGGAGGCGGCGAGGCCGGCGAAGTCGTACAGTCGGTCGCTCATGGAGTCACCCCGTCGGGTGGTGGACGTGCTCCGGGCGCGGCCCGCGCGGCCGTGCCGCCCATTCTATCTGCTCGCGGCGCCTGCTCGCGGCGGCGCCCTCGTTCCCGCTCAGTGGTGGTACGGCTCGCGGCGGGCGATCTTGAGAGCGCGGAAGAGCTGCTCCGCGAGCACCACGCGAGCGAGCTGGTGCGGCAGGGTCAGGCGCGAGAGCGAGAGCCGCTCGGAGGCGCGCTCGAGCACGTCGGGGGCGAGACCCAGGGAGCCGCCCACCACGAACGTGACCTCGCCCCGCTCGAGCCACTCCTGCAGCTGCCGCGCCAGGCCCGGTGTGTCGTGCGCCCTCCCGTCGACGGCGAGCGCCACGGAGACACCGCGCTCAGGCCAGGCGGCCAGCAGCCGCCGGCCCTCGTCGCGGAGGACGTCGGCGGCGGGCCTGCCACGCAAGGCGAACTCACGCGCCTCCCGCACGCGAAGCTCGCAGAGCGGCACGAGCAGACGGCGGTAGTGCTCGAACGCGGGCTTGAGGTCGCGGCTGAGGCCGCCGACGGCGAGGATGTCGATGCGCGAGGCCACGGTCGGGGAGGGTACCACCGAAAGGGCCGTCGAAGGCGTTGGGAGCTGACCTCGCCGCGTACCGCAGTGCGCCGCCCGCGGCCGCCACGCGCGGATCCGCGGGCTACGCCTCGGGGCTCGAGTAGAAGCCGATGCGACCGGGCCCGCCGGCGCGGACCGTGTACATGGTCGTGGCCGCCTTGGCGACGAGCTCCTCGGGGTTCTGGCCGTCCTCCGGGTACGTCGCCACACCGGCCGACGCGGTCAGCGCGAATGAGATCCCGCCGACCTCGACGGCCAGCTCGCGCATCGCCGCGAGGACCCGTTCGAGCGCCGCGTCGGCCTGCTGGTCGGCGGTCTCCGGCATGACCAGCAGGAACTCGTCGGCGCCGTAGCGGCAGACGAGGTCGCAGCTGCGCAGCTGCGCGGTAAGGGCCGCCGCCCAGTGACACAGCACCTCGTCGCCGCCGTCCCTGCCGGCCTGCTCGTTCACGCGGGCGAAGTCGTCCAGGTCCAGGATGGCGAAGGCGACCTTGCGGCCGTAGCGGCGGGCGCGCTCGAGCTCGAAGGCGGCGCGCTCGCGCAGATGACGGAAGTTGAAGAGGCCGGTGAGCGGGTCGCGCAGCTCGTGCGCCTTACGCTCGTCGATCAGGCGCAGGTTCTCGAGCGCCACGTCGGCCTGGTCGGCAAGCTGGGCGAGCAGGCGGCGCTGGGCGTCGGGATGGAAGCCGTTCTCTCGATAGAGGTAACCGACCTGCGGACCGCTGTACCCCTCGAACTGGCACACCGTGTCGCCGAGCCCCCAGCACAGGGTCTCCTTGGTGAAGACCTCGGTCCCGGTGATGGCCTCGAGCACGCCGTCGATGATGCCACGCTCCATGTCGCAGAGCGGCGTGCCGGCGGCCGGCAGACGCTGACAGCTCAGGCAGTGCGTGAGCTTGACGAGGACGCGCTCCTCGTCGAACTCGACCTCGAGCTCGCCGAGCTCCATCTCGCGGAACCAGTCCTTGAGTGCCTGGATCGAGTGCAGGCCGAGGTCGCGGCTGAACCGCTTCGCGGCGAGGTAGATCGCCGGCCCCGCACTGGCGCCGAGGATCTCGGGGAGGATCCCGAACTGCAGGTAGCGGAAGAGCGCCGTGGGCATGCGCGCGTCGGCAGGCGTCGCCGCCCGCACGTCGGCCGCCGAAGGCCAGGCGCGCGGCTCTTCGGTCGACGTGAGGGCAAGCAGGCTGCGCAAGGTGCGCGCGAACACCGTCGCCAGCGAAAGCTCCTCGTGGGAGCGCACGGCCACGCTCTCTCCCTTCGCCGGACGGGGGCCCAGGCCGGCATCGTTCCCTGGTCTCTCTCAGCAGTCGCCGCGGCCCGCCGCGGCGGCTGGCTATACTATAGGGCCTTGACACCCGTCCGCCGTCGACCGCCCCGCGCGAAGCGTTGCCAGCCCTGTGCACGAGACGGGTCCGAGGCGCCGCGGGACGCCCCTTCAGGAGTCGCCCCATGACCTCCGCCGCAGACGACCTCACGGCCGACGTGGCGCGCGCCAAGCGCGCGGCGCGCGAGCGCGCCCTCGCGGCGCGCGACGCGCTGGCGCCCGCCGAACGGGCGCGCCTCAGCGCGCTCGTCTGCGCACGGGCCACCGACCTCCCCGAGCTGCGTCGCGCCGGGTGCGTCCTGCTGTTCGCCTCGTTCCGCAGCGAGGTCGACACGCGACCGCTGCAGGACGCGCTCCACGCGCGCGGAGCGGCCGTCGCCCTGCCACGCGTCGTCGGTCCGCGCCTGCTCGAGGCGCGACTCGTCGCCGATCCCGACACCGACGTCGAGCCGGGCGCGTGGGGCATCCCCGAGCCCCGCGAGGGTCTGCCCGCTGTCCCTCCACGGCGGATCGACGCCGTCGTCGTCCCGGGCGCCGCCTTCTCCATCGACGGTGCCCGTTGCGGCTACGGCGGCGGGTTCTACGACACGTACCTTCCGGCGCTCCGCGCCGGCACGCCGCGGGTCGCCCTTGCCTTCGAGGCGCAGCTCGTCGACGAGCTTCCGTGCGCGCCGCACGACCTCAAGGTCGACATGATCGTCACCGAGGCGCGCGTGATCCGGCCGCCGAAGCCGGCAGGCGGGCGCAAGGGCTGACGGCCGCGGGACGCGGCCGGTCTCTCAGAACAGCGCGCCCGCCATGTCGGCGGCCAGCCCGCGCGCTGCTTCCAGCAGCTCGTCGTCCCCCGCGGCAGCGCCGGCCTTGTCGGCGAACCCTCCCATGCTGAAGACCAGGACGTCGCCCTCGGTCGAGAGGGCGACGAAACGGCGCAGCGCGGCGAGGGTGTCGTCCAGGCCTGTCTCGGCCGTGACCGCGAGCAGCCCGACGACCTTCGGTGCCAGGAAGATGTCGTGGGCGTACTGGAAGACGTTGCGGTCGATGAACGCCTTCATCTGCGCGGTCACGTTCTCGTAGTAGACCGGCGTCGCGAGCAGCAGCCCGTCGGCGGCGTAGACCGTGGCGAGGAGCTCGGCCACGTCGTCCCCTTGCGGGCAGCGCTCGAGATCGCCGCAGGTGTCGTGTCCCAGACACGGCGCGATGTGGTGGTCGCCGAGCATCAGCTTGGTCACCGCAGCGCCGCGCCGCTCCAGCTCGCCAAGTGCGGCGTCGACGAGGACCGAGGTGTTGCCCTTCGGCCGTCGGGCTCCCCACGACGGCGACGACCAGCGGCCGGTCGGCTTTGTCACCCATGTTCCCACCCCTCGGCGACGACGTGGACGGACGGGGCGATTGTATCTGGGGAGTCGTGGCCGATGCGAGGAGCGACCCGGCCTCGGGGTACACTGCTGCCCATGACCCACGCCCCCGACAGACGCTCTGCGCCGGACGAAACCAGATGCGCCGGCGAGAACGAAGGCGGCGTCCGCGTCGGCCTCCTGGTCGCCGGCGGCCGCAGCCGCAGGACCGGCGTCGACAAGCGTTTTCTCGTCCTCGAGGGCCAGACCCTGCTCCGGCGCAACGTGGACTTCCTGCGCCGGCTCTTCCCCACCGTGGTCGTCTCGGTGGGCGTCGGGCAGGAGCTCGACCTCGGCGACATCGCCGGCGTCGAGCTCCTGCCCGACGCCCACCCCGGTGCGTCGCCGCTCGCGGGCATCGTCACGGCGCTCGAGCGCTTCGGGGCGCCGGTCTTCGCCCTCGCCGCCGACCTCGCCGCGCCCGACCTGGCCGCTGCGGCGCGGGTCCTCGCCGCCTTCCCCGGCCACGACGTCAGCCTGCCGGTCGTCGGGCCGCACCGCGAGCCGCTCTTCGCGGTCTACGGCCCCGGCTGCCTCCGGCAGATGCAAGCCCTGCTCGCGATGGGCAGCCACCGCATCACCGACGCCTTCGCGGAGCTTCGCGTGACGACGGTGCCTTTCGCGGATGCGGCGGTCTTCCATAACATCAACACCATGGATGACTTCGAGGAGGCGAGAGCGTCGAGCGGGCACCGCAGCTCCTGCGCAGCCCGCCCTCGTCGCCGTCGTCGGCAAGAGCGACTCGGGCAAGACGACGCTCGTCGAGCGCCTGATCCCCGCGCTGACCGCGCTCGGCCTGCGCGTCGGCAGCGTGAAGCACGACGCGCATGACTTCGAGATCGACCACCCCGGCAAGGACTCGTGGCGCCACGGCCAGGCCGGCGGCGAGGCGTACGCCGTCGCCTCGCCCGCGCGCCTGGCGTTCGTCACCCGCCTCTCCGGGGAGCTGCCCGTCGAGGAGATCGCGCGCCGCTTCTTCGCCGGCTTCGACCTGGTCGTCGCCGAGGGCTACAAACGCAGCGCGCCGCACAAGATCGAGGTCTTCCGCCGCGACGCCGGCCACGCCGAGCCGCTCTGCGCGGAGGGCGAGGCGCTGGCATTCGTCACCGACGCCGAGCTGGTGGCGGTCCCGCGGTTCGACCTCGACGACGCGACCGGACTGGCGCGCTTTCTCGCCGCCCGCCTGGACACGCTGCGCGACTACTGACGCCCGCCGGCTCCGCGCCGCGCACCCGTCCTGCCGCACACGGGCGCCGGCCGCCTCGCCTTGATTGTGGCCACCCGACACCGTACAGTCTGGGTGACTGGATGCCTGCATCGGGCGCCGGCCATCGTCAAGGCCGCCGGCGCCTCTTCAGGCGACACCGCACCCCGACACGGAGCGAGAGAGCCACATGCCCAACCTCGGCGGACCTGAACTCCTCATCATCCTGGCGATCGTCCTGCTGCTCTTCGGCGCCACGCGCCTGCCCAAGCTCGGCAAGGGGCTCGGACAGAGCATCCGCGGGTTCAAGAAGGGCTTGAACGAAGACGGCACCGACGAGATCGACGAGCCGGACCAGGCGCAGATCGAGAAGGGCAAGGACGAGGGCACGACCTGAGCGGCCAGGCCGGCCGCGGAACCGGCCGGCGCTCGGCACCGAAGAGGCCGGCGAAAGCCGGCCTCTTCGTCACTCCGCCCGCTGCAGCAGGCACACCGCGCTCGCCGCGACACCCTCGCCGCGGCCCTCGAAGCCCATCCCCTCGGTCGTCGTCGCCTTGATGCCCACGGCGTCCTCGGCGAGCCCGAGCGCGCCCGCCAGCGCCGCGCGCATCGCCTGCCGGTAGGGCGCCAGCCGCGGACGTTCGCAGACGACCGTCACGTCGACATTGCCGACGACCCACCCGGTGGCTCGGACCCTCGAGACCACCTCGCGCAGCAGGGCGACGCTCGAGGCGCCCTCGTAGGCGGGGTCGTCGTCGGGAAAGAGGGCGCCGATGTCGTCGAGGCCCGCAGCGCCAAGCAGTGCATCCATCAGCGCGTGCGTGACGACGTCGGCGTCGGAGTGGCCGGCGAGGCCCTCGGGGTGCTCGACCTCGACGCCGGCGAGCACGAGCCGCCGGCCGGGCGCGAAGCGGTGGGCGTCGTAGCCCTGGCCGACCCTAAACGTCAGCTTCGGCCTCCCACGAGAGCAGCGCCCCGGCGAGCGGCAGATCGGCGGGCGTCGTGATCTTGACGTTGGCCGGCGTCGACGGAACCACCGCGACCTTGTAGCCCGCCCGCTCGAGCAGGGCGGCGTCGTCGGTCGCGCCGTCGAGGTCCTTGCGACCGTACACGTCGCGCAGCGAAGCCGCGCGGAAGACCTGCGGCGTCTGCACCGCCCAGAGGCTGGTACGGTCGACGGTGCCTTCGACGACGCCGGCGCCGCCGGCCCGCTTGAGCGTGTCGCTGACCTCGATGCCCGGGACGGCGCCGTCGGCGACGGCGAGCGCCTCGAGACAACTCTCGAAGACGCGGCGCGAGAAGAGCGGACGGGCGCCGTCGTGGACGGCGATGACTTCGACCTCGGCGGGGACCTCGAGCAGCCCGGCACGCACTGAGTCGGCGCGCGCGCGGCCGCCCTCGGCGATGAGCAGCGGCTTGCTCTCGTCGAAGCCGAACAGCTGGTTCGCGAAGCGCACCGTGTGCGAGGGATGGAGCACGACGACGAGTCCGCCGACCTCCGGCATCTCGAGCAGGCGGCGCACCGAGTGCGAGAGCACCGGCTCGCCACCGAGCAACAGGAACTGTTTGGACTCGCCGTCCGGGAGGCCCATGCGGCGACTCTCGCCGGCCGCGGCCACGATCACCCAGACGGACCCCTCGGCCGTCGTACGCCCCACGTTCGCCCCCCTTCTACCGGACGAGCCGGCCGAAGATCATCTTGCCCGACGGGCTCTGCAACACGCTGGTGACCTCGGTCGAGACGCGCGAGCCCACCAGGGCCGCGCCGGCCTCGACGACGATCATGGTGCCGTCGTCGAGGTAGCCGACGCCCTGGTCGTGCTCGCGCCCTTCGCGCAAGATCTTCACCTCGATGACCTCGCCGGGCAGCACGGCGGACTTCACCGAGTTGGCGAGGTCGTTGACGTTGAGCACCTTGACGCCCTGGATCTCGGCCACCTTGTTGAGCGTGTAGTCGGTGGTGAGGATCATCCCGCCGAGCTCGCCGCCGAGCCGAACGAGCTTGGCGTCGACGGCGTCGATGTCGGCGTAGTCCGTGTCCTCGATGCGTACCTGCCCTGAGTGGTTCTGCAGGCGGCGCACGAAGTCGAGACCGCGGCGTCCACGCACGCGCTTCTCGGAGTCGGACGAATCGGCAAGCCGCTGCAACTCCTCGACGACGAAACGCGGCACGAGGATCTCCCCCTCGACGAAGCCGGTCTTGACGACGTCGATGATGCGCCCGTCGATGACGGCGCTCGAGTCGACGATCTTGGCCGGCGTCATGCCCATGGTGCCCTCGAAGGCGCCGCGCACGCCGATGAGGCGGAGGATCTCGACGTGCTTCTTGGCCGCGAGGTAGCCAGTGAAGTAACCGCTGATCAGGAAGAGCGGGACGAGCAGGTAGACGCCCACGTACGGGATGCGCACGACGGCCACACTGACCAGGGCCGCGACCCCGAGCCCCAGAAGGACGCCGCCGGCCGCGACGACGACCTCGGGGCCTGTGGACCGGGCCATGGCCTCGTCGACCTTGACGAGCCCCCGGCGGACCAGCGCGGCGAGCAGGGCGCCGATGCCGTAGCCGATCGCAAAGCCGGCGACCAGCATGAGGGCGAGGAAGCCGATCTCGCCCCACCGGTTGAGGTCGGGCAGGAGCGTCGTCTGGCGCAGGCGATCGGCGACCTGGTAGCCCGCGACGATGCCCAGAAGGGCGAAGACGAAGCGAATCGCCGGCCCCAGCACGCCCCTGCCTCCGGGAGACTGGGTCACGAGTCTGAAGTCAGGCGACGGTCGCCGGCTCGAACGACTCGCCGGCGACGGGGTGACTGCCGAACTGGACGGTCTCGAGCAGCTCCTCGAGGAACAGCGTCGCCTGCTCCTCGTCGAAGTCGCGCGCGTACATGAGCTCGCTGGCGAGGATCTTCTTGGCCTTCGAGAACATCTGCTTCTCGCCGGTCGAGAGTCCCTTTTCCGCGTGCCGGATGGCGAGGTTGCGCACCACCTCGGTGACCTCGAAGATGTCGCCGGTCTTGAGCTTGTCGCGGTTGTGCTTGTAGCGCCGGCTCCAGTTCTTGGGCATCTTCGTGGGGTCGCCGTGCAGGACGTCGATGACCTGGTCGACGACGTCGGCGGCGACGACCTTGCGCAGGCCGGCGCGATCGGCGTTCTCGACCGGGACCATGACGGTCATGTCGTTGTGGAGGATCTGGATGGTGAGGTACTCGCGCTGCTGACCGAGCACCTCTTTCTGCTCGATCTTCATGATCTTTCCGGCGCCGTGATGCGGATACACGACCTTGTCGCCCACTTGGTACAAGACTCTCAGACCCCCCCGTCGTCGCTCGCGACGTTCTCGGTTGACCGGGATGGCGTGTGGTCGAAGGCGATCGCCAGCGCGGCACGAAGGTCGGCTGCCCCTCCGACCCTCTCTCCGTCCTGCCGCGGCCCGGCATCGGACACCGGCGCCACCACGCGCGTGAGCCCCGCGCGGGCGGCTTCGCCGACGCGACGCTCAGACTGACTGCAGGAACGAAGTTCGCCCGTCAGGCTGATCTCCCCGAACACTGCGACCTGCGGAGACAGCGGAACGTCACGCTCGGCCGAGGCGATGGCGAGGGCAACGGCGAGGTCCGCCGCAGGTTCGTCAATGCGGATTCCGCCTGCAATAGTAACAAAAATGTCGCTCGTTGACAAAGGCAGCCGCGCGTGGCGCGCGAGAACGGCGATGATCATCGCCAGGCGGTTGCGGTCGAAACCGTTCGTGACGCGGCGCGGCATGGCCAGCTCGCTGCGGCTCACGAGCGCCTGCACCTCGACGAGAAAGCAGCGCGTGCCCTCGACCGCGACGTGGACGGCGGCGCCGACCGACGGCTCGTGCTCGCTGAGGAAGAGCCGCGATGGGTCGGCGACGCCGGCGAGACCGGAGCCGGTCATCTCGAAGATGCCGAGCTCGTCGGTCGAGCCGAATCGGTTCTTCACCGCGCGCAGGGTGCGGAAGAAGCGGTGCCGGTCGCCTTCGAACTGGAGCACCGTGTCGACCACGTGCTCCAGGACGCGGGGCCCGGCGATCGCGCCCTCCTTGGTGACGTGGCCGACAAGGATCGCGGCGGTGCCGGTCTCTTTGGCGAGGCGCAGGAACACGCCGGCCGCCTCGCGCACCTGACTGACGCTGCCCGGCGCCGAGGTGAAGGCGTCGCTGTAGAGGGTCTGCACGGAGTCGACGACGACCAGCGCCGGACGCATCGCCGCCACCGCCTCGACGACCGGCTCGAGGTGCGTCTCGGCGAGCACGGCGATGTCGTCCGGCGCCGTACAGATGCGCTCGGCGCGCATCTTGACCTGCGCCGCCGACTCCTCGCCGCAGACGAGCAGGACGGAGCGGCCGGACGCGGCGACCTTGTCGAGCACCTGCAGGAGCAGCGTGCTCTTGCCGATGCCGGGCTCACCGCCGACGAGCACGAGCGAGCCGGGTACGATGCCGCCGCCGAGCACGAGGTCGAGCTCGGCGATACCGGAGGGGAAGCGCTCGGTCGCGGACGAGACGACGTCGGCAAGGCGGACGGGGGCGGCGCCGGAGGCGCCGCCCCCGTCCGCCTTGCGTCGTCCGCGGCCGCGCGGCGTGATCTCGGTGATCGTCTCCTCGACGAACGAGTCCCAGGCGCCGCAGTCCGGACAGTGGCCGAGCCACTTCGCCTCGCGACGCCCGCACTGCGAGCAGGTGAAGACGGTCTTGCCGCGCGTCACGACGTCAGGCGCTGGCGCCGGCTGACCCGGCGTCGGGCGGTCCTTCGGAGCCGCCCGCCGGCCCGACCGGCGCGACGACGCCGTGAGCCACCGGTTCGTCGAGACCCATCATCGGCAGCTCGACGCTGCCGCCGACCGGCTCGCCGTTCACGGTCAGCTTCGTGTCCTCGGCGTCGGCGTCGACCAGGACCACGGTGCCGGCCGGGAACTGGCGCTCGAGCATCGCGTCCGAGAGCTTGTCCTCGATGTAGCGCTGGATCGACCGCCGCAGCGGCCGGGCCCCGAGCATCTGGTCGTAGCCCTTGTCGACCAGCAGGTCGCGTCCGGCCTCCGTGAGCTCGATACGCACGCCCTGCACCGCGAGCTGCTGACCCAGGCGCCCGATCATGAGATCGACGATCAGCCGGATCTCCTCACGCTCGAGCTTGTGGAAGACGATCACCTCGTCGACGCGGTTCAGGAACTCGGGCCGGAAGACACGCTTGAGCTCGCCGGTGATCCGGCTCTTCATGTCCTCGTAGCTGAGCCCGCGCTCCGCCGTCTGCGCGAAGCCGAGCGGCGCGTCCTTGCTGATCTCGGAGGCGCCGATGTTCGAGGTCATGATGATGATCGCGTTGCGGAAGTCGACCGTCCTCCCCTGCGAGTCGGTCAAGCGGCCGTCCTCGAGGATCTGCAGCAGGATGTTGAACACGTCGGGGTGCGCCTTCTCGATCTCGTCGAAGAGGATGACGCTGTATGGCCGGCGACGGACGATCTCGGTGAGCTGCCCGCCTTCTTCGTGGCCGACGTAGCCGGGCGGCGAGCCGATGAGGCGCGACACCGTGTGCTTCTCCATGTATTCGCTCATGTCGAGCTGCACGAGGTGGTCCTCGTCGCCGAAGAGGAAGACGGCCAGGGTGCGGGCGAGCTCGGTCTTGCCGACGCCGGACGGGCCCAGGAAGATGAACGAGCCGGTGGGACGTCGCGGGTCCTTGAGACCCGCGCGGGACCGGCGGATCGCTTTGCTCACCGCGCGCACCGCGGGTTCCTGGCCGATGAGCCGCGTGTGCAGCTCGTCCTCCATGCGCAGGAGCTTCTTGCTCTCGGCCTCCGTGATCTTGACGACAGGGATGCCCGTCCACATGCTGACGATCTCGGCGATCTCGTCCTCGCCGATGCTCGCCCGCATGCCCTCGTCCGACGTCTTCCAGGCGTCCTCGAGCTCGAGCTTCTTGTGGCTCAGCTTGCGCTCCTTGTCGCGCAGGTTGGCCGCCTTCTCGAACTCCTGCGCCTCGATCGCCGCCTCCTTCTCCTTGCGTACCCCGGAGATCTCGTCCTCGAGCTCGCGGTAGCTGGGCGGTGCGGTCATCGTCTGGATGCGCTTGCGGCTCGCGGCCTCGTCGACGAGGTCGATCGCCTTGTCGGGCAGGAAGCGGTCGCTGATGTACCGGTCGGCGAGCTCGGCCGCCGAGGTGAGCGCCTCGTCGCTGATGCGGATGCGGTGGTGAGCCTCGTAGCGGTCGCGGAGACCCTTGAGGATCTCGATGGTCTCCTCGACCGTAGGCTCGGCGACCTTGATCTGCTGGAAGCGGCGCTCGAGAGCGGCGTCGCGCTCGAGGTACTTGCGGTACTCGTCCATCGTCGTGGCGCCGATGGTCTGCAGCTCGCCGCGCGCCAGCGCCGGCTTGAGGATGCTGGCGGCGTCGATCGCGCCCTCGGCGGCGCCCGCGCCGACCAGGTTGTGGAGCTCGTCGATGAACAGGACGATGTCGCCCTGCTCGCGGATCTCCTTCATGACCTTCTTGAGGCGCTCCTCGAACTCGCCGCGGTACTTGGAGCCCGCGACGAGGGCCGCGAGGTCGAGGGTGTAGAGCTGCTTGTTCTTGAGCAGCTCGGGCACCTCGTGGTTGGCGATGCGCTGGGCGAAGCCCTCGGCGATCGCCGTCTTGCCGACGCCGGGCTCACCGATGAGCACGGGGTTGTTCTTCGTCCGCCGCGAAAGGATCTGCATGACGCGCTCGATCTCGATGGCGCGCCCGATACACGGGTCGAGCTTGCCTTCCTCGGCGAGCTTGGTGAGGTTGCGGCCGAACTGCTCGAGCACCTTGGGCGAACGCTTGCCGCCCTCGCCGCCGCCCTGGGCGCGGCGGCCCGGGCCGGACAGGGTGCGCATGACCTCGTTGCGGATCTTCTCGGGCTCGGCGTCGAGATCGAGCAGGATCCGCGCCGCGACGCCCTCGTCCTCGCGCACGAGACCGAGAAGGATGTGCTCGGTGCCGATGTAGTTGTGGCCCAGCGAGAGCGCCTCGCGCAGAGCGAGCTCGAGGACCTTCTTGGCCCGCGGCGTGAACGGGATCTGGCCCTGCGGCGACTCCTCGCCCGAGCCTACGATGCGCACGACGGCGGCGCGCACCTCCTCGACGCTCACTTCGAGAGCGTCGAGCACGCGCGCCGCGACGCCCTCCTCCTCGCGCAGCAGGCCGAGCAGCAGATGCTCGGTGCCGATGTAGTTGTGCTTCAGGGCCCGCGCCTCTTCTTGCGCGAGGACGACGACTTGACGGGCGCGTTCGGTGAAGCGTTCGAACATCGTGCAGTCTCCTTGCCGGTGGCGCGCCCGTGCGAGGAGTGGCGCGGACGCGGCGCCGTTGCGTTGCCTTCGCCCTCCGGCCGTTCAGCCCCTCGGAAGGCGACGTAGGACTATGGTACCCGATTCCCCGCGAGGCGCGACCCGAGGCGATCCGGGCCCTCGGGCGGCGTGCGCGGGCGACCGCGGGTATGATGCGTGCCCGACAGGCAGCGGGAGCGCCGGCACGGCGAGGAGGGTCAGGGAATGCGTCGCATCGTCACGTGGTCGACACGGGGGTGGCACCCCTGGCTGATGATCGCCGTCTGGATCGTGATCGCCGGCATCCTGGCCACGGGTCCCAGGCTCCAGAGCGTCACCACCAACGACGCCTCGAAGTCGCTCCCGGCCTCACTCGAGAGCAAACGCGCCGACGCGCTGCAGCAGGCGTCCTTCCCCGACGCCAAGGGCACCCCCGTCATCGTCGTCTACAGCTCGGACGCGCCGCTGAGCGCCGAGCAGAAGCAGGCGATCGAGGACGGCGAGTCGTGGCTCAAGAGCGGCGCCGAGCCGATCAACAGCACGCGCATCGAATACTCGCCGGACGGCAAGGGCGCGCTCGTCTTCGCCAGCCTCGACGGCAACCCGGGCGAAGAGAGCTTCCGCGACTCGGTCCAGGCCATCCGCGACCACTTCGGGGACGGCGTCGCCGGCATGGAGGTGCGGGTCACTGGTCCCGGCGGCCTCATCACCGACGTCTACCAGATCTTCCTCAACGCCGACATCAAGCTGCTCATCGGCACGGTCATCCTTGTGCTCGTCCTGCTGCTGGCCATCTACCGCTCGCCGGTGCTCCCGTTCGTGCCCCTCATCGCGGTCGGGTTCGGGTATTTCGTCGCCGGCGGCATCCTGGCGCTCGTCGCGCAAGCGACCGGCCAGATGCTCTCCGGCCAGGCGACCTCCCTGATGGTGATCCTGCTCTTCGGCGCCGGTACCGACTACGGACTCCTCCTGATCTCGCGCTACCGCGAAGAGCTGCGCCGTGAGAGCGACGCCCGCGTCGCCCTCACCACGGCGCTGGGTGAGACGTGGGAAGCCATCGCGGCGAGCGGCCTCACGGTCACGCTCGCCGTCCTGACGCTGCTCCTCGCCGACTACGGCGACTACCGCTCGTTCGCACCGGTGCTGGGGTTCGGCGTGTTCGTCACGCTGATCGCCGGCCTCACCCTCATGCCGGCCCTTCTCGCGGTGCTCGGGCGGCGGGCGTTCTGGCCGCGGGTCCCGCGCGAAGGCGACGCGACCGAACACCGTACGTGGCGTCGCGTCGCCGAGCGCGTGGCCGCGGCCCCGAAGCGTTCCGCCGCCCTCGTCGCCGCCCTCCTGGCCGTGCTGGCCCTCGGCTGCTTCCTCTACAGCCCCCGCTTCAGCTTCACCGAGGACTTCCTCAAGGACATGCCGTCGAAGCAGGGCTACGCCTTGCTCGAGAAGCACTTCCCCAAGGGCGCGCTGGCGCCGACGACGGTGCTGATCAAGACGCCGGAGGCGCCGCCCGAGTTCGTCACCGGCATGATCACGGGCGCCCTGAACGAGGCGCCCGGCGTCGCCGCGGCCTTCCCCACCGGCACGGCCGACGACGGCAAGCTGCTGAGCTTCCAGGTCATCCTCGAAGGCGACCCGTACTCCAAGGAGGCCCTGAAGCAGGTGCGCGAGCTGCGCGAGGTGGCCCGCGAGACGGCCGCCCAGGGAGGGGGCACGGCCCTCGTGGGCGGCCCCACCGCCATGCAGGCCGACACCTGGGCGCTCTCGAACCGCGACACCATCGTCGTCGCCATCGCGGCACTCGTCGTCGTCGGCGTGATCCTCGCCGTGCTGCTCCGCGCCCTGGTCGCGCCGCTCTACCTGCTGTTCACCAACGTGCTCTCGTACCTGGCCGCGCTCGGCCTCACCATCGTCATCACCGAGGTGCTCCTGGGCTGGGAGCGCATCAGCTACCGCATCCCGCTGTACATGTTCATCTTCCTCGTGGCCCTGGGCAGCGACTACAACATCTTCATCACGACGCGCATCCGCAGCGAGGCCATGCTGGATGGGCTGCGCGACGGCATCGTCAAGGCCGTGACCGCGACCGGCGGCGTACTCACCAGCGCCGGCGTCATCCTCGCCGGCACCTTCCTCATCCTGCTCTCGCAGCCGGTCAAGGACCTGGCCGAGATCAGCATCGGGGTGGCGCTGGGCGTGCTGATCGATACCTTCCTGGTGCGAACGGCGCTGGTGCCGGGGCTCACGCTCTGGGTCGGTCCGCGAGCCGGCTGGCCCGGGCCGCGCTGGAGGAAGTCGGGGTAGCCGCGAGGCGCGGCCAGCGCCCACGGCATCAGCTGTGGACGCCGAAGCGGCCATCTGCTGGATGCCGTCTTCATCCGCTGACCCCGTTCTCCGGTGGATTCGTCAGCTGCGCGCCATGCCAAACCGCTGCGATCCACACTGCGTCGACCCTCACCTGATAGAAGAAGCGATATGGCGCCACGATGACCTCGCGGAACGGAAGCGCGGGGTACTCTGTCACGGTGCGGCCGGATTCGGGAAAGTCGCCCAGCCTCGAGAGCGTGTGCAACGCCTTGTCCTTGAAGGCGACAGCCACCGATGGACTGTCTGCGCCGATGGAGGCGATGACAGCGAGGGACTCAGCGTCTGCCGCCCGCGTGAACGTGACGCGCAGGGTCACATCTGGCCCAGGAGGTCGTCCGCGTCAGCCATCACCGCATCCAAGTCGCGACCGACTCCAGCCTCGATCTCTGCGGTGCCGCGCGCGAGGAGTTGGAGAATCTCGAGTTGGTGTTGCGTGCGCTCATAGTGATGCACCTGTCAGGCCGCATGTTTGCACACGGCCTCAAGGCGGTGCCCCTCCGAATCGATGACGAAGGCGGCGAAGTAATTCGGTCCGTAGTGTTCGCGCAGCCCAGGCGGTCCGTCGTCAGTGCCGCCAGCGAGCAGGGCCGCGGCGTGGAATGCTGCCACGGCCTGGTGCGACGGCGCCTCGAACGCGACGTGGAACCCCGGCGTTGTGGCAGAGCCTGCGCGCGCGACCTGCTTCAGTGCAAGCTCGTCCTCTCCCCCAGGGAGACCGTAACCCACCGCTTGGCCCTGCTCGCCGGGACGGAGGTCACTCCAGACTCGGACATAGCCAAGCGGCGGAGCGCTGCGTCGTAGAACTCGACAGCTCGCGCGATGGATGTGACGCCAAGAGAGATGTGGTCGAGCATGTCCCTTCGTGTCGTCTGGTGAGGCAGCGTCGGCATCGGGCTCGTGCGGCCCAACGGTAGGCACGTAACCTGCAAACCACGGATTCGCTGCGACCGGAGTCGAGCCTTCGCTTGTGGCCGTGGTTTGTCAGGTTCTTGCTCCTATGTCAACAGCATATCGCCGCCCGTGCCAACTCGGCCCGGCGCATGGTCTTGAAGACGGTGCGCGCGATGTGGCGCTTGAGGCAGCGCAGCGCCTCGCGCGTGCTCATGCCCTCGCCGTGCTTGCGCGCGACGAAGGCGATCGCCGGGGGGTGCATGCGCACCTGCGTCACGGCGATGATGTGGAGGGCCGAGTTCAGGCGGCGGTCGCCGCGGCGGTTGAGCCGGTGGCGCGCCGACTTGCCCGAGGAGGCCAGGAGCGGGGCGACGCCGACGTGCATCGCAAAGGCGGCTTCGCCTCTGAAGCGTGATGCGCCCGCGACCTGGCCGAGAAGCTGCGCCGCGCGCGAGCGCCGAGCAGCCGGGCAGCGCGAGCAGGTCGGGGGCCAGCGCGCGCATGAGCGTGCGGATCTCGCGCTCGAGGGAGCGGATCTCGGCGGTCAGCTCGCGGCAGCGCCGCGATCTGCTCGAGAGCGATGCGGCGAGCGCGTGCTCGCCGGCAGGCGAGCAGAGCGCGCCTCGACACGGGCGAGCCAGACGTAGCGGTCGAGGGCCCGGGGCGGCAGCGCGAGGTCGAGCTCGAGGTCGTGCAGGTGCCAGCGCAGGCGCAGCTGGAGGCGTTTGCGCTCGTCGACGAGGTCGTCGCGGTGATCGGCGAGCAGGCGCACGTCGCCTCCGGGCCCGGCGAGGCGCGCCTCGGGCAGAGGGGTTCGCGCAGCGCCGCCCGGGCCACGCACTCGGCGTCGATGGGGTCGGACTTGCCGTAGCTGCGCGCCGAGGAGCGCGCCTTGGCCATCAGCTTGGGCGGCACGCGCACCAGGCGCTCGCCGCGGGGCAAGCAGGTGGCGCTCGAGGCGGCCCGAGACGTGGCGGCAGTCCTCGACGGCGAACAGGCGCTCGGCTCCAGGCGGCGCGCCCAGGCAAGGAGCTCCTCGCAGCCGGCGGCGTCGCCGCCCACCGTGCCTGCCGCGAGGCTGCGTCCGCTCACGCGCGTCGAGCGCCACGGCCGTGTGGCTCTTCATGTGCGGGTCGATCCCGATTACGATCACGTGTACGTCCCCCCTTGGTCGGCTGCAACCGCTCCCGAGTGGGGACCGCCGGCGGACAGGTCTTGGTGGGGGCCTCTTGGCCAGGCTCCTATCAGGTCACGTCGGCGACCCCTCGGCTTCCGGCGGCGGAGGACACAAGAGCCTACGGTCAGCCCGCGAGGGCGACAGATGCGCTTAGGGTCACTCCGCCGTCGGAACCGAGGCTACCTGAGCCTCTTCAGGAATCCCACGAGAGGGAGAGTGACACCAAGATGTGCTTGTTGGACACCACCTTCACCCGAAGAACGCCCCGTACTCATCGGTCTCGACTGCCGCGACGAGGGAGGCGAGATCGGTGGGCATCTCGTGCGGCTCGTAGCGGTGCCAACGCAGGTCGGCACGCATCCAGTAGAGATGCCACTCGCCGCGCGAGCGGTAGAAGCGGAAGCGAGCCACGCCGAGGCGGGTCCACTCGCCCTCGCCGCGCCACGGGGGGCGTTCTTCGTACACCGAGACGCTGTGACCCTCGACCCGAGACGGTGCGCAGTTCGTCCGCGTGTTGGGGCGGCGAGCAGCGCCGACAAAGGTCGCCGACCGTGCGGTCGATGCGCTTCAGTTCGAGTTCGCTGAAGGCCACGACGGCTCCGTCCTTGGGTGTGTCCAACGTTCGGGCGTTGAGCTGCGAGAGCTCGCGCCGCGATTCTGCGCTGCGCTGCTGCGAGCCTGCTCGAACGCCCTGTTAGGCATGGCCGACCACGAGCTTCACGCACCCCGGTCACGATCACCCTTCGTCCTTCGAACCTCATCGAACTCATCGCCCTTCGCCTGCTCGAACGATGCCGAGCGTGGCGTCCTCGATCGCCGCCGGGTCCAGGTCGATGCCGAGCCCCGGTCGCGCGGATACGCCCGCCAACCCGTCAAGTCCAGTGCGGATCGGTTCGAGGGCGCCGTACTCGAATGGCTCGAGCGGCACGGCCTGCTCGAAGAACGATGTTCGCCCGAACGCCAGCGCGGCATGCAGGTTCGCGGCCTGGATCACCGTGTGGCCGTAGCTGATCAACTCGACGTCCATGCCCGCGCGCTCGGCCACCGCCATCAACTCGCGGGTGGGCGTGAACCCGCCCACGAACGACACGTCGAAGCGGACCGCGTCCCAAGGCGGATCACGCAACGCGTCAGCCAGCAGACGCGGGTCCCAGATGACATCGCCCGCGGCCAGGATTGGCACATCCGGCACGTTTGCCCGCAGACGCCGGTAGCCGTCCAGGTCGACGTCGGGTAGGGGCGCTTCGAACCATCGGGCGCCCACGTCGGCACAGGCACGAGCGACGAGCGCGGCGCCCGCGGCCTCGTAGCGCCCTTCCGCGTCGTGCATCAAGATCAGCGATCCAAACCGGGCTCGCACCGCGCGCAACAGGTTGGCGTCGCGTGAAGGCACGCCCCACGCGTGCACCTTGATCGCGGTGAACCCCTGGGCGACGTAGCCCTCGATCGCGTCCAGGTATGCGTCGGTGTCGTCGAACGTCGGGATCGACGCGTAGGCGGGCAGGGATGTCATCGCGCCGTCGCCACCGAGCCAGGTGTGGAGCGGTTGCTCTGCGCGCCGGGCGGCGAGGTCCCAACAGGCCATGTCGATCGTGGACCGTACGGCAGGTGCGAACGGCGACGTTCCGTCTTCGCTGAGCAGCGCGGAGATCGCGTCGTGGTCGTCGGGGTCCGCGCCCAGCAGCCGTGGGACGATCGTGCGAAGCGTCTCGAGCGGGCCGCGGTCCCAATCTCCGTAGGAATCTGCGTCGTACGCACCTAGCCCGACGGCGCCCCCGTCGTCCGTGATCTGTACGAGCGTCGTGGTGGTGTAGACCTCGTCCTGGAACGACGTGTAGCGGAACCGTTCCACGTCGGGCGCCAGCGCGCGAACGTCGATCGAGGCGATCCTGGGCACTGCTACCACCCCTCTCGGTCCGTGGTGTATGGGAATGGCTCCAAGCTCTGCCTAACAAGGATTATGCAGACTGCGTAACACCCTGCTCGAGGGTACTCCCTTCCGCGTAAGACGTCACGGCATGAGCGTGGGTCGAGTGTTATGCAGTCTGCGTAAGAACGGATGGCCCGTGGGCCGGCGGGCGCCAGTCGCGGGTGGAACGCCCGCCGCCCCAGGAGTGGCGCGGCCGTCAGCCGCGCAGCGCCGGGAAGAGGATGACGTCGCGGATGCTGGGCGCGCCGGTGAGGATCATCACCACGCGGTCGATGCCCATGCCCATGCCGCCGGTCGGCGGCATGCCGTGCTCCATCGCCTCGAGGAAGTCCTCGTCCATCTGGTGCGCCTCTTCGTCGCCGGCCTCGCCGTCGGCGACGTGCTGGAGGAAGCGCTCCCGCTGGTCGTCGGGGTCGTTGAGCTCGCTGAAGGCGT
The DNA here is from genome assembly GCA_963832655.1 of uncultured Thermoleophilia bacterium. GTDB lineage: Bacteria > Actinomycetota > Thermoleophilia > UBA2241 > UBA2241 > UBA2241. Next base: position 356,237 of record CAWHUW010000006.1, read on the forward strand.
TGCTCGTCTCCATGCCGGCGATGAAGCCCTCGAAGCGCTCGACGAAGCGCGGGTCGTGCGGGCACTTCTTGGCGAACGGGCTGGTCTCGAGCGGATGCTCGGTGATGAAGACCGGCTGGATGAGGTGGGGCTCGACCGTCTCGCTGAAGAGCTCGTCGACCTGGGTGCCCCAGGTGGGGGCGAGCGGCACCTTGTCGGCGAGCCCCGCATCCTTGATGCTGCGCCTGCAGGTCGGCGACCGTGCGCGCGTCGTCGGCGCCGATGTCGATGCCCGACTTCTCGAGGATGGCCGCGCGCATGGTCTGGCGCGGCCACGGCGGCGTGAGGTCGATCTCGTGGCCGCGGAACTCGACCTTGAGGTGGCCGACGGCGTTCGCGGCGGTGACCAGCATCTCCTCGACCATCGTCATGACGTGGTTGTAGTCGACGTAGGCCTCGTAGGTCTCGAGCATCGTGAACTCGGGGTTGTGCTTGAAGCTCACGCCCTCGTTGCGGAAGTCCTTGCCGATCTCGTAGACCCTGTCGATGCCGCCGATGATGCAGCGCTTGAGGTAGAGCTCGACGGCGATGCGCAGGTAGAGGTCGCGCTTGAGCTCGTTGTGGTGGGTGACGAAGGGGCGCGCCATGGCGCCGCCGTAGAGCGGCTGGAGCACCGGCGTCTCGACCTCGACGAAGCCGCGCCCGTCGAGGAACTCGCGGATGGTCCTGATGATCAGGGCGCGCTGGACGAAGACGTCGCGCGACTCGTCGTTGACGGCCGTGTCGAGGTAGCGCTTGCGATAGCGCAGCTCCACATCGGTGAGGCCGTGGAACTTCTCCGGCAGCGGGCGCAGCGACTTGGTGAGGAGCTGCCACGAGGTGATGCGCAGCGAAAGCTCGCCGCGGCGCGTGCGCATCATCGTGCCCTCGGCGCCGACGTGGTCGCCGAGGTCGAGGTGCTCGAGGGCCTCGTAGCGCTCGTCGCCGACGGCGTCGAGGGCGCAGAAGAGCTGCAGCTCTCCCGAGGCGTCCTTGAGGACGAGGAAGGAGACCTTGCCGTGGATGCGCTTCGCCATGAGGCGGCCGGCGACGCGGTGGACGTCGGGCGCGTCCTGGCCCGCGTCGAGGCGCTCGTAGGCCGCGCGCAACGGACCGATCTCGTCGCGCGGCTGGTACTTCGTGGGGTAGGCGGCGCCGGTCTCACGCCAGGCCGCCAGCTTGGCCCGCCGCTCGGCGAAGACGTCGCCGCCGTGCTCGGGGACCTCGTCCACGGCGGCGGCGGTCAGGCTTTCTCGATGGCCAGGACCTTGAACTTCTTCGAGCCCTGGGGGACGGCGACCGTCACCTTGTCGCCCGGCTTGCGGCCGAGGATCGCGCGGCCGACCGGCGACTCGTTGGAGAGCTTGTGGTCGGTGGGGTCGGCCTCGGCCGAGCCCACGATCGCGTACTGCAGGACCTCGCCGCGCTCCATGTCCTGGAGCGTGACCTTGGTGCCCACGTTGACTGTATCGGTGCTGACCGCGCCGGAGTCGATCACGGTGGCGCCGCGCAGCTTCTCTTCGAGTGCGTAGATGCGCGCCTCGAGCATCGCCTGCTCGTTCTTGGCATCGTCGTACTCTGAGTTCTCCGAGATGTCGCCGAACTCGCGCGAGCTGCGGATGCGTTCGGCGACCTCCTCACGCTTGGCCGTCGAGAGATGATCGATCTCGTCCTTCAGACGGCGGTAGCCCTCGGGCGTGAGAATGATCTCCCTGTCGACCACTTCGTCCTCCTACGCGAAGCGCCGGGAAGCCCTGTGACGCGCTCCCCGGCCCGAATGGCACGCCAGTATAGGCCATGAGACCGGGACTGGCAAACCGCGTTCGGCCTCGTTTCAGCCTCCGAGAAGTGCCCTGATCTCCGCCTCGCTCCCCGCCCTCATGAGGTCGGCGGCGAGAGCCTTGTCGAGGGCGCCGCTGCGGCGGAACCGAGGCCAGAACTGGCGCAGATGGCCGACCGCGCGCGGTCCCCTGTCGACGAACACCTCATCGGCGAAGCGGCGCACTTCCTTGAACCGCTCGGCAGGGTCAGGAGCGGGCGCGTCGCGCAGGATCTCGTCGAACAGCCACGGGCGACCGACGGCGTGGCGGGCGAGCATGACGGCGGCCGCGCCCGCGTCGCGCAGGGCGAGGGCGGCCGCGCGGCCGTCCACGTCGCCGGAGGCGAACACGGGGACGGGCAACGCGGCCGCCAGAGCCGCCGTCACACGGTGGTCGGCGCGGCCGCGATAGAGCTGGGCGGCCGTCCGTGGGTGGATGCACACGGCGGCCGCGCCGGCGGCGACGAGGCGGGGCGCCACCCGCACGCCCGCCTCGTCGCCGTCGCGCAGGCCCGTGCGGATCTTGACCGTGACCGGCACGGTCGCCGGTACGGCGGCGACCACGGCGCGCACCGCGGCCTCCGCCGCGTCCGGCGCGCCGAGCAGCGCCGCGCCGGCGCCGGTCTTGACGACCTTGCGCACCGGGCAGGCCATGTTGAGGTCGACGAGGTCGGCCCCGGCGGCGGCGCAGACCTCCGCGGCCCGCGCCAGCGCGGCCGGGTCGGCGCCGAAGAGCTGAAAGCCGATGGGGTGCTCGTCCTCTCCGCAGGCCAGGTAGTCGAGCGTGTGCCGGTTGTCGTGCACGATGCCCATGGCGGCGATCATCTCGGTGTGCACGAGGCCGGCGCCCCAGCGGCGCACGCTCCGCCTGAAGGCCGTCGTAGTGAGACCCGCCATCGGCGCCATGAAGAGGCGCGCGTCGAGGACGAGACTGCCGATGGACAGCGGGGCGAGTAGAGGGTCGGGCTGAGCGGCGTGCGACGTTCCCGGACCGGTGTGCGCCGGCCCCGGACCCGCATGCGCCGGCCGGGCGCCGGCGTGTGACTCCCCTGACACCGGCGCGGCCGTTACGCGGGACGCTGACGACGCATGACGAGGTCGATGCCGCGCAGCGTGAGCTGCGGGTCGACGACCTCGATCACGTCGGTGTGGCGGGCGATCAACTCGGCGAGACCCCCGGTGGCCACCACGCGGCACCGCACACCGAGCTCCGCCCAGATGGCGTGCACGATGCCCTCGATCTGACCCGCGAAGCCGTACACCGCCCCGGACTGCAGAGCCTCGACGGTCGACTTGCCGATGACGTGTTCGGGCTCGACGAGCTCGACCTTGACGAGCTGGGCTGCGCGCGTCGTGAGCGCCTCGAGCGAGACCTCGATGCCGGGGGCGATCACGCCGCCCAGGTAGTCGCCCTCCGCCGAGACGACGTCGAACGTGGTCGCCGTCCCGTAGTCGGCCACGATGCAGGGGCCGCCGTACGCCTCGAAGGCGGCGACGGCGTTGACTATGCGGTCGGCACCGACCTCGCTCGGGTTCTTCATCGCGATACGGATGCCCGTTCGCGCGCCCGGGCCGACGACGAACGGGGTGATGCCGAGGTGCTTGTCGCACATCTCCGTCCACATCTGCGTGAGACGGGGGACCACGGAGGCGATGCCGACCTCGTCCACGGCCTCCCGAAGGCCCTCGCGCTGCAGCGAGAAGAACCCCTGCAGGAGCCCGGCGAGCTCGTCGCTCGTGCGGTGTCTCACGGTGGCGATGCGCCACTCGTTCACGACCCTGCCGTCGGCCATGAGGCCGATGTGGGTCTGCGTGTTGCCGACGTCCACGACGAGCAGCACGGTCAGTCCTCCAGGTCCAGGGCGACGTCGATCCAGGGGCTGCGCGTCGTGAGCGCGCCGGCCGAGATCACGTCGACGCCGGTGGCGGCGAGCGCGCGGACGCGCTCGAGCGTGACGCCGCCGGAGACCTCCACGACGGCGCGACCCGCGACGCGTTCGACGGCGGCGCGTACCTGGTCGTCGCTCATGTTGTCGAGCAGCACGACCGTGACGCCGGCGGCGAGCGCCTCGTCGAGCTGGGCGACGTCGTCGACCTCGACCTCGAGGCCGTGGACGTGGCCCAGCGCTTTGCGGACGGCGGCGACCGCCGCGGCCACGCCGCCCGCGGCGCGGACGTGGTTGTCCTTGATCATCGCGGCGTCGAACAGGCCGAAGCGGTGCGGCAGACCGCCGCCGTGGACGACGGCCATCTTCTCGAGGGCGCGCAGGCCCGGCGTCGTCTTGCGGGTCGCCGCGATGCGCGCCTTGGTCCCCTCGGTCTCGGCGACGAAGCGCGCCGTCGCCGTCGCCACGCCCGAGAGGCGCCCGACGAAGTTCAGGCCCGTGCGCTCGAGAGCGAGGATGGCGCCGGCCGGTCCGGCGAGAAGGGCGAGCACGTCGCCGCTGGCGAAGCGCTCGCCGTCGTCCTTCGCGAAGCGCACGGAGATCTGCTCGTCGACCAGACGGGCCGCCTCCTCGAAGGGCAGGCGGCCCGAGAGCACGCCGCCCTCGCGCGCCACGACCCGGGCACGAGCCTCGCCCGTGAACACTGCCCCCGAGAGGTCGCCGTAGCCGGCGAGGTCCTCCGCGAGAGCGCGCCGGGCCGCTTCGCGCGCGGCGCGCCGCTGCCATGAGGCGCTCATTCGGCATCACCTCGCTGATCGGGCGGCAGGCGCAGCGTGATGTGCCGCCCCCAGCGCTCGTCGTCGCGCTCGGGGAAGTCCTCGCGCAGGTGGACGCCGCGCGACTCCTCGCGCAGCAGGGCGGACTTGGCGATCTGCGTGCCCAGGGTGAGCAGGTTGAGCGCCTCGTACTCGGCGACCCCGACCCGGGCGAACGACAGCCCCGAGGTGAGGAGCTGGAGCTCGGCGAGCGCCGCGCGCAGGGCGTCGGCGTCACGCAGCACGCCGACGCGGCGCAGCATGGTCGCGGTGAGGCGGCGGCGCGCCTCGGCCGCGTTGATGCCGTCGCGCTGTCCGCCCTGGCTCTCGGGCATGGCGAAGCGGAGCCGTCGCACGTCCTCGCCGAGGCTCCCGATGTAGCGGTCGAGGTCCCGCACGACGCGCTCCGAGAAGACCAGACCCTCGAGCAGCGAGTTGGAGGCGAGCCGGTTGGCGCCGTGCACCCCCGTGCTCGACACCTCGCCGCTGGCGTAGAGACCCGGCACGGTGGTCCGGCCCCAGACGTCGGCGACCACGCCGCCGATGAAGTAGTGGCACACGGGCGCGACCGGGATGCGGTCGGTGGCAAGACGCAGCCCGTGCTCGGCGAGGCCCGCGGTCACCGTCGGGAAGCGTTTCGCCAGCATCTCGCGGTCCAGATGCGTGGCGTCGAGGTAGACGTAGTCGGCCTTCTCGCGGCGCATCTCGGTCACCATGGCGCGGACGACCACATCTCGGGCGGCGAGCTCGGCCTGCGGGTCGTAGCGCTCCATGAAGCGCTCCCCGGCCATGTTCCTGAGGTATGCGCCCTCACCGCGCAGCGCCTCGGTCACGAGCAGCACCGTCTCCTGACCCTCCACCGCGAGTCCGGTGGGGTGGAACTGGACGAACTCGAGATCGCGGATCGCGGCCCCGGCGCGGTAGGCCATGGCGATGCCGTCGCCGGTCGCGACGGTCGGGTTCGTGGTGCGCGCGTAGACCTGCCCGGCTCCGCCCGTGGCGAGGATCGTCACCATCGCGACGTTCAGGGTCAGCTGGCCGTCGTCGAGGCTCATGGAGAGCGCGCCGACACAGCGACCGCCGAGCGTGAGCAGGTCGATGACGAACTCGTTCTCGTAGAGCTGCACGCGGCTGCCCACCTTGGCCGCCTCGGCGAGGGCGCTCGAGACCTCGCTGCCGGTGGCGTCGCCGCCGGCGTGGACGACGCGGGCGACCGAGTGCGCCCCTTCGCGTCCAAGGACGATCTCGCCGTCGACGCGGTCGAAGTGCGGGCAGATCTCCATGAGCTCGCGGACGCGGTCCGGGCCCTCGCTCACGAGCACGCGGACCGCGTTCTCGTCGCACAGCCCGGCGCCGGCCTTGACCGTGTCCTGGAAGTGGAGCTGGGGCGAATCGGCCTCGCCAAGGGCGGCGGCGATGCCGCCCTGGGCGAGGAACGTCGTCGTGTCGTCGAACCCTGCCTTGGTCAGCAGCCCGACGCGCCAGCGGCGGGCGGCGGAGATGGCGGCCGTGAGGCCGGCGATGCCGCCGCCCAACACGAGCACGTCGAAGGTGCGCCGGTGGAGCTTGTGGCCGCCGATGCTGGCGATGTACGGACGCGACACGATGGGACCCCGGCCTGCCTACTCGACCATGCGCTCGACCGCCCGCGCCGCCTTCTGGCGGATGTCGGGCGGCACCTCGATCTCGCCGCTCACGTCGCGCAGGGCGGTGATCGCGGACTCCAGCGTGGTCAGCTTCATGTTCGGGCACACGGCGTAGTCGCTCGCGGCGACGAACGTCCGGTCCGGGTAGCGCCGCCGCAGGCCGGTGAGAAGCCCGACCTCGGTGGCGACGACATACGTGGGCGCGTCGTCCTTGTCGGGAAAGCGGAGCATGCCCGAGGTGCTGGTCACCACGTCGGCCAGGTCGACGACCGCGCGCGAGCACTCCGGGTGCGCCATGACCTTGGCGCCGGGGTGCTCGCGCCGGCGCGCCTCGATGTCCTGCGGCAGGATCAGGGCGTGCGTAGGGCAGTAGCCGGGCCACAGGATCATCGGACGCCCGGTCTGGCGCACGACCCAGTCCCCCAGGTGCTGGTCCGGCACGAAGATGATCTCGCGGTCTGGGGGTACCCGGTTGACGATCTCGACGGCGTTGGCGCTCGTGCAGCAGACGTCCGTCTCGGCCTTCACCTCGGCGCTCGTGTTGACGTACGCGACCACGACGGCGCCGGGGTGCTCGGCCTTGAGCGCGCGCAGCCGGTCGGCGGTGATCATGTCGGCCATGGGGCAGCCCGCCTCGGTGTCGGGCATGAGGACGGTCTTGCCCGGCGAGAGGATCTTGGCCGTCTCGGCCATGAAGTGCACGCCGCAGAACAGGATCACGTCGGCCTGCGTCGCCGCCGCCTTGCGCGCCAGCTCCAGGGAGTCGCCGACGAAGTCGGCCGCCTCCTGGACCTCGGCGCGCTGGTAGTTGTGCGCGAGGATCACGGCGTTGCGCGCCTTCGCGAGCTCGCGCAGCTCGACCGCCTGCGCCGAGAAGTCAGTGCTCACCGCTCACGCCTCCACGCCGTCGAAGGGACGGACGGCCTGGTCACGCGCGAGCGCCTTCGCCAGGCCGTCGACGTCGAGTTCCGGCATGTCCCGGGCCCAGCCCCAGATCTCGGCGAGGGGCGCCAGCACGAAGGCGCGCTGCGTCATGCGCGGATGCGGCAGAGTGAGCTCGGGGTCGTCGGTCTCGACGCCCTGGAAGAGCAGTATATCGACATCGATCGTGCGCGGCCCAAACCGCCGCTCGCGAACGCGGCCGTTCGCGCGCTCGATAGCCTGGCAGGCGTGCAGGAGCTCGAGCGGCCCGAGCCTGGTCTCGAGGCAGACCACCTGGTTGAGGAAGGGCGGCTGATCGGTCACGTCCTGGGGCGCCGTCTCGTATACGCGCGACGTGGCCACGACCGACGTGCCCGGCAGCGCCGGCAGGGCGCCGCGCGCGCGTGCCAAGTGCGCGACGCGGTCGCCGAGATTCGAGCCGAGCGCGACGAACGCGCGCCGGGGCTCCGTCGGCGCGGCGCTCTCTTCGCCGGAGTCCAAGATCACGACGACGCTCCCGGGTCGCGCCCCGCGCGCCGCGCCTCAGGCGCGGCGCGCCACCTCGACCCGGGCCGCGTCGACGGGGACCGCGACCGGCGGCGCCGGTTTGGCGACGGCGACCTCGAGTGCGGCCAGGGGGAACGCCTCCCAGACCCGGTCGGCGATGACCGTCGCGAGCCGCTCGAGCAGATGGTACTCGCCGCCCTCCACGACCTCGCGCACGAGGTCGACGACGCTCCCGTAGTCGACCGCGTCGGCGAGGTCGTCGGACGTCGCCGCTTCCGCGCCGCGCGGCGTGAGCCGTACGTCGACGACGAGCGTCTGGCCCACGGCGCGCTCCTCGGCGGTCACACCGCAGCGGCCGCGCAGGGCGATGCCCTCGACGGCGACGGTCAGCTCGTCGGCCATGGCCTGCTCCTCCTCGTCATCGGTCACCCGCCCGGCGGACCGCCTCGGTCACGCGCAGGGCCCCGACGTTGGGCTTCACGTCGTGAACGCGGAACACGGCCGCTCCGGCGAGCGCCCCCATCACCGTCGTCGCGACCGTTCCGAACAGCCGGTCCTGCGGCTCGGCGTCGAGGATCGCGCCCAGAAAGCGCTTGCGCGACGTGCCGAGCACGACCGGCCGGCCCAGGGCCACGAAGCGGTCGAGGTGCCTGAGCAGGAGCAGGTTGTGCTCGAGCGTCTTGCCGAACCCGATGCCGGGATCCAGCAGCACCTGCTCCTCGTCGATCCCCTCCGAGACGGCGAAGGTCAGGCGCTCCTCCATGAAGCGCAGCACCTCGTCGACCACGTCGTCGTAGAGCGGGTCTTCCTGCATCGTCTTCGGTGCCCCGAGCATGTGCATCAGACAGACAGGGCAGCCCGCGTCGGCGACGACGCCGGCCATCTCGGGGTCGGCGCGCAGCGCGGTCACATCGTTGACGATCGAGGCCCCGGCGGCAAGCGCGCGGCGCGCCACCTCGGCCTTGGACGTGTCGACCGAGATCCGCGCCGCGACCTTGCCGTGCAAGGCCCCGACGATGGGCAGGACGCGGCCGGTCTCTTGCTCGACCGAGACCGGGTCCGAGCCCGGCCGCGTCGACTCGCCGCCGATGTCGACGATCGCCGCCCCCTCGTCCGCCATGGCCACACCCTGGCGGACCGCCGCCTCAGGGTGCACGAAGAGACCCCCGTCGGAGAACGAGTCGGGGGTCACGTTGAGGACCCCCATGACGCAGGGGAAGGCGAGGTCGGTGGCCAGGCGGAGGGGGCCGTTCACGGGTGGAGGCTCAGGTGGCGTTGATGAGCGACAGGACCTCGGCCCGGGTCGCGGCGTGCGTCTGCATGATGCCGCGCACGGCGCTCGTCACGGTCTTGGCCCCTGGGGTGCGCACGCCGCGCATCGACATGCAGAGGTGCTCGGCCTCGATGAGGACGAGCGCCCCCGACGGCTCGAGCGCCTTGACGATGGCATCCGCCACCTCGCTCGTGATGCGCTCCTGCAACTGGGGCCGGGCGGCGACCAGACGCACGACGCGGGCGAGCTTGCTCAGGCCCGCGATATGGCCGTGGTCGCTCGGGATGTAGGCGACGTGGGCGATGCCGTGGAACGGCAGCAGGTGGTGTTCGCAGATCGAGTAGAAGTCGATGTCCTTGATGAGCACCATCTCGCGGTGATGGTCGCCCGGCATCGCCACGAGCAGCTTGGCCGGGTCGTCGCTGTCGATGCCCGAGAAGATATCCGCGTACATCTCGGCGACGCGCCGCGGGGTCTCGAGAAGGCCGGCGCGCTGCGGGTCTTCGCCGATCCCCTCGAGGATCAGCCGGACGCCCTGCTCGATCTTCTTCCGGTCCACGGTGTGCGGGTGCCCGGCCGGCGTCGGCCTCAGGTGGCCTCGGGATGGACGGGCTTGACCGGCGTCGGGGCGACCACCTGCGGCTGCGGGACGCGTTCCTTCTTGTCGGCGTCGCGCGACTTCTCCTGGCGCTTGGCTGCGGCCTTGGCGTCGCGCTCGCGGAACACCTCCTCCTCGGGCACGCCCTCGAGCAGGGCCTCGAACTCGACCCGCTCGAGGGTCTCGCGCTGGATGAGGATCGCGGTGATCGCGTCGAGCTGCTCGCGGCGTTCCACCAGCAGATCCTTGGCCCGCTCCCGCGCCTCCTCGATGATGCGGCGGATCTCGTCGTCGATCTGGCGGGCGATCTCCTCCGAGTAGTCGGCCTGCTGCTGGAACTCGCGGCCGAGGAACGGCATCGACTGGTCGTGGCCCAGCGCGCGCGGCCCGAGCTCCTCGCTCATACCGTAGCGCATGATCATCTGCTTGGCGGTACTCGTCGCCTTCTCGATGTCGTTCGCCGCCCCGGTGGTGATCTCGCCGAACACGACCTCCTCGGCGGCCCGCCCGCCGAGGGTCATGGCGAGGTTGTCCATGAGCTCGTTCTTGGTGGTCAGGAACTTGTCTTCGGTGGGCAGGGAGATGGTGAAGCCGAGCGCCTGCCCGCGGCTGACGACGGAGATCTTGTGCACCGGGTCGGTGTTGGGCAGGAAGTGGCCGACGAGTGCATGGCCCATCTCATGGTAGGCGGTGATCGCCTTCTCCTTCTCGGAGATGAGCCGGCTCTTCTTCTCGGGCCCGGCAAGGACGCGCATGATGCCCTCTTCGAGCTCGAGCATGCCGACGATCTTCTTGCCGTGCCGGGCGGCGAGCAGCGCCGCCTCGTTGACGAGGTTGGCGAGGTCGGCGCCGGTGAACCCGGGCGTCTGCGCGGCGAGCGCGTCGAGGTCGATCGCCTTGTCGATCGGCTTGCCGCGCGTGTGCACTTCGAGGATCTGCCGACGCCCACCGCGGTCCGGCCGGTCGACGACGACCTGACGGTCGAAGCGGCCTGGCCGCAGCAGGGCCGGGTCGAGGATGTCGGGGCGGTTGGTGGCGGCGATGAGGATGACGTTGTCCTTCATCTCGAAGCCGTCCATCTCGACGAGCAGCTGGTTGAGGGTCTGCTCGCGCTCGTCATGCCCGCCGCCCATGCCTGCGCCACGGTGACGGCCCACGGCGTCGATCTCGTCGACGAAGATGATGCAGGGCGCGTTCTCCTTGGCCTGCGCGAAGAGGTCGCGCACACGCGAGGCGCCGACGCCGACGAACATCTCGACGAAGTCCGAGCCTGAGATGCTGAAGAACGGGACGCCCGCCTCGCCGGCGACCGCCCTGGCGAGCAGGGTCTTGCCGGTACCGGGGGGGCCGTAGAGCAGGACGCCCTTGGGGATGCGCGCCCCGAGCTGCTGGAACTTCTTCGGGTTCTCGAGGAACTCCTTGATCTCCTCGAGTTCCTCGACCGCCTCGTCGACCCCGGCCACGTCCTTGAACGTGACCTTGGGCGAGTCGACACTGACACGCCGCGCGCGGCTCTTGCCGAAGCTCATCACCTTCGAGCCGCCACCCTGCATCTGGTTCATGATGAAGATCCAGAACCCGATGATGAGGATGAACGGCAGGATCGTGAACAGGGCGCTCGTCCACCAGGGGCTGCTGGGGCTCTTCGACTCGAACCGCACTCCTGCTTCCTGGATGAGCTTGGTCGCCTCGTCGGTGCTCGGGTAGGGCACCTTGTAGATCACAGGCTTGCCGTCGGAGCCCTTCTCGGTGGTCGTCACCTGCAGGGTCTGGTCCTTGGTGTTCATCAGCACGGAGGAGACCTTGTCGCTGGCGAGGTCGTTGGTGAAGCTCGGCGCCGGCCCGGAGTAGCTGTACTTGGGTCCGGCCTTCTCGTCTCCCTGGATCCAGTACTCGATCGTTATCGCCACGACGATGACGATCAGGATGGGGAAGAGAGCACTGCGGATGAATCTGCTCACGTCATCCCTTCGCTGGTAGACCGCGTCGCCCGCGCGTGCAGGCGAAAACGGGCGCGTCCACGCACCCGGTCGCAGGGTAGCATACCCCGCCCCGGGCGCAAAGAAGCCCTGCACGCACGGAAGCGGACGCCGCGGCTGAGGCCGCGGCGGCCGGCGAAGGCCGGCTCAGAGCAGGGAGTCGCCGTCGCCGGCGACCGCGGCCACCGCCTCCGGCGTGAGCACGCCGATGAAGTCCAGCGCGCGGTAGTGCTCCGCGTAGTCGAGGCCGTAGCCCACGACGAACTCGTCCGGGATCTCGAAGCCGACGTAGCGGCAGGCGATCTGCGTGCGCCGCCGTGCCGGCTTGGTGAGCAGGGCGCAGATCTCGAGGGAAGCCGGCTTGCGCGAGCGCAGGTTCTTGAGCAGGTAGCTCAGGGTCAGGCCCGAGTCGATGATGTCCTCGACGATCAGCACGTGCCGGCCCTCGATCTCGGTGTCGAGGTCCTTGAGGATGCGCACGACGCCGGAGGAGTCGGTCGACGACCCGTAGCTCGAGACGGCCATGAAGTCGAGGGCGCAGGGCACGGTGATGCGACGCGCGAGGTCGGCCATGAAGAAGACCGCCCCCTTGAGGACGCCGACGAGCAGGAGTTCCTGGCCCGCGTAGTCCTTCGAGATCTCGCGGGCCAGGTCGTCGACCCGCGCGGCGAGCTCCTCCGGGGGCACCAGGATCGCGGCGATGGGGTCCTTCACCCTTCCTCCTCGACGACGTGGAGCGTGCAGACCGTACTCTCGGACACGCGGCGCGGCTGCGCAACCCTCCCCCGCCGCTCGCCGGACCGAGACTCGTAGCCCACCCAGGCGACACGCCCGTCGACCTCCAGGACGAGGGCGCAACGGCGCGCGAGCGGCGTGACACGCGCCGCGGCGAGGAAGCGTGCGACGGCCGCCTCCCGGTCCATGCCGAAGGGCGTGAAGCGGTCGCCGCGCGCCGGGTGACGGAGGACGACGCGCGCCGGAGGAGCGTCGAGGCCGACGAAGGCCTCGAGGTGCGTGACGGGGCGACTCGCGGCGGTCTGCGCCGGCGTGCCGCCCGTCGAGCGGGTCGGCGGCGCCGATCGCGCCCTCCGCCAGAGACGCCGTGTAGGCGCGCCCGCAGAAGCGCGCGCCGGCTTCGCCCGGCGCGAGCGTGACGGGCGCGCAGACGTGCTCGGGGGCGCGGCGGCGCAAGCGCAGCAGGCCGCCGCCGCGCGCGACCTCCCAGCCCCCTCTGAGCGAGACGGATCCGGCGTCGTCACGGCGCGCGACGAGACGGGCGAGGCTCTCGGTCTCACGTCGCTCGACGAGAGCCTCCGCGCCGCGCGCACGCACGATCAGGGCGCGCAGACACAACGTGCGCAGCGCCTCGGGCTCGCGCGCCAGACGGTCCAGGCTGAGGGCCGCGACGTCGCCGGCCTCGGCCGGGGCGGCGACACGCGCCCAGGCATCGTGCGCTACGGCGTCGAGCACCTCGCGCTCGGCGGCGGCGATCTCGGCGCCCGCGGCGAGCGTCTCGACGACGCGGGGGTTCAGCTCCGCGAGCCGCGTCAGGATCTCGTGGCGCACGACGTTTCGGGCATACACGGGCTCCGCGTTGGTCACATCCTCGCCGAACTCGATGCCGCGCGCCGCACAGAAGGCGCGGATCTCGGCGGCGCCGAGGCAGAGCAGCGGCCGCGCGAGGTCGGCGCGCCCCGGCGCGCCCGCCTCGCGCGGCCGCATCCCGACGAGCGCCTGCGGCGAGGCGTACTTGGCGAGCCGATAGAGGATCGTCTCGGCCTGGTCGTCGCGGTTGTGCGCCGTGGCGATCACGTCACAGCCGCGCGCGGCGGCGAGCGCCCGCGCCCGCCCGTATCGCAGGTCGCGGGCGCGGGCCTGGAAGTTCGGTCCGTGCAGACCGGCCTCGAGGCACACGACCTCGAGCTCGAGTCCGGCCTCAGCGCAGGCGCGCGCCACGATCTCCCGGTCGCGCGTCGAGTCGTCTCCGCGCAGCCCGTAGTCCACGTGCAGGGCGCACAGCTCGAGGCCGAGCCCCAGACGGCGGTCGGTGGCGCCGACCAGGGCCAGCATGGCCATGGAGTCGGCGCCGCCGGACAGCATCAGCACGACGCGCTCGCCGGCGCGCAGGACCTGGCGCCGGGCGACGAAGTCGGCAGACCCGGCGCTCGAGCCTCAGAACGAGAGGGTCCGCTCGCACCGCGCCACGGCCTCCGCCAGGTCGTGGATGGTCGCCACCTGGACACCGTCGACGAGGTCGCCGTCACGCACGCCCCGCGCCCGGCAGCACGTGCCGCAGCAGACGACGCCCACCCCGCGCTCGAGCAGCCCGACCAGCATCGGCTCGAGCGATGCGTGGGCCTCCCGCGGCTCCTGCCCGGCGCGCGCCGCGTGGACGCCGTCGCCCATCAGGAAGACCTCGACGCGTTCGCCCCGGAGGACCAGGGCGTCGGCCAGGCGAAAGGCGTTGTATGGACCCTCGCCGCCGTACGGCGGCGAGTTCACGACGAGCAGGACAGGCATCGTCCCTCCTCAGGCCTCCGGTCGGGCAGCATCCTCCGTCGCATCGCAGTCCGAGCACACGCGCGCCAGACGCTCGCCGAGCATACCAGAGAGGCCAGGCTCACCCGTCTCCGTGACCTCGTTGTCTGTTCGGGCGACAGTCTTGCGTACGAACGTAGACGTGTCCAAGTATCGGCAGATAGCATGATGCGCGAAGGGGACTGCCGCGCCGGTGCCTGGGGCGTGGCGACACAAGACCAGCCAAGGGGGTACCTCATGTCCCGTAACGTGACGCGAACGGCCGTGCTGCTGCTGGTGGCGCTGTTGCTCATCGCCGCCACGGCCTCGACGGCCGCCGCCAAGCGGCAAACGGCATCGCCGATCGAGCTGCTCGGCGCCGCCATCGCCTTCGACGCGAACCTCTCCGATCCGGTCGGCCAGTCGTGCGCCGACTGCCACGACCCGCTGGCCGGCTTCGCCGACCCCGACAAGAAGTACCCCGTCTCCGAGGGCGCCACCAAGGGTCTGTTCGGCGGCCGCAACGCGCCGAGTTGGGCGTACACGGCCTGGAGTCCGGTCCTGGGCTTCGACGAGACGGAGGGTCTCTGGATCGGTGGCATGTTCTGGGACGGTCGCGCCACCGGCTGGAGGCTGGGTTCGCCGCTGGCCGAGCAGTCCCAGGGTCCGTTCCTGAACCCCGTCGAGATGAACATGGACGACGCTGCGGCAGTCATCGACGTCATCCGTCACTCGGACTACGCCGACCTCTTCATCGAGGTCTGGGGTGAGGGCAGCCTGGACGACGTCGACATGGCCTACGACAAGATGGCCTACTCGATCGCCGAGTACGAGGCGTCGCGCGCGGTCAACCCGTTCAACTCGCGCTTCGACTCCTACATCGCGGGCAACACGGACGCCCTCACGGCGCAGGAGGAGTGGGGCCTCGATCTCTTCAACGACGAGAACAAGGGCAAGTGCGCCCTCTGCCACCTGAGCGAGGGCAGCAGGCCCCTGTTCACCGACCACACGTACGACAACCTCGGCATTCCGGCCAACCCCGAGGTCTGGGCACTGCACGGCAGCGACGCGGTTGACCTCGGCCTGGGCGGCTTCCTCAGCAGCCAGCCGATGTACGCCGACATGGCGGCCGACGAGATCGGCAAGTTCAAGGTGCCCACGCTGCGCAACGTCGCCAAGACCCCGCCGTACGGCCACAACGGCTACTTCGACAACCTCTACGACATCGTGCACTTCTACAACACACGCGACGTCGAGGACTGGCCGGCGCCCGAGGTGCCCGACACCGTGAACACCGCGGAACTCGGCGATCTCGGCCTCGACTACGACGAGGAGATGGCGATCGTCGCGTTCATGAAGACCCTTACCGACCGCTCGGTGATGCCGCAGCCGTCGCGCTGAGCTGACACGACGGCGGAGCGGCTGCGGGCCATCTCTCCGCCTGATCGAAACGAGAAGGGGGCGGCGCCCGATGAGCGCCGCCCCTTCTTCATTCACCATGCCCGCGCGACAGCGCTCGTCGCGCGCGGATCGCTCAGTCCGTGGGCGAGCCTTCGACCGGCTCCTGCTCGTCGGCCTTCTTGCCTTCGAACACGGTCCTGTACAGGAGCCCGCCGACGACGGCGCCGACGAGCGGGAAGACGATGAACGCCCAAAGCTGTTCGAGCGCCCAGCCGCCGGCGAAGAGCGCCGGGCCGAGGCTGCGGGCGGGGTTCACCGATGTATTGGTGACCGGAATGCTGATGAGGTGGATCAGCGTCAGCGTAAGGCCGATGGCGAGCGGCGCGAACCCGGCCGGGGCGCGACCGTGGGTCGCGGAGTGGATGACGAGGACGAAGACCGCCGTGAGGACGATCTCGATGACGGCGGCCGCGAGCAGCGAGTAGCCCGCCGGCGAGTGGTCGCCGTAGCCGTTCGAGGCGAAGCCGGCGGAGGTCGAGAAACCATCCAGCCCGCTGGCGACGACGTAGACGACGGCCGCGGCAGCGATGGCGCCGATAGCCTGGGCGGGGACATAGGGGATCACCTTCGCCGCAGGGAAGCGGCCTCCGACCCAGAGGCCGACCGAGACCGCGGGATTGAAGTGCGCCCCTGAGACATGGGCGAACGCGTACGCGCCGGTCACGACCGTGAGGCCGAAAGCCAGGGCCACGCCGAGGATTCCGACGTTGCCGTCGGCGAGCGACAGGCCGAGGACGGCGGTGCCGACACCGCCGAGGACGAGCCAGAACGTGCCGAGGAACTCCGCGGCGAGCTGCTTGGACAAGGGCATGGAGGGACCTCCGAAGGAAGACGGTAGAAGACGCGGCCTCTCTACCCGGCCAACGGCCGTTCCAGTCCTGTCCTGGGCACTGAGAGGAAGGGCCGAGGGACGGGCGCGACCCCGTCACTGCGGCGATGAATGCGTAGCCCAGCTCCGGATAAGCGAAGGGCGCCCGAACGGGCGCCCCGGAAGGCTTTGGTAGCGGGGGCAGGATTCGAACCTGCGACCTTCGGGTTATGAGCCCGACGAGCTACCGGACTGCTCCACCCCGCGCCGTGATTGGACATGAGATTGTAGACCCTCCCGGCGACGATTGTAAAGCTCGGGAAGGGCCCGGACACGCCGACGCCGTACAGAACGGCGAGGAACTTCCGATACACTCCGTGGACGGGTCCCCGCCATGAGAAGGCACACGCGCACACCTGCTTCGACCACCCCCCGCCGCGGCGGGCGCGCCGTGGCGCGCGCGCGTACCGCGCTAGCTCTTACGGCCGGCGTCGTCGCCCTGCTTCTCGCGCCGGCCCTCGCGGCTCCCGAGCGCGCCGCCGCCGAGCCGCACGAACTCACCTTCGGGAGCAGGCCCGACGGCCTCACCGAATTGCAGGCACAGGCGACGCGCATCCGCGCCGAGATCGAGGCCCTCGACCGGCGCCTGGCATCGTCGGTCGAGGACTACAACGAAGCGCGGGCGCGACTCGACGCGCTCAACGCCGAGCTCATGCTCGCGCGCAGCGACCTGCTCAAGGCGGAGGGCGAGCTGCAGCTGACCCAGACGCTGTACGGCCAGCGCCTCGCGCAGATGTACAAGGGCGGCCGCCTGACGATCATCGACGTGCTGCTCACCGCGGACGACCTGACAGGCATCACGCGCCAGCTCGACTTCTACCGCCTCATCGCCGAGGCGGATGCGGCCACTGTCGAGAGAATGGACCAGCTGGCGAGCGACGTCGCCGCGCTGGAACTGTCGATCGAGTCCCGGCGCGAGCTCGCGCTGACCGACGAGCTCGAGCTCCGTGACAAGCGCGCCCTCGTCGAGGACCAGATGGCGCAGCGTCAGGGCATCCTGGACGGCGTCGGCGCACAGATCAAGAAGCTGCTCGAGCGTCAGGCCAAGCTGGCCGCGCTGACCGCCGGCCAGCTCGCCCGTGAGGCCGGCGTCGTCCTCGAATCCATCGACGCCACCCCGGAGCAGCTCGCCGTCGTGCGCGCCGCCATGCGCTGGCTCGGCGTCCCCTACGTCTTCGGCGGCGCCTCGCCGAGCGGCTTCGACTGCTCGGGCCTCGTGACCTACGTGTACCGTCAGTTCGGCGTCGAGCTGCCCCACGCCGCGACCCTGCAGGCGAACCTCGGCGACCCGGTGCCGCTCGACCGCCTCCAGCCCGCCGACCTCGTGTTCTTCGGCGGCCCGACCCGCTACCACCACGTAGGCATCTACGTCGGCGGTGGCCTCTTCATCGAGGCGCCGCACACCGGTGACGTCGTCAAGGTGAGCGTGCTCGCCGGCCGCGGCGTCGCCCTGGGCTGCCGCTACGACGTGCGCCTGCCGTGAGCCGGCTCCTCGCCGCGCGTGTCCGTCCCTTCCATCGCTGTCTTCCGGCGTCCCCACGGCGTAGACTCGCCCCATGAACGGCTGGGTGCTGCTCACGATCGGTCTCATCAGCCTCGGCGTGGTGACCGTGGCCTTCGCGTACGTCGGCTACGTGCTCTACCGACTGGCCAAGGCCGGAGTGCACATCGTGCGAGACTACGGCCCACCGACCGCGGAGCTCGCCGCAAAGGCCTACACCTCGGAGAAGCTCCTCGGGCAGGCCGGCCTCCAAGCCGAGGAGCTCGCGGCCACCCTCGCGCACCTGCAGGTGACTCTTCGGCGCCTGCAGATCGTCGCCGACGCCGTGCAGACGGCGCTGGGGCCCTACCAGCGGCTGCGCACGTACTTCGGCCGATAGACGGCGAGACGGCGGGGGCCGGGCCTCGTTCGAGGCCCGGCCCCCGCCGTCTCGTTCCCGTCGCGGATCCCGGCTACGCCAGCGCCGGCAGTTCTCCCCAGCCGCGGATCCGGTAGTAGTCGGCCAGCATGTACTCCATCTCCGACTGCGGGAAGGACCACGCGGTCTCGTCCTCCATCGGCTTGTCGCTCACCCACTCCGGTAGCCGCTCCGTCTCACGCCCGATGCCACGCGCGGCGTTGAAGTCGTGGGTCATGGTGACGATGCGGTTGGCGACACGATGCAGGTCGTCCTCCGTGTAGTCCGTCCCGATGACCGCGTTGACGACCGCCGTGATGTAGGGCCACTGCACGAGGTCGCGGTAGAAGCGGCAGTAGACGAGGCAGTCCATGATCGTCAGGCGGTCCTCCCAGTCGCAGTAGACCGCGGCCTTGCCTTCGACGATCTGCGGGTCGATGACCCCGATCAGCTCCGGCTTGTACATGGTGGCGCGCAAATGGCAGGCGCCGCGCGCCGTGGTCGCGAAGCCGAGCCCCATTCCCTTCATCGCCCGGGGCTCGTAGCCGGCGGGCTCCATGCCCTTGCAGTGCACGGCGACGCCCTCGAGCCCGTACTCCTTCTCGACCGTGAGGATGCCCTCGGCCCAGATGTCGCCGATGCCCTCGCGAAAGCACATCTTGCGCAGGAACTCGGCGACGCAGTCGGGGTCACCGAAGTCCATCTTCTCGTCGATGAGGCCGCGCTGGGACGCCTCGATGGCCAGCGCGCACAGGTTGCCGGCGGTCATCGTGTCGACCCCCAGCCGGTCGCAGATGTCGTTGAGCCACATCAGCTCGGCGAAGTCGGCGATCTCGCAGAGGCCTCCGAAAACGTAGGCCGTCTCGTACTCGGGACCCTCACACTCGAGGCCCTTGTGCCGGCCCTCGAAGACGAAGTTGTGCTTGACGCACTTCATGACGCACGGCGGACACACCTCGTTGCGCGTGCCGTGCTTCTCGAGCATCGTCTCGACGGTGATCTTCTCGAAGCCCTCGAGGGTGCCCTTGCGCCAGTAGCGCGTGGGGAAGGCGTTCTTGCCGTTCATGAGGCGCACCATGTTGAGCGTGCCGCCGCGCTGGTACGCGGCCACGCCGGGGTCGTCCTTGGTGCGTTCGACGAGGTCTCTGACGACGGCCTTGTAGTCGTCCGGTCGGGCGACCTCGACCTTGTCGTCGCCGTGCCACACGATGCCCTTGAGGTTCTTGCTCCCGAACACGGCGCCGGGGCCGCCGCGGCCGAGCTGGTGCCACTTGTTGTTGTTCACGCAGGCGAAGCGCACGAGGTTCTCGCCGGCCTGGCCGATCACGCAGGCCTGTGCCTTCTTGTGCGCGGTGCGCTCGAGGATCTTGTCCTCGGCCTCGAAGGCGTCCAGGCCCCAGAGGTCCTCGGCGCTGTGGAACCGCACGCCGTCCTCGCTGATCTCGAGATACACGCGGCCGTCGGCCTTGCCCTCGACGATCACGACCTTGAACCCGGTCCTGGCGAACTGGGGAGCGAGGTTGCCGCCCGAGTACGCCTCGCAGTAGCCGTTGGTCAGCGGCGAGGCGAAGAAGACGCTGTAGCGGTTGCTGCCGAGCATGGACGTGCCGGCCATGGGGCCAGACACGAAGATGAGCTTCGCCTGCGAACTGAGCGGGTCGACCTCGGGGCCGACCTCCTCGCAGAGATAGTGCGTGCCGATGCCCTTGGCCCCGATGAGCTCCCTGATGAGCTCCGGCGGCACGGTCTCTTGCGTGGAGGTGCGAGTCGTGAGGTCGATGCGCAGGAGGTCGCCCATGCGCTGCTCCTTTCGTGCCGAGGCGAGGATCCCCGGTTCTCTGCTCCTGGTCCGTCGCACGCGCACTTGCCGGCCGCGCCGCCTTCAGAAACGCGTGAGCCGCGGCCGGCAAGGCCGGCCGCGGCTCGATTCAAGCACATCGGCGTACGAGCGGCTACTGGCCGCCCGGTACCCGATTCGTTCGTCAGGCGAGCGCTTTGTCCAGAGGCGTGTAGGCCAGCTTGTGCGCCTCGGCCACGGACGGGATCGTGAGCTTGCCACGATAGACGTTGACGCCGAGGGCCAGCGCCGCATCGTCCTTGACCGCCTTCTCGAAGCCCCTGTTGGCGATCGCCACGCCGTACGGCAGCGTCGCTCCCGTCAAGGCCAGGGTCGAGGTGCGCGCGACCGCGCCCGGCATATTGGCGACGCAGTAGTGGATCACGCCGTCGACCACGTAGGTGGGGTCGGTGTGCGTGGTCGGCTTGGACGTCTCGAAGCAGCCGCCCTGGTCGATGGCGACGTCCACGAGCACGGAGCCCGGACGCATACTCTTGAGCATGGAGCGCTTGACCAGGTGCGGTGCCTGGGCGCCGCCCGGCAGCAGCACGGCGCCGACGACCAGGTCGGCGTCGGCGATCGCCTCTTCGATCGCGCTCTCGTTGCTGAGCAGCGTCTCGACGCGACCGCTGAAGATGTCGTCGAGGTAGGCGAGGCGGGCCGCGTCCTTGTCGACGATGACGGTGCGGGCGCGCAGGCCTTCGGCCATCTTGGCGGCGTTCACGCCGACGGTGCCGCCGCCGATGATCACGACCTTGGCCGGCGGCACGCCGGTGACGCCGCCGAGCAGCACGCCGGAGCCGCCGTGGTTCTTCTGCAGGTGCGTGGCGCCCGCCTGGATGGCGAGGCGACCGGCGACCTCGCTCATCGGGAAGAGCAGCGGGTGGGCGCCGTTCGGGAACTCGACCGTCTCGTAGGCGATGGCCCGGATGCCCGTCTTCATCATCGCCTTGGTGAGGCTCCTGGCGTAGTCGGCGCCGAGGTGGAGGTAGGTGTAGAGGACCTGGCCCTTCTTGAACTTCGGCCACTCGCTCTCGAGCGGCTCCTTGACCTTGACGATCATGTCGGCCTGGGCGAACACGTCGTCGACCTTGGCCAGCTTGGCGCCGGCGGCCTTGTAGGCCGCGTCGTCGAACCCGGAGCCGACGCCGGCGCCCTTCTCGACGACGACCGTGTGCCCGGCGCGCACGAACTCCTTGACGCCGGTCGGAGTGACCGCGACGCGGTACTCCTCGTTCTTGATCTCCTTGGGAACGCCGACGATCATGGCTCCTCCTCGCTCATCGTGCCGGCCGGGCGGTCCGCCGGGCTCACCCGCAACGGACGCGTGTTTCCGATACTGCGAAGAAATGTATCAGAGAACGACCAAATCGCAAAGTCTAGCAGCATCGAAGTGAACGAACTGCAACATCCCTGACTCACTCGCTCGCGTCTTTGTCCCCCGCACCCTGTCCCACCCACGACTGCTGCAACGAAGTCGGTGGGACGATCCACCGGCCCCGTGCCTTCATCACCACGAACATCTCGCTCGCGTTGATACCCCCCACGTCGCGCAGCGAGACGTTGAGGAAGTCGTAGAGGCCGCTCATGCCGCTCTCGGTCACGACCTCGGCGAAGATGTCGTAGCGGCCGGTGACGACGGCGGCCCAGGTGACCTCGGGCAGGTCGGCGATCTGCTCGACCTTCTCGTCCAGCCGATGCTTGTCGACGGTGAGGCCGACGAGAGCGACGGTGAGGCCCGGGAGGCGGAAGGCGTCGACCACGCCGGCGACGCGGAGGACGCCGTCGTGCACCAGGCCGCGGAGCCGCGACGCCGCCGTGGGACGCGAGATGCCGGTACGCTCGGCGAGCTCCGAGAGCGACAGGCGACCGTCGGCGATGAGGTTGGCGATGAGGCCCTTGTCGAGCGCGTCGACGTCCCGTGCCACGGCTCCCCCTTCAGCGTCGCGTGCGGGTCCGCCCGGCCGTCATGTGGCTGCCGGGCGGGCGGCTGCTCTATATTTACCACAGGACGACGAAGGGGGTCGGGGCATGAGCGAGGCACCGCCGGCGGTGCAGGCCGCGATCGAGGCCGTGGCCACCCGCCTGGGAGGCACGACGGGGGTCGCGGCGCGCAACCTGGCGAGCGGCGCCGGCGTGGAGGTGAACGCCGGGGAGGCCTTCCCTCTGGCGAGCGTCTTCAAGATCCCCGTGATGGTCGAGGTCATGCGCCAGGCGGACGCCGGCGCCCTGCGCCTGGACGAGCGCCTGACGCTGCGTGAGAGGGACAAGAGCCCCGGCAGCACGCTCATCCACTGCCAGGAGGGGCTCGCGCCCACCATCCGTGACCTTCTCTACCTCATGATCACCTTGAGCGACAACACCGCCACCGACATGCTCTGGCGCCGGGTCGGCCTCGAGAGCGTCAACCGCACGATGCGCGACCTGGGATTGGCGACGATCGACTGCACGATGCCGAACCGCGAGTACTTCCTCTTCGAGACCGGCATGGGCGGAGAGTGGACCGGGCTGAGCGGTCCCGAGACCGTGGCGCGCTGGCGCGAGCTCGAGGCGCGCGACGGCCGCGAAGCGGTCCTCGCGCGCCTCCTCGAGGAGCACGAGCGCCTCACCGGCGCCGCCTTCCAGCATCACTGGGACCAGCGCTGGGGATACGGCGACGAGCGCGACTTCGACGACGCCTTCGCCATCGACCAGGCGCTCGACAACACCGGCAGCCCCCGCGACATCATGGGGCTCCTGGGCATGATCGCCGAGGCGCGCTGCGCCTCGGCGCCCTCGTGCCGCCTAATGGTCGAGGTCATGGCCCGGCAGGAGTGGCGCGAGAAGATCCCCGCCGGGTTGCCGGACGGCCTCTTCGTGGCCAACAAGACCGGGGGAGTGGCCGGGACGAGCAACGATGCGGCGATCGTTTGCGGACCGGGGCACGTCCCGATCGTGATCGTCGTGTTCTGCAAAGGCCTCGACCGCGAGCAGACCGGGCTGGCGCCGGCGGCGATCGCCGAGATCGCCGGGCTCGTCTACGAGCAGCTCAGCGGCCGTCCGCCGGTCGGCGACGCAGACGACCGGCGGCGCGGGCCGCACAGCGTGTGCGACGACCGGGACGAGACATGAGACTCGCCGGCGCCCGTTGTCTCGTGGTCGGCGGCGCCCACCGCCTCGGGTATCAGATCGCTCTCGGCCTCGCCGGGGACGGCGCCGCAGTCTGTGCGTCCTCCCGTGGGACAGACGACGCGATCGACGCGACCGCCGGCGCGCTGAGGCGCGCCGGGGCCGCGAAGGCGACGACCATCCGCGGCGACGTGCGCCGGCCGCGCGCCGCCGCCGCTCTGGTGGCGGCCGGCGCCGAGGCGCTCGGCGGCCTCGACGTTCTCGTCTTCGCCGCCAGCGGGCCGTTCGCGCCGCAGCCTCCGCAGGCCATCGACGAGGCGGCCTGGGACGCTTCTCTCGACACCATCGCCAAGGGGTTCTTCTTCTCCGCCTGTGCCGCGCACGAGCTCTTCGTCGCCCGGTCCGCCCCGGACCTGGCACCTGGCGTGATCGTGGCGATCACCGACTACCTTGGGCTGCAGCCGTGGGCCGCCTTCGCGGCGCACGGCGCCGCGAAGGCGGCCCAGATCCACCTCGTCAAGGAGCTCGCCCGCGCCTGGGCCAACGACGGCGTCCGCGTCTGCGGCGTCGCCCCCGGCCCCGTCGACCTCGAAGACGACGAGCACCGTGCGGCGACCCTGCGCGCCGCCGCGAAGACCGAGGCCGAGCGTCTCGTCACCCCCGCGCAGGTGGTCGCCGCCGTGAGGCTCTGCGTCGAGAACGAGGGGATGACGGGCGTCAACGTGGTCGTCGACGCCGGCTCGCTGCTCACCTCCTGACGCCGCGAGGGAGGGGGCGGAGCGGGTCCGGGGAACGGCCCAGCCGGACGATCAGGAATCGCGCGGGACCTTGCCCTTCTTGGACTGGTCGATCAGCTCGCGCGCCTTGAGCGCGAGCCAGAACTCCATGCGGTCCTGCGAGAGGTTGAGGTCGCGCCCCGTGATCTCCTCGACGCGCTTCATGCGGTAGCGGAGCGTGTGCCGGTGCACGTACAGCTTCTCGGCGGCGTCGCCCCAGTGGCCGTTGGCCTCGAGGAAGCAGGCGAGGCTGTTCACGAGGTCGCTCGAGTTCTGCTTGTCGTACTCGCGCAGCTTGCCGAGCACGCTGTCGTAGAAGACCTCGAGCGACAGCGTGTCCTGCAGGCCGAGCAGGAGGCCGTACGACCCGAGATCGTCGAAGCTCGCCAGCACGCCGCGGCCGCCCTTGAGCTTGCGGATCTTGATCGCGTAGTGGGCCTCGTAGTAGCTCTGCCGCAGGTCGATGAGCGAGCGGTGCGGGCGGCCTATGCCGATCGACGCCGTGATCTCGGGCAGCATCTGGTCGATGGCCTGCTGCAGCTCGCCCGCCATGGCGAGGACCTTGTGGCCGTTGCCCTTGCCCGGCTGCACGAGGATCACGACCGAGTCGCTGCGCGACGCGGAGATGAACAGCGTGTCGCGCTTGGCCATGAACTCGTCGACCGCCCAGTGGAGGCGCTCCTTGACGTCCTGGACGACGGCCTCCTCGCGTTCGCCGGGTCCGTCGACGAACGCCTTGAAGCCGTCGATGTCGACGAGCACGATGAGGTGCTCGGCCTCGGGATCGAGGCCGAAGAAGACGAGCCGCCGGGCGATCTCCTCCTCGTAGAGGTCGCTGGCGATGAGCTCGTCGAAGAAGTCGCCGGCAAGACGCTTCTCGGTCTCGGCGACGGCCTTCTTCTTGACGAGCTCGAGCGCCGTGACGGTGACGACGTGGTGCAGGATGATGCGGTCGTAGTCCGAGAAGTCGCCCGAGTCCTTGACCACGGCGAGAAAGGCGCCGATGCGGTGCGAGGCGACGACCGGGTAGACCTGCACGCCGGACCCGACGCCGTCGATGCTGAGGGCGAAGTTCTGCCGGTTGGCGCGCTGGTCCGAGATGTCGCGCCACAGGTCGGCGACGAGCTCGGCCCCGAGACGGCGCCGGTAGGCCGCCTCACAGAGCACGACGCCGTGGAAGTCGAACAGCACCGCCGAACAGCCGACGAGGGCCGAGAGAGTCGAGAGGATCGCGTCGAGGCCCTTCTCCTCGAGGACGATCTTGGTGAGCTTCTCGTGCACGGCGAGGCTGCGCTGCAGGAGCGAGTACTGCTCGTTGACGATCTTCGACGCCACGGCCTCGGTGATGGCGATGAACGGCACGTGGTAGGGCACCTCGAAGAGCGGGAAGCCGTACTCGTCGGCGACCTTGACGAGGCACTCGGGGACCTTGTCGAAGGTGAAGCCGGTGCCGAAGCCCAATCCGGAGAGGTTGTGGTCGATCAGCGCCTTGAGCTGCGCGACCTGCTGCTCCTCCGGCACCGCGAACCCGTATCCCGTGGTGAGCAGGAGTTCGCCGCCCTTGAGCCAGCCCGTCGGGTCCGGCACCTCGGTGATGTGGACCCAGCGCACCGGGTTGCTCACCGACTTGCCGCCCGCGAGCAGCCTGAGGTTGAGGTCGGGGATCTCGAGGATGTCCTGGACTGTGATCATGGGTCACGTCCTCTGTCGCGAGGCCCGTTCCGGGCACCACACAGGTCTTGGGCGGGCGGCGCGAGCGCCTCCGGCGCCCACGCCGCCCGCGGCTCTTGCCTTGTAGCCGGGCTCAGATGCGCTTCACGACCTCGCCCATGAGGTCCTTCTCGGCCATGCCCTTCTCGACGTCGGTGATCAGCGAGGCGCTGTCCTTCCAGCAGGCCACCTTGACCTTCTGGTCGGCGACCCACTCCTCGCGATCGGTGTGGTACAGGTTCTGGTAGAGGATCTGCGCCAGGTGCTTTCCCTCGATGTCGACGATGAACTGCGTCACGGAGCCGATGTAGACGACCGCCTTGATGGTGCCGTCGTAGACGTTCTCGCGGTCGGCGACGTCGGCCGCCTTCTCGGCCGGCGCGATGGCGAACTTCTCCGGGCGGATCACGACGCCGACCTTGTCGCCCTCCTTGATGTCCTTGCCGTGGATCGACACGAGCACCCCGAGGCCCTTGTCGGTGCGGCACTCGGCGACGCCGTTGTCGACCCTGATCACGTCCGACAGGTAGATGTTGGACACGCCGATGAAGTTGGCGACGAAGGCCGACTCGGGGTTCTCGTAGATGGCCGTTGGGGTGCCGATCTGCTCGACCAGGCCCTGGCTCATCACGGCGAGGCGGTCGCTCATGGTGAGCGCCTCTTCCTGGTCGTGGGTCACGTAGATGAACGTGATGCCGACGTCGCTCTGCAGCTTCTTGAGCTCGAGCTGCATGGCCTTGCGCAGCTTCGCGTCGAGGGCGCCGAGCGGCTCGTCGAGCAGAAGCACGGTCGGGCGGTTGACCAGCGCCCGCGCCAGGGCGACGCGCTGCTGCTGACCGCCCGAGAGCTGCACCGGCTTGCGGTCCTTCATGGACTCCATCTCGACCATCTCGATGGCCTCGCCGACGCGCTTCTGCATCTCGTTCTTCTCGACGCCCTTGCGCTTGAGGCCGAAGGCGACGTTCTCCCACGTGGACAGGTGGGGGAAGAGGGCGTAGCTCTGGAACACGGTGTTGACCGGGCGCTTGTACGGCGGCACGCCGGCCACCGGCGTGTTCGCGAGGTAGATCTCGCCCTCGGTCGGCTGCTCGAACCCGGCGACCATGCGCAGGGTGGTCGTCTTGCCGCACCCCGACGGGCCGAGCATGGAGAAGAACTCACCCTTCTTGATCTTGAGGTTCATGTCCTTGACGGCGACGAAGTCGCCGAACCGCTTGGTGACGCTCTCGATCTCGACGTCGTACACGTTCGGGTCCACTGCCATGGTCCTTCTCCTGCCTTCCTCGAAGAGGGGGTTGCCGAGACCCCGCACTCCACGCGCGAGGCGGCGCGATTCTACAGGATGTCCAAATGGTTGGGAAGAACGAAACGGCGCCGGCGGGGCTCACGCCCCGCCGGCGCCTGTACGAAGTGGCCTCACAAGACCGGTCGCGTCGTCACGAGGGAAGACGCAATGGCCTCATGACCGTGCGCGGCGCCGCTCAGGCCTCCTCGGCGCGCTTGCCACGGCCGCGCATCACGAGCCACGCGATCAGGGCTACCACGATGACGATGACGACGACCACGATGATGAGCGTCGTCGAACTCGAGCTGGCCTCGTCCGCGGCGCCCTTGGGCTTGAGGTTCAGATAGGTCTCGATGTTGTAGGAGACGTACCAGACGCCTCCGTCCTTGAACGGCGTCCAGCCCTCCCACCTGTCGGTGTTCACGACCTGGAGCGCCGGCGGGTAGTCGAGGATGATCTCCGGCGTCTCCGAGTACATGATCTCCTGCAGGCGGTGGATCTCGTCGAGACGCGTCGCCTTGTCCATCTCGCCGAACTGCTCCTTGATCAGCGCGTCGTACTCGGCGTTCGACCAGCACGGGTCGTTCCACCACTCGATCTGGTCGGTGGTGAACCACGCGAGCGTGTCGCCCGGGTCTGGCGCACCCCAGTAGTCCCAGATGTACATGTCGTAGTCGGGAGCGTAGTTGGAGTCGGCGTCGTAGTTGTAGAGCCGGTCCGAGATGGCCGCGTCCTCCATCACCTGGAACTGGATGTCGAGGCCGATGTCCTCGAACCAGCCGGTGATGAACTTGCCCATGCTCTGACTCGACAGCGACTCGCTGCGCGCCCACAGGCGCAGCTTGATGGGCTTGCCCTTGTACTCGCGGAGGCCGTCGCCGTCGTTGTCGGTGTAGCCGGCCTCGTCGAGGAGCTGCTTGGCCTTCTCGAGGTCGAACCCGTAGGCGACGTCGGCGGGCGGCTCCCAGTGCGCGTCCCAGTCGGCCGGGTACTGGTCGGGCGGGATCATCGTCGTCCCGACCTCGGCCCGGCCCTCCCAGGCCACGTCGACGCACTTCTGCTTGTCGACGGCCCAGTTGAGCGCGTTGCGGAAGGCGATGTCCTGCAGCACCGGGTGGCCCAGCGACTTCGGATAGACCTTCGTGTCGGCGGAGTTGAAGCCGAGGTACTCCCAGTACAGGATGTTGTAGGCGATGGCGTCGTACCCGGGGTCGGACTCGAACGCCGAATACTGGGCCGGCGCGACGTCCTGGGCGCCGTCGATGAGGCCGGACTTGAGGTCCTGGGTCATCGTGTCGGCGCTGGTGTAGTAGTTGAAGTAGATCTCGTCGATCGCGGGCTCAGGACCCCAGTAGTCCGGGTTCTTGGTCATCTTGATGTGGCTGCCCCTCTTCCATTCCTGGCACTGGAAGGGTCCCGACCCGACGAAGGGGTACTCCATCTGGTACTTCTCGGGGTTCTTGATGCTGCTCCAGATGTGCTCGGGCATGATGTAGATCCAGCCCATCTCCATGTTGGCCTTGGGCGACGAGCACACCATGTCGACCGTGTAGTCGTCGACCACCTTCGCCTCTTCGATGTTGGTCGTGTAGCTGGAGACCGCGGTCAGGTCTTTCTGGATGATGAGGTTGTAGGTGAAGGCGACGTCCGCGGCCGTGATCGGCTCGCCGTCCTGCCAGGTCATCCCCTGGCGGATCTTGAACGTCCACGTCAGCTCATCGTCGGAGACCGACCAGCTCTCGGCGAGCCCGCGGTCGGGATCCGGGGCCCCGTCGAGGCCGTAGCCGACCAGGAGGTCGTAGTTGAGCGCCCAGACCTCGAAACTCGAGCCCTCGTAGCCCACGAACGGGTTGAGGCTGTCCGGCTCGTTGAGCCAGCCGAGCTTGAGCACGACTTTGCCGTCCGCCGGCGACGGGCTCTCGCTGGCGGCGAGCGCCGAGCTGATCCCGGCGATCAGTCCGGCGGCGAGCAGAGCCGCGACGGCCAGCGCGAGCAGCCTGTGTCGTCCCCTCGAATGGATCGACCGCATAAGTGACCTCCACCCCTGGTTCGCTTCGGTGCGCCGGTGGTCGCGCCGCGACGCGTCCGCGTCGCGGCGCCGTCCCCGGCGCACACCTTCCCCCACGCGCCGTCCAGACAGGGCGGCGCTTCACACGTTCATTGTGCCAACCGCCGGGGAGGCTGCCTACCCCACTTTCTTGACCAAACCATCCCCACGACTCTAAACACAGATTACTCAATCTTACTCACATCCGCGCTGCGCCGAGCCGCGCTCGACGCGAGCATCGCGGCCGGGCAGGGAGTCAGCCGCGCCCGTGACGCAGGACGCGACCGGGCGCGACGCCTGTGTGCTCGCCGTCGTCGACCACGACGACGCCGTTGACGAGCACGAAGTCCATCCCCTCGGCGTAGCCGTGGGGGATGTTCGCGAAGGGAAAGCTGTGCGGGTACGGGTTGGTGGCCCGGTCGCGCAGCCGGTCGAGGTCGAAGACGAGGAGGTCGGCCGCGAGACCGGGCCGCAGGACGCCGCGGTCGAGCAGGCCGAACCGCTGGGCGGGGAAGGAGGTCATCTTGCGGATCGCCTCCTCGAGGCGCAGCAGGGGCTCGTCGCGGACGTAGCGCTCGAGGATCCCGGGGTACTCGCCGTAGCTGCACGGCCAGTACAGGCCCGGGTCGTCGAGCTCCTCGACCGGCGGCATGACGAGCCCGTCGGAGCAGACCATGACGAGCGGATGCGAGAGCACGCGCCGGATCTCGGCCTCGTCGATGTAGTCGAAGATCCCGACGATCTGGTCTTCTTCTTCGACGATGAGGTCGAGGAACGTGTCGAAGGCGTCGGCGCCGCGGGCCGCGGCGATCGCGGCCACCGTCTGGCCGCGCAGGCGTGGCTGCTTCGGCGCGTGGAGGACGACGATGCGGTCGAAGCGCCCGTGCTTGACGAGGCCCGTGTAGCCGGCGCCGGGCAGTTCGTCGCTCTCGACCGCCCGGCGCAGCTTCGGTCGTTGGCCAGGGTCGGCGAGCAGGGCCATCAGAGGCTCGTGCTCGAGGTCGATCACGGGCTGCGGCAGGGCGCGAGAGAGGCGCGGCGCGAGGTCGGTGTGGCTGTCGTTGTCGACCGTCACGTCGTGCCCTTCACGACGCGCCGCGTCGGCGAGCTCGAGGTTGGCCTTGGCCTCCTCCCCGGCGCCCCACTTAGGCGCGTTGTGCGAGACCTCGACCGGCACCCCCGTGGCGCGCCCGATGGCGATCGCCTCGGCGACCGCCGCGAGGATCGTCTCGCGCTCGCCGCGGATGTGCGAGGTGTAGATGCCGCGGTGCGCGGCCACCACCTCGCAGAGGGCGATGATCTCCGCCGTGTCGGCATAGCATCCAGGCGGATAGACGAGCCCGGTCGAGAGCCCGTGGGCGCCGGCGCGCATGCCTTCGGCCAGCAGCCGCCGCATCGCCGCGAGCTCCTTCGGCGTCGCGGCGCGCTCGGCGTAGCCCATCGCCCCGATGCGCAGGGCCCCGTGACCGACGAGCGGGGCGATGTTGATCGCCGCGCCGCGCGCCTCGATCGTCCGCAGGTAGCTCGCGAAGCTGCGCCAGCTCCAGTCGACGTCGGCCCGCCAGTAGTAGTCCCACTCGCGACGCAGGTCATCCCGGAAGCGCTCGACCACGGGCGCGGGCCCCATGCCGCAGTTGCCCGTCACGTGCGTGGTCACGCCCTGGTAGACGGCGGACTGCGCCAGCGGGTAGGCGAGGATCGAGAGATCGGAATGGGTGTGCGGGTCGACGAACCCCGGCGTGATGTACCGGTCGGCAGCGTCGATCACGCGCCGGCCGCGCAGCGAGCCCGGCGGCCCGATAGCGGCCACGCGGCGACCGCGGACGGCCACGTCGCCGCGGAACCAGGGATTGCCGCAACCGTCGACGATGCGGCCGCTGGCGATGACGAGGTCGTGCTCAGCCACGGGCCAGCCGCCGTCTTGCCGCGCCCCAGCTCGCCGCCCGCCGGGTCATAGCGAGAACACCCGGAAGGGGTTCTCGCACGGCGGCCCGGCGCAGACGTACACGCGACGCTCGTCGAGGTCGCAGATCATGCTGCCCACCGTGATCGTCCGATCGGCCGGGGGATCGCTGTCGTCCGCGTGTCCGCAGATCGCCTGGTCCAGCGAGGGTTCATGGCAGCGGAGGACGCGGGCCGCGAGCTCGACCGGGTCCTCGGCACGCGCGATGCCGTCGGCCAGGAGGTGCTCCGCCGTGCTCAGGCGGACGCGGGACTCCTCGTGCTGCGAGCCCTCGAAGGGCGCCATCTGCGCCGCCGCATAGTGGTTCGTGTGCGCCATGAAACCGGCGGCGGAGTGATCGACCAAGGCGCTGCCGGTGGCCGAGGTCTCGATGTCCCAGACCCGGCCTCCGGTGTCGGCGAAGACGTGGTTCGTACCTCGCGCCCGCGCACCGAGCAGCCCCCGGTCCCGGGCATCCTCGAGGCAGACCGCCTCCAGTGTCCAGCGCCGCACGAAGGCGTTCGGGACGCCGACGCGGTTGTCGGTGGAGTGCACCGAGTTGCTCACGTTGCCGATGCCGTGCGAGTTCATGCCGAGCATGAGCAGATACGGTGCGCCGGCGATGCCCACGATGCGCGTCCCGTCGGGGACGGTGAAGTCGAAGAGCACGTTGTTCACCGCGTCGATCGCGTACCAGTCCATGTTGTGTCCGACGACGTGGCGCCCGCCGGCGGCGATCGCCACCGCCGTGCAGTGATCGCCGCCGACGCCGGAGGCGCTGCCGGCGGCCGACGCGCCGGTGACGGGCGCCTCGCCGGCGACGGGCTCGTCGGAGGTGAACTCCTCGCCGCAGTTGAGCACGAGCAGCCGCGAGAACGGCAGTCCGGCCCCTTCGGCCACGCCCTGGAGCTCGTCGACGTACTGGGGCAGCCACCGCCGCGCGTGCGCCGCATACGCCTCGGCCCGCGCCTCGGCGTCGGCGAACGCGAGCCGCCCGCGAGTCATGGCGGAGAAGTTCTCGGCGAAGAAGCCGACCGAGGCGTGGATCTGCGCGCGCGCCGTCTCGCCGACCGCACGGCCGAGCTCGCGGTAGTCTCCCTTGGCCTGGACGTGGATGAACGGGATCGCCACGGCCGGCTAGACGTCGAGGAGGCGTCGGGGGTCGGGCCACTCGTCCAGGCCCACCTCGCGCGCGGCGCCCGCGATGAGATCGCAGAGCGTCGCGAGCAGGTCGTCCGGGAGTCCGACCGGCGGACGCTCCGCCAGGTCGGCGATCTTCGCTTCGGCGAGATCGACCACGCCGTGGCGGTCCCCGGCGAGCCAGTCGCCGAGCGAGCCGCGGTAGCTGAGCAGGGGTGTGACGAACTCGCTGCGGATGTAGCGCCGCGTGTGCTTGGTGCCGAGGAACCCGCGCCCCGAGAGGACGCCGTCGACCATCGCGTCCACGTCGAGGGCGTCGTCGTCCCAGGGGCGCGGCGAGAGCGCGTAGAACGCGTTGTTGAGGACCTCGTCGTCGATCGCGATCACCGCCAGACAGCTCCCCACACCCGCCTGGAACTCGCCGATGCCGGAGAGGAGCCGCGGGCGCGCGGCCAGCCCGAGCAGCGCGTTCGTCATACGCTCGTAGCCGAACTGCGCGTCGACGACCTTGCTGTCGCTGCACGGGCCGTAGCAGTCGCAGGCGAGGCCGTAGCGCCGTGCCAGAAGGACCGCGGCGAAGGAGGCGACGCCGGTCTCGGGAGTGCCCGACACGACGACGCCGCTGCGCGGGTCGACGGCGCTCAGCCGGGGCCCGTAGTAGACGGGCGTGCCGGGAGCGACCAGCTGCGTGAGGACGACGCCGGCCAGCACCTCGGCGTTCTGCTGCGCGACCGCCGCCGAGATGGCGCCCGGCGCCGTCGTCGCGGCCGCCGGGCAGGGCAGGATCTCGACCGCCGCGCCGCCGCGCCGCACCTGGTCGACGAGCGCGTCGGTGACCTCACCCCCGAGGATCAGCGGGCTGACCGGCGAGAACGCGAGGTCGACCGGGTACGTCCCCCCCGATCCGTCGGCGCCGGTCACGGCGGTGGCCATCTCGGTGAGGTACCGCCCCTGGAACGGGTGAGAGATGCCGGGCCCGCCGACCGCCTTGTCGGTCTCCCAGGCAAGGATCAGGAACGAGTAGAGAGGCTCGAGCAGGTCCGGCACGTCGCCCGGCTGCCAGAGGGAAGTCACCTGGTGCTGGTTGGCCAGATGGTGCATGAGGCGCGAGGCCAGCACCTGGTCGCGCACCGTCGCCCGGCGCCCGGCGCCGGTCCGCGGGTCGATCACGTCGCGGGCGCCGCCGAGGTTGTGGACGTACGTCTGAGCCGGCTCCGCGTCCATGGCCAGCGACTTGGCGGGGTCGCGCGCCGCCAGCGCGAAGCGCTCCGGGCGGCGCGCCAGCGCCTCGTCGACCGCAGCGGCCGGGGATCAGCACGCGGTCGCCGGCGGCGGCGGAGCAGCCGGCCGCCAGGAACAGGTCCCTGGCGGCCGGCGATTCCACGCGCACGCCGGCTCGCGCGAGCAGGGCGAGTGAGGCGGCGTGGATCGCCTCGATGGCCGCCTCCGGCCAGAGGTCGACGGACCCCTTCAAGCGGCCCCGTTCCCCCGCGGCCGCGTCAGCTGCGGGCGACGCCACCGGCGGTGTCTCACGTCAACCTGATGCAGGCCGCGTAGTGGTCGTGGTCGCCCTCGATGTGCACGTCTGTGGGCTCCACCTCGCTGCAGGCGTCGATCGCCTCCGGGCAGCGCGGGTGGAACCGGCAGCCCGTCGGGATGTCGACGGGGTTCGGCGTCTCGCCGCTGAGGATCACGTGCTCGCGCTTGGCGACAGGGTCCGGCACCGGGATGACGCTGATCAGCGCCTTCGTGTACGGGTGCTTGGGATTCGACACGACCTCCTCGGTGTCGCCGATCTCGACGATGCGCCCCAGGTACATGACGGCGATGCGGTCGCTGATCACCCAGGCCAGCGAGAGGTCGTGGGTGATGAAGATGTAGGTGACGCCGAGCTTGTCCTTCTGCTCGACCATCAGCTTGAGGATGTCGTTGCGGATCGACACGTCGAGGCTCGCCACCGGCTCGTCGGCGACGATCACGTCGGGCTCGAGCACGGTCGCGCCGGCGATGCACACGCGCTGCCGCTGCCCGCCCGAGAGCTCGTGCGGGTAGCGGTACAGGTACTCGTGCGCCGGCCGCAGCCCCGCCTCGTTGATCGCCTTGACGACGCGCTCCTCCTTCTCGCGCTCGCTCGTGACAAGCGAGTTGACCTCGAGCGGCTCTGCGACGATGTCGAAGATGGTCTGCTTCGGATTGATCGAGTTGTAGGGGTCCTGGAAGATGATCTGCGCCTTCTTGCGGTAGTCACGCAGCGTCCTCTGCGAGAAGAGCTCGACCGGGAGACCCTTGTAGAGGATGTGACCGCCGGTCGGCTCCTCGAGGCGCAGCATGGTGCGGCCGGTGGTCGTCTTGCCGCAGCCCGACTCGCCGACGAGCGCCAGGATCTCGCCCTGCTTGACCTCGAAGGAGACCTTGTCGACCGCCTTGACCCACTTCTTCTCGGTCGAGACGAGGGCCTTGAAGAAGCTCTCGTGGATCGGGAAGTAGACCTCGAGGCCCTCGACCCTGAAGAGCACACCGTCGGTGACGTCGGCGGTCTCGAGGTCCTCGCAGGTGACCTTGCCGCCATCGTAGGTGCAGCCGGCCTCGGTCGGGGCGCGCCGGTCGACCGGCGGGGTCGCGATCGTGGACTGCTCGTCGCTCGCCATGGTCACCTCCCCCCCTCGAAGAGGTGGCAGCTCACGAAGTGGCCCGGCTCGGCCTCGATCCTCGCCGGGTCCTCGGTCTGGCAGACGCCCGTCTTCTCGTCGCAGCGCGGCGCGAAGCGGCACCCGGGCGGCGGCTCGAGCAGGTTGGGCGGGTCGCCCGAGATCGACGTGACCATCTCGCGGTGCTCGTGGATGTTGGGGAACGCCTTGATGAGCCGACGAGTGTAGGGGTGGAGCGGGTTGCGGAAGAGGTGCTCCGTCGTCCCGGACTCGACCAGCTTGCCGGCGTACATGATGACGCCCTTGTCGCAGGTCTCGGCCATGACCGAGAGGTCGTGGCTGATGAGGATGAAGGAGAGGTCGAGCTCGGTGCGCAGGCGCTGGATGAGGTCGAGGATCTGCGCCTGCACCATGACGTCGAGGGCCGTCGTCGGCTCGTCGCCGATGACGAGCTTGGGGTTGCACGCCAGCGCCATGGCGATCATGGCGCGCTGGCGCATGCCGCCCGAGAGCTGATGCGGGAACTCCATCACGCGCTTCGGGTTGATGCCCACGAGCTCGAAGAGCTCCCTGGCCCGCTGGATGGCCTTCGCTTCCGAGAGCCCCTCGTGCAGCATGATCGGCTCGGCGATCTGCTTGCCGGTCTCCTGCACGGGGTTGAGGGCGTTCATCGCCCCCTGGAAGATCATCGACATCTCCTTCCAGCGGATCTTCGACATGCCGTACTCCGTGCGCTTGGTCAGGTTGCGGCCGTCGAAGAGGATGTCGCCGGAGACGATGCGCCCGTTCTCGGGCAGGAGCTTGAGCACGGCGAGGGCCGCCGTGGTCTTGCCGCAGCCGGACTCACCGGCCAGACCGAGGCTCTCGCCCTTCTCGAGGACGAAGCTCACGTCCTCGACGGCGTGCACCCAGCCCTGCGAGAGCTTGAAGTAGGCGCACAGGTCGCGCACCTCGAGGATGCCCTTGTGCTCGACGCGCTCGGGGGCTTTGGCGGGCGCCGGTGTCGCTGTGGCGCTCATTCTTCGCCTCCTTCGTCGTCGTGCATATGGGGCCCGACCCAGTCGCCGCCGCCCTCGTGATCGATCGAGCCCGGCGAGGGCTTGCCGAATCCGGGCATGGCGTCGTCAGTCTGCTGGCCTGGCGTGTAGATCATGCCGCCTCCGCCGACGCCCGCGCCGCCGGCGGCGGCGACCGTCGTCGCGGGAGTGCCTATCCGCGGCTTGGCGCGCTCGCCGCTCGCCTCGCGCTTGCGCAGCTTCGGGTCGAGCACCTCGTCGAAGGCCGTGCCCATGAAGGTGAAGGCGAGCACGACGAGCACGATGGCGATGCCCGGCGGCAGCAGGTACCACCAGGCCGGCAGGCCGGCGGCGCCGTTCGCCCAGGCGTAGTGCAACATCGTGCCCCAGCTGAAGTTGAGCGGGTCGCCGAGCCCCAGGAACGAGAGCGTCGTCTCGGAGAGGATCGCGATCGCCACCACGAGGACCGTGTTGGCGAAGATCAGCGGGAAGACGTTGGGCATCACGTGCTTGCCCATGATGTGCCCGTTGCTCGAGCCGATCGCCCGGGCGCGCTCGATGAACTGCAACTCGCGCACGCGCAGCGTGTCCGAGCGCACCACTCGAGCCGTGCCGGGCCAGCTCGTGACGCCGATGATGATGATGATCATCCAGAAGTTCTGCCCCCAGACGGAGGCCAGGACCATGGCCAGGGGCAGCCATGGGATCACAAGGAAGGCGTCCGTGAGCCGCATCCACACCTCGCTCTGCCAGCCCCCGTAGTAGCCGGCGGCGATGCCGATGCCGGCACCGAGGATGGTGCTGATCGCGGTCGCGAGCAGACCGACGACGAGCGAGATGCGGGCGCTCCAGATGAACTCCGCAAGGATCGACTGGCCGACCTGGTCGGTGCCCGACCACAGGTAGTAGGGCCACGAGGGCGGCTCGTACGGGGCGCCGACCTGCGAGTTGGGATCGAGCATCATGTGGTCGGCGAGGAAGGGGGCGAGCAGCGCCATGAGCAGGAAGAACAGCATGATGTAGAGGCCGAGCATGCCCTGCCAGTTGGCGCGGTAGAGCATCCAGACCTGGTGGGCGTTCCAGGTCGTCAGGGTGGCGCGCTCGGGGTTGGCGCGCGCCCAGAAGTACACGCACAGGCCGGCAAGCACGACGACCACGGTCTGGAATGCCCAGGCGTTGACGCTCACGCGCGACCGCGCCTGCCACTCGCCCCAGCCGCCGGCGTCGAGGGCCCAGACGGTGAACACGGCGCCCATGGCCAGCAACAGCAGGTTCATGGTCCGCGCCTTGCTGTGCCGGATGAGCCCCACAGCGCCGGCGGCGAAGGCGATCACCGCGAGCGAGACCATGACCCACGCCGGGTAGCTGGCCACGGTGGGGTCGAAGAAGCCGCCGAGGAAGCTCGAGAGGCTCGCCGAGGGCGCCTCACCCGGAGGGTAGATCTGCGGGTCGATGATGAGCGGACGGTCCTTCGGGTAGGTGCAGAGCGTGAGAACCAGCCACGTGACCGGCGTCCAGATCAGGATCCAGTTGATGAAGCGACGCGGGATCATGACTGCACCCGCGGGTCGAGGTAGTAGTACATGATGTCGGCGATGAGGTTGGCGATGATCACCGCGATGCTCGCTATCAGGAAGACGGCCTGCATGACCGGGTAGTCACGCTTCTCCATCGACTCGTAGGAGAGCAGCCCCAGCCCCGGCCAGTTGAAGACCGTCTCCGACAGGATCGCGCCCGACATCACGAAGCCGATGTTCATCATGACGATGGTCACCGTGGGCAGCATCGCGTTCGGCACGACGTGCTTCCACAGCACCGCGTTGTCGGAGAGGCCCTTGGCACGCGCCGTCAGGGTGAAGTCCTCCTTCATCACGCCGGTGATCGAGCTCCGCATGATGAGGTGATATTCGCCGACGTACGCGATGGCGAAGGTGAAGGCGGGCAGGAAGAGGTGCCTGGTGATCGAGGTGACCTGCTCCCACCCGCTCAACTCGACGCCCGGTTCTTCCATGCGTCCCGTCGGGAACCAGCGGAGCTTCGTCGAGAAGAGCATGATCATGAGGAGGCCGAACCAGAAGGTCGGCATCGCGTAGAAGACCATCCCTAAGTTCGTGGTGACGACGTCGAAGGTGCCGTTTCGCCTCCAGCCGGCGAACACGCCGCTGATCATGCCGAAGACGGTCGCGAAGAGCGTGCCGACGCCGACGAGCAGCACCGTCGGCCAGATGCGTTCGCTCACCACCTCGGAGACAGGACGCTTCTCGGCGAAGGAGGTCCCGAACTCGCCGGAGAGCGTGTCCTTCCAGTAGTAGGCGAACTGCTGCCAGATCGGCTTGTCGAGGTTGAACGCCTTGCGCTGCTTCTCGACCGCCTCGGGGGGCTGCTTGCCCTTGGGCAGCAGCAGACGCGCCGGGTCACCGGGGAGAATACGGAAGAGGGCGAAGTTGAACGACGCCACGAGGATGATGGTGAGGAGGGCGTTGGCGATCTTCTTGGCGAAGTACCGTCGTTTGTCCACTGCGGTCAGCGGCCCGCCGGTCGCCCGACTGCGAACGACCGCGTGGCCTCACCTCCTTCGGCTCTCGTCGGGTGAGCGGGACGGTCGAAGCACGTGACGGACGCGGCGGCGCGCGACTGGGGCGCGCTCGTGCGGGGGGAAACGGCCGACAGCAGGCGGCCAGCGGCGCGGCCGAATGATGGCGGCGACGTGATCACGCTCGGACCAGCTCCCTTCGTTTCACACCGCTGGGAACGCCGGCCGCGCGACCGGACCGGGAAGCCCCTCCGGCTTCCGCGTCCCCACCTCCGCCTCGCCGCGTGTTGCACCGGCGGCGAGGCCTCACTGGTATACCATCCGGTCCGGAGGCGGGCAAGCTTGGCCTACCCCACGTCCGGCAGGTGTAGCGGTCGACCGAACTTACCCATAGCTGCCACCAGTCGATCAAGAGGCAGGGCGTACGACCTGTTTCCATCCCTGCCGTCCGTGTCGGTCGCTGCGGTCAGCGAGTTGTAGACCGACTCCGCCGTGGCGTCGACGGCAGCTTCAAAGAGGCCGTACATGGCGTCGTTGCCGATAGAGCTCCCAGCGATCGGCGCCGTCGTCACGCGCGGGATACGGTGCGCGGTCGTGAAGGCGACCATGAACTCGCCGCTGCTGTCAGACGCGAAGGATCCGGTCACGGCCAGCCCCAGGGCACACCGCTTGGCCAAGCGCTCGCACTGCCGCGCACTGAGCGGCGCGTCGGTGGCGAGGACGACGATGCACGACCCTTCGCGGTGCTCGCGGGGCATGAGGTCGGGAATCTCACGGCCCACCGGCACGCCGTCGACCGAGAGGCGCTCGCGGTTGCCGAAGTTGGTCATCGCGAGCACCCCGACCGTGTGGCGCGCGCCGGGGTAGGGCTCGACGAGGCGCGACGAGGTGCCGATGCCGCCCTTGAAGTCGAAGCACGTCATGCCGGTGCCGGAGCCG
This sequence comes from uncultured Thermoleophilia bacterium, assembly GCA_963832655.1. Taxonomy (GTDB): domain Bacteria; phylum Actinomycetota; class Thermoleophilia; order UBA2241; family UBA2241; genus UBA2241. Next base: position 395,424 of record CAWHUW010000006.1, read on the forward strand.
ACGCCGCCCTCGGCCACCGGTCCGGACGTGGCGGTGTCGAGCGCGGCATGCACGTGCTCCTCGAGCACGTGCATGCCGCGCATGTCGTTGAGCATGCCGTCGTCGCACTCCCCCACCACCGGCATGACGGCGTCCTCGATGCCGCACAGCGGGTCGCGCGCCATCATCCAGCGCACGGTCGCGTCGTAGACGGCGCCGATGCTCTGCGAGTTCGTCAGCATGATCGGCGTCTCGATGAGACCCCACTCGCGGATCGCGTTCATGCCGACGACCTCGCCGACGCCATTGGCGGCGAAGGCGCCGGCGACGACACGCTTGTGCCAGATGTCGTCGCCGTGCGGAAGGATCGCCGTGACGCCCGTGCGGGCGGGCCCGCTGCCGCGAGGCAGCTCGGGCCCGCCCCACGACACGGTGCAGTGCCCGACAAGGACGCCGGGCACGTCGGTGATCGCGTTCAGGGGGCCGGTCGGCAGCGTGCCGACGGTGATGCCCAAGTCTCTCGCACGCGCCCGGCGGGGCCCCGCCGCCGGGTCCGACTGGGCCACCCGCCTACTCCAGGATCCCGGCGCGATGGGCCTTGAGGTACATGCCGCAGAAGTTGTCTTCGCCGCGCAGGGCCTCGATCGACTTGATGGTCGCCATCATCTGCTTGTTGCGCACGTCGACGATGACGCCGTCGATGCCCAGGCCGGCGCACATGGAGACGAAGGTGCGGTTGAGCAGCGGGCGATTCGGCAGGCCGAAGCTCACGTTGCTGAGTCCGCCCGTCGTGCGCACCGGCAGGCGCTCCTTGATCAGCTTGAGCGTGTCCATGCTGACCTGCGCGGCGCACGGGTCGGCCGAGACGGCGAGCACCAGTGGGTCGATCCAGAGGTCCTCGGGCGGCAGGCCCGCGCCGGTGCAGAGGTCGTGCAGCTGCTTGGCGACCGCGAAGCGGTCTTCGGCCGTCGGCGGGATGCCGGCGTCGCTCAGGCACAGGCCGACCACCGGGCACTTGTACTTCTCGACGAGCGGCAGCACCGCGTCGATGCGCGGCTGCTCGCCGCTGATGGAGTTGATGAAGGGCACCTTGCCGCCCTTGTCGATGACGGCGCGCACGCCGGCGTCGAGCGCCTGCGGACCCGCCGAGTCGACCATGAGCTGCGTGTCGGTGACGCTCATCACGGTGTCGATGAGCCAGGTGAGGTCCGCGACCTCATCACCGCCGGCGACGCCGCCGTTGACGTCGAGCACGGACGCACCGGCCTCGACCTGCTCCATGGCGAGGGCCTTGATGAACTCCGCGTCGCGCGCCTGGATCGCGTCACCGACCTGCTTGCGCGTCCCGTTGATCGATTCACCCATCAGGAACATAGACAACGACCTCCACAGCGAGTAGTCGGGACGAAAGGGCTCCTCGGAGTATATGCGAAGGCTCTGGGGGTGAGAAACGACAGCGCGCGAGGGGCGCGAGCGGGGCCGGCGCAGCGTACTCAGCCGGGCGGGAAGACGAGCCACGGCGCGGACACGCGACGCTCGCCGCGCCGCCGCTGCACGGGCGGCCGCGCCGCCGTCCGGCGCCGCTCGTCTACGCGCCGGTCGACGACGACGCGCACGTCGTCCCGCCCGGCGTAGAGCGCGCGAGAACAGCCCGGCCAGACGCTCCCGCGCGGGGCCGGTGACGACGAGGATCGCCAGAGGCCTGTCGACCGTCGCGACCATACGCATGTTGTACCCAACGAGGGCGCCGCCTGTCTGCGTTGGTAGACGGATGGACCCGACGGGCGGCGTCGCTCCGTAGCCTAACGCCACGACGCGCGACCACGAGAGTAGTATGGGACGGTCGTCATCGTTGCCGAGCGTTCGGGGGGACCGAACGGTGAGTCACCTGCCGACCGAGCAGATCCCGCAGACGCGCTGGGCGCGCACCGTCGACGGCGCCTGCATCGCGTACCAGGACTTCGGCGTAGGGCCGAGTCACGCTCGTCTTCGTACAGGGATGGGTCTCCCACATGGAGATCGGGTGGGAGCTGCCCCGCTACGCCCGCGAGCATGAGGCGCCTCGCGAAGAACATGCGCGTGCTCCTCTTCGACAAGCGCGGCGTGGGCATGTCCGATCGTCTCAGCGGTGCACCGAGCCTTGACGTCCAGATGGACGACATGCAGGGCCGTGATGGACGCCGCCGGAGTCGAGCGAGCTGCGCTCTTCGCCACTGGCTGGATCAGTCCCGCCATGGCGGCCTTCTTCGCCGCTGCCCATCCCGACCGCACCGAGGCACTGTGGCTGGACGGGCCGGTGCACCACGCGCAGGAAGACGACTACCCGTGGGGCGAGTCCGAGGCGGACTGGGAGAAGTGGGTGGACACCTTCTGCCCGACGTGGGGGTCCGACAACAACATCGTCCTGCAGGCGCATGACATGTTGGGAGACAGCCCGGAGAACGAGTCCTTGTACAACGACCCCGTCTTTCAGCGCTGGCTGGCGAAGTGGGCGCGCTACTCTGCCACGCCGAACAGTGTCGAACAGCTCGGCAGGATGTGGCGCGACACCGACGTCCGGCCGGTCTTGCCCACGATATGCGCGCCGACCGCCGTGATCACCAACCCGTCGGAGACTCCAGACGAAGCAGCCGCCACCGGGTACGCCGCGGCACGCATCCCCGGCTGTCGCCGGATCGAGCTGGACAGGGGATCCCTCCACACCCCTGCGAACATGGAGCGCTATGTCTCGACCCTCGAGGCGTTCATCGCCTCCGCCCGGGAAGAGGAGGCCGCCCTTGACCGCAGACTCGCCACCGTGCTCTTCACCGACATCGTCGGCTCCACCGACAAGGCGTGCGAGGTGGGAGACGCCTGCTGGAGCGAGCTGCTCGGGAAGCACCATGTCGTGGTGCGGGCATACCTGACGCGCTACCGGGGCACCGAGGTGAACACGACCGGCGACGGCTTCCTCGCCACCTTCGACGGCCCGGCCCGGGCGGTGAAGTGCGCGCAGGGCATATGCGAGGCGGTGAAACCTTTGGGCCTGGAAGTCCGCGCGGGCTGCCACACCGGCGAGATCGAGCTCATGGGTGCCGATGTGGGCGGCGTCGCCGTCCACATCGGCGCCCGGGTCGGCGCCCTCGCCAAGCCCTCCGAGGTCCTCGTCAGTTCCACGGTCAAGGACCTCGTCGCCGGCTCGGGCCTCGTCTTCGAGGACCGAGGCGAGCACACGCTGAAGGGCATCCCGGACCCCTGGCACCTCTACGCGGTGGCGGCCTCATGACGGCTCCCGAAGGCTATCTGGGTCACTTCGAGCCGCGTGGCGCTACGCCACTGGCGCCTGTCGCGGTCCCCAAGACCCGCTGGGCCAAGACCGTCGACGGCGTCTGGATCGCCTACCAGGACTTCGGCCGGGGTCCCCTCACCCTCGTGTTCATGAACGGGCTGTACTCCCATCTCGAGGTCTACTGGGAGCTGCCCCAGTTCGCGCGCTTCATGAACCGGCTGGGCGCCGGCGTCCGCGTACTGCACCTGGACCGGCGCGGGACCGGCCTCTCGGACCGCGTCACGCAGTCGCCCACGCTGGAGGCACGCATGGACGACATTCGAGCCGTCATGGATGCGGCGGGTGTCGAGCGGGCCGCGATCTACGGCTGGGGCTGGGGTGCCCCCGGGCTGGCCGCCCTGTTCGCGGCGACGTACCCGGACCGCACCGTGGCCCTCCTGATCGATGGCTGGCTCGCGTTGCGCTGGACCCCCGACTTCCCGTGGGGCACCGCGCCCGAGGAGTATGAGGCCTGGCTCTCGCGACTCATCGCGATCTGGGGCGACGACGATCACGCGCTCGAGATCGGACAACTCACGTGCGGCAACAGGCCGGAGGACGGCCCATGGGACGATCCACAGTTCGTACGCTGGCACGCGAAACTCGCCCGCTACTCCGCGACACCGGGGAGCTTCGCGGTCTTCGAACGCGACGAGTACGAGACCGACGCACGGGAAGCCGCACGGCAGGTCCACGTACCCACCGCCATCCTCAAGAAGAAAGGTGACCTTCCGGAAGAGCTCGAGGTCTCCAGGTACAACGCCTCGCTCATCCCCGGTGCTCGCCTGCTGTGGGTCGATGGAGCCGCCAATTGCGCGATGTTCGACGAGATCGAGGCCTACACCGACGCGATGATCAGGTTCCTGCGCTCGGTCGAGGACGAGGAGCACGCGCTCGACCGCGTCCTGGCGACTGTGCTGTTCACCGACGTCGTCGGCTCGACCGATAAGGCTTGCCAGGTCGGAGACGCATGCTGGGCGGAACTGCTCGAGAAGCACAATGTCGTGGTTCGGGCGATGCTCGCGCGATACCGGGGCACCGAAGTGAAGACGATGGGCGACGGCTTCCTCGCCACCTTCGACGGACCCGCCCGCGCGGTGAAGTGCGCGCAGGGGATCTGCGAGGCGGTGAAACCTCTTGGCCTCGAGGTGAGGGCCGGCTGCCACACCGGCGAGATCGAGCTGATGGGCGCCGATGTCGGCGGCGTCGCCGTCCATATCGGCGCCCGTGTCGGCGCGCTCGCCGGTCCTTCCGAGGTCCTCGTGAGCTCCACGGTCAAGGACCTCGTCGCCGGCTCGGGTCTCGTCTTCGAGGACCGCGGCGAGCATGCGCTCAAGGGTGTGCCCGAGAAGTGGCGGATATACTCGGCGACAGGGTAGAAAGCGCTACAGACCGGACCGCGACCAGGGGCTGAGGCGAGCGGTCGATTCGCGCGGCGAAGGAGAGGCCATGATACGAGGGGACTTCCTGCTCATCGAGGACACCCACAGGAGCGAGCAGTGGACGCCTCACGGTCAGCCCGACTGGGCGGTCCGCGCGCTGGCGTCGGTGCCGCTCTTCAAGGGCGTCAGCAGGCGACATCTGCGCCGCGTAGTCAAGCTGGTCGTGGTGCGGGAGTACGGGGACGGGGTCCGGGTCGCGCGCCTCGGCTCGCAAGGAGAAGCCTTCCACATCGTCCTCGACGGAAAGGCGCTGGTCGAGCCTCCCGGGGGGGAGGAGATCGTACTTCGGCCAGGCGACGCCTTCGGAGAGCTGGCTCTGATCGACGGCGCGCCGCGGTCGGCCACCGTCGTCGCGAGCGGGGATCTGACGACGGGGCGCATCGGTCGGGCGGACTTCAGGAGACTGCTCCGCGAGGAGCCCGCGGTGGCCGTCGGTCTTCTCCCCGGACTGGTGGGGATCGTCCGCTACCTCGAGGGCGACGCCGTCCCGGAGGGGGCGGCGGCGGCGGCAAAGCGGGCGCCGCTGGGCGAAGCCGGCGGCGGCGCGACGTCGGCGGCCGTCGAGGGACGCGACCTGCTCGGCTGGATGCTCGCCCTGCGCCACGTGCCGCTCTTTGTGCCGCTCTCGGACAAGCACCTGCGAAAGGTCGCGAACCTGTTCGACGTGAAGAAGTACCACGACGGCAGCGTGCTCGTGCGCGAGGGCGACCCCGGCGACAGCTTCTGTGTCCTGCTCGGCGGCAGAGCTCGCGTGGACCGTGAAGGCATCAAGACCTTCGAGCTCGCGAGCGGGCAGTGGTTCGGCGAGCTCTCGCTGATCGACGGGGCACCGCGGGCGGCGACGATCACGGCGCACTTCGAGACGACCGTCGCCCGTCTCCCGCGCAGCGCTTTCCAGAAGCTGCTCAAGGACGAACCGCAGATCGCGCTCGGTCTCACGAGCAGCCTGGTCGCCCTGATCCGCGAGCTGCAGCAGAAGTGAAGAGATGCGGCGGGCGGGCCCGAGGACCCGCCCGCCGCGGCGAAGAACGAAGAAGTGAGAGGGCCGGCGGTGCATCCGCACCGCCGGCCCTCTCTGACGCGAAAGCAGCTGTCGCCTAGGCGATCAGTGTCACATCATCCCCGGAGGCATCCCGCCGCCCGGCATGCCGCCACCGGCACCGGCCGGCTCGGGCTTGTCGGCCACGATGCACTCCGTGGTCAGGATGTTCTTGGCGATGGAGGCCGCGTTCTGCAACGCGGAACGGGTCACCATGGCGGGGTCGATGATCCCGGCCTTGGTGAGGTCCTCGTAGACGCCGGTCTCGGCGTTGAGGCCCTCGCCGGCCTTGAGGTGCTTGACCTTGTCGACCACGACCGAGCCTTCCATGCCGGCGTTCTCGGCAATCTGGCGGAGCGGCTCCTCGAGCGCGCGGGCGACGATCTGCTTGCCGCTGCGGAAGTCGACGTCGTCGCTCTTCCTGTCGACCTTGATCGCGTCGACCGCGTTGACGAGCACGACGCCGCCGCCCGGCACGATGCCCTCTTCGAGGGCCGCGCGGGTCGCGTTGAGGGCGTCCTCGACGCGGTGCTTGGTCTCCTTCATCTCGACTTCGGTCGCGGCGCCGACCTTGATGACGGCCACGCCGCCGGCCAGCTTGGCGAGACGCTCCTGGAGCTTCTCACGGTCGAAGTCGCTGTCGGTGTTCTCGATCTCGGCCTTGATCTGCTTGATGCGGCCCTTGATCTGCTCGGTGTCGCCGGCGCCGTCGATGATCGTGGTGTTGTCCTTGGCCACGACGACCTTGCGGGCACGGCCGAGCTGCGAGACGTCCGTGTTCTCGAGCTTGAGGCCCATCTCCTCAGTGATGACCTCGCCACCGGTGAGGATGGCGATGTCCTCGAGCATGCGCTTGCGGCGGTCGCCGAAGCCGGGGGCCTTGACGGCGACGCTGGTGAACGTGCCGCGCAGCTTGTTCACGACGAGGGTCGCGAGGGCCTCGCCCTCGACGTCCTCCGACACGATGAGAAGCTGCTTGCCCTGCTGGATGACCTTCTCGAGCACGGGAAGGAGATCCTGGACGGCGCCGATCTTGGAGTTGGCGATGAGGATGTATGGATCCTCGAGGGTCGCCTCCATACGCTCGGGGTCGGTGATCATGTACGGGCTCAGGTAGCCCTTGTCGAACTGCATGCCCTCGGTGAACTCGAGGTCGAGGCCGAAGGTGTTCGACTCTTCGACGTTGACCACGCCGTCCTTGCCGACCTTCTCGATGGCGTCGGCGATGACGTCGCCGACGGCGCGGTCGCGGGCGGAGATGGTGGCCACGCGGGCGATCTCTTCCTTGCCCGAGATCTCCTTGGACTGCTTCTTGATCGACGCGACGGCCTCGTCGACGGCGGCCTCGATGCCGCGCTTGACGGCCATCGGATTGGCGCCGGCGGCTACGATGCGCAGACCTTCGCGCACGATGGCCTGGGCGAGCAGGGTGGCGGTAGTGGTGCCGTCACCGGCGATGTCGTTGGTCTTGGTCGCGACTTCCTTGACGAGCTGGGCGCCCTGGTTCTCGAAGACGTCCTCGAGCTCGATCTCACGGGCGATGGTCACGCCGTCGTTCGTGATCGTCGGAGCGCCATACTTCTTGTCGAGCACCACGTAGCGGCCCTTGGGGCCGAGGGTGATCTTCACGGCGTCGGCGAGCGCGTTCACGCCGCGCTCGAGTGCGCGCCGGGCCTCGTCGTCGTACTTCAGTTCTTTAGCCACGCTTCGTCAGCCTCCTCTCTACTTAACGACTACGGCCAGGATCTCGCTGGCGCGCAGGATCAGCAGTTCATCACCGTCGGCGGTCTTGTACTCGGTGCCCGAGTACTTGCCGTAGATGACCTTGTCGCCCTTCTTGACGTCGACGGGGACGCGCTTCTTGCCGTCCTCGTCCCACTTGCCGTCACCGACAGCAACGATCTCGCCCAACATCGGCTTCTCCTTGGCCGTGTCGGGGAGCACGATGCCGCTGGCCGTCGTCTCTTCCTTCTCGACGGCCTTGATGATGACGCGATCCTCAAGCGGCTTGAGCTTCATGCAACAACCCTCCTCTTCACATGGCTGTGTTTCTTGACTGGTGCCTGCCTGTCGTTCTCAGCCGTGGTTCTGGCACTCCCGGGGAGAGAGTGCTGAGTTGCACGGGGTCGTTATGGTATGACCGGAAAGGGGGTGTGTCAAACCATTGAGGGACTCCTCGCTTGTCGTCGCCGTCGGCGACCTGAAGAGACCTCGATTTGCGGGTGTTTCGTGCCTCGACGCGGTCCGTTGGCCTGACTGGCGGTCGACATACGGGGAGTGCCTGCGCGCCGAGGCGGACCGGGAGCGCGTAGAATCGCGCCATGCGAGTCCTGCTGCAGCGCGTGAGCCGCGCCGCCGTCACGGTCGAGTGCGAACGTCGTGGCCGAGATCGAGCGCGGCTTCCTGGCGCTCGTCGGCGTCGGCCACGGTGACAGCGCCGAGGTCGCGGTGAAGCTCGCCGCGAAGACGGCGAAGCTGCGCGTCTTCGAAGACGACGCCGGCCTCATGAACCTCGCCCTCGGCGACGTCGGCGGCGCGGTAGTCGCCGTGTCGCAGTTCACCCTGTACGCCGACACGCGCAGGGGCAACCGCCCGAGTTTCACCGACGCCGCGGCGCCGGACGTCGGCGAGACGATCTACGGGGCGTACGTCGAGGCGCTACGCGCCGCGGGCGTGCCCGTCCAGACGGGCGTCTTCGGCGCGCACATGCAAGTCGACCTCGTCAACGACGGGCCGGTGACGATCCTTCTCGAGGGCTGACGGCGGCGGCACCGGCGACGGCCCAAACTGACTAGAGGTCGATCGCGCAGACCAGCTCGAGGTCGCCAGGACTGGCCATCACCGTCTTGAGACGGACAAGCAGATCCTTGGTGTCACTCGAGACGCGCGCGTCGCGCGGGATCAGCTCGTCCACGACCTCGTCGCCCGGATACCTGACCGCGGTGAAGCCGTCCACCTCGCTCACGACGGCGCCGTCCGCCGTGACCTCGGTGAGCTTCGCCGCCAGCGCGCCTTCGTCCAGGGCCGGACTGAAGGCGCGACCCGCCCGCCTCAGGTACTCGTCGAAGGAGATGACCTCGGCGCGCTGCACGACCTCGAAGCCGCGCCGCCGCCAGTATGGGCCGAGGCCGTCGTCGAAGAGCGTCAGGACTATAGCGTCGGCGGCGAAGCGGCGGCGCAGCCCGTCGACATCGGCGCGCTCGAGACCGAAACCGCGTCCGCGGAAGTCGGGGTGCACGTAGCAGCTCTGCAGCATGACGGCGGTGAGCCGCTCGCTGCCGCGCGCCAGCGGCAGAGCCTCGGCGGCGAAGCTGGCGGCCACCCGGTGGCCGACCACGCGGCCGTAGCACACCCCGCTGCGCGCCGTGGTACCGATCCACTGGCGCGCGGCCTCGGACGTGAGGCCAAAGCAGGCGGCAAGCTGCTCCTCGATCTGCGCGCGCTCATCCGGCGTCAGTTCGAGCGCCACGAAGGGCGGAGGCGCGGGCGTGACAGGCTGTTCCTCGGGCGACGCGGCTGGTTCCTCCGCCGACGCGGGTGGTCGTCGCGATGGCATCATCGTTCTCCTGACGAAGGGCGTCGCCAAAGACTACAGGGGCGGGCCTGCAAAACACAGGCCCGCCCCCTCTCATCGCCGACCAGCCGCGATCGTCAGGCTGTGTCGCCCGCGGTCGTGTTCCTCATGGCGGGGCTGCCCCCGTTGCCGTACGGCTCGACCCTCGCGTGCAAAGCGTACCCGGCGAAGATGCCGGCGAGCCACGCGAGAAGCCAGGGCGCCGCCCAGTAGTACAGCAGCGGCACCCACGCCCCGTCGCCCCGGTCGAAGGTGTAGACGAGGCCGATCATGGCGGCGACGCAGACGATCGACGCGCCGAGGCTCGGCCACTTGAGGGCCAGCAGCCCGCCGACGACCATGATCACGCCCATGCCCGTGAGCATGCCCACGCCGGAGAACCCCAGGTCCCACTCGAGACCGAAGAAGCCGGGCGTCCCGAACTCAGGCTGGATCGAATGGGCGTACAGACCGCCGCCGATGGCGGCGAGGCCGGCGAGGGCGCCGCAGGCGGCGGCATAGAGACCGAACGTGCTCGCCTTCATGCCTGGGCTCCTTCCACCTTGGCGCCGAACTCGGTGAGCTCACCGGTCGGCGTGATCGTCGCGCCCTCGAGCGCCTCGTCCTTGGTCCCCTTGTACAGCGACTTGAAGATCAGGTAGGCGACCGGGCCCGTGAGGATGCCGACCAGCCCGCCGATGAGCCAGTCGGTGCCGTTGATGAAGAGGGCCGTGACGGCGATCGCGATGGGCACGAGCACCCACAGGGCGAGGGCCCACGTCGGCAACGGCACGCGGAACGGCCGCGGCGCGTTCGGCTCGCGGCGACGCAAGACGATGACCGTCACGAAGATCAGGATGTACGCGAACATCAGCAGGAAGACGTCGATGGTGATGAGCGCGTCGAAGTTGAAGTTGATGAGGATGGCGTTGACGAGACCCATGATGAGGATCGCGACCCACGGCGTGCCCCAGCTCTTGTGGGTCTTGCCGTAGAACCTGGGGAAGAGCCGGTCGCGCGACATCTGGAAGGCCGGCCGCGCGCCCGTCGCGAGGTAGCCCGCGTACAGGCCGACGTTGGAAAGGATCGCCGCCATGAGCATGAGGTAGCCGAGCGTACTGCCGCCGACGATCTTCGCCGCCTCGACGAAGTCGACGCCGCCGCCGCCGGTCCACATGTTCTCCCACTGGCCGTCGCCGGCGGCCATGATGCCCGCCAGGGTCGTGAAGAAATACGTCGCGATGACGAGCGGCGTGCCGATCATGAGCGCCCGCGGAATGATGCGCTGCGGGTTCTCGATCTCGCCGCTCAGCGTCGACATCGACTCCCATCCGGAGTACATCCACATCATGATCGCCAGACCCAGGTTGAGCGAGGTGATGAAGCTGTCACCGGCCAGCACGGGGCTGAACGGATCGCCCTCGCCCCTGGTGATGCCGAGGATCGTGAAGATGACGAAGGGGACCATGACGCCGATCTGGATGAGCGTGAGTGACCACCCAGTAAGGTCGAGACCGCGCATGTTGATGAAGGTGAAGAGCGCCACGATGCCGATGCCGATGAGGGCCCGGGTCGTGCCGTCGAACTCGTACTGGTTCTGGAGGTAGTCGAGGGCCAGCGCCACGTAGACGGCCGAGTCGACGTACAGCGACAGGGTCCACCACCAGCCGCCCTGGAAGCTCCAGTACTCGCCGAGGCCGCGGCGGATCCAGCGGTAGAGGCCGCCGGCCTCGGGGATCGTCGAGCCCAGCTCCGAGGCCACGAAGGCCATCGGCACGCTCCAGAGGAACGGCAGGATGAGGATCATCAGGAGCGTGAATCCCGGACCGGACTCCGAGACCACGTCCTCCATGCCGAAGGACCCCGAGCAGGTGAGCGTGAAGACCACGATGACCGCGGTCATCAGCCTCATCCTCACCCGCTTGAGGCCTTGGTTGTTCAGCAGTTCGGTCGTCAAGAAGTGCCTCCCTTTGCCGCGTTACCTGACCTTCCCCTGGTCCGGCCGCCGGCCCGGGCAACGACCTGTGCCCGGTGAATGCGGCTTCTTGTGACGACGCTAACGGATGCGCATGCCCGCCGGCCACCCGGCGAATCGACCGATCTCGAGCCTGCGGCAGTCAGATTGGCGGGGCGCCGGTCGTCGGCTTGTACACACCGACGCGTCGAGCGCGCGGTCAGCGAACGGGGCGACCGCGCGCGGGGCGCGGCGCTCTCTTCAACCCAGAGCTGGCGTAGGCGTCGATGGCGAGGTAGTCCGGCCAGGATATGGCGGGCAGGTGGCCGGCGGCGAGGCCGATCATGGCCGCGTTGTCGGTGCAGAGGGCGGGCGGCGGGAGGAAGAGCTCGAGGCCCGCGCCGGCGCAGCGCTCGGTCATGGCGCGCCGCAGGCCCGAGTTGGCGGCGACGCCGCCGGCGAGGGCGACACGGCGCAGGCCTTCGTCGGCGGCGCAGGCGAGGGTCTTGTCGACCAGCTGTCGCACGATCGCCCCCTGGTAGCTCGCGGCGATGTCGGCGCGGTGCGCCTCGACCTCGGCGGCCTCGCGACCGCGGAGGTCGTAGAGCAGCGCGGTCTTGAGGCCGCTGAAGCTGAAGTCGCGGCCGCGCGGGACGGCGCGCGGGAACGCCGCGAACGCGGCATCGCCGCGCGCCGCGAGATCGTCGAGCTCCTTGCCGCCGGGGTACCCGAGCCCGAGCAGCCGCGCGCCCTTGTCGAACGCCTCGCCGGCGGCGTCGTCCATGGTGCGCGCGACGACGCGGAACGCGACGCCCTCGTCCACGACCGCCAGCAGCGTGTGCCCGCCGCTGGCGATGAGGCACACGAACGGCGGCTCCACCCCGAGGGCGTAGTTGGCCGCGATATGGCCCTGCAGGTGGTCGACGGGGATGAGCGGCAGCCGGCGCGCGTAGGCGAACGTCTTCGCCGCCGCGAGCCCGACGAGCAGCGAGCCGATGAGTCCCGGGCCGACGGTGACCGCCACGGCGGCGATGTCGTCCCAGAAGCAGCCGGCGACGTCGAGCGCCTCGCCGACCACCGTCGGCAACAGCTCCGTGTGCCGCCGCGAGGCGACCTCGGGCACGACGCCGCCGAATTGCGCGTGCAGCTCGTTCTGCGACGAGACGATCGACGAGCGCACGCGCCCGGCCTCGACGACCGCGGCGCTCGTGTCGTCGCACGAGGTCTCGACGCAGAGGACCGGGCCCGTCACGCCGTGTCCCCTCCCCAGTCCTTCCACATGATCACGGCGTCCTCGTTGTCGTCGGTGTAGTACCGGGGGCGGACGCCGGTCGAGACGAAGCCGAAGCTGCGGTACAGCTCGATCGCCGCAGTGTTCGAGACGCGCACCTCGAGGGTGTGCCCGCGGTGCCCGCGACGCTCGGTGACGCCGAAGTAGGCCTCGAGCAGGTCGCCGGCGATGCGGCGACGCCGGAAGGGCTCGTCCACGGCGAGGTTCATGAGGTGCCAGACGTCGACGAACATGTCGGCGAGCAGGTAGGCGACGACGCCGTGATCGATCTCGCAGACGAAGCCCAGGCCGGTCTCGCGCGCGAGCTGGCCGCTGAACACGGCGAGCGACCACGGCATCGGGAAGGTGCGCTTCTCGATCGCGGCGATGGCCTCGAGGTCGGTGAACTGCATCGGCCGGATGACGCGCTCCTCGACGCGCGGGCGTACGGGGAAGGGCTCGACGGTCACGACGCGCCCCCCGTACCGGCTCCCGCCGCCGGACGCGCCTGCCAGCGGACCGCGTCGGGCGCGCGGCCGTACACGGGCAGCACCGCGGCGAAGCCCTCCACGGCGCCGGGCACGCCGGCCAGCCAGGCGCGACCGACCATTGCCGCCGTCGGCGTCGCGATGGACGTCGCGACCGTGACGCCGGCCGACACACGGTCCGCGTACAGGACCGCGCCGTCGCCGCCGACGACCGCGCCGGGCCATTGCGTGAGGTACCCGGCCAGGTCGTCGGCGGCCACGACGGCAAGCGGGGCGAGCTCGGCCAAGCCCGGCGCAACCTGAGCTTGGCCGGCGCCCGCCGCCGCCTCACAACGAAACACGCCGGCGAAGACCTCGCGCCGCTTGCCGTCGAGCAGGGCGATGAGGGGGGCGCCCGGCGCCGCCTCGGCGCCGAGAGCCAGCGCGACGGCGGCGAGGGTCGGCGCGCCGGCGAGGCGCAGGTCGGAGGCCTGCGCCAGGGCGCGCGCCGTGGCCACGCCGATGCGCATGCCGGTGTAGGCGCCGGGACCGAGGCCGCAGACGACCGCGTCGAGGTCGCCGAGCGCCACGCCCGCTTCGCCGAGCACCTCGTGGACGAACGGCAGCAGACGCTGGGTGTGCGCGGGGCCCTCGTCTTCGACGCGCTGGGCGACGAGCGCGCCGTCGGCGGCCACCACGGCTGCCGAGCAGGCGCTCGTCGCCGTCTCGATGGCGAGGATCACGAGCCATCCCCGTTCGCGCCCGCCGCGACGCGGTCGCGCTCGACCGCGAGCCCCTGCGCGCGCGCCGCCTCGGCGATGCGCTTCTCCAGCGCCTCGGAGGCGTGCAGCTCGGCGCGCCGGCTCCGCACCGTACGATGCGCCAGCAGCAGGCGCACGTCGGCCGGCGGCAGCGCTTCGCCGCCGGCCGCCGGCCACTCGACGAACGTGATCGCCTCGCCGCCCAGGTAGTCCTCCCAGGCGAACAGGTCGACGTCCGCGCCCCGGCTCAGCCGGTACAGGTCGAGATGGTGCAGCGCGACGCCGTCCCTTCCGCGGTAGCTCTGCGCCAGCGTGAACGACGGACTCGTCACGGCGCCGCGCACGCCGCGCGCGCGCAGCACTTCGCGCACCATGGTCGTCTTGCCGGTGCCGAGTTCGCCCTCGATGGTCACGAGGCAGGGGGGATCGAGGAGGCCGGCCAGGACGCGCCCGAAGCGGCGCGTCGCGGCCGGCGAAGAGAGGGTGAGGGTGAGCACTGGCTCGCCGCCCGCGTCGAGGGTCAGAAGAGGCCGAGCTGCTCGGCGCCGGTCTTCTCGGCCTGCGCCGACGAGTCTGCAGCCGGCGCCGCGGCCGCAGGCCGCCAGGCCGGCCGGCTCACGGCCGGCTCGGGTGCCGCACCCGCCGCATGCGCCAGAAGCGCCGGCAGCCGCCCGATGTCTTCCTTCAGCGTCGCCAGCATCGCCGGCGTGTACAGCGCGGCGGCCGGATGGAAGATCGGATACAGATACAGGTCGACGCCACCGATCTCCATCCGCCGTGGCTTCCCGTGCACCCGCGTGATCCCGGTCTGGTCGCCCGAGAGCAGCTTCGTCGCGTGGTTCCCCAGCGTGCAGACGACCTTCGGCCGGATGAGCTCGATCTGCCGCCACAGGTACGGCCGGCAGGCGTCGATCTCTTCCGGGCGCGGGTCGCGGTTGTTCGGCGGCCGCGACTTGAGGACGTTGGCGATGAAGACCTGCTGCCGCGTCAGCCCGATGGAGGCGAGAAGCTCCTCGAGCAGCTTGCCGGCGGCGCCGACGAAGGGCCGTCCCTGCTGGTCCTCGTGGTAGCCGGGCGCCTCGCCGACGAACATCAGCTCGGAGGCGTGGTCCCCCTCCCCGAACACAGCCCGCGTCCGCGTCTCGTGCAGCGCGCAGCGGGTGCACCCCTCCACCTCGCGGCGGAGGTCGTCGAGCGCGGCGGCGGTGTCGTCAGTGGCAGGTGGCACAGGACGAGCTCGCGCAGGAGGAGCAGTTCTTGCTCGCCCCCTGGCCGCCCATGCCGGGCGACGACGAATGGACGGCGAAGCTCGACAGCAGACGCCGCACGTCACCCGTCCCGCACGAGGGGCAGACAGGCTTGGTCCCGTTGCGGATCAACTCTTCGAACGGGGTCGCGCAGGCGTTGCAGATGAACTCGTAGATCGGCATGGGAAGAGTGTACCACCGGGCCTGGCGGCACAGCCCGAGCGCGCGATCCCTCCAAGCCGTCCAACGCGCTCAGATTGACCCTCGCGCGCGCACGAGCTACCCTCCTCATGGCTCCGCTCCGAGCCCGCGTGCCGGAGACGGAGAAGCCGCCTGTGTTGCGCAGGCCGACGGCCGGCGCGGTACCGCCCACTCCGGGAGGACCGCAGCCAAGGAGGCCGAGGCTTGAAGATCGACGAGTACCGCTTCTGCGTGATCGGCCCGGGACGCCTGGGCTCGACGCTCATCGCCGCCCTCGACCGCGCCGGGCTGACCGTGTCCGCTGTGGGCGTGCACCAGGAGGACGAAACCGGGTTCGGCGGCGGGCCCGCGCGCTTGCGCGTGGTCGACGCCGCCCTCGAGGCCGACGCCTGGTGGCTCGCCGTCCCCGACGACGACATCTTCGCCGTGGCGGGGCAGCTCGCGTCGGCGATGCCAGGCGCGCGACGCAGCGGGCGCGCCCCCCTCGCCATCCACTCGAGCGGCCTTGGCTCGCTGCATCTGCTCAGGCCGCTGCACGAGGCCGGCGTGCTCACGCTGTGCCTGCATCCGCTGCAGACGTTCGCCGGCGACGGCCGCGCCGACGTGCTTGACGGCGTGCCCTGCGCGGTGACGGCGTGGGACGAGGCGGTGGCACGAGCTGGGCGAGGACCTGCGCGACGAAGCTCGGCATGGAGCCCTTCCGCCTCGCCGACGAGCGCAAGACGCTGTACCACCTGGCGGCGGTCGTCTCGAGCAACCTGCTGGTGGCGCTGGAGTCGGACGCCGGCAAGCTGATGGGCGAGGCGACGGGGCGCGAGGACGGCATGCGCCTGCTCGCGCCACTGCTGAGGACGACGGTCGCGAACCTCGAGGCGCGCGGGCCGGCCGGTGCGCTCACCGGCCCCGTCGCGCGCGGTGACGTCGCGACCGTCCGCGCCCACCTGCGCCTGCTCGACCGCGAGGCGCCGCGGGTGGCGAGCGCCTACCGCGCGCTGTCGCTCGAGGCGCTCGCCCTGGCGGCGCCACGCCTCGACGACGACACTGTGCACACGCTGAAGAGCATCCTTTCCGGCGAGGTGAAGGCGTGATGCGCCAGGCACAGACCGGAGGCCGCTCGTGATCGTCGTCCGCACCATCGCCGAGGCCCGCGCCGCGCTCGCCGACGTACCGCGATCCGCTGGGGCTCGTGCCGACGATGGGCGCCCTGCACGAGGGGCACCTCGCGCTCGTGAAGGCGGCGCGCGGGCGCAGCGCGACCGTCGCCGCCTCCCTCTTCGTCAATCCGACGCAGTTCGGCGCCGGCGAGGACCTCGCGAGCTATCCGCGCGACGAGGAGCGCGACTTCGAGCTGTTCGAGCGCACCGGCGTCGACGTCGTGTTCGCGCCGGCCGCCGACGAGATGTACCCGGCCGGCGCCTGCACAACGGTGCGCGTCACCGGGCCGCTGACCGAGAAGTACGAAGCCGAGGCCCGCCCCGGCCACTTCGACGGGGTCGCCACGGTCGTCGTCAAGCTCCTGGACATCGTCCGCCCCGATGTCGCCTTCTTCGGCGAGAAGGACGCCCAGCAGCTCGCGCTGATCCGTCGCGTCGTGCGCGACCTCGACCTGCCGGTCGAGGTCGCCGGCGTCGCGACCGCGCGCGAGCCCGACGGCCTCGCCATGAGCTCGCGCAACGCGTACCTCACGCCCGAACAGCGCGCCATCGCCCCGGACCTCTACCGCGCCCTGCTCGCCGGGCGTGCCGCGGCGCTCGAGCCGAACGGCACGCCCAAGGACGCGATCGTCGCCGCGGCCATGACGCTGGCGATGCCCGACCGCTCGCTCGTCTCCGAGCAGGACCGCGAGCGCGAGCTCAAGGGCCAGGCGCCACCCGAGCCGCCGCGCATCCACATCGAGTACCTCGACGTCGTCGACGCCGACACCTTCGTGCAGGAACGTGCCCTCGGCCCCCGTTCGCTCTTCATCGCCTGCGGGCGGCTCGGCTCGACCCGCCTGCTCGACAACGTCCCGCTCACCCCCGCCACCCCCATGGGCGCGTACCCCGCCGCGGACGCGACCCGCTGAAAGGAAGGACACAATGGCCACCGTGACCGTCAACGGCAAGAAGCAGGCGAACGTGCGCGAAGGACTGATGCGCGTCGTGACCGGCAGCATCGAGTTCTCGAGCGCCGGCGACGCCGACGTCGTGCGCCTCACCGACGAGGTGCGCGAGGCGCTGAGGCAGAGCGGCCTGCAGGACGGCGCCGTGACCGTGTTCGCCCCCGGCGCCACCGGCGCCGTGACGACGATCGAGTACGAGCCCGGCGTCGTGCAGGACCTGCAGCAGGTGCTCGACGAGATCGTCCCGCCCGGCCGCGCCTGGCGGCACAACGTCAACAACGGCGACGGCAACGGCCACTCGCACGTGCGCGCCGGCATCCTCGGGCCGTCGCTGACGGTGCCGTTCGTCGACGGCCGCCTCACGCTCGGCCGCTGGCAGGAGATCGTCTTCATCGACCTCGACGAGCGGCCCCGCGACCGGCGCCTGGTCGTGCAGGCGATGGGCGTATGAGCGCGCCGCGCCGGCGAGCCTGCGGCGGCGCGCGCGTCATCCTCCAGGTCGCCCTCGACTTCGTCGACCTGCCGCGCGCCATCCTCGTCGGCCAAAGAGGCCGTCGCCGGCGGCGCCGACTGGGTCGAGGCAGGCACGCCGCTCATCAAGGCCGAGGGCCTGCAGGCGGTGCGCGAGCTCAAGGCGACGTTCCCCGACCGGACCATCGTCGCCGACATGAAGACCATGGACGCCGGCCGCGTGGAAGTGGAGTACGCGGCCAAGGCCGGCGCCGGCGTGGTCGGCGTGCTCGGCGCCGCGTCCGACAGCACGATCAAGGAATGCGCCGAGGCGGCGCGCAACTACGGCTGCAAGCTCATCGTCGACATGGTCGAGGTGGCCGACCCGGTCGCGCGCGCGAAGCGCGCCGAAGAACTCGGCGCCGACTACATCGCCATCCACACGGCGATCGACCAGCAGATGCGCGGCGAGATGCCGTTCGAGACGCTGCGCGCCGTCGCCGAGGCCGTCTCGATCCCCGTCTCGGCGGCCGGCGGGATCAACTCGGAGACGGCGGCGGCGGCGGTCGAGGCGGGCGCCAGCATCGTCGTCGTCGGCGGCGCCATCATCAAGGCGCAGGACGCGACCGCCGCCGCGGCCGAGATCCGGCGCGCGATCGACGAGGGCGTCTCGATCGAGACGACCCTCTACAAACGCGCCGACGAGAGCCGCATCCGCGAGGTGCTCGAGCAGGTCTCGACGGCCAACATCTCCGACGCCTGGCACCGGCAGCCCAGCCTGCCGGGCATCCGTCCTCTTCTGCCGGGCGCGCACATGTGCGGCCCGGCCGTCACCGTGCGCACCTATGCCGGCGACTGGGCCAA
Organism: uncultured Thermoleophilia bacterium; assembly: GCA_963832655.1. Classification (GTDB taxonomy): domain Bacteria; phylum Actinomycetota; class Thermoleophilia; order UBA2241; family UBA2241; genus UBA2241. The sequence goes on from CAWHUW010000006.1 coordinate 414,059, forward strand.
GCCCGTCGAGGCGATCGACGTCTGCAGGCCCGGCGATGTGCTCGTCATCGACGCCTGCGACGCGACCCCCGCGATGTGGGGCGAGCTCGCCACGCACAGCGCCATGGTCAAGGGCCTCGCCGGGCTCGTCGTGTGGGGCGCCATCCGCGACACGCCGGAGATCGCCAAGACGGGCTTCGCCGCCTTCAGCAGCAAGGTCTGCGCCAACGCCGGCGAGCCCAAAGGATTCGGCGAGATCAACGTGCCGATCGTGATCGCCGGCCAAGGCGTCAAGCCCGGCGACTGGATCGTCGGCGACGACGACGGCGTCATGGTCCTGCCCAAGGAGCAGGCCGTCGAGCTCGCCAACCGCGCCATGGACGTGCTCGAGAAGGAGAACCGCCTGCGCGGCGAGATCGACGGCGGCAAGACCCTCAGCGAGGTCGCCTACTTGCAGAAGTGGGAAAAGGCGCGTTAGAAGAAGCACCAGCGCGATTCCTCAAATGATGCCCTGGGACGCGACGGGCCGCATCGCAGCCCGCGCCGCCCAACTCCGTTCTCCCCCGCGTATAGTATGGGAGTCTTCTATGAGGGGAGGGTCTCATGGGGTCCCTGTACGGTCACTGCCGGCCGACGGCACGGTTCATTCTGCTCTTCTCGCTGGCGACGCTTGCACTGTTGCTCGTCGCCGGGCTCGCGCTCGGCCCACCGGCGAACGGCAAATCGTTCAGCAAGACCACCACCCAAGGCGGCGGCATCACCGACATGAGCTGGTCAGGGACGCGGTTCGAGCTCTTCCCCGCTCCCACGAGCGCGCCGGGCCAGCGCATGCCCTCGATCGACGGCGATCTGACGGCCTGCCGTGTCGGCAGTGCGTCCAGTCCGAACAGCTTCGACATCGGCTACCGCTTCCTGAATGGCTCGAAAGGCACGTGGGGCGGCGCCGGCAACCAGACACAGCCCGCCGTCTCGCAGGGCCTGATCGCGGGACTCGACAAGGGCGTCGTCTCCGTCTACGACCCGTCCAAGGGTCTTGCCGTCCCCGTCTCGGACGAGGCGGCCGTCCCCTCCGCCCCGGCCTTCGCCGGCGACCTCGTCGTGTGGCAGGACAAGCGCAGTGGCACCTGGGACATCTACGGACGACGCTTCGACCGTGCGACCGGCCAGCCGTCTGGGGACGTGTTCCCGATCTGCACGGCAGCCGGAGACCAGACGCTGCCGGCCGTGGACGCCGGACTGGTGGTGTGGCAGGACAGTCGCAACGGCGACTGGGACGTCTTCGGCTACGACGTCGAAGGCGCGATCGACTCGGAGATCGCGGTCGTGCCGGGAGATCAGTGCCGTCCCGACATCTATGGGTCGGTGGTGGTCTGGCAGGACAGCCGACGCGGCAACTGGGACATCTACGCTTACGACGTGAAGACGAAGGAGTCCTGGCCGATCTCGACGGCGCGCGGCGCCCAGACGTTCCCTGCGTTGTCTGACCAGCTCATCGTGTGGCAGGACAGGCAGCCTCGGTATGTCCAGGTCGACGAGGAGCCGACGGCTCGCTACACGGATCCCGACATTCACGGCTACAGCCTTCTTGCGAGAGAGGATCTCGACGTCGTGGCGTATGCCGCGGATGGGACATGGCAGACGCGTCCCGACGTGAGCGGAGACCTCACGGTGGCCGAGCGACAGGTGGGTGCTCGGGCGCTGGACGTCACGAGAGTCACGGCTTGGCGCACCTTTGACTTCTGGGCGTACGGCGTGACCACCGACCTGGACGGGGTCTACTCGACGAATGCGTCCCAGATCACCTTCAGCCTCGAGGTGGTCGTTTGCCCGAATCCGCCTGTGACGGAGATGAGTGTCCTCGTGGGTCCGTGGAGCTGGGAGGCTTCACCTCCCGACTACCAGTGGGAACCGTTCGCGCCGACCAAGACCGTGGCCCTCGACTTCCCCGACGGTTTCATCGGCTGGGACGTCTCGCTGAAGGATAGCGCCGGTGGGTCGCCAGGCTCAGGAGGCTCGCGCATCTCCCTCGACACACACGGTCCGTCCTGCTGGGCGCCCAGCGCCGTGACGGTGAAGAGCGGCGAGACCGCCATGCTGCCCTTCAAGGTCACAGACGCCTTGAGCCCGCAGGCGAAGGTCACGATCGTGATCAAACGCAGCGACGGGAGCGTCGTGACGACACTCAGACCGCGCTGGGTCAGGACCGGGAGACTCGTCGGCCGCAGCTACCTCGCCGACCTGATCAAGGGGACGTACACGTTCGAGGTGACCGCCGTCGACCTGGCCGGGAACGTTCAGGTCAGGATCGGGGCGAACACACTGACGGTGCGCTGAAGATGTTGGCGGCGGGGGCGGCGCAGCAGCCCCCGCCGCCGCTTCCATCTCTCCACGGGAGGACAGCATGGGCGACGAAGACCTGCACGACCCGGGCGTGGACCCCCGGCTGCGGTCCAAGGGTGACGAGTCCGAGCGCATCCTGCAGGACGCCTTTCTCACCGGCGGGCGCGACATGAGCGGCGCCGGCAAGCTCTCGGCGGGGACGATGGCGAAGGCCCTCCACGACGACGCGCCCCAGCACTTCAAGGAAGACAGCTCGTGGGGCAGCCACGCGGAGGAAGAGGGGGACCCGGGCGAGGGCGGTGCGAAGGGATTCTGGCACCGGTTCACGCACTTCTTCTCGGGCTGAGCCATGCGCCAGCCGCCCTGCCTCGCCGGCACGAGCGGCCAGATGAGAGTGGAAGGCGGCAAGATCCTTGACGGAGCCACTTGCCTGCAGAAGTTGGAGAGAACGCGCTTGCCGGGAACAACCAAGAGGTCGAGCGCGAGGAGGCCCCCGTGGACAACGAGGAGAAGGACGCGGCGAACGTCGAGGGGAAGGGCGACGAGTCCGAACGCATCCTCGAGGACGCCTACTTGACGGGTGCCGTCGGCATGGGCACGACGCCGCGCCTCTCGGCGTCGATCCTGAAGGGCGGGACCGACGACGGGGAGTCGTACCTCTTCGAGGACGACTCCTGGCAGTCGCACGCCATCGAAGAAGGCGAGCCCGACGAGGCGCCGGTCAAGCCCAGGGGCATCGGCGGACGCCTGCGGCGGTGGATGGGGCGCTAGGACCGCCGCCCTGCATCGAAGGCGGCACAGACGCCGGGCGCAGTTGCTGCCAGCGCCGTCGTCGTCGGCCGCGCCGGCAGGAGGAGAAGGTGCCCGGCGCAGCGGCAGTCGCCGGCGCCGAAGCGCGGAGGGCGGCGCGAAGCGCCGGGGAGCCGCGCCAGCGCGCCGGCGAGCTCGCACTCGGTGAGCTCGCCGTCGACGAGCCAGGCGAGGCGGCCGGGGAAGCGGGCGAAGAGGTAGTCGGCGTGCCAGCGCAGCGGCTTGCCGGCGCGGAGGTGGCGCGCGATGCGGGCGTCACGCCCGCGTCGCGCGCTCCCTACATACGCGTGCCAGCCCCGCTCGAACGTCACGTCGCCGAGCGAGCCGACGGCGATGGTCGTCCGTCGCGGCACCCAGGTGGCGACGACGTAGAGGAGGCTCACTCCTCGACCAGTCGCCCGTACGACTGCGGACGCCGGTACTTCATGCCCCAGACCTCGCGCTCCCGCCAGGCGCGCAGCGCGTCAAGCTCGAAGCGCGCCAGCGCGATCTCCGCTGCCTCTCCGGCCCGCACGACGAGGGTGTCGCGACTCTCGCCGTCGTCCCCGTACGCGCAGGGGTCGAAGGCAACCGAGTGGCCGTCGCAGTCCTCGTGGGAGCCGGGGTAGTTCGCGAGCGCGACGGCGACCATGTCCTCGAAGGCGCGGGCGCGCAGCTGGCCGGTGCGGTTCTGTTCCATAGGGCAGGCGTTGGGGACGAGGATCAGCTCGGCGCCGTTCAGAGCCAGGATGCGCGCGGTCTCGGGGAACTCGCGGTCGAAGCAGATCATGGCCCCCAGACGGACGACGCCGACGGCGGTGTCGAGGTCGGCCACGGGGAAGCTGTCGCCGGGCGTGCACGACGCTTCCGGCTGGTCGAAGGCGCAGGTGTGGACCTTGGCGTACGTCAGCGCATGGGCGCCGTGGCGGTCGATCAGCGTGACGCTGTTGCGCGGCGCCTCAGGCCAGGCCTCCAGGTAGGTCACGGCGATCGCCATATCGAGCTCGGCGGCCAGCTCGCAGAAGTGGCTCACGAAGGCGCCGTCGGCGGGAACCGCCTGGGCGCGCCAGCGCTCCAGGTCGCCGGGCGCCCCGGCGCCCTCGAACCCGTAGCCGATGTTCCACATCTCGGGGAAGAGGGCGATGTCGGCGCCCGAGGCGGCAGCCGTCCGGCAGCCGGCCTCGCCGCGCGCCAGGTTCTCCGCCTGGTCGTAGCCGGCGGCCTCGATCTGAAGGAGCGCGACAGTGAGGACGGTCATGGCGGCTCCTGTCTGCTCTCGGTCATGTCGGCCGGCCCGTGCACGTGACCGCGCTCAAGCCGGCGGCGCGCCGCGCGCCGTGCGTTTGCCGACCGGTCCAGTCGGCCGCAGCCGGCGCACAGTCGGCGCGATGCCGCCGCGGCGCGGCTGGCAGCGCGGGCAGTAGTGCGTGCCGCGTCCGCCGACGACGACGCGCTCGATCGCCGTCCCGCAGACGCGGCACGGTTCGCCCGTCCGCTGGTAGACGTTGAGGATCTCCTGGAAGCTGCCGCGCTCGCCGGCCGGGTCGACGAAGCTCTCGATCGACGAGCCCTCGTGGTCGATGCCGGCCTGGAGCGTCTCGAGAAGGGCCGCGTGCAGGCGCTGCGCCTCACGCGGCCCGACGCTCCCCGCCGCGCGCAGCGGGTGCAGGCGGGCGCGAAAGAGCGCCTCGTCGGCGTAGATGTTGCCGACGCCGGCGAGGCGCCGCTGGTCGAGGAGGAACGCCTTGAGCGGCGCCCGCCGGTCGGCCATCGCCGCGCGCAGGCAGGCGACGTCGAAGGCCGCCGAGAACGGCTCCGGGCCCATGTCCGCGAAGAACGCCTCCTCCTCTGCCGGGTCGAGCGACCACAGGCGGCCGAAACGGCGCACGTCCGAGAAGTACAGCTCGGTCGCGGGCTCGAGAGAGATGACGAAGCGGGCCGGACCGGCGCCGGGCTCGGGCCTGAAGAGTAGCTGACCGGTCATGCGCAGGTGGACGATGAGGAGACGGCCACCCGGCGCACCGTCGTCTGCGCTCCCGGCGCCCTCGCCGTTGTCCCCGCTCACGGCGCCTATGCCATCCTCCGCCGGACCGAGGTCGATGAGCAGGTACTTGCCGCGGCGGCGAAGTCCGGCGACGCGCCGGCCGGCGACGGAGGCGCGCAGCTCCGTCTCAGGGAGGTCGCACACGCGCACGTCGTTCACGCGCACGTCGCGCACCACGAGGCCCGGCAGGCACGTCAGCAGGCGACGCCGGACGGTCTCGACCTCGGGGAGCTCAGGCATGCCAGTCAGCTCCCCTGGCCGGACGCGGCGTCGGCGCGCCGCCACTCGAGCAGGAAGGCGCGCGCCGCGGCCGCGTCCTGTACCTCCCCCGCCTCGACCTCCTCCTCGAGCGCCTCCAGCGCCTGGCCGACCGCCGGCCCGGGGTCGATCCCCAGGACCTGCATGACGTCGTCTCCGCTGAGGAGGTGCGGCACGGGTGCCTTCGTCACCTTCGACCAGACCGACCGAGCGAGCCGGTAGTGACGCGCGATCGATGCCCGCGAAGTCATCTCCCCGCGCGTCGCCAGACGGTCGCAGAGCGAGACGCCGACCGACTCGAAGACGAACGGCGCCACGTCACGGCGGTAGCGCGCCAACGCACGTCGCGTGAGCGGCTGCTCGCGGACGAGGAAGCCGAGGCGAAGGTGCTGCCGGACCAGGATCCCGAGGTACTCGACGAACCGCCGGCTCAAGCGCAGCCTGTCCCCGATGCCGACGATCATCTCGCGGCCGACCTTGTCGTGGTGCCAGAAGAGGATGCGTCCGGCCTCGTCGATCTCTCGGACGGCCGGCTTGCCGATGTCGTGCAGGAGCACCGCCCATGCGAAGGGGACGAGCGGGGGAGCCTCGGCCAGTCCGGCCTCGGCCGGCGTGGCGAGGAAGTCCGTACCGCCGAGCTGGGCGACGACGCCGGGGACGAAGTCGAGGGCCTCGAGGGTGTGCTCAAAGACGTCGCGGTGATGGTAGCGGTTCTGCGCGACGCCTCGGAGGCCGTCGAGCTCGGGGAGGACGACCCTGAGGCCGCCGAGACCGGCGAGCACGCGAAGCGCCCGAGAAGGCGCCGGCGGGGCGGCGGCGAGCAGCGCCGAGAGCTCGTCGCGCACGCGCTCGCCGGCGACGCCGGCGAGCGCCGGCGCGGCGCGGCGCGCGGCGCCCGCCGCCGCCTCATCTGGTTCCAGGCGCAGCGCCGCGGCGAGCCGCGCGAGACGGAGCACCCGCAGCGGGTCGTCGTCCAGGGCCGCGGGCGCGCACAGGCGCAGGCGTCCGCAGGCGAGGTCGGCGCGCCCGCCGAGCGGGTCGTGCAGCGGCCCGGCGGCGAGCGCCCTCCCGCCGTCCCAGAGACCCGGCTCGGCGACGATCTCGCGCGCCATCGCGTTCACCGTCGCGTCGCGGGCGGCGAGGTCGGCGTCGAGGTCCGGGCCGCGCAGCGGGGAGACGTCGACGTGTCCCCCGGCTATCACGATGCGGAACGAGGCGAAGCGCTCGGACGGCGCGAACACGGAGCCGCCGAGACGCTCGGCGACGCGGCCGGCGAAGGGCTCGGCGGGGCCATCGACGACGAGGTCGAGGTCGCCCAGCGGGCGACCAAGGAGCTCGTCGCGCACCGCCCCGCCGACCACCCACGCGCGCTCGTCGGCGCCGAGCGCCGCGCGCGCCGCGGCGACGATGCCGGCGGGAGTGAGAGAGGCGCTCACGACGTCAGGCCGCGAGCGCGGCGCCGCGGTAGCGGCGCACCACCCGCGGCGACACGTCGCAGACGATCTCGTAGTTGATCGTGCCGAGCAGGCGTGCGACCTCCTCACAAAGGATCCGCTCGCCGCGGCTCTCGCCGAAGAACACGACCTCGTCGCCGGGACGACCGTGGTCCTCGGGCAGCAGCACCGTGAGCTGGTCCATGCTGATCGTCCCGCTGATGCGGCAGCGACGACCGCCGATGAGCACGTCGCCGCGGTTCGTCAGCGCGCGGGGGATGCCGTCGGCGTAGCCGATCGGCACGATCGCCAAGCGCGACGGCGCCTCGGCGACGAAGCGCCGCCCGTACCCGACGGAGTCACCCGGGGCGACGACGCGTACGCCGGCCACGTAGGAGCTCAGGCGCATCGCCGGCCGCAGGTCGTCCTTGAACGGGTCGTCGTTCGACGGCGCCAGTCCGTACAGCGCGATGCCGGTGCGCACCATGTCGAAGTGCGAGGGCAGACTGCGGATGGTCGCGGCGCTGTTGGCGGTGTGGCAGAGCAGGTCGGGATAGGCCGACTTGAGCTCGCCTGCCAGGGCCGCGAAGCGTCCCAGCTGATAGTCGAAGAAGCTAGTGTCGGCCTCGTCGGCGGTGGCGAAGTGGCTCATGAGGCCGACGAGGGGCGAGGGGCCGGAGGCGACGAGCCGCGCCAGCTCCGTGACCTCCGCCTCGGTCACGCCGAGGCGGCCCATGCCGGAGTCGAACTTGACATGACAGCGTGCGCCGAGCCGACACGCCGCCTGCGCGAACGGCGCCGACCAGACGACGACGTCGGCGTTCGCGCTCACGGCGCGCTCGAGCTCGGCGCCGGTCATCGGGCCGAAGATGATGACTGGTCCGCCGAGCCCGGCGTCGCGGAGCTCCTCGGCCTCGGTCGCCGTCGCCACGCCCGAGCCAGGTCGACCCCGCCTCGAGGGCCGCCCGGGCGGCCGGGACGGCGCCGTGCCCGTAGCCGTTCGCCTTGACGACGGCGCAGTGCACGGCGCCGGGCGGCAGGTCGCGCATCAGGCGGCGCACGTTGTGCCGGATGGCGTCGAGGTCGACCTCGGCAAGGGCGCGCTCGCGGCCCGGCAAGATGCCCGTCGCGGCGCTCATCGTCGCCGGCCTTCCCGTCATGGCTCGCATCCTCGCGCGAGGACTCCCGCCCTCACCGCTCAGAGGCCCAGGACCTTGAGGACGTCGTGGCGCCCGACGATGCCGACGACTCTGCCGTCCTTCACGACCGGGACCCGGTCGAACCCGTGGTCGGCCATGAGCGTCGCCACCTTGCGCACCGGGTCCTCGGGACCCACCGCGCGCACCTCCGGGGTCATGACCTCGCCCACCGTCGCCGCCACCGCCTTCTTCAGCCGCTCCTCGAACTTCTTGCCGCTCTCGAGGTAGATGACGCTGTCGAGGAACTGGACGTAGTGCGGGAAGTGGAGGTCGGCGTCGAGCGCCATGAGGTCGCCCTCGGTGACCATGCCGACGAGCTCGTCCTTGTCGTTCACCACCGGCGCCCCGCCGATGCCCTTGTCGCGCATGAGCTCGGCGAACTCCTTGACGCCCATTTCGGGCGTCACCGTGACGACATCGGTGACCATGATGTCGGCGACGCGGGGTTCGTCCGCGCCGGTCGTGTCGGGTTCAGTCATGCTCGTGGTCCTCCTCGTCCGCCGGCCTTGACCAGCTCGATCGCCGCCGGAAGGTAGGTCAGCAGGTCGCCGGCCACCATGCCTTCGGTGCCCAGGGCGTCCTCGGCCGCGATGTCGGCGGCGAGGCCGTGCAGGTACGCGCCGAGACACGCGGCGTCGGTCGCCCCAAGACCCTTGGCGAGCTGCGCGGCGATGACGCCGCTCAGCACGTCTCCGGTGCCCGGCGTCGCCAGACCGGGGTTGCCGGTCGGCACGACGTAGGCGGTTCCCGACGGGTCGGCGACGATCGTCGCCTCGCCCTTGAGCAGCACGGTCGCGTTGCTCCGCGTGGCCGCCGAACGCACATGCTCGAGGCGGTTCGCGGCGACCTCCGCCGCCGGCGCCGAGAGCAGCCGACCTAACTCGCCCTCGTGAGGCGTGAGCACCGTCGGGGCGGAGCGCTCGGCGAGCAGCTCCGGCCGGTCGCCGAGCGCATACAGCCCGTCGGCGTCGATCAGCAGGGGCTTGTCGAGGGCGAGGAGCTCGCGCGCCACGAGCACGGTCTCGTCGGCGCGTCCCAGGCCGGGACCCAGGACGACGGCGGCGAAGCCGGAGGCCGCCTCGAAGAGCGGCGTCCGGCTGACCGCGGCGAAGCACGCGGCCTCGCCGGGCACGGTCACCGCGATCACCTCCGGATACGGCTTCTCGCCGCCGGCCCCTTCGGGGAGGGCGCAGTGCACGAGGCCGCCGCCGCCGCGCAAGGCCGCCATGGCGGCCAGGTGCGCGGCGCCCGTCATGCCCGCCGACCCGCCGACCACGAGCACCGTCCCGACCGAGCGCTTGTGGTCGAGCGAGCCTTTCGGCCGGATCAGCGGCTGCATGCCGGCCGCCGTGAGCAGCCAGACGTCGGGCTCGTGGTCGCAGAGCGGCGGGATGCCGATCGGCACGACGACGACCTCGCCGGAGTACGCGCCGCCGGGGGTCACGAAGTGACCCACCTTCGGCGCGTGCAGCGCCACCGTGACGTCGGCCTCCACAGCCGGGCCATTGACGGTCCCCTTGTCGGCGCCGACGCCGCTCGCGATGTCGACGCTCACGACCTCGGCCGGGGCCTCGTTCATGAGCTCGATCGCGGCCGCCGCGGCGCCCTTCGCCGCGCCCGTGAACCCGGTCCCGAAGACGGCGTCGACGATCACGTCGGCGAGCTCGGCCGCGACCATCGCGTCCTCGGTCGGCGCCCCGTCCTTCGCGAACCCCTCGCGAACGTCCACGCCGAGCTTGTCGAGGATCTCGAGATTGAGCTTGGCGTCGCCCGCATACTCCGCCGCCGGCGCCAGGGTGAACACGGTCACCTCGACGCCGGCGTTGAACAGCTCGCGGGCGACGACGAAGCCGTCCCCCCCGTTGTTGCCCTTGCCGCAGAAGACGACGACCTCTTCGGGGCCGTACCGCTCCAGCACTTCCGCCGCCACGGCCAGCCCGGCGCGCTCCATGAGGTGCGACCCGGGGATCCCCACGCCGTGGATCGCGGTGCCGTCGACCTTCTGCATCTGATCGGCCGTGTACAGGCCCATCAGCAGCGCTTCATACATCGGAAGCCTCCTTCGCGTCGGTCGACGCCCCTCGGGGGCCGGCGTCCGCTTCTTCCAACGCGGCGGCGACCGCGTAGGCCACCCCGCCCGTATGACTGAGCGAGAGCTCGATGCGCGAGACCGCCAGCCTGCCGGCGATCTCCGCCACCCCGCCGTGCAGGGCGACGACCGGCTTGCCGCCCGACAGGACCTCGATGTCCCGCCAGACGAACCCGATGATACCGATTCCGAGCGCCTTGCCGACAGCCTCCTTGGCGGCGAAGCGCGCCGCGTAGTGAGGCCACGGGTCCGAGAAGCCGTCGCAGTAGGCGCGCTCGTGCTCACTGAAGAGCCGCTCGTAGGCGCGGGGGATCCGTTCGAGGAGCCGACGGATGCGTGCCGCCTCGATCACGTCGATGCCGAGGCCGATCACAGACGCCTCACGGTCGCGACTGCTTCGCGGTCCCTGACGACGGCGTCGATGATCCGCCTACGGCGATCATTCCACCGTCACCGTCTTGGCCAGGTTGCGCGGCTGATCGACGTTGAAGCCCTTCAGGGTGGCGATGTGGTAGGCGAGCAGCTGCAGCGGCACGACGGTGAGGATCGGCGCCAGGTGGTGGTCGGTGCGCGGCACCCAGAGGACGTCGCGCGAGAGCTCGCCGATGGTCTCGTTGCCGTCGCTCGCCACGGCGATCACGTCCGCGCCGCGGACCCGGACCTCCTCGATGTTGCTCACGAGCTTGGGGAAGACCGGGCTGTCGTCGGCGACCACGACCACCGGGGACCCCTTGTCGAGCAGGGCGATGGGGCCGTGCTTCATCTCGCCGGCGGCGTAGGCCTCGGTCGGGATGTAGCCGATCTCCTTGAGTTTGAGAGCGCCCTCGAGGCAGACGGCGAAGCCCATGCCGCGCCCGAGGTAGAGGAAGAAGGGCTCGCCGTGATAGCGGCCGGCGATCTCCTCGACGGCGCTGGGACGGGCGAGCAGCTCCTCCATCTTCTCGGGGACGGCGCGCAGCTCGCGCCCGAGGCGACGCAGCTCGGCCTCGGGCTGCGCGCCGCGCGCCCAGGCGAGCCGCAGGGCGAGGGCGAGCATGGCGGCGACCTGGGCGGTGTGCGTCTTGGTCGCCGCCACTCCGATCTCAAGCCCCGCGCGCGTGAACAGCACGTGGTCGGCTTCGCGCGTCGCCTGGCTGCCCATGATGTTGGTGAGGGCGAGGACGGGCGAGCCGGCCTGACGCGCGAGCCGCATCGCGGCGAGCGTGTCGGCGGTCTCGCCGGACTGCGTGATGCCGATCACCAGCGTGTCGGGGTCGAAGACCGGCTCGCGGTAGCGGAACTCGCTGGCGACGTCGATCTGCACCGGGACGCGGGCGAGCTGCTCGATGGCGTACGAGACGATGAGGCCGGCGTGGTACGAGGTGCCGCAGGCGACGATGAAGATGCGCCGCAAGCGGCGCAGCATCTCGTCGCCCATGCCGGTCTCGCTCAGGTCGACGCTGCCGTCCTCGAAGAGCCGGCCGGCCAGCGTGTCGCGCAGTGACGCCGGCTGCTCGTGGATCTCCTTGAGCATGAAGGTCTCGTAGCCGCCCTTCTCGGCGGCGTCCTCGTCCCACGGGACGAGGACCTCTTCGCGGGTGACGGGGGAACCGGCGACGTCGGTGCACTCCGCGCCGGAGGCGCGGAGCGTGACGACGTCGCCGTCCTCGAGCACGACGACCGTGCGCGTGTGCGAAAGGAAGGCGGGGATCGCCGAGGCGAAGAACATCTCGTCCTCGCCCGACGCCGACGACGAGCGGCGCCTCGTTTCGCGTGCCGACGACGAGGTCGGGCTCGTCGGCCGACACGGCACAGAAGGCGAAGTGGCCTTCGAGCTGCGGGATCGCGGCGCGCACGGCCGCAGTGAGTCCCTCACCCACGTGCTCCTCGATCAGGTGCGCCACGACCTCTACGTCAGTCTCCGTCTTGAGCGTGTGACCGCGAGCCTTCAGTGCGGCGCGGAGCTCCTTGTAGTTCTCGACGATGCCGTTGACGACGACGGAGATGCGCCCCGTGCAGTCGTCGTGCGGGTGAGCGTTCTCTTCGCACACGCTGCCGTGCGTCGCCCAGCGTGTGTGCCCCAGACCGACGGTCGCCGGCGAGGCGCCGTCGCCCACCGCCGCGAACAGCGCGTCGAGGTTGCCGACGGCGCGCGTCGTCGTCAGACCGTCGCCCTCCAGCAGGGCGATGCCGGCCGAGTCGTAGCCGCGGTACTCCAGGCGTTTGAGCCCGTCGAGGATGATCGGCTTGCCGGGTCGCGCCCCGACGTAGCCCACGATGCCGCACATGCGTGCTCCCTTCCGTGGTCAGGGTCAGAGGGGCAGGCTGCGGACGGCACCTTCGGACCGCTTTGTTCCGCCGTCGCCGGCGGGTTTTGTCGATCCGATCACGACCGTGCCGGGCCGGGAGGCATCCGCCGAGTCTTTCGATGAACCTCCACCTCGTCACCCGCGCGAGCGGCCCCTCTGGGGCGGTCTCGCGCGGGCCAGGCGCTCAGGTTGCTGACGGGTGTCCGCGCCGCCGGTCTGGTATGTCGCCCTATTCTAGCGCGCCCCCGGATTCCGCGCCGCGACCGGGCCAACCGCAAGTCCTCTGCGCTTCAGGCTCGTCATAGTCACCCGTCTTTCTAGAATGCTGTCGTGATGGTAGAATCCTGCCATGGGTATCTCCATCAAGAACGACGAAGCAGAGCGCCTCGCCCGTGAGCTGGCGCGCGAGACCGGCGAGTCCCTGACGATGGCGATCAAGCGCGCGCTCGAAGAGCGGCTGGCGCGCGTCGAAGGCCGACGCACCCCGGCCGACAAGCTGACCCTCGCACAGGCTGTGCTACGCCGCGTCGACGCTCTGCCGGTGCTCGACAGGCGCCCCGCAGACGAGATCCTTGACTACGACGAGCGCGGGCTGCCGTGAGCGCGGCGCTCGTCGCCGACACGTCGGCGCTCCTCGCCGCGCTGTTCGCCGAGCCGCAGAGGGACGCCGTCTTGGTCGCACTCGCCGAGGCCGACTCGGCGATGCTCTCCTCCTGTTGCCTTCTCGAGGCGTCGATCGTCGCCTCGTCGAGGCTGGGCGCCCAGGGACCCGCCGAACTCGAGCTTCTGCTCGACGTCTTCGACGTCGAGACGGTCTCGTTCACAGCCGACCAGGCCCGACTGGCGACCGACGCCTGGCAGCGGTTCGGCAAAGGGCGTCATCCGGCCGGGCTGAACATCATCGACTGCTGCTCGTACGCGCTGGCGAGTGAGACGCAACGGCCGTTGCTGGCCGTGGGCGAGGACTTCGGGCGGACGGACGCTCAGCTGGTGGGACTGACGCTGGCGTGAGTCGCGCGGGGACGCTCAGCCGGCGTCGTCGCCGAGCTCGTCCCTGACCACGTCGACGATGCGCGCGCAGACCCCGTCGCACTCGTCCTGGGTCGGCGCCTCGGCCATGACGCGAACGAGCGGCTCGGTGCCGGAGGGCCGCACGAGGATGCGGCCGTTGCCGCCGAGCCGCTCCTCTTCGCTCTGGACCGCGCGCCACACGGCGGCGGCGCCGTCGAGCGCCTCGCGGTCGCGCACGCGCACGTTGACGAGGCGCTGCGGCAGGCGGGTCATGACCCTGGCCGCCTCGGCCAGGGTCACACCCTGCTCGCGCAGCGCCTGAAGCAACAGAAGCGCGGTCGCCAGCCCGTCGCCGGTCGTCGAGACGTCGCGGTTGATCACGTGCCCCGACTGCTCGCCGCCAAGCGCGTGGTCTCCTGCGAGCATCTCGGCGACGACGTAGCGGTCGCCGACCGCCGTCGTCACGACCTCGATCCCCTCGCGCTTCATCGCGAGGTGGAAGCCGAGGTTGGTCATGACGGTGGTCACGACCGTGTCGTGACGCAGCAGGCCCTTCGACTTCAGGTGCGTCGCCAGGATGGCGATGATGAAGTCCCCGTCGACGAGCTCGCCGGCGTGGTCGACGGCGAGCATGCGGTCGCCGTCGCCGTCGAAGGCGAGGCCGACATCGAAGCCGTCGCCGCGCACCGCGTCCTGCAACGCTCCGAGGTGGGTGGAGCCGCAGCCGTCGTTGATGTTGCGACCGTCGGGCTCGGCGCAGAGGACGGTGACGTCGGCGCCCGATTCCGCCAGGCCCAGCGGGGCGGCGCGGAACATGGCGCCGTGCGCGCAGTCGAGGGCGATCTTCATGCCCGAGAGGTCGAGCGGGATGCGGCGCACGAGGTCCCAGACGTAGCCCTCGACCGCACCCTCGAGATGCTCGGCCGAGCCGAAGCGGTCGCCGGCGAGCGTGTGGAGGTCGTCGCGCACGATGTGGGCCTCGATCTCGGCCTCTTCCTCGTCCGAGAGCTTGAGGCCGGCCGACGAGAAGAACTTGATGCCGTTGTCCTGATAGGGGTTGTGAGACGCGCTGATGACGACGCCGGCGTCGGCGCCGCGCTGGAGGACCAGCGCGGCGAGCCCCGGCGTCGGGATCACGCCGGCGATCTCGACTCGCGCCCCGCCGCTGGTGAGGCCGGCGACGAGGCCCGCCTCGAGCATCGGTCCCGAGAGGCGCGTGTCGCGCCCGATCACGAACAGCGGATGCGGCCCGTGCGTTTGGGCGAGCACCGCTGCGCCCGCTCGCCCCACCTGCACGGCGAACTCGGGCGTGAGCAGCTCGCCGGCCACGCCGCGGATGCCGTCTGTGCCGAAGTACGTGCCCATGGGTCCTTTCGAGGGGTGTCGTTCGCGAGGTGGCCGCCGGGGCCGCCGGACATGCTATGCCGCGCGTCCGCCGGCGGCAAACCGCCGGGGCCGGGCCGCGCACGGCCGCGCCGGCCGGATCAGCCCCCTGCTTCGGCGTCGTCCTCCAGGCCCTCGCCGTCGGCAGCCTCCAGTTGGGCGATCAACTCCTCGGCTTCCGCGAGCCGGTCTGCCGGCACCAGCACGTCGAGCGGCCCTGCCCCGCCCGGCGTGCCTGGGATGAGCCAGTTGGTGCTGCCGGAGCCGCGCAGCATGACGGGGATGTCGGCCTGCTCCAGCATCGCCTTCAGCGACGACGCGGAGACGATGTCGGGTACTACCGTGACGACGACCAAGCCCATGGGCTCCTCCTGGAATAGCCTGTGCCCTAGCGTTCCTTCGCGTCTCCATCGAGGACCCGAGAGGGCGGCCGCGGCACGAGCACCGGCGTGCTCGCCTTGTACGCCTCGTAGTCTGGCTGGCCGCCCCACTTCGCGTCGGCCCGCTTCTCGAGCGGGGGCACGCCGCTGACGCGGGTCAGCAGCAGGGTGACGAACAGGGGTGAGATGAGCGTCACCCACTGCCAGCCGCGCAGCACCGGCACGGCGATGATGGCGACGCCGATCCAGAGCACGATCTCGCCGAAGTAGTTGGGGTGGCGCGACCAGGCCCAGAGGCCGGTGCTGATGAAGCTGCCGCGGTTCGCAGGGTCGGCGCGGAAGCGGCTCTTCTGCAGGTCGGCCGTCGCCTCGATGCCGAACCCTGCCGCCCAGACGAGGACCCCGAGGACGGTGACGACGGCCAGCTCCTCACGCACCGTCGTCGTGACGGCGGCGAGCGCGGCCGCCAGCGTGAGACTCACCCAGAGCCCCTGCAGGGTCCAGGCGCTGAGGAAGCGCACGAAGGACGGCTTGATGGCGTCGAAGCGCTCGTCCTTGCCCGCCTTGCGGATGCGGCGGACGAGGAAGGACCCGAGCCGCGCCGCCCAGATCACGACGAGAGCGAGCAGGAGGACGGACCGGGCGTCGACCTCGGGGCCGAGCAGCACCGCCAGCGCCGTCACCGTCACGTACGTGAGGCTGCCGGTGAGGTCGTAGAAGCGCTCCGTCTGGAGGAGGTAGGCCGGGATGAAGGCGATCCACTGGACGAGGAAGGCGAGGCCGACGGCGAGCGCGAAGACGGGCACGCCGCCGGCCTCGCCCCCGCCCTGACTGCCAGCCCAGGCGACGCCGGCGCCGACCAGGACCGCGATCGGGATCGCGATGAGCGAGGCGCGCTCGGCTTTCGTCATCGGGGTGGCTCCCTTCGCCTCAGGTCTCGCGGCCGTCTCGCCGCCCGTGCCCGGCCTCGAACGCCTCGGCGACCGCGGTGACTGCCGCGGCGGTCTCGGCATCTGCCCCGGCGCGCGATGCTGCGCGCGCCGGCGCACCGCTCTTGTCCATGCCCACGAGGAACACCTCGTACACCTTGACGGCAAGGAGCGCCAGGTGCGCCGGGTTGTCCGGCTGTGCCCCGCCGACGAAGCAGTCGGGGTGTGCCCGCAGGAAGCGAGCGGCGGCGCGGACCGCGACCTGCGCACGGCGGTCCTCGTCCGTCGGGTACTCGAACGCCCAGGTCCGCGCGCGGGCCGTGATCGCCGGTCGGTCGGCCTCGATGCCGGCGGCGGCGAACACCCGGCAGTCGTAGGTGCGGCACGTCAGGGGCCGGTCCTCGTAGATCGAGCACCGGCCCTCCTCGAGCATCGGGCACTTCCCGCGTTGGTCGTACCCCATCACGACGTGCCCCTTGGGCGCGCCCGGGGCGGGGACGAGGAGCTCCGGCGGCATCCGGCTCAGGGTCGCGGTCTCGTCGGGTCTGATGTGGATGAAGTAGGACGACGTGCAGCAGGCGACGCAGTCGCCGCACGGCACGTCGACCGCCGTGTCGGTCTGATGGGCGACGCGCGTCTGGCGCAGCCAGTCAGAGAAGCCGCCGGCCTGGCGTGATGCCTCGCTCATGCCGCCGGGTCCCCCAGTCCGGCGACGACGAGCTCCCGGAGCGACACGCGCTTGGTCCCGTCCGCGACCCACTGCGTCCCCACTTCGACGAAGCCGCGGCCGGCGTGAAAGGCGTCGGACCCGGGATTCGGCGGCTCGATGTTGACTTCGCACACGAGCCGCCGGAAGCCGCCCGCCGCCGCGAACGCCGCCAAGTCGTCGTACAGCGCGGCGCCCACGCCTCTGCGCTGCTGGGCGCCCGCGACGACGACGCGGTCGATGTACAGGAACTCGTCGTACCGCGCCGCGAACCAGGTGTAGTTCGGGCTCTGATAGGGCTGGCCAGGCCCGATCGCCAGCAGGAAGCCCACGACGCGCCCGTCCAGCTCGACGACGCGGTGGTAGACCGCTTGCCCGTGCAGGTCCGCCAACGCACGCTCATCGAGCCGGCTGGTCGCCTGCACCCACTCCTCGTTCAGGGCGAGGATCTCAGGAAAGTCCGCAAGTCCGGCCGGTCTGATCACGGGATCGTCCGGCCCGTCACGGGCTGCCGGGTCACAGCGGCCTCTCCCTGCTTCAAGCTACACCTCCGTGCGGGCCGCGTGTCCGGTGGATCAGGCGTCCCGCGAACCGCGGGCGCGCGCTGCCTTGCCAGTCTATCGCGTCGCCTTTCGGTCCCCGGGTCGATGCGTCTCTTGGATCGGCGACCAGACCGCCGCAAGTGGTATGGTCCAGATGCGTGAACGAAGGGCAGGGACGGCGACCGTGAGGAACCAGATCGCGCTTCTGCCGGCCTTGCTTCTGCTGCTGGCGACGGCGCTCGCCGTTCCGGGTTGCGGGGACGGGGGCGGCTCCGCCGACGAGGACATGCGCGCTGCGGTACGGGCCGACATCACCCAGATCATGTCCGACATCGGCGAGGCGAGCGCGCAGGACCCGACGATCGCCGCGAGTTCGAACCCCTACGACTACGTCGGGATATCGCCCGCCTTCGAGCGCCTCGTCGCCCGCGGCGAACCGGCACTCGACGCGATCGCGACGGTCATCGAGGCGAGCGGGGACAACGGCCTGCGCGAGTACCTGCTGGCCATCGCCGGAGAGCGCATCCTGAGGGCTGACGAGGGCGCGACGGCCTGGGAGACGGGTAAGGAATGGGCTGCCCTCTTTCGCTCACGCCAGCAGGGCGCCGCGACGCCGACGTCACCTCCTGCGTCCCAGGCGGACGCGCACGCGACCGCTCAGGCCAAGGTCACGCTGCGGGCTTTCTTCGCCGCATGGAAGGCCAAGGACGCGGAGGCTTGCGCGACCTACCTCCCCGCCTACCGGCAGGGACCCGCCTGGGAGTTCGAAGGCCTCGACCGTGTCGAGTTCGGCGCCATCAAGGCGAGCCCCGAGCAGATCGAGGGTTACCTCACCAACGGCAGCGGCAGCGCCACCGGGGTCGCCCGCGAAGACGTGGCCTGCTTCCAGGCCAACGCCACGTTCTTCTACAAGCCGGGGTGCCAGGGTCCGGCGACGGAGGGCGAGGCCATGCGGTGGCACTGGTTCCTGGAGAGGGACGACGCCGGGACCTGGGTCGTCACCGACTGGGGCTACTGAGCCGCGTCGGCGAAGACCATCGCCGAGCCGTCCGCGTCGCGCAGCTCCAGCTGGCCCCGGACGACCTTCCACTCCGTGGACGACTCGAGAGCCTCCAGGTACGCGCTCTCCTGCTCCATCAGTTCGGGCTCGCCCGCCATCTTGGTGGACGCCACAGGGCCGATCGTGATGCCGGCACCGTCCACCTCGTAGGGTCCGTTGTACCGGTTCACGCCGCCGCTCCCCGAGACCGTGCCGTCCTCACCGAACTCCAGGGTCAGCCCCGAGTTCGTGACGAGCGTCGTGACACCGCCCTGCCCGTTGTTGTAGCTGGTCACGTTCCAGGAACTGCCCGGCAGCGTGACCTCCTCGGACTTCGCGTACACCAACGTCTCGCTCTCCCCGGTGAGGAGCGTGAGGGTGTCGCCCTCGACCCGGTAGCCGTCGCAGCTTGCGAGGAGCTCGAGATACGCCTGCTCGGCCCTCATCAACGGCTCAGGGCCCGCCATCATCGTGCTCGCGAGCTCACCGATCTCCAGCGTGCCGTCGTCCTTCGCCGTGTAGGGACCGCCGTACTGGTTGACGCCCGAGAAGCCGTAGACCTTCTCGCCGTCGAAGTTCGCGGTCATTCCGGCGGCGCCGAGATCCACCGAGCTCATGCTCGACTCCACGAGCGTCCACTCGACGCCCTCGAGTGCCTTCGGGTCCGTCCCGGACGCCCCGCCGCCGCATCCTGCCCAGACCAGCGCGGCGCACACCACCGCGCCCGAAACGACCAACCGGATCGATGCTCTGCGCATGCCTCTCCCCCCGCGTCTCGTCACGCCATCCACACCCGTATCATAGGCCCTGCCGCGAGTCTCCTCGGACACCGCCTCGTACATCACCTGCGCCGTTCCTGTTCCGGTCAAGGACTGCGGCGGACGTGTCAGGTCGATACGCTTGTCAGCCGCTGGTCGCCACGGGTACAGCGGGCGGCGAAGCCCCGGCGCGCAGAACCAGCCAAGCGCCGAGCAGGATGCCCGCAGCTGCAACTGAAGTCGCCGGCGCGGGCCTTTCGCCAAGCGCAACCGCGGCCAAGGCGATGCCGAAAAGCGGTTGAGTGAACTGAATCGATGCGATGCGGCTGATCCCGCCCTTCGCAAGCGCCCAATACCAGGCGATGTAGCCGAGCACCGATGTCAGGAGGGCAAGCACGAGCACCGACGCCCAAGCCGTAGGACCAGCGTGAGGTATGCCCGCGCGAGCACACGACCAGACCATGAGTGGAAGCAGGAGGATCGCCGAGAGGGACACTCCCCACAGAGTCGTCGGGACGGCCGCATAGCCGCGCTGAGACAAGCGTGCTCCGGCGACGTATCCCATGGCGCATACCGCAGAAGATGCCAAGACGACGAGGTCGCCCCCGAGACTCGAACTGCCGGACGCGCCCGTACGCCATACGATCACGATCATCTCGCTGGCCAGCGCGATGACGCACCCGGCTACCCACGTCCGGGACACCCGGCGCCGCTCGACCAGTGTACCGAACAGGCTTGTGAACACGGGTAGCGTGGCCAAGATGAGTGCGCCGTGCAGTGCCGAGGTGGCGTGTTGGCCCAGCGTGTACACAAGCGGAAACGCAATGAACGCCGCGAACCCCGAGAACGCGAGCAGTTGTCTGCCACGCGCATCCGCGGGCAACGGCTGACGCATGAGCAGGACCACCGGAAGCGCGAGGCAGCCCGCGAGCACCGTTCGCAGGACACCGACAAGGAGCGGATCGATCTGCTCCGCCGCGACCTTCGAGAACAACGGGGTGCCGCCCCACACGACCATGACTGCAAGCGCCACGACTATGGGAAGCGCCGCGTGATCAGTCTGCTCTCGCGTCTGCGCCGGGCGCAGATCGTCCTGCATGTCGTCGCTTTCGTTCAGAGATGCCTGTCGTGAGGCCAACGCGGCCGACGTCCGGGCGCTGAGCTGCGCCCGCTGACGACGAAGGATACCGCAGACCGTGGGCGCGTCTGCTCGAACGCCCTGTCAGGCAGAAGCCCGCTGCGGCGCCGGTGAGTCCAGCCCCTTGGCGATCAGCCAGACCGCCAGGACGATCTCCGCCACCGCCAGGGGCGCCATCAGGATCCCGAAACCGTGGCCGAACATGGCCAGCAACGGTGTAGCCAGGTACAACACGGCTCCGGCAAGACCCCAGACCGACAGCCAGCGGGGGATGAGTCTCGACTGGTAGAAGAGGTAGTAGAACATCAAGGAGCCAAGGCAGAAGGCGATGGAGGTGAGGTACCCGGCAGTCGGACCCGCGAGGAGCGCGCCGAGGGTCTGGAAGTGCGGAGCGCCGGGAGACGCCGCTTCCGCGTGCTCCCGGCTGAGCTCGACGAGCAGCAGCCACGTGGCCGCACACGCCATGTAGCCGACGCTCTCGAGCGCGCCCCTGAAGACGACACATCCAAGCGCCAGGACTTCGTTGTACTTCTTGAAGACCGGGAACATCACGACCGGGACCATCGCCAGTGCGAAGCCCATGATCAGCACGAGGAGCGCTCCCAGCACGAGGTGGCTCTGGTTCGCGGCGATCTTGGTGAGGGCGTCCGGGCCGTCCAGAAGACCTCCCGTCACGACGTAGCTCAGCACGCCTGCGATGTCTCCGATGATGAACAGCAGGCCCACGATGATCGCGGTCTTCCGGTTCGAGTGCATGTTCGTGATCGTCCGTGCCATCGTTTGCCCCCCTGGATTCGTGGCCCTTTGCTGACAGCGAGGCTACAGCGGGGGGTCTGAACGGGCGTCGCCCGTCGGGAGGAACTTCGGCTGCTCTGCGGGGGGATCGTGGCGGCGGGCGGCATCACTCCAGGGGTGCGGACGCCGCCCGCCGCCTCCCCCGCCGGAGAGGCGCCGCCTCCTCCTTCAGGGAGACGTCCGACCTCGGGCACAGGTGGGGTGCCCAGACTGTCGGGGCTTGAGCTGCAATACGCCGCTCGCGCGCTCTACTGCCAGAGGCTATCTCTCACGCGGCGTATCGTCTGCTTGAAGCGCTTGCTGGATGGCCGCGTCACCGATTCTGCCACACCTTCGTTTCCTTGACTGCTCCGTCTCGTGACTGTCGCTACGGGGAATCTACGACTCGCGGTTGTCGAAGGAACGGAGCCCGGCGATGAACGAAGGCGCAAACAGTACGGCCAAGAAGACGGCGAAGAAGGCCACCGCGAGCCGCGGCTCGCGCGCGCGCAAAGCTGACGGCGAGGCCGAGGTGCTGGCGAACATCGCCGCGATGTCGGGATCGGATCGCGCTATGGGCGAGCGATTGCACGCGATCATCAAGGCCAACGCGCCCGCCCTCTCGCCGAGACTCTGGTACGGGATGCCCGCGTATGCCAAGGACGGCAAGGTCGTCTGTTTCTTCCAGAGCGCGCAGAAGTTCAAGACGAGGTACGCGACCTTCGGCTTCCAGCATGAGGCGAACCTCGACGAAGGTCACATGTGGCCGGTCGCCTTCGCGCTGACGGGGCTGACCGGCGCCGAAGAGGCGAGGATCGGCGCTCTGGTGAAGCAGGCGGTGAGCTGAGAGGCCCTAGCGCGAAGTGCGGCGAGAAGCCGGCGACCAGCGCACGCAAGGTCCATCCATCGTCCGGGCGTTGAGCTGCGAGAGCCAACACTCCGGCCCTGCATGATGCTCGGGCGAGCCTGCTCGAACGCCCTGTTCGGCTCACTCATAGTGCGTCCACATCCTGAGCACCTTCACCACGTGTTCGTCTTCGAGCACCTGATAGACGAGGCGGTGCTGGATGTTGATGCGTCTCGAGCAGGCGCCGCGGAGATCACCGACGAGCCTCTCGAACGGCGGCGGTGAGCGGAACGGGTCTTCGGCGAGCAGCTCGAGCAGTGACTCGGCCTTGGGTTTCAGACCTGCCGAGGCCAGACGCTTGGCGTCCTTCTGCGCCTGCTTCGTGTAGAGGACCCGCCAGCTCACCAATCGAGCTTCTCGTCGAGCTCCTCGACCGGCGTGGCCAGGCCCCCGACGATCGACTCACGCATGCCGGGGATCGAGAACAGGTGCAGGGTTTCCTGGACCGAGCGCCAGTCGTCTTCTGAGACGAGTACAGCGCTACTACGCTTGCCCGTGATCTCGATCGGCTCATGTGAGGCGGCGACGTCATCGAGCAGCTTGTAGAGGTGCTTGCGGGCTTCGGTAGCGCTCATGCTGGTCACTGCGGCCACCTCCCTTCACGTACGAGATAGCGTACGCTATCAGCCGCTGCACGTCAACGGCGGAGTTGGGCCGAACGTCCCGGCGTTGAGCTGCGAGCGCCGACGCCACGTGCTTGCACTCCGCTTCTGCGAGTCAGCTCGAACGCCTTGTCAGGCACCACCGCATCCACGTCGCCGAGAAGATCGCGGCCGGGCTTCACTTCTCAACGATCTTCCAGTACGAGTCCTTCCTGATGACCTTGCCCCCGCGAAACTCCCAGTGATCACATCCACGGACCTGGACTTTGGCCCCGTCGGGTCTCGTCCCGGTCAGGAGCCACTCCGAGATACCCAGATCACCACTCACCCAGTGGCGGTCGTCGCCGTAGTGGACATCAGGGAGCCCCGTGAACCGCGACACTATTCCCTCGCGCACCGCCACCTTGCCGACACAACGTTGCCCCCAAGCGTCCGGCCCTCGAGGCAGGTCCATCGAGCAGTCCTCCGCGAAGAACGCCATGATTGCGTCGAGATCGTGGCGATTGAATGCGTCGGCGATCATCTTCAGCGTCTCAACCGAAACAGATTCCGAATCGGCCATCGCCTTGCCTCCGTCTCGTCGTCAGTGTCTAACGTCCGGGTGTTGAGCTGCGAGAGCTCACGCCTCGATCATGAGACCCGCTTCTGCGCGTCTGCTCGAACGCCTTGCTAGGCGTTCCGCTTGGGGCATCACTTCGGCCCTCCGTAGACCGCCTCCCGTTGTTCAAGCCAGAATACGGAGGGGTCGGACAGGCCGGCGCTACGGACCGTCGCCAGGTCCTCAAGCAGTGTGAGAGGTCGGTCGCCCTCGTTGATCTCCAGCCCGTCAAGGAACTGCCGAGTACTCGCCGCGTCCCGGAATCGCTCGTCGCGACCAGCCGCGCGCTCCACGATTCCGGCCACACGAAGCTCCTGGATCCGGCGCTCCACTGCGGGAGACTCCGCGACGATGACGTCAGCGTTTGCGAAACAGCCTCCTGGCCGCAAGAGATCGAGGGCTTGGCGAAGCACGGCGTGCTTTTCGGTCCGGTCGAAATGATGCAGTGCATAGGACGAGAAGACGACGTCCACCTCGGGTACGTCATTGACCAGCTGGCCCAGGTTCCGCAGGTCACCGATCCGGAAATCTGACCGGCTCGCCAACTGCTTCAATCGTTCCCTCGCCAGATCGACCATCGCCTTGGCACCGTCGACACCGACCACCCGACCGTGCAGAAAGTGGTTCAGGAACTGCGCGCTGAAGTAGCCAGTCCCAACACCGAGATCGAGTGCAACGAGCGGAGCAGTTCTCTCGAACGGCAACATGTCCAGGGCGATGCGGACCATCCTGGAGCGGTTTGGGTGCATCAGCTCCATCTCCGCGTCGTATCTCGCAACACGTTGCGGCGTGTCGTACGCCTCGATGCTGTCGTCTCGCACGGTCTCCCCCATGAGCCACACGCGTGGCACGCCTAACGTCCGGCGAACAACCTGCGCGCCGTGCGCTCCCGAGGTGCCTGGGCGTCTCGTCGCGTCAGGTTCACTCGCTTGTTCTGTGAGTCACGGCTGCAGCGGAGGTCGGATCCGCACCAGCCCCGGCGAGAGGACCGTGAACGCCCCTGCCATCTCGCCGCCGTGCTCGACGACGACCTGAGTCACAGCGTCGGCCTTGCGCGCCGAGGGCAGACCGGCCAAGCGCACCAGAAGGACGCCGAACGTAACTCGACGCTGGCGGAAGACCAGTTCGCCGAAGTCAGCGTCGGCGGTCACCAGGATGCGCTCATCGGCGTTGGCCAGCTCCAGCACGGCGTCATCCGAGATCCCGGGAGCAAGCTCAGCGACAGAGAGGGCGTCGTGACCGTCCGCGCGCAGACGAGCCACGACCGCCGCGTCGACGCATTCGTCGGCGAGGAACTTCACGCGACGGACTTGGAGAGCGGATAGGCGACGTCCGCGCGCAGGACCTCGGCCCCGAAGCGTACCGCAGCGAGCACACCCTCCCGCGTGAGCCGCGGATGCGCCTCGAGTAGCTGCTCAATGGTCTGGCCGGCGCCGAGCTCCTCGAGAATGCACTCAACGGTGATGCGCGTGCCCTCGACAACGGGCTTGCCCATCATCACGCCGGGGTCAGCCTGGATGCCTTGAGTGGTCATGTGCGAACACCTCCCTCCCGCCTGCATCCAACGATACCACCGCGAGGCGACGGCTTACCACGACGTTTGATCTCACAGAACGACGGCGAGCACATGACCTGTGCTTGATGCGGGAGTGAGCTTGCTCCCGCAGGCCTTCTGAGCGTCAGGTCGATGTGCTTGTTGGGTGCGCGAATTCAGATACTAAGCGCAACACCCTCCCCTCCGAGGAGTGAGGCGATCTGGGACACAATCGGTTCCTCCCAACCGCCAAGAAGAGGGGAACACGAGATGCAGTATCGCCAGATCACCTCGGGTGAACGATACGCCATCGCCGCGCTGAGGCGACGCGGGCTCTCGTTGCGGGCCATCGCCCGCGACCTGCGACGCGCGCCTTCGACGATCTCGCGCGAGGTGCGCCGCAACCGCTCCGCCGACGGTTCCTACAGCGCCTTCAAGGCCTGTCACCGCAGCCGCGGTCGGCGCTCCCGCTCGCGGCGCAACGAGCGCATCAGACCGGAGACCTGGGAGGTGGTCGAGCGCTACCTGCGCCTCGACTGGAGCCCCGAGCAGGTGGCCGGCTTCTTGCGCGCCGAGGGTCTGCTCGAGATCAGTCACGAGACCATCTACGTGCACGTGTGGCGCGAGAAGCGGACCGGCGGTGAGCTGTGGCGCCACCTCCGCCAGGCGGGCAAGCAGCGCCGCAAGCGCTACGGCGCCTACGACTCGCGCGGCAGGCTCGCCGGCAAGCGCTCCATCTCGGAGCGCCCGGCCGAGGTGGAAGCGCGCCGCGAGCTCGGCCACTGGGAGATCGACACGGTGATGGGCACAGAGCACGGCCGTAACAGCGTCGTCACGCTGGTCGAGCGCGCCACCGGCTACACCGTGCTGGGCAAGCTTGCGCGGCACTGTGCCGCCGATGCCACGGCCTGCTGCATCGCACTCATCGAGCGCCATCGCGGACGGGTGCTCACCATCACAGCCGACAACGGCACCGAGTTCCACAGCTACGCCGAGATCGAGGCCGCGACCGGCGCGACCTTCTACTTCGCGACACCGCACCACTCCTGGGAGCGGGGCACGAACGAGAACACGAACGGCCTCCTGCGCCAGTACCTGCCCAAACGCACAAGCCTGGCGCACGTGACCCAGACCGACTGTGACGCGATCGCCGCGAAGCTCAACTCACGACCGCGAAAGCGCTTGGGCTACAAGACCCCGGAGGAGTGCTATGCGAAAGACCGGTAGACGCGAGCGCCCTAGGCGCAAGCGTTGCACTACAAACTTGAACTCACACTGCCCCTGCTGTGGACCGTCATGCCCCATTCGCCTCGCAGTGAGGATCAGTCCAGAGGTTGCACGGGGTACTGGACTCCGTCGTGCGTGCCGGGCGTGTCGTCCACTCGAGCATCGTCGGCAAACCGTCGGGCGAAGGCGGGGACATCGGTGCCGGTTCTCACGACGATCTCGAAGGAAGCGGGAAGCGGGTTCGTCGCGGGCATGGAGATGTCGGGGAAGGCCTTCCTGAACCGCCTCCGGGCTTCAGCCTTGCTCACGAAGTGGTAGAG
Source organism: uncultured Thermoleophilia bacterium (assembly GCA_963832655.1). Lineage (GTDB taxonomy): Bacteria > Actinomycetota > Thermoleophilia > UBA2241 > UBA2241 > UBA2241. Next base: position 440,326 of record CAWHUW010000006.1, read on the forward strand.
CTCGACCTCGGGCATCGCGGCGATCTCGGTCGCCATCGCGTTCCGCTGCGTGCGCGTCAGGGAGTCTTTGATGTACACCTCGACGAGGCGCAGGGACAGGTCGTTGAAGTGGCCCTGGGCGTCCTTCGTCGGCGGAATGGCCGTCACGGACCGGGCCGGAGTGGGCGCTAGACTGGCTGCGGGGTCGACGCTGCCTCCGCAACCCCACAACGCGACGCTCGAGAGCAGCGCGGCAGCGAGCAGTGCGGTGACAGGCTTCATCCCTCCGCCCTGGAGTCAGCCCAACGCCTCGCGCGTGAGCTGCGAGCGCTCATGCTACGACTTTCGCGCTGAGCTTGTGCGAGCCTGCTCGACGCGCTTGTTCGCCCTGCAGCAACTCGTTTGCGAGTCACTGTGTTCCGGCCCACCGGTCCGCAGCAGCCTGCATGGCCGGCTCATCGAACTCGAGCGACTGCGCTCGCTCGCTTGCCCACTCGGGCATCATGGCGGCGATGCTCGGGGCGTAGCTGTCGCCGTCAAGTGGTTCATCGATGGCGACCGGTTTGAGGGACGCGGCGTCGAGTCGAATGCGGACTGGCATGGAGCTGGCCGACTGCATCGCGGCCGTGCCCTTGGCCGCCTGGTAGGTGGCCAGCGACTCGTGTGCGAACAGCCACAGCTCGTCTCCAGACCTGCGTGCGCCGACGAGATGGAAGCTGGCGACCAGGTACCCGTCGATGAACCCGCGCGGCTGCGACTCGACGAGCGAGGAGAGAGCACTGGGCAGGCTGTCGATCAGGTCGGGGTGCGTCTCCGTGATGGCGGGTAGGTCGCCCGTGGCCCCGTCGGTCGACACGGCCACGAGGACGGCGGGCTCCGGCGGCGGGACAGCGGCGTCGTGCGCGGGTTCACCGCACCCGCACATCACAAGCAGCACTGCCAGTGAGACCATGAGCGCGTACCGAGTCGATTTCATCCCGGCTCTGCTAGGGCGAACAAGGATCCTGCAGACTGCGTAACACTCGATCGAGTGTACTGCCGTCTGCGTAAGACGTCACGGATCACCCCAGGGAGTGGTGTTCTGCAGTCTGCGCAAGACCCGGTGAGAGGCCGTCGACAGCGGCGCGTGCGCAGGGCCGCACGCAGCTCGTTGACGAGCGCTGACACGATGGTCGCTCCTGAGGGGACCACCGCAGTGTGCGGAAGGGACGCGCGGGGTTCAACGGGTGACAGGGAACGTCAACGGGGTGCGGCCGGCTCTCCCTGCGCATGACCGGCTCGCTCCTGGTATCTGCCGCGCCGGAGCGCGGCCAGCCGCCAGCCAAGGTACCCCCGGTTGAAGTCCAGCACGATCCGCGGGTCGAAGTAGGGGTTCTTCGCCCCGCTCACGCGCGCCAGCATGAGCACCTGCTCCGCCACGCTGATGGGACAGCCGGGCAGCCGCACCTAGTCCTGCCCCCTCGCTTTCGTCAGCGCCAGGTCACCTTGGCCATCTTCGCGTAGATGTCCTGGTGGCGGGCGTGATGGGGGTCGCGGAGGGCGCGGGAGACGGGAAGCCTGTCGACCGCGACCTCGCGACCCCCGATCCTGCCCCGCCACGTCGCGCAGCCGCCGATGAAGATGACCTTCTCCCCCGGCTTGGCCGGGATCTCGCCCTCGTAGGCCCCGAAGACGATGTGGAGCTTCGGCATCTTGCGGTCGGTCTCAGGGTCGAAACGTCGCAGCACCGAGATGGCTTCGAGCAGCGTCCCGGGCAGCCGCCCCAGCAGTAGTCAGGGACCCCTTCCTCCGTCGGGGGGCCCGCATAGCACGAGATGTTCGTCCCCTCGAACCACTCCTCCACGCGCTGGAGGCCGACCTTGAACCCTTGCGCGCGGCGGCGCGCTTCCTCAAGGCTCACGTCCCCGGTGACCGTGATGTCCGCGAGATCGATCGGACCGAGGCCGTGGTCGTGCGCCGACCGGATGTGCTCCACGCTGCGCGGGTCCAGGCCGATGATCGCGCAGCACACCGCGTCGAACGCGACCTGGTTGTCACCCATGACGATCAGGCCCAGGTCGAACGGGACCGGCGTCAGCATCGGGCCCTGACCGGCGATGATGCCGTCGCAGGCGATGAAGCGCGGCTGGACCACGTGCTGGAGGTCGACGACCTTCGCGTTCAGCCGGTGATCGTGGTCGATCATGCGGTGCCGGTCGTCCTGGATGCCGATGAAGTTCTTCATCGAGAACGACACCGTGGTCCACGGATGCGCCTTGAACTTGGGGCAGTTGACGAGGAAGTCGGTGTTGATCACCGACTGGGGGACGAAGACGTAGTCGCGAAGCCGGCCCTCGTGTCGCAGCGGGACCTCGACCTGGCGCTCCTCTTCGAAACAGTAACGCTTGGCGCCCGTCCTGCGGATCAGCCCGTCGTAGCCTGCTCTGGCGTACGAGAAGCGGGTCGGGATCGTCACGCCGCTCCGTTCGCCCACGCCGAGCTCGGTCATCCTCCCGTCGTCGCGGTCGCGGAGGGCCATGAGAACGCCTTCGAAGAACTCCGGCCTGGTGTGCGCGTGGGTGAACAGCTTGCCGCTGGCGACGAGGTTGGGCTTGACCAGCGTCTTGCCCACGGGGCGCAGGTCCAGTTCCTCGAGACCCTCGCGCACGATCGTCCTGACTCTGGCCACGTCGTAGGAGGCGCAGGAGCGGAGGATCACGGTCGGGCGCGCGCCGGCGCCCGTCGGCGATGCGGCTACCATCCCAACCCTGCCTTCACGACCCCAAGCGACATGGGCGGCAGTATGTCATGGGTGGGCCAGGACGCGATGGGTCGAGCGGGGAGCGGTTGGACAGAGCGATGCGCGCCGTCGCGACGCGCGCCGTCGCTTCCACCTCCATCGCCCACGGCCCATGGAAGGTCGTGAAACGAGACGGGCCGCGCTCTGCGCGGCCCGTCGGATTCGCTGATGTAGCGGTGAGCGCTCAGCGCTTGCTGAACTGCGGCTTCTTGCGCGCCTTGTGGAAGCCGGCCTTCTTGCGCTCGACCTTGCGGTCGTCGCGGGTGAGGAAGCCGGCGCGCTTGAGCGGCGTGCGCAGGTTCTCGTCGGCCTCGCAGAGGGCGCGGGCGATGCCGTGGCGCACGGCGCCGGCCTGGCCGGCGATGCCGCCGCCGTAGACGTTGACCTTGACGTCGAACTTGCCCGTGGTGTGCGTGGTCTCGAACGGCATGAGGGCGACCGTCTGCAGGACCTTGCGCCCGAAGTACTCGTCGATCTCGCGCCCGTTGACGACCGTGCGGCCGACGCCGGGGCTGAGGATGACGCGGGCGACGCTGGTCTTGCGCTTGCCGGTGGCGCGATACATGACTGCAGCAGTCAAGCCTTACTCCTTGATCTCGAGCGCTTCGGGCATCTGCGCCTCGTGCGGATGCTCGGCGCCGGTGTAGATCTTGAGCTTGCGGATCTGCGCGCGGCCGAGCTTGTTGTGCGGCAGCATGCCGCGCACGGCGCGACGCACGATCTCTTCGGGACGGCGCGCGAGGAGCTTGGCGTACGACTCCTCCCTGAGGCCGCCCGGGTAGCCCGAGTGGTGGTAGTACATCTTCTGCTCGGGCTTGTTGCCCGTCACGACGATCTGCTCGGCGTTGATGACGATGACGAAGTCGCCGGTGTCGATGTTGGGCGTGTAGATGGGCTTGCGCTTGCCGCGCAGGGTGTCGGCGACGACCGTGGCGAGGCGGCCGAGGGTCTTGCCCTTGGCGTCGACCACGTACCACTTCTTCTCGATGGTGGAGGGCTTGGCGACGTAGGTCTTCATGCGCTCACTCTGTCGATACCGAAAACCGCGCCCGGATGGGCGCGCGAAGGGGAACTATACCGAATCGCCGGGGGCGGCGCAACACGCACGGGCGGCGCGCACGCGCGCCCGCCTCGGTGCTCACCGCCCTAGCGCGAGCGCGGCCGCAGGTGCACGCGGTCGCCGGTCGCGACGCCGAGCACCTCGGCGGCCGAGCCCGAGTTCACCGCCAGGGCGACCTGCCCGTAGCTGTCGATGAGGACGAGGATGTCGCTCGGGCGGACGCTCGAGAACGTGCGCACCACGCGCGTGAAGTAGCGCTCGCCGCCGCAGTCGAGCTCGAGCCGCTCGCCGAGCTCGGCGGCCTCGAGCTCGGCGGCCGAGAGGTTGAGGGCGACGTTGCCGAAGCGGTCGACGAGGACGGCGGTCGCGGCGATGCCGTCCTCGGTCGCCTCCGGGGCCGGGACGTCGAGGCGGGCGAGGCCGGCCGGCTCGAGGGCGACGCCGACGACGTCGAGCGGCAGGCCGGCGGCCAGGCGAGCCGCCACGGGGGCGAAGATGTCGCGCCCGTGGAAGGTCGCCGAGAGCGGCGAGAGCCAGAGCTCCTCGTTGGTGAGCAGGTGGGCCTCGGCGACGCCGCCGTCGGCGTCCGCGGCCAGCGTGAGGAGGCCGTTGTCGGGGCCGACGAAGAGCCGGTCGCCGGCGCTGCGCAGGGCGACCGGCCGCCGCGGCCCGCCCGACGCCCGGGTCGACGACGGCGAGGTGCACGGCGCGGTCCGGCATGTACGGCAGGGTGTTGCGCAGCACGAGGGCGCCGCCGAGCACGTCTCGTTCGACGAGGCCGTGCGTCACGTCGATCACCTGGACATCGGGCGCGAGGCGCTTGATGACCGCGCGGCAGGTGCCGGCGAAGTCGTCGCGGTAGCCGTAGTCGCTGAAGAAGCAGACGACTCCGGGAGGGTTGGCGGTCGGACGTCATGGCAGCAACCTACGTCGAAGCGGGCGGCGGCGCAACGTCGTCGACGATCGCCACGACCAGTCCGTGCGTCGTGTGCTCGGCGGCCTCGATGCGCGACGGGAAGACCGAGATCGCGCAGGACCTCCGACGTGGCGGGCCCGATGGAACAGATGCGGGCGCCGGCGAGCCGCTCGGCGAGCGGCCGGCCGGCGCCCGCGCCGTCGCGCCCTCGCCGCTCGCCGCCTCGAGCGCGCGCAGCGCCAGCTCGACGAAGCGGCGCGCCGTGCTGCCGGCGGTGAACGTCAGGTAGTCCGCCGCGGCGATGCTCTCGAACGGGACGGCGAGCTCGTCCACTGGTTCGCTGTCGTACACCGGCAGCACGTCGACGACCGCTCCCCGCGCCCGCAGGGTGTCGGGGAGCACCTCGCGCGCCTCGCGCGCGCGCGGCAGGAGCACCCGGGCGCCGCGCGCCGCGCCGGATTCGTCGAGCGCCGCGAGCAGGCCCTCGGCGACGTACTCCTCGGGCACGAGACCGGCCGTGACGCCCTGCGCGGCCAGCGCGGCCGCCGTGCGCGGCCCGATCGCCGCGACGGTGACGCCCGCCAGGGCGTCGGGCACGCGGCCGCACTCGCGCAGGCGGCCGAGGAACTCCGCCACGCCGTTGACGCTGGTGAACACGACGAGCTGGTATTCGGGCAGCCGCTCGATCGCGGCGCGGATCTCGTCGTTCAGCGGCACGGGGACGATGCGGACCGTCGGCGCCAGAAGGACCTCGGCGCCCAGGTTCTCGAGGGGACTCGCGAGGCCCTCGGCCTGCGCGGCGGGGCGCGTCACGACGACGGTCTTGCCGAGGAGCGGACGCTCACCCATCGGCGGCCTCGCCGCGCACTTCGCGAAGGATCGCGTCGGCGCCGGCGGCGAGCAGATCCTCGGCGAGGGCGCGCCCCAGCGCCTCCGGCTCGGCGACGATGCCGGCGCGCTCGCGACGCACGACGGTCTTTCCGTCGAGCGAGCCGACGGAGGCGCGCAGGCGCAGCCCGTCCGCGCCGTCGAGCGCCTCGCCGAGCGCCGCGATCGGCACCTGGCAGCCGCCCTCAAGGGTGCGCATCAGAGCGCGCTCGGCACGCACGGCGGTCGCCGTCGGCTCGTCCTGGAGCGGCGCGACCAGCGCGCGCACGACGTCGTCGTCTGCGCGCGCCTCGATCGCCAGCGACCCCTGGCCGACGGCCGGCAGCATCTCGTCGAACGAGAAGGCGAAGGCGGCCGCTCCGGCCAGCCCCAGGCGGGCCAGCCCCGCGGCCGCCAGCACGGTCCCGCTCATGCCCTCGTCCTCGACCTTGCGCAGGCGCGTCTGGACGTTGCCGCGGATGTCGACCAGCGTCAGGTCGGGGCGTGCCGCGAGCAGCTGCGAGCGGCGGCGCAAGCTCGAGGTGCCGACGACCGCGCGGGCGGGGAGATCGGCGAGGGTCCGCGGCCTGGCCGCGGCGCCGTCGCCGCCCGCGCGCGCGACGAACACGTCGCGCACGTCCTCGCGCGCGGTGAAGGCGACGATGGCGAGTCCCTCGGGCGTCTCGGTCGGCATGTCCTTGGCGGAGTGCACCGCCAGGTCGGCGCGACCGTCCATGATCGCCGCCTCGAGCTCCTTCGTGAACAGGCCCTTGTCGCCGATCTTGGCCAGCGGGGCGTCGAGGATCTTGTCGCCCTTGGTCTGGATGACCTCGATCTCGACGGCGAGGCCGGGGTGCAGCTCCTGAAGCCGGTCGCGGACCCACTCGCTCTGTACAAGGGCCAGCTTGCTCCCGCGCGAGCCGATGCGGAGGCGGCCCGTCACGCGTCGTCGTCGTCGTCGAGATCGCCGTCGGCCGGGGACGCCCCGCCGGGCACAACGTCGGCAGGCTCCACGTCGGCGGGCGTACCGTCGGCCGCCGCCCCGCTCCCGTTGAGCCCGAAGAGCGTGCGCACGGCGTCGACGTACAGGTAGCACTCGTCGCGCCCCGCGGCCTCCTTCATGCGCACCGTCGGCGCGTGGAGGATCTTGTTGACGATCGACGAGGTCAGCATCTCGACCCGGGCCCGCTGCTCCTCGCTCAAGTCGTTCAGGCGGTTGCCGAGGCGGTCGAGCTCGGCGCGGCGGATCTGCTCGACGGAGTCGCGCAGGCCCGCGATGGTCGGCACGACCTCGAGGCTGCGCAGCCAGCCACGCACCTCGTCGAGCTCCTCGGCGACGATCTGCTCGGCCTTCGCGGCCTCCTTCTCGCGCTCGTGCCGGTTCTGCTCGACGACGTGCTGAAGGTCGTCGATGTCGTAGAGGAAGGCGTTGTCGACGCGGTTGATCTCGGGGTCGAGGTCGCGCGGGACGGCGATGTCGATGAAGAAGAGCGGCCGGTGGCGACGGTGCTTCATGGCGCGGTCGACGCGTTCGCGGGTGACGACGAAGTGCGGCGCCGACGTCGAGGAGATGACGATGTCGGCGGCCGCAAGGTGCCCTTCGAGGTCCTCGAAGGGCACGGCGCGGCCGCCGACCCGCTGGGCCAGCTCCTCGGCGGCGGCGAAGGTCCGGTTCGTCACCAGGATGCGCTCGATACCGTGCGCCTTGAGGTGCGTCGCCGTCAGCTCGCTGGTCTCCCCGGCGCCGAGGATCAGGACGACGTGGTCCTTGAACTTGCCGAACACCTGCAGGGCGAGCTCGACGGCGGCCGAGCTCACGCTCACCGGCCGCTCGCCGATCGCCGTCTCGGTGCGCACGCGCTTGCCGACCTCGAGAGCGCGGCGGAAGAGCCGGTTGAAGACGACGCTCGTGCAGCCGCCCTCGCAGGCCGCCTGGTAGGCGCCCTTCATCTGGGCGACGATCTGCGCCTCGCCGACGACCATCGAGTCGAGGCTCGCGGTGACGCGGAAGAGATGCGCGATCGCGGCGTCGCCGGAGTAGCTGTAGACGGACGACTCGAGCTCGGCGGCCGGCACCCCGGCCTGCTTCGCGAGCCGCTCGACGGCCGCCTGGCTCGCGGCGAGCGAGTCGCCGGCGTACACGTACAGCTCGGTGCGATTGCAGGTCGAGAGCGCGACCGCCTCGCACGCTCCCGCGTGCGTCAGCAGGTCGCGCCCCACGCGCAGCGCGGAGTCCTCGTCGAGGGCGAGCCTCTCGCGCAGCTCGAGCGGGGCGGTCTTGTGCGAGATGCCGGTGACGACGACGTGCACGGGCTAAGGCCTCCCGGCCATGACGGGGCGCATCGCTCAGCCTCCGTAAGTGTGGAAGCCGCTCAGGTACGGCACGGCGGCGAAGCGGATCACGAGCATGACGACAAGGCCGGTCACGGCGAGGTACGCCACCCGCCGGCCTCCCCAGTCCGCGCGCATCCGCCCCCACAGCAGCAGCGCGTAGACCGCCCAGGCGCCCGCCGAGAGCAGCACCATCGGGTCGAACCACCACTGTTCGACGTTGAAGGTCTCGGCGCGGATCACCCCGGCCGCCATGCCCATGGTGAGGAACGGCAGCCCGAGCAGGGTCGCGTGGTACATGAGCCGGTCGAGGGTGGCGAGCGAGGGCAGGCGCCCAAGGACGCCGCCGAGCCGGTGCCGCTTGAGCTGCCACTCCTCGAAGAGGTAGATCAGCGCCGCCCCTCCGGCGACGTACAGCGCCCCGACGGCGGTGAGCATGACGATCACGTGCAGGATGACGATGTCGCTGCGCAGGGCCGGCATGAGCCCGCGCGGCGCCTCGTAGTCGATCAGCGCCGCGATGAGGAGGCCGATGACGACCGGCGTCACGTAGAGGCCGACGGTCTTCACGCGCGTGAAGAGCTCGAGCACGAGGTAGACCGTGACCACCGACCAGGCGACGGCGCCGAGCGACTCGTAGGCGCCGACCACGGGCACGCGGCCGGCGTCCACGCCGCGGGCGACGATCGCCACCGTCTGCAGGGCCCAGCCGCCGGCGACCAGCCAGATGCCGACGCGATTGAGGCCCTCGTGACGCGCGAACAGCGCGACGAGGAACATCGCGAACGCCCCGCAGTACAGGAGGAAGGCGATCCAGACGAGGATTGCCGAGGTGTGTTCCATGGCGGAGCTCTCCGGCTCAGTCGCCGGAGCTGACCGCCTCCCGCTTCTCGACCTCCGCCTTGAGCAGCTCGACGTCGCGCGAGAGAGCGCTCACCCTTCTCGCAGACAGGGCGTAGTAGGCGATCACCACGGCGAGGATGACCGCGTAGGCTGCGGCCACGTACTTGGCGCCTTCTTCGATGCTCACTGGGTCAGCCTCCGATGCGTGTCTTGAGGTCGTCGATCTCGTCCTTGAGGCGCGCGGCGGCCACGTCCGCGCGCACCAGCGCCGCCAGCAGCAGGGTCATGCCGGCCATGCTGATCATGAAGCTGAGGAACATGCTGCCCTCCATGCCGCTGTCCCCGGCCCTGATCACCACGGGGTGCAGCCCTTCGGGCATGTAGCGCGTGGCGAAGAAGGTGATCGGCACGTCGATGAAGGCGACGATGGCGAACACCGCGGCGTAGGTCGCCCGCCGCGACTCCTCCTCGACCACCTGGCGCAGCACGAAGTAGGCGGTGTAGAGGAAGCAGACGATCAGGAAGGTCGTGAGCCGCGGCTCCCAGGCCCACCAGGCGTCCCACGCGGCTTTGCCCCAGATCATGCCGGTCACCATGACCATCACGCTGAAGACCAGGCCGAGGCGGACGGAGACATAGCTGAGGCGGTCCCACTTCGGGTCGGGGTCGCGCAGGTAGAGGATCGCCGCGACGAACGCGATGCCGAAGGCGACGAGCGCGGTCTCGGCGATCGGCGCGTGGTAGTAGAAGATCTTCTGGCTGAAGCCCATGCTCGAGGCGTCGACCGGCGCGTAGAGGAAGGCCAGCAGCAGGCCCGTCACCAGAAAGGCGGCGGCGGCCGCGAACAGGGCCGGCGCGCTGGTCAGCTTCTTCATGGTGTCGTCACCACCGCAGTCACTCTCCTATCGCGAAGTCGTAGGTCCCGTACGCCGCCACCATGAACACGGCGTCGAAGGCGGCCAGAAAGCCGAGCCTGGCCGCCAGGTCGCCGAGATCGGCGCCGTCGGCGAAGATGCCGGTGGTCGCCGACACCGCGGCGATCAGCACCGGCACGATGAGCGGCAGGAACACGATCGGCAGCAGCAGGTCGCGGGCGCGCGTGTTCATCGAGATCGTCGCGAGCAGTGTACCAATGGTGCAGATACCCAGGTCGGCGAGCAGCAGCACCAGGACGAAGAGCCCGATGTCGGCCAGGTAGCTGCGCTCGATGAAGAACAGCGTGAAGACCGGGACCGACAGGGTCTGGATGATGAGCAGGAAGACCAGGTTGCCGGTCATCTTGGCGAAGAAGATCGTCACGCGGTCGACCGGGCACAGCAGGAGGCCGTCGAGGCACTGCTCGTCCTTCTCCTGGGCGAAGGAGCGGTTCAGGCCGAGCAGGGCCGAGAAGATGAACGTCACCCAGAGCATGCCGCCGGTGAAGTACGTCAGGTCGGTGTCCTCGTCGACGCCGAAGGCGTAGTGGAAGATCACCAGGGCGAGCATGACGAAGAGGAACATGCTCACGAGCATCTCGCGCGTGCGCAGCTCGCGGATGAGGTCCTTGCGCAGGATCGCCATGAACTGGCGGGAGCCCATCAGCCCGTCTTCCCCACGGTCCGGGCCCATCAGAGGACCGAGCCTTCCTGGACGTGCTCGCGGTAGACCGCGTTGAACGTCGTCCGCGAGCCACGCCGGCGCCGTGCTCCCAGACGATCTTGCCGCCGTCGACGATCATCAGCCGCGTCGCGAGCTCGAGGCCCTTCTCGATGTGGTGCGTGACCATGACGAAGGTGTGCTCCTCGCGGATCTCGGCGAGCAGCCCGTCGAGGATGTCGACGGCGCGCGGGTCGAGACCGGAGTGCGGCTCGTCGAGCAGCAGGACGCGCGGCCGGTGCAGGATGGCGCGAGCGATCGCGAGCCGCTGCCGCATGCCCTTGCTGAACGTGCGCACGACGTCGTAGCGGCGATGGCTGAGCTCGAGGCGCTCGAGGAGCTCGGTGATGCGCTCCTCGCGGTCCTCGAGCCCGTACATGTCGGCGTAGAAGCGCAGGTTCTCGTACGCGGTCAGGTCGAGGTAGAGCATGGGGCTGTGCGAGATGAGCCCGACGGCGCGACGCACCGGCATCGGGTCCTCGCGCACGTCGTGGCCGGCCACGCGGACGCTGCCCTGGCCCGCCGTGAGCAGCGTGGCGAGCACGCGCAGCGTCGTCGTCTTGCCGGCCCCGTTGGGGCCGAACATGACGAGAAAGCCGCCGCGCTCGAGCGAGAACGAGAGGCCGCGCAGCACCTCGCGGCGGCCGAAGGTCTTGCGCAGGCCGTCGACCTCGATCTCGAGGGGGGCGTCGCTCAGTTCGCGACCGGACGCGTCCACCGGCGCGGCCTCAGGCCGAGGCCTCGCTCGCGCGGCCGCGCGCCGCAAGCTCGGCGGCCGCGTCGTCGGCGAGCGCCTCCTGGGGCCGCATCCGCGGCCACAGCGACACGACGGCGCCGACGCAGAGCAGGATCGAGCCGATCCACACCCAGCGGATCAGCGGGAAGACGACGACCCGCAGGGCGATCGCCTCCGAGGAGCCGTCGAAAGGCTCGTCGGCGACCACGAACACGTCCTCGAAGGGGCGTCCGAGGATCACGGCGCGGACGGCGGCGCCGCTCACCGGATAGATGTCGGTGCGCGGCTCGACGGTGCCGATCTTCGTGCTGCCGCCGTCGGTGAAGACGTCGAACGCCGCATACGTGCGCTCCGACTGCTGCTCACCGGGCTCGGAGCGCGTCCCCGTGAACTCCAGCGTGTACTTGCCGTCGTCGGTGGCGAGCACCGCGTCCTCCGACCCCGGCTTGGTCGCGACGAGCGCCGTGCTCTCCGCCTTGTACACCGTCGAGCCGAGCAGGCCGGCGACGATGAGGACCATGCCGACGTGCGCGAGGTAGGCCGCGCTGCGCGTGCGGCTGCCGAAGAGGGCGCGGCGCAGGCCGGCCGTCCAGGCCTTGCCCGGGCCGGCCGCCCGCCGCGCCGCGTTCACGACGAACTGCAGCACGGCGCCGAAGGCGAAGCCGCAGACCACGAGAGCCGATGAGACCCCAGACGTTCGACTGGAAGCCGAGCACCAGCCACAGCGGCACCGAGAGCGCTGCCGTCACCAGCGGCAGGGTCAGCACGCGGCGCAGATGGGCGCCCTCGGTCTTGCGCCACGCGAGCAGCGGGCAGACGGCGATCAGGGCGAGGAAGACCACGCCGAGCGGCTTGGCGAACGTGTCGTAGGTCTCCGGGCCGACGGTCCGCTCGAGGAGCAGCGGCACGACCACCGTGGCGAACGCGATCGCCGCCGCGAACAGCACGAGCATCAGGTCCGTCAGGTAGTAGAGGAACTCCCTCGACACGACCGACTCGATCGGGGCGCCGCTGGCGAAGAGCCGCCAGCGCCACGCGAGCAGGCCGGCGCTGAGCAGGGCGCTGCCGATCAGCAGCGTCGAGAGGATGTCGATGAGGACCTCGTTCCTGCCGAAGGCGTGCACCGAGCTGATCAGCCCGGTGCGCGTCGTCCAGGTCGCGAGGATCACGAAGAAGAAGGTCAGCGCGGCGGTCGCCAGCGCCCAGCGCTTGAAGATGCCGCGCGTCCGGTACAGCGTCATCGCGTGCAGCAGCGCGGTGGCCGTGAGCCACGGCACGAGCGAGGTGTTCTCCACGGGGTCCCAGGCCCAGAACCCGCCGAAGGACAGGACCACGTACGCCCACCAGGCGCCGAGGCCGATGCCGAGCGAGAGGAAGAGCCAGCCGAAGACGGCCCACTTCTGCGAGAGCGTCACCCAGAGGCGGTCGGCGCGGCCGATGAGCAGCGCCGCGATGGCGAAGGCGAACGGGACCGTGAGGCCGACATAGCCGATGAAGAGCGCCGGCGGATGGAGCACCATGCCGGGGTGCAGCAGCAGCGGGTTGAGCCCGAACGGCGTCGTGCCCGGCTGCAGCCGCGATGAACGGGTTCGAGCCCTCGTCGAAGACCATCAGGGCGGCGAACACCGCGGACACCCCGCAGAGCACCATGACCGCGGCGCCCGTGAGCCGCTCGAGGCGGTTGAGGTCGCGCAGCGCGATCACCACGGTGGCGATGGCGAGCAGAAGAAGCCACAGCAGGAACGAGCCTTGCTGGCCGGCCCAGAAGCCCGAGATGCGGTAGAACACCGAGAGGCTCGCGTCGGAGTTCTCGGCGACGTAGGCGAAGCTGAAGTCCTTCTTGAGGAAGGCGGCCAGGAGCACGGCGCTCGCGACCACGGTGCCGAGGAAGAACGCGTAGACGGCGTAGTAGCCGTTGCGGACCAGGTCCCTGCGCTGCCAGCGCACGCCGAGGGCGAGGAACAGCACCCCCGCGAGGGCGAAGACGAGCGCAAGGACGAGGGCCAGGCGGCCGAGATCGATCACGCCGGCTCCCTCACTGCACCGCGGCGGGTGCCGTCGGCGTCGTCCCTTGGCCCTCGTACTTGGACGGGCACTTCGTCTGGAGCTCGTCGGCGGTGATCAGACCCTCCGCAGCCGAGTACTGGCCGATGACGACCACGTCGACGCCGGCCTCGAACGTGTTCGGCATCTGGCCGCTGTAGTCGACCTCGACCGTGTCCGCGGCGCCATGAAGGTCCTGGATCGTGAAGTGCACGCCGTCGTCGTCGCGGCTGATCGTGCCGTCGAGCACGCGCCCGCCGACCTCGACGTTCTTGCCGTCGTAGTCGCCGGCGACGAGCTCGGAGACCTGCCGGTAGTAGGCGCCTTGCTGGCTCACGAGGTAGATGACCCCGGCGACGAAGGCGACGACGATGACCCCGGTGGCGACGATGAGGCGTGTGCGGGCCTTCTTGTTCACGTGGATACCCCTGGAAGTGACGTTGGCGCGGGCGTCTAGTTTAGCCCACCCGAGGGGCATCGCGCCATTTGCACTGTGGCAAGAGTGAGAAACCCGTGGACGCCGCCGCGCCCGGCAGGAAACCCTGCCTGCGCGGCGTAGCTAGGGACATGCCGCTCGAACGCCGCCGGGACTCGAACATCATCGCCGTGCTCTTCGGCTATCTCGTCGGCCCCGGCTCCGGCTCGCCTGAGGCGGGCGCGAGGCTGAGCGCCGCGCTCGAGCGCATCAACCGGCTCTTCGCGCCCGCCCTCGGCGAGCCGTTCGCGGTCGCCCGCGACGGTCGCGTCGACGGCGTCCTGAGCGACCCGGCGCAGACGCCGCTTCTCATCAGCGTGACGCGCGAGTCGGTGGCGCCGCTGCTCCTGCGCATCGGCGTCGGCGTCGGAACGGTCGAGCATCTGCGCGACGCGCCCGGCGGCGAGCGCGACGCGTACGCGCTCGCCCGCGAGGCGCTGCAGCTCACCGCGCGCGACGACGGACTGACGCGCTACCTGGGCACGGGCGATGCCGGCGACGTGCTCCTCGGCGCCCTCTGCCGCCTGGTCGACCCGCTCATCCAGTCACGCACACTCAAGCAGTGGGAGGCGATCGCCGCCTACCGCGAACTGGGCCATCAGCGCGAAGTCGCCGCGCGGCTCGGGGTGACCCGGCAGAGCGTCGGCGATCGCCTCGCCGCCGGCCACCGCCGCGCCGTCGAAGAGGCCGACGCGGCGATCGCCACGTACCTCTCGTACGGGGCTCGCCACCACTACGGGTTCTGAGACGATGGGCGCCGGCCGCGCGCCACGCGCGGGCCGGCGCACAGGATCCGCGCAAGCCGCCGTGCAGCGACCGCACCCGGCGCCTTTCTCAGGAACGTCCCCGCAGACGCGCGACGACGCCGTACCGGCGCTCGAAGCGGCGCCGCGCCGCCCTGCGCGAGCCCGAGTTCTCGTCGACACGGTCCAGGTGGATGGCCCGTGCTCGGGGTTCGTAGGTCACGGTCCAGCCGGCGCGCCGCAGGCGCAGGCAGAAGTCGACGTCCCCGTAGGCGAGGAAGAAACGCTCGTCCATGCCGCCGGCCTCGTCGAACGCCTCACGACGCACCAGCATCGCGGCACCCGAGACCCAATCGAGGTCGGTGCGCACGGCCGGCGCGACGTAGGCGACGCGCTTCGGCTTGCGCCGCGGCCGGAGCAGCTTCCAGCGCGGCACGAGGCCGGTCCACGCCGCGCGCCAGCGCCGCCAGCGCGAGGGCCTGAACCCGGCTGAGAGCTCGACCGCGCCGTGCGGCGCCACCAGGCGCGGTCCGCAGCAGCCCACGCGCCCCCGCGAATCGTTGAGGGTCGCGTAGAGCTGCTCCAGGGCCCCGGGACGCAGGCGGGCGTCGCCGTGCAACGCCAGCAGGAAGGGCTCGATCGAGCAGACGAGCGCCTTCGTTCAGCGCCGCCCCGAACCCCGCCTCGAGGGGCAGCTCGAGTACGGTAACGCCCGGGAAGCGCTCGACGACCGTCTCGCGGGTGCGGTCCTTCGAGCCGAGGTCCACGACCACGACGCGGGCGACACCGGCGACGAGCCTGCGCAGCGTGAGCGCGACGTGGTCTCATCGTTGAAGGTGACCACGACCGCGCCGACCGTGCGACGCGGAGAGGGCAGCTCGTCCGGCTCGGGGCGCCGGCCGAGGCGCCGTCGCGCCTCGGCCTCCTCCCCGAGCTGGTCCTCGCGCTCGGGCGGCAGCGGGGTCACGAGGGCCCGGGGGCGCCTGGAGGAGGCGTCGCGCAGTCCCCGCCGAGGTCGAGCAGCTTCTCGATCGCGTGCGGCAGCGCCGGCGCGATCATCGCGAACTGCTCGCGACAGGCGCGCGGGCTGCCCGGCATGTTGACGATCAGCGTGCGCCCGCGCAGCCCGCTCACGGCGCGCGACAGCATCGCGTGCGGCGTCTGCGGCGAGCGAGCCGGCGCGCATCGCCTCGGCGAAGCCCGGCGCCTGGCGGTCGAGCACGTCGAGCGTCGCCTCGGGCGTCACGTCGCGCGCGGTGAAGCCCGTGCCGCCCGTGGTGAGCACGAGGTTGGCCTCGGTCTCGTCGGCGAAGCGGCTGAGGGCGGCGGCGATCTGCTCGCGCTCGTCGGGCACGATGGCGCGCTCCACGACCGCCGCCCCCATCTCGACGAGCAGCTCCTCGAGCGCCGCCCCGCTCTCGTCCTCGCGCTCCCCGCGCGATCCTTTGTCCGAGACGGTCAGGACCGCGGCGCGGATCGAGCGAGCGCTTCTCGAGGGTGATCTCGTCGCCGGGCCGGACCTCGCCGCCCTCGAGGACGCGCACGAAGATGCCCTCGCGCGGCATCACGCAGTCGCCGGCCTGGTAGTAGATCGCGCAGCGGTCGTGGCAGACCTTGCCGATCTGCGTCACCTCGACCAGCGCCTCGCCCATCCGCAGGCGCGTGCCGACCGGGAGCTGGTACACGACGATCCCCTCGGTGGTGACGTTCTCGCCGAAGGCGCCGGGGGCGACGTCCAGTCCCTGGGCCCGCATCTTCTCGACGCTCTCGTTCGCCAGCAGGCTGACCTGGCGGTGCCAGGGCCCCGCGTGCGCGTCGCCCTCGACGCCGTGCTCGACCAGCAGCCGGATCGCCGGCTGCGGCGCCTTCTGCACGCCCTTCTCGGCGGCGACGTTGACGCTGACGACGCGGCCGTCCGGCTCGCCGCGGGTCACGGGGCCTCCCCGCCGGCCGGTGACCCGGCGTCCTCGCGCCGCCACTCGCCGCTGCGCCCGCCGCTCTTCTCGAGCAGGCGGACCTGGGCGACCTCCATGCCGCGGTCGACCGCCTTGCACATGTCGTACACGGTGAGCGCAGCGACCGAGGCCGCGACCAGCGCCTCCATCTCGACGCCGGTGCGGCCGCGCAAGCCTCGCCTCGGCGACGATGCGCAGACCCGGCAGGCGCCGCGTCCTTGACGATGTCGACCTCCACGCGCACTCAGGGCGAGCGGGTGGCAGAGGGGGATGAGCTCGTGGGTGCGCTTGGCCGCCATGATGCCGGCGAGGCGCGCCGCGGCGATGACGTCGCCCTTGGGCACGGCCTCGTCCTCGATCAGCGCCAGGGTCTCCGGGGCCATGCGGACGAGCGCCTCGGCGCGCGCCCTGCGGTCGGTCTCGTCCTTGTCGCCGACGTCGACCATGCGCGCGCGCCCGCGCTCGTCGATGTGCGTCAGGTCGCTCACCTTCACCCTCATCGCCGCGCACGTCACCCCGATCTGCGACATCGCGCGGTGGTTCGCGAGGCGCTCGCGGCAGCGGTCGTAGCTCTTGCCGGAGACCGCCTGCTCGAGCGCCGCGCGCAGCTGGTCCGGATGGGCGATCAGCGGCCGCACGTCGGTCTCCTCGCCCGAGAACAGGCAGGTGCGCAGGCGCCCGTCGGCGGTCAGGCGCAGGCGGTTGCAGCTCTCGCAGAAGTGCTCGGAGACGCCGGCGATGAAGCCGATGGTGCCCGGCGCGCCGGGCGCCGCCCAGTAGCGCGCCGGGCCGTGGCCGTACGGGCCCTCGACCGGCTCGAGCACGTGGCGCGAGCGCAGCAGCTCGAGCACACGCGGAGCCGGAACCATGTGGCCGTCGACGACGAGCCGGCGGTCGAGCGGCATGAACTCGATGAAGCGGACGTGGACGGGCCGCTCGCGGGTGAGCGCGACGAAGGCGTCGAGCTCGTCCTCGACGCCTTCCAGCAGAAGGACGTTGAGCTTGACGGGGTCGAAGCCGGCGGCGAACGCCGCGTCCAGGCCGGCGAGCGCATCGTCCAGCCGGCCACCGCGGGTGAGCGCCGCGTAGCGCGCCGGGTCGAGGCTGTCGATGCTGACGTTGACCCGGCGCAGACCGTTGCGGCGCAGCTCGTCGGCGAAGCGCGGCAGCAGAAGGCCGTTCGTCGTCAGGGCGATGTCGGCGATGCCAGCGGTCCGCGCCAGCATGCCGACGAAGTCGGCGCAGCCGTGGCGCACCAGCGGCTCCCCGCCGGTGATCCGCACCTTGCTCACGCCGACCTCGACCGCCGCGCGGGCGAAGGCGGCGAGCTCCTCGTACGAGAGGATCTCGTCGTGGCCCCGCGGCGGCACGCCCTCGGCCGGCATGCAGTACGTGCAGCGCAGGTTGCAGCGGTCGGTGATCGAGAGGCGCAGGTAGTCGACGCGCCCCGCGCGCGCGGGCGTCGGGTCCATGACTGAAGTGTAGTCCAGGTCGGCGCGCGCGACGAACCCCGGCCGCGGCCTCACCGAGTGACGCCGGCCCGCTGACGCACTACTTGTCGATCAGGACCTCAGTCGCCTTGACGATGACGGTAACGTCGTCTCCCGCCTTGAGCGACAGGTTCTCGACCGCGTGACGCGTGATCGCCGAGACGATCTCGTGCCCGCCCACGTCCACCACGACCTCGGCCATCACCGTGCCGAGGACGACGCTCTTGACCGTGCCGGGGAGCTTGTTGCGTGCGCTCAGCGTCATGACCGCCTCCTTGGGTGCGCCGCCGCCGGGACGCGACCGCGTCGCGACACCCATACCCCACCGAGCGGCGATGGACGACGCTCACCCGTTTGGCGACGCGGTTTTCGGCTTGGCGACTCCCTCTGGGGACGTGAGGTCGAGCATCGCGTCAGGGTCGGCCACCTCCGTCAGCTTCCCTCCCGCGACCACCACCCACCGGTCGCCCACCCGTCTCGCTTCGTCCAGGTTGTGGGTCACGTGCATGACGGCGCCCACGCTGCGAGCCACGCTTCTCAGAACGTCGCCGAGCTCGTGGCGCGCCACCGGGTCGAGAGCCCCGAGCGGTTCGTCAACCAGGAGCAGACGCGGGGCACGCGCGAGTGCGCGTGCCAGGGCGACACGCTGCCGCTCGCCGCCCGAGAGGCCGACGGGACGCCGGTGCAGCAGCTCTTCGACGCCGACCATGGCGGCGGCACTGCGCGCGACGTCCCGCTTGGCAGGACCGCGCTCAGCCCCGTAGGCGATGTTGCGCGCCACTCGAGGTGCGGGAAGAGAAGACCATGCTGGGGCACGTAGCCGAACGACCGGTGTTCCGGCGGCACGCCGGTGAAGTCGACGCGATCGACGACGACCTGCCTGAACCGGCTCGCGGAGGCCGGCAAGAGCCTCCAACAGGAGGGTCTTGCCGGCCCGCTCGCTCCGAGAACGACGACCGTCTCGCCCGCGGCGACGCACAGGTCCACCGGACCGACGACGAACTCCCCGGCGTGGACGATCAACCCGCGCACCTCGAGCACCGGGGAGGCGACGGCGTCGCTCACGACCACCACCTCGCCCCTGTGCGCTCCTGCGCGCTGCCGCGGCGGCGCCATGCGAGGAGGAAGCGCACACCGGTGAAGAGGATCAGGGCGACGAGAGCGATCAACGCGGCGGCCGGCAGCGCGGCCTCGAGGCCGAACCCCTCGAAGCGCTCGAAGACCAGCACCGGCACGACCTTGGGGTTGTAGGCGAGGATCACGACGGCGCCGAACTCGCTGATGCCCCGCGCCCACATCATGAGGGCGCCGCCAGCGCCCGCGCCAGGCCATGGGCAACGCGACGGTGGCGAAGGCGCGCACCGGCGAAGCCCCGAGCGTGCGCGCCACGCCCTCGTAGCGCGGGTCCACGGCGACGAACGCCTGACGCGTCGCGCCGACAGGAAGGGCATGCTCACGAACAGCAACGCCGCGACGAGCCCGGAGAACGAGTCGGTGAACATGATCCCCAGAGGCGCGAACAGGCGACCGGCGATACCTCCGGCCAGTAGACGGTCAAGAGGGCGATGCCGGTGGCCGTGTGCGGCAGGACGACCGGCAGGTCGATGACGCTCTCGACGATGCCACGGCCCGGGAACGGCTGACGCGCCAGGAGGTAGGCGAACGGGATGCCGAGCACCAGGGCGATGGCCGTGGCGACGAGGGCGGCACCGAGCGTGAGGACCAGCGACCGCATGACCTCTCCATCTGCACGGCGTCACGCAGCCCGCTCACCTGGTTGGCCGAACAGGCCGACCAGCGGCAGGACCACCACGACGCACAGCGCGACCCCGGCGAACGCGCAGACGAGCGCGAAGGCTCGCGGCCGTCTGGCCGCGACCGGGCGCGCGACGACCCCGTCAGTCGGGGGGCCAGGTCCGACTGCGGCGCCATCGGCGGCCCAGGAGTGCGGGCGGTCCAGGACTGACTCCCTGCCTGTCGGAGGGGAGGACGCTCACCTGGACCGCCCGCACGCTTGCTCTACCGCGGTCGGGACGTCGCCGTTCCCCTCCAGACGAGGCGGCGACAGGGTGGGTTGCTGAGTCTGCGCCAGCACCTTCGCGCCCTCGTCCGACAGGACGAACGCGGCGAACTGCGCCGCGAGCTCGGGGTCCGGCGCCGACGAGGGGATGGTGAACGCGTAGCGGATGGGCGCGCCGGTGAACTCGGGCCGCACGCTGGCGAAGCGCCGGAAGTCGAGCCTGACGACCACGCTCGCGTAATGCGCCGCTAGGTCGTCCCGGCTCAGATCGACCTCGGGCGGCAGCTCGACGTACGCCAGATCGTGCTGACGCGCGACACTCTCGTACTCGAAGGCACAGTCGACGTCCCCGGATTCGAGCAGCGCCAGCAGCTGGATGCTGGAGCCGCGCACGGCGATTGGGGCGTCCGACTTGGGTTCGAGCAACTCGGGAACGTGGATGACAGTGACCTCACCCCTTGGCTCGGCCGTGACTGGCGTCTGGAAACGGCCCATCGTCATGTCTTCGAAGAGGAAGGGGTCATCGTAGACGTTCTCGGCCAGGACGAGGGCCATGAGGGCCGGTAGCCTGCGGCATCGAAGCGTGGGTCGGCCAGCCCGAAGCGCACGCCGGGCTCGCGGATAAGTTGCGGCCAGTTCGTCGCGTCGATGCGGCCGTTCAGCTCGCTTGACGGGGACAGGGCAAGCACGAGCCGGTTCGTCGCGAAGGCGACGTACCAGTCCGCGTAGGGGGCGCCCGCGTCGGGGTCTGTGCGGTCGAACAGCAACGGCTCGACGAGCTGCTCGTCGGCGGTCACCGCCAGGTCGAACGGCTTGTCCAGCTCGGACACGTAGCGCAGGACCTGGACGCTGCCGTGGCTCTCGGTGATGACTCGCACGTCCGGGTGCTGCGCCTCGAAGGCCCGCGCCAGCTTCTCGAACGGTACGATCAGACTGCCCGCGTAGATCAATCGCACTTCACGCGAGGACTGCCCGCCGCACCCAGCCCCGGCCAGAGCCGCGATGCCGGCGGCGACTGCGACCAGGGCGGCAGCGCCGGCGAGCCGCCTCGCACGCAGCGTCATCGCACGCGCACCACGATCCGTGCGATACGGCCCACCTGGACGTCCTCGCCCAGTCCCGGACCGACCAGGCGCAAGGGGAAGTACTCTTCCGTGAGATCGGCACCGTCGAGCTTGCCCGCGAGGATGATGCTGCGCTTGCCCGTGATGTCCCGCGAGTCAAGCTGCACGACCTCTCCGTCGGCGGTCTCGATCTCGATCGTGTAGCCGGCCTTGGCTGCGTGAGCGTCGTAGGCTCCCTCACCGTGACGCCTGCCATCGTCGACCAGGCCGCACACGAGGTAGAGAGGGATCTCCTCCCAGCGCCGGTCCTCGGCATCGATGTAGCCGGAGCCGTGGCACCCGGGCGAGGCGCAGTTGATGTAGCTGCCGCGATCGAGGCGAGCCGAGACGGCGCCTTGGAGGGCACGCGCCAGGGCGCCGTCTCCTTCTTCACCTCGACCGCCGTGACCCACTTGACGGTCCAGTGCCCGTCGATCACCTGTCCCATCTTCGGCTGGGCAGCGACCAGACGCAGCGGGCCTTCGTCCTCTCCGAGAGGCCGTCCCTCACGTTCGTACGCGAGCATGACGGTCAGCGGCACGTCGGGCGCCGTCTCGGCGCCCGTGGCCGGGTCGTAGGTGGTCAAACCCTCTCCCGTCACCTGGTCGTGCGACAGCGTCATCCCATAGCCGTCGCTGGCCACGATCGTCACACCCTCGTCCGCCCCAGGCCGCCGACCAGCTCGACGATCTCCGAGAGTGGAGCGCCCTTGTGCACGGCCGGCGGCGTGATCATGCCCGTGCTGCTCTTGATGCCGGCGTAGCCTTCGAACGCAGGCAGTGCCTGCAACTCGGGCATGGTCAGTTCGCGGGTGCCGTCCGGTCCGGTGACCGTGAGGACGACGGACCGCTGGCCACCGGCGACGGCGACGAGCCCGGCTGCGCCGGCTCGTCGCCGCAAGCCGCAGCGACCAGGACCGCCGCGACCACCGTCACGGCGAGCGCGAGCGCCGACCGCCACGTGGCCCAGCCTCTCTGCCGCGGAGCGTCACTCATGTCCCACCGTCCACCCTCCCGGCATCAGCTCACACGCCCGTTCGTCCGCCCACGTGCCGTCACTTGGGCAGCATGTAGATCCTGGTGATCCGCCCGATGAACTTGCTCGTGTCGAGATACGGGCCTACCAGACGCAGGGGGTAGTAGCGCTGGCCCAGCACCACTCCGTTCTTCTTGTTGGCGAGGATGATGCGCTTCGAGCGCATCATGGTGCGCGAGCTGATGATGACGTACTTGCCCGTGGCCGAGACCAGCTTGATGCGATAGCCCCTCATCGCCAGGCTGGCGTTGAAGGCGTCGTCGCCGTGCGCACGGCCGCCGTCGACCCGTCCCATGATGTAGGAGAGGTTGACGCCGGTCCAGACACCACCGGTCGAGCCGACCCAGGCGCGGCCGTGACAGCCCGGCGCCGAGCATGAGATGTAGGAGGCGCGGTCGAGCAGGGACGTCTGGCGCGTGCCGTTCGTGCGCTTCAGACCGAACATCTTGACGGTCCAGTCGGGCAGAGCGTCACGCAATGTGATGCGGTTCACCCACTTGACCAGCCAGTGGCCGTCGGCGACCTGGCCGACATCCTCGGTCTGGCAGATGGCGATGCGCAGCGGCCCGCCGTTCTCGTAGGTGATGGGCTCGCCGTCCGCGTTCGTAGATCAGCACGGCAGACAACGGGCTGTCAGGGGCTCCTCCTTGACACCCGTCGTCTCGTCGTACACGTCGAAATCGCCGCCGATGGCCTCCTCGTAGCGCATCTCCATGCCGTAGTCGTCGATGGCGAGGATGTCGCACGCTTGCTGGTCGGTCATGCCGCCGATCTCGGCGAACAGGTCCTCGAGCTTCACGCCCTTGACCGGCACCGCCGGCGTGATCGTGCCGGCGCTGTTCTTCTGACGGCGTAGCCCGGTGTACACGGGCAGCGCCTGCACCTGCGCCAGCGTGTACTCCTTGGTCTGGTCGTTGCCGGTGAGCGTCAGCACGACGGGGTCTTCGGCGCGCGCCACTCCGGGTCCCGCGGGCAGCACAGCGCTCGCGACGGCCACAGCGAGCAGTGCCGCCAGCGCAAGCGCCCCGAGAGCGATGACTCTGCGATGTGGTCTCATGGGTCCTGTCCTTCCATCAGCACGTCTTCGGCGGAGAGGGTGGCCGCATCCCACGGCCGGGTCCGGGATCCGGTCCGGGTGCGGCGGGGCCTCAGCAGCGATGAGGCCCCGCCGCACCATCATCTGAGGCACCGGAGGGGACTGGCTCAGAAGATCAACCTGATCTTGTAGATCTGACGGGCAGACAACGTGCCGTTGAACGGCTCGATGAACGAGCCTACGAAACGGAAGGGCGCCTCGCCGTCAGGAAGCAGCGCACCCGCCTTCTTCTTGGCGATGATCCAGCGTTTCTTGTCGATGATGCGCCTGCTGGAGATGCTCACCCGATACCCGTCGCGACAGATGAAGCGGATCTTGTAGCCCGCCCTCGCTTTGGCGCGGTTGAAGCTCGTGGGGTCGGCGTCGTCCACCTTGCCGACCAGCTTGTACAGGGTCTGACCCGAGTAGACGTAGCGCAGGGTCGGGTTGATGTTGCCCTCCAGGCGACCGTCCCAGGTGACACGGGCCGGCACCTGCGAGCGCTGCAGCGTGACGGTGCGTTTGCCGACCAGCGTGAGGGTCGTCGTGTAGGCCGACGCCTGCGCGACGGACAGTAGGAGCAAGACGCACGCCGCGACAGCTGAGAGGACGAGACGCCTGGTCATGGCTTCCTCCCTCGTAGCATCACACTGGCAGCGGCACGATGCTGATGCGCAGCGCCCCGCCCGGCTTGCGCTTGCCGGTGATCTCCGAGTCGGTCACTCACGACCTTGAGCGGCCAGAACGGCTTCCAGGAGGCGGAGAACATGCCGTGGCGGTTGCTCCTTGAGCTCGGCCGCGGGCACGATGAGCGGGGCGTCGTTGGCGCGGTCGGCGACGATGATCTTGGAGCCGATCTTCATGAGCTCGGCGCTCGTGTAGGTGGCGCTGAAGCCGTCCATCGCCTGGACGACCACGGCGTAGCCCGTTGGCGGCGCGGACCTTGTTGAAGGTCGCCGGGTCACCGTCGTCGATGAGCGCCACGAGGCGCCGCAGGCTGAGGCCGCTGTAGGTGAGGTCGTCGGCAGGGTCGGCCGGCTTGCCGGCGTCGTCGACCCAGCTGCGCTCGAACTGCCGTCCCTCATGGTGGCCAGGGCGCGGAAGGCGCGGTAGGTCATGTCCTCGCCGCGCACATCGAAGGCCGTGTTGCGCAGCTGCAGGACCCAGCCGTAGCGCGGCGCGGATGCGGCCCTGGACGCGCCGTCCACAGCCGGCACGATGCTGATGCGCAGCGCCCCGCCCGGCTTGCGCTTGCCGGTGATCTCCGAGTCGGTCACTCACGACCTTGAGCGGCCAGAACGGCTTCCAGGAGGCGGAGAACGTGCCGTCGCCGTTGTCCTTGAGCTCGGCCGTCGGGCACATGGAGCGGGGCGTCGTTAGCGCGGTCGGCGACGATGATCTTGGAGCCGAACTTCATGAGCTCGGCGCTCGTGTAGGTGGCGGTGAAGCCGTCCATCGCCTGGACGACCACGGCGTAGCCGTTGGCGGCGCGGACCTTGTTGAAGGTCGCCGGGTCACCGTCGTCGATGAGCGCCACGAGGCGCCGCAGGCTGAGGCCGCTGTAGGTGAGGTCGTCGGCACGGGTCGGCCGTCTTGCGGTGTCGTCGACCCAGCTGCGCTCGAACCTGCCGTCCCTCATGGTGACCAGGGCGCGGAAGGCGCGGTAGGTCATGTCCTCGCCGCGCACATCGAAGGCCGTGTTGCGCAGCTGCAGGACCCAGCCGTAGCGCGGCGCGGATGCGGCCGAGGCCGACGCCGCGCAGGTCAGCAGCAGCAGCAGGGCCCCGACGGTGGACAGGATCGCTCTTCTCCCCATGGCTCTCCTCCAGACTCGGTTGGCGCCACTCCGAGTGGCAGGTCAAAGGGGGAGCGGCGCGAGTCTCGAGTACGGAGCCGCCTGCTGCCGGTCGCTCCAGCCGGTGAGACGGAGCGTGCAGCTCGCGCGCCGGATGAGGGATGCAGTCGCCCTGCATCGGCGCGGGAGGAGCCAGAGGCGACCTCTCCTTTCCGCACTGGGAGACACGGCGGTTTCCCGCTGTACCCTGCCGGCCCCGACGCCGTAGGCACGCTGCCCTTAGGCCTCCAGGACTCGGAGAAGCGTAAGCGTGACGATTCTAAGGAAGTCCTTACCGTCCTGGCAAGTGCACCGCTGTCAAAACCGGCGGGGCGACGTTCGCCATCTGGTCCGCAGGCTGGAGACGGGCGCTCGCGGGCAAAAACGAAAAGGGGCGGCGGGCCCGAGGGCCCGCCGCCCGGTCTGCTTCGGTGCGGCGCGCTGGCGCACCGCATGCGGGGCGTCTAGCGCGCCGCACCACCTAAGTCAGTCAATTGTCGCTTACCTCCTTTCGTCGCGGCCTCCGGTCGCGACGCGCTGCGTTCGCGCGCCTTGACCGCCGACACCTCGGATTCTCGCGCCGTCGGGCCGTCTTGGCAACCCTCTTCGACGCGCGACGGCAGTCTCCGCCGCGCGGCCGTCGTCAGGCGCCGCTCACGGCCCCAGCGGGTCGCGGCTGCAGGCGTCCATCGGCGTGCCGCCCGTCTGCCAGTCCATCTCGCGGATCGCGACCATCTTCATCTCGGTCATCTCGCGGATCGCGAACTTCAGGCCCTCGCGCCCGATGCCCGAGCCCTTCACACCGCCGTAGGGCATATGGTCCACCCTGAAGGTGGGCACCTCGTTGATCATCACGCCGCCGACCTCGAGCCGCCGCGCCGCGTAGAGCGCCTTGTTCAGGTCGCTCGTGAACACGCCGGCCTGCAGGCCCATGTCGCTGTCGTTGGAGATCTCGATCGCCTCACAGAGGTCGCGCGCCCTGAGGATGCTGAGCACGGGGCCGAAGACCTCACGCGCGCAGACCTTCATGTCGCGAGTGACGTCGGTGAGCACGGTCGGGCGCAGGCGGCCCTCCTCGGTGACCCCACCGGCCGCCATCGTGGCGCCCTGGTCGATGGCCTCCTGGATCCAGCCCTTGACGCGCTCGACCTCGGCCGGGCTGATCAGCGACGCGACGTCCGTGCTCTCGTCGAGCGGCTCGCCGACCTTGAGGGCCTCGACCGCCGGGATGAGCAGGCTCATGAACTCGTCGTAGACCTTCTCGTGGACGACGACGCGCTGCACGCTGATACAGACCTGGCCCGAGTTGGCGAAGCCGCCGGCGACCACGCGCTGCGCGGCGAGCTCCAGGTTGGCGTCTTCGTCGATGATCGTCGCCGAGTTGTTGCCGAGCTCGAGCGTGACCATCTTCATGCCCGCGTCCGAGGCGATCTGGCGCCCGACCGGCGGGCTGCCGGTGAAGCTCACCATGTTGACGCGATCGTCCATCACGAGCTTGTTGCCCAGCGTGCCGCCCGGCCCGACGACGACCTGCAGCACGTCCTCGGGCAGGCCGGCCTCGCGGAGCAGCTCGGCGAGTCGCAGGGCCGTGATCGGGGTCGTCGACGCCGGCTTGAGGACGACGACGTTGCCGGAAGCGATCGCCGGCGCGACCTTGTGGGCGACGAGGTTGAGGGGGAAGTTGAAGGGCGAGATGGCGACGATGACGCCGCGCGGCTCGCGGATCGTCCAGCCGAAGCGGTGCTCGCCGCCGGAGTCGGCGTCCATCTCGATGATCTCGCCGCCCGTGCGCTTGGCCTCCTCGCTCGACCAGCGGAAGGTCGAGGCCCCGCGGCGCATCTCGATGCGCGCGTCCTTGAGAGGCTTGCCACCCTCGGCGGCGATGAGGCGCGCGATCTGCTCGCCGTTCTCCTCGATGAGGTGCGAGGCGCGCTCGAGGATCTGGGCGCGCTTCCAGGCCGGCGTCCAGCGGTAGGACTCGAACGCGACGCGGGCGCGGTCGAGCACGGCGTCTGCTTCGTCGAGCGTCGTCGTCGGCATCGTCGCGATCTCGGCGCCGTCCCATGGGCTGCGCACGGTCATGGGTCCGCCGCTGCCGATGGGGCCGCGGACCACGAGGCCCGGGGCGACCCTGTCGGCGACACGGACCTCGGACGTCGGGAGCGTCATCTGGGTCACCTCTTCAGTCGGATGAACGGGAGCGCGCCCTCCACGCCAGCGAGGACGAACGCGGTGAGCGGTCAGTACCCGCAAACCGCGACGCGCTCACCCGCAGGCGGGCGAGCGCGTCGCTCAGGGTCCTGCTCGTGGCTCAGGTGCAGTTCTCGCAGTAGCGCACCCAGGCCTCGGCCCGGCTCCCGCGCGCCATCGGCCGCCGGTCCTTCAGCGACACGACGTCGCCGCCGGACTCGCCGGCGGGAAGCGTCCTCGGCTGCGGCGCGCTTGCCGCGCTGGTACACGCCCATGCGGCTGGTCGGTGAGGTCGATGTTGATCTGCTTGAGCTCGGTGTACTCATCGAGCCCGTAGGTGCCGAGCTCGCGGCCGACGCCGCTCTGCTTGTAGCCGCCCCACGGGGCCTCGCTGTAGGTCGGGTGGTAGGTGTTGACCCAGGTGATGCCGGCGCGCAGGCCTTTGATCACCCTCATCGCCCGCGTGACGTCCTTGGTCCACACCGCTCCCGCGAGGCCGTAGATCGTGTCGTTGGCGATCTCGACCGCCTGCTCCTCGGTGTCGAACGGGATCACGACGAGCACCGGCCCGAAGATCTCCTCCTGGGCGATGCGCATGTGATTGTCGACGTCGACGAAGATGGTCGGCTCGAAGTACGAGCCGGCCCCGGCGAGGCGGTGGCCGCCGGTGGCGAGTCTTGGCGCCCTCGTCGAGGCCGATCCTCACGTAGCTCTCGACCTTCTCGAGCTGGTCCTTCGAGACCAGGGGGCCCATCTCGCTCTCGCCATCGAGCCCGGGGCCGACCTTGATCGCCATGGCCCGCGAGACGAGCTCGCCGACGAATCGGTCGTAGATCGGGCGCTCGACGAGCAGCCGGGAGCCGGCCGAACAGACCTGCCCGGCGCCGGCGAAGATGCCCACGAGCGCGCCGTCGATCGCGGCCTCGAAGTCGGCGTCGGCGAAGACGATGTTAGGGCTCTTGCCGCCGAGCTCGAGGCCGACGCGCTTCACCGTGTCGCTGCCGACCTTCATGATGTGCTTGCCGACCTCGACGCTGCCCGTGAAGGCGACCATGTCGACGTCGGCGGAGGTCGCGAGACGGTCGCCGACCGAGCCTCCGGGGCCTGTGACGACCTGAAGGACGCCCGCCGGCAGGCCGGCCTCCTCGAAGATGCGCGCCAGCTCGAGGGTCGTGAGCGGCGACACCGACGCCGGCTTGATGATCATCACGTTGCCGGCGGCGAGCGCCGGGGCAGCCTTCCAGGCGGCCATGAGGATCGGGAAGTTCCACGGCGTGATGCCGACTGTCACCCCGACCGGCTCGCGAACTACCATGCTCATGCTGTCGCCCGGTACCTGGAGCGTCTGGCCGTGCATCTCCACGGCGAGACCCGCATAGTAGTCGAAGGTGTGCGCGGCGTCGTTCATGTCGACGAGCGAGTCTTCGAGGAGCTTGCCCATCTGACGGGTCTCGAGGATGGCGAGCTCCTCGGCCCGCTCGCGGACCAGTGCCGCCGCCGCGCGCAGCACCTCGGCCCGCTCGACGGCGGTCATGCGCGGCCACGGGCCCTTGTCGAAGGCCTCCCGAGCGGCGCTCACCGCCTCGTCGGCGTCGGCGACGCCGCCCTTGGGCACGACCGCGACAACGCGGTCGGTCGCGGGGTCGACGATCTCATAGGTCTCGCCGCTCTTCGCCTCGGTCCAGCGGCCGCCGACCAGCATCTGATACCGCCGTACGGCGGTCTCCTCCATCACGGTTGCCATCGGTCTTCACCTCTCGGGGGCGCGACGCCGGCTGGGCGTCCGGCCCTGAACGTTCGCCTGCGGGCGTCGCAGGCGCGGCGCCCCATATGCGGCACATTCCCGAGGGACCCGAGGAGTTAACCTTATTCAGCCAGTGCAAACCCGTCCACGCACGACGTCCGAGGAAGGAGAGGAAGCGAGGCGCGGAGGGAAGCTCAGAAGCAGCCGAGCTGGCAGCCGACGATCTTGATGCCCAGCTCGTTGCAGGTGCGACCGACCTCGGCCACCGGGACGTCCATGTCGCGCGCGATCTTGAAGGCGACGGCGCACGGCAGACGCTTCTCGTCGCCGGCCTTGGCGCGGAGCGTCTCGATGAGACGAGGGATGTTGCCTTCTGCCATGGCGGCGAGTGTAGCACGGCGCGCGGGCGGACGCGCGCCGCGCGCCGGCAGCCGGAGACGCAGGGCACGGCTGGCGCAGGAAGCGGCGGTCAGCCGCCGCCGACCGGCGGGAAGAGCGAGACCTCGTCGCCGGCCTGCAAGCCGGTCGCGAGGTCGCCGTGCACGCCGTTGACGAGGACGAGGCCGACGATGCCGGCGTCCAGGCCGAGCGCCTCGCAGAGAGCCCCCACCGTCGGCACCCCCGACGCCGCCACGCGCTGCTCCGCGCCGGCCTCGCGCGCCAGGCGCTCGAGGCCGGCGAACAGGCGCGCCGTGACCCCCGCGGGCCGCCGGCGCGGTCTTCGCCCGCGTTCGCCTGCGCGTCGGTCTCGGTCATGCAAGTGCCTCTGTCGTTGAGTGCCCCTCGGCGAGAGGTCCTTCGGCCAAGGGCCCCGACCCGGGGTGCTCCGCGTGGCCCCGCTCCTTCACCCTACCATTCCCCGGCGGCGCAACGACACGACCCCGAGGCGCCGCCCGGCGATCGCTCAGCCTCGCCGGCGCGCCTGCCGATACAGGGGGCGGAGATGGCCGGGCATCGCTGCGCCCGCCCGGCCTCGAGAGACCCAGTGACGGAGGGGACGTGGCCGACGAGGCCGTTCAGGGCAAGCTCGAAGGAGCGCCGGCCGGCGAGGGCGAGAGCCCACGCGACAAGGCGCTGCGCGCCGTCCAGGTCGCCCTGCTCAAGGAGCTCGACACGAGCATCAACAAGCTCGAGCGGGCGCGCCTCGGGGAGAGCACGCGCGAGCACCTCGAGATCCTGCGCAGCCTGCTCAAGGCGCAGGTCAACGCCTACCTCGAGCACTTCGTGGCCCGCAACGCGACGCTGTTCTCGACCACCTCGATGATGTACGCCGGCGAGGTCGGCGCGCCGGGCGT
Source organism: uncultured Thermoleophilia bacterium (assembly GCA_963832655.1). Classification (GTDB taxonomy): domain Bacteria; phylum Actinomycetota; class Thermoleophilia; order UBA2241; family UBA2241; genus UBA2241. The sequence continues at coordinate 470,474 of CAWHUW010000006.1, forward strand.
GATCTCCACCACCCTGCGCGGCCTCATCGAGGGCGGGCACGCTGACGGGCGGACAGGCAGCCAAGCTCGCGCAGCTCATCAACGACCGCCGCACGCTCATCGTCTTCGGCGACCGCGCGACGGGGAAGTCGACGCTGCTGAACGCCCTCTTCGAGCTGGTGTCGGTGGACGAGCGCTTCGTCTCCATGGAGCGCGGCCCCGACCTTCCGGCGCTCAAGGAGCGCTCCTTCTGCGTCCGCCTCAAGGTCGACGACGACACCGACATCGCGGCGCTCTTCGCCAAGGCGCGGCGCATGCAACCCGGACGCCTCGTGGTCGGCGAGGTCCACCGCGAGGAGATGCGCCACCTCTTCGCCCTGCTCGTGGAGGTGCCGACCATCGGTGGCCTCGCCACCCTGCGCGCCGAGACCGTCCACAAGGCCGTCGCCGTGATCGCGAAGAGCGTCGGCGACGGCGACCCGGCGGCAGGGCGCGCCGTCCTCGCCGCCGTGCGGCCCGTCTTCGTCCACATGCACTCGGACGAGAAGGGGCGCCCGCGGCTGGCCGCGCTCTGGAGCGTCGGACGAGTCTCGCCGGCGAAGAGCTCGAGCTCGAAGAGGTGCGCACCACGGCACCGGCCGCCTCTCAGCTCGTGGCCGAGGCCTGAGGCGCCGGTCCGCGCGCGCAGCCCGACCCGCCGGCGCCAACGTCACCGTCGCCCGTCCCGCACCGTCACCCGCGAGAGCTCTCCGTCACCCTGTCCGTCCGCGACGCGCGCGACTATGGTTGTCCGGGTCGCGTGGGGCTGGTACCATGCCGGGTCGCGTCGCCTGCTGGTGACGACCGACACCCCTGCTCCAGCACACAGGCTGGGGCCGCTCAGACCGTAGGAGGTGCACCATCAACAAGTATGAGCTCATGCTCATCGTGAACGCCGCCGCCGAAGCAGAGCGGCAGGCCGAGATCCTCGACCGTCTCCGTGCCACCGTCGAAGGCGCCAAAGGCACCATCGTGGGCATCGACGACTGGGGCAAGAGGAAGCTCCAGTACGAGATCAAGGGCGAGACCGAGGGCATCTACTCGGTCGTCACGTTCACGGCCACGCCCCAGACCCTCGCCGAGGTCGAGCGCGTCCTGGGCATCACCGACGATGTCCTGCGCTTCATGACCGTGCGACTCAAGTCCTAGCGGACCAACCCGAGCGAAGGGAGTCACCGTGGCAGGGTCCATCAACACAGTCGTGCTCGTCGGCAACCTGACGCGTGACCCGGAGCTGAAGGCGATGCCGAGCGGCACCAGCGTGTGCTCGCTGCGCGTCGCCGTCAACGACCGGGTCAAGGACCCGACGACCGGCGAGTGGACCGAGAAGCCGAACTACTTCAACGTCGACGTCTTCGGCGCCATGGGGGAGAACTGCGCGCAGTACCTCTCCCGCGGTCGCCAGGTCGCCATCGAGGGGCGTCTGCGCTGGCGCGAGTGGCAGACCCAGGAGGGCCAGAAGCGCGAGGCCGTGAGCGTGGTCGCCAACACCGTCCAGTTCATCGGCCCGCGCGAGCCCGCCGCAGGCGGCGAGTCCGCGGGCCCCGCCCAGGGCGGCGCCCCGTTCGACAAGGCCGGTCTGACGCCCGCCGAGGGCGACTTCCACGACGACGACGACATCCCGTTCTGACGGAGTGATCAGCGGCGCCCACGGGGCGCCTCAAGGAGAGGGTGAGTATGCCAGGCCCCAAGCCCAGAGGGCGGCGCGAGAAGAAGAGCAAGGCGGGTGGCTTCGGCCAGTCGCGGCGCCGCTACTGCTACTTCTGCAAAGAGAAGATCGAAGAAGTCGACTACAAGAACTACACGACGCTGCGCCGCATGGCGTCTGACAAGGGCAAGATCCGCTCGCGCCGCATCACCGGAACGTGCCGCCGTCACCAGGTCCAGGTCGGTACTGCAATCAAGCGCGCCCGCGAGATGGCGCTGCTGCCCTACGTGGCGCGCTGAGGAGGCGACGATGGAGGTCATCCTTCTTCAAGACGTCCCAAACCTCGGTGAGAAGGGCCACCTCGCCAACGTGGCCAAGGGCTACGCGCGCAACTACCTGATGCCGCGCGGCCTCGCCGAGGCGGCGACGCCGGGCAAGATCGTCGAGTTCCGGCGCCGCGACGAAGAGCGCAAGGCGCGCGAGGCGCGCATGGCCGTCCAGGCCGAGGAGATCACGGCCACTCTCAACCGCACCGTGCTGACGCTCGCCGCCCGCGCCGGCGAGGGCGAGCGCCTCTTCGGATCGGTCACGTCGGCCGACATCGCCGACGCCATCCAGGACGCGCGCGGCTACGCGATCGACAAGCGCAAGGTGCTGCTCGACGAGCCCATCAAGGAGCTCGGCACCTTCATGGTCGACGTCGAGGTGGCCGACGGGTTCGTCGCCTCGGTCAAGACCATCGTCGTGCCCGAGTAGCGCCCGGGCACGGCACTGCGATGCTCCGCGACGGGCGGGGCGGCGGCCTGGGCCGCCGCCCCGCCCGTCGCCTTTCTCGCCCAGTCTTGCCCGTGTCCGGCGGCCCGCGACGGGCGCAGGCGGCGCCCCGCCGCACGCCCTCAACCAATGCCTGAGGATTTGCGCTAGGAGCCGTCCGGGGCCGGCGATAGACTTCCATCCCCGGCCCCCGCGGCCGGCCACCAGCACCGACCTTCGGAGGAGCCTTCGTGGCGGTAGAGCCCATCCATGCGGCGCCGGCGTCGCCTCACCTCCCGCCGCACAACAACGAAGCCGAGCAGTCGGTCCTCGGGGCCATGCTCGTCAACCCCAACGCGATCGCCGTCGTCGTCGAGACGCTCGGCCCCCGACGACTTCTATCGCGAGTCCCACCGCGCCATCTACCGCGCCATCCGCACCCTCTACGACCGCGGCGAGGAGGTCGACGTCGTCACCCTCAGCGCCCAGCTCGACCGCGAGGGCGCTCTCGCCAAGGTCGGGGGCCGGGACTTCGTCCACACCCTGGCGGAGTTCGTCCCCGCGGCGGCCAACGCCGGGTACTACGCCGAGATCGTGCGCGAACAGGCCATCCTGCGCGCCCTCATCCGCGTCGGCAACGAGGTCGCCGAGCTCGGCTACAACCATCCCGGCGACGTCGCCACCCTCCTCGACTCGTGCGAGCAGAAGGTCTTCGCCATCCAGCAGCAGCGCCGCTCGCAGGAGTTCCAGTCGATCAAGGAAGTCCTTGTCAGCAACTTCGAGCGCCTCGACATGCTGCAGCGCGAGCAGGGGGTCACCGGCGTCGCCTCCGGCTTCGAGGGCATCGACCGGCTCACCGGCGGCTTCCAGTCGGCCAACCTCATCGTCCTCGCCGCCCGCCCCGGCGTCGGCAAGACCTCCCTCGCCCTCAACATCGCCCAGAACGTCGCCGTCGAGGGCAAGGCCCCGGTCGCCGTCTTCAGCCTCGAGATGAGCGCCCAGGAGCTCGGCGAGCGCATGATGTGCTCGGCCGCCCGCGTCAGCTCGCACAAGGTCCGCACCGGCACCCTCTCCGGCGACGACTACGCCAAGCTGGTCCAGGCCGCCGGCGAGCTCGAGAAGGCGGCCATCTACATCGACGACTCCGCCGGCCTCAACATGTTCGAGCTCCGCGCCAAGGCGCGCCGCCTCGCCAGCAAGGTGCCGCTCAGTCTGCTCATCGTCGACTACCTGCAGCTCATGGTCGGCGACGGCCGGTCCGAGAACCGGCAGCAGGAGGTCGCCAACATCTCGCGCTCGATGAAGCAGCTCGCCCGGGAGCTCGACGTGCCGGTGATCGCCGTGTCGCAGCTCAACCGGGCGCCCGAGGCGCGCGCCGACCGCGAGCCTCAGCTCGCCGACCTGCGCGAGTCGGGCGCCATCGAGCAGGACGCCGACATGGTGATCTTCATCTACGAAGACCCCAGCGACCCCTCCGCCAAGGGCGTCATCAAGCTCAAGATCGCCAAGCACCGCAACGGGCCGACGGGCACCGTGCGTCTCGGCTTCGTGCGCGACTACACCAAGTTCCGCACCCTCGCCGCCGCCGACGAGTTCGGGTTCGAGGGCTGAGCCCCGCGGGTGCGGGGCGCGCCGGTCCCGCGCCTCGGGTGCGTCGCGCGCGGGGCACGCGATAGAGTTAGCCGCGTGACCGTCCTCATGCTCAACGGCGTCCTCATGGCGGCCGACAAGGCGACGCTGCCCGCGACCGACCGCGCCCTCACGCACGGACTCGGGCTCTACGAGACGCTCAAGCTGGTCGGTGGCGTGCCGGTCTTCTTCGAGGAGCACGTGGAGCGCCTCGACGAGCGGCATCGAGGCGCTCGGCCTGGAGCGCCCCTTCGTGACCGCCGACCTGGCCGAGCAGATCTGCCGCCTCGCCGAGGCGAGCGGCGTGCTCGACGGCGCCTGCCGCCTGCTGGTGACGGCCGGGCCGCCGGACGGCAGGCCCGGCCTGCTCATCCAGACCGACCTGCGCGTCTTCCCCGCCCGTCCGCTCCGCGTCGTGGCCTTCCGCGGGGTGCGCGTCAGCGCGCAGTTCAAGGCGATGACCGTCATGCAGAGCTACCTCGCCCAGCAGGCCGCGCAGCGAGCCGGCGCCGACGACGCGATCCTGGTCGACGACGAAGGGCGCATCTTCGAGGGCGCCACCTCGAACGTGTTCATCCTCCGCGACGGGGGACTGCTCACGACGCCGGCGGAGGGCGCGATCCTGCCCGGCGTGATGCGCGCCAAGGTCGAGGAGCTCGCCGCAGGCGCCGGTATCCCGCTCGTCGAGGCATACGTGCGCGTCGCCGACCTGCGTGCCGACGACGCGATGATCCTCACGAGCAGCGTCCGCGGCATCGCGTCCGTGGACCGCGTCGACGGCAGGCGGCTCCGCGTCGACGACGACCTCGTGCGGCGGCTGCGGGAGCTCGTCGGCGCACGACGAGGCGGCGAGCGTCGCCGCCTTCCGCGCCGCCTATCTCTGAGGCTCAACGCGCCTCAGCCGGGTCGCCGCGCCTCCAGGAACCAGCTCGTGTGGTGATGGACGCGGTCGTCGGCGTGGCGCTCCTCGTAGGATCGTTCCTCCAGGTCGAGCACCTCGAGCGGGGCGAAGTCGGCGCGCAGCTCCTCCTCGGTGCAGAAGTGCAGGTAGCAGTGCTCGACCCAGCTGCGCTCCTCGCCCGGCACCGGGTCTCCCTTGGCGTAGTGCTGCGGGTCGCGCGGCGAGAGCGTGCTGAGGAAGACGAGGCCGCCGGGGCGCGTGAGCGCGACGACGGCGGCCGCGAAGTCCTTCCGAGCGGTCAACGTCAGCAGGTGGTAGACGTTGCTCGCGACGACGACGTCGAAGTGGCCGTCGTGGCCGGCGAGGTCCGCGAACGTGCCGGGGTCGGCGACCTCGAACTCGACGTCGAGGTCGCCGCGGCGGCCGCGGCGCGCCGCGGCGACGGCCGCGGGCGATGGGTCGAGGCCCACGACCCGGCAGCCAAGCTCCTGCGCCAGGTAGAGGCTGTCGCGTCCGTAGCCGCAACCGACGTCGAGGAGGTCGAAGCCACGGCCGACGGCGAAGCTGAGGCGGGCGACGGCCAGGCGAGCGAGCTCGCTCGGGCCGTCGCCCCACAGCTTGCCGTCGCTCGCGTAACGCGCGTCCCAGTACACGGCTTCCGGAGTGAGGGCGTGGCCGTGCGCGGAAGGGCGCCCGTCGCTCACGGGCGGGCGTCCGGCGTTCCCGCCGGTCACGCCTGCGTCACCCGGCGCCACGCCTCGAGGTACTTCTCGGCCGTCCTGGCGACGACGTCGTCCGGCAACTCCGGACCCGGCGCCGTCTTGTCCCAGTCGAGCGTCTCGAGGTAGTCGCGCACGAACTGCTTGTCGTAGCTCGGCTGGCTCTTTCCCGGCTCGTAGCCGTCGGCCGGCCAGAAGCGCGACGAGTCGGGCGTCATGGCCTCGTCGATGAGGATCAGCTCGCCGTCGAGCAGCCCGAACTCGAACTTGGTGTCGGCGATGATGATGCCGCGGTCGAGCGCCCACCTGGCGCCGAAGGCGTAGAGCTCGAGCGCCGCGTCGCGCACCTTGCCGGCCATCTCCCGTCCGATCACGTCGACCGTGGCGGCGAACGAGATGTTCTCGTCGTGGTCGCCGATCGCCGCCTTGGTCGACGGGGTGAACAGCGGCTCCGGCAGCCGGCTCGCCTCGACGAGGCCGTCCGGCAGCGGGATGCCGCACACGGCCCCGGTCTTCTCGTAGTCCTTGCGCCCCGAGCCCGTGAGGTAGCCGCGCACGATCGCCTCGACGGGCAGGGCCTCGGCGCGGCGCACGACGATCGAACGCCCCGCGAGGTGGGCGTGCGTCTCGTCGGTCGAGAACGGCTCCGGGTCGATCACGTGGTTCGGAACGATGTGGCTGGTCTCGGCGAACCAGAAGTTGGAGATCTGCGTGAGGACGACGCCCTTGTCGGGGATCGGCGTCGGCAGGATCACGTCGAAGGCCGAGATGCGGTCGCTGGTCACGATGAGCATCTCGTTCGGGGCGTACTCGTAGACGTCGCGGACCTTGCCGCGCGCGAGGATCTTCCAGTCGGCCTCGTGCGACTCGTACAGCACCGTCATGATCGGTCGGCTCCTTTCGCGTGCGACGCCCTTTGGGCGATGAGGTCGAGCAGGGCGAGGGCGGCCTCGCGAGGGCCCTCGCCCTCGTAGCCGGCGATCCCCAGGCGCGTGCGCAGCTGACCGACGTAGACGCCCGCCGCGTAGGCGGCCGCGAAGATCCGTCGGGCGAGCTCGTCGTGCGCCTCCACGCGCTGCGCGGGACCGAAGATGTTGGCGAAGTAGCAGTGCGTCAGCCCCGTCGAGGTCGTCGTGCCCTTGGAGAGCGCGACGCCCTCGCGGAACACGCGCAGCGCCTCCTCGACGTCGGCGAACTCCTCGACGATCGCGTGGTCGTCGTCGACCGGCTGGTAGTTGTTCGCGTAGAGCAGCAGGTCGACCGGGTAGCCGTGGAGCACGTCCTCGAGGGTCGTCACCGGCAGCACGACGCGCGCGTTCACCTTCTGGGGGCTCATGATGACGGCTCGGTCCATCTGTCCGAAGGCGTAGCCCTGCTGCAGGTCGTCGAGACGCACGAAGGCGCCGATCTCGGTGCCGTAGGCACGCACGGCGCCATCCTCGGCGATCTCGAGCGAGCCCATGTCGTCGGCGATCACGCGCAGCTCGCGGATGCGGTCCTCGCCGGCGAGGCGCAGGGCCTCGAGGCTCTCCGACTTGCCGGTCGCGGTGTCGCCGAGCAGCAGCATGTTGGCGGCGCTGCCGTCGGCGAGGACGATGCGCGTGAAGGCGCCGTGGTACGGCATGCGGCCGCGCTTCATCACGGCGAGGTTGTGCAGCGTGAGCACCATCTTCTTGAGGTAGCCGAAGTAGCCGAAGCGGTCCTCGAGGGGGACCGCGGCGACGAGCACGCGGCTCTCGCTGTCGTCGTGGAAGACGGTGGGCAGGTCGCCGAAGCGGACCAGCGACTCCGGCGGCGCGCCGTAGAGGTAGATCGCGTCGGGTCCCGCGACGATCTCGTCGTCGGAGGCCATCTCGAAGAGGTTGGCGAGACTCAGGCCAAGACCGGCGAAGCGCTGATGGAAGTAGACGAAGACCGTGAGAGGGCCGACGAGCGCCGGGTAGCAGAGCCACTGCTCGCGCTCGAGTCGGAGTCCGTCGAGCGGGTTCTCCTCGACCTCGATGAAGCGCCCGGTGCGCGTGTTCGTCGGCGGGTCGAGCAGGAGGGGCGGGTACATGAGCACCTGACGCACGAAAGGGATGCCGCCCAGAAGGTCGCGGTAGCGGGCCGGGATCGCGGCCCGGCGAGGCTCGGCGACGACGCCGACCTCGCAGCCCGCCGCCACCTGGCGGTAGACGCGCGGGTGCGTGCCGGTGACGTTCTCGGCGACGTCGCGGTACAGGGCGCGCACGAGGCGGCCGAGCGCCTCGACGGTCTCGTTGAAGCTGCGGTAGGGACGCGTCTCGCCGGCCGCGGGCGGCACGTCCGAGCGGCTGACCATGAAGCGATCGTAGCTGCGCCAGAAGTCGTACAGGCCCTCGACGAACCCGTGCAGGCGCTCGCGGTGCGCCGGCAGGTCGGCCTGCGCGGCGGAGGCGCGGGCGATGCGATCGAGGGGGTTGTTGGCGAGCAGGCGCAGCAGCTCGAGGAGCTGGGCGACGCGCCGGTCACCGCCGAGTCCGAGGTCGTCGAGCGCCCGAGGGTCTCGCGCCTCGAGGCGCGAGACGTAGAGCTCGACCACGCGCGCGAACGCGTCGCTCTCGACGAGCTCCTGCGTGGTCGCGCACAGCGCGCCCTCGGAGTGGAGGACGATCTGGCGCTCGTCGACGTCGACGCGCAGGACCGGCATGCGGACTCCCGGGACGCGGGTGATCGGACTCGGCTCGTGAGGGTCGAAGGATAGCACTACCCGCGTCATGGCTCCGCCTCAAGCCGGCGCCTCACCACGGCTGTCGCCGGAGGCGCCGCTCAGACGCTCACGTCTCCGCCGGGATGTCGCCGCCGAAGGCTTGCGGCGAGGCGCAGAACGCGCACTTCTTCGCCTCGGCGGGGATGTCGCTCAGGCACTCCGGGCACTTCTTGACGCTCGGGTCCGGCGGCGGCTCCTTACTGTAGCGCGCCTTCAGCGCGTTGACCGGCACGACGACGAAGTAGAAGACCGCCGTCCCGACGATGACGAAGGTGATGACGGCGTTGAGGAACTTGCCGTAGTAGATCGGGCTGCCGTTGAGGTCGAAGGTGAGGCCCGAGAAGTCCGGCTGGCCGAAGATGGCGGCGATCACCTGCATGAGGACGTCGTTGACGAACGACGTGATGACCGCTCCGAACGCGATGGCGATCACCACCGCGATGGCGAGGTCGATCGACGTTCCCCCGCAGCAGGAACGCCTTGAGTTCATTCAGCTTCATTCGCGACCCCCTCGTGGGCGTGTCCGTTCTCGGCGGCACCCTACGCCGCCGAAGGTACGACGACAAGGGCGCGGAGGCGGGCGCGTCACGACGCCCGCCCCGCGCCCTTGTCAGCCTCGCTCGTGCGCCGTTCAGCCGGCCTTCGCCAGGTTCTGCGCCGACGAAGTCCCAGTCCACCAGCTTGTCGAAGTACGCCTGCACCCAAGCCGGACGCAGGTTCTGGTAGTCGAGGTAGTAGGCGTGCTCCCAGACGTCGACCGTGAGCAGCGGCGTCGCCGCCGTCGTGAGCGGCGTCTCCGCGTTGGGCGTGGTCACGATCTTGAGCGCGCCGCCCTCGGCGACGAGCCATGCCCAGCCGCTGCCGAACCGGCCCAGGGCGGCCGTCTTGAAGTCCTCGACGAACTGATCGCAGCTGCCGAACGCCGCGTCGATCTTGCCGGCGAGGTCGCCTGAGGGCGCGCCGCCGCCGCCCGGCTTCATGCCGTTCCAGAAGAAGGTGTGGTTCCACACCTGGGCGGCGTTGTTGAAGAGCGGGCCGGGCTGCGCGCCCTTGATCACGTCCTCCAGCGACTTGGCCGCCAGGTCGGTCCCGTCGGTCAGCTTGTTGAGCGTGTCGACATAGGTCTTGTGATGCTTGCCGTAGTGGAAGCTGATCGTCCGTGCCGTGTACACGGGCTCGAGCGCGTCGTCAGCGTACGGCAGGGGCGGGAGTTCGAACGCCATAGGTCCTCCTCGATGCGTGGTTGTCTCGTCAGCCGACCTCGACCTCGATCGCCCCGGCGTCGGTCACGCGTGCCGGGTAGGTCCTGAGGTCGTGGATGCGGGTCTTCCACTGCAGGCGCTTCTCGAGCCGCTCGAAGCGCGCCCTGGGCTCGGATGGCGGCTCCTGGCCGAAGTCGTGGTCTATCGGCCAGCTCAGGTTCTTGCCCGTGCGGATGTCGAACTGGGCGTCGTGCAGGGGGCAGGTGAGGATCCAGCCCTCCAGGGCGCCCTGCTCGAGCGGCGCGTTCTGATGCCCGCAGCGCCGGCTGACCGCGGAGACGGTACCCGCGTCGTTGCAGAGGCAGATCTCCTCCTCGCCGACGCGGACATACTTGGTCCCTCCGGGGACGATGTCGTCGAGCCGCGCGACCTCATGCCACATCGCGTCCTCCTCTCAGGCCTCGTCCGGCGGGAACTGGGGCAGGCTGTCGGGGTCGGTCACGTCCTTGTGCACGAACAGGCCGCACCAGCAGCGCCGCATCTTGTCGAAGTGCTCGCGGTGAAAGGGGATGCAGGGGCAGACGATCCTCATGTCGTCGGCGCGGGCACCGGTGCGCCCCTGACAGGGGCAGAACGGCGCCCCGTGGTCCTGCTCGAGCTTGACCTCCTGCTCCAGCAGGAAGTCGGCGAGCTCCTCGTCGGGGGTGAACTTGTAGCCCAGCGGGCCGACGACCTTCTCGAACAGGTAGCGAAGGGCGTCCTTGCGGGTCGCGTCCGCCATCGTCATCACCCCACCGACTTGAGCAGTTCGAGGTAGCGGTCCGGGTTGTACCCCACCACGACCTCGCCGTTGATCACGACGACCGGATAGCGGCGGCCGCCGCTGAGCTCGATAGGCCTTCTCGGCGGCCGCGTCCTGCTCCTCGCCCTTCAGCCGGTCCACTTCGACGAACTCGAACGGGATCTGCGCGTCGGTGAACCACTGCTTGGTCTTGCGACACCAAGGGCAGGTGCTGAGGGCGTAGACGAAGACCTCGTCCCTCATCTCACGCCTCCTCGAGCCGGACGAGGACCTTGCCGTCGTCCACCTCTGACCGCGTAGGTCGGCACCGCCAGTTCCGGGGCGTCGAGGAACTCGCCGTCGCGGATGTCGAAGCGCCAGTCGTGACACGGGCACGTCAGGGTGAAGCCCTCGAGCTTGCCCGCCTCGAGAGGGCACCCCATGTGCGAGCACTTGTTGGCGATCGCGAAGAGCTCGCCTTCTCGCCTGATGAGCAGGACGGCGAGACCCTTTGGATACACGGCGACCGGTCTGCCCTCGGGCACCTTGGCGTCGTCGACGGTGGCGACCCATGGAGGTCCTGACACGACTCACCCCTTCCACACACGGACGGCTCGATACAGACCCGTGGGGCGGGGCCTTTCGCCCCGGCGCCAGGCCGGAAGGCGCGGCGCCCGCCGCGTCACGGGTCGCTCGCGTCATACCCGTTCGACGCGCGGCGGCAACCTGCGGCGGCGTCACCACGTGTCGTGGTGGACGCGCTCCTCGTGATAGCGGTGCGACGGCTTCTTGCTCTCGGCCGGGTACCCGACCGGCAGAAGGGCGAACGGGATCACGTGCTCGGGCATCCCGGGGACGAGGGCGCGCATCTTCCTCACCCGATCCTCGCGCGGGTACAGCCCGAGCCAGACGCTGCCGAGGCCGAGCTCCTGCGCCTCGATCAGCACGTTCTCGGTGGCCGCCGAGCAGTCCTCGACCCAGAAGCCCTTGCTCTTCTCGAGGACTCGTCGCCGCAGACGAGGATCGCCGACCGGCGCCTTGGCCATCATGCGCGCGTACGGGTGGAACCCGGGGACGGCGTCGAGGATCGCCCGGTCGCGGATGACGACGAAGTGCCACGGCTGCTGGTTGCCGGCGGAGGGCGCGCTCATCGCGGCCCTGAGCGGCGTCTCGACGAGCTTGTCGGGGAACAGGCTGGTCGGCGTACTGGCGGATGCTTCTCCTGTCGAGGACCGGATCGCTCATGGTCGCCCCCACGTCCGATGAGATCACCCGCATCGTACTCGCGCCCTCCCCGGGGGACAAAGCCTCCGGCGGCGCCCCGCCGCCCGACCCGTCACTCGACCTCGATCGTCAGCGAGAACACCTGCGCCGGCTCGGTCATGCCGGCCTCCCATGGGCGCTCGTAGACCGCCTCGATCGACTGCGACCCGTTCGCGGCCACCTCGACGGTGAGCACGCGCACACCGGCCGCGCCGACGACGTCCGGCGAGGAGCTCGGCGTCACGGACTCATCGTCGAGGGGCTCGAGCCCCTCCGAGTACGTCGCCTTCCAGGCGTACCCGGTCGACGGGTTCTCGCTCAGGCGGACGGTGATGGAGTCGCCGACCGCCGCCGTCACCGTGCGCCCGTTGTCGGCGTCGGTGTACACGGCGTGCTCCGCCGGACCGGCGTCCGACGCACCGCACGCCGTCAGCCCTACGAGGGCGACCACGGCGGCGCCGGCGAGTACGAGCGCGACGGCGAGGGTCCCGGTCCGGGACATGCCATGATCCCTGATCATCACGACCTCCACTCTCTGTCGACGGCGTGACGGGAATGGTGACGCGTGCCGGAGTCCGCGGGTTCGCCGAAGCGCCGCTGAAACCGCCGCGATTGTCAGCTCGATGCCGGACCGCTATCATCCCGTTAAGGGACGCCCGTTCCGCTCTCGACCTCCCCCGCACACAATATGGACGCTGCACGCACCCGCTATGACGTGATCGTCGTTGGGGCCGGCCCCGCCGGCATCTTCGCCGCACTCGAGCTCGTGCGGCGCGACGGCGCCAGGGTGCTCGTCGTCGAGCGCGGCCCCGACATCGACCGCCGCGCCTGCCCGGCACGCAAGACTGGGCGCTGCGCGAGCTGCGCCGTCTGCGACATCACCTGCGGCTGGGGCGGCGCCGGCGCCTTCTCGGACGGCAAGCTCACGGTCTCGACCGAGGTCGGCGGCTGGCTCGACCGCTTCATGTCGAAGCAGCAGCTCGCCGAACTCGTCGCCTACGTCGACGGCGTCTGGCTCGAGTACGGCGCCCCGCAGGAGCTGCACGGCGGCGGCAAGAAGGTCGACGGGATCCGCCGCGAAGCGCTCCTGCACGGCATGACGCTCGTGCCCTCGCCCATCCGCCACATGGGCACCGAGCGCGCCTACGAGATCCTCACGGCGATGCGCGACGACCTGCGCGCTCGCGTCGCCCTGCGCACGGACACCATGGTCGAACGCATCCTCGCCGAGAAGCCCGCCGGGCAGAGCGACCTGAGGGCCACCGGGGTCATCCTGCAGGACGGCACGCGCATCGAAGCCGACGCCGTGATCGTCGCCCCCGGCCGGGAGGGCGCGGCATGGCTCGTCGACGAGTGCAAACGGCTTCACATCGAGATGCGCACGAACCCGGTCGACATCGGCGTGCGCGTCGAGGTGCCGGCCGTCATCATGGAGCCGCTCACCAGCGTGCTGTACGAGAGCAAGCTGATCTACTACACGCCGAGCTTCGACGACCCCGTCCGCACCTTCTGCATGAACCCCTACGGCGCCGTCAGCATCGAGAACTACGGCGACGTGACCACGGTGAACGGTCACAGCTACGCCGACTTCAAGACCGACCGCACCAACTTCGCCCTGCTCGTCTCGACCGACTTCACGGAGCCGTTCGACGACCCCATCGCCTACGGCAAGTCGATCGCCCGGCTCGCCAACCTTCTCGGCGACGACATCATCGTGCAGCGCCTCGGCGACCTGCAGCAGGGGCACCGCTCGACGATGGACCGCATCCGCCGCGGCACCGTGCAGCCGACCCTGACCGGCGCGACCGCCGGCGACCTCGCCTTCGTGCTGCCGTACCGGCACCTGCGCGACATCCTCGAGTTCCTCGAGGCGATGGACCACCTGGCGCCGGGCGTCAACGGCCGCGACACGCTGCTGTACGGGGTCGAGGTCAAGTTCTACTCGGCTCGACCCGAGCTCGACGAGGGCCTCCAGACCCCCGTCGCCAACCTGTACGCCGTCGGCGACGGCGCCGGGGTGACGCGAGGCCTGGTCCAGGCCTCCGCCGCCGGCGTCCTCGCCGCGCGCAGCATCATGAACGGCGGCCGGAGCCACGCCGCTACGTCCTGAACGGAGGGAGCTAAGTGCCAGGCACCGTCGTTGTCGGCGCCCAGTGGGGCGACGAAGGCAAGGGGAAGATCACCGATCTGCTGGCCGAGAAGGCCGACGTCGTCGTGCGCTTTCAGGGCGGCAACAACGCCGGCCACACCATCGTGCGCGACGGCGAGGTCTTCAAGCTGCACCTCATCCCGTCGGGCATCCTCTACGGCGCCAAGACGTGCATCATCGGCAACGGCGTCGTGGTCGACCCCCACATCCTCTTCGGCGAGGTCGACGCCCTGCGCAGCCGCGGCGTCGCCGTCGACAACCTGCGCGTCTCGGGCAACGCCCACCTGATCATGCCCTACCACCTGCTGCTCGACGGCGCCGCCGAGAAGAGCCTGGGCAAGTTCAAGATCGGCACCACGGGGCGCGGCATCGGCCCCTGCTACATCGACAAGTACGCGCGCCTCGGCATCCGCCTGCAGGACGTGCTCGACGAGAAGATCCTGCGGCGCAAGATCCGCACCTCGCTGGAAGAGAAGAACTGGCTCCTGCAGCGCTACGACATCGGGCAGCTCGACCCCGACCAGGTGACCGACGAGCTGCTCGGCTACCGCGAGCGCCTCGAGCCCTTCATCTGCGACGCCAGCCTGCTCGTCGGCCAGGCCCTCGACCAGGACAAGCACGTCCTCTTCGAGGGCGCCCAGGGCACGCTGCTCGACATCGACTTCGGCACGTATCCGTTCGTGACCTCGAGCAACCCGATCGCCGGCGGCGCCTGCGCCGGCGCCGGCGTCGGCCCGACGCGCATCGACCACGTCGTCGGCGTCGCCAAGGCCTACACGACGCGCGTCGGCGAGGGGCCCTTCCCGACCGAGCTCTTCGACGAGACCGGCATCGCCATGTGCGAGGTCGGCCACGAGTTCGGCACCACCACCGGGCGCCAGCGCCGCTGCGGGTGGCTCGACCTCGTGGCCCTCAAGTACGCCGTGCGCCTGAGCGGCATCACCCACCTCGCGATCACCAAGCTCGACGTCCTCAGCGGCTTGGGCACCCTCAAGGTCTGCACCAAGTACCGCGCCGGCGGCAAGCTGCACGAGGAGTTCCCGCTGCTGCAGCGCGACTTCCACCACGCCAAGCCTGTCTTCCAGGAGCTGCGCGGCTGGGACGAGGACATCCGCGACTGCGAGGCGTGGCAGGACCTGCCCGAGGCGGCGCGCGACTACGTGCAGTTCATCGCCGAGTTCACCAAGACGCGGGTGAAGTTCATCGCCACCGGCCCGGGGCGCGACGAGACCATCATCCTGCCGCGCAGCATCGGGCGCGGCGGGGCGGTGTAGCGGCAGACGCGCGTCTCCGGCGCGGCGGGGCGGTCTGAAGACCGCCCGGCCGCGCCTCAGTCTTCAAGGAAGAGCTGGACGCCGGCGGCGCGCGCGGCGCGCGCCAGGCCGGCGTCGAACAGTCGCCAGCGGCGCGTCCCACACGCAGCGCCAGCTTCGAGGTACGCGGCGTCGTAGCTCGTGAGCCCGTGCTGCTGGGCCAGCGACACAAGAGCGTCGAACGCGACGCGGTGAGCCTGGCCGTCGACTTCGACGTCGAGCCCGCGGACCAGCCTCGATCAGCGCGGGCACCTCGCCGTCGGCGATCCGTCGCGGCGGGCGGCCGATCACGGCCGCGTTCGCCACCTCAAGCGGCCATACGCTCGGTGCGATGACGACATGCTCGAGGACCTGCTCGAGGACCGCGCGCGTGTACTCGGTCTCTGCCTCGTCGAAGACCCACGCCAGAGTGAGCGACGCGTCGAGGACGAACATGCTCAGAACCGCCGTCCTTCGTCGATCAGCTGCCTGATCGTGATGCCGTCGAGCTTGCGCCCTTTGCTGAACTTCTCGAGCCCGGCGATGGCCTCGCTCACCCGCTGCCTGCGCTCGTCGCTGGCCGGCACCAGCTCGGCCACGGGATGTCCGTGCTTCGTGATCGTGATGCGCTCGCCCTTCTCGACGCGGCGCAGCAGTTCGGGCAGGTGGGTCTTGGCTTCGTAGGCTCCGACCGTCGTCGATCGCCATCGTGCATGCCTCGTTTCAGACTGGTCTGCGACTGGTCTGAATCTACCTGTACGACGGCGCGAACACAAGCCGCAGGGGCGAGCGGTCACTCTCCCAGCCACGCTCACAGCTGCGTCTCACAGTGCGCCCAGCGACCTGCGGCTAGCTTCCTGCAGAACGGCGGCGCGCAGCCGCCGCGTCACGCCAAGGAGGACGCGATGCACCGAAAGTCAGCCTGAGGATCGTGATCGCCCTCGTCTGCGCCCTCGCGGCGACGATCGCGGCCGTCATCGTCCTGGCGACGCACGACGAGCGAGGCGACCGGGCCGCCGCACGCCAGCCGAACGGCGCGATGGCCGCGCGCCTGGGACGACGGGCAGAACGGACGACACGCGCCCATGATGGGCGACATGCGCGGAGCATCGGGGACGGCGGTCGCGACGCGCCGATCCTGCCCTGGGTGCTGTTCGCACTCGCGACCGGAACGGCCGTGGGACTCCTCGTCGCGTGGAGCCCCTGGCGACGGCCGGCCGGCGCCAGCGGCCGTAGGCCCTCACGCGGTGGCAGTCGTCGACGCAGCCCGCGCCGAGAGCGTCACGCCAGATGCAGATCGACGAGTCCCGACGGCGATCTTGACCGCGAGCGACTCAGAGACCACGCTCGCCGAGGGCGCGACGGCCGCCGAGGCCCTCTGCCCACCAGGGCGAGGCTGCCGCCGGCGACCCCACGGAGGTCGCGGAAGTCACGAAAGCCCTGACGAGCCGCAGGTGGATACCGCGACGCGATCCGATCGAACGAGCACCTGAGGCCGGGCCCTGGGTCTTCACGATGCCTCCCTTGACATGTCGGCGTGATGCGTTACGATATATCGCGTTACACCGCATCCAAGGGAGGCGCACGTGTTTGGACAGTACGCGAATCAGGAGAGGCACCGCCGCGGACAAGGCCGCGGGGAGAGCACCGGTCGCGGAGCCGGCGAAGGCTTCGGCCCCGGCGGAGGCTGCGGGCCGGGCGGTCAGCGCCACGGGCCGCACCACCACACGGCTTCGGCCCGTTCGGCCGCGCCCGCCGCGGCATGATCAAGGCGGCCGTCTTCGCCGCCCTCGCCGAGCGCCCGATGCACGGCTACGAGATCATGCAGCACATCGAGGAGCTCAGCGGCGGCGCCTGGCGCCCCAGCCCCGGCTCGGTCTACCCGACCCTGCAGGAGTTCGAGGACCGCGAGCTGGTGAAGGCCGAGGAGATCGAGGGCAAGCGCGTGTACGCGCTCACCGAGACAGGTATCGCCGAGGCCGACAAGCTGCGCGACCTCGAGGGCAACCTGCCGTGGATGACCGCCGAAGGCCCGACGGGCACGCGCATGAAGCTGCGCCAGGCCGTCGGTGGTCTTGCCGCGGCGACGAGGCAGGTCGGGATGAGCGGCTCCGACGACATGGTCGCGAAGACGCTCGAGATCCTGGCCGACGCGCGCAAGCGCATCTACGCCCTGCTCGCCGAAGCGGAGTGACCGTGGGCACGCCGGCCGCCGGCGTCTGCCCGGCGATCCACGGGCGCCTCGTCCACCGGCGTGCGGTCGCGCGGGCTGTCCGGCGGGCGGTCTCCTCGGCCCTCGACCGGATCGCTCACGCGCTCAGCGCTCGTTCTCCCGTTTGACGAGATGAGCGGGGGGCAAGCACCGCGCATGCGCTCCGACACCCGACAGCCGGCGATCTTCATCGGCCACGGCTCGCCGATGAACATCGTCGCGGACAACGCCTACACCCGTGACCTCGAGAAGCTGGGGACCGCGCTGGCGAAGCCGCGCGCGGTCCTCGTCGTCTCGGCCCACTGGATGACGCACGGATTCTTCGTCGGCAGCGACAAGACCAACGTCACGATCCACGACTTCTACGGCTTTCCCGACGAGCTCTACCAGAAGCGCTACCCGGCCCCCGGCGCGCCCGACGTCGCGCAGCGTGTCGTCGAGCTGACCGGCGGCGTGGTGCAGGCCGCGGAACGCGGCCTCGACCACGCCGCCTGGGCGCCGCTCATCCGCGTCTGGCCCGAGGCCGACGTCCCCGTCCTCGAGCTGAGCCTCGACCTCGCCGAGCCGGCGGCCGACCACTACGCCCTCGGCCGCCTCCTCGCGCCCCTCCGCGACGAGGGCGTCTTGCTCATGGGCAGCGGCAACATCGTCCACAACCTGCAGGCGATCGACTGGGACGAGGACGCGGCGCCGTTCGACTGGGCGCTCGGGTTCGACGCCTTCGTCGCCGACGCGATGGCCGAGCGCCGGCATCAGGACCTCATCGACTACCTCCGGCATCCGCTCGGCCGCATGGCCGCGCCGACGCCGGACCACTACCTGCCGCTGCTCTACGTGCTCGCCGCCCAAGGCGAGGACGAGCCGGTCACGACGCTGCACGACGGCATCCAGCACGGCAGCGTCTCGATGCGCTGCCTGCGGGTCGGCTGAAGGATCGCATCCGCGCGGCGCGTGCCGGAGGGCGACGAACGTCCATCGTTTACGCGCGCCATGCGCCGCCGATAGACTCACGGGCGTTGCGGGCCGGCGCCGACGGAGGGACGCGCCGGCCGATCCGGTCGCTTCCGCGCCTGCCGCGACGAGTGCGCGCGCGCGCAGTATGGGGACGAAGGAGGGAGCATGCGGGTGCTCGTGGTCGGCGGCGGCGGCAGAGAGCACGCCCTCGTCCATTCGTTCGTCCAGTCGAGCCTTGCGAAGCAGGTCTTCTGCGCCCCCGGCAACGCCGGCATCGCCGCCGAGGCCGACTGCATCCCCATCGGCGCCGAGGACGTGCCGGCGCTGCTCGAGTTCGCCCTGAAGGAGCGGCCGCGACCTCACGGTCATCGGTCCCGAGGCTCCGCTCGTCGCCGGCGTCACCGACCTGTTCCACGAGCGCGGCCTGCTCGTCTTCGGCCCCGACGCCCGCGCCGCCCGCATGGAGGGCAGCAAGGTCTTCGCCAAGGAGGTCATGGGCGAGGCCGGCGCGCCGACCGGCGGCTTCAGCAAGCACACGACCGCCGAGTCGGCGCTCGCCGCGCTCGCCCGCCAGACCGACTACCCGGTCGTGGTCAAGGCCGACGGCCTCGCCGCCGGCAAGGGCGTGATCATCGCCGGGGACGAGGCCGAGGCGCGCGCCGCGGTCGAGGACATGCTGGTGGCGAAGTCGTTCGGCGGCGCCGGCGAGGTGGTCGTCATCGAGGAGCACCTCGTCGGCAGCGAGGTCTCGCTGCTCGTCCTCTGCGACGGCGAGACCGCGCGTGCCGCTCGCTCCGGCCCAGGACTACAAGCGCATCTTCGCCGGCGACCAGGGACCGAACACCGGCGGCATGGGCAGCTACTGTCCCGTGCCCGGCTTCGAGCAGATGGCGATCGACGCCGCCATGGACCAGGTCATCGAGCCCGTGCTCGCGACCCTGAAGAAGCGCGGCATCACCTACCGCGGCGTGCTCTACGCCGGTCTCATCGTGACCGCCGGCGGGACCAGGGTCCTCGAGTTCAACTGCCGCTTCGGGGACCCCGAGACGCAGGCCGTGCTGCCACGGCTGCAGAGCGACCTGCTCGAGCTCTGCCTCGCGGCGGCGAACGGCGAGCTGGCGGGGGCGAACGCCCGTCTGGACGCCGCAGTCGTGCGTGACCGTCGTGCTCGCCTCGGCCGGCTACCCTGCCACGAGCCACAAGGGTGACGTGATCGAGGGGCTGGACGCAGCGGCGGCGATGGACGACGTGATGGTGTACCACGCCGGCACGGCGTTCGCCGCCGCGACGTCCGGCAGAGGCTGCTTCGGCCGCGGCGACGTCGTCACGGCCGGCGGCCGAGTGCTGGCCGTCAGCGCCTTGGGCGACGGCTTCGCCAAGGCGCGCGAGCGCGCCTATCAAGCCGTCGCCCGCATCCGCTTCGACGGCATGCAGTCGCGGCCCGACATCGCCGGGCGCGCCGTCCGCGCCGCGGCCGGCGAGATCAGCTCTGTTCCCCACCACGTAGACCGCCCACGCGAGAGGAGCGCACGGTGGAAAAGACCAGCACCGAGGTCGAGGCCCTTCTGCAGGGCATCGAGATGAGCCCGCCGCTCGTCGGCATCGTGATGGGCAGCGAGAGCGACCGCGAGGTCATGCAGAAGGCCTGCGAAGAGCTCGACGAGCGCAAGATCCACTACGAGGTCAACGTCCTCTCCGCCCACCGCACGCCCGACAAGGTGGCGGAATACGCCAAGACGGCGCAGGCGCGCGGCCTCAAGGTCATCATCGGCGGGGCGGGCAAGGCGGCGGCGCTCCCCGGCGTCCTCGCCGCCTACAGCAACCTGCCCGTGATCGGCGTGCCGATCAAGACCAGCGACCTCGGCGGCCTCGACTCGCTGCTCAGCATCGTCCAGATGCCGCCCGGCGTGCCGGTCGCCTGCGTCGCCATCAACGGCGCCCGTAACGCGGCGATCCTCGCCGCCAAGATCCTCGACGTGTAGGACGAGCACCGTGGACCCGAGGAACCTGTCGCGCTGACTCAGGAGGAACCCGCCCATGGACAAGCAGACCATCGCTTCAGCCGCCGCCACTCCCGCGATCGGCCCGTACTCGCCGGCCCTCGCCGTCGGCGACTTCGTGTTCCTCTCCGGGCAGATACCTCTCGACCACGAGGGCAAGATCGCCGGCATCATCGCGCCCGACCAGGCGCGCAAGGCGCTCGAGAACATGAAGGCGCAGCTGGCCGAGGCCGGACTGAGCATGGACGCCGTCGTCAAGACGACGATCTTCCTCACCAACATGGACGACTTCGGTGCCGTGAACGAGGTCTACGCCGAGTTCTTCTCGCCCCCGTTCCCGGCCCGCTCGACGGTCGAGGTCTCGCGCCTGCCGAAGGACGTCAAAGTCGAGATCGAGGCCATCGCCCTCCGCGGCTGAGCGGCGGCGCCCGACGTGTCGCGCCGCCGCTTCACGATGCCGAGCGCCGTCTGACGTGTCGCGCCGCCGCTTCTTCATCCTCGGAGTCGTCTGGCTCTCGTACCTGCTCGTCTACCTGGCGCGCTTGAGCGTCGGCGCCCTCTCGCCCTACCTCAAGGACGCCTTCGAACTGACCAACGCTCAGGTCGGCGGCCTCATGAGCGCCTCGGCCATCACGTACGCGCCCACGCTGATCGCCGCCGGCTGGCTCGTCGACCGCGTCGGCGTGCGCAGGATGCTCGATCTTCGGCACCCTGGCGGCGACGCTCTGCATCATGGCGATGTACTTCGCGCCCACATACGCCGTGCTCTTCGGCCTGCTCGCCCTGTCGAGCATCGGGGCCGGCTGCATCTACCCCTCGGCGGTGCGCGCGATGATCCTGTGGTTCCCGGTCACCGAGCGCGCGACGGCGATCGGCGTGAACCAGACGGCGATCAACGCGAGCGGCATCCTCGCCGCGGTGACGCTGCCCTCCATCGCCGAACGCTGGGGATGGCAGTACGGATTGCTCGCCGTCGGCGTCGCCGGGCTGGCGGTGACGGCGCTCGTCGTGGTCGGGTACAGGAGCCCGCGAGCCGGCGATGCCGGCGACGCCGGCGATGCCGGCGCGGCGGGCGCGGGCGACGGCGAGCCCCTGCGGGACGACCCCGGGTCTGGGCTGGCTCCAGCGCGCCCGCCCCGCGGTACCTTTCGCAGACTCCTGCGCCACCGCGACGTCCGCCTCCTCGCCGCCATGGGCTTCTTCTTCGGCATCGTCGAGTACGCCGTCCTGGCGCAGCTCATCCTGTACATGACCGACGACTTCCTGCTCTCCGCCGTCGCCGCCGGCGGCGTGCTCGCCCTGGCGCAGGCCGCAGGGGCCGTCGCCAAGCCGGTCAGTGGACTCGTCAGTGACCGGCTGCTCGGCGGCCGGCGGCGGCCGTTGCTCATCGCGATGGCCGCGCTGGCGCTCGTCATGTGCCTCGTCCTGGCTCTGGGCGACGGAGAGCTCGGCTGGGTCGTCTACCCGGTCGTCACGCTGCTGGGCCTCGCCGCGGTCGGGTGGGGCGGCCTCTTCGGGACGGCGGCCGGCGAGATCGGCGGCCGCGCCGCGGCCGGCCAGGTGGCCGGCCTGACCGCGGCCGCCGTCAACGTCGGCATCGTCATCGGCCCGCCCGCCTTCGGCGCCATCGTCGACGCGACCGGCGAGTACGACCTGGCCTGGCTGGCGATGGCGGTCAGCGC
Organism: uncultured Thermoleophilia bacterium; assembly: GCA_963832655.1. GTDB lineage: Bacteria > Actinomycetota > Thermoleophilia > UBA2241 > UBA2241 > UBA2241. The sequence goes on from CAWHUW010000006.1 coordinate 492,405, forward strand.
CGCTCTCGCCATCATCTGCATCGCCTTCGTCCGCGAGCCCCGCGAGCACGACCCGGCGACGCGGGTCGAGTTCGACGAGGCGTGACGTCCGGCGAGCCGCGCCCTGCCATCGCGCGACGAGGACGGCGGTCGTCAGTGAACAAGTGCACATCCGCTCGCGTCGAACGTGTCAACAGGGTCCGCTGGGGAAGGAGCACAACGTGGGGGCATGGCGATGCGACACACACGGACGAGACCGACGCGCGCGCCGTCGCGTCACTGGCGCCCTGATGGCGGTGGCGGCCCTGTTCTGTCTCGGCGCGATCCTCGCCGCCTGCGGCGACGACGAGGCCTCCGGCGACGCCGACGTCACCGGCTACTGGAGCTTGACGACGGACGAGGAGACGACCATCCGGATCGACGGGGCCGGCGGCGCCTACGTGATCGCCGGCCTCAGCCCTTCCGAGCAGCCCCTTCTCCCCGCCGACGACGGCGGCTACACGATCCCCGGGTGGCGCTGGCAGGGTCAGCCGGCGACCTTCGGCGCGGCGCTCTCCGAGGACGGAGAGCACCTCACGTGCAAGGTGTCCGTCCAGAATGACGCCGGGACCTCCGCGCCCGTGCTCACCATGGAGTTCGTGCGTGCGTCGGGCGACCCCGACACACTCGACACCAGGATCCACGACCAGCAGGCGCTGTACGCGGGCGCGAAGACGGAGGAGGGCATCCACGCGCTGCAGGTCGCGGTGCAGTCCTGGATGGTGGATCACGACGGCGAGGCGCCGGCGGCGGACGAAGTCCGGCCCGGCGGCGCGATCGAGAAGTACGTCGGGAGTTGGCCCGAGAACCCGTACACCGGCGGAGCCATGCAAGCAGGCAAGGGCCCCGGCGAGTACACCTACGAGCGCACGAACGGCGAGCGCGGGTATCGCTTCACCGGCTATTTGGAGGACGGTGACTTCACCGTCCCATGAACCCTCGACTGCTGTCAGGACGGCACCACGCCACCCATCACCGGAGGGGATCCATGGGACGCAACACTGGTCACTTTTCGCCACCACGGCTGCTCATGACGGCGTTGACGACGTTCGCACTCCTCCTCGCTGGTGTCCGTCGCCCCGGGCTGCGGCGACGAGGGCTCGTCGGCCGGGGACACGACGACGGACTACGTGGGCCTGTGGGTCGACAAGGCACCCTTCGGCGTCGTCGACGAGGGCGGCGGCAAGTGGGTGCGGATCGAGCGGACGGATGACGGCTACGTGCTCACGTGGCTGGTCCGACTGGGACACCCGTCGCCGGTGCCGCTGGTCCGGCAGGATGACGGCACCCTTCGCCCGACGGTCGAAGTGAGTGCCCAGGCCGGTCCCGCGCCGGTCTCGGCGCTGGCGTTCGACGACCAGGGGAAGCTCGAGGTCCGGGCGCCAGAGGGCGCGTGGGACGACGACCCCTCCGACGACACTCCAGTGTTCGTGCTCGAGCGCGGCACCGAGGAGGAGTACGCGGCGGTGAGGGAGATCTGGGCCGTTGAGGACGACTACGACCAGGCCATGAACACCCTCCGGGAAGCCATCGAAGCCTGGGCCGTGAAGCACGACCGGAAGGCGCCGGCGGCGGACGAAGTCAAGCCCGGCGGCGAGATCGACGACCAGCTCCAGTCGGCCGGCAAGACCTGGCCCACCTTCGGGAACGGCGCGATGCTGCTGCCCGGCAAGGACCGGGGCGAGTACGTCTACAAGGCTGACGCCTACGGGTTCACGCTGACCGGCCTCTCGCCCGCGGGCAAGCCCTCGGAGCTGCGGACCAGCCTGACCGTGTTGCTGTAGGACCGGTGTGAGACAATCGCCGCGTCACCGCCGACCCGCGGCCGCCGGCGCGGCCGCTCCGGAGCCACGGAGGGCACCATGATCGAGCGCTACACCCTGCCCGAGATGGGCGCCGTGTGGACCGAGCAGGCCAAGATGCAGGCCTGGCTCGAGGTCGAGATCGCCGCCGTCAAGGCGTGGAACAAGCTCGGCAAGGTGCCCGACGAGGCGGTCGCCGAGATCGAGGCCAAGGCGGCGTTCGACGTCGCCCGCGTCGCCGAGATCGAGGCGACGACCAACCACGACGTCATCGCCTTCCTCACCAACGTCGCCGAGTACGTCGGCGACGCCAGCAAGTACGTCCACTACGGCATGACCTCGAGCGACATGCTCGACACCGGCCTCGCCCTGCAGATCAAGCGCGCCGGGGCGATCCTCGAGAAGGACCTCGTCGAGCTCGGGACGGTGCTCAAGCGGCGCGCCTTCGAGTTCCGCGACACCGTGCAGGTCGGGCGCACGCACGGCATCCACGCCGAGCCGATCACCTTCGGGATGAAGCTCGGCATGTGGGCCTTCGAGGTGCGCGCGCATCTCGAGCGCCTGCGCCGCGTCACCGAGCTCGCCGCCGTCGGCAAGCTGAGCGGCGCGGTCGGCGCCTACAACAACATCGACCCGCGGGTCGAGGAGCTCGTCTGCGCCGAGCTCGGCATCGGCTTCGAGCCGATCTCGAACCAGGTCGTGCAGCGCGACCGGCACGCCGCCTTCCTCTCGCTGCCTGGCCATCGTCGGCGCGAGCCTCGAGAAGTTCGCCGTCGAGGTCCGTCACCTGCAGCGCACCGAGGTGCGCGAGGCCGAGGAGGCCTTCGGCAAGGGCCAGAAGGGCTCCTCGGCGATGCCGCACAAGCGCAACCCCATCCTCAGCGAGCGCATGGCCGGGCTGCGCCCGCGTGCTGCGCGGCAACGCCCTCGTCGGCATGGAGAACGTCGCCCTCTGGCACGAGCGCGACATCAGCCACAGCTCGGCCGAGCGCATCGTCTTCCCCGACAGCTGCATCCTGCTCGACTACATGCTGCAGAAGACGACCGAGGATGATGGACGGCCTGGTCGTCGACGAGGCGCGCATGCTGGCCAACCTCGGCCAGTCGCAGCGCCTCGTCTTCAGCGGGGCCGTCCTCCTCGCCCTGGTCGACAAGGGCATGCTGCGCGAGGACGCCTACCGCGTCGTGCAGGACTCGGCCATGCAGGCCTGGCGCGAGGGCGTCGACTTCGGCGGGCTCATCAAAGCCAACGCCGAGGCGATGGCCGTGATGAGCCCGCAAGACGTCGACGCCGCCATGGACCCCGACCAGTACACGGCCGGGCGCGACGTCATCTTCGGGCGTCTCGAGGCGCTCCACGTTCTAGCCAGCCGGGCCCGGCACCGCAGGTGACCGGGCGTCTCCGCGCGAACCTGAGGACTACAGGGACGGCCGCTCCGGCCGATACCCCAGCCTGAGACGCCCCACTCGAGGGGCGCGACACCGGAGGACACCCATGGCCATCTGCGCGAGCTGCGGCAAGGAGATCCGCGACGACATCTGGACGTGCGGCTTCTGCGGCGCTCCGGTCGCACAGACGCCCTCGCAGGACGAACGGCGGCGGCGAGGAGAGCGCGTACGGCACCGAGGGCTACAGCCCGTACGCCTCGCAAGCCGCGGCCTCGTCGGCGTACGGCGCCGCGAGCTACGGCGGCGTGGAGCCGGGTGCTGCCGGCTTCGGCAGCGCGTCCGAAGGCATGACCGCGTACGGCACGCCCATGCCGCAGGCCAAGCCGGCCAAGTCCGGCGGCCTCTCGCAGACGACGAAGCTCGTCCTCGTCGGCGCCGCCGTAGCGATGGTCGCCATCGTCGCGGTCTGGTTCTTCGTCCTCCGCGGCGGGCGGCGGTGACGAGTTCATCGGCACCTGGACCGCGGTCAAGAGCGACGAGGGCAGCCTCGTGATCGAGCATGGCGACGACGGCATCCAGGTCACCATGGTCGGCGCCGACAAGCAGCGCGTGGGGCCGCTGAAGACGGACCTCAACGGCGACGCGCTCGAGATCAAGCTCGAGGCGGTCGGCGACGACGCCCAGCAGAAGGCCGCGGTCGAGATGGTCAGGGCGCTGTTCGAGGCGACGATCGAGGACTTCAAGATGACGCTCCGCGTGCGCGGCGCGGACGGCCACCTCGTGATGACGGTCACCGGCAAGTCGAAGGTGGGCGGCGACCAGACCAGCATGCCGGTCACCGAGTTCGTCAAGGCGGGCGCCCAGGCGCTCTGAGCCGGCGCCTGCCTCAGGTCGTCAGAGACGATCGGCTCTCGGCCATCGCCTCCTCGCCGAAGCCGCCGGTCGTGCACGAGCGGACAGCGCCGCCGGCGTCGATCGCCCCGTCCCGACCATCCGTCCCCCGTCGTCCGACCGCGCAGCCCGGGCTCCAACGCCGCCCGTGCCCACCTCGATACAGCTGACATTGTAGAGTGAGCTTGTCCGTCCGGCCCTGGAGGGGGGCGGCCACCCCGAGAAGGGAGGAAGCGCGATGCTTCGCAACCTGCTCCTGCTCGCCCTCGTGCTCACCGCCGTCGTCGGCCTCGCCGCCTGCGGCGGGGAGACGACCGATGAGGCGACGCCGGCTTCGACGCCGGCGGCGACCTCGCCGGCGAGCACGCCGACGCAAGCCGCAGACGACCCCGCCGCGCTGCTACGCCGACAACTGCGCAGGCTGCCATCAGGCCGACGGCAGCGGCGGCAACGGCCCCGATCTTGCGCGGCGAGGACAACGTCGGCGGCATCGCCGAGCAGATCAGCGAGCGGCGGCGGCGGCATGCCGTCGTTCTCCGGCGACCTTACCGAGGCGCAGATCCAGGCCCTCGCCGACTACGTGGTCTCGGAGCTGTAGGGCGGAGCCGCGTGTGCCGAGATCGCGGGAGGACGCGCGCGATGACCGTCGCGCCGCGAGCGATACGGCCGGCGCGGCCCGGCCTCGACGTCGTCGTCCGCGTGCCCGGCTCGAAGAGCGTCACCAACCGCGCGCTGCTCCTCGCCGCCCTGGCCGACGGGGAGTCGGTCCTCGCACGGCGCGCTGGCTCGCCGACGACACCGAGGCCTTCGCCGGTGGGCTCGCGCAGCCTCGGCTTCGAGGTGACGCGGGAGATGGGCCGGGCGACGGACGCGGCCGGCCGCCTGCGCGTGCGCGGGGCGGCCGGCCGCATCCCGTCCTCGGAGGCGACCGTCTGGTGCGCCGACGCCGGCACGGCGGCCCGCTTTCTGCTCGCCGCCTGCGCCGCCGGTCACGGCCGCTTCAGCGCTCGACGCCTCCGAACAGCTCAGGCGCCGGCCGATGGGGCCGCTCCTCGAGGCGCTGCGCGCCCAGGGAGCGGCCTTCGAACCGGCCGGCGCGACCTCACTCCCGGTGACGGTCGTCGCCGGCGGCCTCGCCGGCGGGACCGTCAGCTTGCCCGGGGACGTCTCGAGCCAGTTCGTCTCGGCCCTGCTCATGGCGGCGCCGCTCGCCCGCGACACCTCTCGACGATCGCCGTCGACGGCCTCGTCAGCCGGCCCTACGTCGACATGACCCTGACGATGATGGCGCAGTTCGGCGTCGAGGCGGAGCGCGACGCCTACGCCGCCTTCCGCCTGCGGCCGTCCACCTACCGCGCCCGGACCTACGCCGTGGAGCCGGATGCCTCGACGGCGTCGTACTTCTTCGCCGCCGCGGCGGTCACGGGCGGGCGGGTGACCGTCCCGGGCCTTCGGCGCCACGGCGGGCTGCAGGGCGACGTCCGCTTCGTCGACGTCCTCGAGGCGATGGGCTGCCGCGTGACCGACGACGAGTCAGGGCTCACCGTCGAAGGCCCTCATGGAGTCGCGGCCGGCGCCGGGACGCCTGCGGCGCCGGCGCCCCTCGCCGGCCTCACCGTCGACATGGCCGACATCCCCGACACGTTCATGACCCTGGCCGCGATCGCGCCGTTCGCCGCGTCCCCGGTCACGATGACGGGCATCGCCAACGTCCGCCTCAAGGAGTCCGACCGCATCGCCGCCGTGGAGGAGGGCCTGCGACGGGTCGGGGTGCGCACGGAGTCGGGCCCGGACCACCTGCGCGTGCTGCCGGGCCCGGTCCACGGTGCCGCCATCGACCCGCACGGCGACCACCGCATCGCGATGAGCTTCAGCGTGCTCGGCCTCCGCGTCCCGGGCGTGGTCATCGAGGACCCCGCCTGCGTGCGCAAGACGTGCCCGTCGTTCTTCGACCTCTGGGCCCAGGTCGAGGCGGCGGACTGACGCCTTCGCGCAGGCTCGGACGGCGACCACGCCTCCCGGGTGAGGCCCGCCGCCCAGACTCCGCCGCACTCGGTGTGTGGCGCCCGCGGCGCGGGCGCGGTACGCTGAGGCGCAGACGCCGGGGCGACGGAACGGTCGCCGCCGGCCGACGCGGGTTGCACCGGCGCGCGCCGGTCCGTGCAGACGGAGGAACGCAGGGAGGGACGGCATGACCGACGAGGCGAAGCCGCCGAAGAAGAAGCCGACCGGAGGAACGAGAACGGCCGCGCAAGCCGGCGGCCGATGCCGCGCAAGCAGCCGCGTTCTTCCGCATCGAAGGCCGCACCTGAAGCCGCCGCTGGACCAGCCGCGGCCGGCGCGGCAGCGGACGGCGCCGCAGCCGCGGCGCCGGGTGATGCACCGACCGAGGTCGTGCCCGCGGACGGATGCGCCGACCGAGGTCGTCGCCGCGGAGGATGCGCCGACCGAGGTCGTCGCCGCCGACGGCACCGCCGCGGACGCGGCGGCGACGCAGGTCATCGCCGAGGATGCGGCGGTCACCCAGGTCGCGCCCTCCGCCGGAGGGCCCGCCTCCCCGCCGCCTCCCGCGCCGCCGTTCGCGCCCGTGCCCCGGACCCTCACGCCGTCGGGCGGCGGAGACCGCCGCACGACCGTGTGGGCCGTGCTCGCCGTCGCCTCCGTCGCGGTCCTGGCCCTCGTCCTGCTCTGGGCCTTCGTCCTCCGCGACGGCGGCGAGCAGTTCGTGGGCAGCTGGGCCCCGGTCAGCGGCGAGGGCGGCGGACTCGTCATCACGTCGCAGGACGGGGACTTCGAAGTGGCGATGTACGACACCGACCTCGAGCTCACCGGCACGTACCCGGCGGCGCAGGACGGCGACGCGCTGACCTTCAAGTTCACCGACACGCAGTCGCAGCTGGGGATGGTCGAGGCCCGGCTGACCTACGACGAGGAGCGCGACATCCTGACCTTGCGGCTCTCGGCGATGGGCCAGGAAGGGGCCGCCGCTCGAGTTCGTGCGCGTCGACGCCCTCGAGGCAGGCCCCACGCCGACGCCGATGCCTGTCGTCACCCCGACGCCGACGGCGAGCCCCTCGGCTTCGCCGACCGGCTCGCCGTCTCCCACGCCCTCGCCCACCGGGACCGATACCGCCCAATACGACCAGCAGGTCGTCGACGCCATCGTGCAGATCCAGGTGGGGGTGCTCGAACTGGGCCACCGACAACGGCGGCTACCCGCCGGCCGAGCAGGTCACGGCCGACGGCGGCGTCGGCCAGTACGTCGCGCCGTGGCCGACGAACCCGTTCACCGGACAGCCCATGGTGGCCGGCGACCAGCCGGGGGACTACACGTACGAGCAGCTCGAAGGCGGCCAGGCCTACAGACTCGTCGGCCACCTCGCCAACGGGCTCACCTACACGGTGCCCTGAGCGGACGTCATGCGGGCGATCCGCGTGCGCGATTTCGGCGCCCCCGAGGTCCTGCGCGTCGAGGACGCTCCCGAGCCGGTCGCCGGACCCGGGGAAGTCCTCGTGCGCGTCGGCGCCGCCGGCGTGAACCCGGTCGACACCTACGTCAGGTCCGGGACGTACCGCGAGCTCCCGGGCCTGCCCTACACGCCCGGGTCGGACGCCGGCGGCGTGATCGCCGCCCTCGGCCCCGGCGGCGGCTGGCGTCGCGAGGTCGGCGCAGCGCGTGTACACCGCCGGGTCGGTCAGCGGCACGTACGCGGAGCTCGCGGTGTGCAGGACGGAGCAGGTCCGCAGCCTGCCGGACGAGCGTGAGCTTCGCCCAGGGCGCGGCGCTCGGCGTCCCGTACGTGACGGCGTACCGCGCGCTGTTCCAGCGCGGCCGCGCCGTCGCCGGCGAGACGCGTCCTCGTCCACGGCGCGAGCGGCGGGGTCGGTCTCGCGACCGTGCAGTTCGCCCTCTCCGCCGGGCTCACGGTCATCGCGACCGCCGGCAGCGACGGGCGGCCGCGCCCTCGTCGCCGCCCAGGGCGTCGACCACGTCCTCGACCACCACGAACCCGGCCACCTCGTCGGCGGCGGTCGAGCTCACGCCGGGCGCGGCGTGGACCTCATCGTCGAGCTGCTCGCCAACGTCAATCTCGGGGCCGACCCGCGAGCGCTCGCCATGGGCGGGCGGGTGGTCGTGGTCGGCAGCCGGGGCCGGGTGGAGATCGATCCGCGCGACCTCATGGACCGCGACGCCGACGTGCGCGCCATGCGCCTGCCGAACGCCACCCCCGGGAGACCTCGCCGAGGCGCACGCCGCCATCGCCGCCGGGCTCGCCGGCGGGGACCTGCGGCCCGTGGTGGGCCGCGAGCTGCCGCTCGCGGAGGCCCCACGGGCCCACCGCGAGGTCATCGACGGACCGGCCGCGCGGCAAGATCGTGCTCGTGCCCTGACGGCCGCTCCCCGGCGCGATGTAGGATGCCGGTGGGGCAGCCCATCGCGTCCTCAAGGAGGGCACCGTGACCGACTACCGATCCCGCAGTCTCTGGCTCGACGGCGTGCCCGGCGAGCTCACCCCGCGACCCGGCCTGGAGGGTCCGCTCGACGTGGACGTCGCCATCGTCGGCGCCGGCTACACCGGCCTCTGGACCGCCTACTACCTCAAGAAGGCCGACCCGCACCTGCGCGTCGCCGTGCTCGAGCGCGAGATCGCCGGCTTCGGCGCCTCGGGCCGCAACGGCGGCTGGTGCTCGTCGTTCTTCGCCGGCTCGCGCGAGGCGACGGCGAAGCGCCACGGGCGCGCCGCGGCGATCGCCATGCAGAAGGCGATGTTCGAGACCGTCGACGAGATCGGGCGCGTCGCCGCCGAGGAGGGCATCGACGCGCGCTTCCACAAGGGCGGCGCCCTCGTGCAGGCTTCCAACGTGCCCCAGCTCGAGCGCGCCCGCGAGGAGATCGAGTGGGAGCGCTCCTGGGGCTTCGGCGAGGAGGACTACCGGCTGCTGAGCGCCGAGGAGGCGCGGTCGCGGATCGCCGCGACCGGCAGCCTCGGCGCCTACTTCACCCCGCACTGCGCCTGCGTCGATCCGGCGCGTCTGGCGCGCGGCCTCGCCGACGTCGTCGAGGGCTTGGGCGTGTCCATCTACGAGCGCACGCCCGCCCTGAGCCTCTCGGCCGGCCGCGTCGAGACGCCCGTCGGCGCCGTCACCGCCGAGGTCGTCGTGCGCGCCACCGAGGGCTACACCGTCGAGCTGCCCGGCTGCGAGCGCGTACCGTCCTGCCGCTCTACTCGCTGATGATCGCCACGGAGCCGTTCACCGCCGACGTCTGGGACGCCATCGGCTGGCGCCAGCACGAGACCTTCAACGACGAGCGCTTCCTGATCGTCTACGCGATGCGCACCGACGACGACCGCCTCGCCATCGGCGGCCGCGGCGCTCCGTACCACTGGGTTCGCGCATCAGACGACGACTTCGTCGACGAGCCCGGCGTGTTCGAGGCCCTCAAGGGCGTCGTCCGCCAGCCTCTTCCCGCAGATGGGCGCCGTCAGGGTGTCCCACACGTGGGGCGGCCCCATCGGCATCCCCCGCGACTGGTACAGCTCGGTCGGGCTCGACCGCGTGTCGGGCCGCGCCTGGGCGGGCGGGTACGTCGGCGACGGCGTCGGGACGACGAACCTCGCCGGACGCACGTTGCGCGACCTCATCCTCGGCGAGCGACACGGAGCTCACGGCGCTGCCCTGGGTCGGCCACCAGTCCCCGCTGTGGGAACCCGAGCCGCTTCGCTGGCTCGCGGTGAACGCAGCCATGAAGGCGATGGCCAGCGCCGACAGTTACGAGGAACGCACCGGCAAGCAGAGCCGTCGCGCGACGATGGTGAAGAGGCTCATCGGCGCCTGAGCCCTGGGGCCGGGCCGACGCCGGTCTTGATGCTCGAGGGTTTGACGCGCCGGCGGCCGGACGGTACAAGCGGGCAACGTCTACAGGGAGAGCGATGGCCGACGACCCGGACGATACGGCTGACCACGCCGCGACTGGACGGGCGACGGTGTCATCACCGTCGTCGCCGGCGTGCTGCTCGTCGCCGCGGTGTTGCTGCCGTGGGCGAACGACCGCGTCGACGGCGCAGTCAGCTACGCGCTCACCAAGCCGGCCGACATCGGTGGCGGGCTCGGCACGCCGTGGGGGCCTCCGATGATGGTCATCGCCGTCGCCGTCGTGGCCCTGGGCGTCGCGATGATCGTCCTGGGGCCGCACCGTCTGGCCCTTCTCTCGGGCGCCTTGGTCGTCCTCGCGGGTATCGCCGTCTGCATGCTGGCCCTGGCGGCGGCGCGCGAGGCGCTCGGGTGGGAGTACGCCACCGGCGTCGGGCTCATGCTGGCGCTGCTCGTCGGCGTCCTGCTGGTGCCGATAGGCGTCGCCACGGCGATGGTCGGCTTCATGCTGCGACGCGCGCCGGAGCCGCCGGCTCCGCCGGCGGCGTAGGCGCGCCGGACCCCGCCTCAGCCCAGCTTCTCCGCCTCGCGATCGGCCGCGGCCACGACCGCGTCGAGCTCGCGCTGTACGTCGGGCGCGAGCGGCTCCGGGTGGTGCTCGCGCTCGAGGCGGCGGAACTCGGCGATGGCGGCGGCACGGGCCGGCTCAAGGGCCGCCTCGGCGCCGCCGCCGCGGCGCATCTCCGCCGCCGCCTCTCGCCCCGCGTGGGTCAGCCACAGCGGCAGGCGGTGGTCGCGGAGGTGCTCGCGTGTGTGTCGCTGGGCCATGTAGTGGCCGCGCGGACCCACGGCGCGGATGACATCGAGCGCCAGGTCCTCCTCGCCGAACTCCGCTGGGCCCACGAGCGCCGCCGCATGCGGCAGCGCCTCGCAGTCGCGGATCACCTTGTCCGGGATACAGGATCGTCGATCCGGCCTCGAGCGCGAACGACCCGCAGACCTCAGCCCCGAACAGCGGCACGGCCGTGGCGCCGATACCCGCACTCACGCCGGTCTGCCAGCCCGGCGCCGTCGCGTCGCCGCTCACCGACCCGCCGCCGAGGCTCGGTACGCCCCAGGCGTGCGCGAGCTGCACAGCGATGCGCTCCGCCTGCCCCTCGACCTCCGAGATGTAGCCCCCGCTGAGCGGGTCCATGAGCGAGACGAAGAACGAGTGGAAGACGGGGGCGCCGGGGTTGGCGAGCTGCACCAGCACCATGCCGCTGACGACCTCGGCGTCGCCGACGGCGATGGCGCCGAGCTCCGTCGCCGGCGCCGTGGACCCCATCGTCGGCATCGCCATGAAGCTGAACGGCAGGCCGGCCTCGGCGTACGCGAGCGCGCACTCCAGGCCGGGGCCATCATGAGCCAGGGGTGAGATCGTGCAGATGTTGCCGCAGATCGGTGGCCGGCGGCGACGCTCCGCGTCCGAGCCGGCCACCACGGTGGCCATCTCGACCACGTACTTCGCGAGCTCCGGGTACACGGTCGTCGCCCCGCGCACGTGCTTGAGCGTGTTGCTCAGGCCCGCGTGGCACTCGTGCAGCGGCGCCGTGCGCAGGTGGTCCTGGGCGCTCACGGGCGGCCAGTAGAACGAGAGCAGCGGCAGAGCGTCGCAGATCCGCGCCATGAGGGCGACGTCGTCCTTGCGCGACGAACGGAGCTCCCCCGTCACCGGGTCGGCGACCTTCGTCCCCACGCCCTCGGTGCAGATGTAGCAGCGAGTCCCGTCGAGAAGCAGGTCGAGCCGCTCCTCGCGCCCCGCGAGCACGAACGAGCGCGGCGCGGTCGACATCGCTTTGAGGACGAGGTCCGGCGGGATGCGGACGACCTCGTCGTCCCCGACCCGTGCGCCGTGACTCGCGAGGATCTCCCGGGCGCGCGCCGACGGCATGTGTACGCCGATCTCGTCGAGGATCGTCAGCGTGGCCTGCCGCAGGCGTTCGATCTGCGCCGCGTCGAGCGGGTCCTGCCCCGGGCGCGCCGGGATGCTCACGATGTCGGGCGTGTGACTGCTCATGTGGTCTCCTCGTCGGATGAATGGGTCCGCTAGAACCCCGCCAGCTCCTTGAAGCGTTCGACGCTGTTGATGCGGATGCCGAGCAGCTCCGCGATGCGGAACTTGGCGTACATCGCGTTGGGCTCGCCGGGGTGCAGGTTCGAGTGGTCGAGGATCCTGCCCAGCCCCTTCTCGCCCCTGAGCTGCTCCATGGCGTAGCTGTCGCTCAGGTCGCGCACCTCGCACCCGAGCTTGCCCGCCACATACTCCTTCGCTTCCTTGAGGCGCATGCCCCGCGACATCTGCATCCTCGCGACCAGGTCTCCGGCCGTCCGGATCCCGCCCATGCCCGCGGCGAGCGCGTGGGTGACGTCCATACCCCTGGAGTCACCCGACCCGACCTACAACCCGTCGCAGCGCAGGATCTCGACGCAAGCCTTCGCGGCCCGCGAAGAGGCGTCCTCGCCGGGGTAGCCGTTGACCGGCACGCCGACGACACCCTGGCCGACGTTGGGGTGCACGGGGATGCGCGCCGCGTCCATGCACGGCTTGATGACGGTGAGCGCGAAGGAGGCGTTCCAGGCGCAGCTCTTCGAGGTGCGGATGTTGACCGCCGGGCCGAAGATGGTGGCGCCGGCGTCCTGGGCGACCTCGAGCTGGTCCTTGGGCCACATGCCGGCGAGCCGGCGGCCCTCCCACTCGAGCTCGCCATGGACGCCGATGACGAACTCGCCGGCCATGCCGAGCTCGATGCCGGCCTCGGGGTAGCGCTCGCGCACGTGCTTGACGGCGCGCAGCGTGCTCAGGAAGTCGGCGTCGCCGGCGCCGCCGGTGGTGTCGAAGTCCATGCCGTCGGCGCCGGCCTCCATCATGCCGTCGCTGACGTAGATGAAGTCCTTGGTCGCGTAGTCGATGGCCTCTTCGACGGCCGCCTTGCCTTCGGCGATGCGGCCCTGCGGCAGCAGCTCGAACCAGTTCTCGGCAGGGCCGTCCGGCTTGGAGTAGAAGGCGAGGTTGGGCTGCGCCCCGTACTGGATGGGCGCCGTCAGCATGAGCTGCGCGTTCTGCATGAGCTGCTGCTGGAAGGGCAGGATCGTCTTGATCGCCTTGTAGCTGTACTCGATGTGCCAGAGCTCGAGGATGTCCTGGCCGAGGCGTTGCTCGCTCTCGAGCAGGTCCTGGAGGTCGGTGCCGGTCATCTTCGAGCCGCCGCCGTCGCAGCTGAGCACGACCTGGTCGCCGATGTCGACGGCGGTGAAGGCGGCGGGCGAGGCGTAGATGTCGAGCAGGTGGGCGAGCTCGTCGGCGCCGAGCGGCGGGCACTTGGCCCTGCGGGCCCCTTCGGCCGTGCCCGCCTCGATGTCGGCGCGCAGCTCGCTGCGCGTCATCTCCACCATGAACCCGTCGCCCATGCGGGTCGGGATCCTCGGCTCGGCCACGCGGTCACCGCCCTTCCTGTCTCAGACCCACGCGAGGGGTCTCGGCGGGACTGTATCAGGGGAGCGGGCGCGACGGGGGCGGGGCGGCCGTCAGGCCGCCCCGCCTCTCACTCGTCGATCACTGCACGACGTAGTCGCGCCCGCCGGAGAGGTGGACGACGAGCGAGTAACTCGTGCCGGATCCCGGCGTGTACGTGTAGTCGCCGGGGCCGGTGCCTTGGGTCATGTCAGTCTTCGTCCACGGGTTCTGCGGCCAGGGCTGAACGAAGCCGCCGAGGACGTCCTTGGTCGCCTTGGGCGGCAGCGCGTTCGTGGTCGCGACGTGAGCCTGGATGCCGGTCTGCACGGAACGGATGCTCACTTTGACCGACGCGTCCTTGCCGATGTCGATCTGGCTCTTCGGGCTGGGGATCGCCTCCTCGCCGCAGCCGGCGAAGCCGACCGCTGCGGCGAGTGCGAGGAGCGTGAACAGACACGCCACCGCCACCAAGCGGGTGCGCAATGATCGCAAGGTCGTGCGCCGCATGTGACTGCCTTTCTGTCGGCGGACCGGCGCCGCGCCCGACCACGGTGTGAGCGCGGCACTCTTCGACATGTTTGGCGGCGCCGGGCCCAGGAACAGGTTCGGACGTCTCCGTCCTCCACTTCGGACCGGCGCCGCCGCTCCCTCTATCGGCAGACGAGGTCGGGGCCTCAACACGGTGCACGCCCCGGGACCGGGGACCGTCCCCAGATCTGACAATACTTCAGTGTCGCGGGCCCGCTGCCGATGGGAAGCATGAGGGAGCAGGGCACGAGAAGGGGCCAGTGTGAACGCGGACCATCACGTCGTCGACCCGGGGCCGAGTCATCCGACGGACGCACCCGTACGGATGCGCGTGAGCAGCACGACGATCCTCTGCGGCCTTTGGGTCGCGGTGATCGTCCTCGCCGTCGCCGTCGACCTCGCGAAGTAGCAGAGCCCAGCGATCCGGCACGCGGCGCTGCGGCGCCGGCGTTCGCCCGCGACTGAACAAACGCCCTCGTCCGGCGTCAGACGGGACGAGGGCATGATGATCGCCACCGCCACACTCCCCGCCAAGGGTTCCCGGCTCCGCGGAACGAATGCGAGAGCCGTGGACGCGAGCGAAGTCGACCCTGCCGTTCTCGCCGCCGCTAGGCGCGGCGACCGCGGCGCGTTCGTCGAGATGCTGCGGTTCTATGAGCGGCGGACACGCCACGTCGCGTGGCAGGTCCTCGGGGACCAGCAGGCGATGGAGGACGTCCTTCAGGAGGCCGCGCTGCGTGCCTTCCGCGGCCTCTCCTCGTTTCGCGGCGACTCGGGCGCCGGCACCTGGCTGTGCCGCATCGCCTACACGACGTCGATCGACCATGTGCGCCGCCGGCCGCGCGAGGTAGCGGCCGGAGATGAAGAGCTGTGGGAGGCGGCGAGCCCCGATCCGGGGGATTCGATCGTCGCCCGCATGACACTCGACGAGGCGTTCGACGCGCTCTCCGGCGAGCAGCGCATCGCGCTCCTGCTCGTCGACCGCGAAGGACTCGACTACAACACCGCGGCCGAGGTCATCGGCATCGCGCCCGGAACGCTCGCCTCACGGCTCTTCCGGGCGCGCCAGCTGCTCCGCGCCGCACTCGAGAACGACCAGCCGGAGGTCCAGCGATGACGGACCAGCCCATCCCCATGACTCCACGGCCCGACGCGGGGCTCGGGCGCGCCCTCGAGCGGTTCGACCCGCCGGGACTCGGCGCGCACTTCTGGGAGTCTCTCGCCGACAGGCTCGCGCTTGAACCTGACGTCGCCGTGCCGCCGGAACGGCGACGGCGGCCCTGGCTTCGCCTCGCCGCCGTCGCCGCCGCGGCGGCCGTCGTCGCCGTTCTCGTTCTCTGGTTCGGCCTGCCCGGCGTCGAAGAGGTCGAGGTGCCGGGCACGGGTCCCGCACCGGTCGTCGTCGGGCCGGAGCCCGCGACTGCGGCCGAGGTCCTGGCCTCGATCGAGAGGGCGTATCTGAACGGCACGTTCGTCCATGGCATCGCGATCGTCCGCGACCTCGTCACCCCCGCCGACTCCGGCGAGTGGGCCAACGTCGACGGCGTGGAGATGCCGCCCGGCAGCTACATGGAACGCCGCTCCACCTTCTACGAGGCCGCCGACGGGAGCTCACGGGTGGACGAACCGGACGAGGGTGACGGCAGGTGGGCCACCTCGATCTACAACGCCTCGCTGCGCACGTCGTGGATCTACGCGCCCGAGTGGTCCGGCGACAATGAGTGGGCAGCCGAGACCGCCTTCCTGGACACCGGCACGGCGGCGGGACCGCCCGACTGGTACTCGAACTTCGTCGGCGTCTACGGCTACGCCGGTTTCGCGCTCGCCGCGGCCGCGGCTCCCGACGCCAAGGTGACCGGGACCGTCTACGACGGCCGTCCGGCGTGGGTCCTCACCTGCAGCGTGAACCCCGGCCCCGTCATCGAGACAGGACCTGATGAAAGCACCTCGTACCGTCAGGTCGACCGCATCGCCGTGACCGTCGACGAGCAGACCGGGTACCCGCTGCGGGTCCGGGAGTCCTTCAAGGGGGACATGTGGCGCGAGACCCGCGTCAAGGACTTCGAGGTGCTCTCGAGCGTGCCCGACGACCTCTTCGAGTACGCCTTCCCGGAGGACGCGGAGGTCGAGTCCCAGGACCTCGGGTTCCGGGAGATCGCCCTGGAGGACGCCGGCGCAGAGGCCGGGTATTCGCCCGTCGCCCCGACGTGGCTCCCGGCCGACTTCGCCCTTCGCCAGGCGACGTTCGCCGACGCGTCGGAGATCCCCGTGCCGGGCGAGCAGGGCATCCGGCCCGACTACGACGCGTTCCGGAGCACCGACGTGGTGTCGGCGCGCTACGGAGAGGGCTTCCTCAACGTGACGGTGACGACCCGCCGACTCGAGAATCCGAGGGCCGCGAAGCGGGGCGACCCCTTCGACGGCGTGACCGAGTTCTACATGAGGTACGAGGAGCCGCCGCAGAAGGTCAAGCTGACCGGCGGCGCCTTCAAGGGCAGCACGGCGAGCATGTACACGATCGACCTCGTCCTGCCGCACCTCTGGCTCATCGAGGGAGACTTGCTCGTCACGGTCGCCGGCGACGCGAGCGCGAAGGAGCTCGTGCGCATCGCGAACTCGCTCGAGCTGCTGCGAGACTGAGCCCTCGGGGCCGGCGAGCGCAGCCGGACCGGCCCAGCGGATCCTCAGCCGAGAAGGCCCTCGATGATCAGGTCGGTGGCCTTCTCCTCGTCGAGGCCGCGCGCCATCAGCGTCTGCAGCTGCTTGCTGTCGACGCTGCCGATCGCGGCCTCGTGCGTGATGTGCGCCCGCGGGTGGTTGACCTCGACGATCGGCACCGCCTTTGCGATGGCGCGGCCCTGCACGATCTCCTTGCAGTCGACGTGCCCGCGCGCCCCGGCCGCGTTGGCGGCCAGTGAGTTGTAGACCTCGGCGGTCGCCTCGTCCTTGACGGCGATGTGGGTCTGCAGGACGGCGCGGGCGTCCTCGCCGTTGAGGCGAGCGGTCTCGCGGATCGTGATGCGGTCGTGGCCGCGACCCCAGATGCGGGCGATCATGTCGAGCAGGCTCTGCGCGGCGCAGTCGACCTCGTAGTCGAAGTCGATCACGCCGGCCTGGCCCTTGATGAGCTCGAACTCGGTCTTGAAGCGCGCGCCTTCGCCGACTGGCACCTTGGTCTTCGGAACGACGAGGACGCCGCCCTCGCGCCCGTGCAGGTGCCGCTCGAAGTACTCGTAGGCGGCACCCGGCGCGATGCGCACCACGGCGTCCATCTTGTGCGTGATGTCGACGGCGTTGGGGAAGGTGCAGTGCGCCTGCACCGAGGCGAACGAGTCCTCCTCCACCTCGACGTCCATGACGATGCGCTGCAGGCCCTCCTCGGGCAGCATGCCGAAGCACAGGTGGACGGGCTTGGCGATGCGCACGTTCCTCTTGAGGTGGATGTGCGCCTTGATGCCGTCGTCGAGCTGGTCGACGTCGACCTCGAGGCCGGGCACGAGGTGCGCGCCGACGACCTCGTTGCCGTGCACCTCGAGGTGGGCGATGTCGTCGCCGCTGACGTGACCGCCGAAGTCGCCGAGGCTGGCGAGCAGCTCGCGCGCGGTCTCGACCTGCTGCGGCGTCGGACTCACGCCGTCGCTCCCGCGCGTCTCGCCCACGCCCTCACGTGACCGCCCCCGCCATCTCTTCCGCGTCCGGTTGGTTCGTGTGGTCGCACGGCATGCAGTGGTCGCCGAAGTAGCCGTCGATGCGCCCCACGGGCCCCTTGTCGAGGATGCTGCCGTTGCACATCAGGAAGGCGTGCTCGGCGTGCTTCAGGACTTCCTGGCTGTGGGTGATCATGATCACCGTCGCGCCCCGCTCCTTGAAGTCGGCGAGGGCATCGAAGATGCGCGTGAGGGCCTCGACGTCGATGCCCGAGTCGGGCTCGTCCATGAGGACGATGCGCGGCTCCATGGAGAGGATCGAGGCCAGCTCGATGCGCTTGCGCTCGCCGCCGGAGAGGGTGCGGTCGACGGCGCGCCGCATGTACTTGTCCGGGTCGAGCCCGACCCGGGCAAGTACCCGGCGCGCCGTGTCCGTGCTTTTGTCCTTCGCTCCGGCGAGGATGAAGCGGTCGACGCGCAGACCCTCGAAGCGCGCCGGCTCCTGCCAGGCGAGCGTCATGCCGCGGCGGGCGCGCTCGTCGACCGTGAGGTCGTTGATGCGCTCGCCGTCGAGCAGGATCTCGCCGGCGATGTCGGTGTAGCCGGGCAGACCCATGATGGTGCTGGCCAGCGTCGACTTGCCGGCGCCGTTCGGCCCGACGAGGGCGTGCACGTGCCCCTCCCAGAAGTCGACCGTGAGGTCATTCAGGATCGGCTTGCCGCCCAGGGTCAGCGACACGTTCTTCAGTTCCAGCACGCCCATGGCTCCCTCGCCTCGTCGGATGTCCCGATTCTACGCCAGCGTGACGGCAGTGCTTAGCGCCTGCGTGCAAGAGCGACACGAGGCGGGGCGCGGCGCTCGCGCCGCGCCCCACGCGCCTCAGAGAGCCCGCGTCGTGTCAGTCCTCGACCGGCTCGAACATGTCCTTCTCGACGCCGCACTCGGGGCAGACCCAGTCGTCGGGGATGTCCTCGAACGCGGTGCCGGGCTCGATCCCGCCCTCGGGATCGCCGACTTCGGGATCGTACAGGTAGTCGCACACGGTGCAGCGGTACTTCATCGGGGTCCTCCTTGGCTGGGCTCAAGCGTCGTCGAGTCTACCGCGCACGAGACGCGGTGCTTCCTGATTCGCCGCCATCCTGCCCCACACCGCTCATGGGCTAACCCCGGCTTGACTTCAGCCATCCGGTCACCTGATCGGGCTTGCCCGGTCACCGAGCGACGCGAGAGACTGTCGCCATGCCTTCGCGTCCGGAATCACGCGCAGACCGCGCACGGGTCGCAGGTTCACGTCCGTGGTGGCGTCATCCCGGTCTGGACGCGGTCGGCGGACGCTTGACCATCGCGGGCCGCGACGCCGAGGAGCTGGCGCGCACGCACGGCACGCCGCTCTTCGTCTACGACCTCGAACGCGTCGACGAGAACGTGGACGCACTGCGAGACGCCCTTGCCGCGACCGGCGTGCCGTTCCGCATCCGCGCCGCCCTCAAGGCAAACCGCGAGCCGCAGGTCCTCGCCCGCTTCCGTGCCTTCGGCTCGCCCGGCTCGCCGGAGGCGCTCGGTCTCGACGTCTGCTCACCGGGCGAGGTCGAGCACGGGATCGCGAGCGGCTTCCTCCCCTCCGAGATCAGCTTCACCGGCACCAACGTGAGCGAGCGTGACCTGGACGTGATCCTGCGCCACGGCGTCCACGTGAACCTCGACCTCGTGAGCCAGATCCATCGCTACGGGAGGCGCGCTCCCGGGACGGCGATCGGACTGCGGGTGAACCCGCGCGTCAGCGCGGTCGATCCCGCCAACACGGCACACCTCTACTCCGGCGAGAAGCCTACGAAGTTCGGCGTCTACCCCGAGCGCCTCGACGAGGCCCTCGCCGTCGCGCGCTCGTACGACCTCACCGTCGACACCGTGCACGCCCACCTCGCGCACCAGCTCGATCCGCGGGGCTTGGAGCGCTTCGACGAGGCCACGGCGGCCGTCGCCGGCATCGCACGCCGCCTCCTCGACGCGGGCTGTCCCATCGCCGAGGTGAACATGGGCGGCGGCCTCGCCGCCCGGACGAGAGCGACCGCCGAGATCCTCGACCTCGATGCGTACGCGGCGATCCTGGCGCGACACCTGGGGCCGCTCGGCGTCACGGTCGCGATAGAGCCCGGCGAGTACTTCACGACCGACGCCGGCGTACTGCTCGCCGAGGTCGTGACGGTGGAGGACCGCAGCGCGGCCGGCGACGGCAGCGCCGTCTTCGCCGGCCTCGACTGCGGCTGGAACGTCATGAACATCCCCTTCGTCTACCACGAGCCTATGGGCGTCGTCCTCTGCCGCGCCGCCGACGCCCCCGCGACTCGCCGCTACACCGTGTCGAGCCACATCAACGAGGGGCCGGACATCTTCGCCGAGGACGCGGCGCTGCCGACGCTCGAAGAGGGCGACATCGTCGCCATCCCCGGCGTCGGCGCCTACTGCCAGGCCAACTGGCACCGGCACTGCCTGCGGCCGCTCCCGGCGGTCGTCTGGCTCGACGACCGCCGCTGACGGTCGCCGCGCGCCACATCCCCGGATGATGGACGTGCACCCTCGCAGCGTCTACTGTGGGAGAGGCGCGGAGCGCCGGGGAATGGAGGGGCCATGTCACCAGAGGTCGGCGAACCAGACGAACGCATCGAGCACCCGAACCGTGGCACGCTCGGTCAGCCGCCCATGGGCGGCGGCGACCACCTCTACCTCTCGGCCTCCCAGCTGCACGACCACGAGAACGAGCCCAGCTGGAAGGCGCCACGCGAAGGCCGCGGGCCGAGCACTGCTTCCCTCATCGCGATCGTCGTCGCCGCGGGCGCGGCGATCCTCATCGCGCTCTGGGCACTCGGCGTGATCTGAACGGCAGCGACCGGACCGCCGGCGCCCGCTACGTCACCGGCGCGTCGACCGAGTAGCCGCGCTCCTCCCAGTAGCCCTCGATCTGCGTGTCGGTGACCTCGAGGCGCTCGACCCACTTCACGCTCTTGTAGGCGAGCTGGTCGGGAACGGCGAGCCGCAGGGGCCCGCCGTGGGCGGGCGGCAGCGGCTCGTCGTTGAGGGTGTCGGCGAGCACCGTCTGCGGGTCGCGCACGAGGTCGAGCGGCAGGCCGTCCTTGTAGACGCCGCCGGACGCGTGGAAGGTCACGTGCGTCGCCTCGGGGAGCACGCCGGCCAAGTCGAGGAGGACCGACGGGCGGACGCCGCCCCACCGCACGTCGTCGACCGACCACCCCTCGACGCAGTGGAAGTCGACGGTCTGGTCGAAACGCTCCAGCTCCAACCAAGTGGCATGGTCGATGGTCAGCGGCTTCTCGACGAGGCCGTCCACGGTCACGACCCAGTCCTCGGGCGCCTTCGTCGGCGGCTGCCGCTCGACGCTGCGCACGGGGAACGAGCCGAAAATGCTCTCGGGGGCCGTCGCGGCGCCCTTGAGGCTTACGCCGTCGCGACGCAGCAGCGCGGCGATACCGGCCAGCCCCGCGACGACCGCGCCGGCGGCCAGCACGAACCACTTGCGCGTGAACCGCACCTCGCCGGCCTGGCCGTCGGGCCGGGCCGGCGGACGCACGCGCCGGTGGGAGGGTGTTCTGAGGTCCGCTGTCATCTCGACCTGGTTGTTCCCCGGGGGAAACCAGGGCGCCCCGCGGAGAGGCGGCGCGCCTACTGGTTCTCGAGCAGCTCGTCGTCGTTGACGTCGCGGACGACGCGCGCCGGCACGCCCATGAGGACCTTTCGTGCCGGCGCGTCCTTCGTGACCACCGCACCGGCGGCGATGAAGGCCTCTTCGCCGATCTCTATGGCCGGACACAGCACGACGCCGCCGCCGACGCGGGCGCCGCGGCGGATGGTCGCCCCCTTCATGAGCTTGTGGCGCTTCTCGGTGCGGCCCATGAAGTTGTCGTTCGTCGTCTGGACGCACGGCGCGATGAAGACGCGGTCCTCGATCGTCATATAGGCGGTGATGTAGACGTTCGTCTGGATCTTCGTGAGGTCGCCGATGATCGTGTCGTTCTCGACCACGCTGCCGCGCCCGACGACCACGCGCTCGCCCAGCACGCAGCGCTCGCGCACCCCGGCGTAGTCGCCGAGGATGCAGCCCGGACCGAGGGTCGTGCCGCGATACACGACGGCGCCGGTGCTGATCACACAGCCGGCGCCGAGCACGAGCGGCGCGAGCTCGCCGCGCTTGGTGGTGGAGGTCGGCGAGAGCGACGGCACCTTGCCGAGGACGGCGCCGTCCTGGACGAAGCAGCCGTCGCCGATCACCGTGTCGTCGTACACGACGACGTTGGCGCCGAACGTGACGTCTTCGCCGACGCGGACGCCGTCGCCCAGCAGCAGGTTCACGCCGAGGTCCGAGGGATGAAGGGTCATCTCACGCCTCCGGGCGCGGGCGCCGTCACAGCTCCGTCGTCTTCACCGGCCGGCCGCCCTCGCGCAGGCTGCGCTCCATCGCCTCGAGCACGCGCACCACGTTGAGCGCGTCGCGCCCGTCGCTGCGCGGCTGCCGGTCGTCGCGGATGCAGTCGACGAAGTGCTGGCACTCGACGCGCAGGGGCTCGTCGTTGCCGATCTTCGGGATGTGGATGTCGCCGAAGTGCAGGGTGACGAACTCGCCGTACGTCTCGAACTGCGTCCTCGTCGTGGTCGCGCCCTTGTCGTAGACGGTCACCTTGCGGTCGGACTCCATATCGTCGAAGACGACCATCTTCTTCTCGCCGACGACGGTGATCTTGCGCGACTTGTGGGGGTCGAGCCAGCTCACGTGCAGGTGGCCGACCACTCCGCTCGGGTAGCGGATGTAGCCGAAGACGACGTCCTCGACCTCGTCCTGCAGGTAGCACTCGCCGCGCGCCGAGACCTCTTGGGGCTCCTCGCCGGTCAGGTAGTTGATGACCGAGATGTCGTGCGGCCCCAGGCTCCAGAGGGCGTTCTCGTCCTTGCGCACCTTGCCCAGGTTGAGGCGGTTCGCGTAGACGTAGAAGACGCGGCCGAGCGCGCCGGCGTCGACGAGCTCCTTCATCTTGGCCACCGCCGGGTGGTACTCGAGGAGGTGGCCCACCATGAGCTTGACGCCGCGCGCCGCGGCCGTCGCGAGCAGATCCTGGGCGTCGGCCGCGCGCAGGGCGATCGGCTTCTCGATGAAGGCGTGCTTGCCGGCCTCGAGGGCGCGCTTGCCGAGGGCGTAGTGCGTCGGCACCGAGGTGGCGACGACGATCGCGTCGAGGGCGTCGTCGCCGAGCAGAGTCTCGAGGTCGTCGGTCACGACGGCGTTCGGGTACAGACCCCGCGCTTTGGCGAGATTGGCTTCGTCGAGGTCGCAGCAGTAGGCGAGCTCGGCGTCGGCGAGGCGATCGAAGTTGCGCGCCAGGTTCGGCCCCCAGTAGCCGAGGCCGACCACGCCGACGCGGACCTTGTCGCTCACGGGCACGTCACCATCCTCATCACAGCTTCCAGACGTTGCCGGCGTCGGCGATGCCGGCGGTCGCGTTGCGGAAGTCGACCACGAGCTGCGCCTCCTCGACGACGCGACGGTAGTCGATCGACGTGTGCGCCGTGACGATCACGACCGCGTCGTAGGCGCCGAGCCGTCCGTCGGCGATGTCGACCGACGAGAGGCCGAAGCCGTCGAGGCGGGGCACGTAGGGATCGTGGTAGGCGACCTCGGCACCGTGCGTCTGCAGGTTGCGGATCACCTTGAGCGCCGGCGACTCGCGCAGGTCGTCGATGTCGGCCTTGTAGGCGACGCCGAGCACGAGCACCTTGGCCCCGTTCAGGCTCTTCTGCCGCGTGTTGAGCGCCCGGTGCAGCTTCTCGACGCAGAAGTACGGCATGTTCTCGTTGACCTTGCCGGCGAGCTCGATGAACTCCGTCCAGAAGTCGAACTCGCGCGCCTTCCACGAGAGGTAGAACGGGTCGACGGGGATGCAGTGCCCGCCGAGGCCGGGACCCGGCTGGAACTTCATGAAGCCGAAGGGTTTGGTTGCCGCGGCCTCGATCACCTCCCAGACGTCGACCCCCATGCGGTCGCAGAGCATGGCGAGCTCGTTCATGAGGGCGATGTTGACGCTGCGGAAGATGTTCTCGAGCAGCTTGCTCATCTCGGCGGCTTCGGGGGTCGACACCGGGACCAGCCGGTCGAGGGCCGGGCCGTACACGTCGAGCGCCTTCTGCGTGCACGCCGGGGTGAGGCCGCCGATCACCTTCGGGGTCGTCTTGGTCGTGAAGTCGGTGCGGCCGGGGTCGATGCGCTCGGGCGAGAAGGCGAGGTGGAAGTCGAGCCCGGCGCGAAGCCCCGAGCCCTCCTCGAGGATAGGCGCCAGCTCCTCGCGGGTCGTTCCCGGGTACGTGGTGCTCTCGAGCGTGACGAGCTGGCCGCGCCGCAGGTGGCCGGCCAGCTTGCGCGTCGCGTCCTTCACCAGCGTCAGGTCGGGCTCGCGGTTGGCGTTGAGCGGCGTGGGCAGGCAGATGATGACCGCCTCGCAGTCCTCGATCGCGGCGTACTCCGGCGTCGCGTGCAGGAGGCCGGCATCGACCACGCGCCTGAGCTCGGCGCTGGAGACATCCTGGATGTAGCTCTCGCCGGCCTCGACCTGGGCGCACCGCTCGGGAACGGCCTCGATGCCGACGACCTCGGTCCCCGCGTCGGCGAACACCATTGCCAGGGGAAGGCCCACGTATCCGAGGCCGATGATCGCGATCTTCACTCTCGGCGTACCTCCACGAGTCGGCGGGTGGCCGCAGAACGGACAACGCATTCTACTTCATAGGCCGCGGTCGCCGGCAGCGGCGGAGGTACAATCGGCACATGAAGGGGACACCGCGACCGGACGTCGAGCGGCTGCCGGCCGATCTCGACCGCTTTCTGGGCAACTTCTTCGACCGCCGCGGATGGCAGGCCGAGATCAAGTTCGACCCGGCCGAGAACCTGCTCTTTCTCGACGTGCGTCTCGAGGCCGGCCGGCTCTCGGACGACGACCGCTTCTTCTCGCTGGTCGAGTACTTCGCCCGCGCCCAGCGCGGCGCGCTGCGCGGCGCGGGCGGCCTGTCGTTCCGCTGCCGCCTCTTCGACCCTGACGGCGCCGACCTCACGGCGCGCCTGCACCAGCGCGGCTCGGCTTGCCTCGACGACCACGAGAGGGGGCCGGCGATGCGCCGCCGCCTCGCGTGGCTCGGTTTTCGCCGCCGGCTCGTGCGCACCATTCTCCCCTCCACCCTGCTGTGGGCCGGCGCGCTCGCCCTGGTCACCGGCGTCATCGGACTGCCGCTCTCGACGGCGATCGCGCTGACCCTGGGAGCGCTCGTCGTTCAGGCGGCGCTCACCGCGGTCCCCGCGCGGCCACGGCCGCTGAGACCTCCGGGCGCGACCGCCGGCCCGGCAGGAGTGCCCGAGCCTGAGGCGAAGGACAGCGCATGCCCGACGACAGCGATCCGCGCAACCCCGTGCTCGGCGCCCTCGAGGGGCTCGCCGCCGTCGAGGCCGCCGGCTCGGTGGAGGCCGCCCTCCGGGCGGCCGTCGAAGCCGCCTGCGCGGCGACGGCGTCGCGTCGCGGCCTCGCCGGCCTGTTCGACGGCGAAGCCGTCACCGCCGGCGAGTGGTTCGACGTGAGCGAGGGCTGGACCGGCGCGCCCCTGCGCTGGGAGCTCGGTGAGGGAGCGCCTGGGCGGGTGTGCGAATCGGGCACGCCGCTCGCCTGCAACGACCTCCCCGGCACCGCCGAGTGCCTGCCCGAGACCACCGGCGTTCTTCGGCTCTCGCGCTTCGCCTGCGTGCCCATGGAGGCCGGCGGCGGAGCGATGGGGTTCATCGAGGTCGGCGACCGGCCGTCGGAGTACACCGCCGACGAGGTCCGCTGCCTGCGCCTCGTCGCGCGTCACACGGCTCGTCGCCTCACGGCGCTGGCGGACCGCGAACGCCAGGATGCGGAGCAGCGCCTCGGTGCGGAAGCGCTGCTCGGAGGGCGCGAGCTGTTCTCACTCGACCCCCAGTCCGTCCTCGCGGAGGCAGTCGCCCGCGCCCGCGAGGTGACCGGTGCGGACGACGTCACCGTGGTGCGCCTCGAGAACCGCCGCCAACTGGAGGCCGCGGAGTTGGGCGACGACGATCGCGCCGTGATCGAGGAGGCGTTCGCGACGGGGGCGCCCGCTGCGACCGCCCGCGTCCTCGCCGTGCCGCTCGTCGGCGACGACCGCCTGCTCGGCGCCCTTCTCGTGCGCGGGGTCCTGCCGCCGGACACCGGGGGGCGCCGCGCGGCGCTCGCCGCGCTCGCGGCGCGCGCCGGCGTCGCGCTCGAGCACGCCCTCCTCTACCGCACCCAGGCGGACATCGCGGCGCGCCTTCAGGAGCGGCTGCTTCCGCTCGATCCGCCCGAGGTGCCCGGCCTCGACGTCGCCGTGGCTTACCGCTCCGCCAGCCACGGCGCCGGCCGTGGCGGCGACTTCATCGACTTCCAGAGCCGTACGGACGGCCACCTCGCGGTCGTCATCGGCGACGTCGCCGGCAAAGGCGTCGACGCGCTGGCGACGACGGTCGTCGTCAAGTACGCCCTGCGTGCCGTCGTGGCCGGCGGGACGCTCTCGTGGCCGACCCGCCCCGGCGCGGCGCTGCAGGAGCTGCACAACGCCATGCTCGGAGAGCTCGACCACGAGCGCTTCGTCACGCTGCTCTTCGCCCTGGCCGGCGTGCGCCGCGGCACGCTCGAGCTCGCGACCGCCGGGCACCCGGCGCCGTTCGTCGTACGCCCCGGCGAAGTCGAGCGGCCCCTGGTGCTCACCGCGCCGGCGATCGGGGTCGACCCCGAGGTCGCCCTCAGCCCGTACCCGTCGGAGGTGATCGAGCTCGGATCCGGCGACCTCGTCGTCTTCTTCACCGACGGCATCACGGAGCTGCGCGACGCGCGCGGGATCTTCTTCGAGGACGCGATCCCCGACCTCCTGGCCGGCTTGCACGACCGGCCGGCCGCGGAGGTCGTCGCCGCCCTCCTCGACGGCGCGAGCCGCTTCGCCGCGCAGCCGCCGGCCGACGACATCGCCCTCGTGTGCCTGCGCTTCCTGCGGCCCCCCGACGCCGGCGAGCGGCCGTTTTCCGCCGCCGCCGGGAAGGACTCCGACGACGATGGGGGAAGACGTGAGACCTGACACGAACCAGCCCGCCTCAAGGGAGGTCGCGATGCGGACGCCGCGCCGGCGCCGGCAAGAAGGACTCATCCGGGAAGCGCTCTACGTCTTCCTCGCCATCGCCGTCGTGATGGCGGTGCTTCTCGACGGCGTCGCCATCTTCACCGTGCAGCAGGACGCCCGCGACGACGCCTCCGACGCGGGCTCGGAGGCCAGGCAGGCCTACGCGGAGACCAGCAGCGTCGATGCCGCCCGCGAGGCGGCCGCCCGACACGTCGAAGCGAACGATGCCGACCTGGTCGCGTTCTCGGTCGCGACCGTCAGTGGGACGGAGACGTTCACGGTCACCGTGCAGCACCACACGGACACGTACGTCTTCAAGTACCTCAAGTACCTCCCCGGCCTGGACGACTGGGTCGATGAGGTGCAGAACCCGACCATCACGCGCACCACGGAGTAGCGGGCGGGTCCGTCGCGCGGCGGCGTCGCGGCCGCGCTTCAGTGCGTGGTGAGCAGGCCTTGGCGGACGGCGTGCCGCTGCAACCCCAGGGCGACGATCTCGTCGACGAGCTCGTGGTTGCCCACGCCGGTCGCCTCCCACAGACGCGGGAAGGCGCTCATGGCCGTCATGCCGGGGATCGTGTTGATCTCGTTGACGAGGATGTGCCCGGTGGCGCGCTCGACGAAGAAGTCGCAGCGCGCGTAGCCCGCGCAGTCGATCGCCGCGAAGGCGCGCACGGCGAGGTCGCGGACCTCCCGGGTGCGCGCCGGCTCGAGGGCCGCTGGGATCGTGAAGGTCATCATGCCGTCGGTGTACTTGGCCTCGTAGTCGTAGAACTCGTTGCCGGGGACGACCTCGCCCGGCAAAGAGGCGCGCGGCTCGTCGTTGCCGAGCACGGCACACTCGAGTTCGCGCCCGTCGACCGCCGCCTCGACGATCACCTTGCGGTCGTAGCGCGCCGCCAGCTCGAGGGCAGGCCCCAGCTCGCCGCGGTCGTGGGCCTTGGTCATGCCGACGCTCGACCCCAGATTGCAGGGTTTGACGAAGACGGGGTAGTCCAGCCGCCCCTCGACCGCGGCGACCGCGGCCGGCCCGGTGCAGCCCTCGCCGCGCAGCACGAGGTACTCGACCTGAGGAAGCCCCGCCGAGGCGAACACGGCCTTCATGAGCTCCTTGTCCATGCCGACCGCGCTCGCCGCCACGCCGGCCCCGGCGTACGCCAGGCCGGCGCACTCCAGCAGACCCTGGATCGTCCCGTCCTCACCGAACGTGCCGTGCAGGATGGGGAAGGCGACGTCGACCGGCAGGAGGTCGTCGCCGGATCGCAGGCCGGGACGCGCAGGGTCGACGGCGAGGTCCACGACGTCGCACGGCGTCGACTCGAGGCCGTCGTGCAGCGCCGCCTGGAGATCGCGCGGGCGCAGCCAGCGGCCCTCGCGCGACAGGCCGACGGGCACGACCTCGTACTTGCCGGGCTCCAGGGCGCCGGCGACGAACCGGGCCGAGGCGAGGGAGATCTCGTGTTCGGCCGAGCGTCCCCCGAAGATGAGCGCCAGTCTGAGCATCGCGGGCAAGCCTAGCGAGTGGGCGGCGGCGAGTAAACTCCCTCGCCCTACCCGGCCGCGCCTGACTCAGCCGGCGCCGTGCCCAGCGTCGTGCGGACCATGTGGTCGAGGAGCGTGCCGAACGCTTTGAGCTCGAGCAGGACCTCGCCCGGCGGCGGCAGCTCGCCCATCACGAGAGCGTCCTCGAGCACGTCCACGACGGCCGCGTTGAGGGTCTGCCAGCCCTTGACCAGGTCGAGGCGGGCGAAACCCAGGCCGAGGCGGTACTCCGCCTCGCGCGCCGCGTCCTCGTGCAGCCGGCGGCGCAGCGCGGGCAGCTCGTACGTCTCGACCTCACTGAGCGCGATGAGATCGTCGACGAACTTGCGCACGAAGCGGTCGCCGACGGCGCTCGCCATGAGCTCGCGGTAGTCCTCGCCGGCTCCGACCTCCTGCAGCGCGGCGAGCCAGCGCTGACGGAGCTGGTCACGGTGGTCGCGAAGGATGAAGGGAAGACGCTGCATCGGGCTCACCCGGCCGCCTGCCGGGCGATCAGCGCCGCCGTCGCGCCGGCACCGACGCCGTTGTCGATGTTCACGACGACGAGCCCCGGGCTGCAGCTCTGCAGCATGCCCAGCAAAGCCGCCTCACCGCGGCCGCCGAGGCCGTACCCCGTCGAGGTCGGGAGCCCGATCACCGGCACGTCGACGAGACCGGCGACGACGGACGGCAGGGCGCCCTCCATCCCCGCGGCGACGACGATCGCGGCGACGCCCGCGGCGCGCATCTCGTCGAGAGGGCCGGCCAGACGATGCAGACCCGCGACGCCGACGTCGTAGGCGGTGACGGCGGCGACGCCCATGCTGCGACACACGGCGGCCGCCTCCTCGGCGACGGCGACGTCGCTGGTGCCGGCGGCGAGGACGCCGGCCGAGCCGCGCGCCGCAGGCGGCGCGGCGTCCGGCCGGCGCACGACCAGCACGCGACTGCGTGGGTCGTACTCGGCGCCGGGCTGCCGCTCCGCGACCGCCGCCGCCTGCTCGGCGCTCGTCCGGCTGCAGAGGACCGTGTCGTTGTGGCCCAGGTACGCGTCGACGACGGCGACGAGTTGCTCCACCGTCTTCGCCTCGGCGTAGATGAACTCGGGCGTGCCCGCGCGCGCGGCGCGGCCCACGTCGAGGCGGGCGAAGTCGCCGACGCCGACGTAGCCCAGGTCGCGCAAGGCGGCCGCCGCGTCCTCCGCCGTGCGGCGGCCGGCCGCGACGTCGGCGAGAAGCTCGTCGAGGGGCCCGTCCATGGTGGGGCATTTCGCGCCCGGGGACGATTTCCTGCCATCGCGCCCGCCGCTCCCGGCCGGGCGCGATGAGCGCGGGTATACTCGCCCCAGACGCCCGAAGGCTCCGCGACCGCGGGGCTGCACCTGCCCGCCCCGACCAGGACGACCGCATGTCGACGACCGAACGCCGCGTCTACCGCTCGCGCTCCGCCCGCCGCTGGCCCAGCTACCTCGCCGTCGCTCTCGTCGCCCTCCTCGTCGCGGGCGTCGTGTACGAGCTCGCGGGCCTTCCGCGGGTGGCCGCAGAACCGCCCCTCGGCGGCGGGTTCGTCAGCGACGCGACGCCCGACATCGTGCTGCGCGTCATTGGCCTGACCGACCCCGAGAGCCTGCACGTGACCCTTGACGACCGCGACGTGACCGCCCAGGCGGAATGGGATGGGGAGCTCCTGACGATCGCGGGCATCGAGCTCGAGGACGGCGCACACACGGTGCGCGTTCGCGCAGACAGCTCCAACCTCATCCGCCGGCGTCTCGACGAGCGCCTCACGTTCACCGTCGACACGACGGCGCCGACGATCCGGCTCGACCCGGACACCGCCGACGGGACACTCACGACATCGCCGCCCGAGGTGACGGGGATGACCGAGCCGCGCGCCAGGGTCGAAGTGACGGGCGGCCCCCTGCCGGCGATGACGTACGCCGACGCCGACGGTCGCTTCGTCCTTCGTCCGGACCTGGAGCCGGGTCCGGCGACGCTCCTGTTCACGGCACGCGACTGGGCCGGCAACGCGACGGCGGAGGCCCTGGCCGTCTACGTCGATGCGACGGTGCCGACGCTCTCGGTCGACACCGTGCCCAAGACGGTCCGCCGGGCGACGCTTACGGTCCGCATGACCGCCGCCGACGTCGAGGCGTCGCCGGCGGTGACGGCGGTCATCGACGGCGCGCCGGCGCGTGTCACCGGCGGAGCCGGCGCGGCGCGCCTCCGCCTCTCGCACCTCGCCCAGGGCCAGCACAGGCTGGTCGTCACGGCCACCGACGGCGGCGGCAACCGGGCCAGAGTCCGGACGGTGTTCGTCGTCGACAGCACCGAGCGGTTCGGTGCCGCCGCGCTCTGGCGGGGTGCGCGCGGCAGGGACGTGCGCGACCTGCAGGCCCTGCTGCGCGCGCGCGGCCTGTACGGCGGCACCCTCAGCGGCACGTACGACGCCGCCACCGCGGCGGGCGTCGAGTCGTTCCAGGAGCGCTACGGTCTGGCCGTCGACGGCCGCGTCGCAGGAGAGACGCTGAACGCGCTGAGCGGGCGCATCGTCGTCGACCTCTCGGAACTCACGCTGCGCTTCTACCGGGCGGGCAAGCTCGTCACGGCGTATCGCGTCGCGGCGGGCCAGAGCGCCTACCCCACGCCCACCGGGACGTACGCCGTCGTCCGCATGATCGTCGACCCGACCTGGTACCCGCCGGACTCGGAGTGGGCGAAGGACGCGAAGCCGATCCCGCCGGGGATCGAGAACCCGCTCGGCACGCGATGGATCGGGACGAGCGCGCCCGCGGTCGGCATCCACGGGACGCCCGACGACGGCTCCATCGGGACCTACGCCTCGCACGGGTGTATCCGCATGCACATCCCCAACGTCGAGGACCTCTACGAGCGGGTCGCCCTCGGCATGACCGTCGTCATCCAGCCGTAGAAGGACGAGGGACCGTGGCCGAGATCGCCCCGTTCCAAGGCAGCCGGTACGACGGCGCGCGCGTCGCCCTCGACGAGGTCGTCTCGCCGCCCTACGACGTGCTCGCCGACGACGAGGTGCGCGCGCTGCGCGCGCGCAGTCCCTACAACGCGATCCACGTCGACCTTCCGGCGTCGCCAGAGGACGCCGGCGCGGCCGGCGACCCGTACGCCCGGGCCGCGGCGACGTTCAGAAGCTGGCACGACGACGGCGTCCTCGTTCGCGACGGGACGCCGTCGCTGTACCTCGTCGAGCAGTCGTACCGCGGCCCCGACGGCTTCGAGCGCCTGCGCCGCGGCGTCGTCGCCCGCCTCCGCGTCACCCCCTTCTCGGAGGGCGTCGTCCTGCCGCACGAGAAGACGCACGCCGGACCCAAGGCCGACCGCCTCGCGCTCACGCGCGCGACGCACGCCGCCCTGAGCCAGGTCTTCCTCCTGTACCCGGACGACGACGGCGCGGTGACCGCGGCGCTGGCGGCGGCGGCCGACGCCGCCTTCGGCGGCCCAGCCGCCGCCCCTCAGACCGCCCACGACCGCGAGGGCAACACGCACCGCCTGGCGCCGGTGAGCGGCGCGCCGGCGGCGCGCGTCTGCGCGCTGCTGCGCGACCAGCGTTTGTTCATCGCCGACGGCCACCACCGCTACGAGACCGCCGTCCACTACCGCGACGAGCGTCGCACCGCCGGCGACGCGAGCGCCGACTGGCTCATGGTCTACCTCTGCAGCATGAACGACCCCGGCCTCACGGTGTTCCCCACCCACCGGCTGCTCAAGGGCGTCGACGTGCCACCCATGGACGTCGTCCTCGAACGCATGCGGGAGCACTTCACCGTGTTCCCCGAGCAAGGCGCCGACGCCGCGAGCTGCCAGACGATCGCCGCGCACCTGCACACCTTCACCGACAGGGGCAAGGTCTTCGGCCTGTACTTCCCGCGTGAGATGGCCTGCTGCACGGTCGAGCTCCGCGACCCGGCGAGCGTCGCCCACCTCCTCGACGAGGGCTTCTCGCCGGCCTCCGCGCAGCTCGCGGTCACCGTCCTCCACTACCTGATCCTGCGCGACGTCCTCGGCGTCGACCCCGCCGCCACCGAAGGCCATATCGACTACGTGACGAGCCCTGAGGAGGCGTTCCGCCGGCTCGCGAGCGGGGCGTACACGTTCGGCGCCTTCATCAACGCCACACAGGTGAGCGAGGTGCGCGCCGTCGCCGAGCAGGGCGAGACGATGCCGCAGAAGTCCACCTACTTCTACCCCAAGCTGCTCACGGGGCTCGTCTTCGACGCGCTCGGCGACGACTGAGGCCGCCGGCGCCGCGCGGCGGGGTCAGGCCTCAGCCGCCCGCTTCGCCAGCGCGCGCAGCGCGCCCAGCTGGGCGTCGTCGAGGCCCGGCGGGCGCTCGACGGCGAGGATCTCCTCGACCCGCGCCCGCGCCGCCTCGACCGTGCTGAGCCCGCCGGCCGCCTGCCACGTCTCGAACGTGTCGCGGTTGCCCAAACCGCTCAGCAGCCACTCGCCCTCGCGTATGTTGCGCCGTGTCGAGGGCTCGCCGATGAACGTGCCCCCGGGGCCGACGCGGGTGAGGACGTCGTCGAGCCAGAGCTCGTCGCCGACCGGCACCCCGGCACGGCCCTGCCGTGCAAGGCGGAAGATCTCGATGTCGATGACCACCTGCTCGAAGCTCAGCATGATGGCGCCGCCCAGCAGGCCCGGCCCGACCAGGATGTCCGGCCAGCCCATGGCGACCATGATGCCCATGGCCGCCTTCTCGTAGGCCGCTTGCGCGCCCGGCTCGAAGGCGTCGGTGCTCGATCCCGAGGCCTCCACCGGGAGGCCGTAGTACCGCGCCATGGCGATCGCCGCCAGGCTCATCGCGCCCTGCTCGACGGCGCCGGCGCCGTAGCGGCCCGTCCGCGGGTCCATCGTCGCCAGCACGGGCGCGTAGATGAACGGCGTGCCCGGGGCGGCGGCCTGGACCAGGCACAGCGTCCCCATGACCTCACAGTTGGCGGTGAGGACCGTGCCCAGGCGGCTGCCGGGCGCCGTCGCGCCCATCAGCGGCATGGGCATCACGGCGACCGGGATGTCCCAGCCGCGCATAGCCAGCCACGTGCCCGTGTAGTCGGCCTCGATGATCAGCGGCGAGGTCGGCGTGATGAGGAACGAGAATGGGTGGCGCCGCCGGACCTCGTCGCGGCCGCCGAACACGATGTCGAGCACCTCGAGGACCCACGGAGCGACGGCCGGCTCGCCGAACGAGTCCTGGACGTGCTTGCCGAAGGTCGCGAACACGTCCGTCAGGTAGTCGACGAAGCCGTGCAGACCCTGGTCGTCGGACGGGTGGTGGCAGAGCGACCAGAAGAGGCCGACGTCGTCGAAGGCGTCGATGAGGGTCGTCGCCTCGATCCAGTCCTCGCGCGTGGGGGCGCGGCGCTCGCCGGTGCGGCGGTCGAGCAGCGTCGTCGCCCCGCCGTCGGCGAGCAGCGTGAAACCGCCGGCGTTGAGGGGGAAGGAGAACTCCGGCCTGCGCCCCCCGAGGGCGAACTGCCTGGGGGCGAGGCGGATCGCCTCCTCGACGAGCTCGCGGGGGAAGCGCACCATGCGCGTCGCCTCGTCGACCTGGGCGCCGGCGGCGGCCAGGGCCCGGCGCCCCTCGTCCGGGTCGACGCGCATGCCGTGTTCCCACAGCACCTTGAGCGTGCGCTCGTGCACCTGGGCCTGTTCGTCGGCTGTCAGGACTTCGAGAACAGCCTGCATGGCTTCCCCACCCCGCGGGTCGATGGTGTCGGCGGGCGCGCCTACGCGCCCGCCGCTGCTCGCGACAGTATCCGGTCCCCATTATCCCTGAGCGACCGGGGTGCGACCACGGGGTGATCCTGCGCGAACCTCGGCGGGAAAGGCGCGCAAACCTGACGGAGGGACGGCGACCTACGGCGCAGCGAACGCCGGGCGAGCAGGGTCGGCGTTCGCCGACGAGCGGTCGAACGGGGCGGCGCACAGGTCCCCCAGAGGGGCGGCCATCAGGTCCCCCAGAGGGGCGGCGATGCCAGGCGACCGCACATCGAGCCGCCGCAGCTCGTGTCTGTCCGCCGCCCCGACCTTGCGAAACAGGGCGCGGGCGTGCGTCCGGATGGTCGCCGGCGCCACGCCGAGCGCGGCAGCGGCCGCGCGATCGGTCGCGCCGACGAGCAGCAGGGCGAGGACGTCGGCCTCCCGCACGGTCGAGCGGTGCCGACGCGAGGGCGGGCGGAAGGATCAGCGCCGTGAACTGCGGACCGCGGGCCGTGGCGCGCAGCTCGAGCACCTGCGCGCAGCAGTCGTGGAAGAAGTGGGCCGCGGCGGTGAGAGGACGACCAGCCACGTAGCCGACGACGATCGCGCCCTCCGGCGCAGCGCGCCACGGGCAGGTCTGAAGACCACCGAGGTCGAGGAAGAGAACGGGCGCAGGGACGACGCCCGGCTCGAAGCCGAGCTGCCGCACGGCGTTCTCGGCCACCGGTCGAAGCAGCGGGTCGGGCTCGAGCAGGAGCGCGGGGCGGCGGCCGTCGGCAAGGACGGGGCCGCCGTCGCCGCGAAGGACCCGGCCGGCGGCCCGCTGACGCGGGCCGCCGGCCCCCCTGGAGGGACGGGGGTGGGGGGCGACGCGATCGGTCGAAGGGGAGCCGCCACGCGATGCGGGCGCGGCCTCGTCGGTGTCGGCATGAGCCATGGCGGAGCCTCCCAGGACCAGGTGTCACCATCCATCCTTCCGGCCGCAGCCGGGTGACCCTGATCACCGGTGGGACGCGGGAGCGTCGGCGCCGCTGGCGATCGTGGCCCCGTGACTGTAGACGACCCGGCGGCGGCCGTCGTCAGCCCGGCGGTGGAGACCGCGGCGCGCCCGGCGCGCTTCGCCGGCGCCGTCAAGCACCCTGGGTATGAAGCGGCGACTCCGGCACGGTGACGTTGCATCCCGTGCGACGGTGACGATCGGCCCGAGGACGACGGCGCACCGCCGGCGCCCGCCGCGTTATCCTAGGCGGCGTCGGACGTCGCCAAGGGGGGTCAACGTGGGCAGCACACTCATCGAACGACTCGCCGCGGTGCCGGAGGTCGCGTCAGAGGGACGCGCCTTCTCCATCTCCCCAGACGGCGAGACGGTCGCCTTCGAGTGGCGCCAGGGCGGGGACTGGCAGGTCTTCACCGTCGACAGCTGGGGACGCACGGCGCCGCGGCGCCTTGTCGAGATCGACGACCCCTGCGGCGCCCCGAAGTACTCGCGCGACGGACGCTACCTGTACTTCGCGCGCGACGACCGCGGCTCGGAGTGCTACGACATCTACCGCTACGACCTGACGAGCGGCGACTGCGAGAACCTTCTCCCCGACACGCCCGACCTCTCGATCTCGGTCGACTTCGACCTGTCGCCGGACGGCACGCGACTCGCGTTCTCGATGGACCACGGGGAGAGCTACGCGGCGGCCGTGATGCCCGCCGCCGCAAGCCCGCGCGGCGAGGCGATCCGCCTGCTCGCCGAGCACTACTACAACGACTGGGCGCCGGATTGGTCGCCCGACGGACGCCATATCGCCTTCCAGTGCGACACCCACGGTCAGGACGCCGCCGTCTTCATCGCCGACGTCGACGGCGGTGCGATGCGCGCGATCGGCGGCGACGACCCGGTCCTCGCCTGGCACCCCCGCTGGTCGCCCGACGGCACGCGCATCGCCTTCACCGGCGTGCTCCACGACCGCTACGCCATCGGGGTCTACGACGTGGGGCTCGACACGATCGAGTGGGCGTGGGACGGCGACCGCGATGCGCATCACCCGGTCTGGTCGCCGGACGGCCACGGCCTCGTCTTCCTCACCGACCACGAGGCCGAGACGGCGCTCCGGCATCTGGACCTCACGACCGACAAGGTCACCACGCTCAACGTCGGCCGCGGCAACCACTACCACCCGCGCTTCACGCCCGACGGTTCCGCCGTCATCGTCGTCCTCAGCGGGCCCGGGGTGCCTGCCGACCTCTTCCGCGTCGAGGTCGCCGACGGCCGCGTGACCCGCCTCACGCACGGGCTTCCCGACGACCTCGCCGACCACCGGTTCGTCACCGGGGAGCACGTGCGCTACCGCAGCCTCGACCGGCTCGCCGACGTGCCCGCCCTCGTCTTCAGGCCCGCCAAGCACAACGGCAGCGGCGTGGTGATCGTCCACGGCGGTCCCACGTGGCATCACTCGAACGAGTGGGACCCGCTGCGCGACGCCTTCCTCGCCGCCGGGTGCATGGTCGATCCACCCCAACTACCGCGGCAGCGACGGCTACGGCCGCACCTGGCAGCTCGCCAACCGCTACCTCGTCGGCCAGGGCGAGATCCAGGACGTGGCCGGCGCCCACGCCTATCTGGTCGCCCAGGGCTGCGACCCGGCGCGCATCGCCTGCACCGGCGCCAGCTGGGGCGGCTTCCACACGATGGCCCTCCTCACCCAGTTCCCGCGACCTCTGGGCCTGCGGGGTCGCCGATGTGCCGTTCTTCGACTTCATCTGGGCCCAGCAGGACCCGGCGGTGCGCGCCGACCTGGTCTGGTGGGACAAGGAGAACAGCGGCGATCTCGTGACCGACCGAGCCCGTCTCGAGTACTCCTCGCCGATCAACCACCTGCAGCGGATCAAGGCGCCGCTGCTCATCATGGCGGCCGCGCTCGACCCGCGCTGCCCACCCGGCCAGGTGGACGAGGTCGCCGAGCGCGTGCGCGCCAACGGCATCGAGTGCGAGGCGGTCATCTACCCGGACGAAGGCCACCAGATCAGCGGCACCGAGAACCGGGTCGACGCCGCCCGGCGCACGGTGGAGTTCATCTTGAAGCACGTGGGCGGCGCGCCCGCCTGAGCGGCGGCGCGCCGAGACGGAGCGGCGGCGCCAGCCGCCCGGCCCCTTCTGCTTCTTGGCGCGACCCAGCGACCGGCCAACGGCGTCAAGAATGGGGAGATCGGGGTATCAATGTTCCGAGTGCTAACGCACTCCCAACCTGCATCCTCGACCGGTACTGGAGGCACACGATGAGCCGGTCAGACACAGAACGCGACATCGTCGCGACCCTGGGGCAAGTCCCCGGGTTCTTCGCCGAGATGCCCGACGACACACTCGAGCGCGAGTGGGCCGAGTGGAAGCACTTCCAGATGGAGGACACCGCCCTCACGGCCCGCGAGAAGCACCTGATCGGTCTGGGCGTCGCCGCCGCGATCCACTGCCCGTACTGCACGTACTTCCATCGCGCCGCCGCCGGCATGATGGGCGCCACGGCGGAGCAGGCGGAAGAGGCCGCACGGTTCGCCTCGGACACGGCGAAGTACAGCACGTACCTGTTCGGACTCGGGACCGACCTCGACGCTTTTGAGCGCCAGGCCGACGAGATCGGCGAGCACCTGGCGAAGCAGGCGGAGAAGGCGCAGAAGGCCGCCTGAGAAGCGTCGCCGCACAAGACCCTCGGAAGGAGGGGCCGGGCCTGGCGCGGAGCGCCCCGCCCGGCCCCTTCCTATGCGCCCGGTGCGCCGTGACGGGCGCGCCGCCGGGCGGCCAGGACGAGGCGGCGCACGTCATGCGGTTCCGATAGACTGAGCCCCGTCCCCACAGCGTCTCCCGGGCAGGTGAACCGATGAACGTCCGCGTCTACATCACGCCCAAACAGGGCATCCTCGACCCCCAGGGCGCCACGGTCGAACGGGCCCTTCCGAACCTGGGTTTCGAGGGCGTGAGCGCGGTGCGCATCGGCAAGTTCATCGAATTCAGGCTCGACCCGCCGGCGGGGACGACGGCCGCACAGGCCGAGGCCGAGGTCGACGAGATGTGCCGCAAGCTGCTCGCCAACCCCATCATCGAGGACTTCACCTTCGCCGTCGACGAGGGGTGAGGCGAGCCATGCCGTCCGCCGCTCCCCGGCCCGTGCGCTTCGGCGTCGTCGTCTTTCCCGGCTCCAACTGCGACACCGACGCCCACCACGCCGATCGGCACCTTCCCGGACGCGACCGCCCAGTACCTGTGGCACAAGGACACCGACCTCGCCGGCGTCGACGCCGTCATCCTGCCGGGCGGCTTCAGCTACGGCGACTACCTGCGCTGCGGCGCCATCGCCCGCTTCAGCCCCATCATGCAGGCCGTGCGCGACTTCGCCGAGGGCGGCGGCCTCGTGATCGGCATCTGCAACGGCTTCCAGACCCTCGTCGAGTCCGGCCTTCTGCCCGGCGGGCTCCTGCGCAACATGGGCCTCAAGTTCGTCTGCCGCTACGTGAACTTGCGCGTCGAGAACACGGACACGCCCTTCACGAGCGCGTGCGACGCCGGCGACCTGCTGCGCATCATCGTCAAGCACAACGAGGGCAACTACGCCGTCGACCCGGAGACGCTCGAGCGCATGAAGGCCAACGGTCAGATCGTCCTGCGCTACGCCGACGCGCGCGGCGAGCTCACGGCCGCGGCCAACCCGAACGGCGCCGTCGAGAACATCGCCGGCATCTGCAACGAGACCTTCAACGTGTTCGGCATGATGCCGCACCCCGAGAACTCGGTCGAAGCGCCACATGGCCGGCGGCGCCGACGGGCGCAAGATCTTCCAGTCGATGATCGACGCTGTGATGCAGCGCGCGGAGGTGCCGGCATGAGCGCCGAGTACGTGAGCCGGCGCGCCGACGTCGACGCCGCCATCAAGCTCGGCCTCACGGCCGACGAGTTCGCCCACATCTGCGAGATCCAGGGGGGCGAGCCGACGTACGTCGAGCTCGCCATCTACTCGCTCATGTGGAGCGAGCACTGCAGCTACAAGCACTCGCGCCCGGTCCTCGGGCGCTTCCCGACCGAGCGGGCCGCGCGTCCTCCAGGGCCCCGGCGAGAACGCCGGCATCATCGACATCGGCGACGGCTGGGCGATCGCGATGAAGGTCGAGAGCCACAACCACCCGTCGGCGGTCGAGCCCTTCCAGGGCGCGGCGACCGGCGTCGGCGGCATCGTGCGCGACATCTTCACGATGGGGGCGCGGCCGATCGTCTCGTGCGACTCGCTGCGCTTCGGCGAGCTCGACGAGCCGCGCCAGCGCTACCTGCTCGACGGGGTCGTCGGCGGCATCGCCCACTACGGCAACTGCCTCGGCATCCCGACCGTCTGCGGCGAGATCTACTTCGAGCCCAGCTACGAGGGCAACTGCCTCGTCAACGCCATGGCGGCCGGCATCCTGCGCCACGACCAGATCGTGCGCGCCAAGGCGGCCGGCGTCGGCAACCACGTCGTGCTCATCGGCAACAAGACCGGCCGCGACGGCATCGGCGGCGCCAGCGTGCTCGCCAGCCAGGAGTTCGACGAGACCCTGGAAGAGAAGCGCCCGTCGGTCCAGGTCGGCGACCCGTTCACCGAGAAGAAGCTCATCGAGGCCTGCCTCATCCTGCTCCACGACCACCTGGTCGTGAGCATGCAGGACCTCGGCGCCGCCGGCCTCACCAGCTCGAGCTGCGAGATGGCGAGCAAGGGCATGGTCGGCCTCGACATCCACGCCGACCGCGTGCCCCTGCGCGAGGCCGACATGGAGCCCTGGGAGATCATGATCAGCGAGAGCCAGGAGCGCATGCTGAGCATCGTCGAGCCGGCCAAGCTCGAGGCGGTGCGCGAGGTGTGCGACCGCTGGGACCTCGACTGCACCGTCATCGGCGCGGTCACCGACTCGAAGATGCTGCGCATCTACTGGCACGGCGAGATGGTCGGCGACATCCCGGCCCGTCGGCTCGCCGACGAGTCGCCGGTCGTCCGCACGCCCTCGGTCAAGCCCGAGTACATCGTCGACGACCCGGTCGCCGTGACCGATGCGGCGTACCCGCCGGCGCAGGATCTCGGCGCGGCGCTGGCGGAGCTGCTCGCCGCGCCCAACATCGCCGACAAGCGCTGGGCCTGGGAGCAGTACGACTACATCGTCCAGGCGAACACGGTGCAGATCCCCGGCGGCGACGCCGCGGTGCTGCGCGTGAAGGACACGACGCGGGGCATCGCCTTCGCCAACGACTGCAACGGCCGGCACTGCTACCTCGACCCGTACCGCGGCGCCAAGGCGACGGTCGCCGAGGCGGCGCGCAACCTGAGCTGCGCCGGCGCCCTGCCGGTCGCCGTCACCGACTGCCTCAACTTCGGCAACCCCGAGAAGGGCGAGATCTACTGGCAGTTCGAGCAGGCGATCGAAGGCATGGCCGAGGCCTGCGAGGCACTCGACACGCCGGTCGTCAGCGGCAACGTGAGCTTCTACAACGAGAGCTTCGGCAACGCGATCTACCCGACGCCGATGGTCGGTATGCTGGGTCTGTACGACGACGTCTCGGTCCACATCGACCACAGCTTCAAGGACGAGGGCGACCTCGTCCTGCTGCTGGGACCCGACGCGGCCTGGATGGACGGCTGCGAGTACCAGAAGGTGCACTTCGGGAAGGTGGAGGGTCGCGTGCCCGACGTCGACCTCGAGGCCGAGCGGCGCCTGCAGGCGGCGCTGCGCGCCGCCGTCGGGCGCCGCCTCCTCAAGAGCGCTCACGACTGCGCCGAGGGCGGCCTCGCCGTCGCCCTCGCGGAGTGCGCGATCGGAAGCGGCGTGAACGGCGGGACTCGCTTCGGCGACCCCGAGACGGCCACCGCCGCAGCCGCGGGCCACGCCGATGCGGGCCGCTGGCGCGGCGCCGACGTCGAGCTGCCCGAGGCGCTGCTCGCAGCGCCGGGGCAGCCGCAGGGCGCCGCCGGGCGGCCCGACCTCGCCCTGTTCGGCGAGGCGCCGACCCGCGTCGTCGTCACCTGCGCGCCGGCTGACCTCGAGGCTGTCGAAGCGCTGCTCGCCGACGTCCCGCATCGGGTCGTCGGCGTCGTGACCGGCGAGTCCCTGCGGTGTACCATCAAGAGCGATGAGCTGTTCTCGATGCCGGTGAGCGCCCTCAGCGCCGCCTACGAGTCACTGCCCGACCGACTTGCCTGACCATCGTCATCTCCACGACGCCTGTGGCGTCTTCGGCGTCTTCGCCCCCGGGCACGACGTCGCCCGCCTCGCGTACTTCGGACTCTACGCGCTTCAGCACCGCGGCCAGGAGAGCGCCGGCATCGCGGTCTCGGACGAGGGCCAGGTCACCGTCATCAAGGACCTGGGCCTCGTGTCGCAGGTCTTCAACGAGCGCATGCTCACGAGCCTTTCCGGCCAGCACGCGATCGGCCATGTGCGCTACTCCACCACCGGGTCGTCCCACTGGCAGAACTCGCAGCCGCTGGTGCGCTCGCGCAACGGTGACGTCATCGCGCTGGGCCACAACGGCAACCTCGTCAACACGACGGAGCTGCGCGACGAGCTGGTCGCCCAGGGCGTCAAGTTCTCCGGCACGACCGACACGGAGGTGATCACCGCGCTCATCGCCCACCAGGCGCACGGCGACCTACTCGGCGCGGTGCGTACCGCGGTCAGCAAGATCCGCGGCGCGTTCTCGGCCGCCGTCCTCTCGGGCGACGCTCTCGTCGGCTTCCGCGACCCGTACGGCGTGCGCCCGCTCGTTCTCGGCCGTTTCGACGGCCACCCGGTGATCAGCAGCGAGACCTCGGCGCTCGACATCATCGGCGCCTCGTTCGAGCGCGAGATCGCCCCCGGCGAGATCGTCATCGCCGACGCCGAGCACGGCCTGCGCAGCGCGCGCGTCGAGCTCGAGGGCGCGCGCCCGGCCCTGTGCATCTTCGAGTTCATCTACTTCGCCCGGCCCGACAGCATGATGGCCGGGCGCAACCTCCACGAGGCGCGCCAGCAGATGGGCCGCCACCTCGCCCTCGAGGCGCCGGTCGAGGCCGACCTCGTGATCCCCGTGCCCGACACGGGGATGCCGGCGGCGATCGGCTACGCCAACGCCACCGGCATCCCCTACGCCGAGGGCCTCATCAAGAACCGCTACGTCTACCGCACCTTCATCCAGCCCGACGACGACCTGCGCCAGCGCGGCATCCGCATGAAGCTCAACCCGCTGACGTCGGTCATCAAGGACAAGCGCCTCGTCGTCGTCGACGACTCGATCGTGCGCGCCAACACGACCACCAAGCTCGTCGACATGCTGATGGGCGCCGGCGCGAAAGAGGTCCACCTGCGCATCAGCTCGCCGCCCATCAAGTGGCCCTGCTTCTACGGCATCGACATGGCCACGCGCGCCGAGCTCATCGCCGCCAACATGAGCGTCGACGAGATCCGCCGCAAGGTCGGCGCCACCACCCTGCACTACCTCACGCTCGAAGGCCTCCAGGCCAGCACCGGCCTTCCCGAGACGCAGTTCTGCCGCGCCTGCTTCACCGGCGACTACCCGATCGCCGTGCCCGAGGAGTACGCGATGTGCAAGATGCGCTTCGAGAAGGACGTGGTCTGCGACCCGTGACGGGCCTCAGCCGTCGCCTCCGGGCAAGTTCGCGTCGGCGATGCCGAGAATGATGCGCTCCAGCCCCGCGGCGAGGGTCTCCTCGTCGAAGTCCTGAAGCCCGGCGGCCCGCACGATCCACGGCTCGAGGGAGACCCATCCCAGATAGAGCGAGACGATCGCGGCGACGGCGAGGCGGGGCGCGCAGCGCGTCCGGCTCGCGCTCCGCTCGCGCCGGCCGCTCTTCTCTCGGCGAGCTCGATGAGGCGCTCGGTGGCGCGGAACCTGCCCATGGTCGCCTCGTAGGGCAGACCGTGCAGCGCGGAGTGGGCGACCAGGCGCAGGTAGGCGCCGATGGTTGGCCAGGCCTTGCCGGATCATCAGGGAGAGGGCCGCATCGAGATCGTCGGTCGTCCCCGGCGGCGTCGCGAATGACGTCCTCGTTGCGCTTCAGGACGGCACGATAGATCTCTTCCTTCGGCCCCAGGTAGCGGTGGACGAGCGCGTGGCTGACGCCGGCCGCCTGGGCGATGTCGCGAACCGAGACGGCGGTGAAGCCGTCGCTCGGAGAACAGCCGCTCGGCGGCGTCGAGCATGGCGTCCGTGGTGGCCTCGCGTCTTGCCCCGGGTCCGCCGACGTCGCCGGTCATCGAGCCTCCTCTTCCCTGCAGAGATGACGCCGTATCTTCACTGCCGCCTCCCGCGAGCATAGCAGGTGCCCTCGCCGGCCGTGCTCAGGCGCCCGAGGGCTGGGCCACAGCGATCATGCCCGGCGACTCGTCGGCGAACGGCGAGCGGTCGTAGTCGCCGTAGAGGTCGACGAGCTCGAAGCCGGCGCGCACGAGAAGGTGCTCGAGCTCGTAGCGGAAGATGTACCGCAAGGGGAAGGCGTCGGTGATCCGCCAGCTCGAGCCGTCTGCCTCGACGATCTCGCAGACCAGCTCGCACTCGTTGACCTGTTCCGCGGGGCGGTACCCGACCACGTTGATCCACGAGCGGATGCGCCGGCCGCGCGGTCCACTCCACGACCGTCGCCGGAGTCCTCGGCGTCGACCGGCTCGTCCTGCAGCCAGTCGGTCGGGACGGGGGACGGGTTGAAGAGGTCGAGCACGAGCGTGCCGCGCGGCCGCAGGTGAGCGCGGCAGCACGCCAGGCAGGCGAGCTGTTGCGTCGACCGTCGTCAGGTGCTGGAAGCCGCCGAAGGGACTGATGATCGAGGAGAAGCGCCGG
Source organism: uncultured Thermoleophilia bacterium (assembly GCA_963832655.1). GTDB lineage: Bacteria > Actinomycetota > Thermoleophilia > UBA2241 > UBA2241 > UBA2241. The sequence continues at coordinate 536,340 of CAWHUW010000006.1, forward strand.
CCGAGATCGAACGAGGTCATGTCGCCGACGACCAGCCGCACCCGGTCGCGCACCTCCGGCGCTTCAGTCCGAAAGCTTCGCGCGGGCGCGCTCGATCATGGGCGTCGAGAGATCGAGCCCGGTGACGTCGTGGCCGGCGCGGGCGAGGGCGAGCATGACACGGCCGGTCCCGCAGCCAATCTCGAGCACGGGACCGTCCCCTGCGTCGGCCATCGCCTGCCAGAAGCCGACGTCGTCGCGGTCCGCATAGACCGCGTCGTAGACCTCAGCGAATTCGGCGGTCTCGTAGGCGTTGTGGTGGTCCATGACGTGTCTCCGTCTGCTCGAGAGCGGGCGGTGTCGCGCCATGGTATCAGCGTCACTCCCGGCGGCCGGGGCGATTGACAGCCCGGGGCGCTGCATGTTAGTAACCGGAAGGTCACCGACTCGCGCGCGCCTCTGTGGCTACGATGTCGGGGCGGGTGGGTACATAGCGCTAGGCGAACACGCTCCCGGAGGACGTCAGCTCCTGAGCGACGCCGTCCGGACGCCGAGTCGCAGCGAACCGAGACGCCGATCGACAACGGAGGGAACCATGCTCAGAAGAAGGCCGCTCATGAGGGCGGCGGTCGTAGGCGGCACCGCCTACTACGCCGGCAAGAAGGTCTCCCAGGGCCGTCAGGCCGAGGCCGACCAGAACGCCCAGATCGCCGATCTGCAGGCGCAACAGCAGCCGCAGTACGCCGCTCCCGCGCCGGCGGCACCCACTCAGGAAGACAGTATCGAGAAGCTGACGCAGCTCAAGGGCCTGCTCGACCAGGGCGTCCTGACGCAGGCCGAGTTCGACCTCGAGAAGCAGAAGATCCTGCAGAACATGTGAGGACGAGTCTCACGACCCACACGGGAGGAATGAGAATGGCAATGGGTCCGGTACAGATCCTGGTCGTCGGCTTCGGTGAGGACGCCCAGTTCAAGGGCAAGGCGCTCGAAGAGTTGAAGCGACTGCGCGACGCCGACGTGGTGCGCGCTCGTCGACCTGCTCGCGGTGCACAAGAACGACGACGGCTCCATCGACAAGATCGAGATCAGCGACGAGGACGAGCTGCTGAAGCTCGGCGCCGTGGCCGGCGCGTTCATCGGCTTCGGTGCGGCCGGCGAGGAGGGCGCCGAGGTCGGCGCCCCGCCGGCGCTGTGGCGATGGCCGACGAAGGCACGATGTTCGACGAGGACGCAGGTCTGGTACATCGCCGACGCGATCCCCGAGGGCATGACGGCAGTCGTCGCGGTGCTCGAGCACACCTGGGCGATCCCCTTGCGCGACGCCATCAGGGGAGCCGGCGGCGTCCCGCTCGCCGACAGCTGGCTGCACCCCGAAGACCTGCTGGCGGTCGGCGCCGAGATCGGCCTCGAGGCCTGAGGCACTGCGAAGACGACGGCTCGAACATGCTGACGAACGCGACGGGGCGGCCCAAGGGCCGCCCCGTCGCGTTCCCGGACATCGTTGTCAGCCGTCTGCCCGCGGGACTAGTATGGACGCTCACTTACCCACCGGTTACAGCACCCTGCCAGCAGCCGCACGAGAGGCCGCACACTGAGCCCGAGTCGGCCTGATGCGCCGATGGACACGAGGAGGCACCGTGAGTGACGCATTCGACCTGGTCCTGGCCGCCTACCGGACGCTGGAGGCGGCACAGAAGGACTTCGACGGGCTGGTGAAGCTCGTCAAGGACGAAGAAGGTCAAGACCGACGGCGTGATCCTCGTCACGAAGGACGAGGCCGGCGAGGTGCACGTCACCGACACCGGCGACCACCTCGGCCGCAAGGGCATGGGCTGGGGCGGCGGTGTCGGCGTCCTCGTCGGCCTCGCGGCGCCGCCGCTGCTCGCCGCGATCGCCGTCGGCGCCGCCGCCGGCGGCATCATGGGCAAGTTCGCCAAGAAGAAGGTCGACAGCGGCCTCGAAGCCGGCATGGGCGAGAAGCTCAAGCCGGGCATGGCCGCCATCGTCGCCATGGTCGACGCCGACGACCGGCTCGCCGCCGAGCAGGCCATGGCGGGCTCGCCGGCCAAGTCGGTCGCCCCGATGGACGAAGAGCGGCGTCCGGGGACTCAAGGGCGCCCTCGCCGAGGCGGCCGGCAAGTTCAACCCCGACCGCACCGTGCTGCCGATCCCCGACAGCACGTTCGGCGGGCGCGCCGGGCACACGCTCGACCAGTCCGCCGCCGACTGGTCGTTCATCCCCGGGCCGAAGGCGCCGGAGGACGCGCCCAACGTGCTGATCGTCCTCATCGACGACGCCGGCTTCGGCGGCCCCGACACCTTCGGCGGCGAGATCAGGACCCCAGCCCTCACCCGGGTCCAGGAGATGGGCCTGACCTACAACCGGTTCCACGTGACGGCGGTCTGCTCTCCGACCAGGGCGGCGCTGCTCACCGGACGCAACCACCACCGGGTCGGCATGGGCGGCATCGCCGAACTGCCCGGGCCGTTCCCCGGGTACACCGGCACGCGGCCGCGCAGCTGCACCGCGCTGCCGCGCATCCTGCGGGAGAACGGCTACATCACCGGCGGCTTCGGCAAATGGCATATGACGCCGGGCCGCGAGATGGGCGCCGCCGGGCCGTTCGACCACTGGCCGACGGGATGGGGCTTCGACCACTGGTGGGGCTTCCTGACCGGCGCCGCCGGCCAGTACGACCCGATCATCACCCAGGACAACTCGACGCTCGGCGTGCCCCGAGCGGGACAGGACGGCAAGCTCTACTACTTCCCGGACGACATCACCGACAAGGCCGTCGAGTGGCTGCACGCGGTGCGCGCCCAGGACGCCGACAAGCCCTGGTTCCTGTACTACTCCACCGGCTGCAGCCACGCGCCGCACCACGTCGCCAAGGAGTGGGCGGACAAGTACAAGGGCCAGTTCGACGACGGCTGGGACACGTACCGCGAGACGCACCATCGAGCGGCAGAAGAAGCTCGGCATCGTGCCGCCAGACACCGAGCTGACCGAGCGTCCCGACCTGTTCCCGGCGTGGGACTCGCTCGAGCGAGGCCCAGAAGAAGCCTGTACGCCCGCCAGATGGAGGTCTTCGCCGGCTACTCGGAGAACGCCGACTGGAACGTCGGACGCCTGCTCGACTCGATCGAGGAGATGGGCGACCTCGACAACACGCTCGTCATCTACATCTGGGGCGACAACGGCGCCAGCATGGAGGGCACGCTCACCGGCTCGTTCAACGAGACGACCTTCTTCAACGGTGTCGTCCTCGAGGCCGACGAGCAGATGGCGATCATCGACAAATGGGGCGGAATCGAGGAGCTGGGCGGCTTCCACACCGCGCCGCACTTCGCGGCGGCGTGGGCGTGGGCCAACAACGCCCCCTTCCAGTGGGGCAAGCAGATGGCCAGCCACCTGGGCGGCGACCGGGACCCGATGGTCGTCGCATGGCCAAAGCGCATCAAGCCCGACAGCGAGGTCCGCAGTCAGTTCACGCACTGCATCGACGTCGTCCCCACGATCCTCGAGCTCGCCGGCATCCCCGAGCCCACCGTCGTCGATGGCATCGCCCAGGAGCCGATGGACGGCACCAGCTTCGCCTACACGCTCGACGATGCTTCGGCCGACGAGCGGCACACGGTCCAGTACTTCGAGATGTACGGCAGCCGCGCCATCTACAAGGATGGCTGGTGGGCGTGCGCCAAGCTCGACAAGCTCCCCTGGGACTTCAGCCCGGCAACGCTGAAACGGTTCGGCCCCGGAGGCACCTGGGATCCCGAGCAGGACCGGTGGGAGCTGTACTACCTGCCCGACGACTTCAGCCAGGCCAGGGACCTCGCCGTCGAGAAGCCCGAGAAGCTCGCCGAGATGAAGGAGCTCTTCTGGCAGGAGGCCGAACGCAATCGCGTGCTGCCGTTGCTCGCCGGATTCGCCGCGTTCTTCGGCATGTTGCCGCCGATGCCGACCCGACGCGGTTCGAGTTCGCCGGCGACGTCCAGAACATGCAGATGACGATGATCCCCCGCATCATGGGCCGGTCGTACGCCATCGAGGCCGACGTGAAGGTGCCCGAGGGGGGAGCCGAAGGCGTGATCGTCGCGTTCGCCGACTTCATCGGCGGGTTCGCCCTGTGGGTCGACGAGAACGGCCTGCTGAACCACACCTACCAGTTCCTCGGCGTGGATACCTACAAGCAGACGTCGACTGAGCCGATCCCGACCGGCGACGCGACCCTGAAGATGCTGTTCGAGGCCGACGAGCCCAAGCCGGGCGCAGGCGGCAGGGTCACTCTGTGGGCCAACGACCGGCAGATCGGCGAGGGCAGGCTCGACAAGACGATCTCGCTGCTCTTCACGACCTATGCCGGCATGGACATGGGTCGCGACAACGGCGGCGTCGTCGACCTCGCCTACGAGGAGAAGGCGCCGTACGCGTTCACCGGCAGGGTGAAGAAGGTGACCTTCGACTTGAAGCCGGCAGGCCACCAGGACCTCCTGGCCCTGCACGAGCACGACGCCACCCAGTCCGTTGGCGCGGGGGCGGCCGGCTGAGCCCAGACGGCGTGACGCATGCCTCTCCGTGAGGTGAGGCGACGGGGAGGAGCGACTGCCCCTCCCCGTCGCTGAAGCGTCAGGGAACGCGGCGGCGTACAGTACCTGTCACGCGCACCGCCGACCAGGGAGGTCCACCAGTCATGGAGCCGAGGAAGATAGCCCACCCGAGCCTCGACGAGCGCCGGGCGCTGAGCAAGCGGGCGCGCAAGGACGTGCCGCCGTCCAGCCACGCCAAGTGGAAGCCGGCCGCGGATCGCCCTGACCCCATCGCCCTACTCGAGGAGCAGAACGCGAGGCGCGAGCCCGACCTCGTCCCGGTACGCCACGGACGCATGATGATCTCGCCGTTCACGTTCTACAGAGGCGCGGCCAGGATCATGGCCGCCGACCTCAAGGACACCCCCAGGGCGGGTCTGACGGTGCAGCTATGCGGCGACGCGCATCTCCTCAACTTCGGCCTCTTCGGGTCGCCGGAGCGGCAACTCCTCTTCGGCCTCAACGACTTCGACGAGACGCTGCCCGGCCCGTTCGAGTACGACGTCGAGCGCCTGGCCGCGAGCTTCACGATCGCCGCGCGCCACAACGGCTTCGGCCAAGCCGACGCACGAAACGTGACGCGCGAGGTCGTCAGGACTTACCGAAAGGCGATGGCGGAGTTCGCGCAAATGCGCGTCCTGGACATCTTCTACGCCCACCTCACCGATCAGGACCTGTTGGCCGCCGTCCGCAGCATGGCCCCGGTGCCGGCGCCGAAGACGAAGCGCCGGGCAGCGAAAGGGAAGGCAGCAGCAAAGCAGCCGGCGGCAAGGTCGTCGACGGACCAGACCGCGGCGCAGCGCTTCGAGAACCTCGAGAAGGGCCTGCGCAAGGCTCGAACGCGCGACAGTCTTCAGGCCCTTTCCAAGCTCGCCGAGCTCGTCGACGGCGAGTACCGCATCGTCAGCCAGCCACCGATCGTCGTCCCTGCCCGCGACCTCTACGCCGTCTACGGTATTTCACCCGACGAGCTCCAACACACGATCCACGCCCAGTTCCGCGCCTATCGAGCCACGCTTCAGCCAGACCGCCGCCACTTGCTCGAGCGGTTCCGGGTGGTCGACATGGCCCGCAAGGTAGTGGGCGTCGGCAGTGTGGGCACGCGGGCCTTCATCGTGCTGCTCGAGGGGCGCGACCAGCAGGACCCGTTGTTCCTGCAGGTCAAGGAGGCGACGACCTCGGTGCTCGAAGGCCACCTGCCGAAGAGCCGCCATCAGCCCAGCGCGCGCGTCGTGCACGGCCAGCGGATGCTGCAGGCCGCGAGCGATATCTTCCTGGGGTGGACGAAGGGCGTGCAGGAGGGCCGCTACCTGTACTGGCGTCAGCTGCGCGACATGAAGGGCTCCGCCGATGTGGAGGCGATGAGGCCGCCCGGGCTCCTGCTCTACGCCCGTGTATGCGGGTGGACGCTGGCTCGCGCCCACGCGCGCTCCGGGGACCCGGTCGCGATCGCCGCCTATCTGGGCAAGAGCGACAAGTTCGACGAGGCGATGGTCGACTTCTCCCGTCGCTACGCGGACCAGAACGAGCGGGACTACGAGACCTTCCTCGCCGCGATCCGGTCAGGGCGACTGGCGGCGCTCGAAGGGGTCTGAGGGCGCTTCTCGCCCATCACGGACGTCCTCGGCGAGGATCGCCGGGGAGTCTCGCAAGGCACGGGCGCGGCCTCAGTCTTCGTCGGTCGTCTTGCCCCGCATCCAGCGCCAGGTGAGCCGGAAGACGATCAGGAAGCTGACGGCGAGCGCGAGTATGAGCGCGACGGGGGCGACGCGGTTGAGCGTCTCCCAGACGCGTCCGGTCTCGTCGCTGTATGCCGCCACGCCCGTCGCCACGGCGGACCCGATGACCAGGCCGACGAGCATGACGGCGATGACGATCTGCCGTCCGAGCCGCGTGAGCCGGCCCACTTCCTTCGAGAGCTCCGACGTGTCGACCGTCACGGTGAAGCGGCCCTTCTGGTATTGATCGAGCCACATCGCCGTGGCTTCGGTGAGCGACGGGATGCGCTGCGCGACCTGGCCGGCCACGCTGATCGCCTGCTTCTTGGCCTCGGAGACGATCTTCTCGGGGGTGACCGTCTCGAGGGCCATGTCCTTCAGCATCGGCACGCCTTCGGACAGCAGACCCTTGTCGGAGGACAGGGCGCGCGCCACGCTCTCGGTCTGCACGAGGGCCTTGACCGCGAGTGTCAGGTTCGCGTCGAGTCGCAGGCCGTGGACGCGGAGCAGGTCGAAACCCTCGTTGGCCACCTGGCCGAACGACGCCACGCGGCCATGCCCCATGGAGCGCCCGACGTGGCGCGCGAAGTCGCGACGGAAGGCGCGCTCGTCGACCTCGCCGCGGAACGGCACGCTCATCCCGCGCAACGCCGAGGCCATGCCGTCCACGCTCCCCTGCTGGGCGACGATCATGAGCTGGCCGAGGCGCATCCTCTGCTGCAGGTCGAGCTCGCCCATCATCCCCAGGTCGATGAACGTGAGCACGCCCGTGTCGAGGTCGATGAGGAGGTTGCCCGGGTGCGGGTCGGCGTGGAAGAAGCCGTCCACGGGGAGCTGCTTGACGAGGGCGCGGAGCGCGTTGCGGGCGATCTCGTCCCGGTCAAGTCCCGCGCGCTCGATCGCCTCCACGTCGCTGACCTTCACTCCCTTGACGAACTCCTGGGTGATGATCTTGGAGGTCGACAGGTCGGTGTAGATGGCCGGGACGTGGATGCCGGGGAGGTTCTTCATGTTCTCCGCCAGCCGAAGGGCGTTGTAGGTCTCGCCGCGGTAGTCGAGCTCCTCGAGCACGCCCGACGAGAACTGCTCGAGCATGCCGACCAGGTCGAGCGAGCGCACCATCTCCGACCGCTGCGACGCCACGCGGGCAGCGGTCTGCATGATGCCGAGGTCGGCGCGGACGGTCGTCGGGATGAAGGGTCGCTGGACCTTGACCGCGACCCGCGTGCCGTCGTGCAGCGTGGCGCGATGCACCTGGGCGGTCGAGGCCGCGGCGAAGGGCTCGGCCTCGAACGAGCCGTACAGCTCCTCCGGTGACGCCCCGAGCTCCTCGATGATCGTCTCGCGCACCTGGGCGGCGGGGAACGGCGGCACGGCGTTCTGCAGCTTGGCGAGCTCGGTCGCCCAGTCCGGCGGGAGCACCGATGCCTGGCTCGAGACGATCTGTCCGATCTTGACGTAGGTGGGCCCGAGCTCCTCGAGCATCAACCGCAGCTTGACCGCGGTCGGCGGCGACTCCCAGTCCTTGGGCAGACGCCAGACCCATGTCTGCATCGCGTGGCGGAAGCCGCCGACGTACCTGCTGCCCTCGAGGGCGGTGTCCATGCCGTAGTGGAGGAGCGTCTTGTAGACGAGCTGCAGGCGCAGGTCCTCGCGGAACTTGTCGGTCGCCGAGCGCCTCATGGCTTCACCTCCTCCGGCCAGTCCGGATCCGGCTCGGTGGCCGTCCCTTCCGACGAGGCCGAGGCGTCACCCGACACGGCGAGCGCCGTCTTCTCGACGACGTTCAGAGCCCGCCGGTCGATCTCCTCCCTGAGCTCCGGCGGCTCGTCCTGCACGATCGGCGGCGCCAGGCCCAGGACGTTCTCGAACAGACCGACCAGAGCGCCGCTCACGGCGCCGGCGACAAGGGCCCAGACGAAGCTCTCCACCTGGAAACGGGTCGGGAAGATGAGATCGAGAAGCCAAAGTACGCACGTGTTGATGAGGACGACCACGAGGCCGTACGAGACGAAGATGAAGGGCAGCAGCAGGAGCTGGATGAGCGGCTTGACGAACGCGACGAGGAGCCCGAAGACCACGCTGATCAGCAGCCACGAGAGGATGCGGTACTCGCCGGTCATGTAGACGTGGGGGACGATAAGGGCGGTGAGGGCGAGGGCGAGGGCGCTCACCACGAAGCGCACAAGCAGGGGACGCACGCGGAAGCGCCGCTGCAGGTGCGTCTTCGAATCCGTCCGGGACACGCCGGGACCTCCCTTGAGACCTTTCGGACCGGTCACGGCACGATATCTCAGCGAGACCCGCGATGCGAGTCCTACGCGAAGCGCAGGGGCTCATCGGGAGTCGCTCGCTTTGCACACCCTGACCGAGAGGTTACGATGACGCATCCGCAGCACGCATGGCTCAGGGGAGACAGGGTGAGAGCGCGAGATACCGGCGACCACGAGACGAGCGCGTTCGCTCCGCCCGCGTGGGCCCGGGACGTGGGGCGCTGGAGCTGGATCATCGTCGGCGTCGCCATCGTGCTTCTCGTCGTCGCCCTGGCAGCCGCCGCGACGCGGCTGCTCGTGTTCGCGACCCTCTTCGCGGTCCTCTTCGGGGCCACGTTCCTGCCCGTCGCCGACTGGCTCGCCCGGCATCACGTCCCCCGCTGGCTGGCGGCGCTGCTCGTCGTCGCGCTGCTCATCCTCTTGGCCATCGGGATCGGACTGGTGATCGTGTACGGCCTCGTCGATCAGGTGCCGAGCATCCAGGAGAACCTCGACGCGGCGTCGAGCTCCATCAAGGACGCGCTGGGCTCGACGAGCGTGCCGGAGTCGACCGTCGACTCGGTGGAGTCCGGCCTCAAGAGCCTCGCGCAGGAGCTGGCCTCAGGCGCCGCCGGCGCGATCGTCACCGTGGTCAGCAGTGTGGCCTCGCTGATCTTCGGCATCTTCATCGCCATCAACATCATGGTGTGGGTGCTGATCCAGGGGCGGCAGATCGCCGCCTGGGCCTCACGTCACCTGCCGCCCGCGCCTCAGCCTGTGGCCTACGCGATCCTTGCCAACAGCGCCCGCTTCTTCCGCGGCTACATCTGGGGGAGCACGATCGTCGGCTTGTTCAACGCCGCCGTGCTTGGCGTGGGCGCGCTCGTCATCGGGGTACCGATGGCCGGCACCATCGCCATCGTCGCGTGGCTCACCAACTACATCCCGTACTTCGGCGCCATCATCAGCGGCGCGTTCGCGGTGCTCCTCGCGCTGGGCGCCGGCGGGCCGGCCAAGGCCATCCCGATGCTGATCCTCGTGATCCTCGCCAACGGCTTCCTGCAGACGGTGATCTCGCAGTTTGCCCTGGGCTCGGCGCTAGACCTGCACCCCCTGGCGGTGCTGTTCGCCACGACTGCCGGGGGGATCACGTTCGGCGCCGTCGGCGGCGTCTTCGCGGCGCCGTTCCTCAAGATCGGCCTCGACGCCTACCGGCGCATGAGGGAGGCGGGGCTCTTCGGCGCGGTGCCGGCGGAGGTGGCCCCCGCGCCCGATGCCGCCGCGGCAGGCGACCCGGCCAACGGGCCGCCGGGGCCCGGCGATTAGGCTGCGCCTGCCTCCGGGCCGGCGGCGGCGGGCGCTGACACGCCCGCCCGATTCCGCTAGAGTGCGCCTATGACCGACGCGAAGTCAGCCGCCAAGGGTGCGGGACTCATCCTCTTCACGCTCGCCGCCGGCCAGTTCCTCATGGCCCTCGACACGTCGGTCATGAACGTGTCGATAGCCACCGTCGCCGAGGATCTCGGCACCACCGTCACGGGCGTGCAGACGGCCATCACCCTCTACACACTGGTGATGGCCAGCCTCATGATCCCGGGCGGCAAGATCGGCAGCATCATCGGGCGCAAGAAGGCGTTCGCGATTGGTTGCGTCATCTACGGCTGCGGCTCGCTGACCACCTCGCTGGCGCCCAACCTCACGGTGCTCATCATCGGCTGGTCGTTCCTCGAGGGCATCGGCGCGGTGCTGATCATGCCGGCCATCGTCGGATTGGTGGCCGGCAACTTCGTGCCCGCGCAGCGGCCGAAAGCCTACGGCCTGATCGCCGCCGCGGCGGCCATCGCCATCGCCGTCGGCCCCGTGATCGGCGGCTTCTTCACCACCTACCTGTCGTGGCGCTACGTCTTCGCCGGCGAGGTGCTCATCGTCATCGCCATCCAGATCCTGGCGCGACGCGCGACCGACGAGCCGGTCACCGACCCCCCGAAGGTCGACCTGCTCGGCGCGGCGCTGTCGGCGTCGGGTTTCGCCCTCGTCGTCCTCGGGGTCCTCAAGTCGTCGACGTGGGGCTGGTTCCTGCCCAAGCCCGAGGCGACCGTCACTGGCCGGTCTCTCGCTCACGTTCTGGTTCATCCTCTGCGGGCTCTTCGTGCTCTGGCTCATGCTCATGTGGCAGCGCCGCATGGAGCGCCTCGGCAAGGAGCCGCTCGTCGCCCCCGCGCTGTTGAAGGTCCCGCAGCTCACCGGCGGCCTGATCACATTCCTCTTCCTGTTCCTCGTCCAGGCCGGGGTGTTCTTCATCGTGCCGCTGTTCCTCTCGGTGGTGCTCGGCATGTCGCCGATGGAGACCGGCATCCGCCTGCTGCCGCTCTCACTGTCGCTTCTGCGTCGCCGCGGTCGGCATCCCGCGCTTTCGCCCGCAGGCCAACCCGCGCCGGGTGGTGCGCATCGGGCTGCTGGCCCTCGTCGCCGGCATCGTGGCTCTCATCGCCGGCCTCGAGGTCGGCGCCGACTCCTCGATCGTGTTCGTCCCGCTGCTCATCATCGGCCTCGGCATCGGCGCGCTGGCGTCGCAGCTGGGCGCCGTGACCGTCTCGGCCGTACCCGAAGAGAAGAGCTCCGAGGTCGGCGGGCTGCAGAACACCGCCACCCAGCTCGGGGCATCGCTGGGCACGGCGCTGGCGGGCTCCGTACTCGTCGCCGCGCTCGCGACGTCCTTCCTGGCCGGGATCAACCAGAACCCGGACGTGCCGCAGTCGGTCAAGGACCAGGCCAACGTGCAACTGGCCGGCGGCGCGCCGTTCATCTCGACCGCCCAGCTCGAGGAGAGCCTCGACGCGGCCGACGTCCCAGACGATGTCGGCCACCGAGATCGTCGACCAGAACAATGCGTCCCAGATCGACGGTCTGCGGGCGGCACTGGCGATCCTGGCAGTGATCGGGGTGATCGCCATGTTCTTTGTTGGGCGGATCCCCAAGGAGCCGGCAGGCTCGGCGCCGGCGCCGGCGCGTCGTAGAAGGTCGCGCAGCCGGGCTGGCGGCGTCAGGGGCGGGCAGACCTCAGAGGAAGTAGCTGAGCGCGTCGGCGAGCCCAGTCCTTGAACCGCGTCCAGCCGTCGGTCGGCGCGACGCCCCGGCGACTGACGGCGATATCCGGCTCGAAGAGGCGGCTCTCGAAGAGGTCGGCGGTCGACCCCGTCGTCGACGAGGACGCCGACCTCGTAGGCGCGGTAGAGCGCCCAGGCATCGAGGTTGATGGTCCCGAACATGACCTGGTCGTCAGCGACCAGCACCTTGCCGTGGACCACGGCGTCCGGGTACTCCCAGATCTCGATGCCGGCGCCGAGCATGCGACCGTAGTCATGACGCAGCGCGGCGCTGTGGAGCTCGCTGTTCGACTTCTGCGCGACCAGGACCCGCACCCTCACGCCGCGCTCGGCCGCGGCGGCGATGATGCGGTCGACGATCTCGTCCTCGGTGAAGTACGGATTGGTGATGTCGATCCGGGTTTGGGCCTCGTCGATCAGCTCGCGGGTCGCCTGGAGCGCCGAGACGTCGCGCGTGTGGCGCGTGCCGACGACGATCGCCGGCAGGATGCCCGGGTCGTCGGGTTCGGGGAAGTACCTGGCGAGCGCGGCCTCGCCGCCTTCGAGCGGTCCGCGGTGGGCATGGAAGGTGGTCAGGAAGACCATCTGCAGCTCGCGGACCACGGCGCCGGTCAGACGCGTCATCACGTCGTGGAAGCTGCCGTTCGCGAAGTGGTCCTGGATGCCGGCGCCCCCGGTGTAGGCGACGCGGCCGTCGACGACGAGGAGCTTGCGGTGTTCGTAGTGGCCCACCTGGCGAAAGCTCGCGTCGTGCTCGCGATCGGGCCAGAGCCCGTTCCAGCTGGGCGGAACGAAGTCGCTGACGACGATCTGGACCCCGGCGGCGGCCATGCGGTCGTAGAACGCCTGCGACGTGCTGCCCGTCTTGCTCCCGTACTCGTCCACGACGAGGCGCACCTCGACGCCGCGAGCGACAGCCGCCTCAAGGGCCGCGGCGAACTCGTCGCCGATCTCGCCGGGCGTGAAGCCGTATTGGAGGAGGTGGACGGAATCGCGCGCCGCGGCGATGTCGTCGAGCATGCGCGGGTAGAAGCGGGCGCCGTCGACGAGGGGGTCGACGGACGCAGCCGTCGACCAGGCGAACTGCGTGCCGAGGTCATTGACGGTCACGTCGTCACGGGCGACGAACGCGGCGGTGGCCTCGAGGGCGCCGTCGGCGGTGACGGCGGAAGACGCGGGCGGCCAGCTCGGCGGCTCGTCCATCCGCAGGACGCCCCACCAGAGCATCGCGTACACCGCGCCCAGCAGCAACGCCAGCGCCAGCAGCGCCCACCGGACCCAGCGCCAGAGTCCGCGGCGATGCTCGCCGCCTTCAATCCCCGGCGCCTCGATCACCGGCCGTCCCTCTCCCTCGTCGTTCCGCAGCTGGTCGGCCACGGATGCTCAGCGGGTCAGTCCTCACTCGGGATCATGTGCTTGCTCGCCTCGAAGACGTTGCCGTGGAAGTTGGCTGCGCCGATGCGATCGGCTACTCCGTCGCGACGCAGCACCTCCATCACGGCAGGCTTCACGCGGGCCAGCCGCAGCTCGATGCCGCGCGACCGGAGCATCTCGAAGATCTCGCCGAGCGTCTCGGACCCTTGCGAGTCGACGTAGTTCACGCCTCCGAGCTCGAGGACCACGACACGCAGACCGGTCTCGGGCTCCTCCGTCAGCTCGCGGATGCGGTCCTCGAGCGCCGTGGAGTCGATGAAGAAGAGCCCGGCGTCGAAGCGCAGGACGAGCAGTCCTGGGTACGTCTCGCCGTCGGGGCAGTTGTCGGGGTGGCGGAACGCCTGCGTTCCCGGCTGGCGCACGAGGACCGGCATCGCCGGGATGGCGGATGCGTAGACCAGCCAGCCGATCGACAGGACGATGCCGATGATGACACCGGCCAGCACCCCTGCGCTCAGCACCGCGAACAGCGCGGCGGTCGCGATCCAGAAGTCCGGGCGCTTGACACGGAAGAGACGGCGCATCGCCGGGACGTCCATCATGCCCATGACCACGGCCTCGATGATGATCGCCGCGAGGACCGCCGTCGGGAAGCTGCGAGAACAGCGGCGCCAGAAAGAGCAGGGTCAACACCACGAGCGCTCCGGTCGTGAGCGAGGCCAGCGGCGTCTTCGCTCCTGTCTGGTCGTTGAGCGAGCTCGCGGAGAGGCTCGTCGAGACCGGGATGCCCTGCACCAACCCGGACCCGACGTTGGCGACGCCCTGGGCGAGCGACTCCTGGTCGACGTCCACCCGATAGCGGTGCTTCGACGCGAAGGTGCGCGCGTCGCCGGCGGTCTGCGAGAAGCCGATCATGAGGAGCGCCGTCGCCGCCGTGAGCACGTCGGCCAGGTGGGCCGAGATGTAGCCGAAGTCTGGCAGGACGACGGCGGGCAATCCGCTGGGGACGTCGCCCACGAGCGCCACGCCCTGCTCTTCGAACCCAAAGAGCGCCGTGGCCAGCAGGCCGCCCACCACCAGGACGAGCGCCCCGGGCACGCGAGGGGCGACGAAGTGCAGGCCGAAGATCACGACGAGGGCGACCACCCCGACGACAAGCGTCGTGCCGTCCGTGTTCCCCAGATCGCCGATCCAGCTCGCGAGCTTCCGCCAGCTGTTGTCACCCGAGGCCTCCGTGCCGGTGATCTTCGCCAGCTCGCCGATCGTCGTCTGGATACCGGCGCCGAACAGGAAGCCGACGATCACCGCTTTGGAGAGGAACTGGGAGATCCAGCCCATCTTGAACACGGCGAAGACGAGGAAGAAGACGCCGGAGACGAAAGTGATCGAGGCCACCATAGTCACCGCGTCGTCGCCGGTCGCGGCTGCGGCGAGGACGGCGCCGGCGGCTACAGACGAGAGCGCGGCGCTCGGGCCGGTGGCGATCTGGCGCGAGGTGCAGAAGAGCGCGTAGAGCAGGGCGCCGGCCGCCGCCGCATAGAGGCCGTACTGGATCGGGACCTCGGCGATGCCGGCGTAGCCGAGTGCCTTGGGCACGACCAGGGCGGCGACCGTGAGGCCCGCGATCAGGTCGGGGCGCAGCCAATCGCGCTGGTAGCGCGGAAGCCACGCCAGGATGGGCACGAAGCGGGCGAGACCCGTCGCCGGAGGTTTGTCGGCGCGCGCGTCGCTCATGTCATCCGTCGCCCCCGCGCGACCCCTCGCCCCCCGTCACCAGCAAGTACAGGCTGACGACCGCGACCCACGCGGCGAAGATGAGCACGATCGGCTCGAAGAAGCTGATGCTGAGGATGAGGAGGACCGCGGTCGCGTAGCCGCTCAGGAACGTCCACCTTGACCAGCCAGATCGCCGGATGATCGTCGACGTGACGAGCGTGAAGACACCGGCGGCCTTGGACGCGTAGACGAACAGGAAGGAGTAGCCGACCGAACGCGCGAAGCCGACGGTCTCAACGTCGATCGGCGCCGCCGTACCGTAACGATTCCCGGCGACGAGGCCGCCCATCACGGCGGTGGCGGCGAACAGCATGGCGACGAAGAGCAGGCCGCTGCCGAGGAAGACCGTGGCGAAGAACCTGTCTTCGCGCTCGCCGATCCGGTCGCGGACCACGCCGACGAACCACAAGAAGGCGATCCCGGAGAACGGCACGGTGTAGAGGCCGACGAGCGCCAGGTTCGAGGCCGAACCGTCGCTGGTCAAGTTGAGCAGCACGGTCTCGTTGTCGAGGTCCTGTCCCACCGCCTGCCGCAGGAGCACGAGGGCGAGGACGAAGAGCACGGCGAAGACGATCCCCGCCACGCCGGCGGCGCGGGGCGTCGTGAGGCCCCGGCGGGGGGCCGTCAGCGCTGTGGGCCCTGGGTCGGGCAGTTGATCAAAGGTCGCCATCGCTCCCTCCTTGGTCGGCTAGCTCATCTCGTGCAGAGCGAGGTGGACTTCGTCGGCACCGGGCTGCCGTCGCAGGCGCGGCACCTCCGCCGGTACCGCCTCGGGCGCCTGCGGATGCCCCTCGGCGTGGCTCTCGTACCAGCGCTTGTAGGCGGCGATCAGCGGCACCGAGGTGAGACCGTGCAGCAGGACGCTGAGGGCGACGGTCACTCCCACCGTCGTGAGCAGCGTCTGAGACTCCGGCACGCCCTGCTCCAGGGCCAGCAGGGCGAACACGATCGACGCCAGGCCGCGGGGACCGAACCAGCCCATGAAGGCGAGCGTGGGCCGGCGCACGCCGCGGCCGGCCATGGCGATCGCGACCGGGATCATGCGCACCAGGGTCAGGCTGAGCACCGCGTAGACGACGATCTGCCACGTCACGTGCGGCAGCCACAAGGGCAGCGCCAGAGCGCCGAAGCCGATCCACACGACGGCCGCGAGCAGCTCTCCCGTCTCTTCGGTGAAGATCGTCAGCCGAAGGCCGTGCTGCCCGGAGACGTAGCCGAGCGTCATGCCGCCGACGAAGGCGGCGATGAAGCCACTGCCGCCGAGGGACGCGGCAGCCGCGTAGGCGAGCAGCGCGGCGCAGAGCGTCACGATCTGCCGCCACCGGCCCTCGAACCAGCCGCGCTTGTCCGCTACGAGACACAGCGCCCCACCGAGGGCTCCCGCGGCGACGCCGGCGAGCACCCCCCAGCCGATCTGCTCCGCCGCGTTCCGGACGACCGCCCACGTGACGCCCGTGGTGAGCTCGGCCGTGGCCACGTCGGCGGCGACGAGGAAGAACGGGACGGCGAGGCCGTCGTTGAGGCCGCTCTCGACATCCAGAGCCTGCCGAACCCTGTCGGGGACCGACGTGTCGGTGACCACGCGCTGTCCAAGCGCGGCGTCGGTCGACGACAGCATGATGGCCAGTAGCACGACGCTCGCCAGGGCCATGCCGGGAAAGAGGAGCGCGCCGACGCCTGCCCCAGCCAGCATCGTCAGAGGCAGGCCGATGAGCAGAAGGCGGGCGGGCCAGCCGAGCTCGCGTCGCAGCCGACGCAGATCGAGCCGCGCGGCGTCGCTGAACAGCAGGAGGACGAGGGTCACCTCTGCCAGTCGCTGCGCCGTCTCGCTCTCGAGGTCGACGTCGACGAGGCCGAGGCCGGCCGTGCCGACCGCGACGCCGGCAAGCGTGAAGACCATGGCCGACGTGACCCCGCGCCCGTCGAGCGGCCGCGACACCGCGCCGTACAGGAGCAGGATCAGGGCGACAGTCAGCAGGGCGATCATGAGGACCTGCGCATCTTGGTGACGCAGTCTACCAGCGGCCGCAGGGCGCCGGCGCCCGAGTAGACCCGCCGGCGCTCGGCCGGCGCTCGCCCGGCCGTCAGATCCGACGCCGGTCGGACGCTGCGCCGCCGGGCCGGACGTCATTGACCGTGCCCGGTCGCGTTGCTACGCTCCGGCGCATCTCCTGTCCGGCGCCGTCGCCGCTCTCCCGCGACTGACGTCTCGACAGTACACGGCCGTCAGCGCGCAAAGGGCCGGTCCTGGCCTGCGTCTGGACCGACGGCACCGCTGAGCGAAGGAGAGCGACGATGAGAGACATGCGTGGTGGCCTGGGGCATGCCGGCACTCCACTGCAGCGGCGCGTGCAAGAGCTCATGCCGCAGCTCAAGGAGGAGCTCGCCAGGCTCGTGGCGATCCCGTCGATCTCGGAGGCCGGCTACCCTGAGGCGACGCGGCCGGCGCTGCTGGAGGCGCATGAGGCTGTCGTGAAGCTGTTCCGCGACGCCGGCTGCGAGTACATCAGCTCACTGGAGCTACCCGACACGGCGCCCATCATCACGGCGGAGATCCCGGCGCCCGAGGGTGCCCCCACCGTGCTGCTCTACAGCCACTACGACGTCGTCGCCGCCGGCGACGAGGCGGAGTGGGGGTCGCCGGCGTTCGAGCCGACGGAGCGCGACGGCGCGATCTACGGGCGCGGCGCGGCCGACACCAAGTCGAACATCGTGGCGCTCGCAGGGGCGCTGCACGCGTGGGACGGGCGCCCGCCGGTCGGCATCAAGGTCGTGATCGAGGGCCAGGAAGAGGTAGGCGGCGGCGGCCTGACAACCTACCCCCCGAGCATCCCGAGCTGTTCGCGGCAGACGTGATGCTGATCGGGGACATGGGCAGCGTGCGGCCCGGCGTGCCCACGCTCACCGTCGCCCTGCGCGGGATGGCGAACGTCATGGTCGAGGTGCGGACGCTCGCCTCAGGCAAGCACAGCGGCCAGTACGGCGGCGCGGCGCCGGACGCGCTCCTTGCGCTCATCCGCGCGCTTTCCACCCTTCACGACGAGCGCGGCAATGTCGCCGTCGACGGCCTGCGGCGCGATCCTTGGACCGGCGGCGGCAGCTCTGAGGAGGAGTTCAGGTCCCTCGCGGAGATCGAGCCGGGCATGCCGCTGATCGGCAGCGGCGACCTCGGCTCCCGCGTGTGGTCCGGCCCGGCCATCACCGTGATCGGCATCGACGCGCCGAGCGTGGACCACGCGTTGAACGCCGTTTCCCCGCATGCGCGCGCGCTCATGAACCTTCGCGTGCATCCCGACCAGGATGCCGAGGAGGCGCAGGCCGCGCTCATGGGCCACCTGCGGAGGGCGTTGCCGTTCGGCATCCAACTGAACGTCACCGCGGGCGCCACGGGCAACGGGTACGCGGCGCGCACGGATAGCGCGGCCTTTGCGGCGGCACGGGCCGCCTGGTCGGCCGCGTGGGGCGCCGAGACCGTCGCGGTGGGCAGCGGCGGATCCATCCCGCTCGTCAGCTCGCTGAGCCGGGCCGTTCCCGGCGCCGACATCCTGCTGGCGGGTACCACCGACGGCTACGCCAACATCCACGGCCCCAATGAGCGCGTGCTGCTCGACGAGTTTGAGAAGGCCACGCTGGCAGAGGCCGACTTCTTTGGGAGACTGGCGACGATGGCCGGAGGTGCGCGATGAGCGCCGAGGCCGCCACGCCCGCCCAAGGCGCGAAGGGCGGCGGCGCTATACAGCGGCTGCTCGACTTCATCGAGCGCGTGGGCAACAAGGTGCCTCATCCGGCCATCCTCTTCCTCGCGCTGTGCGTGGGCATCATCATCCTTTCGCAGATCCTCGCCTGGACGGGCTGGAGTGCGACCTACGAGGTGATCAAGCCGCCGCCGGCGCCCGTGGAGCAGGTGGACGTAGGCGGCTCGGTGCTGCCCGCCGAGATCATGCCCTCCGAACCCGCCGACGCCTCCGAGTACAAGCCCGTCACGGAGACCGCCGAGGTTCAGGGACTGCTCTCCGGCGACGGCATCCGCTTCCTGTTCACCTCGTTCGTGCACAACTTCATGGGCTTCACGGCGATGGGGATCATCCTCATCGTGATGATCGGCGTGGGCGTCTCGGAGGTGTCCGGGCTCATCGCCTCGCTGATCCGCAAGCTCGTCGCGGTGTCTTCCGTCGGCACGCTGACGTACATCATCGTCTTCCTGGGCGTGATCTCGAGCATCGCCTCCGACGCCGGCTATCTGGTGCTCATCCCACTCGGTGCAGCCGCGTTCAAGAGCGTCGGCCGCAATCCGCTGGCGGGCATGGCGGCCGCCTTCGCCGGCGTGGCCGGCGGCTTCGGCGTCAATCTGCTGGTGACGCCGACCGACGCCGTGCTCACCGAGATCACGAACGAGGCGATCCACCTGGTGGACCCGGCACGGTCGATCGACATCACCGCCAACCTGTACTTCGGCATCGGGTCGACCATCGTCATCACTATCCTGCTCGCCATCATCACGTCGCGCATTGTGGAGCCGCGGCTTGGCGCCTACGACCCTTCGCTGGCACCGTCCGGCGAGGATCTGCGCGACCAGCCCGACGTGTTCGAGGGCATCACGCCGGCCCAGGACTCGAGGGGACTCCGCTGGTCCGTCATCGGCGTGCTGATCGCCCTCGGCGTCGTCCTCGCGCTCACGCTGCCCCCGGGCGCCCCGCTGCGTGACCCCGACAGCGGCAGCATCATCGGCACCTCGCCGTTCATGGACGGCCTTATCGTGATCATCGCGCTGCTGTTCCTGGCCGCCGGCCTGGGCTACGGTCGCGGCGCCGGCACGCTCACGACGAGCAGCGACGTGATCAACGCGATCACTAAGTCATGGGCCGGGATGGCGGGACTCCTGTTCCTCTTCCTGCTCATCGCCCAGTTCATCGCCTACTTCAACTACTCCAAAATCCCGCAGATCGCGGCGGTCAAGCTCGGCGATCTCATCGAGCAGTTCAGCATCGGAAGCCTGTGGCTGCTGCTCGCGGCGATACTGATCACGCTCGTAGTGGGCATCATCATGCCGCAGGCGATCGCCAAGTGGGCACTGCTCGCGCCGATCTTCATCCCGCTCTTCCTGCGCCTCGGCATCGAGCCTCAGACCGTGCTCGCCGCCTACCGCGTCGCCGACTCGCCCATCAACATCGTGACGCCGATCATGGCGTACTTCCCTCTGATCGTCGTCTTCGCCTTGCGGTACGACAAGCGCTCCGGCATCGGTACGGTGATCGCACTGATGTTGCCGTACTTCGTCGCGCTCACCCTGGTCTGGACGCTGTTCTTCGTCATCTGGTACCTGCTCGGCATCCCGATGGGGCCGGGAGCGCCCGTCTGAGGACGGGCGTGCGACGCGCGGACTGAGGCGACGGATGCTGCCCGCCGATGGCGCTCTGGCCGGTGGGGACGCCTTCGTCTCCACCGGCCGGCTGCCGCCTGACCTCCAGGTCGAGGCGCTCATCACCGAGGGGCACGCGCGCTTCCGCGCCAACGACGAGGGGGACGTCTCGCACGTCTACCCGGCCCTCGCGCGCATGCCCCGCGACCTGTTCGGCATCTGCATCGTCGCCACCGACGGTCGCGTGCACGCCGCCGGCGACGTCGACGCCCCGTTCGCCCTCATGAGCGTCGCCAAACCCTTCGTCTTTGCCCTCGTCTGCGAGGCGCTCGGCCCCGAGGCCGTCAGCCAGCGCGTGGGCGTGAACGCCACCGGGCTGCCGTTCAACGCGGCGGAGGCAGTCGAACGCAGCCCGGACGGCAGGACGAACCCCATGGTCAACCCCGGCGCCATCGCGACCACGAGCCTGGTCCCGGGTCGCACGGCGGCCGAGAAGTGGAAGACGATCGTCGACGGTCTCTCGCGCTTCGCCGGACGCCCGCTCTCACTCGACGAGGAGGTCCTTCGTTCGGCCTCGGCGACGAACCACGTGAACCGTGAGCTGACGGCGCTCCTGGAGGAACGGGGGCGCGTCTACTGCGACGGAGCCGACGCGCTCGACCTGTACACCAGGCAGAGCTGCCTGTCGGTGACCGCGAGGGACCTCGCCGTCATGGGGGCGACGCTGGCGGACGGCGGGGTGAACCCCCTGTCCGGCGACCGCGTCCTGCGAGCGGCGCTCTGTCACCACGTCCTTGCCGTCATGTCGACCGCGGGGCTCTACGAGACGTCGGGCGACTGGCTGTACGACATCGGCCTGCCGGCCAAGAGCGGTATCGGGGGTGGCATCGTCACCGTGTCGCCGGGAAAGGGCGGCCTGGGGACCTTCGCCCCGCCACTCGACGCGGCGGGCAACAGCGTGAAGGGTCAGTTGGTGGCCAGGTTCCTCTCGCGGTGTCTCGGGCTGGACCTGTTCGCCTCGTCCCCTCTGGACGCGTCATCGTCCTGAACCCGGCGCCGGATGGCGCCCCTCGGAACGCTCCCGGAACTGAGGTCGCTCAGATCGCGCCCAGCCCGGAGAGCGCCTTCAGCAGGAACCACGTTCCGAACACGAGTCCGATCACGATGACGATCGTGCGGCTGTGGCGCTCGAGCCATGCCGACACGCGCCCGAGCAGCGCCTGCGATGGACCGGGCGCCAAGGCCGCGTAGGCGACGAGGGCGATCAGGAGCGACTCGGCGAGGATCACGAAGAGCAGGTAGACGGCGATCGAGGCCGACCGCCCCAGGGCGGCCTCCTCTATGGCGCCGATGGCCCCCAACGTGAACACCCAGAGCTTGGCGGCGACCGCCACGAATCCGGCGCCAAGGAGGAACGCCCTGCCCGGCGTGGCCGACGCGGTCAGCTTCATCCACTTTGGCGGCGGGGCGTCCTCGTCGGACCCGCCCAGCAGGGTCCTCACGGCAGTGGTCAACAAGAGGACGGCGATGACGAGAAGCAGCCCCGCCTCGACGAGGCCGGTGCCGTCCCCGGACTCCGACTCGGCCCCGGCCCCAGCGAACACGAGGCCGAACAGCACGCCTTGGGCGAGCCGCGTCGCCGTCATGCCGCCGACCCACGCGGCAGCGGCGCCGACAGATGAGCGCAGCAGGAGGACCGTGAGCGTGATCTGGACCGGGACGACCGCGCTGGCGACGATCAGCGGGAGCAGCGTGCCCCAGAGGCCCTCGCCCGTCATCCGCCACCCCCGACGCGCGGCAGACGCAGCTCCTTGAGGCGCCGCCAGTTCTGGCGGTTGACCTTCGGCACGCCCCAGCTGCGCACGAACCACCAGCACCAGCCGAGCTCCTTCGTCTTCTGGATGTGGAAGACGACGGCGTGGGCGACGAGGCGGTGGGTCGAGTAGAAGCGCCGGTAGGCGCGCAGCGTCGCGCGCTGCAGCTGGCGCGGGGTCATGCGCCGCGGGGCGAAGACGACGTGCTGCGCGTCGTAGTGGCTCCAGTCCCTGTCGAGGATGCGGCCCTCGGCCTCCATCTCGTCGTACATCTGCGTCCCCGGCAGCGGGCGTGAGGATGTTGAGCATCAGGGTCGTGATGCCCTGCCGCAGCGAGAACCGGGCGATCTCACGCACCGAGCGCGGGGTGTCGGCGTCGGTGCCCACGACGAACATGCCGAAGGGCATGATGCCGTACGCCTTGAGAAGGGCGATCGCGCGCTCGATGTCGGCGACGGTCTGCGACTTCTCGAAGCCGTCGAGCGTCGCCTGGTCGAGCGATTCGAGCCCCAGGGCGATGCGCTCGCAGCCCGGACCTTCGCATCAGGTCGAGCAGCTCCGGGTCGCGGACCACGTCGGTGCGCATCTGCGCCTGCCAGGGCACGACGATGCCCTCGTCGATCATCATCTCGAGCAGCCGCTTGAGACGCTTCTTGTCGGCGGCGAGGTTGTCGTCGTAGAAGAAGATCCGCTGCGGGCGCTTGGCGCGCAGCTCCGCCATGACGTTCTCGGGACTGCGGAAGCGGTACTTGCGCCCGAACATGGCG
Source organism: uncultured Thermoleophilia bacterium (assembly GCA_963832655.1). GTDB lineage: Bacteria > Actinomycetota > Thermoleophilia > UBA2241 > UBA2241 > UBA2241. The sequence goes on from CAWHUW010000006.1 coordinate 559,073, forward strand.
GTCACCGAGCAGAAGGTGCAGTCGAAGGGGCAGCCCCAGCTCGTCATGATGGGCATGGAGTTGACGCCCTCGTGGCCGACGATGAGGTCGAGGTCGGGCATCGGCAGCTGGTCGAGGTCGGGGCACGGCAGGCGCACGTCGTTGTGGACCGCCGTGCCGTCGCGCCTGAAAGACAGGCCGCCGACGGAGTCCAGCTCGCGGGCGCCCTCCAGGACCTCGATGAGCTCGAGCATGAGCTCCTCGCCGCCCTCGCCGCGGGCGACGTAGTCGGCGTGCTCGAGCGCCTCGTCGGCCATGAAGGTGACGTGCGAGCCGCCGATCACGACCGGGATGCCCCGCCCGCGCAGCCGGTCGGCCATCGCGTACGCGGCCGGGGCCGTCGACGTGGTCGTCGACAGGCCCACGAGGTCGGCCGACTCGACGTCGGCCCAGTCGATCGGCGCCGTCTTGGGTGCGTACATGAGCACGTCGTGGCCCGCGGCCTTGAGCGCGGCGCCGATCATCGGCAGGCCGAGGCGGGGGTAGGCCGTGTACGACCACATGTGCATGACCGGCGGGTCAGGTTCGATCAGACGGATCTTCATGGACATCGCAACCTTCGTATCCGAAAGCGCTCGCGTCAACCCCGGAACGGCCGCCGTGCCGTAAGATGGGACCGAATCGAGGACACGGTCTGACCGGAGGGCGCGCGTGGCGACGGAACGTTGGGCGGCGGATGCCGACGGAGGGATCCCGCGCCTGCGCGATCCGGCCGTCGTCCTCATCGACGCTCAGCCGGGCTTCTTTCGCAACGTCGCCGGAGGCGAGGTGCCCGGGCCCGTCGCCGCGCGCTGGGAGAAGCTGCTCGTCGTCGCCCGCTGCCTCGAACTGCCGACGCTCGCCACCTTCGAGGAGCCTGACCGCAACGGCTGGCTCTCCGACGCCTGCGAGCGCGCCTGGCCGGTGCACGGCCTGCGCTACGTCAAGCGCACGTTCGACTGCTGCCGCGAGCCCGAGATCGCGACCGCGATCTCCGAGATCGGCCGCACCTGCCTCCTGGTCGCCGGGGCCGAGACCGACGTCTGCGTGCTGCAGTCCGTGCTCTCGCTGGTCGAGCGCGGACACGAGGTCTTTCTGCTCGAGGACTGCGTCGCGAGCAGCGAGCCGCACACGCGACCGGCGCTCGAGCGCATGTACGCCGCCGGCGCGACCCCGTGCACGCTGAAGACGGCCTACTACGAGCTCATGAGAGCGGTGACGGTCTGCCGCGACCCCGAGGCGGCCGGGGGCGGCTGGGAGCTGCTCATGCGGGAGTTCGACGAGCCCGAGGCGCTGCCGGACTGGCAGCCGGCGACCTGAGCGGCGCGGACGGCGGCGGGCTGCCGGCGAAGCTGCCGCGCCACCCGACAGGTGCCGTAGAATAGCGCCGCGAGCGGTCCGCGGCGCGCGCGCCATCCCGACTGGAGCCACATGCCTGACGAGTTCACGTACAGAGACGCCGGCGTCGACGTCGAGGCGGGCAACGCCGCCGTCGAGCTGCTCAAGCAGCGCCTCAAGTCGGTGAAGCACCCGCTGGTGCTCGGCGGCCTGGGCGGCTTCGGCGGCGCCATGCGCCTCCCCCGCCTCAAGGACCCGGTGCTCGTCGCCGGCACCGACGGCGTCGGCACCAAGGTCCTCATCGCCAAGGCGATGGACCGCTACGACACGATCGGCATCGACCTCGTGGCGATGAGCGTCAACGACGTCTCCGCCTGCGGCGCCGTGCCCCTGTTCTTCCTCGACTACATCGTGACCGGCAAGGTCGAGCCCGAGAAGGTCGCCGCCCTGGTGGGCGGCGTCGACGAGGGCTGCCTGCGCGCGCAGTGCGTGCTGCTCGGCGGCGAGACCGCCGAGCACCCCGGCCACTTCGCCGCCGACGACGACTTCGACATGGCCGGGTTCGCGGTCGGCATCGCCGAGCGCGACGAGCTCTGGGGACCGGACAAGGTCGTCGCCGGCGACGTCCTCATCGGCATCGACTCGCACGGCCTGCACTCGAACGGCTTCAGCCTCGTGCGCCGCCTGCTCGAGCACCACGGCGTCGACCTGCACGCGCCGTTCCGCGAGGAGGACGGACCCACAGTCGGCGACGTGCTCCTCACGCCCACCGCGATCTACAGCCCGGTACTGCACGACCTCGGGCACGCCGGCGGCGTGCACGCGGCGGCGCACATCACCGGCGGCGGCTTTCCCGACAACGTCGGGCGTGCCGTGCCGGACGCTCTCGCCGCCGAGATCGACCTCGGCGCCTGGAATCCCGGCCCCGAGTTCGCCTGGCTGCACGGGCTCGGCGTCGACCGGGACGAGCTGCTGCGGACCTTCAACTGCGGCCTGGGCGTCGTGGTCGTCGCGGCCGCCGACGCCAGTGGAGCGGCTGCTCGACGTCATCGCGCGCGGCGGGCACGGCGCCCGCGTCGTGGGCGCCGTCGTCCCGCGAGGGAGCGGCGACGCCGTGCGCTACCGGGGCGAGCTGTCGTTGTGAGAGCGGTCGACCTGATCGGGTGCGGCGCGCTCAATCTCGACCTCATCTACCGCCTGCCGCGAAGCTTTCCCCTGTGGGACGAGCTCGGGCCACCGGGATCGGAAGCGCAGGCCGACGACGCCGTCCGAAGCGCCGTCGACGAGGCCCTCACGCACGTGACGCCGACGCGCGCCGGCGGCGGGCAGGCGGCGAACACGGCCTATGCGCTGGCGCGCCTGGGCTACCGCGCCGCCATGGTCGGCCGCGTCGGCGCCGACGAGGACGGCGCCTTCCTGCTCGGCGAGCTCGCGCCGGCCGAGGCCAAGCTCGTCGCCCGCGCCGGCGAGACGGGGCGCGTCTACGTCCTTCTCGACGAGGACGGCGAGCGCCGCAACCTCGTCTGGCCGGCGGCGAACGACGACTTCTCGCCGGCCGACGTCCCGCGGCGCCCGCCGCGGACCCGCTTCGCCTACTTCACCTCGTTCGTCGGAGAGGGACCGCTGGAGGCTCAGCTGGCGCTCCTCAAGAGGCTGCCGCCGGAGGTCGAGGTCTGCTTCGACCCCGGCGAGATCTACGCCCGCAAGGGCGTCAAGCGCTTCCTCCCGCTCGTCCAGCGCTGCTCCTACCTGTTCGCGACCGAGGGCGAGCTCGAGATGCTCTGCGGCCTCGCCCTCCCCGAGGCGCTCGACTTTCTGCTCAACGCCGGCGTCGGCCTCGTCGTGTGCAAGATGGGCGGCCGCGGGGCGCGCCTCGTCGGCCGCCGCGCCGACCTGTACGTGCCGCCCCTGCCGGCCGAGGTCGTCGACGTGACCGGCGCCGGCGACCTGTTCGCCGCGGGCTTCGTCGCCGGCATGCTCGAGCAGGTCGGCCTCGAGGCGGCCGGACGACTCGCCGCCTGGGCCGCCTCGCGCGGCATCACCGGCCTTGGGCGCAGCGCGTACCCGGACGCGGCCGCGTGGCAGACGCGGCTCGCCGAGGAGCGCGGGGAGGCGTGATGAGGACGCGGCCGGCGACGACAGGAGGCGCCCGGTGAAGATCGGCTGGCTCTCGACCGGGCGCGACCAGGCCGCGAGCAACCTGCTCTCCGACATCGTGGCCCGCGCCCAGCAGGACGGCGTGGAGCTCGACATCGCCGCCGTGTTCTGCGACCGCGAGCGCGGGAGAGGCGCCCGAAAGCGACCGCTTCCTCGACCTGGTCGAGCGCCTCGACTTCGAGGCCGTGACGCTGTCGAGCGCCGCGAGCTGGGCGGCGGCAAAGGCCGCCGGCACCTCTCGCGGCGCCTGGCGCGAGGACTACCACCGCCGCGTCATGGAGCTGCTCGTCCCCTACGGCCTGGGGGCCGTCGTCATGGCCGGGTACATGCTCATCGCCAGCCCGGCCATGTGCCGGCGCTACGCGATCCTCAACCTCCACCCGGCGCTCCCCGGCGGGCCCACCGGCACCTGGCAGCAGGTCATCTGGCAGCTCCTCGAGCAGGAAGCCACAGAGACCGGGGCCATGATCCACCGCGCGACGGCGGAGCTCGACCGCGGTCCCGTGATCTCGTTCTTCCGCCTCCCGATCGTCGGCGAGGAGTGGGACGGTCTTTGGCAGGAGTTCCGCGCCAAGCGGGCGGCGGCGGGCGTCGCCGAGATCGCCGCCGCCGAGGGCGAGTCGGAGCCGCTCTTCGCCAAGATCCGCCGCCGCGGCGAGGTCCGCGAGATCCCTCTGCTCTACCAGACGCTGCGCCTCTTCGCCGAGGGCCAGCTCGCGACCAGCAACGGGGCCGTCTTCGCCGAGTCGTCGCGCCTGCCCATGGACCTGACTGAGCTGGTCGAGGGCGAGCTCGGCCGACGCGCGTGAGGCGCGGCGCGCGCGGTCGGGCCGTGAGCGTCCGAGGAGCCGGGTCATGACCGCCGGCAGTCCGCATCTACGTCACCGACTGCGAGGGTCCACTCACCAAGAACGACAACGCGCAGGAGATCGCCGAGCGCTTCATCCCCGACGGGGCCGAGCTCTTCGCCCGCCTGAGCCGCTACGACGACTTCCTCGCCGACGTCGCCCGCCGCCCCGGCTACAACGCCGGCGACACCCTCCGGCTTCTGCCGCCCTTCCTGAAGGCTTTCGAGGTGAGCGACGAGGACGTCGAGGTCTTCAGCGCCGAGAGAGTCCTGATCGTGCCCGGCGCGCTCAAGACCCTCGAGCGCGTACGGGGACTGATGCCGGCGTTCGTCATCTCGACCTCGTACACGCCGTACCTCAAGGCCCTGTGCCAGGTGTCGGGCTTCCCGTTCGAGGACGTGCGCTGCACAGAGCTGAGTCTCGACGCCTGGGAGATGCCGGCGGCGGAGGAGGCGTGGCTCCGCGACGAGGCCGCCCGCGTACTCGCGCGCCGGATTATCGAGATCCCGGAGGGCGCGCGCTCGGCGGATGACCTGTCGGACGCCGACCGCGAAACGGTCGAGGGCCTCGACCGGCTGTTCTGGGGCGAGATGGAGGGCCGGGTGAGCGGCGAGCTGCTGGCCGCCGTCCGCCCCGTGGGCGGCGGCATGAAGCTCGCCGCCCTCGAGGCGATCGTCGCCGCCCGGGATGTCGCCGGCAAGGACGTCATGTACGTCGGCGACTCGATCACCGACGCCCCGGCGCTCGCGGCCGTCAAAGCCTGGGGCGGCGTCTCACTCAGCTTCAACGGCAACGGCTACGCGCTCGCCGCGGCCGAGATCGCCGCCGCCAGTCCTGACGCCGAGGTGCAGGCGCAACTGGCGAAGGCGTTCGCGGACGGCGGCCGCGACGCCGTCGCGGCCGCCGTCCGCGCCTGGCCGCGCCCCCAGCCCGGCGTCCGCCCGACCGGCCGGGCCCGCGCACGTGTCGGCTTTGTGGCCGAAGAGCCGGACGCGCTCGCCGAAGCCTCCGCCGCCATGCGGCGGAGCGTCCGCGGCGAGCGCGTAGCCCGCCTCGGCTGACCGACGCTCACCATCCAATACGCACGGCCTCCTGACCGCATATACTCCACTCAACCTAAGCCCTGCCAAGGAGGAATCTGTGATCGCTGCCTATTCGTTCGGAGAGGTCCTTTGGACCATGTTGATCTTCTTCTTCTGGATGATGGCCATCTGGGTCTTCATCTCGCTGTTCGCCGACATCTTCCGCAGGAACGATATCTCCGGCTTCGCGAAGGCGGGGTGGATCTTCCTGCTCTTCGTGCTGCCCTTCCTCGGCGCGCTCATCTACATCATCGCGCGCCCCAAGATGACCGAGCAGGACAAGGAACGGATCGAGAAGATGCAGGCGGCGCAGCGCCGCGTCGAGGGCTACTCGGCCGCCGACGAGATCGACAAGCTCACCAAGCTGCGTGACTCCGGCGCCATCACGGCGGAGGAGTTCGAGGAGATGAAGCGCCAGGCGATGATCCAGGTCTGAGCCAAGCTCCGCGAAAGGGGGCCGGCGCCTGCAGGCGCCGGCCCCCTTTCCTTTTTCCGCACCCGCCTTCACCGCGCGCCCCCTTTTCGATAGGCTAGTCCCCGGGAGGGGGTCCCCGACGGTCTCCCCCTTCGTGGTCCCCGCAACACTCGAAGGAGCGTGCACGTGAAGGTCAAGCGAGCCCTCATCTCGGTCTTCAACAAGAGCGGCCTGGAGACGTTCGCGAAGGGCCTCACCGATCTCGGCGTGCAGGTCATCTCCACCGGCGGCACCGCCCGCCTGCTCAAGGACAACGGCATCCCGGTCACGCTGGTCGAAGAGGTCACCGGCTTTCCCGAGATGCTGGACGGCCGCGTCAAGACCATGCACCCGCGCCTCATGGCCGGCATCCTCGCGCGCCGCGACGTGCCCGAGCACATGAGCACCATCGCCGAGCACGACATCGAGCCCGTAGACATGGTCGTCTGCAGCCTCTACCCGTTCGAGGAGGTCGCGGGACGGCGCGGCGTCGAGGACGAGGTCGTGATCGAGAACATCGACATCGGCGGCCCGTCCATGATCCGCGCCGCGGCCAAGAACCACGCCGGCGTGGCCGTGGTCACGAGCCACGAGGACTACGACGCCCTGCTCGAGGAGCTGCGCGCCAACGACGCCGAGCTGAGCTACGACACGCTCCGCGGCCTCGCCACCAAGGCCTTTCACCGCACCGCGCACTACGACTTCGTCATCGCCAACTGGTTCAGCGAGTCGGAGGGTGACTTCCCGCACTACGTGATGAGGGACTACGAGAAGGTCATGGAGCTCAAGTACGGCGAGAACCCGCACCAGAGGGCCGCCTACTACGCCGAGGTCGGCATGCGGCAGCACCTGCTCAGCCAGGTCGAGCAGCTCCACGGCCGCCAGATGAGCTTCAACAACCTCTACGACCTCAACGCGGCGCGGGCGATCTGCGCCGAGTTCACCCTGCCGTGCGTGACGATCATCAAGCACAACAACCCCTGCGGCTGCGCCCTGGCCGAGAACCTCGCCGCCGCCTACGACAAGGCCTTCGAATGCGATCCCGTGAGCGCCTTCGGCTCCGTGATCGCCGTCAACCGGACCGTCGACGTGCCCACCGCCGAGCGCCTCAGCGAGCTCTTCGTCGAGGTGCTCCTGGCCCCGGCCTACGAGCCGGAGGCGCTCGAGATCCTCCAGCGCAAACAGGACATCCGCATCCTCGAGAACCGCGAGCGCCGGCAGATGAACCCCGGCGAGCTCGACGCCAAGCGCGTGCTCGGCGGCATCCTCGTCCAGGACAAGGACGGCGAGGCCGAGGAGCGCGACGAGATGACGGTCGCCACCAAGCGGCACCCGAGCGAGCAGGAGTGGGGCGACCTCATCTTCGCCTTCCGCGTCGCCAAACACGTCAAGTCGAACGCCATCGTGATCGCCCGCGACCTCGGCACGCTCGGCGTGGGCGCCGGCCAGATGAGCCGCGTCGACTCGACGCGCATCGCCATCGAGAAGGCGCGCGCCGAGCTCAAGGGCGCGGTGATCGGTTCGGACGCCTTCTTCCCGTTCCCGGACGCGGTCGAGATGGCGATCCAGGCCGGCGTCACGGCGTTCATGCAGCCCGGCGGTTCCAAGGGCGACGAGGCCGCCATCGAGACCTGCGACAAGATGGGCGCCGCGATGGTGTTCACCGGGCGGCGCCACTTCCTGCACTGACGGAGGCGACAGATCGGCGACGGAAGGGCCGGCCTCCTCGACCGGCCCTTCCTGTCTGGAGCGACGATGAGAGACCTCAGCGAGATCGAAAGCCCGCCGGAACTGAGCGACGGCCGCCTGCGCCTGCGGGCCTTGCGGCCCGGCGACAAGGCGGCCGTCGTCGCCGCCCTCAACGACGAGCTCGTGGGCAGGTTCCTGTGGCAGCCGCCGTTCCCGTACTCCGAGAGCGACTTCGACGAGTGGTTCGCGAGCCGGGACGCGCGCTGGAAGGAGGACCGCCACGCGAACTGGTCCATCACGCGGGTAGGCGAGGACGACTGGCTGGGCAGCATCGGGATCGACATCACCGAAGAACGCCAGGCTGGCGAGATCGGCTACCACGTCGGGCCGTGGGCGCGCCGCTCAGGCATCGCCTCGGCGGCGGCGCGCCTCGTCCGCGACTGGGCGCTCGACGAGCTCGGGCTCGAGCGCGTCGAGATCATGGCCGCCGTCGAGAACACGGCCTCGCAGCGCGTCGCCCTCGCCGCCGGGATGCGCTTCGAGGGCGTGCACCGCGGGTACCTCACGGCGCGCGGCGTGCGGTGCGACATGGCCTCGTTCGCCATCGTCCCTTCGGACCCGCGCGACCCGATCGTCCCCCTGCCCAGGCCGGAGCTGAGCGACGGCTTCGTCGTCGTCCGGCCGCTGGAGCCGGACGACGCCCCAGCCGTCGCCGCCGCCTGTCAGGACCCGCTCATCCAGGAGCGCTGCTACTTCGTGCCGTCGCCGTACCGCCTCGAGGACGCGGAGCGCTTCATCGCCGAGGCGCGCCGCGAGCTCGTCGCCGGTGCGGTCGCCCACTGCGCGGTCTGCGCCGCGACGAGCGGCGAGCTGCTCGGGGCCGTCAACCTCGTGGACTACCCCGAGCGACGAGGCGGCCGAGATCGGCTACTGGGTCAAGCGCGAGGCCCGCGGCCGCGGCGTCGCGACCGCCGCCCTGCGCCTCGTCATGCGCTACGCCTTCGAGCAGGTCGGCGTCGAGCGCCTCGAGATCATGACCGAGACGCCCAACCTGCCCTCGCAGCGACTGGCGGAGGAGCTCGGCTTCACGCGCGAGGGCGTCGCCCGCGCCTACCTGGCCTCGCGCGGGGAGCGCGACCGGGACCTGGTCGACCCGGGCCACGGCCGCATCGACCAGGTCCTCTACGCGCTCCTGCGCCCCGAGTGGGAGGCGCTCGCTCGCACGCCCTGAGGCTTTCCGCCCCGATGGTACAATCGGCCTCCCGGGCCGCTAGCTCAGTTGGTAGAGCAGGGGACTTTTAATCCCAAGGTCGTTGGTTCGATTCCAACGCGGCCCACCACTCGCATCCCCCCTGCGCGCCCCGACCCTGGCGCTAGTGCTTGAACCCCGCGGCCGACTCCTCGTCGTGCACCGGGGCGGCCTGCTTCTCGAGCCGCGGCAGCTGTCGCTTCAGGTCCCTCAGCAGCAGATCGGCGAGGTCGTGCGTCACGCCGCGCCGCACGACGACCCGCAGCGCGGCCAGGTCGGTCCGGTTCTTGGGGAACGTGTACGCGGGGACGAGCCAGCCGCGCTCTCTCAGCGCGTTGGAGACGTCGAACACCGTGTAGCGCTCGACCTCGGCCTTGGTCGTGAAGGCGAAGACGGGCAGCTCGTCGCCCCTCGTCACCAGCTCGAACGGACCGAGCTGTTCGATCTCTCCCGAGAGGTACGTGGCGACGTCCCTGGCGTACTGCTGCACGCGCTTGAACCCGTTGAAGCCCAGGCGGAGGAAGTTGTAGTACTGGGCGACGACCTGCGCGCCCGGCCGCGAGAAGTTGAGCGCGAAGGTGGGCATGTTGTCGCCGAGGTAGTTGACCCAGAAGATGAGGTCTTCGGGCAGGGCCTCCGCGTCGCGCCAGACGATCCAGCCGACTCCCGGGTAGACGAGGCCGTACTTGTGGCCCGACGTGTTGATCGAGCAGACCCTGGGCAGCTTGAAGTCCCACTCGAGGTCTTCATCGACGAAGGGCGCGATCATGGCGCCGGAGGCGCCGTCGACGTGCACCGGGACGTCGAGCCCGGTCTTCGTCTGCAGGTCGTCGAGGGCGGCGCAGATCTCCTTGACCGGCTCGTAGGAGCCGTCGAACGTCGAGCCCAGGACGGCGACGACGGCGATCGTGTTCTCGTCGCACAGGGCGACCGCCTCTTCGGCCGACAGGTGATAGCGGTCGCCCTCCATCGGCACCAGGCGCATCTCGACGTCCCAGTAGTTGGCGAACTTCTCCCAGCAGATCTGGACGTTGATGCCCATCACGATGTTGGGACGGTCGACCGGCTTGCCCTCCCGCCGCCGCCGGTGCTGCCAGCGGCGCTTGAGGGCGAGCCCGCCGAGCATCGCCGCCTCGCTCGAGCCCGTCGTAGAGCAGCCGACCGCCTGCTCCGCGTCGGGCGCGTGCCACAGGCGGCTCAGCATGCGCACGCAGCGCTCCTCGAGCGCCGCCGTCTGCGGGTACTCGTCCTTGTCGATCATGTTCTTGTCGAAGCACTCGGCCATGAGCCGGTCCGCCTGCGGCTCCATCCACGTGCTGACGAAGGTCGCCAGGTTGAGCCGCGCGTTGCCGTCGAGCATCAGCTCGTCGTGGATGATCTGGTAGGCCAGGTCCGGCCGCATCTCGCAGGCCGGCATGAACGTCGCGAGGGGCGTCCGTGACCTCGCTCGCGAAGAGGGGATCGACCGCGAGACCGCGGCAGGCGCGACGGGTCTGTCGGGGTCTTCGGGTGCTTGAGCGGACATGACGCTCCTCCTTGATGGTGACCGCACGGTGACGTGGCGGCCAGTCTATAGCGCGTGTGACGGCGGCAGGCACGAGACACGAGGGCGGCCGCCGTTTGACCGCCGGGTCACTGGACGATAGAACCAGCCCCGCAAGGTCGACCCGGGAGGACAGATGGCCGAGGCCAACATCAACGCCGAGATGGCGCGACACCTCGACGAGCACGGCGGTCGCCGCCCGCGCCGTCACGAGCGGGCGATCGAGATCGCCGAGGCCGTCCTGCTCGCCGTGGTCGCCGTGCTCACCGCCTGGAGCGGCTATCAGGCCTCCCTGTGGGACGCGGAGAGCGCGGAAAGCTACGCCACGTCCGCGCGGGAGCGCATCGAGGCCGAAGCAGCTGTACCTGCGCAGCGGCCAGGTCCTCGCCTACGACGCCGGCACGTTCAACGCGTGGCTGCAGGCGACGGTCAAGGGTGAGGAGGAGCTGGCGAACGTCCTCGAGCGCCGCTTCACTCCCGAGTACAAGGTCGCCTTCGACGCCTGGCTCGAAGCTCGATCCCCTGAACAACCCCGACGCGCCGGCCGGCCCGGGCCTCATGGACGAGTACGAGGACCCGGTGGGCGAGCAGTCGGCCGAGCTCGCCAAGCAGGCGACGGAGACGTTCGAGGAGGCCGTCCACGCCAGGGAGACCGGGGACAATTTCGTGCGCACGACGGTCATCCTGGCGGGCGTCCTCTTTCTCATCGCCGTCGGCCAGCGCTTCGACGTCAGGGGCGTGCGCATCGGCGTGCTTGGCCCTGGCCGGGGTCTTCCTGGTCTACGGCCTCGTGCTGCTGGCGTCGCTGCCTATAGCCTGAGCGCTCATCGATCGCTGAAACGGCGAAGGGCGCGAGGGGCGTGACCGCCCCTCGCGCCCTTCACTCGTCCGCGCGGCGCGCGGGCGACGCCTCACGGCGACGACGCGCTCAGTCCTCGAGCGCGTCTCCGCCGTACACGGCGAGGCCGTAGATGACGAGGACGTCGAGCACCATGATCGTGAGCGCCCAGAACGGATAGGCCGGGAGGAACATGAACTGGAAGAACAGGTTCAGCGCCGCGGCGAAGATGCCGATCCAGCGGCCGAACGAGCCGCCCTTCCAGACGCTGACGGCGGCGAGCACGAGCAGGACGCCCCAGATGAGCAAGATCCAGCCCCACGTGCGCAGGTCGCCGTAGATGTAGATCGAGCCGTAGTCGGTCCAGAACTTCGTCTGGTCGAGGGCGGCGATGCCCCTGAGGATGTTCATGACCCCCGCGGTGAGCAGCATGATCCACGCGAACAGGATCCAGCCGAGCCCCTTCTGCATTGTGTGACCTCCTTGTGGTGACCAGTCGGTGACTTCTACCACGTTCCGGCCATTCCTTCACCTCGCTTTCGCCGCCTCGACCAGCGGGATACACTCGCCGGCACGAACGGCGGCGTCAACGGAGGAGAAGGACGGATGAGCCCGGACAAGTCGCAGGCCACGTACGGCGAGCGGCCCAAGTGGGAGCCGGCGCCCGTGCGGATCCGGCCCATGAGGCTCGTCCTCGGTTGGGTCGTCGCGGCGGTCGCGGTCTACGCGGCCGCGGCGCTGCAGCCCGGCGTCGACGTCGTCGGGCCGCTGGGCGCCTTCTTCGCCGCGGCTCTCATCGCCCTGCTCAACGCCCTGCTCCCGCCGTTCATCGCCGCGCTGCGCCTCCCGTACACCGTCGCCCTGGGCTTCCTGCTCGTCCTCTTCGGCGACGCCGCCATCCTGCTGCTCGCCGCCGGGCTCTCCGAGAACACCTTCAGGGTCGACTCGTTCCTGGCGGCGCTCTTCGCCAGCCTCATCATCGCCGCCGTGACCGTCGCCCTGGAGGTGGTGCTGGGGACCAACGACGACGACACCTACACGCTCAGGGTCATCCAGCGCATCGCCCGGCGCACAGGTGAGCCCGTCTCGACCGACGTTCCCGGCATCGTCTACCTCGAGGTCGACGGGCTGGCCCTCCCCGTGCTTCGCCGCGCCATGCGCGACGGCAACGCGCCCGAGATGGCGCGCTGGCTCGCCGATGGGACGCACCGGCTCGACGAGTGGGAGACCGACCTCTCGTCGCAGACCGGCGCCTCGCAGGCCGGCATCCTGCTCGGCTCCAACGCGGACATCCCCGCCTTCCGCTGGGTCGAGAAGGAGACGGGGATCCTGATGACCTGCTCCGCCCCGCCGGACTGCGCCGAGATCGAGCGCCGCCACAGCAGCGGGCAGGGCCTGCTGCGGGACGGCGGCGCGAGCCGCGGCAACCTGCTCTCCGGCGAGTCCGACCGCCACATCCTCACCATCAGCCGGCTCGAGGCCGAGAAGAAGGCCAACCCCGACTACCGCCCCTTCCTCGCCAACGGGTTCAACGTCACGCGCGCCTTCGTGCTCTTCCTCTTCGAGGTGGGCCTCGAGTGGTCGGCCGCCATCCGCGGCGCGCGCCGCGACGTGCAGCCTCGCGGACACCGCGGCGGCTCGTATCCGTTCATGCGCGGCGGGGTGAGCGTGGTCGTGCGCGACCTCGTCGTGCACAGCGTCCTCTCCGACATGATGGCGGGGCGCCCGGCGGTGTACGCGACCTTCGCGGGCTACGACGAGGTCGCGCACCACTCGGGCATCGAGCGCGCCGACACGCTCGAGGTGCTGCGCAAGATCGACCAGCAGTTCGGGCGCATCATGCAGCGCGCGCCGGCACGCCCCGCGGCCCTACGAGATCGTCGTGCTCTCGGACCACGGGCAGACGCAGGGTGCGACGTTCAAGCAGCGCAACGGCTACGGGCTCGACGAGCTCGTGCGCCGCTCGCTGCGCAAGGGCGACGTCGCCCAGCTCGCGGGCGGGGACGAGAACGACTCGGCCGTCAGCCGCGCGTTCCAGGAGGCGACCGGTCGCAAGGAGGACGAGAAGCGTGCCAAGAACGACGTCAGCGGCGAGGACGTGGTCGTGCTCGGCTCCGGCAACCTCGGGCTCGTCTATCTCATGGAGGAGAAGCGCCGCCTGACGATGGAGGAGATCGACGAGCGTCACCCGGCGCTGATCCCGGCGCTGCGCGCGCATCCGCACGTCGGCTGGCTGCTCGTGAGCTCCGCCGAGCACGGGCCCGTCGCGCTCGGCGCGCATGGCGCGCACTACCTGCGCGACGGGCGCGTCGAGGGCGAAGACCCGCTCGCGCCCTTCTCACCTACGGCCGCGCGCCATCTGCTGCGCACGGACGGCTTCCCCCACGTCGCCGACATCGTCGCGAACAGCTTCTACGACGAGCAGCTCGACGAGGGCTGCGCCTTCGAGGAGCTGATCTCCTTCCACGGCGGCATGGGCGGCCCGCAGACGCGCGCCACCCTGCTGCACCCGGTCGGGCTCCCCGCCCCCGACGAGCCGATCCTCGGGGCCGAGGAGCTGCACCGGGTGCTCTGGGGCTGGCGCGCCCAGCTGCAGGGCGCCGCCGCCGACTGAACCGTCGCGGGCCGCCCGGCCGCATGCCCTGCGGTACAGTCTTCCGGCGGCGGGCCGCTGGCTCAGTCGCCGCACACCTCGCGCCAGACCGCCTCGTCGAAGGGGGCCGTGCGCCGGGGGCAACCCTCGCGGTGGCAGACCTGGCAGCTCGCGAACTCGGCCTCGGTGGGGAAGACGATGCCCGAGACCGACATCGTCGGCACCATGAGCATCGAGTCCGTCAGCCTGACGCCGATCCGGGCCTCGACGTCGCCGAGGACCGAGAACAGCTCCTTCTGCTGCTCGATGGGCCACAGGTCCGCGTCGCCCGAGCCGGGGTCCATGGTCGCCCAGTGCGTCATGCGGTTAGCGAGTGGCGAGGTGCTCGTAGAGGTAGTCCGTGGCGGCGTCGAGGAGCGCCTCCTTCATCGTCCAGAGCCAGAAGGCCTGCACGGCGTCGCCGTCCGGAACGGCGATCGCGTCGGCCTCGGTGCCGCAGGTGGCCACGTAGGGGAAGACCCGCTCGACCGGATCGAGGTTCCTCCTCAGGGCGCGGCTCGTCAGCCTGACGCCGTTCAACACCACCGAGTCGTCCGCCTTCTCCTCGATGTAGCAGACCTCGTAGATCGCCTTCGGCCTGCCGACTTCCGTGACCTTGGCGAGCAGCTCGACGAACGCCCTCGCGTTGTCGGTCCCCGGCTGGACGCGCTGCTGCCGCATGAGCAACTCCGCGTCGAAGTGAGAACGGGATGTCGCGCAGTTCGATCATGCGTGGCTCCTCATGCGCGGCTCAGGCCAGACCCGCGGACCGCCGCACCTTGTCGATCAGCCCGGCGTCGACCGCTTCGCGTCGCGCCCATTCCTTCAGGGCGCTCCAATCGACCCGCTGCCGACGGGCGACCATGACTGCCTGGTCGAGCGCCTGCCTGTCTGTTCCAGTGCACGTACGCCGCCAGCCTGTCCATGATGCTCTGCGTGGGGGTGATCACACGCAGCGGTCCGAAGTCCGTCTGAAGCATTGGCACATCACGATCGCGCACCACCGTCTCTCCGAAGGCCAGCGGACCCGGCGGGAACTCCACGTTGTAGTCGCTCTCGGGGTGCTCGAACTCGCGGGCTCCGGGAACGCCGAATCCACTCGTCGAGATCGAAGCTCTCGTAGTCGTTGTGACTGTAGATGGAGACGGCACCGCCGCCCGAGAGCGTGGCGGCGATTCCCGCGCTCTCGAGCGCCTGGCTCACACGAGCCGCGATCTCCTCGGCAGAAGTCTGTCGGCTGATGCCGTTCATCCGGCTACGCCTGTTTCCCCGCCCGTCGCGGACGCTGCCGCTGGCGATAGTACGCCTTCGCTTCCTCTTCTGGGATGAGCTCCAGCTCCGCCTCGAGGAAGTCACGAAGGTTCCGCACGGTGGGATTCCGCGTGTTGAACTCGAACAACCTGGTCTTGCCAACCATTCGGCTCAGCAGCACGCCGTCCCCCTCCAGCCGCCGCAGCTGGCGCTGGATCGGGCTGACGGAGACGGAGTACGTATCAGCGATCCGCAGCGCGTGGCCCGAGCCGTAGGCTTCCAGGAAGAGCAAGACCTGAGCCGCCGACCGGCTGCCGAAGATAGCCTCGAGTGCCGGTGTCACCTTTCGTCCTCCTGCCTCGGTTGCGGCTTGACTACCTCACTTCGGGTCAATACTACCTCGTAGTGCGGTAGTGCTTCGACTCCCGAAAGGCGGGCTCTCGAAGGAGGCGGCGAGGCCGGGGCGGTCTATTCCCTCAGCGACCCGCGCAGCGCGCCGGAGATCCCGGCCAGCCCGCCCTTCAGCTCGTCGAGCGTCGGCCAGCCGAAGCCGAGGCGGAAGTAGCGCCGCGACTGCTCGAACCAGTGGCCGGGGCCGACGTAGGTGCCGAAGTCCTCGGTGAGCACGCGGTAGAACCTGTCGACGTCGACCGGAACGTCCGGCTTGATGCGCGGGAAGCTCACGACGCCGCCCTTGGGCTCGACCCACTCCATGAGCTCGTCGCTCGCCATCCAATCACGCGTGATCGCCAGCGCCTCGCGGATGCGGCCGTGGATCTCGGGCAGCCAGGCGTCGCGTTGCCTCAGCGCCTGGCAGGCGATCTCCTCGTCGACGACGCTGCCGCAGATGCCGATCTGCTCCTTGGCGCCGAGGAAGGTCTGCATGAGCTCGCGGTCCTTGCAGACGAGCCAGCCGGCGCGGATGCCGGGGATGCCGTAGGTCTTGGAGAGCGACGAGACGCTGATCGCCCGGTCGCTCAGGGTCGCGGCGCAGGGCAGCGGCTCGCCGAAGGTCATCTCGCGGTAGGTCTCGTCGACGAGCAGGCGGCAGCCGCGCATCTCGACGATCTCGATGAGCCGGCGCAGCTCCGCCTCATCCATCATCTGACCGGTCGGGTTGTGGGGCACGGTGATGCTGACGTACTTGGTCCCGGGCCGGGTCAGCGCCACGAGCTTGTCGACGTCGATCCGCCAGCCGTCCTCGAAGGTCAGCTCGAGGTAGCTGATGTCGGCCTCGATCGCGCGCGGCGTGAAGATGTTGGTCGCGTAGTTGGGGCGCACGACGACGAGGTGGTCGCCCTTCTCGAGCAGCGTCGTCGCGATGATGAAGAGGGCCTGGGCCGCGCCCGCGGCGACGAGCACGTCGGCCGGCTCGGCTGCGCCCGCCGGCCCGCTGCTCGCCTGCGCGATCAGCTCCGGAGGCCTTTGTGACCCATGTGCTCGCCGTAGAGCAGCACCAGGTCGCCGAGCTCGATGCCGAGCTCGGTCAGGGCTGCGGTCGCGGACCGAGCTCTCGGCGAGGTTGTACTTGATCGCGTCGTAGCCGAACTCCTCGGGCGACTCGACCTCGATGGGCATGCGGACGT
>CAWHUW010000007.1:0-957500 GCA_963832655.1 uncultured Thermoleophilia bacterium
CCCACGATCGTCGCGGCGACGCCGACGGCTTGCCACCAGGCCGGCCTCTCGCGGAGCACGGCGAGACCCAGCAGCGTCGACACCGTGGCCGTCTGGGCCTGCAGGACAGACGCGACCGAGACGGGACCCAGGGCCAGGGCGGCGCTGCCGGCGAGGAAGGCGAGCATGTCGACGACGCTGACGCCGACCACGCCGGCGGCGAGCCCGCGCGGCGGCAGCAGCGCGCCGCCGGCCGCTGCCGCCGGCACGATGACGACGAGACCGGCCACGGAGGCGACCGTCACCGTGGTGAAAGGCGAGAAGGCGTCGATCTGCCCGTAGGCGATGAACACGCCGGCCATCGCCGCGCCGCACAGGAGGGCGAGGCCGGCGCCGGCGGCGAAGCGCCACCGGCGCCCTCCATCGCCCCCATCCTTCTGGCGGCCACGCTCGACCGCCGCGAGCAGGCCGCCGCCGGCGGCGAGCACGAGTCCGGCGGCGGCCATCGCGCTCAGCTCCTCGCCCATGGCGATGGAGATCGCCGCGGCGAACGCCCCGTCGAGGCAGGCGAGTACGGCGACGACGGAGAGCTTGCCCACGCGGAGAGCGAGCAGGAAGGACCCCGTCGCCAGCGTGTAGAGCAGGCCGCCGAGCGCGGCGAGACCCAGGTCGCCGAACTGGTCGTCCGCGAAGGGCAGGCCGTCGATGAGCAGCGCGGGCACGCCGAGCAGCACCAGGCCCGTGACGAACATCGCCACGGTGATCGTCATCCACGACATGCTGCGCAGCAGGCGCTGGCTGAAGAGGTTGAAGAGGGAGTAGAGGCAGGCGGCGGCGAGGCCGAGGAGGATGGTCAGCATCGGCAGAAGCCTATCGGCTGGTGTGGCCCGAAGGAAGACCCGGCGACGCAGCGGTCAGCCGCCGATCGGGCTGCCGCTCACCCCGTCCGTCCCGGCCGCGTCTGCGGCTGGACCTCGGGCAGCTCCCAGGCGTCCGCGCGCTTGGGCGGCTTCCCGGAGGAAGGCGCCGACGGGCGCCCCCGGTCGCGGCCGACCACCGCGAGCAGGTCGGCGATGCGGTGCGCGACGACGGCGAGGCCGTGCTCCTCGTCGTTCTGCAGCTCGCCCTCGACGTACAGGTAGATCGCGCTCTTCAGCACGCGCCCGTACTTGAGGTAGACGTCGTTGAAGACCACCACCTGGGCGAGCTCGGTCTCGTCTTCGAGGGTGAGGAACATCGTGCGATGGCCGGAGCGGATCCAGGGCATCTGGGCGCGCTCGAGCACGCCGGCGAGGCGCACGCGTCGCCCGTGTCGCACCTGGGCGAGGCGCGCGAACGGGGTGACGCCCAGCGCCTCGACCTGGTCGCGCACGAAGCGCAGCGGGTGCGCGCTGACGTTGAGGCCGAGCACCTCGAGCTCGGCGCGCACGCGCTGCTCGAGGGTCCACGAGGGCAGGAAGTCGAGCGGCGCCGAGCTGCTCGTCGAGGACGAGGCGCGGCTGGTCGAGGCCGGACGCTGCGGACGCGAGTGAGGCCGTTGCTGCGGCTGATGCGCCGGCGCCGCGCCGCCGCCCCGTCGGCCGCGTGCCGGCGTAGAGCAGCGGCACCTGCGGCAGGAGTTCTTCGCGGCGCACGCCGAGCGTGTCGAAGGCGCCGACGCGGACGAGGTTCTCGGCGATCTCGCGGCTGACGCCGGTGCGGGCGACGAAGTCGGCGAGCGAGCGGTAGGGGCGCGACGGGCCGGGCGGGTCGCCCGCGGCCTGCGGCACCGCACGGGCCGCGGAGGGCGGGGAGAGGCTCGACGGGGGGTCTGAAGAGAGACGGAAGGGGACGGAGGCAGCGGAGCGGCCCCCGGAGGGCCCCTCCCCGTCCGCAGCGGCCCTGTCCGCCTGGCCCTCGGAGGGCTCCTCCCCGCCCGCAGCGGCCCCCCTCTCCCTCGACGATCGCCCGCCGCGCCGCGCCGCTCATCTCCTTGACGTAGGCGAGCCCGACGCGCAGTGCCTTGCCCGTCGCTCTCGACCTCGAACCGCTCGCCGCTCAGGTTCACGTCGACCGGCCGCACCTCGAGCCCCCAGCGGCGCGCGTCGTTGAGCACGACGCGCGGCGAGTAGAACCCCATGGGCTGGTTGTTGAGCAGGCCGCAGTAGAACTCGGCCGGGTAGTGCGCCTTGAGCCACGCCGAGGCGTTGCAGACGATCGCGAAGCAGGCGGCGTGCGCCTTGTTGAAGCCGTAGGCGGCGAAGCCGCGGAGCTGGCGGAAGACCTCTTCCGCCGCGCTCCGCGCGACGCCGCGCGCCACGGCCTTCTCGACGAACGTGCGGCCGATCTCGTCCATCTCCTCCATGGAGCGCTCGTGCGTCATCGCGCGCCGCAGCATGTCGCCCTCGGCGAGGCTGAAGCCGGCGATCTTCGCCGCCACCTCGATGACCTGCTCCTGGTAGACGATGACCCCGTAGGTGCGGCGCAGCACCGGCTCCATGTCGGGGTGCGGCACGGTCACGGGTTCGAGGCCGTGCCGCCGTCTGATGAAGGGGGCGATCATGTCGGCCTGCAGCGGCCCCGGGCGGAAGAGCGAGATCGCCGCGATGACGTCTTCGAAGTCGCGCTGCTGCAGGCGCGTGGCGAGGTTGCGCTGCCCCGAGCTCTCGAGCTGGAAGAGGCCGACCGTGCGCGCCGACCTGATGAGCTCGTACACGGCCGGGTCGTCGCGCGGCAGCTCCCAGGCCTCGACGTGCTCGCCGGTGCGCGCCTCGATGCGGCGCACCGCCTCGGCGATGGCGGAGTGCATCTTGAGGGCGAGGATGTCCATCTTGACGAGCCCGAGCGTCTCGACGTCGTCCTTGTCGAACTGGGCCACGACGACGCCCTTGGCGGCCCACTGCAGGGGGACGCGGTCGGTGAGCGGGTCGCGCGAGAGGATGAAGCCGCCGAGGTGGGTGCCGAGGTGCATGGGGTAACCGGCGAGGCGTTCGCCGAGGTGGACGAGGCGGCGGTAGTGCGGCTGCTGGAACTCGTGTTCGGCGAGCTCGGGGCGCTCGTCCATCATCTCGCCCAGCTTGGCGGCGCTGCCCCAGGGGACCTTGCGCGAGAGCTGGTTCGTCTCGTCGGGGGTGAAGCCGAAGGCGCGGCTGACGATGCGCACCGCCGAGGGCGCGCGCACGGTGTTGACGGTCGCGACCATGGCGACCTTGTCGTGGCCGAAGCGCTCGTAGATGTAGCGGATGACCTCGTCGCGGCGCGCGGAGCAGAAGTCGATGTCGACGTCCGGCATCTCGCGGCGCGCGGGGTTGAGGAAGCGCTCGAAGAGGAGCTCGTTGGCGATGGGGTCGGCGTCGGTGACGCGCAGCACGTAGCTGACGATGCTGTTGCCGGCGGAGCCGCGGCCGGAGTAGTAGATGCCGCGGCTGCGGGCGAACTCGACGATGTCGTGGACGGCGAGGAAGTACTCGGCGAAGCCGAGCTCTTCGATGACGCGCAGCTCGCGCTCGAGGCGCGCGGTGACCTCGGCGGTGAGCGGCCGGTAGCGTTGCTCGGCGCCGGCGAAGCAGCGCTTCCAGAGCAGCGAGAAGGCGGTCTCGCCGGGCGGCAGCGGGTAGGCGGGGAAGAGGAGGCGGCCGAGACCGAGGTCGAGGTCGCAGCGCTCGGCGATGGCGGCGGCGGCGTGAAACGCCTCCGGCCGCCGCCGGAAGAGGCGCCACATCTGCCCCGCGCTCTTGAGGTAGAGCTCGGCGTTCGTGCGCCCCAGCGGGTTGGGCAGCGGCTGGTTGGCGGCCTCGGCGGCGAGGACGTCGTGCAGCGGGGCGTCGTCCTTGACCGTGTAGTGGACGTCGTTGGTGGCCACGGTGGGCAGGCGCAGCTCGTGGGCGAGCAGGTCGAGGGCGCGGAGCTGCGCGGCCGAGTCGGGCAGCAGCTCGTGCTGCAGCTCGATGATGGAAGTCGCGGCCGAAGATGTCGCGAAAGACGGAGGCCGCGGCGCGCGCGCCCTTGGGGTCGCCGGCGAGCAGACGGGACCAGACCTCGCCGCGGCGGCAGGCCGAGAGGGCGATGAAGTGGCCGCTGTGCTCGGCGAGCGTCTCGAGGCGCGCGAGCGGCGGTTCGCCCGGATGCTCGAGGTGGGCGGCGCTGATGATGCGGCAGAGGTTGGACCAGCCGGCGTAGTCGCGGGCGAGAAGCACGAGGTGGTGGCCGCCGGCGCCCCTGGCGGCGGCCGGCGGCACCGTGGCGGCGCCCTTGAGGTGGGCGATGCCGCCGCTGTACGGGTCGGGCGCTGCGGACGTGGTAGGCCGGCCGCTGCGGGCGCGAGGGGCCTCAAGGGGCCGCTCCGCTGCTTCCGTTCTCTTCGTCTGTCTACAGACCCCCCTTCGGACCTCCTCACGTCCTCCGCGTCCGGCCTCCATGGTCCTGGAGCGCCCTCCCACTCGGCCGGCGGCCATGCTGCGCCCGCGGGCGGCGGCCACGGACTCGGGGCCGCTGCGAGAGCCGCCTCTGAAGACCCGGCCGGACGGGCCGGCTGCGCCGCGCCCGGCCAGCGCGGGCGGCCGTCGCGGCCGATTGCCGGCTCGACGGTGAGCTCGACGCCGACGATCGGCTTGATGCCGGCCGCCTTGCAGGCCTGGTAGAAGCGCACCGCGCCGTAGAGGCCTTCGTGGTCGGTGACGGCGAGTGCCGGCATGCCGAGATCGGCGGCGCGGGCGACGACCTCGTCGATGCGGCAGGCGCCGTCGCCGAAGGAGAAGTTCGTGTGCAGGTGCAGGTGGACGAAGCTCACGGCGTGCTCTGCGGCAAGGACTCGCGCGCTACAATGAGGCACGTCACGAGGGCGGGGGTGGACTGTTGAGCGCCGAACCAGGAGTACGGATCGAGGTGGATCATGGCGGCATCGCCGAGTTCTGCCGTCGCAACCAGGTGCGCCGTCTGGCCTTCTTCGGCTCGGTGCTGCACGACGACTTCTCGCCAGAGAGCGACGTGGACGTACTGGTCGAGTTCTTGCCGGAGGCCCGCGTGAGTCTCTTCGACATGGCGCGCATGCAGAACGAGCTCTCGGCGATCGTCGGACGCGCCGTGGATCTGCGGACGCTGCAGGAACTGAGTCGCTACTTCCGCGACGACGTCGCCGCCGAGGCGGTCGAGGAGTATGTCGCCTGACGCCGATCGCGTGCGCCTGCGGCACATGCTCGATGCCGCCAGGCAGGCGCTTGCCTTCGTGGAGGGTCGTTCGCGAGCCGACCTCGACGACGACCCGATGCTGCTGCTTGCCCTCACGCGCGCCGTGGAGATCGTCGGCGAGGCGGCCGGGAGGGTGACCGAGGAGGGGCGTCGTGCCTGTCCGGGTCTTCCGTGGCCCGAGATGATGGGCATGCGCAACCGACTCGTGCACGCGTACTTCGACGTCGACCACGACGTGCTCTGGACGACGGTCGTCGACCGACTCCCGGGTCTCTGCGCGGAACTGGATCGCGCCCTCGCCGTTGATTGACGCCGGTCTTGCCGTGTAACGTCGGGCACAACGGGGCCGGACGGTGGTCCGGCGTTCATCGAGGAGAGGGGTCTGATGCCGAACATCGGCGCGCCGGAACTGCTGTTCATCCTGGTCATGGAACTCGTGTTCGTCGGGCTCGTCGCGTGGCTCGCGGCGAAGAAGGGGTACAGCGCCGTGGTCTGGGGGATCCTCGGGTTCTTCTTCAGCTGGATCGCGCTCGTCATCGTGCTCGTGCTGCCGGACCACCGGCAGGCGCCGCCGGACGGCGGCGCGGCGGGCGGGTGAGCGTCGCTGGCGGGGCGGACGTCGCCGGTGAGACGGGGCGGCCGGGCGCGGCGGTGGGGGATGGGCCGCGCCCGGCCGCCCGCTTGCTGGTGATGAGCGAAGTGTGACACGAACATATGTTCGTGTCAACGTCGGACGGAAGAAGACGGCGCGGAGGACGGGGCGGGTCCGCCGGGGTGTCTGAAGGCAGACGGGAGCGAACGAAAGCAGCGGAGCGGCCCCCGGAGGGCCCGCCCCGCCCGCAGCGCCGTCTCTCAGCCGACGTCAGCCGGCCTTAGCCCACGCCCAGGTGCCTCTCAGCCTCGGCGATGATGGCCCGCATCTCCTCGCGTGCCGCCTCCGGCACCGGCAGGGGCTGGTGCGTCTCGAGGATCTCGCGCGCCTTCGCCGTGCCGTGCCGACGAACACGCCGGTGCGCTCGAGCACCTCGAGCGTCGCGAGGTGGATGTCCTGCAGCTCGTCGTCGGTGAAGACATCGAGCCGCAGGCCGCCACTTCGCCGGCGGCCGGCGTGGACGTTTCGTTTCATGCGCTCCCCCTCGTGGTGAGCGAGGCATTGTACAGTGTGGCTGACGACGCCGGGCTTGGACGCGGGGCGCTCTGACGGCCACTGGGCGCAGAGGAGGGACACGATGCGCGCACGCACGACGTGGCTGAGCGAGGTCGAGAAGAGTCTGATCCTCGAGCAGGCCCTGCACATCCTCCAGCACACGGGCATGCGCATGGCTGGTTCGAAGGCGCTTTCTCGGGTGGCCGAGGCGGGCGCCGTGGTCGACGCGGAGAGCGGGCTCGTGCGCTTTCCGCCCGAGCTCGTGACGGCGGCGCTCGCGCGCTGCCCGCGCGAGTTCGTGCTCGGGGGCGCGACGCCTGCGCGGGACGTCGTCGTCGGCGCCGGTCCCGGCTTTCTCTGTGCGCCGAGCGGCTGCGCCGCCCATACCCTCGACGTGACGACGGGCAAGCGTCGCGAGAGCACGCTGGAGGACCTGCGCACCCACATCGCTCTGCTGGACGAGCTCGACCAGCTGGACGTCCAGTGGACCGCGGTGACCGCGAACGACGTGCCCCGCGAGGAGCGCGAGCTGCGCGAGTACGCCACCATCCTCACCGAGACCACGAAGCACGTCACCTTCGTCGACTGCCCCACGCACGTGGACGAGGTGCGGCGCATCTTCGAGGTCCTCTGCGGTGACCTCGACGGCTTCCGCGCGCGGCCTCGCGTGAGCACGCTCGTGACGACGGCGTCTCCCCTCCAGGTCGACGGCGGCATCCTCGACGTCCATATCGCCACCGCCGGGTGGGGGGCGCCGCTCTGCGTCTACACCATGGCGATCGCCGGCGCCACGGGGCCGGTCACGCTGGCGGGGACGCTCGTTCAGTGCATCGCCGAGTTCCTCGGGGTGGCGACCGTCATGCAGACGGTGGTGCCCGGCGCGCGGCTCGTCTGGTGCTCGGGGTCGGGCGTGCTCGACATGCGCCACACCACGTTCTCGCTGGGCTGCCTCGAGAACACGCTCATGGCGTGCGCCGCCGTCGAGATGGCGCACTTCATGGGCGTGCCCGTGCTCACGCCGGGGCTCTCGACGGACGCCAAGTACCCCGGCGTGCAGGCCGGCTGGGAGAAGGGCCTGAAGGTCTTCCCGGTGTGCGCCACGGGCAGCGACATGATCTCGGGTGGCATGGGCCTGATCGACACGTCCCGCACGCTGTTCCTGCCGCAGGCGGTGATCGACGACGAGATCGTCGCCTGGGTGCGCCGCATGCTCGAGGAGGTGGAGGTGTCCGAGAGCACACTGGCGGTCGACGCCATCGCCGGAGGTCGGTCCGGGGGGCAACTACCTCGGGCTGCGGGAGACGCGGACGCGCATCCGCGCCGGCGAGCACTTCGTGCCGGCGATCGCCACGCGTCTGGCCTACGAGGCGTGGGAGGCGGCCGGCGTGACGGAGGTGGACGTGCGCGCGGGCGCGCGTGGACGAGATCCTTCGCGCGCGCGCCGGCCGCGAGCCTGACCTGAGCGAGGACCAGCTCGCGGAGCTCGCGGCGATCTGCGGGGCGTGAGCGCGGGCGGGCCGCCGCGCTGCGCGGTGGGCGCGGCGCTCGTCAGTTGAGCGTGCGCTCGAGCGACCACGCTTTCGTGAGCCGGTCGTAGCAGAGGTCGAAGAGCCGTCCGTCGGCCTCGACCCGGCTGTACGAGCGGCTCACGTGCGTCTCGTCGTTCCACCAGCCGGTCTCGACGATCCAGAGCTCGACGACGCGCGCGATGCGATAGCGCCGGCCGCGCCAGACGAAGGCGGAAGGCCGCCGCTGCCGCTCGTCCCAGGTGACGGTGACGGGCTCAGGCTGATGGAGGCCGCCGGCCTGCCTTCGGCGGCCGGCCGGAGCCGCCGCACCGCGCTCGCGCGCGGCCTCGGGAGGGGTGGCTCCGCCGCTGGTCATGTCGCGCTCCGTGGGTCGCCGCTGCCGTCGTTCGCGTGGGGGATCGGAGTGTGACACGAACGTATGTTCGTGTCAATGCCGGACGGAAGAGGCGACGACCGGGTCAGTCGGCGAGCCGCACCTCGGCGAGGTCGTCGACGACGGCGTCGGCGCCGGCGGCGGCGAGCGCCTCGCGGTTGCCGCCGCGGTCGACGCCGATGACGAGGGCGAAGCCGCCGCGCCGGCCGGCCTCGACGCCGGCGATCGCGTCCTCGACGACGGCGGCGCGGCCCGGCGCGGCGCCGACCCGGCGCGCCGCCTCGACGAAGACGGCGGGGTCGGGCTTGCCCGGGAGGCCCAGGTCGGCGGCGACCTCGCCGTCGACCTGGGCCTCGAACAGGCCGCGCACCCCCGCCGCTTCCAGGATCTTCGTCGTGTTCTTGCTCGCCGAGATGATGGCGACGCGCACGACCGGCGCTCTTGAGCTCGCCCGATCAGCGCCACGGTGCTCGGGTACGGCTGCACGCCCTGCTCGGCGACGAGGCGGTGGAAGTGGCGTCCTTGCGGTTGCCCAGACCGCAGACCGTCTCCGCGTCGGGCGGATCGGACGGGTCGCCCCACGGCAGACTGAGGCCGCGCGAGGCGAGGAAGTCGCGGACGCCGTCGTAGCGCGGCTTGCCGTCGACGAAGCGCAGGTAGTCGGACTGGGTGAAGGGCTCGAACGCGGCGCCGGCGTCGCGCGCGCTCCGCGGGCCACGGTCTCCTGAGATACGCGTCGAACAGCGCCGTCCACGCCGCGGCGTGGACGGCCGCGGTCTGGGTGACGACGCCGTCCATGTCGAAGACGACGGCGTCGATCGCGTCTCTGCTGATGATGACGGTCGGCTCCGCTCATGTGCGTGTCACCGCGCCATTCTCTCACGCTGCCGACGCTCACCGTCGTGCCGGCGTGAGCCGCCCAAACTTGACCATCCTTGCCCATCAGGGACTATGATGGCCGTGTCGGAGACCAGCGCTGGGGCCGCAGATGTCCGCCGGCGTCAACCAAGAGGGAGATGGCCATGGGGAGTCCACGTCACCGTCGTTCGATACTCGTGCTCGTCCTGATCGCGCTGGCGGCGCTCGCCGTCTCGCTGATCGCGGGCCTGGCGAGCGCCACCGCCGAAGACACGCCGTCGCCCTCGGCGTCGGCCGCCGGGGCGCCTTCGGTGCCGGCCGAACCCGGGAAGGTGATCTACAAGGTCGGCTGGACCGGGGACGTCGACAACCTCAACCCGTTCATCGGGTTCACCTCGCCGTCGTTCGAGGTCTGGTACCTCACCTACGACTCGCTCATCGGCTACGACCCGAAGACGCTGACCCCGATGAAGGGCGAGGATTCGACGGGTCTCGCCACCGACTGGACGACCAGCGAGGACGGCCTCACCTGGACCTTCACGCTCCGCCAGAACGCCAAGTGGAGCGACGGCGAGCCGCTGACGGCCAACGACGTCGCCTTCACCTACAACTACATCATCAAGAA
This sequence comes from uncultured Thermoleophilia bacterium, assembly GCA_963832655.1. GTDB lineage: Bacteria > Actinomycetota > Thermoleophilia > UBA2241 > UBA2241 > UBA2241. The sequence goes on from CAWHUW010000007.1 coordinate 9,678, forward strand.
CGAGATGGAGAACTTCACCTCGTACACCAACCTGATCGAGAAGGCGACCGCGGTCGACGACTACACGGTGGAGTTCAAGTGCTCGAAGCCCAAGCCGGACATGATCCGCCACTGGGTGCCGATCCTGCCCGAGCACATCTGGTCCAAGATCAGCCCGAAGGACGCGGCCAAGAGCTTCCAGAACCCGCCGCCGATCGTGGGCTCCGGCCCCTTCACGTGCGAGGAGTGGGACAAGAGCTCGTACGTGAAGATGGTCGCGAACCCCACCTGGTGGGGCCCGAAGCCCAAGATCGACGAGATCTACTTCATGTACTTCACGAACGGCGACACGATGGTGCAGGACCTCAAGGCCGGCAACATCGACGGCTGCGTCAACCTGGTGCCGACGCAGATGAAGCTGTTCGAGAACGAACCCGACATCACCGCCAAGGCCATCGCCATCGACGGCTTCAACGAGCTCGGCTTCAACTGCTACGACGGGCCGACAGCAAGGGTCACCCCGCCCTGAGGGACGCGAAGTTCAGGGTGGCGCTGAACTACGCCGTGGACCTCGACAAGCTCGTCGAGACCGTCTGGGGCGGGTACACCCCTCCGGGCACGACGATCATCCCCCCGACTACTACAGCGACCCCGACTGGCACTGGGAGCCGCCGGCCGACGTCAAGTACACCTACGACCCCGAGATGGCGGAGCAGAAGCTCGACGAGGCCGGGTACCCCACGAACGCCGACGGCAAGCGCACGTACAAGGGCGAGCCGATCGAGCTGAGCTTGATCGCGCGCGCGGAGTCGACCGATGAGCCAGCAGGAGGCGAAGCTCATCGCCGGCTGGTTCAAGGACATCGGGATCAAGGTCAAGATCGAGGTGATGGACGAGGGCGCCCTCATGGACCGGCAGTACGAGTACGACGGCGACACGTTCACCCCCAACTACGACATGTTCCTCTGGGGCTGGTACCTCGACTACGACCCCGGCTCGATGCTGAGCTACTTCACCGAGGGCCAGATCGAGAACTGGAGCGACTGCGCCTGGACGGACCCCGAGTACGAGGAGCTGTACAAGCAGCAGGCCGAGGAGCTCGACCCCGACAAGCGCAAGGAATACATCGACCGGATGCAGCAGATCCTCTACGAGCAGTCGCCCTACATCGTGACGAGCTACGCGCCCGACTTCGAGGCGATCAACACCGACAAGTGGGAGGGCTACATCTACATCCCGGACCCGAACGGCAACGCGCTCCTGCCGCCGTTCGGCAACGGCGGGTACGCCAACTTCCTGAGCATCGGGCCGAAGACGGGTCGAGGCCGAGGAAGAGGGCAGCAGCTCGACGCTGTGGATCGCGATCATCGCCGCGGTCGTGATCGTGCTCATCGTCGTGGTGCTCGTCATGCGCTCGCGCAAGCCGAAGGCGATGGAGGAGTGACGCGAGGGTCACTTCGCCGACTGTGAGAAGCTGACGCCGCGAGGCGTCTGAGAGAAAGGCCCGGGGCCGCCAGGAGTGGCGGCCCCGGGCCTTCTCGTCGCTCCGGCCGGCGGTCGGCGTCGCGCGCTGCTCTAGGCCGCGCCGCCGCTCGGCTGCCGCGCCAGCCTCTCGGCGAGGTCGCCGGTGGCGCCGGGGAGCTGCGTGGCGGAGACGGATCGCCGACCGCTCGCCGCGGCGTTGCGCGTCGTCCGCGTCGTCGCTCTCGGCCGGCGGCGCGCCGCACAGACGCACGCGCGCGACGAGTTCCTCGGCGAGCGACGTGAGTGCGGCGTGGGTGGCGTCGCGGTGGCCGTCGTCGCCCGCGACGAGGGCGCGCACGTCGAGCACGTGCACGGCCTCGGCGTGGCGCTGCAGCCAGCCGTGGACGAGGAGGATCTCGTCGATGGCGGCGGCGGGGAGCGGCGGTGCGGGCGGCTCCGCCGCCGCGACCGCCGCCAGGAACTGCAGGCTGCGGTTGAGCGTGAACGAGCGCGCCGCGACCTCCTTGTCGGCGACCACGGCGCCGTGGGACACGCCCCACAGGCGCACGCGTCCGGGCGTGGGCGCCGGGTAGGTGAGCACGGCGTGGGTCGCCTGCGCGGCGCGCAGGCGGCGGATGCCGCGCAAGGCGCGCTCGAGGGCCTCGCGCTGTCGCTGCAGGCGGCCCGCCTGCTCGAACGCCAGGCGCTCGACCATGACCGCCTGGCGCTCCTGCAGGCGGCGGTCGACGTCGAGGCCGTCGCCCTCGAGCACGCGGCGCACCGCCGCGACCGCGTCGTCGTACTGCCCGTCGACCGGTCGCCGGCACGGCGAGAGGCAGGCGCCCGTGTCGGCGCGCGCGCAGGCGTGCTCGCCCGCGCCGCGGGCGCCGCGGGACGAGGGCCGGCCCTCGGCCGGCGCTTCGGGGCCCCGTCGCCGGCGCGCGCCGCCTTGGGCAGCCGCGCGCAGGTGCGCAGCGGGTACACGCCCGTGAGGCACTCGATGAAGCGCCGGGCCGTCGATGCCTTGCGGAACGGCCCGGCGTAGTACGCGCCGTCGTCGCGCAGGTTGGGCGTCGCGTAGAGGCGCGGGTACTGCTCCGCGCTGAGCTTCACGTACTGGTAGCTCCGCGCCCTGGTGCCGTGCGAGTTGTAGTGCGGCTTGTGACGGGCGATGAGGCGCTGCTCGAGCAGCAGGGCGCCGAACTCCGACCCGGTCTCGACGACCTCGATGCGCTCGAGCAGCTCGAGCGCCTGACGGGCGTGGTACGCCTGGCGCTGGAGGAAGTGGTCACGGGTGCGCCGGCGAAGGTTCTCGGCCTTGCCGATGTAGAGGGCGTGACCGTGCGCGTCGCGCATGATGTACACGCCCGGCGCCGTCGGCAGAGCGTCGGTGAGGGCGATCTTGTGGTAGTTGCGCCGCGCCCCGGGTTCGCAGAAGCGGGCCACCTCCTCGAGCGTCGACATGCCCTGCTCCTGGAGCCACGAGAGAAAGAGCACGAGCAGCTCGGCGGTGGCCTGGGCGTCCTGCAGGGCGCGGTGCTCGGGCTTGACCCTGGTGTCGAAGCGGTAGGCGAGCGCCGAGAGCGAGCAGCGCTGCTGCGGGCACAGCTTGCGCGCCAGGCGGAGCGTGTCGAGGGCGGGACGCGGGAAGGTGCAGCGGAGCAGCTTGCCGAGCTCGTAGTCGAGAAAGCCGAGGTCGAAGCGCGCGTTGTGGGCGGCGAGGACGGTGCCGGCGCTGAACTCGACGAAGCGTGGCAGCACGTCCTCGATGGGCGGTGCGTCGGCCACGGTCGCGTCGTCGATGCCGGTGATGCTCGTGATCATCGACGAGATGTGGACGCCCGGGTTGACCAGCTGCGAGAAGGTGGCCACCTGCTCGCCGCCCACGACGCGCACGGCGCCGATCTCGGTGATCTTGCTGAAGCCGGGGGTGGCGCCCGTGGTCTCGAGGTCGACGACCGTGAACACGACGTCGGCAAGGTCGCGGCGCTGGTCCTTCCAGGCGGCGAGGCCGATGTGGACGTCGCTCTCCCAGGCGAAGCGCTCGTCGCTGCGCACGATGTCGTCGACCATCGTGCGGGCGAGCTCGGGCGGGCAGTTGGCGACGGGGAAGAGGCGGGGCCACACCTCGCGGTAGTCGAGAGCTTCGCCGGCCTGCTCGAGAAGAGCAAACAGCTCGTCGACGGTCGTGAACGCGAGTTGCACGGAGCAATGCTACCGGAGATGAGGGACGGATGCACGGGGCCGGCCGCGCTGCGCCGGGCCGGCCGCCGCTATGTCACCCCGCGGCCGGCGCATCGTGACCCTGGACCGCCGATCGTCACTCTTTCCCGCGCGGCGGGGCTCGGCGCATGCTGCGGGTACGCGATGGCGCCGGTGACGGCACTGCCGTCACCGGCGCCATCGGCAGTGGGCGGGCGGAGGGGCCGCGGGGCATCGTGTCCGGCGGCGAGGATTGAACGGGCGTCCCCGTGGGCAGAACGGCCCTGCCGGGCTTCGGCTGCGCCGGGCGCGCCTCGCGGCGCGACCAGCGCGCTGCGCCCGGCATTCTTCTTCACCCTTCGTTACGCACCCCCACGAGCAGGGTAAGAGCCTTCCGCAGAGTTCCTGAGAGTGAGCCCCGAGGCTCGAGGCGCGCCGCAGGCGACGCGCCTACGACGGCGGGGCGGTTCGCAAGGAGTCGTCCGTGGACTTTGACAAGATGCACAACGAGGTGCTGCGCGCCTTCAACGACTCGTGCCTGATCAGCTCACGGCAGCAGTACCGTGGGCGCGGCTTCAGGCCGGCGGCCGACGCCTTCTTCGAGGAGCAGTCGCGCGAGATCGTCGTGCGCTTCGAGCTCCCGGGCCTGGAGCGCGACGACATCGAGCTCTTCGTCGAGCGGCGCGAGATCGTGGTGCGCGGCGAGCGTCGCTTTCCCGGCGGCGAGGGCCGCGTCTACCAGCAGGTCGAGATGGACTACGGGCCCTTCGAGCGTCGCGTGCGCCTGATGGTCGACGTCGACCCCGACAGCACGTCGGCGACGTACGAGGCCGGCGTCCTCGAGGTGCGCCTGACGCTCGTCGACCGGGACACGTCGCTGCGCAAGATCCAGATCGCCACCACCGAGGACGAGACATGAGCGCCGTGGAAGAGACCCAGGTCGCCGACCCGCAGCAGGAGATCCCCGGCACGCTGCCGGTGCTGCCCCTGCGCGACGCCGTCGTGTTCCCGGACACGATGATCCCGCTCACGATCGGGCAGGAGCGCTCGATCCGCCTGATCGACGAGGTCCTCGCCGGCGACCGCCTGCTCGCCCTGGTCACCTCGAAGGACGCCGAGGTCGAGGCTCCCGGCCCCGAGCTGCTCCACGAGATCGGGACGGTCGGCCTGGCCCACAAGATGATCAAGCTGCCCGACGGCACCATGCGCATCCTGGTCCAGGGGCTGCAGCGCGTGCGCGTCGAGCGCTACACGCAGGAAGAGCCCTACCTCGCCGCCGACATCACGCAAGATCGAGGACGTCACCGCGGAGAGCAAGGAGATCGACGCCCTGCGCGCCAGCCTGCTGAGCACGTTCTCGAAGATCGTCGCCCTCGTGCCGTACCTGCCCGAGGAGCTCGAGATGGCGGCCGCCAACGTCGAAGACCCCGGGCCCCTCGCCTTCCTCATCGCCTCGACGATGCGCATCAAGACCGAGGACAAGCAGGCGCTGCTCGAGGAGTCCGACGTCGAGCAGCGCATGCGCAGGCTCATCGGCATCCTCGCCCAGGAGCTCGAGGTCCTCGAGCTCGGCTCCAAGATCCAGAGCGACGTGCGCTCCGAGATCGACAAGTCGCAGCGCGAGTACTTCCTGCGCCAGCAGATGAAGGCGATCCAGCAGGAGCTCGGCGAGACCGACGAGTCGCAGGCCGAGGTCAACGAGCTGCGCGAGCAGCTCGACAAGCTCGGCCTGCCCGAAGAGATCGACAAGGCGGCGCGGCGCGAGCTCGACCGGCTGACGAAGATCCCGTCGCAGAGCGCCGAGTACCCCGTCATCCGCACCTACCTCGACTGGATCATCACCCTGCCGTGGACGGTCTCGAGCGACGACAACCTCGACATCGCCCACGCGCGCGAGATCCTCGACCGCGACCACTACGACCTCGAGAAGGTCAAGGACCGCATCCTCGAGTACCTCGCCGTGCGCAAGCTGAAGGCCGACCTGCACGGGCCGATCCTCTGCTTCGTCGGCCCGCCCGGGGTCGGCAAGACCAGCCTGGGGCGCTCGATCGCCGAGGCCATGGGCCGCAAGTTCGAGCGCATCAGCGTGGGCGGCGTGCGCGACGAGGCCGAGATCCGCGGGCATCGCCGCACCTACGTCGGGGCGATGCCCGGCATCATCATCCGCGCCATGCGCGACGCCGGCACCAACAACCCGCTCTTCATGATCGACGAGATCGACAAGACCGGCGCGGACTGGCGCGGCGACCCGTCGAGCGCCCTGCTCGAGGTCCTCGACCCCGAGCAGAACTTCACCTTCCGCGACCACTACATGGACCTGCCCTTCGACCTCTCGAAGGTCATGTTCATCACCACGGCCAACCAGCTCGAGCCGATCCCGCCGCCGCTGCGCGACCGCATGGAGATCATCAACCTCGCCGGCTACACGGTCGAGGAGAAGCTCCACATCGCGCGCAAGTACCTCGTGCCGCGGCAGATCGAGGCCAACGGCCTCAGGCCCGCCCAGGTCACGCTTCAAGGACGAGGCGGTCAACGAGATCGTCGCCTCGTACACGCGTGAGGCCGGGGTGCGGAACCTCGAGCGCGAGATCGGCACCGTGTGCCGCAAGCTCGCCCGCGAGGTCGCCGAGGCGAAGAGCGGCGCCCGCAAGCGGTTCACCGTGAACGTCAAGCGCGTCCACGAGCTGCTCGGCCGGCCGCGCATCTACGCCGAGGCCAAGCGCCGCACGTCCGACCCCGGCGTGGCCACCGGCCTCGCCTGGACGCCGGTCGGCGGCGACATCCTCTTCATCGAGGCGACGGCGATGCCGGGCACCGGCCACGTCACGGTCACCGGCCAGCTCGGCGACGTGATGAAGGAGTCGGCGATGGCGGCGCTGAGCTACGTGCGCGCCCACGCCAGGGAGCTCGGCGTCGACGACGAGTACTTCCAGAAGAACGACCTCCACATCCACGTGCCGGCCGGGGCGATCCCCAAGGACGGGCCCAGCGCCGGCGTGACCATGGCGACGGCGATCTGCTCGCTCGTCACCGGGACGCCGATCTCGAGCGAGGTGGCGATGACCGGCGAGATCACGCTCACCGGCCAGGTGCTGCCCATCGGCGGCCTCAAGGAGAAGACGCTCGCCGCGCAGCGCGCCGGCATCCACACCGTCATCATCCCGACGCGCAACCAGGCCGACCTCGAGGACGTGCCCGAGAACCTGCGCGCCGACATGACCTTCGTGCCGGTCGACCGGGTCGAGCAGGTCTGGGAAGCGGCCATGGGCCTCACGATCGACGGCCGCCGCGCCGGCCGCGAGATCGCCGAGGCGCACGAGCTGCTCGAAGAGGCGCAGGAGCTGCTCGGCAAGGCGCGCCAGAACGCGGCCGACGAGCGCGCCCAGCCGGCAAGGCCGAAGGCTGTCGCGAAGGCGAAAGCGAAGGCGCCGGCCAGGGCCGCGGTCAGGCCGAAGGCCTCCGCGAAGCCGAAGCTTCCGGCCCGGCCGAAGGCCCCCGTCAAGCCGAAGGCGGTCCCGGCGCGACAGAAGGGTCAGGCGAAGAAGACGACCGCGGCCCGCGGCCGCAGCGGCCGCAAGAAGTAGCGCGGCGACACACGCGGCATTCCGACGGGCGGGGCCGGCATGACGCCGGCCCCGCCCGTGTTCAGTACGCGCCGAACAGCTCCCGCTTGGCCTCGATCACGCGCACGAGGAACTCGTCGCGCAGCCGCTCCCACTCCTCGAGCGAGCGGCCGTCCATCTGCTCGCGCGTCTGCGCGTCGAGCCTCGCCTTGAGCTCCTCCGTGATCGGCGGGTACGCGTTGTGCGACCAGTCGGGGATGCGCGCCGGGTCGAACTGCTCGAGCGCCCAGGCCATGCCGCCGGGCCCGCCCTGCATGAGGTAGACGAAGGCGGGCCCGAAGAGCGCCCAGCGCATGCCGCAGCCGTCGCTGATCGCCGCGTCGAGCTCGGCGCAGGTGGCGATGTCGTCGTTGACGAGGTGGAACATCTCGCGCCAGACGGCCTCCTGCATGCGGTTCATGACGAAGCCGGGCGCGGCGCGGCGCACGCGCAGCGGGCGTTTGCCGAGGTGACGGTAGAAGGCCATCGCCCAGTCGACGGCCTCGGGCGACGTGCGCTCGCCGGCCACGACCTCGACCAGCGGAAGGATGTGGGCAGGGTTCGAGGGGTGTCCGGCGAGCACGCGCTCCGGGTGCGCGCAGCGCGCCTGGAACGCGGTCGGCGAGATGCCCGAAGTGCTCGAGGCGATGACGGCGTCGGGCGCGCAGAGCCCGTCGATCTCGGCGGTCAGGCGGGTCTTGAGCTCGTCGTCGTCGGGCGTGCTCTCCTGGACGAACTGGGCTGCTCGCACGGCGTCGGCGAGCGTCGGGCTGAAGGTCAGCCGGTCCGGCGACGCGCCCTCGGCGACGCCGAGGCGCTCGAGCGCCGGCCAGCACCTGGCGACGTCGGCGCGCAGGCGCTCTTCGGCGCCCGGGGCGGGGTCGTACGCGGCTCACTTCCATGCCGCGGCCGAGGTAGAACGCCGCCCAGCGGCTGCCGATGAGGCCGGTGCCGACGACGGCGACGCGGGTGACCTGTGACGGGTCCGGATACGGCATGCTGCTCCCTCCTGTCGACGAGGGAGTCATACCACGGGAGGCAACGCGCGCACAGAGAGGCGACGCGCCTGCCGCGGGGGAGGGTCAGTCCTGGGGCTCGACCGACGCCGGCGTCTCGACCGACGCCGGCGTCTCGACCGTGGCCGGAGCCTCGACCTTGAGGGCGGCTCGGTCGGAGCCGGAGCCTCGACCTCGGCGGGCGGCTCGGTCGGAGCCGGCTCATCGCCGGCGGTCGCGACGGCGGCCCTTTGCGGAGCGTCTCCGCTCGCCTTCGCCTTCTTCCGCGCCGCCTTCTGCTGCTTCTCCTGCGCCTGCTTGCGCCGCATCGCGACGATGTCGTCGATGTTGCGCGTGCGCGACGAGACGATCCCCAGCGCGGTCCTCGCCTTGCGCGAGACCATCGGGTTGCGGTCCTCGGTGAGCACCCGCAGCAGCTTGACGGTGCGCATGTCCATGGTGCGGCGCAGGACGTCGATGAGGCCGAGCTTGAGGTCGACGTCCCAGTAGCGGACCTTGCGGAAGAGCTCCTCGTCGGTCGCCTTGTCGTCGAGCAGCGCCAGCGCGCGCGCCGACTGGTAGCGGACGGCGGGCGACCCGTCGTCGAGCAGTTTGACGAGGTGCTCGATCGACTTCTTGTCGCCGCGCAGGGCCTGGCCGGCCAGGCGGCCGACGCCGCGTGCCGCGAGCGCCGCCTCGTCCTGCTGCGCCGAGGCGGCGCTCATGCGCCGGCCGACGAACCAGAGGGCGGGCAGTCCGATGACGACCACCTCGGCGAGCCAGATCCCGTAGAAGAGCATCATGTTGTCGGCGCGCCAGTCGAGGAACTTCTCGCGGCCGCCGACCATGCCCGCCGCGACCGTGGTCGTCAGCGACCAGGTGATCAGGCCGACGGCGAGCAGGACGAGCATGCCGACGGCGGGCTTGGACTTCATGCGCGGCTCATCAGTGGTGAGGCGGGGTGTGGGGCGCGAGGCAGGTGCGGCGACGTGCGGAGAGGCCGTGCCGGCCGCCGCGACCCGCGGCCGCGGCGGCCGGCCTGCACCTCCGAGACCCATCAGCCCTGGATCTTCCAGTACTTCTCGACCTTCTCGGGGCTGAGCTCGACGATGAACCCGCGCAGCAGGCCCTCGCCGTATTCCGAGCCCGGGTTGATGCACAGCGTGTCGCCGATGAAGGTGAAGCCGCTCGACTCGTGGATGTGGCCGTGGAGGCCGAGCATCGGCTGGTACTTCTCGATCACGTCGCGCACCGACTGCGAGCCCACGTGCACCATCTCGACGCCGCCGGCGCCCGAGGCGACCTTGAGGTCCTTGCTCAGCTGCGGCGCCAGGTCGATGTCGGTGTCCTTGGGCGGGCAGTGGATGTTCCAGACCGAGTTGTGCACGTCGCCCTTGAGCCAGGAGACCTTCTCCTCGAGCATCTTCTTCATGCCCTCTTCGTCGGTCTCTCGCGGCGTGTCCCACGGGGTGGGCGTGACGTACTCGTGGCTGATCAGCTCGTGGCCCTCGAGCATCGAGCACCTTGTCGGTGGGGTAGTGGATGTTGCGGTCGGCGTACTCCTTGATCGCCACGTCCAGCTCGAGCGGATCGTCGTTACCGGGCATGACGATCGACATGACCTTGGTCGTGTCGACCTTCTCGACCAGCAGCTCGAGCCAGTGCCGCATGCGGGCGACGACCTCGGTCTTCATGATCGCGTCGACCTTCTCCGGGTGCTTCTTCAGGTCCTCGAGCCCGTTCTTGTCGATGCGGCACGAGTACACGCCGCCGTTGGAGAGCTTGGTCTCCCAGTCGGCGATCTCCTCTTCGCTCTTGAGCTTGACCTCGCGGCCGAAGTAGCCCGACTTGGAGTAGCCCTTGCCGTAGTCGATGATCGGCACCAGCGCCTTGCCGGCGAGGTCGCCGCAGAGCATCAGGCAGTCGCACTCGTAGATGCTGATGGCGGTGATCCACTTGCGCCAGACGGTCTCGGCGCCGTGGACGTCGACGGAGTAGAAGATCCTCATGCGCACGCTCCCTTCATGAGAAAGAAAGGGCTCCCCTCCCAGAAGACAGGGGAGGGGAGCCCTGTTGCCACCCGTCTTACGAGGGCGGGATCTCGGCGAAGATCTTGTTCGGGTCGATCCCTTCCTTGCGGTTGCGATTGTACATGAACGCCACGAGGATGAAGCCGATGGCGAGCATGATCGCCGTGGCCATCGTGCTCCAGAACACCATGTACTGGCCCACGACGCCCATCATCCACCAGCCCACGAGGAAGCAGGCCACGCCGATGATGCTGATCACCGGCACGCCGCCCCACGTGTACTGGAAGGTCGACTTCTCGAACAGGTCGGGCCGCAGGTACGGCAGGAAGATCGCCGCCAGGCCCATCGGCCAGATGAAGAACAGGGCGCCGAAGTCGAGCAGGGCGAGCGTCTCGACGGCCCACTCCGCGCCGATCGAGTCGCCGTACGCCATGACCACGCCGAGGAAGGCGAAGATGGCGAGGAAGTGGTTGGCCCACGTCGGGTTGCCCGAGCCGCCCACCGAGGCGAGCTTGAGCGGCAGCTGACGGTCGAACGCCATCGAGAAGATGCCGCGCACGCCGGCCAGCCAGATCAGGATGGCTCGTGTTGGCGAACCAGAAGAAGTAGCAGAAGCCCAGCAGGATCGCCAGCGTCGCGTTGCCGCCGTTGATGCCGGCGTAGAACGGCATCGTCGGCTGCGGCGGCGTCTGGCCCATCGCCGTCTCGAGGGCCGCGAACGTCGTGTCGTCCGTGTAGAACAGGTAGGCGTAGTCACGGATGAACTCGCTGCCGAACGAGAAGCCCGACGCCCAGGCGTTCATCGTGTAGATGATGCCCACGGCAACGGCGCCGCCGATGAGGCCGCGAATGAAGCTGGTGCGCGGGGTCTTGACCTCGGAGCCGACGAACGAGGTCACCTCGAGGGCGCTGTAGGCCCAGAGGACCGAGAGCAGGACGCCGGTCATGGCGTCCCAGGCGCTCATGACTGCGTCCTGGACGCCCGCGGCGTCCGCGGCGGCCATCACCTCGGCGGCCTTGCCCGCTCCGTAGATCTCGTCGAACGACGACTGGCCGTCGATGGCGAAGAGCAGGATGAAGGCGACGACAGTGCCGAGGATCGGCGTGTAGATGATCGCCCGCATGACCCACTTCAGCTTGTCGAGGCCCATGAGCTCGAGCGCCCACACGATGAAGATGAACACGAAGACGACCCAGAACTTGTTGCCCGGGTCGGCGAGCCGGTCGGCCCACGTGGTCATGCTCTCGTTCCCGGTCATCTCGCCGCCGAGCTGGAACGTGCCGGCGATCGGGATGAAGCCCTGGTAGAGGATGAAACCGGCGGCCAGTCCGCAGCCGCCGCCGATGACGTAGATCCAGTTCGGGATGAAGCCGAACATGGGGTGCAGTACGCGGCTCGTGACCACGTACAGGGCGCCGGAACGCGGGAACGAGCTCGCGAACGCGGCGATGACGAGTACCGGCGGCAGCCAAAGGAAGAAGCCGATGATGAAGGCCCACACCATGTTGGCGCCCGGGTAGAGGCCCGGCATCTTCACGGCGTAGTAGGTCATGCCGCCCGCCGCAGGACCGGCGATCGTGAAGAGGAGCACGTCCCACCAGCTCATCTCCCGAACGAGGCCCGAGGCCTTTCGTGCAAAGACGATCGTTTCTTCAGCCATACAGATCCCCCTGAACTCCTTGGCCTGCGGGCGCCGGCTGATGCGCTGGAACGCGAGCGCCGCGCAGCTTCAAAGGACGAACCACACCTGGATTCCCCGGCGGCGCCCTCCTTCGAGTCGTGGACCACAGTGCCGTGTATGGTTAACTTACGTCACTGCATGCCCGCAAGTCCACGGTTTTGCCCTGCAGCGTCCTGCGCCCAGTCGGTGCGAGCTGCGGAGGCGGCGGCGGGCCGACGTGGAGGTGACCGCCGCGCATGGCGCTGGGCGACGAGCTGAGCCCCTGGATGATAGCCCCGTTCGTGGGGCTGCTCCTCTGCATCGCCATCCTCCCGTTGGCGGCCGGGGAGTGGTTCGAGAAGAACCGCAACAAGGCGCTCGTGGCGGCGCTGTTCGGCGTCCCGGTGGTCGTCTACCTCGCGGTCGCCTTCGGCGCCGAGGGGCGCGAGAGCCTCGGCGAGACGCTGCACGAGTACCTCTCGTTCATCGTGCTGCTCACCGCCCTGTTCGCGATCTCCGGCGGCGTGTACCTGAGCGGTGACCCGCTCGCCACGCCGCGCAACAACATCACCTTCCTGTTCGTCGGTGCCGTGCTGGCCAACTTCATCGGCACGACGGGCGCCGCGATGCTGCTCGTGCGCCCGGTGTTGCGCGCCAACGCCGAGCGCACCCACATGCGGCACACGGTGATCTTCCTCATCTTCATCGTCTGCAACGTCGGCGGTCTGCTCACGCCGCTCGGCGACCCGCCGCTCTTCCTGGGCTTTCTGCGCGGCGTCGACTTCTTCTGGACCCTGCGCCTGTTGCCGCAGTGGGGGATGGCCGTCGGTCTCACGCTGGCCCTCTACGCGGTCTTCGAGGTGCGCGCCTACCGCCGCGAGCCGGCGCAGGCCGTGCTCGCCGACCGCGCCGAGTACGTGCCGATCCGCGTCCTGGGCAAGCTCAACGTGCTCTTTCTCGCCGGGGTGATCGCTGCGGTCCTCGCCTCACAGCCGCTCGCCGACGCCGGCGAGGCGATCGGCTTCCCCTTCCTGCGCGAGGTCGTCATGGTGGCGATGATCGTCCTCTCGCTCAGGGTCGGCCCGCACCGGCCGCGCGAGCTGAACCGCTTCACCTGGGGCCCCATCCAGGAGGTGGCGATCATCTTCGCCGGGATCTTCGCCGCGATGATCCCGGCGCTCGCCATCCTCGAGGCGCGCGGCGACGAGCTCGGGATCACGCAGCCCTGGCAGTACTTCTGGGCGACGGGGACGCTGTCGAGCTTCCTCGACAACGCGCCGACCTACCTCACGTTCTCGGCGACGGCCCAGGGTCTTCTGGGGGTGCCCGACCAGGCGGGGCTGATGGGGACTCAAGTGGTCGCCTCGGTCGGCGCCGCGCCGTCGGCCTTCCTCGCCGCGATCTCGTGCGGCGCCGTGTTCATGGGCGCGAACTCGTACATCGGCAACGCGCCCAACTTCATGGTCAAGTCGATCGCCGAGGAGAGCGGCATCGCGATGCCCCACTTCTTCGGCTACATGGCGTACTCGGGGCTCGTGCTGCTGCCCATCTTCGCGGTCGTGACGCTCGTCTTCTTCCTGTGAGCGCCGCGCCGGCGCCGCAACAGCCCGTGCGCCGAATGGCCACGCCGGCGGTCCAGCTGGGCCAGCCTGGCCTCTTGCCTCGCCGCGCGCACGCCGAGTACGATTCTGCATCCGTACCGAGTCTGTGGTGCCGTCGCGCGCGCGGCGGCCGGCAGTGTCCCACCGCGCCGCAAAGGGGGGAGGCATCGTGAGCGCCAAGGACCGCGAGACGGCCAACGTGGGCGCTGGTCTGTGGAAGGGCCTGGGCATGTGGGCCTGGGTGCTCTTCCGCATCAGCGGCCTCATCCTGGTCGGCTACCTGTTCGTCCACATCTGGGTGATCTCTCAGGGACGGGCCGGCGTCGACGAGCTGGACGACCTGTTCGACTTCTTCCACAACCCCCTGCTGGTGTTCCTCGAGCTGATGCTCGTCGCCGCCGTCCTGTACCACGCGCTCAACGGCGTGCGCATCGTCCTCATGGACCTCGGTATCGGCATCCGACAGCACAAGGCGGTCTTCTGGGCGTGCATGGTCGTCGCCGCGGCGACGCTCGTCATGTTCGCCTGGGCGGCCTTGCCTTCGATCTTCTAGCGGGAGGGCGGACGTGATGAGACAGGAAGTCCTCGCGCGCAACGCCGGCGGCATGTGGCCCTGGCTGGGCCAGCGCGTCACCGCCGTCCTCGTGATGGTGACGATCATGGTGCACCTCATCCTCACGCACCTGTTCGCGAGCATCCCGCTGACCTTCGACGACATCGGCGACCGGCTCGCCTCCGGCGCCGTGCTCGTGAACGACGTCGTGCTGCTGTTCGCCGTGCTCTACCACGGGCTCAACGGGGTGCGCATGGTGGTCCTCGACTGGGGCCTCAGCGGCAGCGGGCGGCGCATCTTCGACGGCGTGCTCTGGCTGATCGGCATCGCCGCCTCCGTCTACGGCATCTGGGCCCTCTGGGTCTGGGTGAGCTGAGGGGGTGGCGACGTGATCTCCCATCAGCTCATCGTCGTCGGCGGCGGCCTCGCCGGCCTGCGCGCCGCGATCGAGGCCAAGGACGCCGGGGTGGACGTGGCGATCCTCAGCCAGGTCCACCCGGGCCGCAGCCACTCCGGCGCCGCGCAGGGCGGCGTCAACGCCGCCCTCGCCAATCACCCCGACGCCGCGGACGACAGCCCCGAGAAGCACGCCTTCGACACGGTCAAGGGGTCCGACTACCTGGCCGACCAGCACGCCGCCCTGCAGATGACGACCGACGCCGTGCCGGCGATCTACGAGCTCGAACACATGGGCTGCCCGTTCAGCCGCTTCGACGACGGGCGCATCGCGCAGCGCCCGTTCGGCGGCGCCGGCTACCCGCGCACCTGCTACGGCGCCGACAAGACGGGCCACTACATGCTGCACGCGCTCGTCGAACAGGCCTACAAGCGGCAGATCCGCCTGTACATCGAGTGGTTCGTCTGCCGCCTCATCGTCGAGGACGGCGCCTGCAAGGGCGTCGTCGCCTACAGCATGACCAGGGGCGGGTTCGAGGAGTTCCGCGGCCAGGCTGTGATCATGGCCACCGGCGGTGCCGGACGGACGTATTCGAACACGACCAACGCCATCATCAGCACCGGCGGCGGCGCGGCGATGGCCTACCACGCCGGCGTCCCGCTCAAGGACATGGAGTTCGTGCAGTTCCACCCGACGGGCCTCTACACCACGCACATCCTGATGACCGAGGGCTGTCGTGGCGAGGGCGGCTACCTGCTCAACAAGGACGGCGAGCGCTTCATGGGACGCTACGCCCCCACGGCGATGGAGCTCGCACCGCGCGACATCACCTCGCGCTCGATCCAGACCGAGATCAACGAGGAGCGCGGCATCGACGGCAAGGACTTCGTCTACCTCGATCTGCGGCATCTGGGGGCCGAGAAGATCGCCGAGCGGCTGCCCGGGATCCGCGATCTGTCGATCCATTTCGAGGGCGTCGACCCTGTCTACGACCCGATCCCGATCACGCCCGCGCAGCACTACTCGATGGGCGGCATCGACACCGACGTCGACGGCCGCACGGTGATGCCCGGCCTGCTCGCCGCGGGCGAATGCGCCAGCGTGAGCGTGCACGGCGCCAACCGGCTGGGAGGCAACTCTCTGCTCGAGACGGTGGTGTTCGGGCGCCGGGCCGGCGCCGCGGCGGCGCGTGACATCCTCGGCCACGAGCACGGCTCGGTGCCGGGCGAGAGCGATGGGCGCCCGGTCGCCGACCTGCAGGCCAAGGTCGACGAGCTCGCCGGCCGCGAGGGCACGGAGGACGCCTACGCCGTGCGCGAGGAGATGACCGAGGTCATGCGCCTCCACTTCGGCATCTATCGCGACGAAGCGGCGATGAAGGCCGGCGTCGACAAGCTCCTCGCGCTCAAGGAGCGGCTCAAGAGGGCCAAGCTGCGTCACACGGGCGGCGTCTGGAACCTCGACATGATCCGCACCGTCGAGCTCGAGGGCATGCTCGACGTCGCCCTCGCCACGGCGAGCGGCGCGCTGGTGCGCACCGAGTCGCGCGGCTCGCACGCGCGCACAGACTTCGAGACCCGCGACGACGAGCGCTGGCTCCGCCACACGCTGGCGGTCTACCAGGGGGACGATCCGCCGACGCTCGACTACAAGCCGGTCGACATGGGCCTGTTCGAGCCGCAGGAGAGGAAGTACTGATGAGCGACATCACCTTCCACATCAAGCGCTTCGACGCGGCCGACGGCGCCTCACCCTCCTACGAGGACTTCGTCGTCCCGGTCCAGGGCAGCATGACCGTCCTGGAGGCGCTGTTCTCGATCCAGGAGAAGCAGGACGGCTCGCTCGCCTTCCGTTACTGCTGCCGCTCGTCGATATGCGGCTCGTGCGCGATGTACATCAACGGCCGCTACCGGCTGGCCTGCCAGACGAACGTCCTCCACATGGGCGTGCAGCGTGTGACCGTCGAGGCACTGCCGCACGTCCCCCTGGTCAAGGACCTCGTCTGGGACATGGACGACTTCTTCGTCAAGTACGAGGCCATCAAGCCCTGGCTCATCCGTAACTCCGAGCTGCCCGACACCGAGGTCACGCAGTCGCCGGCGGAGCGGCACAAGCTCAACATGCCGATCGACTGCATCCTCTGCGCCGCCTGCTACAGCTCGTGCCCCTCGGTGTGGACCGAGGAGAACTACCTCGGCCCGGCGGCGCTGCTCAAGGCCTACCGCTTCGAGGTCGACTCGCGCGACGAGGCCGGCAGGGAGCGCCTGCCGAGCTGGGACAACGAGCGCGGCGTCTACCGGTGCCACACGATCGCCAACTGCTCGGAGGCGTGCCCCAAGGAGCTGAACCCGACCGAGGGCATCCAGTGGCTCAAGGGGTCGGCCGTGCGCCGCAGGCTGCTCGGCCGCAAGAAGTGACGTGAGGAGGAGCGCCGCTCCGGACCTGCGGTCCGCGAGCGGCGCACGCCGCCGCGCGGCGGCGGCGGTTCAGGTCGCCGTCGCGTCCTCAGCCGGTACGCCGAGGTCGGCGATCGCCCGCCGGACGATGCGCTCGTAAAGCACGAACACGGGGTCGAGGTCGAAGTCCGGGTCGGAGATGTGCTGCATGGCGAGGCCGTCGCAGATGGCCACGGTCAGCGCGGTGAGCACCTCGACCCGGGCGCGAAGCTGCTCGTCGGCGCCGGGCGCCAGTGCCAAGGCGTCCAGCTCGCGGTACCAGCGGAAGAGTTCGGCCATCCGTGGCCACAGGGCGGCGTCGCGGACGACGTTGGGGAAGAGGTCGTAGAAGAGCCGGTACTGCGCCGTGTTGAGGGTCGTGCGCCGGTGCATGCTCATGAGGATGTCGACGCGGTCGTCTCCCGCCTTCGACAGGTCCTTGAGCAGCTTGAGGTTCTCGTCGTGGACGACCGAGTCGACGAGCGCCGTGATGAGCCCCGCCTTGTTCCCGAAGTGGTAGCGGATCGACGCCTTGTTCTCGCCCGCCTCGGCGGCGATCGCCTCGAGGCTGAGGCCGGCGTAGCCTGCGCGCGCAAGCACTCGCCGCGCCGCGGCGAGGATGCGGCGCGCCGTCGGCGAGAGCTCCGCCGCGGGGTCCTGCGTGACGAGCTCGTCGCCCCGCGTCCTGATCGTCTTCGTCGTGACCCCCTCCTCCGGTCTCGTGTCCCGCGCGTGCGCGTGGCCGCGGCCGGCCTCCCCTCCCCAGCGCATGGGCGCCGAGACGTGCCCCCGCGTTGACACCAGCCCCAACGGCTATAAAATCGCCCAATCGTTATCCATCCGGATAACTAACAGATGAACCGGCCCGCCGCAAGGGGCGGGCGCGACGAGCGGGGGGGCGATGGAAGAGAAGAAGCGTGACGTTCAGAACACGGGCGAGGTCGAGAAGATCGTTCAGGCCGTCGCCCACGGCGAGCTGACGCGCCGCCAGTTCATCGAGCGCGGTGTCGCTCTCGGGCTCTCGGTGACCGCGCTCGGGACCGTCCTCGCCGCCTGCGGCGGCGAGGCCGACCAGCCGGCCGAGTCGCCCTCCGCCTGGGACATGACGAAGCCTGAGAAGCTCAGCATCTACAACTGGTCAGACTACATGTCTCCGCAAGTCCTCAAGGACTTCGAGGCCGCCTACGGTATCCCGGTCGTCGAGAGTTTCTACGGCGGCAACGAGGAACTCCTGGCCAAGATGAAGGCGGGCGTGACCGGCTACGACGTCATCTTCCCGACCGACATGTGGGTGCAGGTGATGTCGCGTTCCGACCTCATCATGCCGCTCGACATGTCGCTCATCACGAACTGGGGCAACGTCACCCAGCTGATCTTCCAGAAGCCCCCGTTCGACAACCCGGACGAGCAGGACGGCAAGAAGTACTCGGTGCCGTACATGTTCGGGACGACCGGCTACACGGCGACGCTCGCCGCGGTCCCGGAGCCCATGGACAGCTGGGACCAGCTGTGGGACGCGGACTACAAGGGCCGGATCTCGATGCTCGACACACCGCGTGAGACCCTCGGCGTGGGGCTCATCAAGCTGGGGTACTCGTCCAACACGACGAGCCAGGAGGAGCTCGACGCCGCGGTCGCGACGCTGATCGAGCAGAAGCCGCTCGTGGAGCGCTACGACAGCACCAACACGCGGCGCAGCATCGTCCAGGGCAACCCGCTCACGCACTGCTGGGACGGCGACTATGGCCTCGCGATCAAGGACATCTCGCCGGACAGCGCCACGTACATGCTGCCCAGCCAGGGCTACATCGTGTGGGCGGACGGCATCGCCATCCCCAAGACGGCCGGGAGCCCGTACTGGGCGCACATGTTCCTCAACCACATGATCGACCCCAAGCAGGCCGGACAGGCGGCCGACTACATCGGCTACCAGTGCGTCATCACCGAGGGCGTGCAGTACATCACCAACGAGGTCCAGCGAGCGATGCGGCCCACCGACGTGCAGATCGACAACGGTCAGCTGCAGATCGACCTGGGCGAGTTCCAGCGCAGCATCGACGAGGCCTGGCGGGCGGTCAAGAGCGCCTGAGACCGGCGCCGGCGGACTGCCGCCGGACGATGGGTGCCGGGCGCCGAGGCCGCAGCGGCGGCCGCGGCGTCCGGCACCGACAGGAGGGGACTGAGTGGACCAGACCATCCGCACGCGATTGGGGGACGGCTCCCTCGTCGAGATGACCCCGAGCGCGATACGCGCCGACCTCGAGGACGGCACGCAGGCGGCGGCCAAGCGCAGCAAGCTGCCGCCGCTCGGCGAGGACGAGCTCGCCCACCTGCAGGACATCTTCTGCTCGAACGCGCGCTTCAGCGCCGTCGACATCGGCGACGAGGTCGTCCTGAGCTTCGACGGCTCGGGCAACGCCGACGTGGGCTCGCGCGTCGAGGAGATGACCGTCTACCAGAACCACCACGGCGCCGACATGACCGAGCTGTGGAACATCGACTACTCGTACAAGGCCATCAAGACGATCCTCTCGTACGAGTCCAACCTGATGAAGTCGTGCCAGATGAACCTGGTCGCGCCCTGCCAGTACGGGGCCATGCCCGACCTCGGCCGCTACTCGCGGCCCGACGGTCCGGTGCCCAACTGGTCCGAGCTCATGCCGCTGGGCAAGATCGCCGAGGCGCGCGCCGCCCAGGAGGAGGCCGCCGAGCACGCCACGCGCGACATGCTCTTCGTCGCCGACGCGATGGCCGAGGCGGGCGCCGACGGCATGGACTTCGACACGGCCGGGGCGGCCGGCGACGGCGACTTCCTCGCCACGCTGCGCGCGGTCGAGGAGATCCGTCGCCGCTACCCTGACATGAGCATCGAGGTCGGAATGGCGAGCGAGTTCGTGCTCGGCATGCACGGCGAGCTCGAGTACCAGGGTCACCGCCTCGCCGGCATGTGGCCGCACGACCAGGCCAAGATCGTGGCCGCGGCCGGGGCCACGATCTTCGGCCCCGCGGTCAACGTGAACACCCGCAAGTCGGTGGCCTGGAACGTGTCCCGGGCCATCACCATCGTGAAGAAGTGCTGCGAGGAGTCGACGATCCCCGTCCACATGAACGTCGGTATGGGCGTCGGCGGCGTGCCGATGACCCCGTACCCGCCCATCGACGCCGTCTCGCGCGTCTCGCGGTCGCTGGTCGATCTCACGCGCATGGACGGCTTGTAGGTGGGGGTCGGCGATCCCGTCGGCATGGCCAACGCTCACGCGCTTGCCTCCGGCCTGGGTGGGATGCGCGCCGCTGGAGACCTGGTGGCGCGCATGCAGATGACCCGGGGCATGCGTCTGAAGGAGGCCAAGGAGTACGTCGCCGGTAAGCTCGGCGTGAACACGATCGACCTCAGCGACCCGCTCGTGATGCACGACGTGCGCGCCGAGCTTGGTCTGGGGCGCATCACGGTCCAGGAACTCACGTATCCGGACCAGCCGGGGGCGCTGGAGGCGAAGTTCCACATCGCCGAGGTGCTCGATATCCCGATCAACAGCGTCGAGCGGTTCAGCGAGCGCGTGGGCTGGGGCGCGGAGCGTCCGCGCACGACGCGCGTCGCTCACTGAGAGGAGGTGCGGGTGTGAAGAGGAACCTGTTCGCCGGCCGCCCGCGCAGCGGCGGTTTCAGCCTCAACGTGTTCACCGAGTCGGAGGTCGACGACATCCACCTCGCCACCCTCGAGGTGCTCGAGCGCACCGGGGTGTTCGTCGAGGACGACGAGGCCATCGACATCTACAGCGACGGCGGCTGCAAGGTCGACCGCGAGAAGCGCATCGTCAAGATCCCGCCGCACGTCGTCGAGGACGCGATCCGCTCGGCACCGAGCAAGTACGTGCTCTGCGGCCGGGACCCGAAGAACGACTTCCTCATGGAGCCGGGCCGGGTCGCCTTCACGAACTTCAGCGAGGGTATCCGGATCATCGACGTGTTCACGGGCGAGTACCGCGACTGCACCAAGCAGGACGTCGCCGACATCGCCCGGGTCAACGATTACCTGGGCGAGATGGACACGCACGAGATCGCCGTCGGCGCGAGGGACGTGCCGCCGGAGACGGCGGCGGTGCACAACACCGAGCAGCAGCTGCTCAACACGACCAAGCCGATAGGCATCGGGCCGCTCTCCGGCATGGAGGCGCGGGCGATCTACCGCATGTGCGCCGAGGTCGTCGGTGGCGAGGACGAACTCCGCGAGCGGCCCATCGTTTACGGCGGCGTCTGTCCCGTGAGCCCGCTCAAGCTTCCGCGCGACGCGACCGAGGTGATCATCGAGTCGTCGCGCTGGGGTCTCCCCGACAACATCCTCAGCATGGCGATGGCCGGCGGCTCGTCGCCCGTCACCCTGGCCGGGACGATGGTCACGCACAACGCCGAGGTGCTCGCCGGGATCACCCTGGCGCAGCTCACCGAGCGCGGCTGCCCGGTCATGTACGGCAGCTCGACGACGGCCATGGACCTCAGGCTCGCGGCGGCCTCGGTCGGTTCGCCCGAGATCGCGATGATCAGCGCCGCCGTCGCCCAGATGGCGCGACGGTACCTCATCCCGAGCTTCGTGGCGGGGTTGTAGGCGGACTCCAAGGTCGGTGACGCGCAGACCGGTCACGAGAAGACCCTCACCGGAATCCTGGCAGCGTTGGCAGGGGCCAACCTGATCTACGGGGCGGGGATGATCGAATCGGGCGTCACCTTCGACTGCGGACAGTTCGTCATGGACAACGAGTTCGCGAAGATGATCAAGCACAGCGTCGGCGGCATCCGCGGTGGACGACGAGACTCTGGCGGTGGAGGACATCGCCGCAGTCGGACCGTTCGGCGATTTCCTCAGCCTCGACGCCACCATGCGGCACATGCGCGAGCAGAGCCAGCCCGAGTTCCTCGACCGCCGCGTGCGCGAGGATTGGGAGTCGCGCGGCTCCACCGACCTGTATCAGCGCTGCGTCGAGAAAGCGCGCGAGGTGATCCAGGAGTACAAGCCGGCGCCGCTGCCGGACGACGTCGCGGCCCGCATCCACGCCATCGTCGAAGAGACAGACCGGGCGGCCGGCGTCGCCTGACTGGCAGACGTCGCTCGAAGGAAGGAAGGACGACCGTGAAAGACCAGCTCAAGCAGGCCCTCATCGAGGGCAACGCCGGCACCGTGAACGCCCTCACCCAGGCGCTGCTCGCCAGCGGCGCCAGCGCCCGCGAGATCCTCGAGGGCGCGCTTCTGCCCGGCATGGAGGTGGTCGGCGAGCGCATGCGCTCCGGCGACTGCTTCATCCCCGAGGTGCTGCTCAGCGCGCGCACCATGCAGGGCGCCCTCGACATCCTCAGGCCGCACCTCGCCGAGGGCGACTCCATGAGCCTCGGCACGGTCGTCATCGGCACCGTCGAGGGCGACCTGCACGACATCGGCAAGAACCTCGTCGGGATGATGCTCCAGGGCGCCGGCTTCGAGGTCGTCAACCTCGGCACCGGGGTGACCCCGGCGCAGTTCGTCGCCGCGGTGACCGAGCACCAGGCGACGATCGTCGGCATGAGCGCCCTGCTCACGACGACGCTGCCCAAGATGGTGGCCACGATCGCCGCTTTGAAGGACGCCGGCCTGCGCGCGAGCGTCAAGGTGATGATCGGCGGCGCCCCGGTGACCCAGGCCTACGCCGACGAGATCGGCGCCGACGGCTACGGCGCCAACGCCGCCGCAGCGGTCGACAAGGCGAAGGCGCTGGTCAAGGCATGACGCCGGCCGCCGGACCGGGGCGCCTGGCGCCCCGCCTCGGCCTGCTCGACGAGAAGGGCCGCGCCTACCTGCACGAGCGCACGCTCGAGCTCCTGGCGAGCGTCGGCGTGCGCTTCGCCAGCGCCCGGGCCCGCGTGCTGCTGCGCGCGGCGGGCGCGGAAGTCGACGACGAGAGCACGGTCGTGAGGTTCCCGGCCGCTGTGGTCGAGAGGGCCATCGCCGACGCGGCCGGACGCGAGGTGCTGCTCGCCTCGCGCGACGGCGAACACGACGCCGTGCTCGACGGCCGCGCGACCTACGTCGGCCACGACGGCATGGGCGCCATGACGCTCGACCACCGCACCGGCGAGCGCCGGCACTCGACCGACCAGGACCTGCGCGCGGCGATGATCGTGGCCGACGCGCTCGACGAGGTCGGCTTCTGCTGGTACGTGGCGACCCCGAACGACGCCCCGCCGGCGGTGCAGTCGCTGCAGGGCATCGCCACCATGCTCCAGGGGTCGAGCAAGCACGCCCAGGGCGACCTGAGCGACCCGCGGCTGGTGCCGTACGCGCTCGAGGTCGGCGCCGCCGCCAGCCCGGGCGGCGTGTGGGACCCCAAGCGGCCGGTGTTCTCGATCGTGTACTGTCCCGTCTCGCCGCTCCAGCACGACGAGCACGCCCTCGACGCGGCGATGCTCCTCGCCGAGCAGGGCGTGCCGATCGTCGTCTACAGCCTCGCGCTCGCGGGCGCGACCGCGCCGATCACGCTCGCGGGGACGATCGTCCAGACCAACGCCGAGATCCTCAGTGGCCTCGTCGCCCTGCAGCTCGCGGCCCCCGGGAGCCCGTTCGTCTACGTCGGCAACTCGTCGATCATGGATATGCGCAGTTGCACGTACGGCGCCTGCGGGCCCGAGGCGGTGCTCTTCAACATCGCCCTCACCGAGCTCGGGCACTCGTACGGGTTCCCCGTGCTCTCCGGCGGCTTCTCGAGCGACGCCAAGGAGATCTGCATGCAGTCGGGCTACGAGGGGGGCTCGATGGCGATGATGAGCATGGTCGCGCGACCGGAGCTCCTCGTCGGCATCGGCATGCTCGACTCGGCGGGCTTTCTCTTCCTCCCCAAGATGGTGCTCGACGCCGAGGTGGTGCGACAGTGCCGGCGCGTGGCCCGCGGCATCGACCTCGACGACCGGCACGTCATGCTCGACGTGTCGGCTCGCGTCGGGCCCGGCGGTCACTTCCTCGGGGCGAAGGAGACGAGGCTCTTCCTGCGCGAGGGCGAGCACGAGTTGCCCGACGTCTTCGTGCGCGGGACGTACGACACGTGGCGCGAGAGCGGAGTCCCCGAAGTCGAGCGCGCGACGGCGATCGTCGAGGAGATCCTCGCGACGCACGCGGTGGCGCCGCTGCCCGACGGCGGCGAGGAGCGCATGCGCGCCGCCGTCGCGGCCGCGGCGGACGCCCTCGGCGGCGACTGAGGCGTCGCGAATGGGCGGCCGGGCGGGAGTCCCGCCCGGCCGCCCTCGCGTCTTCGGAGTCCCGCCGCCGGTCGCCCTCCCGCGCCCTCAGACCACGCGCGCGAGGGTGGCGATGACGACGCCGCCGATCGTCAGTGCCACGGCCGCCCAGAGGCGCTTGCCGACGGGCTCTTTGAGGAAGACCGCGCCGCCGAGGATCGCGAACACCGGAGAGGTGGCGGTGATCAGCAGCGTGAGCACTGCCCCGATCGCTTCGATCATGAGGTAGTAGAACACCCCGAACACGACCTCGAGGACCCCGGACGCCAGCAACAGGAGGATGAACCTTCGCCGTTCGGCGGCGAGGGGGCGCACGAGGATAGGCCCGCGACGGACCAGCAGGATTCCCCCGAGCAGCACCGCGCCGAGCGCCTGACTGCCCAGCATCATGCCGGCGCTGGCTCCGCCGTTGGCGTTCTCGGCCAGCTCGATCGCCACCGGGCCGAGGCCCCAGCCTGCGGCGGCGATCAACGACAGGGCCACCACGCTCAGGCCGCCGGCGCCGGGACCCACCCGCGCCACCGCCGGCGCCGCCGCGACCGGGATGTTCATGGTCTCGAGGAGCTGGCCCGGCTCCTCGCTCATCCACCGCGCGATGAGGACGACGCCGACCGTCGCCACGAGAAGCCCGACGATCACCAGCGGATCGAGGGCGGCGCCGAGGAGGAGCGGGGCGAAGAGCGCCGCCCAGATCGGGTCCGTGGCGGTGACCGGGGCGACGACGGAGGCTCTGCCCGCGCGCAGTGCGTAGTAGTAGGCGTTGAAGGCGACGACCCAGGTGACGACAGCCGAGACCGCGATGTAGCCGGCCGCCGTGGGGGTGAGGCCGAAGCCGAGGTCCCACCACCCGAACGCCGTGAGCGGCACAGTCGCGCAGACGAGGCCCACGATGGCCACGAGGCGCAGGAGGAAGTTGAGGGGCAGGGGGTGGACGAAAGCGAGCAATCGCTTGTTGACGACGATGACGAGCGCCCAGTCCGCGGCGAGGAAGAAGCCGATGAGCACCCACATGAGGAACGAGGTCGAGATGAGCTCTCCTTCTGCCGTTGCCCAAGTCTATCGCGGCGACCGCCCCGCCCACCGGCCACTCAGCCCGGCGGTATAATCCGCCCAGCGCGGAGCGCCCCCGCAGGCCATGGGAGGATCATGAAGACGTCAATCGGCAGGACCTACCTCGAGATCGTCTCCGGGGACATCACGGAGCTTCCCGTCGACGCCATCGTGAACGCGGCGAACACGGAGCTGCGCATGGGCGCCGGCGTAGCCGGCGCGATCAAGCGGGTCTTCGGCGAGGGCGTCGAGCGGGAGGCCCTGGCGCTGGGGCCGGTCAAGATCGGTGAGGCAGTGGCTACGACCACGGCCGACCACCCTTCGGTCCAGTGGATCATCCACGCCGCGGTCATGGGTCCCGACCTCAAGACCGACGCCAGCGCGATCGCCTCCGCGCTGCGCAGTTCCCTCGACGTGGCCGACCGCTGTCACGCGCGCTCGGTCGCGCTGCCGGCCTTGGGCACCGGTGTCGGCGGGTTCCCGCTCTACCAGTGCGCCAGCATCATGCTGGCCGAGACCGTGCGCTACCTCAAGGACCACCCCAAGACCGGGCTCAGGCGCATCGTCTTCTCGACGTACAGCGATGCGGCCAGAGCGGCCTTCAAGAACGCGATGGCCGGCATCAGCCGGTACTGAACCGCGACGCCGCTCCGCCGCCAGGCAGCCCTGTGGACGCGGATCCCATCCTGTACCTGAGCCGTGACGATGTCGCCGGCGCCGGCGTCGGCATGGACGAGGTGGTGGCCGTGGTCGACGAGGCCATGCGCGAGAAGGGCCACGGCCGCGCCGTCATGCCGCCCAAGCTCTCGCTGCACGGCGAGGAGGGGGCCTTCTCGCAGGTCATGGCGGCCGCGTTGCCCGGCCTGGGCGCCCTCGGCGTGAAGTGGGTGACGATCGTGCCGGCCAACGCCGCAGCGGGGCTCCCCGCCGTCAACGGCCTGATCGTCGTCAACGACCCGGCGACCGGACTGCCTGCGGCGATCGTGGACGCGTCGCTCATCACGGCGTGGCGCACGGGGGCCAGCGTCGCGGTCGCGGCGCGCTACCTCGCGCGCGCCGACGCCGATCTGCGTCGGCATCGTCGGCTGCGGCGTGCAGGCGCGCGCCGCCGTCGACGCTCTGGTCGTCGTCTTGCCGGGACTGCGCGCGGTGCGGTGCTTCGACGTCCTCGGCGGGGCATCGGCGAGCTTCGTCGGCGAGCTGCGGAGGCGCCACCCCGACCTCGAGTCCACGGTCTGCGGCGAGGCGCACCAGGTGCCGCGAGACTGCGGCGTGGTCGTCAGTGCCATCACGATGCGCGACGAGGTCGAACCGCCGCTGGGCGCAGGCCTTCTCGAAGAGGGCGCCCTCGCCGTCGCCCTCGACTACGACGCGGCGTGGACCGCGGCCGCGATGGCCGAATGCGGCCGGTTCTTCTGCGACGACACCGCCCAGGTGCTCGCCGCCAGGGCGGCCGGCCCGCGCCTCGGGGGTATCCCCGAGGCGATCGCCGGCGACCTCGGCGAGCTGGCCGCGGGCGTGGCCCAGGGGCGGCGCGACGCCGCCGAGCGCCTCTTCTGCATGAACCTCGGCGTGGCCGTCGAGGACGTGGCGACCGCGCGGCTGGTGCTCGAGCACGCTCACGCGCGCGGCGCTGGTCTCGAGCTGCCCCGGTAGCTCGGCCCACCTGGGCCGCCGCACCGGGGCCGGGTCTCACATCGCCGCCTCCGCCAGACCCCGCTCGCGCGCGGCGCGGAGCAGTCCATAGCAGCCGGTGAGCATCATGTCGCCGTGCGGGGCGGCGAACTCCACGCGCAGGCGGGTGCCGCGCAGCATCTCGCGGCGCGGACCGGTGACGAGGATCGGTGCGCACGGCATGCCGTCGCCCCCACGCCGACCGCTGCGATCGGCGGTCGGCTCGGCGCAGCCGAGCGCCTCCGGCGCGATGACGGCGCCGTGGCCGCCGTCTTCCCGCACCATGGCGCTCGTCAGCTCGCCGGCGAAGAAACGGCGCAGGCGCTCCTCGAGGCCGGGGCCGTCGAGGCGCGCCGTGTGGTGCTCGAAGACGCCGGCCAGTCGTCCGTCGCGGGCGACCGCGCACACCGTGTGGCCGTTGCCGACGTTCGTCAGCACGGCGTCCTCGACGCCGTCGGGCAGGGCTCCGTAGAGCGCCGCAGGTCCGGTGTCGGCGGCAAGGACGGGGCCGCCGCCGGCGAGCTCGGCGGCGAGGTCGGCTGCCGCGCGCAGTCGGGTGAGCTCGTGCGGGACGGCCGCGTGCGGGAAGAACAGGTCGGCGAGTGGGCGGCGCTCCGCGACGGCTCGCTCCCACAGGGCGAAGCGAAAGACACGGTTTGAGCCGTGCGGGCTCAAGCCGTGGTCCTGGACGGCGATGCAGACGGCGTCGAAGCACGGTTCGACGCCGAGGCGCCCCAGCGCCTCGCGCAAACCGGCCGGGTCGAGGTCACCGCTGCGCACGGCCACCGTCCGGCCGCCGCCCGCATCCTTCGCCAGGGTCGCCGCCTCCGCGTCGCTCGCGATCTCGACCCCGCGCGCCCTCACGCGCTCGAGGTCGTCGGCGAACGTCAGGGCGGCGGACTCGCCGGCGATGAAGCGCCTTCCGGCCGCGAGGTGACGCTTCATCGCCGAGCCGCTCGCGCCGCCGCCCATCACGGGTCCGTGAAACACCACCGTGCTGCCGGCGGCGGTGGCGGCGCCGATCTCGCGCGCCACTACCTGCGTGCGCGAGGGCACCACCAGGCGCACGGCGTTCTCGAGCGGCTCTCCCGGGAGAGTGAGGAGGATGTCGGCGGTCCCCAGCCCCACGTCGACGGCGAGGACCCTCGCGCCGTCACCAGCCCCCAGCGGCGCGGCGCCGCAAGCGCCGCGGCCGTCGCGGACGCCCGCGGCCGCCGCGTCCCTCACGCGGGGCCCCCGGCGCGCGCTCGCGCCGGCGGGCTGAAGCGCAGCTTCCAGACGTTCGTCATCGCCTCGACGACGATGTCGTTGGTCATCTTCGACTCGCCGACCTTGCGGTCGACGAAGACGATGGGCAGTTCGACGACGCGAAAGCCGAGCTGGTGGACGCGGTAGGTCATCTCGATCTGGAACCCGTAGCCCTTGGTGTCGATGGCGTCGAGATCGACGGTCTCGAGCACGTGGCGGCGAAAGCACTTGAAGCCGCCGGTCAGGTCGTGGAACGGAAGACCCAGGATGACCTGGGCGTAGAAGCAGCCGCCACGGCTGATGACCTTGCGTGGCAGGCTCCAGTTCTCGACCCCGCCGCCCTTGACGTAGCGCGAGCCGAGCACAAGGTCGGCGCCCTGGTCGATGAGGCGCAGGAAGTGCGGCAGGTAGCTCGCGTCGTGAGAGAGGTCGGCGTCCATCTCGAAGACGCGCTCGGCGCCCATGTCGAGAGCGTGGCGGAAGCCGGCGATGTAGGCCTTGCCCAGGCCCTCTTTGCCGGCGCGGTGGAGGACCGAGACGTCGGGCACTTCGGCCGCGAGGTCGTCGGCGATCTGCCCCGTGCCGTCGGGCGAGGCGTCGTCGACGACGAGCGTGTGAAGGCGAATGCCGTGGCCGTCCGCGACCTCGCGGATGCGGGCCACGGCGTGACGCAGATTCTCGGCTTCGTTGTAGGTGGGGAGGATGACGACGTCCACGCCGACGAGTATATCGCCGCCGCGCGGGGTCTCCGTCCGCGGCGTCCGTCATGATGCACGCCGACGCCCTCGGGACCGCCGTTCGCGTGAGGAGGACCGAGGAAAGGGCAGGTTTCGAGGCGCAGTCTGACCCCGTCCTTGAGACGGGGTCCACCGCGCCCTGAGACGGGGTGTCGCCGACGGCTGAATCGGGGTAACAGTAAGCCTCGACCTAAGCGTTAGGCTGGTCCAGCCTAGAGACATCCAAGGAGCGCTTGCGCCGGCCGCGAAAAGGTCTATATTGAGGTCCCCACCAGCCGGGAACACCAGATGTTGTGGTGTGGCCAAGGCCTGTGCCGGTGGGATCCTTAGCCGGGGGGACCACCGAGGACGAGTGATGCGCTGTCCGTTTTGTGCCAGTGAAGAGAGCAAGGTCGTCGATTCTCGCGACTCCGAGGCGGGCGACGCCATCCGCCGCCGCCGCGAGTGCCTCGCCTGCGAGCGCCGCTACACGACCTACGAGCGCGTCGACGAAGTACCGCTCGTCGTGGTCAAGCGCAGCGGCGCGGAGGAGCTCTTCGCGCGCGGCAAGCTGCTCAACGGCTTGCTGCGCGCCTGCGAGAAGCGCGGTATGGAGCTGGCGCGCATCGAGCGGGTCGTGGACGAGATCGAGAACGAGCTGCGTCGGCGCCCGGGGACCCGGGTGACGACGCAGGAGATCGGCGAGCGGGCGCTGCGCCACCTCAAGCGGCTGGACCGGGTGGCGTACATCCGCTTCGCCTCGGTGTATCGCCAGTTCGACGACATCGACGAGTTCCAGCGCGAGCTCGCGCGCCTCGAAGAGGCGAGCGCCGGCCCGCTGCCTGGTGAGGAGCCGCTGCCGGGCATCGACGACCAGGACGGGCAGCCCGCCGGCGCCCGCCCTCACGCAGACGAGACGATTCTGACGGGACCGCGACACGCGGTCGTGACCGGGGCGACAGAAGGACGTGGCTGACATGGAGAAGGCAGTGATAGAGCTCTCGGCCAATGCGCTGAGGGTGCTGCAACGCCGCTACCTCAAGAAGGGGGAGAACGGTGAGGTGCTGGAGTCCCCCGAAGAGCTGTTCCGCCGTGTCGCCAAGGCAGTCGCCCAAGCCGAACGCCTCTACAACCCCGCCGCCCCGGTCGAGGAGTGGGAGGACACGTTCTACGGCTTCATGACCGACCTCGAGTTCCTGCCCAACAGCCCCACCCTCATGAACGCCGGCCGCGAGCTCGGGCAACTGTCGGCCTGCTTCGTGCTGCCCGTCGGCGATTCCATGGACTCGATCTTCGAGGCGGTCAAGAACACCGCCCTCATCCACAAGAGCGGCGGCGGCACCGGCTTCTCGTTCTCGCGCGTGCGCCCCAAGAACGACCTCGTCCTCAGTACCAAGGGCGTGTCGTCGGGCCCGCTCTCGTTCATGAGCGTGTTCGACGCCGCCACCGAGACCATCAAGCAGGGCGGCACGCGGCGCGGCGCCAACATGGGCATCATGCGCGTCGACCACCCCGACATCCTCGACTTCATCACCGCCAAGCAGGACGACGCCAAGCTCAACAACTTCAACATCTCGGTCGCCGTCACCGACGCGTTCATGCGCGCCGTCGAGGAGGACACGGAGTACGCGCTCGTCAACCCGCGCTCGGGCGATACGGTGAAGAAGCTCAAGGCGCGCAAGGTCTTCAAGACCATGGTCACCCTGGCGTGGAAGAACGGCGACCCCGGCATCGTCTTCATCGACCGTATCAACGCGGACAACCCCACGCCGCACCTGGGCGAGATCGAGAGCACCAACCCCTGCGGCGAGCAGCCCCTGCTGCCGTACGAGTCCTGCAACCTCGGCTCGATCAACCTCTCCAAGGTGGCCACCGAAGGGCACGTCGACTACGGCAAGCTCGGGCGCATCGTGCGCACCGCGGTCCGCTTTCTCGACGACGTCATCGACGTCAACCGCTATCCGCTGCCGCAGATCGAGGAGATGACCAAGGGCAACCGCAAGATCGGCCTCGGCGTGATGGGCTTCGCCGACATGCTCCTCCAGCTCGGCGTGGCCTACGACTCCGACGAGGCCTGCAAGATCGCTGCCGAGGTCATGAGCTTCGTGCACGACGAGGCGCGCGCCGCCTCCGTCGAGCTCGCCGCCGAGCGCGGCGTCTTCCCCAACTTCGAGGGCTCCATCTACGACCGGCCGGAGGGTGACCGGGTGCGCAACGCGACCGCGACCACGATCGCCCCTACCGGCACCATCAGCATCATCGCCGGCTGCTCGAGCGGCGTCGAGCCCCTGTTCGCCGTCTCGTACGTACGCGCCAACGTGCTCGACGACGAGAGCATGGTCGAGGTCCACCCCTACTTCGAACAAGTCGCCCGGGCGCGCGGCTTCCACAGCGACGAGCTCCTCAAGAAGATCGCCGAGAAGGGCACGGTGCGCGGCACCGACGGCGTCCCGGACGACGTCCAGGCCATCTTCGCCACCGCGCACGACATCACCCCCGAGTGGCACATCAAGCTCCAGTCCGTCTTCCAGAGGTACACCGACAACGCGGTGTCCAAGACGGTGAACTTCCCCAACGCGGCGAACGTCGAGGACGTCGAGAAGGTGTACCTGCTGGCGTTCAAGAGCGGCTGCAAGGGCGTCACGATCTACCGCGACGGCAGCCGCGAGGAGCAGGTGCTCAACGTCGGGCAGACGGTCAAGAAGAAGGACCCCGGGGCGGGCATCGCCACCACGCGGCCGTCGCGGCCGCAGCTGCTCTCCGGCGAGACGCAGCGTATGGACACGGGCTGCGGCAAGCTCTTCGTGATCATGAACGACGACGAGTACGGCCCGCGCGAGGTCTTCGCCAACATGGGCAAGGCCGGCGGCTGCGCCTCGTCGAACACCGAGGCGCTGGGCCGGCTCATCTCGCTGGCCCTCAAGAAGGGCGCCTCCGCGGGCGAGATCGTCGAGCAGCTCAAGGGTATCCGCTGCCATGTCCCGTACGGCATGGGCCCCAACGCGACGCTGAGCTGCGCCGACGCCATCGGCAAGGCGCTCGAGCGCCGGTACGTGAGTGGGGCCGCCGCGGCGGCCGCGGGCGCGCCCGAGCCGCAGCTCTCGCTGGTCGAGGTCGCCCAGGGCGCCTGCCCGGACTGCGGCGGGTCGATCGAGCACGAGGGCGGGTGCGTGGTGTGCAGGCTGTGCGGCTTCTCCAAGTGTGGCTGATGAACCATGCGAGGACCGCGCCGGGACTGGTCTGTAGCTGTCAGGCGGAGTTGTGCGAGGCCCTGAACAGCAGTGTGACGCCCGTGGTGGCTGACCTGCCTGCGGCGAGTCGAACTGGCCCAAGTTCTAATGGGTGCGGTGCTGCGCCTTTCGATTTGCAGCGACAACGCCCTGCGCCCTCTGTCTGGGACTGGAGCGGCGCAACGTTCGTCCCGTTCTGCCAAGCCTGCGACGACACGGCAGCCGTTACCATGTCTTGGGAAGCGGACCGCCGACCAGGCTGCTAAAGAAGGATGGCCGTGACGATTGCCATGGCGACGGCTGGCCTCAGCTGGGTCTTCGTGGCGCTCTGTGATCGTTGTGGAAAGGAGCGTGACAGCGTGTTCGAAGGGGCGAGCGTCATCGTCGATGAGCGTGGATGGCCCGTCGCTGCCCCCCTTGCGGGCGGCGCCGAGGGCGTGGTCTTCGGGGAATGCAGACTGGAGCGGGCACGGGACAAGTGGCTGAACGAGTGGAACGACGTCCTGTCGACGGTCGACCGGAGTCGTACGCGAGCCTCTCAGGTGGACCGTCACGCCCGGAGGGCAGCCCGTGAAGGATCCCGGCACGCTGAGTTCTGGCACGACCTGCTCCCTCAGCCGATCGTGCCCCGTGACCCCCTGACGGGTCGCCATGAGTTCGACGTGGCGATCGTCGGCGGAAGCTACACAGGGCTCTGGACGGCCTACTACCTGGCGAAGGCAGACCCGCACCTGCGCATCTGTATGCTTGAGAAGGTGTTCTGCGGCTTCGGGGCGTCGGGTCGCAACGGCGGCTGGTGCTCGGCCCATTTCCCTGCTTCATTGCCGAAGATGGCCGCCTCGTCCGGGCGAGCGGCCGCAGTGGCTGAGATCCGCGAGCTCTTCTCTACCATCGACGAGATCGCCCGCGTCCTGGGCGAGGAGGGGATCGAGGCCTCCTGGCACAAGGGCGGGACGCTCAGGGTCGCGGTGAACGCGGCCCAGGTCGAAGGGCTGCGCCGCAGGCTCGCCGACCAGCGCGCCTGGGGGTTCGCTGAGGACGACTACGTGTGGCTGAGCGCCGACGAGGCAAGATCGAGAGTGAACGTCGGAGCGGCCGTGGCCGGGCACTACACACCGCACTGCGCCGCCTTTGACCCCGCCCGTCTCGCCGTTGGCCTGGTCGCCGCGGTCGAGCGACTCGGCGTGCGCGTCTTCGAGCAGTCGCCCGTGCTCGGTTTCGACGACCGTCGACTCGAGCTCGCCTCCGGGTTGGTGTCGGCGGACGTCATCGTCTTGGCCATGGAAGCCTATGCGGCGGCCACGCCGCGCTGGCATCGGGACCTGATCCCCCGGTAATCGCTGATGGTGGCGACGGAACCGCTCTCCGCGCGTCATCTGGAGCAGATCGGCTGGGAGAACCGGGAGTGCTTCACGATGGGCGCCACCTCACCGTGTACCTCCAGAGGACCGCGGACGGGCGCATCGCCATGGGAGGCCGCGGGGCGCCCTATCACTTCGGATCACGCGTCCTCGATACCTTCGACGGTGCTCCCCGTGTCTTCAGGCACCTGCGGGAGTCGCTGCTCGCCCTCTTCCCGGCGCTCGGGGATGTGGGCTTCACTCACTCATGGGGCGGTCCGCTCGGCGTGCCGCGCGACTGGTACAGCTCCGTGACGTACGAGAGGGCATCCGGCTACGCGTGCGCCTGCGGGTACGTCGGCAATGGGGTCGGCATCTCCAACCTCGCCGGACGTACGCTGCGGTATCTCATCCTCGGGGTGGATTCCGACATCGTCCACCTGCCGTGGGTGAACCACCGATCCCCGCAGTGGGAGACGGAACCCTGGCGCTGGATGGCGATCGACAGCGCCTTGCGGCTCATGGGCGTGTCGGATGTGGAAGAGCGGCTGGCGGCGAGGCCTTCACGGCTCGCGGGCGTGGTGAACAAGCTCGTCGGGATGTAAGGCATCACGGTGAGAGCGTGAGCAACGCCCAGTAGCCCGCCCCGCCTTCGCCGTGCGATTGACGTCTGGCTCCCTCGTCCGGGTAGAGTAGCGACGAAGGTGCCGGGCGGTCGCGCGGCCGGCGACAGACGATCGGAGGACACCGTGACCGAGGTACCCGAGCCCGCGGCAGGCGACATCGGTGGCGTGACGATCTCCGACGCCGCGATCGTCAAGATCGTGCTCCAGTCGCTGAAGGGCATCGAGGGTGTCGGAGCCCTCGGCGGCGGCTCCGGGGTGTGCTCTCGAGCCTCATGGGCGACAAGGGCTCGTCGGGCATCACGGTCGACGTCTGCGAGGGGAGCGTCGACATCGACGTCTCGATGGCGGTGCGGTACGGTCACAATCTGCCGAGCGTCGCGGAGGCGTGTCGCGCGGCGGTGAAGGAGCAGGTCGAGAGCATCACGGGCCTCACGGTGCGCGCGGTGAACGTGCTCGTGGTCGACATCGAGTTCCCGGAGGAGCCCACTGCCTGAGCTGGCAGATACCGCGGCGCCGGGGGCGCCGCTCCGGCGGCCGCGCCGCGAGACGGGGGCGACCACCAGGGCCGCCGCCTTCGTGCTCCTGCTGGGCGGCGGCCTCACGCTTCTGCTCTTCGCCATGCGCCTCGTGGCGGCGGCCTTCGGCTGCGCGTTCACGCCTTTCGCCTATCTCGGCTTGCCCGACGACCACGGCTGGCAGGCGCTGCTGTTCGCCGGCCTTGCCGCGGCCTGCGTCGTACTGCTCGCCCTCGTCCTCGACGACGCTCGCGACGAGCTCTGGCTCGCGGGGGAGGGCGGCGGGTGCTCGTCCCCGCCGCCGCCGTCGAACTCCTCCTGCGTGACGCGGCGCTGGGCCACGACGAGGTGGTGCGCGCCGACGTCGACGTGCGCGTGCGCCGCGGTCGCGTCGCGGCGACGCTGGACGTTGCCCTGCGACCGCTCGTGGACGGCGCCGTCGTCGCCGACGGACTGTCGGCCGGCGCGCGCGACCTGCTCGCGGGCGTGATCGGTGCGGCCGACGTGACGGTCCGTGTGCGTCCTCGCGTCCTGACGGTCGGACAGCTCGCGAGGCACCTCCCGTGAGTCTGCTCGCGCGCATCATGGCCGTGATCGCGGCGCTGGCCGGGGTCGTCATCGGGCTGGCGGGCCTCATCCGCGCGGCCGCGCTGGCCTCCGACGGACGTTTGGCCTGGAAGTTGCCGTCGTGGTGGACCGGGCTCGGCGACGAGGCGAACGGCTGGATGGTGGGCCTCGCCGCGGCGGCGGTCGCGGCCGCCGCCGTCGCCTATCTCATCGTCGCCCTGCGCCAGTTGAGTCCGGCAAGGCCGGCGGCGAACGTCATGGTCGGTGGCGCTCGGGTGAAGCTTGCGGCGCTCGAGCGCCTGGTCGCCGCGCGCCTGCAGGCCGAGGTGCCGAGCCTCATCGCCGTCAGAGTCGGCGTCTCCTGGCTCGGCGGAGGCTGGGCCGTGTCGGCCCTCGTGGACGCGCCGGCCGACGACCTCATCGGTCTTCGGGAGCGCGCCGTGCGCCTGGTCCGGGAGGAGCTGAGCCGTGCCGCCGGGGGCGAGCTGGACGGGCTCGCGCTCGAGGTGCGCCGCTTCGTCGCAGCCTCGCCGCCGCCGGCGAGAGCCCGCTCCGGATGAGAAGAAGGCCTGGGAATGACCAGGCCTTTGTGAGAAGCGGGTCCGAGGGATGCGACCTCAGCCTTCTCCGAGAAGATGTGTACCACGGTCAGTGTGCCCTGACAAGGATAGGAGCCAGCCGTTGACCTCCGCCCCGACGACTCAGTGGCGCCCGGACCTGGTCGCCTGTGATCTGGACGGCACGCTTCTGGGGCCGGAGCTGGTGTTCGCGGAGTCGACCAGGGTCGGCGTCGCGGCGCTGCGGCGGCCGGCGTCCCCGTGGTGATCTGCACCGGCCGCATGGTCGGGAGCGCCCGTCCGCGGGCGGCGGAGCTGGGCCTGCGACGCGGGCCGATCGTCTGCTACGGCGGGGCGCTGGTCGCCGACCTCGGGAGCGGGGAGTGGCTGCGCCATCAGCCGATCGAGGCGGTCGCGGCGGCCGCGCTCGTACGCTACGCGCGCGAGCGCGGCCTCCACGTCAACGCCTACGTCGACGATGAGCTGTACGTTGAGCAGGACGACCGCTGGACGCCTGGACGACCAGCTACGCGAAGGTCGAGGCGACCCTCGTGGACGACCTGAGCCCGTGGTCAGGCGAAGGCCACCAAGCTCGTGATCGCGGCCGACCCGGACGAGGCGGCGCGCATCGCGCCGGAGGTCTCGCGGCGATTCGCGGGGAGGTTGCGTGCGGCCACCTCGCTGCCGCACTTCGTCGAGATCAACGCCGCCGCGGTGAGCAAGGCCGCGGCGCTCGAATGGGTGCGCACGGAGCTTGTGGGCGCGTCGGCGGACCGCACCGTGGCCTGCGGCGACGGCCTGAACGACGTGGACATGTTGCGCTGGGCGGCCCTGGGGGTGGCGATCGCGGAGGGCGCCGAAGGCGCGCGCGAGGCTGCGCTCGTGGTGTCGCGAGCCGAGCTCGGTGAGCTGTTCGAGCGCCTCGCCGTTGCGCCCGCGGGACCGCTCCGGCTGCGGCGGCGGGAACAGCCGCGGAGCGGAGCAGACGAAGCGAAGGCGGCGCCTGGAGGGAGGACGCCGCCTTCGAGGGGCCTTGGTCGTCACGGTGGGCTGGCGCCCACCGTGCGGTCCCCCTGACGGGACGCGCGTCGTAGTTTAGACTACGACAACGCACGAAAATGATACGGCGGCGCGGGCGCCGGGTCAAGGCTCTCCCCCACTGGTCTCATGAAGAAATGTTGCGCCGCTGGCGGGGGCGCACTTCAGCCGTCGCGACGTCCCGCGCCGCTGAGCCCGAGGCGTTTCTTGACCTCGGTGTAGCGTGGCGAGCAGGGCGCGCTCGTGCGCCTCCTCGTCGCGCAGCAGCGTCTCGAACATCGCGCAGGCCTGCAGGTCGGCGCAGCGGTCGTGGCCGCGGCGGTACTTCTCCTGGGCGGCGCGCTCGTCGGCGATCGCCGCCTCGAGGATCTCGAGGAGGCCCTCGTCGCCGATAGTGCGCGCCTCGTCACCGGGCTCGCTGAAGAGGGGGGTGCCAGCGGGTCACCGGTCTGGGCGCCGCGATCGCCGGCGCTGCGGTCCTCAGGCGTCATGGCGCCTCCTTGGTCATCTTCAGGGTGAAGCTGAGAGGGATGTCGTCGCGTCCGCCCTTGAGGTGCTGCCAGCCGTCGTCACGGCGCTCCAGAACAGGCTCTCGAAGCCGTGCGTGCGGGGGAACTCGTGGAGGAAGTCGAACCGCAGCCCTCGTCGCAGCAGGGGGGTGACGATCTCGCCCAGGCCGTGCTGCCACTCGTAGGTGACGGTCGCTCGCATGTGCGCCTGCCGGTCGGCGTACGAACCCGGCTCGTCCCAGCGATGCGGCTCCCGTTGCTGAATACGGGTAGGTAGGCGCAGCTCGTCGGGGCGTTCCTCGTCGTCGATGAGGAAGAAGACGGGGTGGAACTCGGCGAGGTAGAAGACCCCGCCGGGCCGGACGTAGCGTGCGACGACCTCGCCCAGCGCTCAGGTCGTCGAGCCAGATGAGGACGCCCCAGGAACTGAAGACGACGTCGAACTGGCCGTCGAGGACCTGCGGAAGCTCGTAGACGTTCGGACTGGATGAAGCGGGCGCGCCGGCCCAGGCCGACGTCGTCGGCCAGCCGGCGCGCCGCCTCCACCGCCTTGCCCGAGAAGTCGACGCCGGTGACGGTGGCGCCGCGGCGCGCCCAGCTCAGCGTGTCGAGACCGAGGTGGCACTGCAGGTGCAGCAGGGT
This sequence comes from uncultured Thermoleophilia bacterium, assembly GCA_963832655.1. GTDB lineage: Bacteria > Actinomycetota > Thermoleophilia > UBA2241 > UBA2241 > UBA2241. Next base: position 47,566 of record CAWHUW010000007.1, read on the forward strand.
CGTGCCCTCGCCGACGAGAGGTCCAAGTTCGTCTCCGCTCGATCGTGGGTGAGCGACTCGGCGCCGCTGCTTCACCCGTCCACGTCGTAGAGCGCCGTCGCCGGGTGGAGGCTCGGCCGCCTCGTCCCACCAGGCGAGGTTCGACTTGAGGTAGTCGTCAAGCATACGCTCGCCCCGGCCTTGCGCGCCATGACCGAGTAGCTGAAGGGAAGGTCGGCCCGGCGTCCGCCGTGCCGCCGGAAGCCAGCACCAGCGCTGCTCGTCGCGCTCCATCCACTCGAAGAACGGGGCGACGCAGAAGGGCCACTCGTGCAGGTAATCGAGGTGCAGCCCCGCGCCGGCGAGGGCGGTGAGAATCTCGCCGACAGGCGTGGGAGAGCCGTAGCAGAGGCCGGTTCTCGACGCGCGCCTCGGTCGGCGTACGAGCCGTCGTAGTCGGAGCGCTCGGGCTCGTCCGGCGCCGGCAGGTAGCGATACGCGAGTCGGACTCCGTGATCCGCGTGTCTCGTCCATGGCGTAGGGCGACCGGGTGGATCTCGGCCATGTAGAAGACCCCGCCCGGGCGCAGGCGTCTGGCGATGAGGGCGGCCCACCGGTCGAGGTCGGGCAGCCACTCGAGGCCCCCCAGCTCACGAAGACCACATCGAAACCCTGGTCGCCGAGGTGCTCGTCGACCTCGTACACGTCGGAGGCGAGGAACATGGCGCGCGCCGACAGGCCGACTTCGTCGGCCAGGCGGCGCGCCAGCCCGATCGCCTCATCGCTCAGGTCGACGCCGGTGACCACGGCGCCGCGCCGCGCCCAGCTCAGCGTGTCGAGACCGAAGTGGCACTGCAGGTGCAGGAGCGTCGTGCCCTCGCCGACGAACGGCCCCAGCTCCTCGAGCTCGAGGGGCCAGAGTGACGTGACGCCGGCCTTAAAGCCGTCGACGTCGTAGAACGCGGACGTCTCGTGGATGCGCGTCCACTCGTCCCAGTGGGCGAGGTTCGCGCGTCTGATCTCGTCCGGGATCGGGCTCGACTCAGCCATGACGTCAGACTCTATAGCACACCGTGCGGATGAGGCCTGTCGTCTCGCCGTGCTCGCCGCTCGTCGTCGCGTCGCCCACCGAGTAGACATCGGCGGCGTCTTCGGCGTTGAGGAAGTCGGCGACCCTGGCGTCGAGCTCGTTCAGCTCGCGCGTGGTCTCGAAGATCTTGATCGGGGTCGTGAACGTCTTCACCTTGACCATGATGGGTCCTTTCCGTCGCGGTGGCGGGAGTCCCGGCGCGCCGGTGCGTCCGGCGCGTGTCTCCTGTGTTCCGCGCGCGCGACCGTTCGTAACGCGGCACCGGACGGGTACGCGGCGCCGTTCTGCATCGGTGACGGCGAAGGCATTGGACGAGGGATCGCGATGCGGTAGAGTGCACTCATGGCCTCACTTGCCGACAACGACGCCGCCCGACTCGATCGCCTCGGCGACGTCTTCGGCGACGGCACGCGGCGCGCCATCTTCCGCCACGTCCTGGACGCCGACCAGCCGGTCTCGGCCGCCGAGGTGGGCGCCGCCTTCGGGCTGCACCGTACCGTCGCTCGCGCGCACCTCGAGCGCATGGTCGAGGTCGGACTCGTACAGGTCGGCCTGCGCCGCCGTCCCACCGGCGGGCGCCCGGCCAAGGTGTACAGCCCCGGCGACGAGCGCCTCGAGCTGCTCGTCCCGGCACGCCGCTACGAGCCCCTGGCGCGTCTCCCTGCTCCGTCTGGTCGCCGAGACCACGCCGGAGCCGCGCGCCGTCGAGGCAGCCGTTGAGGCCGGCCGCGAGTACGGGGTCGAGAATCTCGAGCGTCGTCACCGGCCACGACAGGGTCGGCGTCCCGGCCCGCCTGACGCCGGCTAGGCCGCCGCCTGGCTCGCGGACGCGGGCTACCGCACGCGGCTCGACGACGGCGGCAACGGCACCGTCACGCTCGATGTGACGAACTGCGTGTACAAGGAGCTGGCGCTCGAGTACCCGGACGTCGTCTGCGCCTTCGACCGCGGCATGTTCTGCGGCATGATGGGGGCGTCGCCCGACGCCCACGTGCAGACGCACTCCCTGGTCACCGGCGACAGCTTCTGCCGGCACGAGTTCCGGCTCTAAGGCGCGCGGGCAGTCGCCCGCGGCCTCGGCGGCTTCAGATCGCCGACCCGGCAGCTGCTGCGCGCCGGAAAGATCGCGGAACCCCGTGACGTCCATGTTGACCTCGAGGATCCCTTTGTAGGCGCCGTCGGTGTCGCGGACGGCGGTGTAGCGCGTCAGCTTGAAACGCCCTTGCTCCTCGCCCGAGCCCTCGGCCACGTCCCCGTGCCGGCCTTGAATCGCGCAGGATCGCCTCGAGGGTCTCCATGCTCTCCGGGGGATGGCAGTCGCGCACGTCACGGCCGATGAAGCGCGCGTCGCAGATCTTATAGGTATCGCCCGACCAGAAGAGCAGGACGTCGTTCTCGTCGGCGAAGCTGACGTCACAGGGCAGCGACGCGAGGACGAGATGCGCCTGTTCCGGGGAGAGCGAACCGCGCTGCCAGAGCATGTCGTTCCTTTCGCTGGAGGGTCGGGTGCGCGTCCCATCGTACTCGACCGCGGCGGCAGGAGGGACGAGCGCGCGGCGGTGAATGAGTCGCCATGCTCGAAGCTGCCTTGTGGGGGCTCGTCGCCGGCGCCGCCCTGCTGATCGGCGCCGGCGTCGGCTTGCGTTTCGCTCTGCCGCAGTGGGCCATCGCCTTGGTGATGGCCTTCGGATGGGGGCGCTCATCAGCGCCGTCGCCTACGAGCTGACGGCCGAGGCATACGAGCGCGGCGGGTCCGACGCGGTGCTGATCGGATTGACGCTGGGAGCGGGCCTGTTCTTCGCCGGCGACCTTGCGATCGACCGCCGCGGCGGTCGGCATCGCAAGCGTTCCGGCGGTCAGCAGTCCGAGGCCGGCGGCGCGATTCTGCTCGGGGCGGTGCTCGACGGCATCCCCCAAATCGATCGTCATCGGCATCAGCCTGCTCGAGGGCGGCTCGGTCGGCCTTGCCTTCGTCGTCGCCGTCTTCATCTCGAACCTGCCCGAGGGTCTTTCGGGTGCCACCGGCATGCGCAAGGCCGGACACTCGCCGCGGGCGATTTTCGCGTTGTGGGCGATCGTCTGCGCCGCATCCGCGCTCGCCGCCGGCCTCGGGTACGCGCTCGCCGGCGATGTGCCGGACCACGCCATCGGCGTCGTCCAGGCGTTCGCCGCCGGCGGCATCCTCACGATGCTGGCCGACACGATGATGCCCGAGGCCTTCGACGAGGGCGGCCATCGGCCGTGGGTCGGCCTCGTGACCGTCCTCGGCTTTGGCCTCGGGTCCTGGCTGCAGGTCGTCGCCTGAGAGGACGCGGCGCTACCAGTCGACCAGTCGGCGCTGTCCTTCAAGGGCGCGGACGTGCGTCGCGTCCTGCACCATCTCCACCGTGCCGCGGTACGTGCCGTCGGCGTCGCGAAGGGCGAAGTAGCGGATGTGCAGGAACTTGCCGGCCATCTCGATCCAGAACTCGGCGACGTCCTTCTCGCCGGCTCGGAAGACGTCGACGATCTCCTGCACCTTGTGCACGCTCGCCGGCGGGTGGCAGTTCTGCACCTTCCGGCCGATGACGCCGGGCGTACGCGGGAAGATGCGCTCGCCCTCGCTGTAGTAGCGCACCTCGTCGTTCTCGTCGACGAAGCTGATGTCGACGGGCAGGGCGGTGAGCATCAGGTCGAGCTGCTCCGGCGGTGAGGGCGCCGGTCTTGAGGGGGAGGCCAGGCCGGAGCGCCGGTCGCCGGCCGGCCGGCGCCGCCTCGGCCGCGGCGCGCCTCCGCCCCGCCGGCCACGCCGGCACGTCGCCGATCAGCGCGTAGCCGATCTCGGTCTCGCCGGCGCGGATCTGCCGCCATTCCTCGTCGCTCAGCGTGTCGACCGACATGGGGAAGAGGATCTTCTCCTCCTTGTGACCATGTCGTCGACCATCTTCGCCAGCGCTGGGCGGTGCTCACGGCGAGCGCCGCCTCGTCGTCGGCGAGCGCGGCGCGCGCCTGCTTCATCAGCGCGCGGATGTCGTCGTGGATCGCCCACATCACCTTGCGACGGACCCTCGATGCCGTGCTTCTCGAGGAAGGGGAAGAGCTGGTTCTCCTTGCGCAGGTAGTGCTTGTCGATCTCGAGCAGCCGGTCGAGGACGCCGGCGAGAGCGGGCTTGAGCCGCTCCACTCCTCGCGGACCGGCGGCTCGCCGATCGTCTCCGCGAGCTTGCGCAGCGACGCGGTCACTTGCAGCAGGGCCCGGTTCTCGCGCTGGAAGGTGTCGATGGGATGCCCGGCGGCGACCGTGACGGGCTCGTGTCCTCGAGGGCGTCCGTGAACACCTGCACGTGCACGTCGCAGAGGCGCTTGACCTCGGTGTCGGGGACGCCGCCCTCGATGAGCTTCTCCTCCATGGCGGCGATCTCCGTCGCCTCGACGTCGCGATGAGCTCCTCGAAGCGCGGCTTGACCTCGTCGACCGACTTACCGGCGTGAAGCTCCTTGACGATCGGCGTGGAGTTCCTCGAGACGCGCAGGGTCGATGGTGTCGACGCCCGGCGTGTCTGCGACGTCGGGCTGCCGCCGGTCTTCGCCTCGATCTCCGCTGCGATGTCGTTCATGAGCTGGTTGAGAGGGACGTTCCCCTGCCGGGCGACGGTATCGAGGGTCGCCATCCGCCCCATGGTGCGGCGCAAAACGGGGTTGGTGAGCTTCTTGAACTCGGGGTTGTAGCCGGCGAGGAAGTCGAGCAGGAACGGATGCTCCTTGAGCAGCGTGTGCACCGTCGTCTTCGGCGTGATCGTCATACCCTACTCCAATGGTCGGGATTCATGGCTGAGGGGATGGTACCACCGGCGTAACGGGGCCATGCTTGACTTGGCTCAAGGGGCGGGTCACGCTGCGGCATCGTGCCGCGCGGCCGCGGCCTCACCAGTAGACCATGACCGACGGAGCGTCCAGGGCCGCCCGAAGGGCGCGCCGCCCGGCGCGCGTCACGGGCGGTCCGTGCGTCACGAGTACTGACTCGACGTCGAGTCCGGCCAGCGGCTCGAAGCGTGGGGAGGAAGCGGCTGCGATACCAGGCCTCCTTGCCGGCACTGAAGTTCCAGACCCGGAGGCTGCCGTCGGGCAGGGCGACGACGGCGTCGCCGAAGGCGAGCGCCTTGAGATCGGGGAAGTGGAGCGGCGTCTCTATGCGCTTCGGGTTGCCGATCGCGTACGCCTCGGCGAGGCCGTCGGCGATCTCGACGGCGGTTCCCGAGGCGCCGCTCGCGATCTCGGTGAGCGGTGTGTCCCAGGTGAGGCGGTCGCGGACTGCAGCGTTCCCCCAGAGGCGAGTGGCCGCGTCGCCCCAGTAGCGCTCGAAGAGCAGCTCAGCGCTCCGCGTGTGGTAAGGGATGGTGATCATGATCTCGAGGCGCCGCGCCGCGCCGACCATCGCATCGAGGTCGGCGAGCAGTGGCGCCCGCCGTGGGTCATCCTCGGCCGGCAGAAGCGGATCGACCAGCCCCACGGCGTCGCCGATCGTCAGAGCGTAGCTCGCGACCTCCTCGGCGCTCGTCCGGTACTCAGGGTGCGGGCAGGTCCAGCGCTGGATGCCGGGGACGATCTGCTCAGTGGCGCTCATCGGGTCGCTCCTCTCGGGATCACCACGAAAGCGCGGTGCGGCGACGGGTCGGTCGAGACGTGCCCCCACATTCTGCCCACTTAGCGCTCGCGCGATGTGCAGACAGGCGATAGGGTGACGCCGTCGTCCGGGTGCAGGCCGCCGCCGGCTCATGTGCCTTGTCGTCTGCCCTGGAGGAGCGCCGTGCAGCTCACCGTCATCAGCGCCACCATCGGCGTCGCCATCGCGCTCGCCTGCGCCTGGTACTGCCGCCGGCTCGCCCTCGAGAAGGGACGCCGGGTCCTCTTGTGGACGGTGCTGGGCCTCGTCCTCACGGTCATCGCCGTGCCGGTGCTGGTACTGTTACCCGAGCCGGCGGGCGCGACCGTCGAGTCGTCGGGGCCGGACGCAGGCGTCTGATGGATCGGGCGGGCGGCGCCTACCGGCGCCGCCCGCCCTTCCGCTTCTTCACCGCGTCGCGCAGCACCCACTCGACCTGCGCGTTGACGCTGCGCAGCTCGTCGGCGGCCCACTTCTCGAGCTCCTTCCAGAGCTCGGGGTCGACGCGCAGCAGGAACTGCTTGCGGGCGGCCATCAGGCGTCGGCTCTGCGCTTCTCGCCGCCTCAGCCGCTCTCCGCCGGCCTCACTGGTACAGCGTCCCCGCGTTCACGACCGGGTGGACCTCGGCCTCGCCGCAGAGCACGACCAGCAGGTTGCTCGTCATCGCCGCCTTGCGTTCTTCGTCGAGGGTGACGACGTTCTTCTCGCTGAGCTGCTGCAGCGCCATCTCGACCATGCTCACGGCGCCGACGACGATCTTGCGGCGCGCGGCGATGATGGCCTCGGCCTGCTGGCGGCGGAGCATCGCCTGGGCGATCTCCGGCGCGTAGGCGAGGTGGGTGAGCCGCGCCTCGTTGACCACCACGCCGGCCTTTGCGAGCCGTTCCTCGAGCTCGACCTTGAGCGCCTGCGACACGTCGGTGACGTTGCTGCGCAGCGTGATCTCGAGCCTTCCTCGTCCTCGCAGTGGTCGTAGGCGTAGGCGGTGGCGACGTGGCGCAGCGCCGACTCGCTCTGCATCGAGACGTACTGCTCGTAGTCGTCGACGTCGAACACCGCCTGGGCGGTGTCCACGACACGCCAGACGACCACGGCGGCGATCTCGACCGGGTTGCCGCGCTTGTCGTTCACCTTGAGCCGGTCGCCGTTCAGGGTGCGGGCGCGCAGCGAGACCTTGTAGCGGCCTTGCGTTCGCGGCTTGTTCTGCGACTTGTCTTCTTCGCCATCGCCGGGATCTGCTCGGCGCGCCGTTGCCCCCGGTGCCGTCGACACGGCCGTTCGCGAAGAACGGGTTGCCCCAGCGGAAAGCCGGTCTCGCGGCTCGTGCCCTTGTAGTTGCCGACGAGGATGAGGACACGCGCCTCGTTGGGCTGCAGGGTGAAGAAGCCGATCAGCCGAGGATCGCGAGGAGAGGACGACGCAGCCGGCGATGAACAGCCGCCACACCGGTTGTAGCTCGCCTCGGTCTCCGTGTTCGTTCCCTCCATGAACGCGAGGATGTAGAGGGCGGTCGCTCCGACGTAGAGCGCGATGTCGACGAGGAGCATGATCCATCCGTTGACGGTCCTGGCCGCGCGTTCGACTGACATGACCTTCACCTCCATGGCTTTCGTCCGCCGGCTCTGGCAGACGCTATGGAAATGATATCACAAAGAAAGCAGACGCAAACACCGGCGCGTCGTGTCGACCGCGGGAGGTGCCGCCGCGCGCTGCCGCCCGGGGCGGTTTCGCTCTGTCAGTTCGCGGCCATAGTGCGTTCGTGCGCGCGGCCGTCCTGAGGTCGCGTGCCAGACCGCAGAAGGAGACGGACATGGCCAACACCATCGTCTGGGCCGATATCCCCGTGACCGACCTCGAGCGGGCGCGCAAGTTCTACGGCGCCGTGCTGCAGGCCGAGATCGAGACCATGCCGGGCATGGAGAGCGTCGCTCTCTTGCCGGGCGAGCCGGGCGACGTGAGCGCCGACCTCGCGCTCACGGAGAACATGAAGCCCGGTACGGACGGCACCACCATCTACCTGAACAGCAGGGGCGACCCCGAGGGCATGCTCGAGCGCGCCGCCGCCGCCGGCGGCAAGGTGCTCATGCCGGTGACGGACATGGGCGAGATGATCGGCTTCATCGGGTTCTTCCTCGACTCCGAGGGCAACCGGATCGGCGTGCACAAGCCGCCGGAAGGGATGGGCTGACAGCGTCGAGGGCTGTGACGGGCCATGAGCCGCGCGGAAGGGCCCGGGGAGGCTGATGCTTCCCGGGCCCTTCACATGGCTCCCTTCCCCTCGCGGGGAGGGTGTGGCCCCGTCAGGGACCCTTCGCGCGGCCGGTCAGCCCATCACCGCCGCGACGTCGACCATGTGCTTCTTGAGGCCGAGGCGCGCGCGCGTCGATGCCGAGCGCGCGCCCGACCATCTGGCTCACGTACAGGACGGGCAGGCGTTGCCAGGACGGGTCGCCCTTGGCGATGTCGTCCTGGCGCGTGTCGAGATTCACCTGGCAGAGTGGGCAGGCGGCGACGACCGCCTCGGCACCGCAGTCGCGCGCGTTCTGGAGGATCTTGCGCGTCAGGGCGACGACGACGTGCTGCTCGCAGAGTGCGAGGCTGGCGCCGCAGCAGTCGGTCTTGAAGCCCCACTCGACGGGCTCGCAGCCGAGCGCTTCGACGACGGCGTCCATGTGCGTCGGGTACTCGGGGTCGTCGGCCAGCGTGACCTTGGGCGGGCGGGTGAGGAGGCAGCCGTAGTAGCAGGCGACCTTGAGCCCGCCGAACGGCTTCGTCACCTTGGCCTTGAGGGCATCCATGCCGACGCCGTCGTGGTAGACGTCGACCATGTTCCAGACGGCGACGCCGCCGCCGTAGGGGCGGCCGACGACCTGCGTCACGTCGGCGGCCAGCTGCTCGCTCTCGGCGATCTCGTGGGCCGCCGTCGTGAAGCGGCTGAAGCAGGCGGCGCAGGGCACTGCCACGGCGTCGAGCTTCATGTCGTCCTTGACCTTGGCGAGCTCGTTCGCCGGCAGGGCGGCGGCGAGCAGGCGGTTCATCGAGTGTGCCGCGGTGTTGCCGCAGCACTCCCAGCCGGGGATCTCACGGAGCTCGAGGCCGAGCGCCTCGCAGGTGACCCTGAAGCTCTCGTCCATCTCGGTGGCCGTGCTGTGCAGGGAGCAGCCGGGGTAATAGGCGAGGGCGGTCATGACGCGCCTCCCGAGCCGGCGCCGGCGGATGCAGCCGAGCCGGCGCGACGCTCTCTCTCGATGCGCTCGGCGGCATCGACCATGCGCTTCATCTGGGCGCGGTCGCCGCCGCGGCTGGGCACGAAGCCGATCTTGCCCTTCATGACCATCTTGACCCCGAGCATGAGGTCGTCGGTCATCGAGCTCGGCCGCATGATCTTGTCGCGCGCCAGCAGCTCGAGCTCGTACATGCGGCCCCAGCGCTTGAAGGAGTCTGCGTTATACCTGAGGATGCTCGCGAACGGGGCGTCCCTCCGTACCAGGTCGTGCTCGTACGCCAGCATGCGCAGCTCGTCCATGATGCCGGCCACGTCGATCTCCTGCGGGCAGCGCGTGCTGCACGTCTGGCAGCCGGTGCAGAGCCAGATGAACCTGTCGGCCATGATCGACTCGAGGTCGCCGAGCTGGACGGCGCGGACGATCTGGGCCGGGTGAAGGCCGGCGAAGCCGGCCACCGGGCACCCGGCCGTGCAGCGCTTGCACTGGTAGCACTTGTAGGCGTTGATGCCGGCCCCGCGGCGGATCGTCCCCGCGAGGACGGTGTCGGGCGTCATGGAGGCGGTCGTCATTGCGGCCTCCCTCACGCCACGGCCGGCCGCGGCAGCAGGCCGGCCGCCTCGACGATCTCCGGTACGGCCGGCTCCCACTCGACGGCCATGATGTGCACGCCGGCGACGCCCTCGACCTCGGCGAGCTCCTTGATCATCTCGACGGCGAGCTTCTTGCCTTCGGCCTGTTGCGGCTCGCCCTTCTCCTTGGCGGCGACGCGGTCGACGATCTCCTGCGGCACGTCCATGCCGGGCACGAACTTCTTCATGTAGTTGGCCATGCCGGCGCCCTTGATCGGCGTGATGCCGGCGAGGATCTTGACCTCCTGATGCAGGCCCAGTGCGCGCACCTCCTTCATCCACTCCTTGAACTTGGGGATGTTGAAGATGCACTGCGTCTGCATGAAGTCGGCGCCGGCCTCGACCTTCTTCTTGAGGCGCAGGGCGCGCAGCTCGAAGGGGTCGCCGAACGGGTTCTCGGCGCAGCCGATGTACAGCTCGGGCGCGACCGGCATCTCGTCGCCGCACTGGAACTTCTTCTCGTCGCGCATGTCCCTGTACATCTTGATCAGATTGATGGCGTCGAGGTCGTGCACCCCCTTCGCCTGGGGGTGGTTGCCGAAGCTCATGTGGTCGCCGGTCAGGCAGAGGATGTTCTTGATGCCCAGAGTGAAGGCGCCGAGGATGTCGGCCTGCATCGCCAGGCGGTTCCGGTCGCGGCAGGTCATCTGCATGATCGCCTCGACGCCGTTCTGCTGGGCGGCGTAGCCCGAAGCCATGGAGCAGACGCGGACCACGGCGGTCTGGTTGTCGGTGATGTTGACGGCGTCGACATAGCCCTTGAGGAGCTTGGCCTTGGTCTCGATGACGCTGCCGTCGGCGCTCTTCGGCGGGCCGCACTCGCCGGTCACGGCGAACTTGCCCGCCGCGAGGACCTTCTCGAGGTTCGTACCGGCCTTGTACCCGTTGTCGCTCATACCGGCTTTGCCTCCTCCCTGACCATCTTGCGGGGGCCGCCGGAGCTGCTCTTGCTCCAGTCCTTGGGCGGCCGGTCGGCGAAGAAGAGCTCCTCGCGGCCCTGCGCTTTGAGGCGCTCCCAGATGAGCGCCCAGGCGCACTCGATGTCTTCCTTCTCGGGGGTCGTGACCTCGCACTTGCCGTCGTGCGAGCCGCCGCAGGGCCCGTTCATGAGGCTCTTGCTGCAGCGCACGACCGGGCAGATGCCGCCGGTGAGACCGATGCGGCACTCGCCGCAGGCGACGCAGCGCTCGAACCACACGGCATGCTCCTGCGGCATGCCCAGCATGTTGGTGTTGACCGCCGGCACGACGACCTTGGGGGCGAACTTCTCGGCCAGGCTCTGGATGCCGATGCCGCAGGCCATGCTGAGCACGACGTCCGCCTCCTCGACCTTGGCGGCGATCATGTCGAGGTACTCCCACTCGCACTGGCGGATCGCGGCGGTGTGCTCGACCTCGACCTCGCGCCCGTCGCCCTGCGCCTTCATGCGCAGCTCGCTGGCGAGGATCTCGGCCTCCTTCTCGCCGCCGGTGAGGCAGATCGCGACGCACGTGTCGCAGCCGGCGACAAGGATCTTCTTGTGCCCGTCGACGAGCTCCAGGATCTCGTCGAACGGCTTGCGTTCAGCGGTGATCATTCGGCGGGTCCCTTCTCGGAAGTTGCGGGGGAGTCCGGCATGGCGACGTCCTTGGCGGCGTCGCGGGCCGCGGCGTGCGGCGACAGGCCGTGTCGCCGCAGCGGGTTCGGCCCGAGCTGCTTGATGCGCTCGGTGAACTCGGTCGCGACCTCGGCGAACCTGGCGCCCATGGCCGACGACATGTTGTACATCTCCACGCGCTCGGGCTCGAGCCCGACCTCGGGGAGGAGTGTCTTGACGTAGTCCACACGCTTGCGCGCCCAGAGGTTGCCCTTGAGGTAGTGACACTCGCCCTCGAGGCAGCCGGCGGCGTACACGCCGTCGGCGCCGGCCTCGAGCGCGCGCAGCAGATGGATGACCTCGAGCTTGCCGGTGCAGGGCAGCTTGACCATGCGGATCGTCGAGGGGTACTGCAGGCGCATGCTGCCCGCCAGGTCGGCGGCCGCATAGGCGCAGTAGTGGCAGGCGAAGACGATGATCTCCGGTTCGAAGTCCGGGTCGACCGGCTTCTTCGGCGCTTCGTCGGCCGCTCCCGCCTCGGCGCCCTCCACCGGAGTCGCTACGGCCGCGTTCGGTTCGTCGGCCACGTCAGCTCACCTCCATGAAGAGGGCCTCTTCCTTGGCGAAGATCTGGTTGTCGGTGTAGTGGTGCAGGGTGATCGCCTTGACGGGGCACTCGCTGACGCAGATGCCGCAGCCCTGGCAGGAGGCCGCTTCGATCTTGGCCTTCTTCGTGTCGGCCTCGATGATCGGCACCTCGTAGGGGCAGATGCGCACGCAGGTGAGGCAGGCGGCGCACTTGTCCTGGTCGACCTCGGCGACGACGCCGCCGGCTTTGAGGACCGGCTTGGCCAGGATGGCAGCGGCCCTTCCGGCGGCGGCGTACGCCTGGCTTATCGCCTCGTCGATGCTCTTGGGGTAGTGAGCGGAGCCGCAGAGGAAGATGCCCTCGCTGGCGAAGTCGACGGGGCGCAGCTTGACGTGCGCCTCGAGGAAGAACCCGTCCCCGGTGAGCGGCACCTTGAGGAGCTTCGAGAGCTCCTCCACGCCGTCGACCGGCACCGCTGGCGTGGCGAGCACGAGCAGGTCGAGCGGCAGTGTCATGTCGCGGCCGAGGTATGGATCGCGGAAGGCGACCTCGACCTTGCCGTTGGCGCTCACCTGCGGCTTGGTCGCCTCGTCGTAGCGCGTGAAGATCACGCCCAGCTCGCGCGCCTTCGTGTAGTACTCCTCGAGGAGGCCGAAGGTGCGGACCTCCTTGAACCAGACGTACACGGGGCGCTCGGGGTCGCGTTCCTTGAGCGCGATGGCGTTCTTGATGCTCTGCTGGCAGCAGGTTCGCGAGCAGTAGGGCTTGTTCTCGTCGAGCGAGCCGGCGCAGAGGACGAAGCCCACGGCGCGGGCCTCGGCCAGCGCCGGGTCGTCCTCCTTGAGCATGCGCTCGAGGTCCATGCCGGTGACGATCCGCTGGTTGGCGCCCAGGCCGTAGAGGTCGGGGCGCTCCTCCTGCGAACCCGTGGCGACGATGACGACGCCGTGGTCTACCGGGGTGCGCTTGTCGGGCTTGCGCTTGCCGTCCTTCCGCACGCCGCCCTTCTCCGCGATGACGCTGGAGAAGTTGCCGATGAAGCCGTGGAAGTCGGCCAGCTCGGCTTCGAGATGGATCTTGACGTTCGGGTCGTCGACGAGCTTCTTCTCGAGCTCGGCGACGAGGGCGGCGGCGTCGCCGCCGCGGATCGTCGGCCCCAGCTCGAGCACGTGGCCGCCGAGCTTGGCGCCGCGCTCGACGAGGTGCGTCTCGTAGCCCATGGCGCCGAGTGCCCCCGCGGCCGTCATGCCCGCGACGCCGCCGCCGATCACGACCGCGGCGTGGGTGAGCGGCACGTCGACCTTGAAGAGCGGCTCGAGCAGCCGGGCCCTGGCGACCGACATGCGGACCAGGTCCTTGGCCTTGTCGGTCGCCTTCGCCGGCTCGTCGCGGTGCACCCACGAGGCCTGGTCGCGGATGTTCGCCATCTCGAAGAGGAACGGGTTCAGGCCTGCCTCGCGGAGCGTGTCCTGGAAGATGGGCTCGTGCGTGCGCGGCGTGCAGCTCGCGACCACGACACGGTTCAGGTTCTCCTTCTCGATCGTCTCGCGGATGAGCGTGAGCGAGTCGCTCGAGCACGTGTACATCGTGTCGTTCGCGTAGACCACGCCGGGGAGGGTCTTGGCGTACTCGGCGACGTTCTCGACGCCGATCACCCCGGCGATGTTCGAGCCGCAGTGGCAGACGAAGACGCCGATGCGGGCGTCCTCGTCGGCGATGTCGCGCTCGACGGGGTATTCCTTCTCGACCGTGAGCGTGCCGCGCGAGTCGGCGAGGCCGGTCATCACCTGTGCCGCCGCGGCCGAGGCCTGGGCGACCGAGTCGGGGATGTCCTTGGGCTCGCCGAACGGGCCGACGACGAAGACGCCCTCGCGGCTCGTCGCCATGGGCTCGAACTCCTCGAGCTTGCAGAAGCCGTGCCGGTTGAGCTCGATGCCGAGGTGGCCGGCCGCCTCCTGCGCCTTGCGCGCAGGCTCGAGTCCGGCCGAGAGCACGACCATGTCGTACTCGCTCGTCTGCATCTTGCCCTGCTCGTCCTCCCAGTCGATGAAGCAGGTCCTTCGTCTTCGGGTCTTCCTTGATCGTCGAGGGGCGCGAGCGGATGAAGCTGACGCCGCGCTCCTGGGCGCGCTGGTAGAACTCGTCGAAGCCCTTGCCCTGGGCACGCATGTCCATGAGGAAGACCTCGGGCTTGGCCTCGGGCACGTGGTCGATGGTGAGCATCGCCTGCTTGTTGGCGAACATGCAGCAGACGCTCGAGCAGTACTGGTGTTCCTGGTCGCGCGAGCCGACGCACTGGATGAAGGCGATGCGCGCCGGGTGCTCGCCGTCGGACGGCCGCTTGACGTCGCCCATGGTCGGGCCCGACGCGCTCAGCATGCGCTCGTACTCCAGGGCGCTGAGCACGTTCGGGTACCGGCGGTAGCCGTACTCGCTCGCCTTGCCCGGGTCGTGGAGGTCGAAGCCGGTCGCCATGACGACGGCGCCGACGGCGACCTCGAACTCCTCGTCGCGCTCCTCGTGCAGCAGGGCGCCCGGGCCGCAGGCGCGCACGCACTCGAAGCACTCGGAGCAGATCGCGCAGTCGAGGCAGCGCTTGGCCTCGGCGACGGCCTGCTCCTCGGTGAAGCCCGTGTTGACCTCTTCCCAGGTGACCTTGCGAGCGGCGCCGGGCAGCTGGGGCATGGGCAGGCGCGCCATGACCTCGGTCTTGGCCAGCGTCTCGTCGTCGGGCTTGGCCTCGTCCATGAGGTCGGTCCAGACCGGCACGAGATCCTCGCCGCGCAGGTGGTTGTGGATGCTGCGCGCCGCGCGCCGGCCGGCGGCGACCGCCTCGATCGCCGTCCACGGCGCGCTCGCCGCGGCGTCGCCGCCGGCGAACACGCCGGCGCGGCCCGTGGCGTGGGTCCGCTTGTCGCTGACGATCTGGCCGCGCTCGACCTCGATGCCGGTCGCGCCCTGCAGGAAGTCGTCGACCATGCTCTGGCCGATGGCGAAGATGACCGTGTCGCAGTCGAGGTCGTGCTCGGTGCCGTCGCGCCGGACCGGCGGCCGCCAGCCGCGGGCGTCCGGCTCGCCCAGCGAGCACGAGCTGAAGGTGACGCCGCAGGCGCGCCCCTCGGCGTCGAGCTTGATGCCGTCGGGCATGCACGAGCAGTTGAAGAGGATGCTCTCGGCGAGTCCCTCCTCGACCTCCTCGTCCGAGGCCGGCACGGTCTGGTCGTCCTCGATGCAGTTGATGACGACCTGATCGGCGCCGAGGCGCACGGCGGTGCGGCCGGCGTCGAAGGCGACGTCGCCGCCGCCGATGACGACGACCTTCTTGCCCATCTCGACCGGCTCGCCCACCGTCGCCTTGTAGAGCAGGCCGACCGCGTCGAGCACGTTCGGCGCGTCGGCGCCGGGGATCGGCAGCGTGCGGCCGCCCTGCAGGCCGACGGCCAGGTAGACGGCCGTGTAGCCGTCGTCCATGAGGCCGTCGACGGTGACGTCGAGGCCGCAGCGCTTGCCGCAGACGAGGTCGACGCCGAGGGCGGTGATGCGGTCGATGTCCTGCTGCAGCGCCGCCTTGGGCAGCCGGTACTCGGGGATACCGAAGCGCAACATGCCGCCCGGCTCGGCCTTGCTCTCGTACACTGTGGTCTGGTAGCCGAGCAAGGCCAGCTCGCGGGCGGCCGTCAGTCCGCTCGGGCCGGCCCCGATCACGGCGACCTTCTCCTCGTACTTGACCTCGGCCTTCTCGGGCAGCGGCACGTTCGCGTCGGCGAAGTCGGTGACGAAGCGCTTGAGGCTGCGGATGGCGATGGGCGCCTCGACCTCGGCGCGCGTGCAGTCGACCTCGCACTTCGCCGTGCAGACGCGGCCGCACACGGCCGGGAAGGGGTTGGGCTCGCTGGCGACCGTGTAGGCCTCGGCGAACCTCCCCTCGCGGACAAGGGCCACGTACCCCTGCGCCGCCGTGGCCACCGCGCAGGCGCGCTTGCAGGGCGAGTGCCCCTTCTTGGTGACCGCGTAGGTGTTGGGGATCGCCTGCGGGTAGAGCTTGTAGATCGCGGTGCGCTCGCCGAGGCCTTCGTTGTAGGCGTCCGCGACCTTGACCGGGCACACGGGCACGCATTCGCCGCAGCTCGTGCACTTGTCGGGGTCGACGAAGCGGGCGTGGTGAAAGACCTTGGCGGTGAAGTTGCCGGGCTCGCCCTCGAGGCCGGTCAGCTCCGAATTGGTGACGATGTCGATGTTCAGGTGACGCCCGGCCTCGACCAGCTTGGGGGCCAGGGTGCACATCGAGCAGTCGTTGGTGGGGAAGGTCTTGTCGAGCTGCGCCATGTGGCCGCCGAGGGCCGGCGCCTTCTCGACGAGATGGACCTTGTAGCCGCCCTCGGCGAGGTCGAGGGCGCACTGGATGCCGGCGACGCCGCCGCCTAAGACGAGGGCTGCACCGGTCGACTTGGGTGGGGGACCCGACGGCATAGGCGAACTCCTTCGACGGACGAGCGGCAGATCCGGGAAGCGCTGATGGTCATCCACAGAGTCGGCAGCGTGCTTCGACCACGAGCCGAGTATAGCGGGGGGTTCGCGGGCGCTTCCACCTGACGCCCGCGTGCGCGCAAGGTTTGCTCAGAATGAACGCGGCAGAACCTCGCTTGCGACGAAGTTCGCGGCGTGCGGACAGCCTCGACGTGCGGCCGGTCGGGTGATCGGCGTGCGGGCGCCGGCGCGAGCGGCTCGGTCGACGCGGCATGGCGACGCGTCACGGATGTGACGGGGGCGGCCTTCCGGCCGCCCCCGTCACATGCGAAGTGTGATGCCGTCCGTCTCTTGCGACGTCCCCTTCAGAGAGCCCGCGTGGTCGCTGAGTGACCGGTCCCCCGGCGTCGTAGGTTCATGGTAGGGCCAAGCCCGCCAAAGCGTGAGCGCCACGTGTCGCCGCGAAAGACAACGACGAGACGCGATACCGGCGTCGGCCGCCGGCGGCCAAGTGGCGGCGCGCGATTGTGCGCCGCGTCCAGCGGCGCCGGCGCGCGCGCCGAAGCACTTCTGATACCCTTTGACGCGCACCCCTTTTCAGTCTCAGTCAGCGCACGCCGAAGGGTGGTCGATAGCATGGGTGTGAAGGAACAGTATCGCGACTACGTCATGACCGGGTTCGTGAAGCGAGTCGAGCCGGTGGTCGCGGACCGCGGCGACGGAGCGCTGCTCTACGACGCCGACGGCACGGAGTACATCGACTGCTTCGCCGGCATCAGCGTCACCAACGCGGGCCACCACAACACCAAGGTCCTCGACGCCGCCAAGGCGCAGGCCGACAAGCTCGTCCACGCCTGCTCGTACGTCTACCACGTGCCCAGCGTCGGCGCCTGGCCGAGAAGCTCGCCGAGATCACCCCCGGCAAGCTGCAGAAGAGCTTCTTCGGCAACGGCGGCGCCGAGGCCATCGAGGGCGCCTTCCGCCTCGCCAAGCGCTACAGCGGCAGGCGCGAGTTCGTCGCCATCGAGTCGAGCTTTCACGGGCGCTCGTTCGCCACGCTCTCGGTGACCGGCAACTCCGGCCGCAAGAAGGGCGGCGGCCCCTACATGGCGGGCGTCGCCTACGTGCCCACCCCGTACTGCTACCGCTGCTTCGCCGAGACCACGCCCGACAAGTGCGACCTGCTCTGCGCGCGGCGCGTGGGCGAGATCATGCGGCTGCACCTCTCGGGCGACGTCTGCGCCTTCATCGCCGAGCCGGTGATGGGCGAGGGCGGCATCATCACCCCGCCCGACGGCTACTTCAAGAAGGTCAAGGAGGCCCTGGACGAGGACGGCGTGCTGTTCATCGCCGACGAGGTCCAGAGCGGCTTCGGGCGCACCGGCAAGATGTTCGGCATCGAGCACTACGGCGTCGAGCCCGACATCATGACCATGGCCAAGGGCATCGCCGACGGCTGGCCGCTGTCGGCCTTCACCGCCAGGGCGGAGATCGCCGACGCCTTCCAGGTGGGCGACCACCTGAGCACCTTCGGCGGCAACCCGGTCTCGTGCGCCGCGGCGCTGGCCAACATCGAGTTCCTCCAGAGCGGCGTCATCGAGGCCTCCGCCAAGAAGGGCGCCGATCTCAAGGCGCGCTTCGAGGCGCTGGCGAAGACCCAGCCGCTGATCGGCGACGTGCGCGGCAAGGGCCTCATGATCGGCGTCGAGCTCATCGCCGACCCGCAGACCAAGGCCTACGGCACCGCGGCGGGCGCCTTCGTGCGGCAGTACTGCCTCGAGCACAACGTGCTCATCGGCGTCGGCGGCAACTTCGGCAGCGTGCTGCGCGTGCAGCCGCCGCTGGTCATCAGCGAGGCGCAGATCGACGTGGTCTACGACACCATCGAGGCCGGGCTGGCCGCGTACGCGAAGCAGCAGTGACGACCGCGGGCCGACGCCGCCGCTGAGCGGCGCGGCCCCGCGAGCGGGAGGCGACGGGCCGGGGTGCGGGAGCACCCCGGCCCGCCGCGTCATCCGTTGCCGAGCCGCCCCTTCCCCCCGGCCGCCGCGGGCGATAGCATCGCCCTGACGGTGAGCCAGGACCCGGGGAGGTCGACGATGGAAGTGCAGCCCGAGGTGCAGCCCCAGGCGCAGTATCACAGGCCCTCGAAGAGGGGTCGCGGTCGTCTGATCATCGTCGCCGTCATCGCCGTCATCGCGATCGTCTTCATCCTGCAGAACGGCGCCGACACGCAGATGAACTTCCTCTGGTTCGAGTTCACGTGGCCGGCCTGGCTCGTCATCATCCTGACGCTGGTGATCGGCGTGATCGCCGGCCTGCTCATCGGCGCTTACGCGCGGCGTCCGAAGAAGCGGTGACCGCGCCTGACGGACGCCGCCTCCTGCGCCGCGTCGTGCGCATCCTCGACGACGCCTACGGACGGCCGGTCCTCACGCCGCGTTACCCGCCGGTGGACGAGCTCGTCTACACGGTCCTCTCGCAGAACACCGCCGACGTCAACACCGACCGTACCTTCGCGGCGCTCAAGGCGCGCTTCCCGCGCTGGACCGAGGTGCGCGACGCGCCGGTCGCGACGATCGAGGAGACGATCGCGCTCGGCGGGCTCGCGCACACCAAGGCGCCGCGCATCAAGGCGATCCTCGCGGCGGTGAGTGAGCGCACGGGCGAGCCCGACCTGTCGGAGCTCGACGGCATGACCGACGCCGGGGCACAGGAGCACCTGACGCGGTTGCCGGGGATCGGCCCCAAGACCGCCGCCTGCGTGCTGCTCTTCGCCCTCGAGCGGCCCGTCATGCCGGTGGACACGCACGTGCATCGGGTGGCGCGGCGGCTCGGGCTGATCGCCGCGAAGGCGTCTGCCGAGCGGGCGCATCCCGAGCTCACCGCGCTGGCGGGTCCGAAGGCGCAGGACGTCTACGCGGCGCACGTCGACCTGGTGCGACACGGGCGCCGCGTGTGTCACGCGCGGCGCCCGCTGTGCGGGCAGTGCCCCCTCGCGGGCCTCTGCCCGTCGGCTGGGCTGGCCTAGCCCTCCGCCGGCCCCTCGTCCGTCGGCGGCGCGGCATCCTTCTCGCGCGCCTTCCGCGCCGCCTCGTTTCCCGGGTCCTCCACCGTCCCGAGCCACCCGTCGAGGATGCCGCTGCGCCAGACGAGCCGGCACCCCAGGCTCCAGCCCACGGCGCAGGCGCCGAGGATGACGTACTGCCAGACGGGCAGCGGCGTGATCTCGAACATCGTGCGCCCGAAGGACGTCGCGAGCACGCCGATATGGAGCGCGAGAATACCGCCGGTGAGCACGAGGATGCGGCGGTCGCCGCGCACCCGGGCGCCGCCGCCCCACCACTCGCTGGGCGGCACGGTGAGGGGGAGCAGCAGGATGGCGCAGAAGGCGGCGAACACCGTGGTCGCCGTCTGCGCCCTGGGCAGCGCGAACTCGAGCAGCTCGTCCTCGCCGGCGCCGGGGTGCGCGGCGAGGTAGCTGCTCTCGGCCGGGATCGCGTAGATGAAGTAGATCGCGACGGCGCCGATCACGAGGAGCGTCATGGCCGGCAGGACGAAGCGGGCCAGGAGACGGTACAGGCGCACCTTCGGCACCGGGCCCGGGATCGCCCAGGCGGCGAGGAAGGCCGCCGGCAACCCGGCGCCGACGAACGAGAGGTAGGACGCCTGCCGCGGGGCGAAGGGAAAGCCGCCGAGGCTGCCGATGATGGCGATGATCAAGGCCTTGGAGAGGATGCGCACCATGAAGACGCGCAGGATGTCGTGCATGCCGTTGATGATCCGCTGCCCCTCGCGGAAGGCATAGGGGAGGGCGGCGAAGGAGTCGTTCAGCAGGATCAGGTCGGCGACCCCCCGCGCCGCCTGGCTGCCGTTCTGCATCGCGATGCCGACCTTGGCCTCCTTGAGGGCGATGACGTCGTTGACGCCGTCGCCGATCATGGCCACGTAGTGGCCGCGGCCGCGCAGGGCGTCGACGAGCTCCTGCTTCTGCTCGGGGCGCACGCGGCCGAAGACAGTGGCCTGCTCGGCGGCGTCGGCGAAGGCGTCCGGGTCCATGCCCTCGAGGTCGGCGCCGGAGATCGCGGCGAGGTCGTCCTCGCCGCCCAGTCCGGCGCCGCGACCGGCGGGCCGGCGCAGCCCCGCCTGCCGGGCCAGCGAGGCGACCGTGTGGGGGTGGTCGCCGGAGACGATCTTGAGGTCGATGCCGGCCGCGGTGAACTCGACGAGCGTCTCGCGCACGTGCGCGCGCAGCTCGTCGCTGAGGCTCACGAGGCCGAGCGGTGCGAGACCGGACGGGAGCGTGCGGCCGGGTCGGCTCGCCGAAGGCGAGCGCCTCCGGCCGCCCCGCGAACAGGAGCACGCGCAGGCCCTGGTCGGCCCATTCCTCGGCCTGCGCCCGCCAGTCCGGGCCGTCGCCTTCACTCGGTTCGGCCGGCTCGCCGTCCAGCCCTCCGAGAGCCAGCTGCCCGCCCTGGGCCGCCGCGTCGCCGGGAGCGCTTTCGCCGGCCAGCGCCGCCTCCAGCGCCTCGGGGGCGCCGAGGATGAACGTGCCGGGAGGTCCTTCCTCAGCGAAGCTGAGGCCGCTCCACTTGCGCTCGGACGAGAACAGCGCCTCGTGCGCGGCCGCGACCGGCTCGACCGGGTACGCATCCTGCAACGCTTCGGCCGTGCGGTTCACGTCCGTCGTGCTCGCCGCGTACACGCCCAGCAGCGCTTCGAGCTGCGCCCGCGTCGCGCCCAGTGGCAGGAGGTCGTGGACGCGAAGCACGTTCGACGTGAGGGTGCCCGTCTTGTCGGTGCAGAGGACGTCGACGTTGGAGAGCGACTCGACGGCGTTGCCCTGCTGGATCAGCATCCCCTTGCCCAGCATCCGCAACGCCCCGAGGGCGTAGGCGAGAGCGACCGAGAGCACGAGCCCGTTGGGGATGAGCGCCACGACCACGGTGGACATGCGCACGCCCTCCACGAACGGCATGCCCCCCGTGTACGTGCGCACCCAGATGAGGATGTCGAAGGCGATGACGATGAACAGCAGGATGCGGATGATCATGCTGATCTGGCGCTGAAGAGGCGTCAGCTCGCGCCGGTAACTCGTCGCCTGCGCGGTGAGCTTGTTGGCGTAGCTCTCGAGCCCGACCCGCTCGGCCTCGTAGTAGCCGCCGCCGGTCACGCAGAAGCTCCCCGAGAGGAGCTTGTCGCCGACGCGCTTGGCGGCGAGGTCCGCCTCGCCCGTGAGGAGCGACTCGTCGACCTCCATGTGCCCGTCGCCGACCATCTTGCCGTCGACCACGACCTGATCGCCGGGGTGCAGGTACAGCAGGTCGCCGACGACGATGCCGGACGGGTCGATGTTGACGAGCTCACCGCCGCGCACGACGGTCGCCTTGGGACGCGTGAGGATCGCGATGCGGTCGATGATGCGCTTGGCGCGGACCTCCTGCGCCAGGCTGACGACCGTGTTCGCCAGGATCACGGCGACGGACACGAAGGCGTCGAGGTAGCGTCCCAGCGCGACGAGCATCACGCCGAGGGCGAAGAAGAGGTTGTTGATGAAGTTGAAGACGTTCTCGCGCACGATGCGCGCGTACGTGCGCCCGGTGCGCACGTCGACGTCGTTGCCCAGCCCCGCCTCGCGTCGGCGGACGACCTCCTCCTCCGTGAGGCCGGGTCCCGGGGGGCGGCGTCGGCGCGTGGCCCCCGGGAGGGCCGACGGCGCCGTCGCCGGTGTGCAGGTCGGTGGTGTCCATGGGCAGGTCTTGCACCGTATCAACTGCCGGATGGGCTGACCAGCGCGGCCATGGGCTCGGCCGCCGCTGTTCCGGCACCGTCTGCCGCCGCGCCCCAAGCCCGGAGCCTGCGCCGTATGGAGGCGGATGCTCGGGCGCCGGTCGCGCGGCAAGCATGCATTGCGGCGGATAGAGGGTACATGTCCCGGGATGCACCAGATGCCGAACACGAAGATCGTCGTCATCGACGACGAGCGGTCAGTCCAGGACGTGGTCAGCGCCTATCTTCAGAAGGACGGCTTCACCGTCTTCGTCGCCGGCAGCGGCTCCGAGGGCCTGGCCCTCGCTGAGCGCATGCGACCCGCGCTGATCGTGCTCGATCTCATGCTGCCGGACGTCTCGGGGGAGACCGTCTGCAGCGAGATCCGCAGCCGATCGGACGTCCCCATCCTCATGCTCACTGCGAGGGCCGGCGAGGACGATCGGGTCGCCGGCCTTCTCTCCGGCGCCGACGACTACCTCGTCAAGCCGTTCAGCCCGCGTGAGCTCGTGGCACGGGTCAGGGCCGTCCTGCGCCGATCGCAGGGCGCGGAGGTCCCCCTGGTGCCGGTCCTCAGCTTTGACGACGGGCGGCTCGAGATCGACACCCAGCAGTACACCGTGCGGCGCAACGGCGAGGTCGTCGATCTGACGCCGAACGAGTACAGGCTGCTCACCGCTCTGGCGACATACCCCGGCCGGGCGTACTCTCGTCTCGAGCTCGTCGACCGCGTCCAGGGCTACGACTTCGCCGGCGACGAGCGGACGATCGACGTCCACGTCAAGAACCTGCGCAAGAAGATCGAACCGGATCCCTCCAGACCGACGTACGTGCAGACCGTGACCGGCGTGGGCTACCGGCTCGCGAAGCTGTGACGCGCCGTCGTCCTCGCCTCGGCCTTCGGGGACGCCTGGTCGTGGCCCTCGTCGGGATCGCCTTGTTGGCGGCGAACCTGGCCACCGTCTATTCCTACCTCAGTCTGAGGTCTCACGTCACTTCTGCCGCCAAAGAGCGGCTGGCGCGCACGGCGGAGCACTTCGGCGATCTCGCGGGTGTCGCGTACATGAACGCCGGCGGCTGGAACGAGGAGTCTCACGAGCTGATCGTGCATCTGGCGCAGGCGGACGGCCTGGCGGCCACGGTGGTCGACGGTCGGGGCCGCGACGTGGTGGTCATCCCGCCCGCGGCCTCCCCGGAGGAAGGCGCCGTCGTGACCGCGCCGGTCAGGATCGGCATGCGCACCGTCGGGAGCGTGACGGTCAGCCAGGCCGACGGGCGGCTGCTCACGCCCGTGGAGACGCGGCTGGCGCATGAGCTCAACCGCATGCATCTGGCGGCCGGGCTCACGTCGGCGATCGTGGCCGTCGCTGTCGCTCTCTATCTCGCCTGGACGCTCTCGGGCTCATTGCGTCTGATCCGCGGCGGGGCGGAGCGCATGCGTGCGGGCGACCTGGACACCCGCGTCAAGGAAGGCGGCGACGACGAGGTGCGTGCCGTGGCGCGCGCTTTGAACGATCTGGCCGAGACGCTGCAGCAGGAGGAGTCGCTGCGCAAGGAGAGCGTCGATGACCTCGCGCACGAGCTTCGCACCCCGGTGATGGGCCTGCTGGCCCGTATAGAGGCGGCCCAGGACAGGGTGCTCGACGACGAAGCGGCCAACCTCGCGGCGATGCACGACGAGGCCACGCGCCTCACACGTCTGCTGGACGACGTCTCGTTGCTCGCCGACGCGGCGCGGCCGGGCCTGCTCCTCGAACGGACGCCGGTGGACTTGGCGGCGGTGGCGGACAGGCGGGCCGGCGCCGTGCGGCAGCAGTTCGAGAACAAGGGGATCGCGCTGTCTTGGGAGGTCGAGCCAGTCGTAGTCGACGGCGACGTCAAGCGGCTCGAGCAGATCGTCGCCAACCTGCTCTCGAACGCGCTCCGCTACACCGATCCGGGCGGGCGTGTCGTCGTCCGGGTGCGACCCGAGTCTGGCAACGCCATCCTCGAGGTCGCGGACACGGGGATCGGCGTCGCGGAGGCAGACCTTGAGCACGTCTTCGAGCGCTTTTGGCGGGGCGAGAAGTCGCGCTCGCGCACGACTGGGGGCGCGGGCATCGGCCTCGCCATCGTCAAGGAGCTCGTGCGCGCGCACGGCGGGCAGGTGTCGGTCGACAGTGCTCCCGGCGAAGGCTCGACGTTCCGCGTGACGCTGCCATCGCTGCGCTGACCGCCCGCCGCCGGTCTACATCCTTTCTTCACATCAGTTCCCTAGTCTTGTCGACGTGCCGTGGCGCGCTCGCCATTCTGGGTAGTCACGGTCTCGATCATCAGAGCATTCCGAGCAGGAGGACACCGCGTGGCAGGCAAGTCGAAGAAGCGCATCCAGAGCACCGGCGGTAGGCCGAAGGGCGCCGGGAACGGAGGCGGCGACGGCCGTGATCAGGTCCGGGCGGACAAGCGCGCCCAGTTCGAATCGCCGGGCAGCGGCAGGCGCAGGGGTCTCATCCTCGGGGGAGTAGCTCTGCTCGCCGTCATCGCGGCGGCGGCGGTGGTGGCCGTGTCGGGAGGCGACAAAGGCCCCGCGGCAGAGGCAGCCCCGGTGGCGGCCGCCGGCGACACCGTGAAGATCGCCATGTCCGAGATCTCGCGACGGCAAGGCGCACTTCTACAGTTACGACGCCGGCGGCACGCAGGTGAACTACTTCGTGCTCCAGAGCTCCGACGGCGAGATGCGCTCCGCCTTCGACGCCTGCGATGTGTGCTATCCGGCGAAGAAGGGCTACCACCAGGAAGGCGACGAGATGGTCTGCAACAACTGCGGGCGCCGCTTCCCGTCGACGAAGATCAACGTGCTGGAGGGCGGCTGCAACCCGTCGCCGCTCGAGCGTACCGTCGAGGGAGACCAGCTCGTCCTTCAAGTCGCCGACCTCCAGGCCGGCGTCTCGTACTTCCAGTGAGCGTCCGCGGCGTGACCGCATGATCGCACGCGCTCGCTCGATCGAGGCCTCGTCGTGAGGTTGCGCACCGTCGCGTTCGGGAACCTGCGTCGGCGCAAGTCGCGGGCCGCGTTCCTCGTCGTCGGACTGCTCGTGGGGATCGGCACCGTGGTCACGTTGCTCACGCTCAGTTCGGCCCTGACGGTCGCGGCGCAGAACGACCTTGAAAGCTACGGGGCCAACATCGTGGTGACGCCGCGCACCGACGACCTTTCGCTGGCGTACGGCGGGGTCGCCGTCGGCGGGGTGTCCGTCGGGGGCCGCGACCTCCGCGAAGCGGACCTCGAGCGCATCCGCAGCATCCCAAACCGCAAGAACATCGCGATCGTCGCCCCCGAGCTTCTCGGTGTTCTCGAGGTGCGCGGGCAGCAGACCCTGCTCCTGGGCGTGCGCCCGAGGGAGGAGTTCCAGCTCAAGGGCTGGTGGCGCGTGGACGGGCGGCGGCCGCGCAGCGACGACGAAGTCGTCGCTGGCTCGGCCGTCGCCGCCCGTTTCGGCCTGCAGCCCGGCGACAGCGTCACCGTCGGTGGCGATTCGTTCAACGTCAGCGGCGTCTTGCGCCCGACCGGGTCCGAAGACGACGAGGTCCTCATCACCGACCTCGCCGTCGCCCAGCGCCTGCTCGGCAAGCCGGGCAAGGTCTCGATGGTCGAGGTGGCCGCCCTGTGCAGCAACTGCCCCGTGGAGGAGATCATCCGCCCAGATCGGTGCGGTGCTGCCCGGGACCAAGGTCACCGCCATGCAGCAGGTCGTCAAGAACCGCATGCACGCGCTCGAGGTGTTTCGCACCTTCAGCTACGTGGTCGCAGGAGTGATCATCGGCATCGAGGCGCTGGTCGTCTTCGTCACGATGATGGGATCGGTGAACGCTCGCACCCGTGAGATCGGCATCTTCCGCGCCCTCGGCTTTCGCCGCAGCCACGTGACCGGCCTGATCCTCATCGAGGCGGCCGCCGCCAGCGTGGTGGCCGGGGCGCTCGGCTACCTCGTCGGCATGGGCGTCAGCTACGCGCTGCTACCGTTCCTCGCCGATGGCCCGGGTGTCGTGGTCGCCTGGCGACCGGACGTCGCCGCCGGCGCGCTGCTCCTCGGACTCGCCATCGGCTCGGTGGCCTCGCTCTACCCGGCGTTGCACGCCAGCCGTCTCGACCCCACCGTCGCGCTGCGGGCGCTGTGAGGCCGGCGTGAGACTGCACTCGATCGCCGTGAGCAGCCTGCGCCGCCGCAAGGCGCGCGCCGCCTTCCTCATCGCTGGCCTTCTGATCGGCGTGGGGACGGTCGTGGCGCTGCTCTCGCTGACCCAGTCCATGACCGGTCAGGCGAAGGCCGACCTGAAGAGCTACGGCGCCAACATCGTGGTCACTCCGCAGAACAGGGACGTGGCGCTGAACTACGGCGGCATCGCCGCGGGCGGCGTGTCCGTGGGTGCGCGCGCCCTCGATGCAGAAGACATCGCGCGCATCGAGAGTATCCCCGCCCGCGATGCGCTGTCCGTGGTCGCCCCGAAGCTTGTCGGACCCGTCCACGTCAAGGGCCACCGTGTGCTGCTCATGGGCGTGCGCCCGGCCGACGAGTTCAGGCTCAAACGCTGGTGGTCGGTCGACACGGGGCGGCCGCCGGCAAACGGCCACGAGCTCGTGGCCGGCGCCGCGGCCGCCGAGAACCTTCACCTGCAAATGGGCGACTACGTCCGCATCGCCGGGCGCCGCTTCACGGTGACCGGCATCCTTCGGCCCACCGGCGCGCAGGACGACGACCTGCTGGTCGCCGACCTGGGTGCCGTGCAGGATGTCCTGGACAAGCCGGGCCAGATCACGCTGGTCGAGATCGCCGTCTCGTACGCGCAGGCCCCCGTCCATGACGTCGTCACGCAGCTCTCCTCGGCTCTGCCCGACGCCAAGGTCGCCGCGATGCAGGAGGCGGTCGAGAGCCGGATGCATGCCGTCGACGAGTTCCGCCGCTTCAGCTACGCGATCATCGGCGTCGTCGTCGCCATCGAGATCCTCGTCGTGTTCCTGACGATGATGGGCTCGGTGAGCGAGCGCACCCACGAGATCGGCGTTTTCCGTGCGATCGGCTTTCGGCGCGTGCACATCACGTGGCTGATCGTCGTGGAGGCGGTCGTCGCGGGCGTCATCGCCGGCATCGTCGGCTACATGGCTGGTATGGCGACCACGTACGCGGTGCTGCCGTTGTTGTCGCGCGATGCCGACGTCGCCTGGATCCCGTTCCTCGGCGTTGTCGCAGTGGGCTTGGCCGTGGTGATCGGGGCCGTGGCGTCGCTCTACCCGGCGCTCCATGCCGGCAAGCTGGACCCGACCGAAGCCCTGCGCGCGCTTTGAGGCCCGTGGCAGGCGTGACGCCGGAGTAGACGAATGAGTGCATCTGTGAGCACGCAGGGCATCGAGAGCGCAGCCGGCGTCGACGGCGGCGCGGAAGTCGTCGCGCCTTCGGCCTCGGTGCCGCCGGCCGACGACCGGGCGCTGCGCTTCATCGACGCGCGTGGCCTGGAGAAGACCTTCAGCGGTGACGGCGCGCCGGTGCACGCCTTGCGCGGGCTCGACCTCGCCGTCGCCGAGGGTGCCTTCCTCGGCGTCATGGGCCAGTCGGGTTCGGGCAAGAGTACCTTCTTGTCGATCCTCGGCGGCCTCAGCCACCCGACCGGCGGCAGTATCGCCGTCGACGGCATCGATCTGTACGGGCTGCCCGGCGAGCGTCTTGCCGACTTCCGCCGCGAGTACCTGGGCTTCGTCTTCCAGTCGTTCAACCTCGTGCCCTACCTCACGGCGCTGGAGAACGTGACGCTGCCCTGGCCGTCAAGAAGATGCCGGGCGTCGAGAAGCGCCGCCGCGCCCAGGACGTGCTCGAGCGCGTCGGCCTTGCCGGGCGCGCCGGGCATCTGCCGGGCAAGCTATCGGGCGGCGAGCAGGAGCGCGTCGCCATCGCCCGTGCCTTGGTCAACGAGCCGCCGCTGATCCTCGCCGACGAGCCCACTGGCGCACTGGACAGTGAGACGACGGTCGAGATCATGGACCTCTTCGCGCGCCTCCACCGCGAGGGCAACACCATCGTCATGGTGACGCACAACCCCGAGATCCAGCGCTACTTCGACCGCACGATCGTGCTGAGGGACGGCCGGCTCGACTGCGAGCTGCCGGCCTGCGACGTCGGCACCGCCGTCTGAGTCGCAGTGCCGTCCGGCACCGGCCGCCGCGGCACTCGGGCCGCCAGATTGACTTCGTCCACCCGGCCTAGTTGAATCATCCGTGGGGCCGGCCGCGGGCCGGTCCTTCGCAGTTTCTCGCGGACGCAGACGATGAGGAGACCACGGTGCGTTCCCTGACTGACCATCTGCGGCTGCCCTGCCGCGCATGACCTCCGGGCTCGACGACCCGACTCTCAGCGCGGCGGTCCGCCCGTCCTTCGCCTCCGGCCCCGACGACCCGCGGCCGGCCGACGGACCTCCCCGCGGACCTCCACTGGTTCCTCGACGACGGCCGCCCGCCGGCCGAGCGCGAGGCGCCGCCGCGCACCCTTCGGCTCGCCACTTCGCTGCACGCGCGCCTCGCCGGGTCGGCCGGCGCGTCCGACCGGCACGCGGACACACTCGCGCAGCGCATCGTCACCGACGCGACGCTGCGCGAAGAAGCCGACCGCGACCAGAACGTCTATCTCGAGCCGGCTGTTCACGCGGGGCCTGTCGCGCGCCCTGCCCGACCTCGTCTTCCTGCCCGCCTCCGTGGCCGAGGTCGCGACGGCGTTGCGCTGGGCCCGGGACGGGGACGTCCCGGTCACCGTGCGCGGCGCCGCCTCCTCGGCCCTCGGCGGGTCGGTGCCGAGCGACGGCGGGCTCACGCTCGACCTGTCGCATCTCGACCACGTCGACGTCAACGCCGACGACAACGTCTGCGTGCTCGGCGCCGGCGCCCGGCTGCGCACCGTGCACCGGCGCCTCGCCGAGCACGAGCTCGCGCTGCCCGTCTACCCGTCCAACCTCGGCGCGACCTTCGCCGGCTGGCTCGCCGGCGGCGGGATCGGCCTGAACGCGTACGGACGCCGCCGGGCGGTCGACATCGTCAGGGCTGCCGACGTGATCCTGCCCGGCGGCGACCTCGTCAGGTTTCACAGCGACGGGCGCCTCGACGTGCCGGGAGAAGGGCCGCAGCACGGCCACCGCGAGGTGGCCGCGGACGCGGCCGAGGCATGGTTCCGGTCTCGCGGCCTCGAGCCGTTCGGGCTCGGCGATCTCGCCGGCAGCGAGGGCGTCCTCGGCGTCATCGTCGCAGCTCGTGCTCGCCGTCGGCCGGCGCGTGCACGTCGGCGCCTTCCTCCTGCGCTTCGACAGCGTGCCCGCCGCGTTCGCGGCGGTGGAGTGGATCGACGCACAGGCCGGGCGCAGCATCCCGCGCCCGGCCAACCTCAAGCTCGTGCTGGGTACGTTCCTGCACCACCAGAGGGCGGTGTGGGCCGACGACGCGCGCCGCCCGTGGCGGCGCCTGCCGTCGGCGCTCTCCGGCGGCGCTGACATGCCGTGGCTCGGCATCGTCGGCCCCGCCGAGCTCGGCGCGGCCGCCGACGACGACGACGGTGAGGGCGCCGCCTGTGTGTACGTCGACTTCCTCGGCCTGACGGCTTCGCGCGCCTTCGCCGCCAGTCTCGCGAACGTGCCGGGCGACCCGGTGGCGCTCGACGGCGACAGCATCCGCTTCAGCGCCGAGCGCTTTCGGCCGCAGCAGAGCAAGCGCCTCGGCCCGGGACTGCTGGCCGCCGAGGTCGTCCTGCCGACGGATCGGGTCCCGGAGTACCTTCGGGCCGCGTGGCGCCTGACGCGCGACGCCGGCCTCGAGCTCGACCCCGAGGTCTACTTCGTCGGCGGGCGGCGAGGCGCTGGTGATCGCCGGCTACCTGACCGACCACCGGCGCGCCTCCTTCTACGCCGACCTCGTCCTCGCGCCGGCGCTCCTCGATCTCGCGATCTCGCGTTTCGACGGCAGGCCGTACGTGCTCGGGCGCTGGCAGGCGGCGTTCGCCGGGGCGCGGTTCGGCGACGACGGGCTCGCCCGGCTGGCGCGCATCAAGGACGGTCTCGACCCGGGTCGGCTGCTCAACCGCGGCGTCGTGCTCGAGATGGGCCTGCGCGGCGCGCCGGGCGCGGCGCTCGCGGCGCTGTACCGGCCGGGCGTCGCCGTCGCCCGCAGGGCATGGGCGACGCCGGGCGTGGCGCCGCTGGGCCGCGCGGCGCGCGCCGTCCTCGGAATGCCTGCCGGGCCCCGCGGCGCGGGCACGGCTCGCCGGGCCTGCGCGCCTCGCGGACGCCGCGCGCGACCGGCCGGGCGATCCACTGCGTCAACTGCGGCGAGTGCAACAGCGTGTGCCCGGTCTACGACGCGGCCGCTGATCCGTCTGCCGCAGACGCTCACGCACCGCGCGGAGGCGCTTGCACGGCGGCGAGACGCCGACGGTCAGCACGGCGCGCCTGCTCGAGCTCTGCCTGCGCTGCGGCAACTGCGAGGAGGTCTGTCAGGCCGGCATCCCGCATCTCGACGTCTACGGCGTCTCTGGACGAGGCCTGCGCGGGCGCGTTCGACTACGTCCGTCAGGCGCGCTCGCTGGCCACGATCCGCGCCTCGGAGGGCTACCGTGACGACTTCCTCACCGTGCGCCCGGGGCAGTACCTTCGCCGGGCGCCCGCGGCGTTGCCCGGCGCGGTGCGTTTTCACGTGCTGCGCGCCGAGAACGACGCCGGCCCGGCGGCGACCTGTCTGCACTGCGCCGCCTGCGTGCCCGTCTGCCCGACGAACGCGACCCGCGAGTTCACCGACGCCGACGCGCGGCGCGTCGTCACCGACGACCTGTCGTGCATCGGCTGCGGCGCCTGCGTCGAGGTCTGCCCCGGCAACCGGTTCAACGGCGGGCAGACGCTGCGCGTCGTCGAGGCGCCGGCGCCGGCCTGGCTCGAGGCGCTCGAGGGCTTCGAGGCGGCGCGCCGGGCCGTCACGGGCGCTACCGCTGCGTCCTCCGCGCCCGCGCCCGGAGGCGACCGGTGACGCGCCTCAGCAACGAGCTCGCGGCGGTGGCGCCGGAGGCGCGCGCCGCCGGCGGCGACGGCGGCGCCGCGCGCAGCGCCTCGACGACTGGGAGCAGGTCCTCGTCGCGATCGTCGACCCGCGGAGCCCGCGGCTCGCCGATCCGGAGCGGACGGCAGCGCTTCTCGAGCACCTGCTGCGGCGCGCGGGCATCGAGCCGGACGAGTTCTGGGCGCTCGACCGCGCGCGCCGCGGCCACGTCTTCCTGCAGGCCTACGCGCGCCCTTCGCGCGCCGTCCCCTCGCTCGAGCTGACCGCCTTCGACATCGACAAGCTGCTCAAGGAGCGCTTCCGGCGCGAGCCGCTGACGGTCGGCGCCGCCTGGCACCACGGCTACTGGCGCTCGTACTTCTCGCACGCGGCGATCACGCATCCGGCCAACGACGGCCTGCGCGAGGAGTTCTCGACCGCCTGGGACATCGTGCGCAAGCGGCCCGCCGTGGTCTTCGGGACGGGCGACGGCCGGGAGCTGCTCGAGCTCGCCGCCGTCCGTCTGGACATGCCGCTGATCGTCGGGCCGCTGCCTTTCGGCGAGGGCGTCGGCGCCGAGCTCGCCTACCTCGAGGCGGTGGCGGCGGCCGACGAGGCGCACGACATCCGCACGCGGACGCTGGTCGTCGTCGCGGCCGACAAGGCGGCGCGGCACGCGGAGGCGCTGCTGCCGCACGCCGCCGACGTGGTCGTGCGGCTCGAGGCGCGCCACGCGCCGCGAGCTCGGCGAGGCTCCGCTCGCCGAGCTCCTGCGCGCCGCGCGCCTGGTCGAGCTCGACCCCGGCGACGGCGACCTCGACGGACTTGCGACGGCGGTGCGCGCAGTCAACGCGGACGCCCTGCTCTCGGTGTACCTGCGCCACGACGGCGACGCCTTCTGGCCGCGCCTCGAGGCGGCGGCGCGGCGCGACGGCGTCGCCCTCGTGCACTACCACAGCGGCGCCCTCAAGTCGTATCGCCTGACGCCGCGGGTCGACGCCTTTCTCAAGGACCGCCTGCTGCGCGCCCGCGTCCAGCTCGTCTCGGCCGGCGGCGACAGCGACACGCACGCCTCGGCGGCGAGCGTGTACGAGGCGGTGCTGCTGGGCGCCAACGGCGGCGCGATGACGCACGCCGCCGCCGTCGCGCTCGCGCCCGAGGCGGTCGACGCGCTCGAGGGCGCGGATCCGGCGCGCGTACAACGCGGCGCTCGCGGCCGCCGACGCCCACGACCTGCGCGAGATGGCGCTCTGCACTCTGACGTGCTGGCAGCACAGCGTGCTCGAGTTCCTCAGCTGCATGGGCATCGACGACGTGCAGAAGACCTCCGGCAACACGATGGCGATCACGATGACCGAGGACTGGGTGCGCGAGGTCGACGCCCTGGCGACGGACGAGTTCGGGCGCGCGAACGCCGAGGTCAACCGGCGGCGTGTCGCCGCCGAGCCCGTGCCTCTGCCGGTGCGCGCCCGCTATCGCGTCTCCGAGCTGCTCGCCGAGCGCCGTACCGACCTGCCGATGGTCAACGCCGCCCGCGTGCTGGCGCAGCGCGACGCGAGCTACCACCTGGGCAACTCGAGCCGCGCGCTCAACGCCGACTTCCTCGAGGTCATCTACCGGATGGCCGCCGGTGCGCTGCCCGAGCTCGACGACTTCTTCGTCGCCGGCGACCAGGGGCCGTACTCGCTCGACCGGGTCGGCCTGAAGGTCTCGCGTGAGAGCGTCGCCTGGTCACTGGAGCGCCTGTGCCGCGACCCGTCGCTGCTCGACTACGTCTCGCTCGCGGTGCCGCGCGGCTTCGTGCGTCCGGGAGCGGTGACGCCGGGCGCCTCGGTGTCGCTGCACGCGACGCCGGACGGCCCGGCCGTGCTGCGCTTCGACGCCGACCCGCGCGGCGGCTTCGAGGTCGCGGTCGGCGACGCGCACCCGCTCGCGGATGCGCTCGCCGGGCGGACGCGCGACAGGGCGGCGGGGATGGGCCGGCCGACGCCGCGCCGCTCGTCCTGCGCGCCGTGGCGCCGGACGGCGCGGCGACGGAGCTCGAGCTCGGCGCCGTGGGACACGGCGCGCACGGCGTCAGCGTGCGTGCGCGCCTCGTCCGACGGCGCCGTCGTCCTCAAGCGCGACCCGCGCGGCGGCCTCGTCCTCACGGGGCTGGGCATCCGCGAGCCGATCTGGCACGGCCCCGTGTGCCACGCCTCGACGTCTCTCGGGGCGGCGAGCGAGGACTTCCTCGTCGCCCGCGTCGAGGGCAACGCCGGCCTCACGATGACCTCGTCCGGCGAGGGCGGCCCGCTGCGGCTCTCCTCGGACGAGGACATGAAGTGGGAGAGCCTGCAGGCCGCCTCGGGCCACTTCGGCATCACCGGCGCCGACCTGCGCCGCGTGCGCGACGTCGAGATCAAGATCAACCAGGGGGCGAAGCCCGGCAAGGGCGGCCGCCTCTCGGGCGCCAAGGTCACGCCGACGGTCTCGAAGGCGCGCAACATCCCCGTCGGCACCGACGCGCTGAGCCCGGACCCGAAGCACGACATCTACTCGATCGAGGACATGCCGGCCGAGGTGTGGCTCTGGCTCCTCTACCACAACCACTGCGGCATCAAGATCACCGGGTCGACCTACACCAAGTTCGTCGCCGCCGGCATGTGGAGCAACTTCGTCGTCGACTACCTCCTCATCGACGCCGGCCTCGGAGGCTCCGGCAACTACCACGCCGACTCCTCGCACGTGGGCTGGCCGGACGTCTTCCGCACCATCCTGCACACGCACGACGCCCTGATCGGCGAGAAGGTCGACCTCGACGGGAGCGGCGAGCTGCGCCCGATCCGCGACCTGAACGGCGTCCCGTTCGGCGCCCAGGGCGGGACGCGGCTCTTCGCCTCGGGCGGCCTGCGCGGCGAGCTCGACATGCTCAAGGTGCTGATCGCCGGGGCGGACGCGCTGTACGAGGGGAGCATCGGCAAGGCGGTGGCCTTCGGCTGCACCCAGTGCGGCAACTGCCACCTCGACTGCCCGCGCGGCGGCATCACGACCAAGCAGGAGCTCATGGTGCAGAACGACCGCGAACTCATGCGCCGACGCGTTCGCACAACTGGTCGGTGCTCAACCTGGCGAAGCTGGCAGTGCTCGTCGACGCCCTCAACCGCGAGAGCGGGGCGCTGGCCGAGGACGGCGAGCGTCGCGAAGCCGGAGCGAGCTGATCGACGACATCCGCCAGCTGCGGGGCCGGACCGATCTGCTCGCGATGCCGGCCTGGCCCGAGGCTGCGGAGCCGGCCGGCCCGCCGCCAGGGGCCGGCCCGTCCGCGCGGTATGACCCTGCCCAGGCCGAGCACGACTCCTGCCGCGTCGGCTCGCTCGCCGTGAGCGAGCCGGTCACCGTCGACGCCATCTGGGAGGCGGCGCGCCTCTCGTTCAACGGCGGCAACAACCGCGGCGGCGGCATCGACTTCGCCGGCTTCGCGCCGGCGCCGGTGCGCGAGCAGACCTGCCTGATCCTCAACACGATCGGGCCGGACCGGGACGAGACGCTGCGCGGCATGCTCGGCCACCTCGGCGGCTGCCGGTTCTTCGCTGCCGACGGGGCCGAGCTGGCCGCGCCCGACGTCCTCGTCCGGCGCGACGAGTTCCGCCTGCCGGTGCGCGCGCGCTACGCCGGTGACGACGGCTGGCGCCTCGCCGACCTGCGCGAGGACCCCGGCGACTTCCACCTCTTCTTCGTCGACCTCGACCCGGGGGTCGCCGCCCGCTACGGGCGGCAGCTGCTCGCCGGCGAGACGTGGCTGCAGCGGCGCACGAAGTACGGCGACCTGAGCGATGCCGACCTTGCGGCGGCGCTCGACGCGCTCGAGGCGGGGGCCGGCGGGCCTGGTCCTCGACATCCGAGCCGGTTCCCCGGCTCGGCGGCGGCCGGGCCCGGTACGCCCCGCCTCGCCGCCTTTCTGACCGACGTGCGCGAGGAGTACTTCACCGTGCTCGGGCACATCGTCGACTCGCGCTACTACCGCACCCACGCCGAGCCCGGCGCGCCCGAGGGCAAGTACTCGCCCAAGCGGCGCGGGTACGTCGTCTCGATGGGACAGGACCTCGGGGCGGTCAAGATCTCGGGCTGGACGCACACGATCCCCGAGTACTTCGACTTCGATCGCTTCTGGGCGGGCTACCCCGGCGCTGTCGCACAGGGTGGAGTGGAGGTCACGGTGCAGGGCCGGACCGCCGCGTCGCCGGCCCTCCACGCCTACGTCTGGGGCATGCACCACCGCTACCCGACGAACTCCCCGGCGATCGACGCCGAGGGCCGCGGCAACCCGGCCGGGGCGCACCCCTTCAAGGCCTACAACGTGCTGCTCATGCACAACGGCGAGCAGGTCGGGGTCGACTCGACCTCGCCGCTCTTGCGCGAGTTCGGGTACGTGCACACCGACGAGTCGATGGGCGAGGGTGCGACGCTGTACGAGGGCGACTCGGTCTACGACCGCAAGGCGCTCACCGACACCGAGTACGCCGCCTACCTCGTCGACTTCACCCGCCGCGTGCTCGGCCTCTCGACGGAAGAGGCGTCGCAGGTGATCTCGCCGATCACGGGACTCGACCTCGAGGCGATGGACGAGGAACGCCGGCGCCTCTTCGAGCTGCTCTCGCTCAACTACATCCAGCTGACGCCGACGGGTCCGTACAAGTTCACCATCGTCGAGTCGCGGCCGGCGGACGGCGCCGATGGGCCGGCGGGCGGCGCAGCCGGCCCGCCGGCGGCGCGGCGCGTCGGCTTTCGCGAGAACATGGACATCAAGTTCCTGCGTCCGCACGAGCTCGTCGTGAGCGCCGACACGGGACCGGGCGGCGTGCGCGCGATCGCCAACGGCAGCGAGGCGAAGATCGCCGACAGCATGCTGCGCGTGCTGCACGACCAGGGCCTGCTCAAGGACGCCGGCCACGACCTGCGCTTCAACATGCGCCCCGGCGGCAACCCCGGGCGCGGCGAGTTCGGCGGCGTGGTCGAGGCCTTCCTCACGCCGGGAGCGGGCGACATCGAGCTCGTGAACCGCTTCGGCGAGCCGGTCGCCGTGCCGCGGGCCGGCGTCAAGACGGACCTCGGCGCGGCGCCGGACGGTTCCCGCGTCGCCGCCGATTGGCGTGGCTCCGTGCGGCGCGGCGCTGGAAGAGATGACCGCCGAGCTGCCGGCCGCCGCCGCCGCGGCGAGCGGCCGCTTCCTCGGCCCGGACGACGCGCTGCCGGACGCCGCCGCGGGTCTCGTCGAGACCGCCCTCGAGCGCCTCGCGACGCTCTCGGGCGACGACTACCGGCACCTCGTCGAGGTCGCCCTGCCCGGCTTCGGCCGGCAGGGCGACGCCGCGCGTGCCATGGCCCTGCGCGTGCTCACCGAGCTGCGCAAGCGGGTCGCCTTCTGCGACCTCGGCGGCAAGGCGCTCTCGGGCGTGGAGTACGTGACCGACGGCGGCCGTCGCGGCGACGGCTCGTCCGAGGGCGGCATCTACCGCCTGCTCGACGAGCGTGCCGCCGCTGCACGAGGCGCTGTTCCGCGCCGCGACGGGTCAACTCGCGCTCGACGCGGCGTCCGACGAGGTCGGCCGCCCGGGGAGCGCCGCCGGCGACGCGGAAGGCTCGGCGGCCCCGGCCGCAGGCGTCTGGGGCCGCCTCAGCGTTCGCCACCCGCGACGACCTCGTCGCGCCGCTCGACGCCGCCGCGCGACGTGCTCGTCGTCGACCTCGCCGGCTTCGAGAGCGAGGCCTTCGGCCCGACCTGCGCCTCGACCTTCCTCGCCGACGCCGTCCGTCTCGGCTGGAAGAACCTCGTCGGCTACGGCTGCGTCGGCGGGCCGCGCTATCTTGGCGTCGAACCTCGCCGACGCCGACGGCGCTTCCGCCCGCGGCGTCACGCTCGAGCTCTACGGCCGCGAGGTCGGCGACTTCCTCGGCGCCCTGCTCGAGGGCGCCGACATACGGCTCTACGGACAGGGGCAGTGCCACGTCGGCATGAAGGCCGCCGTCCGGCTCGATCTTCGTCCTCCAGGACGCCCTCAACACCTGCTGCTACGCGGCCCACGGCGGCACCTTCAACGTCTGGGACTCGGGCTCGCGCTTCGCCGTCGCCGGCCAGAACAAGGTCCATCGAGGACGACGGCGTGACGCTCGCCCAGGGCTTCAAGTCCATCCACTTCGGGACGCCGAACGAGTACGCCTTCGAGTACCTCATGTCGGGCGGCGAGAACTCGCTGCACGTGGTGATGGGCCTGAACAAGCCCGACGCGCGCGGCGAGCTGAGCCTCAGGGCGAAGCCCTACTTCGGCAAGTTCTTCATGTCGGGCGCCGCCGCCGGGCGCGTGTTCGTCTTCGACCCCGAGGAGCGTCTCGACCGGCGCAGTACCACGGCAACGTGCTCGAGGAGATCACCGCCGAGGACTGGCGTGACGTCCTGGCGCCGTTCGTCGCCGCCGAGGCGGCGAAGCGCGGCGCCCCCCTCCGCGTCGAGGGCGACGAGCTCGTCATCCGCCTCGACGGCGCGTGGAGACGCTGGCGCTACGACGACTGCTTCATCCAGCTCGTGCCGCAGAAGGTCTCGCGCCGCCTCGCCAAGCGCGGCGTCACGCCGCCGCAGCTGGCGCAGCTCGTCGAGGAGTAGCGCCGAGGGGCGACCGCTTGCGCGTCGAGGCCGCTGGCGTGCGGAGGGCGACCGAGCAAGCCTGCTTCCGGCGCCGCAGCCCTGTCATTGCGTACCTTGGCGGGCCTACAATGCTCCGCAGGTCCCGCCATGGGGACAAGAGGGTGATTCGAGCCATGCCGCCCGAAGGGGCGGCACCTTGGGGGAGGTCGGCCATGCACCCGTTCCGTCGCCGGTCCGCGACACCGTCACCGCGCGCTCTCGGCGTCTCGTCGCGCGCTTCACCGTGCTCCTGCTTCTGATGCTCGCGGCCGGCGCCGTCTTCGTCGCGCCGGCCCTCGCCGCGGGCAGCATCTCGCGGCGTCGTTCTGCGACGAGTCGGCCTGCCGACCGCTCGCTCGGTGTCGACGTCCACATGCTGCGCTCCGACGGACGGCGGCGCCACCTACGGGCCGGCTCGGCATGGGCGTCTCGGACGCAAGCGGCGCCTACTCGGTGCGCGACGTCCGGGGCCGGGCTGCTACAAGGTCTGGTTCACCGACCCGCTCGGCGACTACGTCAGCGAGTGGTGGGACAACAGTGCCGGGCGGGATCGAGGACGCGGACGCGATCGCGCTCGGCGAGGACGAGTCCGTTCGCCTGCGCCAACGCGGTGCTGCGCGCGCCGGTCGTGCCGGCGGCGCACGTCGCGGCCGCCGGCGGCGGCGCCCGCTCGAGGACATCCGCGTCGACGTCCTCCGCTGGGTCGACGGGCCGCAGGACTGGGCAGGGCTACGCCATGGGCATGACTCGGCGGCCGACGGCGACTGGTCGGTCGGCGGCCTCGCGCCGGGCCAGTACCGCTTCCACTTCCGCGACGAGGCCGGCGGCGTGTACGCCGACCAGTTCTTCGACCACCAGCGCACCTGCGACGCGCCCATTCGGTGCGCATCTCGCCGCGGCATGAACGCCGACTGGATCAACGCCGACCTCCAGGTCGGCGGCTTCATCGGCGGCGTCGTCCAGGACGAGAGTCGGCGACCCGATCGCCGGCATCAGGTGACGGCCTTCGTGAACGACCCGACCACCGGCGGCTGGCCCGGCGTCCGCTAGGCGACGACCGACGCCGCTGGGTCAGTACACGCTCGGCCCGCTGGCCCCCGGCGAGTACCGGCTCTGGTTCCACGGCGACCCGACGTGGGTCGCCGAGTGGTGGGAGGACAAGGCCAACGACTGGGAGGCCGACTTCGTCGCCGCTCGACGCCGGCGACAACGTCGTGTGCAGACGCGACGCTCATCGCGCGCCGGAGCCATCAGCCGGCCACGTCGTGGCCGACGACACCGGCGTACCCGGGCACGCCCGATCGAGGGCGTCGCAGGTGAGCGTCGAGCACTGGGCCGGCTGGGACTGCGGAGGGTGGCAGGACCGCGGCCCGCTGGCGACGACCGACGGCGAACGGCGACTACCTCATCGACGGGCCTGCGAGCCGGGCGACGTATCGCGTCGGCTTCCGCGACCCGGACGGGCGAGTGGGCGAGCGAGTGGTACGAGGACACCGTCTACGACCGGGCCACCGAGGTGCCCGTCGACGGGGGGCTGACGACGCCCGTCGACGCGTCGCTCGCGCCGGCCGGCCACATCGCCGGCGTCGTCCGCGACACCGAGGGGAACCCGATTCCCGGGATCGAGGTCTCGCGCCTGCCGCTTCATGGGTGAGGAGGCCGAGGAGCAGTGGCTCTGGGGCTGGGGCGCGCGGGCCGACGAGAACGGCTTCTTCTCCATCGACGGGCTCGCCGCCGGGACGTACCAGATCGAGCTGAGCGACCCGAACGGCGTCTACGCGGTCGAGGTGTACGAGGACGCGCTGAACTCCGGCGAGGGGATCGATCTCGAGGTCATGGCCGGCGGGACCGCGTGGGCCGACCCCGTGCTCGAGCGCGGCGGGCGTGTCTACGGCCAGGTCGTCGACGCGAACGGCGAGGGCATCGCCAACGTCATGGTGATGTTCGACGGCTGGCGTCGACAGCCGACCGAAGGCGGCGGCTGGGAGTGGTACGGGGACGCGCTGGACCGA
Organism: uncultured Thermoleophilia bacterium; assembly: GCA_963832655.1. Lineage (GTDB taxonomy): Bacteria > Actinomycetota > Thermoleophilia > UBA2241 > UBA2241 > UBA2241. The sequence continues at coordinate 87,244 of CAWHUW010000007.1, forward strand.
CGAGCAGGGCGACTTCTCGTGCCGCGGGTCTGCAGGCGAGACCGACGGTCGTGCAGTTCCAGGACGACAGCGGCCGGTACGTGGGCGAGTGGTACGACGATGTCCTCGATCCCGGCGCGAGCCACGCCCGTGGACGTTGCGCGCGGGGTGCGACGTACAACCTCGGCCGCATCGTGCTCGCCGAGGGCGCTCACATCGCCGGCACGGTGACCGCGGCCGGCGGCGGCGCCGCTCGAGAACATCGAGGTCACCGTCGCCCGCTGGAGCAGCGAGTGGGGAGAATGGGACCAGTTCACCGGCGGCGCAGACCGACGCCGAGGGGCAGCTACGACGTCGGCGGCCTGGCCGCCGGCTCGTACCGGGTGCGGTTCTGGGACGGAAGCGGCGCCTACGCCGGCGAGTGGTTCGAGAACGCGCCGGACGCCTGGTCCGGGCAGGACGTGACCGTGACGACGGGCGGCACGACGACCGTCGATGCCGCCCTCGAGCAGGCCTGCGTCATCGAGGGCCACGTGACGGACGGTTCCGCGAACCCGCTCTCGGGCATCGAAGCCATCCTCTACTACCGGGAGCCCGGCGGGGGAGTGGGCGCAGTACCAGCTCGACAACGAGGAGCGCATGTTCACCGACGGCGACGGCTACTACCGGTTCGCCGGGCTGCCGGCGCGGACGTACCAGCTGAGGCTCGAAGACAGCGGCGAGCCCGGCACGTGGGCCGCCGAGGTCTTCGACGGCGCCCTCGTCGTCGGCACGGGCACCGACCTCGATCCTGACGCCGGGCGAGACGCGCACCGTCGACCCCGTGCTCGACCTCGGCGGCTCTCTCGCAGGCCGGCTGCTCGACGACGAGTCGCCTTCATGCCGCTCTCGTTCGCCTTCCCCATGGAGATCGGCGTGTGGACGTGGGTGCCGGACGCGGGACCCGAGGGCGGCTCGTGGCAGCGCTACGCCGGATACGCGACCGGCGACGGCACCGACGGCTACATGCACGGCTCCAACCTGGCGCCCGGCGACGTACCGCGTCAGTTTCGACTCCTGGGTGGGAGCTACGTGCCCGAGTGGTGCGACGACGCGCCCGACCTCGAGAACTCCACGCCGGTCACGATCACGGCCGGCGAGATCACCGACCTCGGCGACATCTACATGACGAAGTCGGCGATGATCTCCGGCACGGTCACCGGGCCCGACGGGCGAGCCGCGTCGCCGGCGTGCACGCGTCGCAAGTGGACGCTCGTCGACGGCGCAGTGGGGGGCGGGCTACTCGCTTCGAGAGCTGGTCGCGACGGCTACTACCAGCTCGGCGAGATGGCCGGCGGGACGTACCGGGTCGAGTTCGACGGCCGCGGCATCGGTCTGTCGCGCGAGTTCTGGGACGGCGCCGCGTCGGTGCTCGGCGCTCGACAGCATCGTCCTCGACACCGCGCGAGGAAGGCTACGGCTATCGACGCCCAGCTCGAAGTCCCCGGGGCGCATCGCGGGCACGTCCGCGACGCCGGCGGCGACCCGATCACCGGCGTCGACGTGATGATCGCGGTGTGGGACGACATCGCGGGTCGCTACGTCGACCTCGACGAGATGCAGTCCGCGGCCCGCGTCGACGATCAAGGCGCGTGGCGGCTGGACGGCCTGCGGCCCGGCACCTACAGGTCTTCAGCAGCCCCGAGCGCTCCCGACTACGGCGACGGCGTGGTGGAAGGGGTCGTCGTGCGGCCGGGCGAGACGACCGAGGTAGACATCGTGCCACCGCTGCGCGGGGTCGATCGCGGGCAGGGTGACCGCCATCGGCGGGGCGCCGCGTGCAGAACGCGTGCGTGATGCCTGCTTCATATGGACTACCCGGATGGAGCTCGACGTGGCAGGGGACTCGGCATGCGAGACGTACACGTGGCTGACGGCACGTACTCGATGCCGACGGTCACGCCCGGCACGTACCGATTGGCGTTCGGGCCGCCGAGAGGGGTCCGGGTCTCGTCGAGGAGTTCTGGGACAACCGGTCGATCGATCGAGATCGCCGACGACGTCGTCGTGGCCGAGGATGAGGACATCACGGGCATCGACGCGGTGCTCGGACCGGCCGCCGACGCGGCACCGCCGTCCAACGCCGAAGGTGAGCGGCGCGGACGACTGCCTGGCATTCGGCGCCCGTGCGGCTCGACTTCTCGGCGACCGACGACCTGAGCGGCGTCGAGGAGTTCGAGTACGTGGTCGACGGCGCACCCTGGGCTGACGGCGACCACGTCGTCATCCCGGCGCCGGCCGGCCACTCGAACGACGGCGTCCACGACGTCGTACGTGCGCGCCGATCGACCACGTGGGCCACGTGAGCAACACGGTCCACGTCCAGGTCAAGATCGACACGACCGGGCCGGTGGTGTCCGGGCGACCCGCCCGCGACCTGGGTCCAGGGGCCGGTCACCGTGCACCTGGGGGCCTTCGACGCCGGATGCGGCGTGGTCGACCATCTCGAGTACGCGCCCGCCGAGAGTGGGCCGTGGCAGGCGGGTTCGTCGTTCGTGGTGAACACCGGCAGGCGCGGTTCCGGCAGCGGCGAGCGCACGACGTGGGTGCGCGGGATCGACGGGCTCGGCAACGCGAGCGATCCCGCGCCCGTTGTCGTGTCGATCGACGGCAGGCCGCCGACGACCTCTCACGACAGCGACGGCCTCGTCGCACGACCGCGACGTCACCGTGCGCCTCTCGGCGATCGATGCTCTGTCGGGTCCGGGGTGGACGTGCTTCAGCGTGGACGGCGGGGCGTGGATGATCGGCGACACGGTGATCGTCCCGGCCCTGTCGAGCGGCGCCAACGACGGCGTCCACTGGATCTGGTTCTACTCGGTCGACGCGGTCGGGCAACGTCGAGCCGACGATACGATCGTGTCAGGTCGATCATCGACGTGCCGAGTGCGCCGTGACGGCGCGCCGGATCCTGCCGAGGACTGACGCGAGACGGCGGTGAGCGGAGGGCGGCGGGCCGCGAGGGCCCGCCGCCCTCCGCGCTCTCGCGGGCTGCTCCGCGGCGGTCGAGCAGGTACACTCGCGCCGTGCGTTCCGGAGTCCCCACACGTCGGCGCCTCGCGGCGCAGCCGCTGATCGCCTCGACCGCGCAGCTCGTTGTCCTCACCCTCACGATCGCGGTGATCCTCGCCTTCGTCTTCGCGGGGTGTGGCGAAGGCGCGGCGCGCGGGCCGTCGGCCACGCCGACGTCGGGGCCGCCCACCGACCCCGGTCTCTCGCCGGAGCCGGTCCCGAGCGAGACCTCTGCGGGCGGTCCCGCCGCCGGCGCCTCGGCGGACCCCATCGTCTACCTTCTCGGCGGCTCGTCGGCGCGCGAGTGCGTGATCGGTAACGCCTCCTGGAGGGACGAGATGCGGGAGCTCGGTGCGGGGCCCGTCGAGGCCATGGACCTCGGGGCGACGAACAGGTCCTACAGCCAGGACATCCGCTACGTCCGCCACATGGACCGTTCGCGCCCGACCGTGGTGCTCATCGGCATCAACCTGGGCCGCTACACGTTCGCGCCGTCGCCGAAGCAGAAGGACAAGCCCGTCACCGCCGACGAGCTCGCAGGGCTCGCCGGCACGATCGACCTCAAGCACAGGTACACGGTCGACAAGATCCTGTCTGATGAGGAGAAGCGCGACATGCTCGACCAGTGGCTGGCCGAGCGCTACGAGCTGTTCCGGCGCTACTACGACGGCAACCAGGCGCTGCTCGCCGAGCTCATCGACGCCTGCCGCGAGCGCGGGTTCCACGCCGCCCTCATCGACCTGCCGATGAACGAGGAGATCGTCGGCGACCGCCTCGACACGCCGCGCGGGACCTACCTCGAGGACTGCCGCAGGCTCGCGGCCAGGAAGCAGATCGCGTTCTTCTCGTTCGCCGACGACATCGGCCTCGTGAACCGCGACTTCTACGACCTCGTGCACCTCGTCGAGCCGGGGCGCGAGAAGTGGCAGACGCGGCTCTCGCGCGAGGTCGTGAAGCTGCTGCGCGCCGAGGGCCGTGCGCCCGACTGAGAGCAGGGAGGGATCAGTGCTGCCACGCGTCCTCATCCACACCGCCGTCAGCGTCGACGGCCGCACGATCGGCTTCGACGTCGACATGGGCCAGTTCTACGGGGTCGTCGCCGAGTGGGGCGCCGACTGCATGCTCACCGGTGCCGACACTATCGTCGTGTCTCCGGAGTACGTGGCCGACGACCCGTCGGCGCCGGCGCCCGAGGTCGGGCCGTCGAACGCACACCTGCTCGCCGTGGTCGACTCGCGTGGCAGGGTGCGAAACTGGCGCACCCTCAAGGGGTACACGCAGTTCTGGCGCGACCCGCTGGCCCTCGTGAGTCGCGCGACGCCGGCGGAGTACGTCGAGGAGGTGCGGCGCGCCGGCTGCGACGCGCTCGTCGTCGGTGACGAGCGCGTCGACCTGCGCGCTGCCCTCGAGCTCCTCGCCGTCGAACGCGGCGTCACGCGCGTCCGCGTCGACAGCGGCGGCGCGCTCTCCGGCGCACTCCTTGCCGCCGGCCTGGTGCACGAGATCAGCCTCATGGTCTATCCCGTTCTCGTCGGCGGCACCGACGAGCACACCTTCAACGGGCGGCTCGCGTCCGTCGCGGGCGCGGGCAGTGAGCCTCCGCAGGTCACAGCGTCCCAGGCGCTGCGCCTCGTCGACGCGCAGCGCCTCGAGGGCGACGTGACCAGGCTGCGCTACGAGGTAGGAGAGCCTTCCTGAGTCCACCAGTCCCGCGGTGGTAGAGTCGCGGCGATGGATGCCGGCGGGGCCTCAGAAGCGACGCCGCAGCCGGCCGCGTCCGAGACGACTGGAGTGCGCGGCCTGGGCTGGCTCTGGACGTCCGTCGTCCGCGGCCTGTCGCTCTTCGTAGGCCTCTTCCTGGTCGCAGGGCTGGTCGGTTCGCTGCGCCACGACGGATCGCAGGAGTCGCTGTGGCTGTTCGACGCCGGCGCAGTGCCGGGTCCGGCGTTCCTCGGGCCGGTCCTGCTGGCGCTCGCCGGCCTCGTGCTCGCTCGCTCACGGCGTGCGCCCAGCCGCCGGCGGCCGGCGGCGCACGCTCACGGTCGGCCGTCTTCGCCGTCCTTGCGCTCGTCGCCCTGCTGAACGTCTTCACCTTCTACCGCGTGTGGGCGGCCGGCGACATCGACCCGCGCGTCCCGCTGCCGCTGTCGCTGCTCCTCGCCGCGCTGATGGCGTGGTGCGCGTTGGCGACGTGCGCGCGGACCCGCTGCGTCCGCCGCGCGCCCGCGGGCGCCCGTCCGTGGCGCCGTCATCGTGCTGACTCTCGCCGCTTGCGTCTTCCTCTTCCCGCTCGCGCAGATCGTCTTCTTCGGCACGACCGACTACCGCCGGCCGGCGGACGTCGCCGTCGTCTTCGGCGCTCAGGTGCATCCGGGGGGCGTCCCGTCCTCCACGCTGACGTGGCGCGTCGACACGGCGTGCGAGCTGTATCGCGAGGGCCTCGTGGACCGGCTCGTGATGTCCGGCGCGGTGGGCGACAGCGGGTACGACGAGGCCGCTGGTGATGCGCGACATGGCGATCGACCGGGGCGTGCCCGCGACGCCATCGAGGTCGACTCGCAGGGCGTGAACACGGAGGCCACGGTCGCGAACACCGTGCGGCTCTTCGCGGCGCAGGGCGTCGACCGCGTGCTCGCCGTCAGCAACGCGTACCATCTGCCGCGCATCAAGCTGGCCTACCGCCGGCAGGGGCAGGAGGTCTTCACCGTGCCGGCCGAGGAGACACGGCGCATCAAGGAGACGCCGCGCCTCTGGCTGCGCGAGGTGCCCGGCTTCTGGGTGTACTACCTGCGCGGACTCGCGGGGTAGGGACGCGGACGGGGCGGGCCTTCTGGCCCGCCCCGTCCGTCGTTCAGCTGGTAGCCGCCGCCATCATATGCCGGCGGCCTCTGTGTCTCGCAGGCAGCTCGTCTTACCGCTGGCTCTCGGGCACGAACATGCAGCCGTGCGCCTCGAGCTGCTCCTCCCAGATCGTCTGTGCCGGCTCGCCGCACTTCCGCAGCAGCTTCTCCCATTCGTGGTCCACCCAGGCCTGGAGGTTCTCGAGGGTGTCCTCGTTGCCGGGCTTGAAGAGGTGGGCGAAGCGTCCCTGCCGCTTGAGCCAGGGGATGAGGTCGGCCTTGACCTTGGGCCGGTAGGTGAGGCGGTACTCGCCGTCCTCGACCTCGAACAGCGGCCAGTAGCAGGTGTTCACGGCTTCGCGTGCGAGGTCGATGCTGTCAGCGCCGTCCGAGCGCCAGCCGCGCGGGCAGGGGGCGAGGATGTTGAGGAAGCTCGGGCCCGGCGTGGCGAGCGCCTTCGCCGCCTTGCGCACGAGGTCGCGCGGGTCGTGCGGCGAGGCCTGGGCGATGTAGCCGAGGCCGTGGGCGATCATGATGTCGGTGAGGTTCTTGCGGTTCTGCAGCTTGCCGGCCTGGTCCTTGCCGACCGGGCTGGTCGTCGTCCAGGCGCCGACCGGCGTCGCGCCGGAGCGCTGGAAGCCGGTGTTCATGTAGGCGCCGTTGTCGTAGCAGACGTAGAGCATCTGGTGGCCGCGCTCCATGGCGCCGGAGAGGCTCTGCAGGCCGATGTCGTAGGTGCCGCCGTCGCCGCCGAAGGCGATGAACTTGACGTTCTCCTCGATCTGGCCCTTCTTCTTGAGGGCACGGAAGGCGGTCTCGACGCCGCTGAGCGTCGCGGCGGCGTTCTCGAAGGCGGTGTGGATGTAGCTGCCCTTCCACGAGGTGTAGGGGTAGATCGTGGTCGAGACCTCGAGGCAGCCGGTCGCGGCGCTGACGACGACGGGGTCGGACGTGCCCATGAGGACCTGGCGGACGACGATCGGCGCGCCGCAGCCGGCGCACATGCGGTGGCCGCCGGCCAGCTGACTGCCCTGGGCGACCAGCTCGAGCCACCGGGTGCGCGCCTCCTCGAAGTGGTTCGTCTCCTTGAGGGCGTCGACGGGGCAGACCTTGACGCACTCGCGACACATGATGCAGCGCGACTCCTCGATGCGGTACGACTGCAGGGCGCGCTCGTTGAACGTGAGCGCCCCCGTCGGGCAGGCGGTCACGCAGCGCCCGCAGGTGATGCAGTCGGCCAGCTGGAGGGCCTCGCCGTAAGGCGTGTCGACGTTCATCGCGAAGCCGCGGCCGGTGAAGTCGTAGCAGGCCGGGCCGGCGACGTCGCGGCAGACGCGTACACAGCGCCCGCAGGCGATGCAGCGGTCCATGGCGCGCCGGATGAACGGGTGCTCGTGCTGCGGCTCGACGCTGCGGACGCGGGCGCCCGCGGCGACGAGCTCGTTGCTCGTGACGCCGTACTCGACGCCGAGGCGCTGCAGGTCGCAGGCGCCGCTCGAGGGGCAGACGCACTGCAGGCAGCGCATCGCTTCGGCACGGGCGGCGGCGAGTGAGTAGCCCTTCTCGACCTCGTCGAAGCCCGTCGCGCGCTTCGCCTTGCCCAACCTGGGCATGGTGGCGCGTCCGGACGGCTCGGCGGCGCTGCCCATCTTGAGCCAGACGGGGTCGCGCTCGGCGAGGCGCTCGCCGAGCTCGCTCAGCTTGGCGGTGTCGGCGAGCTGCTCGAGGTAGGGCTGGCCGGCGTAGACGGCCAGCTGCTCCTCGAGCTCGACGAGGTCGGTGCCGGCGAGCCAGGCGTCGATGGCGAGCGCCGAGCGCTTGCCGGCGGCGACGGCGTGGATCACCGAGCGGGCGCCGGTCACGGCGTCGCCGGCGGCGAACACGCCCGGCGTCGGGGTGCGGCCCGTGTAGTAGTTGGCCTCGAGCGTGTTCCAGGCCGAGAGGGTCACCTCTTCGTCCGAGTCGCCGAGGTCGGGAACGTACGAGACGGCCGAGATCACCGTCGTGGCCGGGACCTCGAAGCGCGAGTCCTTGATCTCGCGCGTACGGCCCTTGGAGCGGCCGAGGCGCACGCATTCGACCGCCGCGGGACGGCCGGTCTTGCCGGCCTTGACCTTCTTGGCGGCGACGTCGAACTCGACCTTGACGCCCTCCTCGAGGGCGGCCGCGAGGTCGCGCGCGCCGGCTTCGAGATGGGCCGCGTCACGCGGTGCGAGGAGGGTGACCGACTTGGCGCCCAGGCGGCGGGCCGTGCGCGCGGCGTCGAGCGCCGCCGTCCCGCCGCCGATCACGGCGACCGTGTCCGAGATGCGCACCTTCTTGCCCTTGCGGACGTTGCGGAGCAGGTCGAGGCCCTCGATGACGGCCTCGGCCCCGGGGAGCTTCGCAGCTCGAGGTCTGCCAGGTGCCGATGCCGATGAGCACGGCGTCGAAGCCGGCGTCGAGCAGGCCCTCGATGGTGACTTCGTACCCGAGTGCGGTGTCGTCGACGAACCGCACTCCCGCCTCCCACAGCGGCTCGAGCTCGCGGTCGAGGACCTTCTCGGGCAGGCGGAACTCGGGGATGCTGTAGCGCAGCGACCCGCCGGGCTTCTCGTTCGTGTCGTAGATCGTGACGTCGTGACCGCGCTCGACGAGGTACCAGGCGGCGGCGAGCCCGGCCGGGCCGGCGCCGATGACGGCGACCCGCCGGCCGCTCGGCATGCCCGGCACGAGGCCGGCCGACGAATGGTCGGCGGCCGCCCGGTGCAGGGCGCAGATCGCGACCGGCTCGTCGACGTCGCCACGCCGGCACGCCGGCTCGCAGTAGCGCGGGCAGACGCGTCCGAGGATGCCCGGGAAGGGCAGGTCACGGCGCACGATCGCGGCGGCGCCGGAGGCGTCGCCGTCTTCGAGCGCCGCCATGTAGGCGGGGATGTCGATGTGCGTCGGACAGGCGTCCGAGCAGGGCGCCTCGCAGTAGCTGTCGTGGTCCGACAGGTACATGCGGAGGTAGCTCTCGCGCTTCTCGCGGATGCGCGGGGTGTCGGTCTTGACGACCATGCCGTCGGCGGTCCACGTCGTGCACGCCGCCTGCAGCTTGGCCTGCCCCGCTGACCTCGACAAGGCAGAGGCGGCAGGCGCCCCAGGCGGCCATGCCCTCTTCGTGGCACAGGGCCGGGATGTCGATGCCCTCGCGCCGGGCGACCGAGAGGACGGTCTCGCCGGGCTGGGCGCTGAGCTTCCTGCCGTCGATCGTCAGCTTGACGGCGGCCTTGGTCTTCGGGCTCACTGCTGCCTCCCTTCGGCCACCGCGAGTACGCCGGTCTCGACGGGGATGGCGTCGAACTTGCACACCTGGCGGCAGGTGTCGCACTGGATACAGAGCTTCTGGTCGATGACGTGCGCCTGTTTGCGCTCGCCGCTGATCGCCTGGACGGGGCAGGCCCCGAAGCATACGTGACAGCCCGTGCAGGCGTCCTTGTCGATGGTGTAGCGGATCAGAGGACGACACACCTTGGCCGGGCAGCGCCGGTCCACCACGTGCTCCATGACCTCGTGGCGGAAGTAGCGCAGCGTGGTGAGCACGGGGTTGGGTGCGCTGCCGCCGAGCTGGCAGAGCGAGCCCTCGATCACGTCGTCGGCGAGGCGCTCGAGGCGCTCGACGTCCTTCACCGTGCCCTCGCCGGCCGATATGCGTTCGAGGATCTCGAGCATGCGCGTGGTGCCGACGCGGCACGGGACGCACTTGCCGCAGCTCTCCTCGGCGGTGAACTTGAGGAAGAACTTGGCGAAGTCGACCATACAGGTCGAGTCGTCGACCACGACCATGCCGCCGGAGCCCATCATGGCGCCCGCAGCGGTGAGACTCTCGAAATCGATCTCGGTGTCGAGCAGGTCGGCCGGCAGGCAGCCGCCGCTGGGCCCGCCGAGCTGCACGGCCTTGAACTCGCGTCCGGGCAGCATGCCGCCGCCGATGTCGAAGATCACGTGCCGCAGCGTGGCGCCCATGGGCACCTCGACGAGGCCGCCGTTCACGATCTTGCCGGTGAGCGAGAAGATCTTCGTCCCCTTGCTCGTCGCAGTGCCCTTGGCGGCGAACGCGCCGGCGCCGTTGAGGACGATCCACGGCACGTTGGCGTAGCTCTCGACGTTGTTGAGGTTGGTCGGCTGACCCCAGAGGCCGTGGGCGACGGTGCGGATGTGCTTGCCGCGCGGCATGCCGCGGTGGCCCTTCGATCGAGAGCGTGAGCGCCGTGGACTCGCCGCAGACGAAGGCGCCGGCGCCCTGGTTGATGCGGATGTCGAAGTCGAAGCCGGAGCCGAGGACGTCGTCGCCGAGCAGGCCGCGCTCGCGCGCGGTGGCGAGCGCGTTGCGCAGGCGCTCGACGGCGAAGGGGTACTCGTGGCGCACGTAGACGTAGCCCTGCACCGGGCCAACGCCGCGGCCGATGGCGAAGGCGGCGATCAGCATGCCCTCGATGACGGCGTGCGGGTCGCCCTCGAGCACCGAGCGGTCCATGAAAGCGCCCGGGTCGCCCTCGTCGGCGTTGCAGATCACGTAGTGCACGTCGCCCGGGTTGGCGCGGCAGTAGTGCCACTTCGTGCCGGTGGGGAAGCCGGCGCCGCCGCGACCCCGCAGCCCGCTGCGTTCGACTTCGTCGATCACGGCCTCGGGGTCGTCCGCGGCGAGCACCTTGGCGAGGGCGCTGTAGCCGCCGTGGGCGAGGTAGTCGTCGATGGAATACGGGTCGATCTTGCCGTTCAGGCTGAGGACGATGCGCTCCTGCAGGCTGTAGAAGGGGATGTCGCGCTCGAGCGCCAGGGCCTCGCCGGTCTGCGGGTGCCTGTAGAGCAGCCGGTCGACGATGCCGTCGCCGACGATGCTGGTCTCGACGATCTCGGCGATGTCCTTGGCCTTGAGGCGCGGGTAGAAGAGCCCTTCGGGACGCACGACGACGATGGGGCCCTCCTCGCAGAACCCGTGGCAGCCGGTCTCGACGACGGCGACCTTGTCGCCCAGCCCGCGCGCCGCGAGCTCCTTGTCGAGCGCCATCGCGCAGGGCGACGCGGCCCGAGGCGTGACAGGCGGTGCCGGCGCAGATGCGGACCTCGGCCTTGTCGTCGCCGGCGAGATAGGCGGTCTTGTCGAAGGCCTTCTTGAGGGCGGCGTCGATGCGGCGCGCGCGCTTGTCGGCGGCAGACGCCGCCGACGCTTCGCGCGCCCCCTTCGGGGCGCCCCTGGCCGCCGGCGCCCTGCCGGCGCCTTTGCCGTTGCCGCCCGAGCTCACGCGCGGGGTCATGACCGCACCTCCTCGCGGCGGAGCTTGCGAACGAGCTTGCGGGCCTCGTTGGGGCTGACGCGACCGTAGGTGTCGTCGGCGCCCGACGCGCACGACCGGCGCCAGCGCGCAGGCGCCGACGCAGTTCACGGTCTGCAGGGTGAACAGGCCGTCGGCCGTGGTCTCGCCGACGGGGATCTCGAGCTCCTGGGCGAACGCCTCGACGACCAGCGGCGCGCCGGCCACGTGGCAGGCGGTGCCCATGCAGACGTCGATCACGTGCTTGCCGACCGGCTCGAGGCGGAACTGGCTGTAGAAGCTGGCCACGCCGAACACGCGTGAGAAGGGCAGCTTCATCTCGCCGGCGATCTCCTCGAGCGCCCTGCGCGGCAGGTAGCCGTACGTCTCCTGCGTGGCGTGGAAGGCCTCGATGAGGCCCGAGCCCTCGCGGATGCGGGCGACGACGTCGTCGAAGAGCTTCATGTCGATCTCGGGCTGCACCGCCTTGGCCGCGGCGCGCTCGGCGTCGACGTCGAAGGGCAGCTCCTCGAACTCGGGGCAGAAGTCGATCTCGATGCAGTCGACGGGGCAGCTGCGCTCGCACAGCGTGCAGGCGTAGCAGCGGTAGCCGCCGTCCTTCTCCTTGACCAGGTCGAACAGGCCGACGCCCTTCGCCTTGTGCAGCAGTTCGCGCTTCTCGAAGTCGATGCCCTTGAGGACCTCGTAGAGGGCGGAGCCCTTCGGCTCTGCCGCGTGCTTGCCGTTGCCTCCGTTGCTTCGTGCCATGGCCGTCACCTCAGTCCTCGCGCAGGTTGAGGTAGCGGCGCTCCGATGGAGGCGCGCTTCTTCGACCTGGCCGCCTTCTGGAGCACGGCGAACGCCTGCTCGATGTTGTCGGGGAAGATGTCGCGGCCGCCGAGGCCGTAGATGAAGGGCAGCACCTGGGGGCGCGGGTCGCAGTCGTAGAGCGCCGCGCGGACCTCGACGAAGACGGGTCCGCCCTGGGCGCCGAACGAGTCGGCGCGGTCCATGACGCCCACGACCTTGACGTGCTGCAGCGCCTTGGCGTACTCCTCGTGCGGGAACGGCCGGAAGGCGCGCACCCGGACCATGCCGGCCTTGACGCCCTTGGCGCGCAGCTTGTCGACCACCATGCGCGTCGTGCCGGCGGTGGAGCCGACGACGACGATCGCCACTTCGGCGTCCTCGAGCCGGTACGGGTCGAGGAGGTCGTACTGTCGGCCCGAGAGCTCGGCGTACTCGTCGGCGACGTCCTGGATGACCCTGAGGGCGCGGTCCATGGCCCGGTTCTGGGCGACCTTGTGCTCGAAGTAGAAGCCGTGCAGGCCGTCGAACGGGCCGACGGTGACCGGGTGCTTGCTGTCGAGCAGCGGGTTCACCGGGCGGTAGGGCCCGACGAAGGTCTTCACCTGCTCGTCGGAGAGCATCTTGAGCGGGCCGATGGCGCCGCTGATCACGTAGCCGTCGATCATGTGCATCACCGGCAGGTGCACGTCCGTCGTGCTCGGCGATGCGGATCGCCATGAGGCAGTTGTCGTAGGCCTCCTGGTGGTTCTCGCCGTACAGCTGGATCCAGCCGGTGTCGCGGCCGCCCATGGTGTCGGAGTGGTCGCAGTGGATGTTGATGGGGCCCGAGAGGGCGCGGTTGACGGTCGTCATGACGATCGGCAGCCGGTAGCGACGCGGCGACGTAGAGGACCTCCCACATGAGGGCGAAGCCCTGGGAGGAGGTCGCCGTCATGGTCCGCGCGCCGCCGGCCGCCGAGCCGATCACGGCGCTCATCGCCGAGTGCTCCGACTCGACGGTGACGAACTCGCTGTCGACCTTGCCGTCGGCGACGAACTGGGCGTAGATCTGGACGATCTCGGTCTGCGGGCGTGATGGGGTAGGCGCAGACCACGTCGGGGTCGATCTGGCGCATCGCCTCGGCGACCGCCTCGTTGCCGGTGACGGCGATGGTGGTCGCGTCGAGCACGTTCTTGGAGTCGAGCGTCGTCACCGTCTCACTCCTTCTCGTCGAGTCTTCATGACGATGGCGCCGGTCGGGCACTCCTTGGCGCAGATGCCGCAGCCCTTGCAGTGCGCGAGGTCGACGGCGACCGCCTTGCCGTCCTCGACGATGATCGAGGCGTCCGGGCAGTAGAAGTAGCAGAGCATGCAGCCGTCGCACTTCTCGGGGTCCATCTCAGGGACCAGGGTGCGCCAGCCGCCGGTCTCGTTGTAGACGGAGTTGCCGGCCTCGGGGATCGTCGCCCCAAGCTGGTGTCGGTCGGGTCCCCACGTGTCCAGGTCGCTCACGTCCCACTTGGGCTTGGGGAGCTTCTTCGGCGCGCGGCTTGCGCTGGGGGGCCGGCTTCTTGGCCGTGGCCTTCTTCTCGACGCTCATTCGGCCTGGACCTCCTCGTAGCTCCGCGTGAGAGCCTTGATGTTGCCCTCGACGACCTTGGGCGGGAACTTCTTGCCGAAGTCGGCGCGCAGGAACTCGACCACGTCCTCGATCGGGAACATGCCGGTGATGCGCACCAGGGCGCCGACCATGGGGGTGTTGGGGATCGCGCGCCCGATCGTCTCGGTGGCGATCTTCGTGGCGGCCACCGTGAACAGGCGGCGCCCCTCGAGCTTGTACTGGGAGCGCAGCTGCGCCGGCGGCAGGTCGCTGTTGACGAGCACGATGGCGTCGTCCGGCGCGCCCTTGGTGACGTCGACGATGCTGAGAAGCGACGGGTCGAGCACGACGACGATGTGCGGGTGCTCGATGCCTGAGTAGACCTGGATAGGCTCGTCGCTGATGCGCGTGAAGGCGACGATGGGGGCGCCCGGAGCGCTCCGGGCCGTACTCGGGGAAGGCCTGGAAGTAGCGGTTCTGGCCGAGGGCGACCTCGGCGACCATCTTGGCCGCCGTCACGGCGCCCTGCCCGCCGCGCCCGTGCCAGCGGATCTCGGTGAGACCATGGGTCGACGCCTTCGGTTTGCGGCTCGCGGTCGTCACTGTCACTCCTCCTCGTGGCGCAGGCTGCGGCGACCGGCGAAGGCGCGGCCGAGCGTGAGCTCGTCCGCGTACTCCAGGTCGCCGCCCACCGGCAGGCCGCTCGCCAGGCGCGTCACGCGCACGCTCCCGGGGAGCTGCTCGGCGATGTACATCGCCGTGGCCTCGCCGGTCATGGTCGGGTTGGTCGCAAGGATCACCTCGTGCACGCTGTCGTCGACGCGCGCGAGGAGCTCGTTGATGTGCAGGTCGTCGGGGTCGACCCCGTCGAGCGGCGAGAGGGCGCCGCCGAGCACGTGGTAGAGCCCGCGGAACTCGCCCGTCCGCTCGATGGGGACGATGTCGGCCGGCTGCTCGACGACGCAGATGACGCCTCGCGTCGCGACGGCTGTCGGCGCACACCGTGCAGAGCTCGCCCTCGGCGAGGTTGAAGCAGCGGCGGCAGAAGCCGATGCGCTCCTTGACCTCGACGATGGCCTCGGCCAGCGGCAGCACCTGCTCCGGCCGCTGCCGCAGGATGTGAAAGGCGAGGCGCTGGGCGCTGCGCGGGCCGATGCCCGGAAGGCGCGACAGCTCCTTGATCAGCCGGTCGACCGAGGGTGAATACAAATGCACTCCTGTTGCATGAACATGCGTCCGCGCCTGATCTTGGACGGGGTCGCGCGCGGGATTCGAGACGAGAAGCTCCCGAGCGCTCAAGTCTACTCTCGTGGCTCTGGTCACGCAACGGGGCCCGGCGTCCGCTCCGCCAGTCGATGGATCCGCGCCGAGCGGCTCGGTCCGTGACCTTAGGGTGATGTCCCCGTAAAGCAGGAGGACTTCAGTCCAGTATGCAGTCGCGTATCCGCTCGACATGATCGCCGGCCGCGGGCGCGCGGCCGACGGATCAGAAGCAGGCCGGGGATGTTGGGCAGGTCGAGGCCGCCGGTGGCGCCGCCCAGCTTGCGCTGCGCGAGGTCCTGGGCGGCGCGCAGGGCCTCGTTGGTGGCCGCGATGACGAGGTCCTGCAGCATCTCGACGTCGTCGGGGTCGACGGCCTCGGGCTGGATGCGCACTTCGCGCACCTCGAGCGAGCCGCTCATGACGACGGTGACCATGCCGCCGCCGGCGCTGGCCTCGACGGTCTCGCCGGCGAGCTCCTCCTGCGCCTCCGCCATCTTGCGCTGCATCTCCTGGACCTGCTTCATCATCTTCTGGTACTGGGGGTTCATCGCTGGCGCGTCTCCTTCGGACGACCGGGTCGCCTGCGGCGCCCGGTCACGGCTCGTCGAGCTCCTCGGCGTCGAGCAGCTGCTTCGTCAGGTTGATCGTCTGGGTGAAGTCGAGCGGGGGCTGGGCGCGGGGCTCCGGCTCGGCGGTCGTGCGGCGCGGCAGGCTCGGCGAGCACGAACTCGGGCTGCAAGGCGGTGCCCGAGCGTCTCGGCGAACGCGCTCGCCAGGATGTCGTCGTTGCCGGGCTCGCGCGCCCGCGTGAGGGCGAAGCCGGACGGCATCGCCACCGTGAGGCGGTCTCCGGCGAGCGCCGAGGGCCGGGCGTCGCGGAGCAGCGCGTACAGGGCGACGTTGCCCGACTGGACGCGCTGCAGGACGAGCTCCCAGGCGCGGCTTCACGCGCTCGAGCGTGAGCGGTCCGGTCGCCGCGGCGGACCGGCGGGCCGCGCGTCCGGACGCGCCGTCCCGGCCGCACGTCGTCGGGCCGGCCGGCGCCCGTCGCGGGCGGGCTCGTCGCCGGTCGGCGCCGCCCGGTCGTCGCGTCGTCGCCTGGGCGTCGCCCTCGGGGCCGGCGCCGTCGGCCGCGCGCGGCGATCGCGGCCGCCGCCCGGTCCTGGGCCGGCCGTCTCCGCCTTGGCGCCGGCCGTCTCGCAGGCGAAGCGCGTCGCGCCGAGGCCGGTCTCGAGCCGACGGAGGCGCTCCTCGACGCCTGCGGCCGAGGAGTCGACCTGCGGCCGCGTGATCTTGACCAGCGCCAGCTCGAGCTGCAGCCGCGCGTCGAGCCCGTCCTTGATGTCGCGTTGCGCCTGGCCCAGGGTCTCGATCATCGCCACCAGCTCACGCGGGTGGAGCTGGTTCGCCTGCGGAAGCAGGCGCCGGACGAGCTCGTCGTCGAGCTCGACCGTCTGGCCCAGGGCGCGCAGGGCGGCCTCGTCGTCGGCCGCGTCCTCGAGGTGCTGCAGCAGGAAGACCTGGCGCAGGTGGCGCAGCAGGTCGCGGATGAACTGCGGGAAGTCGACACCCTCGTTGGCGAGCCGCTGGACGAACTGCAGCGCCTCGGCCGTGCGGCGCTCGAGGAAGATGTCGGTGACCTCGAAGAGGAGGTCGGTGCTCGTCACCCCGAGCGCCTCGAGCACGTCGGCCGGGTGGATCGTGCCCTCGCCGTAGGCGATGAGCTTCTCGAGCGTGCCGATGGCGTCGCGAAAGCCGCCCTGCGAGTGCCGCGCGATCTCGATGAGGGCCGCCTCCTGGATCTCGACCGGCGGCCCGCCGCGCTCGTCGTCGGAGCGCTGGTTCTCGCTCTCGACGATGCGCGCCAGGAGCTTGGCGATGTCGTGCGATCTGGGGGCGCCGGAAGTCGAAGCGCTGGCAGCGCGAGACGATCGTCTCGGGGATCTTGTGCGGCTCGGTGGTGGCGAGCACGAAGACGACGTTGGCCGGCGGCTCCTCGAGGGTCTTGAGCAGGGCGTTGAAGGCCTCGCGCGTGAGCATGTGGACCTCGTCGATGATGTAGACCTTGAAGCGGCCCTCGACGGGGGCGTAGGCGACGCGGTCGCGCAGGTCGCGGATGTCGTCGATGCTGCGGTTCGAGGCGGCGTCCATCTCGATGACGTCGAGCGAGACGGCGTCGGCGATCGTGCGGCAGTGGTCGCAGACGCCGCAGGGGTGCGCCGTCGGCTGCGTCCGCGGCGCATCCGGCGTGCCGGTGCAGTTGAGCGCCTTGGCGAGGATGCGCGCGGTGCTCGTCTTGCCGGTGCCGCGCGGGCCGGCGAAGATGTAGGCGTGGGCGACCGTGCCGGTCTCGACCGCGTTCTTGAGCGTGCGGGCGACGTGCGCCTGGCCGACGAGCTCGTCGAACGTCTGCGGGCGGTATGCGCGATAGAGGGAGCGTCGCATCGGAGGGCTAGTCTACCGCTGCCCGCGGCGGGCGGGGAAGCGCGCCCAGGGTGACGTGTCCCGGCGCGCGCGGAGCGAGAAGAAGAGAATGGCCGCGCACCCGCCGTCGAAGCACATCCTCCAAGCGTCCCTGCCGGGCGCAAGCTCCGGCCAGGCGACCCCACGGCACATGAAAGGGCCTGCTTAGCGCTGCTTCCTCCCGGACCTGACGCGGTTCGCAGGGTTCCATTGCGTGGGACCCGGCCATCGACGCCGCACACCGGCCGACTGCCTTGCGGGATGGCCCCTCGGGCGGGGATTCAGCCCCGCTGTAGCGGATTGCGGGTACAGGGCACCGCTGGCTCCCCGCCTAGCGCGACCAAGGCCGGAGTGTACGCCGGGACCGAAGGCGACGCAAACGGCGCCGCCGCCTCGCCGGCACGGCGCCGGGCGAGGGCGACGGCGTCGAGCACGGCGTCCGGACGCGTGAAGTGCGGCATGTGGCCCGTCTCCTCGAGCAGCACGAGGTCGCGTGGGGCACGCGCTCGCAGAGACGGACGGCCTGGGCGGCGCTCACCACGCGGTCGGCGAGCCCGTGGACGGCGACGACGGGAGTCTCGATCTCGGCGTAGCGCGGGGCCAGAGCGCGCAGGCCCGCCTCGACGTCGGGCAGGTCGCGAGCGTCACTCGCCATGTGGGCGGGGCGCAGGGCGAGGCCGGGCGCGAGGCGGGCGTAGGCCGGGTCGGGCGGGTCGGGCGCGAAGACGTGGCGCAGGACCACCCCGGACAGCAGGAGACCGAGCGGCACGACCACCGTCCAGCGCACGAGAGTGCCGAGGACCGGGAGAGTGAGGAGGCGGTTGGGTGCGCGCGCGGGGTCGCGGATCGAGAACATGTAGCCGCCGAGCGTCACGACCGCGGCGACGTCGGCGGGGTGGTCGAGGGCGAGCGCGAGCGCCACGGGCGCGCCGGCCGAGTGTGCCACGACGACTGCGCGCCGGATGCCGAGCACGTCGCAGGGCGAGGTGCAGCAGGTCGGCTTGGACGAGCGGCGAGCCGCTGCGCGGCGGGCACGACCGCTGTAGCCGGCGCCCGGGCCGGTCGAACGGCGACGACGCGGTGCTCGCGCGGCGAGCGCCGGACCGACCGAGAGGGCGGCGTCGTAGACTGAGCCCTTGGCGCCGTGGAGGAAGACCACCGGACGGGCCGCTGCCCGTGTCGGTGAAATGCAGCGGCACGCCGTCGACGGCGAGCGTGCTCACCCAGCGCGGGGCGCACGGCGCTCGGCGCGGCACACGAGGACGCGGGTCGTCACGGCCAAGCCGGCGAGCGAGACCGCGGCGACGACGCGAGGGCGAGGAGCGTGTCCATGGGTCCATTCTCCGCCGGCCGCGTGCGCGCGAAACCCGGCTCGCCCGGGCGTTACCCCGCTCTGGCGCTGCCGTGCTACCGTTGACCGTGACGGGGCGCGCGTCGAGCGGGAAGGACGCTGGGCGCAAGTGAGACGTAGTCACGCCGCCGTGCTCACCGCCGTGGTCGTCGTGGCGCTGGTGGGGCTCGGCATCTGGCAGGTGCGGCCGCCGGCGGCCGCCGGCACGGCCGCGCCGGCGGTCGCGTTCTCGGCCGCCCGCGCCATGCGCCATCTCACGGCGATCGCCGCCGAGCCGCACCCGCTCGCCTCCGCGCCGCGAACCGGCGCGTCCGCGATCTTCTCCTCGAGCGCCTGGACGGACGCGGGGCTGGAGGCCTGGATCCAGCATGAGGCGGTCGTCCCGGACGAGGACCGCCACGTCATCGCCTTCGTCGACAACGTCGTCGGCCGCCTGCCCGGCCGGGCCGGCGACGGGCGACGTCGTCCTGCTCGTCGCCCACTACGACAGCGTCGCCGTGAGTCCGGGCGCGGCCGACAACGGGACCAGCGTCGCGACGCTGCTCGAGGTGGCGCGGGCCCTGCGCGCCGGGCGGACTCTCGATCGGGACGTGCTGATCCTGTTCACCGACGGTGAGGAACACGGCCTGCTCGGGGTGCAGGCGTTCATCCGCAGCTCGTGGGCGACGCCGCGTCGGTCTCGTGCTGAACTTCGACAACCCCGGTTCTTCGGGGCCCTCCGTCATGTACGAGACGAGCGCCGGCAACGACCCCCTCGTGCGGACCTTCGCGGCGACGGCGCCGTGGCCGTTCGCGAGCTCGCTGACCGACGACGTGGCGCGGCGCCGCTGGATCGAGAGCGACTTCACCCCGCTGCGCAACGACGGGCAGGCCGGCATGACGTTCGGGTTCACCGAGGGCTTCTTCCGCAACCACTCCATGCTCGACACCGTCGCCCACATCGACCCCGGCAGCCTGCAGCACCAGGGCGAGTACGCGCTCAGCCTGACGCGGGCCTTCGCCGCCGGCGAGCTTGACGGGGTTGCGCGGTGACGAGGCCGTCTACTTCAACCCGCTTCGCGGCCGGCTGATCGTCTACCCGCGCTCGTGGGCCCTCCCTCTGGCGGTCGGTGCGGCCGCCGCGTACGTCGCCGTGGTCGCCCTTGGGTTGCGGCGCCGGCGGGTGAGCCCGTCAGGGCTCCTGTCCGGCGCCGTCAACAGCCTGCTGTCGCTGATCTTCATGGGCGCGCTGACGGCGTTCGTCTGGGCGATGGTCCGCGAGGTCTACGGCGTCGCGTCCTCGAGCCTGCCCTACTACAACGACGACCTGCACCGCGCAGGCCTCATCTCGCTGGTCCTCGCCATCGGTCTCTCCATCTACCTCTGGGGCCTCGACGACGCGCACATGCTCGACACCGCGGCGGCGGCCCTCCTGTGGTGGGTCCTGCTGTCGATCTACGTCGCGGCGGCGCTCCCCGGTGCCAGCTACCTGCTCGTCTGGCCGCTGCTCGCGGCGCTGGTCGCGCTCGGCACCGCCTTCGTCCTCGTGCCCCTTCTCGGGGAGGACGGGCGTGTCGCGCCGGCGCCGCTCGCGGTCCTGCTGGCCGGCGCCGCTCCCGGTCTTCTGCTCGCGAGTTCGTCCCTGTACCTGCTCTTCGCCGCCAGCGGTGTCCGCCTGGTCGTCATCGTGGTGTGCGTCTGGCTCATCCTCTGCCTGCTGGTGCCGCACATCGCGCTCGTGTCCCATCCTCGCCGCTGGCCGCTGCCCGCGGCGCTCGCCGTGATCGGCACCGTGCTCTTCATAGGGCTCAGTCCGGCCACCGGGTACGGCGACGACTGGCCGCACCCCGACAGCCTGATCTATCGGCTCGACGAGAGCGCCGCGCCGCGTGGCCTGGGGCACCATGGACGGGTCCACGGACGCGTGGACAGGGCGCGTGCTCGGCTCACCTGCGCGCTGGTCGGACGAGCACGAGCACGTGCCGCTCTGGGGCTTCATCCGCTACCACGGCGCGCCGGCGCCTCTGAGCACGCTCTCCCCGCCGAGGCTCGAGGTCCTCGAGGATCGCGTGCGCCAGGGCAGGCGCGAGCTGCGCCTGCATCTGTGGTCACCGCGGGGGGCGCCGTTCGTGAGCCTCTTGCTGGAGGACGAAGCGGGCGAGCTGGTGGCGACGGTAGACGGCACCGCGGTCGCCGGCGGCGACACGACGTTCCTCGACTACAGCGCCGAGCACTGGCACGTCGACGTGCTGGGCATGCCGGCGGCCGGCGTCACCGTCACGCTGAGCGTGGATGCCGGTGTCCCCCTCAGGTTCA
Source organism: uncultured Thermoleophilia bacterium (assembly GCA_963832655.1). GTDB lineage: Bacteria > Actinomycetota > Thermoleophilia > UBA2241 > UBA2241 > UBA2241. The sequence continues at coordinate 108,155 of CAWHUW010000007.1, forward strand.
GGGTCGTGGATCTGAGCTACGGCCTGCCGCCCGTCGCACTGGCCGTCACCGGCGTGCGACCGGACGGCTTCGTGCCCGGCGGCGAGGGTGACGCCACCATCGTCTCGTGCGGCTATCGGCTTGGGGCGAGAGCGGGGTCGCCACTGCGGCAGGGGTTCCCGTGAGCGGCGGCGACCGCTACAGTCCCGCGCATGATCCAGGGTCCGCCCCAGGGGGACGTCCCGTGAGGCGCTACGCCATCGCCGCCTTCACCGTCATCGCGCTCACGATCGCCGCGTTCGTGGGGACGCGCCCACTCGGGATGCCCGCGCCAAGAGCGGCCGCCGCGCCCGCGGCCGAGTTCTCCTCGGGGCGCGCCATGGCCGACCTCGAGCGTCTCGCCGAGGATCCCCGCCCGATCGGCTCGCCTGCGGGCGCCGCGCAGCGCCGCGCCCTCGTCGCCGAGCTCGGGCGGCTCGGTCTGCACCCGGAGGTGCAGACTGCCGAAGTCGTCTCGACGCGGACCGACCGTGTGGGAGGGACGGTGCACAACGTGGTTGCCCGGCTGCCCGGCATCGGGGGCGCCCGCAGCATCTTGCTCGTCGCCCACCACGACACCGTCGCCGTCTCGCCGGGCGCTGCCGACGACGGCACCGGCGTCGTCGTGCTGCTCGAGACGGCGCGCGCGCTGCGGGCCGGCACGCCGCTCCGCAACGACGTCGTGTTCCTCTTCACCGACGGCGAGGAGCACGGCATGCTCGGTGCCCGGGCCTTCTTGCGCGAGCACCCGTTCGCGTACCGCGTCGGCGTGGTGCTCAACGTCGACAGCCCGGGTACCTCGTCGCCGCTCCTCATGTACGAGACCAGCCCCGACAACGGCCGCCTGGTACGGGAGCTGCTCGCTGCCGTCGAGCGTCCCTACACCTCGTCGCTCATGTACGAGCTGTCGCGCCGCAGCGAGATCCTCAGCGACTTCCGGCCGTTCGAGGAGGCCGGGCTCCCCGGCATGAGCTTCGCCGCGCTCGATGGCCCCGCGTACAACCACACGGGCCACGACTCGGTCGACAACGTGGACCCGGCGGTGGTGCAGCAGATGGGCGACACGATGCTCACCCTGGTGCGGCATCTGGGACGCATCGACCTGTGGGACCTTCATCGTCCGGACATCGTGGTGTTCGACGTTGTCGGCGGGTTCGCGGTGAGCTACTCCGAGCGCCTCGTATGGCCGTTCGCCGGTCTCGCCGTCGTCTGTGTGGCCGCGGCGCTGGTCGTCGGCTGGCGCCGTCGCCTGCTGACGCTACGCGGCGTGGCCGAGGGTCTCGGCGCTGTGCCGCTCGCGCTCGCCGTGGCGCTGGCCGTCGTCGGCCTCGTCTGGGCGATGTACGAGACGGCCTACGAGGAGCACCCGTGGAGCGACGCCGGCGTCGTGATCAGCGATGGCTACCGCCTGGGGCTCGTACTGCTGGCCGCGGCTGCCGTGACGGCGGTCTACGGCGCGATGCTGCGCAGGCTGCGCGCCTGGGACCTGGCCGCCGCCGCGCAGGTATGGTGGGTCGCCGGGCTCCTGGTCGCGGCACAGGTCGTGCCGGGAGCGAGCCACCTCCTCACCTGGCCGCTCGCGGCCGGTGCCCTGGGACTGCTCGTTGCCTTCCTGCTCGGGGAGCGCGTGTTCGAAAGCTTCGCCGGCGCGGCCGTTCTCGTGGCGGCGAGCCTCCCGGCCATGGTCTTCATGAGCTCAGCGACCTACCTGTTGATGGCGTCCGCGGGCCTCAGGCAAGCCTTCACCGTGCTCCCCGTCTGGTTCACCGCGGGACTTCTGGTGCTTCCTCTCGAGCTCGTGCGCCGGACCCTCGGGCGGGCTTTCCCGGCGGTGCTCGCCGGCGTCGGCGCGGTGATACTCATGGTCACCGGCTCGGCGGTCGCCATCGACGCCACCCACCCGCGGTTCGACAGCGTGTTCTACCGGGTCGACGCGGTCGGTGCGCCGACGTGGCAGGTGGTGGACAGGCTCGACGACTGGACGAGCTCGTTCTTCGCCGGCCAGCGGCGCGCGCCGTTCACCCCCGCCTACTTCCCGGGGCTCGGCTCCCGGGCGACGACCACGGCGTCGGCCCCCGAGATCGGGCTCGCCGCGGCCCCGGCTCACGGCGGTGGCAGACGAGACGGTGGAGGGGATGCGCACGGTCCGGCTGCGGGTCAGCTCGTCACGCGACGCGCCGGTCGTGTCGCTGGTCGTCGAATCGGTGGTCGGACAGCTGAGCGCCTGGCTCGACGACCAGACGGTGGCGCGCAAGGACACGACCACCCTGGACGGGACCCCGGTCCGCTGGTCGTTCGACTACTACGGTGCGCCGTCGGAGGGATACGAGATCACGCTGCGCTTCGCCGCCGGCAAGGCGGTGCACCTCCGCGTCGTGGACTTCTCGTATGGGTTGCCGGATGAGCTCGCCGAGCGCTACGCCGCGCGACCGCGCGACGTCCTGCCCGGGCGCATCGGCGACGGCGCTCTCGCGGAGCGCCTCTACGTGCTGTCGTCGAAGGCCGGCGGCGGGCTGCGCGCGCCGCCGGCCGAAGAGTGAAGCGGCCCGGGGCCGAGCGCTCCCTAGAGGCGCAGCACCAGCTTCCGGACGTCCGGCTCGGCGCCGGGCAGGACCTCGAAGCCGAGCGACTCGGCGAACCGCGTCATGCCGGGGTTGGCGGCGAGCACGTCGCCGTTGATCTCGCGCACGTGGCGGTCGCGGGCCGCCTGGATCAGCGCGTCCATGAGCTTGCTGCCCAGGCCCTTGCGCTGGTAGACGTCGCGCACGACGATGGCGAACTCGGCCTCCTCGGCGTTCGCGGTCTCGATCGCGAACCGGGCGACTCCGAGCATCTGCGGCTTCTTCTTGCCCTTCGCGGTGAGAGAACGCGGCGATGGCGATCTCGCGGTCGTAGTCGACGTGGCAGTAGCGCACCAGCATCGACTTGGTGATCTCCTGGACGGGGCCGAAGAAGCGGTACATCGCCGTCTCGGGCGAGAGCGACTCGATCATCTCGGCCCACAGCGGCTCGTCCTCGGGGCGGATCGCCCGCAGGAGCACCTTCTCCCCGTCGAGGGGGACCTCCCAGCTGTACTTGCTGGGGTACATCGAGATCATCAGGTGCGCGCCGGGCAGGACGATCTTCTTCACGTCCCTGGGCTCGATCACGAGGCGCGCGTCGAGCACGCAGAGGCCGTCTGGCCGTACCTGCACCGGGTTGGCGTCCATCTCGACGATCTCGGGGAAGTCGACCAGCAGGTAGCTGAACTTGACCAGCGCCTGCTGCAGGGCGACAAGGTCGACGGCCGGCTTGCCGCGGAACCCACGGAGCAGGCGCGAGACCTTCGTGCTGTCGATCATCGCCTCGGCCAGCGCCTGGTTGATGGGCGGGAAGTCGACGGCCACGTCGCGGTAGAGCTCGACGCCGGTGCCGCCCATGCCGAACATGAGCGCCGGTCCGAACGTGGGATCCTTCTTCGAACCGATGATCACCTCGTAGCCGCCGCGCGACATCTCCTGCACGGTGACGCCGATGATCTCGGCCTCGGGCATCGCCGCCTTCACGCGACCGACGATCTTCGTGAACTGGTTCGCCGCCTCCGGCGCCGAGCGTACGTTGAGGGCGATGCCGCCGACGTCGCTCTTGTGGGTGATGTCGTGGCTGAGGATCTTGATGGCCACGGGGAAGCCGATCTCCTGGGCCACCCTCGAGCACTCCTCGGCGCTGGTCGCGATCATGGTCCTGACCGTGCCGATGTCGTAGGCGGCGAGCACCTGCTTGGCCTCGTACTCGCTGAGGATCGAACGCTTCGCCCGCGCCACCTCGAGGAAGACCTTCTTCACCGCGTCCCTGTCGGGCTTGAAGTCCGGGAGGATGTCGGCCGGCGTCTCGTAGAGGTTGGCGAGGTTCTTCGTGTACTCGTACATGTAGAGGTAGGCCCGGACCGCGTCCTCGGGCGTGTCGAACGTGGGCACGTGCTCGTCGTGGAAGATGCGCAGGCCCTCAGCGACCTTGATCTCGCCCATGAAGGACGTGAGGAGCGGCTTGGTGGGGTGGCCCTTCGCCACCTGGACCAGCGCCAGGGCCGTCGCCGTCGGGTCGCTCATGGCCTGAGGCGTGAGGATCGCGAGCACGCCGTCGCAGCCAGGGTCGTCCATGAGGGCCGCCGCGGCGGTCGCATAGCGGGTCGCGTCGGCGTCGCCGGCCACGTCCACGGGATTGCCGCGGGCGGCGAAGCCGGGCAGGCAGGCCTTGAGCTTCTCGTCGGTCTCGGGGCTGAGCTCGGCGAGCTCCCCGCCGAGCGACAGCAGGCGGTCGGAGGCCATGACGCCGGGCCCGCCCGCGTTGGTGACGATCCCGAGGCGCGGGCCGCGCGGGCTGGTCACGCGCGAGAGTACCTCTGCCGAATCGAACATGTCCTCGATCTCGTCCACGCGGACGATGCCCGCGCGGCGGAAGACGGCGCTGTAGAGCGTGTCGTCGCCGGCGATCGCCCCGGTGTGCGAGGCGGCCGCCAGGGCGGAGCGGGCGTGGCGGCCGCTCTTCACGACGATGATCGGCTTCGTCTTGGCGAAGTGGCGCGCGGCGCTCATGAAATGCCTGGCGTCGGTGATCGACTCGACGTAGAGGATGATCGAGCTCGTGTGCTGGTCGGCGCCGAAGTAGTCGATGAGGTCGCCGAAATCCACGTCGCACATCGAGCCCACGCTGACGAACGTCGAGAAGCCCACCTTGTTCGCGGCCGCCCAATCGAGGATCGCCGTGCCCAGGGCGCCGGACTGGCTGAAGAAGGCGATCCTGCCCTCCGGAGGTGTGACGTGAGCGAAGGTCACGTTGAGGTGGCTGGCGGGCCGGGTGTAGCCGAGGCAGTTGGGGCCGACGATGCGCAGGCCGTAGGACTCGGCGATGGACCGCACCTGCTCCTCGAGCTTGCGACCCTCGGCGCCGATCTCGCGGAAGCCCGAGCTGACGATGACGGCGCCGGCGACTCCGGCCTCACCGCACTCGCGGATGGTGTCGGGGACCGCCTTGGCGGGCACGGCGATGACCGCGAGGTCGATCTTGCGCGGGACCTGGCTGATCGACGCGTACGCCTGGATGCCCTGCACCGCCGGCGACGACGGGTTGACCGGATAGACGACGCCCTCGTACTCGGCGCCGATGAGGTTGCGCAGGAGGATGTAGCCGACCGACCCCTTCTTGTTGGAGGCGCCGATGACGGCGATCGTCTTTGGGTCGAAGAGCTTGTCGAGGTTCTTCGTGCTCATGGCGGCTCTCGCCTCCCTTCGTGCTCCGGCCTCGCCGGGTGCGTGCGAGCGCCACACGCCAAGGAACAGACTACGTCCGCAGCGCGAAGCTTTCATCCGCGGCGGGCGTCCCCTCTGGAGTGCCGGCGCGCGCCGGTTGGGCCGCGGCGTACCGCCGGCCCGGGATGGTCAGGGGTGGCGCAGGTCGCCGACGGCGCGGAACAGCGTCTCCTCGGCCGCATCGCGCAGCCCGGTCAGCTTGTCGGCGGCCGTGGGCTCGACGGGCAGGCCCGGGTACCGCGGCACGGGGCGGCCGGTGACGCGGCGGAGCCAGAGCCGGCCGCGCAGCACGCGGCGCTTGATGTGCGCCGCGTCGGTCTGCGAGGCGAGCATCTCGTCCGGCGTCGCCGGCGTCAGCGAGAGACGGTCGCGGGCGAGCTCGGTGACGAGTCGCTCGCCGGCCGGCGTCCGCGCGATGACGTCCGAGACGCCGTCCGCGACGGCGGGGTCGTCGGTGAACCGGTCGAGCCAGGCGTCGCCGACGGAGACGTCCGAGCACTCGGCGAGGGCGTCGGCACACAGGCGGCAGCGCGGCGGCGTGTACGCCCCCATGACCCGGTCGAAGTAGTCGGGGTACGCTTGCCGTCGCCCCTCGCCGCTGCGCGTCTCGAGTCGCATCTCGCCGGGCCAGCCTGGACCGCGATACGACACCGTCGCGAGGTCGGCCGGTTCCAGGCCGGCACGTCGCGCGGCGACCTCCGTGGCGCGCGGCTCCGAGGTGTAGCCGCAGAAGATCCCGAGCGCAAGGGCGACGCGCCGGCGCAGCGTCGCCGAGCGCGCCTGGGCGAGCCGCAGACCCTGCAGGTGGCAGGGCAGGCCGACGAGGACGTAGCGCCCCGGCGTCGTGCGGATGTGACGCAGAGCCTCGTTCATCGCCACGGTGTTGTATTTCGAGCCGCGGCAGGCGGCCGCCTCGGCGACCGTTCGCGCGAGCACTGGTCGAACAGCGAGCGCGTTCGTCGGGTCGACGGCGGCGCAGACGACGGCGTCGACCGGCACCTGTTCGCCGCGCTCGTCCGGCACGCCGTCTTCGAGCAAGGCGGCGAGCATCGCGGTGGCGACCCCGCCGGACGCGCCCCGGTGGCGCACGTCCGGGTCGGTCGCCCACCCGAACCACAGGCCCCGCCATGGACCCAGGAAGTCCGGGCTCGGTGCTCCGGCATTGCGCTCGCGCCACGGCGCCTCGGGCCGGAAGTCGAAGGTCTCGCCGGGGCAGGCTGCGAGGCAAGCCCCGCAGTCGGTGCAGCGCGCCTCGTCGACGCGGACACGCCACCCATAGCGAAGCTCCCAGGGCAGGCTCACCGCGTCGGCCGGACAGATGCCGGCGCAGGTGCCGCACTGCGTACACAACCCGGCCGCCTCGACCCGTGCCACGTGCTGCTTCGCGCCGTCCGTGCCCGTCATGCGGACAGCCTACCAGTGCGGAGTGCGGGGGAGGGGTCCGCCGGGGGCCGTTCCTCCCGCTCGCCGCGTCTGCCCTGTGGAGCCCGCCCCAAACGACGAGGGGCCGCCTCGCGGCGGCCCCTCGCATTCGCGCGCATGTACGTCGTGCTACTGCTTGTTGGCCTTGAGGTCCTCGACGACCGACGGGTCGGCCAGGGTCGAGGTGTCGCCCAGGGCCTCGAACTCGCCCTCGGCGATCTTGCGCAGGATGCGGCGCATGATCTTGCCCGAGCGGGTCTTCGGCAGGCCGGTGGTGGCGAACTGCATCTTGTCGGGCGTCGCGATGGGGCCCACGACCTTGCGCACGTGAACGGCGAGCTCCTTCTTGAGGTCGTCGCTCGGCTCCGCGCCTTCGTTCAGCACGACGTAGGTGTAGATGCCGGTGCCCTTGATCGGATGCGGGTAGCCCACCACGGCGGCCTCGGCGACGGCGGGGTGGCTCACGAGAGCGCCCTCGACGTCGGAGGTGCCGATGCGGTGCCCGGAGACGTTGAGCACGTCGTCGATGCGGCCCTTGAGCCAGTGGTCGCCGTCGGCGTCGATGGCGCAGCCGTCACCGGTCGTGAACACGCCCGGGAACATCGAGAAATAGACTTCCTTGAAGCGCTTGCCCTCGATGTCGCCCCACGTGCCGCGGATCATGCCGGGCCACGGGTGGGTGATGACGAGATGGCCGTCCTCGCCGACGCCGGCGGGCTCGCCCTTGTCGGTGAGCACCGCGGTCTGCACGCCGAAGAACGGGCGGCCGGCCGAGCCGGGCTTGAGGGGCATGGCGCCGGCGAGCGGGGCGATCATGTGCCCGCCCGTCTCGGTCTGCCACCACGTGTCGAGCAGCGGCACGCGGCCCTTCCCGACCTTCTCGTAGTACCAGAGCCAGCTGTTGGCGTCGATCGGCTCGCCCACGGAGGCCATGAGGCGGAGCGTGGGCATGTCGTGCTTGTCGACCCACTCGTCGCCCTGGCCGATGAGGCTGCGGATGACGGTGGGCGCGGTGTAGATGGTGGTCGTCTTGTGCTTCTCGACGACCTGCCAGTAGCGGTCCGGCTCGGGGTACGTCGGCAGGCCCTCGAAGAGGACGCTGGTGACGCCCATGCTGAGCGGGCCGTAGACGATGTAGCTGTGGCCCGGTGATCCAGCCGATGTCGGCCGTGCAGAAGTGGACGTCGTCGTCGTGCAGGTCGAACACGTACTTGCACGTGTCGTGCACGTACAGCAGGTAGCCGCCGGTGCTGTGCAGGACGCCCTTCGGTGTGCCCGTCGAGCCCGACGTGTAGAGGATGAAGAGCGGATGCTCGGCGTCGACCGGGACGGGCGGGCAGTCGGCGCGTGATGTCGGGTGCCGCCATCTCGTCGTGGTACCAGACGTCGCGGCCCTCGGTCATCGGGACGTCGCCGTCGACGCGCTTGATGACGATGACCGTCTCGACCGTCGTCTCGCCGCTGATGGCGACGTCGGCGTTGGTCTTCGAAGGCGTCGCCTTGGCGCCGCGATGGCCCTTGTCGGCGCAGATGAGCACCTTGGCGCCGCAGTTGTCGATGCGGGCCTTGAGGGCTTCGGCGGAGAAGCCGCCGAAGACCATCATGTGGATGGCGCCGAGGCGCGCGCAGGCGAGCATGACGACCGGCAGCTCGGCGATCATCGGCAGGTACAGGGCGACGCGGTCACCCTTCTTGACGCCGTGCTTCTTGAGCACGTTGGCGAACCTGCTGACCTCGTCGAGGAGCTCCTTGAACGTGGAGGTCTTCGTGTCGCCCGGGTCGCCCTCGAAGACGATGCGCGGGCTTGTCGCCCTTGCCGGCCTCGACGTGGCGGTCGAGGCAGTTGTACGACGCGTTGAGCTCGCCACCCTCGAACCACTTGACGTACGGGACGGGATCGAAGCTGTAGTCGAGGACCTTGTCCCACTTCTTCGTCCAGACGAGCGCGTCCTCGGCGCGCTCCGCCCAGTAACCCTCCGGGTCCTCGACCGAACGCTTGTACAAGGCCTCGTACTCGTCGAGGCTCTTGATCCAGGCGTTCTTGGAGAACTCAGGTGACGGCGGGAAGAACTTGGTCTCGTCTGCCACCCTGTCCACCTCCCATGAACTGTCGCTGGCGTGTCTTGCCTTGTCTGGGCGACGCCGCCGGCGGCGGCTCGCGCCCTGATTCCGTGCTGCCGCCTGCGCTCGATCGGCTGCAGGGGGACCCTTCGGGACCGGGCGGGAACGCGGACGGGGGCGTCCCGTCACCCGGTGGCACGCGGTCGGGCCAAGCGAGCACGCTACAACCTATCCAAACGCACTTCAACCCGCGGCGCCGTGTTTCATCACTTGGGCCAAACGGGGTCGGACGGGTGGACGACGGGAGAGGGCGACGGACGGGAGAAAGGGTGGTGGGCGATGTTGGATTTGAACCAACGACCTCCCGCGTGTGAGGCGGGCGCTCTCCCACTGAGCTAATCGCCCACTGAAGGGGGGCAAACGATACCAGACCGCCGGGGGGCCGCAAAGCCTCGCGCGGCGCGCGCGCTGGGCGGGTGCCGAGCGGCTACGCGGCGCCGCTGTCCGGAGCCGTGCCGGCCGGTTCGCCTGGCCCGGGATCCTGGGTGACGTCGCCGTCGGGCGCCGCCGCCGCCGGGCGGGGTGGTGCCTCCGGCGCGCCGGCGTCCGACTGTCGCGTCGCCAGCCACCAGAACCCGCCGAGTGCCGCGACGACCGCGGCCAGCGACAGGTAGAGCTTCCAGTCGGTCGAGCCCTCGAGCAGCAGCAGCCACAGTTCGCGCAGGACCACCGCGAGCGAGACCTCGGCGAGGTTCGTGACCTTGATGTGGGCCGAACGCAGGTACTCGCGGAAGAGGTCGAAGATCTCGATGATGATGAAGATCGTCAGGATGCCGAGGATCAGGCTCTTGATCGCCGTCGCATCCCTCTGCTGGACCGTGTCGGAGATCACGAAGCCGAGCGCGATCACCGCCCAGACGAGCAAACCGACAGTGAGCACGACGAGCACGTTGACGACGATGCCGATGGCGCGCGTCGCGAATGCGTCCACGAGGTGCCCGAGGGGAGTACGGGTGTAGCCCATGCCTCGTGTCGGGACGGCGCCCGGCTCGACGGCCCTCGCCCGATTCGGGGCGGCTCTGGTCGTGACTCGGTCACGGCGAACCTCCGTCCGGCGCCGGCGCTCCCGCATCCTCGTCGTCGAACAGCCCGGCCGCGTGGATCTGTTTGACCGCCTCGACGGCGACCGCCGCGAGCGGGGCGGCGACGACGCCGCCGACCGGACCCGCGAGGATGGTGCCGGCCATGGTCGCGAACAGGATCACGATGGGATGCAGCTTCAGGCTCGCGCCGAGGGCGAGCGGCTGCACCACCCATTGGCCAGGGCCGTTGGCGACGAGCACGAGGATCAGCATGACGAGCGCGTCGCTGCCCCCGCCTCCGGCGAAGGCGATGAGCACCGCGAAGGCGCCGCCGATGAACGCCCCGATGAACGGGATGTAGTTGGTGAACAGCATGACGACGGCGAGGACCGCTGCCAGTGGCGTCCCGAGGACCACCGCCCCGACGCCCACGACGAGGGCATTGACGATGCCCACCAGCGTGGTGCCGATGAAGTAGCCGCGGATGCTGCGCGCGCTGTACGCGAGGGTGCCCTCGCCGATGTCGCGCGGCACGCCGAGATGGCCGCTCAGCCAGCGCTGAATCTCCTGGCCGTCCTTGATGAGGAAGAAGAGGATGTTCACCGAGAGCACCACCACGAGCGCCAAGGTCGCCAATGAGCCGACGCCCTTGCTGATCGTGGGCACGACGCCCTTGAGCAGCGTCTGCCAGTTGGCGGCGACGCTCGCCTCCACCTCGCTCACGATGTCGCTTCCCCAGCCCTGCCGGCCGAGCCAGTCGGCGAGGTCGGCGGCCGCCTTGCTCAGCTGATCGGCGATCTGCGGCGACTGATTGACGACCTGCACCACGATGAGGATGAGCAGGCCGACCCCGACCACCACGACGAGCATCGTGCAGAGGAGCGCGCCGATCCAGCGCTTGACCCCGCGCCGCTCGAGGCGGTCGGCGATGGGCGAGAGGATCGCGGCGAGGAGGGTGGCGATGATGAACGGGATGATGATCGTCCTCGTGGCGCTCGACGAACCAGGCGACCATGACGACGAGGACGACCATGCCGATGCCGTACCAGCTCGTCAGCCCGACGAGCCGTACCCAGGACGGGATCTGCCAGCGTTCCTGCTCGCTCAGCGGAGGTTCCTTTCACGCATGCTGCGACCGCCCTCAGGCGCGCCGAGGTGTGGTCCCGGATTCGGCGCGCGCCTTGACGGCCCTGCACATCTCCTCGAACCCTGCCTGCGACTGGCGCATCGCCTTGCCGAGGAGGGGAAGGAGCAGGCCCGTGACCTCTTCGCGCGTGTGGAACCGGGCGCGGTCCTCTCCGATGGATTCGACGGTGAGCGCATGGTCGCCGTCGAAGAGCCCGGGCAGGAACCAGCGCCCGCGCCAGCGCAGCTCACTGCCCGGGACGAGCCGTTTGACGCGCGCCGCGAACGTCACGGGCTTGCGCCCGGGGGCACGGATCGTCACCTTGAGGTCGGCGCCTTCGCGCAACTCCCCCGCGACGCCGGTGACGAACGGGTTCCACTCGCCGTAGCTCGCCGTGTCGGCGAGGACCTCCCAGACGCGCTCGGCGGGCGCGTCGATCTCGATACTGGCGTCGAGGACTTGCACGGCCGGTCACCCCTCAGGCGTCGCGCGGGCCGCGTGCGCCGCCCGCTGGCCCGCAACGTACCCGGTCGCGGCCGGCCGCATGCTTGCACAGCCCCGGCGCTCAGGATCCGTCGCCCCGGCCCTTCTGCCGGTAGTGCTCTTTCGCGCTCTTGTGGATGATCTTCCAGCGCCTGACCTCTTCGTTACGCAGGCGGGCGTCGGTCTTCATCGCCGCCACCTGCGCCTCGCGCTGCAGCTTGTGCCAGCTGGCGAGGCGTTCAGGCGGCAGGTCGCCGCGCTCGACGGCCGCCGTCACGGCGCAGCCCGGCTCCGTCGCGTGCGTGCAGTCACGGAAGCGGCAGTCCTCGGCCAGCGCCGTGATGTCCGAGAACGCGGTGGCGATGCCGTCCTGGGCGTCGACCATGACGACCGCGCGCATGCCGGGCGTGTCGAGCAGGACGCCGCCGCCGGGCAGCGGCACGAGCTCGCGTGTCACCGTCGTGTGGCGGCCCTTGCCGTCGGTGACACGGACTTCGCGGGTCGCCTGCCGCTGCTCGCCGAGCAGGGCGTTGATGAGCGTCGATTTGCCGACACCGGACGGCCCGATCAGAGCGACGGTCTTGCCCTCACCCGCATACGCGCGCACGACCTCGATGCCGATCCCAGCCGTGGCGCTGGTCACGAGGACGTCGACACCCAGCGCCACGCCGCGGACGTCCGCGGCGCACGACTCGGCGTCCGCAGCCTCCGCCAGGTCCGCCTTGGTGAGGACGACGACCGGGACGGCGCCGCTCTCCCACGCGAGCGCCAGCTCGCGCTCGATGCGGCGCAGGTTCGGCTCAGGCTCGACGGGGTGGACGACGAACACCGTGTCCACGTTGGCGGCGATCACCTGTGGCGTGGAGGTCTCGTCCGAGGCCCCGCGCGTGAAGGCGGAGGCGCGGGGCAGGATGGCCTCGATGACCGCAGCTTCGTGGGTCGGCGCGGGGTCGAGCACGACCCAGTCGCCGCACGCGGGCGGGCCGTCCGTGCCGGCGCCGCCGTCGGCGCGCAGACGACCGTCGGGCCGTGCGTGGCCCGCCCCGCCGGCGCGCCCCCGGCGCAGGCGCGCCGAGGGCACCGCGCGCACGACGCCGTGCGGCGCGGCGACGACCGCGCTGCCGCGGCCGCTGCGCACGACGCGGGCGGGCACGTGGCCCGCCCCCGCGTGCGCCGCGAACAGCGCGCGCCAGCGGTCGGAGTAACCGAGCGACTCGAGTGTGGGTACGTCTGCGGGGGCGTCGGCCCCCGAGTGGGCGAGAGGGGCGTCGGCCCCAGAGCGATCTGACAACGCGGGGTTCCTTCCGGTCTGGGGTGCCCCGCGAGCGGTCTAGCGGCGGGGCACCGGAGTGGAGACGTCAGCGAGATGGCGCGCCTGCGGCGCCGCTGTGGCCGTATCAGTCATCTGCTTCGCCTCCTCTCCTCGCAAGGGGTGTGGCGGAGAGGGGGGGATTCGAACCCCCGAGGGACGGAACCGCCCCTAACGGTTTTCGAGACCGCCGCTTTCAGCCGCTCAGCCACCTCTCCGCGGGGCAGTATAGCGGATTGCCCGGAGGCGTCCGAGCGTGCGCGGAGCGCAAGGGGACGCGGCGCGCGGGGTGCCGGCGGAGGAGGGGACAGATGGCGGAGAGGGGGGGATTCGAACCCCCGAGACAGCTCAACGCCGCCTACGCGATTTCCAGTCGCGCTCCTTAAGCCAGCTCGGACACCTCTCCGCGCGACGCCCGGCGGCGCGTGCCGATGTGTCGGGGCTCGTGCGCCGGGCGAGTGAGAAGTATACGCCAGGGTGCCGCAGCCGCAGGCCGCCCGGCGCCTCAGCGCCGCGCCTGGAAGAAGTCCTGGAGGAGCGCGACCGACTCGTCGGCGAGCACGCCGCTCGTGACCTCGACGCAGTGGTTGAGGCGCGGGTCCTGGCAGACGTTGTAGAGCGTGCCCGCGGCGCCGGCCTTCTCGTCCGGCGCGCCGTACACGAGGTGCGGGATGCGCGCCTGGAGGATCGCCCCGGCGCACATCGGGCACGGCTCGATGGTCACGTAGATGACCGTGTTGAGCAGCCGCCAGCTGCCCATGCGCCGGGCGGCGTCCTCGATGGCGATCATCTCGGCGTGTGCGGTCGGGCTGTTGCGCAGTTCGCGCTCGTTGCCGGCCGCGGCGATCACCTCGCCGTCGAGCACGATCACGCACCCGACCGGCACGTCGCCGTGTTTCGTCGCGCGCCCGGCTTCGCGGAGGGCCAGTCGCATGTAGTACTCGTGACGCGGGAAGATGACGTCGGCCATGAGCGCATCATGCCCGTTCCTCCGGGTCTTGGGAACACCCGGCGGGCCGGAGTGCGGCGCCCGTCTGCCGGCACGGCGACCAAGTCGTCGGCATTCCTCCTGCCTCGAATGGGAATACACTTGCCGGCAACCCTTCCGGTCCGCTTCATGAGATGACCGGACCCAGATCGACGAATGAAAGGTGTGAGCAGGCAACGATGGGTGGCTACCTGGTCGTCTTCTTCATCATCCCGCTCGTCCTCGGCCTCGCCGTGCAGGGCTGGCTCAAGAGCACGTTCGCGCGCAACTCGAAGATCCCGGTGGGGAGCGGACTGAGCGGGGCCGACGTGGCGCGTCGCATCCTCGACAGCAACGGCCTGAGCGACGTGCCCGTCCTGGCCTCCAAGGCGGGGCCGCTCTCGGACCACTACGACCCGCGCAAGCGCACTGTGAACCTGTCGAAGCCGGTCTTCGAGGGACGCAGCATTGCCGCCACGGCGGTCGCGGCGCACGAGGTGGGTCACGCCATCCAGCACGCGACCGCGTACGCGCCCATGAGAGCGCGCACCGCGATATGGCCGATCGCGGCCATCTCCTCGCAGGCGTGGACGTTCTTCCTCATCGGCGGCTTCCTCATCCAGGAGCTGAGCGGCACGCTCTTCACGATCGCCCTGATCCTGTACGCGTTCGCCGTGCTCTTCCAGATCGTGACGCTGCCGGTCGAGTTCAACGCCTCGAGCCGCGCCAAGGCGCAGGTCGCGACACTCGGTCTGGCGAGCGGCCCTGAGCAGGAAGGCGTCAGCAAGACCCTGTCTGCGGCCGCCATGACGTACGTCGCCGGTGCGCTCGCGGCGCTTCTGCAGCTGCTCTACCTGTTCATCCTGTCGCGCGACTGAAGGCGGGGCCTGGAGCGCGATCTTCGACGTCGCGCACTGGGGCGAGGGCGTCCTTTCGCTCGAGATGCTCGCCTGCCCGGACTGTCGTCGCCTCCCTTCCCATACGTTCCTCAGGGGTCTACAGTCCGGCCATGGACCAGTGACCAGGGAGGAGCCATGAGTCGCGACGACACACTCATCGACCTCGTTCAGCGTCTGGGGACCGGCCGTATCTCGCGGCGCGAGTTCATCGTCAGGGCCCTTGCCCTGGGCGTCTCGCTCTCGGCCGCCGGCGCGGTGCTCGCCGCCTGCGGCGGTTCCGACGAGGGCGAGCCGGCGGCCGGCGCCACCCTGCCGCCCATGGACGAGACGAAGCCTGAGGCGATCGTCGTCTTCAACTGGGCTGAGTACCTCGCTCCGTCGGTGCGCAAGGGCTTCGAGACCGAGTACGGGATCAAGGTCAAGGAGACCTACTTCGACAACAACGAGACCATGCTCGCCAAGCTCAAGGCGGGCGCCACGGGCTACGACGTCGCCGTCCCCACCGGCTATACCGCGAGCGTCCTGATCAAGAGCGGCATGGTCGAGCCGCTCGACTTCGAGTACCTGCCCAACATGCAGAACACGCTGCCGGCGTTCCAGGACCCCGTCTACGATCCCGGGACCGACGGCCTGAACTACACGGTGCCGTACATGTGGGGGACGGCCGGCTATTGCCTGCGCACCGACATTCTCGACGACCCCATCACCCGCTGGGCGGACCTCTGGGACCCCAAGTACGACGGCAAGATCTCGATGATGTTCGACGAACGCGAGTGCCTCGGAGCCGCGCTGAAGCTCCTCGGCTCTTCGCTCAACACGACGAACGAGGACGAGATCAACGCGGCGGCGGACAAGCTCATCGAGCAGAAGCCGCTGGTCCAGAAGTACGTCATCACCAACTCGTACCGCGAGATCGTCAGCGGCAAGGCGCCGATCACACACTGCTGGAACGGCGAGGTCGCCCTTGCCGTCAACAACATGGGGGAGGGCGGCGAGAAGAAGGTGCGCTACGTCTTTCCCGACGAAGGGTTCTCGACCTGGGTCGATACCCTGGTGATCCCGGTGGGCGGCAACAGCCGGTACGGCGCGCACCTGTTCATGGACTACCTCATGCGCCCGGAGGTGTCGGCGGAGAACGCGCTCTGGGTCGGCTACCTGCCGGTCAGCGAGGAGGCGCTCACGACGGTCAAGGCCGAGAACCCTGTCGCCGACATCATCATCCCGACCGAGGCCGACATGGAGCGCGCCGAGGTGCTCGGCGATGTCGGCGAGGCGGCCAAGCTGTACTCTGCCGCGTGGCAGCGCGTGGTGGCGGCGTAGCGGCGGCGGGCACCGACAGCGAATAGGATGGTCTCTCCGTGAGAAGCCGAGCCAAGGGAGGCGACAATGTCCGCGCTCAAGGTTGCCGCGATACTCATCGGGGCCCTCCTTCTGGGGTTCATCGTGGCAGGCATCGTGTTCTCGAACTTCAGGGCGTTCCTCTGGATCGGCATCGTCGGACTGATCGTCTACGCTATCGCGGGGCTCGTGGTGGCGCGGCGCTCGAGTTGAGGGCGGCGATCGTGACGGCAAAGGAGTGAGAATGGCAGGCAGCAACGCGAACGCGGGCGCCGCCGGCGGCGGGGCCGTCTACGGTCTCGGATTCATCGGCGCGCTGGTCTACTTCATCGGCAGCGCGACGTCCTTCTGGGACGGCCTCTACGGGGTCTTTCAGGCGCTGGTCTGGCCCGCGTATCTGGTCTACGAGCTCCTGCAGCACGTGCACGCGTAGTCGCTGGGCCGTGGCCGTCGACGGGTCGGCGGCGGCGAGTGAGGAGGCAGCACGCAGTAGGCTGCGACGAGGGGCGCGACAGTCGCCGCGCCACCGACGCGTCGCCCGCGACCCACTCGCCGGCTGGGGTCAGGACGCAGGGCAGCGACACGAAGAGCCCCGGAGCGATCCGGGGCTCTTTCGCTGGGCACAGCCGCGGGCTTGCGTCCTTCGCCTCGAGGGAACAACAGACGAAGGCGCTCCATCTCCGTCTCACGGGGTCGGACCGCCCTGTATCGGCAATCACGCCCGCGCTATGGCGCGAGTATCCACCTCCCGAGAGGAGGTGCCCCACATGAAATGGCTTCGATGGCTGGGGGTCGCGGCGATCGCACTTGGGATCCTCCTGTTGATCGTCGGGATAGACACCTCCAGCGACATCCTCGGCTTCGTCTTCATGGTGCTCGCGGTTGTCGGCGTCACGCTGCTGCCCGCCGACTTCTTCACGCGAAGGCGCGGCCACACACCGGTGTGACCGCGTCGGTCGCTGACGAGGCCCGCCGCCCTCACGGGCGGCGGGCCTCGTCAGTCATCGTCGCCACGCCTTCTTGGTCTCATCGTCCTGGGCCTGTGTGCTCTCGTCATGTTCGGCCTTGTCCTTGTCGTGCGCGGCCTTGGCCGCGGCTTCGCTCTTGTCATGCGCGGCCTTGTACTCGGCTTCGCTCTTGTCGTGCGCGGCCTTGGCCGCGGCCTCGCTCTCGTCATGCGCGGCCTTGTACTCGGCTTCGCTCTTGTCGTGCGCGGCCTTCATGTCGTCCATCATGGTCCTCTCTGGAGCGGGTAGACGTTCGCCCCGCTCGCTGAGCATGTGCGTGGGACCCCGAACGTCAACCGACAGTGGTCTTCGTCACCCTAGCAAGTCGGCCGTAGTGCTGCCCAGGGTCGCGCCCGCCCGCACCTTCTTGCGTGGGCTATAGTTGCCGGGTGGGGCCTTCCGAGACTCGGACGACGTGTGCTGTCTGATGAACGTACAGTTCCTGCTGGGTAAGCGTGTTCGATACCGTGGTCGGGTCGGAACGGTGGTCCGGCACGACGCGCACACCGAAGTCTTCATCAAGGAAGTCGTGATCAGCTTCCCCAACACGCCCGACGAACCTGCCGAAGAAGTGACCGTGCCCGTTTACCTGTGGCCGCTCATCAGGGTCGTTGACGACCAGGACCGCCGTGACAGCCTGTGACATGACGGGCGGGGATGCAGGCTGATTGGACGTACCCTTCAAGCACCTGTCAACGTCAAGCCGCTCCGTCCACGGTCATTCCTGCCGACCGTGCTCCCGGCCGTGGCCTGGCTTGGCGGTCGGTTCCGGCGGACTCACGGTCAGATCGTCTGAGGCGTGGCCCGCGCCAGACCCCCATCCGTTCTCGCGGGCCAGTCCTTTGCGTCCCCGCTGCGGTGAAGGTGACCTGGCCCGAGTGCCGAATCCCTATCGGCCGGGGCGGCCGCTCGAAGCGCGTTCCCCCCAAGTACGCCCTTCACGTACCCCCGTGCCGCCCCGGTGCCCTCCTTCACGGTGTCTACTCCGTTGGCTACTCCTGATCATTGCCTCCGGCACGAGCGCCGCCTACTCTGGTCACGGGCCGAGCGGTGCGTTCGCCCTAGTCGCCCTCGCTCGGCCCATCATTACCCGAGGCCCGCTGTCAGCACGGAGGCGGGCTTCGGCGTCACATGTCGGCCGCCCGTGCGGGGAGGTGACGTCGTGAGGCGGGTGCTGCTCGGCATACTCCGCGTCGTCGAGCGCATCATCACGACCGTCCTCGCTGTCGGGTGCGTCGTCGTGATCCTCGTCGCCGTCATGCTGGTCTTCCTCTGGCTCGTCCTGAAGTGAGTGCTCGTCACCAATGACGAGCCTGTGGGGCCATCGCCGTGTGGGCCAGCGAGTGGATGAGGCGCCGCCGAGGCTTCCGATGGAGGTGGCGCCTTACAGGAGGGCTCCTGGAGGAGGCGGCGGAGTAGAGGCTGCGGTGGAGGTCGTGCGAGGAGAAGACTGGTGCGCCTGGCAGGATTCGAACCTGCGGCCTTCGGTTCCGTAGACCGACGCTCTAATCCAGCTGAGCTACAGGCGCACTGGGGAGAGCAGTATACCGCGCCATGGCGCGGCCCGAAACCGTGGAGGGAGGCTGGCGGAGAAGCCGGGATTCGAACCCGGGAAGGAGCTTGTCGCCCCTTAACCGCTTAGCAGGCGGTTGCCTTCAGCCACTCGGCCACTTCTCCGCGCGGGGGAAAGTGTACCCCATGGGCGCGCGCTGCCGGAAGCGGCCGCCCCGTCCGGGGGATATCATCGCAGCGGCACATCGTGCGGACGGCGGTTCAGGAGGTCGAGGTGGAGATCGCAGGCGTGGACGCGAAGGTCGTGGCCGAGGTCCAGAAGGAGGTCGTCGACCTGCTCGTCGACCTGATCAAGGTCGACACCTCGAACCCCCCCGGCAACGAGACCGAGACGGCACGCCTGCTCGACGCGTGGTTCAGGGCGCGGGGGCTCGAGGGGCAGATCGTCGGCGAGCCCGCGGAGCGGGCGAACTTCGTCCTGCGCCTCGAGGGGACGCGCCCCGGCCCTACGCTGCTCATGCTCGCCCACATGGACGTCGTGCCGGCCGAGCCAGAGTCATGGAGCGTTCCGCCGTTCGCCGGCGTCGTCAAGGACGACCACGTCTGGGGGCGCGGCGCCGGCGACATCAAGAACCTCGTCGCCGCCCACGCCGTCGCCGTCAGCCGCCTCGCCGCCTCCGGCCGCGACTTCGCCGGCGCCGTCATCTACGCCGCCACCGCCGACGAGGAGGAGGGCGCCGATCTGCGGCGCGCGCTGGCTCACCCAGAACCGGCCCGACCTGGTGCGCAGCGACTTCCTTCTCAACGAGGGCGGCGGCGAGTTCCAGCTCATCCATGGCGAGCGTGTCTACGAGCTCAACACCGGTGAGAAGGGGACCGCGCAGTTCCGCATCACTGTCCACGGCGAGGCCGGGCACGCGTCCGTGCCTCTCCGCAAGGGCAACGCCGTGGTCGCCGCGGCGCAGATCGTCCAGGCCCTGCACGAGTACCAGGCGGACGTCCACATGGAGACCCTGCCCGTCGACTACGTTCGTCTGCTGGTCGACGACGACGACCTCTGCCTGAGGCTCCTCGACGCGGCGACGGCGCGCGCGGCGCTCGCCGAGCTCCACGAGCGCGACGACACGACGGCGCGCCTCATCGAGCCGCACTACGGCATCACCTTCTCGCCGACGATCGTCCACTCGAGCTCCGAGGCGATCAACGTCTTTCCCGAGCAGGTCGTCGTCACCGTCGACTGCCGCACGCTCGCCGGGCGCGGCGAGGACGAGGTGAGGGTCGAGGTCGAGCGTGCCCTCGCCCGCATCGACGCGCCGTGGGAGCTCGAGTTCGTCGGCAGCGTGATGGGCAACGCCTCCGCCGACCCGAGTCCGTTGAGCGAGGCGATCGATCGCGTCATGGAGCGCCGCGTCCCCGGGGCGCGGACGGTCTCGGTGCACTGCGTCGGCTTCACCGACTCGAACTGGTTCCGCGCCGCGTTTCCGGACCTCGTCGCCTACGGCTTCGGTCCGTACATCGAAGAGTCCAGCGACATCACCGGCGACCTGTGCCACAACCACGACGAGCGCATTCACGTGCGCGACCTGACCTTCCAGGCCGTGTTCGCCGAGGAGCTTGTGCGCGAGCTGCTGAGCTAGTACGGCTGACCGGCGAGGATCGCCGCCGCGCAGAGGGCGACGATGACCGCCTGCACGGCCACGCCGGGCAGCGGTCCAGCCTTGCCGTGCGGGAACCGCTTCCAGTGGCTCGGGAACCAGTGCGGCGCGTCGTGGCCGCGGACGGCGGCGACCAGCACGTCGAAGTCGGGGGCGCCGGAGAGCGGCCCCATGGCGACGAGCCACCACGGCATGTCGAGCGCGACGAGGCACACGACGAGCGTCGCGCAGCCGGCGAGGAAGTCCACCCAGCCCCAGGCGATCGGGTGCTTCGAGACCGTGTAGTCCCAGTGCGGGATGAGGTCGAGGGGCACGTGCGAGACGAGGGCGAGCACGGCCACGAGCCACACCGGCTCCTTGACGAGCGCCGCGATGGCGAGACCGACGTAGACGTGGACGACGACCCACATGGCGCCGCAGCCTACTACGGCCGTCTTCCGCGGCGCAAAGGCGTGCGGGTATCGCCGGCGTCACGATAGGGTACGATGCGAGAAGCTCACGGAGGAGGAGGCTACTGATGAAGAAGCTGCTGTTCTTTTCGCTCGCCCTGCTCGTCGGCGCCGGCATCGTGATCGGCTACAAGATGGCGAAGGGCGAAGGATTCGGGTGCTGCGGCTGGGGCGGCGACAAGGTCGACCCGTGGACCGCGTACACGCCGCCGGCGGAGGAGCCGCCGGCGGGCGACGCGGCCGAGGCCTGAGCGCAGGCCGGCGCTCCCGAGCGCCGGCTGCCGCGGAGAGACGTTGACGGGCGGGGCGGGCCGTGAGGCCCGCCCCGCCCGTCTTCTTGGCTTCCCGCCGCGCAATGTGACGCCTGGGACGTTGACGCCGGCGCGAGTTGGGTCGAGCATAGGCTCAGCGTCACCGGCCAGTCGCGCACCGCCGGTCGGATCCTGCGGGGGGATTCCCAAGAAGGGGGAGCCATGAAGACGGTCAGACGCAGGTCGTGGTCGATCGCGCTGGTTCTGTTGCTCGTCACGTTGGGGCTGGCCGCCGCCCTCGGGCCGGGCGCCGCGCTGGGCGAGAGCGAGAGCCCGGCGCCCTCCGGCGACAAGGTCGTCGTCAAGATCGGCTGGATGGGCGAGATCGACAACCTCAACCCGCTCATCGGCTGGACGAACAACGTCTACGAGATCTACGGCAACGAGTACCTGCTCATGGTCGCCCGCGACTGGGACACGTTCAAGCCGACCGACAACGGGATCGCCAAGAGCTGGGAGCTCTCGGACGACCAGCTCGTCTGGACCTTCCACATGAACGAGGGCCTGACCTGGCACGACGGCGAGGAGGTCACTGCAGAAGACGCTGCCTTCACCTACAACTTCATCATCGAGAACCAGATCGCCAACTTCATCACGTTCCTCACCGGAGTCGACCACGCCGAGGTGGTCGACAAGTACACGTACAAGGTGTTCTGCAAGACGCCGGTGGCGAACATGCTGACGCTGTGGATCGCCTGCCTGCCCGAGCACGTCTTCGGGAAGATGAGCGCGAAGGAGGCCACCGTCAAGTTCCAGAACGACCCGCCGTGCATCGGCAACGGGCCGTGGCAGGTCGTCGAGTGGAAGCGGGACGACTACCTGCGCATGGAGGCCAACCCGGACTTCCTACTTCGGCGCCCCCAAGCCCGATGAGGTCATCTTCGTCGTCTACCAGAACGGCGACACGATGGTCCAGGACTTCATCAGCGGCAACCTCGACGCCATCTACATGTTCCCACCCGCGCAGTTCGACAAGATCAAGGCCACCGAGGGCGTCGAGACGCGCGAGTACAACTTCTGGAACTGGGACTACGTGGGCTTCAACTGCTACGACGGCCCGTCTGGCGGCCACCCCGCCCTGCGCGACCCGCAGTTCCGCGGCGCCCTCGAGTACGCCGTCGACCGCGAGAAGATCCTCTCGAACGCGTACAGCGGTCGCGGGATACCCGGCTACACCTTCCTGCCGCCTGACACCTGGAGCGACCCGGACTACGCCTGGGCGCCGGACGACACCCAGAGGCGCGACTACGACCCAGACACGGCGAACCAGATGCTCGACGACGCCGGCTACCCCGACAAGGACGGCGACGGCGTGCGCGAGTACAAGGGCGAGCCGATCACCTTGCGTCTGTGGGCCGACAAGGAGACGCCCGAGGCGGCGCGGGCCTGCAAGCTGATCGCCGGCTGGTGGGAAGCCGTCGGCATAGACGTCAAGTTCAGCGTCCAGGACCAGGGCGTCTACTTCGACAACATCTGGGGTTACAAGGGCGACACGTTCTACCCCGACTTCGACGCCTACTACTGGGAGTGGGACGGCTACTTCGACCCCGGTCAGACGCTGACGTGCTTCTCCCCGGCGCAGATCGAGGGCTGGAACGAGTTCTCGTGGAACAACGAGGAGTACGGTCGTCTCGACGCGTTGCAGGCGGCAGGAGATGGACGCGGACAAGCGCGCCGAGTACATCTGGCAGATGCAGCAGGTCATGTACGAGGACGCCCCGTGCTTCACGACCGTCCACCCGTACAAGCTTCAGGCCTACCGCACGTCGACGTGGGACGGCTGGAAGCTCACCGGCAACGGGGGCAAGGACGGGCCGCAGTTCGCCTTCCTGAGCGCCGCCATGCCGTGGGCGTACGTCAACCTGACGCCCAAGGCTACCGCAGAGGATAAGTCAAGTCTCGGCCTCTGGGTCGGGATCATCGTCGGAGTCATCGTGGTGATCGGCCTGATCGTCTGGCTGGTCGCCAGGAGCCGCCGCGGCGGTCCGGCCGTGGAGGAGTGAGGCCTGGCGGAGGGGGTGGGATTCGAACCCACGAGCGAGTCGCCCCGCTGGCGGTTTTCAAGACCGCTGCCTTCGACCTCTCGGCCACCCCTCCGCGGGCTGAACGAGGATAGCACGGGGTCGCGCCGCCGCAGGCGGGCGCGGCCCCGTGCGTCGCTCGTGCCTACGACCTCGCGGTTGGCCGTTATCCATCCGTATGGGATACTGCCGCCTCATGGAACACCTCCTCATCGCCTGCTCCGACGGGCGCATCGCCGACACGCTCTCCCGCCTGCTCGCGACCCGCGAGATCGAGGGCGCGGACCGGCTGCTCGTGCCCGGCGGGCCGCTGGTCTTCGTGCGCCCCGGCATGGAACGGCGCGTGGCCATGGAGTGCATCACGACGCAGATCTCCGCGGGCGGCGTGCGCAAGGTGATCCTCGTCTCGCACCAGGACTGCCGCGCCTACGAGCGCGCCCTGGGGGGCCTGGGGTTCGACCAGCAGGAGATCCTCGCTCGCGACCTGCGTCGCGTGCGGGCGCTGATCGAGAACGCCTTCCCGGCCCTCGACGTGAGCTGCTACCTGATCCCCTGGCGCGAGAACGGCGGCGGCGCCGCGTTCGGCGACGCCGAGCCGGTCGACTGAGGCGCGGCCTCAGCCGCCCAGCGTCTCCTTGCCCACGTACGGGCGCAGCACCTTCGGGCACCTCGATCGACCCGTCGGCGCGCTGGTAGTTCTCCATGATCGCGATGAGGGAGCGCCAGGTGACGGCCGGTGCCGTTGAGCGTGTGGACGAAGCGCGGGCCCTTGTCGGTGCGGTAGCGGCAGTTGAGGCGCCGCGCCTGGTAGTCGGTGCAGTTCGAGCAGCTCGTCACCTCGCGGTAGCGCCCCTGGCCGGGCATCCACGCCTCGCAGTCGTACTTCTTCGCCGCCGGGGCGCCGAGGTCGCCGGCGGCGATGTTCACCACGCGGTAGGGGATGCCGAGGAGCTGCAGGATGTCCTCTTCGGCCGAGAGGATGAGCTCGTGCTCGAACTCGGCCTGCTCGGGCAGGCAGAACGAGAACATCTCGAGCTTGTCGAACTGGTGCACGCGGAAGATGCCGCGCGTGTCCTTGCCGGCGGCGCCGGCCTCGCGGCGGAAGCAGGTCGAGTAGCCGGCGTAGCGCAGCGGCAGGCGCGTCGGCCTCGAGGAACTCGTCCATGTGCATGGCCGCGAGCGGCACCTCGCTGGTGCCGACGAGGCAGTCGCCGTCGGTCGTGCGGTAGATCTGCTGCTCGTCGGTGGGGAAGAAGCCGGTCCCGTACATGGCCTCTTCGCGCACGAGCACCGGCGGGATCACCGGGCGGAAGCCCTTGGCGGCGACGACTCGAGGCCGAAGCGCACGAGGGCGAACTGCAGCAGGCACGAGGTCGCCCTTGAGGTAGGCGAAGCGCGAGCCGCTGGCCTTGGCGGCGCGCTCCATGTCGATGAGGTCGAGGGCGACGCCGAGGTCGAGGTGGTCCCTGGGCTCGAAGTCGAAGTCCGCGGCTCGCCGACGCGGCGCAGCTCGACCGAGTCGTCCTCGCCGCCCGCGCGGCACGTCGTCGAGCGACGAGGTTGGGGATGTCGAGGAGCATGTCGCGCATGCGCGACTCGACGGTCTCGAGCGCCTGCTCGCGCTCCTTGATGGTGTCGCCCAGGGCGCGCATGGCGGCGATCGCCTCGCCGGCGTCGCCGCCGGCCTTCTTGACCTTGGCGATCTCGTCGCTCGCCGTCTTGCGCTCGGCGCGCATCGTCTCGACCTCGGTGGTCAGACGGCGGCGCTCCGCCTCGACCGCGAGGAACTCGTCCAGCGACTGCGTGCT
The DNA here is from genome assembly GCA_963832655.1 of uncultured Thermoleophilia bacterium. GTDB lineage: Bacteria > Actinomycetota > Thermoleophilia > UBA2241 > UBA2241 > UBA2241. The sequence continues at coordinate 132,911 of CAWHUW010000007.1, forward strand.
GCCGCGGCGCTCGAGCGCCGCGCGGACCACGTCGGGGTTCGAGCGCACCAGCTTGATGTCGAGCATCGTGACTCCTCGCGTCGGGCGGGCGTCCGGTAATGCTACCGTCGTGGCGGCGGCCATGACGAGCGCCGGGGTGCAGGAACGCGGGCCGGTATCCGATACTAGACAGGGACATGGTCCGTTCGACTTCGACACACAGCGCTCGGCCGCCGCGCGGCGGCGGCCGTCCTGGCCGCGCTCGCGACCCTCGTCGCGAGCGCGCTGTTCGCGGCCGCCCCTGCCGCGGCGGCCACCCTCACCTGCACGCTGTCGCAGTCCACCGTCGTGTACGGCGCCTCGGTGACGGTCGCCGGCGTCGTCGACCCGGCCGTCGAGGGGCAGGAGGTCGCCGTGGCGCTCGCCGGCGCGGACCTCGGTACGGCGCTGACCGACGCCAGCGGCGCCTTCTCGTTCTCCTTCACGCCGGCGCGCAGCGGCGACGTGACGGCGCGCCTCGTCGCCGACGGCAGCCTCAGCGCGCCGGCGCCGCTCGTCGTCAAGCCGGCCGTCACCGTGAGCCACGGGGCGCTGATCCCGTTTCTGAGCACCCGGTTCGTGCTCAGGGTCTCGCCGTCCACCTACAGCGGGGGCGTCGTCGCCCGCGTCTACCATCGCGGCCGCCACGTGGCGACGGTGCGCGGGCGCTGCGTGGACGGGCGCGCTGCACTGCTCGTGCCGCTGCGCGGCATCGAGTGGTTCGGCGTGCGCTTCGAGCTCGCGCCGACCGCCGAGCTCGCCACGAGGACCATCTCGACGCGCGTCAAGCTCGAGTGGCGCCGCCTCGCCGTGGGCTCGCGAGGCCCGCGCGTTCGCGGAGTGCTCACCCAGCTCAGCCGCCTGCGCATCCTCGTCCCCGGCACCGGCGAGACGTTCACCAGCGCCGTCGCCGACGCCGTCGTCGCCTTCCAGAAGACCTACCGCCTGCCGCGGACGTACGTCATGGACTACGACGACTGGCGCAGGCTGGACGGCGCGGTGAGGATCAAACCGAGGTACGCGTCGCCGGAGCGGCACCTCGAGATCGACGAGACGCGGCAGATCATCATGGTCGTCAAGCAGGGCGTGGTGCTCGGCATCGTGCCGGTCTCGACGGGCGCCACCGGCAACACGCCCGAGGGCGCTTTGAGCATCCTGCGCAAGAGACCGATGAGCGCGACCTACGACGGCTCGGTCGCGCTGCCCCGCTTCATGACCTTCTACGGGGCGATGGGCATCCACGGGTACCCGGTGGTGCCGCCTTACCCCGCCAGCCACGGCTGCGTGCGCGAGCCGCTCTGGGCGTGCGATTGGGTGTACGACCGCGCCTTCGTCGGCGAGCGGCTCTACCTCTACTTCTGAGCCGGCGTCCGGCTTTCAGCGCTCGGGCAGGCGCTTCTCGAGCGCGATCATGTCTGTCTGACCGTCTGCCGCCCGCGGACGTGAAGTCATGCCGGTGGTACAGGTGCAGCGACGACTCGTCGCCGGCCGGCACCGCCGCAGTGAGGCGCCGCCGGCCGCGGCTGATGGCCAGCCCCTCGACCCAGTCCATGAGCCGGTTGGCGACCATCCGCGCCTCGTGCGCGGGGCTGACGCAGAAGCAGCGCAGGTCCACCTCGTCGCCGTCTTCGTCAAAGGCGACGTACCCGGCGATCGCCTTGGTCTCGGTCTCGGCCAGGTACACCTCCGCTCGCTGGAGAAGCTCGAGCAAGGCGGCGCCGTCGAACCGCTCCGGGTGACCGGCCCGCAACGCGAGCGGGCAGAGACTCTCCTCGGCGAGGAGATAGAGCATGCTCTGGTCGTCGGCGGTGGCCCGACGGATCGTGACCTTCAGGCTCTCCATCGTCACCTCCCGGGTGTCGGCGTCCGCGGTCATCATACCGCGCGCCCGCGTCAGCTCAGAAGGGATACGAGCCCAGCACCCTGAGCCAGGGGAGCTTGCAGGCGAGGCACTTGAGTGTCTGCGCGACAGGGGCGTCGTCGGCGCGACCCTCGAAGTCGATGAAGAAGATGTAGTGCCCCAGTGCGAGCCTGGACGGGCGCGACTCCACCTTGCTGAGGTTGATGTGCCGGTAGGCGAACTCGGAGAGGATCAGGAGGAGGCTGCCGGGCTCGTCCTGGTCGATGCCGCAGACGATGCTCGTCTTGAAGGCCGCATCCTGGTCTTGTGCCGCGGCCTGACGGGCGAGATACACGAAGCGCGTGCGGTTCTCGACCGAGTCCTCGATGTCGTCGCGGATGACGGCGCACTCGTACATGTCGGCGGCGAGGCGTGTGCCGATGGCGGCCCAGGGGCGGTCGACGCGGCTCACCGTGCGTACCGCGTCGGCCGTCGAGTTGGCCGCCTCGTGCTCGACGCCGGCAAGCTGCGCGTCGAGGAAGGCGCGGCACTGGCCGTAGGCGTGCGGGTGGCTGATGACCTTGGTGATCTTGCCGAGCTCGAGCGGGCGCCGGGCGATGAGCTGATGACGGACAGGGTGCGTGACCTCGCGGACGATGGTGAGGTCGTCGAAGTCCCAGGCGAGCAGGTCGAGCGTGATGGCGACCGAGCCCTCGAGGGAGTTCTCGATGGGGACCAGCCCGACCTCCGCCTCTCCGGCGCGGACGGCGCCGAGCACCTGGCGGATCGACGGATAGGGGAACGGGTCGAGTGCGCCGCCCGGGGGGTTGGCGAGGAGGGCCTCCTCGGTGAAGGTGCCCTCAGGGCCGAGAAAGGCCACTCTGCCCTTCGCATCGCCGCCGTTCATCGGCCGCCTCCTCCCGTCACCGGGTCGTCTCGATGTCGGCGCCGCGTACGACGTCCGTCGGTGGGGCCGCCAGCGGCTGCGGCACGGCGGCCTCGACCGCGCGCTGCTCCTCGGGGGAGAGCTCGTGGTCGGCGACGCCCTTGTCGAGGTGCTTGACGTACAGGCGGGCGAAGTCGCGCGCCGCGATCGTCGTGACGACGAGGCCGGAACGGTGGTTGTCGAGGAGCGCCAGCGAGGCGCTCTGTTCGCCGCCGGCGTCGCGGAAGGCGTCGTAGCGCACGATGGCGCGGTTGGTGAGCGCCTCGTCGAGGTGGATGCGGTGCTCGTCCAGCTCGCCGGTGAGGCGCTCGACCGCCTCGCGCAAGTTGCGCACCCGGGAGTCGAGCGTCTGCACGTGCTCGACGATATCGCGCTCGTCGTGCGTGCCGAGGATCACGACCTGGGCGCGCCGCAGACGGCGCAGGGCGCGCCACTGGAGGAGCAGGAGGACGGCGAGCGCCAGGGCTAGGGCGAGAGCGGCCGCCGCCAGATACGGAGCGATGTCCTGCAGCGTCTCCACGGCCGCGCTACTGGAGCTGCAGGAGGAACTGGTACGTGGCGGAGTTGTTGGTGAGCACCTTTTCCTCGGCCACCGGTCCGACCTTGACGCGCAAGGTGCTCACTCGGCTGATGGCGGTGTTGGGCACGGCGAAGCCGGAGACCTCGACGGTCGCCTTCTTGCCGGCGGAGATGGCGGCGATGCTCGCCGTCTGCTTGAGCTGGTCGCCGCCCGGCAGCACGAGGATCACCTCGATCGGGACGTCGGCCTCGGCGGTGTTGCCCTGGTTCTCGACCGTGACCTCGAAGGAGAGGTCGGGGGAGGCGGGCAGCGGCACGCTCTTGCCGCGCACCAGGGCGGTGCCGGAGGGCTGGGCGGTGACGCCGTCGAGGGCGACGCCGTGGACGCCGCCGAGCTTGGCGGAGGCGCCCAGCCGCTGCAGCATGGAGGTGACGCTCTCCTCGGTGAGAATGGGGTTGGCGAGGTAGTAGGTCGCCGTGGGCACCGCCACGTCGCTGATGTCGTTGTCCATCATGACGCGCCGCGCGGGTGCGTAGAACAGCATCTGGTAGTAGGCGTCCGGCCCGCTCAGGTACCCTGACAGGGCGGCGATGGCGCCCGGCTTGGCGCTCTTCTTCTTGTCGAGCGCCCCTGCGATCGCCTCGCGGAAGAGCGCGAAGCCGCGCGCTCTCACCCGCATGCCTGTGGCGAACACGTCGGCTTGCTCGGCGAGAGAATCCGGGTGCTCCTGGCGCGCGGCGCGCTGGGCGAGTTCATCCTGCCCGGCGGCGAGCGTGTCGAGCTCGGCGAGAAGGGCTTTGCCGTTCTCGAACTGGGTCGGGTCGTCGACGACCGCGCTGAGCTGCTTGCCGAGCGCCTTGGAGTCGTCGATCGCCGTGGCCACCTCGCTCATGTAGTCGCGATAGGCCTGGACTTTGCGGTCGTGCTGGCAGCTCCGCAGCCACCAGGCGAGAAGGAAGATGACGACGAAGAGGACGGCGAGGACGATGACGAGCCGCTGGATGCGGGTGCGGCGCCGGCTCGACGTGCGGCGTGGCGGGGGAGAAGTGGGGAGAGGCTCGGCGCTCGCGTCGTCGTCGAAGAAGTCCACGCAGCGAACCCCCTCCGGGAAACAGATGGTGGGCGAGGCGGGACTTGAACCCGCATGCACGTAAGTGCACTAGACCCTGAACCTAGCGCGTCTGCCAATTCCGCCACTCGCCCAGCGGCCAGTACAGGGAGTGGATTGTACCATACCGAATACCGAGCCAGGACGGCCTCGGAGCACCGCCGCTGAGCGTGCGCGGAGCACTGGATTTGCCTGCAGCAGCCCACACATCCACACCGCTGAACCTCGCGTGGCGCGAGCGCTACGAGGTCGTCGGACGCCTCGGCAGCGGAGGCTTCGCCGAGGTCTTCGAGGCCCTCGACCGGAGCACCGGAGAACGCGTCGCGCTCAAGGTCATCCCCGAGGGGCGCGGCATGGCGGCGCGGGTGGTGCGCGAGGTCGACGCCGCGGCCGCCCTCGCGCACCCGAACATCGTGGCTCTGTACGACTACTTCGGTGACGGCGAGCGCAGCTACCTCGTCTGGGAGCTCGTCCAGGGGCGTTCTCTCGCGGAGCTCCAAGGGGAGCTCGGCGACGCCGACGTGGCCGCCGTCGGGATGGAGCTGCTCGACGCCCTCGCCTACGCGCACAGCCAGGGCATCGTCCATCGCGACGTCAAACCGCAGAACGTGATGCTCGACGTCGGCGGGCGGGTCAAGGTCATGGACTTCGGCATCGCCCGTATGATCGACGCGGACACGCTGACCGACGAGGGTGACGTCATCGGGACGCTCGCCTACATGTCTCCCGAACAGGCCGCCGGACGGAGGGTCGGGCCGCCGAGCGACGTGTACTCGGCCGGCGTCGTGCTCTACGAGCTGCTCGCCGCCGAGAACCCGCTGCGCGGCACCACCGCGGCCGAGACGCTGTCGAACGTCGTCGGGCATCGGCTGCCGCCGCTCGGCGAGCTGCGCCCGGACCTGGCGGAGGAGTTCGCGGAGCTGGTCGACGACGCCTGTCGCGCGCAGCCCATCGAGCGGCCAGCGGCGGCCGAGCTCAGTGACGCCCTGCGCGACGTGCTCGAGAGCGGGGCGCTCGGCGCGAGCGGCCTGCGGCGGGCGCAGCGTCTGGTGCGCCCGCTAGGCCGCGCCGCTGAGCTCATCGAGCGCGGCGGCGGCGCGGCGCTGGCGGGCGTCACGGCGGCCGTCGTGCTGAGCCGGCTGCCCGCCTACCCGGCGAGTTGGACCCTGCCGCTCCTCGCCCTGGCGATCGCCGTCTGGGCGGTGGTCCCGCAGGCGGGACTCGCCTGGCTGCTGGCGATGCTCGCCTTCCCGCTCTTCAACGTCTCGTTCAGCGTCGGCACGGCCTATCTCGGCTTCGCCGTCGTCCTGTTCCTCGCGACGCGCCACCGGCCGGTGTCGGCCGTGTGGCCGACGCTCGCCCTGCTGCTGACGCCTGTCTACCTGACGCTGCTGGCGCCGGCGGGAGCGGCCGTGCTGGGCCGCGTGCGCGGCCCGCTCACGGCCGCCTGGGCCGGCGCGGCGACGCTCTTCTACTTGCTGCTCGTGCGTGCGCCTCGCGGCCCCTTCACCGGCTTCCAGCCGAGGGGCCGCCTGGCGCGCGACCTCGCTGCCGCCGAGCACCCGCTCGCCGTGGTCTGGGACGTGCTGGGCGTCGTCCTCTCCTGGCCGAGCCTCGTGCAGATGGCGGCGTGGGCGGCGCTGGCGGTCGCGGTCGGCGCCGCGCTGCGGGTCCGGCGGGTCGAGACGCGCCTCTGGCTGTGGGCGCTCGGCTTCGCCATGGTGTTCACGGTCTACCGCGCGGTGCCGATCGCCGTGTGGGAGTACCAGGCGACGCTGGAGGGGCTCCTCGCGAGTGTCGCCCTCTCGGCCGCCGTGGTACTCTTGCCGCTGCTCCTCTGGTCGGGCACCACCCCGGAAGGTCCCAGCGATGAACATGCTGAAATCGGTTGAGCGCAAGCTCGAGGGCCTCGTCGAGGGCCTGTTCGGGCGCGCCTTCAAGGCGAGCGTCCAGCCTGTGGAGCTGGCGCACAAGCTGGCCAAGGAGATGGGCGACCACAAGACGCTCGGCGTGTCCAGCGTCTACGTTCCGAACGAGTACGAGATCTACCTCGGGCACGACGACCACGAGAAGCTCTCCGCCCTGGGCGACGCCCTCAAGACCGAGCTGGGCAACTACCTCACCGCTTTCGCCCGTCGCGAGGGCTGGACGATGGTCGCGCCGCCGCGCATCGAGCTCCTCGAAGACGCCGACCTGCGCCTCGGCGAGTTCGGCATCGCGACGCGGACGGTGACGGGCGCCGCGGACGCCGAGGCGCCGCCGTCCGTCGCGCCGGGCCCGGCGCCGGGCCAGAGCGCCGCCGGGGGCGGCGTCCCTCCCGTCTCGGCCTCCGCCGTCGCCGCGCCGCTCGTGACCGGCCCCTCGCCCGCGCAGACGGTGCTCTACGAGCGGCCGGCCGCGGCTGCGGCGCGCTACGCGCTGCGCGGTCCGGGCGTCGACGTCGAACTCTCCGGCGCGGTCGTCGTCATCGGCCGCAGCCGGCGCAGCGACGTCGTCCTCGACGACCCGAACGTCTCCAGGCAGCACGTCGAGGTGCGGCTCACCGACGGCCAGGCGGTCCTGCGCGACCTCGGTTCGACGAACGGCACGCGCGTCAACCGGCGCGCCGTGACCCAGATGGTCCTGCGGCCGGGCGACAGCATCGAGATCGGTACCACCGAGCTGCGCTTCGAGAGGCTTTCGTGAAAGGCGTCGCAGCTCTCACGAGGCTCTGCGCTCGTCCGGCGTCGTCGTCCGGGCCGCGCCGGTCCGCGTAAGCGGGCCGGCAGACCCCCTCGTCGCGGCAGGAGAGGCCCATGATCGACATCGTTCTGCTCGTCCTGAAGATCGCCATACTGGCCCTGCTCTACCTCTTCATCTGGCAGGTGGTCCGCGGTGCCGTGTCCGACGTGCGCGGGTCCGCCGCGGTGCCCGCGCCGGACGTGCCGCTGCCGGACGGCGCCCGCCCGGTGGCGACGCACACGCCCGAGGACAGGCACCATCGACGCGAGGAGCGCGCCTCCGAGCGCACCGAGTCCGGGCAGGTCATGGACCTGACGCGCCACATCAGTCCGCGCCTCATCGTCGAGGAGAGTCCCATCGTGCCGGTAGGGGTCATCTTCCCCCTCGAGGGATGGATCACCGTCGGCCGCGCCGCGAACAGCGACATCGTGCTCGACGAGCCCTTCGTCTCGAGCACGCACGCGCGGCTCTTCCCGCGCGGCCAGTTCTACGTCGTCGAGGACCTCGGCAGCACCAACGGGACGTTCGTGAACGAGAAGCCCGTGAGCGATGCCGAACTCAGGCTGGACGCGCGTGTGCGGATCGGCGAGACCGTCTTCCGCTACGAGGAATGAGCCGCCGGTGACCCTCGTCACCCAGTACGCCGCCCTGTCCGACATCGGTCTGCACCGGCAGACGAACGAGGACAGCTACGTGGCGGCGCCGCCTCTCTTCGTCGTCTGCGACGGCATGGGCGGCGCCGAGGCCGGGGAGGTCGCGTCCTCCCTGGCCGTCGAGACGCTCGCGGAGCGGTTCGCCGCCGGCGACACGTTGACCGCCGCGGCGCAGGCGGCGAACGACGCCGTCTTCGCGCCGCGCCAGCTCGCGAGCCGAGGAATCGGGCATGGGGACGACGCTCACCGCGGTGGTCGTCGAAGGCGAGCTGGCGCGCTTCGTCCACGTCGGCGACAGCCGTGCCTACCTGCTGCGCGACGGCCGGCTCGAGCAGCTGAGCATGGACCACTCGCTGGTCGGCGAGATGGTGCGTGAGGGCACGCTCACCAGGGAAGAGGCGGCGGCGCATCCGCAGCGCAGCATCCTCAGCAGGGTGCTCGGGACCGAGGCGGGGGCGCAGCTCGACGAGTTCGCCGCCGAGCTCCGCCGGAGCGACGTGCTGCTGCTGTGCAGCGACGGCCTGAGCGGCGAGGTGCCGGACGACGTGCTGCGCGACCTCCTCGTCGCCGCGGACCCCGACGAGGCCGCCCGCGACCTCATCGCCGCGGCGCGGGCCGCGGGCGGCCACGACAACATCACCGCGGTCGTGATCCGGGTCGAGGCGAGCGACGAGGCGGCTCCCGGCGACGAGGGCGACACCGCAGGTCCTCGGGAGCGCCGAGGTCATCTCCCCGGCCGCCGGCGCCGTTCAGGGGGCCGGCGCCGCCCAGGCCGCGACCGGCGCGGATGGCGCCGGCGGGGCGCGGGACGACCCCCCCGTCGAAAGCGTCGGCACGACCGAGTCGCCGCCCGCGGGGGAGCGGTCCGCACGCCGCCGTCTGGCGCTGCTCGTCGCCGTCCTCGCCCTCGTCGCCCTCCTCGGCGTGGCGGGGGTCGTCGTCGTCAACACGTGCTACTTCGTCGGCGTCGACGACGGACAGCTCGCCGTGTACTCCGGTCTTCCGTGGGCCCTCGGGCCCGCTCGAGCTGAACAGCGTGTACCTGAGGACCGCGCGCCCCTACGCTCTTCTCGACCCGGCGCAGCAGGCGCGCGTCGATGCGCGCCGTGTCCACACCAAGGAAGGCGCCTTGCGCCTCGCCGAGGACCTGGGGATGCTGCCGTGAGCCGGCGCACGACCGAGCTGCTCTACCTGGTGCTCGCCGGAGCGGTCAGCACCATGGCCTACGTCTCGGTGTACGCCGGCCGCTACCGCGAGATCGACCGGACGTCGATCGTCTACGGGCTGGTCTTCGTCGCCATCTTCCTCGTCCTGCACGTGGTCGTGCGCGTCTTCCTGCGGCAGGCGGACCCGTACCTGCTGCCCGCTCACGGCGCTGCTCGCCGCCGTGGGGCTCACCGAGATCTTCCGCATCCGGCCGGCGCTGGCGCTGCTCCAGGGACAGTGGCTCCTGGTCGGCGCCTTGCTCTTCGTACTCACCGTCGTGATCGTCCGCGACCACACGCGGCTCGACCGTTACCGCTACCTCATCGGCGCCGTCGGCCTGGCACTCCTGGTGCTCACCATCGTCGCCGGCACCACCGTCAACGGGGCCAAGCTGTGGATCCACGCCTTCGGCATGTCGATCCAGCCCTCGGAGTTCGCCAAGCTCGCCATCGTCGTCTTCCTCGCCGGCTACCTCAACGACAAGAAGGTGCTGCTCTCGGTGCCGACGCGCCACGTCCTCCGGCGTCCCCGTACCGGCGACCAAGTACTTCGGCCCGCTGCTCGTCATGTGGGTGCCTGTCGCTGGTCATGCTCGTGTTCATGAAGGACTTCGGCATGTCCCTGCTCTTCATGGCGGTGTTCGTGGCGCTGCTGTACATGGCCACCGCGCGCGGCGTGTACGTGGTCATCGGCGGCGGGCTCTTCGCCGTCGCCGCGGCGCTTGCGGTCTGGCTCGTGCCCCACGTGAACGACCGGTTCAGCGTCTGGCTCGACCCGTGGGCGAAGGCGGAGACGACCGGCTACCAGCTGCTGCAGTCGCTGTTCACGATCGCCGACGGCGGCGTGCTCGGGGCAGGGTTCGGTCGCGGCTTCCTCCTGTACTCGAACCGACAGCCGGTGGTCCCCGACCTGCAGACCGACTTCATCTTCGCCGCGATCGCCAACGAGATGGGGCTGCTGGGCGCCGTCGCCGTCGTCCTCTGCTTCCTGCTCTTCTTCTGGCGCGGCATCCGCATCGCGACCCAGGCGCCGGACGGCTTCTCCAAGCTGCTGGCCGCCGGGCTCGCCACCGCCTTCGGCCTGCAGACGTTCATCATCCTCGGCGGGGTCACGCGGCTGATCCCGCTCACCGGCATCACGCTGCCGTTCGTGAGCTACGGCGGCAGCTCGATCACCGCCAACCTCGTCCTGGTGGCGCTGCTGCTGATGGTGTCGCACCGCACGAACGTGGTGCGCGCCGGCACCGATCTCGAGCGCCGGCGCCTGGCGGAGCTGGGGTGAGGCGACGATGACGCGGAAGGCACGACTGTGAACAAGGCGATCGGACGGGTGTTCATCGTCGGCGTCGTGCTGTTCGTCGCCGTCATCCTCAACCTGACGTGGCTGCAGGTGATCCGTGCCGACCGCCTCGCCGAGCGGCCGGAGAACAGGCGCCAGCTCGCCAAGGAGCTGCGCATCAAGCGCGGCTCGATCCTCGCCTTCGACGGATCGGTGATCGCGCGTTCGGTGCGCCGCTCCGGCTTCTACCAGCGGCGCTACCCGAACGGCACCCTGGCGCCGCAGCTCGTCGGGTACGACACCGTGCGCTACGGGCGCAGCGGCATCGAGCAGCAGATGAACGACGAGCTGCTCGGCAGGGCGCCCGAGCTCGGCGTCCAGAGCTGGCTCGACCAGCTCCTCGGACGCCGCCCCAAGGGCGCCGACGTCGTGACGACGCTCGTCCCCGACGTGCAGCGCGTCGCCCAGCAGGCGCTCGCCGGCAAGAAGGGCGCCATCGTCGTCCTCGATCCCGCGACCGGGCGCGCTGATCGCCAACGCCTCGGCGCCGAGCTACGACGCGCGCGCGCTCGAGGAGGAGTGGGCGACCCTCAGCCGCGACGAGTCCGCCCCTCTGCTCGACCGCCCGCTTCAGGGGCTCTACGCGCCGGGCTCGTCCTTCAAGGTCGTGACCGCGGCGGCGGGTCTCCAGAACGGAGCCGTCACGCCCCACGTCGATGTTCGTCGACACCGGCACCTACGTGGTCTACGGCGGCAAGGTGACCAACTACGGGGGCGAGGTCTTCGGCGCCGCACGACTTCGAGACCGCGCTGACCCAGTCCATCAACACGACCTTCGGCAAGGTGGGCAACAAGCTCGGCCGCAAGCGCCTCGTCGCGGCCATGCAGGCCTTCGGCTTCTGGCAGGTGCCGCCGCTGCCGATGCCGCCGGGCGCAGTGGTCGCGAGCGGCCGCTACGACGACGAGGGCCTGCTCTCGCCCGAGGCCGAGATGGACCCGCTCGCGGTCGCCTGGGCGGCGTGCGGGCAGGAGCAGGTCCTGTCGACGCCGCTCCAGATGGTCCTCGTGGTCTCGGCGGTGGCCAACGGCGGACCGGTCATGAGGCCGTACGTCGTCTACGAGGTCCGCGCCCCGGACGGCAGCGTCGTCGAGCAGGCGGCGCCCGCGGAGTGGCTCACCGCGATCCAGCCGGCGACTGCTCTCAGCCTCAACGAGATGATGCAGCGCGTGGTCACCTCGGGCACCGGGACGGGCGCCGCGATCGCCGGCGTCAAGGTGGCCGGCAAGACCGGCACGGCGGAACGCGGCGACGGCACCAACCTCGCCTGGTTCATCGGCTTCGCGCCGGCCGACGACCCGCGCGTGGCCGTGGCGGTGACCATCGAGGACACCTACTCGACGGGCGGCGCCGAGGCGGCGCCGCTCGCCGCCCTGGTCCTGCGCGCCGCGCTCGCCCAGGCGGCGCTGCCGTGAGCTCGGCAGGGAGCGGGGCGTCGACGTTGTACGTGACACCGACGGCGAACAGAAGGAGTGGCGACGGTGACGGACGCCTTCAGGCCTGACCAGATCGTCAACGAGCGGTACCGGGTCCTGCGCAAGCTCGGCGCCGGCGGCATGGCGGACGTCTACCTCTGCGAGGATCTCAAGCTCGGGCGCCAAGTCGCGCTCAAGGTGCTGGCGTCGCGCTTCGTCGGCGACGAGCAGTTCGTAGAGCGCTTCCGGCGCGAGGCCAAGTCCGCGGCCGGACTCAACCACCCGAACCTGGTCGCCATCTACGACTGGGGCGAGATCGACAGCACCTACTTCATCGTCATGGAGTACGTCGAGGGAGAGACCCTGAAGGAGCTCGTGCGACGCCGCGGACGCCTCGCGGGAACCGACGCGCTCGACATCGCGCTCGGGCTGCTTGCCGCTGTCGGCTACGCCCATCGCCACGGCGTCGTGCATCGCGACATCAAAGCCCAGAACATCCTCATGGACCGGTCGGGCACGGCCAAGGTCACCGACTTCGGCATCGCGCGCGCCGGCGACGCGGACCTGACCGAGGCGGGCTCGATCCTGGGCACGGCGCAGTACCTGTCGCCGGAGCAGGCGCGCGGGGCCGCGGTCGACGAGCGTTCGGACCTGTACTCGGTCGGCATCGTGCTCTACGAGATGCTCACCGGCAGGGTCCCCTTCGCCGGCGACACCGCCGTCACCGTGGCGATGAAGCACGTCAACGAGCTGCCGCCCGAGCCGTCCGAGGTCATCCCCGGAATGCCGTACGCGCTGAACCAGATCGTCATGAAGGCGCTCGCCAAGGACCCGGCCCTGCGCTACCAGACGGCCGAGGACTTCGCCCGCGACCTGCGCGCCGCGCAGCTGGGCGGGCCGGTCTCGGCGGCGACGTACGACGCGGCGGCCGCGCAGACGCAGCTCATGACGGTGCCGCCGGCCGACGCCACCCAGGTGATGGCGCGTCCAGCGGGGGCGCCGCCGGCGCAGCGGCGCCGCTCGCGGCGGACCCTGTGGCTCGTCCTCCTCCTGCTCGCCATCATCGCCGTCGCCGCGGCGGCGCTGGTCTGGACCTTGAGCGGCGAGCAGGTCGACGTGCCCGATGTCATCGGGCGCAGCGAGGCGCAGGCGACGAAGACGCTCAAGGACGCCGGCTTCGTCGTCAACGTCAAGGACACCTACTCTGACGACGTGTCGACGGGCTTCGTGGCGCGCCAGTCGCCGGGCGAGGGAACGAAGCTCAAGAAGGGCGCCACGGTGACGATCTGGGTCAGCCGCGGTCCCCAGACTCTCCAGTTGCCGGACTTCCGCGGCTGGGCGGCGGCGGACGTCGCAGCGTGGCTCAAGAAGAACGACCTCGTGGGCGACCGCAGGAACGCGCGCTCCGACGACGTCGCCGAGGGGCGAGTCTTCAGGCAGGACCCTGCGGGGAGCGTCGACATCGCCCGTGGCGAGACCGTGACGTACTGGGTCAGCACCGGGGCGCTGAAGGTGTCCGTCCCGGACCTCACGGGCATGCCGCGGGCCGACGCGATCGCCGCGCTCGTCGAGGCTGGGCCTCGAGGTCGGCGACCAGAGGACGGAGCCCAGCACCACGTACGACGCCGACCAGGTGATCCGCCAGGACCCGGGGGAGGGCGTGAAGGTCGACAAGGGCACGGCGGTCGACATCGTCGTGTCGAGCGGCCCGCCCTCGCCGAGCCCCTCGCCGAGCGGCACGCTCGTCGAGGTGCCGGAAGTGGTCACGATGGACGCCGCCGTCGCTCAGGCGGCTCTCGAGGCGGCCGACTTCGTCGTCGCGGTCAAGGAGAAGGCGAGCTCCGAGGCGCCCGGAACGGTCATCAAGCAATCGCCCGAGCCGTTGACCATGGCGCCTCGGGGCTCGCTGGTCACCATCTGGGTCGCGAAGTAGCTCGTCTGGGTCGACCAGGAGGGCCGCCGTCGCCGTGACCGCCCGGCCGTCCCGCCGGCGCCGGGTTCAGCGGATGAGCACGTAGGCGATGTACACGAAGTACATCGACCCGGCGCCGGCGATCGACCACCACGTCATGCGGTGGGCGACGCGCAGCGTCACGTAGAACACGAGCCCTGAGACCAGGGCGAGGACGCCGCTCACCAGGGCCACCGGGTCGAGCTTCCACGTCGTGAAGACGAGGCCGATCGAGACCGGGAAGGTGCTCTGGAAGACCATGGCTCCGGTGATGTTGCCGAGGGCGAGCGTGTCCTTGCCGTTGCGCACCCAGAGCACGGAGTTGAACTTCTCCGGCAGTTCCGTGGCGATCGGGGTGATGAGCAGCGAGACGAGCAGCGGATCCGCGCCCAGCGAATCGCTGACGATCTGCACCTGTTCGACGAAGATCTCGGCGCCCAGGATGATGCCGCCGAGCGCGACGGCGATCTGCAGAAAGATCCGCCGCCGGTGCGGCATCTCGGGGTGCCGGTGGAAGTAGAGCGGCTTGGTGTCGCCTTCAAGGTCGCCCTCGCTCTTCATGGTCTCCCAGACGTAGTACCCGTAGAAGAGCATCAGACCGGCGGCCAGGACGTAGTGCAGGGCGAGCACATCGATGGCGCCGGCGGCCATGGCGAGAGCGTAGGCGATCAGGAAGTGGCTCAGGTCGCGTCGCATCACCGGCTCGTTGAGCCTCACGTCGCGCGAGCGCCGGCCAAGCAGAGAGAAGACGATCATCGCCGCCCCCGTCACGAACATCGCGAGGCTGGCGAGCATGAACGGCGCTCCGAGGATGGCGCCGAGGCCGACCTCCTCGGCCGCGGCCCCCCCGGTGAAGACGATGGCGATGACCGGGATCAGCGTCTCCGGCAGCGCCGTGCCGACCGCGGCGAGCACGCTGCCGACCGCTCCTTCGCCGAGGTCGTAGCGCCGGCCGAACCACTCGACCCCGTTCGTGAAGAGCTCGGCCGACGCCAGGATGATGGCGAGCGCGACGATCAGGAGGAAGACGGACATACAGCGGGCAAGGATAGCAGAAGGGCCGGGGCCGGCCGGCGAACGCCGGCCGGCCCCGGCCCCCTCGTCGGGCTTCTTATGGACGAGGCGGACTCAGACCCAGCCCTTGGCGTCGAAGTACGGCCAGATGAAGTAGATCGCGAAGGCGATCGTCGCGACCCACAGCAGCCAGTTGACCTCGCGCGCCTTGCCCTGTACGACGCGGATCAGCACGTAGGCGATGAAGCCGAAGCCGATGCCGTTGGTGATGCTGTACGTGAGCGGCATGATCGTCATGATGAGGACGGCGGGGAGGCCGAAGGCGAGGTCGCCGAAGTTGATCGCCGCCTTGCACTCTGCTCCGGGTCCTCGGCGTCCGCCTCCGCCTTGGTCAGGGTCGCCATCATGTAGTAGCCGACGACGATCAGCGCCGCCGAGGTCGCCTGCGCGGGAACGACGCCGGCGATGGGCGAGAAGAACATGGCGAGCAGGAAGAGCGCCCCGACCACGATCGAGACCCAGCCGGTACGGCCTCCGACGCCGACGCCTGCGCCGGACTCGATGTAGGTCGTCGCCGACGACGAGCTGGCGGCGCCGCCGGCCACCGCGGCCAGCGAGTCGACGAGCAGCGGGCGGTTCACCTGCGGCAGATTGCCTTTCTCGTCGAGGTAGCCGGCCTGGCCGCCGACCCCGACGAGGGTCCCCATCGTGTCGAAGAAGTCGCTCAGCATGAGGCTGAAGATCCAGAGCACCGCCGCGGCGACGCCGAGCTTGGAGAAGGCCCCCATGTCGAAGGCGCCGATGAGGCTGAAGTCGGGCGAGGCGACGACGTCGCTGGGCCAGACCGCCGTGCCGGGCAGGAAGCCGACGTCCTTGCCCATCGCATAGTTCAGGACGATGGCGAAGAGCGTCGAGAAGACGATGCCGAGCAGGATCGCCGGCTTCCACTTGAGGGCCATCATGGCGATGGTGATGCCGAGGGCGAAGATCGAGACGGTGAGCGGTGCCATGGGCACCTTCCCGAACTCGACGAGAGCGACCGGCGTCCCGCCGTTCACGTTGATGAAGCCGCCGTCGACGAGGCCGATGAAGAGGATGAAGAAGCCGATGCCGACGACGATCGCCTTCTTGAGCTCGAGCGGGATCGACTTGAAGATCGCCTCGCGGAACCCGGTGAGCACGAGGATCGTGATGGCCACGCCTTCGAGGAAGATGATCCCCATGGCGCTCTCCATCGTGAGCCCCTGGCCGAGCACGAGGCTGAACGCCACCACCGCGTTGAGCCCCATGCCGGGGGCGATCGCGTAGGCACGGTTGGTGAACAGGCCCATGATGATGGTCATCACGCCGGCGACCAGGCACGTCGACGTGAGCGCCGCGGCGAACGGCAGACCCTCGGGGGCGCCGCCGAGCCCCAGGATGTTCGGGTTCACGAAGATGATGTAGGCCATGACCATGAAGGTCGTGAGCCCGGCGAGCGTGTCGCGCCTGATGCTCGTGTCCCAGCGCGAGAACTTGAAGAACTTGTCGAGCGCGTTGCCGTCCACCGGCGCCGCTGACTCCATCGCATCCCTCCTTGCGTCATGGCCTCCCGGACGCGCCGAGTCTATCGCAGGCCTTACGCCGAGAACACGGTCTTCCGGGGGCGCCGGCGCGCGCCGCCCGCCGGCGCCCCCGATTGACAGGCCACGACGCCCCCGGTATCGTCGCCGCGCCCTCCTTGCGAAAGGATGTGAGCCGCCCAGTGGATGCCGAGCCCGGCTCCCTCGCGCTCTCCGAACTCGAGTCTCTCAAGGTAGTAGACGCCGCCGGCGCCGACGTCGGCGAGCTGATCGACGTGGTCGCCGAGTTCTCGGCCGAGGCCCCCGTGGTCACGGCCTTCTTCATCGCCCGCGACGACGAGCAGCTCGGCGCTTCGTGGGAGCAAGTCGCCGAGATCGACGTCGATGGCGAGCGGCTGCTGCTGAAGTGCCCTCTCAGCGCCCTCGGCGGCGCGTCTTTGCGCGGTGCCGAGATCGCCCTCGTCGATGCCGTCCTCGACAACCAGGTCGTCAACATGCGCGACCGCTCGTTCGTCCGCGTCCAGGACGTGATCCTCGCCGCGCGCGGGGACCGGCTGGTCGTCGCCGGGGTCGACGCGAGCCACGGCGCGCTCGCGCGTCGCTTCGGCCTCGGCTTCCTCGCCAGGAGACTCCCGCGGCGCAGCGGCGACTTCGTCCCCTGGGAGGACGTGAACGCGATCTCCCTGCGCCTCTCGCGCCTCAACTTCGTCGAAGCCTTCGCCGAGCTCGCCGAGCTGCGTCCCGCCGACATCGCCGACGTCGTCGGCCAGGTCGGGACGCGCGAGCGCGCCGCCGTGCTCGGCGCGCTGAACGCGTACCTCGCCGCCGATACGCTTCAGGAGATGGACGAGGAGCTGCGCGCCGCGGCGCTCGCCGAGATGCCCGTGGCGCGCGCCGCCAAGGTGCTCGAGAAGCTCGACGCCGACGTGGCCGCCGACCTGCTCGCCGATCTGCCCGAGGACCTCGCCGAGGAGCTCCTGACGCTGCAGACGGACCAGCGCGAGCGCGACTTGCGTGGGCTCGCGAGTCACGCCGAGGACACCGCCGGCGGCCTCATGACTCTCGAGTACGTGACCCTGCTCTCCGGCACCGCCGCCGGCGACGCCCTCGAGTGGCTTCGCAGGGAGCGCCCGGACCAGCATGCGATGGCCTACGTGTACGTCCTCGATCTCGAGGGGCGTCTCGCCGGCGTCCTCAGCCTGCGCGAGCTCGTTCTCGCGGACCCCGCGCAGGGAGTGGACGAGATCATGGAGGACGACCTGGTCACCGTCGCCGCCGGCACGGACGAAGAAGAGGTGGGACGGCTGATGACCAAGTACAACCTTCTCGCCGTCCCCGTGGTCGACGCACAGCGCCGCATGCTCGGTATCGTCACGCTCGACGATGCCCTCGACGCGATCCTGCCCGAAGACTGGAAGCGGCGTCTCCCTCGCCTCTTCCGCTGAACCGGCTCAGACCGGTTGCGCCGCCGTGCCCGGCTCCACGCTCTCGCGCAGGCGGCTGTGCCGCGGCGTAGCGATGACGGTCGCGAGGTCGAGCCGGTAGCGGGCGACCTCGCCGCGGGCGCACACCGTCCGGAACCCGCCGCCCTCGAGAACCTCGGGGTGGAACAGGTTCAGGCCGCGCAGATAGCCGCAGAAGCGATCGCCGGGTCGCGTGCGGCGCAGGGCGAACGCCTCCAGCGCGCTCACGCGGCGGTGCTTGAGCGCGGCCTCGATCTCGAGCAGGAGCTGCTGGAACCCGCCCAGGAACTCCTCGTCGTAGAAGTAGGCGCAGGTGAGGAGCCAGGCGTCGTCCGAGGGTGGCCCGGCGGGAAGGCGGCGCGCCCTCGGGACCAGAGCGGCGGGGGCGGTCTGGATCCACCCGATCACGGCGTCGCCGTCCACGAGGGCGCGGCCGAAGAGGCCGGCCTCGGCCTCGACCGCGCCCTCCCAGCGCCGGCGCGGATCGCCCCCGGGCGGGCACGGGAGGTCGGCCTGCCACCACGAGCATGCGCGGCAGACGGGGGCGAGGAGGTCGCGGCTGGAGCTGTTGAGGTCGATCGCCCTCACGAGCGACGACACACGCTCACTCGTCGTCCGACGCCAAGGCGACGTCGTCGACGTAGACCGTGACCCGTTCGATCGGCGTCCCGGTCATGCGCGCAAGGTAGGTCGAGCTCGCCCGCGCGACGGCTTCGCCCAGAGTGGGGAGGTGAGCGTCGGGCGCGGCGACCAGGTGGATCTCGAGCAGCGGCCCGTCGGCGTCCTCGTCGAGGCGCACGGGCCCGTAGCGCTCGATGTGCACGCGCTCGCCGAGGCTCTGGAGGGGGTTGCGATAGAGCTCGTGGACGCCGGGGATGTCCTTGACGGTGTCCCACACCGAGCGGGTCAGGACCTCAGGCGAGAAGCTGGGCTTGGGCGTGTCGGCCACGGTCACCTCGCGGGGTCGCTTGCCGGGCGAGTATAGCGCGGCCGCCGCCGGCTGGGTACCACGGCCCCGGCGGCCGCCATTTGCGCCCTCTCTGGGCCTCTCCTATACTCAACGCTCGCGCGGGCCGGCCTGACGACGACCCCCGCGCGTCCGCCGATGACCGAAACCGCCGCCTCGAACGACCGCGTCACCCTGTACCGCGCCGACTGGGTCCTCCCGGTCGCGGCGCCGGTGCTCGCCGACGGCGTGGTCGCCATCGCCGGCGACCGCATCGTGGCCGTCGGGACGGCCGCCGAGACCTCCGCCGCTCATCCCGATGCAGAGCTCGTCGATCTCGGGCGCTCCATCGTCATGCCCGGTTTCGTGAACTGCCACAGCCACCTCGAGTACACGACCTTCCGCGGCATCCTCGACGACGCCGAGTTCGGCGACTGGATCCTGCAGCTCGTCGACATCAAGGCGTCGCTGACGCCGGACGAGTACCTCGAAAGCGCGCGTCTTGGCGCCGTCGAGTCGATCTCGTCCGGCATCACCACCATCGCCGACACCAGCTACACCGGGACCTCGATCCGGGCGGCCGACGAGGCCGGACTGCGCGGTCGCGTCTACCTCGAGGTCTACGGCATCGACGATGCGCGCCTCGACGAGACGATGCGCGAGGTCGACGAGCGGCTGGCCGCGGCTCGGGCCATCGCGCCGGATCGCATCGATGTGGGCCTCATGGCGCACGCTCCCTACACCGTTTCGAGCCGGCTCTACGAGGCGATCGCCGAGCGGAGTCGCGCCGAGGGGCTCAAGGTCGCGAGTCACGTCGCCGAGAGCCGCCACGAGCTCACCTACGTGCGCGCGGGTTCAGGCAAGTTCGCCCACGACTTCCGCGAGAAGCTTGGCTGGGAGCGCATGCTTGTCCAGCCGTACGGCGTGAGCCCTGTCAAGTACCTGCAGCAGTGGAACGTCTTCAACGAGCACTTCCTCGCCGTGCACTGCACGCAGGCGACGCTCGACGATATCCGCATCCTGCGCGCCAAGGACGTCGCCGTCGCGCACTGCCCCAAGAGCAACGCGAAGCTCGGCTGCGGGGTCGCACCCCTCGCCGACATGCTCCGCCAGGGGGTGCGCGTCGGCCTCGGCACCGACAGCCCGGCGGCGAGCAACATCATGGACATGTTCGACGAGATGCGCACGATGCTCCTGCTTCATCGCGCCACCGAGCGTGACGTGACCGTCCTCGACGCCGAGCGCTGCGTGCGCCTGGCGACCCTCGGCGGCGCCGAGGCGCTCGGCATCGCCGGGCAGGTCGGCAGCCTGGAGCCCGGAAAGTTCGCCGACTTCATCGCCGTCGACGCCTCGCGCTCGCACTTCGAACCGATCGCCAACCCCTACTCGGCGCTCGTCTACGGGGCCAACCAGGACGACGTGTTCCTCACCGTCGTCGGCGGCCGCGTGTTGTATCGTGACAGGGTCTTCACGACCGTCGACGACGCGGCCTTCCGCGGCGCCGCCCACGCCGTCCGCCAGCGCCTGCAGGAGCGGGTCCGTGATGGCGTGCAGGTCGGCGCCGCCGAGTCCGGCTGGTGGCGTCCCGCTCCGGCCGGGTCCGGCGCAGAAAGGTAGGCACGGTGCTCCTCGACCGAAAGCGCGTGAAGTTCTGGCAGAAGTGGGTCTTCGGGGCCATGGCGATCCTGATGGCGCTGTGGCTCGTGAGCATCCCTATCGGCCGGTGGGTCGGATGCGGCAGCAGCGACAAGGCGGCCAACACGGTCGACGACCAGATCGCGGCCCTGCGCCGGCAGATCACCGCGTCGCCGGGCGAGCTGGCCCTGCGGCTCGAGCTGGCCGAGTCCCTCCGTCGCCGGGCCGGCCAGGCGGTGCAGGACGCGCAAGAGCGCGAGGACTACCTGCTGGCCTCGGCCGAGGCCTACGAGGCCTACATCAAACGACTCGCGAACACCAAGGGCACCAAGGCCGAGATCAAAGAGGCCGAGCGTCTGCAGATCGCCGCGCTCGAGGACCTCGTCGTGGTCTACCGTACGCTCAACGACTTCGACAACGTGACGCGGGTCTTCGGACGGCTCACGGACCTGCGGCCGAACAACGCGAGCTACTTCTACGACATGGGCAGGACGGCGATCAGCGCCGGGGACACGAACACGGCGCTGCTCGCTTTCGGCCGGTATCTCGAGCTCGAGCCCGACTCCGAGGAGGCCGCCCAGATCAAGGAGTGGATGGCGGCGAACACCCCCGGAGGAGCGAACCCATGACCGTCCAGTTCGACATCGCGAGTGAGGCCCTCGACGCCTCCCGGGGCTTGATCAGCCTGCGCGGCGAGGTCGATATCTACACCGCGCCGCGCCTCAAGGAGCGCCTGATCGAACTCCTTGACGGCGGCGCGACCGGCGTCGTCGTCGACCTCTCCGGGGTCACCTTCATCGACTCGACCGCGCTGGGCGTCCTCATCGGCGGGGTGCGGCGACTTCACGACGTCGGCGGGCACATGGCGCTGGTCGTCGCCACGCGTCCTGTCGAGCGCGTGCTCACCATCACCGGTCTGGATCGCGTGTTCAGCATCCACGGGACGCGCAAGGCAGCGGTCGCGGCGCTGGCCTGAGGAGCGACCGACGTCGTCCAGGCGGCGGGCTACTCCCGCGCCGGGGCGGGTCGTGCCGGATCGTCATCTCGACCCGCCCGCCGCGGGGTGGTAGTTTCTCCCGACGCCTCGCGCCACTGAGCGGCGCGGCGCCGTTCCCGGCAAGCAGCCAACGATCGAGGACCACGTGAGGCTCATCGTCACAGAGAAGGATTCCGCCGCGCGCAAGATCGCCGAGATCCTCGGCGGCCGGGTGAGCGTGCACGAGCACGGGCGCGGCCGTCAGAAGGTGCGGTCCTACGGTTTCGACTGGGACGGCGCGCCGGCCACGGCGATCGGACTGCGCGGCCACGTGATGGAGAGCGTCTTCCCGAACACGTACCGGCGCTGGAGCCTCAAGACGCTCGAGCAGATGATCCGCGAGCCCGGGCTCGCCTGGGTCGTCGACGGCGGCGCGGCGGGCACGCTCGCCGCGCTGCGTACGGCGGCGAAGGGCGCCAAGGAGCTCGTCATCGCGACCGACTACGACCGCGAGGGCGAGCTGATCGGCCACGAGGCCCTCGAGATCCTGCGCGGGGACGCCTTCAAACGCAACCCCGGCGACAGGCCCGAGAAGAAGAAGCGCGCCTCGGCGGCGAAGGGCGGCGCGGCGACCCGCGCGACCGCGGAGTCGGCTCCCGACGACCCGTCCCCGGGTGAGCTGCGCGTCAAGGCGATGTTGCCGGCGGCGGTCGTCGACCGGCACGTGCGCGTCCGCTACTCGGCGCTCACGCCCGAAGAGGTCGAGGCGGCGTTCGCCAAGCCCTCCACGGTCGACTTCAACCTCGCCGAGGCGGCCCACTCCCGTCAGGACATCGACCTGATCTGGGGCGCCGTCCTCACGCGCTTCATGTCGCTGGCCTCCTACCGCTTCGGCTCGGACTACCTCTCGGTCGGCCGCGTGCAGACGCCGACCCTGCGTCTCGTCGTCGACCGGGAGCTCGAGCGCCGCGCCTTCGTCCCCGTGCCGTACTGGGAGGTCAAGGCGACCCTGGCTCGCGGCGACGAGAGCTTCGAGGTCGCGCACGCGAAGGGCCGCTTCGAGTCGCTGGAGGTGACCGAGGCGGCGCTGGAGCGTGCCCGCGTCGAGACGGCGGAGGTCGCCGCGTACAAGGCGGAGCCGCGCAAGGACCCGCCGCCGCCGCCGTTCAACACGACGGCGCTCATGAGCGCGGCGTCCGGCGCGGGCATGGCCCCGGCCCGCGCCATGCGCGCCGCGGAGTCCCTCTACCTGGACGGCCTCATCAGCTACCCGCGCACCGACAACACGGTCTACCCGCCGTCGCTCGACCTGCGCGGCAGCCTGCGGGCGCTGTCCGCGCTAGCCGCCGGTCGCGGCCACGGCCGCGCGTCTCGCCGGCCCGGCCAAGCTGGCGCCCACGCGCGGCAAGAAGCGCACGACCGACCACCCGCCGATCTACCCCGTCGGGCGTCCCGCGCGGTGAGCTCAGCGGCGACCAGGCGAAGGTCTACGACCTCGTCGTGCGGCGCTTTCTCGCCACCCTGCTCCCGGCGGCGGTGATCGAGCGGCCAGCGCGTCGACGTCCGGCTCGGCGACGAGCCGTTCCTCGCCTACGGCGCCAGCGTCGCGTCCCTCGGGTACCTCGAGGTCTACGAGCGCTACGCGGCGAAGCGCGACCGTCCACTGCCGGCGCTCCGGGCTGGGCGACGTGCTGCAGGTGCTCGACCTGCACTCCGAGGCCAAGGAGACGCAGCCGCCGGGCCGCTACGGCCAGGGCAAGCTCCTCGAGAAGATGGAGGACCTCGGCCTGGGCACCAAGGCGACCCGCGCCGACATCATCCAGCACCTGTACGACCGCGGCTACGTGCGCGACAACCCCGTCGAGCCGACCGAGCTCGGCGTCGCGCTCATCGCGGCCTTCGACGTCGCCATGGAGAAGGCGCCGGTCGACATCTCGTCGAGCGGCATGACGGCCGGGCTCGAGCACGAGATGGACCGTATCAGCGAGGGCGAGTTGCGCCGCGCAGAGGTCGTCGCCGAGAGCCAGGAGATGCTCGAGCAGGCGTGGAGGCTGCTCGACGCGTCACATCGAGCGAGATCCGCGACCGCATCAGGAGCGGGGTCCGCGAGGACCTCACCCTGGGGACGTGCAAGAACTGCGGCGGACAGCTGCGCGTGCTGCGCGGCAAGACCGGCAAGCGCTTCGCCGCCTGTGTCGGCAAGGGGGAGCCGGGGGCAGGTGCGGACGGCGCGACGCCGGAAGCAGGCGCGGCACGCCCGGCGCCGGAGGCCCCGGCGCCGGGCGAGGCGGGCGCGCGTCCGCGGCGCGGTTGCGGGCAGACGTTCCCGCTGCCCCAGCGTGGTACCATCGTGCCGACCGGAAAGACCTGCACCGAGTGCGGGTGGCCGGAGATCAAAGTGACTGGCGCGAGCGGCCGCGGACGTCCGTGGGTGCTCTGTATCGACATCGATTGTCCCAGCAAAGAGAAGTATCGCGCGCGCACCCGCAAGCGCTCCTGACCGCAGGAGCGTCCGCGCCGGGCGCGCGCCGCCCGGAGGTCGCCTGACGGTGGGCGACGGGATCCTCATCAGCATCGAAGGCGTCGACGGCTGCGGCAAGTCGACTCAGGCCGCTCTGCTGTGCGAGCGCCTCCTGGCGCGCGGCCTCGCGGTCGGGCCGGCGGAGGCGCCGGGCTCCGTCGTCCGCGAGCCCGGGGGCACCCCGGCCGGCGAGGCCGTCCGCGACGTGCTGCTCCGTGGCCCGGACGACCTCGCGCCGTGGACCGAGACGCTGCTCTACGCGGCGGCGCGGGCGGAGCTCGTCGCGCGCGTGCTGCGCCCCAACCTCGCCGCGGGTCGCGTCCTGGTGCTCGACCGGTACCTCGACTCGTCGCTCGCCTACCAGGGACACGCGCGAGGGCTCGGCATCGACGCCGTCCTCGCCGCCAACGCGCCCGCCGTCGGCGACGTCCTGCCGCTTCTCGCCATCGTGCTCACCATGGATCCCGCCGTCGCTCTCGCGCGCTCCTGCGGCGACGCCGACCGGATCGAGCGCGAGGGCGTGGGCTTCCAGGCGCGGGTCGCGGCCGGCTTCGCCGAGCTCGCGCGACGCTTTCCCGCCCGCGTCCGGCTGGTCGACGGCGCGGGCGAGATCGCCGAGGTGGCGGCCGCGGTCGACGCTCTCGTCGTCCCGCTTCTGGAGCGCCGCCGTGTTTGAGACCGTCCCCGGTCAGCAGCGCGCGAAGGCGCTGTTCGGGCGCGCTCTCGCCGATGGCTCCCTGAGCCACGCGTATCTGCTCGCGGGCCCGGAAGGACTCGGCAAGGTCGCGTTCGCCCGCGAGGTGGGGGTCGCGCTTGTCGCCTCGTGCGGCGGGTGCGGCGCCTGCGCCGAGTGCGAGCGCGCGCGCCGCGGAGCGCATCCCGACCTGCGCGTCATCGAGCGCGAGGGCGAGCGGATCCGGCTCGAACAGGTCGAGCCGCTCGTCGCCGAGCTCGCGCTCAAGCCCTTTGCGGCGGAACGGCGCGTCTGGGTGGTGCCCGAGGTGGAGCAGCTCATGCCTGAGGCTGCCAACAAGCTGCTCAAGAGCGTCGAGGAGCCGCCGGCGCACGTCCACTTCCTCCTCGTGACCGACCGGCTCGAGCGCGTGCTGCCGACGATCGTCTCGCGCTGCCAGGTCGTCGAGTTCCGCCCGGTCTCGGACGTCGAGGTCGAGGCGTACCTGCGCGACACGTTCGGCGTGGACGGGGAGGAGGGGCGGGCGCTGGCGCGCCTCTCCCGCGGGTCCGTGGAGCGCGCCGCGCGCCTCGCCGCCGACGCGCGCGGCGCCCGTCTGCGCGAGGAGTACCTCGAGCACGTCGCGCGCCTCGCGGGGCGGCCGGCGGAAGGAGGCGAGACGAAGTCGAGCCCGGCGACGATGTTCCTCGCCGTGCTCGACAAGCGCCTCGCCGCCATCGGCGACGAGACGCAGGAGGCTCTGGCGCAGCGTCTGGCCGAGATCGAGGCGCAGGCCGCCGACGAGAGGGACCGTGCCTGGCACCGCAAGCGAGCCGAGGCGTTCGCCAAGCGCGAGCGCGACCGGCGGGCGCGGCAGGCGAGCGTCGACGCGCTCGAGCTCGTGGTCGCGTGGCTGCGCGACCTCTGGGCGGTCGCCTGCGGCGCCGACGGCGCGGTCCTCAACTGCGACCGCGCCGGCGAGCTCGCCGCCGACGCGGTCGCGCGCCCCGAGTTCTACGCGCGTCTGCTGGCCGCCGCGGCGACGGCGCGCAAGGACCTCTATCTGAACGTCGATCAGAAGCTCGCGCTGCAGGCGATGTTCGCGCGCTTCGAGGAGGTGGCACGCAGTGCCTGACATCGTGAGCGTCGTCTTCCGCAGCGGCGGAAGGGTGTACCAGTTCGACGCCGCCGGGCTGCGACCTCGCACCCGGCGATCAGGTCGTGGTCGACACCGCCCGCGGCGCCGACTTCGGCACGATCGTAGGGGGTCGGCGGCAGGCGGCGAAGCGGCGCCGCAGGCCGGAGCTCAAGAGGGTCCGGCGCGTCGCGTCGGCCGCGGATCGCGAGCGACTCGCCGCGAACCGCGCCGCCGAGGACGAGGCCAAGGCGGCCTGCCGGGAGCTCGTGCGCGAGCTGGGACTCGAGATGAAGGTCGTGGCCGCCGAGCAGCCGTTCGAGGGCGGCAAGCTCACGGTGACGTTCTTCGCCGAGGAGCGCGTGGACTTCCGCGAGCTCCTCGGCAAGCTGAGCGAGCGCCTCGGAAGGCGCGTCGAGCTCAAGCAGATCGGCGCCCGCGACGAGGCGCGCGCGGTCGGCGGCTTCGGGCCCTGCGGGCGCAGCCTCTGCTGCGCGACGTTCGCCGGCGACCAGCAGCCGGTGTCCATCCGCATGGCCAAGGACCAGGGCCTGCCGCTGAACCCCACCAAGATCTCGGGCTGTTGCGGCCGCCTGATGTGCTGCCTCAAGTACGAGCACGGCGTGTACGTCTCGTTCCGCCAGCAGGCGCCGCGTCGCGGGGCGGTTGTGACGACCCCCGCCGGGGAAGGAAAGGTCGTCGAGCTGCTGGCGCCCACCGAGAGCGTGACCGTCGACCTCGGGGAGGGCCGCTTCGCAACGTACAGGCTCTCCGACCTCGGTCGCGAGGGTGACAAGAAGGAGTGACCATGACGGACCCCACGCACATCGTGCTCAACGTGCCGAGCATCAGCTGCAACCACTGCAAGATGGCGATCGAGGGCGCCCTGGCCGGGCTCCAGGGCGTGGAGTCCGCCGTCGTCGACGTCGACGCCAAGAGCGTCGACGTCGTGTTCGACGGCGGACGCGTCGACCGCGAGCGCATCGTCGCGTCGATCGGCGCCGAGGGCTACGAGGTCGCCGGGAACGCACACCTTCGGGGACTGACCCGACGTCGCCGGGACCTCGGTTGGCAGGCTGTCGCGAGGCTGGTACAGTGACCGCATCTCGACCCGGGCCGTTAGCTTAGTTGGTAGAGCAGGGGACTCTTAATCCCAAGGTCGAAGGTTCGAATCCTTCACGGCCCACCAACACCCCTCGCGCCGGCGGTTTCCACCGTTGTCCGTGGGCCGCCCGCCTTTGGTATCCTTGCGAGAACCGGGGCGCTCGTTGTCGCCCCACGTCCTCCTGACGAAGACATGGGTGCAACGATGAGACGTATGTTGGCCGGTCTGCGACAGCTGTCGCGCGATTTCGCGACCGCCACCACTCCGCGTGGGGGCCGCGACGTCCTCGTCCAGTTCTCCCTCATGTTCGGCCTCTACTACCTCTACCGGATCACGCGCGCGCTGGCTCAGGGCCGGGAGGCCATCGCGTTCGACAACGCCGACGCCGTGATCCGCGTCGAGCGGGCTCTCGGGTTCTACTGGGAGCCTTGGCTGCAGGCGCGCTTCAGCAGCATCGAGCCCCTGATGTCGTCCATGATCTGGTTCTACCGCGAGGCGCACCTCCCGGCCATGATGGTGTGCCTGGCCTGGGTGTTCATGCGCCGCCGCGACGACTGGCCGCGGTTCCGCAACTGGTTCCTCGTCGCTCAACCTCATCGGGCTCATCTTCTACGCCCTGGTGCCGACCGCGCCGCCGCGCATGCTGCCCTGGTCGGGCGTGGTCGACATGGCGTACCTCTACCGCGACGACGTGGCCTTCGCGACCGCGCCCAGCATCTTCGCCAACCCCTACGCGGCGATGCCGAGCCTGCACTTCGCCTACGCGCTGTTCGTGGGGCTCTGCGTCTTCGCGCTGGCGCGTCCGCTCTGGCTGCGTCGGGCCGCGCTGGTCTATCCGCGTCTTGTGTCTGCTGGCGATCGTCGTCACGGGCAACCACTTCATCCTCGACGCCATCGCCGGCGGTCTCGCGGCCTTCGTCGCCTGGCTCGTCGCGGTCCGCATGCCGGTGGTCGAGCCGCAGCGCGAGCGCACCCCGACCCTCCGTGACTACGACCGGTAGCGGAGGTCGCCGCGGCGCGTCTCCCGCCCTCGCCGCCACCGGCGGCGGGTGACCGGCGTGGCCACGCATCAAGACGACCTACACGGACGGGGCCCGGCGCGGGTTCTACCGGCTCGGCGTGATCCTCGCCGGGTCTGCACATCACCGCCGACATGCTGACGTTCGCGGGGCTCGCCCTCAACGTCGTCGCGGCCTGGCTCATCATCGGGGGGCACTTCGTCTGGGCCGCGGTCGCCTTCGGCGTCGCGGCCTTCTGTGACGGGATGGACGGCGCCGTGGCGCGCGCGGGCCGCGGCCCGACGCGTTCCGGCGCCTTCCTCGACTCGACCCTCGACCGCGTGTCGGAGATCATCACGTTCGGCGCGCTCGCCTACTACATGGCCGACCACGACCGCATGTGGGAGTTCGCGCTCGTGCTCGTCTGTCTTGGCTCGGCGCTCATGGTGTCGTACGCCCGCGCCCGCGCCGAGGCCCTCGGCACCGACTGCAAGGTCGGCTTCATGTCGCGTCCCGAGCGGCTCGTGGGCCTGAGCATCGGCTTCGTGTTCGCCGGCCTCGAGCCGTTCGGCGTGAGCATCCTCACCTTCATGATCTGCCTCATGGCTGTGCTCACGCCGATCACCGTCGTGCGCCGGCTCGTGTACGTGATGCGCACCTTGCGCGCCGAGGAGCGGGCGGAGACTCCCGGTCCTTGACGCGCGGCGGAGCCGCGCGCGGCCCCGGCGGCCCCGCCCGAGGGCACGGCGTCGGCCCGGGAACCTACGACCGCTGTGATATACTCGCGCGCGTTCTTCTGAGCCCAGCCGCCCCGCTCCGGCGCGGCCGTGGCGCGAACCTGACCGGCCAGTGAAGCGGCCGGCCCCCCGTGGAGGTAGGCCGACGTTGAGCAATCCAGTCCGTGTGGCGATCATCGGCGTGGGCAACTGCGCCTCGTCCTTCGTTCAGGGTGTCGAGTTCTACAAGAGCGCGAAGAAGACCGACTTCGTGCCCGGACTGATGCACCCGGTCGTGGGCGGCTATCACATCAGGGACATCGAGTTCGTCGCCGCCATCGACATCGACAAGAACAAGGTCGGCAAGGATCTCGCCGAGGCCGTCTTCGCCAAGCCCAACTGCACGCCCAAGTTCTGCGACGTGCCCGCCAAGGGCGTCACCGTCGCCCGCGGCATGACCCACGACGGCCTCGGCAAGTACCTCTCGCAGATCATCGAGAAGGCTCCGGGGTCGACGGCCGACATCGTCGGCATCCTCAAGGAGACGCAGACCGACGTGGTCGTGAGCTACCTGCCGGTGGGGAGCGAGGACGCGACGAAGTGGTACGCCGAGCAGATCCTCACCGCGGGCTGCGCCATGGTGAACTGCATCCCCGTGTTCATCGCCCGCGAGCCGTACTGGCAGCAGCCGCTTCGCCGAAGCCGGCGTGCCGATCATCGGCGACGACATCAAGAGCCAGGTCGGGGCGACCATCGTCCACCGCGTGCTCACGCGCCTCATGCGCGAGCGCGGGGTCCGGCTCGAGCGCACGAGCCAGCTCAACGTCGGCGGCAACACCGACTTCCTCAACATGCTCGAGCGCGAGCGGCTCGAGTCGAAGAAGATCTCGAAGACCAACGCCGTGACCAGCCAGCTGGACTACGACATGGGGAGCAAGAACGTCCACATCGGTCCGAGCGACTACGTCGAGTGGCTCGAGGACCGCAAGTGGGCGTACATCCGCATGGAGGGGCGCACGTTCGGTGACGTGCCCCTCAACATCGAGCTCAAGCTCGAGGTCGTCGACTCGCCCAACTCGGCCGGCATCGTCATCGACGCCGTGCGCTGCGCCAAGATCGCCCTCGATCGGGGCCTGAGCGGCTCGCTCGAGGGTCCGAGCTCGTACTTCATGAAGTCGCCGCCGATCCAGCACCCGGACGACGAGTGCCGCCGACTCACCGACGAGTTCATCACCGGCGAGGGGCGCGGCGCGAGCGCGGTCTGCCAGGGCTAGTCGCCGGAGGCGAGCCGACGAGCGGGGCTCCGTAGGCGCACCGCTTGGGACGCGGCCGCAGAGACCGAGTCTGGAACGGGCCGGGGCCGAGAGGCCCCGGCCCGTTCCCTTTGTGTCCCGCCGCGGCCAGGGGCCGTGCCGCCGCGGGTGGGATACCATTGCGCCGTGAGCCACAGCATCGGACTTCTCACCCCGTATCCGTGGACGACGCCGAGCGGCGTGAACGACCAGGTGGCGGCGCTCGCCGGGCGCCTCGCCTCCCGCGGCCACCGCGTGACGGTCATCGCTCCGAGCGCCGATCGGGAGGCGGTTCGTGAGGCACAGGGCAAGGTGCGGGCCGTTCTGCTCGGCGAACGCGAGACGGTCTTCGACGCCGACGAGCCTTCGCCGCGGTTCTTCTTCGCCGGGCGCACGTACGCGACCGCCGCTCGCCGGTCGCGCCGGGTGATGGCGGCGCCGGTCGCCCTCATCGCCAACATCGACGTCCTGCTCGAGGCCGACGACCTCGACGTCCTCCACCTCTACGAGCCGTTCGGGTCCGGTCTCGGCTGGGCGGCCCTGCGACACGCCGCCTGCCCCCTCATAGCGACGTTCCACAGCGACGGCGAGCGTCTCGGAGGAGACTGGGTGCCGCGGCCGCGCCTGCGAGCGGCTGTTCGACTCGCTGGACGCCGCCGTGGCGAGCTCGGCAGCGGCCCGTGAAGCGGCCGCGCGCGTGTTCCCCGGCGCCTACCGCGTCATCCCGCCGGGTGTGGACGTCGACCGATTCCGGCCGGCGGGCGCCAGGCGGCCCGGCCCGACGCGGGTGCTGTTCGCCGCCGCGGAGTCGCGGCGCCAGGGCCTCGGCGTTTTGCTGCGCTCGCTCCGGCGCCTCGAGGACGTCGCCGCGCTGATCGAGATCCACGTCTGCGGGCACGACGCGCAGGAGAGCCGGTTCGGCTATCTGGTCCCGGCGGCGTTCGCCGGCCGCGTCGCCTTTCACGGCCGCCTCTCGCGGGAGGAGATGCCCGCGCTCGTGCGCGCGGCCGACGTGTTGTGCGCACCGGCACTCGGGCCGGAGTCGGCGGGCATCATCCTGCAGGAGGCGATGGCCGCGCGGACGGCGATCGTCGCGAGCGACGTCGGCAGCCACGGGGAGGTCGTCAGCGACGGACTCGAGGGCTTGCTCGTCCCCCGCCGCGACGGGCGGGCGCTCGCCGCGGCCCTGCGCACGCTCGTCCGCGAGCCCGAGACGCGCGAGCGGCTCGCCGCGGCCGGCGTCCGCCGGGCGCGGCGCTACGATTGGGAGCGGGTCGCGGACGAGCTCGAGGGCCTCTACGACGAGGTCGCGCGCCGGCGGCGGCACCCACTCGCCCGCCGGCGCCGGCAGCAGCGCGAGCTCTTCGCCGACTTCCACGTCCACTCCGGCCACAGCAAGGACAGCGTCTCCGCAGTTCCCGCGATCCTGGAGCGGGCGCGCGAGGTCGGCCTCGACGTGGTGGCGATCACCGATCACGACTCGGTCGACGGCGGGCTCGAGGCGCTCGAGCTCGCCGATCGCTACGGCGTGCGCGTCATCGTCGGCGAGGAGGTCAAGACCGCCGAAGGGGAGGTGGTCGGCCTCTTTCTCGAGCGGACCATCCCGCCGGGCATGACGTTCGCCGCCACCATCGCGGCGATCAAGGAGCAGGGCGGTATCGTCTACGTGCCGCACCCCTTCGACCGGCTGCACGCGGTGCCCAGCTCGGACGTGCTGCGTGCGAACGTGACCGACATCGACGTCCTCGAGGTGTTCAACTCGCGGCTTGCCTTTCCCGGCTTCAACGAGCAGGCCGAGCGTTTTGCCTTGCGCTACCGCATCCCGGCGGCGGCGGGCAGTGACGCCCACGTGCTCGCCAGCCTGGGCACGGCGCTCACAGGCATGGACGACTTCGCCGGCCCCGAGGACTTCGTCGCTGCGCTGGCCGAGAGCCGCATCGTGCGCCGTCCCAAGAGCTACCTTTACCTCCAGTCGCTGAAGCTGGTGCAGACGAGCCTCGATGGGCAAAGTCGGCAGGAGCGCAGGGCGGGCGGGCGCTCGCGGCGCGAGAGGGGCGAGACGCGGTAGCCGCGCGGCGGCGCCGCCCGGGCAGGCGCGCTGGCCTGCGCGCTCGCGTCCGAGCCCCCGGACGCCCCCGCGACGCGAGGGAAACGCAAGCTCCCGGCGAACTCCTCAGGCGTCCCTTTCGAACCGAGGTCGCGGGTGGCACAGCCGAACGAGATCTACGACAAGTACCTTACGCGGGCGATCTCCGAGATCAACGAGCTGACGGGTGAGATCCTCCGCTGCCGGCAGTGCCGCCACGCGCGCACGATGCCGGTCATCGGCTCGGGGCATCCCCTCGCCGACATCTTCATGCTCAAGTACCAGGCCCGGCCCAGCGAGTGCCACGAGGGCGTCGCCTTCTTCGGGCGCAGCGGCACGGCGCTGATGAAGAGCTGCCAGCGTCTCAAGATCGACCCGCTCCAGCTCTACGGCACCAACGTGGTCAAGTGCGGCGACGTGCGCGAGGCGCAGGCCGAGGGCCGCTGCCTGGAGCACCTGCGTCGCGAGCTCGCGATAGTCGAACCCAAGATCATCGTCGCCATGGGCGAGGAGACGGTCGCCGCGCTGAACGCGGCGCAGGTGCCGCTGGCGCGCGCGCTCGCCTACGCGCCGGGCGAGATCGTCGAGTTCACGCCCGGCATCGAGGCGCTGATCACGCCCGACATCGACGCGTCCCTCGACGAGGAACGTCTCAAGGCAGGCTTCTGGCGCGCTTTCCGCCGCCTCGGCGAGTGGTACGACACGATTCCTCCGTACTGAGCCGATGCCCCGCCTAAGGTCGGCCGTCGTCGCGGCCGCCGCGCTCGTCGCCGTCGGCGCCCTCAGTGGCTTTGCGCCGGCCTTCTCCTTTCGCGCCGACGTCGTCCTGTCGGCGGCGCTCAGCCTCGCCGTGGTCGCCTGGCTCGTGTGGGCGCTCTACCCGCTGCGCTTCCTGGGGCACCGGCTTCTGCTCGTGACGCTGGTCGGTCTCCCCGCGGGCGCCCTCCTCACCTGGCTCGAGCTCCTGCCGCTGGCCAACGTGGCCAAGGTGGTTGCCGCCGCGGCCCTCGGCCTGTGGGTGGCCGAGAACCTCGAGCACGCGAGCTGGGTCGTCCTCGTTGCCGTGGTGTCGGCGGCGGTCGACATCGTGAGCGTGTACGCGGGCCCGACGAAGGCGCTGCTCGGAGAGGGGCCGCGAGTCGTCGGCTACTTCACCGTCGCGCTCACGTGGTTCGGCTACGGGGTGACGGAGGGATACACCGCGCTGGGCATCAGCGACATCGTCTTCTTCAGCCTGTACCTTGGCGCGGCGCGGCGCTTCGGTCTGCGGGCCGTGGCGAGCGCGGTCGCGATGACGGCCTCCTTCGTGCTGACGATCGTCGCCGCCCTGTGGTGGGAGGCGCTGCCGGCCCTGCCGCTGCTGTCGGTCGCGTTCCTCGCCGTCAACGCCGACAAGCTGTGGGCGCTGCTCCCGGCGCGTCGCGGCGGGGCGTAGCGCGACCCGACGCCGCGGCGTCGGTCGGCGCCGCGACCACTCGCCGTCGTCAGGCGTCGCGCGCGAAGAGCGCGACGGTCTCGACGTGGTGGGTCTGCGGGAACATGTCGACGGGGGCGACGCGCTCGAGCCTGTACCCGAGCTCGCGCAGCTCGGCGCCGTTGCCGGCGAGCGTCGTCGGGTTGCAGGAGACGTAGACGAAGCGTTCGGCGCCGAGAGCGGCGGCGCGCTGCAGCGCCTTGCGCGCCAGGCCCGCGCGCGGAG
The DNA here is from genome assembly GCA_963832655.1 of uncultured Thermoleophilia bacterium. Taxonomy (GTDB): domain Bacteria; phylum Actinomycetota; class Thermoleophilia; order UBA2241; family UBA2241; genus UBA2241. The sequence goes on from CAWHUW010000007.1 coordinate 166,446, forward strand.
GGTCGACCATGACGACAGCCGGCGCCTCTTGGGCCGCCGGCCCCTCGACGACCTCCTTGAGCAGGCGGCGCACGTCGCCGGCCCGGAAGTCGACGTTGGCGATCGCGTTGCGCCGCGCGTTCTCGCGCGCCGCGACGATCGCCTCCTGCTGGATCTCGATCGCCTGCACCTCGCGCGCGGCGCGCGCCAGCGGCAGCGAGAGCGAACCGATGCCGCAGTACAGGTCGTAGGCCCCGCGGTCGCGCTCGGCGGCGGCGAAGCCCAGAGCGGTCGCGTACAGGGTCTCGCACATCGCGCTGTTCGTCTGCAGGAAGGCGGTCAGCGGCACCGCCAGATCGACCTCCGCGAGGCGTTCGCGCAGGAACGACGGCCCGAAGAGGAGGTGGGGCCCGTCGCCGACGGCGGCGTCGGCCCGGGAGGCATTGACAGTGATCGCGAAGGAGGTCGGCGTCGCAGGCATCGGCGACGCGCGCTGCGAGCCCTGCCTCTTCGTCGAAGCGACCCGCCACGTAGAGGTTGAGGGCGAGGTCGCCGCTGGCGCGCGCCTCGCGGATGACGAGGTGGCGGAGCAGGCCCGCGGGCGCTTCGTCGCGGCGGGCCGTCCGGTCGTAGGCGCGCAGCCCGAGCGCCCGGCAGGCGTCCGCGACCGCCTGCCGGGCGCCGTTCAGGCGCGCCGACGCCAGACGGCAGTCGCCGACCTCGACGACGTCGCGCCACGAGCCCCGGCGGTGAAGGCCGAGGACCAGCCGGCCGTCCTCCTCGCCGAACGAGAACTCCATCTTGTTTCGATACCGCCACGGGTCGGCCATCCCGGCGATCGGCTCGAGTCCGTAGTCGCGGAGGCCGCCGATGTGGGCGAGGGACTCGACCACCTGACGCTGCTTGAACTCGAGCTGGGTGTCGTAGGCGATCGTCTGCCACTCGCAGCCGCCGCAGTCGCCCGCGTGTCCGCACGGCGCCGGCACGCGAGCCGGCGACGGCTCGACGATCTCGAGCAGCCGCGCCTCGGCGTGACGCTGCTTTCGCTTGGTCACCTGCGCGCGTACGAGGTCACCGGGGACCGCGCCGCGCACGAACACGACGAAGTCGTCGACGCGGGCGATCCCCTGGCCGCCGTAGGCGAGGGTGTCGACGCGCAGCTCGAGAATGTCACCGCCGCGTGGAGGCATCGAGGCAGTCTAGCCTGCGCCGGGCGGCCTGGCGAGACTGTTTGCGTCCGCTGTCCGATTGTCCACCCACTGAGGCCTTGCCCGGCGGGTCGCCGGCGCCCGTCGTCTGCTAGAGTCGCCTGAGTGCCGCCGCCGGCGGGGTCAAGAACGCGATCAAGGGGAGCGTGTCGATGCCGATCGACCTTCAGGAGTACCGTCGCGACGCCGAGAGGTTCGTCGCGGCGCTCGAGAAGGAGGTCTACGACCACTTCTCGGGTCAGAAGCCGGTCTGCGACACTGCGTCCGTCTACCAGCGCCACCCGGCGCTCTTCACGCAGGAGACGGTCTCCGAGCTCGACCGTCTCTACGCTCTGGCGCAGGGCGACGAGAAGCGGCGACTCGCCTACCTGCTCGCGTTCGCGGTGGACGGCTACATGGGGGCCGAGATCGGGAACCTCAGCGACGAGGTCGCCAACACGGAGGGCCAGGCGACCATCACGGTGGACGGCGAGGAGATCGGGCTGCGCGCCGCGCCCGTCGTGCTCGCCAACGAGGCCGACAGGGCGCGGCGCGCGCGCATCCAGGAAGCGCGCACGGCGGCCACCGTCGAGCATCTCAACCCCTTGCTCGACAAGCTGTGGCGCCGTTGCCACGAGCTCGCCCGCGGTCTCGGCCGTGCGCACTACATGGCGCTCTTCGAGGAGGTCAGGGGCATGGACTACCTCGCCCTGCGCGCGAAGACCGACGCGTTCCTCCACGACACGGCCGGCCTGTACGAGCGTTCTATGGACAGACTGTCGCGCGAGCGACTCGGCCTGAACCTCGACGAGCTGCGCTACGCCGACATCCCCTACCTCTGGCGGGCGCCGTCATACGATGACGTCTTCGCCGCCGACCGTCTCGTGCCGACGCTTCGCTCGACGCTCGCCGGCATGGGCATCGACCTGGACGCGCAGACGAACGTGCATCTCGACACCGAGGTCCGCGAGCTCAAGACGCCGCGCGCCTTCTGCTGCCCGGTCCGCGTCCCGGACGAGGTCTACCTCGTCGTCCTGCCGCAGGGAGGCCAGGACGACTACGCGGCCCTGCTGCACGAAGCGGGGCACACCGAGCACTTCGCGCACGTCGCGCCCGACCTGGCGTTCGAGTACCGCCACTTCGGCGACAACGCGGTGACGGAGGCCTTCGCCTTCCTCTTCGACCACCTCGTGCTCAACCGGGCGTGGCTGGAGCGTCACCTCGGGTTCGCCGACTGCGACGACTTCCTGCGCTTCGCGACGGTCTCCGACCTCTTCTACCTGCGGCGCTACGCGGCCAAGCTCTCCTACGAGACCGAGCTCCACACGTGCTCGGGGTCACTCGACGCGATGGCGACCACCTACCGGGAGCGTGTGAGCGAGGCGATCATGATCGACGTGCCCGCCGAGAACTACCTGACCGATGTGGACGCAGGGTTCTACGCGGCCAGCTACCTGCGTGCGTGGATGCTCGAGGGCGCCCTGCGCATGATGTTGCAGGACCGCCACGGGTTGGAGTGGTTCGCCGTCCCCGAGGCCGGCGCGTGGGTGAAGCGGCTGTGGTCCCTCGGGCAGACCTTCACCGCCGAGCAGCTCCTGCTCAAGAACGAGGGCGGCATCCTGGGCACCGACCAGGTCCGCCACCACATCGAGCGCGTCCTCGGGCGCTGACGCCACGCGCGGCGGCCCATCCCTGACGGTCCGCGCCGGGGACGTCCGGTACGATCGTGAGGGCGGCGAGGGGATGGTTCAGGCCGCGCCGCCGGGCAGGGCCACGATGTGGACCTGCCGCCGGCGCGGCCCGTCGAACTCGGCGAAGTAGACGCCCTGCCACGTCCCAAGCTGCACGCGCCCTCCGGCGACGGGCACGGTGACACTCGAACCCATCAGGCTCGCCTTGACGTGGGCGTCGGCGTTGCCCTCGAGGTGGGCGTAGGGGAGGTCGCGCGGGGCGATCCGCTCGAGCGCCATCTCCATGTCGGCGCGCACCGAAGGGTCGGCGTTCTCGTTGATCGTCACGCCGGCAGTGGTGTGGGGCACGAAGACGAGCAGCGCGCCTTCGGCGATCCCGAGGTCGCGGCAGGCGCGCTGCACCTCCGCGGTGATGTCGACGAGGGCCGCGCGTCGCGGCGTCTCCAGCGTCAAGGTCAGCATGCCACCGCCCGCCCCGCGGCTCAGAAGAGCCCGAAGCGGCGCCGCTTCGGGCTCTTCTGAGCCGCGTGCGGCACCGTCACGCGCCGCTTGAGGCTGTCGACGACGTCGGCCGTCGAGCGCACGGGCTCGGGGAACTCCGTGTAGCACGTCATGAGCTCGTCGGGTTCGTGGGCGTCGCTGCCGCCGGTGCGTGCCAGGCCGAGCTGGTCGGCGATGCCCGTCGCGGTGCTCACGTAGCGTTCGTCGAGCCACGAGCCGTTGTAGATCTCGACCGCGTCGAGGACGGGTGCGACGAGGCGCTCGAGGCCGGGGTAGAAGGACGATCCGCTGCGCCCGCCGCCCGCTCCGGGGTGCACCCAGACGACGGCCGCGTCGGGCGGGACGGACCCGGCCGAGGGAGCTTCCTGCACGTCGCGGAAGGTGGCCAGGTAGTCGAGGTCCGGGGAGAAGACGACAAGGTCCCCGAGCATCGTCGAGACCTCGACTCCGTGGACGAGCAGGACGCCCTCGGCCGCGAGTGCGCCTTCGAGCTTGCGGTTGTCCGACACGTCGCCGTGGTTGGTCAGGGCGACCGCCTCGACCTGGTGGTCGACGCACCACGCGATGTAGTCGCGGTAGGTGATGTGGGAGCACGACGACGACGGGTAGGTGTGCGTGTGAAGGTCGACGTTCATGCGGCCCGAGTATACACTCCGGTCAGTCATGCAGGGCACACTAGACACCTTCAGCGTCGTCGAGATCCTGCAGATGCTGGGCAAGTCGAGACGCTCGGGGACGCTGCACATCGAGTGCCCCAACCGTCAGATCGACGTCCACTTCGTTGCGGGGCGCATCGCCGAGACCCGGGACTCGACACGGGTCTTCACGGACACCGTCCTCGGCAGCCAGCTGCTCAAGCGCGCACTCGTCAACGAGGCGCACCTGAATGAGGCGTTGGCCTTCCAGGAGCGCATGCCGCGGCCGCTCGGCACCCTCCTCGTCGAGAGCGGCCGCCTGCACGAGCGCGACCTGCGCGAGGTCCTCTCGCGCCAGGTCGCGAACACGCTGGTGGCCGTCAAGGTCGAGACCAGCGGTAGTTTCGTCTTCGTCGCCGACCCAGCGGCCAAGGCGGTCGATTTCATCACCATCGACACCCATGCGGTGCTCATGGACATCTCCTCGCTCGGCGGCGACTACTGCCTGGCCATCGAGGTCCTGGGCCAGGCCAACACGGTGCTGGTCCGCAACAAGGACTACGAGAGCCTGCCCCGTCACTCCATGACGATGGGGCGCGACGAGCTGTACGTCCTCGCCCAGGTCGACGATCACCGCACGGTGCGTGAGATCACGGCCTCGACCAGTCTCGAGGAGATCACGGTCGTGAGCATCCTGGGCATGCTGGCCGAGGCCGGCGTCGTTCTGGTCAAGGCCGAGAAGCAGACCCGCGCCGAGGCCGACACGGAGCTCAAGGCGCACCGTGACAGCGTCTGGGCCGAGGTGAGCTCGCTGCTCGACGGCCTCGCCGGCGAGGGCGCCGGTCCGCCTGGGCCGGCGGCGGGGGAGACCCAGGCGGGCGACGCCGGAGCCGCGGACCCGGGGTCCGCGCCGGCCGGCGGCCTCGACGCGCCGCAGCTCGACTGGGGCAAGTTCGTCCCTGAGTGAGGCGCCCTGGCGCGCCGCCGCCCTGAAGGTGGTCAGTGCGCCGGCATGCGCGGCACGCCCGCCAGCCGCTTCTTGACGATCCCCGTCGCCTCGTCGATCACGGCGAGGCTCTTGTCGACCTCTGCCTGCGTGTGTGCCGTGCTCGCGAACCAGCGCTCGTGCCAGCCGTTGTGGAAGTACACGCCCCGCGCTTGGCACTCCCTCTGGAAGTGCTCGTAGAAGACCGTGTCGTTCTCGCCCGACTGGCGCACGCGGGTCACCGGCTCCTCGAGCCCGAAGAAGACCTGCCAGATCGGCCCGGCCTGCTGGACCACCGCCGGGACGTCGTGGGCGGCGAAGACCGCGCGCATGCCGGCCACCATCGCGTCGGCGATCGCCTCGATGTGGCCGAAGACGGCCTCGGGCTGGTCGATCATGCGCGTCAGCGTGGCGTCCATGCCGGCCAGCACCATCGGGTTGCTGTTGTAGGTGCCGCCGTGGAAGACCTCGTCGCGGGCCTCGAGCTCCATGATCTCGCTCCGGGCGCCGAAGGCGGCCGCGCACGGTGTCCCCCCGCCGATCGCCTTGCCCCAGGTCGTGATGTCGGCGAGCACGCCGTAGCGCTCCTGGGCGCCGCCGAGCGCGAGACGGAAGCCCGTGATCACCTCGTCGAAGATCAGGAGCACCTCGTTGTCGTCGCAGATCCGGCGCAGGCCCTCGAGGAAGCCCGGTTCCGGCGGGATCACACCGCTGCTGGCGAGCACCGGCTCGCTGATGATCGCGGCGAGCTCGTGGCGGTGGTTCCGGACCAGGCGCTCGGTCCCGTCGAGATCGTTGAAGGTGCCGGTGACGATGCACTCCTCCTGAAGGCGGGGGATGCCGGCCTTGAAGCGCGTGGTCTGGGGCGCCGCCTCGGTCCCGGCGGGCTCGAACGAGAGCGCGTGGCAGTCGAGGAAGCCGTGGTAGCCGCCCTCCCACTTGAGGACCTTCTCCTTGCCGGTGAAGGCGCGGGCCAGACGCATCGCCGCCTGCGTGGCTTCGGCGCCTGAGTTGGCGAACCTCACCTGGTCGACGCCGGGCACCGCCTGGACGATCTTGCGCCCGACCTCGTAGTCGAGCTCGTGGGGAAAGGTGTAGAGCATGCCGCGCTCGTCGATCTGGCGCATGACCGCGTCCACCACCTCGCGGGGCCGGTGGCCGAAGATCATGGGACCGTAGCCCAGGCACCAGTCGAGGTAGCGGTTGCCGTCGACGTCCTCGAAGTAGGCTCCCTCGCCGCCGGCCATGACGATCGGCCGGGTGTTCGAGAGGCGCGCGTAGCTGGACTCCCCGCCTGAGACCACCTCGCGACACCGGGCGAAGACCTCGGCCGTTCGCTTGAGATGACTGTCGTCGATGAGGCGATCGGTCATGGCGTATCAGCGACTCCCTTCATGAGGGCGCGTGAGGCCAACGTCGCCCTTCTCGGACTCGAGGCTGCTCGCGAAGCGCCGGCGCCGCGACCGGGCCCCTGCACGGCGCCGCACGGCGAAGGCTATCACCATCGCCGAGGGGAGCGGGCGCCGGCGCACGAACGGAACGGCGCGGGGCGGCCCTTCCGGGCCGCCCCGCGCCGTGTACCCTGCGCCGGCGCCTCCGCCGGCTCACTCAGGCCTGGTGTCGCTCAGGCGGTGACGTCGCGCACGAGGTCCTCGAAAGCCGCGATGTAGCGGTCGATGTCCTCGTCAGTGTGGGTGATCGAGAGCGTCCACTCCTCCTCGCGACCGGGGGCGATGACGATGCCGCGGTTGATGTTGTACAGCCAGGCTAGGGCGACGAGCTCGTGGTCCTGGTTCCTGATGAACGACTCGTAGTCGGTGATCTTGTCGAGGGCGAAGTTGACGCAGCCCTTCGACGAGATGCCGACGGTGGAGCCGGGGAAGCCGTACTTCTTGCAGACGGCGTCGCACCCGGCGATGATCCTGTCGTTCAGGTGGTTCAGGTGCTTGTAGGCATCGTCGGTCATGACCTGCTCGAAGCTGGCCCGGGCGGCGGCCATGCTGAGCGGATTGCCGCTGTACGTGCCGACCTGGAACACGGTGCCGTCGTTGACCTTCTCCATGACCTCGTCGCTGCCGCCGATGGCGCCGGCCGGCGTTCCGCCCGCGATCGCCTTGCCCAGGGTGATCATGTCGGGTACGACGCCGTAGCGCTCGACGGAGCCGCCGCGGGCGGTACAGATGCCGACCTTGACGTCGTCGAAGATCAGGACGATGCCGTGCTTCTTGGTCAGCGCACGGACGCCCTCGAGAAAGCCCGGCTCGGGCAGCACGACGCCGAGGTTCATCATGGCGGCTTCCATGATGACGCAGGCCGGCGTGTTGCCCGCCTCCACCATGCGCTCGATGCGCTTGGTCATGTTCTCGAGGTCGTTGAACGGTACCGGGACGGTCAGGTCGATCGAGCTCTGCGGGATGCCGGCGCCGTAGCTGAGCGAAGCGTAGTCGTCGCGCGGGCCGATCTTGCCGTAGTCGAGGGCGCCGATGCTCACCATGACGTAGTCGTGATGCCCGTGGTAGGAGCCGAACATCTTGACGATGGGTTCACGGCCGGTGAAGGCGCGGGCCACGCGGATGGCGTCCATGGTGGCCTCGGAGCCCGAGTTCACGAAGCGCCACTTGGGCAGCTTGAAGGCGCCCGCGAGGTGCTCGGCCATGATGACCGAGTCCTCGGTCGGCAGGGCGAACTGCGTGCCCAGCGGGGCGCGCTTCTGGATGGCCTCGACGATGACGGGATGCGCATGGCCCTGCACCATGCAGCCGAAGCCGTTGTGGAAGTCGGCGAGCTCCTGCCCGTCGACGGTCCAGATGTGCGGGCCCTTGCCGTACGTGAAGTACACGGGGTACGGGTCACGGGCCTGATACGTGGAGGCGACGCCCATGGGCATGTGCTGGATGCCGCGCTTGTAGAGCTCGAGGGACTTCGGGGTCCGGTCTTCGAGGATCTTCTCCTCTTTCTTCGTCAGTTCGGCGATGAGCTTACGGTTAGGTACGCACTCTGCCATTCTCGGTCCACTCCTTGTCGGGCTCCCGCCGGAACGGCCACGTACAAGTGGGTTCCGCGACGGGACTTGAACACTTCCTCGCGCTCCGCCGGGTCTGTGTGCCTTGAGGCGGAGCGGGGCGCAGCACTGCGACTCGCTGGCGTCGGATCGGCCGGTTATCACCTTCCTCCACTGCAAGGTGTCGAACGTCGACGCACCTCGGCCGGTGACAGCGGGTGCGGGCGGGCTTGGCCGCAGGTCCGCGCGCGTCGCGCGCGGCGCCAGTCTACAGGCGAGATCATCGGATGTGTAGGGTTCGGCAACAAGTTGGCTGTTTCGGAAGCCGATTCGGAAGACATCAGGACGGTCGACGGCGACCTTGACGATTCTTGAGCTCAGCTTATCAGGACGGTCCCGCGGACGAGAAGAGGGCGGCCCCTCGCGGGGCCGCCCTCTGTCTGCGGTACGATCGCACCGGGCACGCCCGGCGCGGCAGGTGCGGTCCTACTTGACCACGACCTTGATGTACGCGCTCTTGTTGGCGAGGTGCGTGGCATCCGCAGGGAACGTGATGTGGAAATACCACGTGCCCTTCCACGCCATCTTGACTGCCTTCGAGTAGTTGCCGGCGCTGTCGACGGTGGCCGTCGTCACCTTGCTGTAGGTGCCGCCGGCTTTCGCCTTCTCGATGGTGACCGAGCCCGTCGCCTTGGGTCCGACGGAGCCCGAGAACGTCACCTTGGCGTTCAGCTTGGCACTTGAGGCTGAGGCCTTGATGGCAAGCTTCCACTTGACCTTGACGTCCAGGTAGGCCGTCGACACCAGGGCCTCGTAGGAGGCGTTGCCGGCGAACTGGACGATGTACCTGGTCTGCTCCGCCGGCATGACCGAGACGCTGTACATGTCGACGTTGTCACCGAACAGGTACGTGCTGCCGACCGGCGTGTAGCGGGTGCCGGACGCCGGCTTCGCCCAGATGACGGCCATGCCGCCGAGCATCAGGTCAGCGTCGCCGCCCACTACCTTGCCGCTGATCACGACCGTCTGGCCGTAGGTGATCGTCTTCGGCGTCGTGTACGGCGCCGGCGACTGGTCGATGGTGATGCCGTCAAGGGTGTCCTTGACCGACTTCGCCTGCTCGAGGGCCTTCTGGATCACGGCCGAAGCGTACGGCCAGTTGTGGATGCCCCAGCTGCCCTCTGATTCGATGAACGTCCGGTTGGTGTAGGCGCTCATGAAGGCGAGCTCGCTGGCGTTCCAGTCGGCCTGGTCCTTCTTGTTGATCTCCGTGCGTGCCTTGGAAATGCTGTCGTAGCCAAGGCGACCGGCCGCTGCGGTCAGCTCGACGCCGACCTCCGCGTCCCAGGTCTTCATCTGATCCTGGCGGTTCTCGAACGTACCGGTGAGGTAGGTCGCGTACGGGTCGGACGACCTCCCGTGGCACAGCGAGCACGACGAGGCCGGGAGCGGACGCTTGACGCCGCCGATGGCGGCCGTCGACAGCGACTCTGCTGCGACGTCGGGCTCGACGATCGCGAACACGTGGTTGGCACCCGTCATGGGCACGCCGTTGCGATCGTAGTCGGTCGGGACCATGTGACACTGGACGCACTTGCCCTTGTGGACGCTCGGCGAGCCCTCAGGCACGCCGATCGCGCCGGTGCCGTCCATGATCTCCTTCATCGGATGATGGACATCCGAGCCCGGGAGTCGCGGTCTCGCCGGCGGGGATCTCGGCGTTGTGACACTCGACGCAGAGCTCCTCACGCGGAGCGGTGAGCTGCGGGTTGCGCTCCTCGTTCCAGAGCGAGGTCTGCTCGCTCTGCTCGTGCGGGTCGTGGCAGACCTGGCACGTGACGCCGTACTTGGCCTCGTTGATGGTCGGCTTGCTGCCTTCCTCGGCCAGGCGATAGTCGGCCGAGTGGCACTCGAGACACGGGGTCATGAACGGGAACTTGCCGCCCATCGTCTCGATGAAGCCGTCGAGGGCGTTGGCGTGGCCCTCGATGTGCTCCTCTCCCTCATCGTCCGTATACGCCACGGCCCACTCGTTGTACTGCTGCGCGCCCTCTTCGTGACCGCGGGCGCTCCACGGCAACAGCTTCCCGTCCCCGTCCTCGTAGTAGACCATCGACTGCGGAGCGGCCGGCGTAGCGATGTTCAGGTAGTCGGCGATCGGATCGGGCATCCAACCGTTGGCGGGCGTGCCCAGCGGACTGAAGTTGCCCAGCGTGTACTGGCGCGTCGAGAACGAGCCATCGTAATTCTCGTACTGGACGACGCTCGCCGAGTAGCGCGAGTGACACTGGCCGCAGATGTCGGCGTTGGCCAGGTTGGCACTTGGCGACCCTTCGAACGCCTCGTGAGTGTAGGCGAAGCCGACGTGGCACGCGGAGCAACCGACGAACGGCTCGGTGAAGGCGTCGTCGCCGAGGAGCGTGTTCTCGTGCGGGTACACGCCGGCGGCGTTCGGGATGTGCTTCTGCGGCGAGTAGTTGCCGCTGTGGCAGCCGGCGCAGCCGGGGCCGTCGGCGATCGGCTCGGCGTTCGCCGTCCCGCCGATGAGTTCGCCGGTGTCGGGGTCGATCTCCACCGTGCCGACCATGGCGTGCGACGTGGACTGCCAGCCGGTGAACTCGCTCCAGGTGCTGTGACACCCCTCGCAGGAGACGATGTCCTGCCCGTATGTCGGCGTGTAGTCCGATCGATAGCCGTCAAAGGCCATCGCCGGCGCAGCCAGCACCAGGGCGGCGGCCACCACGAGTGCTGCGAGAACGAGACGCTTCGTCATGGTCACCTCCTTGCGTGGCTGGTCAGGGACTCGATCCGTTGTCATCGATCACCTCCTTTCGTCAAGCGGATCAAAGGACGAATGCGAACGCACGGAACCCGGGTGCCGGGCGTCGCGATTCGACAAGAGGAAGCTCCTGCGGGGCCGGGGAGTGGCGTCGAGACTCATGCGCCGAGCGCCGACGCGACGACGCGCGCGGCGCGTGGCGTCCGCCAAATGCGGCCTCGATGGCCGCGCCTGGTCTGTTCCCCGGTCCCATGATCGAGAGTCCGCGCGCGACACACCCCTGCGGGTATGGCCACGGTGCACGCAGGTATACAGGAATCCGAGCACCAAGGCAATCGTTTCCGATGCGCCCTGCCGCCGCGGTCGCTTGAGATGCCTGCCGGTCGCGGAGCGGTGCCATCGGCCGGCGTCGCCGCCCACCGGTACATCCTGCCACCGCGAGACGCGTCGGGGAAGACCACGCGCCGTTGGCGTGGCCGGCAGCGGCGGTCCGCAGCGGTCACCGCGGCGGGCGAGCCGGTGCGCGGGGGAAGGCGCTCAGTCGCTGGCGGACGGGCCGGCAGGGCGGTCTGCCCCGCCTGCAGGATCAAGCGCGTCGCCGACCGTTCCGCGTACCGCGAAGCACCAGGTCTCGAAGCTCACGCGCGGGCGCAGGAAGTCGATGGTCTCCTTGATCAGCGGGATCAGCGGGATCGCGAGCAGCATGCCGGTGAGGCCGTGGATCTCGCCGCCGGCGAGGACCGCGAAGATCACGATCAGCGGGTGCACACGGAACCGGCCGCCCATGATCACCGGGACCAGGATGTGACCCTCCACCTCCTGGATGAAGATGAAGACGACGATCACCCAGAGGGCGGCGGCGGGCGATTCGAAGAGGGCGACGAAGGTGGGCGGGATCGCCGCCAGCACCGGGCCGAGGTAGGGCAACGCCTCCATGACCCCCGCCCAGACCCCGAAGAAGAGGGCGTACTTGCTGCCGTTGGGGAAGACGCCGACCACGCCCAGGAGCCACATCGCCAGGCCCACGCTGGCGCCGAGGATCACGGACAGCAGCAGCTGCGCCTTGATGTAGTCGACCACGGCGCCCTGGGCGCGACTCACGTACTCCTCGCCGTCCGCCACGCTGCGCGTGGGGAAGTGGCCGGCGACGAAACGCCCGATGCGGCGCGCGTCGAGCAGCATGTAGATCGAGACGACGATCACGATGATGGCGAGCGTGACCTGCCGGACGACCTGGGCACCCACGCCGACGATGTCGCGGCTCGCCGCCGGGATCCGCTCGGAGATCGTCGCCGCGAGGTCGCGGATCTCCTTGTCCACCTGGATCCCGAGTCCATAGCGATCCGAGATCTCCTGGAGGCGCTGGATGCCCCCGCGAGCCTCGTCGGCGGTGCCCGGCACGGCGTCGACGAGGGCGTTCATCTGCTCGACGACCGGCGGCCACACCAGCACGACGACGGCGACGACCACCGCGACGAACGCCGCGTAGACCAGGAACACGCCGAGGAAGCGCGGCACACGGGCACGCTGAAGAAGGCGCACAAGGGGGTTGAGGACCATGGCGATGAACGCCGCGACGAGGAAAATGAAGAGCACCTGCTCGAGCGCGCCGATCGCGAACCAGGCCATGATGGCGAGCGCCGGCAGGAGGGCGAGCTGGACCCAGCGGGGCACGAAGATCCGGCCGGGTCCGCAGATGGGGTCTGACGTCGCCATGCTCACCTCGGGGTCCGCGTGAAGGATTCGACGGCCGGCGGCGGGCGCCTGCCCGCCGCCGGCCGTCCGCGTCCCTTGCGCTTCTGCGCGGCTCGAGCCCCCGCGTGCGTGTTTGGCGTTGTTGCGTGACGGCGATACATCTGACACAATAACGCTTAGATTTCTTGAATCGACATGTGTCGGCACGGGTTCGGCACGGTGAAGGAGGAACGTTCATGGGCAAGGTACTCGGCATCGACCTGGGGACGACGAACAGTTGCATGGCCGTCCTCGAGGGCGGCGAGCCGACCGTCATCCCCAACTCCGAGGGTGGTCGCACGACGCCGTCGGTCGTGGCCTTCTCGAAGAGCAACGAGCGGCTCGTCGGCAGCGTCGCCCGCCGTCAGGCCGTGACGAACCCCGAGAACACCGTCTTCTCGATCAAGCGCTTCATGGGGCGCAAGTACGGCGATGTGGCCGAAGAGATGACCATCGTGCCGTATCACGTCCAGGCGGCCGGCAACGGCGACGCCTCGGTCGAGATCGGCAGCAAGACCTACACGCCGCCCGAGATCTCGGCGATGATCTTGCAGAAGCTCAAGCGCGACGCCGAGGACTACCTTGGCGAGAAGGTCAGCGAGGCGGTCATCACCGTCCCGGCTTACTTCAACGACTCGCAGCGTCAGGCGACCAAGGACGCCGGCAAGATCGCCGGGTTCGAGGTCAAGCGCATCATCAACGAGCCCACCGCGGCGGCGCTCGCCTACGGTCTCGACAAGGAGCACGACCAGACGATCCTCGTCTTCGACCTCGGCGGCGGCACGTTCGACGTCTCGGTCCTCGACATCGGCGACGGCGTCTTCGAGGTCAAATCGACCAACGGCGACACCCATCTCGGCGGCGACAACTTCGACAAGGCCGTCGTCGACTGGATGGCGGCCGAGTTCAAGCAGAGCCAGGGCATCGACCTGAGCAGGGACAAGATGGCCCTGCAGCGCCTGTACGAGGCGGCCGAGAAGGCCAAGATCGAGCTCTCGACGACGACGAGCACCAACATCAACCTGCCGTTCATCACCGCCGACGAGAACGGTCCCAAGCACCTCGACCAGACGCTCACGCGGGCGAAGTTCGACGAGCTCACGCACGACCTGGTCGAGCGCATCGTGGGGCCGGTCGAACGTGCCATGGCCGACGCCAACCTCCGTCCGGACCAGATCGACCACATCATCCTCGTCGGCGGCATGACCCGCGTCCCCGCCGTCCAGGAGCGTGTCAAGCAGCTCGTCGGCAAGGAGCCGCACAAGGGCGTCAACCCGGACGAGGTCGTCGCCGTCGGCGCCGCCATCCAGGGCGGCGTGCTGGCCGGCGAGGTCAAGGACGTCCTGCTCCTCGACGTGACGCCGCTGAGTCTCGGCATCGAGACCAAGGGCGGCGTCTTCACGAAGCTGATCGAGCGCAACACGACGATCCCGACCAAGAAGAGCGAGATCTTCTCGACCGCCGAGGACAATCAGACGAGCGTCGAGATCCACGTCCTCCAGGGCGAGCGCGAGATGGCGCGTTTCAACAAGACCCTCGGCAAGTTCCAGCTCGTCGGCATCCCGCCGGCGCCGCGCGGCATCCCGCAGATCGAGGTCGCCTTCGATATCGACGCCAACGGCATCGTGCACGTGAGCGCCAAGGACCTGGGCACCGGCAACGAACAGAAGATCACCATCACCGCGTCCAGCGGCCTGAGCGAGCAGGACATCGAGCGCATGATGAAGGACGCCGAGTCGCACGCCGAGGAGGACCAGAAGGCGCGCGAAGTGGCCGACGTCAAGAACAGCGCCGAGAACCTCGTCTACTCGACCGAGAAGTCGCTGCGCGACATGGGCGACAAGGTCGACGCCGCGACCAGGGAGCAGATCGAGGCCGCGGCGGTCGAGGTCAAGTCGGCGCTCGATGGCGACGATGTCGAGCTCATCAAGACCAAGACGGACGTCCTCATGCAGGCCTCGCACAAGCTGGCCGAGGCCGTCTACCAGCAGGCCCAGCAGCAGCAGTCCGCGGGTGGCGGTGACGGCTCCGGTGAGACCTCCGGCGACGAGAACGTCGAGGAAGGTGACTACGAGGTCCTCGACGAGGACGAGAGCAAGTAGGTCCCAACACCACCCGAGGAGGTGTCAACCATGGCGATCATCAGATGGGACCCGTTCCGCGAGATGACCCAGGTCCAGAACCAGCTCAATCGGCTGGTAGACCAGGTCTGGGGCGGGCGACAGGAGAGCTGGCTGCCGGCGGTCGACGTCTTCGACACGAAGGACGCCGTCGTCCTCAAGGCCGAACTCGCGGGGATGGACCCCGACGAGATCCAGATCGAGGTCGAGGACAACGTCCTCACGATCAAGGGCGAGCGCCGCTTCGAGGAGAAGCTCGACGAGGAGCGGTACTACCGTGTGGAGCGTCGCTTCGGCTCCTTCCAGCGCAGTCTCGCCCTCCCGCAGGGCGTCAAGGCCGACGAGATCGCGGCGGCCTACGACGACGGCATCCTCACCGTGACCGTGCCGAAGGTCGAGGAGGAGAGGCCGAAGCGGATCGAGGTCAAGGCGAAGAAGGCAGTGGAGGCGAAGAAGGCCCAGAAGTGATGACCCGCCGGGCGGCGGAGCCGGGTGCCGGCCCCACCGCCCGGCCCACGACACAGACGGAGAGACGCGAGGCGATGACCGACAGGAAGCACAAGCAGGACGAGGCCAGACGACGCCACGAGGACGTCGGCTGGGAGGAGGGCGCCGAGGCCGGGGCAGCGGCGGCCGACGAGACCGACGCTCCTCAGGCCATCGCCGGCAGCCGCGACGACGACCTTGCGGAGCGACTCGCGGCCGAGCGCGACGACTACCTCGACCATCTCCGTCGCCTTCAGGCCGAGTTCGAGAACTACCGCAAGCGCGTGCGACGCGACGCCGACGAGCTGCGCCTGCGCGCCGGAGAGGACGTCGTCGAGGCGCTTCTGCCGGTCGTCGACAACATGGGCCGCGCTCTCGAGGCGGCGGACCGGCACGAGGAGGGTCAGCTCATCGCCGGCCTGCAGCTCGTCGCCGGACAACTGCGCGACGCGCTCTCCGCGCAAGGGCCTCGAAGAGGTCCCCGCGTCGCCCGGCGACGCGTTCGACCCCACGGTCCATGAGGCGGTCATGACGCAGCCTTCGGACGATCACGACGAAGGCGCCGTCCTCGAAGGTGCTGGAGCGCGGCTACCTGCTGCACGGTCGCCTTCTGCGGCCGGCGAAGGTGGTCGTCGCGCGGTAGGCCATGGGCGACTTCTACCAGACACTCGGCGTCGCCAAGACCGCCTCACAGGACGAGATCAAGAAGGCCTTCCGCAAGCTCGCCCGCCAGCACCACCCCGACAAGAACCAGGGCGACAAGGGCGCGGAGGAGAAGTTCAAGGAGGTCAACCAGGCCTACGAGACCCTCTCCGACCCGGCCAAACGCAAGCAGTACGACGAGCTCAGCCGCTTGGGTGCCTTCGGCACCGGCCCCGGCGGCTTCCGTCCGGGTCAGGGCGGCTTCCAGGGCTTCGACCCGCGCACGTTCCAGCAGGGCGGTGCGACGTTCGAGATGGGCGATCTGGGCGACATGCTCTCCGGCCTGTTCGGCGGCGCCGCCGGCGGCGGACGGGCCGGCGCTCGCGGGCGCCGGCAGGCCGCCGAGCGCGGCGCCGATCTGCAGGCCGAGGTCACCGTCTCGTTCGACGACTCCCTGCGCGGCGTGACCGTCCGTGTCCCGGTCGAGAAGCCCGACACCTGCGACGCCTGTCGCGGCACCGGCGCCAAGGCGGGGACGACGCCGAAGGTCTGCCCCGACTGCCAGGGGCGCGGAGTCGTCGCCCAGAACCAGGGCTTCTTCGCCCTCTCGCAGCCCTGCCCCCGCTGCCTGGGCAACGGGACACTCGTCGAGCATCCGTGTACGGAGTGCGGTGGCAGCGGCGTGCAGACCCGCACGCGGCGCTACTCGGTGAAGGTCCCTGCCGGCGTCAAGGACCGCACCCGCATCCGCATCAAGGGTAAGGGCGAGGCCGGCCTGCGTGGCGGACCGGCGGGCGACCTCTACGTGGTGGTGCGCGTCGAGGAGGACGTGTTGTTCGACCGTCGCGGCGACGACCTCGTCCTCGAGGTCCCGGTGACCCTCAGCGAGGCCGCGCTCGGCACGCGCGTCAAGGTGCCCACGCCGGGTGGCGGCAACGTCTCGCTCAAGGTGCCGGCGGGAAGCCAGGACGGGCGGACCCTGCGCGTGCGCGGAAAGGGTGCTCCGAAGATCAAGGGCGGTCAGGGCGACCTGCTGGTGCGTCTGCGCATCGCGGTGCCCGACAAGCTCAGCAAGGAGCAGAAGCAGCTGCTCGAGAAGCTCGGCGCGACGCTCGCCGATCCGCGCGAGGCGGCGTTCGGGCGCGCCTGAGGGACCAGATGAGATGGCCGAAGATGACGCACGCGGCGGGTGGACGATGAGGTTCGAGGACGACGTCGACAGCCCCCTGTTCATGATCTCGATCGCCGCGGAACTGGCCGGCATGCACCCGCAGACCCTGCGGGTCTACGAGCGGCGCGGCCTCGTGCGGCCGCAGCGCTCGGCGAAGAACACGCGGCGCTACTCGCGCCGCGACGTCGAGCGGCTCCGCCGGATCCAGGAGCTCACGGACATGGGTCTCAACCTGGCCGGCGTCGAGCGCGTCCTGACGATGGAGGGACAGCTCGCCGCGATGGCGCGCGAGATCGAAGGGCTTCACACGCGCCTCAGTGAGACGATGGACGAGATGCGCAGGGCGGTGGCGCAGGCCGAGCGCGGACAGCGCTTCGAGCTCGTCCCGTTGCGCTCGGCGGCGCTCGTGCCGCTGCCGCGCCGGCGGCGCGGGCGCTGACACGCAGCGCGAGGACGGCAGGGGGCGGCGATGGACGTGAACAAGTTCTCCGAGCGGGCGCGCGAGGCGCTCGAGACCGCGCAGGGCGTGGTGCGCCGGGCGGGCGGCAGCCAGGTCGGCACCGAGCACCTGCTGCTCGGCGTGCTCAGCCTTCCGGGGGGCGTCGTCGACCAGCTCTTCGGGCTGATGAGCATCGACAAGGGCGGCGTCATGGCGCGTGCGGGACGGCTCGTCGAGACCAGCGGCGGCAGCGGTGGCGCGGGCGACCAGCTTGCGCTCACCCCGCGCGCCAAGGCCGCTCTCGATATCGCCGTCCAGCGCGCCCAGCAGATGGGCGACCCCTTCGTCGGTACCGAGCACCTGCTTCTCGGTGTGCTTCTCGAGGGCGAGGGCCGCGGCAGCGCGGTCCTGCGCGACTCGGGCGTGACCGAGGAGGCGCTCGTGCGCGCCCTCGCCCAGGTGCGTTCATCCGGCGTCGACTTCGAGGAACAGGCCACCGGCGAGAGCATGCTCAAGCTGTACACCCGCGACTTGACCGCCCTGGCGCGCGACGACCGGCTCGATCCCGTCATCGGCCGCGACGAGGAGATCAAGCGCGTCGTCCAGGTCCTCAGCCGCCGCACCAAGAACAACCCCGTCCTTATCGGCGAGCCCGGCGTGGGCAAGACGGCGATCGCCGAGGGGCTCGCGCAGAAGATCGTCGCCGCCGACGTGCCCGAGAGCCTGCGCGGCAAGCGCGTGCTGGCGCTCGACCTCGGCGGCATGGTCGCCGGCGCCAAGTACCGCGGCGAGTTCGAGGAGCGCCTCAAGGGCGTGCTCGACGAGATACAGCGGGCCCGCGACGTGGTCCTGTTCGTCGACGAGCTGCACACGGTCGTGGGCGCCGGCGCCGCCGAAGGGGCGGTCGACGCCTCCAACATGATGAAGCCGCTGCTCGCCCGCGGCGAGCTGCAGGCCGTCGGTGCCACCACGCTCGACGAGTACCGCGAGCACATCGAGAAGGACGCCGCCCTCGAGCGCCGCTTCCAGCCGATCCTCGTCGGCGAGCCGAGTGTCGAGGACACGATCGCCATCCTCCAAGGGCCTGCGCGACAAGTACGAGGCCCACCACAAGGTGAAGATCACCGACGAGGCGCTCGCCGCCGCGGCGAACCTCTCGGACCGCTACATCAGCGGCCGCTTCCTGCCCGACAAGGCGATCGATCTGGTCGACGAGGCGGCGAGCAAGCTGCGCATCGAGGCGACCATGCTGCCCACCGACCTGCGCGAGATGGAGGTGCGTCTGAACGATCTCGCGCGGGAGGGCGCCGCCGCCGTCCAGGCGCAGGACTACGAGCGCGCCGCCCAGCTTCGCGACCAGGCCGACAAGATCCAGCGGACGTTCGTGCAGGCCAAGGACGCGTGGCTCGGCGACAAGGGCATCGCCGACGCGACCGTGGGCGCCGACGACATCGCGGGCATCGTCAGCAAGTGGACCGGCATCCCGGTCCAGCGCATGCGACAGGCCGAGGCCGAGAAGCTCCTCGGCATGGAGGAGAAGCTGCACGGACGGGTCGTCGGCCAGGACCGCGCGGTCGTGGCCGTCGCCGAAGCCGTGCGCCGCGCGCGGGCCGGGCTCAAGGATCCCAAGCGGCCGATCGGCTCGTTCATCTTCCTCGGCCCGACCGGGGTGGGGAAGACCGAGCTCGCGCGCGCCCTGGCCGAGTTCCTCTTCGACGACGAAGAGGCCATGGTGCGCCTCGACATGAGTGAGTACATGGAGCGCCACAGCGTGTCGCGCCTCGTGGGCGCGCCGCCCGGCTATGTGGGCTACGAGGAGGGCGGCCAGCTCACCGAGGCGGTGCGCCGCCGGCCGTACAGCGTCGTCCTGCTCGACGAGATCGAGAAGGCGCACCCCGATGTCTTCAACATGCTGCTGCAGATCCTCGACGAGGGCCGCCTGACCGACAACAAAGGCCGCACCGTCGACTTCAAGAACACGGTCATCATCATGACCAGCAACGTCGGCGCCCCCCTCATCCCGGCGGGCGACGAGATGGAACGCGAGTACGAGCGCGTCGAGCGCCTGCTCATGGACGAGCTCAAGCAGGTGTTCCGGCCCGAGTTCCTCAACCGGGTCGACGAGATCATCGTCTTCCACGCGCTCACGCGCGAGCAGCTCCGGCGGATCGTCGAGCTGCTCGTCGAGAAGGTGAGGCGCCAGGTCGCGGCACAGGGCATGACGCTCGAGGTGAGCCCCGAAGCCGAGGGCCTGATCGCCGACGCCGGCTACGACACCCAGTTCGGTGCGCGGCCCCTCAAGCGCGCCATCCAGCGACTGCTCGAGAACCCGCTCTCGCGCGAACTCCTTCAAGGGACCTTCACCCAGGGGGACACCGTTCGCGTGACGGTGTCGGAGGGAGCCCTGGTCTTCGGCCGCTGACGCTTCGGCGCCCGGCGTCCGGCGTGCCCGGCCGCAGGGCGCCGTGTGCTACAGTGGCCGCGATGCGCAAGGGTCGCACGTTCTTCTTCGGGGGTCTCGTGGGCGCCGTCGCCGGCCTCTTCGCGACGCCGCGCGACGGTGGGTCTGGGCGTACTGCCCTCGCCCGCTTCAAGTCGGGCTGGCGGCGCAGAGGGGGGGTCTCGGCCTTCGCCGGCGCCCTGTGCGCCGCGCAGGATCAGAACACCCCGGAGGTATCGTCGCCGGCGTCTCCGGACGCCGGCCCGGAAGGGAGCTGAGAGAGCCATGGTGGATGCGAGCGCGGACGCGGCAGAGACCAACCGGGCCGAGACGGGCTTCAAGGAGCTCAAGGTCGTCGCCTACGTCGACCGCTTCAAGGTCGTCGGCATCGCCTACTTCGGGGTAGGTCATCGGGCAACCTCGCGACGCGCCTCGGACTTCATCCGTTCGTTCAACGACACGCGTCTCACGCTCGCCGACGCCGACATCTTCGACTCCCAGTCGGGCGACCTCCTCGAGAAGTCGCCCTTCGTCGTGCTCAACCTCGACAAGGTCGACTTCATCTACGCCCGCGACGACGAGCCGCCGGCGGCCGCACCCTCGTGACGGGCCCGCGACCGAGTCCGAGAGAGTGACCGCGGTGTACGCGGTCGACGTCCTCATCCCGACGGCGCGGTTCGCCTTCAGCGTCGAGAACGGCGCCGTCGACGTGTTGCCGGAGCACCGGTCTCCGGAGGCGTACCTCGCCTACAGCCGGCTTCGCGCCGAGAAGGCGGTGGTGGGCATGACGACGTTCCCCAATACCGTGCTGCTGCGCGGCGACGCCACGATCCTCGTCGATCCCGGCCTGCAGTTCCAGAACGAGCCCGTCCTCAAGGCGCTGGCCGCGCTGGGCCTGGGTCTGGCCGACATCGACCTGGTGGCGCTGACGCACGCGCACGACGACCACGCCTGCGCGTGCGTCGACCTGCCGCTGCCGGTGGCGCTGCACGAGTCCGAGATCGGGGCGCCGCACTGGCCCGTGGTCGAGGGCATCCTGGGGGCACGCGAGCTGCGCGTCCTTCGCGGCAGCGAAGGAGAGCTCGCGCCGGGCGTGCGCTGGGCGCTGACGCCGGGTCACACCCCCGGCGGCGTGACGTACGCCGTCGACACGGCGGAGGGTGTCGTCGCGCTGTGCGGCGACATCGTCGGTCCCGGCCGCGAGCGCTTCGACGCGATGGACCCGGAGCCCGGTCCCGAGGCCGACGATCTGCTCGCCTCGTGGCGGCGCATCCGCGCCTTCTCGCCACGGCTCGTGATCGCCGGCCACCTGCCGCCGTTCGCGCCCTGACGGTCGTCTGCGCCGCCGCTCGCGCCGACCGCCGGCGAGGCCGGGCCGAGCGCGAGCGTGTGCTAGACTGAGCGCTCGAACGCCGTCGCCGGGGAGTCTGCCTGTGCCCACCTACGAATACCGATGCGACGCCTGTGAGGCCCGATTCGAGGTCATGCAGAAGATGAGCGACGATCCCCTCGAGGTGTGCGACCGCTGCGGCGGCCACCTGCGCAGGGTGCTCCACCCGGTGGCGATCCACTTCAAGGGTTCGGGCTTCTACACCACCGACTACGGACGCGGCTCACGCGGCCGGCCTGCGAAGGGCGACGGCGAGACCGCGTCACCGTCGGGAGACGGGCCGGCGGCCGAGCCCGCGAAGGCGAAGGCCGAGACTCCTCCGGGGGCCGGCGACGGCGCGGCGGACAAGCCCGCCAGAGCCAAGACGCCGGCGCCTTCTTGAACGACGAAGGGGGCGAGCGTGGAATCACCGAACGATGACACCCTCCGCCGCGCACAGACCACGATGCGCAGTCTGGTCAGCGACGGAGCCTCGCGTCTCCCGGCGCTGAGCGTCGTCGCCGACGCGATCCGTCTCGAGCTCGAGCGACGCGGGAGCGTCGCGATCCTCTACGTCAAGCTCGACCGCTACGGACGGCTCGAGCCCATCTTCGGCTGGCAGATCGTCCGCGACATCCTCGACGCCGTCGCCGCCAACCTCGGCGGCATGGTCGGGAGCACCCTCCGCCGCCTCGACGTGGTCGCCGATTTCACGCTCACCGACGATGCCTTCATCGTGCTGCTCTCGCCCCCACGGTCGGCCGAGACCATCTCCGGCGACGACCTCGCCCAGGTGACGCGCCGCGTCTACGAGCGCCTGCAGTCGCTGCTCCTCAACGACCTCGCGCCTGGCGTCTACGACCGCGTCCATCCGTCGGTGGGAGCGGCGATCCTCGAGGGCGACGAGGCCCTCACCTTCGAGCAGAACCTGCAGCGCGGCGTCGCGCTCGCGATGCAGGCAGCTGAGGAGCAGGCCGCGCTCTACGAGCAGGAGCTCGAGAAGACTCTCGCCCACTGCGTCGAGGAGGGAGAGCTCGAGCCGTTGTTCGAGCCGGTCGTCGACCTCGAGACGCGCGCCGCGATCGGCTACCGCAGCAGTCTGCGCGGTCCGTTCTACGCCCCGCTGCGGCTTCCCGACGTGCTTCTCGACGTGGCCCGCCGCTCGAGCCTGCTGCCCGCCTACGGGGTCGCCGCCAGGGCGGCGACCGTCGAGGCGGCCGCCGGGCTCGAGCCCGACGACCTGCTCTTCGTCTGGTGCGCCGCCGCGGAGCTGCCCAACGCCGCGGTCGTCGCCCTCAGCGAGTTCTACTCGCTCAACCAGGCGCTCGTGCCCCAGCACGTCGTCTTCGAGATCGACGCCGACGAGCTGCGCACGAACACGGCGTCCACGCTGCGCACGCTCGCGAACGTGCGCGAGATGGGATTCCAGCTCTGCCTCGCGGGGCTGGGGGCGCAGTTCACGACGCTCGAACTCATCGCCGAAGCGTCTCCCGACTTCCTCTGCCTCGACCCGGTGCTCGTCGCCGGCGTCACCGGAGAGCAGACTGCGGTCGAGGTGGTCCAGCTCCTCGTGCGTTTCGCCGGCCGCGTCGGCGCCCAGCTGGTCGCGACCGGGGTGAAGAGCGAGGAGCAGGAGAGCATCCTGCGGCGCAACGGAGTGGAGCTGTTCTGCGGCGACCTCTACGCGCGACCCGACGCTCGCCTGCCGAACGTGAGCTTCTCGCGCTGAGGCGCGTTCACGCGCTCAGCGCCGCCGCCTCGCCTTCGCGGCTGATGAGGGTCGCGATGGTCACGCGGTTCCGCCCCCGGTGCTTCGAGGCGTAGAGCGCGGCGTCGGCGCGTTCGATCAGTTCCTTCTCGGTGCTCGCCGCGCCCGGATAGCTCGCGACGCCGACGGAGACGGTGGCGTACGCGCGCCGGCCGCCGCGGACGGTCACCGAGAGGTCCTCCACCGAGGTGCGCAGGCGCTCGGCGAGCTCGAATCCCTGCGACTCGTCGCCGCGGATGAGCACGGCGAACTCCTCGCCACCGTAGCGCGCCGCCACGTCCGCCTCGCGCACCAGGCTGCGCAGCGCGGCGCCGACCTTGCGCAGAAGGTCGTTACCGGCCTCGTGCCCGTGGACGTCGTTGAACTCCTTGAAGTGGTCGAGGTCGAGCATCAGCAGGGTGAGCTGCCCCCCGTAGCGGTCGGTCTTCGTGACCTCGTTGTGGAGGTAGTCGACGAAGGTGCCGTAGTTGTAGAGGCCGGTCAGGCGGTCGCAGAGCGACGTGGCGGCGAGCGTGGCCTGCAGGCGGTGATGGTTGCGCTGGACGCGACCGAGCAGCAGGCCCGCGAGCCCGAAGAGCGCCGTCCCGACGACCGCCTGGCGCACCGCCTCGGGGGTCGGCGTCGCGGCGAACGCGAACACGTTGACGAAAAAGAGCCCGAGCCAGCCGGTCACGATGAGGCTGCCGAGCTCGAAGAAGAAGACCGAGGCGAGGACGAGAGGGAAGACGAAGAGCGGCCAGAGGTACGCCGGTCCGAGGACGACGACGACGGTCGTCATGGCGACGAGCACGGCGGCCAGGACGATGCCGCGACGGATGGAAACGCGGCGACCGGGCAGGTCGCCGGCAGGATGGCTCGGCTCGGTCATGGGGCTCCTTCTCAGCCTTCTCGCCCGGTCTTACGACGCCGGTCGTGGCTTTTCCTGCCCGCTCACGCTCGGCGGCGGCGCGCCGCGGAGTCCGGCCGGGCCGTGAAGTACAATGCGGGCGTGACCCTCCAGCTCCTGCTCACGAACGACGACGGCATCGCCTCCCCGGGCATCGCCGCCCTGCGCCGCGCCCTCGACGGTCTCGGTGCGGTCACGACGCTCGCCCCGGCCGCCAACAGCAGCGCGGTCGCGCGCAGCATCACCATCGACCGCGCCCTGCGTGTGCGGCCCGCCGTGTTCGGCGACGGCTTCGAGGGTCTGGCCCTCGACGGCACGCCGTCCGATTGCGTCCGCGTGGCGCTGCTCGGCGTCGTGACCCCCGTTCCCGATCTCGTCGTGTCCGGCATCAATCTGGGGGCCAACCTCGGCGCCGACGTCACCTACTCGGGTACCGTCGGCGCCGCGCTCGAGGCCGCGCTGCGCGGCGGCGCCGGCATCGCGCTGTCGGTCGAGAGCCGCGAGCCTCGCTGGCTCGACGAGGCAGTCCCCCTGGTGCGCGCGATCCTGCGCCGGGCGATCGAGTACGGAGTCCCGGCGCAGACCGTCCTCAACATCAATCTGCCCGACGCCCCGGCGGCCGACATCCGCGGCGTGCGTCCGGCGCGCCTCGGCGGTGCGAGCTGCCACGACCGCGTCACGCTCGCCGGCGACGGCGCGGGCGAGTACTTCGTCCCGTGCGACGGCCCCGGGCCGGCCGCCGGCTTCGACACCGACTTCGAGGTCGTCGCCGCGGGCTGCGTGGCGCTCACCCCGCTCCGCTACGACCTCCTCGACGCGGAGCTGCTCGCCGACCTCGCGGCGTGGGACCTCGATCTCGAGGCGGTCCGCGGCTAGCGGTGGCGCCGGTGCGAGGCTTCGATCCCGTCCTCTTCGACCTCGACGGCACGGTCGTCGACACCGTCGAGCTCATCGTGCTCTCGTTTCGCCACGCGGTGCGCACCGTGCTCGGCGAAGACCTTCCCGACGAGTACATCACCGCCGGCGTCGGCCAGCCGCTCATGACGCAGATGGAGCGGCTCTCCCCGGAGCACGCGCAGGAGCTGTACGACGTGTACCGCGAGTACAACCACCGTCGCCACGACGAGCTCATCCGAGGCTTCGACGGCGTCGCCGAGGCGCTCGCCGCGCTCAGGAGCGCAGGCCGGCGCCTCGGCATCGTCACGTCGAAGAGCCGCGACACCACGGCGATGGCGTTCGCCGCCGTCGGCATGCACGACGCCTTCGACGTCGTCGTGACGGCGACCGATACCCAAGCGCACAAGCCCTCCGCCGAACCGATCCTGCTGTGTCTCGAGAGACTCGCGGCGCGACCTGACGCGACGACGCCGGCCCTGCCGGCCGTCTACATCGGCGACAGTCCGGTGGACATCGAGGCCGGCAAGGCGGCCGGTGTCGCCACGGCGGCGGTCGCCTGGGGTGTGTTCGGCCGCGACGCGCTGCTCGGGGCCGGGCCGGACTTCTGGCTGCAAAGGCCGAGCGAGCTCGTCGACCTGTGTCTTCGCGGCGAAGGGCGCGCGGCGCACGAGGCGGTCGCGGCGCCGCCCGCGGCCTGAAGGGGGGGCGATGGACGCTGCCGACGCGGCGAGACGCGCGGCCGAGCTGCGCGCTCTCATCGAACGCCACGGACACCTCTACTACGTCCTCGACCGGCCCGAGATCAGCGACGCCGAGTACGACGCCCTCTACCGCGAGCTCCAGGCTCTCGAGGAGGAGCATCCCGGGCTGCGCACCCCCGAATCGCCGACGCAGCGCGTCGGCGGGCAGCCGCTCGAGAAGTTCACCCAGGTGCGCCATCTGCAGCCGATGCTCTCGCTCGCCAACGCGCGCGACGACGACGAGCTGCGCGCCTGGGACGCGCGCAACCGGAGGCTGCTCGAGGGGCTCGGGCTCGACGAGGAGCCGCTCCGGTACGTCGTCGAGCCCAAGATCGACGGCCTCGCCATCTCCCTGACCTACCGCGACGGCGTGTTCGCCGTCGGCGCGACGCGCGGCAACGGCACGGTCGGCGAGGAGGTGACCGCCAATCTGAGGACCATCCGCGCGGTGCCCCTGCGCTTGCGCGCCGACCCGCCGCCCACGGTCGTGGAGGTGCGCGGCGAGGTCTACCTTCCGCTGGCCGCCTTCGCGCGCCTCAACGAGGCGCGCGCCGCCGACGGTCTGCCGGCCTTCGCCAACCCGCGCAACGCCGCCGCGGGGTCGATCCGTCAGCTCGACCCGGCCGTCGCCGCGTCACGCCCGCTGTCGCTGTACTGCTACGCCATCGGCGCCGGCGAGGGCCTCGAGGTCGCCGACCACGCCGGCGCGCTCGCGTGGCTGCGCGGGCAGGGCTTTCGCGTCAATCCCGACATCGCCGTCGCCGGGAGCATCGACGAGGTGGCCGCCCTCTGCGCGCGCTGGGAGGAGCGGCGGGACGAGCTCGATTACGACATCGACGGCGCCGTCGTCAAGATCGACTCGTACGCTTTGCAGCGCGCCCTCGGTTCGGTCGCCCACGACCCGCGCTGGGCGATCGCCTTCAAGTTCGCCCCCACGGCGGCGACCACGCGCCTCCGCGAGATCGCCGTCAACGTGGGTCGCACCGGGGTGCTCACTCCCTTCGCGATCCTGGAGCCGGTCACTGTCGGCGGGGTCACGGTCGAGCGCGCGACCCTGCACAACGAGGACGACATCCGCCGCAAGGATATCCGCGAGGGAGACGACGTGGTCGTGCAGCGTGCCGGCGACGTGATCCCGCAGATCGTGGGGCCGGTCACGAGCGGAGAGGTGGACGAGGACGGCGGCCGCGTGGCGCGCGCGGCGCGCCACGCGGCCCTCCCCGAGTGGCGCATGCCGGCGAGCTGTCCGGCCTGTGGCTCGCCGGTCGTGCGCGAGAGCGGCGAGGTGGCGGTGCGCTGCCCGAACCGCTCGTGCCCGGCGCAGATCGTCGAGAGCATCAAGCACTTCGTCAGCAAGGGGGCGATGGATATCGACGGCCTCGGTGAGGAGGCGGTCGCCGCGCTCCACGAGGCGGGACTCGCGGCCGACGTCGCCGACCTCTACGAGCTCACCCTGAGCGCGCTCGTCGACGTGCCCCTCTTCAGCCGCAAGGACAAGGGCCCGGGCGGCGAGGAGATCGTCGTGCCCGGCAAGTTCGCCGAGAACGTGCTGGCCTCGGTCGAGGCCTCGAAGCGGCAGCCGTTCTCGCGCGTGCTCTTCGCCCTCGGCATGCGGCACGTGGGTTCGGTGACGGCGCGGGCGCTCGTCGAGCGCTTCCCGACCCTCGAGTCTCTGCAGGCTGCCTCGAGTCGACGAGCTCGCCGCCGTCCCCGGCATCGGTCCTGTCGTCGCCGAGGCGGTACGGCAGTACCTCGACGATCTGCACAACCGGCGCACGCTCGAGAAGCTGCGCGTTCGCGGCCTTCGTTTCGCCGAGGAGGCGCCGTCAGGCGCCGCCGGCCCCCTCGCCGGTCGCGCCTTCGTGCTCACGGGGCGCCTCGCCACCTTCACCCGTGGTGAGGCGCAGGCGCGCATCGAGGCGCTCGGAGGCAGGGTCGGCGGGTCGGTCGGCAAGGCGACCGACTACGTCGTGGTCGGCGACGACCCGGGGTCGAAGCTCGAGAAGGCGCGCCGCCTCGGGATCGAGATACTCGATGAGACGGCGTTCGCCGCCATGGTCGGCGCCGGAGGCTCACGCCGTCTACAGGCGACCCCGGGGGAGACCTGAGGCAGCGTGCTGGATGAGGCAAAGCGAGTTCAAAACGCATCAAAGCGCTGGACGGGTTGAAGCTCTATAGGTCTGCGCGCTTCATTTCGGTTAATATTCGATTAACATTTCCTTCGCACGGCGCTCCTAGAGTCGGCCTTGCGACGCTTCCCATCTCCGAGAAGCACGCTGCCAGCGACGTGTGCTGGTACCTCCTATCTTCTGGTTCGCCCCGGCCCCGGGCGGACCAATGTCCGGGGCCGGGGCGAACCGCCAAAGGCGGCTGATTCCCGGCCCCGGACGCCCCCTCAAAGTCCGCGCCGTCCTCGAGCTGCGCTCTCCCACACTGCGCCTCGGCTCCTGGGGAGACGGCGGCGACTGTCCCCGGCAAAGCAGGTACACTTTCTGGCGCGCGAGCCGGCGTAGCTCAGTCGGTAGAGCAGCCGCCTTGTAAGCGGCAGGTCGACGGTTCGAATCCGCCCGCCGGCTCCAGCTCGCTCCGGCGTTCCTCTGTCCGGCCGGACCATCGTCGCCACCCACCTCGCCCGGTCGTGTCCTGCGCGAGCGATCGTCGGCCCGCTCCGCCTCCTCGTGCTCGGTCAACGGCGTGCCGCGTTGGTTCACGACGTGCTGGGGAAGACCCGTTTTGAGCGCCGGTCGCGGGGACCGGCGCATGACACCTTGGGGGTACGAGATGCCTGCGTTCGTCCTGCTCATGAACCTGACCGCCAAGGGGGCGGCCGACATCAAGAACATGCCTCAGCGCATCGAGGAGAGCATGAAGGCCTTCGAAGCGATGGGCGGCAAGGTCCTCAGCTTCCACGTGACCATGGGTGCCTACGACATGGTCGCCGTCGGGGAAGCGCCGAGCGACGAGGTCGCGGCCACGATGGCCCTGGGTCTGTCAGCGGTAGGCAACGTGACGACGACCAGCCTCCGCGCCTTCAGTCGGGAGGAGTTCGCCGCGATCCTCGGCAAGCTGAAGCAAGGGTGAGTCGCGACTGCAGGGCGTCGGGCCGCGCGGCTCGCCGGCGGTGCCCGCGTGCGGGACGTTCACCCTGCCCGTCGGCGCCCAGGTGGCGTCGGTGCGCGGGCCTCGGATACGCTTCATCCTCGACGACGACGCTCTGGAGGTGATGCCGTTGGAGCCGAGGATCCCCACCCGAATGGGCGACGGGTCTCTGGTCGAGATGACCCGCTCGGAGATGAAGGCCGATCTCGAGGCGGGCACGCAGCTGGCGGCGAAGAAGGCCAAGGTCCCCGAGCTCAGCCAGGAAGAGCTCGACCATCTGCTCGACATCTACGCCTCGGCGGTGCGCTTCACCGCGGTCGATATAGGCGACGAGGTCGTGCTCTCGAACGACGGCACCGGGACGAAGCACATCGGGAACCGCGTCCAGGACCTGCAGTCCTTCGAGACGCTGCTCGGCGTCGATATGGTCGAGCTCTGGCAAGCCGACTACTCCTACAAGGCGGTCAAGACCAACGTCGCCCACGAGGGCCAGAGCATGAAGATCGCCCAGGCGCTGCTCACCAACCCTGTGCAGTACGGCGCCATGCCCGACCTCGGCCGGTACTCGAAGCCCGACGGGCCCATCCCCAACTGGTCCGAGCTCCTGCCGATGGGCAAGATCGACGAGGCGCGCGACGCCCAGGTCGAGGCCTGCGAGATGCTGGTCGAGGACATCGACTTCGTCGCCGACGCGATGATCCAGGCCGGCGCCGACGGGATCGACATGGACACGACGGGGGCGGCAGGCGACGCCGACTTCCTCGCCGGGCTCACCGCCTGCCGCAAGCTGCGCGAGAAGTACCCGTGGCTGGGCATCGAGATCGGCATGGCGAGCGAGTTCGTGCTCGGCATGCACGGTCAGCTCACCTTCGACGGCGAGCGTCTCGCCGGCATGTGGCCCAAGGACCAGGTGCGCATGGTCCAGCAGGCCGGCGCTTCCATCTACGGGCCGGCCGTGAACATCAACACCGGCAAGTCGACGGCTTGGAACATCGCCCGCGCGATCACGTTCATCAAGCCCGCGATGGAGGTCGCCGAGATCCCCGTGCACGTCAACGTGGGCATGGGCGTCGGCGGTGTGCCGACCTGCCTCTTCCCGCCTGCCGACGCGACCTCGCGGGCGAGCAAAGCCTTCGTCGAGATCCTCAAGATCGACGGCTACTAGGCGGGCACCGGCGATCCCCTCGGCATGGAGGGGGCCCACTCGCAGGCGTCGGGCATGGGCGGCTATGCGGGCGGCGGGAGATCTCGTCGCCCGGATGCAGATGACCAGGCGCATGCGACTCAAGGAAGCGAAGGAGTACGTGGCCGGCAAGCTCGGCTGCACCACGCGCGACCTGTCGGACCCGGTCGCCATGGAGACCCTCCGACAGGAGAACGGCCTCGGCCTTCTCACGATGACGTCCTCCACGCATCCCGGGGAGCCGGGCATGATGGAGGCCAAGTTCAACATCGGCAGACTGCTGGACATCCCGATCAACTGTGTCGAACGCTTCAAGGAGCGCGCCCGACTGTAGCGCGCACCGTGCAGCGGCGGACGAGAACGGGGCGGGTGGCGCCGAGCGCCGCCCGCCCCGTTCGTTTCGGCGCCGTGCGAACTTCGAGCGCCTTCGCCGTCACGTTCGCCCAAGAACAGGCCGTTGCCCGCGACACCTCCTGATGGCTACCATTGCCACGGACGGGCAAACAGGCCGGCCCGCCGCAGGCGGGGCCGGCCGCACGCGCCGAAAGGGGCCCACGTGGAGCCGAAGATCGTCACCCGCATGGCCGACGGGACGCTCGTCGAGATGACGTCCTCGGAGATAAGGGCCGACCTCGAGGCGGGGGTCGAGGAGGCCATGCGGCGCGCCAAGGTCGAGCCGCTCGCCCAGGACGAGCTCGATCATCTGCAGGACATCTTCGCCTCGGCCGCGCGGTTCACCGCGGTCGACATCGGCGATGAGGTGATGCTGAGTTTCGACGGCACGGGCGCGGCGCAGTTCGACCGCATCCGCGGGTTGCTGCTCTACGAGCAGTGCCTCGCCTCGGACAGCCTCGAGCTGTTCCACCAGGACTACTCGTACAAGGCGGTCAAGACGCTCGTCCCGCACGAGCAGATGGCCATGAAGCAAGCTCAGGAGCAGCTGACGATCCCGGTCCACTACGGGTCGCAGCCCGACCTGGGCCGCTACTCGGAGCCCGATGGGCCCTGCCCGAACTGGTCGACACTCCTGCCGGACCTGCGCATCGACGAGGCACGCGCCGCGCAGGAGCAGGCGATGGAACTCTCCGTCGAGGACATGGTCCACGTGGCGGAGGCCCTCTGGGAGGCCGGCGCCGACGGCATCAACTTCGACACCGCCGGCGCCGCGGGTGACGCCGACTTGCTTGCCACCCTGCGCACCGTCGAGACGCTGCGCGCGCGCCACCCCGACATGGGCATCATGGTCGGCATGGCGGCCGAGCGGGTGCTCGGCGTGCACGGCCAGCTCGAGTTCCACGGCATGCGGATCGCCGGGCAGTGGCCGGCGGGCCAGCAGAAGCTCGTCGAAGAGGCCGGGGCGACGATCTACGGCCCTGCCGTCAACGTCAACACGGGCCGCAGCCTCGCCTGGAACACGAGTCGTGCCCTGGCGCTCGCCAAGCCCTGCATGGCGAACGGGCACATCCCCGTTCACATGAACGTCGGCATGGGCGTCGGCGGCGTGCCCATGCACACGGTGCCGCCGATCGACGCCGTCTCGCGCGTGTCCAAGGCGACGGTCGAGGTCCTGCGTCTCGACGGCTTGTAGGTCGGCACGGGCGATATCTTCGGCATGCCGATCGCGCACGGCGTCGCCGCCGGAATGGGCGGCATGCGCGCTGCTGGAGACCTGGTAGCGCGCCTGCAGATGGCGAAGGGCATGCGGCTTTCGGAGGCCAAGAGGTACGTTGCGGGCAAGCTCGGCGTTGCCGAGCGAGACCTCTCCGACTGCGCCGCGATGCAGGAGGTCCGCGCCGACCTGGGGCTGGGTCAGATCATCGAGGGGGAGGCCCCCCATCCGTTCGACCCCAGTCCGATGGAGGCCAAGGCCAACATCTCGCGACTGCTCGACTTGCCGATCAACAGCGTCACCCGGCTTGAGGAGCGGCGCGGCGCGTGAGGCGCCGCGCCGCGCCGGCACGCCGTCGCGTCCTGCGGCGCGACGCGGCCAGACAGGGACGTGTCGGCCTCCGTCGAACCCTGTCGCGGGCGGGGGAGCTCCGCTCCTCCACAGGAGGTACGGCCATCGTCATCGTAGAGCTGTTCGTCGTCGCCGGCGCGTTCGTGGCGTTCTACCTCGCCGTGCGCGTGGCCGCGCTGGACCGTCGCGCGGACGCCGTCCACCGGACGTCGTCGCTCGTTCTCGCCATCGCCGCGCTCCTGACGGCGGCGTTCTTCACCGTCGACCTCTTCACGTCGGGCAACGAGACGCCCTCGGCCGAACGTGTCGTCGGCCTCATCCTTGCCGCCGGGCTGGTCGCGGCGCTCACGGTCGGCTTCTACACCCTGTACGTCCAGGAGTACGCCCGCGTGCGCGCCCTGCGCGAGCGCTCCGAACGTCAGGAGAGGCGCTCGATCCGCCTCGAGGCGATCGTCGACCTCGGGAACCGGCTGCGGTCCGCGCTGGACGCCCAGGAGGTGGCGCACCTGGCGGCGGACATCGTGCGCGACACGCTGCAGTTCCGCGAGACCGCGCTGTATCTCCGCGAACCCGGGGAGGACGTGTATCAAGGCGGGGGCGGTGTACGGCCAGGACCCGGAGTACGACAAGGTGGTGCGCGATCGCCGCATCCCGGGATCCGTCGTCCGCGGCGTGCTGCGCGACGAGTTCCGTCACGGCGACTGCTACTTCATCGACCACGAGCGCTACCCGTGGACCGAGAAGGAGCTGTTCTACTTCCCCCCAGGCTCGCTCCCTGACCTCGGTCCCGGCATGTTCCACCCCGACGACGCCCTGTTCGTGCCGCTGTACGACCACGACCAGCAGATGATCGCGCTCTTCGACCTGTACGACCCGGCGGACGGGCGGGTCCCCGACGAGCCAAGCCTGCAGCTGCTGCAGGTGTTCGCCAACGTCACGGCGAGCGCGCTCGAGAACGCGAGGGCGGCCGAGGAGCTGCGGCGGCGCGCCGTCACCGACGGCCTGACCGGCCTCTACAACCACCGGCACTTCCAGGAGGCCCTCGCCGTCGAGGCGGAGCGCGCCGCCCGCTACGGCCTCACGTTCACGCTGCTGATGATGGACCTCGACCACTTCAAGGCCGTCAACGACCGCTTCGGGCACCCCCACGGCGACCAGGCGCTGCAGCAGGTCGCCGCCGTGCTCCGCCACAACGCCCGCACCAGCGACTTCGTCGCCCGCTACGGCGGCGAGGAGTTCGTGATGATCCTCCCGGGCACGACCGTCAAGCAGGCGGGCGCGCTGGCGGAGCGCATCGCGCAGGGCGTGCGCGACATCGCCCTCGACGTTCCCGAGCCGCCGGCGCTGTCGATCAGCATCGGCATGGCCGACTACCCCGCGTGCGGCCGCGACCGCGAGAGCCTGATCGCGGCCGCCGACGCCGCCCTGCTGTTCGCCAAGCGCTCGGGGCGCGACATGGTGGCCGACTTCTCGGAGATCTCGCTCGTCGAGCTCGACCAGGCCTCGCTCGAGGGCCTCTCGTTCAGGCTCGAGAAAGCCGACCAGGAGACGCTCGAGGCGCTCGCCGGTGCGGTGGCGATGCGCGACGCGTTCGCCGACCGGTCGGCCTCGTGCGTGACCGACGCGGCGCGTCGCCTGGCCGACGCCCTGGGACTGGACGAGACCGAGAAGGAGCTCTTCGCGACGGCCGCCGTCGTCTACGACATCGGCAAGGTCGCGATCCCCCTCGAGGTCCTCAACCGCCGTGGCGACCTGACGCCGGAGGAGCGTGAGATCGTCAACCATCATCCCGAGGTGGGCAAGCGTCTGCTCGAGAGCGTCATGCGGCTTCGCAGCGCTCTGCCGGCGGTGGTGCACCACCACGAACGCTGGGACGGCACCGGCTATCCGGACGGGCTCAAGGGTGAGGACATCCCGTTGCTGGCGCGGGCGATCGCCATCTGCGACTCGTACCAGGCGATGGTCGTCGAACGGCCGTACCGCAAGGCGATGTCGCAGGCGGCTGCAGTCGAGCAGCTGAAGGAGTGCGCGGGGACGCAGTTCGACCCCGAGCTCGTTGAGGTGTTCGTCGGCGCGCTGGCGAGCGACCCGGCGGCGAGTTGAGCCAGGTCGGCGCCGGGCTGGCGAGACGCGACGGGGCGCGGCGGCCGCACGGCCGCCGCGCCCCGTTCGCGTCTTTGTCTGTGGCGTCAGCCCTCAGGCCACGTCGAGGCGTGGATGTCCATGACTTTGTGGAGCAGCTCCACGGCCTCATCGTGCGGCCGCTGGAACGAGTTGCGCCCCATGATCGTCCCGAAGCCGCCGCCGAGCGCCGTCTGGCGGTTCTCCTCGAGCACCTCGTCGACGCCCTTGGCCTCGCCGCCCGAGAAGATCACGATGCGGCGGCCGCCGAAGGCGCCCTGGATGACGTGCTTGACGCGGTCGGCGAGCGTGTCGAGCCTGGTGCCCGACTTCTCGAGCGCCTCGGCCGCCTTCTTGTCCCAGGGGCCGAGCACGCGGCGGCTTGACCTTGACGATGTTGGCGCCGAGCTGCGCCGCGATCTGGGCCGCGTAGGCGGCCACGTCGACCGCGGTCTCAGCCTCCTTGGGGATCACGCCGCGCGGGTAGCTCCAGACGACGACGGCGAGCCCCGCGGCCTTGGCCTCGGCGGTGAGCTCGCGCAGTTCCTCGTACATCTCGGTGCGCGCGCCGGAGCCGGGGTAGATCGTGAAGCCGATGGCGCCGCAGCCGAGGCGCAGGGCGTCGTCGACGCCGGACGTCGACCGCCGGCAGGGGCGCGCCCTCGGCGGTGAACAGCAGGTCGTGGTTGTTGACCTTGAGGATCAGCGGGACCTGGCCCGCGTACTCGGCGGCGCCGGCCTCGATCGAGCCGAGCGGCGCCGCGTAGGCGTTGCAGCCGGCGTCGATCGCGAGCTGGTAGTGATAGCGGGGGTCGTAGCCCGGCGGGTTGGGCGCGAAACTGCGCGCGGGGCCGTGCTCGAAGCCCTGGTCGACCGGCAGGATGACGAACTTGCCCGTGCCGGCCAGACGACCGGTCATGAGCATGCGGTAGAGGTTGGCCTGCACGCCCGGGTTCTCGGACGCGTACCAGGACATGATCTCCTTGACCCTGGGGCTGGCTGTCGGCATGTCTCTCACTCTCCTCGTTCACCCGTGCGGCGAAGCAGCTACGGCCGCGCCGCGACGACATCGTGTCCGTATGGGATCGGCGGCGCGGGCCCTCGCCCGCGCCGACCCGCAGTCTCTCGCATGGTGCCCTGCTGGTCAACGCGGCGAACAGCAGGTCCGTGCGCCGTCGCACAGAACCGGCCGTCGGCCATGCAGACGGGTCCCGGCGCGATCGACCCGGCCCGGCCGCGGGAACCGTTGCCCGCCGTGGCGACGCGCGCCTACAGGTGCCCCTGCGTGCATTGCCCCCGTCCGGGCGGCGGGTTACGCTTGACCGTGCGAGCCGCACACGCCGCGCGGCGCATCGCCGGGGCGCGGCTCGTCCGCAGGGGCGTACCACAGGAGCGACCGGCCGACGCTGAACGTCGGCGCGTCGCAGGGGGTGACCACCGTGACTCACGTGAGGACAAGAACCTGGCTCGGCGCACTCGGCGCACCGATGCTCGGGATCCTGGTCGTGCTGCTGCTCGTGCAGGCGAGCAGCGGACCGGCTCTGGCCGGCAAGCCCGGGCCCACACCGACACCCACTCCGTCCACCCTCGCGGCCTACGCCACCGACAAGGCTCCGTGGCTGCATCTGGAGGCCAACTCGCTGCAGCCCTCGCCGCTCTACCTCGGCGCTACGCCGCGCGAGCTGGCGCTCGGCCTCAAGCCGGCCGCCGGCACGACGGCCAAGCTGCCTCTCAGCCTCAGGGCGCTCGGCGACACCCAGCTCAAGAACATCCGCCAGACGCTGATCTCCAAGAAGGTCATCAGTGCCAGCACGACGCTCACCGTCGAGTGCTGGCCGATCAGGGAGTACCGCGGCCGCCTGACGTGGTTCTTCGCGCGCTGGCGGACGAGCTCGACCGCACCGTGGCACTGGATCGATTCGAGCTTGATCGCGAACACCGAACCCAATCCCAGCGCCTACATCCCCGAGCCTCTCGACCCGACCGTGGCCGCCGACTACCAGGATCTCTTCGGCACGGCAGACGACTGGGACTACGGCTGGTACTACACGCCGCAGTTCGCCAGCTGCATCTGGGTCAAACGGAGTGCCGACATGTCGCTCGCCCCGCCGATCGAGGCCTGGCTGCCCTCGTCGCAGCTCGAGACCTACAAGCAGAAGGACCTGTCCGATCGCGTGGCCCTGGTCGCCGCGCCGCCGGCGCGCCTGAACGGCCAGCCCATCACCTACCCTGTCGTGACGGTCAAGAGTACCGGGACGACGTGGCCCAAGAGCATCACCTGGACGCCCGAGCCGGCCGTTCCTACGGCGCTCGATGAGCAGCCGATCATCACGAGCTGGCCGGCCGACTTCGCCGGCGATTACTACGACGACGTCGTCACCCTGGACGGCGAGGTTCCGGCCGTCTACCCGGTCAGCGACCGAGTCGAGTCGTTCAAGGTCAAGAACAACGCCCTGTGGCCCAACGACCTCCAGAAGTGCTTCGAGTACCTCGAGGAGCGCTACCAGGTCATGGGCATCGAGACCCGGAGGCAGTCGTTCACGTGGCGTGACATGCCGCAGATGAACCTCATCGCCGAGATCCCCGGCAGCAATCCGAACCTTGCCCCGGTCCTTATGGCCGACCATATCGACACGGCCTTCGATGAGGACCGGCATGATCAACTCCAACTGCAATTCATCGCCGTCCCGGGCGCCGACGACAACTCGAGCGCCAGCGCCGCACTGCTGCGCGCCGCCGAGACGCTCAAGGACAGCCATCCCGCACGGACGATCTGGCTCGTGCACTTCACCGGTGAGGAGTTCCCGGCCGACGACCTCGGCGCCCGGCAGCTCGT
The DNA here is from genome assembly GCA_963832655.1 of uncultured Thermoleophilia bacterium. GTDB lineage: Bacteria > Actinomycetota > Thermoleophilia > UBA2241 > UBA2241 > UBA2241. The sequence continues at coordinate 203,095 of CAWHUW010000007.1, forward strand.
CAGCCGGATGCTGGGCGACAAGCAGGACATCGCCGGCCTCGTGCTGCTCGACCTGATCGGCTACGCCGGCGTGGGCGAGTCGCAGTTCCAGATCCAGCCCGGCCAGCACGCGGCCTCGCTCGAGATGGCCTCAGTCGCCCTTGACGCTGCGGCCGATCAGGCGCCGGATCTCACGCCGCTGCTGGAGCCGCGCTATTCGACTCGCAGCTTCCTGTACAACACCGACGGGATCATCTTCTCCGAGAACGGCTATCCCGTCGTGTACATCAACGAGCACCTCAACTACTTCACGAAGCTCATGCGCGACGCCTACCACGACACGAGCGACACGTCGGACAGGATGAACTTCCCGTTCGCCGTGAAGCTCACGAAGATCTCGATCGAGACGGTGGCGCGGTTGGCGGAGGTGCCCGCGCAGTAGGCGCATGACACGGGCGAACGAGACGGCGCCCGGCCGGGCCTCTCATCCGGCGAGGTCGCCTGCGTGGCGACCGACGTGCCCGCCGGCTAGTCGCCGGTCTCTGGCGGGGCCTCCGGGCGCACGTAGTAGGCGACCCGCTCGAAGTACACGCCCTCCGGCCGTGCCTTCACGAGTCCGGCTCCTTCCTGCGGCGCAGCCAGCGTCTTCCACCAGCCCCACGCCGTCTCCTCGCCGTCCCTCTCGCTGCGGACGACGTCAGTGATGGTCTCGAAGCCCTCGGGAGTGTTCTCGGCCGCGAACAGCTCCTCGAGGTAGGTTGCGAACTCGGCCTTTGCGAAGCGCCCGTCGACGGCGTCCTCGTAGACGAAGTCGTCGGTCACGGCGCTCAGGATCATCTGGGCGTCGCCCTTCCTCCAGCCCTCCAGCCAGAGATCCACGTGCCGTCCCATGCGCGCCTCCCGCCTCGCCGATGTGGCCGCCACGACACTACGGCAGCGAACGGCGGCGCGCCATACGGCGGGATCGCGCCGCCGCGCCCGGCGACCAGCGCCGCTTCGGCCGGCGGCTTGCGCGGCGCACGCCCGTGCGCCCGCTCGCCCGGTTGACCGTGCACGGGCGTGGACAGTAGCGTCGGGCGCAACGATCTGTCGGTGACTCAGACTTCGTCAGGCCGGTGGCGCGCGAGCGATCGCCTCCGCTTGGCCGTCGACAGGAGGAACAGATGCTCGACCAGGACCAGACCCCCTACGTCGATGCCGTGATCAGGTATCGCGAGCTCGGGTTCATCCCCTTCCACACGCCGGGACACAAGATCGGCAAGGGGGCCTCGCGGCGGCTCGTCGAGGCGATCGGCGAGCGCGCCTTGCAGGCGGATGCCGTCCCGCAGGCGGGCATCGAGGACTCGCGCGAGACGACCGGTCACATCCGCGAGGCCGAGCGGCTCGCCGCCGAGGCCTACGGCGGCGACGAGGCCTGGTTCCTGGTCAATGGCTCGACGAGCGGGGTGCACTCGCTGGCCCTGTTCTTCGGGCGCCCCGACGAGCCCCTCATCGTGCCGCGCAATTCGCACAAGTCGCTTCTGGCCGGCATCGTCTTCTGCGGCGCCATGCCGCACTACGTCGAGCCCGAGATCGACCCCGAGTGGCAGATCCCGCTGGGCATGACGGCGGAAGCAGTCGCCCGCGCGACGAGGGAGCGGCCCGGCGCGACCGCCGTCTTCACGAGCTCGCCGAACTACTACGGCGTCGGCGCCGACCTTGCCGGCATGGCCGACGCCGCGCACGCCGCCGGCATGCCGTTCGTCGTCGACCAGGCCTGGGGTCCGCACCTGCGCTTCTGCAGCCGCTCTGCCGGCCGACGCCATGGCGGCCGGCGCCGACGCCGCCGTCAACAGCACGCACAAGCTCATCGCCGGCCTCACCCAGGCGTCCGTCGTGGTGGCCCGCGGCGAACGGGTCAACCTCAAGCGGCTCGCCGGCATCATCAAGATGACTCAGAGCACGAGTCGCATGGCCCTGATCTTCGCCTCCATCGACGCCTCGCGCCAGCAGATGGCGATGCATGGCGAGGAGCTCTGGCGGGAGGCCATCGACCTGTCCCACTGGGGGCGGCAGCGCATCCGCGAGATCCCGGGTCTGCGCATCCTGGGCGAGGAGATCCTGGAGCTCGACGCGGCGCACGAGTTCGATCCCACGCGGTTCACCCTGACCGCACGCGACGTGGGGCTGTCCGGCTACGAGCTGGAGACGATCCTGCGCGACGATTACCGGATCGCGGTCGAGATGGCCGAGCCCATCAACGTCATGTTCAACATCACCCACGGTGACTCGATGGAGTCGGTGCGGGCGCTCGTCGACGCGCTCGCCGACGTGGCGGCGCGCTACCGCGGCAAGGAGCCGAGCGCGCTGCTCGAGCGCGCCGCGGCCCTGCAGTTCCCGCGCTTCACGCGCCAGGTGGTCTCGCCGCGCAAGGCGTTCTACGCGGCCAGCGACGTGGTGGCGACGAAGGACGCCGTCGGGCGTGTCGGCGCCGAGATCCTGACGCCGTACCCGCCCGGCATCCCGGCGCTCGGCCCCGGCGAGGAGGTCTCGCAGGAGATCGTCGACTACCTGCTCGCCGCCGCCGAGGTCGGCGTGCGCGTTCAGGGGGCGGAGGACGCCTCGCTGCAGACGCTGCGCGTCGTCGCGGAGTAGGCCTCCGCCGTCGGGTCGCGGCCGACCGGGCACCGCTGCTCGCCCTGCCCGGCCTCGGGTCGCCATTCCTGGCAACGCTTTGGCGATCGAACGTGGCGTCCCGACACGCAGCGAGGCAGGGCCGACGACTGCCGAGCCCGGCCTCGGGTGTATCGTGGCCGCAGCCAGTCGAGCACGGCGGCGAGGCCGACCAGGGAACGACCTCGGGACTCAACACAAGGGGGGACCATGAAGAGCCATGTCGCGAAGATCGGCGTGCTGGTGGCGTGTGCATTGTGCGCCTTCGCGGCGCTCGCCATGCCGGCGCGCGCCGCACAGCAGGCGGAGTGGACCTTCGCCGTCTACATGTGTTCGGACAACGACCTCGACGAGTGGGGCGCGCTGAACAACGAGTGGCTGATGTCCGCGGCGTCCAGCGAAAACGTCAACTTCCTCGTCCTCTGGGACACGTCGACGGGCCCGGCGAAGCTGTTCAAGGTGTCCCACGGGACGATGACCGAGCTCCCGGACTTCGCTCTCCACGACACAGAGGTGAACATGGGCGACCCGGCTACGCTGGTCGCCCTCGTCGACTACATGGAGGCGAAGTTCCCGGCGCAGAAGGTCCTCGTCGACCTGTGGGATCACGGTGACGACTTCACCGGCATCTGCAGCGACTACGACACGGGGACCGACGTCACGGTCGACAAGCTGAGCCACCAGGAGATCGGGTCGGCGCTCTCCGGGCGGCACGTCGACGTCCTCGCCGGCGACGGCTGCGGTATCGGTGTGGTCGAAGCCGCGTACGAGTACGTGGTCCGCGGCGTCACCGCCGAATGGTTCGTGGCCAACGAGAACTACGTCCCTCTCGAGGGGTTCCCCTACGACACGATCGCCGCGGACCTCGTCGCGGATCCGGGCATGACCCCCGAGCAGCTGTCGAAGGACATGGTCGAGCGGTATGCGGAGCTGTATCAGAAGGGCTGGCTCACCGAGCTGTCCGCGATCCGGCTTCCGGCGGTGGCGACCATGGTCGACGAGCTGTGGGACGTCACCGCGATACTGACGAGCGACATGAGGTCCTACCGGGGCCTCGTCGCGTCGGGCAAGGCCAAGGCGACGATGGGCTGGTCGCAGTACGGCTGGGAAGCCTTCGTCGACTTCCCGATGGTCTTCAAGGTCGTGCACCGCGGAGCGCCCGCCGGGTCAGATCTCAAGAAGCAGTCGGGAGAGCTCCTGGACGCCATGGCCGCGGCTGTCCCCTACGTCGGTATGTCGGCTGTCGGCGATGTGTGGGACTTCGGCGGCATCGCCGTGTTCTTCCCGGGCGCGGCGGGGTCGTACGTGCACAACACTTCCTGGCGAGGTTCGGTGTACCCGACGATGCAGTTCGCGCAGGATGGATGGCTCGAGTTCCTTCAGAAGTACTTCGGCGGGGCGAAGCGGAAGAGCCGCTAGGTCGCCAGGGCTGGCGGAAGAGCCGTCCGACTGGAAAGGCCGGGCGCACCAGAGCCCGGCCTAGCGGGGGAGAAGCTGGAGCCGACGCGGGGAATCGAACCCCGGACCCCATCATTACGAGTGATGTGCTCTGCCAGCTGAGCTACGTCGGCTCGGGGCCAAGGCATTGTAGGTCAAGGGCGGCGTGGGCGCAAAGCTGGGCTCGAGCTTGTGAACGTGCGCCCATTCACTATATCCATAGTGGACTTTTGCGCAGAACGGGGCACAATACTCCTCTAAGGGCGCTCGGTTCGCTCGCGTCAGTCGTGCACGATTTCTTTGGAGGGACGCCTATGTCGGAGATGCGCACCATCAGTTGTCCGTCGTGCGAGACGGCCAACCAGCCGCTCGCCGCCGTCGACGGCATGCAGGAGTATCGCTGCCACACCTGCGGGCTCGTCTACTACGGGCCGTGCGGCTGCGACACCACCCACGCCGTCGCGGCGGAAGCGCGGGTGACGTCGGAGGCTGGCTCGACGGTCCGGCTCACGGGGCGGTTGCATCATCGCGGTCGGCGACGACTGGCAGACGACGACGCCGCCCGTCGAGGCGCGCGACAGGGCGGCGGTCCAGGCGTATCCGGGCTGCTGACGAGGCGCCGAGGGCGGCGGGGGCGGGCGGCGCAGCCGCCGGCCCCCGCCGCCCTGCGGCGCGGCCGGCTCTCGCTCAGCCGCGGAGCAGCGCCTCGACCTCGGCGCCGATCTCCGCCACGAGCTCCGGGAGGGCAGCCTCGAGCGCCTCGCGTCATCGTCTCGGAGAAGGTCGCCGTGTCCGCGACCTCGACGGCGAAGACGCGGATCTCGCTCGTCCGCGGGCAGCGCGCGTCCCCATGGCGCGACCGAGCTCGAGCGCCGTGGCGAAGTTGAGGTCGTGCACGTTGCGCAGGTTGAGCGTCTCGCGCAGAGAGCAGGCGTCGAAGGCGTACCAGGTGCCCGGGCGTGCCGCCGCCGGTCATGATCGAGTCGAGCACGACGACGCGGTCGTAGCCGGCGAAGACCTCCACGAGGTTGAGGCCTCCGACCGAGCACTCCTCGACGACGTCGAGATCCGGACGCGGGCCGAGCCGCTCGGCGAGCGCGCCGCGCGAGGCGGATGCCGACCGCGTCGTCGCAGAGGATCGGGTTGCCCATGCCGAGCGAGCAGCGTCTTCACGACTGCTCCCGTCTTCTGACGTCTGACCGCCGGCCCGGTGCCGCGCTGTGCGCGGGCCGCGGCCGGCGGAAAGAGAGACGGGCGGCGGCGGCGCCGAGGCGCGTCCGCCGCCCGTGGCACCGCGGTCACGCCGCATGGGGCACGCGGCGGACCCGGTGCGGCGTTGCGCTTCACCGTCCTGTCGCCCCTCAGCAGTTGCGCCTGAAGTGGTGGGTCACCTCGCCGCCGCGGTGCACGCGCACCTCGAGCGGCATCTCGCCGGGCAGGCTGTGCGTGGCGCAGCTGTAGCAGGGGTCGAAGGCCCTGAAGCCCATCTCGATCATGTTGAGGATGCCCTGGTCGGGGTCCTTTCCCGGGCTGGATCAGCGCCTGCGCGACCTTCTTCGTCACCATGTGGATGGCGGCGTTGTTGTTGGTCGTGCCGACGATGAGGTTGGCGCTCGTGCAGATGCCGCGCTCGTCGCAGGTGTAGTGGTGGGTGAGCGTGCCGCGCATCGCCTCGACGATGCCGACGCCCTCGCCGGTGATCGCGTCGGGGATCACGCGGAACTGGTCGCCGGTGATCTCCGGGTCGTCGCAGTGCATCTTGAGCGTCTCGGCGTTCTGGACCATCTCGACGAGCCGCGCCCAGTGGTTGGCGAGCAGCGCCCGGCTCGGGTGGCCGCCGAGGGTCGCGAACATGTCCTCGTAGGCCTCCTGGGCCGTGCGGCGTCGCCATGCGGTCGGCGACGTTGAGGCGCGCCAGCGGCGTGGCGCAGTAGAGGCTCGTGTCGGGACCTTCGTGGAAGCCCTTCCAGCCGCGCTGCTTGAGGTAGGGGAACTTGAGGTACGTCCACTCCTCGACGTGCTCGGCGACGTAGTCGGCGTACTCGTGGGCGCTTGTAGCGGCAGATCTCCTTGCCGTCGAAGTCGACGACGCGCACCTTGCCGTCGTAGAAGTTGGGCGCGTTGTTCTCGTCGACCAGGCCCATGTTGTGCACGTCGAGCGTGTAGGGGCCGTTGAGGATGAGGTCGACGTACGCCGGGTTGGCGAGCACGACGTCGTTGAAGAGCTGCAGCGAGAACTCGGCGAAGTCGAACAGCGTGTCGACCCAGGGCCTGATCTGCTCGAGCTCCTCCTTCTTCAGCCCCTTGGCGACGCCGCCCGGCAGGCACCAGATGTCCTGGGTGTTGCGCCCGCCGATGACGCGCTGGATCTCCTGCGCCATGCCGCGCGCCGTGATGACCGCGCCGCCGATCTCGAGGCCGACCTTGTGGACGACGCCGAGCACGTTGCGCGTCGCGGGGTCGGAGTCGGGCCCGAGCACGAAGTCGGGGGCGGCGAGGGCGTAGAAGTGGGCGATGTGGCTGTGGATGAAGTGCGCCTGGTAGTACATGTCGCGCAGCTTGTGGGCGAGCGGCGCGACCTGGCCGCCGAAGCACCCGTCCACGGCCTTGGCGCTCGCCATGTGGTGGCTCGCCGGGCAGACCCCGCAGATGCGGGTGACGATGCGCGGCAGCTCCTCGATCGGCCGGCCGACGACGAAGCGCTCGAAGCCGCGCAGCTCGGGGATCTGGAAGAAGGTGTCCTCGACGGCGCCGGCGTCGTCGAGGAAGATCTCGATCTTGCCGTGGCCCTCGAGCCGGGTGATGGGATCGATGCTGATCTTCCGCGTCATTGCCGGTGGCTCCTTTGCAGCGGCGAGGCCGGGATGCTGTAGCGGTTGGCGAAGCTCGTGAAGTCGGGCAAGCGTCGCGAGGGCGGCCTCGATCTCGTCGGGGTCCTTGCTGTCGATGATCGAGGCGACGGCGCTGACCAGCTTCGCCCCCTGGTCGACGACGCCGGGCGCCGGCCCGTAGCAGCCGCGGCACGGGATGCCGCTGTTGGGGCAGCGGACGCCGCAGCCCGAGCGCGTCGCCATGCCGGCGCAGAAGATGCCCTGCTCCATGAGGCACGTCTCGGGGTCCTGCATGATCTCCCAGGGCCGGTAGAAGCGCTTGACCTTCTTCTCGGTCTTCTCGCGCTGGCAGTCGTCGCACAGGGCGCGCTCGAAGGCGCCGACCACGGCCCCCTTGGGCGGCGGGTCGGCCTGGCCGGTGAGCGCGGCGACGAGGGCGAGGACCGCCGCCTTGCACTGGTCGGGCTGCGGCGGGCAGCCGGGCACGTAGTAGTCGACGTCGACGATCTGGTCGAGCTTGTAGACGCGGTCGTAGAACTTGGGGATCTCGAGCTCGTACCCGTTGACCGAGGACCTCGGCGAGCGGCACGGTGCGGTTGCCCGGCTCGATCGACGGGTTGGTCAGGTAGGCGCGTTCGAAGATCTCCGCCCGCGGCACGAGGTTCGCGAGTCCCGGGATGCCGCCCATGTAGGCGCAGGAGCCGTAGGCGACGAAGATCTTGCTCTTCTGGCGCAACAGCTTGCAGATGTGCTCGTTCTCGCTGTTGCGCACGGCGCCGTTCATGATCGCGACGTCGAGCTCGCCGTCGGCCATCGCCTCGACGTCGGCGTACTTGCCGTCGGCGGCGATCGGCCAGAGGCGGATGTCGGCGACCTTGTCGACCTCGAGGATGAACTCGTTGGTGTCGAGGATCGAGACGTCGCAGCCGCCGCAGGCGGCGCCCCAGTAGATCGCCAGTTGCAGCTTCGTGTCAGCCACGGCTCACCTCTCCGCCATGTCGTTGGCCAGGGCCATCTTGACGGGGCTGGGTCCCAGCGCCCGGACGCGCTCGGTCATGTCGTTGACGATGTCGGCGAAGCGCTGCCCCTCGCTGGCGCTCACCCACTCCAGACGGACGCGCTCCTCCTCGATGCCGTAGTCGGCGAGCAGCGACTTGAGCAGCGGGAAGCGGCGCATCATCTTGTAGTTGCCCTCGGAGTAGTGACAGTCGCCGGGATGGCAGCCGCAGATGAGGACGCCGTCGGCGCCGTCGCGCAGCGCCTTGAGGACGAAGGTCGGGTCGATGCGCGCCGAACACATCACGCGGATGACGCGCACGTTGGGGGCGTACTGGATCCGGCTCGTGCCGGCCAGGTCGGCGCCCGTGTACGAGCACCAGTTGCAGAGAAAGCCGACGATGGTCGGTTCGAACGTCATGCCAGCACCCCCTCGATCTGGGCGAAGATCTGCGCGTCGGTGAAGTGACGCGCGGCGATCGCGCTCGACGGACAGGCGGCGACGCAGGCGCCGCAGGCCTTGCAGAGCGCGCTGATCACGTGACTGCGCTTCTTCTCCTCGTCGTACTCGATGGCGCTGTACGGGCAGAGCTCGTTGCAGATGCGGCAGCCCGAGCAGCTGTCCTCGTCGACCTCGGCGAAGACCGCGTCGATCTCGAGCCTGCCGCGCGCGATGCGCGCGAGGATGCGCGCCGCCGCGGCGCGCGCCTGGGCGACCGAGTCGGGGATGTCCTTGGGGTACTGGCAGGCGCCGGCGATGAAGACGCCGTCGGTCGTCGTCGCCACCGGGTCGAGCTTGGGGTGGCTCTCGATGAACCAGCCGTCCTTGTCGCAGCTGATGTTCACCAGACGCGCGACCTCTTCGGCGTCCTCGCGCGCCTCCATGCCCGACCATGAGGACGACGAGGTCGGCGGGGATCTCGATCGTCTCGCCGGAGAGCCTCTCGTTGACCTCGATCAGCATCTCGCAGTCGTCCTTGGGCTCCGGCCTTGCGGATCACCGGGTAGTCGTTCTTCTCGTACATGAGGAAGAGCGTCTTGACCTCGGAGCTGCGCCGGTAGAAGTCCTCGTGGCCCTTGCCGAAGGCGTGCATGTCGATGTAGATGTCGCTGACGTAGCAGCCGGGCAGCGCGGCCTTGATCTCGTGCGCGTACTTGAGGGCAGTCATGCAGCAGACGCGCGAGCAGTACGTGTGGAACTCGAGGTTGCGGCTGCCGACGCAGTGGACGATGGCGACGTACTGCGGCGCCCGGCCCTCCTTGGTCTCGAGCCGGCCGCTCGCGGAGCATCTTCTCGAGCTCGAACGAGGTGATCACGTTGGGCAGCTTGCCGTAGCCGTAGTGCGTGATGCGACCGGCGTCGAACTCCTTGTAGCCGGTGGCGACGATGACGCTGCCGACGTCGACGGTCTGGTCGCGACACGCTGCCGTCGGCCTTGCTGCGGATACGCGTCGTGAAGTTGCCGACGAAGCCGTCGACGGCCTCGACCTCGGACTCGAGCAGCACCTCGATGTTGCCGTGCTCGACGACGCGCGTGACGCGCTCGGTCAGCATGTCGCTGCGCCGAGTCGAGGTAGGGGGCGGTGAGGTCGACGCGGGCGACGTTGCCGCCCAGGTGGTCGGCGCGATCGACGAGGTAGACCTTGCCGCCCGCGTCCGCCAGGTCGAGCGCCGCGGACATGCCCGGCGATGCCGCCGCCGATCACCAGCGTGCTCGGGCACATGTCGACCGAGCGGCGCTCGAGCGGCTCGTGCTGGGCGACGCGCAGGACGGCGGCGCGGGTGAGCGCCTTGGCCTTCTCGGTCGCCTGAGGCCGGGTCGTCGTGGACCCAGCTGCACTGCTCGCGGATGTTGGCCATCTCGAGGAAGTAGGGATTGACTCCTGCCTTCTGCAGCGCCTTGCGGAACGTCGGTTCGTGCATCCGCGGGCTGCAGGCGGCGACCACGACCCTGTTCAGGCCGTGCTCCTTGATGTCGGCGACGATCATCTCCTGGCCGGGGTTGGAGCACATGTACTTGTAGGGCTGCGACACGGCGACGCCGGGCAGGGAGGCCGCGGCCTCCACGACGGCGTCGCAGTCGACGACCTTGGCGATGTTCGTGCCGCAGTTGCAGACGTAGACGCCGATCTTCAGTTCGTCCATGCCCATCCCCCGATCACGCGGTCTGGGCCGCGCCGACTGGCTCGGCGGCCTTTTCTCTGGCCGTCTCGACGTCGGCGCGCACGTCGGCGAAGTACATCGCCAGCGGCCGGTAGGCGAGGTGCGACCACTTGCTGAACGGCACCTCCAGGGCGAGCATCGGCACCACCGCCATGAGGTGCACGACGTAGGCGACGTTCGCCGCCGCGTCGAGGCCCGAACGGTGCAGGCCGAACTGCAGGATGCCGGTGCCGGCCACGACGACCAGCAGGATGAGGAACATCCAGTCGGACTCGTGCGAGTGCTGGTACTGCGTCTCGCTCTTGAGCACGCGGCCGCGCATCGCCCAGATGGTGGTCGCCAGGAGCCCGACGGTCGCCGCGATGCCGAAGACGTGCACCCGCCAGTCGACCTCGGGTCCTGAGGCCATGTATTCCAGGAAGAGCATGATCAGCAGGAGCATCGTCACGTAGCTCAGCATGAGCACGAGGTGCACGACCCAGGGCCGCTTGCGATCGCACTGCGCGTAGCGCATCTGCGTGACGAAGTGGACCGGGAGCACCCAGATGTTCCTGAGGTAGGCGCCGATCGCCCAGCGCGTCCCCTTGTCCTTGCCCATCGTCTTCCACCACATGCGCACGCAGTTGGAGCCCAGGAAGAAGACCAGCACGGCGGCCAGGATCCAGTCGAACAGTGTGCACGCCCGAGCCGGTCGGCAGGCCGTACCAGCTCTCGCCGGCGGGCAGGAAGGCGCCCTCGCCGTCGTAGACGCCGATGTCGCCGCCGCCGAGCCAGAACCCGGCGAGCCAGGAAGCCGAGACCCGGTGAGCAGCGCCGACGATGATGACCGCCGCGAGCTCGGCCTTCCACGAGCGGTAGAACAGGCGCGAGATGCCCGTCCAGTCGTAGCGCGCCGTGAGCCAGCGGCGCAGGCTCATCATGGTCTCGCCGGGCTCGGCGTCGCGCGGGCAGTCGTCGGAGCACTCACCGCAGTAGTAGCAGAGCCACGGGTCGAGGTCGCTCTCGAGCTTGCTCTCGAGGCCCATCTGCAGCTGCCGCATCGGGCGTCGCGGGAAGACGGTGTCGCCCTTCGAGAAGGGGCACGTAGCGGAACAGTTGCCGCAGTGATAGCACTTCGAAACGTCCTGGGCCCCGTACGCCTCGAGCTCGTCGATCAGCTTGGGGTTGACTCGGATCGCCATGCCGCCTCCTCTCTAGACTCCGGATGAGACTCGCGGCGCGCGCCTCGATGTCGGCGAGCGAAAGGTCGGCGCGGCTGTCGAGGCCGCGGCCGGTGGCGATGGACTTGAGGACCCCGGCGGCGACGGCCGAGGCCTGCGCCACCGTGTCGGGGATGTCCTTGGGTGCCTGGCAGACGCCCGCGACCGAGATGCCGCCACGCTCGGTGTCGGTCGGGTCGGCGTTGTAGTCGAGCTCGGTGAACCAGCCGTCGTCGGTGGGCAGCGAGAGCATCTGCGCCAGCTCGTCGGTGCCGTGCGCTGGCGACCATGCCGACGGCGAGCAGGATCATGTCGACGGGGAACTCGACGAGCTTCTCCTTGACCATGTCCTCGCCGCGCATGACCATCCGGCCGTCGGCTCTCGAACACCTTCGCCGTGCGTCCGCGCACGCAGAAGGTGCCCTCTGCCTTGATGCGGTCGGCGAACTCCTCGTAGCCCTTCCCGAAGGCGCGCATGTCGATGTAGAACTCGTAGCAGTCCGCGTCGGGCAGCTTCTCCTTGACCAGGTGCGCGAACTTGAGCGAGTACATGCAGCACACGCGCGAGCAGTAGGCGTTGTGGTTGGCGTCGCGCGAGCCCACGCAGTGGATGATCGCGACGCTGCGCGGGGCGCTTGCCCTCGTCGGCGTCGAAGACCCACTCGTCGGCCTTCTTGCGTTTGTTGAAGCGCTTCGTCTTGCAGACGATCTTGCCGCCGGTCGGGCCTGAGGCGTTGGTGAGGCGCTCGAACTCGAGGGCGGTCAGCACGTTCGGGTACGTCCCGTACCCGTAGCGCTCGATCTTCGTCGCGTCGTAGATGTCGTAGCCGGTGGCGAGGACGATGTTGCCGACCTGGAGCTCGACGGTCTCGTCGGCCTGGTCGAGGTCGATGCATTCCTTGGGGCACTTCTTTGCGCAGACGCCGCACTTGGCGCCGTCGCTCTGCACGTAGGTGCACGACTGCTCGTCGATGAGATAGGCGTTCGGGACCGCCTGGGGAAAGGGCATGTAGACCGCTTTGCGTTCGGCGATGCCGTTGTCGAACTCGCTCGGCACGCGCACGGGGCACACCTCCATGCAGGCGTGGCAGGCGACGCAGGCGTCGACGTCGACCCGGCGCGCCTTCTTGCGCACCTTGACCTTGTAGTCGCCGGGGCTGCCGCTGACGTCCTCGACCTCGGCGTAGGTCATGAGGTCGATGAACTCGTGCTGGCCGACGGCGACCATCTTCGGCGTCAGGATGCACGCCGCGCAGTCGAGCGTCGGGAAGGTCTTGTCGAACATCGCCATATGGCCACCGATCGTGCCGGTGCGCTCGACCAGGTAGACCTGCTTGCCGGCGTCGGCGATCTCGAGGGCCGCCTGGATGCCGGCGACGCCGCCGCCGACGATCAGTGTCGCCGGGTGGACGGCGGTCGTGTCGGGCACGGCGGCCAGGGGGTAGGGCACGCCGAGCACCGCACAGGCGAGCACCCCTTTGGCGCGCGCCGTGCCCATGCCTCGGGAGGCGCCGAAGGCGCGGAACGAGGCCAGACGCACCTCGCGCGGGTCGCCGCCGGCGAGCGCCATCGCCCGCGTGAAGGTCGGCTTGAAGAACCCGGGCGAGTCGCCGGCGATGACGACGCGCTCGATGCCGTTGTCCTTGCAGCTCCGACGAGAGCGCGTCGATGTCGAGCCCGGGGAGCACCCCGAGGTCGCGCACCAGCTCCACGTTGGGCAGGTTGTCGGCGTAGCCCTCCACTCCATGGACGCTGACCGCATCCAGGTCGCCGGTGCCGGTCTGGCAGAGATAGACCCCGGTCCTCATAGACCCCCCCATGGCGTCGTGGCATCCTGATCGGCCCGAGGCGACGGGCGGTCGCGACGGGTCGCATCGGAGCCGGGCCGCACTCCCGACTCGAGCGCGCCGTGCTCTCGAGTCACGGACCGGTCAATGCCTATGTGAAAGAGTGCACGACCAGTATTGTACAGGACTTCTCTCTAGGGTCTATACCCCATACGGTTATTGGTTCTCTGAGCGGCCGCTCGCGAGTGGCAGGTGCGAAACCGCCCGTTCGGCACCCTGCTGGAGGCCAAATCGAGGTCTTGCTGCGCCTGATCGCCCCGCACAGGCGTGCGGCCCCCCGCGCGGATGGGGTAGGGTATGTACTGTAGGCAGGTGCGACGGCGTCGGCCTGGGGAGGGCAGTGCGTCGCCTGAGGGAACAACCCACGCTCTGGCGGCTTGTCGCCGTGAACGCCGGCATAGTGCTGGCCGGCGCCGTGGGGGGCACCGTCCTCACGCGTCACTTCGACGATTGGCCGGCCTGGGCCCTCGTGGTCCTCTTCTTCTGCCTCGGAGCGGTCATGATCGCGGCGGCGAACTACGCGATCCTGCGCAATACCTTCCGGCCGTTCGCGGAGCTGACGCGCGCCATGGCCGCCGTCCACAAGGGCGAGACGGTGCCATCGCTGGGTGTCGCGGACGGCGAGCCCAGCCTCCGCGACGTCGCCCTCGCGGCCAGCCAGATGCTCGAGCGCATCGACGGCGAGTCGCGTGCGTACTCCGCGAAGATCTTCGACGTCGATCGAAGACGAGCGCCGGCGCATCGGCCGCGAGCTGCACGACGAGACCAGCCAGTCACTCGCTGCCTCGCTCCTCAACCTGGACCTGGCGGAGAAGGATGCTCGGGTCTGCCGCTTCGGGGGCGGCCGAGCGCATCGCCAACGCCCGACACCTCATCCGCCACTGCCTCGACCAGATCAAGCTCCTGGTCCACGACCTGCGTCCCTCGATGCTCGACGACTTCGGGCTTGTGCCGTCGCTGCGCTGGTACGTCCAGTCGCATCTCACGGGCTCGGGCGTCGAGGTCGAGCTCGACTTGCCGAGCGAGAACCGGCGCCTGCCGAGCGAGGTCGAGACCGCGTTGTATAGAATCGCTCAGGAGTCGCTCGGCAACATCGCCCGTCACTCGGGCGCGACCCGGGCCCTGTTGTCGCTCGACATCAAGTCCGGCTACGTCGCCATGCTCGTCAGCGACAACGGTCGTGGTTTCGAGCCCGGGGACGTGATCCTCGACAGGGAGGGACGCTACGGCGTCGGGCTGCTGTCGATAAGGGAGCGCGCCGAGCTGCTGTACGGCACGGCGCACATCACTTCGAAGCCCGAGCAGGGCACGCAGGTACACGTGGTCGTGCCGCTGCCGGGCGACCGCGCCGAGGAGGTGAGGGATCAGTGACACACGCAGAGGTCGCGCACGGGGCTGCGATCCGCGTCCTGCTGGTTGACGACCACACGATCCTTCGCGAGGGCGTGCGCGCGCTGCTCGCCGACGAGCGCGAGATCGTCGTCGTCGGCGAGGCCGGCGACGGACGTGAGGCCCTCGAGAAGGTCGAGGCCCTGAGTCCCGACATCGTGCTCATGGACATGGTCATGCCTGGCATGAACGGCCTCGAGGCGACGAGCCACATCAAGCAGCGCCACCCCGCGATCAAGGTCCTCATCCTGAGCATGTACGACGACGACGAGTACGTGCAGCAGGTCATCCAGGCCGGCGCCTCGGGCTACCTGCTCAAGGGGATGGCGGCGGACGACCTCGTGCTCGCTATCCGCGAGGTGCACGCCGGGGCGTCCTTCCTCAACCCGGCCGTCGCCGCGAAGCTGATCGAGGACTACGTCCGCCGCGTGCGCGGCGATGGCAGATGCCGCCGGCGAGCTGCTCACCGCCCGCGAGCGCGAGGTGCTCAAGCTGATCGCCGAGGGCAACACCAACCAGGAGATCGCCGACGTCCTGCGCCTCAGCCGCAAGACGGTCGAGAGCCATCGCGCCAACATCATGCGCAAGCTCGATCTGCACGACGTGACGGAGCTCGTCAAGTACGCGCTGCGCACGGGTCTGATCCGCCTCGACTAGTGCCCGCGGACCGCGTCGTCTCGACATCCTGGCCAAGCGAGCGGCCGCCGGAACGGGCGGCCACGACATTCTGGTGCATCACTCACGCGGCGCAGCGCGTCTTCCTTGCGCGTTGGCGGTTCCCGGCGCGAAGGTCCTATCAGGAGAAAAACCTAGGCTTTGTAGGTATTTTGCCCTAGAACCGCCGGTGCCAAGGGACCGCCGCCGCCATCCTCCAATCGGGCGGCGGCCTCTCGACTTCTTGTACAGAACGGTCAAGGCGAATCGACCTCGCGCGTGATACCTTGTACTGCGTGAGAGGAGTCGTGTGGGGTTCCTCGCCTTCCGTGCAGCGTGTCCGAAGCCGACGTTTGCGCAGTCGTTCACGATCGGCCGACGTCGATCGGTTTGCACGCGGGCGCTTCGCACCCTTCACCCTGGTCGCGCGCGCGTCCTGGAAGGTTCTTTCGCTCCGGCCCCTCGAGGCATGACGGGGCCGTCGCTCACGCCGCTCAGCTGACTGACTGGAGAGGGGAATGACGGAACTGCTGACTACGCCGCAAGCGAAGGAGCTGCACCGCAAGTTCGTCGAGGACGTCATGGGCATGCCGTCCGGCGAGAAGATCAACATCTGCCAGCAGTGCGGCACGTGCACCGGCTCCTGCCCGACGAGCTACCTGATGGACTTCGGGCCTCGTGAGGTCATCGCCGCCTTCCGCGCCGGCATGATCGACAAGGTCGTGCAAGAGCAACACCATCTGGCTCTGCACGTCCTGCTACTACTGCACCGTGCGCTGCCCCGCCGGCATCAAGATCACCGACCTCATGTACGAGCTCAAGCGCCTGGCGATCAAGTACGACCTCGCGCCGAAGCAGAGCAAGAACCCGGCGATGACCAAGTATCTTCATCGACAGCGTCCACAAGCACGGCCGCAACCACGAGGTCGAGCTCATGGCCAGGTTCATGCTCACCGAAGGACTGGAGCCTGCCGTTCAAGTTCTGGCAGCTCGGGCTGAAGCTGTTCACCGCCGGCCGCATGCCGCTGACGGCGAAGAACATCCGCGGCAAGGACGAGCTCGACAAGATCTCCGCGTACCTCGAGGCTCAGGAGGCGAAGGCCCAATGAAGTACCTCTACTACCCGGGCTGCTCCGCCGAGGCGACGGGCAAGGCCTACGACGCCTCGTCGCGCGCGATGATGGAGAAGCTCGGCGTCGAGCTCGTCGAGCTCGACGACTGGAACTGCTGCGGCGCCACGAGCTACTTCTCGGTGCGCGAGCTCGACTCGTTCGCCATCGCGGCGCGCAACCTCGCGATCGCCCAGGAGATGGGCGACGACGAGCTCTGCGTCGATCTGCAACGCCTGCTACACGACGCTCGCCAAGACCAACCGCTACATGGCCGAAGACCCGCACGTCTTCGAGGCCGTCAACGGCGCGCTCGGCGCCGTCGGACGCAGCTACGACGGCAACGTCAAGGTGCGCCACGTCGTCGACATCCTCATCAACGACATCGGCCTCGAGGCGGTCGCCGAGAAGCGTCACGCGCCGTCTCACCGGCCTGCGCGTGGCGCCCTACTACGGCTGCCAGTTCTCGCGCCCCATGGGCACCTTCGACGACGTCCAGCTGCCCACCACCATGGACCGCCTCTTCGAGGCCATGGGCGCCGACGTCATCACCGAGTTCGACGCCAAGACCGACTGCTGCGGCGGCATGATGATGCTCACGCGCGAGGACGCGGCCCTGCGTCTCTGCCACGAGCTGCTCGTGGCCGCGCGACAGTACCGGGCCGACGTCATCGTCGCCGCCTGCCCGCTGTGCGAGATGAACCTCGAGGGCTACCAGCCGCGGGTGAACAAGGCCTTCGGCACCGACTTCAACATCCCGGTCATGTACTTCACCCAGCTCGCCGGCCTGGCGCTGGGCGCCGACCCCAAGCAGCTCGCCATCGACAAGCAGGTCGTGTCCTGCGCCTCGGTGCTCGCTGCGATCCCGGCGTGAGCGGCGAGGAGGAGAGGCAAATGGCAGAAGAGAAGATCGCCGTCTACATCTGTCACTGCGGCACCAACATCGCCGGCAAGGTCGACGTCGAAGAGGTCACGCGCTGGGCGCGCGAGCAGCCCAACGTGGCCGTCGCCCGCGAGTACAAGTACATGTGCTCGGACCCGGGCCAGGACCTCATCAAGCAGGACATCGCAGGAGCACGGCATCACGCGCGCCGTCGTGGCCGCCTGCTCGCCGACCATGCACGAGCCGACCTTCCGCAAGGCGGCCGGCGACGGCGGGCTCAACCCCTACCTGCTGCAGATGGCCAACATCCGCGAGCACTGCTCGTGGGTGACCGATCGACGGCGACGCGGCCACGGAGAAGGCCAAGCGCATCCTCGGCGCGCAGATCCACCGGCTGCCGCTCAACGTGCCGCTCGAGCCGATCGAGGTGCCGGTCAACCCGAACGTCATGGTCGTCGGCGGCGGCATCGCCGGCATCGAGGCGGCGCTCAAGCTCGCCGCCACCGGCAAGAAGGTCTACCTGGTCGAGCGCGACCCGTCGATCGGCGGCCACATGGCGATGTTCGACAAGACCTTCCCGACGCTCGACTGCGCGGCGTGCATCCTGACGCCGAAGATGTCGGCGGCGGGCAAGGAGCCGAACATCGAGATGCTCGCCTACAGCGAGGTCACCGAGGTCGACGGCTACGTCGGCAACTTCAAGGTCAAGGTCAAGAAGAAGGCGCGCTACATCGACACCGACAAGTGCACCGGCTGCGCCCTGTGCACCGAGGCCTGCGTCGTGCGCAAGGTGCCGAACGAGTTCGACCAGGGCCTGAGCAAGCGCTCCGCGGCCTACATCCCCTTCCCCCAGGCGGTGCCCACTGCGCGCGACCATCGACCCGACCCGCTGCCTCACGCTGACGGGCAAGAAGTGCAAGCAGCCCTGCGTGACGGCCTGCGGCCCCGCGGCCATCGACTTCGACCAGAAGGACGAGGAGATCGAGGTCGAGGTCGGGGCCATCATCATGGCCACCGGCTTCCAGCTCTGGGACCCGACGCCGGACACGCGCTACAGCTACGGCAAGCTCGACAACGTCATCTCGAGCCTCGAGTTCGAGCGCATCTCGAACGCCTCCGGGCCGACCGGCGGCCACATCGTCTGCAAGAACGGCGAGCCGCCCAAGTCGGTCGCCATCCTGCACTGCGTCGGCAGCCGCGACGAGAACTACCAGGAGTTCTGCTCGCGCGTCTGCTGCATGTACTCGCTCAAGTTCTCGCACCTCATCAAGGAGCACCTGCCCGAGACCGAGGTGTACGAGTGCTACATCGACATGCGCACCTACGGCAAGGGCTACGAGGAGTTCTACAAGCGCCTCATGAACGAGGGCGTCCACTTCATCCGCGGCCGCGCCGCCGAGGTGAGCGACGTACGCGCTGTCGTCCGAGGAGGAGGGCCGCCTGGTCGTCAAGGTCGAGGACACGCTGCTCGGCATCACGCGGCGCCTGCCCGTCGACATGGTGATCCTCTCGTCCGGGCTCGCGCCGCGCGACGACGCCAAGGCCACGTCGCAGATCTTCGGCTTCGGCTGCAGCGCCAACGGCTTCTACCTCGAGCGGCACCCCAAGCTCGAGCCGGTGAGCACCGTCACCGACGGCATCTTCATCGCCGGCTGCTGCCAGTACCCGAAGGACATCCCCGACACGGTGGCCCAGGCCGGCGCGGCCGCGGCCGGTGCCCTGGCGCTCGTCGACAACGCCACGGTCAAGGTCGAGCCCACCATCGCGTACATCGACCCCGAGAAGTGCTCGGGCTGCCACATCTGCGTCGGCCTCTGCCCGCACACCGCGATCCAGTACAACGAGGAGAAGGACGCGGCCGAGGTCATCGAGGCGGCCTGCAAGGGCTGCGGCGTGTGCGTCGCCGCGTGCGGCTCGGGCGTGCCCCAGCAACGCGGCTACCTCGACGAGCAGATCTTCGCCGAGATCGAAGGAGCCCTGGCCGTATGACGGCCGGCGTCGGAGAAGGAGACCAGAGTGAGTGACCAGTTCGAACCACGGCTGATCGGCTTCCTCTGCCGCTGGTGCAGCTACAACGGCGCCGATCTCGCCGGCACGTCGCGGATGAAGTACCCGCCGAACCTCGTGCCGATCAAGACCAACTGCTCGGGCCGTGTCGACCCGACCCACATCTTCAAGGCGTTCGCCGAGGGCGCCGACGGCGTGCTCATCGCCGGCTGCCACCCGGGCGACTGTCACTACATCAACGGCAACTACCGCACGGCGGGCCGCTTCCCGCTCATGCAGAAGATGCTCGAACAGCTCGGCATCGAGCACGGGCGCGTGCGTCTCGAGTGGGTCTCGGCCGCCGAGGGCGACAAGTTCGCCCGCGTCGTGACCGAGTTCACCGAGGAGATCCGCGCCCTCGGCCCGCTGGGCTGGAAGACCCAGACGGCGGCCGAGCTGTCCGAGGCTGATCAGGCGGCGTCCGATCGCGTCGAGGAGGCGGTGCCGGCATGAGCAAGTTCAAGTTCGCCATGTACTGGGCCGGCAGCTGCGGCGGCTGCGAGATCGCCGTCCTCGAGATCAAGGACAAGATCCTCGAGGTCGACGCGAACTACGACGTCGTCTTCTGGCCGGCGGCCGCCGACTTCAAGTACAAGGACGTCGAGGGGTACGACGACGGCTTCATCGACGTCTGCCTCTTCAACGGCTGCATCCGCAACAGCGAGAACGAGTACGTCGCCAACCTGCTGCGCAAGAAGTCCAAGGTGCTCGTCGCCTTCGGCGCCTGCGCCACCATGGGCGGCATCCCGGGCCTGGCCAACGAGGCGACCGCGCCAGGAGCTCAAGGACCTCGTCTACAGGGACAACCCGTCGGTCGACAATCCCGACGGCGTCTACCCGCAGGAGACCTGGACGGTCCCCGAGGGCGAGCTCGACCTGCCGCACCTCTACGATACGGTGAAGACGCTCGCCCAGACGGTCGACGTCGACTACTTCATGCCGGGCTGCCCGCCCGAGGCGCACCAGATCGGGGCGGTGCTCGACGTCGTGACCGCCGCCCTCAAGGGCGAGGTCGCGCTGCCGCCCAAGGGCGCCGTCGTCGGCGTCGCGCCCAAGACCTGCTGCGACGAGTGCGAGCGGGTGAAGGAAGAGAAGAAGATCGCCGGCTTCCGCCGCATCTGGGAGTTCGTGCCCGACAAGGAGCAGTGCCTCCTCGAGCAGGGCATCGTGTGCATGGGCCCCGCGACCCGCGCGGGCTGCGGCTCGCGCTGCACCAAGGTCGGCATGGCGTGCCGCGGCTGCTACGGCGCCCCCGAGGGCGTCGTCGACCAGGGCGCCAAGATGCTCAGCACGCTCGCCTCGATCGTCGACGCGCCGACGCCTGAGGAGATCGCCGAGATCGCCGCCACGCTGCCCGACCCGGTCGGCACGTTCTACCGGTTCGGGCTCGCCGATTCGCTGCTCAGGAGGGCGAAGGTCTGATGAAGAAGATATCCGTCGATCCCATCACCCGCCTCGAGGGCCACGGCAAGATCGAGATCTTCGTGAACGACGCCGGCGAGGTGGCCAACGTCTACTTCCAGATCCCCGAGCTGCGCGGCTTCGAGCGTTTCTGCGTCGGCCGTCCGGTCGAGGAGCTGGCGCGCATCACGCCGCGCATCTGCGGTGTCTGCCCCGAGGCGCACCACATGGCGGCGACGAAGGCCATCGACGCCGTCTTCGGCGTCGAGCCCGCCGCCAGCCGGGCGTGCGCCTGCGCGAACTGCTCTACAACGCCTTCTACGTGACCGACCACACGACGCACTTCTACGTCCTCGCCGGCCCCGACTTCATCATGGGTCCGACAGTCCGATCCCGGCGGCGCGCAACATCCTCGGCGTGATCCACAAGGTCGGCCTCGAGACCGGCGGCGCCGTGATCAACCTGCGCGCCGAGGCCGCCGAGCTCATCAGCATGATCGGCGGCAAGCAGATCCACCCGGTCTGCGGCCTCCCCGGCGGCGTCAGCACGGCGGTCACCAAGGAGCAGCAGGAGCGCATGGTGCAGATCACGGCGGCTCAGGTCGAGTTCGCCAAGTTCAGCCTGCAGCTGTTCGACGACGTCGTCCTCGGCAACAACGACTACGTCGACCTCATCAAGAGCGACGCGTTCACGCACGAGACCTACTACATGGGCATGGTCGACGAGAACAACAAGGTCAACTTCTACGACGGCAAGATCAGGGTCACCGGCCCCGACGGCGCCGAGCTCGTCAAGTTCGAGGGCAAGGACTACCTCAGCACCTGGCCGAGCACGTCGAGCCCTACAGCTACCTCGTCTACCCGTATCCTCAAGGCGGTGGGCTGGAAGGGCTTCGTCGACGGCAAGGACTCGGGCGTCTACCGCGCCTCGCCGCTGAGCCGCCTCAACGCCTCCGACGGCATGGCGACGCCGCTGGCCCAGGCCGAGTACGAGCGCTTCTACTCGACTCTCGGCGGCAAGCCGGTGCACGCGACCCTGGCCACCCACTGGGCGCGCCTCGTCGAGCTGCTGTACGCGGCCGAGCGCGCCCACGAGCTGGCCACCGACCCCGACCTCACCGAACCCCGACGTGCGCACGATCCCGACGGGCATCGTCGGCGAGGGCGTCGGCGTGGTCGAGGCGCCGCGCGGCACCCTCTACCACCACTACAAGACCGACGACAAGGGCATCGTCACCAACGTCAACCTCATCGTCGGGACGACGAACAACAACGCCGCCATCTCGATGTCGCTCAAGAAGGCCGCCGAAGGCCTGATCAAGGGCGGCACCGAGATCGGCGAAGGCACCCTCAACATGATCGAGATGGCCTTCCGCGCCTACGACCCGTGCTTCGGCTGCGCCACCCACACGCTGCCCGGCGACATGCCGCTCGAGGTCGTGACCAAGAGCGAGGCGACGGGCGAGGTCATCGCGAGCGCCAAGACGGAACATGTGACGTGAGCTCCACCCTCGTCCTCGGCATGGGCAACCCGATCCTGTCGGACGACGGCGTCGGCCTGTACGTCGCCGAGCGCCTGCAGGCGGGCCCCATGCCGGACGGGGTGGAGGTCCAGCTGAGCGAGGTCGCCGGGCTGCGCCTGCTCGAGCTGGTCAAGGGCTACGACAAGGTCGTGATCGTCGACGCCCTGCGCAGCGGGCGCGAGCCCGGCGAGATCGTCCGCTACGAGGCTCGCGAGTTCAAGGGCGGGCATCGCTACGGCTCGGCGCATTCCATCGGTCTGCACACCGCCCTCGAGCTCGGCCGCCAGCTCGGCATGCCGATGCCCGAGGACGTGACCGTCTTCGCCGTCGAGGCCGAGGACATCGAGACCTTCGGCGAGGAGTTCTCGCCGCCGGTGGCCGCCGCCGCCGAGAAGGTCATCGATCTGGTGCGGGCCGAGGTGGGCGCGGGGTGAGCCCGCGCCCGGCAGGCCCGCGGCCGCCGGCGGTGGTATCGTCCCCCGCGGTGAGGTCCGCGTGAGCACAGCGAGCATCGTCGTCTTCGCCCAGCACGGCGTCGCGCCGTTGCGCGCCACCCTGCACGCCCTGCGCGAGACCGCGGGCGCGCCGCACGAGGTCGTGGTGCTCGCCGGCCGCTGCGACGAGCAGGTCGCGATCTACCTGAGCCGGGAGTACTTCCGCCGCCACATCACCGGCTACGTCCTCGACGGCAGCACGCCCGGTGGCGCCCACTGCCGTCTCGACCACGCCTTCCACCTCGTGAGCGGGGAGCACCTCGTGCGCCTCGACGATGCGCTGACGTTCGCGACCGGGTGGCTCGCCACGGTCGTCGCGGCGCTCGACGACGACCCCGGCATCGGCTGGCTGTCGCTGCTCGAGCCGCCGCTCGAGCGGCGGCCGCGAGGGCGCCCTCGCAAGCCCACCGGCAGGCCGGAGGTCATCGAGCAGGCCGCCGGGCGCTGTTTCGCGACCCGCCGCTCGCTCTTCGCCCGGCACGAGTACGAGCTCATGGGCGACCAGACCGCCGACGTGTGCCCGTATCAGCTCTACCTCAAACGGATCCACAAGAAGATCGCCCACCTGCCGGGGCTCGTCGAGCCGTGGTCGGAGGAGGAGATCCGCGTGCTGGACGGCGCGAGGGCCGAAGACGACCTCCCGGTGCACGAGGGGGAGACCGGGGCGATGCAGCGCCTCACGCAGACCCACGAGCTCGGTGACGACGTGCTGCTCACCTGCATGGCCTGCGGGGCGACCGAGCTCGAGGTGCTGGCGGCGCGGATCAAGTTCTGCGCCGCCCATCGCGTGGCGATCGGTCACCTCTACGAGTTCCGCTGCCCCGAGTGCCACGAGCTGCACTACAAGGACGACCTGCAGTTCCGATGTCTGGGACCGACTTGAACAGCGCGGCTGGAAGTGGGCCGGCGGACGACGCGGGCGGCGCGCCGGACGCACCGGGCCGGCGGGTGGCGCGTGCCGAGTTCGTGACCGTCACCGGCGTCGTCCAGGGCGTCGGGTTCCGCCCCTTCGTGTACGGTCTCGCGCGGCGGCTCGGGCGTGCGCGGCTGGGTGCGCAACACCTCAGCCGGTGTCGAGGTCCACGCCGAGGGAGGGGCCAGGCTTCTCGACGCCTTCGCGCGCGGCCTGCGCGAGGAGGCGCCGCCGCGCGCCTACGTCGCCACGGTGACGCGCGCGGCGGCGCCGTACGAAGGGCACGACGGCTTCGTCATCGTCGAGAGTGCGCCGGACCCGGACGCCTACCAGCTCGTCTCCCCTGACATCGCGACCTGCGACGACTGCCGGCGCGAGCTGCTCGACCCCTGCGGACCGCCGGTACGAGTATCCGTTCACCAACTGCACGAACTGCGGCCCGCGCTTCACGATCATCGAGGGCCTGCCCTACGACCGCGAGCGCACGACGATGCGGCACTTCCCGCTCTGTCCCGCGTGCCGCGCCGAGTACGAGGACCCGTCCGACCGGCGCTTCCACGCCGAGCCGAACGCCTGCCCGGTCTGCGGGCCGCGGGTGCGGCTGGTGCGGCGCACGGCTGCGGGCGGCGCGGTCGAGCTGGCCGCCGGCGGCGAAGCGGACCCGGCGGCCCCGATCCGCGCCGCCGCCGGGCTGCTGCGGGACGGCGAGATCGTCGCCGTCAAAGGGCTCGGCGGCTTCCACCTCGCCTGCGACGCGACCGACGGCGCGGTCGTGCGCCGGCTCAAGCAGCGCAAGCGCCGCCCCGACAAGCCGCTCGCCGTCATGTTCGGCGACCTCGACCAGGCTGCGCGGCGCACTGCTGCGTCGGCGCCGAAGAGGCGGAGCTTCTGACCTCGCCGGAGCACCCGATCGTGCTCCTCGAGTGGCGCGAGATCGGGGAGGACGGTACGACCGGGGCCGAGATGGGGGAGGGAGCGAGCGGGACTGCCGAAGCTGCGGCGACGGGAGCCGGCGTCGGGGAGCGGCAGCGCCCCGTCGACCCCGAAGTCGCCGTCGGTCAGCGCTACCTGGGGGCGATGCTTCCCTACACGCCGCTCCACGTCCTGCTGCTGCGCGCCGCCGGCCGGCCGCTCGTCATGACCAGCGGCAACCTCGCGGAGGAGCCTATCGTCAAGGGCTGGGAGGAGGCCGGCAGGCTGGCGCACATCGCCGACGCCTACCTTCTGCACGACCGTGAGATCGCGGCGCGCTACGACGACTCGGTGGCGCTCGTGCGACGCAGGCGTCCGCGCCTCGTCCGCCGGTCTCGGGGCTACGCGCCCTTCCCGGTCCCCCTGCCGCGTCCGCTTCCGCAGGTCCTGGCCTGCGGCGCCGAGCTCAAGAACACCTTCTGCGTGACGCGGGACGCGTACGCCTTCCTGAGCCAGCACATCGGCGACCTCGAGAACCTCGAGACGCTCGAGCACTACGAGACGAGCATCGCCCTCTACGAGCGCATGTTCCGGCTCGAGCCGGAGGTCCTGGCCTACGACCTGCACCCGGAGTACCTGGCGACGAAGCACGCCCTGAGTCTGTCGCAGGACGGAGAAGCTCCCCGTGCAGCACCATCACGCCCATCTGGCGGCGCGGCTCGTCGAGAACAGCCGCGAGGCCCCGGCGATCGGCGTGTGCCTGGACGGCCTCGGGTACGGCGCCGACGGCGTGCTCTGGGGCGGGGAGGTGCTCGTGGGCGACCTTCTCGGCTACGAACGGGTCGCCCACCTCGAGGGACTGCCGCTGCCCGGCGGCGCGCTCGCCATCGAGCGCCCGGCGCGCACGGCGGCGGGCTGGGCCTACGCGCTGCTCGGAGACGAGGGGCTCGCGCGCGCGGCGCGGCTGCTCCGAAGTCGCGCCGGAGCGCGCGAGCGGTTTCTTTCGGACGAGGAAGCTGGCCGCGGTCCGGCGTCAGGTCGAGACCGGCGAGAACGCGCCGCTCACGACGAGCTGCGGGAGGCTCTTCGACGCCGTCGCCGCGCTCGCCGGCGTTCGCGGCAGCATCACCTACGAGGGTCAGGCTGCGATCGAGCTCGAGATGATGTCGCGCCCCGGGGGCGAGCCGTATCCGTTCACCATCGAGGGCGACGTCTCGCCGAGTCCGGCCGGCGCTCGCATTGTGGGCGCGACACCGGCCGACGACTTGGCGGCGGGGCCTGCGGCCGTCGTCCGGCTGGCGCCGCTCTTCGCCGCCGTCCTCGACGACGTGGAAGGCGGGCGCGAGCCCGGCTTCGTCGGCTCGCGCCTCCACGCCACGGTCGCGGCGCTCGTCACTGAGCTGTGCCGCCGGGTCCGCGCGGCGAACGGCCTCGCCGTCGCCGCGCTCACCGGCGGCGTCTTCCAGAACCGGCTGCTCAGCGAGCTGTGCGAGGACGCGCTCGAGGCGGGCGGCTTCGAGGTGCTCAGCCACGGCCTCGTGCCGACCAACGACGGCGGCGTCGCGTTGGGGCAGGCCGCGGTGGCGGGCTATACTGTCCTGCACCGCCGGGGCCTGCTCGACTGAGTCCCGGGCGGCCGGAGGCGTCCCCACCGGCGCGCACCGGCCGCGATCGCGACCACGCACCGTACCGCGACGACAGGACCACCGCATGTGCCTCGCCCTTCCCATGCGCATCACCGCCATCGACGGCCAGCTCGCCACGATCGTCGCCGAGGGCATGCAGCAACGCGCCAGCATCGTGCTCGTGCCCGACGCGGAAGTGGGCGACTACGTGCTCGTGCACGCCGGCTACGCGATCAGCGTGATCGACGAGGCCGAGGCCGACGAGACGTATTCGTTGCTCGCCGAGCTGGCGGAGGCGGCGGCATGGGAGGACTCGCGCGACCGGCGCGGCGAGACGGGCGGGAGCTTCGACAGGGACGGGTCACAGGAGGACGCGTGACCCGGCCGGGCGACGCCGTGCCGCCCGCGGCAGCCGTGCCGCCGGCCGCCCTCAGGCGCCTGGCCGACGAGCTCGCCGCCGAGGCCAGGGCGGCGCTGGTGCGCCGCGGGGCCTCGGCACTCACCTTCATGGAGGTCTGCGGCACGCACACCATGGCGATCGCCCGCTTCGGCCTGCGCGACCTGCTGCCGCCCGAGGTGCGCCTCGTGTCTGGGCCCGGGTGCCCGGTCTGTGTCACGGCGATGAGCGACCTCGACACGGTGATCGCCCTCGCGCGGCTGCCGGAGGTGACGCTGGCGACGTTCGGCGACCTCGTGCGCGTGCCGTCGTCGCGCTCCACGCTGGCCGCCGAGCGTGCCGCCGGCGCCGACGTGCGCGTCGTGTACTCGCCGCGCGACGCGGTCGAGATCGCGGCCGTCGAGCCGGAGCGACAGGTGGTCTTCGCCGGCATCGGCTTCGAGACGACGGCTCCGACCGTGGCCGCCGCCCTCCTCGAGGCGCAGGCCCGCGGGCTCTCCAACTTCAGCGTCCTCAGCGTGCACAAGACGATGCCGCTGCCGCTGCGCGCCCTGCTCGAGCTCGGCGAGACCGACATCTCCGGCTTCATCCTTCCGGGGCACGTGAGCGTCGTGACGGGCGCGGCCTGCTACGGGTTCCTCGCGGACGAGTACGGGGTCGGCGGCGTGATCGCCGGCTTCGAGGCGCACGATGTCCTGCGGGCGCTGCTGCTGCTCGTGCGCCAGAGCGAGCCGGCGATCGAGATCGAGTACGGCCGCGCCGTGCGTCCCGAGGGCAACGTCGTCGCGCAGCGACTCATGGGGCAGGTGTTCGAGCCGTGCGACGCCGACTGGCGCGGCCTCGGGGTGATCGCCGGCTCAGGGCTGCGCCTGCGCGAGGAGTACGCCGCCTTCGACGCTGTCCGGCGCTTCGCCGTCGACCCCGGCGAGTCGCTCGAACCGAGGGGCTGTCGCTGCGGCGAGGTGCTGCGCGGCGTGCTCGACCCCGCCCAGTGCGCCCTCTTCGGCGCGCGCTGCACGCCCGAGGACCCCGTCGGCGCGTGCATGGTCTCGAGCGAGGGCGCCTGCGCGGCGCGTTACCGCTATCGAGGGATCGATGACTGAAGAGCGCGACGATCCTACGGCGGCCTGTGGGCCGGGGGAGGTCTCCGAGGGCCGCTCCGCTGCTTCGGGCTCGCACTCCGTGCCGCCCTCAGACCCCTCGTCGACCTCCCCCGGCCCTGCGGCCGCCGCTCCTGCCGCCGCGCGCATCCTTCTCGGCCACGGCAGCGGCGGCAAGCTGTACCGCGACCTGGTGCGCGACGTCTTCGTCAAGGCGTTCGCGAACCCGTTGCTGGAACGCCTCGACGACGCCGTCGCGCTGGCACCGAGCGGCCGCATCGCCTTCACGACCGACAGCCACGTCGTGCAGCCGCTCGACGTTCCCCGGCGGCGACATCGGTCGCCTCTCTGTCGCCGGCACGGTGAACGACCTGGCGACGGCGGCGGCGCGGCCGCTGGCGCTCGCCGCCGCCTTCATCATCGAGGAGGGCTTCGCCGTCGACGAGCTCGAGGCGATCTGCGCGAGCATGGCCGCGACGGCGGACGAGGCCGGCGTGCCGATCGTCACCGGCGACACCAAGGTCGTCGAGCGCGGCGCCTGCGACGGCGTGTACATCACGACGACCGGCGTCGGCGAGATCGTCGTCGGCCACGATCTGGGCGCCGGCGCCGTGCGCGACGGCGACGCGATCCTCCTCTCGGGCGGCGTCGGCGACCACGCGGTCGCCGTCCTCGCCGCCCGCGGCGACTTCCACTTCAGCGCCGACGTGCGCAGCGACTGCGCGCCGCTGTGGGGCCTCGTCGAGGCGGCCGTGGACGCGGCTCGCTCAAACGGCGGGGAAGAGGCCCTTCGCTTTCTCCGCGATCCCACCCGCGGCGGCCTGACGACCGTGCTTGCCGAGCTCGCCGAGGAGGCGAAGCTCGGCATCGAGGTCGAGGAAGCCGTCATCCCGGTGTCGCCGGCGGTACGCTCGGTCTGCGACCTGCTCGGCTACGACCCGCTGACGCTGGCCAACGAGGGCAAGATGGTCTTCGTCGTCGCTCCCGAAGCCGCCGACGCCGTCCTCGCCGCGCTGCGCGCGCAACCCTTGGGCCGCGACGCGGCGCAGGTGGGCGTCGTCACCTCCGCCCACCCCGGCCGCGTCGCCCTCCGCACCGTCTACGGCACGCGCCGCGTGCTCGACATGCCGGTGGGCGAGCTCCTGCCGCGCATCTGCTGATCGCCCAGTCTGCGGCAGCACGCTCCCTCGGGGCCCCCGGAGGATCGTGACCCGCCGCCGGCCATCATCGTCATCCCGCAGAAGGCATCGTCACTCTCGAACGCGCCGCCGCGGTCGACTACGCTGCCCCCACATATCGCGATTCGTGTGTTGCAGAATGCAACCAAAGGGGGGTACTGTGGGCGCGAAGGAGGCGATGACCATGCCGATTCTCCACGTCCGCAACATCCCCCAGGAGCTCTACGATGACATCAAGCTGCGCGCCAGGCTCGAACGGCGCTCTCTTACTGCGGAAGTCATCGAGCTGCTCGAGCGCGGTCTGAAGGCGCCGAAGCCCGAGTTCTCCATGGACGAGTGGCTCGAGAACGCTCGCCGCTTCCGCGAGGAGCTCGTCGAGAAGTACGGCATCACCGAGGGCGCCAGCAGTGCCGACCTGATCCGCGAAGACAGGGACTCTCGTTGAGCGACCGACCGCCCTCGTGGATCGTCGACGCAAGTGCGATCCTGCCGATCGTCGACGTGGAGGCGTGCAGCAGCAGGGCAGGAGAGTGGTTCGCCGACGCCGAGGGGCGGATGGCGTCATCCGCGACAGTCGACCTCTTCGACGCCGAGTGCGCGAATGCCCTGTTGAAGCGCGTGCGCAGAGAGCGCTGGCCGCTCGAGGTGGCCGAGCGCGCGCTGGGCCGCGTTCTCGAGCTGCCGCTACGTCGCATCCCGATCGGCGACGTCGTGGGCGACGCGCTGCGGCTGGCAGTCGGACTCGAGCTGTCTGTGTACGACGCTTGCTACGTCGCGCTCGCCGCGACTACCGGCCTTCCGCTCGTCACGGGCGACCGGCGCATGGCGCGCGCAGCGAGGGCGATCGGCTGCGACGCGCTCTGCCTCACGGAGGGCCTCGGCGCATCCTGACGCGGTCCCGACCGCTGCGCAGCCTCGCGACACGTGGGCGGTGGCGCAGTGCGACCGAAACCGTGGGACCGCGACCCGGAAAGGGAGTGGAGCCCGGTCACGGACTCGAACCGTGGACCCCCTCCTTACCATGGAGGTGCTCTGCCGACTGAGCTAACCGGGCTCGCTGGTGGGGGAGCTAGGATTTGAACCTAGGTAGGCTGCGCCAACGGATTTACAGTCCGCCCCCTTTAACCACTCGGGCACTCCCCCGGGAGCAGAGAGATGCTAGAGGAAAGGGAGGGCGACTTCAACCTGCGGCGAGGCTGCGGATTGCGAGGCTGCCGTCGACGCCTCTGGTATCATCCTCTTCCCGCCGGTGGCGGCGTAGCTCAGCTGGTCAGAGCAGCGGAATCATAATCCGCGTGTCGCAGGTTCGAGTCCTGCCGCCGCTACCACCTCTTGTCAACGCTGACCGGCCACCGTCTCGGGGACGACGCCCACGCGCACAGACCGTCCGGTCGTCGCCACCGCAGGCAACGCTTCGGTCGACCCAAACGGCGAAACCCTTGACCGACCGTCACATCGGGCGTATAGCGGTGACCATAGGGGACTCCTGAGAGCGCACGTCATACGGGAGGCTCTGATCCGCCGGCGCCCTTGCGGCCACCACAGACCGGCGGGGAGCCACTGGTGAGACCGGCCCGAGGGTCGGTCTTCGTGCTTCTTGAGGCCGAGCCGACGGGAGCCAAAGGGCAGGTCGGAAGAGGAGGAGCCATGAGACGAAGGACGGTCTGGGCGACGCTGCCGTGCCTGGCGGTCGTCGCGATTCTGATGATGGCCGCAGCGCCCGCCGAAGCGATCATCGGCGGGCAGCAGGACACGACGAACAACTACTCCAACGTCGGCGTCGTCAGTGTCATCTACCAGGACGAGCAGGGCGGCGAGTTCTGGGATCTCGGCGGCTCGTGCACGCTGGTCAGGAACGATCCCGGCAACGTGATCGTCCTGACCGCCGCCCACTGCGTCGACTACGTGGTGGGCGAGGGAGGCGTCGGCATCCAGAACATGCGGATCAGCTTCGATCCGCTGCTCACGCACGTGGGCGGCACTCCATTGACCGGCTCGTACTCGATCGCGAAGTACGAGATCCACCCCGTCTACCTGGAGGCGCTGGCGACCACGCCGCGCCTCGCCAACTCGAAGATGTTCGGGATCGGTCTGGGCCGAGAGGACGTCGCCCTGCTGTGGCTCGACACGCCGCGGAGTCGTGGCGTCAAGGACCCGCCGATCCCCGGCCTCGAGCCTTCTCAGGTGATCGGTGAGGGCGGCCTGGCGGGGGTCGACCTCAAGAGCCAGACCTTCATTGTCGCCGGCTATGGCTTCAACGGCTTCGTGATCGGCAGCATCATGTCCCACGCAATATCGGTCCTGTGGAGCGGGCGCAACTACAAGGAGGTCGTGGTCGTCAGACCCCGAGGACCTCACTGGCGACCGCTACCTGAAGCTCAGCGAGTGCATCTGCTTCGGCGACTCGGGCGGCCCGGCCTTCCTCGGCGACACCGACACCATCGCCTCCCTGGCCGTGTGGGTCGGGAGCGCGCGCTGCCAAGGGCCTGCCTACGAGTACCGGCTCGACACGGCGCTCGCACACGACTTCCTCGATCTCTATCTGGACTAAGTGGTGCAGGACTGAGTCAGGAGCGGCGGTCCGGACATCCGGTGGTCGGGTCCGGACCGCTCGCGTAGCACAGAGGCCCGCCACCCGTGAGGGCAGCGGGCCTCCGGTGCCGAGGTGCCGGGCAAGCCCCCCTTTGCCGAGATCCGACCCCTGGCTAGGACGGCTTCGGCGCAGGGGCCGGCCAGGTGGATCCGCTCGGCGCATGCCCCTGCCACTCGTCCTTCACTTGGGCCTCAAGCCACACGGAAAGGAGCTGCTCGTCCCACAGCTCAAGCAGCTCACGGACGGCGGGACTGAGACGAGCGCGCTTGACGTCCATCAAGCGTGCCGCTCCGGCAGCCGCCGGATGTCCAGCAGGGTGGAGAGAAAGGCGACAGCCTCGTCCTCCGTGAGGCGCATGACTCCGCGGGTGACGTAGGGCGGGAAGGGCATGTCGGCCGCCTCGAAGAGCGTGCCCGCAAGCTGCTCGCGATTCCTGACCTGCCCGTACATGCCACCGTCATTGTGTGCCAGCGGCTTCCCGTGGACCTGAGAGTCTCCTGTGATGTTTCTGTGAGTCATCGGCAGCAGACACCGCGAGAATGTGCCTCGCTCCGGTCACCGTCCGGTGACGCCATCGAAGGGAGGGACGATGAGCGATCCATCACGAGCCGACGCGGTCGCGGGTGGAAAAGCGCCAGAGCGGGTCGGCCTCTTCTTCTCGCTCGCCATTGACCGCGACGGGGCGATCTGGAAGTGGCGGGGGCCGACCCCCGGGCCTGCGTATGGGCCGGGAGCGGCGTCGGCAAGGGTGACGATGGACAGGCCGGGTTGACGTTCGCGGTCAGTGGCAGTGTCATCCGCGCGCTGTAACGCTCTCAGCGGGCGAACAAGGGGGAGGGACGGGGTTCTTCAGCAAGAAGGCGAAACCGCCAGTCGACATCCGCGAGGTGGCAGGGCGAACGGCCTACAGCGAATACGTGCGCGGGAGTCACTACACGCAGTGGGTCGAGACCGTGAATGCCTTCAAACGCGAAGGTCGCTACGACGAGGCCGAGAGGCTGCTGCTGGAGTGCTGCGGCGACCACCTGAGGACCTGCGATGCTAGGTCGAGAACTGTCCGTCAAAGCGGGGCAACTCCAACTCCAGATGGCCGCGGGCGACAGCGTTGCGCACGGTCTCTAAACTGGTCTTCTTCGCTGCTGTCGTGTGGAAGGGGTCTTGATGAGTCTGACCGTCGCCTGGCTCCTGCTTGCCGGGTTCCTCGCGTTCTGCTTCTGGCGGATCCTGTCGAGAGTGGGGCGTGCGCCCTGGCCGGCCTTTCTCGTGTTCGTGCCGTTCATCGGGCAGACGCTGCTCATCATGTGGCTGGCCTTCGGCCGCTGGCCCGCCCTGGACGGTCGCGACAACGGCGGCCGGGGACCGCTGACCAAGTCGAGCCGACCGCCGGGTCGGCCCAGGGTCCGGGAGCGGCCGGCAAGGGTGACGATCAGGGGCGCGGGTCCAAGTTGGACTCGTCTGCTTCTGGCGACGACGGCTGGTCGTCCTCCAGCTCTGGAGGCGGGGACTTGACCGACGCGCCGGGAGATAGGGCCTTCCCGGTCGGCGACCGGCCCATCGTCAACAGGGCGAGTGCGGCAAGCACCAGAGCGAGGGCGAAGGTGCCCACAAGCAGCTTCCCGACGCCGGGTGGCAGGATCGCCGAGCCGAGCATCGCCACCAGCGCGCCGACGACCACGAGGATCTGGATGAGCTTCAACTTGGGCGGCACCTTACGCGATTCTGACCCCGGCTCTCCTTCCGGCTGCTGCACGGTCCCCTCCGGCTCACTCGACATATGCAGAGGAGAGTAGCACGGCGGCGGTCGCTGGCGGCCCGGCCACGAGCGGCGTCGGCAAGGGTGACGACGCATCTGACGGGGCGGCGATATGGGCTGACCCACCCCTGTGCTACTCTCACGGCGGGGACACGAGGGGAGAGGGCGTGCTTGTCGCGACGTTCGGACCATCCGCCGAGTGGGCCGGCAAGGCCGTTTCCTACGAGAACGGTCGGTTCACTCTCGAGGATTTCGGCCCGATAACGCCGAGGGCCGTCCTCGACTACGACCGGGAAGGGCAGCTCCTCTGGGCCAGCGAGGAGACACGCGCCTGGGTCCACAGCCTCACCATCCCGGCGCCTGCCCCTGCGGCTGCTGTGGCCCCGAGGAAGGGCTTGAGCAAGGGCGTGCGCATCGCTCTCGCCATCGGCATCGTGCTGGTGGTGGCGATCGTCGTCGCGGCCGCGGTGTTGAACACCGACGACGAGTCGAGTACGTCCTCGATCTCCTCGTCCGAGATGCACCAGCGCCTCGCCAAGGAGATGCGCGCCGTAGTGCACTCCTGCCGCGTGTCCGATGGTCACGGCGACGTGGTGCTCAGGGACTCCTGGCCCTCGGAGCCACGCGAGTACCTCGCCGCGTCACAGCAGGACTGCTTCGATGCCTTCCGCGTGCTCTTTGCGCCGGGCACCGGCGTCACGACGGCGACGGTGGAAGTGATGGTCGAGAGGTCCGACCAGTTCGGCTACGTTGTCTGGGATCCGGTGTACAAGGCTTCACTGGCCGGCGAGGTCGCCGCGAAGGTCGACTGGAAGACGGCATCCCCGGAGGAAGTCAAGACGCTGTGGACCGTCGACTTCCGCAAGGACTACATGGCACCGTAACGGTGAGGTGGTGCCTGCGGTCCGTCGATCGCAGGTCCCGGTGTCTTTCGGCGCCGACGCAGCGGGAGTCCGGGGATCAGAGTGCTGCGACCGGCCAGCGGGACGTCCGTTGCTGGTAGGCTTGCGCGTATCGGCAGACATCGACACGACAGCCGAGACACGGGACGAAGGGAGCACGATACATGTCGACATCACGGGCCGCTTCTTCGGCACAGGACAGGCGCAGACCAGTCATCCTCGCGCTGGTGACGCTCGCGGCGCTCGCGGCGTTGCTCGCGCTGGCGGGCTGCGGCTCGTCGTCGGAGCCGTCTGACTCGAGCAGCGGGACTGCCCGCCTCCGGAGCCACCCCAAGTGAGCTGCGCCTCGGCTACCAGCTCATCCCGAACGGCGACCTCATCGTCAAGGACCAGAAGTGGCTCGAGACAGCCCTTCCCGACACCAAGATCAAGTGGGTCAAGTTCGACTCCGGCGCCGACGTCAACACCGCCATGATCGGCGGCAGCATCGACATCGCGCTCGCGGGCAGCAGCCCTGTGGCCGCCGGCCTTTCACAGCCCATGGACATCCCGTACAAGGTGCTGTGGATCCACGACGTGATCGGCGCGGCCGAATCGCTCGTCGCGAGCAACAGCTCTGGCATCACCAGTATCACGGACCTGGTCGGCAAGAAGGTCGGGACGCCGTTCGGTTCGACCGCCCACTACAGCCTGCTGGCGGCGCTCGAGGGCAGCAACGTCGACCCGACGGAGGTCAAGATCGTCGACCTGCAGCCGCCGGACATCCTTGCTGCGTGGCAGCGCGGCGACATCGACGCCGCGTACGTCTGGAACCCGACGCTCGCCGAGCTCAAGAAGGACGGCAAGGTCCTCGTCACCAGCGCCGAGCTGGCGAAGAGAGGCGCGCCGACCGCCGATCTCGCCGTCGTCACGACCGCCTTTGCCGACGAGTATCCGGACGCCGTGCAGACGTGGGTCGAGCAGGAGAACAGGGCCGTCGAGCTCTACAAGTCCGATCCCGAGGCGGCCGGCGAGGCCGTCGGCCGGCAGCTGAACATCTCGGCCAATGACGCGTTCCTGCAGATGAAGGACCTCATCCTGCTCGACGCGAGCCAGCAGGCCGGCCCGGGTTACCTCGGCACGCCCGATTCACCGGGCAGCCTGGCGGACTACCTCCTGAGGACGGCCGAGTTCCTGAAGGCGCAGCAGTCCATTCAGGGGGTGCCCCCACTGAGCGATTTCCAGGCGGCACTGGCCAACCAGTTCGTCGCCAAGGCCGCAGGAATGTGATCGACACTTCACGCTGGGCCGGGCCGGTGGCCGGGTCCCGGCCGTGTGCCTGAGACGGAGGCCGGCTGCCCGTGAGGGCAGCCGGCCTCCGCCACGACCGGCCCGCGTTTCGGGGACCGCGCACACACAGACAGGACCTCCGCTCGTCGCCACCGTAGACAACGCTCAGGGCAGCGGGCGACGCGCCGGATGCTTGAACGCCTCCCGCATTGGGCGTATACGGGTGAACGGAGGGGACTCCTGAGAGACCCAACACCGATGAACGCTCGTGACGGGCGCCTCTCGTCTAGACTGAAGCGCATCCGCAGAGGGGGGTACGTCTTGCATCGCGCCAGCCGAAGGTTCGCCGTCGCGCTCGTGTTCGCCGTCGGCGTGTTGCTGGTCGCGGTGGCGCCGGCGCAGGCAGGGACGGTCCTGCGCGGCGTCTGCGAGCCGAGCCTGCTCGACTCCTGGCGGTTCGACGGACCCGCCGCCGTCGAGGAGTTCTCCGACCGCCTGGGCGCCGACGTCGTGCGCGTCAATCTCATATGGAGCAGGGCCGAAACGAGCCCCGGAGTGTACGACGAGGACTACATGGGGCGCGTGGTCGGCGCGGTCCGCGAGATCCGCTCCCACGGCATGCAGGTCCTCGTCGTCGTCTTCGAGGCGCCGCGCTGGGCGTCCGATCGCGCTCTCTGGGCGACCGCGGTGCCCGGCGACCGGACCGGCGTCTATCACACGTACTACCCGCCCGCTCTCGACAGCCTCGACGAGCTGCAGGCCTTCATGGAGCAGCTCTCCGCCGGACTGCAGGGCGAGGTCCTCGCGTACGCATGCTGGAACGAGCCCAACTTCTGGATGTACTTCTATCCCCAGCGGACGTCGTCAGACGCAGCCTTCGCCACTTCTCGCTACACGCGGATGCTCGCGGCGTTCTCTCGGGGCGTGCGCGCCGGCGATCCCCAAGCCAAGGTGGTCGCCGGCGAGACGGCCCCCTTCGGCAACGACTCGACGTTGCGCACGAGCCCTCAACGGTTCGCCAGGCAGATCGCCCGCGCCGGGGCGGGCGAGTACTTCGACGCCTATTCCCATCACCCGTATGCCTTCGGCGGCAACGCGGACATCGCCCCCGGGGCGCTGCCTCGCGACCCTCAGCACACCGTGTGGCTGGCCAACATCGATGCGCTGGTCGATATCTTTCCGGGCAAACCCCTGTACGTCACCGAGTTCGGCTATGCGACCGCGCCCAACCGGGTGTTCGGCGTGTGGGTGAGCCGGGCTCGCCAGGCCTCGTACCTCAGGGCGGCGTTCCGCGTCGCGTCGAGGCAGACGGGGGTCGAGATGCTGGTCTGGTTCCCCCGCCGGGACTCGTCGGACAGTGGGACCTACAGCAGCCCTTGGGGCAACTACTGCGGGTTGGTCACGCTGCGCGGTCAGCCCAAGCGAGCCTACTTCGCCTTCGCCGGGGGAAACGAGCTGACGCTCTCCGACCCCGGCGGCGTTGCCCGTGGCGGCTCACTCGTGCTGCGCGGCGCGCTGACCAGCGCGCGAATGGGTCCCTTGGCCGGCAAGGCGCTCGCCGTGCTCGCGAGCCGTCCCGGTCGCTCCTGGGTCGTGGTCGCCACGGCGACGACGCGCAGCGACGGTTCGTACGTCGTGCGCCTGCGTCCGTACGCGAGTGCAACCTGGAAGGTGCGCTGGTCGGGCGTCGTGACGAGCCCGAAACGCTGGGTACCCGTCGGCTAGGGACGCGGGGCGGCTCAGGTCCACCGGTTCCCCTGCGACGGGGTGTCGACCCCGGCGGGTCGACTCCGACCGGCCAGCGTTTCGGGGACTGCGCGCACGCGCGCGGATCGTCCGATCACCCCTGAGCGCAGGCGCTCTCGCCGAAGCGGGGCCGAGCGGGTCTACACCCCCGGCCAGTTCTCGCGCACGGCATCGGCGTAGGTGCTGCCTGGTTCCATCTCCAGCGCGGCGCACACATCGGGGGGCATGGCGTCGGCGCAGTCCTTCAGCTGGGCGACCAGGTAGAGGATCGGACCGTGCCGCCCCGACATGACCGCTTCCCTGAACTCGTCCAGCAGCTCTGGTGACGCGTGACTCATTCCCGCTCCTCCTCGGTGGACTGGAAAGACGGTCGGCTGGGGCGAAGTATACAGAGCCGGCAAGCGCGATCCGCGAGGCCTCGCCCATCGTCCCGCACGGGCGACGCCCCGCGTGGCGTGCCACCGGGGCGCGCCCGTACCCGTCGACGCTCATTGGCGGTACGATATGGCCGGGATGGGGTACCGCTCGACACACGTCAGAGACACTCGCTTCGGGCGGCGACGGTCGTGCACCGTGGCGCGGAGCGCACGGTGACCGACGTCGCCGGCCCGGCGCCCGCGTCCCTTGGCTCCGGCGCTCCCGGGTCCGCGCGCAGCGCCGAACGCCTGCTCGCGCTGCTCGAGCTGCCCGACACCGCGAACGAGCTCCTCGCCATGATGCGCTTCCTCACGGCGGAGGACGGCCCGTTGCAGCAACTGGCCTCGACCGGCCTCTCCTCGCCGTGGCACGAACGCGTGCTCTTCAAGGCGCAGGAACGGATCGAGGTCCTCGATCACTTCCTGCGCGGTCGCGTCGCGTTCTTCGTCGCCGGACGCAATCAGGGCTACGGCTCGTTCGACGATGAGCTCGACCTCGCCGGCGCGGCGCTCGATACCTGCCGCGCCATTGCCCGCGTGGTCGAGAGGCTGCTCGCCGGGGAGCTGCCGACGGAGCGGGAGTACCGGCTCATGGGGGACGCGGTTCTCGGGATCTACCCGGCGCTCGAGAAGCTATGACGGGGAAACTGGACCAGGGGGCGATGATGAAACGAGGACTGCTGGTTGTTCGACTGCTGATGGTGGCGTTCTCGGCGACAGTGCTGGCTGTCGGGGTGCTGGGCGCCGGCGCCTGCGGCGGGAACGAGACCGACCCGGCGGCGCTCGACGGGACTGACTGGAAGCTCGCGACCTGGAGCGAGAGCTCGCTGGACCCGACGGACTTCACGATCACGGCCGACTTCGAGGACTCGCGCATCGGCGGCACGAGTGTCGTGAGCAGCTACGGCGGGCCCTACGAGACCGGGCCCGGCGACGACTTCTCCATCGGCCCGCTCTCCAGCACCATGGGAGCTGGGACTGGGGACGAGAGGCGCGCCGAGAAGATCTACTTCGATCTTCTCAAGGCCGCGGAGACCTACGCGCGCGAGGGCGACTCCCTGACGCTCTACGACGCGGAGGGCAACGAGTCGATCGTCTTCGAGCTCGTGCCCGGGTCCTGAGCCCCGCGGCCGTCCCGTTCGTTCCTCGCCGCGCCGAGACCTGGCCCATCGATTGAACGGAGGAGCGGCATGTACTCGATCGTCACCATCATCGTCATCGTCGTCGTCATCGCCCTGGTGGCGGGCTGGGCGATGCGCGGCCGTGGCAAGAAGCGCCCCGAGGCGGGTCCCACGATGCCGGACCTCAGCATCGCTGAGGAGGTCCAGCGCATCGAGCAGCTTCACGACGCGGGCGACATGACCGACGCCGAGTACCGCGAGGCGAAGTCGAGGCTGCTGAGCTAGGCGGCGGCCGCGAGCAGATCGAGGATGACGCGGCAGGCGGTGATCGCCGTGATGCCCGCCGGGTCGTACTGGGGCGCGATCTCGACCACGTCGAAGGCACTGTAACCGGCTTCGGCCACCACACGAAGGGCGGCGAAGAGCTCACGGCTGGTGAGCCCGCCCGGCTCAGGGGCGCCCCCAGGGTTGTACGCCGCATCGAGGACGTCGATGTCGACGGACACGTAGACGCCCCTGGTGCCGTGCCAGGCGGCCGCCATGGCGTCGCGGGTGACGTCGACGATGCCGCGACGTTCGATCTCCGCCACGGAGTAGAGGTGGATGCCCCGACGCTCGGCCCACTCGCGCTCTTCGCGGGGATTCGCCGGACCGTGGATGCCCACGAGTGCAGTGTTGACCGGCGCGAACGCCTCCAGGTCGAGCGTCCGTGACACGGGCGCGCAGTACGTGAGCTCCTCGCCGCCGATGTCCGTCGCCGTGTCCAGGTGGGTGTCGAAGACGACGAGGCCGAGTGGACCGGGAAGGTGCGCGGCCAGCGCCCGCGTGCCCGCGATGGTGACCGTGTGCTCTCCACCGAGCACGATCGGCATCGCGCCGGCGGCGTGGATCTCGGCCAGGTCTCGTTGGGCGATGTCGAGCGTTCGCGCCGCGTTGCCTGGGACGGCGGCCGCATCTCCGCAGTCGACCAGCGTCATGTGCTCCGCCAGGTCGACGTCGTAGTCGTAGTGGTAGGAGACGAACTGCACCGACGCGTCGCGCACCGCTTTCGGCCCGTGCATGGAGCCGGTGCGATACAGCGTCGTGCTGTCGAACGGCACACCGTAGATGGCGTGAGTGGCCGACGCGGCGCGCAGCGCGTCGGCTTGCGGCGGCAGGACCGGCGAGCGCAGAAAGCCATGGATCCCTGCGTGCAGCACGCCCGACCAGGTCGGCTCGTTCGTCATGGCGCCCTCCGTCTGTGTGGCCGTCCTGCGCGCCATCCTACCTGTGCGTCGAGCCGGGCGGTGGGAGGGGACGTGCGGTGCGCGGGGAAGGGCTGCGGTAGAGTCGCTGCGACGACGGCGACGGACGGAGGGACGATGGCAGCGCAGCTGATGGTCGAGGACGTGCCGGCGGTCGAGCTGGCGGAACGTTTCGGGACGCCGCTGTTCGCGATCTCGGAGGACTCGATCCGCGAGCGCTACCGGCGCACGCTGGCCGCGGTGCGCGCCGTCTACGAGCCGGTCGAGGTCTACTACGCGGTCAAGTCCAATCCGATCCTCGCCGTGCGCCGCATCCTGGCCACGGAGGGTGCCGGCGGTGACGCTTTCGGGCCCGGAGAGGTCGAGACGTCGCTGCGTGCCGGCGTGCCGGGCGAGAAGCTCGTCATGAACGGACAGGCGAAGACCAGGGAGTGGCTCGAGCTCGCCGTGCGCCACGGCATCACGGTGACGCTCGACAACCCCGGCGAGCTGGAGCTGCTGCTCGAGGTGGCGGGCCGGGCGGGCGTGCAGGCCCCGGCCTTCATTCGCCTCAAGCTGCCGATGGACGACGTGCGCAAGAACGTGAGCCCTGAAGGGCCGCA
Organism: uncultured Thermoleophilia bacterium; assembly: GCA_963832655.1. Lineage (GTDB taxonomy): Bacteria > Actinomycetota > Thermoleophilia > UBA2241 > UBA2241 > UBA2241. The sequence goes on from CAWHUW010000007.1 coordinate 243,469, forward strand.
GATCGCCGACCGCGTGCTGACGACGGTCTGGGGGTTCACGGAGGACGAGGCGAGGGAGGCGGTGACGCGCGCCCTCGGCGCGCCCGACCGCCTCGTCGCTGCGCGGCTACCACCACCACATCGGCTACTTCATCAACCGCCCCGACTACCACGCGGCGGCGATGCGCGACCTGGTCGGCGCCGTCGCCCGCCTGCGCGACGCGACCGGCTTCGTCGCCCGGCGTGCTCGACCTCGGCGGCGGCTGGGCGTACCCGTCCGACCCCGAGTCGGGCGACGAGTCTCCGCACGAGGTCGCGCCGCCGGAGGAGTTCGCGGCGGTCCAGCTCGGCGCCCTCGGCGCCGCGCTCGACGCCGCGGGCCTGCCGCGCCCGCTCGTCCTCTTCGAGCTCGGGCGCTCGCTCGTCGGCGAGTCCGCCGTCCTGCTCGCCGGCGTCCAGTGGGTCAAGGAGCAGTACGGCCGCCGCTTCATCGTCACCGACGCCCAGAAGCACCTGCTGCTGCGCGCCTGCATCGAGGGCTACAAGTACCGCTGGGTGAAGGCCGACGACCTGGAGGCGCCGACGGTCGGGCCTGCGGAGATCTTCGGCCCGACCTGCACCGACGACGAGCTTGCGCTGGGCTACGACTTCCCGGCCGTTCGGCGCGGCGACGTCGTCGCTGCGCTCGCCTGCGGCGCCTACGCGCAGACCTTCAACGCCAGCCTCAACTCGATGGCGCGGCCGGCGGTCGTGCTGGTCAACGGCGCGGACGCGGCCGTCGTCGTCCGCCGCGAGACGGTCGACGACGTGCTTGCGCGGTACGAGCTGCCCGACTGGCTCAAGTAGGGGCTACGCCCCCGGACCGCCGGGCCCGCTGACGATGCTGCCGGCGGTCTCGCCGCCGTCCATGACGATCGTCGAGCCGGTGAAGTAGGCGGCCTCGTCCGAGGCGAGGTAGGCGAACAGGCCGGCGAGCTCCTCCGGCGTCGCGTGGCGGCCGAGCGGGATGCGCGCGTTGACGGCCTCGAGCATCTCGGGCGTGTACTCGGCCTCCTGCATGGGCGTGAGCACGTAGCCGGGGCACACGGCGTTGACGCGGATCGTCGGCGCCCACTCGAGGGCGAGCGACTTCGTCAGAGCGACGAGCCCCGCCTTGGTCGCGTTGTAGTCGGCGTAGTACCGGTAGCCGACGAGCGCGTTGGTCGAGGCGGTGAAGAGGATCACGCCGCCGCGGCCGAGCAGCATGCGCCGGGCCGCGGCCTGCGCGACCCAGAACGCCCCCGTCAGGTTCGTGGCGATGACCTGTTCCCACTGGTCCGCCTTGATGTCGACGGCGGGGCTGCGGATGCTCGTGCCGGCGTTGTTGACGAGGACGTCGAGGTCGCCGATGTGCTCGAAGGCGGCGTCGACCTGCTCGCGGTCGCCGACGTCGCAGGTGATCACGCCCGGGCCGGAGCGGCGGGCGAGGACGACGACCTCGCAGCCCTCGTCACGGAAGCGCTTCGCGGTCGCGGCGCCGATGCCGCTCGTGCCGCCGGTGATGACGACCCGTTTGCCTGCGAGTCCCTTCATGGCGCGCCTCCTGTCGGTCCGTCCCCCTGCCGCGATACAGTATGTCACCGTGGCTGACCCGACCGTCATCGGCGTCGTCTCCGACACGCATGCCTACTACGACCCGAGACTCGACGAGTTGTTCGCCGGCGTCGCGCACATCGTCCACGCCGGCGACTTCGGCACCCTGGACGTGCTCGAGCGTCTGCGCCTGCTGGCGCCGCTCACCGTGGTCTGCGGCAACGTCGACCGGCCGTACTTCCTCGACCAGTTTCCGTGGGAGGCCGAGGTCGAGGTCGCCGGCCTGCGCGTACTCGTCGGGTCACGTCGGAACGAGCCTCGTAGGGCTGCGCGACCCGGTGGCCGAGGACATCGGCATGGTCGTCAGCGGCCACAGCCACCGGGCCGCCGTCGAATGGCGTGGCGACACGCTGTTCCTGAACCCCGGGTCCGCCGGAAGGCCGCGCTTCGGGCAGCCGCGCAGCTGCGGCGCTTGTGCGCGTGCGCGACGGTAGGCCGCGAGCCGGAGATCGTGCGCGCTCCGCGGCTGAGCGGCGTCTCAGCGCGCCAGCTTGACGACCTCATAGGCGGCGAGCGCGCGGGAGCGGGCCTCGCCGTGGTCGACGATCGGCGCCGGGTAGGTCTCGCCGAGCCGCACACCAGCTTCGGCGAGCACGTCCGCCGGCGCCGCCCACGGCGCGTGCACCCATCGCGCGGGCAGCTCGGCGAGTTCAGGGACCCAGCGCCGCACGAAGGCGCCTCCCGGGTCGAATCGCTCGCCCTGCGTCACCGGGTTGAAGATGCGGAAGTAGGGCGCCGCGTCGGCTCCGCAGCCGGCGACCCACTGCCAGCCAAGTGTGTTGTTCGCGAGGTCGGCGTCCACCAGCGCATCCCAGAACCACGCGGCGCCGGACTGCCACGGCAGCAGCAGGTCTTTGACCAGGAACGACCCCGCGACGAGGCGGGCCCGGTTGTGCATCCACCCGGTCGCCCAGAGACAGCGCATGGCGGCGTCGACGAACGGAAAGCCCGTGCGACCCTGCTGCCACGCCGCGAGGTCCGTCGAGGTCGTCTCGCCAGGGGAAGACGGCGAACCGGCCTTGCAGCGGGCGTGTGACCGTGTCGGGGAAGTGCCAGAGCAGATGATGCGCGAACTCGCGCCAGCCGAGCTGACGAAGGAAGGCACCCGCGCCTCGGGCGAGCGCGGCCGTGGCAGCGGTCTGCGGTGACCGCGCGGTCGGCCCGACGGTCTCCGGTAGGCTCGGCGCGGTCTCGCTCCGTGACGGCGGGCCTGTCGCGGCCTCGGGCTCGAGTCCCGCTTCGGCGAGACGCCCGGCGACGGCGTGCCAGACCTGGCGCGCCGAGAGCTCGCCGAAATGGAGGTGAGGCGACAGCCTCGAACTTCCCTCGAGGTCAGGGCGGTCGCGGTCGTCGGCGTAGGCGGGGAGGACGTCGTCGAGCAGCCGGTCCAGGCGGGCGTGAGCGCCCGCCTCGCCCGGCTGCCATACTTCGGCGAACCCCGCGCTCCACGGGCTCGCGGCCTCGTCGCTCGAGATCGGCGGAAGGCGAGAGCCGCCGCGGGGAAGGCTCGCCGGCGCCGTCCGAGCAGCCGTCCGGCGGCGGCAGAGGCGCCGGCGGGCCGCGAGCGTCCGCGCTCACGGCGCGCCAGAACGGCGTGAAGACCTGATACGGGGTGCCCTGCGCGGTCGCGACGGCGTCCGGGGCGATCAGCAGGCCGGCCGAGGCCACGACTGACCGGCTCGACGCCGGTCTCGCGCGAGAGCGCGCCGCACGGCCTCATCCTCCGCATGCTGGTCGGGATCGATGCCGCGGGCCCAGACGACGCGGGTCGCCTGGGCGTCCACGGCAGCTGTCGCGACGGCCTCGCTGGGGGCTCCGCGGCGTACGACGAGCGCGCCGCCGCGGCGACGCAGTTCGGCGTCCAGCGCGAGGAGAGAGCGCCGCAGCCACCAGCGCCCTGCGCCTGCCGGCGAGCCGAACGGCGCGGCGCTGCCGCGGCCCTGTCGCGGCCAGCAGGGCGAGGGGAACGACGGCTCCTCCGCGGCGGCGGCCTCGACGAGCGCCGGGTTGTCGGCGAGCCGCAGGTCGCGGCGCAGCCAGACGACGGTTGTGTCTCGGTCTTGGCTCACTTTCACTCGTTCGTTCGCTCCTGCAGCCGGGCCTCTCGGGCCGGGGGCGGTGTCGCGCTCGGTGTACCCTTAGGGCGATGCCGGCACGCCTCAGCATAGTGCGTCGTGGCCGTTGCGCGCGGACCGTCGCGCGGGCGGTGTCCGCCGCGTTCCTCGCGGCGCTGCTGATCGGTGGCGGACTCGCCGCCGCCGGGTGCGGCGGAAGCGATGCGCGTGACACCGCCTCCGGGCCAGGCATCGTGAAGACGGCAGGCGGTCTGATCTCGGGCGCCGACGCGGACGGCGTGTGGTCCTACCTCGGGGTCCCCTACGCGGCGCCGCCGGTCGGCGACCTGCGCTGGCGGCCTCCGCAGCCGGCCCCGGCTTGGGACGGCGTGCGCTCCTGCGTCGCCTACGCTCCGTCCTGTCCGCAGTCGTCGGGCGCCGAGATGAGCTTCTTCTCCCTCGGCGAGACGGACGAGGACTGCCTCTACCTGAACGTCTGGACGCCGGAAGCAGCGATGTCGCCGTCACCGGGCACTGGCGATCTCCCCGTCATGGTCTTCATCCACGGCGGCGGCTTCTCCTCGGGCTCAGGGGCGCTCGAGGTCTACGCCGGCGCGAACCTGGCGCGTCTGGGCGCGGTCGTCGTCACGATCAACTACCGGCTCGGGCCGCTCGGCTTTCTCGCGCACCCTGAACTGACGCGCGAGGACCCACAGCGGACGTCCGGCGACTACGGCCTGCTCGACCAGGTCGCCGCCCTCGAATGGGTGCGCGACAGCATCGCGGGATTCGGCGGCGACCCGGCGGCGGTCACCGTGTTCGGCGAGTCGGCAGGCGGGATGAGCATCTGTGACCTGATGGTGAGCCCGCACGCGGAAGGGCTGTTCGCGCGAGCGATCGTCGAGAGCGGGCCGTTCGACTCGCACGGCGCCGGTATGGACGCCGTGCGCTCGCTCGCCGAGGCCGAGGAGGCCGGGCGCGCGCTCTCGAAACGGCTCGGCTGCGACGAGGCGCCCGACGAGCTGGCGGCGCTGCGCGCCGTCCCGGTCGGGCGTCTGCTCGCGGCGGCCGGGAAGACGGTCGAGCGGGGGCCCGGCGGCATCGGCTTCGGCCCGGTCGTCGACGGCGTGATCCTGCCCGGCGACCCGGCCGCGCTGTTCGCCGCCGGCGAGATCCACGACGTCGACCTGCTCGTCGGCGCCAACGCCGACGAGGCGAACCTCTTCCTGATGGGCATGCGGGGCAGCACGGCGGCGCAGCTCACGGCGTTCGTGCGTCGCCTCTACGAGCCTCGACGACGAGGCCGTCCTGAGGCTCTTCCCGGACTCGGAACACGGCTCGCGCGCGGCGGCGCTCAGCAAGGCCGTCACCGTCATGGGTTTCGTCGCCTCGGCGCGCTTCGCCGCCGCCTCGGTCGCCGGGGCCGGCGACGACGCGTATCTGTACCACTTCGCGCGTCGCCCGCCTGCGGCCGGCGACCTCGGCGCCTTCCACGGCCTCGAACTGCCCTACGTGTTCGGCAACTCCGCCCTCACGCTCGACGTGACCGAAGGCGCCGACGGGGAGCTCTCAGACGCGATGATGCGGTACTGGGTCTCGTTCGCCCGCGACGGCGACCCGAACGAGCCCGGCTTGCCGTCCTGGCCCGCTACGACGCGGACTCAGACCGCTGCCTGGTGCTCGATGCGAAGATCCGGGCGGCGCCGGCGCCCTACCCGCGGGCCTGCGACCTCGCCGACTCGATCCGCGCGCAGCGTTCTGAGGCCGTCGCGCGGCGCGCGAGCGCCGCTAGAGCTGGCCCCTCCAGGGCACGAGCACGCGGTCGATCAGCTTGATGATGCCGTCGAGCACGATGCCGCAGAGGCCGATGATGATGATCCCCAGGATCACGACGTCGCTCTGATTGAAGCGCTGCGCGTCGCGCACCATGCCGCCGATGCCGGGGAGCCCGTTGATGGTCTCGGCGGCGACCATGGTCGTGAACGCGAACGCGACCGCGACCCGGATGCCCGTCATCACCTCGGGGAGCACCATCGGGAAGACGCCGTGGCGGACGACCTGCATGCGCGAGGCGCCGAGCGTGCGCAGCGCCAGCACCCTGTCCTCGGAGACGTTGCGCACGGCGTCGCTCGTGGCGAGCACGATCGGCGGCAGGGCGGCGAGGAAGAGCAGGACGACCTTCGGCGTCTCGTCGATGCCGAACCAGATGACGAGCAGGCTGAAGTAGGCGAGGGGCGGGAGACTGCGGATGAACGTGAGCGGCGGGTCGAGCACGGTGCGCGAGGGACGGCTCAGGCCGATCAGGAGGCCGAGCGGGATACCGATCGCGATGGCCACGGCCGTGCCCTGCAGGATGCGGCGGACGCTCGCCCAGAGGTGTTCGTAGAGGAAGCACGCCGCTGTAGCCGCGCATGCCGTCGTGCACGGTCGACGTCTTGATGAGCTGGTCCCAGACCGACAGCGGCGTCGGCACGAACACGCGCGGCCAGATCTCGAGCCACGCGATGAACCACCACAGGGCGAGGACGCCGAGGACGATGATCAGGCGCGTCAGCGGGTCGCGCCAGCGGGCCCACAGCGTGGTGCCGCGCCTGGGCTGCTCCTCTCCGGCCCCCGAGCTGACTCCGGGGGGGAGGAAGCCCTCCACGGAACGGTTCGTGCTGTCAGGCATCTCGCCGGCACCTTCCAGAGTCGCCACGACCTATCACCACTCCGCGTACTCGACTCGGAGAGAATAACAGAAGCTTATTGACACAACGGCTATCGCTTATGAATAATGGCATCATCACTCACCGATCTGTGTGAGTCAACGTGGGTGCCCTGCGCTGCACCAGAGCTCGCACAGCGGCGCTTCCCGAAAGGAGACGGATATGAGTTCAGCACAGGTGGCCCGAAAGGCATGGACGTTGGACGCTCGTGCTGTCGTTGTTCGTACTCATCGCGCTGGCGCTCGTCGCGGGCAGTCTCGCCGCGTGCGGCGACGACGAGGGCTCGGACGGAGGATCTCTGCGGCGCCTGCCAAGATGCGCATAGCTTATCAGCTCATCCCGAACGGCGACCTCATCGTCAAGGACCAGGGCTGGCTCGAGGACGCCCTGCCCGACACCGAGATCGAGTGGGTCAAGTTCGACTCCGGCGCCAACGTCAATACCGCCATGATCGCCGGCAGCGTCGACATCGGCCTCGCCGGCAGCAGCCCGGTCGCCGCCGGCCTCTCCGATCCGCTCAACATCCCCTACAAGGTGCCGTGGATCTACGACGTGATCGGCATCGCCGAGTCCCTCGTGGCAAGCAAGGACTCGGGCGTGACCGACATCGCCGGTCTCGAGGGCAAGAAGGTCGGCACGCCCTTCGGCTCGACCGCGCACTACAGTCTGCTCGCCGCCCTCGAGCTTGCCGGCGTCGACGCGACCAAGGTGAAGATCGTCGACCTGGAGCCGCCGGACATCCTTGCGGCGTGGCAGCGCGGTGACATCGACGCGGCCTACGTCTGGAATCCGACTCTGGCCGAACTGCGCGCCGACGGCACCGTCCTCGCGACGAGCGAGGAGCTCGCCGGACAGGGCAAGCTCACCGCGGACCTCGCCGTCGTGACGACCGAGTTCGCCGATACGTATCCGGACGCGATGCAGACCTGGCTCGACATGCAGACAAAGGCCGTGACGCTCTACAAGGAAGACCCGCAGGCCGCGAGCGAGGCCGTCGCGCGTCAGCTCAACATCACGCCCGAGGAGGCCCTCGCCCAGATGAAGGAGCTGATCCTCCTCGACGCGACCGAGCAGGCGGGCGCCGACTACCTCGGCACGCCGGATGCCCCCGGCGCTCTGGCGGAGAACCTGATGAGCGCCGCGGAGTTCCTCAAGACCCAGGGCAGCGTCGAGGGCGTCAAGACGCTCGAGGACTACCAGGCTGGTCTCGCCAACTCGTTCGTGGCCAAGGCCGCGGGCAAGTGAGTGTGTGAGAGCGTTAGACTGAGCGTGTGACAGAAGAACGCACGACAGCAGTACCCGAGACCGCTCCCGCCTCCGTCGAGGCGGGAGCGGTTCGTCCTGAGCGGATCGAGATCCGCGGGGTCACGCACTCGTTCGTGCGTGGCAAGAAGTCCACGGTCGCCGTCGCCGACATCGACATGACCGTCGAGCCCGGCGAGTTCGTCATGCTCGTCGGGCCGTCGGGGTGCGGCAAGACGACGATCCTCAAGATGATCGCCGGCTTCTTCACGCCGACGACCGGGGAGGTGCTCGTCAACGGCGAGCCCGTCCAGAGTCCCGGCGCTGACCGGGGGATGGTCTTCCAGGCGCCCACGCTCTTTCCGTGGCAGACGGTGCGCGGCAACGTCGAGGTCGGCCCGCGCATGCGCGGCGCCTCCAAGCAGGAATGCCGGCAGATCTCGGACCACTACCTCACGCTCGTGGGGCTCGCCGACGTCGCCGACCAGCGGCCCCAGGAGCTCTCCGGCGGCATGCAGCAGCGCGCGGCCATCGCCAGGGCGCTGGCCAACGACCCGGCCATCGTGCTCATGGACGAGCCGTTCGGCGCCCTCGACGCGATGACCCGCGAGCGCCTCCAGCAGGAGGTCAAGCAGATCTGGGCCGCCACAGGCAAGTCGATCGTCTTCGTCACGCACAGCGTGCAGGAGGCGGTGTTCCTCGGAAGCCGCATCGTCGTCCTGAGCCCGCATCCGGGGCGTATCATCTACAACGAGGCCGTCGACTTGCCGCGTCACGAGCTCTCCGTGAACGAAGCGCTCATCATGCCCGAGTTCGCCGCTCTGCGTCATGAGATCAGCGGCCTGATCGGCCAGCTCGCTGCCACCGAGACGGGCTGAGTCCCGATGACGCGCACGCCCGACGGCGAGACGACGTTCGTCCGCCGGCTCTCCTTCCAGCGAGCCGCACTATCCGACGGCGATCCTTCAGAGGCAGACAGATGACCGACCAGATCCACGAGCAGGCACGCCGCAACCTCGGCAAGCATTTCACCCGCGCCGCGGCGTGGCGCAACCCGGAGATGCTCATCATCGAGCGCAGCGAGGGCTGCTATCTCTGGGACGACAAGGGGCGGCGCTACCTCGACGGTCTCGCCGGCCTGTTCTGCGTCAACATGGGACACGGCCGTGCGGACATCGCCGAGGCCGCCGCCGCCCAGATGAAGCAGCTCACGTTCGCCACCAACTGGTCGGCGGCCCATCCGGCGTCGATCCGTATGGCGGCGCTGCTCGCCGAGCTCGCCCCGGGCGACCTCGGGGTGACCTTCTTCGTCAACTCGGGCTCCGAGGCGACGGAGTCGGCGATCAAGTTCGCCCGCGAGTATCACCAGGGGCGCGGCGAGCCGCGGCGCATCAAGATCCTCAGCCGCCACATGGCATACCACGGCACCACGCTCGGCGCCCTGTCGGCGACCGGCATCCCCCAGTTCCGCGAGCCGTTCATGCCCCTTCTGCCCTGGTTCGTGAAGGTGCCGAACACCCTCGGCTGGGAGAAGGAGGGCGGCGTCGACCTGCCCGTCGCCGAGCTGCCCTGCGTCAAGGCGATCGAGCAGACGATCCTCGACGAGGGACCTGAGACCGTGGCGATGCTGCTGGCCGAGCCGGTGCAGAACGTCGGCGGCGTCATGGTGCCGCCGGAGGGTTACTGGCAGGAGCTGCGCCGCATCTGCGACACGTACGGCGTCCTCCTCGCCGCCGACGAGGTCATCTGCGCCTTCGGCCGCCTGGGACACTGGTTCGGGTCCGAGCGCCAGGGCGTCGTCCCCGACCTCGTCACGTTCGCCAAGGGCGTCACCTCGGCCTACGCGCCTCTCGCCGGCATCATCGTGCGCGAGCCACTGATCGACGAGCTGCTCGACTCCCACGCCGGCGGGTTCACGCACGGCGCCACGTGGGGCGGCCACCCGATGTCGACCGCCGTCGCCTACGCGAACCTCACGGCGCTGCGCGACGAGCACGTGCTGGAGCACGTGCGCGAGCTTGCCCCGTACTTCCGCGCGGGTCTCGAGCACCTCGCCGACGCGCACCCGATCGTCAAGGAGGTGCGCGGGACGGGCTACTTCTACGGCCTCGAGCTCATGGTGGATCGCGATTCGGGTCGCGAGCTCACGCCTGAGCAGAAGACCAGCCTCTGCCGCGAGGTCCTGCCGTCGCTGATGCAGAAGGCCGGCCTCATGACCCGGGCTGACGACCGCGGGCCGGCGATGCTCATGCTCTCGCCGCCGCTCGTCGCCGACCGTGAGGTGCTCGACGAGCTCTTCGGGATGATCGACGAGGTGCTCGCCGGCGCCGAACGCTGGCTCGCCGCGCCCTGACCGCTCCGCGCTCCGGCTCGGCGAGCCCATGGGCCGCGGCGCTCGCTCCTGGGCATGCGCGCACCGCCTCCGCGCCTGCCGCCGCAGGTTCACGCCTGGGTATACAGACTGTGCACTGCATCGAGCTGATACACGAGGAGGTCTCCACGTGGCCGACGTTCCCGTGCTGATCGTCTCGCTCACGACCTGCGGTCATTGCGCGGAGGCGAAGGAGTTCTTCCGCAGACGCGGCGTCACGCCGACCGTCGTCGAGTTCGACACCATCGGCGTCGATCTCAAGCGGAGGATCGCCGCCGACATGCGCTCGCACAAGATCAGGGGCTTCCCGTTCGTGATGATCCGCGGCGAGGCCGTCGAGGGCTTCGACCCCGAGGCCTACGAGCGCCTGCTCTCGATGAACTGAGGGATCGGGGCCCGGCCGCCGTCGCCGGCAAGGGCGGACGACTGCGGAGGCGAGGCTGGTCGGGGTGGGCGGATTTGAACCGCCGACCTCTCGGTCCCGAACCGAGCGCTCTACCAAGCTGAGCCACACCCCGACGCGGAGACGGAGTATACCGGAAGCTCGCCGGGCGGTGCCAGCCGCGTGCCGCGGGCGCCCTGGCCCCTCAGTCCGGGCGGCCGGCGGCCGCCCGCCGGCGCCCTCGCCGACCGTCCTGCCGAGCGCCGCGAGCAGCCCCTGGATGCTCGCGTCGATGGCCTCGGCGGTCTCGTGCACGGCGGCCTTCTCGGGGTAGATCTCGTACTTGACCCGGTACTCCGGAGGCGTCAGGTTCGGCATCACCACGTTGGCGCCGCGCTGCAGGCCGTGGGCCCGCCCGACTCGCCTTGTCGACCAGCGACAGGGCGGTCGTCGCCGGCAGGTTGGCGTCCGGCCGGGCGAGGCGGGTGAGGGCGACGACCTTGCAGGTCGTGAGCTCGTCGTTGGCCGCCTGGTCGGCCGGCCAGTCGCCGGCCGCGCGGCGGCGCCCGTACTCGCTCCCCAGGGGCGTCGCCGGGTGCGGCAGGAAGGGGCCGATGCCGATCATGTCCATGTCCATGCCGCGAAAGAGGTCGATGTCGTCGGCGATGGACGCGTGCGTCTGGCCGGGGATGCCCACCATGATGCCCGTGCCCGCCTCGAAGCCGAGGTCCTGGAGGGTCCGGAGGATGGCGAGCCGGTCGCTGACCCTGCCGGGGAGGTCCGGGTGGATGCGGCGGTAGAGGTCCTCGTCCGAGGTCTCGAAGCGCAGCAGGTACCGGTCGGCGCCCGCCTCGCGCCAGGCGGCGAGATCCTCGTCCGGCCGCTCCCCGAGGCTCAAGCGTGACGGCGAGGCCGGCCGTCTCCTTGACTCGGCGCACGACGTCGGCGACCCAATCCGTCTCGAGCCCGTAGTCCTCGCCGGACTGGAGGACGAGCGTGCCGTAGCCGTAGGCGCGGGCGGCGCGGCGCGCAGTCGACGACGACGCCGGCCGGCACCCGGTAGCGCTCGACGCCGCGGTTCGAAGCGCGGATGCCGCAGTAGGTGCAGCCGCGCACGCAGTGGTTCGAGACCTCGACGAGGCCGCGCAGGTGGACGGCGTCGCCGACGTAGCGCGAGCGCGTCTCGTCGGCGGCGCCCCAGAGACCCTCGAGGCGCCTCTCGTCGGTCTCGCGCAGCCAGGCGAGGACGGCCTCGCGGCTCAGGGCGTCGCCGACGCCGAGGGCCGGCAGCGGATGTGCGCCGGCGCTCACGGGATCGCCGTGGCAGGCTGGGCGGCGCGTGTCATGAGGTCGGCGCTCAGCACAGCTCGTCGACGGCGGCGCCGTCGGGCAGCCCGGCCGTGACCGGCTCGGCTGCCCCGGCCGCCGCCGCGTGCGCGTGCGCCGCCGGCGCCTTCAGCGCCTGGCGGTACACGTCGAGCGCCGCGGGGAACGGCTGCAGGGCGCGCTCGAAGATGCCCAGGCTGTAGGCGATGACGAGGCCGTAGTTGGTGAGCGGCACGCCGGCCTCACGGGCGCGCAGGATGCGCGCCAGCATCGCCCTCCGGTTGAAGGTGCAGGCGCCGCAGTGGATGACGAGGTCCCACCCACTGAGGTCGTCGGGGAAGTCGTGTCCCTGGACGTGGTGGATGTCGAGCTTGCCGCCGACGTACTGGGTCAGCCAGCGCGGGATCTTGACGCGGCCGATGTCCTCGGCGATCGGGTGGTGGCTGCAGGCCTCGGCGATGAGGATCTGCGCGCCGCTCCGCAGCCGTTCGACCGCCAGCGTGCCCATGACCTGGCTCGTCAGGTCGCCCTTGAAGCGCGCGAAGAGGATCGAGAACGAGGTCATCAGGACGTCGGGCGGCGTGTCGGCGGCGACCTTGAGGAAGGCCTGCGAGTCGGTGACGACGAGCTTGGGCGGCGTCCTGAGCTGCTCGATGGCGTGGCTCAGCTCGCGCTCCTTGACGACGAGCGCCATCGCGTCCGAGTCCATGAGGTCGCTGATGGACTGCACCTGCGGCAGGATCAGGCGGCCGCGCGGCGCCTCCTTGTCGATTGGGACGACGAGGACGGCGAGCTCGCCGGTGCCGACGAGGTCGCCGAGGATCGTCGGGTTGTCGATGAAGTCCTGCGGCGCGGCGTCGAGCAGCGCCTGGCGGAAGTCGAGCACGCCGCGCCGCTCGTGCGCCGCGGTGAGGACGGGCGTGAGCTTGAGCTCCTGCAGGCGCGCGACCGGCGCCGGGCGCTCGTGCAGGTCGATCTTGTTGAACACGACGACGACCGGCGTCTCGCGCTGCTGGAACTCGTCGAGGATCCCGTCCTCGTACTCGCCCCAGGCGCCGGCCTCGGTGACGAGCACGCCCAGGTCGGTGCGGTCGAAGACCTGCATCGTGCGCTTCGCCCGCAGAGCGCCGAGGGCGCCCACGTCGTCGATGCCGGCCGTGTCGATGAAGAGGACGGGCCCGAGGGGGAGGAGTTCCATCGGCTTCTCGACGGGGTCGGTCGTCGTCCCGGCGAAGTCGCTGACGATGCTGACCTCCTGCCGGGTGATCGCGTTGAGCAGGCTCGACTTGCCGACGTTGCGGCGACCGAAGATGCCGATGTGCAGCCGCATTCCTCGAGGTGCATCCATGAGACCCATGGTCAATCCTCCACGCCGCGGCCGGGCTGCTGCGGGGTGCCCAGGCGCAGCACCGCCTCCGGGGTGAGGGCGGCGTCGTACTGCTCCGCCGTGAGCACGCCGCGGGCGAGCGCGACGTCGCGGACGCTCGCTCCGGCGCGGGCCGCCTCGGCCGCCAGCTCCGAGGCGGCCTCGTAGCCGATCTCGGGGACCAGCGCGGTGGCGGCGGCGCTCGAAGCGTGCACGTGGGCGCGGCAGCGCTCCTCGTCGGCCTCGATGCCCTCGACGCAGTTGCGGCGCAGGGTCTCGTCGGCGCGCGCGAGAAGCTCGAGGCTGTCGAGCAGGCAGCTCGCGACCAGCGGCAGGAACGGGTTGAGCTCGAGGCTGCCGAGGCCGGCCGCCAGGGCGATCGTCTGGTCGTAGCCCATGACGAGCAGGGCGACCTGCGTGACGGCCTCGGGGATCACCGGATTGACCTTGCCGGGCATGATGCTCGATCCGGGCTGCCGCCGCGGCAGCCGGATCTCGCCCAGCCCGGCCTCCGGCCCCGAGCTCAGGAGGCGCAGGTCGCCGGCGACCTTGAGCAGCGTCGCGGCATGTGCCTTGAGGATGCCCGAGACCTCGGGAAAGACGTCGGCGTTCTGCGTCGCCTCGATGAGGTTCTCGGCGCGGGCGAAGCCGATGGAGGTGAGCTCGCGCAGCGCGTCGACGACGCGGAAGATGTACTGCCGCGGCGCGGCGAAGCCGGTGCCGATGGCCGTCCCGCCGAGGTTGACGACGCGCAGGCGCTCCTCGCACTTGTAGATGCGCCAGCGGTCGCGGTTGAGAGCCTCGGCGTACGCCCCCATCTCGCGCCCGAGCGTCGTCAGCACCGCATCCTGGAACTGCGTGCGCCCGACCTTGACGATATGGGCGAACTCCTGCTCCTTGGCCTGGAAGGCCTCCTGGAGGGCGACGACGCGCTCCTCGAGGTCGTGAAGCAGCCGGATCGCTGCCAGGCGCAGCGCGGTGGGGTAGGTGTCGTTCGTGCTCTGGTGGAGGTTGAGGTCGTCTGTGGGCGAGACGCGGCCGTAGGCGCCGCGCGGCTCGCCGAGGATCTCGAGGGCGCGGTTGGCGAGCACCTCGTTGACGTTCATGTTGGTGCTCGTGCCCGCGCCCCCCTGCAGGGCGTCGACCACGACGTGCGCGTCGAGCAGGCCGTCGCCCATCTCGCGGCAGGCGCGCTCGATCGCGTCGGCCTTGGCCTGGTCGTCGCGACCAGGCTCCCAGGCCGCGGTTCGTCAGCGCGCAGGCGAGCTTGACCGTGCCGTAGGCGCGCACGAGCTCGCGGTGCGCGGGCCGGCCCGACAGGGCGAAGTTGTCGAGGGCGCGCTCGGTGTGGATACCGTGCAGCGCGCCCGTCGGGACAGGCGCCTCGCCGAGGAGGTCCCGCTCGATGCGGTGTCCGGCGTCGTTCAAGAAGCGTCCGCCGTCAGTGACCGAACACCATCGTCTGGACGTCGACGCCCTCCACGGCGCCGACCTTCGCGGCCATCGCCTCGGCCTCGGCGGTCGTGCCGAAGAACTCGATCAGCACGACGCCGCTCGGCGAGCACGACGTTGGCGTCCACGTCGTGCAGCCCGATGCGCGTCTTGATGTTGCAGCCGTACTCGGTGAAGACCTTCTGTACCTCGACCGCGTTCTTGAGGCGGTCGGAGACGTGGATGCCGAGGATGATGTGCTCGTCGCTCATTCGTCGTCCTTTCGTCGGGGTGGGAGCGCCGGGGCGTGGCGCGACGGCGGCCCCGGCGTCGGCTGCGTCAGTCTACCGTCAGCAGAGCACGTCGCGCTCTGCCGGCGCGCACCTGGGCGAGCATCGTCTCGGTGTGCGCGCGGCGGACCGGGTCCATGCTCGCCGTCTTCTCGCGCGATCAGCGCCTCTCCGACCTCGCGCGTGGCCGCCGACCCATAGTCCTCGAGGTACTCGAGGAAGGTCGACAGTGCGTTCGGGTCGCAGTGGTGCTTGATGTCGCCGGGCTTGGCGAGGTCCATGAAGTCCATGCCGGTGCGCCCGAGGCGGTAGCAGGCGGTGCAGAACGAGGGGATGTAGCCGAGCTCCGCGACGTCGCGGATGACCTCGTCGAGCGAACGATGGTCGCCAAGCTGGAACTGCGCCGTGTCGAAGTGCTCGTCCTCGAGCGTAGCCGCCGGGGTTGGTGCGGCTGCCGGCGCTGATCTGGCTCACCCCCAGGGCGAAGGTCTCGCGGCGGATGTTCGGCGTCTCGCGCGTGCTCATGATCATGCCCGTGTACGGGACGGCGAGCCGCAGGATGGCGACGAGCTTGCGGAAGTCGACGTCGTCGACCGGGTGCGGCGGCTCGTGGGCGATGTCGGAGCCGATCGCCGGCTCGAGTCGGGGCATGCTGATCGTGTGCGGGCCGACGCCGTAGGCGCGCTCCAGCTCGCGGATGTGCTGCATGAGCGCGAGCACCTCGAAGCGCCAGTCGAAGAGGCCGAAGAGGACGCCGACGCCGACGTCGTCGATGCCGGCCTCCATGGCGCGGTGCATGCCGGTCACGCGCCAGTCGTAGTCCCTCTTCTTGCCGCCGAGATGGACGGCGCGGTACGTCTCGCGGTGGTACGTCTCCTGGAAGAGCTGGTAGGTGCCGATGCCCGTCGCCTTGAGGGCACGGAACTCGTCCACGGTCAGCGGCGCCACGTTCACGTTGATCCGCCGGATCTCACCGTTCCCGCGCTTGACGGCGTAGATCGTTCCGACCGAGTCGAGGACGTACTGGAAGCCTTCCTTGGGGTACGACTCGCCGGCCACGAGCAGGACGCGCTTGTGGCCCTGGTCGACGAGGATCTCGACCTCGCGGCGGATCTCATCCTGGCTCAGTGCCCGCCGCTTGAGTTCCTTGTTGCGCACGCGGAAGGCGCAGTAGAGGCAGTCGTTGCGTGCACATGTTGGAGACGTAGAGCGGGGCGAAGAGCACGAGGCGCGCGCCGTAGATGGCGTCCTTCACGTCGCGCGCCGCCGCGAAGAGCTCGCCGAGCAGCTCCGGGTCGCTCACCGACGAGAGGACGGCGACGTCCTTCATCTCGAGGCCGCCGAGCTCGCGCGCCTTCGCGAGGACCTCACGCACGTGGCCGGCGTCCTTGTCGGCCGCGGCGCCGAGCGCCTCGTGGATGCGTCCTTCGTCGATGAAGCTGCCGGTCTCGACCACGGTCATGCGCTCACTCCGCTGCTCGCCGCCCGCTCGTCCTCACACTCCGGCGAGGCGGGGATCTCCAGGGTGAACCTGGCCCACTCGCCCTTCTTCGCGTCGGCCGTGATGTGGCCGTGGTGCAGCTGCACGATGCGCCATGCGTTGTACAGCCCGACGCCCGTGCCCTTGGTGCCCTTCGTGTCGGGGTCGTCGAGGCGCGAGAAGCGGCGAAAGAGGCGGTTGCGCTGTGCGGGTGAGAAGCCCGGCGCCCTCGTTCCAGACCGAGATGCGCAGCGCCGCGGGCTTGACCCGTCGTGAGGTCACGACTTCGAGCGTCACCCGGATCTCGCCGCCCTCGCGGCCGTACTTGATCGCGTTGTCGAGCAGGTTGATGAGGACGATGCGCATCAGCGCCGGGTCGCAGCAGACCGCCGGGTTCGGCTCGCCCGGAGTCACGACCACGATCCGCATGCCGCGCGTCTCGAGATGCGAATGCACGAGTTCGATCGCGTCGTCGACCACCTCGCTGCGTACGTGGACGCTCGGGCGCAGGCGCAGCTTCGAGCTCCCCGCCCTCGACGCGGGCGAGGTCGAGGTACTCGCGCACGAGATCGAGCAGGTATTCGCCCTTGCGGATGAGGCGCTCGAGCTTGTCCTTCTGCTGCGGCGGCATGTCGCCCAGGTAGCCGTCGGCGAGGAGGCGCGCGTCGGTCACCATCGAAGCCACCGGGCTCTTGAGCTCGTGACTCACGAACCCGAGCATCTGCGTGTAGGCGTAGTTTGCCTGCTCGAGCTCCTCGATACGCCACGCCTTCTCGACGGCCTGGCTCAAGCGCTCGGCGATCGCCATCTGCAGCTCGATGTGCTTCGAGCGGTAGGTGTCGGCGACGCGCGAGCTGCGGAAGATGAAGCCGACGACGCGGCCCTCGACGCTCAGCGGGCAGGTGAGGTTGGAGCGCACGCCCTCGCCCGACGAGGAGGCGCGTCGAGCGGCTACGAGGGTGCTCCTCGAGGTAGACTCCGAGGTCGCCGATGATGCGCGGCAGCCCGGTCTCGAGCACGGCGCGCAGCGAGCTCCCGCGCAGGTCCTCGGAGTAGTCCGCGTCGATGGCGAGCGGCTCGTAGGCGGCGCGATTGTAGTAGGACGTGACCCTCTCTCCGTCGGGGTCTATGAAGGCGAGGCCGATGCGGTCGCAGGGGATCAGCGCCTGCGTGCTCTCGAAGAGGTAGT
The DNA here is from genome assembly GCA_963832655.1 of uncultured Thermoleophilia bacterium. GTDB lineage: Bacteria > Actinomycetota > Thermoleophilia > UBA2241 > UBA2241 > UBA2241. The sequence goes on from CAWHUW010000007.1 coordinate 260,919, forward strand.
CGACGATGCCGCGCAGTGACGGGCGCGCGGCGATGCGCTGGTTGACCTGACGCAGCAGCGTGCGCTCGTCGGTGGTGATGGGCTGGAGGGCGCGCGCGTCGCGGAATGGATCCACATAGCGGACCGCGGTCTCGGGCTTGCGCTTGGTGGCCATGGACCTCGATGCGGCGGACGCCTTGAGGCGCGGACCGCGCGCCGCGACCCTGGTCCGCACCGGTCTTCTACCCGTGCCTATTGTAGTGGAAGCGCGCGGACGCCGCCTCCGCGGGTGAGGCCGGCGGAGGCGGCATCCGCGCGGCCTGTCGTCAGAACTCGGCGGGCAGGGCCCGGAGCTGCGCGGCGGTGAACACCGGACCGTCCTTGCACACGTAGACCGGGCCGATGTTGCAGCGCCCGCACTTGCCGACGCCGCACTTCATCCGGTTCTCGAGCGTCGTGAAAACCGCGTCGGACGCGAACCCGAGCGTCTCGAGCACCGGGAGCGTGAGCTTGACCACGATGGGGGGGCCGCACAACACGGCGACGGCGTTCTGGGCCGACGGCGCCGCCTCCTCGACGATCGGCGTGACGAAGCCGACCTTGCCCGTCCAGTCGGGCGTCTCGCCGCCGGGGTCGACGGTCGTGACGAGCGTGACGTCGTCGCGCGCCGCCCACTCCTCGAGCTCGCGCTTGTAGACGAGGTCGCCGACCGAGCGCGCCCCGTAGACGATGGTCACGGCGCCGAACTCGGCGCGCCGGTCGAGGACGTTCCAGATGACGCAGCGCACGGGGGCGAGGCCGATGCCGCCGGCGATGAACACGAGGTCCTTGCCGAGCCAGTCGTCGACCGGGAACCAGTTGCCGTAGGGGCCGCGAAAGCCGAGGGTGTCGCCGACGTTGACCTCGCGCAGCTCGGCCGTCACCTTGCCCGCCGCCTTGACGGTGCACTCGATGTAGCCGTCGCGCGTGGGCGGGCTGGCGATGCAGAACGTCGATTCGCCGGCGCCGAACACGGAGTACTCGCCGAACTGGCCGGCGTGGAAGCTGAAGTCGCGGGCGAAGGCCTCGTCCTTGAACTCGAGGCGGAAGGTGCGCGTGTCGACGGTCTCCTCGGTGATCGCCGTGACCGCGGCGAGCTGTGGCTGGTAGAGGTCTCACCGCTCGCCGGCGCGCTGCGACCGCCGCCCTGCGCGTACTCGTCGATCGCGACGAGGATCTCGCCGATGTTCTGGCCCATCTGGCAGGTGCGCACGCAGCGCCCGCAGCCGGTGCACAGGACGTCGCCGAACTTGACGGGGTAGATGGCGAACTTGTGGTTGATGCGCTGGCGATAGCGGGCGATCTGGTCGGCGCGGGGGTTGTGACCCGAGGCGTGCAGGGTGAACTTGCCGGCCTGACAGGTGTCCCAGCAGCGGCGGCGCGTGCCGCAGCCGACGCCCTCTTCCTCGTCGACGATGTCGAAGCAGTGGCAGGTGGGGCAGACCATGGTGCACGCGCCGCAGCCGTTGCAGCGCACGCCGAGAGTGGCCCAGAAGGGGTCCTCGAAGTGATTCTCGATCCAGTCCTGCACGCGTGCGGCGTCGATCTGCGTGTTCTCGCCGACCTTGGCCGTGGCGGCGTCGCGGAAGGCGCGCGCGTGCGTCGGCGGCGCCGTCCGGCGCCGCCGCGAAGCGCGCGCGGTGCGCCTCGACGAAGGCGCGGCCCTTGTCGGTGACGGCCTCGACGAGGAAGCCGCCGTCGACCGGCGTCAGGAGGCCGTCGGCGCCCTTGACCGTGTCGGGTGCGGCGCCGACGGAGGGGCAGAAGCAGTGCTGGTCCTCGACCGCGCAGGCGAGGGCGAAGATGGTCGTCGCCGCGCGGCGCCCGTTCCAGAGCTCGTCGGGGTACTCCCAGTTCATGACCGCGTCGACGATCTCGAGGGCGGCCGCGTCGCAGGGCTTCGCGCCGAGCACGACGCGGGGGTTGAAGGTCGTCGGCGTCTCGCGGATCGCGACCTCGGCGCCGCGCTGCTTCCACGAGAAGAGGTCCTCGCTCTGCGGCAGGAAGAACTGCTTCAGCGAGAGGCGCGGCATGCCCAGTCCGAGGACGAGCTCGGCGGCGTCGCCGACCTCGCGGTACTCGAGGCTGCCGTAGATGCCCTTGGCCGTCGGGCCGCTCGCGCTCCTCGAGGCCGGGGATGCGCGGGCCGCCGGCGGCGGCCGGGCCGATCACGGCCGTGCCGGCGGCGACGAGCCCGGCCACGAGCTCCTGCAGCGCCTCGCGGGTGAGGTAGAGGGCCGTCGCTCACTTGATGAACTCCTGCTGGTCGTCGAGCCTGAAGTCGCCGATCGGCGCCTCGAGCTCGGGGTCGTCGGCGACGCGGTAGCCGTAGCGCTCCTCGACGACGAGCTGCAGCTTGCGGTTGATCGTCGCCAGGGGGATGCCGGAGGGGCAGAAGCGCTCGCACTCGCCGCAGCCGACGCAGCGCCCCGCCAGGTGCAGGGCGCGGGTCACGTTCCACGAGAAGTTGCCCCGCGGATGCGACGCCGTCTCGATCCACTGCGGGCGGCTCTTGTCGGCGACGCAGCGTTCGCAGACGCACAGCGGGCAGACCTGGCGGCAGGCGTAGCAGCGCACGCACTTGTCGAACTGCGCCGTCCAGTACTCCCAGAGCTGCTCCGGGGTCAGTGCGTCGAGCGCGGCGACGCGCTCGTCGAGCGAGAGCAGCGGCGCGGGCGGCTCGGGCTGCGCTTCGCCGACGAGGTGGTCGACGAGACGCGGGCTCGCGGTTGTCGCAGCCGAAGCAGCGCGGGGCGACCGTCTCCGGCGTGAGTGCGACCGGCTCGGGCGCCATGGAGTCCTCGCAGACGCCGCCGCAGCGGACGCCGATGAGGACGACGCGGTCGCGTTCGAGCTGCGCTTCGCGCAGCAGCCCCGCGACCGCCTTCGCGTCGCAGCCCTTGACGACGATCGCCAGCTTACCGAGGTCGGTGACCTGCTTGCGGCGCGGGTTCAGGTACGTCGCCAGGTCGTGCAGGCAGCGCGTGTCGAAGATGAGCTTGCCGGCGTCGTCGGGCGTCGCGGCGAAGATCGGCCGGGCGCCGCGCGGGCTGTCCTCCCAGCCGACGACGACGTCGGCGGTCTTGTCGGCGAGCAGCTGCCGGCGAGATCGCGAAGCTCCTGCATCAGGCCTCGCCGCCTCGCTCGGCGCCGGCCGCGGTCACCGGGCCGTCCCCGCCTCTCGCCTCACGGCTCGCCTCGCGCGGCAGCTCGTCGACCCAGTCGAAGTGGTCGGCCGAGACGTTGTGGTCGTTCAGGGCGCGATACGCCGTGAAGGGCCCGAGCTCGCGCACCTGGCGACCGCGTCGTTGACGACGTCGCGCCACTTGGCGCCTTCAGAGGCGGACACCCACGAGAAGGTGATGCGCGCGGGGTCGACGCCGACGAACCCCATGAGGTCGTGGAACACGGCGAAGCGGCGCCGCGCGTGGTAGTTGCCCGGCGGTGTAGTGGCAGTCGGCCGGGTGGCAGCCGCTGACGATGACACCGTCGGCGCCGCGCTCGAAGGCCTTGATGACGAAGAGCGGGTCGATGCGGCCGGTGCAGGGCAGGCGGATGATGCGCACGTTGCTCGCCATGTGCAGGCGGCTGGTGCCCGCCAGGTCGGCGCCGGTGTACGTGCACCAGTTGCAGACGAAGGCGGTGATGCGCGGCTCGAAGCGCTCGTCGGCCGCGTCCGCCGGATGTGCCGCTCGCGTCGCTCACGTCACTCCCAGGCCGCCAAGGCGTTGATCTCGGCGTAGACCTGCTCGTCGGTGAAGGTCTCGAGCTCGATGCTCTTGCTCAGGCACACCGCCTGGCAGGTACCGCAGCCCTGGCACACGCCCGGGTTCACGTAGGCGACGACGCGCTCGACCGACCCGTCGCGGGCGAGGATCTCGCGCTTCTCGATCGCCCCATACGCGCAGACCGGCTGGCAGCTGCATGCAGCCGATGCAGGTCGTCTCGTTGACGACCGCGACGGCGGGCTCGCGCTCGAGCTCGTCGGCGCTGAACAGCGACGCCACCTTGGCGGCCGTGGCGCTCGCCATGGCGACCGAGTCCGGGATGTCGCGCGGCGCCTGACAGGCACCGGCCAGGAAGACGCCGGCCGTGTTGGTCTCGACCGGCCGGAGCTTGGGGTGCGCCTCGTTGAAGAAGCCGTGCTCGTCGTAGCTCACGCTCAGCTTCTGGGCGAGCTCGCGGGCCCCGGCTTGCGGCCTGATGGCGGTCGCGAGCACGACCATGTCGGCGTCGATCACGATCTGCTCGCCGGAGAGCGTGTCGAAGCCCCACACCTTGACGACGTCGCCTTCGCGGAAGATGCGGCTCACGCGGCCGCGGACGTACTCGGCCTCGTCCTCTTCGATGGCGCGCCGCGAGAACTCGTCGTAGCCCTTGCCGGCGGCGCGGATGTCCATGTAGAAGGCGACCGCGCGGCCGTCGTGCACCTTGTGCTTGTAGAGCATGGCGTGCTTGGCGTTGTACATGCAGCAGATCTTCGAGCAGTAGCTCATGCCCTTGTCGGGGTCGCGCGAGCCGACGCAGTGGACGAAGACGACGGTCTTCGGCTCCTTGCCGTCGGACGGCCTGAGGATCGCGCCTCCGGTCGGCCCCGAGGCCGACGCGAGGCGCTCGAACTGCAGGCCGTCGATCACGTCCGGGACCTCGCCGTAGCCGTACTCGCCGTAGCCCTTGAGGCCCTCGGGCTGCTCGCGGCCGATCGAGTAGAGGTCGAAGCCGGTCGCGACGACGATCGCTCCGACCTCCTCCTCCACGAACGTGTCCTCGGCGTCGTAGTCGATCGCGTTCTTGAGGCAGGCTTCCTTGCACTTGCCGCAGGCGTCCTTTGGCGAGGCCCTTGCGGCGCCCCTTGAACAGGGTGCAGTTCTGCGCGGTCGAGCACGGGGATGTTGGGGACGGCCTGCGGGAAGGGCACGTAGATCGCCGTCCGCTTGCCGAGGCCGGCCTCGAACTCGCTGGGGATCTTCTTGGCGGGGCACGCCGCCTGGCAGTCGCCGCAGCCGTTGCAGAGGTCCTCGTCGACGGAGCGCGCCTTCTTGCGCACCTTCACGGTGAAGTTGCCGATGTAGCCGTCGACCGACTCGACTTCGCTCCAGGTGTGGAGCTTGATGCAGCGGATGCTGGTAGGCCTCGACCATGCGCGGCGTGAGGATGCACTGCGAGCAGTCGAGGGTGGGGAAGGTCTCGCTGAGCTGGCTCATGTGGCCGCCGATCGAGGCCTCCTTCTCGACGAGCACGACCTCGTGGCCGCCGTCGGCGATGTCGAGCGCCGCCTGGATACCGGCGATGCCGCCGCCGATCACGAGCGCTCGCTTGGTCACGGGGATGCGGATGCTCTCGAGCGGCCTGTTGTGCTTGACCTTCTCGACGATCGTGCGGGCGATGTCGATCGCCTTGGGCGTAGCCTCGGCCTTGTCCTCGTGGATCCACGAGCAGTGCTCGCGGATGTTGGCCATCTCGCAGATGAAGGGGTTGAGGCCGGCCTGGCGCAGGCGCGGCGGAAGGTCTTCTCGTGCATGTGCGGCGAGCAGGCGGCGACGACGACGCCCGTGAGCTCGTGCTCCTCGATCGCCTTGCTGCACCAGCGCCTGCCCGGGGTCGGAGCACATGTACTTGTAGTCCTCGGCGTGGACGACGCCGGGGTGGTCGCTGGAGCGCCTCGGCGACCGCCTCGCGTCGACGGTGCGGGCGATGTTCTCGCCGCAGTGGCAGACGAAGACGCCGATGCGGCTCACGCGTCGCCCTCCGGCCCGGCCGGGATGTCGGCGGCGGCCTCATCGGCCGGGGCCGTCGGCGGCGGTCTTCTCCCGGCGGGCGGCCGACTTGGCCGCCGCCTCCGCCTTCACGAGCTTCTCCTCGGCGACGACGCGCGCCGCCGCCTGCTCGACGAGCCGGCGGATGAAGGGCTCGGTGTCGACGAAGTGGCGGTCGAGGCCGAGCGCCGAGGCCGGGAGGCCGAGCGCGAGGCCGACGACCTGCGTGATGAAGAGCACCGGCATCGGCTCCTCGCCGCGCGCCATCATCGCCTTCTGGCGCAGGTCGAGGTTGGAGTGGCAGAGCGGGCAGGCGACGACGATCGCCTCGGCGCCGTTGCGGCGCGCGTCCTCGATGATCGCGCGGCCGAGGCGGACCACCGAGTTCGTGCGGCTCACGCTGAAGGCGCCGCCGCAGCACTCGACCTTCATGTTCCAGTCGACGGCGTCGGCGCCACAGGCGGCGATGACCTCGTCCATGGACAGTCGGCGCCTCCGGGTCGTCGGCGCCCGCGACTTCCGGCGGGCCGGACGAGCAGGCAGCCGTAGTAGGCGGCGAGTCGAGCCCCTCGAGAGGGTTGGGCGTGAGCGCGGCGGCGATCTCCTCTTCGATCGCCGTCGCGGAGTCGCGCAGCAGCGCGACGACGCTCTGCACCGCGACGGTGTTCGCGAACGGCCTGCCGAGGACGTCCGGCATGCGCTCGGCGAGGTCGCTCGTCGGCGGCGATGGCGAGGCGCGCCGCGGTGAGGCGGTTGTAGCAGGCGGCGCAGGGCGCCAGCACGCTGGCGAAACCCTGCGCCTCTGCCAGCGCCAGGTTGCGGGCCGGCAGGGCCACGCCCAGCAGGTGATCGGTGGCGTGGCGCGCTGCTGGCCCCGCAGCACGACCAGTCGTCGATCTCGGCGATGGGGATGCGAGCGCGGCGAGGACGGCGCGCAGGCTCTCGTCGAACTCGCGCGAGGTGCCGTGCAGGGAGCAGCCGGGGTAGTAGGCGATGGGGGTGCGGGCGGCGGTCGCCGTCGCGCTCGTGGCGCCGGGCGTCGCGCGGCCATCGTGCTCACGCCTCACCGCACTTCTCGAAGATGCGCTTGACCTCGGCGACGCCGCGGATGCGGTCGGGGCGCAGGCTGAGCTTGCCGCGGCTGACCATGCCCGGCGCATTGGTGACGTCCTTCATCAGGTCGCCGGTGCGGAACTTGTAGTCCATCACCATGCCCATCTCGTGCAGGCGGCCGTTGCTCTCGATCTGGGCGAGGAAGGCGCGGTGGAAGGCGGCGATGCGGCGCGGGGCGTCGGACACGCCGCTGTCGAGGCCCAGCTCGCGCAAGCGAGTCGATGACGCCGGCCGGGTCGCAGTCGTTGGGGCAGCGGGCGCTGCAGGTCTCGCAGGTGAGGCAGAGCCAGATGGACTCGTCGGCGGCCGCCGCGCGACCTTGCCTCCGGCGACGAGCCGCATGACGTCGTGCGGCTTGAGCCGCATCTCGCCGCCCATCGGGCAACCGGCGGAGCACTTGCCACACTGGTAGCAGCGCAGCGCCAGCGAGCGGGCGCTCGCGCAGCAGGCGCGCCTCAGCGCTCGCGTCGCGTCTTGCCTGCGGCGTCGCCGATCAACGGGTCAAGCCACCTCCTCTGACGGTCGCCGGCCCGGCTGGGGGCCGTCCCGGCGAGCGTCACACGGTCTCCACCGATTGTAGGGTGGGGACCCTAAGGTCGCAACACGGCCGGCGACGAGACGGCGGGGGACGGGCGCGCGCGCATCGACGCCCATCCCCCGCCCGCCGCGGCTCTCAGTCCTGCGGGATGTGCTTGCCCGCGCGCCGTGTAGCTCGTGTGCAGCAGCTCGTGGCTCTTGTGGCCGCACGGGCCGTCTGTGAGGAACTCGGCGTAGGTCGCGGCGACGGCCGGGTTCTCGTAGGACTTGCGCACGTCGTAGGCCTTGTCCTCCAGTAGATGGCCTTGGCCCGGGCCGCCCTGATCTCGGCGTTCGTCGGGATCGGCTGGCCGCCGCCGCCCAGGCAGCCGCCTGGGCAGGCCATGAACTCGATGAAGTGGCACTCGCTGAACTGGCCGCCCGCCTTGATGTCGTCCATGACCTTCTTGGCGTTGGCCGTGCCGTGCGCGACGGCGACCTTGAGGGTCGCGCCGTCGAGCCACTCCCAGTCGGGCACGAGGTGAGCGAGGATCTCGGGCACGGGGCCGACCTTGGGGATCGTGATCTCGGCGTAGCGCACGCCGTCGAAGCCGCGCACCGGGATGATGTCGCCGTGGTCGTAGATGCTCTCGACCTTCTCGCCGGTGACCAGCTCGATGACCGTGCGCAGGGCCGCACTCCATGACGCCTCCGGTCGCGCCGAAGATGACGCCCGAGCCGGTCGCCGTGCCGAACGGGTCGTCGAAGTCGCTCTTCGGCATGCTCGGCACGTGGATGCCCGACCTCCTTGAACATCTTGCCGAGCTCGCGCGTCGTGAGGCCGTAGTCGACGTCCTTGAAGCCCGAGTCGTGCATCTCGGGCCGGTTGCACTCGAACTTCTTCGCCGAGCACGGCATGAGCGCGACGCTGACGATCTTCGCGGGGTCGAGCCCCAGCTTCTCGGCGTAGTACGTCTTGATGAGCGCGCCGAACATCTGCTGCGGGCTCTTGGCGCTCGAGGCGTTGGGCAGGTACTCCGGGTAGAAGTGCTCGAGGAACTTGACCCAGCCCGGCGAGCAGCTCGTGAACTGCGGCAGGGCGACGTCCTTGTCGCCCTGCACGAGCGCCTTGTAGAGCCGCAGGATGAGCTCGGTGCCCTCCTCGATGATGGTCAGGTCGGCGGTGAAGTTCGTGTCGAAGACCGTGTCGAAGCCGGCGCGACGCAGGGCCGTGTTCATCTCGAACGTCACCGGCGTGCCCGGCTCGAGGCCGAAGAGCTCGCCCATCGCCGAGCGCGGCGCCGGGGCGGTCTGGATGACGACGTGCTTGTCGGGGTCGTCGATCGCCGCCCAGACGGCGTCGGTCTCGTCCTTGGCGTAGAGGGCGCCGACGGGGCAGCGGTTGACGCACTGGCCGCAGTTGATGCAGACGACGTCGCCGAGCGGCATGTCCTCGAAGGTCTCGATGGTCACCTCGTTGCTGCGCCCGACCGCCTCGAGGACGCCGACCTCCTGGATGTCGATGCAGGTGCGCACGCAGCGCCGGCAGCGGATGCACTTGTTCATGTCGCGCATGACCGAGTAGCTGGAGTGGTCCTCGGCGACGAGCGGCTGCTTCGGGGTGCCCGAAGGCGAACTCGGTGATGCCGTACTCCTCGGCCAGGGTCTGCAGCTCGCAGTTGCCGTTGCGCACGCAGCTCGTGCACTCGCCGTAGTGCTCGCTGAGCAGCAGCTCGAGCACGTGGCGACGCGCCATGCGCACCTTGCGGCTGTGGGTGTTGATCTTCATCTGGTTGACGACCGGGAAGGTGCAGGCCGGCTGCAGCAGTGCGCTGGCCCTCGACTTCGACCACGCAGATGCGGCAGACGCCGGCCACGTCGAGGTCGGGGTGGTCGCACAGGGTCGGGATCTTGATGCCGGCCGCCTTGGCCGCCTCGAGGATCGTCGCCCCGAAGGGCACCTTCGCCTCGACGCCGTCGATGGTGACGCGTCACCAGGGCGCCGATGGCGTCCGGGCTCGTGGTCGTGATGACGCGCCGGTGCTGCTGCGAGAGCGGCGCGCGATGGATGGGGGTGGTGGGATGGCTCATGCTCACTCCCTCCGTCACGCGCTCGGGGCGCGGTCGGTGATCTCGTCGCTCGAAGCTCTCGAGGATCGAGAGGAAGGCGCTGGGGCTCGTCTGCCCGAGGCCGCACTTCGAGGCGACCTTCATCGTCTCGCCCAGCGCCTTGACGTCGGCGAGGAACTTCGGCGGGCAGACGCCCTCCTTGAGGAGCTTGCACCGCCTTCAACATCTGCGGGTTGCCGAGCCGGCAGGGCGTGCACTGGCCGCACGACTCCTCGACGAAGAACTCGAGGAAGTTCTCGGCCACGTCGAGGATGTCGCGCTGCGGCCCGATGACCATGACGGAGCCGCCGGTGGGGATGTCCTCGAACGCCAGCCGGCGGCTGAAGTCGCGTCGCCGGGACGCAGACGCCGGAGGCGCCGCCGATCTGCACGGCCTTGGCGCCCTCGCCGCCGACCTCCTGTGAGGAGGTCGGCGACCGTGATGCCCCAGGGGAACTCGTAGACGCCGGGCTTCTCGCAGTCGCCGGAGATGCTGAACAGCTTGTAGCCCGTCGACTTGTCGGTGCCGAAGCCCTTGAACCAGTCGGTGCCCTTGGCGAAGATCGCCGCCACCGAGGCGAGCGTCTCGACGTTGTTCACGACCGTCGGGTTGTTGAGCAGGCCGGCGACGACGGGGAAGGGCGGCCGGTTGCGCGGCTCGCCGCGGAAGCCCTCGAGGCTCTCGATGAGGGCCGTCTCTTCGCCGCAGACGTAGGCGCCGGCGCCGAGGCGACGATGATGTCGAAGTCGAAGCCGTCGACGCCCATGATCGAGCGCCCGAGCAGGCCGCGCTCGCGGCGCGACTTGATGGCCTCGTTGAGGTGCGGGCGCAGGTACGTGTACTCCGCCCGCAAGTAGACGATGCCGAGCGTCGCGCCGATCGGCGCGGCCGCCGATCGTCATGCCCTCGAAGACGAGGTCGGCGAAGCGCGAGAGGATGACCCGGTCCTTGAAGGTGCCGGGCTCGCCCTCGTCGGCGTTGCAGATGATGTACTTCTGGTCGCCCTTCTCGGCGGCGCAGAAGTTCCACTTCATGCCCGTCGGGAAGCCGGCGCCGCCGCGGCCCTTGAGGCCGCTCGCGGCTGACGGTGTCGATGATGTCGGGGCGCGACATGGCGAGCGCGGCCGCGCAGCCCGGCGTCGGGCTCGATGGTCGCGTAGGTGAGGGCGTTGCCCCTGGAGTCGATGGTCGGCGCTCACGCCTCGGCCCTCCCTTCGCCGGCGCGGCAGGCGGCGACGATCGCGCGCAGCGTCGTCCGGGGTGACGCGCGTGTGGACCTCGTCGTCGACGAGCAGGGCGGGACCCTGGTCGCACATCCCGATGCAGCTCGCCCACTCGAGGGTGACGAGGCCGTCGGCGGTCGTCTCGTCGAAGTCGATGCCGAGTTCGGTCGCGCAGCGCGTCGGCGACCGCGTCCTTGCCGGCGAAGTCGCAGGACAGGGTGCCGCAGAGACGGATGACGTGGGCGCCCTCGGGGGCGCCGTGCAGGAAGGCGTAGAAGGAGGCGACGCTGTAGACCTCGACGGGGTGGATGTCGAGCATGTCGGCGACGACCTGCATCGCCTCGGGGTCGACGGCGCGGTGGCGGCGCTTGACGTCCTGCAGGATGGGGATGAGCGAGCTGCGCCCCGGGCCGAGCTTGTCGACGAGCTCGGCGATCTCGGCGCGGAGCTGCTCCTGCTGGGAGGCGACCATCAGCTCTGCGCCCCCTTGCCGAGCAGGCCCTTGACCTTGGCGATCAGCGTCGCCGGCTCGACCGGCTTGGACTGGAACTCGTCGACGGGGACCATCTCCTCGTCCTTGTCGATGTTGAGCCCCATCGCGGCGTTGACGCTGGTCAGCATGATGATGGGCAGCGTGTGGCCCTTCTTGCGCAGCTCGCGGGCCATGTTGAGGCCGTCGTCCGGCTCTTCCATCATGACGTCGAGGATGAGCAGGTCGGGCTTGGCTCCTCGAGCCGCGCGAGGCCTTCGGCGCGGTTCGAGGCCCCGTCGACCTCGAAGCCCTCGCGCTCGAGCACGAGCTTGCCGGCCTCGATGATGTCGGGGTCGTCGTCGACGATCAGGATCCTGGGCACCACACTCTCCCTCTCTCGCTTGCCGTTTCCCCATGGCGCGGCGCGCGGTGCGCCGGCCGCTTCCGGCGACCGTGTCACGATGGTTCGTGGTGAGGCGTCCCGACGGCGCCGGCCCGCAGCCGGCGACGCCACGCTCGGTCGCGGCAGTCGATCCACGGATCCCACGGTGCACCACGGCCTCGATCAGCCTCGATTCTCCCGTGTCCGGGCCGCGCGTGCAAGCGGGACGCGCGGCGCGGTCGCGGCGCGCGCCGGCCGGGCCGTGAGGCGCTCGGGCGGCCGGGTCAGGCGGGCGCGGCGGTCGCCGCGGCGGGACGCGTCCTTGAGCGTCACCGTGAAGGTGCTGCCGACGCCGGGCTCGCTCGTCGACGCTGGGCGTCGCCCTCGTACATCGTCGCGATCTTGCGCACCGTCGAGAGGCCGAGGCCGCTGCCGAGGACCTTGACCGTGTGCTCGTTCTTGATGCGCGTGAACTCGCGGAAGAGCTTGGCCGCCTCGTCGGGCTTGAGGCCGATGCCGGTGTCGGCGACGGCGATCTCGACGCCGCCGTCGCGACGCGCGCAGGCGTGACGTCGACGCGGCCGCCCTCGCGGTTGTACTTGATCGCGTTCGAGACCAGGTTGTTGAGGACGATCTCGACCTCGCCGGCGTCGGCGAGGAGCTCGACGTCGTCGCGCGCGTCGAGCGCGACGGTGATGTCGCGTCGCGCGGCGTCGCCGGCGAAGAGCTCGATCGGCCGCGCGGCCAGGGCGGGCAGGTCGAGCCTGCGGACGACCCGCTCCCGCTGGCCCGACTCGATGCGCGTCAGGTCGAGCAGGTCGGAGATGAGCTTCTTCATGCCGTCGACGCGCACGATGCTGCGCTCGACCATGGCGAGGTTCTGGTCGCTCTCGGTCGTCGCGAGGATGTTGAGGTAGCCCTCGACGGCGTTGAGCGGCGCCTTGAGCTCGTGCGCCAGGACGCTGATGAAGTTGAAGCGCACCTGGCGCTTCTCCTCGGCGAGCTTGCGCGCCTGGCGGCTGAGGATGAGCTGGCTGGTCGCCTTGCGCACCGCGTAGCGCAGCTCGTCGGGCGTGAACGGCTTGGCGAGGAAGTCGTAGGCGCCGAGCTTGGTCGCCTTGACCGCCGTCTCGAAGGTGGCGTAGGCGGTGATCATGATGGTCAGGACGTCGCGGCCGGTGGCGCTGAGCGCGTCGAGCACGTCCATGCCGCCGATGCCCGGGAGCTTGAGGTCGAGGAGCAGCAGGTCGACGACGCCGCCCTCGCTGAGGTGGACGAGGAAGTCCTCGCCGCTCGTGAAGTAGCGGTACTCGTAGGTCGCGTCGACGAGCACGTCGGCGACGTGGACGTCGTACTTCTCGATGATGCGCCGCACGCCCTGGCAGAGCGCCTCCTCGTCGTCGACCATGACGACCTGCAGGACGACCTCCTGCGGGTCCATGAGGGCCTCCTGGCGGCCGGGCTCGATCTGCACGCTCATGCGAACGCGTCGACTCCTGGAGGCCGAGCGCGGCGCCGGCCTCGACCTCGTGGCGCGGCAGGGAGATCGTGAAGGTCGTGAAGGTCGGCCCCTTGGCCGGGTCGGCGTTGGACTCGACGGCGATCTGCCCGCGGTGCATCTTGACGATGCCGTGCGTGACGGCGAGGCCGAGGCCGGTGCCCTTGCCGACCTGCTTGGTCGTGAAGAACGGGCTGAAGAGCTTCTCGAGGTGCTCGGGGGCGATGCCCGTGCCTGGTCGGCGACCGTCGATCATCACGGTCTCGTCGGTGCCGTCGAGCGTGATCGAGATGCGGCCGCCGTCGGGCATCGCGTGCTGGGCGTTGGCGAGCAGGTTGCGTGAGCACCTGGACGATCTGGTCGGCGTCGATCTCGGCCACGGGGTCGGCGAGCTGGTCGTCGACGACGATCTCGACGTCCTCCTCGCGGGGGAGCGTGCGCAGCACGTCCTTGACGAGTGCGCCGAGGTCGGTCGGCTGGCGCACGACGCGGCTCTGGCGGGCGAAGTTCAGCAGACCGGAGATGATCTTCTTGCAGCGGTTCGCCTGGTCGACGATGAGCTTGGCGTCGGCGGCCACCATGGGGTCGTTGTCGCACTCCTCGAGCAGGAGGTTGGCGTGCAGCAGGAGGATGCCGAGCGGGTTGTTGACCTCGTGGGCGATGCCGGCCGCGAGCTGGCCCATGCTGGCGAGCTTCTCGGACTTGACCAGCGCCTCTTTGGTGCTCTCGAGCGAGCGGTTCGTCTCTTCGAGCTCGTCGACCGACTCGCGCAGGCGCTCGATCGCGTACGGGCAGGCACATCTCGACCTCGGCGAGTCCCCTGCCAGATGGCGACGGCGTGCTCGCGGCAGCCGTCGTACCCGCAGGCGCCGCAGTCGAGGAGGTCCTCGGGCGCTCGAACTTGCCCATGCGCTCGAGGATCGCCTGCAGCTCTCCGGCGGAGGGCAGCTCGTCGAAGCGCTGGTCGAAGGCGGCGAAGGTGCGCGAGAGGTCGAGGTCGGCGAACTCGGCCATCGCCGCCTCCCAGGCCGCCTCGTCGAAACGCGTCCCGGCGCTCGCGGGCGGCGCGGCTGACCTCGGCGCGGCGCGTGAACACCGGCTCCTCGTGGGTGAAGCCGGCGCCCATGATGCAGCCGTGGCAGCAGAGGATGTCGAGCAGCCGCGCCTCGGTGGCGCCGCTCTTGAAGTCCTCGATCGCGGCGCCGAAGTCGTGGCGCCCGTCGGCGCTGACGATGTCGCCGGTGAGCAGGTCTTCGTTCAGCCCGGCCGCCTGCAGCAGGCCGCGGGTGAGGGGGAAGAGGCCGCCGAGGCTGCCGTGCGGCGGGTCGAAGTCGTCGTCCGCCGGCGGCACGTGCGGCCAGGTCGATGCCCTTGCGCTCGAACATCGCGCGCAGCTCGACGTACGTGAGCACGGCGTCGATCTCGCCGTCGAACTGCTCGTAGGCGGCCTCGCCCTTCTTGGCGATGCACGGGCCGACGAAGACGATCTTCGTCTCCGGCGCCGAGGCGGCGCTCGAGGGCGCGCGCCGTGGCGATCATCGGCGAGACGATCGGCGCCAGGCTGTCGAGCAGGTCCGGGTGGTACTTGCGCACGTACGAGACGACGGCCGGGCAGGTCGTCGCGACGTGGCGGCCCTCACGGTCGTCGGCGAGCAGGCGGGCGTAGTCGCGGGCGACGAGGTCGGCGCCGAAGGCGACCTCGTGCACGGAGTCGAAGCCGAGGTCGCGCAGCGCCGGCGACCAGCGTCGCCGTGTCGCACTCGGTGAACTCGGCAGGGTAGCTCGGGGCGACGATCGCCGCGACCGGCGCCGGCGCGGCGAGGAGCGCCTCGGTCTCGGCGACGCCGCTCCAGCACCTCCTTGGCGTTCTGGCTGCAGACGGTGACGCAGTTGCCGCAGCCGATGCAGCGCGTCTGGATGACGCTCGCCTGTCCGTCGCGGATCTCGATCGCCTTGACCGGGCAGTCGCGCACGCAGGTGTAGCACATGCGGCACTTGCTCGCGGATCGTCGTGACGAGCTGCTTGTGGGCGACCCTGTCGTCGTTCATCGGCTGGTGCCGCCGGCCGGCTCAGCGGTCCGCGCCGAGAAGCTCGGCGACCTTGGCGAGCAGGGCGCGCCCGTCGATCGGCTTGTCGAAGTAGGCGTCGACGCGCATCTTCTGCATGTCCTCGGCCGAGCGCGGTCGGAAGTCGAGCCCGAGCGCGCTGGTGACCGAGGTCGAGATGATGATCGGCACCTCCGCGGTGCGCGGGTCGTCCTTGAGGCAGGCCGAGAAGGCGAAGCCCGCGTCGAGGCTGTCCATCATGAGGTCGGTGATGATGAGGTCGGGCACCTCGTCGGCGATGCGCGCGCGCGCCTCGTCGGGGTTGGTCGCCGTGACCACGCGATAGCCTGCCCCCTCGAGGATGATGCGGTTGATCTCGAGGAAGTCGAAATCGTCGTCGACGATCAGGATGAGTCTCTGCTCAGCGCTCACGGTACTCACCGTTCGTTGCCGGTCTGCCGTCCGTCGGCCTGCCTCCGCCAGTATAGCGGGCGGTCCTTTGGCCTCGCGTCCGTCGCCGTCCGCGTGCGGCCGGGGCGCGACACGCCCCGCGCCGCGCCTCACGGGCGCGTGCTCAGACGCGCTCGTGCTCGAAGTAGTGGGTGTGCAGGAGGTGGTGCGAGATCTCGCCGCAGGGCGCCCCGAGGTACTCCTCGTAGAGCTTGCACACGAAGGGGTTCTCGTGCGACTTGCGCAGCTCGCGGTGCTCGTCCTCCCGGTAGATGGCGGCGATGCGCGCGCTGGCGCACCTCGTTGGTGGTGAAGCGCGGCTGGCCGCCGCCGCCGATGCAGCCGCCGGGGCAGGTCATGACCTCGACGAAGTGGTACTCGGCTTCGCCGGTCTTGACCTGGTCGATGACCTTCTGGGCGTTGCCGAGGCCGTGCGCCACGGCGACCTTGAGGTCGGCGCCCTCGAGGAAGGCCCAGTCGCCCTTGGCGCCCGTCGACCTTGACGGTGGCCACCTTGACGCCCTCGAGTCCCTCGATCGGCTCGACGTGCAGGTTCGGGAACGGGAACGGCGTCTGGGTGACGATCTCCCAGGCCGTGCGCAGCGCGGCCTCCATGACGCCGCCGGTGACGGCGAAGATGTCGGCCGCGCCCGTGCTGATGCCGAGCGGCGCGTCCATCTTCTCGTCGGGCAGGGCACGGAAGTCGATGCCCGCCTGGGTGATCATCGCGCCGAGCTCGCGCGTGGTGAGCACGACGTCGACGTCCTGGACGCCGCTGTCGTTCATCTCGGGGCGCTGCGCCTCGTACTTCTTCGCCGTGCAGGGCATGACCGAGACGACGACCATGTCCTCGGGCTTCACGCCGATCTTCTCGGCGTAGTAGGTCTTGGCCAGGGCGCCGAACATCTGCTGCGGGCTCTTGCACGTGCTCAGGTTGGCGAGCATGTCCGGGTTGAAGTGCTCCATGTAGTTGATCCAGCCCGGCGAGCAGCTCGAGAACTGCGGCAGCGCGACCTGCTCGCCGTCGACGAGCGCCTTCTTGAGTCGCACGAGCAGCTCGGTGCCTTCCTCCATGATGGTGAGGTCGGCGGTGAAGTTCGTGTCGAAGACGGCGTCGAAGCCCATGCGGCGCAGGGCGGCGACCATCTTGCCGGTCACCAGCGTGCCGGGCGCGTAGTCGAAGCACTCGCCGAGCGCGGCGCGGATCGCCGGGGCGGTCTGCACGACGACCGTCTTCGTCGGATCCTCGAGCGCGTCCCAGACCACGTCGATCTGGTTGCGCTCGGTGATCGCCCCGACAGGGCAGACGGCGGCGCACTGGCCGCACTGCACGCAGACGACGTCCGACAGGTTCTGGCGAGAAGGCCGGGCCGATCAGGGTGGCGAAGCCGCGGCCCTGGGCGAACAGGCCGCCGACTCCCTGGATCTCGTTGCAGACCGTCACGCAGCGGCGGCACGAGATGCACTTGCCCGTGTCCCGGATGAGGGCGGGCGTGCTCTCGTCGATCGATGCTTGAACGTCTTCTCGCCCTCGTAGCGAAGCTCGCCGATGCCGAGGTCGCTGGCCAAGGTCCGCAGCTCGCAGTCGGCAGAGCGGCCGCACACCTGGCAGTCGCCGTCGTGCTCGGAGAGGAGCAGCTCGACCACGGTCTGTCGGCCGTCGCGCACCCTGGCGGTGTTGGTCTTCACGACCATGCCCTCGGTGGCCGGCTGGCTGCACGAGGCGACCAGCGTGCGGGCGCCCTCCACCTCGACGAGGCAGACGCGGCAGGCGCCGATGGACTGGACGTCTTCGAGATAGCACAGGGTCGGGATCTTCACGCCCGCCTGGCGGGCCGCCTGGAGGACCGTGGTGCCCTCCGGGACCTCGACTCTGGTGTCGTCAATGGTCAGGGTTGGCATCTTCAGCTCTCCTTGCTCACGACGGTACTTGCCGTAGTCGCAGCGCAGGCAGCGCTGCGCTTCAGCGATGGCCGTCCTCGCCGCCCAGCTCAGCTCGACCTCGTCGAAACTGGTGACGCGCTGCGCCACGGACAGCTCCTCGACCGCGTGCCGCTCCATCAGGACGGGGTCGGCGTCCGGGTCGAAGAACGTCGGCGGCTCCATGTCGCGGCGCCAGAAGGCGTGGTTGGTTCCGGTGAGGAACTCGTCGACGCCGACAGCGGCGCGCTCACCGGCGCCGATGGCTTCGACCACCGACGACGGCCCCGTGGCCGCGTCGCCGCCCGCGAAGACCCAGTCGATCGACGTCTGACCGCTGTTCGCGTCGGCCGCGAGGTAGTCCCACCGGTCGAGGTCGACGGGGGTGCCGTCCAGGATGGCCGGCGCGTCGAGCTTCTGGCCGATGGCGGCGATGACGGTGTCGGCCTCGACCACGAAGTCCGGGTTGTGGCCGGCCACGGGGCGCCGGCGCCCGCTCTTGTCGTAGTCGCCGAGCGCCATCTCCTTGCAGAGGACGCCGGTCACGTTGCCGACGGCGTCGCGCAGGATCTCCTGCGGGGCGACGAGCGTCATGATGTCGATGCCCTCAAGGTCGGCGGCGTCGATCTCCTCGCCCCACGCCGGCATCTGCGCCCGCGTGCGGCGGTAGAGGATCCTGACCGTCTCGGCGCCGAGGCGCAGGGCGGTGCGGGCGGCGTCGATCGCCGCGTTGCCGCCGCCGATGATCGGCCACGTTCTTGCCCACGGCGCGCCTCGCCCTCGAGGTTGTACTGCTTCAGGAAGGACAGGCCGTCGTAGACGCCGGGGCCGTCCTCGCCGGGTACGCCGATGCCCATGCCCTGCGGGGCGCCGACGCCGAGGAACACGGCCTCGTAGCCTTCTTCCTTGAGGCTCTTGAGCGTGAAGTCGCGGCCCAGGGCCTTGCCGTACTCGAAGCGCGCGCCCATGGCGGCGATCATGTCGACCTCGCGGTCGAGCTCCTCGCGCGGCAGGCGGTAGGCCGGGATGGCCTGGACGAGCATGCCGCCCGCCCTGCGCTCGGCCTCGAACACGACCGGCTTGTAGCCCAGCCGGGCGAGGAAGTAGGCGGCCGAGAGGCCCGCCGGCCCGGAGCCGACGACGGCCACCTTGCGGGCGGCGTTCGCGGCGTTCTCGACGATCTCGGGAAGCTGCGGCCTCCTTCTCCTGTTCGACCATGAAGCGCTTCACGTGGCGGATGGCGAGCGCGCCGTCGAGACTCGAGCGCATGCACTTGCTCTCGCAGGGGTGGAAGCAGACGCGGGCGCAGATGCTGGCCAGCGGATTGCGCTCGCGGTGCATCTGCAGCGCCTCGTCGTAGCGCTCCTCGCCCACCAGGGAGACGAAGCCGGGGATGTTGACGCTGGCCGGGCAGGCGTTGGAACAGCGCGCCTTGAACATCGTTGCGCACACCCCGGCCGCGCAGTACTTGTCCTTGATGTGCGCCTCGTACTCGTGACGGAAGTGACGGATCGTCGAGAGCACCGGGTTGGCCGCCGTCTGGCCGAGACCGCAGAGGGCCGTCTGACTGATGCTCTCGCCGAGGGCGATGAGGCGCTCGATGTCGCCCTCCTCACCCTCGCCGTCGCAGATGCGCTCGACGATCTCGAGCATGCGCTTGGTGCCGACGCGGCAGGGCGGGCACTTGCCGCAGCTCTCCTCCTGGGTGAACTCGAGGAAGAAGCGGGCGATGTCGACCATGCAGGTGTCCTCGTCCATGACGATGACGCCGCCCGAGCCCATGATCGCGCCGAGCTCCTGCAAGGTCGAGTAGTCGACGGGGACGTTGAGGTGCTCCTTGGGGATGCAGCCGCCGGACGGACCGCCGAGCTGCGCGGCCTTGAAGGCCTTGCCGTCCGGGATGCCGCCGCCGACGTCGTAGATGAGCTCGCCAAGCTGCATGCCGATCGGGCACCTCGACGAGGCCCGTGTGGCTGACGTTGCCGCCGAGGGCGAACACCTTGGTGCCCTTGCTCTTCTCGGTGCCGTGCTCGCGTACCACTCGGCGCCCTTGAGGATGATGGGGGCGATGTTGGCGAACGTCTCGACGTTGTTGAGCACGCTGGGCTTGCCCCAGAGCCCCTTGACCGCGGGGAAGGGCGGGCGCGGGCGCGGCTCGCCGCGGTGGCCCTCGATCGAGGTCATCAGCGCGGTCTCCTCGCCGCACACGAAGGCGCCCGAGCCCATGCGGATCTCGAGGTCGAAGGCGAAGCCGCTGCCCAGGATGTCGTCGCCGAGCAGGCCGTACTCGCGCGCCTGGCCGAGGGCGTGCTCGAGGCGCTCGACGGCGAGCGGATACTCGGCGCGCACGTACACGTAGCCCTGATGCGCGCCGATCGCGAAGGCGCCGATGACCATGCCCTCGATGAGCGAGTGCGGGTCGCCCTCGAGCACGGAGCGGTCCATGAACGCGCCCGGGTCGCCCTCGTCGGCGTTGCAGAGGATGTACTTGACGTCGTTGTCCTGCTGCTGGGCGAAGCGCCACTTCAAGCCCGTCGGGAAGCCGGCGCCGCCGCGGCCGCGCAAGCCGCTGGCCAGCACCTCCTCGACGACCTCTTCCGGTGTCATGGCGGTGAGCACCTTGGCGAGAGCCTGATAGCCGTCGCGGGCGATGTACTCGTCGATGTTCAGGGGGTCGATGATGCCCGAGTTGCGCAGGACGATCTTCACCTGGCGGTTGAAGAACGGGATGTCGGCCATCTCGGCCTGGTGTCTTGTCGGTGCCGGGCGCGTGGCTCACGAGGCGCTCGACCACGCGCCCCTTGAGCAGGTGTTCCTCGACGATCTCGGCGCACGTCCTCGACGTGGACGTTCTGGTAGAACACGCCGTCGGGGTAGACGAGCGCCACCGGGCCCCTGGACGCAGGGGCCGAGGCAACCGGTCTCGACGACGTCGACCTCGTCGGCGAGCTCGCGCTTCGCGAGCTCGGCGCGGACCGCCTCGCTCACGTCGAGCGCGCCCGAGGCGATGCAGCCGCCGCCGGTGCAGATCAGGAAGTGCGTTCTCACATCAGCCATAGTCGGTTCACTCGCTCTCAGGTCTTGATCAGGTACTCGGCGACGGGCGTGCCGCCGAGCGAGGTGCGCGGTCACGATCGCGTGCACCTTGTCCTTGTCGAGCAGGCCGTAGCGGTACATGGTGCCGTCGGCGCGCCGTCACCGTCGCCATCGGCTCCTCTTCGCAGAGCCCGGCGCAGCCGGTCTGGTGCAGGCTGCACCGAGGTGACGCCTGCAGCGGCCAGCTCGGTCATGAAGGCGGCGACGACGTCGCGCGCGCCGGCGGCGATGCCGCAGGTGCCCATGTGGACGGTGACCTGCGACTCCTTGCGCCCATGGCGCAGGTCGATGTCGGCCTTGGCCTTCGCGGCGAGCGCCTTGAGCTGGTCGGGGCTGGTGATCTTGTCGGGCATGGCTCACGCGCTCCTTTCGGCCACGAGCGGCTCCTCGGCGTACTGGGCGAGGATCTCGCGGACGCGCTTGGGCTTCACGCGGTGGTGGACGTCGTCGTCGATCATGATCACGGGCGCGAGGCCGCAGGCGCCGAAGCAGCGGGCGACCTCGAGCGAGAACAGGCGGTCGTCGGTGGTGCTCGCCGACGTCGATGCCGAGCTCGCTTCTTGATGGCGTCGAGCACCTGCATGCCGCCGCGCACGTAGCAGGCGGTGCCCAGGCAGACGCGGACGAGGTGCTTGCCGCGCGGGACGGTCGAGAAGAAGGAGTAGAAGCCGACGACGCCGGCGACCTCGCTGTAGGGCTTGCGCAGCCCGAGCGCGATGTGCTTGAGGGCGACCTCGGGCAGGTACCCGAAGATGCCCTGGGCGAGCTGCAGCACCGGGATGAGGGCGCCGGGCTTGTCCTTGTACCGTCGATGACCGCGTCGAGCCGCGCCAGGAGCTCCTCCTCGGTGGGCTCCTCGGCGCAGCAGGCGCACCGCTCGTCACGTCTTCGCTCATTCGGCTCTCCTTCACTCGGTTCCGCTGCGATCCGCTCGTCGCAGGTGACTGTCCCGGTCAGGGTCAATTCGCAGCGGATCGCTGGAAGGCGACGCAGCGCGGACGCCGTCGCGCAGCAGCTCGCGTGCCGCGCGAGCGCGCAGCCGTCTCGTCGCCGTCCGCGAGGTCGACGGTGAAGTCGACCTCGGGTTGGTCGCCAGCCATCGTCGACGAGCTCAGCGCGAGGTCGCCGAGCGGCGGCCGGTCGATGTGCGCAGAGCCCCATCCACGCCCGCACCTCGACGCCGCCGACGTCGTGCGAGCGGCCGACGCGCAGGCCGCCGCCGGCGGCCTCGGCGTCCTGGCGGAAGAGGCTCAGGCCGAGGCCGGTCTTCTTGCCCTGCTTCGTGGTGAAGAACGGGTCGAGGGCCTCGTCGGGGGGGACGGGGAGGCCCGGGCCGTCGTCCTCGACGGCGATCGTCAGGCTGTCGGCGCGCGCGGTCGGCGACGATGGTCGTGACGACCGTCGTCGCGCCCGCGCGCACGGCGTTCTCGAGCAGCTCGAGCAGGTAGAGCGACAGGTCATGCATCGGCGGCGCCTCCGGCTCGCGCCGGCGCGCAGGCGCGGCGGCGAGCGGCGGCGAAGCTCGCGGCTCGTCGAGGTCGAGCGCGGTGCGGGCCGCGCCGACGTCGGCGAGGAAGTGCGCGTCCGACGAGCGCAGCAGCGGCAGGCCGAGAGCCGCGAAGCGCTCCTCCTCCGGCGAGCCCGGCGGCGACGTGGCGCGAGACCTCGACGGCGTCGAACCCGCGCCTCGCGGGGAAGCACGCCGAGCTGGCCGATCACGCCGAACGACGGCCGGTCGACGTGCGCGGCGATGGCGAGGCCGCCGTGGCGGTGGACGAGGCTCGACGCACGGCCGCGACGTCGAGCGGCGTCGGCCGTGGCCAGGGCGCGCGTCTCGCGGCCGAGCACCTCGCCGCGCGCGTCGAGGACGGACTGCTCGCCGAAGTACTGCGCGTAGCCCTCCTCGGCCTCGGGCAGCAGGGCGCGCGACGCGCGCGCCGGCCGCCTCGGCGGCGCGCGCGTCGGGGAAGAGGCCGACGACGTGGCACTCCTCGGCGCTCGTGATCTCCATGCCGGCGAGCACGGCGAGGCGCGCGCCGGCCGCCGCGCTGCACGGCGGCGGCGTTGCGCGCGCTGTTGTGGTCGCAGACGGCGATCATGCGCGAGCCCTTCACGCAGCGGCCGCGCGACGATCGCCGGGGGCGTCATCTCGTCGGCCGCGCAGGGCGAGAGCGCCGTGTGCACGTGCAGGTCTGCCAGGACAGGTGGTCACGCATCGGGTCCTTGGTCCATGGCCTTCGACGGCTCAGGCGCCGCGGCCCCTCAGGCCGAGGGCGTACAGGCGGCCGACGACCTCGAAGGTGTCGCGCCCGACGGCGTAGAGGGCGAGGCCCTCCTCGACCGCCTTGGCGACGACGTCGTCGTCGGGCCGGCGGCCGCCGGCGAAGACGACCGCCGCGAGGTCGGCGTGGCCGGCCACGGCGATCACGTTGAGGTGGACCTGCAGCGTGACCAGCAGGCCGCCGGCGGGCGCGTTGGCGAGCACGTCGCTGAGGAGGTCGGAGGCGTAGCCCCGCGTGACCTCGGCGTCGGCGGCGTCGCCGGCGGCTGGCGTGAGCTCGGTCAGACCGAGCTCGGCGACGATCTGCTCGAGCTTCATCGCTGTGCTCCCCTCGTCGGGTCGTCGGCCGGCGCCCCTCATCGGGCGCGGCGTACGGGCAGAGGTCGCGCGTCGCGCGGCCGGTGACGATGTCCTCGGCGAAGGCGGCGCAGGTCGGGGCGCCGCAGGCGCGCGCAGTCCTTGCCGGGCAGCGACGCCGTGACGCGCTCGAGCTCGGCGAGCATGCGGATGGCGGTCGCCATGTCGTCGTCGAGGCGGAGGCCGGGCCGGGGCCGGAACGGCTGCGGGCGCTCGTGCGCGCGGCCCTCGGCGGCGAGCGCCGGCCGCGGCCCAGCGCCAGGCGGCGACGTACGGGTCGCCGGCGAGGAGCGGCGAGCCGAGGCAGCCGCCGTCGCACAGGTAGGGCTCGACGACCGCGCACGTCGTCGAGCAGGCCGTTCTCGAGCTGCTCGAGCACGGCGATCACGTGCGTCGGCGCCGGTGACGACGAGGGCGCTCGCCGGACGTCGGCCGGCGACGCTCGTGCGCGTCGGCGGCTCGCGGCGTTCGTCGCCGCGCCGCGCGGTCCGCGCGTGCGCCGTCCGTCGCCGGCGTCCGCGGCGAGGCGCGGCGCGCAGCCGCGCCGAGGACGCCGGGTGACGCGATGCGGTACTGCGCCGTCGGCCGCTGGGCGAGCAGCGCCGTGCGCTGGCTCGGGCAGGAGGCGACGAAGACCGCCTCGCCGTCGCCGAGGTCGAGCTGCGCCGCCTCGAGCGGCGAGGCGAAGCGGCGCGAGGTGGGGGAGGAGCGCCGGGAAGCGCAGCTCCATGAGCGCGACGACGGCGGGGCAGACGGGGGAGATCGACCGGGACGGCGCGCTTCGCCGGCGCGCGGCGCGCGCGGCGACGGCGGCGCGCAGCGCCGCCTCGTAGCCCGTGCGTCACGACCACGTCGCGGTAGCCGAGGCCGTCGAGGGCGGCGACGCACCTGCGGCGCGTCGCCGAACGGGTGGTAGTCGACGAGGACCGCCGGCGGGACGACGAGGCGTCGACGTCCGGGTCGCCGCGCCGGCACGGCGGCGGCGCTCCGACAGGCGAGGGCGCCCGGGCTGCACACGCCGATGCAGCCGTGCAGTCGACGCAGAGGTGCTCGAGGACGTCGGGCGCGCCGTCGCGCACGCGCACGGCGCCCGTGGGGCACGCGGTGATGCAGCGGCGGCAGTCCCGGCAGCAGCTCGGGGAGGACGGCCAGGGACGTCGGCGCGCTCGCCGCGGGCGCCGCGCTCGGGCCGCAGCAGGATGGTGAAGCTGACCCTGGTGCCCTGGCCGACCTGGACGTGACCTGCAGGCGGTCGCTGTTGCGCTTGATGTTGGGCAGGCCGAGGCCGGCGCCGAAGCCCAGGGCGCGCGCCTCGGCCGACGCGGTCGAGAAGCCCTCGCGCATCGCCGCGGCGACGTCGGGGATCCCCGGGCCGTCGTCGCTGACGTCGACGTCGAGCTGGTGCTCGCCGACGGTCGCCTCCAGCGACGCCGCCGTCGCGAGTGGATGACGACGTTCATCTCGGCCTCGTAGGCGGCGATCATCGCCCGGCGCACGGCGTCGCTCTCGGCGCCGATGCGCTTGAGGTGCTGCTTGAGCGCGCGCGAGGCGGCGCCGGCGGCGCTGAAGTCCCGCGCCTGGATGTCGAAGCGGAGGGTCTCCACGGCGTCAGCCGCGCCCGTCTCCGGCGAGGTGCTGGTAGATGCGTCCGCAGGTCTCGAAGACGCCGTCGGGCGAGACCATGAGCAGCGTGCCGTTCTCGCGCGCGAGGGCGACCACCTCGGCGTCGGGCTCGACTCCGTTGACGAAGCAGATGCCGGGCACGTCCATGAGCTCGGCGACGCGCAGCATCTGCACGCTCGCCAGGTTGCTCACCAGCAGGGTCTTGTCGGAGGCCTCGTTGAGCAGGTCGCTCACGCGGTCGCCCGCGTAGATCTTGGCGATCTCGGTGCCGCCGGGCGCGCCGGGGGTCACGAGGCGCGCGCCGATGATCGCCGGCCAGGTCCTCTAGCTTCATGGCTGTCCTCGCAAGGAGCGTCTGGAGTTGTCTGACCATCGGTCCGATCTCGCCGCCGCCGTTCTCGTCGGCCGCGTCGGCGTCTCGCCCGCCCGTGGCGGGCGAAGTACGCCGCCGACTCGAGCGCGGCGGTGATGTCCATGTACTCGACGAAGACGTGCGCGGGGAGGTGAAGGGGCACCGGGGCGAAGCTGATGATGCTCTTCACGCCTGCGCGCACGAGGTTGTCGGCGGTGTCCTGGGCGCTCGCCGCGGGCACGGTGAGAACGGCGATCTGGATGCCCAGGTCGCGGACGAGCTCGCTCCATGCTGGCGGCGTCGACGACGCGACACGCGTGGACGCCGGAGCCGACCAGCGCGGGATCGTTGTCGAAGGCCGCGACGATGGCGACCGACGGGCTCGCCTCGGCGAAGTGCTGCAGCACGGCGCGCCCGAGGTTGCCGACCCCGACGAGCGCGACCTCCTGACGGACGGACCCGTCGAGGAAGCTGCCGATGCTGTCGAGACACAGCTCGACCTCGTAGCCCTTGCTCGGGCTGCCCGAGTAGCCGATCGCCATGAGGTCGCGCCGCACCTGGGCCGCGCTGACGACGGCGTGGCGGGCGAGCTCGTGAGAGTAGATGTTCGTGACGCCCTGCTCGTGGAGCGACGTCAGGAGGCGCCGGTAACGGCTCAGGCGGGCGACCGTCTTGCGCGAGACCACCGTGCTGGCCCTCCTTCGTCCGAGTAGCGTTACAGAATGAACGCTGTGAATTCTGTCACGATTCTCCTCTTCCGAGGCCGACGTGTCAACGCGGCGGCACTTGGACAGGATGTCTAAACGGTGCCGGGTCATCGTGTCCGTGGCGCGAAGGATTGTCCGTAGCGCGGATGGAGTCGCTCTGGTAGAGTGGCGGCGCGAGCCATGGGTGAGAGAAGCGACGCGCGCCGCCTGGCTCGCGGCCGGGCGCCATCGCGAGCGGCGCCGCGTCGCCGGTCTCTGCGCTTCGCATCGGTACCAGCGTCCCTTTGGAGGTCCGTCGATGTCAGACAAGCCCGAGTACATGCAGCACATGCCGGGGTTCGTCGGCTCCGCTGGCGCCGATCACGATCGACCACGCCGAGGGCAGCTGGGTCTACGGGACCGACGGCAGCAAGTGGCTCGACTTCGTGGTCGGGCATCGCCGTGGTGAACACGGGCCACTCCCACCCCAAGGTCGTCAAGGCGGTCCAGGAGCAGGCCGGCAAGGTCGCCCACGCGCAGATGAACATCTACCGCCACAAGCCCATGCTCGACGCTCAGCCGCGAAGCTCGTCGATATCCTGCCCGAGGGCCTGGACGAGGTCATGTACATGAACTCCGGCGCCGAGGCGGTCGAGAACGCCGTCAAGCTCGCCAAGCAGGTCGCTGCGCCGGCCGGGCGTCATCGCCTTCCAGGGCGCCTTCCACGGCCGCACCCACCTCACGCATGGCGCTGACCGACTCCGCCGTGCACTACCGCGGGCACTTCGAGCCGCTCGCCGGCGGCATCTACCACGCCCGCTACTGCTACCCGTTCCGGACTCCGGCGAGCGAGGACCCGACCGCCTACGCCATCGAAGACGTGCGCCGCGTGCTGCGCGCCGAGATCTACGCCCGACGACGTCGCCTGCATCGTGGTCGAGCCCATCCAGGGCGAGGGCGGCTTCATCGTGCCGACCGCCGAGTTCATGCAGGGAGCTGCGCGAGATCGCCGACGAGATCGGCGCCCTGCTCGATCATCGACGAGATCCAGGCCGGCATGGGCCGCACGGGCACCTGGTTCTGCCACGAGCACTACGGCGTCAAGCCAGACATCGTCACCATGGCCAAGGGCATCGCCTCCGGGCTATCCGCTGTCGGCGATCGCCGCGCGCAAGGAGCTGTGGGACAAGTGCCTGCCCGGCTCGATGGGCGGCACCTACGGCGGCAACGCCGTGGCCTGCGCCGCCGGAGTCGCGACCATCGACGCGATGCGCGACGAGGGCATGCTCGCCAACTCCGCCAAGCAGGGCGAGAAGCTCATGAAGTTCTTCCAGGACAAGCAGGCCCAGTACGCCGTCATCGGCGACGTCCGCGGCAAGGGCCTCATGTTCGCCATCGAGTGCGTCAACGCCGGGACCAAGGAGCCGAACGCCGCCGCCGCCAAGGCGTTCATCGCCGAGGCCAGCAAGCGCAAGCTCATCCTCATGGGCGCCGGCGCCTTCGGCAACTGCGTGCGCTTCCTGCCGCCGATCAACATCAACGACGCCGACATGGACCTCGCGCTGGGCATCTTCGACGAGGCCGCCAAGGTCGCGTTCGCCTGAGGCGGACGAGAGAAGGCCGGCACCCGACGAGCGGCCGGGGCGCCGTGGCGCCCCGGCCGCTCGTCGTGGCGCTGTCGGCCGGTGCCGGCGTCCCGCCGCGCACCCTCTGCTAGACTTCGGCGCCATGGACCAGGCCGTCCCCGCCGCCCGCTTCTCGACGCAGGTTCGCGTCCGCTACGCGGACACCGACGCCGCCGGCGTCTGCTACTACGCGAACTACCTCGCCTTCTTCGAGGTCGGCCGGGTCGAGCTGCTTCGCCACCTCGGCATGCCCATCCGCGAGGCCGAGGCGCGCGGGTTCGTGTTCCCGTGCGCCGAGGCGCACCTGCGGTACCACAGGCCGGCGCTGCTCGACGACCTGCTGACGATCGAGTTGTGGGCCACCGAGGTCCGCCGCTCGAGCTTCTCGTTCGCGTACCGCGTCCTGCGCGGCGGCGAGCTCGTCGCGAGCGGCGAGACGCGGCACGCCGCCGTCGACCCGGCCACGCTGCGTCCGGTCCGCCTGCCCGAGTGGCTCCTCGCCCTGTTTGAGGCGGCGCCCGGCACGGTAGAGAGGGCGGGATGAGCACGCTGCCGCCAGACGACCGCATACCTGCGGACGACCGCATGCCGGCCGACTTCGACGCGTCCATGCCCGACGATCTCGAGGTCCGCGTGTGCTACCGGCACCCCGACCGGGAGACGGGCGTCTCGTGCTCGAGCTGCGGACGGCCGATCTGCCACGAGTGCATGATCCCCGCGCCGGTGGGCTTCCGCTGCCCGGAGTGCGTGCGCGAGCAGAACGCGCGCGGGACGCGGGCGAGGGTGGTCACGCGTGGCGAGATCCGCTCGCGCTGGGGCAGCGGCGGCGTCATGTCGCGGGCGACCCCGGTCACGCGCGCCCTGGTCGCGATCAACGTCGCCGTGTTCATCCTGGAGATGGTGCTGGCCACCGGGCATGCTGCTGGGCGGCGGCGTCTCCAGCAGCACCCTGGTCTCGACTCGGCGCCCTGGTGCCCGCGCGCGTCGCGCTCGAGAACGAGTACTGGCGTCTGTTCACCTCCATGTTCCTGCACGCCAACCTGTTCCACATCGCCTTCAACATGTGGGCCCTGTGGGTGGTCGGCAGCGTCCTCGAGCGCATCATGGGGTCGCTCCGCTTCGTCCTGCTCTACCTCGTGTCCGGCTTGGCCGGCTCGGTGCTCGTGCTCGTCGCGGGTCCGGCGTGGGTACCGACCGTGGGCGCGTCGGGAGCGATCTTCGGCGTCTTCGGCGCCCTCTTCGCCTGGGCGTTCCTGAGCCGGGGCCGGGACTTCGTCGCCGACCAGCTCGTGCGTCAGGTCGGCATCATCCTCGTGCTGAACCTCGTGATCACCTTCGGCTTCAGCTCGTCGATCTCGTGGCAGGCCCACATCGGAGGTCTCCTCGGTGGCTTCGCCGCCTTCGCCGCCCTGCGCTACGGCGACAAGCAGGGCTTTCGCGGGCCGCTGAGCACCGACGCGCTGGTCGCGCTCGGAGGAGTGGTCGCCGTGCTCTTCGCGCTCGTCGTCTGGCGCGTGCAGACGTTCTGACCGTGGACCGCGCTGCCGTCGACGCGACCCCGCTCGTCGAGCCCAGTGCCCTTCTGACGCCGCGGGACGAAGTCGAGCGGCGTCTGGCCGGGCTGCAGGAGATGCTGGCCGTCCGCGGCGCTCGAGGCCGCCCTCATCGTCCAGAACGCCGACCTGTACTATTTCGCCGGCACCGTGCAGCAGTCGTACCTGTACGTGCCGGCCGAGGGTCCGGCGACGCTGTTCGTGCGCAAGGTCGTCGAGCGCGCGCGCCTCGAGTCGCCGCTCGCCGACGTCGTCGCGCTGCCCAGCCTGCGCGACCTGCCGCGACTCGTCGCCGAGCGCTACGGTCGGCTCCCGTCGCGCGTCGGCCTCGAGCTCGACGTGCTGCCCGTGAGCCACTTCCGCCGCCTCGAGGCGCTGTTTCCCGGCGTCGCCTTCGCCGACATCGGCCCCGATGTCGTGCGACAGCGCGCCGTCAAGTCTGGCTGGGAGGTCGAGCGCATCCGCGCCGCGGCCGCGCTCGCCGACGAGGTGTACACGCTCGTGCCCGGCCTGCTCGCGGAGGGCATGACCGAGGCGGAGCTCGCCGGCCGCGTCGAGGCCGAGGCGCGGCGCCTCGGTCACGAGGGCGTCATCCGCATGCGCGGCTTCAACCAGGAGATGTTCTACGGGCAGCTGCTCACCGGCATCAGCGGGTCGGCGGCGACCTTTCTCGACACGCCCCTGGGCGGCATCGGGCTGAGCCCGGCCGTCGCTCAGGGCGTGAGCTTCAGGCGGATCCGCCGCGGCGACCACGTCGTCTTCGACTTCGTCGCCGTCCGCGAGGGCTACATCGCCGACTTCACGCGCATCTTCGCGCTCGGGCCTCTGCATCCGGAGCTCGCGCGCGCCTACGACGTCGCGCGGCGCGCGCAGGACGCGGTCAAGGCGCTGGCGCGGCCCGGCGTGACGTGCGCCGCCGTCTGGGCCGCGGCCCTCGCCGCGGCGGAGGAGGCCGGTCTCGGCGCGAGCTTCATGGGTCGCGGGGAGGGCAGGGTGCGCTTCGTCGGCCACGGCGTGGGGCTCGAGCTCGACGAGCTCCCCGTCCTCACGGCGAGCGACCTCGAGCTCGCCGAGGGCATGGTCTTCGCCCTCGAGCCCAAGTTCGTCCTGCCGGGTTTGGGCGCCATCGGTGTCGAGAACACCTTCGTCGTGACGGCCGACGGTCTCGAGGCGCTGACCACGGCGCCCGAGCACGTCGTCGAGCTGGTCCTGTGAGTCGCGAACCGAAAGGAGGACGATGGAGGAGCTGACACGGAACGTCCTCGTGCACCGCGTGGTGGCCATGGGCTTTCCCGACGGCGAGCGTGCTGGTCGTCACCGCGACGCGCGCGTTCGTCGTCGACACGCTGACCCGTCCGCAGGACATGGACCCCGTGCTGGCCGCGCTGGCCGAGCGCGCGCCCGGGCGGCGGCGTGTGGTGGTGAACACGCATCACCACTGGGACCACGTGTACGGCAACGCCGCCTTCCTGACCAGCGACATCGTCGCCCAGCGCAGCTGCCCGCGTCTCATGGAGGCGCAGGCGCAGAGCATCTCGGAGTCGGTCCCGCGCCCGCCGCGCGAGGGCGTGCCCCTGCCGACGGTCACGTTCGGCGACCGAATCACGTACCTCGGCGACGACGAGTCGGTCCACCTCATCCACACCCCGGGGCACAGCCAGGACTCGATCGTGATCTACCTCGACGCCGCTCGCGTCCTCCTCGCCGGGGACACCCTGGAGTGGCCGCTGCCGACCTTCACCGAGCGTGACGGCCACGAGGCCTGGATCCGCACGCTCCGCCAGCTCAAGCAGCTGCCGGCCGAGGTCGTCGTGCCCAGCCACGGGCCGGCGATGGGCAAGGAGCTCATCGACGTCAACGAGCGCTACGTGAGCGGCGTGTACGCGGCGGTGGCCGAGCAGAAACGGCAGGGTGTGAGGCGCCAGCAGATCGTCGTGCCGGCCGCGGACCTCCTCGGCCCCGACGTGAGGCTCGACGAGGTCTACGCGGATGCGCATCAGGCCAACCTCGAGTGGGTCTGGGACGAGGTCTGAGCGGTGGCTGCGCGGCGACACGATGTTGGTCGTCGCCGAAGTGGACATTCATGTCCACTTCGGCTACATTGAGCGCATGAGACTCTCGACGCAGGCCGACTACGCGGTGCGCGCGGTGTACGAGCTTGCCCGGCACGAGCCCGGGGCGGTGGTCCACACCGACGCCATCGCCGCGGCGCAGCGCATCCCGGGAAGCCGGCTGACCAAGGTGCTGCAGGAGCTCGCCCGCGCCGACCTCGTGCGGACCTACCGGGGAAGCGGGGGCGGCGTCGCGCTGGCGCGGCCGCCGGCGCAGATCACCGTCCGGCAGGTGTACGAGGCGGTCGAGGGTCCCGTGCTGTTGTGCCGCTGCCGCCAGCGGGTAGAACCGTGCGGCGACGACCCGTGCGACACGCACGACTTCTGGCAAGGTGTCGAGTCGCTCCTCAACCGGGAGCTGGACACGACGACGTTCGCGGCCCTCGTCCGGCGGACGCGCTCCGGCGCGACCGGCACGGCCGCCGGCACAGCGGGGAGGAGGTGAACCGAATGGCAGAGCTCAAGGAACAGGTCGAGAAGGCACTCGGCGACATCCGTCCCGCGTTGCAGGCCGACGGTGGCGACATCGAGTTCGTCGACGTCGTCGACGGCGTCGTGCAGGTCAGACTGCAGGGCGCCTGCGCCGGCTGCCCCATGTCGCAGCTGACGCTGACCAACGGCGTGGAGCGCCACCTCAAGAACGTGGTCCCCGGCGTGGATCGCGTCGAGAACGTGGGCTTCTGAGAGACCCCGAGAGGCGTCAAGAGGCCGGCGGCGGGGTCGCGCGGCGAGCCCGCCGCCGGCCTCTTCGCCTTCTGGCCGATCGCCGCCCCTGCCTCCCGTCCGGCGCAGGCCACGGGCGCGCGCCGTCAGCATCGGCAACGCTGCCGGCCGCGCCCCCTCAGGCGTGGGGTGTATACTTCGCGCCCCCACAGTTTGCGCGCGCGCCGGGCAGTCTGCGTACGCGGCGGGCGCGTCGCGCCTGAGGTCGACGACGAGGAGGAAGCGGAGTGTCAGGGGCCCGCAAGCGCTCGCGCGCCGGAGAGTGGCGCGCGCGCGAGGCGTCCAAGCGAGCGACCGAGTCGGCGCGCGAGGAGTTCGCGCCCGAGACCGGCGCGACCGACGCGCCCGAAGACGATCTGCGCGACCCGGCACTCTTCATCAATCGCGAGCTGAGCATGCTGGCGTTCTTCCGTCGGGTGCTCGACGAGGCGCGCGACCCCGCGAACCCGCTGCTCGAGCGCGTCAAGTTCGTGGGCATCGTGGGCTCGATCGTCGGCGAGTTCTTCATGGTCCGCGTCGCCGGCCTGCGTCAGCAGGTCGACGCCGGCGTCACCGAGGCCGGCGCCGACGGCTACGGTCCGCAGGACCTGCTGCCCATCGTGCGCGAGCAGGCCTGGGGGCTCATGAAGCAGGCGCGCGAGTGCTTCGTCGAGCTGCTCCCCGAGCTCGACGCCGCGGGCATCCGCATCGCCGCCTACGACGACCTCGACGAGAAGCAGCGCGCCGGCCTTGCGGCATACTTCGACGAACAGGTCTACCCGGTGCTCACGCCGCTCGCCTTCGACCCCGGCCGGCCCTTCCCGCACATCTCCAACATGAGCCACAACCTCGCCGTCCTCGTGCGCGACCCCGCCGGCGAGGAGCACTTCGCCCGCGTCAAGGTGCCGGGCTCCCTGCCGCGCCTCGTCCCCGTCGCCGAACCCGGACGGCGCTCCTCCGGCACAGGAGAGGTGGTTCGTCTGGCTCGAACAGGTCATCGGCGCCCACATCGGCAAGCTCTTCCCGGGGATGGAGATCGTCGAGACGCATCCCTTCAGGGTGTCGCGCGACGCCGAGCTCGCCATCCAGGAGCTCGAGGCGGACGACCTGCTCGAGACGATCGAGCGCTTCGTGCGCCGGCGGCGCTTCGGCTCGGTGATCCGCTGCACGATCGACGAGGGCATGCCCGCGCACATCCGCGACATCCTCGTCGACAACCTGGAGCTCGAGCCCACCGACCTGTACCCCGTCAGGTCACCGCTGGGGCTGAGCAGCCTGTGGGACGCGGCGGCGATCGACCGCCCCGACCTCAAGTACCAGCCGCTCGTCCAGTCGGTGCCGGCCGCTCTCGACGGCGCCGAGGGCGCCGAGATCTTCGCCGCCATCCGCCAGCGCGACATCCTGCTGCATCACCCCTACGACTCGTTCGATCCGGTCGTCGAGCTCGTGCACGCCGCCGCCGAAGACCCCGACGTGCTCGCCATCAAGACCACTCTGTACCGGGTCGGGCGCAACGCCCCCATCGTCGACGGGCTCATGGCGGCGGCGGCGAACGGCAAGCAGGTCGCCGCCCTCATCGAGCTCAAGGCGCGCTTCGACGAGGAGAGCAACATCAGCTGGGCGAAGGCGCTCGAGCGCGAGGGCGTGCACGTCGTGTACGGTCTGCTCGGCCTCAAGACGCACTCCAAGGCGATGCTGATCGTCCGCCGCGAGGCGGGCGGCATCCGGCGCTACGTGCACCTCGGCACGGGCAACTACAACAGCGTGACGACGAAGCAGTACACCGACCTCGGCTACCTCAGCTGCGACCCGGACCTCGGCGCCGACGCCTCGGCGGTCTTCAACCAGCTGACGGGCTACGCCGTCCAGCAGGACTATCGCCGCTTCCTCGTCGCGCCGACGATGATGCGCGCCGGTATGGAGCGCCTGATCGAGCGCGAGATCGAGCACGCTCGCCAGGGTCGCGAGGCGCACCTCATCTTCAAGATGAACTCCCTGGTCGACAAGCCGATGATCCGGCTCCTGTACCGCGCCTCGCAGGCCGGGGTGAAGATCGATCTGCTCGTGCGCGGCATGTGCTGTCTGCGCCCGGGCGTGCCCGGCGTGAGCGAGACGATCACCGAGACGAGCATCGTCGGCCGCTTCCTCGAGCACAGCCGAGTCTACTGGTTCCTCAACGGCGGTGAGGAAGAGGTCTTCATGGGCAGCGCGGACCTCATGCCGCGCAACCTCAACCGCAGGGTCGAGATCCTCTTCCCGGTGCTCGACCAGGGCATCGTGCGCCGTCTGCGCGACGAGGTACTCCCCACGTACATGGCCGACACGGCCAAAGCGCGGCGCCTGCGGCCGGACGGTGAGTGGGAACGCGTCCGTCCGGAGGAAGGCGCCGAGCCGTTCAACGCCCAGGAGTGGTTCGTGGCGCAGGCGCGAGCCGCCGTGCGGCAGGGAGGGGACTGATGGCCGCGCTGCGCCTCTACTTCCTGCGCCACGGCAAGGCGCTGTCGCGCGCCGAATGGCGCGAGGACGACGGTCTGCGGCCGCTGACCTCTGAAGGTGAGGGTGAGGTCCGGCTCGCCGGCTCGCGCCTTGCCGGCATGGGTCTGCGGCCGGGGCTCATCGTCAGCAGCCCTCTGGCGCGCGCGAGGCGCACCGCCGAGCTCGTCGCCGAGGCGCTCGGCATGACGGAGGACCTCGTCCTCGACGAGCGCCTCGCGCCCGGGTTCGATCGCGCCGCACTCGCCGGCGTCGTCGCCGAACACGGTCCGGTCGGCTCGCTCATGGTCGTCGGCCACGAGCCCGATTTCAGCGACACCATCGGCGAGCTGACCGGCGGGCGCGTCGTCTGCAAGAAGGCCGGCCTCGCGCGGGTCGACGTCGACGGCGACCGCCTCGGCGGTGGACGACTTGTCTGGCTGGTCCCCCCAGCGTTCCTCGCGAGGGAGTGAGAGTGGAGGTCGAAGCGAAGTTCCGCGTCCCCGATGCCGCGCTGCTCGAACGGCTCGCGGCCGCAGCGAGGCTCGTCGGCTACGACCTCGAGCCCCCGGCCGCGCGTCGCGACGACGACGTCTTTCTCGATACGGCCGACAGGCGGCTGCTCGCCGCCGGGTACTACCTGCGGCGTCGAGAGAACGCCGACGGGGTGCGCATCACGCTGAAGCAGCTCGCCCCGGCGAGCGACGACGGCGTGCTGCGCCGCGAGGAGTACGAGCTCCGGGCGGCCGCCGACGTCCCCGTGTCCGAGTGGCCCAGGGGACCGCTGCGGGACCGGGTGCTCGGGCTGGCGGGGCCGGAGGCCCCGACCCCCTTCCTCGAGCTCGCGCAGGAGCGCCGCACGCGCCGCGTGGGCATGGACGGACGCGTCGTCGCCGAGCTGAGTCTCGACGTCGTGGCGGCGCGCGCCACGGGCAGGCTGCGCGGCGCTGGTACGAGGTCGAGCTCGAGATCGTCGGCGAGGGTACGGAGGACGACCTGACGGCGCTCGGCGCGGCGCTGCGCGACGTCTGGGGGCTGGTGCCGGAGTCGCGCTCCAAGTTCGAGCGCGCGCTCGAACTGTCCGGCGCCGCCGCCGCCTCTCGCTCCGCCCCTGCGTCGACGCCGAGGAGCGGGCGCCGGACGAACGCCGGCGGCAGGCGCGGGAAGGACGTCGGGAGCGGACCGGAGGGTGACGATCCCGCGGCCGGCGAGCCGGCGGACGGCGCGCCCGAGGCGGAGCAGTCGAAGGCGGACGAGCACCAGGCGGACGGGCCCAAGGCGGACGAGCCCGGAAAGGCTCCTGCGACTGTGGCCGCCGCGCTCGAGTCAGAGCCCGCACGCGCAGAGGCGACGCGGTCCGCACCGAGGGTCAAGGGCGGGGTCCAAGCCCGGCCCGCCCGCGCGGCGGGGACGGAGCCGGACCAGAAGGAGCCCCCGACGACACCGGTCGCGGACGGCGGCTGGTCTCCGAGAGCGGCCGAGGCGCGGCGCAAGCGACCCGTCGTCGCCAAGGACGACACCATGGCCGAGGCTGCCGTCGCGGTCATGCGGCTGCACTTCGCCAAGATGCTCGCCCACGAGGCGGGGACGCGCGCCGGGGAGGACTCCGAGGAGCTGCACGACATGCGCGTCGCGACGCGACGCTTGCGCATGGCCCTGCGGCTCTTCGCCGACGTCCTCGACGCGGAGACCATGCGGCCGGTCCTGAAGGGGCTCCGCCACACCGGCCGCACCCTCGGCGCGGTCCGCGACCTCGACGTCTTTCACGAGAAGACGCAGCACTACGTCGAGGCGCTGCCGCGCAGCCGGCGCGAGGAGCTCGAGCCGCTGTTCGTCGCCTGGCAGGTCGAGTACGACGCGCGCCGCGCGGCGATGGTGGACTATCTCGACGGGGGCAAGTACCGGCGCTTCGTCGAGCGCCTGGGCACGCTCCTCGCGGGGCGGCCGGAGGATCTCGCCGCGCGCGACGCCCGCGACGGGGCGAGCGTGCGCCAGGTGCTGCCGGCGCTGCTGCATCGGGACCTGGCCGACGTCCTCGCCGCCGGCAGCCGGGTCGACGGCGCCGGCACGCCGCTGGCGCGGTTCCACGAGCTGCGC
Source organism: uncultured Thermoleophilia bacterium (assembly GCA_963832655.1). Taxonomy (GTDB): domain Bacteria; phylum Actinomycetota; class Thermoleophilia; order UBA2241; family UBA2241; genus UBA2241. The sequence continues at coordinate 297,378 of CAWHUW010000007.1, forward strand.
ATCACCGCGAAGGCGCTGCGCTACACGCTCGAGTTCTTCGAGGTCCCCCTCGGTCGGGGCGCCAAGCCGCTGATCGAGGCGATGAAGGAGCTGCAGGACCACCTCGGCGACCTGCAGGACGCGGTCGTGAGCTGCGGGATCGTGCGCGACGTCCTCACGTGGGGGTCATGGGCTTCGCCGGACGCGCGCCCGCCGGCCCACACCGACATCCAGCTGGCGCCCGGTCTGTGCCGCTACCTGGGCGTGCGCCAGGACGAGATGGAGCGTCTCGTCCTGACCTTCCCCGGCGTGTGGCCGCGCGTCGCCGGCGAGGAGTTCGGCGGCCGGCTCGCGGGCCTGCTCGCGCGGCTGTAGGGACGACGGCGGCGGCGCTGACGCGCCGCCGCCGTCGTCCTCGACTCACTTCTTCTTCGCCTTCTTGCCGCCGGCGCTCTTCTTCTTGCCCTTCGTGCCGCCCGCCTTCGCCGCCTTCTTGGGCGCCTTGCCCTTCTTGACGGCGGCGCGCTCCTCGTTCAGCAGCTCGAGGCCCTTCTTCTTGCCGTGCTCCCCGATGTAGGCCTGGGCGATCTCGCACTTCTTGCAGCCCTTGCCGCAGCAGTCCTTCCACTGTTTGCGGCTGAAGCGCTCGCTGAGCTCGGTCGGCATCGATGCTCCTCCGTCCCGGGGCGGGTGGTCGTGCGCTCCACATACCCATCGGTGCGCGCGGGCGAATCATGAGACGGGCGCGGTCGCGCCGCGCCCCGACGAGGCGGCTCGAGGGGCGGCGGCCGTCGCGCGACTCATCGGGAGACCCTCACCGCGGCCCAGATGCCGGAGGTGATGGTAACCTTCACAGCCAGACAGGGTCTCACCGACCACGCGTGCTCAAGCTCAGCCTGTGGGCGTTGGAGGAGATGGTATGAACGTGCTCGACGAGGGGATCGGCCCCCTCTTCATGGATCCCGATCCGGACAAGGCGCGCGAGTTCTTCCGCACGAAGCCGCGGACCATGACCGACAAGCGCATGAGCGCCAGGGAGGCGGTCGAGAGGTTCGTCCCCGACGGCTGCTATCTCGGCATCGGCGGGTTCGGCGCCAACCGTATCCCCACCGCGGTCATCCACGAGATCCTCAGACTGCGGCGCAAGCACCTCGGCTTCCTCGGCCATACCTCCACGCACGACTTCCAGTTGCTCTGCGCCGGCAAGTGCTTCGATCGTCTGGACGCGGCCTACATCGTCGGCCTTGAGGCGCGTGGCCTGTCTCCCAACGCGCGGCGCTACATGCAGTCCGGCGAGGTGCAGGTGGCCGACTGGAGCAACTACGCGCTGGCCGCGCGCCTGAGGGCCGCCGGCGAAGGGGTCTCGTACGGGCTCACACGCAGCATGCTCGGCACCGACACGTTCAAGCGGTCGGCGGCCAAGGTCGTCGAGTGCCCCTTCACCGGCAAGAAGTACGCCGCCGTCCCGGCTCTCTGGCCCGACGTCGCGGTCATCCACGTGCACCAGGCCGACATGTACGGCAACGCGGTCATGCGCGGCATCTCGGTCGCCGACTACGAGCTGTCGCGTGCGGCCAAGCATCTCGTCATCAGCACCGAGCGTCTGGTCAGCGATTCGGTGATCCGTGACGATCCGACGGCCACCTCGATCCCGTTCTACCTGGTCGACGCCGTCGTGGAGGCTGCCAACGGGTGTTATCCGGGCAACATGCCCTATCTCTACTTCTCCGACGAGGAGCACCTCGCCGAGTGGATGAAGGCGGAGAAGGATCCCGAGGAGTTCGAGCGCTTCCTCGATCACTTCATCTACGGCGTCGACAGCTTCGAGGAGTACCTGGAGCTGTGCGGCGGTGCGAAGAGGATCGAGGAGCTGCGCAAGATCGAGATGGTCGAGAACTGACGGACGCCCGCGGGCGAAGGAGCCGAGAGACATGGCACCCGACTACAACATGATGGAACTGATGATCTGCGTGGCGGCGCGCTACCTCGATGACGGCAAGACTGTCGCCGTCGGCACCGGCGCCCCCTGCGCCGCCGCCATGCTGGCGCAGAAGACGAACTCGCCCGGCCTGGTCGTCCTCTTCGAGGCCGGCGGCGTGGCGCCGCTGCTGCCGGAGATGCCGATCTCGGTGGGGGACTCGCGCACGTTCTACCGTGCGGTGATGGCGGCCGGCATGGTGGACACGATGACCACGTGCGCCCGCGGCCAGGTCGACTACGCTTTCCTGGGCGGCGCCCAGATCGACAAGTACGGCAACATCAACTCCACCGTCATCGGCGACTACGAGCGGCCCAAGGTGCGCTTCCCGGGGAGCGGCGGCGCCAACGACTTCGCCTCGCTCTGCTGGAAGACCATGATCATGACCGTGCACAGCAAGACCCGGTTCGTCGAGAAGTGCGACTTCATCACGTCGCCCGGGTTCCTCACCGGCGCCGGCGCCCGCGAGGCGGCGGGCCTGCCGGAGGGCGGTCCCCACAAGATCGTGACCGACCTGGGCGTGATGGGCTTCGACGAGAAGACGAAGGCCATGATGATCGACTCCCTGCACCCCGGCGTGGACGTCGACATGGTGCTGAGCGAGACCGGGTTCGAGCTCATCGTGCCCGGCGAGATCGGCTCCACCGAGCCGCCGACCGAGGACGAGCTGAGGATCCTGCGCGACGAGGTCGACCCGCTCAGGCTGGTCATCGGCCGCGCGTAGGGGCGGGCGCGCCCGGGCGGTCTCGTCCGGGCGCGGGTGACGGCCTTCGCGGCCGGACTTCGAGAGCGCGTCGGGCCGCCTGTTCGGGTGCCGCTCCGGCGGCCTCCGGAAGGGGCGTTCGCCGCCCAGCGGCGCCGTGGTTTTCCGCCCCACGAGGGCCATGTATACTCGCGCGCGGCGTACGGGGAGCTAGGAGGGAGAGCACGATGGGCCAGACGGACAGTGCCAGGGTCGGGGTCATCGGCGGCTCCGGCTTCTACGAGCTGCTCGAGAACGCCCGAGAAGTCCGTCTCGAGACTCCTTTCGGCGATCCGAGCGATGTGTACTTCCTGGGCGAGATCGGGGGCGTGCCGGTCGCCTTCCTGCCGCGGCACGCGCGCGGCCACCGCATCCTGCCGTCCGAGGTCAACTACAGGGCCAACATCTGGGGGATGAAGGCGCTGGGCGTGCACTACGTGCTCTCGGCCAGCGCCGTCGGCAGCCTGCGCGAGGAGCTCAGGCCCCTCGACATCGTGGTGCCCGACCAGCTCTTCGACCGCACCAAGGCGCGCCCGAGCACGTTCTTCGGCGACGGGGTGGTCGTGCACATGGGCTTCGCCGACCCGTTCTGCCCGTACGTGTCGAAGCAGATCGTCGCCGCCGGACGCGCGGCCGGCGCGACCGTGCACGAGGGCGGGACATACGTGTGCATCGAGGGGCCGCAGTTCTCGACGCGGGCCGAGTCGAACGTCTACCGGCAGCTCGGGTTCGACATCATCGGCATGACCAATCTGCAGGAGGCCAAGCTGGCGCGCGAGGCCGAGCTCTGCTACGCCACCATGGCCCTTGTCACCGACTACGACGTCTGGTACGAAAGCGAGGAGGACGTCACCCTCGAGCAGGTGCTGGCGAACGTGCGCCGCAACGTCGAGACGGCGCAGGACATCGTGCGCCGGGTCGTGCCGACTCTCGACGAGCAGCGCGACTGCGGGTGCCGCCACGCGGTCGAGTTCGCCATCAACACGCCGGCCGAGCTGATCCCTGAGGGGACGAAGCGGAAGCTCGACCTGCTGATCGGGAGGTATCTCGGCTGAGGCCGGAGCCGATGCCGTGAGGAGCTGATCGCCGCCCGGCGCCCGTCGGGCGGTGTCACGTGGGGTCCGGCGGGCGACCGCCGGCGCCGAAAGGAGTGGGACGTGGGGAGTTTCGTCACTGAAAACGCGGTGCTGATCGCGGTGATCTGCGCCCTGGTGGCCGTCGTCTACGGCGTCGTGCTGCGCTCGTGGCTGATGAAGCTGCCGGCCGGCGACGAGAAGATGCAGGCGGTCGCCGGCGCCGTCCAGGAGGGCGCGAAGGCCTACCTCAACCGTCAGTACCGCACCATCGCCATGGTCGGCGCCGTGGTCTTCGTGATCCTGTTCGTCGCCATGGGCCTGCAGAAGGACTGGACGTACGGCTGGCACGCCGCGGTCGGGTTCCTCGTCGGCGCCGGCCTCTCGGCCGCCGCCGGCTACATCGGCATGATGGTCAGCGTGAAGGTCAACGTGCGCACCGCCGAGGCCGCCCGCGGCGGTCTGGCCCCCGCCCTCAAGGTCGCCTTCCGCGGCGGTTCGGTCACCGGACTTCTGGTCGTCGGCCTCGCCCTGCTGGGCGTGGCCGGCTACTACTGGATCACCGGCGACGTGGCCGCGCTCGTCGGCCTCGGCTTCGGCGGCTCGCTCATCAGCGTCTTCGCCCGCGTCGGCGGCGGCATCTTCACCAAGGCCGCCGACGTCGGCGCCGACCTGGTCGGCAAGGTCGAGGCCGGTATCCCCGAGGACGACCCGCGCAACCCGGCCGTCATCGCCGACAACGTCGGCGACAACGTCGGCGACTGCGCCGGCATGGCCGCCGACCTGTTCGAGACCTACGCCGTCACCGCGGTCGCGGCGATGCTCCTCGCGTATCTCACCTTCAAGGGGAAGATCGACGTCACCGGCATCTCGAACGGCCTCATCATCAAGGCCGAGGCCGACGTCGTCTACAAGCCCGCCGTGCTGTACCCGCTGGTGCTCGGCGGCGTCTCGATCATCGCCAGCATCATCGGCACCTTCTTCGTGCGTCTCGGCAAGAGCAACAACATCATGAACGCGCTCTACAAGGGTCTCGCCGCCGCGGCGGTCATCGCCGTCGCCCTGTTCTATCCGGTCACGTACTGGATGATGGGCGGCAAAGGCGCGGAGCTGTTCGGCGTGCCGAGCGTGAACAGGCTGTTCTTCGCCGCCGTCACCGGCATCGTCGTGACCGCCCTCATCGTGGTCATCACCGAGTACTACACGGCGACGCGCTACGGCCCGGTCAAGAGCATCGCCAAGGCCAGCACCACCGGCCACGCGACCAACATCATCCAGGGCCTCGCGGTCTCGATGCAGTCGACCGCCCTGCCGGTCGATCTGCATCGGCGCCGGCATCCTGGTCACCTACGAGCTCGCCGGCCTCTACGGGATCGCCGTGGCCGTCATGAGCATGCTCTCCATGACCGGCATCATCGTCGCCATCGACGCCTACGGCCCGATCACCGACAACGCCGGCGGCATCGCCGAGATGGCCGACATGCCCGAGTCGGTGCGCGCCACGACCGACCCGCTCGACGCGGTGGGCAACACCACCAAGGCGATCACCAAGGGCTACGCGATCGGCTCCGCCGGCTTCGCGGCCTTGATCCTCTTCGTGAGCTACACGCTCGACCTGCAGCAGCACTTCCTCGAGAAGTACGACTTCAAGGGCACCCTGGCGTTCATGATCGACAACCCGTGGGTGCTCGCCGGCCTGTTCCTCGGCGGCCTGCTGCCTTACCTGTTCGCCTCGCTGTGCATGAAGGCCGTGGGCAAGGCCGGCGGCCAGGTCGTCGAAGAGGTGCGCCGCCAGTTCCGCGAGATCCCCGGCATCATGGAGGGCACCGCCAAGCCCGACTACGCCAAGGCCGTCGACATCGTCACCAAGACGGCCATCGGCAAGATGATGCTGCCGGCCGCCATCCCGGTGCTCACGCCGATCGTCGTCGGCCTCGTGTTCCGCGAGAAGGGCTACCTCATGCTCGCCGGCGTGCTCATGGGCATGCATCATCACCGGCATCTTCATGGCGATCAGCATGACCTCGGGCGGCGGCGCCTGGGACAACGCCAAGAAGCTCATCGAGGACGGCCTGTACGGCGGCAAGGGCTCGGACGCCCACGCCGCGGCGGTCACCGGCGACACGGTCGGCGACCCCTACAAGGACACGGCCGGCCCGGCGATCAACCCGATGATCAAGGTGATCAACATCGTCGCCCTGCTCGTGATCCCGTTCCTCATCAAGTAAGGGGAGAGGGCGAAGCGACGGAGGACGGCGGGCGGCGCCGGCAGGGCCGGCCCGCCGTCATCTTGTGCCTGTCGAGCAGCCTGGTCTTTGCGTCGGCTGCGCGTGGTTGTGCCGGCGTCGGCCGGGTGCTACATTCGGCTTCCAGGCCGGCGCCCGCGGCGCCGGCCGTTGCTGATGATGCGCAGGACCAAACAGATCTTCGCGGCGGTGTTCGTGGTGCTGGGCGCCCTGCTGGTCGTCAAGGGACTCTCCGGCGGGCTCTGGCCGCTCTCGTACCAGCTCCTCGCGGGAGTCGCGCTGCTGGCCTTCGGGGTCCTGCGTCTGCGGATGCTGTGAGCGGAGCCGAGAGGGCGCCGGCGGTCTGACCGCCGGCGCGAGGAGACAGATGGCGCGACGCAAACTCAGGGAAGGGCAGGGCCTGCAAGAAGGTCCTCGGCGTGCCGGCGCTGTTCAGCACCGCCTACGGCAACGTCGGCTCGTCGATCTACTACGCGCTCGGCGTGGTGGCCCTGTACGCCCTCGGCGTGACGCCGCTGGTCTTCCTCGTCACCGGCCTGCTGTTCTGCACCACCGCCTGGTCGTACGCCGAGGCTACCGCCATGGTCCCCGAGGCGGGTGGCTCGTCGAGCTTCGCGCGCCGCGCCTTCAACGAGTTCGTCAGCTTCGGCGCCGGCTGGGCGCTGATGCTCGACTACATCGTGACGGTCGCCATCTCGGCCTTCTTCGTTCCCAACTACCTGGCCGTGTTCTGGCCGGCGCTCAAGACGCAGCCTTACAACGGCATCGGCGGCATCGTCACGATCGTCTTCCTCGTCGTCATCAACGTGATCGGCATCAAGGAGGCGGCGCGCCTCAACATCGTGCTGGCGCTGCTCGACCTCGCCACCCAGGTGCTCCTGATGGTCATCGGGGTCGTGCTGCTGCTGGAGCCCTCGCTGCTCATCGACCAGGTCCACCTGGGCGTCGCTCCCACGTGGTCCCACCTCATCTACGGCATCTCGATCGGCACCATCGCCTACACGGGCATCGAGACGGTCTCGAACATGGCCGAGGAGGCGGCCAACCCCGACCGGGACGTGCCGCGCGCGATCAACTACGTGCTCGTCGCGGTGCTGGTCGTGTACCTCGGCATCTCGATGACCGCGCTCTCCGCCATGCCCGTCAAGTCCAACGTGCTCCCGTACGACGCCGCGAAGGGCAAGACGGTGCCCGTCGAGGTCGTCGCCAAGAGCGAGGACGAGCCGAACGGGCCCTTCGTGTTCGCGGGGACGCCGCCGCCCGGCAACGACGGCCCCGACGTCTTCGTCCCTGCCGTCGAGAAGGGCGACGCCTGGTACACCGACGAGCTCGAGCCGACGGGCGACGTGTTCTCCCGCGACGGCGGCCAGTACACGAAGCTGTACGGGTCGCTGCTCGGCAGCGTCTACCCCGAGGACCCGGTGGTCGGCATCGTCCGCTTCATGCCCGACGAACTTGCCTGGCTCAAGTCGATCCTCATGCCCTGGGTCGGCATCCTCGCCGCGACGATCCTGCTGATCGCGACCAACGCTGGGCTCATCGGCGTATCGCGCCTGGCGTATTCCCTGGGCCAACACCGGCAGGTGCCGCCGATCATCGGGCGCGTGCACCCGCGGCGCATGACGCCTTACGTGGCGATCATCGTCTTCGGCGCGGTCGCGTGCATCCTGCTGATGTTGCCAGGCGACACGATCACCCTGCTCGCTGACCTGTACGCGTTCGGGGCGATGATCTCGTTCACGGTGGCGCACGTCTCGGTCGTCTGGCTGCGCCACAAGGAGCCCGATACGCGGCGCCCGTTCCGCACCCCAGTCAACTTCACCGTCGGTGGCTTCTCGGTCCCGGTCCTTGCCGTCATCGGCGGGCTCGGCACGTTCACCGTCTGGTGCGTCGTCGTCGCCACGCACCCCATGGGCCGCCTGATCGGCTTCGTCTGGATGGGCGTCGGCCTCGTCATGTACGTCGTCTACCGCCGCGCCAAGGGGTACTCGCTGACGAAGACGGTCGAGAAGGTCGTCGTCCCGGTCACGATGCAGGAAGACATCGACTACGACCAGATCCTCGTGCCGATCGTCGGCAGCCGCATCACCGACGAGATGGTCGTGCTCGCCTGCCAGCTTGCGACCGAGAAGAAGTCGTCGGTCGACGCCCTCTACGTCATCGAGGTGCCGATGAACTTGCCGCTGGAGGCGCGCCTCGAGGAGGAGCGGGCGACCGCCGCCGAGGTCCTGCAGGAGGCGGTCACGCTGGCGACCCAGTTCAAGGTGAAGATGAACCCGATCGTCGTCACGGCGCGTTCGGCGGGGCGGGCGATCGTGCAGCAGGCGACGGAGCGGCGCTCTGAAGTGATCATCCTGGGGTTGATGAAGAAGCGCCACTTCACCGAGCGCGCCTTCGGAGGCACCGTCGACTACGTGGTCGAGCACGCGCCGTGCGAGGTGCTCGTCAACATCGTCCCGGCCACCGGCGCGTACGAGTCCGAGGCGAAGACGCCGTCGCCGCGCGCCGGCGGGCCGCGCGGCGGCTGGCTGCCGACCGAGGTCGAGAAGCCGGCAGCCGCGCCGCCCGACGCCGCAGCGGCGCGACCGACCGCCGGCGACTGACGCTCGGTTGCCGCACGTCGCCGGTGGAGTATGCTCATGCCGAGGGGCGCCGTCGCCTGCGATGGCGCCCGATGCCGATTCTGCGGCCGGGTGCCGCACCGGGAAGGTGACCGTACATGCATGTGGTGATCGTGGGCTGCGGCCGCGTCGGCTCAAGCCTCGCGATGTCGCTCGTCGCGGAAGGGTGGGACGTCTCCGTCATCGACGACCGGGCGGAGTCGTTCCACCTGCTCGGCGAGGACTTCGTCGGCCAGTTCGTCGACGGCAAGGCGCTCGACTGGGACGTGCTGCGCACGGCGGGCATCGAGCGCGCGGACGCGGTGGTGACGGCCACCGACGGCGACAACACCAACATCGTCGTCGCCCAAGTGGCCCTGAAGAAGTTCGGCGTCAAGTGCGTGGTGGCGCGCGTCTACGACCCGCTGCGCGCCGAGCTCTTCGCACAGACTGGCATCCGCACCGTGTGCCCGACCAAGGACGCGCGTGTGCTCCTGTTGGATGCCGTCCGCTCCTGCGACCTTCGTCCGGAGGGCTGACCATGTACGTGCTCATCGTCGGCGGCGGCAAGGTCGGCCTGAACACCGCGCGGCAGCTCCTGCAGCTCGGCCACGAGGTCGCCGTGATCGAGCAGCGCAAGACCCGGTACGACCTCATCGTTGAGGAGCTCGCAGAGGCCCTCGTCTTTGGCGATGGGACCGAGATCTGGGTGCTCGAGAAGGCCGGCATCGCCCGTGCCGACATGGTCGTCGCCGTCACCGGCGACGACGAGGACAACGTGATCATCGCACAGGTCGCGAAGCTGAAGTTCAGCGTCCCCAAGGTCGTGGCGCGCGTGAACAACCCGTTCAACCAGCCCATGTTCGACCTGCTCGGCGTCGAGGCCACGGTGTGCGCGACGACCACCATGCTCAGTCTCATCCTGCACGAGCTGCCGGTGCACAAGTTCGTCCACCTGCTGTCGCTGCGCCGCGAGAACGTCGAGCTCGTCGAGCTCGAGGTCAGCGAAAGTTCGCCGTTCGCGAACACCTACGTCCAGGACATCAAGCTCCCCGACGGCGTCCTGCTGGCGGCGATCGTGCGCGCGGGCCACGCTCTGCTCGCCCGCGGCTCGACCGAGATCCTCCCCGGCGACTACGTACTCTGCCTGCTGCCCCCCGGCAAGGAGAAGGAGCTCATCAAGGTCTTCCTGCCCGAGGAGTCTCCGGAGAAGGTGCAGGAGGACTCAGAGCTGGACACGTCGGAGGGCTGAACGCGCGGCGTACGCCGGAGCACGGGAGGCCGCGCGGCGCGAATGCGGTCACCGGCGGGGGCCGGGTGCGGTTGACCGCACCCGGCCCCCGCCGCTAGCATCTCCCTGCTCTGCCGAGCGCTTCTCTGCGGTGGCGAGGTAGCTCAGTTGGTAGAGCACATGACTGAAAATCATGGTGTCGCCAGTTCAATTCTGGCCCTCGCCACCAGCTTCTCCCCGCCGACCGCGTCGCCACATCGGGCGCTCGCGCCGCGGTCCTGCTACTCCTCGTACACCGAGACGCGGTTCTTGCCGCTGCGCTTCGACATGTAGAGCGCCTTGTCGGCCTTCGCCAGCAACTCCGCGGCGGTGCAGCCGTTCCGCGGCAGGCTGGCCACCCCGATGCTGACCGTGATGTGGGCGTCGCGCCGCGCCGGGAAGCCCTCGAACGCCTCGGCTTCGGTCGCCTGGCGGATGGCCTCGGCGACGTCCTCCGCCCTCCGCGTGCCCTCCTCGATGCTGCCGCGGAGCCGGTCGGCGAGGGTCTCGGCGCCGGCCGCCGCCGTATTGGGCAGCACGACGCAGAACTCCTCGCCGCCATAGCGGCAGACGACGTCGACGCTCTCGCGCGTCTCGTCCGTCAGCAGTCCGGCGATCCGCCTGAGCAGCTTGTCGCCCTGCGGGTGACCGAAGCTGTCGTTGAACGGCTTGAAGTCGTCGATGTCGATCATCAGGACGGAGAGCGGGGTACCGTACCGCAGGGCCGTCGCCACCTCGTGCTCGATCGCGCCGTCGAGGTAGCGATGGTTGTAGAGGCCGGTGAGGCCGTCGGTCGTGGCCTGCCGCTCCAGCTGCAGGTGCAGGCGCATCAGCTCGATGCTCGCGGCCGCCTTGGCGGCGAACACCTCGAGGAGGCGGACCAGTTCCTCCGTCGGGCGCTGCCGGTCCTCGGGGTCGAAGGCCTCGAGGTAACCGATGACCTCGTCGCTGGTCCCGATCATGGGGATGAGCAGGCTGTCGTCCGTGTGCCACTCGTCCTCGCTGCGCTCGCCGAGGTCGGCCCCCGGCATGTAGGCGTTCTCCTCGTCGGTCCACGCGTGGAGGCGGTGGTCGACGAAGTAGGAGTTGGAGAGCACCGTCGCCACGCCGATGAGGCCGTCGACGACCTTTGCCGGGATGGTCCGCTGGCGAGCCGTCGCCTCGAGCGTGGGGTCGAAGCTGTGGTCGGCCGCGACCCGGTAATGGCCCGCGTCCGGTTCGAACACGTAGGCGGCCCATTCGTTGAAGCGCATGGTCTCGGACATGACGTGGCCGAGCACGACGAGGAGCTCGTCCTCGTCCATGAGGCCGCGGATCTGGCCGCTCACTGCGACGAGCGCGTTGAGCCGGCGGTTCAGGACTGCCAGACGGTCACGCTCTTGCTGCTCGCGTGCGTGGGCGCGGGCGTTCTCGATCGCCGTCGCACTCTGCGCGGCGATCGCCGTCGCCAGGCGCACCTCGTCGGCGCTGAAGCGGCGCCCGGGGGTGTGCGAAGCACCGTACACGAGGCCGACCACCTGGCCGCGCGAGAGCATCGGGATCGCGAGCACGGCCTGTTCGTGCAGGACCTCCATCTCGCTCGCGCGTCGCGAGGCACACGTCCTCGTCGTCCACGTATACCGTAGCCGTCTGACGCTCGGCGATGGCGGCGGCGATCTCCGGGGACCGGTCGATGTCGTACACGTCGATGGACTCGTCCGGCGCGAGCGCCTTGCGCGTCTCGCGCGCGAGCGTGACGATCACACGCTCCTTCGCCCTGTACTCGCAGAACTCGATCAGCTCGACGGGGACGGCGTCGCTGAGGACGCGCAGCAGGGCGCGGAGGGTGTCCTCGGGGTGGGTGGTCGCAGAGAGCGCCTCGGCCGAGTTCACGAGTGTCGTGAGCTCGGCGTTCCGCAGCTCGGTCTCGGCGAAGAGACGAGCGTTGCTGATCGCGATGGCGGCCTGGTCGGCGATCGCCATCGTCAAGCGGATGTCGTCGTCCGTGAAGCGGCGGGGGTGACGGTATTCGGCGACGTCGAGCAGCCCGATCGTCTGGCCCTGGCTGACGAGAGCCACCGTGAGCGTCGCGGTCTCGCCCCAGGGGCCGAGGTCGCGCGTCTGTTTCGCGTTGAGTTCCGCTTCATCCCGATACCAGGGGACCGGCCGCTGCGTACGGATGCAGGTCTCCCACTCAGCCCAGGTCGACACAGGCTGGAACGAGCCGATCCACTCGTCGGAGGGCGCCGCGTCCTCGATCTGGTAGAAGGCCGCCACCTCGAGCTCGTCGCGCTCGGGGTGGTAGAGGTAGATGTCGGCCCAGGCGGTGTGCATGGTCTCGACGAGGAGGCGCGCGATCGTCTCCAGCGTCTGCTTCAGGTCGACGCTGGCCGAGATCGCGCGCCCGGTCTGGAGGAGCAGCTGCTGCTCCGCGTTCTGGGCGCGCAGCTCGTCGAGACGGCGCGGCGTTCTGCAGCGCCACCGCGGCCAGTCCGCACAGCGAGCGCGCGAGGGCGAGCTCCTCGCGCATAGACGCGCTCGCGCCGGTAGTCGCAGGCCTCGACGAGGCCGACGCTCTCGCTCGTGGAAGACCAAGCGGGAGCATGAGGACGCTGGCGTGGCCGTCGCGCCTGGCGAGCGCGACCTCGGCCGGGTCGGCGTCGGGGTCGGAGACGTTCGTGAGCACTGCCTGTCTGCTCGCGGATCACCGCGCGCCGTGGCGGGGTAGTCGTCGAGGGCGTAGCGGTGCAGCCCAGTCTCCGGCGACTCGCATCCCGGAGGTGTCGATGAGGGTGGCGACAGTGTCGCTCGCGGCGTCGTACCTCGACACCGCTGCCGAGTCACAGGCCAGCGACTCGGTGAGGAGGGTGGCGATGGCGCTCACGACCTCGTCCGGCTGGAGGCTCTCGAAGAGCTCGCCGACTTGGGCGAGCAGGGAGAGGCCGCCGCTCGGCCGGCGCGGCTGCGCCTCCTGCGCAGGCGCCCGCCGCGGTCGGGAAGGGCGCGCGCCGCGCCGCGCTGACCCCGCCTTGGCTGCGCCGAGCAGCTCATCGAGATCCGCGCGCCGGTAGCGGCGGTGGCCGCCGGCGGTGCGCACCGCGGCCACCCTGCCGGCACGCGTCCAGGCGCGCAGGGTGTGAGGCGCGACGCCGAGGTAGGCGGCCGCCTCGCCGATCGTCAGTCTGTCGTCAGCATCGCTGTGCATGCTTCTGGTGGACCCCGGCCCTGCGACAGTTCTCGACGCGAATCTGTACGAACTTGAATCCTGACTCCTGCGTCGAGCGCGCCGGCCGCCGTGCCAGGGACCGCGCCTGCCGCTCTGACGTCTGGCCCGCTTTCCGCCGTGTCGTCCATCGCGTCTACGCCTTGTGTCGCGCTAGACGTCCGTTCCTCTCAAGGGGGCGCCGCTTCCGTCGATACAGAGGGCGGACACGTCTACAGGGGTACGCGATGACGACGCACAGGTTGCTCAGGCTGCGACACGACCGCGAGAACGTCGGGTTCATGTCGGCGAGCCTGATGGTCGAGGACCCGACGGCGAACCGTCACTGGCTTCTGCGGCTGGAATCGCCCTCGACGCTCGACCTCTTCCGCTCGTTCCTGGGCAGCGGGGGCTGCGATGTCGTTCAGCATGATCACTCGCGAGGGGCACATCTTCCGCGGCGAGGCGTGCGTCTCGAGTCTCAGCGACGCCACGGACGGACCGACTTCAGTCGCCCTGGCGGGCGTCGGACCTCTGCACGGCTCCTGATCGTCACTACTTCTGCCGCGCCGGTCCCGGGCGAAGCCCGGCCCCCGGCGCGGCGCCGCCGCTTCGGTCTCAGGACGCCGGCGAAGACCTCGTCGCCCACGAGTTCGCGCACGCGCAGCATGTCGAACACCCCGCGCACCTGCGGCGGCAGGTTCCGCGCCGTCACGGGCACTCCCTGGCTGCGGAGGTCGAGGCAGAGGCGCACGAAGATGCCCGTGCCGGACGAGTCGATGAACTGCACGTCGCGCGAAGTCGACGACGACGGCCTGCGCACCGCGCGCCGCGGCGAACACCGCGGCCCTCAGGCCGTCGGCACAGTCGAGGTCGAGCTCGCCGGAGAGATGCACGGTAGGGGCTGGGCCCGGGGATGTGGTGGTCTGGAGCATCGTCACCTGCCTCACTTCGTCATGTGGTCGAGGAGCAAGGTCGTGCCGGATTCTCCCGTATGGAGTCCGACCGTGTCGAGGTTGTCGAGGATGATCTTCAAGCCGTAGCCCATGGACGCCTGCCCGTCCTCCGCCGGCGGTTGCATCCAGTTGACGAAGTTGAGCCCCGGGCCGCGATCGGCGACCACCGCGCGCAGGCGGTCGTCGAGGCGGCGCAGGGCGAGCGTCCCGCCGCCTCCGCCGTGCAGCAGCATGTTGCTCGCCGCCTCGGAGATGCAGAGGACGTACATGGCTCCGGCGCGTCTTCGATAGTCCGCTCCCCGCGAGCGCGCCGCTCGATCGCCCGCCGCGCGCTCGCCAGCGCCGCCGCGTCGGCGAGCCCGAGCTCGACGAGCGCGGTGCCGCGGGGCGCGTTCGACCTCGAGCTCCTCGGCGCTGAGGATGCGGAGCTTGGCGCAGGCGACCGCGCCGGCGAGGTCGCTGAGGATCTCGTTGAGGCCGCGCCGGTGGTCGCCGTGGTGTCGGTGCCAGCCGTTGGTCCGGATACTCAGGATGTCGCACCAGCCGTCCTGGGGGACGAAGCAGAGCTCGTCGGTGTCGAAGCGATCGGGCAGCGACACAGTGTAGGCCATGAACTCCTTGCGGCGCATGGCCTCGACGGCGTGGCGCCTGAGATCGTCGCGGGGCATCGCCGATGTCGAACTCGCCGATCACCGAGCGAGGACTGCGCGTGCGGGCGACGTAGCGGCACACCTGCAGCGTCGCGGGCTGCGACGCCGCGTCGGTGACGGGGTCTCGTCGAGCGCCGCCAGGCGATCGAGCGCGTCCTGGCGGCATGGTCAGCGCGCCTCCATGAGCAGGAGGGTCGCGTCGTCGGCCGGCCGGGCGCTCTCGCGGAAGCGGGCTGATCTCGCGCCACGTCGCGCCGAGCACGTCCTCGAGACGCTGACCGTGGGCGCGCGTCAGCACGTCGGCGAGTCGGTCGAGTCCGAACAGCTCGCCGTCGGGCGCGCGCGCCTCCGTCAGGCCGTCGGTGAAGATCGCCAGACGCTCGCCTGGGCGCAGCGTGAACTCGTCCTGGGCGAAGGTGAGGCCGGTGCGGACGCCGAGCGCCGCGCCCTGCGACGGGAGCTGGCTCGTCTCGTCGTCGCGCAGCACGAGCACCGGGTTGTGCCCTCCGCCGGCGACGGCGACGGTGCCGGTCTGCGGGTCGAAGGCGACGATCGCGAGGGTGAGGAAGGTCGGCATGCGCTGCCCCTCGAGGTCGCGGGCGAGCCCGTCGTTCACCTCGCGCAGGACCTCGGCCGGCTGCTTGCCCGGGGTGACGGCGTCGTGCAGCAGGGAGCGCGCCATGGCCATGATGAGCGCCGCGGCGAGACCCTTGCCCATCACGTCGCCGCAGACGATCGCCCAGCGGCCGTCGCCGAACGGCATGTAGTCGTAGTAGTCGCCGCCCACCTCGCCGAGGAACTCGATGCGCTGCGCCAAGGCGAGGCCGTCGACCTGCGGGGTGCGCGAGGGCAGCAGGTCGAGCTGGATGCGCTGCGCGCGCTCGATCTCGGCGGCGACCTTGAGCTGGGCGTCGCGCAGCTCGTCGTGCAGGCGCTCCGAGGTCTCGAGCTCGGTGCGGAACGAAGCGATCGTCGCGTCGAAGCTCTCGCGGTCGCGCGCCCGTCCCACGTAGACCTGGTACGAGGAGTAGATGAGGAAGAGCGGCGGGATGACGAGGAAGAGGCCGGGGATCCCGAGGCTGTCGTAGAGCCAGGCGGCGACGATCGCGAAGGTCGCCCCGGTCAGGTATCCGGGCAGGGCCCACTCGTAGTTGCGCCGCCACACGGCGAGCGGCCGGCCGCGACGAGCTGAGCGCGACGACCGCGGCCAGGAGCCACGTGTTGACGAGGAAGTCCACGGCCGTCGCCGCGAACGCGGGCACCACCTTCTCGAGGAAGGTGGAGTCCGTCGGGCAGGAGGGCGAGGTAGAGGAGGCCGCCGGCGCAGGTCGAGACCACGTAGTTGGCGACGTTGAACGTGACCTTCATCGGGTCGCGCGTGAACCCGGCGGTCGCGGCCCCGGACACCGCGGCCACGACGAGCGCCTCCCAGAGGCCGAGCTCGATCAGGGCGGCGAGGACGGGGACGAACGACAGCGTCACGATGCCGACGACCGGGAGCCGGACCTCGCGCAGGTCGGTCAGCGCGGCGAGGACGACGAAGGCGCCGAGGGCCAGCGAGACGGTGGCGCCGTCGAGCCACGCGGCGCCGACGAGACAGGCGGCGGCGGCCACCGTGGTGGCCGCCACCGCCAGGATGACCGTGGTCTGCTGCCGCGTCGCGGCGGCGCCGGCTTGCTCGGCGTGGCCGTTCGCGGTCACTGCCCCTCGATGAGCACGGTCCAGGCGAACTTGGTCCAGGCGAACTTGGTCCAGGCGAACTTGGTCCAGGCGAACTTGGTCCAGGCGAACTTGGTCCAGGCGAACTTGGTCCAGGCGAACTTCGTCCAGGCGAACTTCGTCCAGGCGAACTTCGTCCAGGCGAACTTGTCCCACTCGACGTACGTGTCCTCACTGAGGATCGTGGTGCCGTCGCCGAGGTCGGCGGAGAGAGCCGGGGACGTCGGCGCGGCGGTCTCGGCGAGGGCGCCGTCGACGTCGAGCAGGCCGGCGCCCTGCGCGTAGCTGCTCGCGTCCGGCAGCGGGTCGGCGCTGCGCATCAGGCGCAGCTTGACGTCGTCGGGCGTGAGGCTCGGGTCCTGCTCGAGCAGCAGCGCCGCTGCGCCGGCGACGACCGGGGCGGCCGTGCTCGTGCCCGAGAGCTTGACGTAGTCCGACTTGACGTTCGCCGGCGCGTCCGGCGCGTAGTCCTCGACGGGGATCAGGTTCTCGGGGAAGGTCGCGGTCGATGTAGCTCGCCTTCTCGCGCAGCGAGATGAGGCGGTTCCCCGGGGCGACGAGGTCGGGCTTCGCGACCTCGTCGTAGAGCGTCGGGCCCCATCGAGCTGTAGGCGCAGACGACGTCGTCGGCCAGGTCGGCGGTCTGCCGCGTGTCCGTCGCGCCGACCGTGATCACGGCAGGGTCGTTGCCGGGGGAGAGGACGCCGCCGAGGCCGAACTCGCCCTCGTTGCCGGCGGCGCACACGACCACGATACCCGCCTCCCAGGCCGCCTCGACAGCCTGCGCCAGCGGGTCCTCGGCGGCCGGCCCGGACGGGTTGCCGCCGATCGAGATGTTGAGCACGCGGATGCCGAGCTCGTCCTTGTGGGCGATCGCCCAGGCGATGCCGGCGATCACCGTCGAGGCACGGCCCTGGCCGAAGCGGTCGAGCACCTTGACGGCGACGACGTCCGCCGCCGGGGCGACGCCCCGGAACTGCGTCGTCGCCCAGCCGCCGTCCGCGAGCGGCAGCGAGGCGCGTGCCGTCGCCGGCGATCAGGCCGGCGACGAACGTGCCGTGGCCGGCGTCGTCGTACGGGCGCTTCTTGCCTTTGACGAGGTCCATCCAGCCGACGATGCGGCTCCCGGCCAGGTCGGTGTTCACGCCGACCCCGCTGTCGAGGATCGCGACGGTGACGCCGGCGCCGCTGGGACCGCCGTCGCGCGGCGCCGTCAGCTCGCCGAGGCCGATCGTGAGGTTGGTGACGTCCATCGACGCGTCGGCCGCGCCGATGCCGTACACCGGCATGTCGGCGACGATCGACGTAGACGTAGGGGAGACTGGCGAGGTCCTCGATCTGGTCGGCCGTGAGCCAGGTCGCGACCGCGCCGACGAGCGGAAGCCCCTCGGCGTCGGCGTCCGCCGGCAGCTTCGCGCGCACGGCGCCGAGCCTGGCCGGGGGCGAAGACGAAGACGGGCACGGCCTCGCCCGGACCCGCCGCCTCGAGGGCGACGGCGACGCCCGGGTTCACCTTGTCGCTCGCCGGGGCGGCGGACGCCGGCGCCGCCGCGAGCAGGAACGTCACGACGACCAGCGCCAGGGTGATCCGCGTCTTCATCGTCCTCGCCTCCGCATCGGCGCCCGCTCGGCGGCCGACGGATCGGTCGGCCGGCGGCACGGGCGCTCACCGATGCCGTGAGGCGGGAACGAAGCGGAGAGGACGGCGCGCGGAAGGCTGAACTCGAACCCGGGGCGGGGTGGTTCGGCAACCGAGCTATCTTGGCCATCCAAGACCTCTGGCTTTGCGTCCCTGCCTCACGACAGGTTTGCCCTTTCGTACCGTCCCCTTATCGGCAGCTCGCGCGAGAAGAATGAGGGTGGCGTAGACGTATTGACACAGAACCCGTCGTCCGGCGAGGCGACGGCGCGTCCTGCCCGTGGGGCGCCGAACGGTCCCGCCCGGGCAGCTCCTTACGCTCCGTACGAGTCTCGCGGTGATACACTTCGGAGAGGACTGGCCGCTCGTCAGGAGGCGTGTCGCGCCAGGGCGACGGTCGTCATCTCGGCCGGCCGTCGTCCACCGGCCGCGTCGCCTCCGCGAAGGGCCAGGGCGCCGCGGCCGCTGGGCACGGCCGCCGAACGGCTGAAGGGAGGGCAACCATGGTCACCAAGGCCGGCCTCTACAGCTCGCTGCAGAGGCGGATCATCAACGAGATGCTCGACCTTGCCGGCGAGCGGCAACAAGAAGAGCATCCTGCGGGCGTTCAAGCTCGCCGAGAAGATCACGCCCGACGAGTACAAGGGCATCGTCCGCCACGTGAGGACCAAGGTCGAGGAGGACCATCCGGCCCTGCTCATCGCCCGTCACGTCAGCCAGGGACTCGATCCGAAGTGCCGCGACCGCTTCATCGAATGTCTTATCGTGAACGCACTTCTTCGCGGTGTGGCCAAACGGAGGGAGTTCATGGCGTCGGCTCCCGGTCTCTGCGGCGCCGACCACGATCCTCATGAGCCCGACGATGCGCTGCAATCTCTCCTGCGCGGGATGCTTCGCGGCGGAGTACCCGCCCGACAAGGACCTCGAGCCCGGAGATCCTTCAGAAGGTGGTCGACGAGGGCAACGAGATGGGCGTCCACCTCTTCACCCTTCTCGGCGGCGAGCCGTTCATCTACGACGGTCTTCTCGACCTTGCGGCGAGCAACCAGCAGTCCTACTTCCAGATCTTCACGAACGGGACGCTGATCGACGAGGAGATCGTCGACGAGCTCGCCGAGCTCGGCAACGTCGCGCCAATGCTGAGCCTGGAGGGCGACGAGGAGACGACCGACGCGCGCCGCGGCCGCGGCGTCTACCGCCAGCTCCTCGAGGTCATGGACATGCTCGGCGACCGCGGCGTCGTGTTCGGCTACTCGGCCACGGTGACGCGCGACAACTGGCGCATGCTCGATCAGCGACGAATGGGTCGACCCGCTCGTCGCCCGGGGCGCGGTCCTCAACTGGAACTTCCTCTACATGCCCATCGGTCGCGACCCGAGCACGGCGCCGATGCTCACGCCCGACGAGCGCAACGAGTTCCGCGAAGGCGTCCTGCGCATCCGCGACACCAAGCCGATCTTCGCCGGTCGACTTCTGGGGCGACGCGCCGTACGTCAAGGGGTGCATCGCCGGCAAGCACTACATGCACGTCAACAGCGAAGGCTGGGTCGAGCCGTGCATCTTCACCCACTTCGCCACCGACAACATCCACGACACGAGCCTCGCCGACGCGTTCAACTCGCCGTACTTCCGCGAGATCAGGCGCCGGCAGCCCTTCAGTCACAACCTGCTCAAGCCCTGCATGCTCATCGACAACCCGGAGCAGTCGCGCGAGATCATGGCGCTCACCGGCGCGCAGCCGACGCACCCGGGGGCCGAGAGCCTGTTCACCGAGCTGCGCGCCGACATCGACGAGTACGCCGCCGAGGTCGAGCGCGTCTACGCGCCGGTCTGGTCGTGCACGGTCGGCCAGGAGGCCAGAGAGGGGGGTCGGCGCGGCGGCCCGCTGAGGCTGCGCCGCCGTGCCGTGGGCAGTGTGCCGGGGGCCTTGCAGGCCCCCGGCACACGCCGTTCGGGAGTCCGGCGCCGTGCTGCCGGCGAGAGCGCGTCGCCCCTGAGTGGAGGCCTCGACGCGTCGGCTGGGGCGTGTCGCGCGGCGACCGCCGGCTAAGGGAATCGTGCTACCCTGTCGAAACTCAGAGCTGCGGACCAGTCATGGCACGACGCACCACTCACAAGCAGGCCGCCCGCCGGGCGGCCATCTTCATCAGCACCGTCGCGATCGGCCTCGCGGGTGTCTGGGCGCTGCCGCGCGTGAGCTCGGCGGCGGCCGGCTGGGCGTCGGCGCCGCCGGTGCGCGAGAAGACGGTCGAGGCTGGGCGGCGGCCTCGCCGTCGCCGCGGCGCAGGCCGCGGACGGCGCGGCGGGCCTCAGGTCCGCGGCCGGAGAGACCGCCGCCGTGCCGGCGCCGCCGGGCCGCGGTCGCGTGGTCGAGCCGGGCTTCCGCTTCGACATGGTGGGCCTGCTCTGCGACGAGCCGCTGCCCGACGGGTCCGTTCTCACTGTCGCGTTGCGGACGAGCTCCGACGGGCGTGCGTGGGGCCCTTGGATCCCGGTCGATCTCGAAGTCCGCGCCGGCGGTGGCGACGGCGAGAGCAGCGCCGGCGACGGCCCGGACGAGGGCGCCGAGGACGGACCCGCCGCCTTCACGGAGCCCGTGTGGGTCGGGTCGGCGCGCTACGTCGAGGTCAAGGCAGGCGCGGCTCCCGGCCGCGGGGACGCGCCGGCCAGGCTCGACGGCGTGCGCCTCATGTTCCTCAACACGAGCGGTGACGCGACCGTCGTCGACCGGCTCGCCTCGACGGCGCGCGCGACCGTCGCCGCGATCGCGGGCGTCGGCGCGACGCCGATCGCCGCGGCCATGACCGACAAGCCGGCGATCGTGACGCGCGCGCAGTGGGGCGCCGACGAGTCGCTGCGCGGCCACGCCCCCGAGTACGCGCCCGTGAAGATGGCGTTCGTCCACCACACGGTGAACGCCAACTCCTACTCACGCGCCCAGGCGCCGGGCCTCGTCCGCGGCATCTACTACTACGACGTCAAGGGCCTCAAGTGGAGCGACCTCGGCTACAACTTCCTCGTCGACCGCTACGGGACGGTCTACGAGGGCCGCTACGGCGGCGTCACCAGAGGCGTGATCGGCGCCCAGGTCCTCGGGTTCAACACCGGCAGCACCGGCATCGCGATGATCGGGACGTTCGTCTCGGCGAGCCCGCCGGAGGCGATGATGAGCGCCCTCAAGCGGCTCCTCGCCTGGAAGCTCGACGTGCACCACGTCGATCCTCAGGCTACGGCGCGGCTCGAGTGCCGCTAGACGAGGAAGTTCACGGAGGGCCAGATCGTGTCCTTCCCGGTCATCGCCGGACACCGCCAGGCGAACTGGACCGCCTGCCCGGGCGACGCGCTGTACCGGCTGCTTCCCGGGGTGCGCACGACCGTGGGCGGCATGGGACTGCCGAAGATCTACGACTACGTGGTCGGCACCGTCGAACGTGAGCCCCAACGGCGACGGGGTGCAGGAGGGGACACGCGTCCGCTTCAGGACCTCGGAGCCCGCGGACTGGACGGTCTCGGTCGTCGACGCCGGTGGCGCGCTCCGGCGCAGCTTCAGCGGCCGCGGCGACACCGTCGACCTCCGCTGGGACGGGCGCGACGCGGCCGGCGCCGTCGTGCCGGACGGAGCCTACAGCGTCGTCGCCCGCGCCAGGGTCGGCGGAGCGGAGGCCAGGGCGGCGGCGGCCACGGTGCGTCATCGACACGGTGCCGCCGACGCCGACCGAGATCGGCGTGATGCCGGCGGTCTTCAGCCCCAACGGCGACGGCTACGCCGACCGCTGCACGGTGCGCTTCGTCGACGCCCGAGACTGTGCGCGGCGCGCGTCCTCGTCGTCGACGCCGACGGTGCGTCGTGCTGGGCACGGTCGCGGGCTGGACGACGGCGCCCGCCGGCGAACGCTGCGCGTGCGTGGGACGGGCGTCTCTCCGGCTCCGGGACGCCGGTCGGCGCGCCCGAGGGGGCGGCGCGCCTGCGCGTCGAGACGAAGGATGCCGCGGGGAACGCCGCCTCCCGGACGGCGACGGCCACGATCGACCGCACGCTCGGCTTCCTGCGTCCCAGGCCGCAGACGATCTCGCCCAACGGCGACAGGGTGCAGGACAAGGCGAGCATCGGCTTCAAGCTCACACGCGCGGCGACGGTCGTGCTCGCGGTCACGCGCGATGGCGCGACCGTCCGCGCGCTCGGGCGCGCGACGTACGCCGCAGGGAGCCACGCCGTCGTCTGGGACGGCCTGCTCGACGACGGCAGCCGGGCGGCGAACGGTGCGTACAGACTGACGGCGACGGCGACCAGCTCCCTCGGCGCCGTCGGCGCGGCGCGCTGGGTCAAGGTGGACCGCTACCGGCCGCGGCTGAGCGCGCCGGCCGGCGTCACGGTCGCGCTCGGCAGCCGGGCGCGGATCGTCTTCGCCGTCTCCGATCCCTTCAGCGCTGACGTCCGCGTGACGGCGACGGTCCGCGACCGGTCGGGCAAGACGATCGCGGTCATCGGCCGAGGGATGGGTGCCGTCCGGGACGCGAGCCGAGATCCTCTGGAAGCCGCCGGCGCGGCGGGTCTACACGGTGACGCTGACCGCGGTCGACCGGGGCGGCAACCCTCAGTACGCCGCGACGCTGCACGAAGATCACCGTGAAGTAGAGGGTCTCGCGGCGGGGCGGAGGCCGTGCCCGCCGAGGGAGGTCGGGGGGGCCGGCCCGCGCATGGCGCGGGCCGGCCCCTCTGCTCGTTCGCGCGACCGCCGGCGACGGCCGGCCGTCGTCGCCGCGGTCTACGCGTCGGCGTGCTCGCGCCGCCAGCGGCAGTGAGGCATGGGACAGCTGGCCATGCGCGCCGCGTCGCAGGTCTCGCAGCGCTGCGCGGCGGCACTGACCGGCAGGTCGAAGGCCGCCGCCGGCGCGTCGCCGAGGCGCAGCACGGCGTAGAGGGCGCGGGAGACCGCCTTCATGTCGGCGAACGTGTCGGCCTTCTCGGGCAGGTCGATCAGGCCCATGCGCACGGCGCGCTTGCGCACGCGCCCGTCGGGGACGCAGGCGAAGCGGTCGAGCGCCTCGCTCTGCCAGAGGCCGTAGCGCCGCATCTCGCGGACCGCCCAGAAGGCGCGCGACTTGAGCGCCCCACCCGAGGCGGCGTGGAGCACGTCGACGGCGACGTCGGGATCGGGCGGTTCGGGAAGCAGCCGCGTCCACGTCTCGCGTGTGGCGGCGAGTCGCGTGAAGTCGATGATCTTGCCCTTGCTGTCGCTCCGCGAGACGGGCGGGTCGAGGGCGTAGCGGCCGAGGTCGAACGTGCCGTCGAAGAGCTCGTCGAGCACGCCGGCCGCCACGAGGCGGCGCCAGTCGGCGTCGATGACGCTCTCGGGCGCGGGCTGCGCGGCGAGGGCGCCGTGGCAGAGGAGCTTGAAGAAGAGTCCCGCCTGTTCGGCGGGCTCGGCGCTGGCGAAGCGCTCGCGCTCGGCGTCGTCGAGGACCTCGGCCGGCCGTCGTCCGCCCTCGGTGTACGCCTGGCTCAGGAAGGCGACGTTCTCGCGGCGTTCGCGATTGGTGAGCGTGGTCGTGGCATTCACTCTCGTGGACCCCCACAGGTGCGATGATCGGGATGGGCGGCCGGCCGGCGCCTCGACAAGGATGCTAGCGACGCGCCGGCCGGCCGCACAGGCTCACGATCGCCGGTCATGGGTGACGTCCGCCGGCGCGCCGGAGGGTGACGTCTGCGCGCGCCGAGGGGTGACACGCGCGGCGTGAGGGTCACAGCGGTCGGCGCGGAGGGCGACGGACGGCGCCCTCGCCGCGCGGGTCCGTGAGCCGGCGATTGACGCTCAATGGAGACTGAAGTAGTCTTCATTCCACGGCTTGCGGGGTCCCCAGTGCGCCGGTAGGGTATGGCGGTCACATCGGCGGGTCCCCCTCCGGAGGTTCGACGCACACTTCCCATGGCTTCGCTTGGCATAGACATCGGCTGCATCAGCCTCAACGCCGCCCTCGTCGGCGAGGCTGACGACCGTGACCTCTTCGACCGGCTCCTGAGGGAGCGTCCCGACCTCTTCCAGCCCCCGCGCGACGGTCTGACCGTCGTCGAGGGGCGACCGCTGCTGGTCACCGCGTACCGGCGCATCAAGGGAGGCCCGGCGGAGGCGACGCAGGCGCTGCTCGACGACCTCGACGCCGTCCTTCCTGCCGGCACCATCGGCGGTGTCCGCGTCACAGGGTCGGGCGCCCGCCTCGTCGGCGAGGCGCTCGGCGCGGCGTTCGAGAACGAGTTCAAGGCGATCACGCGCGGCCTGTCCGCTCTGCACCCCGAGGCGCAGACCGATCTTCGAGATGGGCGGCGAGACCTCCAAGTTCATCCGTCTCGAGAGCGCCTGCGACGGCGGCTGCGGCGGCGGCATCGCCGACTACCAGACCAACGGCGACTGCGCCGCCGGCACCGGGTCGTTCATGGACCAGCAGGCGAGCCGGCTGCTCTACGACATCGAGGACGTCGGCGACATCGTCCTCGGCGCCGGCAAGGCGGCGAGCATCGCCGGGCGCTGCAGCGTGTTCGCCAAGAGCGACATGATCCACGCCCAGCAGAAGGGCTACGAGCCTCCCGAGGTCCTGCGCGGCCTCTGCGACGCCGTCATCCGCAACTTCCAGCGGCACGATCGCCAAGGGCAAGATCGTCGCAGCCGCCGGTCGCGTTCATCGGCGGCGTCGCCGCCAACAAGGGCGCCGTGCAGGCGCTGCGCGAGGCGTTCGACTTCCGAGGACGGCAGCCTCTTCGTGCCCGAGTTCCACACCTCGATGGGCGCGATCGGGGCGGCGCTGCTCGAGGCGGCCGCCGGCGAGGCGCGCGCCGCTCACGTCGGCGCGCTCGACGCCACGGCGCTGCCGGCCGCCGAGTTCCCGGTCACCGAGCCGCTCGCGCATGGACAACGTGCTCCTGCTGCGCGACATGGCGCGGCCGTACGAGTGGCCGGCCGACGGGCGCAGGGTCGACGTCTTCATGGGCATCGACATCGGCTCCGTCTCGACCAACTTCGTCGTCATCGACGAGGCCGGCGAGGTCATCAAGGAGATCTACGTCAAGACCGACGCGCCGGCCGGTCGAGGTCGTCAACGCCGGCCTCGCCGAGATCCGCTCCGAGATCGGCGAGCGCATCGTCCTGCGCGGCGTCGGCACCACCGGCTCCGGCCGCGAGCTCATCGGCGAGCTCACCGGCGCCGACATCGTCACCGACGAGATCACCGCCCACAAGACCGGCGCCGACTTCATCGGCCGCCGCATCGACCGCCAGGTCGACACGATCTTCGAGATCGGCGGCCAGGACTCAAGTTCATCAGCCTGCAGGACGGCATCGTCGTCGACTTCGCCATGAACGAGGCCTGCGCCGCCGGCACGGGGTCGTTCCTCGAGGAGCAGGCCGAGAAGCTGGGCATCGACATCAAGGGCGAGTTCGCGCGCATGGCGCTCAGCTCGCCGGCGCCGATCCGGCTGGGCGAGCGCTGCACCGTGTTCATGGAGCGCGACGTCATGGCCTACCAGCAGCGCGGCGCGCGGCGCGAGGACCTCGTCGCCGGCCTCGCCTTCTCGATCGCCTACAACTACCTCAACCGGCTCGTGCGCGAGCGCAAGGTCGGCGACTGCATCTTCTTCCAGGGCGGGACCGCCTACAACGACGCCGTCGCCGCGGCGTTCAGCCAGATCCTCGGCAAGGAGATCATCGTGCCGCCGCACAACGGCGTCATCGGCGCCCTCGGCATGGCGCTGCTGGCCCGCGAGCGCATCGGCCGCACCGGCGCCGCCACGACGCTTCCGCGGCTGGGACCTCGAGCAGGTCGACTACACGGTCGTCGACTTCGTCTGCAAGGGCTGCTCCAACGAGTGCGACGTGCGCCAGTTCACGGTCGAGGGCGAGAAGACGTACTGGGGCGACAAGTGCTCCGACCGGTACCGCAAGCCCGCCAAGGTCGACAAGCAGCCGGTGATCGAGGACCTCATCATGCTGCGCGACGAGCTGCTCATGGCGCCGTACCTGGCCGCCGCAGGAGCGCACGGCCGCTGCGACGCGCACCGTCGGCATCCCGCGGAGCATGTACACGTACGACCGGCTGCCGTATCTGGGCGACGTTCTTCGCCGAGCTCGGCGTGCGCCCGGTCCTGTCGCCGGAGAGCGACAAGGCGATGCGCGAGGCCGGCGTCGAGCTCACCGTGGCCGAGCCGTGCTTCCCGATCCGCGTCGCGCACGGCCACGTCGACTGGCTGCTGCGCGAGGGCGTCGACTACGTCTTCGTGCCCAACCAGATCAACGAGGAGACCGAGTTCCCGCAGTTCAACTCGCACG
Source organism: uncultured Thermoleophilia bacterium (assembly GCA_963832655.1). Lineage (GTDB taxonomy): Bacteria > Actinomycetota > Thermoleophilia > UBA2241 > UBA2241 > UBA2241. The sequence continues at coordinate 323,729 of CAWHUW010000007.1, forward strand.
CCTGCCCGTGGGGCCAGACGCTGCCGTTCGTGGTGCGCGCGGCGCCGCGCATCGAGGAGCACGCGCGACAAGCTGCTCACGCCGCGCGTGCGCTTCCGGCTCGGGCGCGACGAGCTCGTGCGCGACCTGCGCGAGGTCGGCGCGCAGCTGGGCGCCGACGAGCGGCGCGTGCGCGCCGCCCTCGACGCCGCGACGCGCGCCCAGGACGAGTTCCGCGCCGCCCTGCTCGCGGCCGGCGCCCGCGCCCTCGCCACGCTCGAGGAGACCGGCGAGCCGGGCATCGTCCTCATCGGCCGCCCGTACAACATGTACGACAAGGGCATCACCATGGACATCCCGCGCAAGCTGCGCAAGTTCTACGGCGTCAACGTGATCCCGATCGACTTCCTGCCGATCAAGGGCATCGACATCGCGCGACATCGTGCCCAACATGTACTGGAACTACGGGCGCAAGATCCTCCAGGCGGCGCGCTTCGTCGGCGACCACCCGCGCCTGCACCTCATCTACATGACGAACTTCAAGTGCGGCCCGGACTCGTACATCAAGCACTACGTCCGCGAGGCCTCGGGCAAGCCGTACCTCACCCTGCAGTTCGACGAGCACCAGAACGACGCCGGGGCCATGACGCGCTGCGAGGCCTACCTCGACAGCAAGGGCTTCCTGCGCTGGTGGTCGCAGGAGGACGACGACCGGGACTGCGAGCCCGTCGCCGACCGAGGAGGCGCCGCTTGGCCGCGCCTGAGCAGCCTGGCGGACCGACCGACCGCCGAAGATCCAGCAGGCGATCCGCGACTTCGGTCTCGAGGGGCGCACCCTCTACCTGCCGCAGATGCCCTACGGCGGCACCTACCTGTTCGCCGCCGCGATCCGCTCGATCGGCCTCGACGCGCCGGTCACCACGCGACTCGGACGAGCGCGACGCTCGAGCTGGGCGGGCGGGTCACCTCCGGCGACGAGTGCTACCCGCAGAAGATCACCGTCGGCGACTTCCTGCGCATCATCGAGGACCTGGGCCGCGAGAACGTCGCCTTCCTCATGCCGACCGCGAACGGGCCGTGCCGCTTCGGCCAGTACATGCACCTCATCCGCAGCAAGTTCGACGAGCTCGGCTACGGCGACGTGCCGATCATCACCATCACCTCGAACGACGGCTACTCGTCGATCGGCGCAGTACTCGACGGACCTCGTGCGCACGGCCTGGCGCGCCGTGCTCGTGCCAGGACATCCTCATGAAGGCGCTGCTCAAGACGCGGCCGTACGAGCGCGAGAAGGGCGTCGACCGACCGCTCTACCTGGAGAGCCTCGAGGACGTGCGGCGCGCGGTCAGCGTCATGGGCGTGTCGCACAAGGAGCGCCTGCGCGGCATCGTCGCGGCCATGACCAGCGGCGCGTGACCGCTTCCGCGCCGTGCCCGCCGACTACGACCGCTCGCGGCCGCTCATCGGCGTGGTCGGCGAGATCTTCTGCCGCCACAACACCTTCTCGAACTTCGACCTCGTCCGGCTGGTCGAGGAGCAGGGCGGCGAGTGCTGGCTGGCCGACATCGGCGAGTGGGTGTGGTACGTCGACGACGAGCATCGCCGCCGGCTCGCCGACGAGGGTCGCACGTCTCCAAGGAGAGCGCCGTGCGCTACATCAAGACGCGCATCCAGCGCGCCGACGAGCACGCCATCTACGGGCCGTGGCACGACGACTTCGTCGGGTACGAAGGAGCCGCACAGCGTGCGCGACGTGCTCGACGCTGAGCAAGCCGTACCTGCCCTACTCCGGCGCCCTCGGCGAGATGGTGCTGTCGACCGGCAAGTCCGATCTACATGCACGGCAAGGGCGCCGACGGCATCATCGACATCAGCCCCTTCAGCTGCATGAACGGCATCGTCACCCAGGCGGTCTACCCGGTCGTGCAGCGCGACCTCGACGGCCTGCCGATCCGCGTCTTCTACTTCGACGGCACGCAGGCCGACCTCGAGCGCGACGTCGGGATCTTCATCGAGCTGGCGCGCACGTACCAGCGGCGCAAGAAGAAGGCGCGCCGCTACCCGGCGTACTTCGGCGCCTGAAGCGTCGAGGCCGGCCGCGGCGCCGCCGCGCGCGCCGGCGGCGCGCTCAGCCGCCCTCCCCCGGGCTTCGGCCCGCGCCTCCATCTCCAGCGTGAGCAGCGCGTTGCCGGTCAGCAGGACCGCGACCGCCGCCGCCCAGCCGTGCGCGGTCCCGAGCGTCGCCGCGACGCCCCCGCGGCGAGCGCCAGGTACAGCTGCAGCAGGGCGCGGCGGCGGTGGGCGTCAGCCGAGCGCCGCGAGGCGGCGCAGAGCGGCCGCCGGGCAGGGCGAGGGCCGCGGCGCAGAGCCCGAGATAGGTCGCGACGGCGACCATCTCCCGGGGGGTGCCGCCGCGAGGCAGGGTCAGCACGGCGCCGCGGCGAGGCAGGCCTCCGCGACCCAGAGGGCCGGCACCCAGCGGCGGCCGCTCCAGGGCAGCTTCATCGATCGTTCCTCGTGACGCCACGGTCTGAGGATGCTATCGACAGCGAAGCGCCGCGCTCAAGGGGCCCGCGACGCGGCGGCCGCGGAGTGGCCGTACCGTGCGGGCCTGACGAAGTCAAGGTCGGGATGCGGCGTGCGGGTACGGACGGGTGGAGACGGCCGGCGACGCGGCCGTGCGACCCAGCAGAGGGCACCTGGCGGGGCCGGGACAGGAGGACGGAGATGAGCAGCCGACGATCGCCGACCTGGGGGCGATGACCGAGGTCGCCGAGAACGGGATCGTCAGCAAGAGCATCGTCGAGAACGAGCATCACAAGATCATCCACTTCACCTTCGCCCCCGGACAGGAGCTGTCGGAGCACACGGCGAGCGTACCGGCGGCGATCCACATCCTCGACGGCCGGGGCCGCGTGGTCCTCGACGGAGAGGCGCACGAGGCGCAGGCCCGGGATGCTGTTCTACATGCCCGCCGAGATGCGGCACGCCGTGCAGGCGTCGGAGCATCTCGTCATGCTCCTGACGATGTTCCGGACCTGAGCGTAGCGCCCGCAGGCCAGGCGTCGCGGGGTGCGCCGGGCGCGCTCCCGCTGGACGTCCCTCAGCGGGCGTACGGAAGGCGCAGCTCGGTGACCTGACGCTCGGGGTCCGGCGCCCCCGCCGGCGTGGTCACGTACACCTCGGTGAGCGGTCCGCTGGCCCTGTAGCCGACGGCGTCGAGCGCCTCGTGCAGCGCCGCGACGGCGTCGTCCATGGCGTCGCGCCGACCGACGTGCGTCGTGGCCAGGGCGTGATGCGCGGGCACGAGCTCGCCGCGTGCCTCGCCGACCGGTCGGGGATCGAGCCGTCGGCGCGCGGCGGACCGGCAGGCAGACCTCGTAGTCGAGGGTCGGCGCCGCGGGGTCCTCGTCGTAGAAGCGCCCCATCATCGGGCCGGCGGGCGTGAGACCGGCCTCGTCGGCCAGGGCGCGGAGGCGTGCCATCCTCGCGCCGATCCCGGCTATGGGCCCGCGCTCCCGCAACGTCACCACGGTCTGTTCGGGGACACGGGCGATGTCGACGTCGTAGAGCATCGCGCCTCCTCGGTCAGCCTGGACCGTAAGCTACCCGCGGGGCGGCGCTTCAGGCCGGCCGCCGAGCGCCGCCCGTTCAGGCGGGACGGAGACCGTCGCCCCGGCGCGAGCAGGCCGTCGCCTTCGAGCTCGGCCACAGGCCGTCGAGGAACGCCGGCTCGAGGCCGAGAGGGCGGGAGGTCGCGGAGGCGGTGCGGGCCCTCGTCGAGCAGCAGGCCCAGGAGGCGCGAACGGTGCCAGCGGCGCGAGCCCTTCGAAGCGCGCCTTGGCGCGTGCGCGGGGCGATGCCCGTGGCGCGCGCCGTGAGCACGAGTGAGCCGTAGTCCATGAGCGCGTTGTGCCAGTCGCGGCTGCGACCCCGGGGCAGGAGCGCGTCGGCGACCGACTGCAGTGCGGCGGGGGAGAGGTCGCGCGGCAGGTCGAGCTCGTGCGTGAGCACGCGGCGCACGTTGGCGTCGACGGCGGCGAGGTCGGCGTTGCGCGCGAAGACGAGCACCGCCCGGGCCGTGTACGGACCGATGCCGGGCAGCGCGACGAGCCCGTCGAGCGTGTCGGCAGCGCCGCGCGGCGGGCGCCGCCGTCCGCGGGCGAGCGCCTGCGCGCAGCGCCGGAGCCGCACGGCGCGGTTGTTGTAGCCGAGGCCGCGCCACAGCCGCAGCACGTCCGCGAGGGGGCTGCCCGCAAGGGTCTCGAGCGTCGGGAAGGCGTCGAGGAACGCCGCGTACCTCGGGACGACCCGTGGGACCTGCGTCTGCTGCAGCATGACCTCGCTGACGAGGACGGCGTAAGGGTCGGTCGTCCGCCGCCAGGGCAGGTCGCGACGGTTGGCCGCGTACCACGGCAAGGTGCTGCGTCGCTCCGCGAGCGCTCGACGCCCGCACGCGGGCGTCACTCGAGCGACGGGCGGCGCGGGGCCGCCGTGCGCCGATCCGGAGGGCCCCGGCGTCTCAGCCCTCGTCGTCGACGAGGCGCGACCAGGCCTCGTACTCGCGCCGGAGCTCGTCCTCGACCCGTCGCCGCTCGTCGAGCAGGGCGGCCGCGGCGTCGCGGTCGGCGTACGTCTCGGGTTCGGCGAGCTCCGCGTCGATCTCGCCCGAGGCGCCGTTCCAGCTTGAGGACGGCGGCCTCGGCGGCGCGCAGCCGGGCGCGCCGCCGCCGCGCCTCCTCGGCGCTGCGCTGGCGGGTCTTCGCCGCGCCGGCGGGCGCCGCCGCGCCGCGGGCGCGCGACCTGCCGCCGCGCGTCGGCGTCCCCGTCCCCGCGCGCCGGCGCCGCCGGCCTCGCCGCCGTCGTCGGCGGCGCGCGCCGCGCGCGCCTCCCAGTAGCGCGCCGGGGAGAGGTGGTGACCAGCCGCCCGTCGTGGATCTCGAGGACGCGCTCGGCGACGCGGTCGATGAGGTGGCGGTCGTGGGTGATCAGCAGCAGGGTGCCGGTGTAGTCGTCGAGCCCGTCCGCGAGGGCGTCGACCGAGGCGACGTCGAGGTGGTTCGTGGGCTCGTCGAGCAGCAGGAAGTTGGCGTCGCCGACGAGCAGGCGCAGCAGGCGCAGGCGGCTGCGTTCGCCGCCGGAGAGGACGCCGACCTGCTTCTCGACCTCGTCGGCGGTGAAGAGGAAGCGGCCGAGCAGGCGCCGCGCCTGCTCCTCGTCGTGGCCGACGAGCGGGAGCACGTTCTCGAGCATCGTGCGGTCCTCGCGCAGCTCGCGGCCCTGCTGCGAGTAGTACGCGGGGCGGACGTTGTGGCCCAGGTGGACGGCGCCGTCGCCGACGCTGCGCAGGCCGGCGACGGTCTCGACCAGCGTCGTCTTGCCGGCGCCGTTGGGGCCGACGAGGGCGATCTTCTCGCCGCGTTCGAGCACGAGGTCGACGTCGCGGATCAGCACGCGGGCGCCGGCGGGCTCGTCGGCGGAGCCGACGGCCACCGCCGGCGCCTTCATCTCGAGCACGACCCGTGCCGAGGGCTTGGGCTGCGGAAGGCCCAGACGAAGGCCCTTCGCCTCGCGCGGCGGCGCCTTCATGCCGGCCTTGATGCGCTCGATCTGCGTGAGCTTCGCCTTCGCCTGCTTGGCCTTGTTCTTCTTGGCGTGGAAGCGGTCGTAGAAGCGCTGCAACTGCTCGATCTTCTCGAGGTCCTGCTCGTAGCGCCGGCGCAGCAGGTCGTGCCCGCCTCGCGCTCGCGCACGTAGGTCGCGAAGTCGCCGGCGATCGCCTCGACGTGCTCGTGCTCGAGCGAGAGCACGCGCCTGCCGACGCGTTCGAGCAGGCGGCGGTCGTGGGTGACGAGGACGAAGGCGCGCTCGTAGTCGAGCAGGAACTGCTCGAGCCACTCGACGGAGTCGATGTCAAGGTGGTTGGTCGGCTCGTCGAGCAGCAGCAGGTCGGCGTCGGCGAGCAGCGCGCGGGCCAGCGTCACGCGCGTGAGCTCGCCGCCCGAGAGCGAGTGCAGCCCGCGCTCGAGCATCTCGTCGGGCAGCCCGAGGCCTTCGACGACGCCCGCGAGGCGGCTGCGGTACGCGTAGCCGCCGAGGTCCTCGAAGCGGCGCTGGAGCTGTTGGTAGGCGCGCATGGTGTCGCGCAGCTCGGGGCTGTGCTCGTCGAGGCCGGCGAGCAGCCTCCTCGGTCGGCCGCAGCTGCGCCTCGAGGGCGACGCGCGTCGCCGAAGGCCTCCACGAGGTAGTCGCCGACCGGGCGGTCGCGCGGCCAGCTCGGGGGTCTGCTCGTGCAGCCAGATGCGCCGGCCGCGCGCGCGGGCGATCGTGCCCGTGTCCGGCCTGTTCGGTGCCGGCCATGAGGCGGAGGATCGTCGTCTTGCCGCTGCCGTTGCGGCCCGACGAGGACGGCGTGGTCGTGGCCGTCGACGGCGAAGGCCGACGTTCGGTGAACAGCCGCTGGCCGCCATAGGACTTCTCGACGTTGTGAAAGGTGATGACGCTCATCGCGGTGCTCCGCGCCGTGACGCGGGGGTGCGCGGGCGCGGGAGCGGCAGGATACCACCCGGACCCGGTGCTCGCCAGTCGCGCGGACCGGCGTCTCGTCGTGTCGGGTAGAGTGGGGCCGCCCGCGCTGAGGCGCCGGCGCGCCTTCGTGCCGAGGATGGTCCCGGTGCTGTCACGCGCGACCACGCTCCACGCCCTGTTGGAGGAGTTCCCGTTCCTCGGGACCACCTGCGCGGCCTGCACCCGGTCTTCGCCCGTCTCGACTCCGGTCGGCCGCGGCCCGGGCTGGGCGCGGTGGTCACGCGTCGCCGACCTCGCCACGACGATGGACCGTCCGTGGCCGGAGCTGCTGCGCGACCTGCAGGCGGAGGTCCGGCGCGTCACCGGCGCGGCGCCGCCGATCAGCGAGGACGCGCCGGGCGACGGCAGACCCGCGCCTTGCGGATGACCTGCGCGCGCTCTCTGAAGCAGCTCGAGGACGGCGCGTCTCTCGAGAGCGCGCCGAGCGGCTCGACGCCGAGACACGGGGTCTCGACGCGGAGCGTCGCCGCCCTTGCGCGCGACGCCGCCGGCGCGAGCGCCGCGGCCAGGGCGCCGGCGCGGGCGGCCGGCCTTCATCGGGACTGCCGGCGGCCCGCCTCGCGCTGCCGCCCGGCCATCCGGTGAGGTCGCTGCTCGACGAGAGCGCGCGGCTCGGCGAGCTCGGGCCACGTCGAGCAGGTGGTCGAGGGCCTCGGACCGGCGGGCGCCGGCCGCTGGCGCAGGCCCGTCCGGTGCTTCAGGGCCTGCTCGAGCGCCTCGACGTGCTCGACCGCCAGGGGCGCCGGCTTCGACTGGCGTGGTACGCTGACGCTGGTGAGCCGCGGCGGGCAGAGCGTGGCGGCCCTCGTGGACGGCGGGATGGACGCGGCGTGGACGCAGTGCGGCATGCCTCACCGCGGTGGCGAGGGCGAGCGAGCCGCGGTGGCGGGCTCGCGACCGGCGGCCGGCTCCGTGTGCGGCGGCGCTCGCCACCGAAGAGGAACTGCTCGCGCCGGCGGCGTTGCGCTGGCTCGACGGGGACGACTGGGAGGTCGTCGCCGAGCAGGAGCGCGTGGTCGGCTGGGCGCTGGCGCGCGATCAGGCGCGTGTAGCTCGCGAGCTCGCGGGCGAGTTCGCTGTAGTACTGGTGCACCCCTTCGTCGCCCTCGTCGCAGGCGATGTTCTCGAAGGCGAGCGTCAGCTCTTCGTGGTCGGCCTCAGACAGCACGTCGAGGGCGTCGACGAAGATGCCCTCCTCCTCTTTGGCGATGTGCGCCTGCGACCAGGTCGGTGTAGTTGCGCAGGTCGCGGCAGAGGGGGCGCATGCGCGCTCCGTTCGCCGAGTTTGAGGTGGGGCACCCAGCCGTCGGCGGCATCGAGGATCACCCGCATCTCCTCGTGCTCGCGCACGAGGTCAGCGAGCGGGTCCTCGTCCCACGAGAGGCCTCTGTGATGGAGCATGGTGAAGAGCAGGTCCTCTTCCTTGGGATCGTGGCAGGCGTTGGTGAAGAAACGGAAGAACTCGACGAAGCGCTCGATCTCCACCGGATCGAGGACGTCGGTCTCGGCCGGCCCGATCGAGCTCCTGCAGGCATGCCTCGCAGACCTGGTCGACGATGCGGTGCTCCCGCCTGAGTGTCTCGATGGCCTCCATGGCCCCTCCTTCCAGGCACGGCTCCCGGAAATACCCCCACGAGCATATTGTGCCCGGTTTCGCAAGGGGTCAATAGGGTGTTCACCCTAGAGGCCACAGGTAAGCACTCACGGCCGTGGCCGGCGGCGGTGTCGGCCGGGAGGTGGGTCGGTGAAACCATACGCCTGCTGCGCACGGTGCGCTCGTCGGGCGGCGCCAGCCCGGCGTGGGTTCCTGGCGCCGACGTGCCGCGTGACGGAGAGCGTCACTGCGCCGTTGAGCCGCTGGCGGACGGGGCGGCTCAGGCGCGGACGCGGCGGACGTCGACCCGGTCGAGGTCGATCTCGCCGAGGCCCATGGCCGCCGCCGCCCGGACGTAGGGCACCTCCTCGCCGGTGAGGCCGAAGAGCGTCGCCGCGTAGCTGTCGGCGGCGACGATGTCCGCGCCGGCGATGACGGTGTCGAGCTTCTCGACGTCGGCGAGGTCACCGCCTGTGGGGCCGTTGGCGGTGAGGATGCGGACCGCGTCGACGACGGTGAGCGTCGGCCGGCAGACGCTGACGAGGTCGGCCGTGCGCTGCCCGATGTCGCTGTGGATCGACCGGGATCGAGGATGACGCCGAGCAGGTTCTTGCCGGCGAGCGAGAGCCGCGTGAGGCCGTGGTCCTTGGCGATTGGTACGTCGATGAGGACGTCGCAGGCGAGGACGTCGCGGTAGATCGGCCAGCTCGAGATGGCCAGGCCCTCCGGGATCTGGTACTCGTCGAACTTCGCCGGTGACATGAGCTCCATCTCGCCGCCGGCCTGCATCGACGGCGGCGGCGATCCCGCTCACCTCGTAGGCCTCGTCGGCGGGGCCGCCGAAGGGCGAATCCATGACGCGCACGCGGCCGGCGCCGGCACGGCGGCAGAGGGCGACCAGCGTGCCGACGACGACCGGGTTCGTGGTGGCCGCGTACTCAGGGCCGTGGTAGCCGGTGCAGATGTTCGGCTTGATGACGACGTCGTCGCCTCGACGGACGAAGCGCTTCATGCCGCCGAGCGCGGCGAGGGCGGCGGCCGTGATGGCCTCCGGGTCGCCACCGCGCGCCACTGCGAGGACGGAGCGGCCGCGGTGGCGCGCGTGGGCGAGGGCGGTCGCCGTCCGGGGCGGGGCTGGGGCTGCGCCGGCCGTCGGTCGGCGGCGCCTGCGGCGCCGCTCCGCCGCAGCCGGCGGCGGCCAGTGCCGCCGTCGCGGCCGCGCCGCCGGCCAGGCCGAGGAACTGTCTTCGCGTGAAGGGGCTCATCATTTGGCGGGAGTGTAGCGGAGCGGGGAAAAGAGGACAGCCGTGGTCCGGTTGCGCGGGAGGAAGGGCGGTCGCAAAGCGCAGGAACCGGCGAGCGCTCGCCGAAGCTTGGCGAGCCTCGCCTGCGAGGACGCCTGACCACGGCAAACGCCTGCCCGGGGGTGACGGGATGGATATCGGACGCTGCTTCAAGGACGCATGGAACCTGCTCATGAAGGATCTGGCGCCGCTGGTCGTGACGGCGGTGGTCGGCGCGGTCGTGATCGGCGTCCTCGCTCTCGTGATGGGTCTTGCCGCCGGCGGTGCCGTGCTCGGACGGCACGTTCACGCTCGACGGCCACGAACCAGATCCAGGTCGACGACGTGAACTGGGGCGTCTTCGTTCTGCCGGCATCGTGGTCTGCGTCGTCGCCCTCGTCGTCGGCGCCTGGGAGTACTCGACCCTGCTGAGGATCATGCTTCGCCGCGTGCGCGACGGACAGTGCGGCGGCGATGGGCGACCTGAAGCTCGGGCTCGAGGGGATCGGCGGGTTCATCGTCGGCGCTGATCGTGCTCGGGCTCCTCATCGGCATCGGCTTCGTCTTCCTGATCATCCCCGGCCTGATCCTGATGACGATCTGGGCCTACGCCCTCGTGTGGATCGCGGACAAGCGCAGCGGTCTCGGTGACGCGATGTCCGGGAGCACGGCACTGGCCAAGCGCCCGGCTACGTCATGACGTTCGTCACCCTGCTCGTCGGCGGGATCGTCGTCGGCGTCGTGAGCGGCATCCTCGGCATGATCCCGGTGGTCGGCCAGATCCTCAGCCTCTTCATCGGCCTCTACATGGTCGCCTACGTCGTGGCGATGTACTTCCAGGCGACCGGCGAGATGCATCTGCTCGACCACGCCCTGTACGACGCGCCGCTTGCCCGGGCCGCCGGGCCGCCGGGTACCGACGGCTTCCCGGCGCCGCCGACTGCCGGGGCACCGGCTACCCGCCGGCGCCCTCGGCGCCCATCGGGGGCGCCGCCGGTCCGCCGCCGCCTCCGGCTCCGCCGGCCGCGCCGCCGCGCCGCTCCGCCGCCGGCACCGGCTCCGGACGCGCCGCGGCCGTCGGCGCGCCGCCCCGCGTCGGGCCGCCGGCGGCCGTCCGCTGGCCAGGCCGAGCCTCCCGCCCGCCGTCCGCCTCGACCGCCGGCGCCGAGCCGCCGCCCGCGGTCGACGAGGCGTCGGGACGCTCGACCGCCACTGCTCGCAGTGCGGCGCCGCGATCGACGGGTCGGACGAGTTCTGCCAGGCGTGCGCCCTCGAGCTGAGCGGCGCGACGAGGCCGGGACCACCGGCGAGGACGACGGCCGCGAGACGACCTGAGCTGACCCGGCGCGGCCCGCGGCGAGCGCCGCGGGCCGCGCCGTCGCATGAAAGGAGCGCCATGACCCCGGCACCCCCCTCCACTGGGACGACGTCACCGGGCGCCGTGTCGAAGTGGGGCCGCTGGCGGGCGTGTGGCGCGACCTGGGACGCGCCGCCGGAACGGTCGCGACCGGCCTGCGCCACGTGCAGGTGGACGCCGGCAGGCGCTCGACCCCGGTGCACGTCCACGAGGGGGAGGAGGAGATCTTCTTCGTCCTCTCCGGGGCCGGACGTCAGCTGGCAGGACGGCCGGGCGTACGACGATCGCTGCGGGCGACTGCCTCGTGCATCTCGCCGGCGGCCCCGCGCACACGCTCATCGCCGGCGGGCAGCAACTGGACGTGCTCGCCTTCGGCACGCGCCGACCGTCGGCGCTGGCGCGCCTGCCCCGCGCCGGCGTCGCCTGGGACGGCGCCACCTGGGTCGCGACCGGGCCCGAACCGCACCCGTGGGCGCGGGAGGCGGCGGCGGGCGACCTGCCGGTGCCGCCGGCCAGCCCGCGCCCCTCGACGCATCGTCAGCCTCGAGGACGTCGACCCGCGGAGACCCGGCAGGCGACGCGCGCTTCCGCGAGCGCGACCTCGGCACGGCCGCCGGCAGCGTCGCCAGCGGTCTGCGGTACGTCGAGGTCGAGCCCGGGATGATGAGCTACCCGCCGCACGTCCACTCGGCCGAGGAGGAGGTCTTCGTCGTGCTCGCGGGTACCGGCGCACTGCTGCTCTACGACTGCCGCGGGCCGGGCGAAGCGCCGCGCGAAGAGCCGCTCAGGCCGGGCCACGTGGCCGCTTTCCCGGCGGGCGGCGGCATCGCGCACGGCATCCGCGCCGGCGAGGGCGGCATCACCTACCTCGCCTACGGCGAACGGATCGGCGGCGAGGTCTGCTTCTACCCGCGCTCGCAGAAGGTCTCCTTTGGCGCCTTCGGCCTGATCACGCGCCTGCCCAGGCTGGCGTACTGGGACGACGAGCCCCCGGCGGCCGATTAGCGCCCGGCGCTCCGCGGGTATGCACGGGGCACGCAAGTGCCCCGACCGCGAAGGAGCGCCACAGTGAAGGAGAAGCTCGACGACACCAACGCCCTCTATCCACTCGTCACCGCCATCGTCGGCAGCGTCGTCGACGGAAAGCCCGACTTCGCCACCATCGCGCACGTCGGCATCGCCCACCTCAAGGGGATCACGCTGGGGATGGGCAAGGTCCATCTCACGAACGAGGGCATCAAGGCCAATCGCGCGTTCAGCGTGAGCATCCCGTCGGTGGACATGGTCGAGGTCACCGACTCCATCGGCATGGCGAGCGGCAGAACGGTCGACAAGAGCGGCGTGTTCGAGGTCTTCTACGGCGAGCTCGACACCGCGCCGCTGATCGACGACTGCCCGGTGACGATGGCCTGCCGCCTCATCGAGCACGTCGAACTGCCGACGCACGACCTGTTCGTGGGCGAGATCGTCGAGACGTACGTGGACAGGGCCGTGCTCACCAACGGCATCGTCGACATCGCCAAGGTCAAGCCGCTGCTCTTCGACATGGCGAGCAAGAAGTACTGGTCGCTGGGCGAACCCGTCGCCAAGTGCTGGAGCGTGGGGAAGAAGTACAGACCGAAGTGAGCGGACTCGGTGGCCCGCCGGGTCAGCCGCAATCGCAGCTGGCGGTCTGGGTCGAACGACGTTCGGCGATGAACGCACGAAAGGCCTCGAGGCGGCCGTCGAACTGCCCCAGTCGATCGAGTAATACGTGCGCGTGCCCTCTTCGCGCATCCGTACGAAGCCGGCCTCGCGGAGCACCGCGAGGTGGTGCGAGATGAGCGGCTGACTCGCGTCCAGGTGATCCACCAGCTCGCACACGCAGCGCTCGCCCCCCAGGAGCTGCGCCACGATCTCGGCCCGGGTGCCATTGCAGAACGCCTTGAAGAAGGGCACCAGCTCACCGATGGACGCCGGCGCCGCCGAGCGTGCGCGCGTCACGGGACCTCCTCATCGAGTCGGCGCTTTGCGCAGACGGGCGCGGCGCCCTGACGCCGTCGAGAATACATCGGCTTTCGTTGATGGTCAAAGTCTGCTTATATAAACTTGTTACGATGAAGTGATCCGGAGGACCGCTCCGTCGGGCGAGGCCATCGCCTGCTCGGCGGCCCATGTCGACGAGGGGGATCGCGCGATGAGTGACGGCACCACGAGGCGTCTTTCGTTCCTCGACCGCTATCTCACGCTGTGGATCTTCCTCGCGATGGCCGTTGGCGTGATCGTCGGCTGGGCGTTCGTCCCGGCGTGCCCGAGTTCATCGATCGCTTGGACGGTGGGCACGACCAACATCCCCATCGCCATCGGGCTGATCGTGATGATGTATCCGCCCCTCGCCAAGGTGAAGTACGAGGAGCTCGGCGACGTCTTTCGCGACTAGAAGGTCCTCGGCCTCTCGCTGGTGCAGAACTGGCTCGATCGGGCCCGTTGTCATGTTCTTCCTCGCCGTCATCTTCCTGCACGACTACCCCGAGTACATGGTCGGGCTCATCATGATCGGGCTCGCCCGCTGCATCGCCATGGTCATCGTCTGGAACGAGCTGGCCCGCGGCGACACAGAGTACGCCGCCGGGCTGGTCGCCTTCAACAGCATCTTCCAGGTGCTCTTCTACAGCGTCTTCGCCTGGTTCTTCGTCACCATGCTGCCGCCGCTGTTCGGCCTCGAAGGGCGCCGTCGTCGACATCACCATCGGCCAGATCGCGAAGAGCGTCTTCATCTACCTCGGCATCCCCTTCCTCGCCGGCATGCTCACGCGCTTCCTGGGCTCAAGACAAGGGGCGGAGTGGTACCAACAGAAGTTCATCCCGCGCATCAGCCCGCTCACACTGATCGCCCTGCTGTTCACCATCTTCGTGATGTTCGGCCTCAAGGGCGACCTCATCGTCGAGCTGCCTCTGGACGTGCTGCGCATCGCCATCCCGCTGTGATCTACTTCGTCGATCATGTTCTTCGTGAGCTTCTACATGGGACGCGGATCGGCGCCGACTACCCCAAGACCGCGACGCTCTCGTTCACGGCGGCGAGCAACAACTTCGAGCTCGCCATCGCGGTGACCATCGCCGTCTTCGGGCATCGAACTCCGGCGAGGCCTTCGCCACGGTCATCGGGCCGCTCGTCGAGGTGCCGGTGCTGATCGGGCTCGTGACCGTGGCGCTCGCCCTGGGACGCAAGTACTGGGGCGTCGACCCCGCGGCCGTCGATCGGAGAGGAGCGCGAGATGACGCTGTCGCGTGAGGAGCTGCTGAAGAAGATCGACTGGGGACCCACCCTCGACGCGTCGAAGTGTGACGGCTGCCGCACCTGCGTGGACATGTGCCATCAGGGCGTGTGGGACTTCGTCGACGGGAAGGCCGCCGTCGTCGCCAAGAGCGACTGCGTCGTCGGCTGCTCGCACTGCGCGACGCTGTGTGAACAGGGTGCGATCTCGTTTCCCACTGTGGAGGACCTGCGCAGGGCGCGCCGCGGGGAGTGACACCCGCGGCCGACGGCGCGTCAGTGCGACTGCTGGTCGGCGAGGAACTCGTCGATCAGCGCGGCGAGGCGGTCGCGGACGAGGCGGAAGACCTCCATCCGCTCCTCGTCACTACCTTCGGCCGCCGCGGGGTCGACGAGTGACCAGTGCAGGCGGTTGGCCACGCCCGGGAACATGGGGCAGTTCGCGGCGGCGTGGTCGCATACGGTGATGAGATAGCCGAAGTGCTCCTTGCCGAGGTACTCGGTGAGGCTTTTCGAGCGTTGACCGCTGATGTCGATGCCGATCTCGGCCATCGCCGCGACGGCCATGGGGTGGACCGCGGTGGGCTCGAGGCCGGCGCTGAAGGCTTCGAAGCGGTCGCCGGCCTTGTCGCGTAGCAGCCCCTCCGCCATCTGGCTGCGGGCGGAGTTGCCGGTGCAGAGGAAGAGCACACGGGATCTGTTCATGTTCACCACACTGGGTCGGGGCCGTCAGGGGAGCACTCTACCCCGACGGTGTTAGCCGAATGTGAGGAGGTTCATCCTGGCGATACGGCCCGGCGTGTCGCGGCCCCGGCGCAGGGGTATAGGTGCGCCTGAGCCGACACCGACCGCTTCGGAGGGTCCAGCGATGGAGATGAAGATCAGCTTTCCCGGCAACCTGCGCGTGGACGCCGACTACAAGGGCTTCACGATCCAGACCGACCAGCCGGTGACGTGGTGGGGGCGACGGCTCGGCGCCGGCGCCCTTCGACCTCTTCATGGCCTCGTTGGGGACGTGCGCGGGCATCTTCATGCTCGCCTTCATGAGACAACGCGGCATCCCCACCGATGGCTCCGGCGTCACAATGACCACCGAGGTCGACCCCGAGCGCGGCATGGTCGGCAAGGTCGGCTTCGAACTGCACCTTCCCCCGGAGTTCCCCGAGAAGTACGAGCAGGCCGTGGTGCGCGCCGTCGAGCAGTGCACCGTGAAACGTCACCTGCATCAGCCGCCTGAGTTCACGGTGAGCACGAGCCGGTCGCTTGACGGCTGACGGGATGACCGGCGGCGTCGCGCCGGGCTGACCGGCCTTGCCCGGACGCCATGCGTGACACTATGGTTGTCGGGGAGGTGGAGCCGCTCGTGAGCGACGGACAGCTCGTCATAGGCATCGACATCGCCGCGTCGCGTCCGTGCACGGCCGTCGCGCTGCGCTGCGGACGCGGGGCGCAGGCGGTGGGCTGGATGGCGGCACAGGCACACGAGGACCGCGGGCTTGACGACACATCGGCCATGCTCGACTGGATCGAAGGCCTCGCGCCCGCGGCCGTCGCCATCGACGCACCGCAGGGGTTCAACCGCCGCCTGCTCGCACGCTCTCGTGAACACCCGCCCAGCCGCTCGCGTGTGTGCGACCACGAGCTCCTGCGTCGGCGCATCTCCCTGTATCAGGTCCCCAGCCGCCGGGAGGTCGCGGACGACGCCACGAAGCTGCCGGCGTGGATGCGCGTCGGGTTCCGCTACTTCAAGGAGCTCAGGAAGCGGGGGTTCGAGGCGCCGCCAGAGGGCGCCCTCGCGGGCGCCTTCGGGGCGGCGCCGGCCCTGCTCGAGGTCTTCCCGTACGCCGCTTTCGTGACCCTTGTCGGCGGCCTGCTCTCGAAGAAGAGCACGCGCGAGGGCCTGCGGCTACGCGTGCTCGCCCTGCGCGAGGCGGGCGTGCAGTGGGACGAGGGCGACGACGCCTACTACGACCACGACTCGCTCGACGCGCTCGCCGCGGCCCTGACCGCGTGGCGCTTCGTGAAGGGCAGGGCGTGTGCCGTGGGCGACGAGCGCGAAGGCCTCCTCTGGTTGCCCGTCGGTCGCGAAGATCTCGGAGAGACGCCCTACGCGCCGCTGCCGCCGGCGCCACGCCCGCAGCCGGGTGCGGGCGCCTTCCGCACGGCGGGCGGGTCACCGTCCGCATGACCGGCGACGCCGCCGAGGATCCCGAGGTCGCTCCCGGCCCAGACGACCCCCCGGTCCGCGACGCCGCGTATCGACTCCCGCTGACGGCGCTGCGGGGCACGCTCGCGCCACGGCGGCACACGCCTGGCCGCCGCCCTCACCTACTACGCCGCGCTGTCGCTCGCGCCGGCGCTGATCGTGCTCGTCTCGCTCGTCGGCCTGCTCGGCGACGGGTCAGGGGCGAACGCCGACGCGATCCTCGAGGCGGTGGGCGAGGTCGCGCCGCCGGCGGCCGTCGAGGCGCTCAGGGGTCCCGTCGAATCCATCGCGCGCGGCGACTACGCTACGGAGTTCTTCTGGGTGGGTCTGCTCCTGGCGCTCTGGGCCGCCTCGGGCTTCGTGAGCACGTTCATCTGGGCGGCGGACGTGATGTGCGAGGTGGAGCGCCGCGAGCCGTCGTGGCGGCGCATCCCCCGTCAGCTCGCGATCGCCGCCGCCTCGCTGCTGTCGCTGGCCGTCATGGCCGCGACCGTGGCCGCGAGCGGCCCGGTGGCGCGCTGGGTAGCGGACGTGCTCGACCTCGGGGACGCGACGATGACCCTCTGGGGCTACGGACGCTGGCTGCTCTTTCTCCTGATCGCGACCGTCGAGTTCGGCGTGCTGTACCGCCTCGGTCCGGCCGGGCAGGCCTTCCGGCTGCGGTGGGTCAGCGTCGGCGGTCTCGTGGCCGCGCTCCTCGCGCTGGCGGCGTCGCTGGGCTTCTCGGTGTACGTCGCCAACGTCGGCTCGTACGACCGGACGTACGGGGCGCTGGCGACGTTCGTGATCTTCCTGGTCTGGCTGTGGCTGCTGGACCTGATGATCGTGTTCGGGTTCGAGCTCAACCTCGCGTTGACGCGCCGGCGCGTCGCCCTGAGCGTCACATCACGATCTTGTTGAGCGGGTACTCGACGATGCCCTGAGCGCCCGCTTCCTTGAGGCGCGGGATGATCTCGCGCACCACCGTCTCGTCGAGGATCGTGTTGACGGCAAGCCAGCCTTCATCGCTCAGGTGCGAGATGGTCGGCTTGCGCAGAGCGGGCAGCACGGCGAGGACGGCGTCGAGGTGCTCGACCTCGACGTTGAGCATGAGGCCGACCTTGTCGAGCGCCGCGATGGCGCCGTGCAGAAGCATGACGACGTCCTCCATCTTGCGGCGCTTCTCGTCGTCGCCCCAGCTCGCCTTGTTGGCGATGAACTGCGTCGTCGACTCCAGGACGGTGTCGACGACGCGCAGCTTGTTGGCGCGCAGCGACGAGCCGGTCTCGGTGACCTCGACGATGGCGTCGGCGAGCTCGGGGAGCTTCGCCTCGGTCGCGCCCCAGCTGAACTCGACCTTGGCCTTGACGCCGCGCTCGGCGAGCCAGCGGTTGGTCACGCCGACGAGCTCGGTCGCGACGATCTTGCCCTGCAGGTCGGCGACCGAGTGGATCGGCGATGCCTCGGGGACGGCGAGTACCCAGCGCACCTTCCCGAAGCTCTGCTTCGCGTACACCAGATCCGTGACGGCGTGCACGTCCGCCTCGTTCTCGATCGACCCAGTCGCGGCCCGTGAGGCCGCAGTCGAGGGCACCGTCCTCGACGTAGCGCGCCATCTCCTGCGCACGCACGAGCATGCACTCGAGCTCGGGGTCGTCGACGGCGGGGAAGTAGGAGCGCGGCGCGCGTCGTGATGCGGAACCCCGCGCGGCGGAACAGCTCGATGGTCGCGTTCTCGAGGCTGCCCTTCGGCAGGCCCAGCTTCAGCTTCATGTGTCGCCCCTTGCGCACGACGCGACGGCCGGCGCGGTCGCCTGCTCACAGGAGGGAGAGTCTATCGCACGACGCCGGGCGGGCGGGCGGGTCGATGATCCCCGCGACGGCGTCCGGCACGAGCGGAAAGGGCGGCGGGGCCGTTTGGCCCCGCCGCCCTTTCGTCATCACCGTCTCGCTCCAGGCAGGACCCTGGCACGAGGTGCTTCTCTCAGCGGTGCTTGTGCTTGAGCACCGTCAGGCGGCCGGTCGAGCTGAACACGCCGTCCGGCCGGTTGGACATGACCGCCGTGATGCGGAACTGCTTCGCGTACTGGGTCGCGAGCCACGCGCTGCCCTCGAGCCCCTGGCCCTCGGTGCCCACGATGGAGACGAGCGAGTACTTCTTGCTTGAGGCCTTGGCGAACGGCACGTAGGCGTCGGCCGTCCAGTCGTTGTTCTGGAGACCGTTGGTCCACGTGAACCCGTTGTTCGTCCAGCCGGCGGTGGTGTCGTCGTCGACGTAGGCGCCGGCCTTGACGTCGTCGACGTACCACCCGGTGCCGTTCGACGCCTCGTCGGTCATGTAGCGGAACCGGATCCAGACCTGACCGCTCAGGTCGCCGAAGCTGTACTCCGCCGTCTGCCAGCCGGCGGAGTTGCCGGTCAGGCCGCCGGGGCCGTCCCAGGCAGTGGAGTCGTTCAAGTTCTGTGTGTCGGCGGGCAGCGTTGAGACTTGGGCCAGTTTGACCCACATGGTGCCGTCGGCAGAGCCCTCGACGTAGCCGTAGTCCCACTGGTCCTCGATGTCGAACCAGGTCTGGAACGTGAAGGTATCGCCGGCGACTACGCCGTCGACCTGGCGCGCGACGTTGATGTCGAGCATGTTGCCGAGGCCCGAGTACCACTCATACGTGCCGGCGAAGGCGGCGACGCCGTCGGTCGCGGGCCCGGTGAAGGACATCTGCAGCCCGGGCGCGCTGCCGTAGAAGTTGCGGTAGTAGGCGCCCCACGGCTCGGTCGCCGCCCGGCGATACACGTTCTTGCGCGTGGGCGGCATGTTGCCGCCGACCTCGGCGTTGTAGTACTTGATGCCGTCCTGGATCGAGATGAACTCGGAGTCGGCGCCGCCCAGGACGAAGTTGTCGTAATTCCAGGCCTGCTCGGAGACCTTGCCGTCCAGGAGGTTGGCGAGCGTCCAGTCGCGATGCAGGTTCTCGACGTTGGCCATGCCTCCGACCTGGTTCGCCACGCCCTCGAGGCCGTTGTCCTGGTCGTGGATCAGATTCCAGGTGAAGGCGTCGCCGGGATCGACGAACTTGTCGGCGGCGCCTGGGCCGTCCGCGAACGGGTCCCAGCCCTCCTTGATGCGGGCGCTGAGGGGGGCGAACATGTCGCCGGCCTGGTCGCCGCTGCCCCGCGACGCCGTCTCCCACAGGTAGTCCTGCCACATCTCGGTGTTGCCGTAGTCGTAGAGTTCGCCGTCCCAGTCGGTCAGCGAGTCGCGGTGGTAGTAGAGCGCGTAGGCGAGGTCGCTGGCCGAAGAGCTGGCGCCGTAGATGAACTGGCCAGCTAGGGACGCCATGCCCTCGTCGATGAAGGAGTCCTCGTTGGCGTCGACGTCGTTGTGGATAAGGTGCTCGAACTCGTGCGCGATCGTGCTTTCGTACACGTACGGACTGGCGACGTCGCCGCCGACGCGGTCGACCCAGTTGTACGAGTCGACGAAGATGCAGTTCATCTGGATCTCGTCGTTGAGGCCACCCCAGAAGTAGCCGGCGATGTACCAGGGCCAGTCGCTCAACCAGTAGGCCTGGTCGCGGATGTTGTAGACCATGATCGCGGCGCGGGAGCCGTCCATGCCCGCCTCAGGGGCGCGGAAGTCGTACCAGCCGAAGTGCGCCACGTCGGAGGCCCAGATGCGGGTGTCGAACTGACCCCCGAGGTAGGCGATCTGCTCCGGGGTGATGGTCTGGTCCTGCTGATATGACTCGGGCGGAGCGGCGAGATCGTTCCAGGCGACGTAGACGTCCGAATGGTCGCCGACGTACTCCTTCCAGAACGGCACCTGATAAGCGCCGGCATGCTCCGGGATCCCAGACTGATCGTAAAGGGTCAGGATCAGGTCCGGAGCACCGTGGTCCGCCGAGGCGAAGGCGTTCGCCAGCGGGCCGGTGGGCTGGCCGTTCGGGAAGACCTGGAACGGCGCCGGCAGGCTGCTGATCTCCTGCGTGCCGTCCAGCGGGATGTCGGTCCTCGGCAGCGCCGCGGCGGCGACCGCCGGAACCAGCAGAAGAACGAGGGCGGCGACGACCGCGACGAGCAGCGTCGTCCGCAGGCGAGATGGGTGCATGCGCACTCCTTCGGTCAAACGCGCGCCGCCACGCCGCTGGCGCTGGCGGCGTCACGCGATGAAGGGGCGCCGGCGCGAAAGCGCCCGGCGTGGTACCCCCTGACTGAATGGCTCCATGATAGCCGCTTGCGGGTTGAAGTTGGCCGTCGACGCGAGCGGCGTCTCACGAGCCGTCGCCCGCCA
This sequence comes from uncultured Thermoleophilia bacterium, assembly GCA_963832655.1. Taxonomy (GTDB): domain Bacteria; phylum Actinomycetota; class Thermoleophilia; order UBA2241; family UBA2241; genus UBA2241. The sequence continues at coordinate 344,259 of CAWHUW010000007.1, forward strand.
TGGCAACACCAGTGGTCCGCGATCAGGGATCAGTAGCGCTTGGGGGGCTCGCAGGCGAAGGACGTGACCACCGGGTCCGCCTTCTTGCCGCCGCACTTAGGGCAGACGGCGCTCTTCGTGCGCTCCTCCCAGTGGCAGGTCACTTCGTAGCGGGTACCGCACTTCCGGCAGCGGAACTCATAGACGGGCATGGCTCTCCTCTCTCGGCCTCACGGTGCGTTTCTACCCGTGCGCGAGGGCATGTACCATTGGCGCCATGCAGTACCGCTCGTTCGGTCAGATCGACTTCAGGCCCTCGGCCCTCGGCTTCGGCGCCATGCGCCTGCCGCTCGCCGGCGACGACCCGAAGGACATCGACCGCGAGGAGGCGCGGCGCATGCTGCGCCGCGCCGTCGACCTCGGCGTGAACTACGTCGACACCGCCTGGCCGTACCACGGCGGCGCGAGCGAGGGCTGGCTGGGCTGGGCGCTCGGTGACGGGTACCGCGAGCGCGTGAAGGTGGCGACCAAGCTGCCCACCTGGAAGGTGGAGAAGCAGGACGACTTCGACCGCTACCTCGACGAGCAGCTCGAGCGTCTCGGCACGGGCATCGACTTCTACCTGCTGCACTCGCCTCGACGCCGAGACCTGGCGCGATCGCGTCGTCGTCCACGACGTCATGGCGAGCGCCGAGAGGGCGCTGGGCGACGGCCGCATCGGCCACCTCGGCTTCTCGTTCCACGACGAGCACGAGGCCTTCGTCGACGATCCTCGGCGGGACCGACCTCTGGGAGTTCTGCCAGATCCAGTACAACTACATGGACGAGGAGTACTCAGGCGGGAACGCGGGGACTCGAGCTCGCGGGCGAACGAGGGCTCGGCGTGATCGTGATGGAGCCGCTGCGCGGCGGCCAGCTGGCGCGGCCCACCCCGGAGGTGGCCGCGCTCTGGGCCGCCGCGCAGCGCGACCTCGAGAGCTGCGTGCCGGCGGCGGTCTGCCTGCCGGAGTCGCCGGTCGAGTGGGCGCCTGCGCTGGGTCTGGGGCCACCCCGAGGTCTCGCTGCTGCTCAGCGGCATGAGCACGATGGAGCAGGTCGAGCAGAACGCGCGCTACGCGAGCCGGTCGGAGGCCCGCCTCGGCGCGGCCGAGCTCGGGGTCGTCGCCCGAGTGCGGGACGCGTACCGCAAGCGCCATCCCGATCTCCTGCACGTCCTGCAAGTACTGCCTGCCCTGCCCGCACAAGGTCGCGATCCCCGACATCCTCGAGCTCTACAACGACGCCGTCGCGTACGCCGACGTCGACGGCGCGCGACTGCACTACACCTGGCTCGACGACGACACCCGCGCCGACGCCTGCACGCAGTGCGGCGAGTGCGAGGACCGCTGCCCTCAGGACATCGCCATCGTCGAGTGGCTCGAGAAGGCGCAGAGCTTCCTCGCCGTCGCCGACGCCTGACGCGCGGGGCGCAAGGCGGAGGCGCGCGACGCGCCCCGTGAGCGCGTCGTGCGGTCAGCGACCCTGGGCGAGGACCGCTTCGAGCTTGGGCAGGAGCGGTGGCAGTTCGTGCACGAGCGTGTCCCAGAGGATCCGGTCGTCGACCCCGAAGTACTCGTGGACGACCACGTTGCGCACGCCGCGCATGGTCGTCCACGGCACGTCCGGGTTGGCCTCGCGGATCGGCCCCGGTATCCAGCGCACCGACTCGCCCATCGTCATCAGGTTGCGGATGACGGCGTCCCGGGTCCGGCGGTCGGCGGCGAACTCCTCGAAGGTCATCCCGGTGGTGTAGTCGATCGCGGCCTGCACGCTGGCGGCGATGTCGCGGACGCGGAAGCGCCAGTCGCGAAACCGCAGCCGGGTCTGGCGCTCCTCGGCGGGGTCGGGCGGCAGCCTAGAAGACACGCACGGCCTCGGCGAGGATCTCGTCGCGCATCTCGGGGCGGAGCGCGTCGGGGGTGGCGAGGTCGATCCGGCTCGAGAGGGCGTCGCCCAGCGTCCGCTGGAGCTCGACGAACCCAAACAGACCGATCCGGACGTGCGGCTCGAACTCGACGAGGATGTCGGTGTCGCTGTGCTCGGTCGCCTCGTCACGGGAGGTCGACCCGAAGATCGCGAGGTGGCGCACGCCGAAGCGGCGGATCTGCCCCTTGTGGCGCTGCAGGCGACGGATGGTCTCGCGACGGGTCACGACGTCATCCTAGCCGATGGCCCGCGCGCACGAAAACGGGCGATGACGGCCGCCTCGCGGCCGCTGCTCAGTCGCCGAAGGTCCCGCCGCGCGCGGCGCGCAGGGTGGCGAGGAAGCCCTTTCCGAGGAAGCTTCGCTCGTCGAGGGCGCAGAGGCGCTCGAACATGGGCACGGTCACGGTGAACCCCAGCACGTCGCGAGGCAGCTGGTCGCGCATCGCGAGGTCGGTCGCGGTGATGGCCGCCTGCGGTCGCTCCAGGTCATCGAAGGTCGCGACCAGCTCCATGCAGCCCGAGCCGAAGGGCACGATGACCGGCGGCGGGTCGCCCCAGGCGTGCTCGTAGTAGGCGCCGTGCAGCAGGACGGCGAGCTGGTCGGGGTCGACCCAGAAGGTGACGGTGCGAAGCGAGGCGTATTCGGAGGGCTTGAGCGGGCCGATGAGCACGTGCCCGTGGCGTGTCTCGTACACAGGGCTGGCGTCGATCCAGCCGCCCATGAGCTCGCGCGTCGCGCGCAGGCCCTCGTCGTCGCAGAGGAAGGAGATGAAGTCCTCGCGGTCGCGGGCCGAGACGCCGAAGAGCGCCCGGCCGGCGCCGCCGCAGCCGAAGTTCGCGCTGGTGAGGTGCAGCGTCTCTCCCGCCTGCCAACGGCGGAAGAAGTCGAAGACGCACGCGCCGCGCCGCGCGCCCGGCTTGGGCTCGACCAGCGGCGCGAAGGGCGTGGCGTCGGACGCGTCGTAGAGCCCCACTGGGGTGAGGCGGGCGTCGAGCGCGCCGAGCAGCGCGGACGGATCGGGTCCGACGCGGCGCGCCGGCGCGCTCACGGCAGCTCGAACTGGACGCTGGGCGCGTTGACCGCGATGTGGACGTCGCTCGGCGAGAGCTCGCCGCGCACGTCGTCGCGACTGATCCGCACGACGAGAGCCGGCGTGCCACCGACCGTCGAGCGCGGGACCGTCACCGTCCCTCTGCACGTGTAGCCGACGGGGTCTTCCGCCGGGGAGACGTTGGGCAGCGTGACGGGAAGCCGGCCCGCCCAGCTCGGTGGCCGCGGAGGGCCGCCACGAGAAGAAGAAGCGTGCGTCTACGCCGCGGGCCCCGTCGACGGCGTCGGTGGCGAGGACCGTGACCGCGAAGGTGAGGTCGCCGCTCGAAGGCAGAGAGGGAACTCCCACGTGGCCGTGTCCTCGTGCGCCGCGTCACGCAGCCAGTACCAGCCCCCGATGAGGTCGCCGGTGGCGAAGAAGCTCGCCGCCGGCGTCGCCGAGGGCGAAGGGCTCGGGGTCGGCGAGCCCGAGGCGGAGGTGGACGGGGACGCGGAGGGAGAAGGAGCCGGCGAGGCCGGCGGGGAGGCGCTCGGAGAGGGCACCGGCGGGGTCTGCTGGTCCTCGCCGCCGGTGAGGACCAGCGTCACGACGAGAACGGCGAGAAAGACACTCGCGACGACGACGACGAGCCAGCGTGTGCTCACAGGCGCTCCCCGGTCCGGACCGTTTCACGGATTGTAGTACAGGCCTGGCACCATGTGGCCGACGCATCGCCGTCAGGGGCGTGCCCGGGGTCAAGGCATCTTCGCGTCCCGGCCTTGATCGCGGGCGTCAGGGGACGACGAAGCGCGCCTGGCTTCCCGTCCTGGCGAGCGTCACCTCGAGGCGGGCCTCGACCCGCTCCTTGACCTCGGCGAGATGCGAGATGATGCCGACGAGGCGTCCGTTCTCCTGGAGGGTCGTCAGGGTACTGAGCGCGTGATCGAGTGCCTCCGCGTCGAGCGACCCGAAGCCCTCGTCGACGAAGATCGTGTCGAGGCGGATGCCGCCGCTGTACTCCTGCACCGCCTGCGCCAGGCCGAGGGCGAGCGCGAGCGCGGCCATGAACGACTCGCCCCCCGACAGGGTGCTGACGGGGCGCGTCTCGCCCGTCCAGGCGTCGAACACCTCCAGGTCGAGACCGGCGGTCCTTGACCGCCCCTGCGTCTCGTCGCTGCGCTCGAGGTCGAAGCGCTTGCTGGTCATGGAGCGCAGGCGCTGGGTGGCGATCTCGAGCACGCGATCGAGGTGCACGCCGAGCACGAAGCGCTGGAAGTTGAGCTTGAGGGGGTTGTCGCCGGTCGCGACCTGGGCGATGCGCCCCGTCACCGCGTACTCCTCGTCGATGGCGGCGCTCGCCCGGTCGATGCGGTCAAGCTCGCCGCGGGCACGGTCGAGTGAGGCCAGTCGAGCCTCGATGCTCGCGCGGGCTGCCGCCGCCTCGTCGGCGCGCGTGCGCGCCGCGGTGGCGGCGGCCTCCAGCGCGTCGAGGTCGGGAGCCGAGAGCCCTGAAGCCGCCTGCCCTGCCTGCGTGAGGGTGGCCTCGGCGGCGACCACCTGATCGTCGTAGTCCCTCACCGCGGCGGCGAGCGCCTCGATCTGCGCGTGGTCGCGCAGGGCGGCGCGCCACGCGGGAGCCTCCGCGAAGCCCTGCTCCTTCAGGCGCGCGGAGAAGCGCTCGGTGGCCCGCCGGGAGGCCTGCAGGGCCCCGTCGAACAGGGTCCCAGCGTGATGTTCGTCGGTGCGTGCCGTCTCGAGAGCGATGGCCCCCGACTGCGCGGCCTGGCGTGCCGCGGTCAGCGTCTCGTCGAGGGCGCGACGCTCGTGCTCGGCGGCGGCGACGGCCGTGGCCAGCAACGCAGGGTCGGCAAGCTCGGCCGGGACGCCGCGCCGCCGTTCGGCCAGCGCGGCGGCGAGCGCCGCGGCCGCGGATCGAAGCTCGACGCTCGCCGCCCCGGCGGCTTGGGCGCGCGCGCGCGCCTCGTCTGAGGCCTCTCGAGCGTCGCGCTCGTCCGCTTCGATCGCGGGCAGGGCCGCTCGTGCGGCCGCCGCGGCGTCGCGTTCGGCAGCCGCGGCGCGGGCCCGCTCGTCGCACTGCTCGGGAGTGAACGTGACGGCCTCTCCGAGGGTCCTCCCGAGCTGCTCGCGCTCGGCGAGGGCCTGCTGGTGGCGACGCTGGGCCGCGGCGAGGTCGCGCTGCGAAGCGTCGCGTTCGGCGAACAGCCGGTCGAGGACGTCGCGCGCGGCCTCGAGCTCGTCGTCTCCGGGGGCTGGACGGCTGCCGGGCGACGCGGGGGCGGGGTGCTCGGTCGCGCCGCACACCGGGCAGGGGACGCCCGCTTCGAGCGACGCGGCCAGCCGGCCCGCCTGACCTGCCTGCCAGTCGTCTTCGAGGCTGCGAAGGTGATCGACCGCGGCACGGTACCGGGCGTCCGCGTCGCCGGCGAGGCGCGCGAGGTCGGCGACTGCCACCTCGGCTTCTTCGAGGCGCGCGGCCACCGCCTCGGCGTCGCGACGCAGGCGTGCGGTGGCGACCGCCTGGTCGGCGACGGCCGCGAGGGCGTCCGCGCCCGCCGCGGCCGCGCGCGCCTCCTGGAGGCGTCGCTCGGTGGCGGCGCGCGTCTCGTCGGCGCGCGTTGCCGCGGCCTTCGAGCGCTCTTCGCCGGCGACGGCGTCGTCGCGGCGCTCCTCCGCCACGCGAAGCTCGTCGGCGAGCGCGCCGACGCCTTCGACCGTCGGGGCGAGGTCCCTGAGTCGACGCTCTTGCGCGGCGGCGTTCTCGCGCGCCGGCGCGCGAGCCTCCTCCGCCGCGAGACCGGCGTCGGCGGCGGCCTTCTCGGTCTCGCGGGCGGCCAGGCGCTCGCGCGCCGCCGTGAGGTCGCCTTTGCGGGCCTCGGCTTCTCGCACCCGCTCGCCGACCACCTCGTCGTCGGCGACGAGCGGCGCGGCCAGCCGGGCCAGCTCAAGCTCCGCTCGGAGGTGCCCGGTGCGCTCGGCATTGGCGGCGAGCGAAGCCCGAAGCTGGCGGGCGCGCTCGAGGTCGCCGAGCCGTCCGGCGACCGCCTCGGCCTCGCTCAGCGCCTGCTGCGCCGCCGCCTGCTCGTCGCTGCGGTGGACGGCGGCGGCGTCGGCGGCGTCGCGCTCGACCGCAGCGGCCGCGCGCTGCGTCGCCAGCTCGGCTGCGTCGGCGGCGCCGACCTGCTCGCAGATCGTCTGACGTTCGATCGCCAGGCGCTCGTGGTCTCTGGTGAGGGCCGCGGCTCGGGCCTTGAGGGCGATCTCGATGCGCGCGTAGAACGCGGTGTCGAACAACGCCGAGAGGATCTTCTCCTTGTCCTGCGACTTGGCCTTGAGGAGCTCCTGGAACCGGCCCTGCGGCAGCATGACGACCTGGCGGAACTGCTGGCTGCGAAAGCCGAGGATGCTCTCGGCCGCCCTGGTGGCGTCGGTCCAGCCGTCGGCCAGCGGTCTGTCGGGCGCCGGGGCGCCGTCGGCGGACGTCGCCAGCCGCCAGACCGTCGCCGCTTGCATATGGGTGGTGGTGCCCTCGCCGCGCTTGCGCGGGCGCTCCTGTTGCGGGCTCCGCACGACGCGGTAGCGCTCGGTGCCGACGGCGAAGTCGAACTCGACCTCGGTGAGCAGATCGGGTGCCGCGTACTGGCTGCGCATGTCGCGCGCCTCGCGCTCGCCGCCGCTGGTCTCCCCGTAGAGAGCGAAGGCCATGGCGTCGAGCACGGTGGTCTTGCCGGCCCCGGTCGGGCCGGTGATGAGGAAGAAGTCGTGACCGCCGAGTTCGGAGAAGTCGAGTGCCTGGACGCCGGCGTACGCTCCAAAGGCCTGCATGCGGATGCGCAGCGGCCTCACGGCATCGCCTCCCGAGCCCGCCCCGCGAGTTCGTCGAGCGTGTCTCCGAAGGCGGCGGCCTGTGCCTTGGAGAGCGGCTCGCCGGTGACGTACCTGAAGAAGTCGGCGAAGAGCTCGGCATCGCCACGCTTGAGGACGTCGGCGGGACGCTCGCGGGTCTCGCGCTCACGCTCGAGCTCGGGCCGCTCGATGGCGAGGGTGTTGGGGTGGACCTCGCGCAGCTGACCCAGCGGGTCGAGGAGGGCGCTGGTGTCGCGCACGACGGCCTGGATGTAGTCGTCGGCCGCCGGGTCGTCGCGACCCCGTGCGAGCAGGTCGGCGAGGAAGCCTTCGACGACGCGCACGTCGTGCGGCGGTACCAGGGGGACGTTCTCGACGGTGACGCGGGCGCGGCCGGCCCCGCCCGCGTCACCGTCGGCGCTGCCCGGGGCGCCGATCTCGACGACGGTCACCCCTTTGACGTGATCGTGCTCGGCGAACGAGTACTTGAGGAGCGACCCGGCGTAGCGCACGGCCTCGTCGCCGGCGCGTTGCGGCCGGTGCAGGTGGCCGAGGGCGACGTAGTCGAAGCCCGCGAAGGTCCCGGCCCCCACGCTGCCGGCGCCGCCGACCGAGATGGGCCGCTCGGAGTCGCTCTCGGCGCCGCCGGCGACGAACGCGTGCGCCAGGGCGACGCGGCGCTCCCGCGCCGGCGTCGCGGCCAGCGCCCCCGCGACGCCGGCGGCGAGCACGGCCTGCTGGTCGTGGATCGTCTCGTCGTCGTAGGCGTACCTTGCCATCGCGGGCTCGGCGAACGGCAGGCTACACACATGGACCGGCCCGTCGGCGTCGGTGAGCGTGACGGCCGGCGCGTCGGCGCGGAGACGGCCCGGCGAGGTGGAGCCCGCGCTCGCGCAGAAGGGCGCTGCCGAAGCCCACCCGGGTGGCGCTGTCGTGGTTGCCGGCGATCGCCACCACAGGGACGCCCAGACCCACGACGATGCGCGTGAGGACGTCGTCGAGGAGCTCGACGGCCTCCGGCGGGGGAACGGCGCGGTCGTAGAGGTCGCCGGCGAGCAGGACCGCGTTCGGCCGTACCTCGCGGACGAGGTCGACGAGCTGATCGAGGACCGCCGCCTGGTCATCGGTGAGGTAGACGTTGTGGAAGAGCCGCCCGAGGTGCCAGTCGGCGGTGTGGATGAGCCTCATGGCGGCGACGATACCACAGCGCCCGGACGGCCCCGGGCGCTGCCGGCCGAGGCCGTCCGGGCCCCGGTGTCCCGCCTCGCGCCGGTCCTCTAGAATGGGTCCAGTGCGACGCTTCGGCCTCTCCAAGTCACGCATCACCTACGGTCTCCAGTGCGGCAAGCGCCTCTGGCTGCAGGTGCACCGTCCGTCTCTCGCCGTCTATCCTGCCGAGACGCGGCGGCGCTTCGCCGTCGGGCACGACGTCAACGACGTGGCGCGCGCCCTGTACCCCGGTGGCGTCCTCGTCGAGTGGCAGGACGACCTCGACCGTGCGGTGAAGGCGACGCAGCAGGCCTTGTCGCGGCCCGGCGACGTGACGCTCTTCGAGGGCGCGTTCCGTCACAAGGGCGTGCTCGTGCGTGCCGATATCCTCGAGCGACGGGGAGGACGCGTGCGCATGACGGAGGTGAAGTCGGCAACGCGGCTCAAGGAGTACCACCTCACCGACGTGGCCGTGCAGACCTGGGTGATCGAAGGCACGGGCGTGCCCCTGGACGTCCTCGACGTCGCCGTCATCGACACTGAGTTCGTCTACCCGGGGGGGCAGGACTACCGCGGTCTGTTCAAGGCCGTACCCGTCGCCGACCAGGTGCGGCCGCTCATGGCGCGGATCCCGGGCTGGGTGACAGGGTTCACGGAGATCATGGCCGGGCCGCAGCCGGTCATCGCCACCGGACCGCAGTGCCACAAGCCGTTCGATTGCCCGTTCCTGCAGTTCTGCGAGGGGCAGGAAGGGCGGCCGCCGCGGGAGGCCGAAGCGGAGGGCGGCAAGGAGGCGCGCCCCGCGCCGGACCCCGCCCTCGGCTGCGTCGACCAGGCCGCGGCGGCCTACCTCGCCTCACTCCCGTTCCCGCGCTTCTACCTCGACTTCGAGACCGTCCAGTTCGCCGTCCCCGCCTGGAAGGGAACGCGGCCGTTCGAACAGCTCCTCTTCCAGTGGTCCTGCCACGCCGAGCCGTCGTTCGCCCAGGTCCGGCATGCGGAGCACATCGACACCAGCGGCGGCGCGCCCATGCGCGGAGCGGTCGAGGCGCTGCTCGCGACCCTCGGCGAGCGGGGTCCCGTGTTCGTGTACACGGACTTCGAGAAGTGGCGCCTGGTGGAGCTCGCCGCCCGCTTCCCGGACCTCGCCCCGGCGCTCGAGGCCGTGACGGGGCGGCTCGTCGACCTCTTCCGCCTGACGCGCGATCACTACGACCACCCCGCCCTGAACGGCTCCTACTCGCTCAAGAACGTCCTTCCCACGCTGGCCGGCGACCTCCATCACGCCCTCCTCGACGAGATCCAGGACGGCCTCTCAGCGCAGGCCGCCTACCACGAGGCGATCGACCCGGCCACGGACGGAGGGCGCCGCGACGAGCTGCGTCGGGGGCTGCTTGAGTATTGCGCTCTCGACACGCTGGCTCTGGTGCGTCTGGCGCACCGCCTCGAGTGCCGGCCCTCGGGACTGGACTGAGGCCTGACCCCCACACCGGCCCTGCTCCGGTCTTCGCGCCGCGCCGGGGTCGCCCACGTCGCACAACAGGAAGGGAGTCGCAGCATGAAGGTCGTCGCTTTCAACGGCAGCGCGCGCAAGGACGGCAACACGGCGCTGCTCATCGGTCATGTCTTCGCCGAACTCGAGGCCGCGGGCATCGAGACTGAGCTCGTGCAGCTCGCGGGCAAGCGCTTCGCCGGGTGCACGGCCTGTCTCAAGTGCGCCGAGACAAAGGACGCCCGCTGCTCGGGACTCAAGGACGACGGCCTCAACGCGTGCATCGAGAAGATGCTCGCCGCCGACGGCATCATCATCGGCTCGCCGACCTACTACGCGAACTGCACGGCGACGACGCAGGCCCTCATGGAGCGCGCCGGCTACGCGACCCGCAAGAGCGGCAACCCGCTCGCCCGCAAGGTGGGCGCCGCCGTGGTCGCCGTGCGGCGCTGCGGCGCAATCCACGCCTTCGACTCGATCAACCACTGGTTCCAGATCAACGAGATGATCGTCGTGGGCTCGAGCTACTGGAACATCGGCATCGGGCGCGACGTCGGCGACGTCGAGGGCGATGCCGAGGGCGTGGAGACCATGCTGACCCTCGGCCGTACGATGGCCTGGGCGCTCGCCAAGCTCAACGCGTGACGGGTCGCGGCGGCGCCGCGCCGCCGCGCCCTCAGACGCGTTCCCTCAGCCGGCGAGCTGCCTCCACGCTCACGACTTCCCGTGCTTGATCTCGCCGATGCGGAACGCGGGATGGTGCATCGTCTTGCCGCTCCACGTGGGCCGCTTGGCGCCCTTGACCTGGTCGGGAGAAGGCCAGGCGGAGCGCTCGGCGCCTTGCCGATGCCGCTTCCGTCCGTCGGCAGGGCTGTCGTGCGTCTGCGCGTCGTCGTTCACGGTGCCACCCCCACTCGTCGTGGCCATGGGGATGTGGTACCCGCGGATCGCCGTCGGTAACAGTTGCGGGCGCCTGCGGGCGGCTTTCACGGCGGCGGCCGCTGCGGCATACTAGCGGGCAGCTTCGCGAAAGGGGTACATCGTGAGCAGGCAGTTCCTCGCAGGGTTCGCCACGACGATCGCCTTCGTGGTCATCATCGCCCTGCTGCTGATGGCGATCTTCATCGTCGTGAACACCATCGCCGGTCCGGTCGGCGGGTGACCAAGCCTCTCGGCGACGCCGAGGCGGCGTCGCCCGCGGCGCTGCGCGAGCGGTCCGTCCGCCGGGCGTAGAAAGGAAGGCACGAGTTGGCGCGCTTCATCCCGCGGCAGGCCGACTGGTGGGGCACCACCTGGAAGCTGTTGCTCTTCCTCGCCGTCATCGTCGTCGCCATCACCGTCATCGAGCCGCGGCGGGGCATGTTCTGGACGATCCTGTTCATCCTGGGCGGGCTGTGGATGTTCACGCGCCTCATGTCGGCGAAGAGCGGCTACAAGTGCGGCAACTGCGGACGCACGTTCCAGGTGCCGACGTCGGTCAACTTCTTCACCGTGTCCCAGATGGGCAAGAACGAGGACGGCACCTACTACAGCTACAAGAACCTGACCTGCCCACACTGCCGCAGGTCGTCCAAGGCGAGGCTCATGAAGGTCAGCACGTCGAAGGGCTCCGGCAAGCTGCTCAAGTAGACCGCGCGCGCGGGAGGTGACGGGCCGGGCGCGCACCTGATCACTTGTCTGACGATCGGCGGATCAACGCCCGAGCAGCCGGCGCACGGCGGCCGCGAACTCCTCCGCGGCGTCTTCGTCGATCGCGTAGAAGCTCCATTTGCCGCGGCGCTGTTCGCGGACGAGGCCGGCGTCGCGCAGCACTCTGAGGTGATACGAGACCTTCGACTGCGCGAGGCCCTGCAGGCTTTGGAGCTCGCACACGCAGACGCCGGCCGGCGGGGACGCTGCTGAAGCACGCCGGCCGGCGCCTGTGTCGGCGGCCGCGGCGACGTCCGGTGGCCCTGCGAGCTCGCCCCCCGGGCGGCAACACACCTGCGCCCGAACGATCACCTCGAGCATGCGCAGGCGGATGGGGTCGCTCAGCGCCTGCGCCCGGCGGCTCAGTGTCACCAGGCGTTCGTCGTCATCGCCCGCCGGGGCCACCGCGAGAGGGGCGACACCAGGTGGGAGTGGGCAGCAGGGCGGAGCCCCGCCGCCCGCGCTCGCATCATCGGTCATGGAGGGCCTCCTGGGGATCCGGTCTGCGTCGGAGTCTATCCGCGCGTCGCCTCAAGTCAAGGAATCTTGATGTGGGCTTGACAATCGCGGGCGGTGGGTAGAACCTACATCGAGAGAAGTTGATATGACGGCCGGGAGTGGACCATGGACAGGCTCGTCGCGTACGACACGGTGAAGGCCCGAGAAGCGTTGGTCGCCGTTCGCGCGGGGCGGGCGGCAAGGCACGCCGATGGCGTGGCTGCGTGGCGGCGCGGGCGGACGCGGGGCGTGCGTGGCATCCTCGCTCTCCTGTCGGTGCGCCCCGCCGGCGCGTCCTGCTGCGCCGCCTGACGGGACGCGATCCGCCGATGATGACGACTCCCGAGGAGGCCGACGTGAACGAAGACCTGAAGAAGGACATCCGGGAGCACTACGGCGCCGCCGCCGCGGCGGCGCGCGAGCTCGCGCGCCAGGACGGCGGGGCGCAAGACCCGTCACAGACGCCGTGCTGCGCGCCGGCTCCGTCCGCCGCGTGCTGCGCGCCGGCGCCGTCCGCCTCTTGCTGTGGTCTCGCTCCGGTGTCGACGTCCTGCTGTACGCCGTCACCGAGCGCCGACGTCCTCGACATCTCCCAGGACCTCTACGACGACGCCGAATGTGCGGAGGTGCCGCTCGAGGCGCGCCTCGCGAGCCTGGGCTGTGGCAACCCGGTCGCCCTCGCCCAGCTGCATCCCGGCGAGACGGTGCTCGACCTCGGCAGCGGCGGCGGCATCGACGTGCTCCTGTCGGCGCGCCGGGTCGGCCCCGAGGGCAAGGCGTATGGCCTCGACATGACCGACGAGATGCTCGCCATGGCGCGCCGCAACCAGGCGGAGGCGGGCGTGGCCAACGTCGAGTTCCTCAAGGGGGACATCGAGGCGGTGCCCCTGCCGGACGCCAGCGTGGACGTGATCATCAGCAACTGCGTGGTCAATCTGGCGCCCGACAAGGACAGGGTGTTCGCCGAGGCGTTCCGCGTGCTGCGCCCGGGGGGGAGGTTGGCCGTGGCCGACATCGTCTTTCTCGGCGACGTCGCGGCGGTGCCCGCCGAGCTGCGCCGCCAGGTCGAGGCATGGGCGGCCTGCGTGGCGGGCGCGCTCGGCGGGGAGGAGTACCTCGCCCGTCTGGGCGCCGCCGGCTTCGCCGGCGCGCGCCTCGACGTCCTCAACGTCTACGACACGAGCGGCGGGGCGGGGATCTGCGGCCTGCCGCGGATCGAGCTTCCGGACGGCGTCCAGCTCGCGAGCGCCTTCGTCTCGGCGCGCAAGCCCGGGGCCGGCGACCCTGCTCAGCCCGGCTGATCGGGGTCGGCGTCGGGGCGCAGCCGCCGCAGGTGGGCTGCGACCACAGCCGGCACCTCGTCCGGGGAGGCCTGGACCACCGTCACCGGCGGGAGGCTCTCGAGGAAGTCGCGACGGTATGTCTGCTGCGTGAGGCGGTGGTCGAGCACGACGACCACCCCGACGTCCGTCTCGGTACGGATGAGGCGCCCGAAGCCCTGCCTGAACCTGAGGACGGCTTCGGGCAGGTAGAAGCGCCGGAACCAGTCGGCGCCCTCCTCGATGAGCGCCTGTCGGCGGGCCTGGACGAGCGGGTCCTGGCGCGGGAACGGCAGCTTCGCGATCACGAGGCACACGAGCATGTCGCCGGGGAAGTCCTGGCCGGTCCACAGGGTGTCGACGCCGAGCAGGATCGTCTCGGGATGTGCGCGGAACTCGTCGGCGAGGGCGGCGGCACTGCCGTGCATGCCCTGCGCGAGGACGAGCACACCGTCGTCCTCGACGTGGGCGCCGACGGCGCCGGCGACGAGGTGCATGTCGCGCCTGTTCGTGAAGAGCGCCAGCGTGCGTCCACCGGTGACTTCGGCGAGCCGCTTGAGACGTTCGGCCTGACGACCGGCGAGTTCGTCCGCCCGCCAGGCGGTATGCGGGTCGTGCTCGAGCACCAGGACGGCCTGTCGTGCGTAGTCGAACGGCGAGGGGAACGCCTGCTCGCTGACGTCGACGTCGGCGGTCAGGCCCGTCATCTCGCGGAAGTAGGCGAAGGAGCCCGAGGCGGTGAGCGTGGCGCTGGTGAGGACAGCGCCGCGCATCTGGTCCCACAGCGCCTCGCGGACGCGACCGGCCGGCGTGAGCGGAGTCCGCGTGAGAGTCCAGCGGGGTCCGCAGACGATCGCGCTCGGCCCGCGCGAAGTCGCCGCGGCGGACTCGATCTCGGCCCACAGCACCGTCTCCGGTCCGTGCGTCTCGGGAAGCTCGCGGAGCAGGGCTGCGGCGCGGCCGGCGTCTTCGGCCAGGGCGAGCAACGCCGGCCGTTCGCGGTGGTCGTCCGGGAGCGCCTCGGATGCCGCGGCACTCGCGACGGCGACGGCGTCGAGTCGCTCGGCAAGGACGGCCGTCGCCGTCGCCAGCGCGTCCCAGGCGGGCGTCTCGCGCAAGCCCGGCGTGAGCCACGCCGTGAGGTTGTAGTCGGGGCCCGCGGCGGTACCCGCGCGGCGGCGCGCAGCGGCGTCGCGCCTGGCTCCGCCGGGCGTGGCCCCTGCATCCGTCTCGCCGGCGGCCTGCGCCGCGAGTGCGACCGGTACCAGCGCCTCGCCGATGGCGCGGCCGAGGCCGGGGAGGTCGTCGAGCAGGCGCTCCGCGGCGTCGGCGGCGCTGCGCAGGGCCGCTGCCTGGCCGGGCTGAGCGCGGCGGGCGAGGGCGCGCAGGCGCGCGCCGAGCGATCGCTGACGACCGGGGCCGCGAACGGCGCGCGCGAGCAGTTCGAGGGACCACCAGTCGACGGCCTCGCTGAAGGCCGAGGTGGCCTCGGAGGGGAGGAGGTGGGCCTCGTCGATGACGACCTGCTCGAAGGCCGGCAGCACCTCGCGCCCCGTCAGCAGCAGGGCGTGGTTGACGCAGACCAGGTGCGCGGCCTCGGCGCGACTGCGCGCCAGCCGCCAGTGACAGAGGCGCCGCGCGGGGCAGTGCCGTCCCAGGCACGTCGCCCGCGACGAACGCAGCTCGCGGGACAGCTCGGCGAGGGCGGGGAGCTCCTGCTGGGCGCGGAAGGGGAGGGCCGAGAGGTCGACCTCTCCCCAGCGAGCGCGTCCGACGAGGTAGGCGAGGGCCAGGACGCGCTGCTCGTCGGGGATCGCGGCCGAGGCGCTCTGCACCGCCTCGTCGAGGCGCCGGCGGCAGAGGTAGTTCTCGCGTCCCATGAGGACCGCCCAGCGCCAGCCCGGCGGCAGCGCCTCGGCGACGAGGGGTAGCTCGTGGGCCGCCAACTGACGCTGGAGCGCCTTCGTCTTTGTGCTGACGACGACGCGTCTTCCGGTGGCGGCGCTGGCGAAGCCGGCCGGCAGGAGGTAGGCGAGGCTCTTGCCCATGCCCGTGCCGGCCTCGAACAGCCCCACGCCGCCTCGGTCGAGCACCTCGGCGACGGCGGCCGCCATCGCCGCCTGGGCGGCGCGCGGGCGGTAGCCCGGGAGGCGTGTCGCGAGACCCGGGGGCTCGGAGGTCGGGCCGCCGCCGCCTCCCTGCGAGACCGAGCGGCGCGGCCCGGGTGACGCGTCGGCGCCGAACTCCGCCCGCCAGCCGTCGGGATCGCAGGGCAGCATGCTGAGGGCGGCGCTGCGCGACGCCCTGTCCGGTTCGTCGGCGACGAGCGGCGGCGGAGCCTCGTCCGGCGCCGCGCCGATCGCGTCGAGAACGCGCAGCGGCGGCCAGCGTACCGCCTCCAGAAGCCCGCGCTCGACGGCCGCGAGGCCGGCGGCGCGCGCCGCCAGGAGGCGGAGGAGGGCCGCCGTGGCCTCCGCGTCGGGCAGCGCCCGGTGGCTCGTGGCCCCGAGCTGGAGCGCCGAGCTGAGCAGCGGCAGGGAATGGCGGTCGTGTTCGGGAAGCAGCAGGAGAGCGGCCTCGAGGGTGTCGAACCAGGCGTTGGGCAGCGGCGGCCGGGACGCGCGTCGAGCTGCCGCCTCGAGGTGCCCGCGGTCGAAGGCCGCGTTGTGGCCGACGAGCAAGGCGCCTCGAGCGAAGGCCCCGAGCGCGGCGTAGACCTTGGCGAAGGGGGGCGCCTCGGCCAGCTCGGGCGCCCCGATACCGGTCATCCGTGCGACGGCGAGCGGCACGGGGACGTCGGTCTGGACGAGCGAACTGAACCGGTCGACTTCGCACAGACTCGCGTCCAGGCGCACGGCGCCGACCTCGATGACGCGGTCGCGCGCAGGGTCGAGGCCGGTGGTCTCGGTGTCGAGGACGACGAAGCTAAGCGGAGGGTCGGGCACGGGTCGAGCATAGCAGAGGGCGCGGACGGCGCCCGCCACCTACGAGCCTTCGACCTCCGCGCGAGTCAGGAGGCACTCGAGGGCGCCGGCGGCCACCGTGGCGATGAGCGCAAGCAGCTCGCCACGGCCCTCGCCGCCGGCGCCCGACAGCGTTAGCGTGAGGGTGAGCTCGCGGTCGCGACAGGGTGCCGAGGCGACGAGCACATGCGCGGGCTTCGTCTGCGTGGCCCGGGTCGCTCCGGCGCCGCGCGGCGCGGCGGCCCTGTCTCCATCGTCTGCCGGCACGCCCGACGCGCCGGCGCTCTCGTCGCCCCAGTTGGCCACGCACGAGAGCCCCTTGAGGGCCCGTGCAGCCAGGTTCGCCGCCTCCTGAAGCAGGCCGACAGGCGACTTCTGCCCGGAGAGCGTCGCGTGTGCTCCGGCGATCGTCTCGATCGCGCGCCGCAGGTCGAGCACGTCCTGGTCGCTGCGGCGCAGCTGGGCGAACACGCGCGCGTTGTGCATCGCGACCGCGGCCTGGCCGGAGATCGCCGTCGCGAGGCGCATCTCCTGGCGCGTGAAGCGGCGCTCCCGCGCGTGGTCGAGCACCTCGAGCAGGCCGATCGCCTGGCCGCGGTGCACCATGGGGAGGATGAGGATGCACTTGTCGCCGTCGCGGCGCATGACCGCGACCTCAGCCGGGTCGGCCCGTGGGTCGCTGACGTTCACGACGATCGTCTCGTGGTCGTCGAGCGCACGTTTCGCCATCGGGAACTGGCTCACGTTGTAGACCCACGAGTCCGGACGGCGGTTGCCGAGGTCGTCGTAGTCGGCGAGCACGGTGACCGTGCGGGTCGCGTGGTCGTAGTCGGAGATCACGCAGAAGTGACAGTCGAGCAGGCTCGTGAGCTGCTTGGCGACCTCACGCAGCAAGTCGGCGAGGTCGAGCAGGCTCGTCATCGCGATGGCCGTCTTGACGAGGGTCTCGAGCTCGCGTTCGCGGGCGAGCCGAGCGGCGAGGTGGTTACTGTCGCCGATCAGGGTCGCGAGTTCCTCGATGTCCTCCTGCTTGATGCGCCGGTGTCCTCCCGCGGTCCGCGTGCAGGGAAGGAAGCCGGACGTGGTCCAGCGCCGGATGGTGTGCGGGGAGACGCCGAGGCGGCGGGCGGCGTGTTGGACGCTCAGGTACATGCCGAAGACGCTATCCCGGCTTCCTCGGGCAAGTCAACTACGAGGAAGTTTGCCGTCGTCATGCCGCGAAGTTTGCCGAGACATTCGGGCTGGAAGAATCTCCTGCAAACCATAAGAATCTGAAATGCTCCGACTCGCGCCGACGGCGCGGGTTCAGGAGACCCCCTCCGCTGCCAGGGTGGAGACCTCGACGGAGCTCTGGCGCAGGAGTCGGCCCGCGGTGAAACGGGAGAGACACCGCGGGCCGCCCTCTTTTCGGCACCCGGGCCGTCGCGCCCGGCGCCGGTCGGCCGCTCAGTGGCGCAGGAGCGCCCCTCCGGCGGCGGCGACCAGGTCGAGCAGCTCGATCTGTCCCTCCGTCGGAGGCTCCGCGAGCGTGACGGCGAGCGTGAGATCGGTGGCCTGCGACGGGTCTCTCGCCACGACGAGCGCGGCGCGCGCGCCGCGCTCGTCGCCCGGCTCGAAGCGGGCGGCTCCTTCGCCGAAGGCGCCGGCGCTCTCGCCGGCGCAGCTCGCCACGCACGAGACGGCGCCGAGGGCGCCGCAGACCGTGCGCGCGAGCTCGCCGAGGGCGGCCGGTCCCGCGGCCGCGGCCATCGCCGGGACACTGGCTGTGAGCTTCTGCAGAGCGACGCGCAGCTTGGTGATGTCCTGGTCGCTGCGCGCCTGGTCGGAGAACAGCTTCGCGTTGTGCAACGCGGCCGCCGCCTGGCCGGCGATGGCCCGGCACAGGCGCAGTTCCTGGCGAGAGTAGTGGCGTGATCGGTTCTGGTCGACCACCTCCACCAGGCCGATGACCCGGTCGTGGTAGACGAGCGGCGCCATGAGGAGGCTCTTGTCGCCGTCGCGGCGCAGGACCGCCGCCTCGGCTTGGTCGACGTGCGGGTCGTCGACATTGACGACGGCGGTGATCCGTTCCTCCAGCACGCGGCGGGTGAGCGGGTAGTCGCTCAGCTTGTAGGGGCCGGTGTCGGGAAGACGCTGACCCGAGTGGTCGTAGTCGGCGAGGACGTAGACGATTTCCGCCCTCGCGTCGTATTCGGAGATGGCGCAGAAGTGGCAGTCCAGGAGCGACGTCATGCGGCGGGCGATCTCGGCGAGCAGCTCGGTGGTGTCGAGACGGCTGGCCAGGGCGATCGAGGTGTCCACGAGGACGTCGAGCTCGCGCTCGCGGGCGATCTGGGCGGCCAGGTGGTTCGAGTTGCCGATAGCTCTCGCCAGGTCGTCGATGTCGTTCTCGTCGATGCGACGGTGACCTCCCGCCGTCCGGGTGCAGGGGAGGAAGCCGGTGGCCGTCCAGCGCCGGATCGTCACCGGCGACACGCCGAGACGGCGCGCGGCCTGTTGCACGCTGAGGAACATGTCGCGAACCTATCCGAGATACCCTACGAAGTCAATCATGCGTAGGTTCTGTTCGCGGTCCTCGTGAAGTTCGGAGAGGAATGTGCGCTGGAAAGCGTGACAGGTCGATGCGACAATCATGCGTATTCTCTTGGCCGTCGTGGCGGACCCGGGGCCGGGTCCTCGCGCCCGACGGCCGTTCTTCAGAAAGGGTGAGAACATGAAGGTCCTGCAACTTGGTGTCGGCGCGGTCGGCGAAGTCAACGCGCGCGTCGTTGCGCAGGAACCGCAGATCTCGGGCCTTGTGCTGGCCGACGTCGACGAGGCGCGCGTACGCGCCGTGGCGGAGAAGCTGCCGCCCGGCAAGGCGGAGACGCTGGTGCTCGACGCCTCGGATCACGGGGCCCTGGTCAAAGCGGCGAAGGGCGCGGACTTCGTCCTCAACGCCCTCGCGACCGCCTGGGACATCCCCGTCATGGAGGCCTGCCTCGAGGCCGGCGTGAACTACCTCGACATGGGGACCGGCGGCCCGCGTGAGATCACCGGCACGGCCGATCTCGACGAGCAGCTCGCCCTCGACGGCGAGTTCGCCAAGCGAGGGCTCACGGCGATGGTCTCGTTCGGCATCGACCCTGGCGTGAGCGACGTGTTCGCCCGTGCTCTGCACGACGAGTTCGACAACGGTCGAGTCGCTCACCGTGCTGGACGGCGACAACGGGACGCTCGACGGCTACGAGTTCGCCTGCTCCTTCTCGCCCGAGACGATGATCGAGGAGTGCCTGCTGCCGCCCTGCGTGTTCCGCGACGGCCGCGAGGCGCGCAACGAGGCGCTGTCGGTGTGGCGCGAGTTCGACTTCCCGGCGCCCGTCGGCCGTCTGCAAGCTCTGGAACGTCGACCACGAAGAGGCGCAGCTGATGCCGCAGTTCCTCATCGGCAAGGGGCTGCGCGAGGCGGCGTTCTACATCGCTCTCGACGAGCGCTTCGTCGAGGCGCTGCGCGTCTTTCGCGCGCTGGGCCTGAACCGGCGGCAGCCCGTCGAGTTCGAGGGAGCCTCGGTCTCGCCGATCCGCTTCGTCGCGGCTCGCTTCCCGCAGCCCGCCGAGCTTGCCGGCAAGCTGCACGGCGCCGTCTGCGTGGGCACACTCTGCGAGGGGACGCTCGGCGGGCGCCCGGCGCGCCGCTTCATGTATCAGACCACCTCGCACGACGAGGCGTGGCAGCGCTGGGGCGTGCAGGGCACCGGATGGCAGACCGGCGCCTCGGCCGCCGTCGCCGTGCGCCTCTTCGCGCGCGGCGAGGTCACGAGGCGCGGCGTCGTGGCGCCCGAGCTGCTCGACCCGGCGCCGTTTCTCGCCGAGATGAAGGCGGTCGGGCTCGAGGTCGGCGTCGTCGACCTGCCTCTCGACTGAGGTCCCGGGGCGCGGCGACGCGGTGCCACCGCGCCGCCGCGCCCCGGGGAGCCGACGCTCGTCGTCGCCCGCGGTCTCTCGCTCGCTACGCGCCGAGCGCCTCGGATAGCATGGCGGCGTGAGGCCGCGCCTGCACCGATTCTGGACCGAGGTCCGCAGCTACCCCGACCAGTTCTGGGTGCTGGTCATCGGCATCTTCGTCTACGTCACCGCCGCGGCCTTCGCGTTCCCCTTCGAGGCCATCTACATGCGCGACGAGCTGGATGTGTCGATGACCCAGATCGGGATCGTCTTCGGACTGGTGCCCGCCGCCGTCATACCCTTGCAGCTGCTCGGCGGCCGGCTGACCGACCGTTTCGGGCGCCGCAAGATGATCATCCTCTCCGTCGTCAGCGGCGTCGTCTGGTTCGTGGGCTTCGCCTACGTACGCGAGGTGTGGCAGATCGCGTTGCTGGTGGCGATCGAGAGCTCCATCGGCTGGCCCCTGTTCCAGACGGCGAGCAACGCGATGGTGGCGGATCTCCTGCCGGCGCGGCGCCGGCAGGAGGCGTTCAGCATCACGCGAGTGGCGATGAACCTCGGCGTCGTCCTCGGGCCAGCCGTTGGCGCTGTGGCACGAGGATGGGGCGTCAGCTACCGCCAGCTCTTTCTTGCCGCGGCGGCGGGGTGTCTGCTGATGGTCGTGATGATGGCGGCCCTGGTGCGCGAGAGCCGGCCGGCGAGCGCCGCGTCGGCGGCGCCGCACGTCGATCGCCGCGGCCGCAGCGGCTACGCGATCGTCCTCGCCGACAGACGCTTCCTCCTGTTCTGCGCCGTCGCCGTCCTGCCCGTGTTCTGCATGGGCAACTTCGGGTCCATCTACTCGGTCTACATCACCGGCTTCCTGGGCGTCCCGATCAGCACCTGGGGTTGGCTGCTGGCCATGAACGCCCTCATCGTCGCCGTTGCGCAGTACCCGCTGGTGCGCGCCGTCAAGTGGAAGAACAGGATGGTGCTGATGGCGATCTCCAGCGCCCTGCTGGGTCTCGGGATCGGCGGCTCGGCGTTCGCGAGCACGCTGCTGTCGCTCGTCATCCTCGTGGCCGTCACGAGCGTGGGCGAGGTGCTGCTCTCGCCCATCGCCGCGGCCGAGGTGTCCGACTTCGCCCCCGAGGCGGTGCGCGGCAGGTACATGGGCGTGTGGACCGTCGTCTGGAACGGCGGCGCGGCGCTCGGCCCCGCCTTCGGCGGCTGGGCGATGGACGCGATCGGCGCCCGCGAGGCCTTCTTCGCACTCCTGCTGGTCGGCCTCGCCGGCGCCGGCGCCTTCATGCTCCTGGCGCCGTCGTGGCGCCGTCGCCACGGCGCCCTTGGGCCGCAGCAGGCCTGAGCCAGGCGGCGGGGGCGAGGCGGCCCGGGCGTGTCAGTCGCCGCCGCCGGCGACGATCGCGGTCAGCGCCGCCGCCTTGTCGTCTGCCAGCTTCGGACCGCGGGCGTCCGCCTCGGTGAGGATCGCGCGCACGCGGTCGCTCGCGTCGTCCACCTCGGTCCGTCCCCGCGACCGCCAGCCATCGATGCTCAGGCGGGTCGAGATCTCCGGCTGGAAGACCTCGCCGGCGCGCAACCGGCGCGAGGTCTCCTTCTCGCTCAGGTAGCTTCCCCCGAAGCCGCACGCGCTCGATCGCCTCGGCCATGATCGTCGCCGGGGAGAACTCCGCGCCCTCGACGACGCGGGTGATCATCTCCGCGATCTCGGCGTCGATCACGATCTGCGGGAGGCTCATGAGGCCGGCGCCGCTCAGCAGGCCGACGCCGCCGGTCACGAGATCGGCGCCCGCCGACACGGTGACGAGGCCCTTGAGCGCCTTCTCGTACCCGGCCTGCACGCCGCCGTACTTCGCGTCGCTGCCGAGCCCGGGGCAGAGCACAGGGACGCCGAGCTCGTGGGCGACTTCGGCGCAGGCCGCCACCATGAGGGCGGCCTCGAGAGAGCCGAAGGCGAACGTCCCCGACTTCATGTCGAGCATGCTCGCTCCGGCGCCGAAGATGACCGGCGTGCCGGGGGCGGCGAGCTGGATCGGCACGTTGGCCCCGAGGAACTCGGCGACGTTCATCGCCACCGTCCCGGCGACGGTGATGGGCGCGGTGCCGCCGGCGATGGGCATGGGGTAGATGAGGACGGGCATGCCGTAGCGCGCGATCTCAAGGTGGCGTCGAGGAAGACCGGTGCCGACGGCGAGCGGCGACGAGGTGCAGCAGACCACGCTCGCCCGCGGCCGCCGGCGGAACTCCTCGAGGCTCCCGCAGACGACTTCCATCATGCGCATGACCGGCTCGACCTGCCAGAGGTCGGCGACTTCGTCCTGGACGTGCTTGTCGGACCACAGGAGCGAAGTGGAGTAGCTTTGCAGGAGGCGCTGGTCGTCGGGGACGTCGGTGGCGGCGACGAGCATCCACATCACGTCGACCACCGGCATCGCGTCGGCGACGATCGCCGACTGGCGCTGGTCCTCGAGGGTGCTGACGCGGTGCTCTCCCGTGTCCATGTCGAGGACGTGGGTCGGGGCGCCCGAGGGCACGAAGTGCGAGCGGGCGCCGTCGAGCAGGATGTCGTCGGCCGGCGTCGCGCCGGCCAGCAGCACGTCGCGAGGACAGCGCGACAGCGCCTCGGCAACGAGCTGGCGCGGCAGGCGCGCCACGCCGGCCTCGCGGTCGACGTCGGCGCCGGCAGCGGCCAGCGTCGCGAGCGCCTTGCCGGCGCCGAACCTCATGCCGGTGCGTTCCAGCAGCCCGTACGCCTCGTCGATGACGAGGTGCCGCTCCTCGTCGCTGAGCCACCGGGCAGAGAGCCTCATCGCCCCTCCTGACGTCGCCGCCTTTGTCCACGCCCAGACATCGTATCTGGCGCCGCGCTCGATGTCTCTGCTCGCGCCGCGGCCGGGTCCGGGCTTCCGCCGCGCCCGCGCGGCGGATACCATCTAGCGAGGTCCCGTCCGCAACGTTGGCACGGAGCGTCCGCCCTGGTCGAGCAGTCGCCGCAGATGAGCGTCAAGAGCGTCCTGCACCTGGGCCGCACGATGCGCCTCGTGTGGAGCATCGCGCCGGGCTGGACGCTGGCCTCGATCGCTCTGGCGGTCGTCCAGGGCGTCCTGCCGCTGGCTTCCGCCTACATGATCGGCTACATCGTCGACGCCGTCGCGGCGGGCGTCACGGCGACCGACAAGGACGCGGCCTTCGCGCACGTCGCCTGGCTCATCTTCATCGCCGGGCTCATCGGCCTCGCCGCGGCGCTCGCCCGCTCGCTCGCCGCTCTCGTGACCGAGGCCCAGGGTCAGGTCATCACCGACCACATCTCGGACCTCATCCACGCCAAGTCGATCGCCGTCGACCTGGAGTACTACGAGAACTCGAAGTACTACGACGTGCTGCACCGCGCGCAGCAGGAGGCTCCGTATCGCCCTGCACGGATCGTCAGCGACCTGATGACGGTCGGGCAGAGCACCATCACCGTGATCGGCGTCATCGGCATGATCTTCAGCCTCAACTGGCTGGTGGGTGTGATCGTCGTGGCCGCGGCGCTGCCCGAGCGCCTACGTGCGCTTCCGCTACTCGAGCCGCATGTACCAGTGGCAGCGTCGGAGCACGGTCGAGGATCGGCGGTCGTGGTACCTGCACACGCTGCTGACCGACGGCACGTACGCGAAGGAGCTGCGGCTCTTCCATCTCGGGCGACACGCTGCGCGACTGGTTCCACGGGCTGCGCGACGTGTTGCGCGGCCAGCGCCTGTCGATCGCCGCGCGGCGCTCGTTCGCCGACCTCGCCAGCCAGGCGATCGCCACGGTGGCGGTCTTCGGCACTTTCGCGTACATCGCCTGGCGGACGATCGAGGGCACCATCTCTCTGGGCGACATGATGAGGTACCTACTACGCGTTCAGCACGGGCCTCGGGCGCGCTGCAGAGCGTGCTCGGCGGCGTCGCCGGCCTCTACGAGGACAACCTCTTCCTCACCTACTACCACGACTTCATGCAGCTCGAGCCGCGCGTCGTCGACCCGCCGAGTCCGCGGCCGCTGCCGCGCCCGATGCGCGAGGGCATCGTCTTCGAGGGAGTCGACTTCCACTACCCCGACACGGAGCGCACGGCGCTGTCGGCCGTCGACCTGCACATCCGGCCCGGCGAGGTGACCGCCCTGGTCGGGCCGAACGGCTCGGGCAAGACGACGCTGGTCAAGCTGCTCTGCCGTCTCTACGACCCGCAGGAGGGGCGCGTGACCTACGACGGCGTCGACCTGCGCGAGCTCTCGGCGGTCGAGTTGCGCCGGGCGATCAGCGTCATCTTCCAGGACTTCGCCCGGTACCAGCTCACCGCGCGGCAGAACATCTGGACGGGCAACGTCGCGCTGCCCGAGGACGACCCCGCGGTGGAGCGCGCCGCCCGCGACGCGGGCGCCCACGACGTGATCGAGGGTCTGCGGGCGGGCTACGACACGATGCTCGGCAAGTGGTTCGAGGAGGGCGAGGAGCTCTCGATCGGCGAGTGGCAGAAGGTCGCCCTGGCGCGCGCCTTCGTGCGCGACGCCGACGTGCTCGTCTTCGACGAGCCGACGAGCGCGCTCGACCCGGTGTCGGAGTGGAAGATCTTCGAACACATCCGCGAGCTTGCCCGGGGTCGCGCCGTCGTCCTCATCAGCCACCGCTTCTCGACGGTGCGCAACGCCGACCGCATCCACATCCTCGACGAGGGCCGCATCGTCGAGAGCGGGACGCACGCCGAGCTCATGGCGCTCGACGGCGAGTACGCGCGCATGTACGAGGTGCAGGCGCGCGCGTACCAGGTCGACCGGAGCGCTGACGGCGCGGCCGGGACCGCCGAGTCCCGGCCGCCGCCGTCAGCCTGCTCGCGGCCGCGACGAGTGACCCGCCCTACTGGTTCAGCGCGCTCTGCAGGTCGCGGGCGTGCTCCTCCTCGATGATGAGGATGTCCTCGAGCGCGCGGCGCAGACCGTACTCCTGGAGCATCTCGGCCTGGGCGATGCGCTCGCGGTAGCGCGCGATCGCGTCGAGCTCGCCCTCGAGGTCCTGCTCGAGCATCGTCTTGGAGTCGGGCGAGACGTGGATCGTCGCCGACGTCGACGGCCGGCACGCCGCCGAGGAAGTCGATCTGGTTCGAGAGCGTGATGGCGTGCAGGTGCTCCTCGTTGGAGTGCACGGCGAGCTCGGCGGCGATGGCGTCGTACTCCGGGCCGGTGATCACGGCCGCGTGCTGCACGTACTGGATGAGGGCCGAGTACTCCTTGGCGAGGTCCTTGTTGAGCAGGTCGATGAGCTGCGCCTTGGTCACCTGCCGCGGCTTGCGGCGCGGCTGCGCGGCGGGCTTGCGCGCGGTCTTCTTGGCGGACTGCTTGGGCACGGGCGCTCCTTTCGCGCTCGTGCGACGTCCGTCCAAGCCTATCGCGGCGCGCCAACGGCGGCGGAACGACGGCGCGCCGGCGCCGGCGGCGGCCGCCGGCCCCCGTGCGCTCACTCGGCGAGCGTCGTCTCGAGCGTCAAGTCCTCCTCGGCCTCCGGCCGCGGCGCACCCGGTCGAAGGCGAGGTAGAGGACCGGGACGAGGACCAGCGTCAGGATGGTCGAGGTGAAGAGGCCGCCGATGACGACCACCGCGAGCGGCGTCGAGAGGAAGGCGCCCTCGCCGAGGCCCAGCGACATGGGCAGCAGGGCGAGGATCGTCGCGATCGCCGTCATCAGGATGGGGCGCAGGCGCCGCCGGCCGCCCTCGATGACCGCCGTGCGCGCGTCCATGCCCTGGCGCCGGAACTGCTCGATCGAGGTCGAGCAGCACGATGGCGTTGGTCACCACGATGCCGATCAGCATGAGCAGGCCGATGAGGCTCGGCATGCCCAGGCTGGTGCCCGTGAACCAGAGCAGCAGGACGGCGCCGACAGCGGCGAACGGGATGCTGACCAGCAGGATGAGCGGATTCATGAGGCTGCGGAAGGTCGCCACCATGATGATGTAGACGATCAGGATGGCGATCAGCATGGCGATGCCCGAGGGTGCGGAACACGTCGTTGGTCATCTCGGTCGCGCCGGCGAGCGCCCACGTGGCGCCGGCCGGCAGCTCGACCTTCTCGAGCGCCGCCTGGGTGTCGCTCGAGGCCGCGCCGATGTTGTTGTTCACCGACGCTGCGCGGTGATCGTGGCGGTGCGCTCGTCCGTCGACGTGCGTGACCTGCACCGGTGTGGTCACCTCGGCGACCTCGGCGACGCTGGCTCATCGGGACGATGCCGCCGGCGAGCGGGCACGGGCAGCCTGCGCGAGCACGGCGGCGACCGCGCCCGGGAGCGGCGGCACGGTGATGTCGCCGACGGTGAGCTGCGGCGGGCAGGACGCCCTGCGCCGTCGGCACGTTGCCGAGCGGGAAGCCGTCGAGGATGAGCGTCGTGTACTGGCGTGAGCGCCGTCGGGCTCGACGCCGGCCGCGGCGGCCTTCGGCCTGGTCGACCTCGATGACGGTCGCCGACGGACGGCCCTCGCTGAGGTTCGAGGTCACGTCGGCCAGGCCGTCGACGGTCTTGACCGCCTCGAGGACCGTCGCGTTGGCCGCCTTGAGGACGGCCGGGTCGGCGGCCGAGACCTGGACCTCGATGGCCGAGCTGCTGCCCATCGACGAGTCCTCGCCGCTCACCGTGACGACGCCGACTCCCTCGAGCTCGGCCGACGCCGGCGCGCACGTCCTCGATGATCGCCGCCTTGTCCATCTCGGGGTCGGTCTGGATGGTGAAGACGGCCTGGCTCGAGGACGCCTCGGTGCCGCCGCCGGCGCCGAACAGGCTGCCGGTGCTGCCGCGCGGTGACCTGGAAGATGTCGATGCCCTCGGTCGCGGCGAGCACCTCCTCGACCTTCGTCGCCGCGGCCATCGTGGCGTCCAGACTGGTGCCCGGCGGCATCTGCTGCGTGACGGTCATCGTGTTCTGGGCCGAGTTGTCGAACAGGTTGGTCTTGAGCAGCGGGGCCAGCGACATGGCGGCGACGAAGACGGCCACCGCGAGCGACGATGGTGACGATCTTGTGGCCGACGGCGAGCTTGAGCACCGGCAGGTAGCGGCGCTGCAGCCCGGTGACCTCGGCGGGGTCGCGGTGGCCCACCTGGCGCTTGGAGAGCACGAAGGTCGCAGACGACCGGCACGACCGTCAGGGCGACCAGCAGGCTGGCAAGCAGGGCGAAGCGTCACCGTGAGGGCGAACGGGCGGAAGAACTCGGAGGCGAGGCCGTGCACGAAGCCCAGGGGCAGGAAGACGGCGACCGTCGTCAGCGTGCTCGCCGTGATCGCCCGGCGACCTCGCGCGTCGCGCGTGTAGGCGGCGGCGTGGATGTCGTCGCCTTCCTGAAGGTGGCGGTGCGTGTTCTCGATCACGACGATGGAGTCGTCGATGACGCGGCCGATGGCGATGGTCAGGCCGCCGAGCGTCAGCATGTTGAGCGACTCGCCGCGCCACCACAGAAGGGCGAGAGCGCCGATGACGCTGAGCGGGATCGAGAGCCCGGCGATGAGCGTGGAGCGCCAGCTGCGCAGGAAGACCCAGATGATGAGCACCGCGAAGACGGCGCCCACGAGGCCCTCGCGCCACAGCGAGGTGATGCTCTCCTTGATGTAGATCGACTGGTCGAGGACGGTGGTCACCTCGAGCCTTGCCGTCGAGCTCGCTCCTCGATGGCCGGCAGGGCGTCGGCCACCGCGTTGGCGATGTCGACGGTGTTGCCGGCCGACGACTTGCTCACCGAGATCGCCGATCGACTCCTCGCCGTTCGTGCGCGTGACCGCGGTCGGCGGGGCGGGCACGACGCGGACCTCGGCGACGTCGCCGAGCGTGCCACCGTGGACGTCCCGGCAGGCGACGACCGAGCTTCTCGAAGGCCGCCATCGTGGTCGCGGCGGCGCTGACCGTCACCGGGTAGACGAGGCTCCCCGAGGTCACGGTGCCGGCGCCGGCGGTGAGGTTCGCCTGCTGGACGGCGGTCATGATGCCCTCGGGAGACACGCCCAGACGCAGCACCTTGACCGGCTTCGAGCCGGATCTGCAGCTGCTGCTGCGGTGACGCCCGAGACGGTGACCGCCTGCACGTCGTCGATCTCCTGCAGCCGCGGCACGACGTCGTTCTGGAGGAGCGTCGCGCAGCTGCTGCGGCCGGCAGGTCGGACGTGACCGCGAGCTGCACGACGGGCAGGGAGTTGAAGTTGAGCGCCGCGACATCTGGCGGCAGCGCGCCCTGCGGCAGCGCCTGCTGGACGCCGCGCGACCGCCTGCTGGACCTCCGCCTCCTTGGCGTCCGATGTCGGTGCCGAACTCGTACTCGATGGTGACGATGCTCATGCCCTCGTTCGAGTACGACACGAACTCCTTGACGTCGCTCGTCGCCTTGATCGCCTGTTCGATGGGCGCCGGTCACGTTCTGGGCGACGTCGCGTGGCGGACGAGCCGGGGGAGACGGTGACGACGGTCAGGTACGGGAAGGTGAGGTCGGGGATCAGCTCCTGCTTCAGCGAGGTGATGCCGAAGCAGCCCGAGCAGGACGACGGCGACGCATGGCGAGGACGACGATGGAGCGGTTGCGCAGCGAGATCTTCGTCAGCCAGCTCACGCGATTCCTCCCGAGTCTTGGACGTGTCCGAGCCGCCGTGCGGCGTCAGCGACGTACCCTACACACTCGCGGCGGGGCTGACGACCTGGACGCGTGGGTCAGACGCCGGCGCGGTCGGCGAGGCGGTCGGCGACCGCGCGCAGCGGCTCGCGCAGCTCCAGCGGCGCGAGCCAGCGCGCGGGGATGCCCGCCTCGCCGTGCAGGGCGCCGGCGAGCGCTGCCGCTGATCGCGCCGACCGTGTCGGCGTCGTCACCACGGTTCACGACGAGGCAGACGCGCCTCTTCGAAGGTGGCCGAGCGCAGCACCGCCCACAGCGCCGTGCGCAGGCTGTCGACGACGAAGGCCGAGTTCTGGACCTCCTCGGGCTCGGCATCGGGCGCCTCGCGCAGCGCGGCGCTGATGCGCCGGTCCTCGTCGTCGAGGGCGTCGGCGATCGCCGGCAGCTCCTCGCGCAGGCGGTCGTGCAGCGCCGCCGCGAGCAGGTCGCCGTAGGCGACGCAGGCCCAGCCGGCGAGACGGTCGAAGTGCGTCAGCATCGACTCGCCCTCCATGGCCTCGCGCCGGCGTGCGGCGTCGCGGTAGAAGAGCAGGGCGAGAGGGGCGCAGCGCATGAGGCTGCCGTTGCCGGCGACGGGGTGGCCGAGGATCTCGTAGGCGCGTCGCGAGGCGAGGTCCCACGGGGTGCCGGCGCGGTAGCTGAGCATGACCGTGCGCACCGTCAGGCTCACGTCGCGCGGGCGAGCCCTCGAACCACTCGCGGTACCGGCGCATGACGTCCTCGGGGTCGTGCTCGCCACGGTCGGCGAGGCTCTCCGCGAGGCGCAGCGTCATGTCGGTGGCGTCGGTGGTCTGGCCGGGGGCGACGTCGTGACAGCCGCCGCCGATCATGTCGGCGATGTAGCCGTAGCGCTCGACGACCTGGTCGGCGCTGAGGAACTCGGCCGGCGCGCCCAGGGCCTCGCCGACGGCGAGGCCGAGCAGCGCGCCGCGGAAGCGGTCGCGGAGGTCAGGCGAGGAGGTCACGGGCGACGCGCTCGAAGAACAGCGCCTGGTAGGTCACGTCCTCGACGAGGATGCGCTCGTCCGGCATGTGGTCGCGCCCGCCCTCCATCGTCGCGGAGGTCTCGCAGGGGAAGGGCGCGAAGCCGTAGGCGACACAGTCGGGGAAGGCCTCGCGCACCCAGCGCGAGTCGGTGAAGCTGCCGGCGCACATCGGGGCGAGCACGGCGTCGGGGCACGTCGCGGCGCAGGACACGCGCGATGCTCTCGCTGAGCGCGGTGGGCGCCGGTCGACGCGTTGGGCTCCGTCACGTCGATCCACTCGAACTCCCAGTCGATCCCGAGCGGGTCGAGGACCTCGGCGACGAGGGCGCGCGTCTCCGCGGGCGTCATCTCAGGCAGGATGCGGCAGTCGATGCTCGCCTCGGCGTGCGTGGGGATGACGTTGACCGACCCTGCCCGCCTCGAGGATCGTCGGCGTGAAGGTGGCGCCGAGGAGCGGCTCGACCAGCCCGGCGACCTCGGGGTCGGCGGCGCGCAGCTCGCGCGCCGCGACGCGCGCGGTCGCGGGGTCCTTGAGCCGCTCGCGAGCCCGTCGCCGACGAGGAGCGTCGATGAACCGCGCCGTCATCGGCGACACGATCGCCGGCGGGTCGGTGAGCCCGAGCGCGACGACCGCCCGGGCGAGGTCGATGCACGGCGCTGCGCTCCTTCTCGGGCACGGAGCCGTGCCCGCCGACGCCGCGGGTGCGGATGCGGAACTGGGCGAACGCCTTCTCGCCGACGGCGAGCAGGAAGACCTTCTTGCCGTCGATCGGCAGCCACAGGCCGCCCATGCCCTCGTTGAGCAGGTAGTCGCAGCGGATGAGCTCGGGGCGGTGCTCGCACAGCCAGCGGACGCCGCAGTGCGTGCCGTCCTCCTCGTCGACGCTGGCGATGTAGACGAGCTCGCCGCCGAAGTCGGCGCCGGCCCGCGCCAGGCGGGCCACGGCGACCGCCTCGGCGGCGAGCTGGTTCTTCATGTCGGTCGCGCCGCAGCCCCAGACGTAGCCGTCCTTCACCACGCCGCCGAAGGGCGGCACGGACCACTCTGCCTCGTCGGCTGGGACGACGTCCATGTGCCCCATGAGGACGAGGGTCGGTCCCGGCCGCGAGCCCTTGAGCCGGGCGACGAGGTTCTGCCGCTCGGGAAGCTCGCCGGCGAGCTCGCTGGGGATGCCGTTCGCGGCCAGGTACTCCTGCAGGACGAGGGCGCAGGCCGTCTCGCTGCCGGGCGGGTTCGTCGTGTCGACGCGCAGGATGGCCGTGAACAGCCCGAGGACCTCGTCCTCGAGCGCCTGCCACTCCTGGGCGCTCAGTCCATAGCGGCTCACGGACGGCGTCCTCCTGAGAGGGTTGCTCCTCGGTGGCCTCATGATACCGGTCTGTACGAGGGCCCGCGAACCCCATAGTCTTGGCGCCGGAAGACCACCGGCAAGCGTCGAACAGGAGGGAACCGCATGCGGATCGCCGTCATCGGCGCCGGCGCCATGGGGCGCTGGGCCGTCAAGGAGCTGGGCCTCAGCCCGCAGGTCGACGAGATCGTCGTCGGCGACTTCAACGAGGAGCAGGCGCGCGCGGTCGCCACCGTGCACGGCGGCGACAAGGCGCGCCCCGTCTTCGTCGACGCCAGCGACCAGCAGAGCGTCGAAGGCGTCATCGCCGGCTGCGACGCGATGATCAACGCGACGCAGCACTTCTGGAACATCACCGTCATGCACGCCGCCGCCGCGTCCGGCGTGCACTACACCGACATGGGCGGGCTGTTCCACGTCACCAGGCAGCAGGTCGAGCTCGACGAGGAGTTCAAGAAGGCCGGCGTGACCGCGGTCGTCGCCATGGGCGGGGCGCCCGGCGTGACCAACATCCTCGCCCGCTACGGGGCGGAGCGGCTCGATACGATCGAGGAGGCGCATGCCTTCTGCGGCAACGTCGACCACACCGACTGGAGCACGTACGGGGGCTGGGTCGTGCCCTACTCGCTCGAGACCCTGTGCGACGAGTTCAGCGTGTCGGCGCCGCAGTTCATCGACGGTCGCTGGAACGAGGACATCGTCGGCGGCGAGGGCGTCGCCGACGTGGACTTCGGCGAGCCCGCCGGCATCCTCGAGGCACATCACACCATCCACTCCGAGCCCATCACCTTCTGGCATGCCTGGAAGGACAGGGGCCTGCGGTCGGCGACCTTCCGCCTCGCACTGCCGAGCGAGTTCACGGAGCAGATGCGCTTCCTGAACCGCATCGGCATGACCCGGACCGACGAGGTCGAGGTCAAAGGCGGCACCGTGCGACCGAGGGACGTCCTCCTCAAGGTCGTGGCCGAGCTCCCGAAGCCGGTCGACGTGGTGCTCGACGACGCCGACTACCTGATGGGCGTCGTCCGCGGGACGAAGGACGGGCGCCGGCTCGAGTGGCGCGTGCGCGCCGTGATCCCGGCGCACAAGGAGTACGGCGCCGGTGGGGGAGACGTGGACACCGGCATCCCGCCGGCGATCGTCGCCAAGATGATGGCCGCCGGAGAGATCGTGGGGCCGGGCGTGTTCGTGCCCGAGCAGATCGTGCCCTGCGAGCGGTTCTTCGCCGAGTTCGCCCGCTGGGGCGCTGTGGTCGACGCGCAGATGCGTGAGATCCTGGCGGCGCCGGGGGTCTGAGGGAATGGAACGGCGACGGGCCGGCGAGGGCGCCCCGCGGGGCGCCCTCGCCGGCCCGTCGCGTCACGCGCTGCTACTTGTCCTTGCCGCCCTTGGCCGCTCCGCCGGCGTCATCGGCGTCATCTTCTTCGCCATCGTCGTCCGCCCTTGCCGGCGTCGGAGTGCGCCACGGCTGAGCACCGCCTTGCCGTGGTTCGTGATCTCCTTGCCGGCCGGGTTGACCCACGTGGCCGTCTCGTCCGACCGGGCCACTTCCGAGACCGCGGCGCCGTGGTTGGCGTACTCGACCGGCTCCGGCTCGGGCAGCGGCTCCGCCGCCGGTTCGACCGACGGCTCGACCGACGGCTCGACCGACGGGTCCATCGACGGCGGCGCCGACGGGACCGGGTCCGTCGACCGACGCGAGGACGTCCTCCGCGGTGTCGGCGACGGTGGCGAGGCCGTCCCGCACCGTGGCGGACGCGACGCCGGCGACGAGGAGCACGACGATCACGGTCAGAGCCAGGATCTTCAACACGCGCATAGGTCCCTCCGGGGGTCTCGAGGGGTCGGGCATCTGTCTCCCCCTATTACGGCACGAAACGGTCGCGACTTGCGCGTTCGTCGCCAGGACCGGCAACGCTTTCCGCCGCCGCCACGCTCAGAGCAGCGTGCCCTGGCCCTCCTCCGTCACGCTGTCGGCCGGTCCGTCGACACCGTCCTCGCCGCCGAGGAGCTGCATCATGCGGCGCGCGTTGCGTATGCCCCAGTCCTCGTAGTTGTTGTTGAAGAGGACGTGCACGGTGTCGGCGCGTCGCTCCAGTTCCCGCACCCGCGGCACCCACTCGGCGAGCTCGGCCTCGGAGTAGAGGTACTTGAAGCGGTCGGAGGCGGCCGCCGTTCGAGCCTCCCAGGTGTCGGCGTTCCTCCCGTGCAGACGCGACGACGGCGAGCGGCGCCGTGGCGGCCACGACCGGCGGGGTGCTCGAGCGAAAGCCCTGCGGCTCGTCGACGCTGACGTAGGCGAGTCCCGCGTCCTCGAGGAGCCGCAGCGTGCCGGCGGCGGCTTCATCGGCCATCCATCCGCCGCCGCGGAACTCCACCGCGAGCGCGAGGCCCGGCAGTCGCTCGGGAAGCTCGCGCAGGAAGCCCTCGTTCGCGTGCGCTCTTCACGAACCACGGCGGGAACTGGAAGAGCACCGCGCCGAGCCGACCGGCGGCGCGCAGCGGCTCGAGCGCGCCGCGGTGGATCTCCCACAGCCGCTCGACGGCGTCGGCGGCCACGTCCTTGCGGTAGACGTTGCGCTTGCCGAGCGCCTCGGGCGCCACCGATTCACGAAGCCAGGCCGGCAGCCGGTCTGTACGGACCGGATGGCCGGTCAGCAGGCCGTACGCCTTGACGTTGAAGACGAAGCCGTCCGGCGTGCGCTCGACCCACAGGCGGCTGTTGCGTTCCGAAGGCGGCGCGTAGTACGTCGAGTCGACCTCGACGAGGGGGAACGCGTCGCGTAGTAGCGCAGACGGTCCTCGGCGCTGGCGACGCCCTGCGGGTAGAAGCGGCCGCAGGCGATCAGCGTAGGGTCGGTCCAGGAGCAGCTGCCGACCAGGATGCCGGTCATCGGGGGCGGGTCCTTTCTCGCGCGCGGGCAGGTCTCATCAGACACCTTGTGCCCGGCGGGCGGCGCCGACTATACTCGAGAGGCAAAGCTTAGTCGGCGCCACGGTCTGTGCGGACCACGTCCTCTTGTCCTTGAGGGCAGAGAGGTACCGAAGGGGGCGCCGCCGGTGGGCGGGCTGGACGAACGTGAAGCCCGCCCTCCGTCTGCCTGGTCCCGCGTTGACCGTCTCCGGAGCGTTTCCTATACTCTTGACGTGCGTGTCGGAATGGCGGAATTGGTAGACGCGCTAGGTTGAGGGCCTAGTGAGGGCATTACCTCATGGGGGTTCAAGTCCCCCTTCCGACACCACCTCTCCCCTCCCGCGACAGCCGCCGACGCGCACCCGCATGCGCCCCGCATGCCCGCGCGTCGATCGTGCTCGCGTCCCGAAGGCTCAGACGTTGCCCCAGAGCGGCAGCCCCGTCTCCTCGTCGTAGGCGCGTTCGAGCGCTGCGCCCCCGGTGAGCTCCTGCAGGAAGAGTTCGCAGGCGAAGACGACGCAGCCCGTGGCGACGTGCCCGCCGAAGCACACGCCGTCGTGGTCGGCCAGCGTGGCGTGGACGTGGACCGCCGTCGACCCGTCGCGTCGCGACACGTTGCCGAGCAGGGTCACGAGCTCCAGCGGCTGATCGAGGCTCCACTCGCCGTAAGCCCGCGTCTGCTGGTCGTAGAAGGCCAGCCGGGCGCGCTGCAGGGCGCCGATCGCGCGGACTTCGCCGACGAGCACGCCGTGCTCGTCGGCGACCCGCGCGATCGCCTCGAGCAGGTCGGCGCCGTACGGGAGGCGGGCGGCAAGCCGCCGCCCCCGCGCGAACTCGCGTGATGCCATGGCTCCTCCTCCGTTCCGCTGGCTTCCGGACACGCTCTGAGTCTACTCCGGCGCGGCGGTTGCCGAGCGGCGGCCGCGGGTATCAGCCGTCTGGACCTTGGGCGACGTCTGCCCTGGCGGTCGCCGCCCCGAAGCGACGGAGGGACGATGAGCGAGACCCGGAACCTGCGCCACCCGGAACCCGGCGATCCCGAAGCGTGGCGCGCCGCGTTCGACGAACTCGAGCTCCGCATGGACGCCCTGCGTCAGGCCTTTCTCGATGGGGTGCGCTCCTTCAACATCACCGACGAGGTCGTCGAGCGTATCCACTCGAGGTTCGACGACCTTGGCGAGCAGGTCCACGCGATGCACTGCACGTATCCGTTCGGCGGGTGGCCCGGCCAGGAGGACTGCCGGTTCGAACCGCCGGTCACCTACGAGACCGACGCCGGCACGCTTGCCGGAGGGCTGAGCCGGACTCACGCGGGGCCTTTGTGATCGGGAGACGATGACGAACGAGGTGACGGCGGAGGTCCGCGGCGACGTCTGCGTCGTGCATTGCGGGGCGTCGGGCGGCGACCTCGCCCGCCCTCTCGGCGACGAGCTTGCGCGCTGTCGCGCCGCGGGCGTGCGCGACGTCGTCGTCGACATGGAGCCCTGCCTCGCTTCTGACCGCCGACACGCTCGGGGTCCTGAGCGACGCCGCTCGACGCGTTCCACGCCGGCGGCGGCGAGTTCGTCGTCGCCTGCGAGGACCGCGCGATGCGCGAGAGCCTCGCCGGGGCAGGGCTCGCCGGCGGCTGCCCGGAGGCGCCGGCCGGCCCGGCCCTCGAGGGTATCGAGCACGTCACCCTGCCTGACCGGCCGCGCTGGCAGCACCAGTTCAGCTTCCCCGCGGTCGACCACGAGCTGCCCAACGCGCGCCGCCGCATCGTCGCCTTCGCGGAGATCTGCGGAATGGAAGGGTCCGAGCTGTTCGAACTCCAGGTCGCCGCCGGCGAAGCCCTCGCCAACGCCCTCGAACACGGGTCCCCGCGCGGCGCCGACGACGACATCACCGTGCGCTTCTTCTGCTACGCGGACGAGGTCGCCGTCGAGATCGGCGACCAGGGGGAGGGGATGGACGCGGCGCCGATCTGCGCGC
Organism: uncultured Thermoleophilia bacterium; assembly: GCA_963832655.1. Lineage (GTDB taxonomy): Bacteria > Actinomycetota > Thermoleophilia > UBA2241 > UBA2241 > UBA2241. Next base: position 380,077 of record CAWHUW010000007.1, read on the forward strand.
CCGGCCCGACGCAGCCGGCCGGGCGCGGCATCCACTTCATGCGCACGATGGCCGACGACATGCTCTTCGCCTGCGGCCCCACCGGGACCCGCGTCCTGCTCGTCAAGAAGCTGCGCTGAGGAGTCACTGCGGGCGCGGTCCGTCCGCGGGCGCGGGGTAGAATCCGGTCATGGCCCCTGACTCTCTCGCAGACCGTCTCTATCTCCTCGACGGCTCGAGCCTCGCCTTTCGCGCCTTCTTCGCCCTGCCCGATTCGATCACGACCGCCGACGGCTTCCCGACAAACGCCCTGTTCGGGCTCAGCCAGATGCTCCTCAAGATCGTCGCCGAGTACCGTCCGGCGAGCGTCGTCGTCGCCTGGGACGGGCCCGAGAAGACCTTTCGCCACGAGGAGTTCGAGGACTACAAGGCGCACCGGCCGGAGATGCCGGACCTGCTCTCGCAGCAGTGGCCGCGCTTCCCCGACCTCGTCGATGCCTTCGGTTTCGTGAACCTGATCCAGCCGGGGTACGAGGCCGACGACATCCTCGGCACGCTCGCCGCGGCGGCGAAGCGCGAAGGCATGGGCGCGGTCGTCGTGACCGGCGACCGCGACGCGCTGCAACTCGTCGGCGACGACGTCTGGGTGATGACGACGGGCCGCGGCATCACCGACGTCAAGGTGTACACGGCGGCTGCGGTGGTGGAGCGGTTCGGCGTCCCTCCGGCGAGCATCCCCGACTTCATCGGCCTCAAGGGCGACACCTCGGACAACATCCCCGGCGTGCCGGGGGTCGGGGAGAAGACGGCTGCACAGCTCCTGCAGCAGTTCGGAAGCCTCGAGGCCGTCTACGAGAGGATCGACGAGATCACGTCGGAGAAGCGGCGCGCCCTGCTGCTCGAGCACGAGGGCACGGCGCGCCTCTCGAAGCGCCTGGCGACGATGGTGCTCGACGTGCCTCTCGCGGCGGACCTCGGGCAGCTCGTCGGCCGCGGCGGCTACGCGCTGCCGGTCGACCGGGTCGAGGCGGAGTTCCGGCGCTACGGGTTCCGGACTCTCGTGCGCCGCTTGCACGAGGTCGCTGGGGTCTCGGGTGGGGCGGCGGCGGACGGCGCCGCGGCCGGCGCGGCGGCGAAGGGAGGCGGCCTGCCGCCCGAAGGGCCGCCGCCCGAGACCGTCGTCGAACGTGGAGCGGGACCTCTGGCAGCGATCCTCGAACAGCGAGAGGCGGCGCTGGCGTTCGAGCCTGGCGGGCGACGAGCAGCGTCGCCGCGGCCGTGGCCGACGGCGACGTGGTCGTCGCTGCGTCTCTGAGCGCCGACGAGGCCGGCGCGCTGTGGCGGCTCGCCGCCCACGTCGTCGCCCACGACGCCAAGGCGCAGCCCGGCTACGTCCGGGCTCCGTCCGGGCCAGGTTTCGACACCGCCGATCGCCGCCTACCTGCTCGCGCCCGAGACGCCGGAGAAGGAGCGCACCCTCGAGGCGCTCGCTGCCGGCGAGGCGCCAGACGCTCTCGCCGTCGACCTGCGACCCGGTGCAGCGCGGCAGCCGCTGCGCGCGGCGCGCACGTGGCGCGTGGCCGCGGCCCAGCGGCCGCGGCTCCTCGACCTCGGTCTGGAGAAGCTCTTCCGCGAGGTCGAGCTGCCGCTCGTGCGCGTCCTCGCGCGCATGGAGCAGGCCGGCGTGCGCATGGACCCGTATCGTCTCGGCGAGATCACGGCGCGCGTTCGCGACCGCGTCGACGAGCTCACCGACCGCGTCCACGAGCTCGCCGGCGGCCCGTTCACGATCGCCTCGCCGCAGCAACTCGCCGAGGTGCTCTTCGGCGACCTCGGCCTCGAGCCGTTGCGCAAAGGCAAGACAGGCTACTCGACCGACGCCCGCGTCTTGCGGACGCTGCGCGAGCAGCACGCGATCGTCCCCGCGCTCGAGGAGTGGCGCGAGCTCACCAAGCTCCTCAACACCTACCTGGAGCCGCTTCCCGGAGTACATCGACCCGCGCACCGGTCGCCTGCACACGACCTTCAAGCAGACGGTCGCGGCGACGGGCCGGCTGTCGAGCGTCAACCCGAACCTCCAGAACATCCCCGTCCGCACGGAGCTCGGGGCCGAGATCCGCGCGTGCTTCGTCGCCGAGGAGGGGCGCTCTCTGGTCGTCGCCGACTACTCGCAGATCGAGCTGCGGCTCATGGCCTACCTCTCCGGCGAGGAGGCGCTGATCGACGCCTACCACCGCGGCGAGGACGTCCACCGCGTGACGGCGGCCGCGGTCGCCGGGATCCCCGTCGAGGAGGTCACCAAGACGCAGCGCGAACACGCCAAGGCGACCAACTTCGGCATCATGTACGGGCTCTCGGCCTTCGGTCTCTCGGAGCAGGTCGACATCCCCGTCGAAGAGGCGCGCGCCTTCATCGACGCCTACTTCGCCAAGTACCCGAAGGTCCAGGAGTTCCGCGAGCGCGTGGTCGCCGAGGCGACGCAGGAAGGCTACGTGACGACGCTGTTCGGCCGCCGGCGTGCGGTCCCGGAGCTGCGCTCCGGCGTCTACAACGTGCGCTCGCTGGGCGAGCGCCTCGCCGTGAACACGATCCTCCAGGGCACGGCAGCCGACATCATCAAGGTGGCGATGGTGGCCGTCGACCGGCGAGCATCGAGACGCGGCGGTCTCGCCGCCGCGTCTCGTCCTCCAGGTCCACGACGAGCTCGTCGTCGAGGCGCCGCACGGCGAGGTCGAGGCGGTCGACGAGCTCCTGCGCACCGCGATGTGCGGCGCCTTCGCGATGGACCCGGCGCTCGAGGTCGAGGTCGGCGCCGGAGCCGACTGGCTGTCGGCCAAGTAGACAGGGCGGCGCCCGTCCGGCGCGTCGGCCCGAGGGGGGCGCGGACGGGCCTTCGGCCTCGCGCGCGCCCGTGCTATACTTCGTTGGTTTGCGGCCCGGTCGCGGTTCCCGGGCCGTTCGCATCCCCTCAATCGACGGACCGCGCTGACCGGGAGGCCAACCTACCGATGACCGACGAACCCACAACCACCACGCCCGCCGCAGAGACCCCCACCGAGACCCCCACGGAGACCCCCGCCGCCGAGACCACCGCGACCGAACCGGCGGCCGACGCCGGACCGAAGATCGTCGAGGGCAGCGACGGCTATCTCATCGAGGTCGACGGCGAGATCGTCCCCAACTACGACCTCACCATCAACGTCTTCACCGAGGGCGACATCGTCACCGGCAAGGTCGTCCGCGTCGACAAGGACGAGGTCCTCGTCGACATCGGCTACAAGAGCGAAGGCGTCATCCCCGTCAACGAGCTCTCGATCCGCAAGAACGTGAACACCTCCGACGAGGTGCAGCTCGGCGAGGAGATCGACGCCCTCGTCATGCAGAAGGAGGACGCCGACGGGCGCCTCATCCTGAGCAAGAAGCGGGCCCGCTTCGAGAAGGCGTGGAAGCGCATCGAGGGCGCCCACGAGAGCGGCACGCCGGTGGAGGGCACGGTCATCGAGGTCGTCAAGGGCGGTCTCATCCTCGACCTCGGCGTGCGCGGCTTCCTGCCGGCTTCGCTGGTCGACATCCGCCGCGTGCAGGACCTCTCCGAGTACGTCGGCCAGCAGCTCAACTGCCGCGTCATCGAGATGAACCGCAACCGCAACAACGTCGTCCTCTCGCGCCGCGCGGTCCTCGAGGAGGAGCGCAAGGAGGTCCGTCAGCAGATCATCGACGAGCTCAACGTCGGCGACGTCGTCGAGGGCACCATCTCGAACATCGTCGACTTCGGCGCCTTCGTCGACCTCGACGGCATCGACGGCCTCATCCACATCAGCGAGCTCAGCTGGACGCACATCAACCACCCGTCCGAGGTGCTGCAGGTCAACCAGAAGGTCAAGGTCAAGGTGCTCGACATCGACCGCGACCGCCAGCGCATCTCGCTGGGCCTCAAGCAGACCCAGGAAGACCCGTGGCAGAAGATCGTCGCCCAGCACAAGGTCGGCGACATCGTCGACGGCCGCGTCACCAAGATCGTCGCCTTCGGCGCCTTCGTCGAGATCTACGAGGGCATCGAGGGCCTGGTGCACATCAGCGAGCTCGCCAACCGGCACGTCGAGCGTCCGGACGAGATCGTCGCCGTGAACCAGCAGGTCAAGGTCAAGATCATCGAGGTCGACTCCGAGCGCCGGCGCCTGAGCCTGAGCATCAAGCGCGTCGACGGCGAGAACGTGCGGCCCATGCGGCCGGCGGAGCCGCCGGAGGCCGAGGAGCCGGGCACCGAGGCCGAGTCGGAGGCGCCGGCGGCCGAGGACGACGCCCGAGGCCGCCGGGGACGAGCGTGCGGAGGCCGACGTCGTCGAGGCCGAGGCCGAGGCCGACGAGGCTGAGCCGAGGGCCGCTGGCGACGACGAGGCCGCTGCCGCGGAGGAGCCGGCCGAGGAGCCGGTCGCCGAGGCCGTCGAGGAGACGGCCGAGCCCGAGCCCGAGACGCCGCCCGTGCCCGAGCACGAGCCCGAGCTGGGCCTGAGCGACGAGGTGTTCCCGCAGGGCGCCGCGCCGGCCGACGACGACGTCGAGGACGCGCCGGACGGAGACCGGCTCGAGGCGACCGCCGACGGCGCGGCCGACGAGGCCGCCGAGGCCTGACCGACACGACTTGCGACGGCGGCGGCGCCCTCGAGGCGCCGCCGCCGTCTGGACCCACGCGACCATGGCAGCGAAAGCGACTCCCACGACTGGGCATCACCGGCGGCATCGGCTCCGGCAAATCCACCGCTCTCGCGTACCTTCGCGAGCTCGGCGCCGCAGTGATCTCGAGCGACGACGTCGTCCACCAGCTGCTGCTGGAGGACGCGATCGTCGCCGACCTGCGCGAGCACTTCGGCGAGCAGGTCATGGTCGACGGCGTCGTGAGCCGGCCGGCGCTGGCGCACATCGTCTTTCACGACCGCGAGGCGCTCGACTGGCTCGAGGAGCTCCTTCACCCGAACGTCCGTCGCCGGTTCGACGAGTGGGCGTGCGAGCAGGAGAGGGCGCGCCCGCAGCCCGGCTCTCGTGGCCGCCGAGGTGCCCCTGCTGTTCGAGACCGGCTGGGCCGAGTCGTTCGACCACACCATGCTGATCACTGCGCCCGCCGACCTGCGCCGTCAGCGAATCAGCGGCAAGCTGACCGAGAGCGAGTTCGCGCGCCGGCTCGAGCAGCAGATGCCCGAGGACGAGAAGATCGCCCGCGCCGAGTTCGTCTGCCACAACACGGGCTCGCGCAAGGACCTGCGCGAGGCGGTGCGCGAGGCGTTCGCGACGATCATCGCGGCGGCGGCCGAGCGCCGGCGCGGCCCCGCGCCGCCGTCGTGAGGCGCCTCGCGCTCGCTCGGCCTCGCGGTGCTCCTGGCCGCCGGCCTCCTGCTCGGCCTGCATCGCGACCTGCCCGGCTGGTACGCGCAGGCGATGCCGGGCTGGTACGCGCGGACCGTCTACCCGCTCGAGCACGGCGACGTCGTCCGCGACGCCGCCCGCGCGCCACGACCTCGACCCCGCCCTGGTGGCGGCCGTCGATCTACGAGGAGAGCGGCTTGCGCGAAGATGCCGTCTCCGAGGCGCGGCGCCGTCGGGCTCATGCAGCTGCTCCCGTCGACGGCCGAGGAGATCGCCCGGCGCACCGGCGGCAAGCGCTTCGAGGTCGCCGACCTGCGCGACCCGCGGCGTCAACGTCCGCTACGGCACGCACTACCTGCGCTTCCTGCTCGACCGCTACGACGGCTCGCTCGTCGAGGCGCTCGCCGCCTACCACGCCGGCGCCGCGAAACGTGGACCGCTGGGCGGCGCGGACGGACGGCGAGATGGCCGTCGACGACATCCCGTTCACCGACACGCGCGAGTACGTGCGCGAGGTCGCTCGCGCTGACCGACGTGTACCGGCGCGCGTACGGCGGAGAGCTCGGACCGGCGCCGTGATGTCTCTGGCGATGCGGCCCGCGGTCCTGGTGACGTTCCGCGGCCCGTCTCGAGGTGTTGCGAACGTGTGTTCGTGTTGGTACAGTCTGGGTATCCCGACCGGCGCGACCGACCCGAGGCCATGACCGACTTCCGCATCCAGGCGAGCTACGGACTCACCGGCGACCAGCCCGAGGCGGTCGCCGCGCTGTCGGCCGGCATCGCGCGCGGCGACCGCTATCAGACACTGCTGGGCGTGACCGGGTCGGGCAAGACGTTCACGATGGCGAACGTCATCGAGCGCACCCAGAAGCCCGCGCTCGTCATCGCCCACAACAAGACCCTCGCCGCGCAGCTCTGCAACGAGTTCCGCGAGTTCCTGCCGGAGAACGCGGTCGAGTACTTCGTCAGCTACTACGACTACTACCAGCCCGAGGCGTACGTCCCGGCCCAGGACCTGTACATCGAGAAGGACTCGTCGATCAACGACGAGATCGACCGGCTGCGGCACTCGGCGACGACGTCGCTCTTCCTGCGCCGCGACGTCGTCATCGTCGCCAGCGTGAGCTGCATCTACGGCCTCGGCTCGCCCGAGGACTACCTCGAGAGCGTCGTGCTCCTCCAGACGGGCCAGACGGTCGACCGCGACGAGACCCTGCGCAAGCTCGTCGAGCAACCAGTACGCGCGCAACGACTTCGAGCCCGCGCGCGGCAAGTTCCGCGTCCGTGGCGATTCCGTCGAGATCTGGCCCGCCGACCAGGACACGGCGATCCGCGTGCAGTTCTGGGGCGACGAGGTCGAGCAGATCGCGCGCTTCGACCCGGTGGGAGGGGAGGTCCTCGAGAAGCCCCGGTACGTCGCGGTCTACCCGGCCACGCACTTCATCACCAGCGGCCCCGCCGTCGAGCGCGCCCTGGTCGAGATCCAGCGCGAGCTCGACGAACGCTGCGCATGGTTCGAAGAGCACGGCAAGGTGCTCGAGGCCCACCGCCTGCGCCAGCGCACCCTCTACGACATGGAGATGCTGCGCGAGATGGGCTTCTGCAACGGCATCGAGAACTACTCGCGCATCCTCCTCGGCAAGGAGCCCGGGGCGACGCCCAACTGCCTCCTCGACTACTTCCCCGACGACTGGCTCTGCTTCATCGACGAGTCGCACATGTCGCTGCCGCAGATCCGCGCCATGTCCGAGGGCGACAAGTCGCGCAAGAACATGCTGGTCGACTACGGCTTCCGCCTGCCCAGCGCCCTCGACAACCGGCCGCTGCGCATCGACGAGTTCCTCGAGAAGGTCCCGCAGATCGTCTTCGTCAGCGCCACGCCGGGGCAGTTCGAGCTCGCCAACAGCGTCAACATCGCCGAGCAGCTCATCCGGCCGACCGGTCTCGTCGACCCCGAGATCGAGGTCCGTCGCACGGAGGGCCAGATCGACGACCTCATGAACGAGATCGCGGCGCGCGTCGAGAGGGACCAGCGCGTGCTCGTCACCACCCTCACCAAGCGCATGGCGGAGGACCTCACCGACTATCTCGTCGAGAACGGCTTCAAGGTGCGCTACCTGCACAGCGAGATCGACACCATCGAGCGCATCCAGATCGTGCGCCAGCTGCGCCTGGGAGAGTTCGACGTGCTCGTCGGCATCAACCTGTTGCGCGAGGGCCTCGACTTGCCCGAGGTCACGCTGGTCGCGATCCTCGACGCCGACAAGGAGGGCTTCCTGCGCGGCCAGACCAGCCTCATCCAGACGGTGGGCCGCGCGGCGCGCAGCGTCGACGGCAAGGTGCTCATGTACGCCGACAGGATGACCGAGGCGATGCGCCTCGCCATCGACGAGACCGACCGGCGCCGCGCCAAGCAGGTAGCCTACAACGAGGCCCACGGCATGACGCCGCGCAGCGTCGTCAAGGCGGTGAGCGACATCGCCCAGATGGTGAGCGACCAGGCGGGCGTGCCGACCAAGGGACGACGCGCGGCGAAGGCGGTGGCGAAGAAGCTCGCCATGCCCACCGCCGACCTCGAGCGCCTCATCGCCGACCTCGAGGCCGAGATGTTCCAGGCGGCGGACGAGCTCAAGTTCGAGTACGCTGCAAAGCTGCAGGGACGAGGTCAAGGAGCTCAGCCGCGAGCTGAGCAGGAGGGGGAGCGCCGGTGGCTGACGCCTGGCACGTCAAGCATCTCATCGACAAGGCGCACGAGCTCGGCGCCGACCGCGCCGCGCCGCTGCCGGCGGCGTCGGTCGTCGTCGACGAGCGCGTGCGCCTCAAGTGCCGCGTGCCGCGCTGCTCGAGCTACGGGCGCAACCTCATGTGCCCGCCGCACGTGCCCGGACCGGACGAGACGCGCGCCGCGCTGGCGCGCTACTCGGACGTCCTGCTCGTGCAGCAGGAGCATCCCCGTCACGCAGGCGCAGGTCGACGACGGCCCTCGACGGCAAGACGTACGCCGAGAGCCGCGCGCTGAGGCGCCGAGGACGTTGGCTGCGACGACGAGATCGCCGCTGCCCAGAACGCGTTCGCCAAGCTCATGAGCGCGCTCGAGCGCGAGGCCTTCAAGCTCGGCTACCGCTTCGCCGCCGCGTTCGCCGGCGGCGACTGCGTGCTCTGCGAGGTCTGCGAGGGCATCGAGGACGGCGTCTGCCGGCACCCGTTCGAGGCGCGTCCGTCCGCTGAGGCGGTCGGCGTCGACGTCGATCGCCACGGCGCGGGCGGCCGGCCTCGACGTCGAGATGCCGGCCGTCGACCGCGCCTCGTGGACCGGCATGCTGCTGATCGACTAGCAGGTGCGTCGGGGAGGCATGACGACGGCATGAGCGACAGCATCGTCATCACCGGCGCCCGCGAGCACAACCTCAAGGACATCTCGCTGTCCCTGCCGCGCGACCGCTTCATCGTCATCACCGGGCTCTCCGGCTCGGGCAAGTCGTCGCTCGCGTTCGACACCATCTACGCCGAGGGCCAGCGCCGCTACGTCGAGTCGCTCTCGGCGTACGCGCGCCAGTTCCTCGGGCAGATGGACAAGCCGGACGTCGACTCCATCGAGGGTCTCTCGCCGGCGATCTCGATCGACCAGAAGACGACCTCGCGCAACCCGCGCTCGACGGTCGGCACCGTCACCGAGATCTACGACTACCTGCGCCTGCTGTACGCGCGCGTCGGCCACCCGCATTGCCCGAACTGCGGGCGCCCCATCGCCGGGCAGTCGGTGCAGCAGATCGTCGACCAGGTGTGCGAGCTCGAGCTCGGGGACGCGCTTCAGCGTCGTCGCGCCGCTGGTGCGCGGCCGCAAGGGCGAGTACGGCAGGATGTTCGAGCAGCTGCGCGCCGACGGCTTCACCCGCGTGAAGGTCGACGGCCAGGTGCGCGAGCTCGACGAGCAGCTTCGACCTCGACAAGAAGTACAAGCACGACATCGCCGTCATCGTCGACCGCCTGGTGATGAAGGACGGGCTGCGGCGGCGGCTGACCGACTCCGTCGAGACCGCCGCCCAGCTCGCCGACGGCCTCGTCGACGTCGAGCTCGCCGACGGGCCCACCCTCACCTTCAGCGAGAAGTTCGCCTGCGTGCACTGCGGCATCTCGCTGCCCGAGATCGAGCCCCGGGTGTTCTCGTTCAACAGCCCTCACGGGGCGTGTCCGGCGTGCCACGGGCTCGGGTCCACGCGCGAGATCGACCCCGGCCTGGTCGTCCCGGACGGTTCGGTCTCGATCGCCAAGGGGGCGCTGCTGCCGTACGGGCAGCTCTCGTTCGGCTGGCTCGAGCAGGTCATCGCGTCGATCGCCGAGACCTTCAAGGTCGACCTCGAGACGCCCTGGGACGACCTGCCCGAGGAGCATCGCGACCTCTTCCTCTACGGCACCGGCAGCACTCGAGTGCCCATGAGCTACCGCAACTACGAGGGCCGCATGCGCCACTACACGGCCAGCTTCCACGGCATCCTCGCTCACCTCCAGCGGCGCTACGCCGAGACCGAGTCCGAGACTCGTGCGCCAGAAGATCGAGGAGTACATGAGCGACCGCGTCTGCCCGGAGTGCCGCGGCGCCCGCCTCAAGCCGACGAGCCTCGCGGTGACGGTCGGCGAGCGCAACATCCACGAGTTCACCGGGGTGAGCGTGCGCGAGGCGATGAGCTTTCTCGAGGACCTCGAGCTCAGCGAGACCGAGCGCCTCATCGGCGGGCGCGTGATCAACGAGATCTCCGAACGGCTGCGCTTCCTCAACGACGTCGGCGTCGGCTATCTCGACCTGCAGCGCGCCGCGGCGACGCTCTCGGGCGGCGAGGCGCAGCGCATCCGCCTGGCCACGCAGATCGGCTCGGCGCTCGTCGGCGTGCTCTACATCCTCGACGAGCCCTCGATCGGCCTGCACCAGCGCGACAACCGGCGCCTCATCGACACCCTGCTCCGCCTGCGCGACGTCGGCAACACCGTGATCGTCGTCGAGCACGACGAAGAGACGATGCGCTCCGCCGACCACATCGTCGACATGGGGCCGGGGGCCGGCGAGCACGGCGGCCGCGTGGTCGCCGAGGGCAGCGCCGGACGCAGATCATGGCGGCGACCGGCGTCGCTCACCGGCGACTACCTCGCCGGCCGCCGCACCATCGCCGTGCCCGGCCAGCGGCGTCTGCCCGTCGAGTGGTTCACCGTGCGCGGCGCGCGCATGCACAACCTGCGCGACATCGACGTCAGCTTCCCGGTCGGCGCCTTCACCTGCGTCACCGGCGTCTCGGGCTCGGGCAAGTCGACGCTCGTCAACGAGATCCTCTTCAAGGGCATGGCCACGCGCCTCAACCGCGGCTCCAAGCTGCGCGCCGGCGCCACACGCCGGCATCGACGGCGCGCAGCTCCTCGACAAGGTCATCGACATCGACCAGTCGCCCATCGGCCGCACGCCGCGCTCCAACCCGGCCACGTACACGGGCGTCTTCGACCACATCCGCCAGCTCTTCGCGCAGACCCCCGAGAGCAAGCTGCGCGGCTACAAGCCCGGGCGCTTCAGCTTCAACGTCAAGGGCGGCCGCTGCGAGACCTGCAAGGGCGACGGCCAGATCAAGATCGAGATGCACTTCCTGCCCGACGTCTACGTGCCCTGCGAGGCCTGTCGCGGCAAGCGCTACAACCGCGACACGCTCGAGGTCTGGTACAAGGGCAAGAACATCGCCGAGGTGCTCGAGATGAGCGTCGAGGACGCGGTCGCGTTCTTCGCCAACGTGCCCCGCATCGCGCGGCGCATCAAGGCCCTCGACGACGTCGGTCTGGGCTACGTCAAGCTGGGCCAGCCGGCGACCACGCTGTCGGGCGGAGAGGCTCAGCGCGTCAAGCTCGCCAGCGAGCTCAGCAAGGTCGCGACCGGGCGCACGCTGTACATCCTCGACGAGCCGACCACCGGCCTGCACTTCGCCGACATCGAGAAGCTGCTCGAGATGCTGCAGCGGCTGGTCGACCAGGGCAACACCGTCGTCGTGATCGAGCACAACCTCGACGTCATCAAGTCGGCCGACTGGATCGTCGACCTGGGCCCCGAGGGCGGCGACGAGGGCGGCGACGTGGTGGCGACCGGCACGCCCGAGGAGCTCGCCGCCCTCGGCGAGACGTCCCACACCGGGCGCTTCCTCACCCGCGTCGTCGCCGCCTCCGCGCCGGCGGCCGCGCGCGGCTGACGGCGGCGCGGCGCGGCGCCGCTCCGTTCCGGCCGCGCGGGTACAATCGGCGTGATGGACGAGCCCGCCCCGAGCCCGGCCGAAGAGGCCGTCGAGCGCCTTCGCGCCACGCTGCGGCGCATCCCCAACGAGCCCGGCGTCTACCGCTTCCTCGGCGCCGAGGGCGAGGTGCTGTACGTGGGCAAGGCCAAGGTGCTGCGCAAGCGCGTCTCCTCGTACCTGCGCAAGGGCGGGCCTGCGCCGACAGGGCGCATCCCCGAGATGGTCGCGCGGGCGCGCGACGTCGAGTGGGTCGTGACGGCCAGCGAGAGCGAGGCCCTCATCCTCGAGGACAACTTCATCAAGGAGCACCGCCCGCCGTACAACCTGCGCTTGCGCGACGACAAGAGCTACCCCTACATCGAGATCACGATGACGGACGAGTGGCCGCGGGTGCGCTTCATGCGCGGGCGCCACGTGCCCGGCAACCTGTACTTCGGGCCGTACTCGAGCGCGCGCAAGGTGCGCGACACGCTCGAGCTGATCGGGTCGCATCTTCCCGTACCGCAAGTGCAAGGGGGAGAAGCCGGGAAGGGCAGCGGCTCGCCTTGCCTGCAGTACTTCATCAAGCGCTCGCTGGCGCCCTGTGACGGCCGCGTCCCGCACGACGAGTACATGGCCGTGATCGCCCAGGTCGAGGACTTCCTCCGCGGCCGTCTGGGCGCGGTCGAGCGCGACATCGAGCGCGCCATGGCGGAGGCGGCCGAGGCGCAGCGCGTTCGAGACGGCGGCGCTCCTGCGCGACCGGCTCGAGGCCGTGCGCCACGTGCACGAGCGCCAGACCGCGCGCATCGACAGCGCCGAGGCGTTCGACGTCATCGGTCTCTACCAGGGCGATCCGGGGGCGAACGTGCAGGTCTTCCGCGTCCGCGACGGCGGCGTCGTCGACCGGCAGACCTTCTTCGTCGACAACGCGGCGGGGCGCGAGACGCAGGACGTGCTCGAGGAGTTCCTGCTCGAGTTCTACTGGGACGGGAACGCGGTGCCGCCGCAGGTGATCGCGCCGCTGGAGGACGGTGGCGCCGAGCTCGCCGTGGCGCTCGCCGCGCGCCGCGGCACCGCCGTGGAGGTGCGCCGCGCCCAGCGCGGCCCCAAGCGTCGTCTGATGGAGCTCGCGCGGCGCAACGCCGAGCTGGCGGGTCAGGTCGAGGTCGAGCGTCTGCAGCGGCGACGCCAGTCGCGGGTGGAGGCGCTCGAGCGGCTGCGCGACGCCCTCGGCCTCGACGAGCTGCCCTTGCGCATCGAGTGCTACGACATCTCCAACCTGGGCGAGCACCAGCCGGTGGGCTCGATGGTCGTCTTCGAGGGCGGAGTGGCGAAGAAGGCCCACTACCGCAAGTTCGCCTTGCGTGAGCTCGTCGGCCAGGACGACTTCGCGGCCATGAACGAGGTGCTGCGGCGCCGGTTCGCCCGTCTTGCGGGCGGCCGCCGGCGCCGACTACGACGAGAGCTTCGCCGCACGCCCGCACCTGGTCGTCGTCGACGGCGGCAAGGGCCAGCTGGGCGCCGCCCTCGCCGCTCTCCGGGCCGCGGACGTGCGCCTGCCCGTCGTCGGCCTGGCCAAGCAGGAGGAGGAGGTCTTCGTCCCCGGCCGCGCCGACCCGCTGCCGCTGTCCGCCGACGACCCCGCCTCGCTCCTCCTTCAGCGCATCCGCGACGAGGCCCACCGCTTCGCGCTCACGTTCCACCGCCAGCGTCGCGGGGCCGACCTGCGGCGGGCGACGATCTTCGACGGCCTGCCGCAGGTCGGCCCCGTCAGGCGGCGTAAGATACTCGAACACTTCGGCAGTCCGGAGCGCTTCATGGGCGCCTCGCGCGAGGAGCTCGAGCGCGTGCCCGGCCTGCCGCGAAAGGTGGCGAGGGAGATCCATGCGCACCTCCACAAGACAGGCTGACACGGCGAGCGCCCCGGACGCGCCGGGACGCTGTCCTTCACGACGCCGTTCGGCACGGGGCTCCTGACGATGGCCGGCGATCTGCCGCTCGAGCTCGAGCTGCCCGCGCCGGGCGATCGCGGCCGCCGGCGGCGCGACGCGGCGAGGCGCCGGGCACGGCGCCGGCGACCGCGCCGGATGGGTCGCGAAGCTCGAGCGGTACTTCGCCGGCGAGCCCGTGACCTTCGACCTCGACGTCGCCGCGCACTGCCGGGCCCGCGGCCTGACCGCCTTCGAGACCGCCGTGTACACGGCGCTGGCGGCGGTCCCGTACGGGCGCGCGGTGAGCTACCGCGACCTCGCCTACGCCGCCGGGCGGCCCAACGCCTATCGCGCCGTCGGCACGGCGATGTCGCACAACGCGCTGCCGGTCATCCTGCCGTGCCATCGCGTCATCAAGAACGACGGCACGCCTGGGCTCTACGGGGACGACCCCACGTGGAAGCTCAGGCTCCTTGAGCTCGAAGGCGTCCTCGAGCCGGGCGCCACGAAGGTGACGCGCGCAGGGAGGGGGAGAGCCTGATGGCCGATGCCCTGCAGTTCGTCATCATCACGGGCCTCTCTGGGGCCGGGAAGTCACAGGCCATCGACTCGTTCGAGGACGCCGGCTACTTCTGCGTCGACAACCTGCCGCCGCAGCTCGTGCCGACGCTCGTCGACCTGTTCCGCCGTGAGGGCAGCAAGGTCGATCGCGTGGCGATCGTCAGCGACGTCCGCGGCGGCGAGTACTTCGGGCGCCTCGAGCAGCTCCTCGACGAGCTGCACGAGCGCGGCGTCGAGCACACGCTCATCTTTCTCGAGGCCTCCAACGAGGCGCTGGTGCGGCGCTTCAAGGAGACGCGCCGTCGTCACCCGGCGGCCGACGGCGGCAGGGTGATCGACGGCATCCGCCTGCGAGCGCCGGCTGCTCGCCACGCTGCGCGAGCGAGCCACGCTCGTCGTCGACACGAGCGACATCTCGATCCACGAGCTCAAGGCGCGTCTCAACAAGGACATCATCCAGCACTCGCGGCGCACGAACATCGTCTTTGCCGTGGTCTCGTTCGGCTACAAGTACGGCATCCCCATCGACGCCGACCTGCTGTTCGACGTGCGCTTCCTTCCCAACCCGCACTACGACCTTCGTCTGCGGCCGCTGACCGGGCTGGACGCCGAGGTGCGGGACTTCGTCCTCGCCTCGCCGGACACGGGCGAGTACCTCGAGCACCTGCTCGGGACTGCTCGACTTCCTCTTCCCGCGGTACGCCGCCGAGGGCAAGGCGCACCTCACGATAGGTGTCGGCTGCACGGGAGGCCGGCACCGCTCCGTCGCGATCGCGCAGCTCATCGGCGACCGCTACGAGAAGCAGGGCTACTACACGATCGTGCGGCACCGCGACCTCGCGAGGGATGTGTGAGCGGGGCGCCGCGCCGGGTGAGTCGCTCGCCCGCCGCCGTCTGAGGCGAGCATGGCCCTGCCGCACATCGACTGGTTCTACCCGGGCATCGGGCTCAAGCGCTGGCTGCTGCTGAGCGCGGCCGGGGCGATCGTCCTCGCCTACTCGCTCATCGTCCTCGCAGGTGTGCTCCTGTCGGACGATCTGCTTCGGGGCGTCGGTCTCGGGTGGCTCGTCGACCGTCCCTATACGACCGCCGTGCTCGCCATCGACGGCATCGTCGTGGGCGGCGTCGCCCTGGCAGTCGGCGGTCGCCACGCGTGGGCGTGGCGCCGCACGAACCCCGAGACGGCGAGCGAGATCCGCTTGAGCAGCCAGCTCGCGCGAGGGCCGCGGATCGCGGCCATCGGCGGCGGCAACGGCCTCGCCGCTCTCCTCAGCGGCCTGAAGGCGCACACGAGCAACATCACCGCCGTGGTGACGATGGCGGACGACGGCGGCAGCTCCGGCCGCCTGCGGCGCGACATGGGGCTGCCGCCGCCCGGCGACATCCGCAACTGCCTCGTCGCCTTGGCCGACGACGAGTCGCTCATGAGCCGGCTCTTCCAGTACCGCTTCGCCGACGGTGGCCTCGAGGGCCACAGCTTCGGGAACCTGTTCGTCGCCGCGCTCGCCGAGGTCACCGGCGACTTCGAACGCGCCGTGTACGAGTCGACCCACGTGTTGAAGGTGCGCGGCCGCGTGCTGCCGGCGACCCTCGACGACGTCGTACTGCACGCGCAGCTCGAGGGCGGGGCCCGGGTCAGCGGCGAGAGCACCATCACCGCCGCCGACCGTCTGCCGCGGCGCGTGTGGCTCACGCCCGAACAGCCGCACGCGCTTCCCCAGGCGGTCGAGGCGGTGCTGCACGCCGACATGGTCGTCCTCGGCCCAGGGAGCCTCTACACCAGCGTCGTGCCCAACCTGCTCATCCCCGCCGTACGCGACGCGCTCGATCGCACCCGTGCTTGGGTCGTCTACGTCTGCAACGTGATGACCGAGCCCGGGGAGACGGACGGCTACACGGCGGCCGATCACCTCGAGGCGCTCCACCGGCACGGCGTCACCGGCATGGTCGACGTCGTCCTCGTCAACGACAGCCCCGTCACCGGCGAGTCGGCGGCGGCCTACGAGCGCGCGGGCGCGGCCCCGGTCGTCGTCGACGAGGATCGCCTCAAGGCCATGGGCGTCAAGGTGGCGCGCGCCGCGCTGGCCCGGACCGGCGACGTGGTGCGTCACGACCCCGCCGGTCTGAGCGACGCCGTGCTCGGCATCCTCCGCTAGGGGCCGGCGCGTGGCGTTCAGCCGAGACGTCAAGCGCGAACTGGCGGCGATCGTGCCGCCCGCCGAGCACTGCCGGCGGGCGCAGCTCTCGGGCCTCCTCTTCGGCGCGGGCACGTTCGCCATGGGCTCGGGCGGGCGGGTGACCGTGCGCCTGACGCTGTCGCTGCCCGTCGTCGCCCGCCACGCCCTGACCCTGCTCAAGCCGTTCGGCGTCGAGGCCGAGCTGCGCACGGTCAGTTCGCCGCCCGCCGGGCGCCGCTACGAGGTCGTCCTGAGCGACGAGCGCGACCTGCAGCTGCTCAACGAGGTCGGCGTGCTCACCGACGCGTTGCAGGTGAGGATGACGGCACCGGCGCGGGTCGTCGAGCGACGCTGCTGCCTCGTCGCCTTCGTGCGCGGGCTCTTTCTCGGCTGCGGCACGCTGTCGTCCCCGGGCGCGGGCGTGCATGTCGAGTTCACGCTCGAGGGCGCCGGACTGGCGGAGCAGGTCCGGCGCCTGCTCGCGCGCCTCGAGCTCGACTTCAGACTCGCCGAGCGCGGACGCAACGTCGCCTGCTACAGCAAGCGTTCGGCGACCGCGGCTGACCTGCTCGCCCTGCTGGGCGCCCACGACGCGCGTCTGCGCTGGGAGGAGCACGCGGTGCTCGGTGAGATGCGCGAGCAGGCGAACCGGCTGGCGAACTGCGACGAGGCCAATGCGCGCCGGGCGGCGGCGGCCGGCGAACGCCAGGCCGCCGCCGCCCGGCGCCTCATGGCCTCGTCCGCATGGGAGGGGCTGCCGAGCGCGACGCGCCAGGCGGCGGAGCTGCGCGCCGAGTACCCGTACCTGAGCCTGACCGAACTGGCCGCCGTGGCCGACCCGCCGCTCACGAAGTCGGCGCTGAACCATCGCCTGCGCCGGCTGACCGCCCTGGCCGCGGATCTCGCCGGCTGACCGGCTACATGCTCCTGGCGATGTGCGCCGTGAGCTCGCCGAGGCGGTGCGTGTAGCTGCCCATCTCGTTGTCGTACCAGCCGAAGACCTTGACGTGCGTGAGCGGGATGCGGACCGTGTCGTCCTGCCCGTCCCTGGCGCACCCCGGCGGGAGCTTGAGGTCCACGAAGCCGGTACGGGTGTGCGTCTCGGCGCCTTCGATCACGACCGCGGCATCCTCGCCGAGCATGTCGGCCGACACGTTCTGCTCCTCGGTGTACTTGAGGAGGCCTCGCGCCTCGCCTTCCGCCGCCTCCCCGTAGATGGCATTGACGACGTCGCGGCCGACGGAGACCGTCCCGTCGGGAAGCGCCTCGCTCTGGAAGGTCACGTTGAGGATGATGAGGCTCACGCTGGCGGCGGGGATGCGGACCGAATCGGCCATGAAGCCGATGGTGGCGATCTGGGGCATGACCTGCTCGAGCGCCGCCGCGGCGTTGGTCGAGGTCAGCACCACGTTGCCGATGGCGCCGCGGCTCTTGCGCAGGTCGGTGGCGCCGGCCTTCGGCACGGTGTCGAGCACCGGCTGGGACGGGTGTGACGGCGTGCACCGTGCTCATCCCCGCGGTGATCATGTTCTTCGTGAGGTCGCGCTCGAGGAGTGGCCGCATCATGTGGGCGAGCGCGGTCGTCGTGCACGACGCCGCCGAGACCACCTTGTGCCTGGCCGGGTCGAACTCGAACTCGTTGATGCCGTTGATGAACAGACCGGAGTCGTCGGGCAGCGGCGCGCCCTTCTTCTTGCTCTTGAACGGCGAGCTGTTCACGACGACGCGGGCGCCGGCGACGAGGTGGCCGCGGATGGCGCCCTTCGCGTCGTCCGGCTCGGCGTGCGGGTCGCGGAACGTGCCCGTGCACTCCACCACCAGCGCCACACCGTGGTCGCGCCAGTGGATGTCCTTCGGGTCGCGTGCCTCACGCAGGATGACGAGCTCCTTGCCGTGGGCGCTCATGAGGCCGCGCCCCTCGTCGACGACCGTGACGTCGCGCACCCCGGACTGGCCGTGCAGGAAGCGGTGCAGGGCGCCGTACGTGGTGTCCTTGGCGATGTACTGCGCGAGGGCGTCCAGCGACGTGCCCACCGGGCGCCCGAGGTTGATGACGATACGGTCGAAGTCATCGTGTCCAAGGTGGTGCCACAGCGTCAGCTTGCCGATGCGGCCCAGCCCGTTGATGCCGAGTGTCCGTTGCCCACCCATCGCCTGCGATCCCCTTCCTCGTCGAACGCGGCCTCTGCGCCGCTCGCGCCGGGCGGTCGAGCCTGGTGTCCGCCAGAGTGCAGCGCCGGTCGCCCGTCATGTTACTGCATGGCTCCGGGGCGGGGCCCGTGTCAGAGTGGCCAAGACGCCCGGACCGCGCGCGCCGCTTCGCTGAGGCGGCCCGGCGTCGTCGGCCTGGGCGCTTCGTCGCGGTATCATTGACCTCATCGTGACGACCTCGCCGCTGCCCTTCGAATCCGACGCCTTGCGCGCCAATATCGCGACCACCGCGCAGGAGGTCGTCATCCCCGAGCGCTACGCGCCGCTCGTGGACGCGGTCGCCGGCCTCCACGGGGTGCGGGCGACCCTGGTCGACACCCTGGGCGAGTACTTCCACAGCTTCCGCAACGTCGACCTGCTCCTCGAGGGTTTCCAGACGATCGTCCTGCGCAACTGGCCCTACTTCGAGCGGTCCGGGGACCGGGCGCTGCTCTTCGAGCTCCTCGAGGAGCTGATCCTGCGGCTGCTCGACGAGCCGCTCACCGAGGAGCAGGCGTCGCCGATGCTCCGCGCCCTGCTGCAGTGGTCGACGGAGGCGCTGAAGGGGGGACGCGGCCAAGACTACGACGCCACGCTGCAGACGCTCGGCGAAGCGCTCCCCGAACTCCTGCGCCGGTATCCCGCCGCGCTGCTCGAACGCGATGCGCTGGTGCGCAACCTCGTCGAGCAGGCCGCCGGGTGGCCGGCGCTCGCGGCCGTCTTCCTCGAGTTCTATCGCGAGGTGCTCGGCGTAGGCTATCGCCTCGTGCGCGACCGTCTCGACGTTCCCGGGTGGGTGAAGACGCAGGGCGGCGGGCTCACCGATGCGGCCGCCGTCGCCCGGCGATTCGGCCCGCTCGCCAGGCGGTACACGTCGGCGCTGCTGCGCGCGCTTGAGAACGCTCCTCGCGAGAAGCTGCTCGGGTCCGGCTTCCCCGTGTTCTCGGCGATCCTCGAGCAGGCGATCGACGGACTCTTCAGGGTGGACAACCTCGAGGACCGCTTCGCCGTGTGTCTCTTCTTCCTCAAGGACCAGACCCTGGGCTATCGCCAGAAGGAGGTCATGATCGACCTGCTTGACGTGGTCAAGCGGCTCATGCACCCCGACCGGCACATGGACGCCGAGACCATCCTGACCCGCCTCACCGAGTTCTTCCGCGGCCGCGACAACGAGTTCATTCTGGTGCGCTTCCAGTGCTACGAGGCGATCGGTGTGGCGATAGGCGAGTCCGGCAACGTCAGGGCCGCCGACCACCTCATCGAGGACATCCTGTTCTGGAAGTTCCAGTACCCGGAGATACGCGGCGCGACCGACGAATGGGAGACGGTCGTCAACCCGTACCACCTGCCCAAGATCCGCTGCTGGATGCACATCATCGAGTCGAACCCGGCGCTCTTCGAGCGCCTGGCGGCGGCGCTCAACGTGCAGCTGCGCCTGGGCGGCGTGTACATCGCCGACACCGACCTCTTCCAGCGCGACGTGACCCGCTTCCTCAACGCCGACATCCGGCCCATCTACTTCGTCGCGAAGCTGCTGCTGCGCACCCTCCCGGTGTACTTCAGCGACGTGGGCGCGGAGGGCGAGCTGCGGGCGGTCTCGACCGAGATCGACGAGATCTGCGGACGGCACGACTCTCTCATGCACTTCCTGCGCAAGCAGGCGCACGCGGAGTCGTCCAACCGGCTCGTGGGCTTCTGCCGCGCCGTGCTCACGTACTGGACGACCCTCGACCCCTCGGGCCTCGAGCCGTACCTCTCGGCCAACATCCTGGCGAGGGTGCGCGGCGAGCCGGAGTGGGCGAGGGGGCCGCACGCCGTCCTCGGCGCTCTGCGACAGCGGCTCGAGCCGGCGCCTGAGGTCGACGAGTTCCTCGACCGGCTTCTGGCGCTCGCTCCCGAGGCGCTGGCGGCCGAGCTCGCGCAGGCAGCGTCCGACGACGGCCTGGTCGACGACCGTCAGCGGCGCCGCGTGGCGCTGCTGTCGAGGACCTACCAGCTGATGGCGCAGAAGTACTCGCTGGCCGCCGGCGACGTGGGGACCGCGGTCGGCCGTCACCTGCTGCTCGAGGCGAAGGTCCGCGAGCGGTTCCAGGGCGCCCTCGCGGCGTGGCAGAGGCGCCCGACGCCGCGCACCCGCGACGGGCTGCTCGACGCCGCCCTCACGGTGCTTGACGAGCTCAAGGCCATCGTGCTCAGCCCGGGCGCCTCGGAGGCGGTCGAGAACATCTACCAGAAGCGCCACATCGCCGCCGGCATCCCGTCGATCTACGGTAACTACAGCGAGCCCAAGTTCGACGCGCTCGGGCTGTCCTTCCGTGTCGAGAACCTGGTGGCCAGGCTGCTAGAGGACCTGGTCGACGAGGGGATCGAGCAGTACGTCACGCGCGAGTCGCTGCGGCGCATGAGTACGGCGATCGGGCGCTTCGAGCGGGCGCTCGCCGCCGACGGCGTCGACTCGCGCGCCCTCGACGCCAACCTCAGCATGCTTGAGGCGAGCTTCAGCAGCTACAACTTCACCTTCCACCAGTACCAGAACGTGTTCCAGTTCCTCGCCCAGAGCGTCACCGAGCTGTCGACGACGTCGGTGCTCAGCCACGAGCAGGTGCTGCACGCGGTGCTCGTCAACGATCCTCGACAGTGCGAGGCGCGTCGCATGTCGGTCGATGCGGTGGCCGAGATGGTGCTGCGCGAGGTCCTGGTCTCGGCCCTGGGGATGCAGTCGCTGGACCGCTACCTGGGCGCGGCTCTGCGCCAGATCTCGATGCTGCACGGTCGGCTCGACAGCCACGCCCTCACGCGCATGATGAACTACGACCCGGACCGGCTCGTCTCACCGCTGCACCGCCCCAAACCGGGCACCGACGACCAGCGGACCCTCGGGTTCAAGGGACTGGGGCTCAAACAGATGGCCGCGTACGGGCACCGGGTGCCCCAGGGGTTCGTGCTCAGCACCGAGCTGTTCCAGGCCATCCCGGCGCTCTCGTATCCGCCGCTCTACGACGACACGATGCAGCGTATTCGCCGCGCGCTCGGCACCCTCGAGCGGCAGACGCGTCGCCGTCTCGGCGACACGAAGCGCCCGTTGCTGCTCTCCATCCGTTCCGGCGCCGCCATCTCGATGCCCGGCCTCATGGCCACCTTCGTCAACGTGGGCCTCAACGACGAGCTGACGGCGGTGGTCGCCCGTGCTCCCGGCTTCGACTGGGCGGCTTGGGACGGCTACCGGCGCTTCCTGCAGTCGTGGGCGATGTCCGACGGCATCGACCGCGACTTCTTCGACGCCGTCATGACCGAGTTCAAGGGTCGCTGGGGTGTCGAGCAGAAGCTCGACTTCAGCGCCGCGCAGATGCGCGAGATCGCGATGGCCTACAAGTCCCGGGCCCGCGACCTGGGCGTGAACTTCATCGATGAGCCCTGGGCCCAGGTCGTGGCCTGCATCCGCAAGGTGCTCGACTCGTGGGACTCGTCGCAGGCGCGCCTCTACCGCCAGTACATCGGCATCGCCGAGGAGTGGGGAACGGCCGTCGTCGTCCAGCGCATGGTCTTCGGCAACCTGAGCCGCGAGTCGGGGTCCGGGGTGACGTTCACCAACAACCCGCTCGAGCCGCACAGCCAGCAGGTGCGTCTGTTCGGCGACTTCGCCGTCCAGAGCCAGGGCGAGGACCTCGTCGGCGGGCTCGTCTTCCCGCTGCCGATCTCCGAGGCGCAGCGGCTGGGCAGCCAGACGTACCGCGGCAGCGAGCACTCGCTCGAGCGGGACTACCCGGAGACCTACCGCGAGCTGCTCGCCGTCGCCCGCGACCTCGTGGAGCGGCGCGAGTTCGACCCTCAGGAGATCGAGTTCACCTTCGAGTCGCCGGCGGCCGAGGATCTCTACGTGCTGCAGAAACGGGCCGTGGTCCAGGAGCAGGCCAAGGGCGCGGCCTACTTCGACACCTCGTCGCCCATCTACGGGCCGCCTGTCGCCGTGGGAATGGGGGTCGCGGGGGGCGCCTACTCGGGGCGCGCGGCGGTGAACCCCGAGCAGATCGACCGACTGCTGGCCGAGGGGCCGGACGAGAACATCGTCCTGCTGCGCCCTGACACCGTCCCCGAGGACATCGAGATGATCACCCGGGTGAGCGGCATCCTGACCGCGCGCGGCGGCGCGACCTCACACGCCGCGGTCACGGCGAAGAGGCTCGGCAAGACGGCGGTCGTCGAGTGCGTCGACCTGGAGGTGATCGAGCAGGCGGGCACGGTGCGCCTGGCCGGGCGCGAGCTGCACGCCGGCGACTGGCTCTCGATAGACGGGCGCACCGGGAACATCTTCCTCGGCCGCATCCCGACGCTCGAGCAGCCCGTGACGGCCTCTTCGCGCTGAGCGATGAAGTCACGGCGGCCAGGTCGTCAGGCGGTTTGGCCGCCGCCGTGTGGCGGTAGGTTGGCGCAGGAACCCAACGGGAGGTTGAGATGAGTGTGCGCGTAGGTATCAACGGCTTCGGCCGCATCGGCCGGCTCGTCGTCCGCGCTGCCCTGAGGCAGGGCGCCGACATCGAGTTCGTCGGCATCAACGACCTCACCGACGCCAGGACGCTCGGCCACCTGTTCAAGTACGACTCCGTGCACGGCGTCTTCCCGGGCGTCGTCGAGATCCAGGAGGACGCGCTGGTCATCGACGGCCGGAGCGTCCGCGTGACCGCCGAGACCGACCCGGCCGTGCTGCCGTGGAAGCAGCTCGGCGCCGACGTCGTGATCGAGTCGACGGGGCACTTCACCGAGCGCGCCGCCGCGGCGAAGCATCTCGAGGCGGGGGCGCAGAAGGTCATCATCTCCGCCCCCGCCAAGAACCCCGATGTGACCATCTGCCTCGGGGTCAACGACGAGATGTACGACAAGGCCGGTCACGACGTCATCTCGAACGCGAGCTGCACGACCAACTGCCTGGCGCCGATGGCCAAGGTGCTGGTCGACAACTTCGGCGTGGAGCGCGGGTTCATGACCACGATCCACGCCTACACCAACGACCAGAAGGTCCTCGACTTCCCGCACAAGGACCTGCGCCGCGCCCGTGCGGCGGCGGCGTCGATCATCCCGACCACGACGGGCGCCGCCCGCGCCGTCGCGCTCGTGATCCCCGAGCTCGAGGGAAGGCTGGACGGCTTCGCCATGCGCGTGCCGACGCCGGACGGCTCGGCCACCGACCTCGTCGTCGAGCTCCAGACCGAGGTGACGGCCGAGGACGTCAACGCGGCGATGAAGGCGGCCGCCGGGAGCGAGCGCATGAAGGGCATCCTCCAGTATCAGGAGGATCCCATCGTCAGCATCGACGTCGTCGGCAACAGCCACTCGTCGATCTTCGACCCTGCCCTCACCATGGCCAAGGGGACGATGGTCAAGGTCGTGTCGTGGTACGACAACGAGTGGGGCTACTCGTGTCGCCTCGTGGAGCTCGCGCAACGGGTGCTCTGAGAGAAGGAGGAGCGCGCCGGGGCGGCGCGGGCACAGGTCCTCGCCGCCCCGACGCGCACCAGTCATCGCCGCCAAGGAGGCCGCGCGCGTCATGAAGCGTTCAGTGACCGACTACCCGCTCGCCGGCAAGCGCGTCCTCGTGCGCGTCGACTTCAACGTGCCGCTCGAGGACGGCGGCGTGAGCGACGACACGCGCATCCGCGCCGCCCTGCCGACCATCGACTACCTGCGCGGCCAGGGTTGCCCGGTCGTGCTCGCCTCGCACCTGGGCCGCCCCAAGGGCCAGGTGGTCGAGGGTCTTCGCATGGCGCCCGTGGCCGCGCGACTGGCCGAGCTGCTCGGCCGCCCCGTGGCGACGGCCGCCGACTGCGTCGGGCCGGACGTCGCGGCGGCCGCGGCGGCGCTGGCTCCGGGGGATGTGCTCCTGCTCGAGAACCTGCGCTTCCACGCCGAGGAGACGGCCAACGACGCGCGCTTCGCCCGTGAGCTGGCCGGACTCGCCGAGGTGTACGTCAACGACGCCTTCGGCACGGCGCACCGGGCGCACGCCTCGACCGAGGGTGTCACGCATTACCT
Organism: uncultured Thermoleophilia bacterium; assembly: GCA_963832655.1. GTDB lineage: Bacteria > Actinomycetota > Thermoleophilia > UBA2241 > UBA2241 > UBA2241. Next base: position 404,545 of record CAWHUW010000007.1, read on the forward strand.
GCCGTCCGTCGCGGGGCTGCTGCTGACGCGGGAGCTCGAGGTCCTTGGACGGCTGCTGCGCGACCCGGTCCGCCCGTTCGTCGTCGTGCTGGGCGGGCTCAAGGTCTCGGACAAGATCACGCTCATCGAGAACATGCTCGGCCTGGCCGACACGATCCTGGTCGGTGGCGCCATGGCGAACGCCTTCCTCAAGGCGCAGGGCTGCGAGATCGGCCGCTCCAAAGGCGACGGCGAACAGGTCGGCGTGGCCGCCGACGCGCTCGTCGCTGCGGGACGGGCGGCGGGCGAGCTCCTGCTGCCCGTCGACGTCGTGGTCGCCCCGTCACCCGAAGCCGGCGCCGAGGCGCACACCGTGGCCGTCGAGGGGATCGGCGGCGACGACATGGCCCTCGACATCGGGGCGCGGACCATCGCCGCCTTCGAGAGCCGTCTGGGCGGCGCGGGGACGGTCTACTGGAACGGCCCGATGGGCCTCTTCGAGGAGGCCGCCTTCGCCGCCGGCACACGGGCGGTCGGAGCGGCCGTCGCCGCGAGCCCCGCGGTCACGGTGGCGGGCGGCGGGGACACGGTGGCGGCCGTCCGCGCCTTCGGTCTCGAGGGGCGCCTGACCCACGTCAGCACCGGCGGCGGGGCGTCGATGGAGTTCCTCGAGGGCCGCGCCCTGCCCGGTGTCGAGGCGCTGATGGACGGTGATCCTGATGCCTGACCAGACTGGCCCGGCGCGGCGGCCGTTGCTCGCCGGCAACTGGAAGATGTACAAGACCCGCGAAGACGCCGCGGCCTTCCTCGACGCCTTCGTGCCCCTCGTCGCCGACGCCGGCGACCGCGACGTCGTCGTCTGCCCGCCGTTCACCGCCCTCGAGACGGCGCTCGCCGCGAGTGCCGGCACGAACGTGGCCGTCGGCGCCCAGACCATGGCCGCCGTGGACGAGGGCGCCTTCACCGGAGAGGTCTCCCGCGCGATGCTGCGTGAACTCGGGGTCCGCTACGTGGTCCTGGGGCACTCCGAGCGCCGGCAGTACTTCGCCGAGAACGACGCCGACCTGGCGCGCAAGGTCCGCGCCGCGCTCGACGGCGGCCTCCTGCCGATCCTCTGCGTGGGCGAGACCCTGGACGAGCGCGAGGCGGGGGAGACCGAAGCCAAGGTCGGCGATCAGCTCGAGGCCGATCTCGCCGAGGTGGACGCTGCCGAGCTGGCCGTCGTGACGGTGGCCTACGAACCGATCTGGGCCATCGGCACGGGCAGGACGGCCACGCCGGAGCAGGCGCAGGAGACGATCGCCTTCGTGCGCGCCGTCCTTCACGCCCGCTTCGGCGAAGCCGCTGACCGGGTGCGCCTGCTGTACGGCGGCAGCGTCAACGCGGGCAACGTCGACAGCCTGATGGCCCAGCCCGACATCGACGGCGCCCTGGTCGGCGGGGCGAGCCTCGAACCCGAGAGCTTCGCGCGCATCGTCAACTTCGCCGGGCCGTCGTGACCGGGACGTCGCCGCAAGACCCGGATCGCTCGCCGGTCGGCCGCGTCGCGCGACCCGTCGTGCTGATCGTCATGGACGGCTGGGGGGTCGCTCCCGACGGGCCCGGCAACGCCGTGTCGCTGGCGAGCACGCCCGTGTTCGACGGCCTCTGGGAGCGGTACCCGCACGGGACCCTCGACGCCTCCGGCGAGGCGGTCGGTCTGCCGGCGGGGCAGATGGGCAACTCCGAGGTGGGACACCTCAACATCGGCGCCGGTCGCGTCGTCTACCAGGACCTCACGCGAATCACCAAGGCGATCGAGGACGGCTCGTTCTTCACCAACCGTGTTCTGGTCCAGGCGATGGCGAAGGCAGCCGGCCGTGGCAGCAGGCTGCATCTGATGGGCCTCGTGTCGGCCGGCGGCGTGCACAGCGACCTGGGGCACCTCGAGGCCTGCCTCGAGCTCGCCCACCGGGAGGGCGTGCGGGACGTCGTCGTCCACGCCTTCCTCGACGGCCGCGACACGCCGCCGCGGAGCGCGCCCGGCTACCTCGCCCAGGTCCAGCAGACCATGGACCGGCTCGGGCTCGGGCGCTACGGCGTCGTCAGCGGCCGCTACTACGCCATGGACCGCGACTCGCGCTGGGAGCGCACCAAGCTGGCCTACGACGCTCTCGTCCACGGCGAGGGGTTCTTCGCCGCCGACGCCCAGGCCGCCGTGCAGGCGGCCTACGCTCGTGGCGAGAACGACGAGTTCGTGCGCCCGACGGTCGTGGCCCCCGAGCGTGAGGCGCGCGTGCGCACGGGCGACGTCTGCCTGTTGTTCAACTTCCGCCCAGACCGCGTCCGCCAGCTCACGCGCGCCTTCTTCGAGAAGGACTTCGCCGAGTTCGACCGTGGCGCGGCCCCGCCGGCCGTCGACTTCGTCACCATGACGCGCTACAAGAAGGAGTTCCCCCTGCCCGTGGCGTTCGCCTCCGAGAGGCCGGAGAACGTCCTCGCGCGGGTGCTGTCCGACGCCGGGTTGCGCCAGCTCCACATCGCCGAGACCGAGAAGTACGCCCACGTGACCTTCTTCTTCAACGGCGGCGTCGAGCAGGAGTTCCCGGGTGAGACTCGCATCCTCGTGCCGAGCCCGCGCGACGTCCCGACCTACGACCGCAAGCCGCAGATGAGCGCCGTCGAGGTGACCGACGCACTCGTGGGCCAGATCGAGGCCGGCGCGTTCGACTTCGTGGTCGTGAACTACGCCAACGCCGACATGGTCGGGCACAGCGGTGTGATCGAGGCCGCCGTGGCGGCGGTCGAGACGGTCGACGCCTGCCTGGGGCGGGTCGTCGAGGCGGTCGCCGCCCGCGGCGGCGTCTGCCTGGTCACCGCCGACCACGGCAACGCAGACGCGATGCTCGAGTCCGACCAGAGTCCCAACACGGCCCACAGCACCAACCTGGTGCCGTTCGTCGCCACGACCGCCGGCGTCCGCGTGCGCGACGGCGGGCGGCTGTGCGACCTCGCGCCGACCATCCTGCGGCTGCTCGGTCTCGAGCCGCCCGCCGAGATGACCGGCGTCACGCTGCTGGAGCCGGCTTCGTGACGGGATTTCCCCTACTGGGGCGTTGTGTCGCGGCCTGAGAGATGCAACAATGCTATGCTCGTATGAGTACTCGGCGTCACGCGACCCGAATCTAGGGGAGAATCCAGGTGCACAACACGCTCGTCGCCATCCTCGTCGCCGCCCATCTCATCGTCAGTGTCCTGCTCATCGCCCTCATCCTCATGCACTCCGGCAAGGATTCGGGCATGGCCAGTGTCAGCGGCTTCTCGTTCGCCTCGCAGGCGAGCGTCATGGAGAGGAACCTGACGCGCTACACGGTCATCACCGGCATCGCGTTCTTCGCGACGACGTTCCTGCTTGCGTGGGCTCTGGGCTGACAGCCCGGGTTGACGGCGTCACGGCGAGCGCGCAGAGTGCCGACGGGGCTGCAGGTTCGGCTCGATACGGTCAGAACGGACCTTGACTTGACACTGGTGTCATCCACGGGAGGTGCTGGACGGCTGGGGAAGAAGACGGTAGGGCTGGCGGTGAGCTCACACGGTGCGCGCCGCGGGTTCGCGGAGATGACGGATGACTCTCGAAGGAGGTCACATTGAGTAGCTTGAGAATGCGGTGGCGGGGCCTCATGGTGCTCGCCATGCTGCTCGCGGTCGCCGGTCTCGTGCTCGCCGCCTGCGGCGAGGACGAGAGCACGACGACGCCGAGCGACGAAGGCACGCCCGTTCCGGGCGGCACGTTCAGCTTTGAATCGACCGCCGAACCCGGCGGCATCGCCAACTGGACCGTCTACGAGTCCCAGGGCTGGAACATCAACCACCAGATGTTCGAGGGCCTCGTCGAATACTCGCTCCAGTCGGACGGCACGATGAAGACCGAGCCGGTCCTCGCCGAGAGCTGGGACAGCCCGGACGGCAAGGTGTGGACCTTCAAGCTCGCCCAGGGCGCCATGTTCGCCCCGCCGGTCGACCGCGAGGTCAAGGCGCAGGACGTCGTCGACTCGTGGGACTTCAACAGCGACCCGAACCTCGGCACCAACTACACGGTCTTCGTGATGGCCGCGATCGAGGGCACCGACGATTCGGGCTTCCGCGAGGGCAAGACGATCAGCGGCCTCAAGGTGATCGACGACTACACGCTCCAGGTGACGCTCAAGCAGCCGTTTTACGACTTCCCGGTCACGCTGGGTCACCCGATCATGTACGTCCAGCCGGTCGAGTACATCAAGCAGGTCGGCGTCAAGAAGTACGCCCTGAAGCCGGAAGGCGGCACGGGCCCGTTCATGATCAAGGAATGGAAGTCCGAGCAGTACATCGACCTGGTCAGGAACCCGGACTGGTGGCGCTCGGAGGCCCAGGGCGGCGGTCCGTACCTCGACGCCATCCACATGCAGCGGTACCAGAGCGAGAACAGCGCGTGGCTCGACTTCCAGACGGGCACCATCGACTGGGCGGGCGTCCCGCCGGGACAGGTCGCCGCGGCGCAGAACAACCCCAAGGTGAAGGACGGCACGTGGTCGGCCAAGGCCTGGCCCGAGCTGTCGATCATGTACACGAACATCAACATGGAAGAGCCGACCATCGGCGGCGACCAGGGTCTCAAGATCCGCCAGGCCCTGGCGTACGCGGCCGACAACGAAGCCATCATCAACATCGTGCGCGAGGGCGTGCCGACCACGGCCACGGGCTTCGTCCCGGCGGGTATCCCGGGTGCGGGCATCGCGAAGACGCCGTACACGTACGACCTCGAGCAGGCCAAGTCGCTGGTCGCGGAGATCGGCACTATCCCGACGCTCAACTACTGGATGGAGACGAACTCCGAGACCGCGACCAAGATCGCCGAGGCGCTGCAGGCGGGCTGGAAGGACGCGGGGATCGACGTCAAGATCACCGCGCTACGAGTGGAACAAGCTCAACGAGATGCAGCGCAGCCAGGCGCCCGGCGACCAGATCGGGTACTCGGGCTGGCTGGCCGACTACCCGCTGATGGACGACTTCCTCTACCCGATGTTCTACAGCACGCAGAAGGGCCTGAACGGCTATTCGTTCTACACGAACCCGGAGTTCGACGCCCTGATCGACGAGGCGCGCGGGACGGCCGACGATCAGCAGCGGCTGAACCTGTACGCCCAGGCCGAGAAGCTGATCCTCGACGACGTCGTGGTCATCCCGACGTACTGGGGCCGCGCCTTCCGCGTCTGGAACTCGACGCGCGTGGGTGGCCTGGTGTACACGCCGATGGGCACCTTCGACCTCTGGGACGCGTGGGTCAAATAGGAGCGGTTGTCCGCGGCTTGGGCGCCGCGTACACTCTCTGACCAGCGTTCCGGGCGGTCTGCCGCCGTCAGCGGCGGCAGACCGCCCACCTGCTTGATGTCATGTCCGATGCCCGGTGGTCCGGGCGGCGCGTGAGGTGGAGCACTCCGCATGGTCGGTTACATCGTCAGGCGTCTGTTTCAGCTCGTCATCGTGCTGATCGGCGTCACCATCCTCACCTTCGGCATCCTCTTCCTGGTCCCCGGCGATCCCGCCACGGTCCTCGCCGGCAAGGACCAGACACCCGAGAAGCTCGCCAACATCCGTCGCAGCCTAGGCCTGGACAAGCCCATCTACGTGCAGTACGGCCTCTTCGTCGAGCGTCTGCTGCACGGCGACCTCGGTGTGTCGTACCAGCGCCAGCGCCCGGTGACGGAGATGATCAAGGAGTCACTGCCGAACACCGTGCAGCTCGCCGTGGCCGCCGTGCTGATCGAGCTGCTCGGCATCCCGCTGGGGATCTACTCGGCGCTGCGCCAGTTCACGTTCTGGGACACGGCGCTCACGACCTCGGCGCTCATCATCTGGGGCATCCCCGTCTTCGTCCTCGGACTCTTCATGCAGTATGTCTTCGGACTCCGGCTCGGCTGGCTGCCCGTGGCCGGCAGCGGCGGCGAGACCGTCCTCTACTTCATTCCAGCCGACTGGACGAATCTCTCCTATCTCATTTTGCCGGCGATCACTCTCGGCATCATCGAGGTCGCGTACATCTCGTACATGCAGCGTGCGTCGATGCTCGAGGTGATCCGTTCCGACTACGTGCGCACGGCGCGCGCCAAGGGCCTTCCCGAACGCTCGGTCGTGCTCAAGCACAGCCTCAAGAACGCGATGATCCCGGTGTTGACCATCGCCGGGATCGACCTCGGCGCCCTCATGGGGGGCGCCATCCTCACCGAGACCGTCTTCTCGCGCTTCGGCCTCGGGCTCATGATCTACAACGCCATCAACGCCCGCGACCTCCCGGTCGTGGCCGGCGGCGTGCTCTTCGCCACGCTGGTGTTCGTGATCGCCAACCTCGTGGTCGACATCAGCTACGCCTTCGTCGATCCGCGCATCAGGTACGAGTAGGGCACCGATGTACGACGTCACCTCAGGCGCCTCGTTCGAGGACCCGCGGATGGATTCGCCGCTGCCGCCGACCGCCGAGAGCGAGCTGCCGACGACCGCCCCCCTCGGCCTGTGGGCCGACACCTGGCGCCGCCTGCGGCGCAACAAGCTCGCGCTCGTGGGCCTCGGCATCATCATCGTCTTCATGGTCATCGGGATGACCCAGGTCATCGCCCACTTCCTCGACATCCAGCTCACCCCCTACCCCCCCAACGAGGTGAACTACGCGTTGACCCCGGAGGGTCTCGGCTCCCCTCCGTCCCTGGACCACCCCTTCGGCACCGACTACCTGGGCCGCGACGTCCTCTCGCGCACCCTCGTGGCGGCGCGCGTCTCGATGCTGGTCGGCGTCATCGCCGTCTCCATCGCCTTGGTCATCGGACTGTCCCTGGGGCCGATCTCGGGGTACTACGGCGGCGCCATCGACGCGGTGATCATGCGCACCGCCGACGTCTTCTTCGCCTTTCCCTTCATCCTCTTCGTGCTGCTCATCATGACGGTGCTCGGTCCCGGCTACGCGAACGTGTTCATCGCCATCGGCGTGCTGAGCTGGGCGACCTACGCGCGGCTCAACCGCGGCTCCGTGCTCAGCGTCAAGACGATGGAGTTCGTCGAGGCGGCGCGCGCGCAGGGGGCGAGCGACCTGCGCATCATCTTCCGCCACGTCCTGCCGAACACCATGGCGCCGGTCTACGTCGCCATCGCCATGGGGGTCGGCGGCGCCATCGCCACCGAGGCGGCGCTGGGCTTCCTCGGCATCGGCATGCAGCCGCCGGACGCGAGTTGGGGCACGATGATCTCGAACTACCTCACCTACGTGCCCGCCGGCTCCTGGTGGATGGAGCTCTTCCCGAGTGTCGCCCTCGTGCTCACGGTCTTCGGTTTCATCGCCTTCGGCAACGGCCTGCGCGACGCCACCGACCCCAAGTTGAAGGAGTAGTCGTGGGCGAACGCCTGCTTGAGGTCACGAGTCTGAGCACGCACTTCTTCACCCACGCCGGTGTCGTGAAGGCGGTCAACGGGGTGAGCTTCCGCCTCGACCGCAACGAGACGATCGGCATCGTCGGAGAGTCCGGCTCGGGCAAGACGGTGGCCGCCCTGTCCGTCATGCGCCTGGTGCCCGACCCGCCGGGCAAGATCGTCGAGGGGTCCGTCGTGCTCAAGGGGCGCGACCTGCTGGCGCTCAGTGAGGACGAGATGCGCGAGGTGCGCGGCAACGACATCGCGATGATCTTCCAGGACCCCATGACCAGCCTCAACCCCGTGTTCAAGGTCGGCGACCAGATCGCCGAGGCGGTCGTGCTGCACCAGGGCAAGGGCAAGCGCGAGGCGGCGCAGATGGCCGTAGAGCTGCTGGCGAGGGTCGGCATCTCCGATGCCAAGCGGCGCGCGAACGAGTACCCGTTCGAGTTCTCGGGAGGCATGCGCCAGCGGGCCATGATCGCCATGGCGATCTCCTGCAACCCGGAGATCCTCATCGCCGACGAGCCGACGACGGCGCTCGACGTCACCATCCAGGCGCAGATCATGGACGTCATCCGCGAGATGCAGGGCGTCTACAACTCCGGGGTCATCATGATCACGCACGACCTCGGCATCGTCGCCCAGATGGCCGACCGGGTCATGGTCATGTACGGCGGCCGCACCGTCGAGTACGGCACGGTCGACGAGGTCTACTACAACCCGCACCAGCCCTACACGTGGGGACTCCTGGGATCGCTGCCGCGCCTCGACGAGGTCGAGAAGCAGCGCCTCACTCCGATCGAAGGACAGCCTCCCAACCTGCTGCTGCTGCCGCCGGGTTGTCCGTTCTCGGGGCGGTGCCCGTACGAGCGCCCGGTCTGTCGCGAGACCTTTCCCGAGCTCGAGAGCATCGGCCCCGACCACGGCGTGCACTGCTGGGTGCCCCTCGACGAACGACTGGCTATCCGCGCGAGCCTGCCGTACTTCGCCGCGAGCGTCGCATGAGCCTCGTCGAGGTCAAGGACCTGACGAAGTACTTCCCGATCAAGTCGGGGATCCTCAAGCGGACGACCGGTCACGTCTACGCCGTCGACGGCGTGTCGTTCACGATCGAAGAAGGCGAGACGCTGGGGCTCGTCGGCGAGAGCGGCTGCGGCAAGTCCACCACGGGCCGCGTGATCCTCAGGCTCCTGTCGGCGACCGGCGGCTCGGTCAGCTTCGACGGGCAGGATGTCATGAACGCCTCGCACGGCGACATGCAGCGTCTGAGGCGCGACATGCAGATCATCTTCCAGGATCCGTACGCCTCGCTGAACCCTCGCATGAGGGTCAAGAAGATCATCGGCGAATCGCTGCGCATCCACCGCATCGGCACCGACAAGGAGCGCCTTGATCGGGTCGCCGAGCTGCTCGAGATCGTCGGTCTCACGGCGGAGCAGGGCGAGCGGTACCCGCACGAGTTCTCCGGCGGCCAGCGCCAGCGCATCGGCGTCGCCAGGGCGCTGGCGCTGAACCCGCGCTTCATCGTCGCCGACGAGCCGGTGAGCGCCCTGGACGTGTCGATCCAGGCGCAGATGATCAACCTGCTCGAAGACCTTCAGGCCCAGTTCAAGCTGACCTATCTGGTGATCGCGCACGACCTCTCCGTGGTCAAGCACATCTCCGACCGCGTGGTCGTGATGTACCTGGGCAAGGTCGTCGAGATCGCCGACAGCTCGCTCCTCTACGACCGGCCGGGGCATCCGTACACCGAGGCTCTCCTCTCGGCCGTGCCCATCCCGGACCCCGGTGCGGAGCGCGCCCGGCGACGCATCCTCCTCGAGGGCGACGTGCCCAGCGCGGCCGACCCGCCCAAGGGCTGCGTGTTTCATCCACGGTGCGCGCGTGCCCAGGTCGACCCCTGCACGGTGGCCATGCCGCCGCTCGTGGGCACCGACGGGGACGCCGCCAGTCTCAGTCACCAGGTCGCGTGCTACTTCCCGACCCGCTACGCCGCCGACGGGACCGCGACGGCGAGCACGCCGGCCTGACCTCGCAGCTCTCCGCTGCGGTTGCCGTCTACGAGCGTGCGATCCTTGGCTGACACCTTGTCGATCCCGGCGGGACGCGCCGTCGTGTCGCGCTCCCGACGCCGTCATGCCCTGCCCGCGCTCCTCGCCGCGCTGCTCGCGAGCTGCGCGCTCGCCGCGTGTGGTGCGAGCGGCGACGGGGACGCCACCAAAGCGGCCGACCGCGTCGTGGCCACCGTCGACGGGCGCCCGGTCTACCAGAGCCAGGTCGACGCCCTCCTCGGTGAGGCGCGGCTTGCCGGCGACGGGACCTCGGGACAAGAGGCGCTCGACGGCGTCATCGACGAGGAGCTTCTGCGCGGCGAGGCCGAGCGGGTCGGGGTGACCGTGCCCGCCTCCGAGGTCGAGCGGCGCATACGCGACCTCGAGGACCAGGTCGGCGGCCCGGACGCGCTCGACGAGGCGCTGAAGGGTGTCGGCCTCACACGTCCTCAGCTTCGCGAACGTCTCGGCGTGGTCGCGCTCGGCGAAAGGCTTGCGGCGGCCAGGTTCCCGGGGCTCGAGGTGACGCGCGCGCAGGCCCTGGACTACTACCGCTCGCGCCTCTTCGTGTTCACGCGGCCGGCGGCGGTCAAGCTGGGCGAGATCAAGGTCCGCACCGAGCAGATGGCGCGCGGTGCCATCAAGAGCGTTCGAGACGGCCGGAGCTTCTTCGAGACGGCGAAGACGTTCAACCGCGACCCGGAGCTCAAGCGGCTCGGGGGGCAGCTCGGCTGGGTGAGCGCGGACACGCTGCCCACATCCATCGCCAAGGCGGTCGCGAAGTTGCGGCCGGGGCAGATCTCGGAGCCGGTGCCGAGCTTCGGGGGCTACGACGTCCTCAAGCTCTACGCGCGGCGCCCTGCCCGGACGACCCCCTTCGCCGAGGTCGCGTCAGAGGTCCGCCGGGCGGCCCTGAGCCAGCGCCGCGCCGCCGCCCTCAGGCGCTGGCTCGATCGCGCGCGCGCCGAGGCGGACATCGAGATCCTGCCCTAGCGGGCGCTGCTATACTCCGCCGCGATACCGGCCTCGCGCATGGGCGCAGGAACGAATGGGGGCAGCGTGAAGACCGCACTGTGGGTCCTGATGATCGTCGCGCTCGTGGTCGTTCTCGTCGGCGCTCTCAATCACGGGACCGCGGTCTCCTTCGACTACGTGGCGGGCTCGACGCCTGCGGTGTCCCTGTTCTGGCTCGCTCTCGGCGCGGCTGCCGCGCTCGTGCTGGCGGGGATCGCCGGCTGGGCGGTGGCGGTCGCGAGCGCGTACGCCACGCGTCGCAAGCTCGAGAAGGAGCTCGAAGCGACGTATCGGCGCCTGCGCGATTGCGAGGCGCGACTGGCGCAGCCGGCGTCGTCGCCGGCCGCTCAGCTCACCACTGAGGTGATGCCGGCGCCGGCCGGCGAGGCGGCCACGGCCGTCGCACATGCGCCGGCCGGCGAGGCGGTCACCGCCGCGGCCCGCCCGCCGGCTGACGAGGCGGTCACCGCGTCGAATCTGCGCCGGCCGACGAGGCAGTCACCGCCGTCGCACCTGCGCCGGCCGGCGAGGCGGTCACCTCCCTCGAGCCTGCGCCGGCCGACGAAGGCGCGGCCGGCGACACCCCGTCCGCGCCCTGACGCGCGGCCCCGCGAGTGCCGGGCGACCGCATCCGTCGCCACCGCGCGGTAGACTGACTGCCGTGATGCAGCCTTGATCGACGACGGTTCCTGGCGCATCGCGCCGGTCAGTTACTCCGCCGCGCGCCGGCTGGCCGACGAGCTTCGCATCAGCGAGACCCTCGCCCAGATCCTCGCGCGCCGCGGCTTCGTCGACCCGGCCGAAGCCAGGGCCTTCCTCGAGCCAGACCACCTCGTCGACGACCCCTACCTGCTGCCCGGGGTGGCAGACGCGCGACGCCGCATCGACCGGGCCCTGCAGCGTGGCGAGCCCATCGCCGTGCACGGCGACTACGACGCCGACGGCATCACCGCCGCCTTCCTGCTCGTGCGCGTGCTCGAGGAGCTCGGCGCCGACGTGCGCTGGCGCCTGCCGAACCGCTTCACCGAAGGCTACGGCGTCGCCGCGGCGACGGTCGAGGAGCTCGCCGGCGAGGGCGTCAAGCTGCTCGTCACCGTCGACTGCGGCATCGGCGCCCGCGACGAAGTCGCGCGGGCGCACGAGCTGGGCATGGACGTCGTCGTCACCGACCACCACGAGATCGAGGGCGCGCTGCCGGAGTGCATCGTGGTCACCCCGAAGCTCCCCGGGGCGCCGTGTCCGCACCTGGCGGGCGTGGGCGTGGCGTTCAAGCTCGCCCACGCCCTGCTGAGCGAGCCCGGGGCGGCGCGGGTCGAGCTGCCGCTGGCCCTGCGCCCGCTGACCGACGTGGTCGCGCTGGGGACCATCGCCGACCTGGCTCCGCTGGTCGGCGAGAACCGCACCCTGGTCACGATGGGTCTCGGTCGCCTGCGCAGCGCGCCGCGCCCGGGACTCGCGGCGCTCATGGAGGTGGCCGGCGTCACGCCGGGAGGCGTCACCGCCGGCGTCGTCGGGTTTCGCCTCGCGCCGCGGCTCAACGCCGCAGGCAGGCTCGACGACGCAGCCATCGCCCTCGAACTCCTCGGCTGCGAGGACCGGGAGGCGGCGCTACCGCTGGCCCTCCGCCTCAACGAGCTCAACCACGAGCGCCAGGAGATCGAACGCGGCATCCTCGCCGCAGCGGTCGCGCAGGTCTCCGAGCCGCTGCCGGCGGCGCTCGTGCTCTCGTCGCCGGACTGGCACGAGGGCGTCGTCGGCATCGTCGCCTCGCGCGTCGCCGAGCGCTTCCACCGCCCGGCGATCCTGCTGAGCGAGGACGGCGAGCTCGCCAAGGGTTCGGGGCGCAGCATCGCCGCCTTCGATCTGCTCGCCGGGGTCCACGCCGCGGCGGAGCACCTCATCGCCTACGGCGGGCACCGCGCGGCGTGCGGTCTGCGACTCGAGCGGCGCGCCGTCCCCGCCTTTCGCGAGGCGTTCACCAGGCACGCCGCCGCCGTGCTCGGCCCCGACGACCTCGCCCGCGTGCGGGTCGCCGACGCGGTCGTCTGCGGCGACGAGCTCACCCTCGAGCTCGCCGACGAGCTCGAGCTGCTCGCGCCGCACGGCTTCGGCAACCGGCGCGTGAGCCTGCTCCTGCACGGCGCCGAGATCGCCGCGCCGCGGCTCACGCGCGACCGCCGGCACCTGCAGTACCGCGTGCGCTGCGACGGCGCCGTCGTGCGGCGCCGTGCACTTCGACTTCGACGGCCTGCAGGCGGTCAGCGAGCCGGGGCGTTTCGACGTCGTCCTCGCACTGGGCAAGAACGCCTACAACGCCAGCGTCAGCGCTCAGGTCGAGGTCAAGTCCCTGCACCGCCTCGAGCCGTCGGCGGACGACCTCTGCCCGACTTCGTGCACGGGCTCCTGCGAGCTGCGCCTGCGCGGGGAGGAGCTGTGGAGCGGGCTGCTCGGCGGCGAGCTCCTCGGGGCGGAGCCGCCGCGGGTCTCAGGCGCCGACGAAGGCGGGGAAGAGGCGGCCGCGGTCGTCGGCGCAGGCGCGCCGGGACGGCCGCCTGCGCGACCGGCGCGGCCGCCCGGCCGTGTCGACCATCGCCGCGCTGGCGGCGACCGGCGAGCGCGTGCTCGTGCTGGTGGCCGACGTCGCCCGCCGGCGGCCCCTGCTCACCCGCGACGCGCTGCCGCCGGCTCTCGGCCGGCGCGCCATGTACCTCCAGCCCGCCTGCGCGAACCGGCTCGCGGCGGCGACCGGGGCTGGGGGCGAGCCCTCCGCCGGCCCGGACGTCGTCATGGCCGGCGTCGACCTCGCCGCCGCTCACCCCGAGCTCGTCGCCGCCTTCGGCCACGTCGTCTTCGTCGATCCGCCGTTCAGCGCGGCCCTGCACGACGACATCGTCGTGTCGGCCGCGCCCGACGCCTACGTCCACAGCGTGTGGGGCCCGGCTGACGTACACTTCAGCGAAGAGGTGCTCGCGGCGGGCTACGACCTCGACGCGGTGCTGCGCCGCGTGTGGCGCGCCCTCGAGGCCGGCGCGGGCCGGTTTGACGACGGGCTCGAGCAGGGACTCCTGGGTCAGGGGCCGTTCCTGGCGCCGGCCCTGCCCGTGGCGGCCGCGCTGCGCACGCTGGCGGCCGCCGGGTTGCTGCGGACCGACGGCGTAAGCTACGAGCTCAAGCGGCCGCAGCGCAAGGCCGACATGACGACCATCGAGACGCATCGAGCATGGCGCAGACGGTTCCACACAAGAGCATACCTGGCGAGCTGCCTGACGCAGCGGCGCTAGAGCGCGTCCCCGAGAAGTACCGGCCGCTGCTCGACGACCTGCTCGACGCGGTCGGGCGAGTACAACCCCGACGCCGACCGCGACCTCATCAGTCGCGCCTTCACGGCCGCCTGTCTCCTGCACGCGACGCAGCAGCGCAAGAGCGGCGAGGACTACATCCACCACCCTGTCGGCACTGCCCTCAACTGCGCCGAGCTCAAGCTCGACTCGGTCACCATCGCCGCGGCCCTGCTCCACGACGTCGTCGAGGACACCGGCACGCCGAGCGAGTGGATACGGGAGCACTTCGGGGCCGAGATCGAGATGCTGGTCGACGGCGTCACCAAGCTGACCAAGATGCACTTCACCTCCCAGGAGGAGGAGCAGGCCGAGAACTACCGCAAGATGATCGTCGCGATGGCGACCGACATCCGCGTCATCCTCATCAAGCTGTGCGACCGCCTGCACAACATGCACACGCTCAGCTACCTGAGCAAGCAGAAGCAGATCCAGAAGGCCAAGGAGACGCTCGAGGTCTACGCGCCGCTCGCACACCGGCTCGGCATCCACAACCTCAAGTGGCAGCTGGAGGACCTCGCCTTCGCGGCGCTGCACCCGCGCAAGTACCAGGAGATCCAGAAGTGGGTCGCACAGCGGCGCGCCGACCGCGAGGACTTCGTCGTCGACGCGGCCGAGTTTCTGCGCGCCGAGCTCGCCGGGGCCGGCATCCGCGCCGACATCGGCGGCCGCGTCAAGCACTTCTACAGCATCTACGCGAAGATGAGCCGCGGCGGCAAGGAGTTCAACGAGATCTTCGACCTCACGGGCCTGCGCGTGCTCGTCGACTCGATCAAGGACTGCTACGGCGCGGTCGGCATCATCCACTCCATCTGGAAGCCGATCCCCGGGCGGTTCAAGGACTACATCGCGATGCCCAAGTTCAACTTGTACCAGTCCTTGCACACGACCGTGATCGGCCCCGGCGGCAAACCGCTCGAGATCCAGATCCGTACGCTCGACATGCACCAGACGGCCGAGTTCGGCGTGGCCGCCCACTGGCTCTACAAGGAGAAGGGCGAGCGCGACCCAGACAAGCTCGCCTGGCTCGGCCAGATGATGGAGTGGCAGTCCGAGACCGGCGACTCGCGCGAGTTCATGGACACGCTCAGGATCGACCTCTTCGAGGACGAGGTGTTCGTGTTCACGCCGAAGGGCGACGTCAAGAGCCTCGCCGCGGGCTCCTCGCCGATCGACTTCGCCTACGCGGTGCACACCGACGTCGGCAATCACACGGTCGGAGCGAAGGTGAACGGGCGCATCGTGCCGCTGCACCACAAGCTGCGCTCGGGCGACATCGTCGAGATCATCACCTCGAAGTCGAGCCGGGGCCCATCGCGGGACTGGCTCGACATCGTCGTCACGCCGCGCGCCAAGCAGAAGGTGCGCCAGTTCTTCCGCCGCGAGCAGCGCGAGGACTCGGTGCATTCGGGCCACGACCTGCTGCAGGACACGCTGCGACGCGAGGGCTTGCCCGCGGCCAAGATCCTCTCGTCCAAGGTGTTCACCCAGATCGTCAAGGAGGTCGGGTTCTCCAAGACCGACGACCTCTACGCCGCCATCGGCTCCGGGCGCGTGCCCGTCAAGACGGTCGCCACCAAGGTGATGCAGCGCGCCGGCACCATGAAGGAGGCGACGCCGCCGCCCGAGATGCTGCCCCATCGCGAGGACAGGCTGCCCGAGGAGCCGCAGGCCATGTCGGGCGAGTTCGGCATCGCCGTCGAGGGCATGAGCGACATCATGGTACGCATGGCCAAGTGCTGCAAGCCGATCCCGGGCGACGACATCGTCGGCTACATCTCGCTCGGCAAGGGCATCACCATCCACCGCAGCGACTGCAAGAACGCGCGCGCCCTCATGAAGAACCCCGAACGCTTCACCCAGGTCGGCTGGCAGGGCCTCGGCGGCCTCGCCTTCAGGGTCGAGATCCAGGTCGAGGCGCTCGACCGCAACCACCTCCTCGAGGACGTGGCGCGCACGCTCGGCGACTCGGGGGTCAACATCCTCTCCGGGCAGGTGCAGACGCTGCCCGACGGCGCCGTGCGCGACCGCTTCACGATCGAGGTCGGCGACGTGCGGCAGCTCGACAACATCCTCGCCAACATCCGCGCCATCGACACGGTCTACGACGCCTACCGCATCGTCGGCTGAGGCCGGCGCACGGTCGACGCTCGGCGCGGCCGTCTGGTAGCCTAAGCGGCCGAACCGCGTCCCCGAGGAGCCATGTCCGAACCGTTCGACGTCTTTCCGCTGCCGCTCGGCGCGCTGCAGGCGAACTGCTTCCTGGTGCTGGGCGCGAAGGCCGCCCTGGTCGTCGACCCGGGGGACGAGGCGCACGTCGTCGTCGAGGCGCTTCACCGAGGTCGGCGTGACGCCGGCGGCGGTGCTCGTCACCCACGGCCACTTCGACCACTTCGGCGGCGTCGCGCCGCTCGCGAAGCACTACTCGATCCCCGTCTACGTCGGCGCCGAAGACGCCGAGCAGATGGCCGGCGGCGGGCTCGGCGCCATGGCCGGCTTCGACATCGAGCCGGTGAAGGACCCGTGCTGCTCGAGGGCGAGCAGCACCCTCGAGCTGCCCTGGACGGTGACCGCGATCCCGACGCCGGGCCACTCGCGCGGCTCCTACACCTTCGCCCTCGACGGGCACCTGTTCGCCGGCGACCTGCTCTTCTACGGCAGCGTCGGGCGCACCGACTTGCCGGGCGGCGACATGGACGCCCTGCTCGATTCCGTCGCCACCCTCGTGCGACGCTTCCCCGCCGACACCGCGGTGCACTGCGGGCACGGACCGGACACGTCGCTGGGGCGCGAGCTGGCGCTCAACCCGTTCCTCTCGCCCCTGCGCCACGACCCCGGACATCGCTGGTGAGCAGTCCGCGCGCTCCCAAGGGCACGTACGACCTGCTGCCCGACGAGGCCGCTCTGCGCGACCACGTGGTCGCGACGGCGGCGCGCGTCTTCGGCGCCCACGGCTACCGGCGCGTCGTCACCCCCGAGTTCGAGGAGACCGGTCTCTTCGAGCGCGGCGTCGGTGAGGCCACCGACATCGTGCGCAAGGAGATGTACACGTTCGAGGACAAGGGCGGGCGCTCGCTGACGCTGCGCCCCGAGGGCACGGCGCCCATCTGTCGCCTGTACGTCGAGCACGGCCTGCACAAGTGGCCGCAGCCGGTGAAGCTCTGGTACTACTGCCCGATGTTCCGCTACGAGCGACCGCAGGCGGGGCGCTACCGCGAGCACTACCAGCTCGGCGCCGAGGCGATCGGCTCGGCGGCGCCGGAGGTGGACGCCGAGGTCATCGCCATGCTCGCCCAGCTGCTTCGCCGAGCTCGGCGTCGAGCGGCCTGCGCCTGGCGGTCAACAGCATGGGGGACGCGGCCTGCCGGCCCGCCTACGTCGGCCTGCTGCGCGACGTACCTTGCGCGAGCGCGAGGACGAGCTCTGCGGCGACTGCCGCGAGCGCGTCGGGCTCAACCCGCTGCGCACGTTCGACTGCAAGGTCGAGACCTGCCGCGCCGTCCTCGACGAGGCGCCGCACATCGACGAGCACCTCTGCCCGGACTGCCGGGCGCACTTCGACGCGGTGCTCGGACTGCTGCGCCGCGTCGGGCTCGAGCCCGCAGCTCGACTTCCGCCTCGTGCGCGGTCTCGACTACTACACGCGCACGACGTTCGAGTTCAGCCTCCGACCGCCTCGGCGCCCAGAGCGGCGTCGGCGGCGGCGGCCGCTACGACGGGCTCGTCGAGCAGATCGGCGGGCCGCCGACGCCCGGCGTCGGCTTCGGCTCCGGCCTCGAGCGCATCGCCCTGGCGATGGGCGAGGCGCGAGGCTGCCGGCCGCGGCGCCCGGCGGCGTTCGTCGTCGCCTTCGCGGACGAGCGCCGCGGCGACGCCTTCGTGCTCGCCGAGGAGCTGCGCCGCGGCGGGCCTCGCCGTCGAGCTGGACCTCGCCGCGCGCAGCGTCAAGGGCCAGCTCAAGCAGGCGGGCCGCAGCGGCGCGCGCGTACGCCGTGCTGCTCGGCCTCGAGGAGCTGCCGGCCGACACGGTGCGCGTCAGGGCTCTTGCCGGCGGCGGCGGAAGAGGACGTGCCGGCCGCCGGCCTCGCCGCCTGGCTCAGCGCGCGGCTCTCCGACGTCCCGAGCGCCGCCGCGCGCAAGGAGCGAGCGCGTGAATCTGCGCGACACCTACCCGGGCGAGCTGCGCCGCGAGGACGTCGGGCGCGAGGTCCGCCTCGCCGGCTGGGTCGCGCACCGCCGCGACCACGGCAACCTGATCTTCGTCGACCTGCGCGACCGCTCCGGCGTCGCGCAGCTCGTCTTCGACCCGTCGCGAGGCGCCGCAGGCCGCACACGCGCTCGCCGAGGCGATCCGCTCCGAGTACGTGATCGCGGCGCGCGGCACGGTGGTCGCGCGCAGCGCCGAGACCGTGAACCCGAACCTGCCGACCGGCGAGGTCGAGGTGCGGGTCGCCGAGCTGGAGGTCCTCAACGAGGCGAAGACGCCGCCGTTCGAGATCGAGAGCGCCGAAGGCGGCCGAGGTCGACGAGACGCTGCGCCTCAGGTACCGCTACCTGGACCTGCGGCGCGCGCCGATGCTCGCCAACATGGTGCTGCGCCACACCGTGGTGCAGGCGGCGCGCGCCTACCTGCACGAGCAGCGCTTCCTCGAGGTCGAGACGCCGGTGCTGACCAGGTCGACGCCGGAGGGCGCGCGCGACTTCCTCGTGCCCGTCCGCCTGCAGCCGCACCGCTTCTACGCCCTGCCGCAGTCGCCGCAGCTCTTCAAGCAGATCCTCATGGTCGCCGGCGCTCGACCGCTACTACCAGATCGCGCGCTGCTTCCGCGACGAGGACCTGCGCGCCGACCGCCAGCCCGAGCACACGCAGATCGACCTCGAGGTCTCGTTCATGGGCACGGACGAGATCCGCGCCCTCGTCGAGGGCATGATCGCGGCGATGTTCGCCGCCGCCGGCGAGCCGCTCGAGCCGCCGTTCCCCGTGCTCACCTACGACGAGGCGATGCTGCGCTACGGCTCCGACAAGCCGGACCTGCGCTACGGCCTCGAGATCGTCGAGCTCACCGACGTCTTCGCCGGGAGCGGCTTCCAGGTGTTCCGCGGCGCCGTCGACGCCGGCGGGTGCGTGCGCGCCATCTGCGCCCGCGGCGCGGCAGCGCTCTCGCGGGCGCAGATCGACGCGCTCACCGAGGTCGCCAAGGCGAACGGCGCCAGGGGCATGGCCTACGTCTACGTCGAGGAGGGGCGCGCGCTGCGCGGCCCGATCGTCAAGTTCCTGAGCGAGTCCGAGCAGGCCGCGCTCGTCGAGCGCGCCGCGGCCGAGCCCGGCGACCTCATCGTGTTCGCCGCCGACGAGGCCGGCGTGGCCGCGCCCGTGCTCGGCGCCCTGCGCGCCGAGCTCATCGCGCGGCTCGCCCCGGCCCCGTCGCGGCGCTGGGCCCCGCTCTGGGTCATCGAGTTCCCGCTCTTCGAGATCGACAAGGAGACCGGCCGGCTCACCTACGGGCACAACCCGTTCAGCCTGCCCACGCCCGAGACGCTGCCGCTGCTCGAGACGGAGCCGCTCAAGGTCTACGGCGCGCAGTACGACCTCGTGCTCAACGGCACCGAGCTGGGCTCGGGCTCGCTGCGCAACCACCGCCCCGAGGTCCAGCGCGCCGTGCTGCGCGCCCTCGGCTTCGACGAGGCGCGCATCCAGAGCGCCTTCGGCTTCATGATGGAGGCGCTCGAGTACGGCGCGCCGCCGCACGGCGGCATCGGCCTCGGCCTCGACCGCCTCGTCATGCTGCTCGCCGGCGAGGACTCGATCCGCGACGTCATCGCCTTCCCCAAGACGGCCTCGGGGAGCGATCCCATGACCGCCGCGCCCGGCGAGGTCACGGCCGAGCAGCTCAAGGAGCTGCGCATCCGCCTCGGCTGATCGGCCCCTCGGGCCCGGGCCTTCGCCTCGGCTGGGCCGCCGGCGGGGCTGAGTCCTCCCGTCCGGACCGAGCCTTCCGCCTCACTTGACGACACCCTGCGCTCAAGCTCCGCGCAGGGTTGCCGAAACATTTGTTGAATGAAACGACGTTTGCTAGGATGGCGCGGCTCGACCTTGTTCGTGACCTCGTGACATTCTCGAGCCAACACGAACACATCGGGAGCTCGACGTCGGCTCGTCCGTGGATGCGTCGAGAGAGCACCCACCTGCGAGAGCAGGTTCGAGAATCAAGCGAGCACGGCAGGGTGGAGCCAAACTCCTTGGAGGGCGAGGATGGGAATCGTAACGCGTAACAGGTCGTTCCTGATCGCAGTCGTGCTCGTCCTTCTCTGCGGGCTCGCGATCCTCGGCGGGTTCACCGCCATCCGTGTCCTGGCGCAGGGTGACACGACCGTCACGACGCCCACGGGCGCCACCGACTACAACACGACGGGCAGCTACGGCATGGCGGGCTACGCGCCGCTCAAGCTCGAGCCCACCGACAAGACGCCGGAGTTCATCAGCAAACCCCTCCAGGACCAGCGCGGCATCATCCTGCTGGTCTACGTGCAGGGCGCCGGCGCCGACGACGAGATGCTCTCGTACTTCGACAAGGTGAAGACGATGTACCAGTCGTCGGCCTCGTTCTTCAACTTCGAGGCGCGCAAGGTCGCGGAGCTCGGCGACGTGCTCGCCCAGCTCAAGGTCAACGCGCCGCCCATGTTCGTCGTGATCAAGGGCGACGGCACGGTGTCGCAGCTCTACACCGGCTGGATCGGCCAGAAGGTCATGGAGCAGGTCGTCGCCGACGCCGTGCGCGCGCAGTAGCGCACCGCCGCACCTCGGTACCGCGGCGAGAACGCCGAAAACACACCGCCCGGTTCACGACGGCCCGACTTCCTGTCGCTCCCCTCTCGTGTTAAGCATAATCCCGACCTGAGCGGTTGGGATTGACGCGGCGTCGTCGCGGCCCGCCGTCATCCGCGGGACGAGGAGCGTCGCGTCGCATGAAGATCACCTCGCGCACCGAGTACGGCCTGCGGGCCATGGTGTACCTGGCCGGGCGGACGCAGGAGGGCCCGGCGCCTCTCTCCGAGATCGCCGCCAGCGAGGGCATCCCCGGCCCGTTCCTGGAGCGGATCCTCGGACGGCTCCGTGAGGCCGGCCTCGTGCGGGCGACGCGCGGGGCGAGCGGCGGCTACGCCCTCGCCCGCTCGCCGGAGCGCGTCGCCGTCGCCGACGTCGTCACCGCCCTCGAGGGGCCGCTGACCCTCGTCGACTGCATGCTGTCCGACCGCAGCTGCGCGCGCGCCGAGGGCTGCGCCTCGCGCGTCGTCTGGCGTCGCCTCGACGAGGCGATCACCGAGGCGCTCGAGGGCCTCAGCCTGCGGGACCTCGTCGCGGAAGGGGCGCCGCGATGAAGCCGATCTACTTCGACCACGCCGCGACCACGCCGGTCGACCCGCGCGTGCTCGAGGCGATGCTGCCGTTCTTCGGTGAGCGCTACGGCAACCCGTCCGAGCTGCACGCGCTGGGCCGCGAGGGGCGGCGCGCCGTCGAAGCGGCGCGCGCCGCCGTCGCCGCGGCCCTCAACGCCGGCGAGCGCGAGATCGTCTTCACGTCGGGCGGCACCGAGGCCGACAACCTCGCTCTTGCCGGGTTCCTGGAGCGCTTCGAGCCCGGCCACCTCATCGTCAGCGCGATCGAGCACGCGGCCGTCATCGAGACGGCCAAGGCGCTCGCGCGTCGCGGCTGGGCCCTCGACGTCGTCCCCGTCGACCGCGACGGGCGCATCGACCTCGACGCGTACGAAGCTGCGTTCCGCCCCGACACGAGACTCGCCTCGGTGATGCTCGCCAACAACGTCGTCGGCACGATGCAGCCTGTCGCCGAGCTCGCGCGCATCGCGCACGAGCACGGCGCCGCCTTTCACACCGACGCCGTCCAGGCGGTCGGCGCCGTCCCCGTCGACGTCGAGGCGCTCGGCGTCGACCTGCTGAGCCTCTCGGGCCACAAGCTGTACGGACCCAAGGGCATCGGCGCCCTGTACGTGCGGCCGCGGCACGCGTCTGGCGCCGCTTCTCCACGGCGGTGGCCACGAGCGTCGCCTGCGCTCGGGCACCGAGAACGTGCCCGCGATCGTCGGCCTGGGTGCGGCCCTCGCGCTCGCCGTCGAGGAGATGCCGGAGCGCCGGCCGCGCCTCGCTCGCTCTGCGCGAGCGGCTCGCCGAGGGCATCCTCGGCGCCGTCCCCGAGGTCACGTATCTTGGGCACCGCACGGAGCGCCTGCCCGGCAACGTCGCCTTCGCCGTGCGCTACGTCGAGGGCGAGTCGATGCTGCTGCAGCTCGACCAGGCCGGCATCATGGTCTCGAGCGGCTCGGCCTGCGCGAGCGGCTCCCTCGAGCCGTCGCACGTCATCCTCGCCCTCGGGTACCGTCCGGAGGACGCACACGGCAGCGTGCGCCTGAGCCTCGGCACGGCAGAACACCGAGGAGGAGGTCGACCGCTTCCTCGAGGTCTTCCCGCCCATCGTCGAGAAGCTGCGCGCCATGAGTCCCCTCTACCACGCCGGAGCGTGACGCGTGTACACCGACCTCGTCATGGACCACTTCAGCAATCCCCGCAACGTCGGGGAGGTCGCCGACGCCGACGGGATCGGTGAGATCGGCAACCCGGTCTGCGGCGACGTCATGCGCATCACGATCAAGGTCGCCGGACGAGGCGATCGAGGACGTCAAGTTCCGGACCTTCGGCTGCGGCGCCGCCATCGCCACCTCGAGCATGGTCACCGAGATGGTGATGGGCAAGACGATCGCCGAGGCGGCCGAGGTCTCGAACCGCGCCGTCGCCGAGGCGCTCGGCGGCCTGCCGGCGGTCAAGATGCACTGCTCGAACCTGGCCGCCGACGCCCTGCACCTGGCGCTCGCCGACTACCTCGCGCGCAGCGGGCGCGAGGACGAGATCGCGGAGATCGTCGGGCCGCTCCCGAAGGGCGACGGTCACGGCCACGACGCGGGTGGCGAGGATGACGCCTGACGGAGGCGTGCTCGTCGCCCTCAGCGGCGGCGTCGACAGCGCGGTCGCGCTGCTCAGGCTCGCGGCGCAGGGCCGCAGGGTGGAGGCGGCGATCGTCAAGCTCTGGCCGGGCGACGACCCTCGCAGTTGCTGCGGCCCGACGGCGATCGCCCGCGCGCAGGCGGCGGCCGATGCCTTCGGAGTGCGACTGCACGTGCTCGACGAGGAGGCGCGCTTCGCGCGCACCGTCGTCGAGCCCTTCGTCGCCGCCTACCTCGCCGGCGAGACCCCCAACCCCTGCGTGCGCTGCAATCCGGAGCGCCTGGCGGCGCTCGTCGGCCTCGCCGACGAGCTGGGCCTGGCGCGCGTCGCGACGGGGCACTACGCGCGCCTGGTGACGCGCGAGGGCGAGCCCTGGGACGGCGGCGGTGAGGAGCCCTTCCTGGCGCGCGCCGTCGACCGCGCCAAGGACCAGTCGTACATGCTCGCCGCCGTGCCGCCGGCTCTGCTCGCGCGCCTCGAGTTCCCGCTCGGCGACACGACCAAGGCCGAGACCCGCTCCGCGGCGCGCGAGGCCGGGCTGCGCGGCGGCGGAGCAGCCCGAGAGCCAGGAGGTCTGCTTCGCCCTCGAAGGCTATCGCGCGTTCCTCGAGGAGCGGGGCGTCGAGCCGCGGCCGGGGCCGATCGTCGACCGCCGGGGCCGCGTGCTCGGCGAGCACGACGGCCACTGGCGCTTCACGATCGGCCAGCGCCGCGGCCTCGGCGTCTCGAGCGACGCGCCGCTGTACGTCGTCGAGCGGCGCGCCGCCGCCAACGAGGTCGTCGTGGGCGGCGCCGACGACCTGCCGGTGAGCGAGATCGTCGTGCGCGACGTCGCCGACCGCGGGATCTCGGCCGAGGTCGGACCCGCTCGAACGATGGAGACGACCTCTCCGTGCAGCTCCGCTATCGCTCCGCCGCCGTGCCCGTCGCCGCCGTCGAGCCGCTCGCGCCGGACGTGCCACCGTCCGGCGCGAGCGCACGCGGCCGGCGCCCTGCTCGTGCGCCTCGCGGCGCCCTTCGCCGCGCCGGCCCCCGGCCAGACCGCGGTCTTCTACCGCGGCGACATCGTGGTCGGCGTGGGCGTGATCGCCGGCGCCCCCGCGGCGTCCGTCCGGTCAGCCCGTGGAGCCCGTCGGCGAGCGCCGCTCAGCTCCGAAGGGGGAGTATGATAGTGTCTCGTAGCTCCGCATTCCGTGGTCCCGGGCCGGGAGGAGAGACGCATGGACTCCATGCTTGACGTCGTCGCTTTGAGCACGTCTTCGCTCGTGCTGCGCTACGCAGCCGCGTTCTTCTTCATCGTCGTGGCGATCGCCGCCGCCTACGCGCTCTTCCGCGCCGGCAAGGCGCTGCAGCGCCTCGACAAGGTGATGGCCGACGTGGACGAGGGGGCCATGCCTCTGATCAGCAAGGCGGGCACGACCCTGGACGAGGTCAACGCGAACCTCGCCAACGTGGGGGAGATCACCAAGGACGTCTCGCAGATGACCGACAAGGTCGACCGCATGGCGACGGCCGTCGAGGGCGCCGTGACCTCGCCGGCGCGCAAGGCGGCCGCCTTCAGCGCCGGCGTCAGCAAGGGCGTGAACACGTTCTTCAAGCGCGACGACGTAGAGGACGCGCCGCAATGAGGCTGTTCGGTTCGTTCGTCGGCGCCGCCATCGTCGCGGGCGCCGGGCTCGCCTACTACGTGCACCAGCGCCACCAGCGCCTGGGCGTCGGGTACCTCGACGTGATCAAGCAGCTCCCGGGCGAGGTGCAGCGCGCGGGCGACGAAGCCCTCCGGCGCGCCGCCGAGGCCGTCGAGCAGGGCAAGGCCGCGGCGCGGCGCAGGGAGGCCGACCTCGTGCGTCAGCTCGAGGCCGCGAGCGCGTCGCCGTCCATGCGGGCGGCGGGCATCGATATGCCGCCTGTCGTCGACCCTGCGCCGAGCGCCGGGATGCCACCGGGCGCCGAGCCCGAGCCGACCGCCGTCTGAGGCCCGTCGTGTCAGAGACTATCCGCGTCGAAGTCGCGGCGGAGCTTTCCGCCTTCACCCCGGTCCGTCTCGTGCTGGGCGGGCTCGGTTCGCGTCTCGAGCTCTCTGTCGAGCAGCTCGAGGACCTGTACCTCGCCACCGAGCACCTCTTCCGTGCCGTGCTGCGCGCCGAGGAGCTCGCGCGTTTCGGCGTCGAGATGCGGCTCGACGACGGGGTCCTGTCGTTCTCGGCCGGTCCGTTCACGTCGCGCGCCTTGCGCGAGGAGATCGAGCCCGCGGCGCCGGACGGCGCCTGCCTCGACCTCTGCCGCCTTCTTCACACAACGTGCGACGAGGTGCAGGTGGCCGAGAGCGACGGCACCTACCGCGTCGTACTCGTCAAGGGCCGGAGGTCGCCGGCTTGACGCCACACGAAGACCGCAGACCGAACGACCCGCTCGACCTCGAGGCCCTGCCCGGGCAACGCCGCCCGCTCGACGACGACGAAGAGCGGCGTCGGCGAGCCGCGCAAGCCGGACACGAAGGGCCGCGGCCGCGCCGAGTCGGACAAGCTCGACCAATACCTGCTGCGTCGGTACCACCTGTACGGCGACCGCAAGGCGCGCGAGCAGCTCATCACCATGTACCTCCCGCTCGTGCGGTCCCTCGCACGGCGCTACGC
This sequence comes from uncultured Thermoleophilia bacterium, assembly GCA_963832655.1. Taxonomy (GTDB): domain Bacteria; phylum Actinomycetota; class Thermoleophilia; order UBA2241; family UBA2241; genus UBA2241. The sequence goes on from CAWHUW010000007.1 coordinate 429,997, forward strand.
CTCGCGCGGCGAGCACTTCGACGACCTCGTGCAGGTCGGCGCCATCGGCCTGATCAAGGCGATCGACCGCTTCGACCTCGAGCGCGGCGTCGAACTGACGACGTACGCGACGCCCAACATCGTCGGCGAGATCAAGCGCTACTTCCGCGACAAGGGCTGGTCGGTGCGCGTGCCGCGCGGCCTGCAGGAGCTCAACATCCGCCTCAACAAGGTGATCGACGAGCTCGTGCCCAAGCTGCAGCGCTCGCCCACGATCCAGGAGCTCGCCGAGGCCGCCAGTGCCACGCCCGAAGAGGTCCTCGAGGCGCTCGAGACAAGTCAGGCCTACAACTCCGTCTCGCTGCAGGCCTCGCCCAACGGCGAGGGCGGGGAGGAGGACGCCGGCCTCATCGACTACCTGGGAAGCGAAGAAGAGGCCTACGACACCATGGAGGACCGCACGACGCTCGCGCCGGGCTTCGCGAAGCTCGACAAGCGCGAGCGCTACATCCTCCATCTGCGCTTCTTCGAGGGCCTCACGCAGAGTCAGATCGCCGAGCGCGTCGGCATCTCGCAGATGCACGTCTCGCGCCTCATCCGCCGCTCGCTCGAGAAGCTGCGCGAGGAGATCGGCGACGTCGACAACCCCGACCCCTCGCTGCTCGCCCGTCGCGGGGAGTAGCGGCGCCGGGCGACGCAAGGTGCTCCGGCGCACCCCCATCATCGTGAAGACCGAACGCGAAGGATAGACCCGCCGTGAACGCTGCCGACATCCGCGACCGCTTTCGAGAGTTCTTCGTCGCCCGCGGGCACGTGGCGGGCGAGCCCGCCAGTCTCGTGCCGGCGGGCGACCCCTCCGTCCTGTTCACGAGCGCCGGCATGCAGCAGTACAAGCCGTACTACCTCGGCGTCGAGACGCCGCCGGCGACGCGCATGACGACGGCGCAGCGCTGCTTTCGCACCAACGACATCGAGAACGTGGGCAAGACGGCTCGCCACCTGACGTTCTTCGAGATGCTCGGCAACTTCTCGTTCGGCGACTACTTCAAGAAGGAAGCCATCGACTGGGCGCTCGAGTTCTCGGACGAGCTCGGGATCGACCGTTCGCGGATCTGGGCGGCGGTCTTCGGCGGCGACGAGACGGTCCCCGCCGACGACGAGGCCGCGGCGCTGTGGGTGAGCCACGGCATCCCCGAGGAGCGCATCGTGCGCCTCGGACGTGGCGACAACTTCTGGGGGCCCGTGGGGCCCACGGGGCCGTGCGGGCCCTGCTCGGAGCTCTACTACGACATGGGGCCCGAGGTCGGTTGCGGCCGCCCGGAGTGCGCGCCGGGCTGCGACTGCGACCGCTTCCTGGAGTACTGGAACCTCGTCTTTCCCCAGTACGACATGGACGAGGGCGGGTCGCTCACGCCGCTGCCGCGGCCGAGCATCGACACCGGCATGGGCCTGGAGCGCATCGCCGCCCTGACCCAGGGCGTGGTCACCGTCTTCGAGACCGACCTGTTCGCGCCGCTTGTCGCCCGGGGCGCGGAGCTCGCCGGCGCCGGCCCGGACGGGTCGGCGGCGGTCGTCCGCGCCCTGCAGACCATGGCCGAGCACGCCCGCGCCGCCGCCTTCCTCGTCATGGACGGCGTCCTGCCGGGCAACGAGGGCCGCGACTACGTCCTGCGGCGCATCATCCGCCGCGCCGTGCAGCAGGGCGTGAGCATCGGCGTCGACGAGCCCTTCCTCGCGATCCTCGCCGACAAGGTCGTCGACCTCATGGGCGAGGCGTACCCGCAGCTCGTCGCCCAGCGCAGACGAGATCGGGCGCGTCGTGAACGAGGAGGAGGTGCGCTTCCGCCGCACGCTCGAACAGGGCATGGGCATCCTCGACGAGGCCCTGCGCCGCGCTCGCGACACCGGGGCCGAGCTGCCCGCCGCGGTCGCCTTCGAGCTCCACGACACCTACGGCTTCCCGTTCGACCTCACGCGCGAGATCGCCGCCGAGTGGGAGATGACCGTCGACGAGGAGCAGTTCGAGCGCCTCATGGAGGAGCAGCGCGAGCGCGCCCGCGCGGCGCAGAAGGCGGGAGCCTTCGGCGCCGGACCGGGCGCCCTCGAGGACTTCCAGGCGACCCACGCCGACAAGCCGGCGGACTTCGTCGGCTACGAACGCCTCGAGGTCTTCACCGTCGTCAGCGCGCTCGGCGAGCTCGACGACGGCCGGCTGGCCGTCAAGCTCGCCGAGTCGCCCTTCTACGCCGAGGGCGGCGGCCAGGTCGCCGACCACGGCTGGATCCACACCGAGTCCGGCAAGCTCGAGGTCGAGGACGTCGTCCGCTTCGTCGGCGACCAGGTCATCGTCGCGCGCCTGACCGAGGGCAAGGTCGAGGAGGGCGAGCGCGCCAAGGCCATGGTCAACAGCGTCCGGCGCCACCAGACCGCCTGCAACCACACCGCGACCCACCTGCTGCACAACGCCCTGCGCATCGTCCTCGGGAGACGCCGTGCGCCAGGCGGGCTCGATGGTCACGCCCGACAAGCTGCGCTTCGACTACGGCACCCGGAAGGCGCCGACGGCCGAGCAGCTCCGCCAGATCGAGGAGCTCGCGAACCGGCGCATCGTCGAGAACCATCAGGTGCGCCCGTTCGTGACCACGCGCGAGTACGCCGCCGAGCTCGGCGCCCTCGCCTTCTTCGAGGAGAAGTACGGCGAGTTCGTGCGCGTCCTCGAGATCGACGACTTCAGCCGCGAGCTCTGCGGCGGCACGCACGTCTCGTGGACCTCCGAGATCGGCCTGCTCAAGATCACCGCCAGCCAGTCGGTCGGCGCCAACACACGCCGTATCGAGGCGATCACCTCGGCACGGGCGATCGAGCACTACCGCGAGCTCGAGCAGACGTACGCCGGGCTCGCCGACGAGCTGGGCGTCAAGGCGGACCGCGTCGCGGCGACGGTCACGAAGCTCGCGGCCGAGCGCAAGGAGCTCGAGAAGAAGCTCAAGGCGGCCGAGAGCGGCGAGGTGCGCGGCAGGCTCGACGAAGTCCTCGCGAAGCTCGAGCCGGTCGGCAAGGTGCCGGTCGTGGCCGCGAGCCCGGAGGTCGAGAACGCGAACGACCTTCTGGCGCTGGCCGACCAGGTCCGCGAGCGTCAGCCGGATGCGATCGTCGTGCTCGCGAGCCCCGTCGGCGGCCGCGCCGCGATCGTCGTCGCCCTGAGCGACGCCGCCGTCGGGCGCGGCGTCCACGCCGGAGATCCTTCTGCAGGCCATGCTGCCCGCGGTGGACGGCAAGGGTGGCGGCAAGCCGAACCTCGCGCGCGGGGCGGGCGCCAACGCGCAGGGCATCGACGCCGCTCTCGCCGCCGCTCTCGCGAAGGTGCGTGAGCTGCTCGGCGCCTGAGGCGCGGCCATGCGCGTGATGGCCCTCGATCACGGCGCCGCGCGCACGGGCGTCGCCGTCTCGGACGCGACCGGCACGCTCGCGACCCCGCTCACCGTCGTCGACCGCGTCGACGGCGACGCCGGCTTCGCGCGTCTCCTCGAGCTCATCGCCGAGCAGGCCCCGGAGGCGATCGTCGTCGGCCTTCCCGTGTCGCTCGACGGTCGCGAGCACGGGCAGGCGGCGAGGGCGCGCGCCTTCGCGCGCCGGCTCGCCGCCGCGACCGACGTGCCCGTGACCACCTACGACGAACGCTTCAGCACCAAGGTCGCGGCCCAGCGCGGCGGGCGCGCGCCCGAGGACGCGCGCGGGGCGGCCGTGATCCTCGAGGACTTCCTGCGCGCGCAGGCCGCGCGCGCCGCCGAGCCGCCCGCCGCCGGGCGGGCGACCGTCGACCAGGGCGCCGCGGAGGCGGGAGCGGACGATGCCTGACGACCGTCTCGACCCGCCGCCGGACGCCTGGACGCCGATCGAGCGCGGCGGCGGGCAGGGCGCGGCGCGCGCCCCCGACCGCCGCCGCCGCGGCCGCCGGCGCCTCGTCGCGCTCATCGTCCTCGTCGCGATCGCGTTCGCCATCGGCGCCGGCGTCGGCGCCGTGCGCGCGTACCTCTCGCCCGGCGAGGTCGGCGCCGAGGTCAAGGTCACGATCCCCGAAGGCTCGTCCCTCAAGCAGATCGCCGAGATCCTCGCCGCCAAAGACGTCGTCGAACACGCCAGCCTGTTCGTCTACCGGGTCAAGGGCGACGGGCACGAGGACGACCTCAAGCCCGGGACCTACGTGCTGCGCGTGAACGAGCCGTACGACGACCTCGTGGCGAAGCTGCTCGAGGGCGTCGCGGCGCCGACCGTCGACGTGACCCTGCCCGAGGGCCTGACGATCGCGGAGCAGGCGGCGCGCGTCGCCAAGGCGGTGCCGGGCATCGAAGCCGCCGACTACGTGCGCGTCGCCACGCAGTCCCCTCCGCCGGTCAAGGTCGAGGGCTACGAGACCGGGACCATGCTCGAAGGCCTGCTCTTCCCGGCAACCTACGAGGTGCGCGAGAAGATCAAGGCGCGCGCGTTCATCGACCTGCAGCTCGCCGCCCTGCGGGAGAACCTCGACAAGGTCGACATGACGCGCGCCCGCAAGGCCAACCTCACCGAGTACGACGTCCTGATCATCGCCTCGCTGATCGAGGGCGAGGCGCGGGTGGCCGAGGAGCGCGAGCTCGTGGGAGCGGTCATCTGGAACAGGCTGCGCGAGGGGATGATGCTCCAGATCGACGCCGCGATCCAGTACGCGCTCGGCGAGCGCAAGCCCGCGCTGACCTTCGACGACTACAAGGTCGAGTCGCCGTACAACGTCTACAAGTACGCCGGGCTGACGCCGACGCCGATCAACAGCCCGGGTCTCGCGGCGATGCAGGCGGCGGCCGACCCGGCGCAGGTCGACTACCTCTACTACGTCGCCCGCGCGGACGGCACCGGCCGTCACTACTGGTCGAACAGCTACGACCAGTTCCTGCGCGACAAGGAGCGCGCGCGACAGAACGCGCAGAACGCGGAGTAGAGCCGGCCCGTGGAGCGGCTTCTCGCTACGACTGGCGCGGGCCCAGGAACTCCTCGACCGTGAGACCGACGTCGGTGGCGATGCGCTTCAGCAACGTGGGCGAGACGTCTCGCCCTTGATGGAACGGGACGGTCGTGCAGCGACCGTCGACGTGTCGGAACTGCTTGTGGGATCCTCGCTGTCGCACCTCGGCAAAGCCGTGCGCCTGCAGCAGCGCGACGACTTCACGCGGCTTGAGCACCGGAACGCTGGGCACGATCAGGCGACCTGGATCGTCCGAACGTCCACGAACTCCGACTCGAGCTGAGGTTCGCCATCCTCGAGGAGCATCTCGATGACCTCGCGCAGGTTCTTCTGCAGCTCGTCGAGCTCGTCGCCCTGGGAATGGGCTCCAGGCCACCCGGGGACGTAGCCGACAAGCAGACCCGTATCGGGATCACGCTCGACGACAAAACGAAAATCTCTACGCCGTCTCCCTCCTTCCGCCGCGACAACGATAGCCCCGTCGCGTCGCAGATGCCATATCGGTCACGAAGATCAGACGCTCCCTCCCGCTTGCAGGATGCCGCGGCAGGAGGTCGCCGCGTGCGGGACGAAATACCACCGAGCGACCTGACGGCGGCCGGACCGCCGCAGGGAGGGGGTCCCATACCGGTCCGCGGCACGCAACGTCCAAGCGCGACGACACGTCTCGTCGGAGTCATCGGCTGGCCGGTCGAGCATTCGCTCTCGCCGGCGCTGCACGGCGCCGCCTTCGCCGCCCTCGAGCTCGACTACGCCTACGTTCCCCTGCCCGTCGCGCCGGATCGCGTCGGCGACGCCGTGCGCGGGCTCCGCGCCCTCGGCTTTCGCGGCGCCAACGTGACGATCCCGCACAAGGCCGCGGTGATCCCGCATCTCGACTGGCTGGAGCGCGACGCCGCGCTGGCCGAGGCGGTCAACACCATCGTCGTCGAGGACGACGGGACCCTGCGCGGCTACAACACGGACATCGCGGGCTTCCTTCGCGCGCTGGACGAGGTGGTCGGCGCGCAGGGAGGGGGCGCAGGGAGAGGCCGCGGAAGGCAGCGTGCCGCGCGCCGGCGCCGGGCGCGCCCGCGCTCATCCTGGGCGCGGGCGGCGCGGCGCGCGCGGCGGCGCTCGCCCTGGCGCGCCGCGGCGCCTCTCTCACGGTCGTGAACCGCACGCGCCTCCACGCCGAGCGCCTCGCCGATCTCGTCTCCTCCGCCGTCCCCGGCGCGACCGTCGCGGTCGCCTCGCCGGACGATCTCGACGCCGCCCTCGTCGCCTCCCAGCGGCTGCTCGTCAACGCCACGTCGTTGGGCATGACGGGCGCAGGTAAAGTACCCCGGGGTTTGGCCGATAACGTAACCGCGGGGCAGGTCGTAGCCGATTTCGTCTACACCCGTGGTCTGACCGACCTGCTCGCGCAGGCGCAGGCACAGGGAGCCACCATCGTCGATGGCCTGTCGGTGCTCGTGTGGCAGGCCGCGGCGGCGTTCGAGCTCTGGACGGGCGTCAGGGCGCCGGTGGACGCCATGTGCCGCGCCGTCGGCAGATAGGGGGCCATGCGTGGCCAGGAAGCGCCAACGACAGGACGCCGGTGAACGGAAGAGGGACCGCGTGAGCGACGCCGTGTCGACGAAAGAGGACGAGGCTCTGCAGCCGAGCGCGGAGGCGGACACGGTCGTGGACGCCGGGCTCGACGCGGGCGCCGAAGACGACGTCGCGGTGCTCGAGGACGCGGTCGACGCCATGTTCGGCGGCAACGGTCACGGAGGAAACGGCAAGGCCGTCGTGGCCGAGGTCGTGCCGCTCGACGCCGCCGAGCTCGACGCGAGCGAGGCGCTCGACGCCGCCTTCGCCGGCTTCGCCGCGGCGGCGTCCGGCCTGACTCCCTTCGCCACGGACTCCGACGAGGACGACGAGGACGACGAGGCGACCAGCGCCGCCTCCGCGTGGCCGGAGCCCGTCGAGCCGCCCGAAGGCATCGAGATCCTGACCGCCGCGCCCGGCGAGGCCTCCGCCGTGCCCGGCGGCGCGGTCGCCGAGGCGCAGGGCGCCTCGGCCGACGCCGCCCCCGACTACACGACCTACGAGGAAGAGGACGACGAGTACGACCCGGCGCTCACGCAGGCCGGGCAGGCGCAGCGCGAGGAGTTCACGCTCGAGCAGTTCAGGTCGCGCAAGGCGTCCAAGCTGCGCCTCGGCGAGATCCTCGTCGAGATGGGCCTGGCGACCAAGGAGCAGGTCGACGACGCCATGGCGCTGCAGTCCGAGACGCGCAAGCGCGTCGGCCAGCTGCTGCTCGAGCAGGGCGTCATCACGCTGCTCGACCTCACCAAGGCCCTGGCGCACCAAGTTCGGCGTGCCGTTCCTCGACCTGACGGCGGTCAGCATCGACCCGTCGGCGTCGCACCTCATCGAAGACAAGCTGGCGCGCCGCTACTCGGCGATCCCCGTGCGCTTCGTCGAGGACAGGCTGCTCGTCGCCATGGCCGACCCGCAGAACCTCCTCGCCCTGCAGGACCTCGAGATCCTCACCGGCTACACGATCCTCGCCGCGATCTCGAGCGAAGAGGACATCTTCAAGGCGATCAGCGACGCCTACCGCGAGCGCGACGTCGGCGAGAACGCCGAGGAGAAGGCGCTCTCGGCCGAGCTCGACGAGCCCGTCGTCGGACATCCGCGACGCCACCGAAGAGGCGCCGGTCGTCAAGCTCATCAACAACGTCATCGCGCAGTCGGTCGACGACGGGGCCAGCGACATCCACTTCGAGCCGCAGGCCAAGGAGCTCGTGATCCGCTTCCGCATCGACGGCGTGCTGCACGAGGTCATGGCCGTGCCGAGGCGCATGCAGTCGGGCGTGATCAGCCGCCTCAAGATCATGGCCGACCTCGACATCGCCGAGCGCCGCGTGCCGCAGGACGGGCGCATCGGCCTGATGGTCGGCGGCAAGCCGATCGACATGCGCGTCGCGACCCTGCCGACGGTGTACGGCGAGAAGGTCGTCATGCGCCTGCTCGACAAGTCGAACGTGATGCTGGACCTCAAGGACCTGGGCTTCGCGCCCAAGGCGCTGAAGCGCTTCTCGCGCTCGTTCACCAAGCCCTACGGCGCGATCCTCGTCACCGGCCCGACCGGCTCCGGCAAGTCGACGACCCTGTACGCGGCGCTCAACATCCTCAACTCGACCGAGAAGAACGTGATCACGGTCGAGGACCCGGTCGAGTACCGCCTCACCGGCATCAACCAGGTGCAGGTGAACACGCGCGCCGGCATGACGTTCGCCGCGGCGCTGCGCTCGATCCTGCGCTGCGACCCCGACATCGTGATGATCGGCGAGATCCGCGACCGCGAGACGGCGCAGATCGCCGTCGAGTCGGCGCTCACCGGGCACCTCGTGCTCTCGACGCTGCACACCAACGACGCCCCCGGCGCCCTGTCGCGTCTCACCGAGATGGGGATCGAGCCGTTCCTGACGGCGTCGGCCGTGGACTGCGTCCTCGCCCAGCGCCTCGCCCGCCGGCTCTGCAAGTCGTGCAAGGAGCCCTACACGGCGACGCGCGAGATGCTGCGCAAGAACGACTTCCCGCCCGAGGTGCTCGACAGGGACGACGTGACGCTGTACCGTCCGAAGGGCTGCTCGCGCTGCAACGGCACCGGCTACAAGGGCCGCCTGGGCCTGTACGAGGTGATGATCGTCAGCGAGGCGGTGCGCCGTCTGACCGTCGAGCGCAAGAGCTCGGACGAGATCTCGCGCGTGGCCGAGGCCGAGGGCATGAAGAGCCTGCGCGAAGACGGCATCGACAAAGTCCTCCAGGGCATGACCTCGGTAGAGGAAATCGCCCGAGTCATCGTGTAAGTAACCAGTGGCAATCACTCCCACAGCGAGGTAGGCAATGGATCTGGTCGATATCCTCTTGGAAGTCCTCGAACGGGACGCGAGCGACCTCCACCTCAGCGTGGGGTCGCCGCCGATCATCCGCATCAACGGACAGCTCGAGCGCCTCGACTACCCGCGCCTGAGCGCCAACGACACGCGCGAGCTGATCTACTCGATCCTGAGCCAGGAGCAGCGGCAGCGCCTCGAGAACGAGTGGGAGATCGACTTCAGCTACTCGGTGCCGGGCCGGGCGCGCTTTCGCGTGAACGCCTACTTCCAGCGCAACTCGCTGGGCGCCGCCTTCCGCCTGATCCCGATCCTCATCAAGAAGCTCGAGGACCTCGGCCTGCCGAAGGCGCTCCACGACCTCACCAGAAAGCCCCGGGGCTTCTGCATCGTCACCGGCCCGACGGGCTCGGGCAAGTCGACCACGCTGGCGGCGATGATCGACGAGATCAACGAGACCCGCGACGAGCACATCATGACGGTCGAGGACCCGATCGAGTTCCTGCACCGCCACAAGAAGTGCATGGTCAACCAGCGCGAGGTGGGCGCGGACACGAAGAGCTTCAACCGCGCCCTCAAGAGCGTGCTGCGCCAGGACCCCGACGTCATCCTCGTCGGCGAGATGCGCGACATCGAGACGATGTCGACGGCGCTGACCGCGGCCGAGACCGGCCACCTGGTGTTCGCGACCCTGCACACGCAGGACGCGCCGCAGACGATCGACCGTATCATCGACGTGTTCCCGCCCTACCAGCAGGACCAGATCCGCGTGCAGCTCTCGACCACCCTGATGGGCGTCTGCACCCAGCAGCTCCTGCCGACCGCCGACGGCCGCGGCCGCGTGGTCGCCTGCGAGCTGCTCGTGCCGACGCCCGCCGTGCGCAACCTGATCCGCGAGGGCAAGACCCACCAGATCTACTCGGTCATGCAGACCGGCACGCAGCACGGGATGCAGACCATGGACGCCGCGCTCGCCGACCTCGTGCGGCGCGGCCTGATCACCCGCGAGCTCGCCATGCGGCGCTCGAGCACGCCCGAGGACCTCAAGCGGCTCCTCGTGCAGCCGGCGATGGCAGGTGCGGCGGCCGGACGGGGACGTTGAGAGCCTGGGAGGGCTGAATGATGGCCAACTTCACCTACAAGGCACTCGACCAGCGCGGCGCCGCGGCCAGCGGCGAGATCGAGGGCGACAGCAAAGCCGCGGCCGCGGCCGCCTTGCGGAACCGCGGCCTCACGGTCCTGGACATGAACGAGGCCAAGAAGGGGCTCCACATGGAGCTCGACTTCCTGACCCGCATCAAGGCCAAGGACCTGACCGTCTTCTCGCGCCAGTTCGCGACCATGGTGAGCTCGCGGTCTCTCGATGCTGCGCTGCCTCTACGTGCTCGAGGAGCAGACCGCCGAACAAGAAGTTCGCCAAGGTGATCGGCGCGGTCAAGAGCGACGTCGAGGCCGGCATCAGCCCTCTCGGACGCGCTCGAGAAGCACCCGGAGGTCTTCAGCAAGCTCTACGTGAGCATGGTGCGCGCCGGCGAGATCGGCGGTATCCTCGACGAGGTGCTGAACCGCGTGGCGACGCAGCTCGAGAAGGAAGACAGCATCCGTCGCGCCGTCAAGAGCGCGATGGTCTACCCGATCATGATCGGCAGCTTCGCCATCCTGGTGATGATCGGCATGGTCATGTTCCTGATCCCGATGTTCGCGACATGTACAAGGACCTCGGCAACGCCAAGCTGCCGATGCTGACGCGCATCATGGTCAGCGTCTCGGACGGCGATCACGCGGCTACTGGTACATCGTCTTCCCGGCGATCATCCTCGTCATCTGGCTGCTGCGCCGCTTCAAGCGCAGCGACCGCGGGCGCGAGCTGTGGGACCGCTTCAAGCTGCACATCCCCATGGGCATCGGCGAGATCGTGCGCAAGCTCGCCGTGGCGCGCTTCTCGCGCACGCTCGGCACGCTGGTCACCTCGGGCGTGCCGATCCTGCAGGCGATCGACATCACCGGCCAGGCGGCCGGCAACGTCGTGATCGAGAAGGCGATGAAGGACGTGCAGCAGAGCGTCAAGGAGGGGCAGTCGATCACCGGGCCGCTGGAGAAGATCTCGGTGTTCCCCGCCATGGTCACGCAGATGATCTCGGTGGGCGAGGAGACCGGCTCCCTCGACGCCATGCTGAACAAGATCGCCGACTTCTACGAGGACGAGGTGAACGCCAGCGTCAAGTCGCTGACCTCGATCCTCGAGCCGATCCTCATGCTCGGCGTCGGCGCGATCGTCGGCGTGGTCGTGATCTCGATGTACCTGCCGATCTTCAACATGATGAACATCGTCAAGGAGTGACGCCGGCAGGCGGTCTCCCGTGGACACCAACGAACGCTTACTCACCGTCTACGCGGAGACGCGCGACCCTGCGACGCTGGACGAGATCGTCCGCCGCAACCAGAACCTGCTGCACCACATCCTGAAGCGGTTCTCGTACGCCAACGAGCCGTACGAGGACCTGCTTCAGGTCGCCAACCTGGGCCTCATCAAGGCGGCGCAGCGCTTCGACCCGATGCGCGGCGTGCGCTTCTCGACCTACGCCACGGCGATCGTCGACGGCGAGCTGCGCCACCACCTGCGCGACTCGCTGCTCATGCGCCAGCCGCGCTGGGTCAAGAAGCTCTACCACGAGATCCAGGAGAAGTCGGGCGAGCTCATGCACGAGCTCGGGCGGCCGCCGACGCTGCCCGAGCTCTCCGAGGCCCTCAACGTCAACGAGGAGGGCATCCTCGAGGTCATGGCGCTCTACGCACGCCTCGACCTGCACAGCCGCAACGAGCCCTTCGACGACGAGGAGCTCACGGCGCGGGCCGACGCGAGCCGCGTGCACGCCCTGCGCCTGGAGTCGTTGGCGCTGCCGATCGAGGACCGCATCGCCCTCTATGCGGCGCTCGACAAGCTCTCCGCCTTCCAGCGCCGGCTCATCTACCTGCTCTTCTTCAAGGACCTCACCCAGCACGAGGTCGCCGAGGAGATGGGCCTCAACCAGAAGAAGGTCTCGCGCGAGTCGATCAAGGCGCTCGACAAGCTGAAGGCCGTGCTGGGGAAGAAGGTCGGGGAAGAAGTGTCTCGGCGCGCGCCTAGACGTTTGTTCCAGTCCGCCCCCAAGTGGTTGGGCAGAGTAGGTCCGAGTCTCAAGGGTTCCGCCGCCTGTGCCGACAACACTGGCGCACGCGGAAGTGTCTAGCGAGAGGGAGGTCGGCATCATAGGGACGAAGGCGTAAGGGCAAACCACTCGCGAGAGTGGGGCGCAAAGCCACAGGGCTCATGCAGAGCCGGCTGGGTTGCCGCCTAACCGAGAGAGATGTCGCCTGTGGAATGCCAGAAGGGCCCGCAGGTTTCTGCGTTAGGGGCACGAACGTAAGCGCGAACGTAGTCAACAAAGGCAACAGGGCTCCAAAGGGGCCGAAGTACGAGAGAGGAGATGGACACAGAATGATGCGTTTCACCAAGAAGCAGAAGGGCTTCACGCTGATCGAGCTCCTGATCGTGATCATCATCATCGGCATCCTCGCCGCGATCGCGATCCCGATGTTCCTCAATCAGCGCGACGAAGGCGAAGAACTCTCGGTGAAGGAAGGCGTGCACACCATCCAGATGGGCATGCAGAGCTAGGCCGTCGACGAGAACGACACCTATCCCTGCGAACCTGCACTCAGGCGACGTCTCGCGGACCTTCGTCGACAACTGGCCGGACAACCCGTTCGCGACGACCGCCGGCACGCCGATGGAAGAGGCGACGGGCACCACGGACTACGGTGACTACAACTACAAGGTCAGCACGACAACGACTCCTTCAAGCTTGAAGGCTACCGCAAGGACACGGACAAGGGTCCGTTCGTGGTCGGCCTCGGATAAGACTCTCTACGTCTGCCTTGACGGCAGCAGCGCTCACGAGCTGGACCGCGACGGCTCGATGTCAAGGGCGCGGCGTTCGTGCGGCCCCGCCCTTTTCTCGTGCGCCGTCGACAGGGTGCGGCGTGTGCGGCGAGAATCTAGACTGCGGCGAGCATGAGGAGTCCGTGATCCCCATTCTGGCCCAGACGATCATCGCCGTCAGTCGCGTGACGAAGACCGTCAAGGTCGGCTTCCGCGCCGCAAGGTCGAGATCCTGCGGGGCGTCGACCTCGACGTCGGCCGCGGCGAGGTCTTCGGTCTGCTGGGGCCGAACGGCGCCGGCAAGACGACGACCATCAAGGTCGATCCTCGGCCTCATGCGGCCGACCGCGGGCACGCGTCGAGCTCGGCGTCGACGGCCTCGGCGGACGTCGGCTACCTGCCCGAGAACCCGTACTTCTACGACTACCTGACGGGCGCGAGTTCCTGGGCTTCTGCGGCAGTCTCTTCGCGCTCGACCGCGCCGAGCGCGCGAGCCGCGTCGAGCGCGCTGCTGAGCGACGTCGGGCTCGACGAGCCGCCGACGTGCAGCTGCGCAAGTACTCCAAGGGGATGCTGCAGCGCATCGGCATCGCCCAGGCGCTGGTCAACGACCCGTAGCTGGTGCTGCTCGACGAGCCCATGACCGGCCTCGACCCCATCGGGCGGCGTCGAGGTGAAGCGGCATCATCCAGCGACCTGCACGGCGAGGGCAAGACCGTGCTCTTCAACTCGCACATCCTGGCCGACGTCGCGGAGCTCTGCACGCGCATCGCGATCATGCGCGCCGGCGTGGTGCTGTGGACCGGCACGGTGACGAGGCGCTCGAGCGGACGCCGCCGGCCTCGAGGCCTTCTTCATGCGGACGTGGTGGCGCAGGCGTGAGGCAGACGCGTGCGCCATCGCGCTCAACACGTTCACGCGAGACGATCCGCGACCGCGTGCTGGGCGTCATCGTCCTGTTCGCGCTGCTGATGATCGTCGCCAGCCTGTGGCTGGCCAGCATCAGCCTCGGGCAGGAGCGGCGCCTCATGGTGGACTTCGGCCTGGTCGCGGTGACGCTCTTCGGCCTCGTCGTGGCGGTCGTTCGTCGCCGCGGCGCTGGTGCGCAAGGAGGTCGAGAAGCGCACGGTCTTCGTGCTGTTCTCGAAGCCCGTCGGGCGCGGCGGCGTTCATCGGCGGCAAGTTCGCTCGGACTCGCGCTGACGACGCTGATCGTGGTCGCCGGCATGGGCGGGTTCCTGTTCCTGCTCGTCTGGGTCGGTGACCGGCGACGCCTGGCGCCTGCTGCTCGTGGCGACGCTCGCTCGATCTCGTCCAGCTGCTGGCCGTGATGGGGGCGACGATCTTCTTCTCGACGATCGCGCTCGCCGATCATCGCGACCGTCCTCGGCGTCACGCGTGTTCATCGCCGGCCAGCTCAGCCACAACGTGCTGTCGCTGACCGAGTGGAGCAAGAGCGCCGTGTCGACGGTGCTCGCGCGGGCGGTGTTCGTGCGTCGTGCCCAACTTCAGCGCGGTCGACGTGCGCGCGCCGATCGTCGGCGAGGTCGACCGGCGGACTGGGCGGCGATCGGCGGTCTGGGTGCGTCTACCTGCTCGCCTACGTCACGCTGACGCTCATCGCGGCGACGCTGGTGTTCCGGCGCAAGGAGTTCTGAGTGCGCGCGTCGAGTCGCCGTCGCTTGTCCTTGCTCGTCGTCTGCGTCGCCCTCGTGGTCGGCTACCAGGTGACGCGGCCGGCGCGGGCAGCGTCAGACCCGAAGGTGTTCGTGCCCGTCGTCCGACGTCCTTCGACGTACTGCCCGAGGGCTTCCGCCTGTCCTCGCCGACGCCTACTGGCTCTACATGGTGCAGTACTACGGCGAGCACTCAAGACCGACTACCGGTTCGACTCGCTGCCCGACATCGTCGATCTCGTGGTGACCCTCAGCCCGCGGTTCCGCAGGCGTACATCTTCGGCGCCTTCGCGCTGATCGACGCCGGGCGCCCCGATCTGAGCTACAGGCTGCTGCAGCGGGGCTTCGAGCAGTTCCCCGACGACTGGCACTTCCCGCACTACATCGGCTTCTTCATCTACACGTACGCCGACGACAAGAAGGAGGGCGCGACGTCAGGCCGGGGAGTGGTACGCGAAGGCGGCGGAGTTGCCCGGGCGCGCCGGTCTGGACGGCCGACTCGCGGCCAACCTGCTCTCGAAGGGCGGCGACGTCGAGAAGGCTCGCTGCTGCTGTGGGCGCAGGTGTTCGCGGAGGGCGACAAGTACTCGAGCAAGCGCGCCCTGGCCGAGATGGACGCGCTGCTCCCGAAGGACCCGGACGAGCGCGCGGCGCAGCTGGCCGCGCTGAAGGGCGACGATCTCGGCGGACGTCTACGACGACGCTCGTCGCGGCGCTGACGGAACAGGGAGTGATGATGAGCGCCAGCAAACCGTGCGCAGGCGGCAGCGCGGCTTCAGCCTCATCGAGGTGCTGATCGTGATCATCATCATCGGCATCCTCGCGGCGATCGCGATCCCGATGTACCTCGGCCACCGCGACCGGGCGCAAGAACGCAACGGCGACGAGCCGGCGGCCACACCATCGCCGTGGCGCTGCTGACCTACGTCACGCAGCTGCCCGACAACGAGCCGTGGCCGGCGACTGCGACCCAGTGCAACTGCGTCGTTCACTCGTGAGGCACGGGATCCATGAAGCAAAACGAGTGGCCGCTGAACCCTGGACCGGGCGAGGACATGAAGGCCGGTCGCGCTCCGAGTCGATCTCGGCGACTACACCTATCGCAGCGCCTACACGACGCGGACGACAAGGTGCGCTATCACCTCGACGGTGTACCTCAAGGACACAGGCGCCGTTCAAGGTGCTGTGAGCCGTGCTGGCGCGCGTCAGGCACTGCGTGAGCGGCCGTCGGCACATGACCGCCCTCCTCGTCCTCATCGCCGTCGTCTACGGCCTCATCATCGGCAGCTTCCTCAACGCGTGGGCGTGGCGGCTGGCGCACGAGGAGAGCATCTGGCGCGGACGGTCGCACTGCACGCAGTGCGGGGCGCAGATCCGCGCCCGCGACAACGTCCCGGTCGTCAGCTGGCTGCTGCTGCGCGGCAAGTGCCGCGACTGCGGGACGCCGATCCACTGGCGGTATCCCGCCGGTGAGGCGCTGACCGGCGTCCTCTTCGGCTGCGTCGCCGCCTACGACGGGCTCTCCTGGTGGCTCGTCCCGTACCTGCTCTTCGTCAGCGTCGATGATCCTCGTCAGCCAGGTCGACCTCGAGATCCAGATCATCCCCGACGTCGATCATCCTGCCGGCGGCCGCCATCGGCCTGCCGCTCATGATCTGGCTCGACCACGACCCGTGGTGGGAGTGGCCGGTCGCGGGGATCGGGGCGGCGCTCTTCCTCTGGGGCATCGCCTGGCTCTACGAGCGCGTGCGGCACGTCGAGGGGATGGGCTTCGGCGACGTCAAGATGGCGCTCTGCATGGGGGTGTACCTGGGCGCCGCCGTGGTGCCGGCGCTGTTCATCGGCTTCGTCGGAGGGGCGGTGATCGGCGTCGGGCTGATGGTGGGGAAGGGGAAGGACGCGAAGACCGCGGTGCCGTTCGGGCCGTTCCTCGCCGCCGGGGCCGTGATCTGCCTGTTCGTCGGTCAGTGGCTCATCGACGCCTATCTGGGGCTGGCGCTGCCCGACCGCTGAGGCGTGAGCGCGCGCCGAGGCGGCCGGCCCGCAACGTCACCCCGCGAACGTCACCCGCCGGATCGTCATCCTTCTCCTTCGGGCGCGACCGCCCTATCCTGGTGAGGCTCTCGCCGGGCGCAGGCCCCGTGAGCGACCCCCCGTCCACCTGGCCTCCGAAGGAGGCGCCGTGTCGCGCCGTCCCCTCATCGTCGCGCAGTCGCGCGGCTTCACCGCCGTCGAGTGGTCGTCGTGTGCGCCGTCATGGGCGTGCTGTGCTCGATCGCCGTGCCCTCGGCGGTCGGCACGCGGCGCGCGCTCGGCGCGGACGCGGGGGCGCGCCACCTGGCGCTCGTGCTGCGCGAGGCGCAGGCGCGAGCGCAGGCGAGTGGCGCGCGCACGGCCGTGCAGGTCGCGCCCGACGGCTCGTACGAGGTCGCGGAGACGGGCGAGGACGGCTGGCGGGTCACCGAGCGCGGCGAGCTGCTCGCCGCGGTGACGCACGAACTACCCCGGCGGCCGCGTCGAGTTCGGCCGCGCCGGCTGGCCGCTGCTTCCCGGCGCGTCGACGCCGCGCGCCGGCAGCTTCGTGCTCGGCGCCGCTCCGCGCACGCGCACGATCGTCGTGCAGCTCACGGGGTGCGTGCGATGCCGCTGAGCCACGCATGGGTGTCGGCGTGGCGCGACGCCGGCCTGACGCTCGCTCGAGGTGATGGCCGCGACGGCGATCGTGCTGATGACCTGTGCCGCGGTGACGACGGTGACGGTGACCGCGGCGCGGGCGGGCGGCAGGGCGCAGCTCAGCGCCGCCGCCGATTCCGCCCTGCTTGCCGAGGCGGCCCGGCTGCGCTCGCTGCCCTTCTTCGTGCCGCTGCCGTCCGACTGGCCGGCGCGGCGGCAGGCTCCGGTGCCGAGCGCCGTCGGCGAGCTCTATCCGCACGCCGATGTCGCGCTGAACGCAGAAGACTCGCGGATCTTCATCGACGGTCCCCGCGCCGGCGCGTTCGAGACGTCGGTGACGGTGCAGGGTCGCACGGTCAGGCGCACCGTCTGCATGGCGCGCTGTGAGGCCGTCGGGATGGCGTCGTGTGCCCTCTGGCGGCCGTCGAGGGGTGGCATGCCTGGGACGAGGGTGCGCGTGCCCGGAGAGGCGCTCCTCGTGCGTCTGGAGGCGGTCCGTGGCCAGGGCGAGCCTGGCGACGGCGAATCAGGCACGAGGGTCCTGACGTTCGTGCTGACGGCCGAGGGACGGCCGCGGTCGGTGCGACCCTGCGGCGCTGGTCGAAGGGGGCGAGTCGTGGGCTGCCGTGAGGCCGCGGACGCAGGGCAGTGGCGGATCCTTGGGCGGCGCCCGCGCCGAGAGCTCGGGTTCAGCCTCGTCGAGCTGCTCATCGCCGCGTCACTCGCCGGCGTCATGCTCGCCGCCTCGTGGGGCTGGCTCTGGACGACGGCCTCCGCGGCGAGGGGCGCCGACGCGCGCGCCCAGGACGCGACGGCGCAGGCGTTCGGCGCGCGCATGCTGCGCGCGGACCTCGCCCGCGCCGTCGCCCTCGGCGCGCCGGACCAGGGCATCTGCGGAACGACGCGGCTCACGCTTCTCGCGCGCGATCCGCGCACGGGGGTCGACGAGGTCGTCGCCGTGGCGTGGGACCCGCGCCGCGGCGTCGTGTGGCGCAAGGCGAGCGGGCTCGTATCTCGCCGAGGGCGTGACGTCGTTCGCGGTGCGGTACTTCGCCCGTGACGGCGGCGAGGTCGTGCCCGTGAACGGCGTGCTCGGGCTGGACGCGCGCCGCAGCGTGCGCCGCGTGACGGTCGAGTGGACGAGTGCGGCCGGCGACGTGCTGGTCGCGGAGGACCTGCCGTGAGGCGGCCGCGAGAAGAGGCTTCGCCATGCTCGCGGCCCTGCTGATCGTCGTCGTCGCGGTGCTGTTCGCCGGCGTCGCGGTCGCGGCCGCGCTGGGCACGATCGACGTGACGGCCAGCGACGGCGCGCGTGCGCGCGCCAGGGCCGCGGCGCAGGACGGGGTCGAGTTCGGTCTGCACCGCCTGTGCTGGGCCCTCGCGCGCCCTGACGCCACGCTGCAGTGTGACGCTTCGAGCGTCGACCATCGAATCGGTCGACGCCGTCGAGCTGGGCTGGCCGCTCGCCGACCAGGTTCGTCCGCCTCACGAGCGAGGCCTCCTGCGGTCGCGCTCACGTGCCGCGCCGTGTCGCTCGTGCTGTTGCAGCCGACGGCGATGCCGCGCGGGCGTCAGCGTCGCCGAGGACGCCGACGTTGCAGGCGTCGCTGACGGTCGAGCGGGTGCGGCCTGTACGTCGGCGGCTCGGTGCGCGGCCGCGAGCACGTGAGCTTCGTCGCGCGCCCGCGAGGCGCCGGTGCCGGCGCCGAGCCGGCGCCCGACCACGCCTGGGGCGGCCGCTGGCCGGCCGCCGGCGTGCACGCCGGCGGCGGCATCTGGGCCGCCGGCGCCGAGATCCACGACCTCGACCCCGTTCCCGCCGCGTACGCGAACGACACCGACACGCACGCGGCGTCGCCGCCCGTCGTGCCGTCCGTCCCGTGGACCGGCACCGACCTGGCGGCCATGGTCGAGCTGCCGGACGCCGTCTGGCTCGCGTCGGCGCGGGCTCATGCCCTCGACCCCGCCGACGCGCTCGCCGACGGCGTCCTGCACCTCGACCGCCTGCCGCCGGCGCTGCCGACCGGCGAGCCCGGCTCGGCCGAGGTCGCGGGGTACGCCGACCCCGCGGCCGGCTACCTCGTCTGCGTCGCCGGACGACGCGTCCGACGGCGCCCTGCCGTCGTCACCGGCCGCCGCGACCCGCTGTGGGCGCCGGTCACCGTTGCCGTCGAAGGCGACGCTTGCCTCGGCGCCGACGTCCTGGAGCCGCCGCCCCGTCGACCCGGCCGCACCCGCCGTCTCGTTTCGCGGCGCCCTCGTCGTCACCGGACGTCTCGAGGTGGCCGCGACGAGCAGCGTCGCAGGCCACGTGGCCTGTCGCCGGCTGCTCGTCGCGGCGCCCCTCTCCGTCAGGCTCGGCGCAGGCTGGCGCGAACACCCGGCGATCGGCTCACTCGAGCCTCTTCTCCTGGCCCGCGAATGAGCCCTCCACGCCTCGCGCCGGCGCCGTCCCTGCAGGGAATCCAACGACGCGTTTCGAACTCTTGTGTACGTCGTCAGGGGCATGTGAAATAATCCGGCCGCGCCGGAGGGCAGGGGCGCGGGCATCCTGTGACGAAGTGAAGCCCTAAAGCAGACCCTTGAACCTGCCGAAGACGCCGTAGAGGGCGACTGGGGACGCTAGGAGTGCGCCTATGGCAAAGAACGGTGTGAGCGTCGGTATCGATCTGGAGCAGTCCGCCATCGCGGGCGCCCAGATCCGCGGCGCCAAAACGGGGCAGACGCTCATGGCCGCGGCCGTGAGAGCGCTGCCCGAAGGTCTTGTGTTCGAGGGCGAGGTCATCGACGTCGAGGGCCTGGCCGGCGAGCTCAAGAGCTTCTGGAAGGAGGCCGGGTTCTCCGGCCGTCGCCTCCGCCTGGGGGTGGCCAACCAGAAGATCGTCGTGCGTACCATGGAGTTCCCTCTCATCGACGAGAAGGAGCTCGAGGCGGCGATCCAGTTCCAGGCGCAGGAAGCTATCCCGATCCCGCTCGACGACGCCATCCTGGACTACCAGGTCCTCGCCACCGTCCCCGGCGAGGAAGGCGCGGGCAAGCAGAAGGTGCTCATCGTCGCCGCGCAGCGCGACATGATCGCCCGCTTCGTCGAGGTCGCCAAGAAGGCGAGCCTCAGCGTCGAGGCGATCGACCTGCAGGCGTTCGCGCTCACGCGCGCCGTGTCGCCCGCGGTCGCGTTCATCGACCAGGGCGGCGGCGCCCAGACCGCCGAGGCTTCGGCGCTGGTCCACATCGGTTCGGGCATCACGAACCTCGTCGTGGCCGCCGGCGGCATGCCGCAGTTCACGCGCGTCATCAACCTCGGCTGCGAGGCGCTCGTCCAGGCGCTCGTCACCCACCGCGGGCATCAGCCACGACGAGGCCGACGCTCTGCGCCTCAAGGTCGGCCTCACCGGCGGCTCCGACGAGGGCATCGCCGACCTCGAGCCCGACACCGTCGCCGAGGTCCACGAGGCGCTCGACACGGCGAGCGAGGCGTTCGCCGACGAGATCCGCCGCTCGATCGACTACTACCACTCGCAGGAGCCCGACGGGCAGATCGCCGGGCTGCTCATCACCGGTGAGGGCGCGCTCACGCGCCACATGCCCGAGTACCTCTCGCGAGGCGCTGCACCTGCCGGTGTCGCTCGGCAACGCCGTCCAGCGCGTCACCGAGAACAAGACGAAACTGTCGCAGGCCGAGCTCGACACGATGGCGCCGCGTCTGGCGGTCGCCATCGGCCTTGCTCTCGAGGACGAGGAGTAGGCCATGGCGATGAAACGCATCAACCTGCTGCCGCCCGAAGAACGCGCCAAGGCACGCCGCGAGCGCGGCCTCATGTGGGTGATCGTCGCGCTCGTCGCGCTCATCGTCGTCCTGGGCGGCATCTACCTGTGGCAGAACAACCAGGTCGGCGACAAGGAGGACGAGGCCGCCCAGCTCGAGGCGGACATCGCCGCCGTGCAGACCCAGGCGGCAGCCCTCCAGCAGTACGCGGTGCTGCAGACCAAGCGCACCGAGATGACGAGCACGGCGAAGTCGATCGACGCGGCCCGCGTGCCGTGGTCGACGATCTTCGAGGAGATCAGCCTGGTCATCCCCGAGAACGTCCGCCTGCAGTCGCTCACCTGCGCCGTGCCGGCGAACATGCTGCCCGGGCGCCGCCGCGGCCCCCGAGGTCGCCGGCACCGAGCTCGCCGCCGACATCACCTTCACCGGCCAGACGTACGAGCACAAGGACGTCGCCGAGTTCATGACCCGGCTCGGCCTGCTGCCGCAGCTCACCAACATCCAGCTGTCGAGCTCGAACAAGGCGGCCGCCGACGGACGACCGGCACCACGCAGTCGCTCACGACCTTCACCGTCACCGCCTCGCTGCGGCGCTACCTGATGCCGCCTCCCACCACCACCGCGGGAGGTGCGCAATGAGCGCCCGTGGCAAGGAGATCTACATCATCGGCGGCGTGATCGCCGTCGTCCTCATCGTCGCCTGGTACTTCCTGCTCTTCAGCCCGACGAAGCAGAAGCTCAGCGACCTCGACGAGCAGATCTCGACCGACGAGGCGGCGCTCGCTACCGCGCAGCAGGACGCTGGCTCGTCTCCAGTCGTACGAGAAGACGGCGCCGCAAGCCGAGGTCGACATCGTGCGCCTCAGCAAGATGCTGCCCGAGGACGAGGGCATCCCGAGCATGATCGTCGAGCTCACCAAGACGGCGACTGCCTCCGGGGTGACGCTCTCGACGATCTCGCGCGGCGCGACCACGACGGGAGCGCCGTTCGGCATCCAGACGGTCACGCTGGCGATCACGGGGCGCTTCTTCGACGTCGAGGACTTCCTCTACAGGCTCGAGAGCTACGTCCGCTTCCAGAACACCACGTTCAGCGTCACCGGGCGTCTGCTGCAGGTGACCAACGTCTCGCTGTCCGGCGGCGCGACGACGGACGCGACGAGCGGCACCGCCCCGCTGACCGTCTCCGTCGACCCTGAACGCCTATCTGTGGGGCGCCGCGCCGGCGCCGGCCACGACGGCTCCGACGACTGAGGAGGGTGGGCAATGATCACCTCCAAGCGCACCATCCTCATCGTGGTGGCCGCGTTGCTGCTCGGCTCCATCGCGGCGCTCGCCGTCGGTGTCGGGCGCGGCAGCGACGCGACCGGCATGGGCACCTACGGCCACCGGCGTCGAGGCCGACGGCGTGCTTGCCGAGGATACGACCACGACCGCGGCGGAAGACACCGCCGTGGCCGAGGCCGCCGATCCGGCCAAGACTCAGCCGACGCTCGACAAGTTCGAGGTCAAGGACCCGTTCGTCCCGCTGACGCAGCCCAACACGGGCACCGGCGGCACGGGCTCCACGCCGACCTCGGCGAAGATCAAGGTCAACGGCACCTCGTACACGGTGAAGGTCGGCGACAAGGTGCCGTCCGGCTCGCCGGTGTTCACCATCTCGGCGATCACGGCGAGCGCGGTGACCTTCCAGCTTCCCGAGGGCCAGGAGTTCGACGACGGCACCACGTCCGTGTCCGTCAACGTGGGCGAGTCGGTCCAGGTGACGAACGTCGACACCGACAAGTCGTACACGCTCGAGGTCGTCAGCGTGGGCTACGACGACGGCGGCGGCGGTACCGGCGGCCACACCGTCTCGCTGGTGAGCATCAGCGAGCAGGGCGGCGTGGCCATGTGCACCATCGAGGTCGACGGCGTGACGTACTCCGACAAGAAGGAGGGCGACACGTTCAGCACGGGCTGGGGCGAGATCAAGATCATCAGCATCAACGTGAGCGCCCAGACCGTGACCATCATGCACGGCGACCAGACGCTGACCCTGCACGTGGGGAGCGTGTTGACGAAGTGACGCGACGCGAACTGCGCGCCTGCGCCGGCGGGCGTGGGGCGCGCGTGAGAGATGCGACGGGGCGGCCGAAGGGCCGCCCCGTCGCGTTCCGGGTCGCGTCGGCAGCTTTGCCTGTGCCCCGTCAGGTGTATATCGTTGCGGCATGGACCGACTCCGCTGGCTGACCGCAGGTGAATCGCACGGGCCGCAGTTGACGGCGATCCTGGAGGGCTGTCCCGCAGGGCTCGCCGTGTCGGCGGCCGAGATCGACGCCCAGCTCGCTCGCCGCCAGAAGGGCTACGGGCGCGGCGAGCGCCAGTCGATCGAGCAGGACCGCGTCGAGATCGTCGGCGGCGTGCGCCACGGGCGCACGACCGGGGCGCCGATCGCCCTCGTCGTGCGCAATCGCGACGCCGCGAACTGGGGCGACGTGCTGTCGGCGGAGATGCCCGGCGAAGGTGACGAGGCGCCGGGCGAGGGCGGCGCGGCGCCGGACGCCGCGACCGACTTCGGCGCCGGCGCGAAGCCCGTCACGATCCCGCGGCCGGGCCACGCCGACCTCGGCGGCGCCCTGCTGTACGACCACGCCGACATCCGCGACGTGATCGAGCGCGCCAGCGCCCGCGAGACGGCCGCGCGCGTCGCCTGCGGCGCGGTCGCGCGGCGGCTCCTCGCCGAGGTCGGCTGCGCGGTCGGCAGTCACGTCGTCTCCGTCGGCGAGGTCGACTCGAAGGCGACGCTGACCGAGGAGCTGCTCCCGCGCACCGACGACGACCCGGTGCGCTGTCTCGACCCGGAGGCGGCGGCGCGCATGCGCGCCGCGATCGACGCCGCCGCCGAGGCGGGCGACACCGCGGGCGGCGTCATCGAGGTCGTCGCCTTCGGCTATCCGCCGGGCGTGGGCTCGTACGTCCAGGGCGACCGCCGGCTCTCCTCCCGCCTCGCGCAGGCGGTCCTGAGCGTGCCGGCCATGAAGGGCGTCGAGGTCGGCCTGGGCTTCGCCGCGGCGCGACTGCCCGGTTCGCGCGTGCACGATCCGCTCGCCTGGGACGAGGACCGCGGCTACCACCGCCTGAGCAACCACGCCGGCGGCGTGGAGGGCGGCATCTCGACCGGCGAGCCCATCGTCCTGCGCGTGGCGATGAAGCCGATCTCGACGCTGCGCAGCCCGCTGGGCACGGTCGAGCTCGGCACCCACGAGCCGCTCGAGTCGCGCTACGAGCGCGCCGACGTGTGCGCGGTGCCCGCCGCCGGCATCGTCCTGGAGGCGGTCGTGGCGCTGGCGCTCGCCGACGCGCTGCTGGAGCGGTTCGGCGGCGCGACCGTCGGCGACCTCGTCGGCGCCGTCGAGGCGTTCGCGGCGCGCTGCGCGCGGCGGTGACGTCCGTGGCGCCCGGCGAGCAGAGTGCGGCCGCCGATGCCGCGGAGCCGGAGTCGGCGCCCGGAGCGACGGCGGTGATCCTGATCGGCTTCATGGGATCGGGCAAGAGCCACGTCGGCAAGCTGCTCTCGCGCCAGCTCCGGCTGCCCTTCGTGGACACCGACCGCCTCGTGGAGGCCGAGCACGGCCCCATCGACACGATCTTCGCCGAACGCGGCGAGGCGGAGTTCCGCGGACTGGAGCGCGACGTGGTCCTGCGGGCGCTGGCCGGACTCGGCGCCTCGCCGGCGGTGGTGTCGCTCGGCGGCGGCGCGGTCAGCGACGGCGACGTCCGCGCGGCGCTGCGCGCCGCGTCCTACGTCGCCTGGCTCAGCGCGCCCGTCGACGTGCTCTGGCGCCGCGTGCGGCGGGCCGCCCGGCGCAGCGGGGGCGGCCGTCCGCTGGGCCGCGACGAGGCAGCGTTCCGGGCGCTCTACGAGGAGCGTCTGCCGCTCTACCGCGAGGTCGCCAGCGCCGAGTTCCGCAACGACGGCGACCACTCGGCGGCCGAGGTCGCGGAGTGGGTCGCGAGCAGCGTCCAGGAGGCGGCCTCGTGACGCGTCTGCGCGCGGAGCTCGGGCCGCGCTCCTACGACGTGCTCGTCGAGCGCGGCGCAGTGGCGGAGCTCGGGGCCGCCCTCGCGCCGCTGCGCGCTCCCGGAAAGGCCGTCGTCTGCTGCGACGAGAACGTCGCCCCGCTCTACCTTGACGCGGCCCGCGAGAGCCTTCGCGGCGCCGGCTTCTCGGTCTCGCAGCTCGTGATCCCCGCCGGCGAGCGCGAGAAGAACCTCGGACGAGCCGCCGAGATCTACGGCGTGCTCTACGACCGCGGGGTGCGCCGCCGCGACCTGCTGGTCGCCCTCGGCGGCGGCGTGATGGGCGACCTCGTCGGCTACGTCGCCGCGACCTACCTGCGCGGCGTCGGGATGGTCCAGGCGCCGACGACCCTGCTCGCCCAGGTGGACGCCGCCGTGGGCGGCAAGGTCGCCGTCGACTTCCGCGCCGGCAAGAACTACATCGGCACCTTCTATCAGCCCCTGCTCGTGCTCGCCGACCCGGACACCCTGGGCACGCTGCCGCCCCGCGAGCTGCGCAGCGGGGCGGCCGAGGTCGCCAAGTATGGCTTCCTCGCCGGCGGAGCGCTCCTCGAGGCGGTGGAGGCGCTGGCCGTGACGGCGCAGGCCGGCCACGAGGACATGGTGCGCGGGATCGGCGAGGAGCTCATCGCCGGGTGCGTCGCCGAGAAGCTCGCCGTCGTGGCGCGCGACGAGCGCGAGGAGACCGGCGAGCGCGCCGTGCTGAACCTTGGGCACACCGTCGGGTCACGCGATCGAGGCCGCGACCGCCTTCAGCCGCTACACCCACGGCGAGGCCGTGGGCCTCGGGCTGCGGGCGGCGCTGTGGCTCTCGGAGCGCCTCTGCGGGCTTCCCGGCGCCGACGTCGAGCGCGGCCTGCGCCTGCTCGACGCGATCGGCCTGCCGCAGCGCTTTCGCGGCGCGACGCCGGACGCGGTGCGCGAGCTGACGGCGCGCGACAAGAAGGCCGGCGCCGAGGGCGTCGAGTTCGTCCTGCTGGAAGGCTTCGGCCGGCCCCGCCTGCGGGTGCAGGCGCCCGCCGGCCTGCTCGAGGAGGTGGTCACGTGGCTGAGCGCGCCATGACGTCGCTCCGGCTGCTGCACGGCGTCAATCTGGACATGCTCGGGCGGCGCGACCCGGCGCACTACGGCTCGCTCACGTTGAGCGAGCTCGAACGCCGGGTCGCCGAGCACGCCGAGCGGCGCGGGTTCACCGTCCTGCCCTTCCAGACGAACTTCGAGGGCGAGATGGTGGAGGAGCTGCATCGCATCGCCGTGGAGGGCGCCGGGGCGGTGATCATCAACCCCGGCGCCTGGACGCACTACAGCTACGCCCTGCGCGACGCGCTCGAGATCGTCAAGGTGCCCGTCGCGGAGGTGCATCTCTCGGACCTGAGCGGGCGCGAGGAGTTCCGCCGCCACTCGGTGATCGCCGACATCGTCGCCGTGCGCGTGAGCGGCGAGGGCGTCGAGGGGTACTTCAAGGCCTGCGACGCGCTCGCCGACATGATCGGGCTGGGGGTGAAGGGATGAGCGCCCAGCCGGGCCGCGCTCGCGCGCTGTCGCGCCGTCCTCGAGCCGCTCAGGCTCGACGCCATCGTCGTGACCGACCCTCCCGACGTCCGCTACCTGTCCGGCTTCCGCGGCGAGGACGCGACCCTGGTCGTCGGCCGTGAGGTCGCCCTCATCGTCACCGACTCGCGGTACTTCGAGCAGGTGCACGAGGAAGTCCGCGACTTCGAGCTCGTCGAGAGCGCCGCCGACGGTCTGCTCGCGCAGACGGCCGCGGCCGCGTCCGAGAGACTCGGCGCGGCCTGCTCCCTCGGCTATCAGTCCGGGGCGCTCACGTATGCCGCCTTCCGCGCCCTGCGCCGCGCCCACGGCGGCCGCCTCAAGGACGTGCGCCGGCGCGTGACGCGCCTGCGCATGGTCAAGGAGGCGGCCGAGATCGAGGCCATCCGCCGCGCCGCGGCGCTCGTCGACCTCGCCCTCGCCGTCGTGGTCGCCGAGGGCTTCGTCGGGCGCACCGAGCGCGAGATCGCCTGGCGGCTGCGCGAGGAGTTCCACGAGCGCGGCGCCGAGGACGAGTCGTTCCCGACCATCGTCGCCACCGGCGACCACGGCGCCCAGGGCCACGCGATCCCCGGCGAGCGGCGCGTCAAGCCGGGCGAGCTGGTCGTGATCGACTGCGGCGCTCGCGTCGACGGCTACTGCTCGGACATCACGCGCACCTTCGCCGCCGGCCGGGTGACGAAGGAACACCGCCGGCGGTACGAGCTCGTGCTCGAGGCGCAGCTCGCCGGGCTGGCCGCCGTGCGGGCCGGCGCCCACGGGCGCGACGACGTCGACGCGGCCGCGCGCGCCGTCATCACGGCGGCCGGCTTCGGCGAGCGCTTCGGCCACGGCACCGGCCACGGCGTCGGGCTCGAGATCCACGAGGCGCCCGGCCTGGGCCGCCTGTCCGGCGACAGGCTCGCCGCGGGCATGGTCTGCACCGTCGAGCCGGGCATCTACGTCGAGGGCGACGCCGGCATCCGCATCGAGGACACCGTCCTCGTGACGGCCTCCGGCTGCGAGCGCCTGACGCTCTACCCGAAGGAGCTGCAGGTCGTCGACTGAGGTATCATGTGCGTTCACGCGCGCAGGCACGACCCGCGGGAGGACCCGAGCGACCCATGGCCGACGTCGTCAACACCAACCAGTTCAAGAGCGGCATGGCGATCGAGATCGACGGCGAGCCGTACACGATCGTCGAGTCCCAGCACGTGAAGCCCGGCAAGGGCGGCGCCTTCGTGCGCACCAAGGTGCGCAGCATCAAGACCGGCAACGTGCTCGACAAGACCTTCAGGGCGGGGGAGAAGTTCACCCGCATGGACACCCGCTCGCGTACGCTGCAGTACCTCTACTCGACCGAGACCGAGGTCGTGCTCATGGACACCGACTCCTACGAGCAGCTCTCGGTGTCGCCCGGCATGGCCGGCGAGGCCCTCAAGTGGGTCGTCGAGAACATGGAGGTCCAGGTGTTCTACCTCGACGGGGCGCCGATCGACGTCGAGGCCCCGACCACCGTCGAGCTGACGATCACCCACACCGAGCCCGGCCTGCGCGGCGACACCGCCCAGGGCGGCTCCAAGCCGGCGACGCTCGAGACCGGCGTCAGCATCCAGGTCCCGTTGTTCATCGAGCAGGGCGAGCGCATCAAGGTCGACACGCGCACCGGCGAGTACCTCAGCCGCGCCTGAGCGGCGCCGGCCTTCAGGAGACCTCATGAGAGCCAGACGCGTCCGCATCACCGACACCAGCCTCAGGGACGGGCACCAGTCGCTGTGGGCCACGCGCATGCGCACCAGCGACATGCTGCCCGTCCTCGAGCTGATGGACGACGTCGGCTTCAACTCGCTGGAGTGCTGGGGCGGCGCCACGTTCGACGCCTCGCTGCGCTTTCTCGACGAGGACCCCTGGGAGCGCCTGCGCCTCATCAAGAAGCACGTCCTGCGCACGCCGCTGCAGATGCTGCTGCGCGGCCAGAACCTCGTCGGCTACCGCCACTACGGCGACGACATCGTGCGCCGCTTCGTCTACAAGTCCGCCGAGAACGGCATCGACGTCTTCCGCGTCTTCGACGCCCTCAACGACATCCGCAACTTCGAGACCGCCGCCGAGGCGATCAAGGAGACGGGCAAGCACTTCCAGGCCGCCGTGGTCTACACGATCTCGCCGGTGCACTCGCTCGACCACTACCTCGACGTCGCCCACAGGCTCGTCGACATGGGCGCCGACTCGATCTGCATCAAGGACATGGCCGCCCTGCTGAGCCCCTTCTACGCCGAGCAGCTCATCGGACGCCTCAAGGCCGAGATCGAGGTCCCCATCCAGCTTCACTGCCACTACATCGGCGGCCTCGCTCCCATGACCTACCTCAAGGCGATCGAGGCCGGCGTGGACGTCATCGACACCGCGACCGTGCCGCTCGCCTTCGGCAACTCGCAGCCCGCGACCGAGATGGTCGTCACCGCCCTCATCGGGACGCCGTACGACACCGAGCTCGAGCTCGAGAAGCTCTTCGAGGTCGCCAAGTACTTCGAGCGCGTCCGTGTCGACACCGGGCACGATCGCGGCGTCACCTCGCTCACCCACATGCAGGTCTACTCGCATCAGGTGCCGGGCGGCATGATCTCGAACCTCGAGAGCCAGCTCAGGGAGCAGAACGCCCTCGACCGCATGCCCGAGGTGCTCGAGGAGATCCCCGTGGTACGCGCCGAGGTCGGCTTTCCGCCGCTGGTCACGCCGATGTCGCAGATCGTCGGCACGCAGGCGGTGCTCAACGTGCTCTCGGGGCGCCGCTGGCACATCGTGCCCGACGAGATGAAGCAGTACCTGCGCGGCAAGTACGGCGCCGCTCCGGGACCGGTCTCCAGGAGCATCCTCGAGCGCGTGCTCGAGGGCGAGGAACCTATCCACGTGCGGCCGGCCGAGCTCATGGACGAGACGCTGGAGGACTACCGGGAGGAGGCCGGTGACCTGGCGCGCTCCGAGGAGGACCTGCTGAGCTACGCCCTGTTCCCGCAGACGGCGCGGACCTATCTCGAGCGCCATCGCGTCGGCCTCGAGAGCGACGTCTTCGGCGTGCACGACGGCTACCTCAGCTCGCAGCCGGGCGCCGCACTGCAGGATGCGACCGCCGACAGGGTCGGCCGCATCCTCGAGCTCGTCGAGCAGAGCGACCTCGACGAGGTCGTGATCGAGGAGGGCGACCTGCGGATGACGGTGCGCAAGGCGGGGGCGGCGCCGGTACAGGCCGCCGCGCCGGCCGCGCCGGCGGCGGCCCCATCCGGCGTCTCCGTCGCCGACGCCGCCGCCGAGGCGGCCGGCTCCACCAACGGCTACCACGTCGTGCGCTCCAAGTGGGTCGCGACCTTCTACCGCTCGCCGTCGCCCAGCGAGCCCTCGTTCGTCGAGGTCGGCGACAGCGTCGAGGCCGGTCAGACGCTCTGCATCCTCGAGATGATGAAGATGATGAACGAGCTGACCGCCGACATCGCCGGCGTCGTGCGCGAGATCCTCGTCGAGAACGGCGCCACGGTGCAGTACGGCCAGCCGCTGTTCCACATCGAGCCGGCCTGAGGCGCCGTGCGCCGTCGCGAGGTGCGCCGGCCGTGAGCCCCGCCCTGCCGGCTCGTCTCGTCGAGCGGCGGCCGTGAGTGCCGCCGGCCCCAGCCGCAAGCAGGCGCGCCGGGACGCGCTCTTCCTGCTGTATCAGCGCGAGGTCACGGAGCGTCCCCTCGCCGAGCTCGTCGACGGCCACCGGCTGCGCGAAGGCTACCCGCCCGACGACTTCACCGTCGCCGTCGTGAGCGGCGTCATCGAGCGCCAGGAGGAGCTCGACGCGGTACTCGCGGCTCACTCGACGAACTGGCCGCTCGCGCGGCTGGCGCCCCTCGAGCGCAGCGTTCTGCGCCTCGCGCTCTTCGAGATCGACTCGGGGATGACGCCGCCCGAGGTGGCGATCGACGAAGCCGTGCGGCTGACGCGGCGGTACGCGACGGACGAGGCCGGCGCGCTCGTCAACGGGATCCTCGGGGCGATCGTCCGCGAGCGGGCGGGCGAGGACGACGAAGGGGAGGGAGATGGCTGAGAAGACGCCGGACCTCGCGCGTCTGCGCGCGGTCATCGACCAGCTCGACGAGCTCGCGACGCGCCTCGGCGCCTCGTCGTCGGCCGAGGTCGAGATGAGCCTGCTCGAGCGCGCGACCGAGCTCGCCGACGAGGCCGGGCGCCTGCTCGAGCGCCTGGCGGGTGAGACCGGGTCGTGACCGAGGCGCCCGCCTATCCGCTCGACCTGCTGCGTCTCGTCGACGACTACCTGGCGGCGCTCGACTTCGGCGTCGACCCGCGCGCCGGGCGCCTCGTCGAGGCGATGCGGTACTCGCTCCTCGCGGGCGGCAAGCGCATCCGGCCCGTGCTCGCGCTGGCGACGGCGCGGAGCCGCGGGGCCGACCCCTCCGGGGTGCTCCCCGCGGCCGCCGCGCTCGAGCTCATCCACACCTACTCGCTGATCCACGACGACCTGCCGGCGATCGACGACGACACGCTGCGCCGCGGTCAGGCGACCTGCCACGTCGTCTTCGGCGAGGACATCGCGATCCTGGCCGGCGACGGCCTCTTCGCCGAGGCCTTCAGCCTGCTGCTCGTCGACCAAGAGGGGAGCACGGCGGCTCGCCTCGCGGCCGCCGCCGAGGTGGCGCGCGCGACGGGCGTGCGCGGCATGGTCGGCGGCCAGTACATGGACGTCGCCGGCGCGGCCCGTGACGACGACGACCTCCGCGCGCTGCACGTTCTCAAGACGGGGCGCCTGATCGAGGCCGCCGTGGTCTGCGGCGCCGTCCTCAGCGGCGCGGAGGGCGCCGGGGCGGAGGCGCCCTCCGCCGCCGAGCTCGCCCCGTACCGCGCCTTCGCCGCCGAGCTCGGCCTGCTCTTCCAGATCGTCGACGACATCCTCGACGAGGCCGGCGACGAGGCCGAGCTGGGCAAGAGCGTGGGCAAGGACCGCGCCCAGAGCAAGGTCACGTACGTGTCGCGCCACGGGCTCGAGGGGGCGCGCCGGCTGGCTCGTGAGAGCCACGAGCGCGCCGGCGCGCGCCTCGCCGACCTGCCCGGCGACACTGCCGACCTCGCCCAGCTCACCGACTACATCGAGCGCCGCCGCAGCTAGCATGCGGGCCCGTGCGGGGGCCGGGTCGGGCGCCCGCCACCCCGGTGCTATACTCGGCCGACGATGACCGACGACTTGCTGTCCCGGGTCACGGATCCCAGCGACCTGCACCAGTTCTCCGAGCGCGAGCTGACCCTGCTCGCGGACGAGATCCGCACCGTCATCCTCGACTGCGTGAGCGAGGTCGGCGGCCACCTCGCCGCGAGCCTCGGCACCGTCGAGCTCACCGTCGCCCTGCACAGCATGCTGCAGAGCCCGCGCGACAAGATCGTCTGGGACGTCGGCCACCAGTGCTACGCGCACAAGATCCTCACCGGCCGGCGCGACTGCTTCGCCGGCATCCGCCAGTACGGCGGCATCTCCGGCTTCCCGAACCGGGGCGAGTCGTGCCACGACGTCATCGGCACGGGCCACGCCTCGACCTCGATCGGCTACGGCCTCGGTCTCGCCGAGGCCGCCCGCCTCGCCGGTCAGGAGGAGGGCACGGTGGTCTGCGTGCTCGGCGACGGCGCCCTCACGGGCGGGGTCGCCTTCGAGGCCCTCAACAACGCCGGCCAGCTGCACACGCCGCTGGTCGTCGTCCTCAACGACAACCAGATGTCGATCCGCCCAACGTCGGCGCCCTGCAGCTCTACCTCAACCGCATCCGTCTCGACCCCACGCTGACCAGGCTGCGCGAGGACATCGAGCGCGGCGTGCTGCGCATCCCCGGCATCGGCGAGAAGGCGTACGCCCTGGGCAAGGACGTCAAGGAGTCGATGAAGGCCCTCATCATCCCCGGGATGCTCTTCGAGGAGCTGGGCTTCGCCTACCTCGGGGTCATCGACGGGCACGACATCAAGGCGGTGCGCGAGGGCATCCGCCAGGCGATCGAGACGCGCCGCCCGGTGGTCCTGCACGTCCGCACCATCAAGGGCAAGGGCTACGAGCCCGCCGAGGAGCGGCCCGAGAAGTTCCACGGCACCGGGCCGTTCCACCTCGGCAACGGCGACAGCAAGGCGGTCGTCGAGGGCATGTCGTACACGGAGGCGTTCGGGGACGCGCTCGTGAGGCTCGCAGAGCGGGACGAGCGCGTCGTCGCGATCACCGCGGCGATGACCCAGGGCACCGGCCTCGACCGCTTCGAGGAACGCTTCCCCGACCGCTTCTACGACGTCGGCATCGCCGAGGAGCACGCCGTCGTCTTCGCCGCCGGGCTCGCCATCGGCGGTCTGCGCCCGGTGGTCGCCGTCTACTCGACCTTCCTGCAGCGCGCCTTCGACATGCTCATCCAGGACGTGAGCCTGCAGCAGCTGCCCATCGTCTTCGCCGTCGACCGCGCCGGTCTCGTCGGCGACGACGGGCCGACGCACCACGGCGCCTTCGACCTCTCGTACCTGCGCCTCATCCCCAACATGACCGTGATGGCGCCGTCGAGCCACGTCGAGCTGCAGCACATGCTGCGCACGGCGCTCACCCTCGACGGGCCGGCGGCGATCCGCTACCCGCGCGGCATGGCCTGCGTCTTCGACTGCCCGGCCGAGCTCGAGGTGCTCGAGGTCGGCCGCGGCGTCGTGCTCCAGGAGGGCCGCGACGTCGCCCTCGTCGGCATCGGCAGCGGGGTGGGGATCGCCCTGGAGGCGGCCGAGAAGCTGCAGGCGCAGGGTATCCGGCCGACGGTCGTCGACGCCCGCTTCGTCAAGCCGCTCGACGCGGCGCTGCTCGACCGCCTGGCGAGCGACCACCGGCGCATCGTGACCGTCGAGGAGAACGCGCTCGCCGGCGGGTTCGGCAGCGCCGTCCTCGAGCATCTCGCCGACCGTGGCGTCGAGGTCGTGCGCGTCGGCATCCCCGACGCGTTCGTGCCGCACGGCGACCGGGCGCGGCTGCTGGCCGACATCGGCCTCACGCCGGACGCGGTCGCCGCGGCCGCGACCGGGCGCCCGGTCGGCCTCGCGCAGGCGCGCTAGGCCGGGCGCGGACGTGCCGCGTCAGCGTCTCGATTCCATCCTCGTCGAGCGCGGTCTCTTCGCGACCCGCGCCCAGGCGCGCGCCGCCGTGCTCGCCGGCGAGGTGCGCGTCGGCGGCGCGGTCGTCGACAAGCCGGGCACTCCGGTCGCCGCCGACGCCGACCTCGCCGTGGCCGCGCGGCCCCGCTTCGTCTCGCGCGGCGGCGACAAGCTCGACCACGCCTTGAGGGTCCTTGAAGTCAGCGTCGAGGGTGAAGAGGTCGTCGACCTCGGCAGCTCGACCGGCGGCTTCGTCGACCGCCTCCTGCAGGGCGGCGCCGCGCGCGTGATCGCCGTCGACGTCGGCTACGGCCAGCTCGACTGGCGGCTGCGCGGCGACTCGCGGGTGACGGTGCTCGAGC
This sequence comes from uncultured Thermoleophilia bacterium, assembly GCA_963832655.1. Taxonomy (GTDB): domain Bacteria; phylum Actinomycetota; class Thermoleophilia; order UBA2241; family UBA2241; genus UBA2241. The sequence goes on from CAWHUW010000007.1 coordinate 463,987, forward strand.
GCACGAACGCGCGCGAGCTGACGCCGCGAACGTCTCCCGTTCCGGCCCTCCTTTGTCACCGCCGACCTGTCGTTCATCTCCCTGTCGGTGGCTCTGGGGCCGGTGCTAGAATGCCTGCGCGACGGCTTCCGCGGCCTCGTGCTCGTCAAGCCGCAGTTCGAGGCGGGACGCGAGCGCGTCGGCAAGGGCGGCGTCGTGAGGGACCCGGCGGTGCACCGTGAGGTGCTCATCCGGGTCGGAACGTGGCTCGTCGAACGCGGCGCCGCGGTGCTCGGCGTCTGCGACTCGGGGCATCCCGGGACCGAAGGGGAACGTGGAGTACTTCGTCTACTTCTGCGACGGGCGCGCGCCGCTCGCGGCGGGCCGGCTGGAGCCGGCCGCCGCCGCCGCGCGCGCCGTCGAGGCCGTGCATGCCTGAGCGCCTCAACACCCTCGCCGTCCTCACCGGCTGGCAGAACGAGAACGCGCGGCGCGCCGTCGCCGAGCTCGGCGCCGCGCGCGAGCGCCTGGGCGTGAGCCTCATCATGTCCGAGGAGGAGGCCGCCAAGCACGACGACCCCGAGGCGCTCGGCTTCCGCCGCGTGGCAGCCGACGAGCTGCGCGCGGCCGACGCCTGCGTGGTCTTCGGCGGCGACGGCACGATCCTGCGCTCGCTCGGCCGCCTGCTCGGCACGGCGGTGCCGACCCTGGGCGTCAACTACGGCAACGTGGGCTTTCTCGCGAGCCTGCCGCACGATGAGTGGTACGCGGGGCTGCAGGCGATGGTCGGCGGCGAGTACCGCGTCGTCGACCTGCTCACCGTCGACGCCTGGATCAACGGGAAGAAGCACGCGGCGGTCAACGACGTCGTCCTCAGCCGCGTCGAGCCGCGACACGTGCTGCATCTCGAGTACGAGGTCTCCGGCATCACCGTCGGGCGCATGCTCTGCGACGGCCTGATCCTCTCGACGCCGACCGGCTCGACCGCCTACAACCTCTCCTGCGACGGGCCCATCGTCGAGTGGGACGCCAGCGTCATGTTGCTCAACTTCATCGCCCCGCACTCGCTCGGTTTCCGTCCGGTGGTCCTGCGCCCCGACCACGTGATCAGCGTCGCCAACGTCTCGCCCAAGGAGGAGTGCGAGGTCGTCGCCGACGGCGACACGGTGGGGCGTCTCTGCTGCGGCGACCGCGTGCGCATCGCCGCCGGCGAGCAGTGCGCCCGGCTGATGGTCCGCGCCGAGGGGTCGTTCTACCAGAACGTCGAGGAGAAGCTCTTCAACCGCGAAGGGCGCTGAGTCGCCGCCGTATGCTGGCCGAGCTCTCCATCGACGACCTCGTGCTCATCGCCCGGGCTCGTCTCGAGCTCAGCCCCGGCCTGAACGTGATCAGCGGCGAGACGGGGGCGGGGAAGACCCTTCTCGCGCAGGCGATCGGCCTGCTGCTGGGGCAGAAGGGCGGGGAGGACCTCATCCGCCCGGGCGCCGGCCGAGCCCTGGTGCAGGCGCTCTTCGAGAGCGGCGACGAGACGCTGGCGGTGGCGCGCGAGCTGCCGCGTGGCGGCCGGTCGCGCGCCCTCATGAACGGTCTTCTGAGCTCGGCCGGCGCCGTGGAGGAGACGTTGCGCGAGCGTCTCGCCTTCTACGGCCACCTCGAGCACACGCGGCTGCTGCAGCTCGAACGCCAGCTCGACCTGCTCGACGGCTTCGCCGGCGAGGAGGTCGGGCCGCTCGCGGAGGCGTACACGGCCGCCTACCGGCGCGCCCAGGACCTCGCGCGGGCGCCTCGAGGCGCTGCGCGGCGCCGGGCAGGAGCGCGAGCGCGAGATCGACATGCTGCGCTTTCAGGCGGACGAGATCGAGGCCGCCGCGGTCGAGCCCGGCGAGGACGCCCGCCTGGCGCAGGAGCGCGAGCGCGCGCGGCACGCGGGCAAGCTGCTCGAACGGGTGGGCGGCGCTCTCTCCCTGCTCGCCGGTGAGGGAGAGCACGCCGCCCTCGACGGCCTGCGCGTCGCGCAGCGCCTCGTCGGCGAGGCCGCGACCACCGACGCGAGCCTGGAGGCGCTCGCCGGGCGGCTCGACGGGCTCGCCGCCGAGGCCGACGACCTCGGCGCCGCGCTGCGCGCCTACGTCGACGAGCTCGACGTCGACCCGGCGCGGCGCGACGCCATGGAGCTGCGCTACGACAAGCTCAAGGCGCTGATGCGCAAGTACGGCGCCATCGGCCGACGAGGTGATCGCCTACGCCGAGAGCGCGAAGGAGCGGCTCGCGCTGCTCGAGGCCTCGGAGGCCGACGAGGAGCAGCTCGCCGCGGACGCGGCGGCGGCGCAGCAGGCTGCGCTCGACGCCGCCGCCCGCCTCGGCGAGGCCCGTCGCCGCCTCGCCCCCGAGTTCGCCGCCCGTGTCGCCGCCGAGCTCCAGGACCTGGCCATGCCGCACGCCGCCTTCGAGGTGCGGCTCACGCCGCGTGCGGACGACGCCGACGACCTCGAGGCCCGCTTCGCCGCCCTCGGGCCGCGCGGCGCCGACGAGGTCGAGTTCTACTTCAGCGCCAACCCCGGCGTGCCGCCGCGGCCGCTGCGCGACACGGCCTCGGGCGGCGAGCTCTCGCGGGCGATGCTCGCCATCCGCGGCATGGTGACCCTCGGCGACGACGTCGAGACGCTCATCTTCGACGAGGTCGACGCCGGCATCGGCGGGGTCACCGCCGCTGCCCTCGGCGAGCGCCTGGCGCGTCTCGCCGCCCAGCGCCAGATCGTCTGCATCACCCACCTGCCGCAGGTCGCGGCGCACGCCGACCGCCAGTTCGCCATCGTCAAGGAGACCGACGCCAAGGCCGGCGTCACCGAGACCGTGGTCACTCAGGTCGAGGGCGAGGAGCGCCTCGCCGAGCTCTGCCGCATGCTCGGCGCCGCCCCCGACGACGCGGCCGCCCGGCGGCACGCCGAGGGCCTGCTCGCGCGCGCCGCACGCCTAGGTCGGGCGGCGGGGGCGGCCGAGGCACGCTCCCGCTGCCGTCGTCCGCCGCCGCCCGTTTGCTATACTTGCGCCCGTGATCCGTGGGACCGCCGGTCAAAGCTCGCGCCGGCCCGTCAGAGCGAACGGGCGCGACCCCGGCCCCACAAAATCCCTCGCGAGTCTGTTGCCGCTTCGCCGTGCCGTGCGAGCGCCTCCTGGTGGGCGCCCGCGCGACGCAGTCCGGCGGGCGCCCACCGTCTCGCGGCGAGCGACTGACACCAGGAGGGGACGGGGGGCATGGCCAAGCACATCTTCGTGACGGGCGGCGTGGTGTCGGGCCTCGGCAAGGGCATCACCGCCTCGTCCATCGGCCTCCTCCTCAAGGCCCGCGGGCTCAAGGTCGCGAGCCAGAAGTTCGACCCCTACATCAACGTCGACCCGGGCACCATGAGCCCCTTCCAGCACGGCGAGGTGTTCGTCACCGAGGACGGCGCCGAGACCGACCTCGACCTGGGCCACTACGAGCGCTTCCTCGACGAGTTCGTGCAGCGCGACTCCAACGTCACCACCGGCGGCATCTACAACAGCGTCATCACCAAGGAGCGCCGCGGCGACTACCTCGGCGGCACCGTCCAGGTGATCCCGCACATCACGAACGAGATCAAGTCGCGCGTCCACCGCCTGGCCCAGAGCCTCGACATCGACGTCCTCATCACCGAGGTCGGCGGCACGGTCGGCGACATCGAGTCGCTGCCCTTCCTCGAGGCCATCCGCCAGTTCCGCAAGGACATCGGGCGCGAGAACGTGCTCTACGTGCACGTCACGCTCGTGCCGGTGATCGGCGTGGTCGGCGAGCCGAAGACCAAGCCGACCCAGCACTCGGTCGCCGAGCTGCGCGAGATCGGTATCCAGCCCGACATCATCGTCGCCCGCTCCGAAGAGCCGGTGGAACAGGGCATCCGCGAGAAGATCGCCCTGTTCTGCGACGTCGACCCCGACGCGGTCGTGTCGGCGCGCGACGCCGACGACATCTACCGCATCCCCCTGCTCATGCACCGCGAGGGGCTCGACGACCTCGTCGTGCGCATGCTGCACCTCGAGTGCGGCGAGCCCGACCTGACGGAGTGGCAGGCGCTGGTCGAGCGCATCGACGCCTGTCACGGCGAGGTGACGATCGCCCTCGTCGGCAAGTACGTGCAGCTCCACGAGGCCTACCTCTCGGTCTGGGAGGCGCTCAAGCACTCGGCCATCCACCACGGCCGCAAGCTCGACCTGCAGTGGGTCGACGCCGAGGACCTCACGACCGAGACGGTCGCCGACAAGCTGGGCTGCGCCGACGGCGTCATCGTGCCCGGTGGCTTCGGCCAGCGCGGCATCGAGGGCAAGGTCGAGGCCATCAAGTACTGTCGCGAGCAGAAGGTGCCCTACCTCGGCGTGTGCCTGGGCATGCAGTGCGCCGTCATCGAGTACGCGCGCAGCGTGTGCGGCATGACCGACGCCAACTCGAGCGAGTTCGACCCGGAGACGCCGTTCCCGGTCATCGACCTGCTGCCCGAGCAGAAGAACGTCGCCGACATGGGGGGGACGATGCGGCTCGGCGCCTCGCACGTGCGCGTGGTGCCGGGGACGAAGGCGATGGCGGCCTACGACGCCGACGACGTGCACGAGCGTCACCGCCATCGCTACGAGGTCAACAACGACCTGCGGCCGCAGCTCGAGCTGGCCGGCCTCGTCGTCAGCGGCACGACCGCCGACGGCAGGCTGGTCGAGATGGTCGAGCTCAAGGACCACCCGTGGTTCGTCGCCTCGCAGTTCCACCCCGAGTTCAAGTCGCGTCCGACGCGTCCCGCGCCGCTCTTCCGCGACTTCGTCGGCGCCGCGACGCGCCTGCGCGTCGAGCGCGAGGACGAGCTCGAGGAGTCCTGCGCCGAGCGCTGAGCGCGGCGCGCGAGGCATGGCGATGACGGCGACGCTCGACGATCTCACGGCGCTCTTCGTCCGCCTCGCCGAGACGCCGTCGCCGTCCGGCCGTGAGCGCGCCGTCGCCGACCTGATCGTCGCCGAGGTGCGCGCCGCGGGATTGGACGTGCGCGAGGACGACTCGGCGCCGCGCACCGGCGCGGGCGCCGGCAACCTCATCGTGCGCGTCCCCGGCCGCGGCGCCGGCACGCCGATCGCGCTGTGCGCCCACATGGACACCGTCCCGGTCGAGGGCGAGGTGCGCGTCGTCATCGAGAACGGCGTCGCGCGCAGCGCCGGCGACACGATCCTCGGCGCCGACGACAAGGCGGCCGTGACCGCCCTGGTCGCGCTGCTGCGCGACCTGGCGGCCGAGCCGCCGGAGGCTCCGGTCGAGGTCGTCATCACGGCCTCCGAGGAGGTCGGCCTGCGCGGCGCCAAGGAGCTCGACCTCGGGGCGCTCGGCGCGAAAGCGGCGTTCATCTTCGACAGCGAGGGCCCGGTGGGCACGGTCATCCTCAGTGCCCCGAGCCTGAGCAAGTTCACCGCCGAGTTCCGCGGCCGCGCCGCACACGCCGGCATCGAGCCCGAGAAGGGGCGCTCCGCCATCGTCGCCGCGGCGCGCGCCGTGGCCGCCATGCCGACGGGTCGCATCGACGCGGAGACCACCGCCAACGTGGGCCTCGTGAGCGGCGGCAGCGCGACCAACGTCGTGCCCGAACGCTGCCGCCTCGAGTGCGAGGCCCGCAGCCGCGACGGGGACAAGCTGGCGGCGCAGCTGGAGCGGATGATCGAGGCCGTCAACGTGGCCGCCGCCGAGAGCGGGGTCGACGCGACCATCACCATCGAGGAGGACTTCGTCGGCTTCGACCTCGGACAGGACGACCTGCCGGTGAGGATCGCCGCCGCCGCCCTGGCCGATGTCGGCCTGGAGCCGGCCTTCATCGGCACCGGCGGCGGCGCCGACGCCAACGTCTTCAACGCCAGGGGTCTGCCGGCCGTCAACCTCGGCGTCGGGCTCGAGAACATCCACTCCGCGCAGGAGTCGATCGCCCTCGCGCGTCTTGGTCAGCTGTACGAGCTGGCCCACGCCATCGTGCGCGCCGCCGGGGCGGCAGGGGCCTGACGCCCGGCTCGCGGCCCGTCCTCGTGGACCCGGACCCCGTGATCGTCGAGTACCTCGACCACCTGCGCTACGAGCGCGGCCTGAGCCCCAACACGGTGACCTCGTACGGGCGCGACCTCGGCCGCTACCAGGCCTTTCTCACCGAACATGGCGCCGGCGTGCTCTCGGCCGGCGAAGACGACGTCGACGCCTACTTCGCCGGCCCCGGCGGCGCCGGCGCCACGGCCACCGTCGCGCGCCGCGTCGCGAGCCTGCGGGGGCTGTACGGCTATCTCGGCCGCGAGGAGCTCGTGAAGCTCGACCCCACGGCCAGGCTGCGCACGCCCAAGCGTGCCCAGGACCTCCCGCACGTGCTCTCGGTCGAGGAGGTCCTCGCCCTGCTCAAGAGCGTCGCGCCGACAGGGCCGCTCGGCGAGCGCGACCTCGCCATGTTCGAGCTGCTCTACGGCTGCGGCCTGCGCGCCTCCGAGCTGCTCGGCCTGCGCGACGGCGACGTCGACATGGAGGGTGGCCTCGTGCGCTGCGTGGGCAAGGGCGACAAGGAGCGCATCGTGCCCATGGGGAGCGCGGCGGCGGCCGCGCTCGGGCGCTACCTGCGCGACGGCCGGCGGACGCTGCAGCGCGGCCGCCGCCGGCCGGAGCTCTTTCTCAACGCCCGCGGCGGCCCGCTCACGCGCCAGGGCCTCGACTACCTGCTGCGCCGCTACCTGCGCAAGGCCGGGCTGCTGGGGCGGGCGAGCACGCACACGTTCAGGCACTCGTTCGCGACCCACCTGCTCGCCGGCGGCGCCGACCTGCGCAGCGTGCAGGAGATGCTCGGCCACGCCAACGTCGCCACCACGCAGCTCTACACGCACGTGACGGTCGAGCACCTGCGCGAGGTCTTCCTCGAGACGCACCCGCGGGCACGACGGCGGCGGGGAGCGGGGGACGCTGCCGACGATGACGCCGCGGAGCCGCGCGAGGGCGACGGGGAGCCGGCGGCCGAAGGCGGGCCGGCGTGACCCGCGTCTTCGTCTGCGTGCTCGACGGCGTCGGCGCCGGCGAGCTCCCCGACGCCGCCGCCTACGGCGACGTCGGCTCGTCGACACTGCAGCACGTGCTCGAAACGGACCGCGGTTCCGCTGCCGAACCTCGCCGGCCTTGGCCTGGGCGAGGTCGTCGGGCCGTTGAGCCGCTCCGACGGCGCGAAGATCGGGGCGCCGCGCCCCGAGGCGACCTACGGCCGCCTCCTCGAGCGCGGCGCCGGCAAGGACACGACCACCGGGCACTGGGAGATGATGGGCCTGGTCCTCGAGCGTCCGTTCCCGACCTATCCCGACGGCTTCCCGCCCGACGTGCTCGGACCGTTCGAGAAGGCGATCGGCCGGCCCGTGCTCTGCAACCGGCCGGCCTCCGGGACGGGCATCATCGACGAGCTCGGCGACGAGCACGTCCGGACCGGCCGGCCCATCGTCTACACGTCCGCCGACTCCGTCTTCCAGATCGCCTGCCACGAGGACGTCGTGCCGGTGGAGGAGCTCTACCGCTGGTGCGGCGTCGCGCGCGAGATCCTGCAGGGCGAGCACGCCGTCGGGCGCGTGATCGCGCGCCCGTTCGCCGGCGTGCCTGGCGCGTACGCGCGCACGCCGCGCCGGCGCGACTTCTCGCTGCCGCCCGTGGGGCCGACGTACCTCGACCTGCTGCACGAGCGTGGCGTCCCTGTCGTCGGCGTCGGCAAGATCGGCGAGATCTTCGTGCAGCGCGGCGTGGACGTCGACGACCACACCACCGACAACACGGCGGGCATCGCGGCCTGCCTGCGCCACCTGGAGGAGATGGACGAGGGGCTGCTCTTCGCCAACTTCGTCGACTTCGACCAGACCTGGGGCCACCGGAACGACGTCGCGGGGTTCGTCGCAGGGCTCGCCGAGGTCGATCGGGCGGTGCCCGAGTTCGAGCGCCGTCTGCGTCCGGGCGATGCGATGATGCTCTGCGCCGACCACGGCGTGGACCCGACGACGGCGAGCACCGACCACTCGCGCGAATACTCACCGCTCCTCGCCCTCGGGCTGCGCCCGGGGCGCTGGGACGGCGCCCAGGAGGACGTCGGCGCGACCGCGTTCCGGCGCCTGACCGGCGAGGAACCGCCGCTCGCCGGCGAGGTGATCCGCTGACCCCGCCGCCGGTCACCGCCGACGTCGCCGTCGTCTTCGGCTCGGGTCTCGCCGCGATCCCCGACGGCGCGCTCGTCGAGCGCCAGTTCGGGCTCGCCGACTTCGGCTGGCCCGCGCCGGCCGTCGCGGGGCACGGCAGCACGCTGGTGCTGGCGCGCCTGGCGGAAGCGCCGGCCGCGGGGCGATCCGGCCAAGGGGCGCCGTCGGTGCGGCTCGCGCTCGTCCACGGCCGCCCGCACCTCTACGAAGGCTGGGGCGAGGCCGAGCTCGAGCGTGCCGTGACCGACCTCGCCGCGTGGGGCGTCCGTCGCTTCCTCCTCCTGAACGCCTGCGGCGGGCTCGCCGACGACGTGGCCGTCGGCGACGTCGTCGTCGTCGACCGAGGTCGTGGACCTGCAGGCGCCGCCGGTGGACGAGCCGCCGCGGCTGCCGGTCTGCGACCCGGCCGCGGCGGCACGCGTCGCGGCGGCGCTCGCCCCTGCCATGCCGGCGCGGGCCGGCGTCTACGTCGCGGTCCCCGGGCCGCAGTACGAGACGCCCGCCGAGGCGGCGTGGCTCGCCGGGTACGGCGACGTCGTCGGCATGTCGACGGCGCCGGAGGTGCGCGCCGCGCGCCGGGCCGGCGCCGAGCTCTGCCTGCTCTCGCTCGTCGTGAACCGCGCCGCGGCCGTGGGCTCGCACGATGAGGTGCTCGCCACCGCGGCGCGCTTCCGCGCCGCCGTCGGCGCCGCCCTCGAGGGCGTGCTGTGCGCGCGCTGGCCGGGGCTGACCGGCGGACTCAGTTCGACCGCCGAGCCCTCGACCGCCGATTCCCCGGCCGCCTGGCCGACCTGAACCCGATCCCCTCCGGAGGTCACGTGGACGTCGTCAACGACATCATCGCCTGGAAGCGCGACGGGCACGAGCTCGACGGCGCCCGCATCGACGCCTTCGTCGGCGGGGTCGTCGACGGCGCCGTGCCCTCGTATCAGGCCAGCGCGCTGCTCATGGCGATGGTCCTGCGCGGGCTCTCGGACGGCGAGACGGTGGATCTGGCTCGGGCGATGGTCGCGAGCGGCAAGACACTCGACCTGAGTGCCGTGCGCCGCCCTGTGCTCGACAAGCACTCGAGCGGCGGCGTCGGCGACAAGGTGACCCTGGTGCTCGCGCCGCTCGTCGCCTCGTGCGGCGGCGTCTTCGGCAAGATGTCCGGGCGCGGGCTCGGGCACACCGGCGGCACCCTCGACAAGCTCGAGTCCATCCCGGGCTTCAAGGTACAGCTGCCGCAGGGCGAGTTCCTCCGCCAGCTCGAGCGCATCGGCGTGGCCGTCGTGAGCCAGAGCGAGCGCCTGGTCCCCGCCGACCGCATCCTCTACGCCTTGCGCGACGTCACCGGCACGGTCGAGGACGACGGCCTCATCGCGGCCAGCATCATGAGCAAGAAGGTCGCCAGCGGGACCTCGGCCCTGGTGCTCGACATCAAGATCGGGAGAGGGGCGTTTCTCAAGGACCTCGAGCACGCGCGCGACCTCGCGCGCCGCTGCCGGCTCATCGGCGACGCCTTCGAGCGCCGTGTGAGCTGCCTGTTCACGGCGATGGACGCGCCGCTCGGGCTCGCGGTGGGCAACCGGATCGAGGTCGAGGAGGCGTGGGACGTGCTCAAGGGGGACGGCCCCTCCGACGTGCGCGAGGTGTCGCTCTCGATCGCCGGGATGCTGCTGGCGCTCTCCGACGTGGGCGTGGACGAGGCGGAGGGCCGGCGGCGCGCGGAGGCGGCGATCGCCGACGGCCGCGCCGCCGCGCACTTCGAGCGCTGGTGCTACGTGCAGGGCGGGATGTGGAAGCCGGGCGAGTACCACCGCCTGGCGGGGCGCGAGGCGCGGGCGCCGCGCGGCGGCTTCGTCGCCGCGGTGGACGCCCTCGCCGTGGGCCAGGCGGCGCAGCTCGCCGGCGCCGGGCGGCGCACGGTCGACGACCAGATCGACCCTGCGGCGGGCGTCGTGCTCGCCCGCGTCGTCGGCGACGAGGTCGCCGCCGGCGACCTGCTCGCGACCGTCCACGCCCGCGACGCCGGACGCCGCGAGCGCGCCGCAGCCGTCCTGGAGACGGCGTTCACGCTCGCCGACGAGCGTCCCCCGACGGGCGACGTCGTGCTGGGGCGCGGGTGAGAGGCTAGCGGGAGGTCTCGGGTGCCCGGTCGTCCATCGTGACCGGGACGGCCAGCGGCGTGGGGGTGGCGGTGGAGCGCAGGGCGCGCCAGCGCGTGTATGCCCAGGAGCCGAGGAGCTGCCCGGCCACCGAGGCGGCGATCATCAGTGGGATGACGCGCCAGGTATGGCCGGAGGCGACGCGCAGGAACAGGATGAAGGGGATCGGCAGGTGGACGGCGAGGAACCAGCGCAGCGAAAGCCGATCGGTGGTCGCGCGCCAGGCGCCGAACGGCACGTTGAGCGCGACCGCGATGAGGACGAGGATGGAGATGTTCAGTTCGGCCATAGGTGGTTCCGTGGGATACCCCGCACAGTATAGTGCACGACAGCCAGGAGTCCAGCGTTGAGGGTCGTCGGGGGCGCGTGGCGCGGCCGGCCGCTCGTCGCGCCGGCCGGCCGGGGGACGCGCCCGACCTCAGACAAGGTGCGCGAGGCGATCTTCGACGTGCTGCAGGCGCTGCCGGAGCTGCGCGAGGCGGCGGCCTCCGTGTCGCCGATGGCGGCCGACGCGACGTCGCCCGGAGGCGCCGTCTCGGGAGCCCCCGCCACGTCCGGGCCCCTCTCCGGCCACGCCGTCCTCGACCTGTACGCCGGCAGCGGCGCCCTGGGCATCGAGGCCCTCTCGCGCGGCGCCGCGCGCTGTACCTTCGTCGAGCGCGAGCGCGCCGCCCTCGTCGCGCTGCGGCGCAACCTCGCGGCCGTCGGCGCGACGGCGCCTGCAGCGCGCATCGTCGCGACCGACGTGCGTCGCGCCCTGCAGGCTGACGCCCGCGCCGGGTGTATGTATACTCTCGTGCTTGCGGACCCGCCCTACGCCAGATCCGCCGACGCGCAGGACGCGCTCACCAGTTCGCTGGGTCCCGTCCTCGCGCCGCAGGCCGTGATCGTCGTGGAGACCTCCGGCGAGGAGGACGTGGTACTCCCGTGGCGTCAGGTGCGGGTCAAGGTCTATGGAGGGACCAAGGTCGTCGTCCTGGCGGCCGGATGAGCGAAGGGAGCGCTGCGACCGCATGCCGCGCAACGTGACGGCGATCATGCCGGGGACCTTCGACCCCGTGACGGTGGGCCATCTCGACATCATCAGTCGCGGGGCCTGCAAGTTCGGCCGCGTCGTGGTCGGGCTCGTCGAGGCGCCGGTGCGCAAGAGCCCCATGTTCGACCCGGACGAGCGCGAGCTCTTTCTCCGTGAGGCCCTCAAGGGTCATCGCAACGTGGAGGTCGACCGGTTCAACTGCCTGGTCGTCGAGTTCGCCCAGCGCTGGGACGCCCACGTCATCCTCAAGGGTCTGCGCGCCATCTCGGACTTCGAGTACGAGTTCGCCATGGCGCAGCTCAATAGGAAGTTGGCCCCAGACATAGAAACCGTGTTCATGATGGCCTCGCCCGAGCACAGCTTTCTGAGTTCGAGCGGGGTCAAGGAGATCGCTGCCTTCGGCGGCCCGGTCGACGACCTCGTGCCGCCGGTCGTGGCGCGCCGCCTGCGGGAGCTCTTTCCGCCCCGCGCCTAGGCCAGGCTACCCAAGGAGGGTTGCTGAGTATGGACGTCCTCGTTCTCATCGACAAGCTCGACGACTTGATCCACAACGCCCGGTCGGTGCCGCTCACCGACAGCGTCATGATCGACCGCGAGGAGATCTACGACATCCTCGACCAGATGCGTTCGACGATCCCCGAGGAGATCAAGCAGGCGCGCTGGATCGTCAAGGAGCGCCAGGAGATGCTGGCCGAGGCCAAGCAGGAGGCCGAGCGGCTGCTGGCCGAGGCGCAGGAGCGTGCCGAGGGTCTCGCGAACGAGACCGAGGTCGTCCACCTGGCGGAGACGAACGCCCAGCAGATCATGGAGGACGCCCGCGACCAGGAGCGTCAGATCCGGCTCGGCGCCGAGGACTACGCCGACGAGGTGCTCGGCAACCTCGAGATGAACCTCGACAAGTTCATCGCCGCGGTGCGCCGCGGCCGCGAGCGCCTTCAGGGCCGCGGCGAGGGCGACGAGCTCCAGCCCTAGGCCGAGCGCCGTTCCGCCCGCCTCGCGCAGAGGGAGACTGACGCAGTGCGTCGCTTCGACCTGCGTTCGCTGCGCTTCGGCGCCGGGAGCGAGACCTGGCGGAATCTGCCCGTCGAGGTCGCGCCCTTCGTCTTCGGCGGGCTCGAGTACGTCGTCCCCGGCGGCGCCGTCGAGCTCGAGCTGCTCGCCGCCCGCGTCGGCGACCGCCTCACCCTCACGGCGAGCGTCGAGACCGAGCTCGACGGTCCCTGTCAGCGCTGCCTCGAGCCGGCGCACGTTTCGGTGGTCGCGCGCAGCCTGGACTACGTCCGTCACGGCGATTCCGAGATCGACGCCCAGGCGGAGGACGAAGAGGTGGGCTACGCGGCCAACTTCTCGGTCGACGTCGAGCGCTGGGCGCGCGACCTCATCGCCGACGCCCTGCCGCTGCAGCTGCTCTGTCGCGAGGAGTGCGCCGGCCTCTGCCCGGTGTGCGGCGCCGATCTCAACGCCGACCCGGCGCACGGCCACGAGGCGGCCGGCGCGCCCGAGGCGGGCTGAGAAGCCGTCCGCGCCGGCGGCCGCCGTCAGGCGCGCGCCGGCGTCAGCTGTGCTAGAGTACTGCGTCCGGTCGAACCGAGGAGAAGCTTCATGCCCGTCCCCAAGAAGAAGACCTCGCAGGCCAAGCGCGACAGCCGGCGCGCCCAGCAGAAGCTGAGCGTCGAGACCGCGAGCGTGTGCCCGCAGTGCAAGAGTCCCAAGCTTCCGCATCGCGCCTGCCCCAAGTGCGGCACGTACAAGGGCCGCGAGGTCATCGTCCTCGAAGCTGAGTGACCCTCCCCGAGGGGGTGAGCGGTGCTCAAGTCCCTCTACATCGCCTCGACCCAGGGTAGCGGCGGCAAGACCACCATCGCGGTCGGCCTCTGCCTGGCGATGCGCCGCCGCGGCTACAAGGTCGGCTACTTCAAGCCCGTCGGTACCCTGGCCGCGCGCAGCGGCGGCCTCGTCCTCGACGAGGACGCCGCGTTCGTCGCCCAGTTGCTCGGGCTCGAGGACGACCCGTCCGACATCTGCCCGGTCGTCCTCGACGAGGAGGCCCTGCACGACGTCCTCGCCGGCTCCGAGGTCGACGCCATGCGCCGCGTCGAGGAGGCCTACGCGCGCGTCGCCGCGGGCAAGGACCTCGTCGTCTGCGAAGGGCTCGGCGAGATCTGGCAGGGCCGCTTTCTGCGCACCAGCGGCGCCGACGTCGTTCGCCACCTGGACCTCGCCACCCTTCTTGTGGCCAGGTTCGCCGGCGCCCGTCTGCTCGACGACATCATCTACGTCAAGGACGCCCTCAAGGAGTACCTGCTGGGCGTCCTCTTCAGCATGGTGCCCGAGACGCGCCTCGAGCTCGTCAAGAACGACTACACGACCTTTCTCGCCACCCACGACGTGACGAGCTACGGCGTGCTCGCCTCCAACGCCCGCCTCTCGGCGGTCTCGGTGACCGAGATCGTCGACGCCCTCGACGGCACCTTCGTCTGCGGCGAGCAACACGGCGAACGCCTGGTCGAGACCTACATGATCGGGGCGATGAGCCCGGAGCACGCCCTGCGCTACTTCCAGCTCACCCCGAACAAGGTCGTGCTCGTGGGCGGCGACCGTGCCGAGATCATCCTCACCGCCCTCGACACGCCCACGGTCGCCGTGATCCTGACCGGCAACTATGTGCCCAGCCCCGCGGTGCTCGAACGCGCCGAGGAGGCGGGGGTCCCGCTGATCTCCGTGGAGACCGACACGGTGACGGCGGCCGACGGATTGCGCCGCCTGTTCGGCAGGCTCCGCGTCAAGGAGCCGGCGAAGATCGACCTCATCGTCGACATGATCGACGAGTGCGTCGACCTGGACCGGCTCGTCGCCGACCTCTCCTGAGGCCGCGCCGCTCCGTGAGCACGAAGACCTCCGAGCGCTACACCTCGCCGCACGAGGTCACGGCCGCCTGGAGCGCGGGGCCCTCCGACCGGACCGTGCGCGTCGTCGTCGACGCCATGGGCGGCGACCACGCGCCGGAGGAGGTCGTGAAGGGCGCGCTGGAGGCGGCGAACGACCATATCCAGGTCGTCCTGGTCGGCGACGAGGCGCGCGTGGGGCGGCTGCTGCCGCCGGACGCGCGCCACGTCGAGCTCGTCCATGCCCCCGACGTGATCAGCTTCCACGACGAGCCGGTGGCCGCGGCGCGCAAGAAGACCGAGTCGTCCCTCGTCGTCGGCATGAAGCTCGTCCACGAGGGACGGGCGGACGCCTTCGTGAGCGCCGGCAACACCGGCGCCGTCGTCGCCGCCAGCCTGCTCTACGTGCACCGCATCCGCGGCGTGCAGCGGCCGGCCATCTGCTCCATCATGCCGGCCTTGCCCTCGCCGCTCGCCTTTCTCGACATCGGCGCCAACGCCGAGTGCCGTCCCGAGCACCTGCGTCAGTTCGCGGTCATGGGACAGGCCTTCGCCCGCGAGGTCATGGGCATCGCCCAGCCGCAGGTCGGCCTGCTTTCGATCGGCGAGGAAGAGACCAAGGGCACCGCCGAAGTGATCGAGGCGCATCAGCTCATGTCCGCCGACCCACGCATCCACTTCTACGGCAACGTCGAAGGGCGCGACATCATGAACCGCAAGGTCGACGTCGTCGTGAGCGACGGCTTCACGGGCAACGTCGCCCTCAAGACGCTCGAGGGCACGGCGAAGGCGATCATGAAGGCGCTGCGCCAGGCGATCGACGCCAACGTGGGCACGAAGATCGGCGGCGCCCTGCTGCGCTCCGAGCTCTACCGCCTGCGCGATGCGCTGGACCCCGAGGAGTTCGGCGGCGCGCTGCTCGTCGGCATGCAGGCGCCGGTCATCATCGCCCACGGCTCGTCCTACGCGCGGGGCACCGCCAACGCCGTGCGCCAGGGCGCCCGCTGCGTCGTCAGCGACCTGCTGCCCTCCATCGCCCGCGAATTGGGTGCGGAGCCTGAGGGCATTCGGTAGACTGCGGGAAACCCGACCGGAGGTTGATGCATGACCCGTGAAGAGGTGTTCGAGCAGGTCAAGGCGATCCTCGTCGAGACGCTCAGCGTCGATGAGGACAAGGTCACCGAAGACGCGCGCTTCCAGGAGGACCTCGAGACCGACTCTCTCGACCTCGTCGAGCTCGTGATGACGATGGAGGAGAAGTTCGGCATCAAGATCAGCGACGAAGAGGCCGGCGAGATCAAGACCGTCGGCGACGCCGTCGACTTCGTCATCAAGGTCGCGGGCTGAGCGCGGGGGACCCCTCGCGCCAGGCACGCGCGTGACGTGCGAGACGACGAGGGGAGGCTTCCCGGAGACGGGAAGCGTCCTCTCGTCGTCCGAGTGAACAGATGGGCGACCGCCTGCTGAGCCTCGCCGAGCGTCTCGACGAGGACATGCTGCATCAGGTCTTCACGCACTCGTCGCTGGTCGTCGAGCGCAGCCGCTCCTACGAGCGGCTGGAGTTCCTCGGCGACAGCGTCCTGAGCCTGTGCGTGACGACCGAGCTGTACCGGCGCTTCCCCGGCTACGCCGAGGGGCACCTGGCGCGGCTGCGCGCCTACGTCGTCAGCCGCGCCACCTGCGCCAAGGTCGCGACCCGGCTCGGGCTCGGCAAGATGCTGCGCGACGTCGTCGGCGCCGGTCGCGACGAGGGCGAGGTCGCGACGCTCATGACCAACCAGAACGTCCTCGCCGACCTCACCGAGGCGCTCATCGGCGCGCTCTACGTCACCTTCGGCTTCGAGGCCGTGCGCCCGGCGGTGGTCGAGTCCTTCAGCGAGCACATCGACTTCGCCCAGAGCAGCTACGTCGACCACAAGACCGAGCTGCAGGAGAGCCTCGCCAAGACGGGCCGCAACGTGGGCTACCGCGTGGTCGGGTTCAGCGGCCCGCCGCACGACCGCGAGTTCGAGATCGAGGCGGTGATCGAGGGCGAGGTCCTGGGGCGCGGGATGGGCAAGAGCAAGAAGAGGGCCGAACAGGAGGCCGCCGAGGAGGCGCTGCGCGAGCTCGAGGCGCGCGCTCGGCACAAGAACAGGCGTGCGCGCCTGCGAACGCGGCGCAAGCGCGCCGATGAGGCGGAGCCCGACGACAGCCGCACCCCGGAAGACGCCTTCGCCGCCGACGCCGGTCTGGGCGGCGTCGCGGCGGGGGACACCGGCGCCGCGGCGGGGGAAGGCTGAGGGTGTACCTCAAGCTCCTGCGCGTCAGAGGCTTCAAGTCGTTCCCCAAGCAGACGGAGCTCGTCTTCGAACCCGGGGTGGCGGTCATCATCGGCCCCAACGGCAGCGGCAAGAGCAACCTCTCGGACGCGGTTGTCTGGGCGCTCGGCGAGCAGAGCCCGACGACGGTGCGCGGCTCGTCCATGCAGGACGTGATCTTCGCCGGCAGCGACGGCCGCAGGGCGAGCGCCACGGCCGAGGTCGAGCTCGTCTTCGACAACGCCGACGGGGCGCTGCCCTTGCCCACCGAGGAGGTCAGCGTCACGCGCCGGGTCGGGCGCGACGGCGGCTCGCAGTACCTCATCAATCATTCGTCCTGCCGGCTCACGGACGTCGTCGAGCTCATGGCCGGCGTGGGGCTCGGTCGCGAACTGCACTCGATCATCGGCCAGGGCCGGGTCGAGGCCTTCCTCGCCGGCAAGCCCGAGGACCGGCGCAGCCAGATCGAGGAGGCCGCCGGGCTCGGCGCCTTCAAACGGCGCCGGGAGCGCGCGGAGCTCAAGCTCCGCGAGGTGCGGCGCAACCTCGAGCGCGCCGAGCTCATGGAGCGCGAGGTCGGCGGCCAGCTGACGCCGCTGCGCCGGCAGGCGAACGCGGCTGAGCAGCTGCGCGCCGTCGAGGCCGAGATCGCCGGGGTGCGCGGCAGGGTGCTGGCCGGCGAGATCGGCGACGTCGACGCGGCCCTCGCGGCGCGGCGCGCGGACCTTGCCGAGGTCGACGGCGAGCGCGCGAGCTGCGACGCGGGCCTCGCGACCCTCGCGGACGAGCGCGCCGCCGAGGAGGAGCGCTTCGCGCGCCGCCTCGCGGAGCGCGAGCGGCGCGCCCGGCGCCTGTTGCGCGCCCGTGTCCTCGACGGGCGCCTCGAGGGGGCGGAGCGGCTCGCGACTCAGCGACTGCGCCTGCTCGAGGAGGTGCGCGCGCTCCGCGGAAGCCGAGCGCGAGCGCCTCGTCGCCGAGCTGGCCGGACAGCCCGAGCAAGCGGAGGCCGGCGACGACGACGCGCAGGCGAGGCTCGAAGAGGAGCTTCCCGCGGCGGAGGCCGCCTACGCGGCGGCGAGCGGCGCCCTGGAGGGCGCCCGCGCCGCGCTCGCCGCGCGCCGCGCCGAGGTGGCCCAGGTCACCATCGAACGCGAGAACGCCCTTGCCGGAGCGGCACGGCGCGAACGCCGTCTTCAGGCCCTCGATGGCGAACGGGAGCGCCTGTCCAGACAGCTCGCGGCGCTCGAAGTCGAGGCCGCGGCGAAGGCCGCGGGGCACGACGGTGCGGCGGCGCTCGAAGCCTCGACGCGCGAGGCGCTCGGCGCCGCGGCCGCCGCGTCGCGCGCGGCCGCCGATGCGGCCGCGGCCGCCGACGCGGGGCTGGGCGAGGCTGAGGAACGCCGTCACACGGCCGCCGGCGAGCGTGCCGCGGCCGAGTCCGAGGCGCAGCACCTCGAGGCCGCCCTGCGCGACCTGGAGGACGTCGCCGGCGACGTTCTCGAGGTCGCGAACGGCTATCCGGGGGCGGTCGCGCTCACCGGGGCCTTCACCTGCGAGGCCGGCTACGAGCGCGCCCTCGCGGCGGCCCTGTCGCAGGCGTCGGGGGCGCTGGCGGTCCCTGCCGACGTCGATCACTGGTCGTTGCTGCACGCGCTCAAGGAGGCCGGCATCGGCCTCGTGCGGCTCATCGTCGCGCCGCGGCGCGGACACGCCCCGACGGCGTTCCCCGGCGCGGCGCCGCTGCTCGACAAGGTGACCGTCGGGGAGCGCGACGAGATCGCCGCCGCGCTCGCCGACGTCGTGATCGTCGACGACCTGCGCGCCGTGCCGGACAAGTTCCCCGGCCTGGCCGTGACCCGTGAAGGCGAGTTCTACCGCCCGTCGGCGGGCCAATTGGGGCTCGCCGGGGGTCTTCCGGCGGCGCTGCTCCTCGAGCGGCGCGCGGCGCTCGAAGGCATCCGCGGGCGGCTGGACGCCCTGCGCGCCCGCGAGGCGCGCGAGACGGCAACGGCGACGAAGGCCCGCCAGGCGCGCGAAGAGGCGCTCGCCGCCCGGCAGGCAGCCGAGCAGGACGAGCGCGCCGTCCGCGTCGCCGCCGAGGAGGCCGAACGCGAGCTGGCGGCGCTCACCTCGCGGCGTCGCGACCTTGAGGACACCCTGGTGCGGGCGCGACGCTCGTCGGAGGCGCTCGCCGCCGAGGCGGCCGAGGCCGCCGCTGAGCAGGAGGCCGGGGAAGAGGCCGCGGCGTCCGCCCTCGTGCGCGTCGAGCAGCTCAAGCCGGACCTGGTCGAGGCCGAGGCGACGGTCGCCGCCGCCGAGGCCGAGCACGCGAGCGCGCTCGCCGCAGTCACTCGTCTACGCGTCGAGCTCGACGAACGACGCGCCGCCGCGGCGCGCGCCGAAGAAACGCGGCGTCGTGCCCGCGAGCGGGCCACCGCGGCGCGTGCCCGCCTCGAGGATCTCGAGCGGCGCCTCGGCACGCTTCCCGCGGTGCGGGAGACCTGCGCCGCCCTCGCGGAGCGCCTCGGCGCCCTACGGGCCCGGGCTGCCGGGCTGGTCGCGAGTCTCGAGGAGGAGGGCGAGGCGGAAGCCCCCGCCCGAGGCGAGCTGCAGGCGCTCGCTGCGAAGGAGGCCGAGCTGCGTCACGCGCTCGACGCCACCGCCGAGCGGCGCACGGCGTCGCAGGTGGCGATCGCCCGTCTGGAGGACCGGCGCGGCGAGCTGGCGACGCAGCTCGACGCGGTCTCCGAGGCGCTCGAGCAGGCGGCGTTCTCGCCGCCGGAGGGCGAGGACGAGGCGCGCTCGCTGGTAGGGCTGCTCGAGCGCCTCGAACGACGCCGCGACCGCATCGGGCCCGTGAACCCGCTCGCCGAGGCGGAGTGCGCCGAGCTCGGCGAACGCGCCGCCTTCCTCCGCGAGCAGGGTCGCGACCTCGAACGCTCGCTCGAGGAGCTCGAGGCGCTGATCGCGGAACTGAACACCCAGATCGACGCCGAGTTCGCCGAGACCTTCGCCGCCGTGCAGGAGCAGTTCGCCCACATGGTCGAGGTGCTCTTCCCCGGAGGCCGCGGGCGCCTGCTCCTCCAGGAGCCTGTCTCCGACGACGAGCCGGGCGGGGTCACGGTCGAGGTCAAGCCGGCGCGCAAGCTGGGCAAGAAGCTGCAGCTGCTCTCGGGCGGCGAGCGCGCCCTGGTGGCGATCGCCTTCCTCATGGCGCTCGTCCTCGCCCGCCCGTGCCCGTTCTACATCCTCGACGAGATCGAGGCGGCTCTGGACGACGTCAACATCGGCCGCCTCGTCCAGCTGCTGCGCGACTACCGGGAGCGCACGCAGTTCATCATCATCACGCACCAGAAGCGCACCATGGAGGCGGCGGACGTGCTGTACGGCGTCACCATGGGACCTGACGGCGGCTCCGCCGTCGTGAGCGCGCGCATGGCCGAAGAAGAGATCGAGCGCGAGGAGCGCTCGAAGAAGAAGGGCTGATCGCGGTGGAGTGGCACGAGGTGTTCAAAGGAGTCGTCGAGGCCGATGTCCCGGCGGAGCTCATCGCCGAGGAGGAGGCCGAGCGCAAGGGCCTCTTCCGCCGCTTGCGCAAGAACCTGGGCAAGGCGCGTCACGCCGTGCGCGACGGTCTCAAGAGCGCCATGTACGTCGGCGTCGACCGCCGCCTCTACGAGCAGGTCGAGGAGACCCTGATCTTCGCCGACGTCGGCGTCGACGGCACGGTCAAGATCGTCGACGAGCTCGAGCGCCGCTGCACGGCGAAGAAGATCGAGGCCCGCGAGCCGTTCCTCGAGGAGCTCGCCGACGTCGTCGCCGGCACCCTCAGGCCTGACGACCCCGAGCAGCAGCGCATCGACGTCAGCGCCGACCCGAGCGTGATCCTCGTCGTCGGCGTCAACGGGACGGGCAAGACGACGACCATCGGCAAGATCGCCTACCGCCTCCACCAGCTCGGCAAGACGCCGCTCATGGTCGCCGCCGACACGTTCCGTGCCGCGGCCGTGGAGCAGCTCAGCGCGTGGGCCGACAGGGCGGGCTGCGAGATCGTCAAGCAGGACGCCGGCAGCGACCCGGCCGCCGTGGTCTACGACGGCGTCGCCGCGGCGCGCTCGCGCGGCGCCGACGTCGTCCTCATCGACACGGCCGGGCGCCTGCACACGCAGGTCAACCTCATGCGCGAGCTCGAGAAGGTGCGCCGGGTCATCGAGAAGCAGCTGCCCGGCGCCCCGCACGAGACCCTGCTCGTCCTCGACGCGACGACCGGGCAGAACGGCCTGCGCCAGGCGCAGGAGTTCAAGCAGGCCGTCGACGTCACCGGCATCGTGCTGACCAAGCTCGACGGCACCGCCAAGGGCGGCATCGTGGTCGCCATCCACGAGACCCTGGGCATCCCCATCAAGCTCGTCGGCGTGGGGGAGAAGCTCGAGGACCTGCGCCCCTTCGAGCCGGACGAGTTCGCGCGCGCCATCTTCGGCGGCGACGAGGAGAACGGCGACTGACGAGTCGCGGCGCGGCGCCCGGCTTGCGACGTCTTCGACGTCGCCGCGGGCGCGTGGATCAGTCTCGGCCGGCGCTCAGTCGTCCGGCGTGATGAGCTTCACGGTCGGGAAGTACGTCCGGTAGCGCCCCGCGTCGCGAGTCAGCAGGCTCATGCGGGTGACGGCTGCGTGGGCGCCGATGAAGAAATCGGGCAGGGGCGAGCGCTTCGTGCCCCCTCGGCGCCGGTAGTCCACGAACACCTTGCCCGCCATGAACGCCGCCTCCCAGGGCACCGGCTCGCGCTCGTACAGACCCCGTGGAAGCTTCGCGTCGAGAGCCTCGATACGCGAGAACGCGACGGAGACCTCCCCGAAGACGATCGGGTCGATCACCAGTCTGCTGTGAGTCGCGCAGCGCACCACCTGCTCGGCGGACCACTCATACCAGGTGGCGTCGTCCCCAAGGATGTCCAGGAGCACGTTGCTGTCGACGAGCACGCGCACGTGTCAGTCTTCGCCGCGGGTGAGCGCCATGATCTCGTCGGTCGTCATCCTGATGTCCGCCGAACCACGATGCTTCTCCGTCCAGGCGCGCATGCGGTCGTTCTCGCCCCGCGCCTTGCGCAGCACGAGGACGCCGTCCTCGACGACGAAGTCGATCTCCGTGTGGGGGACGAACCCGAAACGCTCGCGGATCTCCTGGGGAATGGTGACTTGGCCCTTGCTCGTGACGCGCATGGTGGCTCCTTTCTCTTACCGGTAAGAGTAATACCACTCCCGGAGCCTGGCAAGGGCGGCGACGGCGCGCCGCCCCGTGCTACCATTGACGCTCCGCGAACCTCGCGCCCGCACGGGCGCGTCCCGACCGAGGACCCGTTATGTTCGACGCCCTCTCCGATCGCCTCCAGAACGCCTTCCAGAACCTCAAGGGCCACGGCAAGCTGAGCGCCGAGGACATCGACGCGGCGATGCGCGAGATCCGCCTCGCGCTGCTCGAGGCCGACGTCAACTTCAAGGTCGTGCGCGAGTTCGTCGCCCAGGTGAAGGTGCGCGCCCTCGGCGCCGAGGTCATGGAGAGCCTCACCCCGGCGCAGCAGGTCATCAAGATCGTCAACGAGGAGCTCACGGCGCTCATGGGCTCGGCCGACTCCAAGCTCGCCTTCAGCGGCCACGCGCCGACGATCATCCTCATGGCGGGCCTGCAGGGCTCGGGCAAGACGACCACGTGCGCCAAGCTGGCGAAGTACCTCAAGAAGGACGGCAAGCGGCCCGTGCTGATCGCCGCGGACGTGTATCGACCGGCGGCGATCGACCAGCTCAAGACGCTCGGCGAGCGCGTCGGCGTGCCCGTCTACGCGCCGGGCGCCGACGTCGACCCCGTCGACATCGCCCGCGACGGGGTCGCGTACGCGCGGCAGGTCGGCGACGTCGCGATCATCGACACCGCGGGCCGCCTGCACATCGACGAGGAGCTCATGGACGAGCTCGCCCGCATCCGGAGTACCGTCAAGCCGCACAACATCCTGCTCGTCGTCGACGCCATGACCGGCCAGGACGCCGTGAACGCGGCCGAGGAGTTCCGTCAGAAGGTCGACCTCGACGGCGTCGTGCTGACGAAGCTCGACGGGGACGCCCGCGGCGGCGCGGCGCTCAGCGTCCGCGCCGTGACCGGGCGTCCCATCAAGTTCGCCTCCACGGGCGAGAAGCTCGACGACTTCGACACCTTCCATCCGGACCGCATGGCCTCGCGCATCCTCGGCATGGGCGACGTCCTCTCGCTCATCGAGAAGGCCGAGGATTCGCTCGACGCCAAGAAGGCGGAGGAGATGGAGGCCAAGCTGCGACGCGCCGAGTTCAGCTTCGAGGACTTCCTCGAGCAGCTCAAGCAGGTGCGCAAGATGGGCTCGCTCTCGAGCATCATCGGCATGCTGCCCGGCGTCCCCGGCATGAAAGAGCTCAAGAACGTCCAGGTCGACGACCGCCAGCTCGACCGCATCGAGGCGATGATCTTCTCGATGACGACGCGCGAACGCCGCAACCCCGAGCTCATCGACGGCAGCCGCAAGCAACGCATCGCCCGCGGCAGCGGCACCTCGGTGCAGGACGTCAACCTGTTGCTCAAGCAGTACCGCGAGATGCAGAAGATGCTGAAGATGTTCTCGAGCGGGCGCACCAAGGGTCTGCGCCTGCCCGGCATGATGGGGCAGTAGGGGCCTGCGCCGGCCCGCGGCGCGTCGGTGGCACCGCCACCCCCCTGCGGATACAATCGCGGTTCCAGTGCAGGTTCCCGAGACCGCCGTGGCGGTCGGCGAGAGCTCAGCCGCCGCCGCTCCCACGCGGCGGCGCGATCCAGATGTCAGACCCGGAGGGGGTGACGAAGCAGGTGGCAGTGCGCATGCGGTTGACCCGGGTAGGAAGCGCGAAGAACCCCATCTACCGGATCGTCGTGATCGATCAGCGGACACGACGTGACGGTCGCGCCATCGAGACCATCGGCCAGTACAACCCGCGGACCGAGCCGTCGACCATCGAGATCGACGCCGACAAGGCGAAGAAGTGGCTCGCCGAGGGTGTGCAGCCGTCGCGGACGGTGAAGAAGCTGCTCGCCATCAAGGGCATCGACAAGTAAGCGGGTGCCGGCGATGACGACGGAGGGGAGTAGCGGGATGTTGAAGGACCTTCTGGAGTACCTGGCCAAGTCGCTCGTCGACAGCCCGGACGAGGTCCACGTGCAGGCTACGGAGACAGACACCACCGTCGTGCTCGAACTCTCGGTGGCGAAGGACGACGTCGGCAAGGTGATCGGCAAGCAGGGGCGCATCGCGCGCGCCCTGCGCACGATCGTCAAGGCGAGCGCCGTGCGTGACGGCAAGCGCGCCATCGTCGAGATCGTCGATTAGCGAAGACGCGGCGACGGCGCGCCGGGGAGACCCGGCGCGCCGTTCGCGTCCTCGGGGCGGGCCGCGAGGCTGAAGGGGCGTTCCTGTGACCGCTGAGGTCGAGACGCGCTGGGTCTGCGGGACGCTGGGCAAGGTCCACGGCCTGCGCGGAGAGCTGTACCTGAACCTGGCGCCCGGCGGTCTCGCGTACCTCGAGGCCGGCGAGCGCTTCGTGCTCGCCGACGAGAAGCGCGGCGGCACGCGACCCTGCGCGCTCACGCGAGTCGGGGGTACCGACGCGCGCCCACTGCTCGCCATGGACCTCGCCGCCACGCGCGAGGAGGCGATCGCCCTGCAGGGGCTCACGCTCCTCGCGTCCGGCGGCGCCCTCGACGAGCTGCCGAACTACCGTGTCGGAGACCTCCTCGGGCGCGTCGCCCGCGAGGAGGGCAGCGGCGCGGAGCTGGGCGAGGTCGTCGACGTGCTCGCCGGCCCCGCGCACGACATCCTCGAACTGCGCCCGCCCGGCGGCGGCCCCGCGGTGCTCGTGCCGCTCGTCCCGGAGCTCGTCCGGGAGGACGGCAAGGACGGGCTGACCGTGCGCGCCGGGCTGCTCGACACGGTCGACCCCGGCGCGGAGGTCGAGGCGTGAGGATCGACGTCTTCAGTCTCTTTCCGCAGGCGTTCGAGTGGTACGCGAGCCAGGTGCACGTGCGCCGTGCCATCGAGCTCGGTCACGCGCTCGGCGTCTGGAACTACCGCGATCACACGCCGCTCTCCCATCTGCAGGTCGACGACACCCCGTACGGCGGCGGCGCCGGCATGGTGCTGCGCGTCGATGTGGTCTGCGCCGCCCTCGAGGTCGTGTTCGGCGAGCCCGCCGAGGGGCTGCGCGAGCGGCGCCGCGTGGTGGAGCTGACGCCTCGCGGGCGGCAGCTCGACGACGGGCTCGCGGCCGAGCTCGCGCGCGGCGATCTCGTCGTCCTCTGCGGCCGCTACGAGGGCATCGACGAGCGCGTCGCCAATATCGTCAGCGACCGCGTCTCGATCGGCCCCTACGTGCTCAGCGGGGGGGAGGTCGCCGCGATGGCGCTCACCGACGCCGTCCTGCGCAAGGTCGAGGGCGTCATCTCGAACCCCGAGAGCGTGGTGAGCGAGTCGCACTCGCCCGTACTCGGCGGCGGCACGGAGTACCCGCAGTACACGCGACCCGCCGAGTTCCGCGGCTGGGCCGTGCCCGACGTGCTTCTCAGCGGCGACCACGGTGCCGTCGACCGCTGGCGCGCGGAGCAGGTCGGCAAGGGGGCCGACGAGCCCGGCTAGCGCCGGCGGTGCCGGACGCGCCGCTTTGCGCCGCCTCCGGCCGCATGCTAGAGTATCCGCCGTTCGTCCCTCGGAAAGAGGTCCTCTTGTCCATCATCGAGAACATCGAACGCCAGCAGCTGCGCGAGGGCATCCCGCAGTTCAAGGCCGGCGACACGGTGAAGGTCCACTTCAGGGTGGTAGAAGGCACCCGTCACCGGATCCAGGTCTTCCAGGGCATCGTCATCAAGCGCCAGGGTCAGGGCGTGCGCGAGACCTTCACCGTCCGCAAGCAGTCGTTCGGCGTCGGTGTCGAGCGTACGTTCCCGGTCCATTCGCCGAAGATCGAGACGATCGAGGTCACGGCGATCGGCGACGTGCGCCGTGCGAAGCTGTACTACCTGCGCCAGAAGGTCGGCAAGAAGGCGCGCGTCCGCGAGAAGCAGCGCTGACGCCGGCGTCGCCCCGACTTGGGCACGACCAGCGGACCTGACGAGAGCGGCGCCCCAGTGGAGGGCGCCGTTCGTGCGTCCGGAGACGAGGGCAGGGCGAGGCGCAACAGTCTGCTCGACTACGCGGTCATCGCGGTCGTCGCGATCGGCCTCGCGCTCGTCATCCAGGCCTACCTCGTCAAGCCGTACCGCATCCCCTCGCCGTCGATGGTCGACACCCTCGAGATCGGCGACCGTGTGCTGGTCAATCGGGTGGTCTACCACCTCAAGGAGCTCGAGCACGGCGACGTGGTCGTGTTCCGCTGGCCCAGGAACCGCGACGTCGTGTTCATCAAGCGCGTCGTGGGTCTTCCCGGCGACCGCCTGCAGGCCAAGGACGGCAGGCTGTACGTGAACGGCGTCGCCCAGGAGGAACCGTACGTCCACAAGACGAACGGCGTCACCGACCCGACGAATCCCTCGGGCACGATCGCCGGCACCACCATGAGCCAGCCGTGGGGTCTCAGTGAGGAGTACACCGTGCCCCAGGGCCACTACTTCATGATGGGCGACAACCGGACGAACAGCGACGACAGCCGCGTCTGGGGCCCGGTGCCGGAGGACGACCTCATCGGCGAGGCGTTCTTCGTCTACTGGCCGCTCGACCGGCTCGGCACCCTGTAGGCGGGTCGTCGCGCGCAGGCTCCTGCCGGGCGAGCCGTGAGACCGACGTGATGGTGCGCGCGTGAACGAGCGGTTCGCCTTCGACCTCGAACGCTGCGGCGTGGCCGCGGCCGGAGCCCGGGCGGGAGTCGCGGCGCCGGGCCTCGTCGTGGCCGGCGCCGACGAGGCGGGCCGCGGCTGTCTCGCCGGCCCGCTCGTCTCGGCGGGGGTCTGCTTCGACTACGCCGGCTGGGCCGACGACGATTTCGCCGCCCTTGAGGCTCTCACCGACTCCAAACGTCTGAGCGAGGCCGCGCGCGAGCGCGTCTGCCGCGCGGTGCTGCGCCGGGCGCGACGCGTGGTCGTGGTCGCGCGCAGCAGCGCGGCGATCGACGAGCGCGGGCTGCACGTCTGCAACCTCGAGGCGCTCGCCGAGGCCCTCGAGGGCGTCCGCGAGGAGACGTGCGTCGCTCTCGTCGACGGGTTCGCCCTGCCCGCCTGCACGGTGCCGCACGAAGCGGTGGTGGGCGGCGACCTGCGCTCCGCGGCGGTCGCCGCCGCCTCCGTCGTCGCCAAGGTCACGCGCGACCGCGTCATGCGGCGCCTCCACGAACGCTATCCGGAGTACGGGTTCGACCGCCACGTCGGGTACGCGACCGCGTACCACCAGGAGATGATCACGCTGCACGGCGTCTGTCCGCTGCACCGCGTCTCGTTCGACGCCGTGAGCTACCGCCAGCTCGGTCTGGAGCTCGCGGAGTAGGTCGCGCCGCCGGAACCCCGGCGCGCCCCGTTGACGTTCGCCGCGCGCGGCGCAACGTCACCCCTGCACCCCTATCGTCTCCCTGTTCCTCGGGCCGCGCTCGCCCTAGCCTACGGTCATGGAGACGAGTCGCCATCATGCGGAGCAGGAGCGTCCGGGGGAGAGCGCGGCCCCGCCGGCGTGCGAGGCGGGGTCGTGAGCGCGCCGGTCCGGCGCGGCGTCGCGAACGCGCGCCTCGGGCGCGCCGCCGAAGAGGCGGCGGCGCGCTATCTCGAGGCGCGCGGCTGGCGCATCCTGGGCCGCAACGTGCGCGTCGGCCGGGGCGAGCTCGATCTCATCGTGCGCCGCGGCCCCGTGCTGGCCTTCGTCGAGGTGAAGGCGCGCCGCACGCGCAGCTGCGGCGCGCCGGAGGACGCCGTCGACGGAGCCAAACGGCGTCAGGTGGCGCGCCTGGCCGAGCTGTGGCTCGCGGCGCGCCCGTGGGCCCTGGGCGGCGTGTGCGACGTGCGCTTCGACATCGTCGCCGTCGACCTCACGAGCTACCCCGCGGCCGTCCGCCATCTCGTCGCCGCCTTCACGCAGGACTGACGAGGGCCCTTGCTCGCGACCGTCGCCAGCGAGGCGCTCACAGGCCTCGAGGGACACGCCGTCGACGTCGAGGCCGATGTCGTGGCGGCCGCACCCACGTTCAGCATCGTCGGGCTGCCGGACGCCGCCGTCCAGGAGAGTCGCGAGCGGGTGCGGGCGGCCATCGTCAACTCGTCCTTCGAGTTCCCGTCGCGGCGCATCACCGTGAACCTCGCCCCGGCCGACCTGCGCAAGGAGGGCCCCTCGTTCGATCTGCCGGTGGCCCTCGCCCTGCTGCAGGCCACCGGGCAGGTGCCGTCAGGCAACGGGGCGCGCGGCATCGCCGCCGTCGGTGAGCTGGGACTCGATGGAGGCCTGCGGCCGGTCACCGGGGCGCTCGCCGTCGCCGAGGGGGTGCGGCGCCGCGGCTTCCCCGGGCTCGTCCTGCCGCGCGAGAACGCCGCCGAGGCGGCCCTGGTCCCCGGCCTCGGCGTGTATCCCGTGCGCGACCTGCGCGGGGCGGCGGCGGTGCTGGCGGCGGGGGGCAAGGGCTGTGAACGCGCCGCCGCACCCGACACCGCCGCCCTTCTCTCGGCCCCGCACTCGGGCGACGTCGACTGGTCGGACATCGCCGGGCAGGGGCAGGTCAAGCGCGCCCTCGAGGTGGCGGTCGCCGGGGCGCACAACGTGCTCCTCTCCGGGCCGCCGGGCGCGGGCAAGACCATGTTCGCCCGGCGCCTGCCCGGCATCATGCCGCCGCTCACGCTCGACGAGGCGGTCGCCGTCACCCGGGTGCACAGCGTCGCGGGGCTCCTGCCGGCGGGCGAGGCGCTGGTGGTGCGGCGGCCGCTGCGCGCCCCGCACCACACGATCTCGAGCCCCGGCCTGGTGGGCGGCGGCGCGACGCCGCGTCCGGGCGAGGTGAGCCTCGCCCACCTCGGCGTCCTCTTCCTCGACGAGTTCCCCGAGTTCCGCCTCTCGGCCCTCGAGGGCCTGCGCCAGCCGCTCGAAGACGGCGACGTCACGATCTCGCGAGCGCTGACCTCGGTGCGCTTCCCCGCCCGCATCATGCTCGTCGCGGCGATGAACCCGTGTCCGTGCGGCTTCTGGGGCGATCGCGAACGCGAGTGCACGTGCCCCTCGTACCGCGTCCGCCAGTACCGGACTCGGCTGAGCGGCCCCCTGCTGGACCGCATCGACCTGCGCGTGGAGGTGCCGCGACTCGCTCCCGCCGAGCGGCGCACCCTCGACCTCGAGCAGACCTCCGAGGTGGTCCGCGCCCGTGTGACGGCGGCGCGCGCGCGTCAGCTCGCTCGCCTCCGCGGCACGGGCGCCTACGCGAACGCCCACATGACCGTGCGTCACCTGCGTCGCCTGTGTCGCCTCGAGCCCGACGCGGTGAGGCTCCTCGATCGCGCGTACGAGACCCTGCACCTCAGCGCCAGGGCATGCGACCGCGTGACCAAAGTGGCGCAGACCGTCGCCGACCTCGCGGGCGTCGAGGGAATCGCGGAGGAGCACGTTGCCGAGGCACTGTCGTATCGCCTCCACGGGGACGGTCTCGGTGCGGGCTGAGGACCGTAGCCGGCCCGACGGCGACACGGCGGTCGATGAGCTGAGGGCCCGGGCGGTATGGCTGGCCGAGCTCTCGAGCTGGCGCGGCGGCTTCGCGCGCGCCCTCGCCGAGGCGCACGACGGGCTCGGCGGCGCGCTGCTCCTGAGCCCACGAGCGGTCGCTGCGTTCGCCCGGCGGCGGCGCAGGGCGCCGAGAACGGCGGCCGACGCCGACGCCGAGCAGGAGGTGGGCGCGTTCGCCGCCGTTCTGGCTCGAGGCCCGTCGGCGGAGGCAGCCGCCGACCCGGGCGTGGTGACCTGGGTCGACGAAGCCTATCCGCCGCAGCTCCGCGAGCTCCCGGACCCGCCGCCGGCCCTGTACGTCCGAGGCCTGGTCGCTGCCGGACTCGACGCGCTGTCGTGCCGCCATGTGGTCGCCGTGGTGGGCTCGCGGAGCCCCTCGGCCTATGGGCGCGAGATGGCGCGGGCCATCGCCCGTGACCTGACGGCGGCGGGCGTCCTCGTGGTCAGCGGACTCGCGCTCGGCATCGACGCGGCGGCGCACGAGGCGGCGCTCGACGCCGCCCGCGGACGCGCCGCCGGCAGCGTGGTCACCGCGGCCGTCCTCGGTTGCGGCGCCGACGTCGAGCACCCGCCGAGCAACCGCAAGCTCTTCGCTCGCGTGCGCGGCGGGGGTCTGCTCGTGACGGAGTTCGCCTGGGGCATCGGCGCCCGCCCGTGGCGCTTTCCGGCGCGCAACCGCGTGATGGCGGGGCTCAGCGAGGCCGTGGTCGTCGTCGAAGGGGCCGAGCGCAGCGGCGCCCTCATCACGGCGCGCTACGCGCTCGATCTGGGGCGCAGCGTGCTGGCGGTGCCCGGCGAGGCGGGGAGGAGGCTCTCGGCGGGGCCGCACCGGCTGCTGCGCCAGGGTGCGGCCGTGTGTGAGTCGGCGCAGGACGTTCTCGAGGAGCTCGGCTACGGCGATCTCGCCGTCGGCTGGGCGGACCGCCAGGCGGGCCCGGGGCGGCGGCGACGACCAGGAGGCGGACGAGCCTGCGCAGCGCGTCGTCCGCGCCCTGGACGATGGGGTCCGCACCGCCGATCAGGTGGCAGCGGCCGCGAACGTCACGGTCTCGGGCGCGCTCGCCCTCCTCGCCGGACTCGAGATCGACGGCGCCGTCGAGGCCTGCGGCGGCGGCGCCTACCGGCTGCGCCGCGACGGTACGGCGCGGCGACGCTGAGGCACGAGGCGGCCGACTCTCACACACCGTGCGTCCCTGCGTGCAGGACTGGCGCTTCCGGTCGTTGAAAGGAAGGGCGCCCTCCGCCGCGAGGCGGGCGGGTGATGACGTTCCTTCGAGGGGAGTACCAGCGCCGGATGGGAACCGGAGCCGATCGAGGCTGCCGCGAGCGCGTCGCCGAGCGCGAGGGACAGGTCGCGGCGCGTGGCCAGCACGAGGGACAGGTCGCGGCGCGGGCCGAGCGCGAGCTCGAGCGCCAAATGATCGCTCGTGCCGCCGACCCTCAGGGCCGGGCGCCTGACTTCCTTCGCCGCCTCGAGGTCAGTGGCGTCAGCCGGGCCACCCGGCGCTCGTACTCCTCAGACCTCGATCAACTCTTCGCGTGGCTCGCCGAGCGAGAGTCGACCGTCGACGATCTTGACCGGCGCACGGTGCGGGCCTTCGCCGCCGAGCTGGGAAGGCGCGGCTACGCGCCGGCGACGACGGCGCGCAAGCTCTCGACCCTGCGAGGCTTGTGTCGCGACCTGACCGAGCGCGGGGTGCTCGGCGCCGACCCGACCCGGCAGCTGCCGGGTCCCCGTCGGCGCCGTCGTCTGCCGCGCGTCCTGCCGCTCGGCGACGTCGAGACCCTGCTCGCGGCCGCGGGCGGGACCGACCCGCTCGCCTTGCGCGACCGCCTGATCCTCGAGCTGCTCTACGGCTGCGGCCTGCGCAGCCAGGAGCTCGTGAGCCTGACGATGGACGACGTCCGCGCCGGCGAGGCGCAGCTCGTCGTCCACGGCAAGGGGGGCAAGACCCGCATCGTGCCGATGGGAGAAGAAGCCGCCGCGGCCCTGCGGCGCTACCTCGGCCGGGGCCGGGGTGTCGGGTCGACTCCGGCGGCCGCCGGTGCGGTCCGCACCCCCTCCGCCGGTCGCCTCGGAGAGCAGCCGCTCGTCGTCACTCGCAGCGGCCGGGCGCTGCTCACATCGGACGTCCGCCGCCTTTTGCTAAAATACTGCCGACTTGCAGGTATAGAGCCCGCGTCGCCTCACATGCTGCGGCACGCCTATGCCACACACATGTTGGAGAGGGGTGCCGATCTACGTGCCATCCAGGAGCTCCTTGGGCACGCGTCCGTGTCGACCACGCAGGTGTACACGCACGTCAGCGGCGCGCACCTGCGGCGCGTCTACGACCTGCACCACCCAAGGGCATGACATGAGGATGACGTGAGCCGTCTCGAGGAACACCAGGTCCGCGATCTCTGGAGCCGCTACAAGCACGGCGGCGACATGCAGGCGCGCGACCGGCTGATCCTCGCCTACTCGCCGCTCGTCAAGTACGTCGCCGGCCGCATGGGCAACGGGCTTCCCTCGCACATCGAGGAGGCCGACCTCATCAGCTACGGCCTGCTCGGCCTCATCAGCGCCCTCGAGCGCTTCGACCCGGGCCGCGAGATCAAGTTCGAGACGTACGCGATCTCGCGCATCAAGGGCTCGATCATCGACGAGCTGCGCTCGCTCGACTGGGTCCCGCGCTCGGTGCGCAGCAAGGCACGCGAGATCGAGAAGGTCATCACCCACCTCGAGCACCAGCTGCACCGCGCCCCGACCGACCCCGAGATCGCCGCCGAGCTCGACGTCACCGAGGAGGAGTTCCATCAGAGCCTGTCGCAGATCGCGACGACGTCGATCGTCGCCCTGGACGAGCTCTGGGCCATCTCCGGGTCGGACGGCGACCAGGCGGCGCTGATCGACACCCTCGAGGACCCGAAGAGCAAGGACCCCTCGCGGATGCTCGACCTGAGCGAGATGAAGTCGCGCCTCGCGATCGCGATCGACGCGCTCCCCGACCGTGAGAAGATCGTCATCGCGCTCTACTACTACGAGAACCTGACCCTGCGCGAGATCGGCGAGGTCCTGGGCGTCACCGAATCGCGCGTCTCGCAGCTGCACACCAAGGCGATCCTGCGCCTCAAGGGTCGCCTGCGCGACGAGATCGAGCCGTCGGCGATCGGCTGACGCCCGCGCCGCTCCTCCGTCTCCCGCCGTCGCTGCGGACGGCGCACGGCTAGCTTCCGCGCCGCCCATCCGCTAGAATCACGCGCTGCTGTATCCACCGCGACCCGGCGGTCCCCGGACCGTGGCGGTGGCTCGCGGCGCGGCGGCCGGTCCCGATGACCTGCCTCCGCCCCCCGAGTCTCCACGTTCTGTCCGCCGGCAGACAGACACAACCGTCCCACAAGGAGGCACCCGTGCCTGCACCTCAGCATGCCGCGAGCATCAAGGAACTGCTCATCGCCGGCGTCCATTTCGGTCACCAGACCAGGCGCTGGAACCCGAAGATGAAGCAGTACATCTTCGGCGAGCGCGGCGGCATCTACATCATCGACCTGCAGAAGACGAGCGCCCTGCTCGACGAGTCGTACGCCTTCCTCAAGCGCACCGCCGAGCGTGGCGGGCACGTCCTGTTCGTCGGCACCAAGAAGCAGTGCCAGGAGACGATCAAGGAGCAGGCGGACCGCGTGGGCATGCCGTACGTCTCGAACCGCTGGCTTGGCGGCCTGCTGACGAACTACAACACGCTCTCGAAGCGCATCAAGCGCATGCACGAGCTGCGCCAGCGCGACGAGGACGGCTCGCTCGACCTGCTGCCGTCACGCGAGGCGATCAAGCTGCGCGGCGACCTGCGCAAGCTCGAACAGAACCTGGGCGGGGTCCAGGGCATGGACCGCCTGCCGGCGGCCGTGTTCGTCGTCGACCCGCGCAAGGAGCAGATCGTCATCAAAGAGGCGCGCAAGCTCAAGATCCCGATCGTCGCCCTGGTCGACACCAACTGCGACCCGGACGAAGTCGACTTCGTGATCCCCGGCAACGACGACGCGATCCGCAGCTGCGGGCTCATCGTGCGTGTCATCGCCGACGCAGTGGCCGAGGGCAAGCAGCTGCTCACCGAGGCCGAGATGAAGGCCGAGGCCGAGCGCAAGGCCGCCGAGGCCAAGCGCAAGGCCGAGGAGGAGGCCGCCGCGGCGGCCGCCGCCGAGGCGCAGGCGAAGGCCGACGCGGAGGCCGCCGAAGCCAAGGCGAAGGCCGACGCAGAGGCCGCGAAGGCCGCCGCCGAGGCGCCCAAGCCTCGGCCTCCTGAGGCCAAGCCGGCGCCGAAGGTCGAGGCCAAGCCTGCGGCGACCGAGAAGCCGGCGGAGCCGAAGGTCGAGAAGCCCGCGGAGCCGAAGGTCGAGAAGCCGGCGGAGCCGAAGGTCGAGAAGCCCGCGGAGCCGAAGGTCGAGAAGCCCGCGGAGCCGAAGGTCGAGAAGCCCGCGGAGCCGAAGGTCGAAGAGGCCAAGCCGGCGAAGAAGCCGGCCGCCAAGAAGGCCGAGGAGCCCAAAGCGGACGAGGCGAAGGCTGAGAAGCCGGCCGAGAAGGCCGCGCCCAAGGCCAAGGCGGAGCCCAAGCCGAAGGCCGAGAAGCCCGCCAAGGCCAAGGCCGAGACGAAGCCCGACGCCGAGTCCGAGGCCAAGCCCGCGAAGAAGCCGGCCGCCAAGAAGCCCCCCGAGCCCGAGGCCGAGTAGCCGAGTCTCTGCCTGCGTGCGAGCGCCCCAAGGCCGGAGCTGACGAGAACAACGACGCGTGGGGCGGGTCGGAGGCTGTGAAGCCGACTCCCGCCCCCGCGAGTGAACGAGAGAGGAAGCGACGTGGCTGAGATCACCGCGACACTGGTGAAGGAGCTCCGCGAGAAGAGCGGAGCCGGCATGATGGACTGCAAGAAAGCCCTGCAGGCGACCGGCGGCGACCCGGAGAAGGCGCTCGACGAGCTGCGCAAGCAGGGTCTCGCGACCGCGCAGAAGAAGAGCTCGCGGGTGACGAAGGAAGGCGCCGTCGACTCGTACATCCACATGGGCGGCCGCATCGGCGTGCTCGTCGAGGTCGGCGTCGAGACCGACTTCGTCTCGCGCGGCGAGCAGTTCAAGGAGTTCACCCACGACCTCGCCATGCACGTCGCGGCGGCGTTCCCGAAGTGGGTGACCCGCGACGAGGTCCCGGCCGACGTGATCGAACGCGAGAAGGCCATCTACGCCGAGCAGGTCAAGGGCAAGCCCGAGAACATCGTCGAGAAGATCGTCGCCGGCAAGCTCGACAAGTTCTTCGCCGAGACGTGCCTCATGGAGCAGGCCTTCATCAAGGACCCGGACCGGACCATCGAGCAGCTGCGTACCGACCTCGTCGGCGTGATCGGCGAGAACGTCGAGGTGCGGCGCTTCGCGCGCTTCCAGCTCGGCGAGACGGTCGAGCAGGACTGACGCGGGTGCAGGGCGACCTACAAAGCGGCGGCTCTGAGGGCACCGGGACGGGCGGCGCGAGCGCCGCAGGCGCCGGCGCCGCCTTCTCCCGCGTCCTGCTGAAGCTGAGCGGCCAGGCTCTGGGCGGGCCGGCGGTCGCCGCCGCGGCCGGCGCGGCCGCCCCCCGGCCCGGACACAGCATCGACCCCGACACCACCGCCGAGATCGCCTCCTACATCAGGGTCGCCCACGGCCTTGACGTCGGCATCGCCGTGGTCATCGGCGGCGGCAACATCTTCCGCGGCATGTCCGCCGCCGCCGGCGGCATGGACCGCACGACGGGCGACCACATCGGCATGCTCGCCACGGTCATGAACGCACTCGCCTTGCAGGATGCGCTCGAGCATCAGGGAGTGGTGACCCGCGTCATGAGCGCGCTCGAGATGCGCTCGGTCTGCGAGCCGTACATCCGCCGCCGCGCCCTGCGCCACCTCGACAAGGGCCGCGTCGTCATCTGCGCCGCCGGCACGGGCAACCCGTACTTCAGCACCGACTCGGCGGCGGCGCTACGCGCCCTCGAACTCGACGCCGACGCCATCCTCATGGCCAAGCGTGAGTACGACGGCGTCTTCAGCGCCGACCCCGAGACTGACCCGTCGGCGGAGTTCATCCCCGAGCTCACGCACCTCGAGGCGATCGAGCGCGGTCTCAAGGTCATGGACACGACGGCGCTCAGCCTCTGTATGGACAACCGGATGCCCATCCACGTCTTCAAGATGACGGGCGACAACATCGTCCGCGTGCTGAAGGGCGAGCGCGTGGGTACCGTGGTGCACACACCAGCCTGACGTTCGCGGAGGGGGAGGATCGTGGAGAAAGAGCTGCTCGACGACGCCAAGCACCGCATGGACAAGGCCGTCGAGGCGGTCCGCGCGGAGTTC
Source organism: uncultured Thermoleophilia bacterium (assembly GCA_963832655.1). Classification (GTDB taxonomy): domain Bacteria; phylum Actinomycetota; class Thermoleophilia; order UBA2241; family UBA2241; genus UBA2241. Next base: position 499,655 of record CAWHUW010000007.1, read on the forward strand.
ACCACGGTGCGCAGCGGGCGCGCCAGTGTGGGCCTTCTGGACCGCATCCACGTCGACTACTACGGGACCTTGACGCCGCTCAAACAGATGGCGAACATCGCCGCGCCCGAGCCGCGCCTGCTCACCGTGCAGCCGTACGACAAATCGGCGATGAAGGCGGTCGAGAAGGCGATCCGCGAGTCGGACCTCGGGCTCAACCCGGGCAACGACGGCGCGATCATCCGTCTCCCGGTCCCGGCGCTTACGGAGGAACGCCGGCGCGAGCTCGTCAAGCTCATCCACCGCCTCGGCGAAGACGGCAAGATCGCCGTACGCAACGTGCGCCGCGACTGCATGAAGGACCTCAAGGAGCTCGTCCACGACGGTGAGGTCGGCGAAGACGCCGAGAAGCGCGCCGAGGAGCAGCTGCAGAAGCTCACCGACGAGCACACGCACCGAGTCGATGAGCTCGTCAAGAACAAGGAAGCCGAGATCCTCGAGGTCTGAGGCTCGGAGCGGGCGCGGGCAGCGCGCCGCGTCCGCCCTTCGGCTCCGCGTTCATCCAGTCTCCGGGAGCATCGTGGCCGAGAGCTCCAAGAAGAGCGGCGCCCAGCGTGTGCGCCGTAACCTGAAGCTTGCGCGCATGAAGGGCGCCGCCGAGCCTGCGGCGGGCGGCGCGCAGTGCAAGTACCTGGCCATCATCATGGACGGCAACGGGCGCTGGGCGCAGCGCAAGCGCCTCCCCGTGGCCGCGGGTCACCGGGCAGGCGCCAAGTCGCTGCGCCGCATCCTCGAGCACGCCCTCGATCTCGGCATCAAGGAGGTCACGGTCTACTCGTTCAGCACCGAGAACTGGAGCCGCCCCGCCGACGAGGTCGCGGCGCTCATGGACCTGTTCATCGAGATGATCGACAGTCAGGTCCCGGACCTGCACGAGCGCGGCGCCCGCGTACTCTTCGTCGGGCGCCGCGACGGCGTCCCGCCGGAGCTCGTGGGCCGTATCGAGGATGCGGAGGCTCTCACCGCCGCCAACGAACGCATGACGCTCTTCATCGCCTTCAATTACGGCGCCCGTCGCGAGCTGCTCGACGCGGCGGCGGGTCTGGCCGCCGAATGGGCGGCGGCGCGGAGCGCGGCAGCGAAGTCGGGCGCCGCTGCCGCCTCCCGCCGCCCCGACCTTCACCGACGACGACCTTCGCCGCCACCTCTACGCGCCGGCGATGCACGACCCCGAGCTGCTCATCCGCACCTCGGGTGAGCAGCGTATCTCCAACTACCTCCTCTGGCAGCTCGCCTACAGCGAGCTCTACTTCAGCGACAAGTTGTGGCCTGATTTCGGTGAAGAGGACCTCGACGCGGCGCTGGCCGAATACGCCCGTCGCCAGCGCCGTTTCGGGGGTCGCGCATGATGGTCCGCATCGTCAGCGGCGCCGTGCTCGCCGTGGTCGCGGTCGTCATCATCAGCAGCGGCGGCCCGCTCTTCTTCGGTCTCATCGCGCTCCTCGCGCTCCTCGGCCTCGTGGAGTTCTACCGCCTCGTGCAGCGCTACAGGCCCCTCACGCTCGCAGGGTTCGCCGCGCTTGGCCTCCTGCTCGCGCTCGCGTGGTGGGGGTCGCCGCTCGCCGTGCTCGGGGCCGCCGCGGCGAGCGTCGGCCTGAGCGCCGTCTTCGGCATGATCGCCGGGCCCAAGCCGGGCGTCACGGCGCGCGTCGGCGTCACCGCGCTGGGCGCGCTCTACGTGGGACTCGGCTTCGCCTTCCTCCTCCTCATGCGCGAGCTCACCGTGCCGGAGGTGCCGGGGTTCGGCCGCGACATGGTCCTGACGGTCGTGTTCGGCACGTGGGCGGGCGACACCATGGCCTACTTCACCGGCAAGTACTTCGGCTCCACGCCGATGGTGCCGACGCTCTCGCCGAAGAAGACCTGGGAGGGGTTCGCCGGCGGGCTCATCGGGACCGTGCTTCTGGTCGTGCTCATCGGGCTCTACACCGAGCTCGGGCCCATGCAATCGGTCATCCTGGGTGCGACCATCGGGATCGTCGGGCCGGTCGGGGACCTCTTCGAGAGCCTCGTGAAGCGCGACGTCCAGATCAAGGACTCGGGACGCGGCATCCCGGGTCACGGCGGCGTGCTCGACCGCTTCGACGCGCTGCTCTGGACCTCGGTCGCGAGCTACTTCGTCCTGACGGCCGGTTTCGGGTTCTGAGCCCGCGGCGCCGGGCCTGATATCCTCAGAGCCTCATGTCGAGGCTCGTCCTGGTCACCGGCGGCGCCGGGTTCATCGGTTCGCACCTCGTCGACGCGCTGCTCGCGCGCGGCGACCGCGTGCGCGTGCTCGACGACTTCTCGACCGGCCGACGCGAGAACCTCGTCCACTGCCTCGCCGACATCGAACTGCTCGAAGGGGACGTGCGCGACCCGGGCCTCGTGGGCCGCGCCGTCGCAGGATGCGACGGCGTGCTGCACGAGGCCGCGATCGCGTCCGTCCCTCGCTCGCTCGAGGACCCAGTCGGCACGACCAGCGTCACGTACGGCGGCACCGTCAACGTCGCGGACCAGGCGCGGCGCGCGGGTGTGGGCGGGTTCGTCCTCGCCTCGTCGTGCGCCGTCTACGGAGACACGGCCGCACTGCCGATCGGCGAGGATTCGCCGCCTCACCCACTTTCGCCGTATGCGCTCGCGAAGCTGCGTTCGGAGGGTGTGTGTGCTCCCAGGCCGCTTCGGCCCGCAGAACGGCTCCCAGAGCGTCTCAGCGGGTCCGGCGAGGGAGACGACGGCCGGCAAGCGGCCGCAGACGAGGGATCTCGGGTGATGTGCGCCGTCTCTCTGCGCTACTTCAACGTGTACGGGCCGCGGCAGGACCCCTCGTCGGAGTACTCGGGGGTGATCGCCCGGTTCATGGAAGTGGCGGCGGCACGGGCCTCCGCTCGGTCCGAAGGAGGCGGCGATGAGCAGGCGGCAGGGCCGGACGGGCCGCCGTACGTGGTGTACGGCGCCGGCCGGCAGTCGCGCGACTTCGTCTTCGTCACCGACGTCGTGGCGGCGAACCTGGTTGCTCTGGACGCCTGTCTGGGCGAGGGCCCGGCGACTTCGGCGGCGGTCGACGGCGCGGTCGTCAACGTCGGGACGGGGGTGTGCGTCGACCTGCTCGAGATCATTCGGCTCGCGGAGGGTCTGAGCGGAGGCGAGAGGGGTAAGGGGCAGGGGGCTCGACAAGGCGATCGACTTCCGCGCGCCTCGCGAGGGCGACATCACCGCTTCGCAGGCCGATATCACCCGGGCACGGCGCCTGCTCGGATACGAGCCCGCCGTCAGCTTCGCCAAAGGGCTCGCCGCCACGTACGAGTGGTATCTGTCCAGGACTGGGCAGACGCCGTGAGGATCCTCGCCGAGGCCTTCGCATGCCGGCCGAACGCGGGATCCGAGACCGGCTTCGGCTGGCACTACCCGCTCGAGTTCGCGCGTCGGGGACACGACGTCACCGTCGTCACGACGGAGCGCTGGCGCGTCGAGATCGAGGAAGCGGTGACGGGCGAAGGCGCGTCCCCGGCGCCGCGCTTCGTCTACGTCCCGCGGCGCAACTGGCCACTCAAGATCGGTCTCGGATGGACGGTCGGGAGCGCCATCCAGTACGTGATCTGGCTGTGGGAGGCGGCGCGAGAGGCAGGCAAGCTGCACGACGGGTGCCCGTTCGACGTCCTGCACCACGTCACGTATGGGACTCTGCTCGGCGGGACGTTCCTGTGGCGTGTGGCGGGGGAGCGGCGCTCGCCGGCCCTCGTCCTTGGTCCCCTCGGCGGCGGTCAGACCGCGCCGCGAGCGTTCGCCGGCGTCTTCGGGAGCGCGTCGCGCGTTGAGACGCTGCGCAGCTTCGTGGTGCGCCGGCTTTGGCGCCTGGCGAGGCACGCCGTCATCGCCTCGAGGCGCGCATCCGCGGTGTTGTGCACCAACCGCGAGACGGCAGTGCTGGCACGGCGTATGGGAGCGCGGCGCATCGAGCGCGTGCTCGACGTGACGATCCCCGCTGGGTTCGCGCCTGACGCCGCTCCGGAGAGGGGTGGGCGAGAGGGCACGTTGACGCTGCTCTGGCTCGGACGGATCATGCCGCGCAAGGCGTTGCCTCTGGCCGTCATGGCCCTGGAGCGCGTGCCGGGATACCTGCGCGGAGCGGGGGGCCGCGGCGAGACCGAAGCGGCGCACGGCGACGGCGCGTCGCCGGCGATCCGCCTCGAGATCGTCGGCGGAGGAGTGGACGAGGAGACCGAGGCGGAGTTCCGCGCGTGGCTCGCGACACGGCCCGGCCGGGACAGCGTGACCATGACCGGCCCCGTACCGTTCGGCGAGGTCGGCGCGGCCTACGAGCGCGCCGACGTCTTCGTCTTCCCGAGCCTGCGCGAATCGACGGGGAACCAGCTTCTGGAGGCGATGGCGTACGGGCTGCCGGTCGTCTGTCTCGACCATCAGGGCGCGCGCGAGCTTGTGACCGATGACGCCGGCGTGCGCGTACCGGTCACCGACGTCGAGGGGACCGTGGAGGGCCTCGCGCGCGCGATCGCGGGTCTTGCGCTGGACCCAGAGCGCCGGCGGCGCATGGGTGCGGCCGGGCTCGGGCTGTCGCCCGCGAGTACACCTGGGACGCGAAGGCCGAGACCCTGTTGCGCGTGCTCGAGAACGTGGTCGCCGCCGCGACGACGCAGCGGACGGGCGTATCCTGAGCGTATGAGCAGCGCGCGGCAGATCAGCGTCGGCGGCGTCAGGGTCGGAGGCGGGGCGCCGGTCGTGGTGCAGTCCATGACCTGCACCCGGACCGGCGACGCCGAGGCGACCCTCGCGCAGGTGCGCGGCCTCGCCGAGGCGGGCTGCGAGCTCGTGCGCGTGAGCCTGCCCACGGCGGAGGAGGTGGAGGCGTTCGCGCGCGTCGTGCGTGAGGCGCCGGTGCCGATCATCGCCGACATCCACTACGAGTGGCGCCTCGCCCTGGCGGCGATCGAGTGCGGCGCTGCCGGCGTGCGCGTGAACCCCGGCACGCTGGGCGAGAAGCACCTTCGGGAGGTCGTGCGGGCGGCGGCCGAGCGCGAGCGCGTGTACGGCGGGAACGGGGAAGAGGCGGACGGGCCGGTGACGATGCGCATCGGCGTGAACGCCGGGTCGCTGCCGCGCCGCCTGCGGCCGGCGGCAGCCGCCGGCGCATCCCGCTTGGCGCGCGGCGCCTCCCCGTCCGCCGTCTCCGCCCTCGTCGAGGCCGCCCTCGCCTGGGCTGGCAAGCTCGAAGACTGGGGCTATGTCGACTTCAAGCTCAGCGTGAAGAGCTCGAGCGTCGCCGACACGATCGCCGCGTACCGCGCGCTCGCGGGGTGGGGCGGAGCGGTGTCGGGCGCGTCAGGCGCCGGACCCGCTGCGCCCGCCGGCACTCCGCGCACTGCCGCTCCGCTGCACGTCGGCGTCACCGAGGCCGGCACGCTGTGGAGCGGGACGATCAAGAGCGCCGTGGGCATCGGGACGCTGCTCGCTGAGGGCATCGGCGACACGCTGCGCGTGTCGCTCACCGGCGACCCGGTCGAAGAGGTGCGGGTCGCCTGGAAGATCCTCGCCGCGCTCGGCTTGCGCTCGCGCGGCCCCGACGTGATCTCGTGCCCGACCTGCGGCCGCACCGAGGTCGACATCGTGAGCCTCGCGAACGAGGTAGAACGGCGGCTCGCCGCCGACCCTCGCCTGGCCGAACGGCCGATCACGGTGGCCGTCATGGGCTGCCGCGTGAACGGCCCCGAAGAGGCGAAGCACGCCGACTTCGGCATCGCCGCCGGGGCCGGCGAGGGCCACATCTTCGTGCACGGCGAGCGCGTGGCGACGGTGCCCGAGTCGGGCCTGGTGGAGGCGCTCTTCGAGCGCATCGACCAGGCCCTCCGCTGACCTGCCGTCTAGACGAACGTCAGTGACCTCGGCGGCGAGGTACGTGAGCGGGCGCTCAGCCATGGACCGCCACGCTGCGCCGTGGGAAGCGCTCGACGCCGACCGACCGCGCCGGCAGCCACGACGCCCCTTCCCGACGTGAACCGAGGACGGTCACGCGCACCGCTCAGCCAGGCCCCGTCACCGACGAGCACCGGGACTCCCTGGCGAAGCGCGATCAAGTGCTCTCCACCGCGGACCAGGGGTTCGCGCGCGATCCTGGCCGTCGAGGACGGCACCGCCCGATCGACGGTGCCGCGCAGGTTGGCGCGCCGTTCACGTCCGGTGCGGGCAGGAGCAGGCGTGCGCATGATGCTAGGCTGTGCGCGATGAAGCATCTCGTCATCCTCGGAGCGACGGGCTCGATCGGCCGCCAGGCGATCGAGGTGCTGCCGTGCGTGCCGGACGTGCGCCTCGTGGGCCTGGCGGCCCGTTCGAACGCGGCGCTCGTGCTCGAACAGGCGGCTGCCGCCGGGGCACGGCTCGTGGCGCTGCACGAGCCCGGCGCGGCGGACGAAGCCGCCGCCCGCGCCGATGTGGGCCTCGCCGGAACGGCCGGCGACGCGCTGCGCGTGTACGCCGGCGACGCCGGCGTCGCCGAGCTCATCCACGACGCGGCCGAGGCCGCCCGCGCCGAGGGCGCTTCGCTGACGGTGCTCAACGGCATCGTCGGCGCCGCCGGTCTGCGCGCGACGCTGGTCGCGCTCGAGTGCGGCGCCACGCTCGCCCTGGCGAACAAGGAGAGCATGGTCGCCGGCGGCCCCTTCGTCGTCGCCGCGGCGCGCGCCTCCGGCGCGCGCGTGATCCCCGTCGACAGCGAGCACAGCGCGCTGTTCCAGTGCCTCGAGGCAGGGGGCGACGCCGTCGAGGAACTCCTCCTCACAGGCTCCGGCGGCCCGTTCCGCACGGCCTCCGACGACGAGCTCGCGCGGGCGACGCCCGAGCAGGCGCTCGCGCACCCGACCTGGAGCATGGGGCCGAAGATCACCATCGACTCGGCGACGCTCATGAACAAGGGCCTCGAGGTGATCGAGGCGCACTACCTGTTCGGCGTGCCCTACGAGCGCGTCAGCGTGCTGCTCAACCCGCAGAGCGTCGTCCACAGCATGGTGCGCTTCGGCGACGGGGCGGTCCTCGCCCATCTGGGCGTTCCGGACATGCGGGTGCCGATCGCCTACGCGCTCGGCTACCCGGACGCGCGCCACAAGCTGCCCATGGTGCGGCGTCTCGACTTTCTCGCCGGCGACCTGACCTTCACCAAGCCCGATCTCGAACGGTTCCGCTGCCTGGCCCTGGCGATCGAGGCGGGGAAGAAGGCGGCGATCGTCGAGACGCAGGCAGGCTGTGCGAGCGGGGTCTGCCTGGAGGCGGCGGGGGCCGCGGCGTCAACGCGCCCGCCAGCCGTCGCTTCGCCGCCCCGCACCGTCGCCGCGCCCATCGTCCTCAACGCCGCAAACGAGGTCGCCGTGCACGCCTTTCTCGCGCGTCGCATCGCGTTCACAGCCATCGCCGACGTGGTCGAGAAGTGCCTCACATGGCTGGGCGACGAGCCCGTCGAGAGCCTCGACGACGTCTTCGCCTGCGACGCCGAGGCGCGCAGGTTCGCCCGCGAGGCGGCCGGCGGCGCGTCCCCGCGCGCTTGAAGCGCCCGTCCTCGGGGCACACAACGGCCATGGCCGACCCTCGCATAGACCCCAAGCTGCGCGAGTTCTACGAGCGCTCCTACGAAGGCACCTCGGCCTTCAGGGAGGGCACGACCGAGTGGAAGCTGCGCCACCTGTACGCGCTCTGCGCCGGCGTGCCGCACGCCACCGTGCTCGACGTCGGAGCCGGCGAGGGCTCGTTCGCCCAGCGCTTCTGCGACGACGGGTTCGCGCGCGAGGTCACCGCGCTCGAGGTCTCAAGCTCGGCCGTCGCCGCCATCGAGAGCCGCGACATCGCCTGTCTGGTGGACGCCGCGGTCTTCGGCGGCTCCGCGCTGCCCCACGACGATGAGAGCTTCGATCTCGTCACGATGATCAACGTCATGGACCACGCCGAGAACCCCCGCCTTCTGCTGCGCGAGGCCGCGCGCGTGGGCCGGCACGTCTACATCCACGTGCCCCTCGAGGACACGGTGCGCCTCGACTGCTCCACCGAGGCGGTCGGCCGCATCAGCTTCTTCTCGCACAAGACCATGCGCTCGCTGGTCCGCACGACCGGTCTTGAGCTGGTCGCCGAGCGTATCAGCGTGGTTCCGGGGACGGACGCCGACCGCGGCCGCGCCCGGCGCGCGCGCATCAAGCAGGCGGCCCACAAGGTCCTGCCGCGCGCAGCCGAGGCCCTGTTCACGTACCATCTGTCCTTGCTGTGCCGGCGGCCGCGACAGCGGTGAAGCAGCCATCGGTCCGTCGGCGACGCCTCGACGTGTGACCACAGGCAACTCACAGCAGACCCGGTCATACTAGACAGCCGTCGACCCGTCCGCGAGAGGTCATCAGTGCCGACGAAGTTCAAGCAGATCGAGCCCAAGCAGCCTGCCTACGGCATCAGCACCTGGTCGGTGCTGTTCGTCGCCGGCATCGCCTTCGCCCTCGTGATGGGGCAGTGGACCCTGCTCGTCGCCATCCTCGGCCTCGCCTTCCTCATCACCATCCACGAGTTCGGCCACTTCATCGCCGCCAAGGCCTTCGGCATGCGCGTCGAGAAGTTCTACGTCGGCTTCCCTCCGGCGGCCTGGAAGAAGACGCGCGGCGAGACCGAGTATGGCGTCGGCATCATCCCCCTGGGCGGCTTCTGCAAGATCAGCGGCATGACGCCGGAGGAAGAGGTCCCGGCCGACACCGGCGACCGCGTCTACTACAAGGCGCCCATCTGGAAGCGCAACCTGACGATCTTCGCCGGGCCCTTCATGAACCTCGTCGCCGCGGTGGTGATCCTGTTCGTCTTCCTGCTCGTGCAGGGCACGACGACGGCGACGCTGACCCTGGACGAGGTCGTCGCCGACACGCCGGCCGCCGCGGCCGGCCTGAAGCCGGGCGACACGGTCGTCGGCGCCGACGGAAAGACGTTCGCGGACTGGCGCGAGGCGAGCGAGTACTTTCGCGCCAACCCCGGCGAGACGATCGAGCTGACGTACGTGCCGGCCGGCGCCACAGGCCGAGAAGACGGTCTCCGTGACGCTCGAGGAACACCCCGACGCCCCCGGTCAGGGGTACCTCGGCGTGCGGGCCGGCACGGTGACCGAGCGACCCGGCGTGGCGCGCGCCCTCTGGCTCGGGCTCGTCGGCCTCAAGGACGTCACCTGGGGCGTGTTCTACGGCATGTACCTGCTGGCGAGCGGGGCGATCGACGCGACGGGCCCCGAGGGCGCCGTGGGCCCGGTCGGCATCATCGACGTGAGCGGGGACGCGGTGCGCCAGGGCTGGTACCCGATCCTGCTCGCGTTCCTCAGCGCCAACCTGGCGATCATCAATCTGCTGCCGATCCTGCCCTTCGACGGCGGGCACATCTTCTTCAACACCGTCGAGAAGATCCGCGGGCGGCGCATGAGCCCCAAGGTGCTGGAGCGTGTGGTCGCCTTCGGCGTCACGCTCCTCATCCTGCTCTTCGTCTTTCTCACGTTCAACGACATCCGGCGGATCTTCGGGTGACCGTGAGAGACGAGCGCCGCGATGACGAGATCGCCGACATGGTCGTCGTCGGCAACCCGCACGTGTTGTCAAGGCTGTAAACGACTTGGAGTGCCCGCCGGGCCTTTTCGAGCGGCCGTACTCCCCGCCGCCGTACGAGATCTGAGGCTACTCAGGCGCGATCAGGCGCAATCGCGCGGATCGCCCGGCGCGTGATTCGCCGCGCTGAGGCGGACACGCATCGTTTCGAGCCACCCGGTAGACGAATGTTCTAACGACGATGGGTGGTGTAGAGAGGGGCTCAGCGGGTAGGCTCGCGGTGCGCCGACCGGCGACTGGTCAAAGAGTCTGCAGCGGGCAGCCAGTCGCATCCCGGCGCAGGGGGTATCGTGTCACAGTCGAACTACCGTCCACCTGTGGCGGACGACTCTTCGTCGCTCGAAGAAGAACGTCGCACGCTCACCAACGATCCCGGCCCCGTCGTGTCGCGGCCGCGGTTGACGGTCATCCCGGGTCAGGCCGAGCGCCCGCGGACCGTGTGGAGGGCGCGGCCCAAGGCGGCGAAGCCGCAGACCGCGCTGCCCCAGGCCGATCCACGCGGACCCTACGCCTGGGTGCTGCCGCGCCGCCTCCTCTTCCTGCTCGACGTCCTGGCGACGGCCTTCGCCTGTCTCGTGGCCTGGCAGGTGCTCCTCGACTGGCGCTGGCTCGATTCGAGCCTGCCGGACGAGTCCATGACCTCGCACGGCGCGCTGCTCGCCAGCATGAGCCTGTTCATGTTCGCCGGCCTCGTCTGGAACGGCGGCTTCGCCACCGGCCGCCGCATCTCGGGCATCGACGACGGCCTGCTCCTCGTCAAGCACCTCGCCCTTGCCGTCGTGCTCGCCGGCGCGCTCGCCTTCGTCACGTCCGGGTTCGGCACCGGGTTCACCTCTTACTCGCCGCGCGTGCTCCTCGCCTTTGTCGCGCTGGTCGTGACGCTCACGGCCGGCGCCGGCGCGGTCGCCTACACGTGGCAGCGGCGGCTGTTCCACTGCGGGGAGGGCGTGCGGTACGTCGTCATCGCGGGGGCCGGCGCGGCCGCGGCCGAGTTCGAGCGCTTCTTGCAGAAGCGTTGCTGGCTCGGCGTCCGCAGCGCCGGCGTCGTCCCCGTGATCGAGGCCGCGACCGCAGTCGCAGCGCCTCGGCGGGCTCGTGCTGACGGCGCCGGTCCTCGGCGGCATCGACGACCTGCCCCGCATCGTCGCGCAGACGGGCGCGGGCGAGGTCATCGTCGCCCTCGACGAGGACGAGCGCGTCGCCTTCCCTCGCCTCACCAATGCTGCTCGCGGAGGCCGGCGTCCGCTTCCGCGTCCTTCCCGCTCTCTTCGAGACCGGGTACGTGTACGCGCGCGGGGCCGGCCTCAACGGCCTGCCCACGGTGTCGCTGCGCGTAGGCGGGCTCGACCGCGCGGGCAGCGCGGCCAAGCGCCTGCTCGACACCTTCGTCTCCGCGGGCGTCCTGCTCGTCCTGTCGCCGCTCCTCGCCGTCATCGCGCTGCTCGTCAGGCTCACCTCGCCGGGCCCCGTCTTCTTCCTCCAGGAACGGGTCGGCCGCGACGGCCGCACCTTCCAGATGGTCAAGTTCCGCAGCATGTACGCCGATGCCGAGGCGCGCCTCGGCGGCCTGCAGGCGCTCAACGAGGCCGACGGGGCGTGGTTCAAGATCAGGGACGACCCCCGCGTCACGCGTGTGGGCCGTTTCTGCGCCGCTGGAGCATCGACGAGCTGCCGCAGTTCTGGAACGTGCTCCGCGGCGACATGAGCGTCGTGGGGCCGCGTCCGCCACTGCCTCGCGAGGTCGATGTCTACAAGACCGCCGACCTCGCGCGCCTCAGGGGCAAGCCGGGCATCACGGGGCTGTGGCAGGTCAGCGGGCGCAGCGACCTGACCTTCGCGCAGATGGTCGAGCTCGATCGCCAGTACCTCGAGCACTGGTCCCTCGGCCTCGACCTGAGCATCATGCTGCGCACGGCGCTGGCCATCGTGCGGCGCAACGGCGCGTACTGAGCCACCAGAACTCGCGATTCTCGGGGGAGTCCCCTGCAGAGGCGCATGGCATGAACGGCGATGCGCCGGAGGCCGAAGGCCTCACCTTGCGCGACTACTTCGCCGTCGTCTGGCGGCGCAAGTGGATCATCGTCCTCGTCACCCTCGTCGCCACCGTCGCGGCGTACTCTTCGCCGCTCGCCAGCCCGACATGTACATGGCGAGCACCGACCTCATCTTCGAGTCGCAGATCGACGTCGCCAACCCGCTGAGCCAGTACGGCTACACGGACCCGTACGAGCGCGACCTCGAGATGCGCGCCATCACCAACATCATGGCCAGCCCCGACATGATCGCGCGCGCCGAGGAGATCCTCGACGAGACGTACGACGGGGAGTACGTGTCGAACGCCGTGGACGAAGGCGCCGCAGGCGCCGAGGGGACGGGTCAGGCGACAGCGGGGCCGGCGGTCGGACGACTCGTCGTCCGACGTCCCCGGCTACGCCGTCAGCTCCGCCGTCCCCGAGACCGACTCCAACAACGCCGTCGGCTCGAACGTCGTCAGCATCAGCGGCACGAGCACCGACCCGGCCCTGGCCGCCGCCGCGGCCAACGCCTACGCGAAAGCCTTCGTCGAGTGGCGCCAGGAGCGTCAGGAGCTGCAGATCAAGAAGGCCATCGCCGTCGTCCAGGACCAGATGGACCGCTATCAGGACTCCGCCAAGACCTCCGCCGACTACCTGATCCTGCAGCAGCGCCTGCGCGACCTGCAGATCCTCGCCGGGACGGCCACCGGCAACTACCGCGTGCTGGTGCCGGCGCAGGAGCCCGGCGCCCCGTTCGAGCCGCGCCCGCTGCGCAGCGCGATCCTCGGTCTGGGCGTCGGCCTCTTCGCCGGCATCGGCCTCGCCTTCCTCCTCGAGCAGTTCGACACCCGGCTGCGCCGTCAGGACGAGGTCGCGCGCATCCTCCGACCAGCCGGTCGTCGGGCGCATCCCGCGCATCTCCAAGCGCCTGCTCGGCGAGAGCGCTATGGTGACGCTGCGGCACCCCGAAGGGCATGCCGCGGAGGCGTTCCGCATGATCCGCACCAACCTCGAGTTCATGAGCGTCGACGACGACGTCGGCGTCGCTGACTCATCACGAGCTGCATCCAGGGCGAGGGCAAGAGCGTCTCGCGTCGGCCAACCTCGGCCGTCAGCATGGCGCTGGCCGGCAAGAAGGTCGTCGTCGTCGACGGCGACCTGCGCCGTCCGCGCCTGCACACCTACTTCGGCGTCGACAACAAGGTCGGCGTCAGTCACGCGTGGCGACGGCGCAAGACGCCCCTCGGCGCGAGGCCCTCGAGCCCGTCGAGCTCGCGGCCGGCAACGGCCATGCCGAGGGCGACTTCGCCGACTGGGCCAAGGGCGCCGACGCCGCGCTGCGCGCGTCTCTCGTGCTGCACGCGGGCCGCTGCCGCCCAACCCGGGCGAGATCGTCAACTCGCGGCGCTTCGGGCAGATCATCAAGGCGCTCGAAAAGGAATCCGACCTGGTGATCGTCGACTCGCCGGCCATGCTGGCCGTCGGCGACACCGCCGCCCTGGCGGCGAAGGTCGACGGCCTCGTGTTCCTCGTCGACATGCACGTCCTCAAGCGCCCGCTGCATCACTGCAGGCCGTCGAGCAGCTTCTCAAGCTGCCGTGCAGGCTCGATGGGCGTGATCGCTGCGCGTACCGAGGGCACGCGGCCGCGGCGGCCGCTACGGCTACTACGGGCGCCCTACGGCTACTACGAGACGGCCGCCGACGGCGACGGCGCGCAGCCGGCGCAGCGCAGCGCGCCGCTGCGCCGCGACGACGCCGTCGCGGGCCGTCCGAGCGCTCCACGCGGTCGAGCCGCGGCTCTCCGTCGTCAGCGCCGCGGCTGAGCCTCCGTCTTGGCGAGCAGTCCGGCGGCCGCCTCGGCCGGCATCGTCTGCACGGCCGGCTTCTCGTACTCCAGCCCGGTGAGCGAGTGCGAGACCCACTGGCACTCGTAGGCGTAGAGCCTCTCGAGGCCTTCGCGCAGGCCGATCTTCGGCTCCCACTCGAGCAGCGCGCTTCGCCTTGGCGATGTCGGGCCGGCGGATCTTGGGGTCGTCGATCGGCAGGGCGCTGAACACGATCTCGCTCGTCGACCCGGTCACGGCGACGATCTCCTGCGCCAGCTCGAGCAGCGTCATCTCGCACGGGTTGCCGATGTTGACCGGCGTGTGCTCGCCGCTGAAGGCGAGGCGCACGAGGCCGTCGATGAGGTCGTCGACGTAGCAGAACGACCGCGTCTGCGAGCCGTCGCCGAACACCGTCAGCGGCTTGCCGGCGATCGCCTGGCGCATGAACGTCGGCACCGCCCGTCCGTCGTTGGGGCGCATCCGCGGGCCGTACGTGTTGAAGATCCGCGCGATGCACGTGTCGACGCCCTGCTGGCGGTGATACGCCATCACCATCGCCTCGGCGTACCGCTTCGCCTCGTCGTAGACCCCGCGCGGGCCGATGGGGTTCACGTTCCCCCAGTAGGTCTCCGGCTGCGGGTGCACGAGCGGGTCGCCGTAGACCTCGGACGTGGAGGCCAGCAGGAAGCGCGCCCGCTTGAACTTGGCCAGGCCGAGCGCGTTGTGCGTGCCGTACGAGCCGACCTTGAGCGTGTGCAGCGGCAGGCGGAGGTAGTCGATGGGGCTCGCCGGGCTGGCGAGGTGGAACACGTAGTCGACCGGCTCGGGGACGTCGATGAACTCGGTGCAGTCGAGGTTGCGGAACTCGAAGGCCTGGCCGCGGATGTGCTCGATGTTCTGCAGCGACCCCGTGTCGAGGTTGTCGATGCAGATGACGTGATGCCCCTCGCAGATGAGGCGCTCGCACAGGTGCGAGCCGAGAAAGCCGGCGCCACCGGTGACCACAGATGTCGTCATGAGTCCCCCACGGTCGCCCACGGCCGAACGCGCAGCCGCGATTGTACTAGGACGTGGCGGCTCGCGCCGCGTCAGACGCCTTCTGCGCCCGCCTCGGCCGGTCGAATGCCGTGCGTTGTCCCGTCAGTACGCGCCGTCGGAGCCCAGCACGGCGCGCGCGGTGCGGGCGAGGATCACGAGGTCGCCGGCCGGCGTCCAGTCCTCGATGTAGTCGAGGTCGAGGCGGATCATGTCGTCGAAGTCCAGCTTGCTGCGTCCGTTGACCTGCCAGAGGCCGGTGAGGCCCGGGGTGACGAGGTGGCGCTGCGTGTGCCAGTCGTCCATGCAGCTCACGTCGCGCGTGGGGAGGGGGCGCGGCCCGACGAGGCTCATGTCGCCCCTGAGGATGTTGAAGAGCTGCGGCAGCTCGTCGAGCGAGTACTTGCGCAGCCAGAGGCCCACCGACGTGACGCGCGGGTCCTCGCGGATCTTGAAGAGGACGCCGCCGCACTCGTTCACCTCTTCGAGGTCCTTCTGCCGATCCGGGCGCGTCCGCGCACATCGTGCGGAACTTGTAGCAGCGGAATGGGCGCTGGTCGCGGCCGATGCGCCAGTCGACGAACAGGGCCGGTCCGGCGGAGTTCCGCTTGACGGCGATCGCGATGCCGGCGAGCAGCGGCGAGAGCAGCGCAAGGGCGGTCGCGCTGGCGACGACGTCGAGGCCGCGCTTGAAGCGCACCGCGCGGGGCGACGACCAGCGCGGGCTGGGCGTGACGCGGCGCGGGCGGCGCCGGCGCGGCCGGCTGGGAGAGTGGGGGTGCCGCCGTTGCCATCGCCGCGCAGTATAGCCGCGCGAGCGTGGGCGAATCTACGCGCGCCCGCTCGCGCAAGCGCCTGGCGCGCGAGCAGCACGAGGAAGCGAGGGTCGTTGAACAGGTGTCGCCGCCAGAGGCGACGGGGCTCGAGCGCGAGGCGGTAGAGCCACTCGAGGCCGCGGTCGCGCATCCAGGCGGGAGCGTTCTTCGTGCGCCCGCCGAGCAGGTCGAACGCGGCCCCCACGCCGAACATCGTGCACGGGATGGCGTCGGCGTGCGCCGCCATCCACTTCTCCTGCTTCGGGCAGCCGATACCGACGAGCAGCAGCTGCGCGCCGCTCTCGCGGATCAGGCGCGTGTACCGCTCGTCCTCGTCCGGCGTCGGCGGCCTGAACGGCGGGTCGATCGCGCAGGCGAGCTGCAGGCGCGGGTACTCGCGCGCCAGCCAGTCGCAGAACACGCGCAGGGTCTCGGGCGAGCCGCCGTAGAGGCCGAGCCTGATGCCGCGCTCCTGGCAAGCGTCGAAGAGGGCGTAGAGGAGGTCTGGCGAGACGCGCACGCGGCGCTGCTGCGGCAGGCCGAGGGCGCGCAGGCCCCAGACCATCGGCACGCCGTCGGCGACGCACGAGGTCGGCGCCGTTGACGACCGCCTGGAAGGCGGGGTCGTCGTAGGCCTCCATCGTCATGTGGACGTTGGCGGCGCAGACGTAGCGGCTCGCGCCGCCCTCCGCCGCCCAGTCCGCGATGAGCCGCGCCGCCTCGTCGAACTCGACGTGGTCGACGCGCATGCCGAGGATGCGACGTGCCGGACGTGCTGGCAGCGCGGCGTCGCTCACTGCGACGGAGCGCCGGCTTGCGCTGGCCATGGCCCGTTCGTAGACCTGCATGAGCTGCGCGTAGTTGACGTCCAGCGTGTAGGCTCTTCGTAGACGGACGCGCGCCGCCCTGCCCATGCGCCGCCGTTCTTCGGGATGCGCTGCGAGCCAGCGGCGCCTTGGCGGCGAGGGCGCGCGGGTCGCCTGGCTCGAACAGCAGGCCGGTGACGCCCTCGTCGACGATCTCGGCCATGGCGCCCAGGTCGGAGGCGACCACCGGCACGCCGTGCGCGAAAGCCTCGATCAGCACCATGCCGAACGACTCGTAGCACTCTGACGGCATGACGAGAAAGTCGGCCTCCAGCGAGCTGCGTCGTGGACCTCGTCCGCGGAGAGGAAGCCCAGGTACTCGATCCGCTCCGGGGGTCGCGATCGCGCTGCGCGCACGCGCAGCACGTAGGGGCCGGTCGCCGGCGATGCGCAGCTCGCAGCGGGACGTCTCGCCATGCCTTGAGCAGCGTCGCAGATGCCCTTCTCGCTGCTGAGACGGCCCAGGAACAGCGCGTAGCCGCCCGCGGCGGCCCTGCGGTCGCGCGGCCGCGGCGTCCGAGGTCAGCCGGGTCGGGCGTGGCGTCTGGCTCGCACGGTCGATCTGCTCGGCGGGGAAGCCGGCGCGAGCGAAGACGCGACTTCTCGAAATCGGTCAGCGCGATGAAACGGTCGACCTTGCGCTGAGAACGTCATGAGGTAGCGGTGAAGCGACACCATCCACGCGACGGCAGCCGAGCCGGCGTACGAGTCGCGATAGCAGCGATAGCGGATGGCGTTGAGCGTCGAGCGCCGGCAGGCAGAGCTCGCACGGCCGCCCGGCGCGCAGCATCGTCGCCGCGGGGCACAGCAGGCGGAAGTTGTGCAGGGTGTGGACGATCGGCGACGCCCGTCTCGCGCGCCGCATCGAGCACCGCCGGCGTCAGCAGGGGGAAGAAGTTGTGCACATGGACGACGTCCGGGCGAGGCGCCGATCTCGCCCTGCACGTGATCGGACGGGCTCGCGGGAGTGGGCGACGTTCGTGGCCGTGCGCACCTTGTCGCCGAGCGCCGAGATCGCCTTGTTGTCGGCGTCGAGCAGGCCACGTCGTGACCCGTGCGCGCCGAGCAGGTCGATCTCGGCGCGAACGACGTCGTCCTCGCCGCCGGCCTGCTGGTACCAGTTGTGGAAGATGAGGATCCGCATGCGGAGCGCGCTAGAATAGCAGACCATGGATCCAGCCAGCGCGCCCAGCCGCCGAGCGGCGACCGGTCGTCGCCATCGTCTTACCGCTACATCCACCAGTACCGGCGCGGTTCTACGAGCTGCTGCGCGACCGGCTGGACGCGCGCGGCGTCGAACTGCGCCTCATCGCCGGAGCAGCCGGGCCCCGAGGAGCTCGCCAAGGAGCGATGCGGTGACGGTGCCGTGGGCGCGCCGATCAGCAACGTCTACTCGACTTCGGCCGGCCGCGAGATCGTCTGGCAGCCGGCCTGGGCTGACGCGCGGTGCCGACATGGTCGTCGTCGAGCAGGCGAGCCGGCTGCTGCTCAACTACGTGCTGCTCCTCGGCCGCGAGCGGGCGGCCCGCGCGTCGCCTTCTGGGGACAGGGTCTGCAACGTATTACCGCAGCGAGCGAGTCCAGTGGGCGAGGCGGTCAAGCGCTTCGTCTCGCGCCGCGTCGACTGGTGGTTCGCCTACAACGAGCGAGCGTCGACGTCGTGCTGGGCCTCGGGGTCGCCGCCGTACCGCATCACCTGCGTGCAGAACGCGATCGACACCCGGGCGCTCGCGAGCTGCGCGCAGGCGTCACCGCGGCCGAGCTCGAGCGGCGCGCGGCGGAGATCGGCGTGCAGTTCAGCTGCACGTCGGCGTGTTCGCAGGCGCGCTCTACGCCGAAAAGCGCCTCGACTTCCTGTCGCGGCCGTGCGACTGGTGCGCGCGAGCAGTGCCCGACTTCGAGCTGCTCGTCATCGGGGCCGGGCCGGAGACGCCGGCGCTGCTGCCGCGGCCGCGACGCGGCCGTGGCTCCACTCGCCGGCGCGCTCTCGCGACCGCGAGGTCGCCACCACGGTGTTGCTCGGCCCGCTGCCTCCGCACCCGGCTCGGTCGGGCTGGCGACTCTCGACGGGTTCGCCCTGGAGCTGCCTCTCGTCACGACCGACGTTCCGTATCAGGGCGCACGAGATCGAGTACTTCGCCACGGCGAGAACGGACTCATCGTGACGAAGGAGGACGCACGTGCCTACGCGGACGCTGTCGCTCGCGTCATGATCGACGACGGTCTGCTCGAGCGTCTGCGCGGGGGTTGTCGCGAGGCGGCGGGCAAGTACACTGTCGAGGCGATGGCAGAGAACTTCGCCGACGGCGTCCTGCGGGCCCTCAACGACTTCAGCGTGCGCCCGTGAGCGGACGCATCACGTCGGTCAAGCCGCTGCTGCAGCTCGTTTACGAGCGCTTCGCTGTGCGGCACCAACGTCGTCCGTGGCGCACGGGTCCACATCGGCTTCGGGTCGATCTTGTGGGCGCCGAACCTGCTGACGATCGGCCACGACACGTACATCGGCAAGTACTGCACAATCGAGTGCGACGGCGAGATCGGCAGCGGGGTGCTCATCGCCAACCAGGTGGGCGTGGTCGGGCGCCACGACCACGACTGGCAGAACGTCGGAACACCGATCCGGCTCGCCCCGTGGGTCGGCAACCCGACGTACGTGGCCCGGGGTTCGGCCTGCGCGTGATCGTCGAGGACGACGTGTGGATCGGCTACGGCGCCATCCTTCTCAGCGGCGTGCGCGTGTGCCGCGGCTCGATCGTTGCGGCGGGGGCGGTCGTCACTGATGACGTCGCGCCGTACGCGATCGTGGCCGGCAACCCGGCCCGTCAGGTCGGCAGGCGCATGCCGGAAGACAGGGTCGAGGAGCACGAGCGCCTGCTGCGCGAGCGCTACGTGATCTGAGTGTGACGCGGCCCAGGCGACACGTCGGCGCGCGTCTACCTCGCAGGCCACACCGGCCTCGTCGGCGGCGCGATCCATCGCGCCCTGCGCGAGGCCGGGTTCACCGACGTCGTCGCGCGCGACGTCGCCGACGTCGACATGACCGACCAGGCGGCGACGCAGGCGTCGATCAAGGCGGAGAAGCCGGACGCCGTGATCGTCGCCGCCGCCAAGGTCGGCGGCATCATGGCGAACTGGGAGCAGCCCTGGGAGTTCGTCTACCAGAACCTCATGATCGAGGCGAACCTGATCGGCGCCGCCTTCGCCTGCGGCGTGCGGCGCCTCATCTTCCTCGGTTCCAGCTGCATCTACCCGCGCGAGGCCCCTCAGCCTCTGCGTGAGGAGTACCTCCTGACGGGCCCGCTGGAAGAGACCAACCGCGCCTACGCGATCGCCAAGATCGCCGGCATCGAGCTCTGCCGGAGCCTGAACCGCGAGTACGGCACGGACTACCTCTCGCTGATGCCGACGAACCTGTACGGCCCGGGCGACAACTTCGACCTGCGCACGAGCCACGTGCTGCCGGCGCTGATCCGCCGCTTCCACGAGGCGAAGCTGGGGCTGCCGGAGGGCGGGAGGAGGCCGGCGTGGCCGGCGAACGCCGGCCCCACCGGCCTGTCATTCTGTGGGGTACCGGCGCGCCCCGGCGCGAGTTCCTCTACGTCGACGACGTCGGGCGCGCCGTCGTCCATTGCCTTCGCCACGTCTCGGCGGCCGACGCGCCCGACGGGCTGCTCAACGTCGGCTGCGGCCAGGACCTGACCATCCGCGACCTCGCCCTGCTCGTGCAGCGCGTCGTCGGTCACGCCGGCGAGATCGTCTGGGACGACTCGAAGCCGGACGGGACGCCGCGCAAGCTCATGGACGTGAGCCGCATCAAGGCGCTCGGCTGGGCGCCGTCGGTCGTCGCTCGACGACGGCGTCCGTCTCGCCTACGACTGGTACGTCGCGAACTGCACTGCCGCCGACGGGTCCTTTGCCGAGCCCCCGCGGTCCGAAGGAGGACTGATGCCCCGCACCGCGCTCATCACCGGCATCACCGGCCAGGACGGCGCCTACCTGGCGGAGCTCCTCCTGCAGCAGGGCTACACCGTCCACGGCATCAAGCGCCGCGCCAGCTCCTTCAACACCGACCGCGTCGACCACCTCTACAGCGACCCCCACCAGGAGGGCGTGCGCTTCTTCATGCACTACGGCGACATGACCGACGCGACCAACCTGATCCGCGTCGTGCAGGAGACGCAGCCCGACGAGATCTACAACCTCGCCGCGCAGTCGCACGTCCAGGTCAGCTTCGAGACGCCCGAGTACACGGCGAACTCCGACGCCCTCGGCACACTGCGCCTGCTCGAGGCCGCTGCGCATCCTCGGCATGGAGCGCAGGGTGCGCTTCTACCAGGCCTCGACGAGCGAGATGTTCGGGCTCGTCCGGGAGATCCCGCAGCGCGAGACCACGCCGTTCTACCCGCGCAGCCCGTACGGCGCCGCCAAGGTCTACGGCTACTGGATCACGGTCAACTACCGCGAGGCGTACGGCATCCACGCCTCGAACGGCATCCTCTTCAACCACGAGAGCCCGATCCGCGGCGAGACCTTCGTGACGCGCAAGATCACGCGCGCCGTGGCGCGCATCGCCCTCGGCCTGCAGGACGCCTTCTACCTCGGCAACCTCGACTCGCGCCGCGACTGGGGTCACGCGCGCGACTACGTGCGCGCCATGTACCTGATGCTGCAGCAGGACGAGCCGGACGACTACGTGATCGCCACCGGCAGGCAGCACAGCGTGCGCGAGTTCGTGCTGCGCGCCTTCGCCGAGGTCGGCATCACGCTGCGCTTCGAGGGCGAGGGGGTGGAGGAGGTCGGCGTCGTCGACGAGGTCGACCTGCCGCGCCTCAGCGCCGCGCGCCGCGGCGACCTGGCGGCGGAACTCGACGCCGGCGGCGCGGCGCGCGGCCGGCCAGGCGGGCTCGCATCCGGCGCTGATCGACGGCGAAGGGCCGGTGCCTCCGGGGTCGGTCGTGCTGCGCATCGACCCCCGGTACTTCCGGCCCACCGAGGTCGAGAGCCTGGTCGGCGACCCGACGAAGGCGCGCGAGCGGCTCGGCTGGCAGGCGACCACCTCGTTCGAGGAGCTCGTCCGCGAGATGGTCGCCGACGACCTCGTCGACGCGCGCCGCGACGACCTGCTGAGCGCGCAGGGGTTCGCCGTGCGGGAGTTCCGCGAATGACCCCGGGGCGAGCGCGGCGCGTCACGCCGCCGTAAGGACGCCTGTCACCCTGCTCTGAAGGCCGCCCCGATGGGGCTGGTCGTGCTGCCGCTTTGGGTGCGCAGCGTCGGCGCCACGGACTCAAGGAGGACGCGCATTGTCGCCGTAGTCCGGATCAGGTCGAACTCCTCCTCGACGGTGTGTCGCGCCGCCGCGCCGAGGGCCCGGCGCCGCCCCTCGTCGCGAAGCAGCGCATCGAGGGCGTCCGCGAGGGCGAAGTGGTCGTCCTGCTCGACGAGCAGACCGTTCTGGCCGTCATGCACGAGCTCCGGGATGCCACTGACACGCGTCGAGACGACGGGCACCCCGAGGGCCATCGCCTCCATCAGCGACACCGGGATACCGTCACGGTCGCCGTCGGCGAGCTGGCGGCATGCCAAGGCAGCCACCGATGCGGTCGCGGTGAGGCTCAGCGCCTGGTCGTGGGGCAGCGGCCCGACCAGGCGAACTTGCTGGGCCAGGCCGAGTCCAGCGATGAGGCCCTGAAGCTCGGCCTGTTCGTCGCCGCCCCCGACGATCTGGCACGCGAAGGCGACGCCCTGATCGCGCAACGCGCCACAGGCGCGGATCAGCGTGTCGTGCCCCTTCTTTGAGGCGAGGCGTCCGACGGCGACGATAAGCGGTGGTCCGGAGTACTGAGAGCCCACGACGGAGCCGGCAAGAGACCGCACGTCGACGCCACAGTGGATGACGCGGACGTTCCGTGCGCGCGCGCCGTATCGGTGGATCAGCCACTCCCGGTTCTCGTTCGAGATCGTCACGAACGCCTCCGCGGTCTCGAGCTTCAATCCGAGCGCCATGCGATCCAGGTAGATGTCGTAGGCGTGCGCGACTACCGTGAACGGCTTGCCGGTGAGCAGCCCGAGGAACATCGCGATCGAGGCCGGGCCGGTGGCGAAGTGCGCGTGGTACACCGCCACGTCCGCAAGGTCGACCCGGCGCGCCACATGACACGCGTACAGCAGGTGGCTCGCGTACGCGAGCCAACGCCGAGGCGGTGCCTCGCCGCGCGTGAGCCAGGCGATCGCCCGCGCCGTTCGCCCGGGCCGCCGCGCCAGCGCCCAGCAGAGGTCGCCGAGACCTGCGAGCAGGCCGGGCCTGAGCACGCACAGGGTCTCGTCGACGAGCGTCCGCTCGCTTGGTCCAAGGTCTTCGGGATGCGCCGGGTAGAGTGCGAGCGCGCGCACGTTCACGCCGGAGCGCCGGAGCTGAAGGAACTCGTTGGAGATGAAGGTCTGGCTGAGGCTCGGGAACTCGTAGCAGACGTAGAGGACGTCAGCCACCGGCGACCTCCTCGACGAACGTGAGGAACGACCGCATGCAGGACGTGACGTCGTAGCGCTCCTCGACAAGCCGACGTGCCGCTGCCGCCAGTCGTGCCCCTTCGTCCGGGTTCAGGAACAGCCGGCAGAGAGCCTCGACGAAGTCCTCCGGGGTCTCCGCCGCCAGGTAGTGCTCGCCGCTCTGCGCGGCGATGCCCTCCATCGACACCGCGGTCGCGACGAGCGGTCGCCGCAAGGCCATCGCCTCGAGCACCTTGCCCTTCATGCCGCTGCCCCATCTGAGGGGCGAGACGACGACGGCGCAGCGTTCGTACCAGGCACGCACGTCGGCGACGTCCCCGGTCACCGTCACGCCGTCGCGTCCGTGCAGGGCGCGGAGGCGCGCGCTCGGCCCGCTGCCGACGATGTAGAGGCGGGCTGCGGGCTCGCGCGCCACGACGTGTGGCCACACGTGGCGAGCGAACGCCCAGGCGCCGTCCTCGTTCGGCCCGCTGGCCAGCGCGCCGACGAACAGCACGCCGAGCGGCTCCTCGGCGGCGCCGAGCTCACCCAGCTTGGCGAGGTCGACGCCGGCTGGCAGTGCCGCGACACGCTCGCCGGGTAGCAGCTCGGCGAGCGCAGCCGCCTCGCGCGGGCTGATCGCGGCCAAGGCGTCGAACGCCGCCAGCGTCGCGAGCTCCGTGCGGCGCAGCCCGCGGGAGAACAGGGCGCGCTGGAGCCGTCCCGCCGCGTCCTCGCCGGCGAGCGCCTCGCTCCGCGCGACCCGATCGAACATCAAGTCGTGGACGTAGCAGACGGACGGGATCGGGCACGACTCGATCCAGCCGCGCCCGACGTACCAGTAGTCGATGTGGACGAGGTCGAACGCCCCGCCTCGCCGCCATCCGCCCGAGCTCGCGCCGCAGCGGCGTGTTGCCGGCCTTGAAGATCCGGTAGGGTACGCCGGCCGCGATCCCCGGGCCACGCTCGACGCTTGGCTCCAGACGCGCGCGGCCTGCCCGCGGCTGTTCGGCGCCGTGACGCCACGCACGGTGACGCCGGTGTCCGCGGCCAGCGCCTCGAGGTTCGACCGGTCGGCATCCGTCGCGACGCCGCACGTGAACACCACGTCGTGACGCCGGGCCATGGCGGCGAGCTTCGCGTGCACGACCTGGTTGGAGTACGTCGTCGTCGGCCAAGGCACGAACGGCGCGCCTGCGAGGATCCGCAACCTGCTCATAGCGCCGTCGGCGACGGATGGCTGCAGGCCGGTCATGCGCCCGATTATAGCCGCGGCACCGAGAGCACAGGCGCCTTTGGTAGACTTGGGCACTGTTCTCCCGGTGCCGCTTCGTCTGGGGGTCTGGTGCGCAGTCCTCGTCTGGTCAACGACGTCTTTCTCCAGGCAGGCAGCCGGTATGTCGCTGTCGCCCTGCAGCTCGTGCGCGGCGTTGTGCTCGCCGCCCTCCTCGGCCCGCTGGGCATGGGGACCGTCGCCGCCGTCCTCGTGATCCTTGCTTGGGCCGTCTACTCGGACCTCGGCGTGGGTGAGGCCGCGATGCGGGAGCTACCGCTGGCCGTGGGGGAGGGCGACCGCGAACGTCAGGCGGCCTGGAGATGGTACGCCGTCGCCGCCAAAGTCACGGGAGCCCTGGTCGTTGGGATCGGCATTCTCGCTGTCGCCATCTTCGCCGGCGACAGCCTCGCGCCGGACTTCCGCTTCGGCATGATCACCGCGTCGGTGGTGATCGTCTTCCAGCAGTTCGTGAGCGGGCAGCAGCTGGTCATGCTGGCGCTGCGCCGCTTCGGGGCGGCCGCGGCCTTGATCATCCTGCTGCCCGCACTGAGCCTGACGCTGGGCATCCTAGGCGCCGTCGTCGCCGACGTGCGCGGTGTGTTCGTCGGCCAGCTGCTCGCCTACATCGGGACCGCCGGCGTAGCACTCGCTCTCATGGGCGTTCCGCAGCGTCGGGGTCTCGCGGACACTCGCGCGAGGGACCTCATCGCCCTCGGTCTGCCGTATATGCTCCTCAGCTTCACCTTCTACAACCTCGTGTACCTGGACCAGGTGATGACCGGATTCCTGCTCGGCCGCGAGGCTCTTGGCATCTACGTGCTGGCTCAGTACGCCGGCACGGCGCTCCTGCTTCTGCCTCAGGCCTTGGCTGTCACCATGGGCCCAAGGCTGCTTTCGCGCTACGGTGCGGACCCGCGGCCCGAGGCGATCGCGGGTCACACCTGGAGGCCGACGCAGGCACTCTCCATCCTCTTGCCTCCCATGATCGTGCTGGCCTGGTTCGTGGGCCCGCCCCTCATCCATGCGCTTCTGCCGGAGTTCGTGGCGGCCGTACCGCCGCTGCTGATCTACTCCACGGCCGTCTTCTTCCTTGGGTTGAACATGGGAGCGAGCACCACGCTGTTCGCCTTTGACCGCTACCGCCGCAACATCCCGGTGATCGTGGCAGCCATCGGCCTCAATGTCGCCGTCGACCTGGTCTTCGTGCTCGGACTCGACATGGGCATCGAGGGCATCGCTCTCGGGTCACTCTGCGCATACATCACCTACTGGCTGATGCACACCCGTCTGGTCGCGACCTGCTACCGCATGTCCATCGTCGACACCCTCCAGCGTCTACTCGTGTACGGGTGGCCGGGGCTGGCCCTTTGCGTGGTGCTCGTCGCGTTCGCCACTGCCGGCGTCCTTTCCGACCCGCCGCTTTGGGCGGTCGCCACGGCCCTCGCTGGGATGCTGCTAGTATCTGGCGCCAGGCTGCGACGAGCGGTCGGACGCGGAGGTCTGCGCAAGTACTTGAGCGGAATGGCGACGTGAGCACGAACGCCATCACTGGACGTCTCGATCCAACGGGCGGCGGCCATGCTGCCTTGTTCGGTGCGCTCTTCGGCGTGGTGGCGCTGATCGCCGCCGCCGCCGCCGTGTGGCGGCCGGCCGCGATCGTCGCCGTCATCATGCTCGTGTCCGTGCTGGCTCTCAAGTACCCGCTCGGCGTGGGAGCGGCACTGATCGTCGCCGGGGTGGCGTTGCCCGACTATATCGGCGCCCAGCTGCACGGATTCGGCGTCGTCGTGAACGGGCGCCTCTTGGTCAGCGTCCTTCTGCTGTACGCGGGGCTCATCGCCACGCGTGACAACCGCTCTGCCCATGTTCGCCACGTACAGTGGGCCGTCGCCTTTCTCGCCGTCCTCTGGCTGGTGTCGGCGTTCGTCGCCACTTCGGGCGCGTTCATCGACCGCCTCCAAGCGACCACGCACTTCGCGATCGCCGACGTGACGGCGCTCGTGGGTGCGACGCTCCTCGCCTGCGCCCCGGGGGGTCGGCGTCGGCTTCTCCTCGCGCTCACTGCCGCCGGAGTCTTGGCCGCTGTGTTGGCCGTGGCCGAACTCGCCGCCCAGCGGAACCTGCTGCTCGAGTACGGGCTCAACATGGACCTCGGGGCGGACGCGTGGAAGAGAGCTCCCGGAGCGTTTCGGGCTCATCCGCTCCTCGGGCGCGTTCGGCCACCCGATCGAGCTCGGGGTGGTCCTCGGCATGTGCCTCATGGCGGCGCTTGAGGCAGCTCGCGTGCGCGCCCTGCCGACCTGGATCGCCATGGCGGCGGCCGGCATCATGTTCGCCGGCCAGCTCACGACCATCAGTCGCGGACCGGTCCTCGGCACGCTGGTCGCGATTGCTCTGTGGGCGCTGTGGGCACGACCGATCAGCCTGCGCTGGAGGGTCACGACCCTCGTGATCGTGGTCGGCATGACGCTCACCGCCGTCGGCCTCTCCAGTGTCGACAGCGGCCTCATCAGCTTCCTCGACACGGGTGAGGAGACGGAGGCCATGGGCGGTTCCGCGGAGCACCGCGTCATGCTCACAGAGACGTTCTTCGATGAGCTCGCTTCGCCGTCGCTCACCGGCACGCTGGTGGTGTCGAGCACGACGGTAGGTCGCGAGTTCGTCACCATCGACCATGAGGGCCTGTTCCTGCTCGTGGGTCGCGGCCTTCTCGGGCTCGCCGTCTACGGGGTCCTGCTGCTCTTCCCGGTCTTGTACGACGCACGGCGCATCGGCCTCGGCGTGACCCGGGAGCCCCACGCGCCGCTCTCGGCCGTGTACCTCATCGCGACCGGCGCCACGGTGGCGTTCTTCGGTCCTCTGCAGACGTACATGTGGGTGACGATCGCCATCATGTGGTCGACCGTCGCGCTGGCCTCCGAGATCCCTGGCGAGCGGGTCGCCGGCTACACCTTCCGGGACGAGGACGTCAGCCTATACGAGCCCCTCGGTGTCTTCCGTGGCTGACGCCGCCGGGGCGGGCGGCGCATCGGTCGACGTCGTGGTCGTGACGCACGAAAGCGCGGCCACACTTGGCGCAGCGCTGGACGCCGTCCGGCTGGCGCCGCGGGTGAACATCGTCCTGGTCGTGGACAACGCGTCGTGTGACGACACGCGCCGAGTAGCCGAAGTGGCCAGCGTGACCGTCGTGCCGAATGAGCGCAACGTCGGCTTCGCCGCCGCTGTGAACGCGGGTCTTGCGCTGTGCCGCTCCCCGTATGTCCTGCTCCTGAACCCGGACGCCGTCCTGCCGCCGGATGATCTGGACAGGCTGGTCCGCGCCTTGGAGGCTGATGCGACCACCGTCGCGGCCGGGCCGATGCTCGTCGGGGAGTCCGGCCGGGCGATCGTCGGCGGACGGCGGTTCTCGACGCCGCTCAACCGTCTCTTCGCCCTCGCTCCCGTCACGAGGCGGTGGCGGTACGGACGCCTCGGCCCCGAGTACCCGCGCGTCATGGCCGCATCCCGCCAGCCCGTCCCCGTCGACTACCTGTGGGGTGCCGCGCTCCTGCTGCGGCGCGACTTCCTCGTGCGCATCGGAGGGCTGGACGGGCGGTTCTTCCTCTACTCGGAGGACGAGGACCTCGGGCGCGCGGCTCGCGCCCTGGGTGCGCGCATGCTTCTCGTGCCGACGGCGCGAGCGGGGCATGTCGGTGGAGTGAGTTCCGCCGGTGACCAGGGTCTCGCCTTGGCGCGTCTGGGGCACGCGCTCGCGCTCGGCATCGAGAAGTGGACGTCGGCGCGGCAGGCGGCGCTCTTCCGCGCCGGGTTCCGTGCGGTCTTGGTCGCGCGAATCGCGCGCGACCGACTGCTCGCGGACCGCGCGTCCGCCGCCGCGGACGCGCGAGCCTGCACGTCTTCACCGGTCTCTGCCGCGGGGCCGACCCTGCCGGGCGGTTCGAGGCGTGACCCGCCGCGAATTGCGCGTGTCTGGAACGCTGGCATATCATCCACCAACGCCCGTGCGAACTCCTTATGCCGACTAACGACCGTCAGACCACCGTCATCCGCGAGTACATGCTCGTCATCAAACGGCGGGCGTGGATAGTCGTGGCGGCGATAGCAGTGGCGGTCGCGGCCGCGCTCCTCATGGCTGCGCTCACGACGCCCCGCTACCTCTCCTCGGCGACGCTGGTCTTCCAGAAGCAGTCCGACGTCGCCACCGTGTTGGCGGGCACGCAGTACGTCACCCCGACTGATATAGACCGCGAGCTGAACACCTCCGCCCAGCTGATCACAGGGCGCACCGTCGCCGCCCTGGCCGCCGAACGACTCGCCGACGAGGGCGAAGCGGCGGGAGACGTCTCGGTCGCAGTGAGCGCGATCGCGGTCGAAGACACGAACGCGATCGTGATCGACGCGACGAGTAGCAACGCCAAGTTGGCCGCCTCGACCGCGAACGCCTACGCCAAAGCGTTCGTCGAGTACAAGCAGAAGCAGACCGTCGACCAGTTGCGCGCCGCAGAAGCGGCGATCGTCGAGCGAATGAAGGCATACGACACGCCCCTTGAGCGTGAAGGCGTGGACTACGCGCAGCTTGTCGGGACGCTCCAGGACATCCGTGTGCTCGCCAGCACGGCGACGGCCAACTATCGGCAGGCCGAGCTCGCCGTTCCCGCGGACTCCCCTTACACGCCGAAACCTGTGCGCGACGCCGTTCTTGCCCTGGTCATCGGCCTGGTCGGCGGGATCGCCATCGCCTTCCTCGTCGAGCAGCTCGACGTACGCGTTCACAGTGTGGACGAGATCGGCGAGGCCCTGGGGCTGCCTGTTCTCGCCCGCGTCCCGCGCATGGGCGGCAACGGTGGCGACGACTCAGGGCCGGTCACACTGCGTGACCCCGTCGGTCCGAACGCCGAGGCCTACCGCATCTTCCGCGGCAACCTCGAGTTCGCCGACATCGACGGCGGCGTGCGCACGCTCATGGTGACGAGCGCGGTGCAGAGCGAAGGTAAGTCGACCACCGCCGCCAATCTGGCGGTCGCCGCCGCGCTCGGAGGCAAGCGGGTGATCCTGGTCGACGCGGACCTGCGGCGAGCGAGTATGCACCGCCTCTTCGGCTTCAAGAACAACCTCGGCCTGTCGAGCGTGCTCACCGGCCGGGCGACCCTTGCCGAGTCGCTCCACAGGGTGCCGTTGCCGGGCGGCAGCGAGGCGGAGCCGGGCGTCAAACAGGGTCTTGCCGTGCTGACGTCGGGCCCGCTGCCTCCCAACCCCGGCGAGATCGCCGCGTCGCAGCGGCTGGCCGACTTCGTCGCTTCGCTCACCGGTCTTGCCGACCTGGTGATCGTCGACGCGCCGCCGTTCCTCGTCGTCGGCGACGCGGGAGCCCTGTCGAGAGCCGTCGACGGTGTCGTCGTCGTGGCGCGGCTGGGCGTTCTCACGAGGGCCATGGCGCACGACAGCCGCGCGTTCCTTGCGTCTCTGCCGTGCCGGGTGCTGGGCGTCGCGGTCGTCGGCATCCCCACCGAGAGCGCCGCCTACCGGTACAAGTACTACAGCAAGCACGCCGACGAGACGGGCGACGAGGCGGTGCCAGATGCTCCGTCAGTCGCGCCGCCCGTCGCGTAGCGCGCGCCGTCTCTCGATCGGACCGTGACCATGCGCCTGACACAGCTCCTCCTGCCGACCGTCAAAGAAGACCCGGCCGGCGCCGAGGCCATCAGCCACAAGCTGATGGTGCGCGCCGGCCTCGTGCGCCAGCTCGCGGCCGGCATCTACGTCTTCCTGCCCGCAGGCTGGCGCGTCATGCAGAAGATCGCCGGCATCATCCGCGACGAGATGGACGGCATCGGCTGCCAGGAGATGCTCATGCCCGTGCTGCACCCGGCCGAGGTCTGGCAGGAGTCGGGACGCTGGGACGAGATCGGCGACGAGATGTTCCGTCTCAAGGACCGCAAGGGCGGCGACATGGCTCTCGCCATGACCCACGAAGAGGTCGTCACCTGGCTCGCGGCGCGCGAGATCCAGAGCTACAAGCAGCTGCCCCAGCTCTGGTACCACATCCAGACCAAGGAGCGCGACGAGGCGCGGCCCAAGAGCGGCATCCTGCGCACGCGCGAGTTCATCATGAAGGACTCGTACAGCCTCGACCGCGACATGGAGGGGCTGCAGGCGAGCTACCAGAAGCACATCGGTGCCTACGACCGCATCATGGAGCGCTGCGGCCTCGAGACGATGATGGTGCTCAGCGACCCCGGCATGATGGGCGGGGCGGTCAGCCACGAGTACATGGCGCCGAGCGAGGCCGGTGAGGACGTCGTCGTCTTCTGCCGCGCCTGCGGCTACGCGGCCAACGTCGAGCTTGCGGTGGCCGGGGCAAGAGGGCGAGGCGGGGGAGAGCTACGACCTTCCGCCCGCGGGTGAGGTCCACACCCCGGACGTGCGCACCATCGAGCAGGTCGAGGCCTTTCTCGGACTGCCGGCGCGCGCCTTCATGAAGTCGCTCGTGGTGATGACGGAGGGGGAGGAGGCTCATGCCGTCATGGTCGTCTTGCGCGGCGACCACGAGCTCTGCGAGCCCAAGCTGCGCCGGCTCATCGGGGACTTCCGCCTTGCGACGGGGGAGGAGGTCCTGGCGGCGCAGGGCACGGAGGCCGGCTTCGTCGGGCCCGTGCCGACGCCGCTGCCGGTGATCCTCGACGAGGTCCTGCGCCGGGGCGCCTACGTCGCCGGCGCCAACAAGCCGGACTACCACCTCAGCGGCGTCTCGGCCGAGGCCGTTGAGAAGGTCGCGGCGGCCGGCGTCCGCTTCGCGGACCTCCGCGAAGCCCGCGCCGGCGACCCATGCCCGGAGTGCGACTCGACGCTCGAGAGCGAGCGCGTCATCGAGGTCGGCAACATCTTCCAGCTCGGCACCAAGTACTCGAAGCCGATGGGCGCGACGTACCTGGACGAGCGTGGGGAGGAGCAGCCCATCATCATGGGCAGCTACGGCATCGGCCTGGCGCGCATCGCCGCCGCGGCGATCGAGCAGCACCACGACGACCGGGGCATCGTCTGGCCGGCGGGCATCGCGCCGTTCGCCGTCCACCTCGTGCTCGTGCGCGCCGGCGACGAGACGCAGCGCGCCCTCGCCGAGCGCCTCTACGACGAGCTGCCGGCGGCGGGCTTCGAGGTCGTCTTCGACGACCGCGACGCCTCGGCCGGCATCAAGTTCGCCGACGCCGACCTGCTGGGCTGCCCGGCCCAG
This sequence comes from uncultured Thermoleophilia bacterium, assembly GCA_963832655.1. Classification (GTDB taxonomy): domain Bacteria; phylum Actinomycetota; class Thermoleophilia; order UBA2241; family UBA2241; genus UBA2241. Next base: position 530,846 of record CAWHUW010000007.1, read on the forward strand.
GTCGTCGTCGGCAAGCGCGCCCCCGAGGGCGTCGTCGAGCTCAAGTCGCGCGCCACCGGCGAGCGCCAGGACGTGCCCGTGCACGACCTCGGCCACGCCCTGCGCGCGCTTCTCGCTTCCGGCTGACCTTTCTCGGCCCGGGCCCCCCGGCCCCGCACCGCCTCCAGCGCGTCCATCCAGCCTCGGATCTGCCTCCCCGTTGCCTGCCAAGGCAACAAATCGCGGTGTTGACACTTAAGTATTCACTTGCTGCGGGCGATACCTGTACCGGGATGAACGTAGCAGTCATGACACCGATAGCACACGACAGGACCACGCAGCACCGCTTCCCTATGGCCCTCAAAGGCCTGATGGAAGAACGCCACCTGAGCTACCGCCAGCTGGCGTACAAGACGCAGCTCTCGGCGGGGTACCTGAACCACCTCACCAAGGGCACGCGTCCGGTGCCGTCAGATCCCGTCATGGCCGTCATCGCCCGCGCCCTGTGCGTGGATCCCGACTACTTCCTCGAGTTCAGGCTGCGCCAGGTCGCGCGCGTGCTCTCCAGAGCGCCGGAGCTCACCGACAGGCTGTTCGGCGTCCTTCTGCGCGAGCATCCGGTGTCGGACGACATCCTCGACCTCCTCGCCGACGCCCCCACCGGCAACGGCTACGGGCAGCACGAGGTGGACGAGGGCTGCGAGGAAGAGGAGTACTGAGACCACCGAGGCGGTGCCGCCTCGAACAAGGACCCCCCTGGACAGCGAGTGACGTCCACGAAACGACCGGCCCATGGCCGGTCGTTTCGTTTCTGTGCACGAGCGTCGCCGTGCGGCGGCGCCAGTGACGTCAGATCACATCTGGTTCGACGCGACGAGGCTCGCGATGAAGAACATCACAACGACGGTGATGCCGATGTAGAGGTTCCTCTCGCCAGGCAGGATGTTGGAGAGCCAGTGCACGACGTCCTCCGATGCTGGGAACTCCGGTCGCGAGACGCGGGCGGGGAGGAGTCAGAGCCCTACGGGCGTCGCAGCCGCGCCTCGAGTGGACCGGGCGATCGGCTGCACGAATATGCTCATAGTATACCCTTCGCAAAACGCGGCGGCGCGCGCCAACGGGCACGGTGGGGAGGAAGATGGTCGGCGTGGCCAGATTTGAACTGGCGACCCCTGGTCCCCCAGACTGTCCAGCCAGTGATCTGGCGTCCCACTGGCGGGGAGCCAGTCGCGGAAAAGACCCCTGCACCTAGTTGAGCACTCGTTATCTGCTGTCACGGGCCGCCGGGGTCAAGAGAGCGCAGTCACATCCCGAGCGTGTGGGAAGCGCGCTCGAGCGCTACGCCGAGCAGGATCCGGCGCGGTGGAGGGTCGCCGCGTAACACGAGGCCGTCACGTCGTCGCGAGCGACAGAAACCCGCTGCCCTCACGGGCGGCGGACCTATTCGCGTCCTCCAGCGACCAGGAGCCCTCAGATCCGCGGGATCACTTGTATCGAGCGAGCGCGATACGGTCGCGTGACCCCCCGTAGCCGGCTTCGCCGGCAGCGACGATCCTCCCGTCGGCCTGGATGAAGACGTCGTAAGCCCTATCCATCTGCGGGGTGAAGTCCGTTCTGACCTTGCCGTCGCCGCTGAAGCTCGTGTCGAGGCTGCCGTCCTTGTTGAAGCGGGCCAGCGCGAAGGTCGGGTTCGCGCCATCCAGCCCGGCTTCGCCGGCGGCGACGATCCTGCCGTCTGCTTGAATGGCGAGGCAGTACGCCCCATCCTGCTTCGTCGGTGAAGTCGGTGGTCAGCTTGCCGTCGCCGCTGAAGTTCGTGTCGAGGCTGCCGTCGCCGTTGTACGGGCAAGGGCGAACTTGGCGTTCGTGCGCTTCTGCGCTGCCGTGCCGACGGCGACGATCTTGCCGTCCGCCTGGATGGCGACCCTGTCGCCTGGTCCTCCGTGGCGGTGATGTCGGTCGTCACCTTGCCGTCGTCGCTGAAGGTCGTGTCGAGGGTGCCGTCGCTGTTGAAGCGGGCCAGCGCGAACTTCGAATTGGCGCGCCGACTCCCGCACAGCCGGCGACGACGATCTTGCCGTCAGTCTGGAGGGCGCTGCCGTTGGCCCAGTCCTCGGTGCCCGGGGTGAAGTCGATCCTCACCTTGCCGTCGCCGCTGAAGCTGGTGTCGAGGGTGCCGTCGCTGTTGTAGCGGGCCAGCGCGACCTTCGGGCTGGTGCCGTAGACGCCCGAGGGCCCGTCGACGACGATCCGGCCGTCCGCCTGGATGAGCACCCCGTTGGCCATGTCCACCTTCGTGGTGATGTCGGTCATCGCCTTGCCATCATCGCTGAACGTCGTGTCCATGGTGCCGTCGCCGTTGAGGCGGGCGAGCGCGAACTTCGCGTTCGCCTTCTCGCCCCACTTCGCCACACCGACGACGACGATCTTGCCATCGGCTCGGATGGCGAGGTTGTTGGCCCAGTCCCATCCGGAGGTGAAGTCCACGACCGCTCGGCCATCGCCGCTGAAGCTTCTGTCGAGGGTGCCGTCGCCGTTGTAGCGGGCGACCACGAACTGCCTGCCCCAGTCGACGCCGCCGGCCACGACGATCTTGCCATCCGCCTGGACGGCTGCACCGGATGCCCAGTCAGCCCCGGAGGTCAGGTTCGTGTCGACCTTGCCGTCACCGCCGAAACTCGGGTCCAACACTCCGGCTGCCGGTACGCCCTCGACGGAGAAGGGGAGCGCGTTCGAGGTGGCCCCACCGCTGGGCGTCACCGTGACGCTCGTAGCGCCCGCAGCGACTCCCAGGGGTACGGTGCAGGTGATCGAGGTGTCGCCCCAGGCGCTGGTCGCGGCTGGCGTGCCGCCGAACTCCACCTTGCCGCCGCTGCCCAGGTCGCTGCCGACGATCACCACTGTGGCCCCGGGGAGGCCGTGGTCGGGCGTGAGGCTGGTGAGCTGCGCCGGGTTCACGTCGAAGACGGCAAGGCCGACCATATCGTCGGCAACGTAGGCATAGCTGCCAGTCACGGTGACGCCGTGGGAGTGTCCGCCGCCGAGGGAACAGGCGCCGGCGACGAATGACGCCGACGGATCGCTCGCATCGACAACTTGGAGGCCGCCGCCATATGAGGCGAGGTAGACGTCGTCTCCGGAGACGACCACGTCCTCGACACTGCTCCCCACGTCGTCGCAGGTACCGACGTACGACTGGCGCAGTCGGGGTGCTCAAGTCGATTGCCCGCAGTCTGCCCGCGGTGGCCGAGCCGCTCTCGCCCCCTCCGACAAAGGCGAAGCCGCCCGCCACGGCGAGACTCAATGCCGTGAACGGCACACTGCAGGAACCGACAACCATGGGCGTTACCGGGTCGGCGATGTCGACGACCTTCAGACCGCTCGTGTCGTCGGCGACGTAGGCGAGCGTGCCGGCAAGGGCGACCCTCCACGCACTGTCTGGCAGCGGGCAGGCCCCCGCGGTGAAGGGCGCAGCCGGGTCGCTCACATCGAGCACCCGCAGGCCCGTCCAGACTCCGTACGGGTCCACGACGGCGACGTAGGCGAGGCCGTTCGCCACCGCCACATCCCGTGGCCAACCCGGGAGCGAGCCGCGCAGGAGGAAGTGACGACCGGCGCAGCCGGGTCGCCCACATCGATCACCTGAAGGCCGTCCCAGCCACCCCACATCTCCTGCTCGGCGACGTAGGCGTACCTGCCGGCCACGGCAACTCCCCATGCGTCTGACAGGAGGCCGCACGAGCCGACCACGGACGGCGCCGCCGGATCGCTGACATCGACCACGGTCAGACTGCCATCGTAGGCACCCACGACGTAGGCATAGTGACCGGCGACGGCGACGTCCTGCGCCATGCCCTGAGTGTGGCAGGAGCCAACGACCTTCGGGTCGACCGCCAGGCTGGGTGACGCGAAGGCTGCGCACCAGGATGCACAGGTTGACCAGGAACAGGCTGAGGCTTGCCAGTCGACGTCTCATCACGGGCCCCCTTCTTGCGTACTTGCCGTTCTGGACCAGCGCCGAGGACCCCGGATCCCTGCGTCTCCACGCTACCGGTCACCGCGCTGATGATCAGCGTCCCATGATCACGATATGCCCGTCGCCGGGACCGTCAAGAGGTCGCCGTTGGCGCGACCGGACGATCTGTGCGCGTGGGCATGGGTACCCGAAACGGTGGTCGGTCACTTGGAGCGGTGGCTGCGGTGCCGAGGCGCCCGGTCTACTCGCCGAGTCCGTTGTCCTTGAAGTACTGCTCCGACGCTTGCTTCAGCTCGTCGATGCGCGACTGAAGTTCGTTGCCCTTCGTCATGGCAGCGTTGGCTTCTTGGCCCAGCTTGACGGCATCCGCCTCGCTGATCGTGCGCCACTGGCTCAGCATCTTGACGAGCTTGGCGAAGAACCTGTCGGCGAGGACAGTCGTCCGCGCGTCAAGCTCCGCGATCTCCTTCTGCTGGCCGGCGTACATGGTGTTCTCCTCGCTGATGTTGAGGTTCGCCATCTCATCCCAGAGCGCCGTGAGGGACGCGAAGTTCGCCTTCGCCTTGCCGGAAAGCGCTCTTCCCTCCTTCATCGCCTTCAGAGCAGCGGCGATCTTCTTGGGGGTAGGGTCGTCCACGCCCTGCAACTTGCCCATCAGCTGGGGCAACTTGGCTTCGAGGGCAGCGTTCTCGTCCTCAAGGGCGCGGGCCTGATCGAGCAGTCTGTCCCACTCGTCGCTCGAAGCGCTGGATTGGGTTGTGACGGTCGCCATCGGCGTGGCCTTCTCGGACTCGTCTCGATCGCCGCAGCCGGCGACCGCCAGGAGCAGAACGGTCACCAGGCAGGCGAGCAGGGCTCTCCGCAGACGTGACATCGCGCATCCCCCTCATGGCTCCGGTGCGGGCCGTACGCGGCTCCATGTGAGCAGTGTTCCCAGTATGACGACGGTCGCTACGTGGCGGCCGTTGCTCGGAGATTGCGCGACCGTCATCAATCCAGAGTCATATCCGCGGCCGGCGGGTTGACGGCGAGAGGCGACGACCAGCCGAGCCGCTGCGTTCGCGTCAGGCAACGTCATCCGCCTCGCATGATCGTCACCCTTGCGGGCGCACCGGAGCGTCACCTGCCGCGTGCAGGACGCGATGGGCTGCGGGCGGCGGAAGTGATTCGCAGCAGTGGGGGAGACGCAGCAGGCGCGCCACCGGCCGCGAGCGGGCCACATGGCGCCGTCCAGGGATCTGCGACGATGATAGCGGGGATATAGGAAGTCCCTGCAAAGAAGATGGTCGGCGTGGCCAGATTTGAACTGGCGACCCCTAGTCCCCCAGACTAGTGCGCTAACCAGGCTGCGCCACACGCCGACCGGAGCCGGGATTGTAGCACAGGGGCCGAGCGCCGGAGGCGTGCCGGACGGGCGGCCGCAGGCGAGCCCGTTCGGGCGTGCGATACACTTGCGCCTGGCCATGAACCCCGTCGTGCGCAACATCCCGAACGCCCTCACCGTGCTGCGCGTCCTCCTTCTGCCGGTGATCTGGTGGCTGTACGCGCAGGACGTCCCCGGCGCCTCGTACGCGACGGCGTGGGTCGTCCTTTTCGCTGCTCTGAGCGACATCGCCGACGGCATCCTCGCTCGCCGCCTCGAGGCACAGAGCGAGTTCGGGCGCTGGGTCGACCCCGTGGTCGACCGCATCTTCTTCTTCACCCTCCTTGCGATGCTCTGGTACTACGACACCTTGCCGTGGTGGGCTGTCGTGCCGCTGTTGCTCCGCGACGGCATCATGCTCATCGGCGCCATCCCGGTGCGGAAGTACACCGACCAGGCGCCGCAGGTCAGCCGCTGGGGCCGTGGCGCGAACCTGGCCCTGATCTGCGCCATCCAGTGGTTCATCATCGACCTGCGGGGCATCGGCTGGGCGTTCTACGCCGTGGGGGCGACGCTCTACCTCGGCTCGGCGCTGCTCTACCTGGTGAGGGGGATCGCCATCCTCCGGCGCATGCGCGCCGCGTAAGGGGCGCCGGCAGGGCCGGGCTCGTGCCCGGCCACCCCGGCGCCTGTTTCGCGGCCCGACCTTTCAGGTACGATTCCGGCAGGTCCCCGCGCTCCGGCGTCGAGGCGGGGGCGTCGCACACGTCGAGGAAAGGTGAAGCCGTGCGCGCAGTCGTCATGGCAGGCGGCGAGGGGACCCGCCTGCGGCCGCTCACCAGCAACCAGCCCAAGCCCATGGTGCCGGTCGTCGGCAAGCCCTGCATGGAGTACATCGTCGAGCTGCTCAAGCGCCACGGCGTCGACGAGGCGGTCGTCACGCTCGCCTTTCTCCCGCGCATCATCCGCGACTACTTCGGCGACGGCTCCACTCTCGGGGTGCGCATGCAGTACTCGGTCGAACACGTGCCCGCCGGCACGGCCGGCAGCGTGAAGCTCGCCGAGGACCACCTGCGCGACGACACCTTCCTCGTCATCTCGGGCGACGCCCTCACCGACTTCGACCTGCAGGACATCGTCGCGTTTCACAAGCGCCGCGGGGCGATGGTGACGATCGCCCTCAAACACGTCGAGAACCCTCTCGACTTCGGCATCGTCGTGGTCAACGAGGAGGGCCGCATCGAACGCTTCCTCGAGAAGCCCACCTGGGGCCAGGTCTTCTCCGACACGGTCAACACCGGCATCTACGTCCTCGAGCCGGAGGTCTTCGACCACATCCCCGAGGGGACGCCCTTCGACTTCAGCCAGGAGCTGTTCCCCAAGCTGTTCGACAGTGGCGCACCGCTCTACGGCTACGTCGCCGACGGATACTGGCAGGACATCGGCAGCCTCCAGCAGTACCTCACCGCGAACCACGACGTGCTCGACGGCAAGCTCGACGCGGCGATCACCGGCATCGAGCTCGACAAGCGCGTCTTCATCGGCGAGAACATCAGCCTGGACTCGCTGGAGAACGTCACCGGGCCCGCCTACATCGGCAACTACGCCAAGATCCATCAGCTTGCCCACGTTGGCGCCTACTCGGTCCTGGGCAGCAACGTGGTGCTCAAGGAGCACGCCGAGACGCGCCACAGCGTGGTCGACGCCAACACCTACATCGGCGCCTCGAGCAAGGTGCTCGGCGCCATCGTCGGCAAGAACTGCGACATCAAGGCGGGGGTGACGCTCAGCGAGGGGGCAGCCCTCGGTGACGAGTGCGTGATCGGAGAAGGGGCCTCCATCGCGCCGGACGTCAAGGTCTACCCGTTCAAGACCGTCGAGTCCGGCGCGCAGATCAACTCGAGCATCATCTGGGAGTCGCGCGGCACCTCACAGCTCTTCGGCAAGGAGGGCGTCGTCGGCCTCATCAACGTCGACATCACCGCCGAGCTGGCCCTCAAACTCGCGATGGCCTACGGGACGGCGCTGCCCAACGGCGCCCGCGTGACCACGAGCCGCGACGCGCACCCCGCCTCGCGGGTCTTCAAGCGGGCGCTCATCTGCGGCCTCAACTCGACCGGGGTCGTCGTGCGCGACCTGCGCGTCGCGAGCAGCGCCATCAACCGCTTCGAGGTCAAGAACGGCAACGCCCAGGGTGGCATGCACGTGCGCATCTCGCCGTGGGACCCCGAGATGGTCCAGATCCAGGTGTTCGAGCCGCCGGGCGTGAGCATCAGCGAGAAGCGCCAGAAGGACATCGAGAAGTACTACGGCCGCCAGGACTTCCGCCGCGCCTTCTACAGCGAGTTCGGCGAGATCCAGTTCCCCGATCGGGCGATGGAGACGTACGCGCGCGGGCTGACGCGGAGCCTGGACATAGAGCGCATCCGCAACCGCGCCTATCGTCTCGTCATCGACTACTCGTACTCGGCGGCCTCGCTGATCCTGCCCAACATCCTGGGGGCCCTGAACGCCGAGATCATCTCGGTACGCGCCTTCTCGGACCAGCGGTACACCAGCATCAGCGCCGAGGAGCTGGGCGCCAACATCAGCGACGTGCGTCGCCTGGTCGACGTGATGAGCGCCGACATGGGGCTCGTGATCGCGCCCGGCGGGGAGCGGCTGTTCCTGGTCGACGACCGCGGGGAGGAGGTGGCGGTCGAGAAGACCCTGCTCCTTCTCGTCAAGCTCGTCGCGCAACAGGCCGGCAAGGGGGCGAAGATCGTCCTGCCCCTGACGGTGACCCATCTCGCCGAGGCCCTGGCGGAGCCTTTCGACGTCGAGATCGTGCGCAGCAAGGTGTCGATGCCGGCGTTCACCCGAGCGGCGTCCGAGGAGGGCGTCGTGTTCGCCGGCGCGTTGGGCGGCGGCTACGTCTTTCCGCAGTTCCTGCCCGCCTTCGACGCCGTCATGAGCTTCGGCAAGCTGCTCGAGCTGCTGGCGCCGCAGGCGCTCCCGCTGAGTGCACAGATCGCCGAGATCCCCACGAGCACGCTCGTGCACCGCACGGTTCCCTGCCCCTGGTCGCTCAAGGGCACGGTCATGCGCGTGACGACCGAGCGCCTGCAGCGTCTGGTCGAGGCTGAGGGTGTCAGCCTCGCCGCCACGGGCGGCGCCGGCGAAGGCGACGACGGCGACGAGCCGGACGCCGGAGGGACCGGCGGCGAACGCGACCCGGCCGAGATCAGTCTCATCGACGGCATCACCATGAGCCGCGGCGACGCCTGGGCGCAGCTGCTCCCGGACGCCGACGAGCCGGTGTTCCACATCTACGCCGAGGGCGCCGACGAGGGCGAGTCGCGCGAGCTCGCCGAGCGCTTCGTCGCCGAGGTGCACGCCGTGCTCGAGGACGCCGCGCTCTAAGCCTGCTCTCCGCTTCCGGAGCGGCCCGACGGTGAGCCTGGCCGCCCCGGCGGGCAGGAGCGCCGCGCTCCCGGGCGAACCCGGTACGGTACACTGAGACCAGACACCGACGCATCCGCGGGCTCGTTTCCGGGCCGCGCGGGTGCGAGCACAGCGTGGACGACGTACCGCAGCACGACACCTCCGCAGCGCCGCTGCCCCGACGCGCCCCCCGCAGGCGCTGGTGGCGGCGCCACGCCTGGGCGACCGTCGCCCTGGCCGGCGCCGCGCTGCTCCTGATCGCCTTCGTCGTCGTCCAGGTGGCCGTCGCCGACCGGATCGGTCCCGGCGTCTCTGTCGCCGGCATCGATGTCGGCGACCTGACGGTCCCCGAGGCCGAGAACAGGCTCGCCGAAGAACTGGTGCCCGAGGTCAGCCAGGTCACGCTTCGCGCCGGCGACGAGCCGCTCGCCGTCACGCTCGAGGCCCTGGGCATCGCCGTCGACGTGCCGGCGAGCGCGCGCGCGGCGCACGCGCACGGCCGGCACGACCTGCCCCTTCGGGCTCTCGGTGTGGCTCCCGTTCGGCGGCGACGACCCGGCACCCGTCGTGCGCGTCGACGCCGACGCCTACGACGCCGGGCTCGAAGCCGTGCGCGCCGTCGTCGACGAGCCGGCCCGGGACGCGACCCTGGACTTCGTCGGTGGAAAGGTCAGCGTCGTGCCCGGGGAGGATGGCCTCGCGGTCGATCCCATCGCGCTGGAACGCGCGATCCTCGCCGCGCTCGCCGAGGGGCGCGCCTACGCCGGCGACGTCCCGGTCACGGCCGTGTCACCGAAGGTGGGCACGGCCGACGCCGAGGAGCGCGCCGGCGCCGCTGCCATCTACCTCTCGCGCCCGGTCACGCTCCGCCTTCGCGAGCGCAGCTTCGAGCTGAGCCCCGACGACCTGGCCGCCATGCTGACGGTCAACACGGGGGCCGACGGCGAGGAGTACCCGCTCACGTTCGACAACCCGCAGGCGAAGGCGCGTCTGCACCAGCTGTTCGCCTACGCCGAGACACAGCCTGAGAACGCCCAGATCGTGGTCCACCAGGAAGGGGGCATCACGGTGCTCCCCAGTCGCGACGGCATCATCCTGGACATGGCGCAGCTGGTCGACGACCTCGATGCCGCCGCCTCCGGCGGCGGCCTGCGCCAGGTCGTCGTCGCGCTGCGCCCGGCCCTGCCCCAGCTCTCGAGCGCCGACGTGCAGAGCATGGGGCTCGCCTCCCTCGGGTCGCAGTTCACCACCTACTTCGACCCCTCCAACACCGGACGCGCGACCAACATCGCCCTCGCCGCCAAGCTCGTCGACGGCACCATCGTCCAACCCGGCCAGGTCTTCTCGCTCAACGCGACCATGGGTCCGCGCAGCGTCAACCGGGGCTTCGACTTCGCCCCGGTCATCGCCGGCGACGGGGTCCTGCGTCAGGGGGTCGGCGGCGGCATCTGCCAGTACGCGACGACCCTGTTCAACGCGGTGTTCTTCGCCGGCCTGCCGGTGGTCGAACGCCACGCACACGGCCTGCTGATCGCTCACTACCCGATGGGGCGCGACGCCACGGTCAGCTGGGGCGGACCGGACCTCAAGTTCCGCAACGACACCCCGAAGGCGGTCATGATCCGCAGCTGGGTGGAGGGCGACGCCCTCACCGTGGCGCTGGTGGGGAAGACGGGGCGCAGCGTCACCTACACGACAAGTGACTACTATGACGTTCGCAAGCCGTCGTCGTCGCGCGCCGACCCCAGGGTCGTCTACGACGACGACCTCTCGAACGGCGTGACGCGCTGGGAGCTCGGCGCGGACGGCAAGAGCGTCAAGGTCGTCCGGACGGTGAGGGACGCATCGGGCAAGGTGCTCTTCAGCGAGACGTACGTCTCGACCTACGGCCCGCGCGACTGGATCAAGAGGGTCGGCACCGGGACCTGAGACCCCGGCTCAGCCGGTCTTGGCGATGACCTGCTTGCAGACGATCTTGAGGGTGTCGAAGACGCCCTCGCCGGTGACCGCGCTGGACTCGTTCACCGGGGAATGCGTGTGGTTGAGGAGCTCGTTGAGGTCCTCGACGGAGAACACGTCGGTCAGGTCACGCTTGTTCATCTGGATCACGAACCCGAGCTTGGTGAGGTCGTCCCCCTGGGCCAGGAGGTTGTCCCAGAGGTTGAGGTAGCTCTCGACGTTCTCGTCGAGGCGCGTGATCTGCGAGTCGGCGACGAAGATCACGCCGTCGACGCCCTGCAGCACCAGCTTGCGGCTGGCGTTGTAGTAGCTCTGGCCCGGCACCGTGTAGAGGTGGAAGCGCGTCTGCATGCCTTTGACCGTGCCCAGGGTGAGGGGGAGGAAGTCGAAGTAGAGCGTGCGCTCCTCTTCAGTCGCGATCGAGACCAGCTTGCCGCGCGCCTCGGGGTTGATGGTGCGGTGGATGTACTGGATGTTCGTCGTCTTGCCGCAGAGGCCGCAGCCGTAGTAGACGATCTTGTAGTTGATCTCGCGGGCGGCGAAGTTGATCAGTGGCATGGAGCGTCCCTCACAGGTCCTTGAAGAGATCGTCGATCGCGAGGCCGGCGTCGAGCTCGAAGTCCGAGTCCATCTCGGGCCCGTCCTCGTCCTCGGGGCCCTCGAAGATCTGCCGCAGCACCTCGATGGCGCGCTGCGTGTAGAGCCGGACCTTGCCGACCTGGGTCTCGCGTCCGAAGGTGACGATGAGCAGCACCTGGTCGGTGACCTGGGACACGTGCAGGTTCAGACCCTTGCCCTCGTGGAACAGCAGCGTGAACTCGTTCTCGTCGAGGATCTTGGCGAGCTGCTGCGTGGCGGCGAACGAGCTCGCCGCGAGCGACGCCAGCGAGAGCGTCTCCGGATGGTACTCGTCCGAGGCGGTGGTGATGGGCTGGCCGGACGTGGAGATGAGGGCGAGGAAACTCGACCCGGACACCTCCTTGAGCTTCGCCAGGAGGTCGTCGCACCTGTCGAGCTGGCGATCGTTGATGACCAATCCCTTGCGCTTGGCCACGCATGCTCCCTTCGAACCAGCGTCGCGGTCTGCGAAGTATATATCAGGCGCTGTCAGCCCAGGCGACGCCTTCGGAGAGGGTCGTCGTGCGGCTCCCGCCCTTCCTGTATCGTCAGAGGGGCGCGCGAGCATAAGCCCGGCGGCAGGAATGCCCGGGGCGGACTGCGAAGCGAAGCAGGTAGAATGCGGGCAGGCGTGACGGGAGGCAGGTGAAGCGCGGATGGGCCTGAAGGGCGACCTGGGGGAACTGCCGCTCAGCGACCTCATCGAGATGACCTCGCTGGGGGGCAAGACCGGCCGCCTCCTGCTTCACGACGGCGAGGGCGCCGTCGCCGGCGAGCTCGCGTTTCGCGAGGGCCGGCTGGTCGGCGCCTCCTACGGCCAGCTCAAAGCCGAGAAGGCCTTCTACGGCCTGCTCGACTTGCGCGAGGGCAGCTTCGAGTTCGACTCCGAGACCCCCGTCGACGACGAGAGCTGCAACCTCCAGACGGCTTCGCTGCTCATGGAGGGCATGCGCCGCATCGACGAGGTCGGGCAGCTCCGCCGCCAGTTCCCTGCCCCAGCCGTCGTCGGCTTGCGCTACAGAGGTGCGGTCGCCGACGACGCCGCCGAGTCGCGCGTGCTCGGCTACGTCGGCCCCGGCGCGCGCCAGGTGGGCGACATCGTCGAGGGTATCCTCGTCGGCGGCGAGTTCGACGAGTACGACGCGCTCAGGGCACTTCAGCGCCTGCACGAGCGGGGACTGGTGATGATCGAGATCCCCGCGGGTCCAGACGGCGAGCCGCTGCCGCAGGGAGGACCGCCTCAACCTGAACTTGAACGTTGAGCCGCGCTCCGCTAACGTAGGCAGTCCCGCTACCTACGGAGGATGAGCGCGATGGATGACATCGTCGACCTCGTTTCCAGATCGGACGACGAGCTGCGGGCGCTGATCGCCGAGCTCGAGGCCGAAGAGCGCGAGATCTCCCGCCAACGCCGCATCCTGCAGGGCAAGCTCGACATCCTCCGCGCCGAGCTCGTCATGCGCCTGCAGAAGAAGCACGCCGACGGCGAGGCCATCATCACCGCGGGCGACGTCGAGGGCCTCAAGCGCATCCTGGCCGGCCAGGGACCCGATCCGCTGGCCAGCCACGTCGGCGACGACAGCGCCGGGGAGCCCTCAGGGGACTGACCGTCCCCCGGGGAGACTGACGTGTTCTGTCCCGAGTGCGGGTTCCGGAACTCGGACGGCGCAGGCTTCTGCGCCCGGTGCGGGGTGAGCCTCGTCCCCGAACAGCCGGACGACCAGACGACGATCAGCTACCAGCCGAGCCAGGACGAGGCCGCGCTGGCGCCGGTCGCCGGTCTCGCGCGCGGGCAGGCCACGCTCGTGATCCGCAGCGGCGGCGGGCGGGCGGGCGAGACGTACGCGCTCGAGGCGGAGCGCACGACGATCGGCCGGCACCCCGACGCCGACATCTTCCTCGACGACGTCACCGTCTCCCGCAACCACGCCGTGCTTCGGCGCGAGGCGTCGCGCTACGTCCTCCTCGACGAGGGCAGCCTCAACGGGACCTTCGTCAACCGGCGCCGGTCCGAGAAGTCCGTGCTCGACGACGGCGACGAGATCCAGATCGGCAAGTACAAGCTGACCTTCATCGTGCCGTGAACCGGGAGAGCGTGGAGCTGCTGTTCGACATCGAGGACGAGAAGCTCCTCACCATCGGCTCGGTGGTCGACCGTCTCAAGGGCGAGTTCCCCGACATCAGCGTGAGCAAGCTGCGCTACCTCGAGGAGCAGGGTCTCGTGATGCCGCGGCGCACCAAGTCGGGCTACCGCCTCTACTCCCAGGACGATTTCAACCGTCTGGTGCGCGTCCTCACGATGCAGCGCGACGAGTACCTGCCCCTCAAGGTGATCCGCCGGGAGCTCGAGCGCAGCCCCGCGGCCGCCGCCCCGGCGGCGCGTCAGGGGCTGCGCAAGGCCGACTTCGTGGTGCCCGGGGAGGAGCGCACGTACACGGCCGAGGAGGTGCTCCAGCTGACCGGAGCCGACGCCTCCCTTCTCGACGAGCTCGAGGAGTACGAGCTCGTCCACAGCCGCCAGGTGAGTGGGGTCCGTCGCTACGGCGAGACCGAGTGCGGAATCGTCGGGGCGGCGGCGCAGCTGGCCGTCAACGGCCTGCGGCCGAAGAACCTGCGCCTGCTCAAGAGCGCGATCGACCGCGAGATCGGCCTTGTCGAACAGGTGCTGCTGCCGGCCCTCAAGTCGCGGCGCCCGGAGCGCCGCCGCGAGGGCCTCGACCAGCTCGAGGACATCGTGCAGGCGACCACGCAGTTGCGCCAGATGCTGCTCACACGTGGCCTCCGCCGGCTGACGGCGGGCGCGTCCGGCGAAGGCTAGCCGCGCCCGCCCGTGACCCGTCCCGTACGCCGCTCGCCACGGAGTCCCGCACTGCCGTTCAAGCCAGACCTACCGAGGAGCCCACAATGAGTGACGGCCTGATCGACCTCGCCGCCAAGGTGCGCGCGATCCCGGACTTCCCGAAGGAGGGCATCCTCTTCCGCGACATCATGCCGCTTCTCCAGGACCCGACCACTCTGCGCGAGGCCGTGGACCGCATCGTGGAGTACGGTACCGGGAGGCACGTCGATGTGGTGCTCGGGGCGGAGGCGCGCGGGTTCATCCTCGGCGCCGCGGTCGCCTACGGCCTCGGCGCCGGCTTCGTCTGCGCGCGCAAGCCGGGCAAGCTGCCGTACGACACGGTGTCCGCCGAATACGACCTCGAGTACGGCACCGACAAGCTCGAGGTCCACGCCGACGCCATCACGCCGGGACAGAACGTCCTCATCCACGATGATCTTCTGGCGACCGGCGGAACGGCGCGCGCCAAGATCGACCTGGTCGAGAAGCTCGGCGGCAAGGTCGTCGGCATCGCCTTCCTCATCGAACTCGCCGCGCTCAAGGGGCGCGACAAGCTCGAGGGCTACGACGTCTTCAGCCTGATCACGTACTGAGCCGCGACACGCGGCCTCCCGCGCCTCTCACGACGAACGAACACCTGTTCGTGTTCTCGCCCGCGAGTCGCGTCACGCGCTCGTCGCGGGGAGGTAGCCTCTTCGCCGCGCTCGAGAGCTTCCAAGGGCGCCTTGTGCGGACGCTCTCGCAACGTCGCCCACGAGGCCGCTCGCCTCGACACTCGGAATCCCGTCTGCTCTTCGTTCGACGATGCCCTCGGCACTGAACGCTGTCCACACAGGACGATGTGACAGGGGAGGGAGGTCGACACGGGGCGAGTATGGAGCTCCCGGGACGTGGCTTTACATAACGGAGATTATCGCGTGTTGCTTCGGAGCGTGGACCCCGGACACAAGAGCCGATCCGACAACTGCGAGCGCTCCCAGGGCCCGCGTTCGCGACGCCGGGCTACCACCGCCTGCCGAGGAACTGAGGCGACGAGGGTCGTTCGCGCAGGCACGCGGTGAGGAACTCGGCGATCGGCGGGCGCACGTCGGCGGCGAGGATCTCGGTCTCGGACAGGAAGCGCGCGCCAAGGACGGCGTCGTCCACCGGTGTCAGATCGGCCTCCGGCGCCGCGGAGACGTCGAAGATCAGGTGAACGACGTGCTTCGGATAATCCGGCTCCGGCGAGATCGACTCGACGATCGCCAGCAACTGTCCCACGGCGACGCGCAGGCCGAGCTCCTCCTGGGTCTCCCTGATGAGCGCCTGCGCCAGTGGTTCGCCGAACTGCACTCCGCCACCGGGAAGCAGCCAGTACCGCTCGGCGCCGCGACCCTGCTGCACCATCAGCACGCGTCCGTCGACCCCGAGGAAGCCTCCTACGCGAATCGTAGGCCTCCGCGCGTCCCGGTCGTCGTCGCGTGTGCTCATCCCCGGCACTCTGCCCGCTCCTCGGGCCCGTCGCCGAGGCCACTTGAGCCAAAGCCGTGGTTTCCACGAGCGGTCTCGTCGAGATCACTGCTTTGGCAGAGGGTGACGGCCGGCAATGGCACGAGCAGGAGTTGTGCGATGCGGTCTCCGGTCTTGACCGCGAAGGCGTCGCGGGCGTCGGTGTTGAGGAGGACGACGCGCACCTCTCCCCTGTACCCCGGATCGATGAGACCGGGAGAGTTGACGATGGAGAGGCCGTGCCGGGCGGCGAGGCCCGAACGCGGCAGCGTGAGGGCGGCCAGACCCGGCGGAAGACCGAGAGCGACGCCCGTCCCGACGACGGCGCGTTGGAGCGGGGCGATCTCCGCATCCTCGGCGGCGTAGAGGTCGAACGCGGCGTCGTGCTCGTAGGCGCGCTCGGGCATCCTGGCGAGGGGCGAGAGCAGCTTCACCGGGACGGTGATCTCGTCTGACTGGATGTGGCCCCGCGGGCTCATGCGACGCCTTCGGCATCCGGGGACGCCGGTCCCTCACGTGGCTGGAGCTCGTCGTCGCGGCCCGGGATCTCGCCCGTCACCTCTGCTGAGGCCTCTGAGAGCGCTTCTGCGGCGACTCCGGCCTCAGAAGGGGTGGGCATGCCGTTCGGCGCCACGGCGGCGTCGTAGCGCGCGTAGCGCGCCGCCTCCGCCGCCGGCAGACGCGCCTCGACGATCACGCCCTCGGGCGTGTGCTCCTCGCGCAGGTCGCTGGCGATGCCGCGCAGACGGCTGCGCGCGGCCCCGTCAACGTACGGAAAGAGCAGCCGGACGGACCGTAGCGAACGGTCGAAGAACTCGGCGAGGCGCTCCTTGAGCGTCTCCAGCCCTTCCCCCTCCGCCGCCGAGACGAACACGGCCTCCGGGTACAGCGCCTCGAGCCGCGCTCTCTTGCCCGGGTCGGTCACGAGGTCGACCTTGTTGAACACCTCGAGGCGAGGTGCGTGCGAACCGATCATGTCGAGGACGTCGGCCACGGTCTCCTCGCGGGCGGCGATCTCGGCCGCCTCCAGGCTGGCGTCGGCGATCACCAGCACGACGTCCGCCAGCGTGGTCTCTTCGAGCGTCGAGGCGAAGGCGTCGACGAGCTGGTGTGGCAGCTTGCGGATGAAGCCCACAGTGTCGGTGAGCACGTAGTCGCGGTCGCGAAAGCGGAAGGCGCGGCTCGTCGGGTCGAGCGTCTCGAAGAGGCGGTCGGCGACCGACACGTGCGCGTCGGTGAGGGCGTTCAGCAAGGTGGACTTGCCGGCGTTGGTGTAGCCGGCGAGGGCGATGAGCGGGACGGAGCTGCTGAGCCGCCGGGCGCGCTGCGTGCGCCGCGTCTTCGCCATGCGCTCGATGCGTTGCTTGAGGGTCTGGATGCGCCGGCGCACCACGCGGCGGTCGACCTCGAGCTTGGTCTCCCCCGGGCCGCGCATGTCCACGCCGGCGCCGAGACGCGACATGATCAGTCCTTTGCCGCGCATGCGCGTGAGCTCGTACTCGAGCTGCGCGAGGTGGACCTGCAGCGTCCCTTCGAGCGAGTGCGCGTGTCTCGAGAACACGCTGAGGATCAGCTCGGTCCGGTCGAGGACGTCCACGTCGACGGCGTCGAGCACCGCGGCCACCTGCCCCGGCGACAGGTCGTCCTCGCAGACCGCGACGGTCGCGCCCGAAGTCCTTCACCGCGCTCTTGAGCTCGGCCATCTTGCCGCGCCCGAGGTACGAGTGCGGGTCGGGGCGGTCGCGGTGCTGGACGACGTCGGCGAGCCACGCGATGTCGGCCGAGCGCAGCAGCTCCTTGATCTCGGCCAGATGCTCCTCGGCGCCAGGTTCGTTCACCGCGCCGCCCGGCAGGGCGGCGAAGACAACGGCGCGCGGCGACGCCACTGCTGTCGACTCGCCGGCCATCGCCCCCCGCGCCCCCACCTACAGCCGGACGCGCTCGGCGATGCGCCGCACCGCCTCTTCGAGACGCGCGTCCGGGACGGTCAGTGAGAAGCGGACGAAGCCCTCGCCGGACGGGCCGTAGGCAGCCCCCGGGGAGACGACCACGTCCGCCTGGTTGAGCACCAGCTCGCTGAAGCTCGCCGAGGTGTGCCCGTCGGGCACGGGCACCCAGAGGTAGATCGTGCCCTTGGGCGCCGTGGCCTGCAGGCCGATGCCGCGCAGCGCCTCGACCAGCAGGTCGCGGCGCCGGGCGTAGATGGCGCACATCTCGCGCACGCAGTCCTGGGGCCCGTTCAGGGCCGCGACGGCGGCGCGCTGCACGGCGCCGAAGATGCCCGAGTCGACGTTGGTCTTGAGGCGCCAGTAGGCGTCGACGACCTCTGGGTTCCCGACGATCGCCCCGGCGCGCCAGCCGGTCATGTTGTAGCTCTTCGAGAGCGAGAACAGCTCGACGCCGACCTCCTTCGCCCCCGGCGTCTCGAGGAAGCTCGGCGCCACATAGCCGTCGAAAGTGATGTCGGCGTAGGCGTTGTCGTGCACGACCACGACGTCGTGCGCGCGGGCGAAGGCGACGAGACGGGCGAAGAAGTCGTCCTCGATGACCGCCCCGGTCGGGTTGTTCGGGTAGCAGACGAAGATCATCTTCGCCCTCGCGAGCACGGACGGGTCGATGGCCTCCAGGTCGGGCTGGAAGTCGAGCTCCGGCACGAGGGGCACGTGGACGGCGCGAGCTGCCGGCCAGCAGCGGGCCGCTCGTGTAGACGGGGTACCCCGGGTCGGCGGCGAGGCACACGTCCTCCGGGTCGAGCAGGGTCGCGCAGATGTGGGCGACCCCCTCCTTGGCGCCCAGCAGCGGGATGATCTCGGTGTCGACGTCGAGTCGCACGCCGAACCGGCGCTCGTAGTAACCGGCGACAGCCTGCCTGAAGGCGAGCTCGCCGCGGTTGCTCGGGTACTTGTGCGTCCCGGCGTCGTGCACGCCGGCGACCAGCGCCTCCACGATGTGCGCCGGCGTCGGCGTGTCGGGGTCGCCGATGCCCAGGCTGATGACGTCGGCGCCGGCGGCCCGCCGCGCGGTGATCTTGCGCTCCAATCTCGGCGAAGAGGTACGGCGGCAGGCTCTGGACTCGCTGTGAGGGTGTCATGGCACTCCGAATATAGTCGTAGAGGGTCGGCGGGGCGCCTCTCCCCTATTCCAGGTGACGGATGAACTCCAGCGACAGATCGCCGTGGTAGATCTCCTCGGCGGGCCCGGTCATGAAGACGCGCCAGTCGGGCACGCACCTCGACCTCGAGCCTGCCTCCGGGGAGCTCGACGGTGACCGGGGTCACACACTGGCCCGTTCGCACGAGGGCCACCGCGGTGGCCGTCGCGCCGGTGCCGCAGGCGCGGGTCTCCCCCACGCCGCGCTCCCAGACGCGGACCTTGGCCTGGTGCTCGTCGCAGACCTTGACGAACTCGACGTTCGCCTTGCGGGGGAAGAACTTGTGCTCCTCGATCATGGGTCCGACTTCGTGCAGGGGCACGAGTTCGAGGGGCCAGGGCGACTGGATGACGGCATGCGGGTTGCCGACGTCGACGAAGGTGAAGGTGAAGTTGCGTCCGGCCGAGTGCAGGGCGGCGTTGACGGCCTCGTCGTCGAAGCCCGAGAGCTTCTCGCCACCGAAGCGGGCCACGCCCATGTCGACGCGCACCGACTCGCCGTCGAGCAGCGTCGGCTTGATCTCACCCGCGACGGTCTCAAGCACCACGGAGTCGCCGACCAGCGAGCCCTCCATCTTGAGCTTGCGCGCCACCATACGGACGCCGTTGCCGCACATCTCGGCCTCGCTGCCGTCAGGATTGAAGATCTGCAGGCGAAACCGGTCGTCACCGGTCTGCGGTCCCACCACGAGGATGCCGTCGCTGCCGATGCCGACGTTGCGGTCGCAGAGCAGGCGGACGCGCTCGGGGGTGAGCTCGAACGGCACCTCCTCGCGGTGGAGGACGATGTAGTTGTTGCCCAGACCCTGCCACTTCGAGAATTGGATCTTGCCGGGGCCCTGCCACTTCACCGTCACGCGGGACACCTCCGTGGAATCGGTCGAGAGCGCAATCGTATCACGCAGGGTCACTCGCTCCCGGGCACGCGACGCCACCGCCGCCGCGGACGCCCCGGGATCGCGGTCAACCTGCGCCGAGGCGGGCCAGGATCGTTGAGGCGACGCGGTCCGGCGCGCGCTCCCCGACGGGCTCCAGCATGGCCGCGGGGAGCTTGCGGAGCCAGGTCAGCTGGCGGCGGACCAGGGCGTGGGTGCGCGAGCGCATGCGCGCGACGGCCTCGTCGAGCGCGAGCTCGCCGTCGAGGACGGCGACCAGCTCGCGCACGCCGATCGCCTGGAGCACGGTGCGCGACAGCGGGCCCGCGGCGCGGGCGCGCCGGACTTCGTCGAGCGCACCCGCCGCAATCATCGCGTCGACGCGGGCATCGATGCGCTCGCGCAGCGTGTCACGGCGCGGCTCGAGGGCGACGAGCTGATGCGCGTAGCGCTCGGCCGGCTGCCACAGGTCACCACGCTCGGCCTCCGCCAGCGGCCGGCCCAGCGCGCGCACCGCCTCAAGGGCCCTGATCACGCGCCGCGGGTTGGCGAGGTCGAGGCGCGCGGCAGTGGCGGGGTCGAGCGAGCGCAGCTCGTCGATCACCCCGCCCGGGTCGCGCGCCCATGCCGCCTCGAGGTCGCGGCGCACGACGGGATCCGGCTTGCCGGCGAAGGTGAGGCCGCCGAGCGCCGCACGGAGGTACAGACCAGATCCTCCCTCGACGATGACGGGGACGCCTCGTCCCAGAGCGTCGTCGATCGCCGCGTGGGCGAGCGCGGCGAAGGCGGCGACGGACGACTCGACCGACGGCTCGAGCACGCCCACGAGCTGGTACCGTCCGCGGGCGCGCTGCGCCGCCGTCGGCTGGTTCGTCAGGATGGGCAGCCCGCGGTAGACCTGCATCGAGTCGGCGACCACAGTCTCGGCGCCCAGGCGCTCGGCCAAGGCCACGGCGACCTCGGTCTTGCCGAGGCCCGTGGGGCCGAACAGGGCGATGACGCGGGGCGCGCTCTGCGCCGTGTCTCGCACATCCTCGTCCGTCACGCCGGAGGCTCGCCCTCGCGGTACCTGTCGACGAGGAAGCGCTCGACATCGAAGCTCTCAGATGGGGCGATGCCCGCCTTCTGCAGCACTACGCCGATCTGGACCGCGACGCTGTCGATGCCCGGCAGGTCGGGCAGCAGGACGCCGCGGCGAAAGCCGGCGCTGACGATCACGCCGTAGCGCGACGGGTCGAGGTCGGCGGTCTGGCACGGCTCGCTGGGGCTGAGGATGTCCACAGACACGCTCAGCTCGACGAGCTCTTCTGTCCGTACGGGCCGGAACCGCGGGTCCTGGAGGGCCGCCGAGTGCGCGTTGCGCGCGATCTCCTGGCCGAGGTCGGGCTCCGCCGGCGAGAGGGTGCCGATGCAGCCGCGCAGGTCGCCGCGCTTCTTCAGCGAGACGAAGCACGCGGCCCGGCGCGTGAAGAAGCGCGTGTCCGGAGGCGAGGGCACTGCCCCGCCGGTCACCATGGCCTCGACGCAGGCGCGGGCGTAGTCGGCCGGCCCGATGACCGCCTCCGGGGGGTTGTCCGGCTCCGCCGCCGTCGCCATGGCCTCAGGCGTCCGGGCGACTCCCCGGGCGGCCGAAGCTCGCCACAAGGTAGCCGACCCCGAACGGGCCTTCGTAGCTGTAGACGCGAGGGTCGACCCGGGCGTCGTCGCCGAGGAAGCCTCCGAGAGCGATGAACGAGCGCAGTCCGCACTCTCCGGCGCCGGTGACGATGCCCCTGTCGAGGTTGGAGAGAGCGGCGAAGTCGCCGGTCTCGGCGGCGCGCACGAGGAACTCGTCGAAGGTCGTGCCGCGCGGGTCGTAGCCCGCCGGCGCTGAGGGGATCAGGCGGTGAGAGAGGTCGCCGGAGGCGACGAAGAGCACGTCGTGTCCGAGCTCCTCGGCGCAGCGGCGCACGAGCTGGCCGAGGGCGCGATGCCCGCCGTAGGCGTTGACGATGGAGAGGGAGACCACGCGCCTGGGGCTCAGGAAGCTCAGCGGCACGAGAACGCCGTGATCGAGCAGATCGTCGTCGCCGGGCACGATGGCGACGTCCCTGGCGCCGCCGGCGAGGGCGAGCAGCAGGTCGACGAGGGCTGCGTCGTTGTCGAAGGCGAAGGCCGCCTGGGGACAGCCGAAACTGCCGAAGTCCCCCCTGAGTCGCGGCGCCACCTTGACGACGTGGGCGTCGGCGCACCCCGGAGTGTGCGGCGACACGACGACCACCGTCTCCGGCTCGCCGACGTCGGTGGCCAAGGCCTGCATGCCGAGCACGGTGGCCGACACGGAGCCGAGGGCGTCGCCGCCGATCTCGGGGATGAGGAGCGGCGGATGTGGGCAGATGCAGCCTTGCATGTCCGGCTCCTCCCTTTCTACGCCCGCGTCAGCCGGCCTCGGAGCGTCGCCGAGGTGGCCTCCTCGATCTCGACTTCCACTATAGCACCGGGCTCCGCGGCTCCGGTGAAGTTCACCGTGACGTTCTGGCGCGTGCGCCCCCGGAGCCTGTCGCCGCGGCGGCTCGGGCCCTCCACGAGGACTTCGGCCCTCCTGCCCACCCACGTGCGCCGCGCCGAAAGGGCGAGCCCCTGGGTCACCTCGACGAGGTGCTCGACGCGGGCGCGGCGCACCTGCTCGGGCACCTGGCCCGGAAGACCCGCTGCGGCTGTGCCCCCGCGCGGCGAGAAGACGAACGTGAAAGCGCCGTCGATGCGTGCGCGGCGGACGACCTCGACGGTGGCCGCCGCGTCCTCTTCGGTCTCACCGGGGAACCCCGCTATGAGGTCGGTCGTGAGGCTCACGTCGGGCACCGCGGCGCGCAGGGCGGCCGCGCGTTCGAGATAGACCTCGGCCGTGTATGAGCGTCTCATCGCCGCGAGGATCGCGTCCGAGCCTGACTGCAGCGGCAGGTGCACATGCTCGCAAACGGAGTCCAGCGTCGCGACGGCCTCGATGAGGGCGTCGGAGAGGTCCTTGGGGTGCGAGGTCATGAAGCGGATGCGGGGAACGCCGCCCTGTGAGTCGAGCAGACGGAGAAGGGAGGCGAAGTCGACCTCGCCCACGCGGCGCAGATCGAGGCCGTACGCGTTGACGTTCTGGCCGAGCAGGGTGACCTCCCGGACGCCGTCCGCGGCGAGCGCCTGCACTTCGGCAAGGACCTCCGCCGGCTCGCGGCTGCGCTCCGGGCCGCGGACGAGCGGCACGATGCAGTACGAACAGAAGTTGGTGCAGCCCGACATGATCTGCACCCAGGCCTGGTGGCGACGCGCCCGCCGGCCGGGCAGCGCGCCGCTCAGCAGGGGGCCGTCGGCGAAGAAGCCGGGGCGGCCGCCGGCGGGCTCCACGGCCGCACGCAGCAGCTCCGGCAGGCGGTGGACGTTCTGCGGCCCCAGGGCGCCGTCGACAAAGGGAAAGCGGGCGAAGAACGCCTCCCGCTCCGCCTGCGGCAGGCAGCCGGTGACGAGCACGATCCGCTCGGGGTCCTCGAGCTTGAGGCGCGCTGCCTCGCTCAGATGTCCCGCGAGACGCTCGTCGGCGCTCTTGCGCACCGTGCAGGTGTTGTAGACGAGGACGGCGGCCTCGTCGGGCGTGGCGACGCCGACGAGGCCCTCGCCCTCGAGCGCGAAACGGATGCGTTCGGCGTCGTGCTCGTTCATCTGGCACCCGAACGAGCGCAGGTAGTACGTGCGCATCAGGTCCTCCCCACGCCGTGACGGCCGCGGGGCCTCAGGTCACTTGGCGTAGTCGACGGCGCGGTTCTCACGGATCACGGTCACCTTGACCTGGCCCGGGTAGTCGAGCTGCGTCTCGATCTCTTTGGCGATATCGCGCGCGAGCAGCACGGTGCCCCCGTCGTCGACCTCGGCGGGCTTGACCATCACGCGCACCTCGCGTCCCGCCTGCATGGCGTAGCACTTCTCGACGCCCTTGTGCTTCTCGGCGATCTCCTCGAGGGCCTCGAGCCGCTTGACGTAGTTCTCGAGCGACTCGCGGCGGGCGCCGGGGCGCGCCGCCGAGATCGCGTCGGCGGCCTGCACGAGCACGGCCTCGACCGTCTGCGGCTCGATGTCCTGGTGGTGCGCCTGGATCGCGTGGATCACGCTCTGCGACTCGCGGTACTTCTTGGCGAGCTGTTGCGAGATCTCGGCGTGCGAGCCGTCGACCTCGTGGTCGACCGCCTTGCCGACGTCGTGGAGCAGCCCGGCGCGCTTGGCGATCTTGACGTTGGCGCCCAGTTCGGCCGCCATGATCCCCGCGAGGTGCGCGACCTCGACCGAGTGGTTGAGCACGTTCTGGCCGTAGCTCGTGCGGTACTTCAGGCGCCCGAGGATCCTGACGAGCTCGGGCGCCACCCCGTGTACGTTGGTGTCGAAGCAGGCTTGCTCGCCCGCCTCCTCCATCGCCGCCTCGACCTCGGCTTGGGCCTGGCCGTACATCTCCTCGATACGGGCCGGGTGGATGCGTCCGTCGGTGATGAGCTTACTGAGCGTCAGGCGCGCGGTCTCGCGGCGCACGCCGTCGAAGCCCGAGAGCACGACGGCCTCGGGGGTGTCGTCGATGATGAAATCGATGCCGGTCACGTTCTCGAGGGTGCGGATGTTGCGCCCTTCGCGGCCGATGATGCGGCCCTTCATGTCGTCCGAGGGCAGGTTGACGACCGAGACGGTCGTCTCGGCGACGTGGTTGGCCGCCGTGCGCTGGATACTGAGCGAGAGGATGTTGCGCGCGCGGCGGTCGGCCTCTCGTCGCGCCTCCTCCTCGACCTGGCGCACCAGCTTGGCCATGTCGTGGCGCGCATCTTCCTCGGTCTGCTTCAGGAGCGCCTCACGCGCCTGCGCCGTGCTCATGCCGGAGATGCGCTCGAGCGTCTCGACCGCCTCCCGGTGCGCGATCTCGAGCGCGTCGGCAAGCTTCTGCGTGTTCGCCTCGCGGTCGCGCAGCGACTGGTCACGCCGGTCCTGCTCGAGCGCGCGCGCCTCGAGCTGTTCCTCGCGCTGCACCATGCGCTGCTCGGCGCCGGCAAGCTCGGCCCGGCGGTCGCGAAGCTCAGTCTCGACCTCGCCCCGGACCCTGTGGACCTCTTCCTTGGCCTCGAGCTTGGCCTCCTTGAGCACCGTGTCCGCCTCGCGACGGGCGTCCTTGACGAGCCTCTCGGCTTCGCGCTCGGCTCCCGCCAGTTTGCCTGAGGCAAGGTTGCGGCGGATCAGATACCCAAGACCGACGCCCGCCGCGAGCGCCAGCACCGCCACCAGAATCGTGATCTCCATCTCGTCCCCTCACCGTTCCCAGGGCACGAAAAAGCCGGGCACAGCGCCCGGCCCATGCCCCGCTCGCGCGTGCAGACGAGATACCGATCGAGCTGTCGTGACGTCCAGGGGTCAGGACGGTCTCGTAGTGAACAAACCTCCCAAAACTCTCACGTTCGACCCCCGGGTCGTCGCTGTCAGGCTCGCAGCGTGGTCTTGTCGACGTGTATCGCTCTGCACGAGCGAGGGTTTCAATGCACAGGCACACGCACTTCGCGTGCAAGGGGATTCTAGGGGTTCGCTCGTTTCCCTGTCAATTTGCAGGCAGGTTGGAGGCCACGACCTCAGGTCGAACCTGAGGGCCCACTCCAGCGCTTGACCGCGATGTAGCAGACGGCGCCGGCGAAGCCACGCCGCTGCAAGGCGGCGTAGGCCCGGCGCCGGGCCGCATCCAGCGGCGGTCGCGGAGGACCGCCACGGCGCAGGACTGCAAGGGCACGCTCGAGCTCCTCGTCCTCGTCGGGATAGCCGAGAGCCAGCTCGATGGCGTCGGGAGCGACACCCAGTTCGGCAAGGCCACGCCTGATGCGCTCCGCCCCCCAGCCGCCGAAGCGGCGCTTGTCGGCGACGAAGGCCTGGGCGAAGGCGCGGTCGTCGAGAAGGCCGTCGCTCTCGAGGCGCACGAGCGCCTGCGCGACGGCCTCCTCGGTGTGTTCCTTCTGCAGCAGCCGGCGGCGGAGCTCTTCGCGACTGCGCTGTCGCTGCGCGAGCAGCCGATGGGCGTCGCCGATGATGCGCTCGGCGGATGCGTCGCGCCGAAGGGCCTCGACGTCGGCTTCGTCGAGCTCGAGGCCCTGATAGAGCCGGCGTCGCGCGAGGAGCGCCTCGCTGACGCCGCAGATGTAGACGCCGTCGACGAAGACGGAGATGCGTCCCCGGCGGCCGGCGCGGAGCGCCGTGACGACGCCCAACGACCCCGCCTAGACGGCGGCGTCGGCCGCCGGCTCGCCGACGGCCACCGCGGCGGCGTCACCCGCCGGCGCCGCCGAACGCACCAGCGGCGGCAGGCCGGCTTTGGCCCGCACCTCGTCCTCGATCTCGGCGGCCATGTCCGGGTTCTCCTTGAGGAACTGCCGGGCGTTGGCGCGCCCCTGGCCGAGGCGCTCGTCGCGATAGCTGAAGAAGGCGCCGCTCTTCTGCACCACCTCGTGCTGCACGCCGAGGTCGAGGAGCGTGCCCTCGTGCGAGATGCCCTGCCCGTACATGATGTCGAACTCGGCGAGCTTGAACGGCGGGGCGACCTTGTTCTTGGCGACCTTGACGCGCACCCGGTTGCCCACCGCCTCGGTGCCGTCCTTGAGCGTCTCGATGCGCCTGATGTCGAGGCGGATGGTGGCGTAGAACTTGAGCGCCTTGCCTCCGGTGGTCGTCTCGGGGTTGCCGAACATGACGCCGATCTTCTCGCGCAGCTGATTGGTGAAGCAGCAGATGGTGCCCGAGCGATTGAGCGTGCCGGCGAGCTTGCGCAGCGCCTGGCTCATGAGTCGCGCCTGCAGGCCGACGAAGCTGTCGCCCATCTCCCCCTCGATCTCGGCCTTGGGCGTGAGCGCGGCCACGGAATCGATGGCGACGATGTCGAGGGCGCCGCTGCGGACCAGCATCTCGGCGATCTCGAGGGCCTGCTCGCCGTAGTCGGGCTGCGAGACGAGGAGGCTGTCGACGTCGACGCCGATGGCCTTGGCGTAGGACGGGTCCATGGCGTGCTCGGCGTCGATGAACGCCGCCTGGCCGCCGAGCCGCTGCGCCTGCGCGATGAGGTGGTAGACCAGCGTCGTCTTGCCGGACGCCTCCGGACCGTAGATCTCGACGATGCGGCCGCGCGGGATACCGCCGACCCCAAGGGCGATGTCGAGGGCGAGAGAGCCCGTCGGCACGCACTGCACGTCGGCGATCGGGTGGTCGCCCAGGCGCATGATGCTGCCCTTGCCGTACTGACGCTCGATCTGCGTCATGGCTGCGTCGAGGGCCTTGTCCTTGTCCACGGCGGGAGCTCCTCTCTCAGGATGCGGTGAAGACGGCCACGGGAGTGTGCACGGCGCCGGCCCTCTCCAGAAGGCTACTATACAGGACCATCTGGTCCACACCAAACCGCGCAACGTTGACGTTTTGCAGGGAAAAAGGTTGACCTGGGCGGCGATAGCGGGCGACCGTCATGTGGGGCAGGAAGGGCCGCTTCTCGGGCTTGTGGAGACCACGCTCGACGAGAGCGCGGACGACGTCGGCCTGCAGTCCCGTCAGGGCGCCGGCGCTGTCGACGAGTTCGAGCGCGACGACCCTCTTGGCGCCGCGCTCCGGCAAGAAGAGGGCCCCGGCGACGTCGAGTTCGAAGCGCGAGAACGGGATCGTACTCAGGGCTTCCGTGATCAGCGGCAGGCGCTCGACACGTACGTCACCGAGAAAGCACAGGGTGAGATGCAGGCTCTCTGCCATCCTCAGCTCGTCGTGGGTCATAAGCTCCGCCTCCTGCCAGCGGGTCACCCCCACCGCGGCGGCATGCGGGAGGTCGCAGGCCACGAAGAGGCGTTTCGTCTCACCGGTCCAGGAACGGCTCATCGCGACCTCCTCATGTCGCCAGGGTCTCTCGCAGCAGATGAAGGGCCCGCGTGACAGCCCAGTCGCGGACGCTGTCGCGGCTGCCGGGGAAGCGCTCCCGCACGGTGCGGCACCCGGCGGGCCCGTCGCAGGCGAGATGGACGAGTCCGACAGGCCTGTCGGCCGTGCCGCCCTGCGGCCCTGCCACGCCGGTCGTGGACAGCGCATAGGTGGCGCCCGTGATTCGCCGGACCCCGCGGGCCATCGCCTCGGCGACCTCCGCGGACACGGCGCCGTGGGTCAGCAGGACGTCGGGGGCGACCTCGAGAAGGCCGGTCTTGACGGCGTTCGCATAGGCGACGACGCCCCCGAGGAAGTACGCGGAACTGCCCGGAAGCGCCGTGAGGCGCCCCCCGAGGAGCCCGCCCGTGCAGGACTCCGCGACGGCGACCGTGGACAAGCCGGAGCGCAGGGTGTCGGCGAGCAGCTCGTCGATCGTGCGTCCGTCGTCGCAGAAGACCGGCAGGGCAGCGCGCAGGGAATCGACGAGGGCATCGGCCTCACCCTGCGCCTCCTGGGTGCGCGCGTGACGCAGCCGCACGGCCACCTCACCGGCGCCGACGTTCACCGCGACGTCGACGAGCGCCCGCGGGGCGGCGTCGATCACCGCTCCCACCTGCAGCTCGCCGACGCCGAAGATGCGCACGATGCGGCTCACGGCGTCGTTGAGCACGCCGGCGGCGGCGAGCTCGCCGCGGACCCACGTCCACATCGCGCGAAGCTCGGAGGGGACGCCGGGTAAAGCGTAGAGACGGGTGTGGCCGTGACGCAGGGCGATGCCGGGTGCGACACCGGCCGGAGGGACGGGTCGCGCCCCGCTCGGGAGCAGCGCCTGTCGTCGCGTCTTGGCGAACACCTCGTCGTAGTCGAGCCGGCGGCGCTCGGCGACGTCGCGCGTGCGACGCGCGACCATCTCGAGCGCCTCGGGATGCTCGACGAGCCGGCCGCCGGTCGCCTCGGCTAGCGCCGCCGCCGTGAGGTCGTCGTGCGTCGTGCCGAGACCGCCGCTGACGACCACGACCGCCGGTTCAAGAGCGAGAGCCTCGCGCAGCGCCCCGGCGAGCGTCTCGAGGTCGTCGGGGACCGTCATGAGACGCACGACCTGCAGGCCCTCGCGGCTGAGCTCGGAGCTGACGAAGGCGCCGTTGGTGTCGCGCGTGCGCCCGTCGAGCAGCTCGTCACCGCTGAGCAGGACCACGGCCCGCGGCAGGCCGCTGATCATCGCGCCGCCGTCCCGGGCATGTGCAGCACATCGCGCGCCTTCCAGAAGTAGTTGACGCCGGAGAAGATCGTGAGAACGACCGCGATCGTGACCAGGGCGACCTCGACGATGGTGTCCCCGGTCGCGGTCCAGCCGGGGAACAGGCTGTGCGGCAGCATCAGAGAGACGATGGCGGCGATCTGGAAGAGGGTCTTGATCTTGCCGTACTTGTCCGCCGGGATCGACACCCCCTGGGCGAGTCCGACGAGGCGCAGCGCGACCACGGCGAACTCCCGGGCGATGATGACCATCGCCACCCACGCCGGGAGACGCTGCATCCCGACGAGGGCGATCAACGGCGCGGCGATGAGCAACTTGTCGGCGAGCGGGTCCATGAACTGGCCGAACGTCGTGACGCTGTCGCGCGAGCGCGCGAGGTACCCATCGATGGTGTCGGTGACGGCGGCGATGATGAAGAGGGCGATGGCCACCACGTAGCCGTACGGGATCTCGGCGACGAGAAAGACGACCACCACCGGGATGAGGAGCATGCGCACGATCGTGAGGACGTTGGCGGCGTTCACGTTGCGCAGCAGCCGTTCCATGGGAGTCTCCAGCCTCGTCGCGGCTGCCACCGGCGCGGTCACCCGGCCCAGTCGCCCGTCGTCGCCTCTACATCATAGCCGAGGGATGCGACGACACGGGCGCGCACGATCTGCCCGCGGCGCAGCGACCGGCCGCGCAGGATCGTGCGGCCGTCGATGTCCGGCGCCTGCACGGCGAGGCGGCCCACCGCCTCGCGGTCGGCGCTTCGTGTCCCGCGCTCCACCAGCACGTCCAGTTCGCCTCCCACGAGACCCTCCCAGTACCTCCGGGCGCCGCGATCGAGCGCCTGGCTCAGGCGCGCGGCACGCTCGAGGCGCAGCGCCGGCGGCACCTGGCGGGACATGGACGCCGCCGGTGTTCCCTCCTGAGGGTCGAAGGCGAAGACGCCGGCCACGGCGAGCCCGGCGGCGTCGATGAACGCGAGGAGCTCCTCGACGTCGCCCTCGGTCTCACCCGGGAAGCCGGCGATGAAGGTCGAGCGGACTGCGGCGTCCGGCATCGCGCGGCGCACGCGTTCGAGCAGCGCCAGGTAGGCGTCGCCGTCGCCCTCGCGTCCCATGCGCCGGAGCACCGCGCGCGAGGCGTGCTGCAGCGGCAGGTCGAGATAGGGCACCGCGTGAGCGGCGAGCGCCTCGAGCAGTGCCTCGTCGACGCCGTCGGGCTGCAGGTAGAGAAGGCGGATCCAGGCGGGCCCGAGCGCCTCGATCTCGGCGAGCAGGCGCTCCAGCCCGCCCCACCCCGCCCACGCCCAGCGCGAGGTGTCCTGTCCGACGAGGACCAGCTCGCGCGCCCCGGCGCCCAGCGCCGCCTCGGCGTCGGCGAGGACCGTCGCCGGGGGCACGGTCTCGTAGTCGCCCTTGATCAGCGGGATGGCGCAGTAGGCGCAGCGGCGGTCGCAGCCGTCCGAGACCTTCACGTAGGCGTGGACCGGCCGGGGCGGGCGCGGCTCGAACAACGCGTCGCTCCGCTCTCCCCGGCTGGATGCCAACCCGGCGACGAGGGGCGACCAGTCCAGACCGCACCAGAGGTCGACCTCGGGCAGTTCCGCCTCGAGCTCGACGCGGTAGCGCTCGACGAGACAGCCGACGGCCGCGACCCGCGCGCCGCGCGCGTGCGCGGCCGCCGCGATGTCGAGGAGCGCGGCGATCGACTCCTCCTTGGCGGCGTCGATGAACCCGCAGGTGTTGACGACGTGCACGTCGGCGTCGTCCACCCGCCCGCGCCGCAGACCGGCGTCGAGCAGAGCGCGCGCGAGCCGATCCGAATCGGCCTCGTTCTTCGGGCACCCGAGTGTCTGGACGAAGAACCGCGTGGGGCTCAGCGGTAGTTCACGAACTGGAGCGGGACACCCCAGTCCTCGTCCTTGAGGGCCTGGATCGCCGCTTGCAGCTCGTCCTTGCTCGGCGAGAAGACGCGCAACGTGTCCCCCTGGATCTGCACCTTCACCTTCTTGAAGCGCTGGCGCAGAAGCTTGTTCATCGCCTTGGCCTTGTCGTCGGGGATGCCCTGCGCCACATCCACCTGCTGCCGGACGGTGCCGCCGAGCGCATCCTCGATCTTGCCGTACTGCAGCGCCTTGAGCGACACCTTGCGGCGCACGAGCTTCTCCTCGAGCAGCTCGATCACCTGCTTGAGCTTTCCCTGGTCGTCGGAGACCAGCAGGAGATGATCGCCCTCGAGCGTGACACGACTCACGCTCTTCTTGAAGTCGTAGCGCGTGCTGATCTCCTTCTGCGCCATGTTCACGGCGTTGCGCACCTCGTTCATGTCGGCCCGCGACACGACGTCGAAGGACACTTCCTTGGCCATGGTCAACCCCCCCGGTCTCAGTTCCGCAAGACCTTGCCGTCGTCGATCGTCACGATGAGAGGACCGACGCCCTCGAGCTTGGGCATGTCCTTCCC
This sequence comes from uncultured Thermoleophilia bacterium, assembly GCA_963832655.1. Classification (GTDB taxonomy): domain Bacteria; phylum Actinomycetota; class Thermoleophilia; order UBA2241; family UBA2241; genus UBA2241. The sequence continues at coordinate 562,156 of CAWHUW010000007.1, forward strand.
CCCCACGCTGATCGCCAGCGCCTGAGGGTTGCCGATCTTGACCCACAGCGGCGTCTGGCGGAACAGCTGACGCGTACCTGCCGCGACGGTGCCGCTGTAGAGCACGGCGCCGTCGCCGTCGCCGCTGCGCACCTCGAGCCAGCAAGGCCCGCCGCTTGCGGCGAGCATCACGACGTTGGGCCCCACGCTGGGGCTCGCCGACGGCGTCGGCGTGGCCGAGCGGCTCAGCGTGGGCGAGGGCGACGGCGAAAGCACGCCCGGGTCGATGCCGGTGCCGCCGGTCTTCGTCGCGTCCTCGGCGTTCAAGCCCAGGACATAGATGACGGCCAGCACGAGCAGACACGCGATGGCGATGAAGACGAGCGTGTTGCGGCCCCGATGGCTGCGCGGCTTTCCGATGACCGAGGAGCCGCCGAACGGCTGGTGCTCCTCCCTGTGGACACCCCGCGAGCGGTACTCGTCGAGGATGATCGACGAATCGAGGCCCAGGTACGTCGCGTAGGTCTGCAGGAAGCCTTTGACGTACGCCTGCCCAGGCATGAGGTCGAAGTCCTCGTTCTCCATCGCCTGAACGTACTTGACGCGGATCTTCGTGTCCTCTTCGACCTGCTGCAGGGTGAGCTTGCGGCGCACGCGGGCCTCGCGCAGGGTTGTACCGATCTCGAACACGACGGGTGCGCCCTCTCCTTGCGGATCACTGACGGGTCGAAGCCGATGGCGGCCCCGGTGCCCGACCGTACAGTCTAGTCACGCCCGGAACTGAAGACAATCGAGCCGGTGCGCGACGGCACCCCACGGCGACGGCTCAGTCGTCGGCCGGCGGCGCGGCGTCGAGGGGCTCCTCAGGAGGCACCTCGACCGCATTCGCAGCCGCCTCCTCCTTCCCGCTGAGCTGCGCCAGCACGCCGGGCAGCTCGTCTTCGGTGATGAGGACGCTGCGCGCCTTGCTGCCGTCGTAGCCGGAGATGATGCCCATCTGCTCCATGATGTCGACCAGGCGACCGGCGCGGGCGTAGCCGACCCGCAGACGGCGCTGGAGCAGGGCCACGGAGGCGGCGCCGGTGGAGACGACGGTGCGCACCGCATCGGCGAGGAACTCGTCGCCGCCGGCTCCCTGGCTGGCGTCGGTCTCGGCGCCGGCGGGGTTCTCGAGCAGGTCCTCGCGGAACTGCGGCGTGGCCTGCTGGCGCCAGTGCTCGGTGATGAGCTTCATCTCGCGCGCGGTGACGAAGGCGCCCTGCACGCGCAGCGTGCGCGTGCTCCCGAGCGGGTGGAAGAGCATGTCGCCCGAGCCGAGCAGGCTCTCGGCGCCGCCCTGGTCGAGGATCACGCGCGAGTCGGTCTGCGAGGACACGGCGAAGGCGATGCGCGAGGGGATGTTCGTCTTGATCATGCCGGTGACGACGTCCACGGACGGGCGCTGCGTGGCGACCACGAGGTGGACGCCCGCGCCGCGCCCGAGCTGCCCGAGACGGATCACGGCATCCTCGACCTCCGACGGCGCCACCATCATCAGATCGGCGAGCTCGTCGACGATGACCATGATGTACGGCAGCGTCTCCTCGCCGAGCTTCTCGAGCTTCTTGTTGAGGTCGCGGATGTTCTGCGCGCTCCCGTGGCGGGACATGACCTCGTAGCGCCGGTCCATCTCGCGGCAGATGTTGTCGAGTACGTAGCTCGCCTGCTTCATGTTCGTGACCACGGGCGCCAGCAGGTGCGGGATGCCGTCGAAGTTCGAGAGCTCGACCTTCTTCGGGTCGATCATGATCATCCGCACCTGATCGGGGGTGGCGCGCAGCAGGATCGAGCTGATCAGGGCGTTGATACAGCCGCTCTTGCCTGACCCGGTCGTGCCGGCGATGAGCAGGTGGACCATCTTGACGAGGTCGGCGACGATCGGCTTGCCGGAGACGTCCTTGCCGAGCCAGAAGGCGAGCGGCGAGGCGTGCGGCGGGAAGGTCTGATAGACGTCGCCGAGCGAGACGTAGTTCGCCTGAACGTTGGGCACTTCCACTCCCACGGCGGTCTTGCCGGGGATCGGGGCCTGGACCCTGATGTCGGTGGCGGCGAGCGAGTACGCGAGGTCGTCCTTGAGCGACGACACCCGGCTCACCTTGATGCCGGGCGCCAGCTGGAGCTCGTAGCGCGTGACACGCGGGCCGGAGACGGTGCCCATGACGCGCGCCTCGATGCCGAAGTGGCCGAGGGTCTCTTCCAGGCGCCGCGACACCGAATCGATCGTCTGCGGCGTCTCGCCGAGCCCTTCGCCGAGGCGCTGCAGAAGGTGCGGCTGGGGCACATGCCAGGTCCGACGCTCGGCGACGGCGAAGGCGAGCGCCGCATCCTCGCCGTCGGCGTCCTCGACCACAGCCTCGGCGAGGCTCATCTGCTCACCTTCGTCAGCCTCGAGCACCGGCTGCGCAGGTGAGGCCTGCGGCGCGTACGAGGCCGGCCGCGGGTCAGGGCCGCTCACGCCGAAGATCTCCGGCACGTCGTGGGCGCCATCGATGAGACGCGGCCCCTCAGGCACCTCGACGGACCCCGGAGTCCACACGGTCGCGCGTTCCGCCGAGTCGACCGCGGCCGTCGCCGCGACGAAGGGATCGAGGGCGGCAGTGAGATCGTCACCGGGGTCGATGACCTGCGTCGCTGTCCCTCGACGGCGCTCGCCCAGGCCCTGGGCCTGCGCCTTCGCCGCCCGACTCGCCTGGCTCACGCCGGCGCGCGAGCGTTCGGCCCAGAGACCGAGAGAGGACCCGGTCACCAGGAGGAAGCCGCCCGCCCACAGGGCGAGCACGACGACGTCGACGCCCAGCCCTCCGACGAAGGGATGCAGCAGGGCCCAGGAGCCCTCCCCGAGCGCCCCGCCGTGGTCCTCCATGTAAGTGTCGGCGAAGAGGCCCTCGGGGCGCGAACCGGCGAACATGCCGAAGGTGTCGGCCGCGGCGGCGAGCAGGAAGCCCGCGACGAGGAGGCCAAGACCGATCGAGAGCGAGGTGCGAGGCCGGTGATCCTCCCCCGCCGCGATGGCGTAGGCGACGTAGCAGAGCAGCAACGGCGTCGCGAAAGCGAGCAGCCCGACGAGCCAGGTCAGGGCGCCGCCGAGCCAGCGGCCGAGTGTGCCGCCGTCCCAGCCGAGATACAGCACGAAGGCGAGAAAGACGGCGACGGCGACGCAGGCGATCGCCGCCAGCTCGCGCCGGTGACGCGACGGGGGCGCCTCAGGCTTGACGGCGCGCTGCACGGCACGCGGCCGCGCCGCGCGCCCGTCAGCGCGCGTGGACGCGCGTCGTGCCGTGCGGGTGCTGGACATGTAGGTGGTGTTCGACGCCCGCGTGTCGATTCCCTAGGCGCGACGACGTCCTCGACGCGCCGGCCGGCGCAGGCGCTCGTGTCGCGCCGACGAGCGCTCAGACCTCGACGACCACCGGCAGGATCATGGGGCGCTGCCGGGTCTCGCGGTAGACGAGCTCGGCCAGCATCTCCTTGATGTCTTCCTTGATCAGGCGGTGGCCCGTCTTGTGCTGCTTGCCAAGCGTGCCGAGCAGACCGTCGAGCGCCGCGCCCGCCTTGTCCAGGACCTCCTGCTCGCGCTCGTCGTCGTGCAGGAAGCCACGCGCCACGAGCTCGGCCGAGCGCGACGGACCCGCCGGTCTGGACGTCGACGGTCACCACCGCGATGAGGATGCCGTCCTCGGCGAGCTGCTGGCGGTCGCGCAACACGAGCCCCGCCTCGTCGCCGAGCTCGAAGCCGTCGACGAACACCATGCCGCTGTGCACCTTGTCGACGACGTCGGCGTCGTCAGGTCCGATCTCGAGCACGTCGCCGTTCTCGAGCATGAAGATGCGCTCGTCGCCGATGCCGGATTCGCGCGCCAGCCCGGCGTGGATGTGCTGCATGCGATACTCCCCGTGGACCGGGACGAAGTACTGCGGGCGCAGCAGGTTGAGCATCATCCGCATGTCTTCTTGAGAGGCGTGCCCGGACACGTGCACCCCGCTGGCCTCGCCGTAGATCACGTCGGCGCCGGCCTTGAGCAGCCGGTTGATGGTCTCCATGACGCTGACCTCGTTGCCGGGGATCGCCTTGGCGCTGATCACCACGGTGTCGCCCTCGTTGAGCTCGACCTGGGGGTGGTCGTCCCACGCCATGCGCGAGAGCGCCGACAGCGGCTCGCCCTGGCTGCCGGTGGAGAGGATCAGCAGCTCCTCGGGCCGGTACTCGTCGATCTCGGTCAGCTTCACCATGGAGCCCTCGGGCACGTCGAGATACCCGAGGTTGCGGGCGATGTTGACGTTCTTCTGCATGCTCCGACCCGAGACGGCGAACTTGCGCCCGTGGAGGTGCGCGATCTTGATGGCCTGCTGCACGCGATGGATGTGCGAGGCGAAGCACGCCAGGATCACCCGTCCCTCGGCCTCGGCGAAGATCTGGTGGAACGCCTGGCCGACGACGCTCTCCGAGGCCGTGGAGCCGAGCTCCTCGGCGTTCGTGGAGTCGGCCAGGAGGGCGAGCACGCCTTGCTGGCCGAGCTGGGCGAACGTGTTGACGTCGGTGATGCGGCCGTCGATGGGCGTGTGGTCGAACTTGTAGTCGCCGGTGAAGACGACCGCGCCGGCCGCCGTGTGGATGACGATCGAGAGGGCGTCGGGCACGCTGTGGCTGACGGCCACGAACGAGATGTGGAACGGCCCCAGGTCGAGCTCGGCCTTCTCGCTCACCTCATTGACGGTGACGCTCTTGATGAGCCCGTGCTCGTCCAGCTTGGACTTGGCGAAGGCGAGGGTCAGGCGGCTGGCGTAGACGGGTACGTTGAGCTGCCGGAGCACGAACGGGAGAGCGCCGTAGTGGTCCTCGTGCCCGTGCGTGATCACGAACGCGAGGACGTCGGCGCGACGTTCCAGCAGGTAGGTGATGTCGGGCAAGACAAGGTCGATGCCGAACATGTCGTCGCTGGGGAAGGCCAGACCGCAGTCGACGACGACGATCTTGCCGCGGTACTCGACGGCGGTCATGTTCTTGCCGATCTCGCCGAGGCCGCCGATGGGGATGATGCGTACGGTGTCGTTGGTCATGTGCGCAGTTCTCCGAGGTCGCGAAGGGCGCCGGCCACCACGGCGCGCTCGTCGTCGCTCGCAGGGACGAGCGGCAGGCGGAGACCGCCGACGTCGTGGCCGAGCAGATTCAGCGCCGCCTTCACCGGGATGGGATTGGTCGTGACGAAGAGCGCCTTGTACAGAGCGGACAGCTCGGCATTGACGGCCTCTGCCCCGGCCGCGTCGCCGGCGCGGGCGCGCCGTGCCAGCTCCGCCATCCGGGGGCCGACCACGTGGCTCGCCACGCAGATGCCGCCGCGGCCGCCGCGGCGAAGAACGTCGAGCAGCAGATCGTCGTTGCCGGCGTAGAGCTCGAGCCCCTCGATGGCGGCGACGCGGTCGAGCTCATCGAGGTCGGCGTTCGCCTGCTTGACGGCGACGATGTTCTCGACGTCCGCGAGCGTCTCCAGGGCCGCGGCCGGCAGATTGACGCCGGAGCGGCCCGGGATGTTGTAGATGATCACCGGCAGGTCGGTGGCCGCGGCGATGGCGCGGAAATGCTCGATCAGCCCGCGCTCGGGGGGCTTGTTGTAGTAGGGCGTGACGACCAGCGCGGCGGCGGCACCGCAGCGCTCGGCGGCCCGCGTGAGCTCGATGCTGTGCCGCGTGTCGTAGGTGCCCGTGCCGGCGACGACAGGCACCCGGGCGCCGACCGCGGCGATCACGACGCGGAAGAGCTCGAGCTTCTCGTCGTCGGTCAGGGTCGGCGACTCACCCGTCGTGCCGGCGACCACGAGACCATCCGAGCCGTTGTCCAGGAGCCACGCGGCGAGCCGTTCGGCGCCGGCGTGGTCGACGGCCAGGTCGTCGTCGAACGGCGTCACCATCGCCGTGAGGATGGTGCCAAGATCGGGTCTCATGCCCGCCCCCCCGCTCGTGGGCTGCCGTACCGCTTAGTCAAGCAGGTTCTCCAATCCGACGACCGTTTCCTTGAGGCCGGTGACGGCACGCAAGGCGCGCAGCACGCCGCCCATGAAGCACTCTCGAGAGTACGAGTCGTGGCGCAGCGTGAGCAGCTCGTGATCCCCGCCGAGCAGGACCTCCTGGTGGGCGACGAGGCCCGGCAGGCGGACGCTGTGGATGCGGACGCCGTCGACGTCGAGGCCGCGGGAGGGCGCGTCGCCGGGCACGGAAGCGAGCTGCGCGCCCGGGGCCTCCGCCATCTGACGCGCCGTGTGCAGCGACGTGCCCGACGGCGCGTCCTTCTTGCTCGTCTCGTGCATCTCGACGATCTCGGCGGTGCCGAAGTACTTCGCCGCCTCGGCGGCGAAGCGCATCATGAGCACGGCGCCGATGGAGAAGTTCGTCGCGACGATGCACCCGACGCGGCTCGCCGCGGCGGCTGCGCGAAGCTCGTCGATCTGCTCCTGGTGCAGGCCCGTCGCACCGACCACGGTCGGGATGCCGGCGGCGAGCAGGGCGCGCGTGTTCTCGAACACCGACGCCGGCAGGCTGAACTCGACGGCGGCGTCGTAGGTGCCGCCGACCAGCGCGTCGCTCAGCGACGCGTAGGCCGGCACCGGCTCGGCGCCGCCTACGTTCGGGTCGACGATCGCCGCCAGCCGCAGATCGCTCTGCGCGGCGATCATCGCGGCCGTGAGCGAACCCATCTTCCCCTTGCCGCCGACCACGAGGACCTCGATCATCGTTCCTCCCACGCGAATCCCTGTGTCACGGCGCGATAGGGCGTGGCCTCGGCCCCGATGCACGCCGTCGACCACGTCTCCAGGTCCCAATAGCGCCGCACGGCGGCGAGGGCGTCGTCGACCGTGACGGCGTCGATCTTGTCGAGCACGTCGTCCACACTGAGGATGGGCAGCTCCATGAGGACCGCGCGCCCCAGCGACTGCATCCTGCTGCCGGGGCTCTCCATCGAGAGGACGGTCTGTCCCTTGAGGTGGTTGCGAGCGCGGTCGACGGCGGCCTCGGTGATCTCGCTCTCGAGACCGCCCAGCACGTCAAGGATCACACGCAGTGCCTCGTCGACCGCCTCGGCCCTGGAGCCGACGTAGACCGCCGTCATGCCGGTGTCGGCGAACAGCGACGTGTAGGAGTACACGGAGTACGCCAGGCCGCGCTTCTCGCGCACCTCCTGGAAGAGACGTGAGCTCCACGACCCGCCGAGGATCGTGTCGACGACGAACGCCGCGAAGCGGTCGTCGTCGGAGCGGCACGGCCCCGGGCCGCCGAGGCAGACGTGGTACTGCTCCGTGTCCTTCTGCGTGAAGTGGGCGACGTGGCGTGGCGCCGGCTGCGCCTGAGGGTCGCGCCGCGCCCGCGTCCCGGGATCGGGTCCGAAATGACGCGTGGCCTGCTCGCAGAGGCGCGCGTGTTCGACATGGCCGGCGGCGGCGACCACGATGCCCGGGTTCACGTAGTGGGCGTCGTGATAGGCGCGCACCGTCGTGTCGTCGATGCGCGCCAGGCTTTCCGTGCTCCCGATGATCGGCCGCCCGAGGGGGTGATCGCCGAAGATGGCCGTGGCGAGATCGTCGTGCACCACGTCGGCCGGCGAGTCCTCGTACATGGCGACCTCCTCGAGCACGACCTCGCGTTCCTGGTCGAGCTCGGCGAAGGTCGGCCGCGCGACCATCTCGGCGAGCAGCTCGAAGGCCCGCTCGAGGTCCTGGTCGAGGAAGCGGACGTGGACCACCGTGTGTTCCCTGGAGGTCGCCGCATTGGGGTCGGCGCCCATGTCGTCGAAGAGGTGCGCGATGTCCCACGAGGAGAACCGCTCGGACCCCTTGAAGATCAGGTGCTCGATGAAATGCGAGACGCCGCCGAGCTCCCGCGGTTCGAGCCGGGATCCGGCTGCTACCCACAACCCGAGCGCGATCGAGCGAACGCCCTCGAGGCGCTCGCTCGCGACGCGCAGGCTGTTGTCGAGCGTGGTGAGCTCGTAGGCCTCGATGACGGGCCTCCGCGACCTGAGCCTTAGTGGTTGTCGGGCACCTTCAAGGGCTTGAGGCCGATGCGGCCGCGCGCCTTGTCGATCTCGACCACCTCGACGGTGATCGTGTCGCCGCGCTTCACGACGTCCTCGACCGACTTCACGCGACCCTCCCCGAGTCGCGAGATGTGGATGAGGCCGTCGGTGCCCTTCTTGAGCTCGACGAAGGCGCCGAAGTCGGTCGTCTTGACGACGCGACCCGTGAAGACGTCGCCGACCTCGATCTCCTTGGTCATCGCCGTGATGCGGGCGATGACACCGTCCGCCGCCTCCTGGTCGGGGGCGCAGATGAAGATCGTGCCGTCGTCCTCGATGTCGATGTCGACGCCGAACTCGTCGGTCATGCCGCGGATCGTCTCGCCGCCCTTGCCGATGACGAGACCGATCTGGTCGGGGTTGATCTGGATGCTGAAGATGCGCGGAGCGTACTGCGAGAGCTCGGGACGCGGCTCGGCCAGCGTCTCGCGCATCTTGCCGAGGATGAACAGACGGGCGCGCTTCGCCTGGGCGAGCGCCTCCGTGAGGATCTCGAACGTCACGCCGGTGATCTTGATGTCCATCTGCAGCGCGGTGATGCCGTTCGCCGTCCCGGCCACCTTGAAGTCCATGTCGCCGAGATGGTCCTCGACGCCGGCGATGTCGGTGAGCACGACGTAGTCGTCGCCTTCCTTGATGAGGCCCATGGCGATGCCGGCGACCGGCGCCTTGAGCGGTACGCCGGCGTCCATCAGCGAGAGCGACGAGCCGCACACGCTCGCCATCGAGGACGAGCCGTTGCTCTCGAGGATCTCGCTGACGATGCGGATCGTGTAGGGGAACTCGACCTCGTCGGGCAGCATCGGCACCAGAGCGCGCTCGGCGAGGGCGCCGTGGCCGATGTCACGGCGCTTGGGGCCGCGCATGAACCCGGTCTCGCCCACCGAGTACGGCGGGAAGTTGTAGTGGTGGATATAGCGCTTCTTCTCGGTGAGGCTGAGGTCGTCGATGCGCTGGAACTCGCCGGTGCCGCCGAGCGTCAGCAGCGACAGAGCCTGCGTCTGGCCGCGCGTGAACAGTGCGCTGCCGTGCGTGCGCGGGATCACGCCGACCTCGGAGGAGATGTCGCGGATGTCCTCGGTGCCGCGGCCGTCAGGGCGCCGCTTCTCGACGGCGATGCGCCGCCGGATGATGTCCTTCTCGAGCTTGGCGGCGGCACGCCGCACCTGCACGAGGCGCTCGGGGTCGACCTCGTCGCCCGCGGCGAGCGCCTCGACGATCGCGGCGCGCAGGTCGGAGGTCGCCGTCTGGCGCTCGTTCTTGTCGACGATCTGCGTGACCCGGTCCATCTCGGCGCCGTAGCGGCCCTGGACCTCGGCGAACACGCCGGGGTCGACCGCATACTCGGCGACCTCCCACTTGGGCTTGCCGACGAGCTCACGGAGCTGCAACTGGACGTCGACGAGCTTCTTGATCTCCTCGTGGGCGATCCTGAGCGCCTCGACGACCTGGGCCTCGTCTGCCTCCTTGGCTCCCGCCTCCACCATGACGATGGCGTCGCGCGTGCCGGTGACCACCAGATCGAGAGTCGACTCGTCCTGGATCTGCGTCATCGTCGGGTTGACGACGAACTGGCCCTCGACGAGCCCCATGCGGACGGAGCCGACCGGCCCGCCGAACGGGATCTCGGAGATCGTCAGGGCGGCGGAGGCGCCCAGCGTGGCGAGCACGTCGTGCGCGTTCTCGAGGTCGACCGAGAACGTCGTCGCGACGACGTGCACCTCGTTCATGAAGCCCTTCGGGAACAGCGGCCGGATGGGGCGATCGATCTGGCGCGCCGCCAGGATCGCCTTCTCGCTCGGCCGCGACTCGCGCTTGATGAACCCGCCGGGGATCTTGCCGGCGGCGTAGTGGCGTTCTTCGACATCGACCGTGAGGGGGAAGAAATCCTGCCCCTCGCGGGTCTCGTCGCGGACCGTCGCCGCGACCAGCACCACGGTGTCCCCACAGCGGACGAGCACGGACCCGCTCGCCTGCCTGGCGAGCCTGCCGGTCTCGAGGGAGATCGTCTTCCCACCGATCTCAACGTCAAGTGTCTTCATCTCTTCCTTCGTCTTCCTTCCGTCCCCCGTACCGGGTTGCACGGGGCGTCCGTCCGCGTGGGATCTGGACGTGGGTGGGTTGTCGGGCTCGAGCCTCCGTCTACTTGCGGAGCTCGAGCTCCTTGACGAGCGCGCGGTAGCGCTCGACGTCGCGGGACTGCAGGTAGTTGAGCAGACGGCGGCGGTGGCCGACCATCTTCAACAGACCGCGCCGCGAATGGTGGTCTTTCTTGTGCTGCTTGAGATGCTCGGTGAGGGTCTCGATGCGCGCCGTGAGGAGCGCGATCTGGACCTCGGGGGAGCCTGTGTCGCCGTCGTGCTTGGCGTGCTTGGCGATGATCTCGAGCTTGTCTTCCTTGAGGAATGCCAGGGGACTCACCTCCCTCCCGGTGCGTTCGCACCGGGTACTCCGGAAACCCAGTCGCGGGGCGGCAGCCCGTGACCGAGAGACGGTCGAGCGGCTAGGGTAGCACAGGGGGGCGGACGCGGCAAACCGCGGCCGTCGCGCGCGGGAGGCGCGTCCGTGCCGGCCGGGACTCAGCTGGCGCCGAGGCCGACCTCGTCGAACGCGGCGTCGGCGAGGGCGGCCGTCGACGCGATGTCCTCCTGCATCTGGGCGACGAGCGCGTCGACGCTGTCGAAGCGGCGCTCGTCGCGCAGCTTGTGCAGGAAGTCGAGGCGGATGTCGCGGTCGTAGATGTCGCCCGCGAAGCCGAGCAGGTGGGCCTCCACAGTGACGTGGGCGGTCACCTCGTCGCGGCCGCGGAAGGTCGGGTTGTGGCCGATGTTCACCGCCGCCCGGTACCAGGTGCCGGCGACGCACGCCCGCGCCGCGTACACGCCACGCCCCGGAAAGACCATACCGGCCTCGACGTCGACGTTCGCCGTCGGCACGCCGAGCGTGCGTCCCCGGCGCAAGCCGGGGACGACCCGGCCGGCGGCGGACGGCGGCCGTCCGAGGACCTCACGCACCTCCTCGAGGCGCCCGTCGTGCAGCAGGCGCCGGATGCGCGTCGAGCTGATGGGGCGCCCGGCCTCGGTCACGAGGTGCACGGTCGTCGTCGCGAAACCGTGCGTCTTCCCGCAGCGGGTCAGCGTGCCCGCGTCGCCACGGCCGCCGGCGCCGAAGGTGAAGTTCTCACCCACGACGACGACGCGAGTGTCGAGGCCGTCGGCGAGCACGTCGCGGCAGAACTCCTCGGGACTCAGCGCCGCGAGAGGTGCGTCGAACCTGAGCACGACCAACTCCTCGGGGCCGAGCTCCTCGATGAGCCTGATCTTCTCGCGGCGAGTCGTGAGCAGGCGCGGCTGGTGGCTCGCGTCGAGGACGGCGAGCGGGTGCCGGTCGAAGGTGAGGACGGCGCTCGTGAGGCCGCGCTCGCGTGCGGAGGCGACGGCGGCGCCGATCACGGCGCGGTGGCCGGCGTGGACCCCGTCGAAGGTGCCGATCGCCACGGCGCGCGGGCGCCGGGCGAGGCTGCCGAGATCGGTCGCGACCAGCATCAGAGCCGCACGAGCAGCTTGAGGGCGCGACCCTCCTCGGCCGGCCCGTAGACGGCGATGAGTTCTCCGCGATGCATCACCCGCACCGGCTCCTGCGGGCCTCCGGGCAGCCGGGCGCCGTTGCGCACCGGCAGGACCTGGGTCGCGGCAAGTTCGATCGTGGGCAGGAAGCTGAGGGCGCTGGCCGGGGCGACGAGCCCGGGGATGCGCTCGTCGCCCTCCTCGCGCGCCGCCAGCGCATCCTCGAACGAGTCCAGGGACCGGCCGTCCGCGAGACGAAGCTCGCCGGTCGCGGTGCGAGTCAGCTCGCGGAGGTGGGCCCCGGCGCCGACGGCCTCGCCGACGTCGATCGCCAGCTGGCGCACGTACGTCCCCTTGGAACAGGCGATGCGGCAGCGCAGGCGCTGCGTCTCGTCGTCGAAGTCGAGGACGTCGATGGCGGCGATCTCGACCTGCTTGACGGGGGTCTCGACGACCTCGCCGCGGTGCGCCTTCTTGTAGAGCCGCTCGCCGTCGACCTTCACGGCGGAGGTCATGGGGACGCGCTGCAGGACCGTGCCGATGAACTGCGGCAGAACGGCCTCGACCGCGTCCCTCGTGACCGTGGCTCCCGTCTCCTCCAGGGCTCCCGTTCCGTCCCCCGTGTCCGAGCGCACGCCGAACTGCATCGTGCACTCGTACTCCTTGGGCAGGTCGACGAAGAACCGCGCCAGCTTGGTGGCGCGTCCGACGAGCACGACGAGCAGTCCGGTGGCGAACGGGTCGAGGGTGCCGGCGTGACCGACCTTCTGCACGCCTGGGCGCAGGAGGCGGCGCACGCGGGCGACGACGTCGTGCGAGGTCAGGCCCTCGGGCTTGCCGATGAGGAGGATGCCGTCGAGAGCAGCCTTGCGAGTTCTGAACTGAGCCACGCCGTCACCTCCTCTGGGGTGTCGTCGCTGGAGAACCCTGACGCCTTCACGTGGCCGCCGCCGCCGCGCAGCGCGGCCAAGGCGCTCACGTCGGCGCCGCTCGAGCGCAGGCTCACGCGCACGCGCGGGCTCCCCGCCTGTTCCTTGACGAGGGCCGCGACCTCGACGCCGACGACGGCGCGCAGGCCGTCGATGATCCCCTCGGTCTCGTGCTCGGCCGCACCCGTCGCGGCGAAGTCGTCGCGGCGCAGGACGGCGATGAGGGCGCGCCCCGCTGCCACAGGCTGCGCGCCCGCGAGAGCGCGACCTTCGAGGCGCAGTGCGCCGAGCGAACGGCGCTCGTACAGCTCGCGGTACACGCCCGTCACGTCGACGCCCAGCCCGACCAGCCACGCGGCTGTGTCGAAGGTGGCGACCCCTGTACTGCCGTGACGAAAGTGCCCGGAGTCGAACGAGATGCCGGCGTACAGGGCCGTGGCCGCCTGGGGCGACGGTCGCAGGCCGAGGGCGCGCGCGACGTCGCAGACGATCTCGCTCGTGCTGCTCGCCTGCGGGCGAAGCAGCACGAGGTCGCCGAAGCGCAGGTTGTCGTGGTGGTGGTCGATGTTCACCACAGGACCGGCCCAGTCGCCGAGGTCGAGGGCGAGGCGTTCGAGCGAACCGCTGTCGAGGGCGTAGAGCGCCTCGCCTGCGTGTGGCGCGCGGCGTTCGACGGCGACGGCCGACAGCATGAGCTCGGCAGAGGGCAGGACCTCGTCGGCGCCGACGCAGAGCGTCGTGGTCGCACCGAGCTGGGTGAACAGGTCGCTCATGCCCGCCGCCGCGCCAAGCGCGTCGAGGTCCGGCTTGTCGTGCACGGCGAGCGCGACCCGCGTCGGCGCCGCGCATGTGCCGGCAGACGGCGTCGAGGTCGGAGGCGAGGGCGTTCACGCCTCGTCCTCCCCACCGGTCGCCCGCCGGATCCGGCGCAGGCTCCCCCTGCCCTTCGGGATCGCCGAAGTCGGGAGGCTCCTCGCCGAGCACCTCCGCCTCGCGGTGCAGCAGTCGCTCCATGCGCATCGCCTTGTCGGTCGTCTCGTCGTAGACGAACACGAGCTGCGGCGTGCGCTTCATGCGAAGGGCGTCGTTCACGCGCGCCTGGAGGTAACCCTGGGACGCCTTGAGGCCATCCAGGGTCGCGGCACGCTCGCGCGCGCCCACCCAGGACGCTGAAGAAGACCTTGGCGTGACGCAGGTCGCGGCTCGCCTCGACGCCGGTCACGGTCACGAAGCCGACGCGAGGGTCCTTGAGGCCCTCGGCGATGACGCGCCGAGACGACCTCCTTGACGCTCTCGTTGACCTTCAGGAGTCGATGTCCCACAACGCCCTCACGGGTTCGGCGACCTTGAGAAGGGTGCGCGACACCTCGAAGTCACGACCGTGCAAGTAGCGCTCGATCTCGTCGACGCGCTCGCGCGCCTGGGTGAGCGACGACGCCGCCGCGACGATGAGCACCTCGGCGCGCTGCCAGGAGTCCTGCCCGCCGGCCTCACTGAACGCGGCCTTGAACCGCCGCTGCACGACGTCGCGCAGCGAGTTCAGCGGCGCCCGCTTCTCTTTGAGCGACCGGTTCCCCGGGAAGTGCAGCTCAGCGAAGAGGACGCCGATGCAGGCGTCAGACCTCACGGGCGACTTCTCGGGACTCGTAGGCCTCCAACACATCGCCTTCCTTGATGTCGTTGAAGCCGTCGAGCAGGATGCCGCACTCGAACCCCTCCTGCGCCTCGCGGACGTCCTCGGCGAAGCGCTTGAGGGAGGCGATCTTGCCGTCGTGGACGACCACGTCACTGCGCAGCACGCGCATGCCGGCGTTACGCTGGATGACGCCGCGCGTGACCATGCAGCCGGCGATGGTGCCGATCTTGGAGGCACGGAAGAGCTGCCGCACCTCGGCCTGGCCGAGCACGACCTCTTCGTACTCGGGCTTCAGCATGCCGACGAGAGCGGCGGTGATGTCCTCGGTGACCTTGTAGATGACGCGGTACGTGCGCACGTCGACGACCTCGCTCTCGGCGAGCGTCTGCGCCGCGGCGCTGGGCCGGACGTTGAAGCCGATGATGATCGCCGACGAGGCGGCGGCCAGCATGACGTCGGACTCGTTGACGCCGCCGACGCCCGAGTGGATGACGCGGACCTTGACCTCGGGGTGCTGGATCTTGAGCAGCGCGTCGGTGAGCGCCTCGAGGCTGCCCTGCACGTCTGCCTTGACGATGAGGTTGAGGTCGAGCACCTTGCCCTCGGCGATGCGCGCGAAGACGTCGTCGAGCGTGAGCGCGCGCTGGCGCGCGAGCGCCTCCGTCTTGATGCGGTTGGCGCGCTTCTGGCCCAGGGACCGCGCCGTGCGCTCGTCCTTGACGACGCGGCAGAACTCGCCGGCGGTCGGCAGGTCGTCGAAGCCGATGATCTCGACGGGGGTCGATGGACCGCCCGCCTTGAGGGGCTCGCCCTTGAAGTCGCGCATCGCGCGCACGCGGCCGCTGGCTTCGCCGGCGACGATGGCGTCGCCCACCTCGAGCGTGCCACGACTCACCAGCATCGTCGCCACGACACCGCGCCCGGGGTCGACGCGCGACTCGATGATGTAGCCGCTCGCCGGGGCCTTGGGGTTGGCCTTCAGGTCGCTCACCTCGGCGACCAGGAGCAGCATGTCGAGGAAGTTGTCCAGGCCGATGCGCTTCTTGGCGCTGGCCTCGACGAAGACCGTGTCGCCGCCCCACTCCTCGGGGACGATGCCGTGCTCGGTGAGCTGTTGCTTGATGCGGTCGACGTTCGCCTCGGGCTTGTCGATCTTGTTGACCACGATGACCATGGGGACGCCGGCCGCCTTGGCGTGGTCGATCGCCTCCACGGTCTGCGGCATCACGCCGTCGTCGGCGGCGACCACGATGGCGGCGATATCGGTGACCTTGGCGCCGCGGGCGCGCATCGCCGTGAAGGCGGCGTGGCCGGGCGTGTCGATGAAGGTCACCAGCTGGTCGTGGTGACGCACCTGGTAGGCGCCGATGTGCTGTGTGATGCCGCCCGCCTCACCGGCCGCGACCGCGGTGTCACGGATGGCGTCGAGAAGGCTCGTCTTGCCGTGGTCGACGTGACCCATGACGGTGATCACCGAGGCGCGCGGAACGAGGTCGACCGGGTCGTCGACGGCCTCGGCCTCGAGCGCAGCTTCCTCGTCGGCGGCGTGCGTGATCTCCACCTCGCGGGCGAAGTCGCCGGCGAGGACCTCGATGGCCTCGTCGCTCAGGGTCTGCGTGATGGTCACCATCTCGCCGTACCCCATCAGAGTCTTGATGATCTCGGGGGTGGGCACGCCGAGCAGCTGCGAGACGTCCTTGACCGTGGCGCCGGACGGCACCTTGACGACACCGGTCGGGACGACCGGCTGCGCCGGCTGCTCGTCGACGCGGTCGCCACGCCCGCGGCGGCCGCGGCGCTGCCGCCCGCCGCCGGTCGGGGCGCCGCGCCGCGAGGCGCCGGCGTCGATGATCACGCGGCGGCGGCGGCCGCCGGGGTTGACCCGCGGACGTCGCGGCCCGGCGGTGCTCGCCGCCGCGTACGCCTTCTCGATGGCCTCCTCGTCGACGGAGACCTCGCCGTCGACGACCTCGATGCCCGCCCGCTTGAGGTGAGCGAGAACGTCGTCGACGCTCGTCCCGCGCTGGCTGGCGATGTCTGTGACTTTGCGCTTTCTCGTCATTCACCTCACCACCTTTCGTTCGTCGCAGACCGTGGCGAACACGGCGACGAACGCATCGTCGGCGGCCGCAGGACCGCGGAAGGCGCGCCCCAAGGCGCGTCGTCTGCCGGCCGCCGCGAGGCAGGCCGGGTCAGGACACAGATAGGCGCTCCGTCCAGGCGAACCCGGCGCTGCCAGGCACACCCGGCCGGACTCGACGTGCAATCGTATCAACTCGGCCTGGGCGCGTTTGCGCCGGCAGCCCACGCAGCTTCGTTCGGGACCGTCCACGCGTCACTCCGGGGAACCCTCTTCGACCGCCTCGTCCGCGGCGCTCGCGGCCGACTCGGCGGCTTCGCGCGCGGCGATCTCCTCGGGGCTCGGCACGTAGTCGGCGTGCATGCTGCAGTAGCGCGAGCCGGCCTCCGCCATGTTCGGGCAGCGTTTGCCGTTGCGCGTCAACGCCATGCACTGACCGGTCAGGTCGTCGTCCGAGTAGTCGATGTCGGCCTCGGCCTCGGCCATCTGCTGCTGGCTCTTGATGTCGATGCGCCAACCGGTGAGCTTGCTCGCCAGGCGGGCGTTCTGGCCCTCCTTGCCGATCGCCAGCGAGAGCTGGTCGTCGGGGACGATGATCGTCGCCGCCTTGGCTTCGTCGTCGACGATGACCTCGCGCACCCGCGCCGGCGAGAGCGCCTTGGCGACGAAGCGCGCCGCGTCGTCGTGGTACGGGATGATGTCGATGCGCTCGCCGCGCAGCTCGCTGACCACCATGCGGACGCGCGAGCCTCGTGGCCCCACACAGGCACCGACCGGGTCGACGCCGTCGGCGTGCGAGATCACGGCGATCTTGCAGCGCCCCGGCGAAGGCTTGCCGTCGCGGCCGCGGGCGCCCGTCTCGCGGGCCACGTACTTGATCTCGACGAGACCGTCGGCGATCTCCGGCACCTCGAGCTCGAAGAGCTTGCGCACGAGCTCGTCACTGCGCCGCGAGAGGATCACCTGCGGGCCCTTGGTGGAGTCCTGCACCTTGACGATGACCGCCTTCACGCGCCCACCGTGATCGTAATGCTCGGTCTCGATCTGCTCGCTCTTGGGCAACAGGGCCTCGACCCGGCCGAGCTCGACCAGGGTGTACCTCGAGTCGCTCTGCTGCACCACGCCGGTGACGAGCTCGCCGACCCTGTCGACGTATTCCTCGAACATGAGGTCGCGCTCGGCCTCGCGGATACGCTGCAGGATCACCTGCTTCGCGGTCTGGGCGGCGATGCGGCCGAAGTTGTCGGGGGTCACCTCGACGCGCTCGACCTCGCTCATGTCGACACTCGAGAGGTCGAGCCCGATCTCCTCGCCCTCCTCGTCGTGCACCTTGAGCGCCTCGACATCGATGTGCTCCGGGAAGATGAGCTGGAAGACGCGCATGTCGCCGGTCTCGGTGTCGACCTCGACCTTGGCGTGCTCGACGGCATCGGGTGTCTTCTTGTAGGCCGACAGCAGGGCGTCCTCGAGCGCGTCGACGAGCGCCTCGAAGGCGATGCCCTTCTCTTTCTCGATCTGGTGCAGCGCCTCGATGATCTCTCTACTCACGTCGGCCTCCATTCCTCTCAAAATCGTAGACCACGTGGGCGGTCGCGATGTCGGCAAGCGGCAGGCGGGCCGTTCCGCCGTCGGCCAGGGCGAGCGTCACGCCCGCCTCGTCGGCCGCCGACAGGACGCCGCGGAAGTTGCTGCGTCCGTCCTGCGGCACCGCCAGCTTGACGGCAACGTTCTCGCCGACCGCGGCGACGAAGTGCGCCGCCGTCCGCAGGCGGCGGTCGAGCCCGGGCGAGGAGACCTCGAGCGCGTAGCGCTCGCGCACTCCCTCGAGGCCTGCGGTCACCGCCGCGCACAGGTCGAGATCCACGCCGCCCGGCCGGTCGATGTACAGCGTCAGCGTCCCCGCCGATGGATGGACATCGAGATCGACGAGCTCGACCTCGGGGAAGTGACGCGCCAGCGCGACCTCGACTTCGCCCGCCAGCTGCTGCTTCGCCTCACGCACCGTCGCCATGCCAATAGAAAAGCCGGTCTTGCACCGGCCTCCTCGCGATCCTCCGCCTCCGGGTTTGGTTGTCCAGCCGAGAGAGTATAGCACCACGACAGGTTCGGGCTCAATACGGATGCCGCTTCTGCCGATAGGGTCAGCGGCGAGCAACTCCGGCCAGAGAGGCGACGATGGGAGAGTACACGACGTTCAGCTGCCGCTCGTGCGGCTACAGTGCCGAGCGTGTCCGCTGGGGCGTGAGCGTCAACGACCCACGCCAGCGCTTCATGCCCGCGTACTGCATCGAGTGCGGGACCATCGTCGAGGTCGACCTTACCGGAGCGGACCTCCTCGTCGACGAGTTCACCTGCCTCAGGTGCGGGCGCGAGCTCTTCTTCCTCGAGAAGGCGGCATCGTACACCTGCCCCAAGTGCAAGGCGCACGACATGCTGCTCAAGCAGGGCGAGTACTGGTGACGCCGGCGCCGGGCCGGACCCGGCGGCTGGGCTGACGCACTACTTGTGGACGATCACGGGGCTCCCCGCCGGGACCATCTTGCTGACGGCGAGGACGTCCTTGTCGTACATGCGCACGCAGCCGTGACTGACCGCCTTGCCGATGAGCCAGGGCTCGTTGGTGCCGTGGATCGCCACGGGGCCGCCCTGCGCCCAGCCCGCGAGCTTGGGCTGAAAGGCGCTGGTGCCGATCGCGAGGGCGCCGTAGGCGCCGCCGGGCTGCGGCGGTTTGAGCTTCTGGTTGATGAAGAAGGAGCCCGTGGGGGTCTCCAGCCCTGGGCGCCCCACGGCGACCGGGTACTCAGCGGCGAGCTCGCCCCGGCGGTAGACCCGTAGCTTGCGCTCGGACAGGTCGATGACGATCTTCGCCGACGTCGTGTAGAAGGCGAGCGGGCCTTCTTTCACCCATCCGCGGCTGCCGTTCGGTCGCATGGCCACCCAGACGCGGTACCACGTCTTGCCGTCGACCTCGCGCACCGTGTCGACGAGGACGAGCGTCGGGTAGTCGTTCTGGTTACGCACGCCGAGACGGGTCTTGACCGGGGCGCCGGCGTTCGGCCGCGTGCGGACGACGACCGGCGCCGTGGCCTTGCCGACCGACCAGCGCTCGTACTCGGGAGCCGGAGCGTCGCCTGGTCCCGGTGACGTCGACGTCGGGTCAGGCACCGCCGCCGGGGTCTGCGCGCCGCCGCTGCCCGCCGCGCGGGCCCGGACCACCGCGTAGCCGCTGAGGGCGAGCGCCACGAGCACCACGAGGGCGGCGACGATCAGAAGGGGCTTGCGCGCGACGGGTGCCATGCTCGCGCTCGAGGATAGCGCAGGCGCGGCACCCTGTACACCGCACAGGAGGGACGCCCGGCGAGGCGGCGTACAATAGCCCGGAGCCCGATGGCACTCGGGGGGAGAGAAAGGAGACTCGCGTGATCGCGGTCATCGTCATCATCGGCATCCTCGTCCTGCTGGGGGTCGTCTTCGCCGTCCTCTACAACCGTCTGGTCGGGCGGCGGAACCAGGTCGACAACGCCTGGAGCCAGATCGACGTCCAGCTCAAGCGGCGCTACGACCTCATCCCCAACCTGGTCGAGACCGTCAAGGACTACATGCAGTACGAGCAGGAGACCCTCACCAAGGTGACCGAAGCGCGCTCCGCGGCGATGCAGGCGGGGTCGGCCGGCCCCCAGGCGCAGGCGAAGGCCGAGAACATGCTCAGCGACACGCTGAAGTCGCTCTTCGCCGTAGTCGAGAACTACCCGGACCTCAAGGCCAACCAGAACGTGCTGAGCCTGCAGGAGGAGCTGACGGCGACCGAGAACAAGATCGCCTTCGCGCGGCAGTTCTACAACGACAGCGTGCTCACCTACAACAACGCCATCCAGATGCTCCCGACCAACATCATCGCCGGGATGTTCAACTTCACGGGCCGCGAGTTCTTCGACGCGCCGGAGGCCGAGACGGTGGTCCCCAAGGTCGACCTGCGGTGACGGTCCGCCGTGGACGGCGGCGGCAGAGGTAGCCAAGCATGTACGAGCAGATCCGCCGCAACCGGCGGGCCTCCCGGCTGCTCATGGCCGCGGTCGTCGTCATCCTCGCCGCCCTGGGCTACGTGATCGGCCTCGCCTGGGTGGGGTCGAACGACGGCGGGCTCGGCTTCGTCGGTCTCTTCGGTGTCGCGGCGATCGTCTGGAGCCTTGTCGGCTTCTACGCCGGCGACCGGATGGTGCTCTCCGTGAGTGGCGCGCGGCGCATATCGCACGAGGACGAACCTCGCCTCTGGAACGTCGTCGAGGAGATGACGATCGCCGCCGGGCTCGGGCAGCCGCCGGCGGTGTACGTCATCGAGGACCCGGCGCCGAACGCCTTCGCCACGGGACGCGATCCAGCGCACAGCTCCCTCGCGGTCACCAGGGGGCTGCTCGACAAGCTCAACCGGGACGAGCTCCAGGGCGTCGTCGCCCACGAGATGTCCCACGTGCGCAACTACGACATCCGCTTCGCCACGCTCGTGGGGATCCTCGTCGGCCTGATCGCTCTCGTGGCCGACCTCTTCCTGCGCGCGCGCCTGTTCGGCTTCGGCGGCCGGCGCAGCGGCGACGCCGGAGGAGGAGTGGGCGTCGTTCTCATGCTCGTCGCGTTCCTCTTCGCCCTCCTGGCCCCGCTCGCGGCGCGCATCGTGCAGTTCTCGATCTCGCGCCGCCGCGAGCTCCTCGCCGACGCGACCGCCGTCGAACTCACACGCAACCCGCTTGGGCTGGCCGGGGCCCTGCAGAAGATCGCCGACGACCCGGCCAAGCTCCGCATGGGCAATCGCGCGACCGCGCATCTCTACATCGCCAACCCCCTGCGCAAGGTGAGGGAGGCCGCGGGCCTGTTCGACACGCATCCGCCGATCGAGCAGCGCATCGCCCTTCTTCTGGCCATGGCGCACGGCGAGGCTCGGCCGCTGGAGGGGGAGCCGGACGCAACGGCCTAGCGGCTGGCCAAGGTCCGCGAGATCAAGCAGGGTCTGCGCCCGTTTCGATTGCCCGGCCGTGTCGCCTCCCGTACGCTTGCCCCGGAAGCCGCCGGCGCGCCCGGCACATGCTGTGGTCGTCTGTGAGTGCACAGGCTCCAGGGCGTCAGAACCCCGTCAACCAGCATCATGAGGAGTCCCGAATGGTTCGTTCGCGCTATCGCCTCGAGCATGACCTGCTGGGTGGCAAGCGGATCCCTGCGTCCGCCTACTACGGCATCCACACTGCACGCGCACTCGAGAACTTCGCCATCTCGGGTGTCTCCATGTCCGTCCACCCTGATCTCGTCAACGCCCTGGCGGCGGTGAAGCAGGCGGCCGCTGAGGCGAACAGGGAGCTGGGACTGCTCTCGCCGGAGAAGGCGGGCGCCATCTCCGCGGCTTGCGAGGACATCCGGTCTGGCCGGCTGCACGAGCAGTTCGTCGTGGACGTCATCCAGGGCGGTGCCGGCACATCGGCCAACATGAACGCCAACGAGGTCGTCGCGAATCTGGCGCTGGAGCGTCTCGGGCACGAACGAGGCGACTACGAGGTCCTGCACCCGATCGACGACGTCAACAAGGGGCAAAGTACCAACGACGTCTACCCGACGGCGGTGAGAGTGGCGCTGCTCTGTGCGATCGGGCGTCTTCTGGATGCGATGGACGTTCTGCGCACAGCCTTCCGCGGCAAGTCCGAGGAGTTCACCGACGTCCTGAAGATGGGACGGACGCAGCTGCAGGACGCCGTCCCGATGACCCTGGGGCAGGAGTTCAAGACCTACGCCATCATGATCGGCGAGGACGAGCTGCGGCTCGCCGAAGCGTCGCGCCTCCTCTACGAGGTCAACCTCGGCGGTACCGCCATCGGAACGGGGCTCAATACCTCACCAGAGTACGCCGAGCTGGCTTGCGGCCACCTTGCCCGAATCACCGGCATTCCGCTGGTAGTCTCGCCGGATCTGGTGGAGGCCACTCAGGACGCGGGCTCCCTGGTACAGCTTTCCGGAGTGCTCAAGAGGATAGCAGTCAAGGTCTCGAAGATCTGCAACGACCTTCGCCTCCTTTCTTCAGGCCCGCGCGCAGGGTTCAACGAGATCAACCTCCCACCCGTGCAGGCCGGTTCGAGCATCATGCCGGGCAAGGTCAACCCGGTCATACCGGAGGTGGTGAACCAGATCGCGTTCGAAGTCATCGGCAACGACGTCACCGTCAGTGTCGCCGCCGAAGCCGGTCAGCTGCAGCTCAACGCGTTCGAGCCCATCATGGCGCACTCGCTGTTCGAGAGCGTCAATCATCTGGAGGCCGGGTTTCGCACGCTGGCGCGGAGGTGCGTGGACGGCATCACGGCCAACGTCGATCACCTGAGGGCCCAGGTGCAGGCCTCGCTCGGCCTCGCTACCGGGCTCAACCCGCTGATCGGCTATGCAGCTGCGACGGCCATCGCCCAGGAGGCGGCCGAGACCGGTCGCAGCGTGCCCGAAGTGGCGCTGTCCACCGGACTCCTGACGAAGGAGGAGCTGGATGAGGCCCTCTGCCCGGAGACGCTCGCGGGCGTGCCGGGACCACCAGATGTGCTGCGCGAGGACTCGACCTGAGAAGCCCGACTCCTAGGAGCGATCCGGGCACGGCATCGCCAGGGGTCTCACACTCGGCGGGGAAGTCCGGCGACTGAGGACGACGCAGCCGGACACCTCTAGGTCTCGTCGCCGCCGATCCCGCCCGGCGCCTCGTCGCAGAGGTGCCGCTCTGGCGCCAAGGCAGCGGCCAGGCGGAACCGGCCGCGCCCCTCTTCCCCACGGCCGAGCTTCACGAGGCAACGTCCGAGGGCGTACTGCGCGTAGTCGTTGTCCGGCACGTCGGCGACGATCGCGTCGAACTGCGTCGCCGCGCGACCGAATTGACCGAGGGCGAAGAAGGCGCGTCCGAGCGCTTCCCTGATCGAGTTGCGCCCCGGTTCGAGGGCCAGAGCCGCCTCGAGCAGCTGCGCGGCCTGGCCAGGGTGCCCGCGCTCGAGGAACCATACGGCGCGCCGGAAGAGGACGTAGGCCTCGCTGTGTTCCTCGAAAGCCGGCTCCCGCCGTGGAGCTTCGCTCACGGCAGGTCTCCCCTCTTCAGAGCCCGAGGTCGGGGGCGACGGTCTGCATCGCCTCGAGACCGAGGGCGAGTGTCTCGTCGAGCTCCAGACCAAGCTCCGCGCAGCGCGCGATCGCCTCGCGGTCGACGCCACGCGCGAAGGCGCCCTCGCGGTAGCGCTTGCGCACCGACTTGAGGGCCACGCCGGAGAGCTGCCTGTCGGGGCGGATCAGGGCCGCCGCGGTGATGAGACCGCTCAGCTGGTCGGCGACGATGAGGGCGACGTCCACGCGGCTCTCCCCCGCCACCCCGGTGGCCGGGTTGTGCGCGGCGACCGCGTGCACGACCTCGGGCGGCGCGCCGAGCGACTCGAGGGTCGCGGCCGCCTCGGCGCCGTGACGCCGGAAGTCGGCCTCGGTCTCCTCGCTGTCGAGATCGTGGGCGAGACCCGCGAGGCCCCACGTCTCGGGGTCCCCTTCGAGGCGCGCCGCAAAGGCGCGCATGATCGCCTCGGTAGCGAGCATGTGGCGGCGCAGATGCTCGTTGGCGACGCGCGCCTCGACCGCGGCCAGGACGTCGGCGCGAGCGACGCTCATCGCCGCGCCCCCAAGCTGCGCTCGATCGCGTCCGCGATGGCCGTCGCGCACGCGTGCTTCGTGCTACGCGGCACGTGCAGCTCGTCCTCGGCGCCGATGATGGTGATCTCGTTGTCGTCGGCGCCGATGCCCACACCGGCGGCGAGGATGTCGTTGAAGACGAGGAGGTCGACGCCCTTGGCAGCCTTCTTGGCACGAGCGCGGTCGAGACGCGGCCCGGCCTCCGCGGCGAAGGCGACCCTGAGCAGCCCCGGGCGCGCGACGGCGGCGAGCACGTCGACCGTGCGGTCGAGCTCGACGGTGAACGACTCGCGCTCCGCGCGCTCGATCTTGCCCTCGTGGGCGACGGCTGGCTTGAAGTCGGCGACGGCCGCCGCCATCACCAGTACATCGGCGTCCGCCGACGTACTGGTCACCGCGGCGGCCATCTCATCGGCGCTCTCCACGGTGACGACCTCGTACGGCGTCGCCTCCTGAGGCTGGGTCGACACAAGGGTCACTTCGGCGCCGCGCAGGTATGCCTCGTCGGCGACCGCGCGACCCATCTTGCCGCTCGAGCGGTTGCCGATGAAACGCACGGCGTCGATGCGCTCGCGCGTGCCGCCCGCCGTGACGATCACGCGCCGCCCTGTGAGCGGGCCGGCGGCTTCGCGGGCGAAGGCGCGCCGTATTGCCAGCAGGATCGCCTCGGGGGCAGCCATCCTGCCGGCCCCTTCCTCCCCGCAGGCGAGCTCGCCGCGCTCGGCGGCAAGCACTTCCACGTCTCGCTCCGCCAGCGTGCGAAGGTTCTCCTGCGTCGCCGGATGCTCGTACATCGCCCAGTTCATCGTCGGGGCGACGATGACCGGGCCGCGAAAAGCGAGGTAGGTCGCGGTGAGGAGGTTGTCGGCGATGCCGGCGGCCATCTTGGCGAGCGTGTTCGCCGTCGCCGGAGCGACGACCATCACACGCGCCGACCGCGCCGCCTCGATGTGCTGGAACCAGCCTCCGCTGCTCTGCCAGGCGGTGTCGTCGTCGAGGACGGGCGCCTGGGCGACGGCGGCGAAGGTGAGTGGCATCACGAAGCGACGCGCCGCGTCGGTCTCGACGACCAGCGGCGCGAACCCCTCGCGTGCCAGGGAGCGCACGAGGTCGACGGCCTTGTAGATCGCGATGCCGCCGCTGACCCCGACGAGCACCGTGCGCGCCTCGCCTGTCGCCGTCGCGGCGACGGGTCCGCCGGAGGCGTTCATCGCCCGGTCCTCACTCCTCGCTCTCGTACTCGAGCTTGCCGTCGGCGATCTCCTCCAGGGCGATCGTGAGGAGGTTCGTGCTGCGCGTCGACACGAGCGGCGGCGTCAGTTGCTCCATGCCCAGCGTGCCCTCACCGAGGCTGTGGTAGTAGTTGTTGATCTGGCGCGCGCGCTTCGCGGCGATCATGACCAGCGCATAGCGCGAGCCGTCCGCGCGCGGCAGGATCTCGTCGATCCGGGGTCGGTCCACTAGGTTCCCTTTCGTTCCGCGTTGATGATCTCGGCCAGCTCGGCTGCGGCACGTTCGGCGTCGTCGTTGACGACGACGAGGTCGAACTCGCCCGCCGCCGCGACCTCCGTCTCGGCGATGCCGAGCCGTCGGGCGATGGCCGCATCGCTTTCTGTGCCTCTGCCTCTCAGGCGCCGCCCGAGCTCCTCGAGCGAGGGCGGCGCGATGAAGACCAGGCGCGCCTCGGGCATGGCTTCACGGACGGCCCTGGCACCGCGAAGCTCTATCTCGAGGATGACGTCGTCGCCCCTCGCGAGCTTCTCGACGACCTCCCGGCCCAGCGTCCCGTACAAGTCGCCGCTGTATTCTACCCACTCCACGAAAGCCCCCTGCCCGACCGCCCGGGCGAAGGCGTCGCGGGTCAGGAAGTGATACTCACGACCGTCCGCCTCGCCGGGGCGCGGCGAACGCGTCGTGGCCGACACGGCCAGGGCGAGGTGGTCGAGGCGCGCTCGAAGCAGGCCGACGACGGTGCCCTTCCCGGCGCCCGAGGGCCCCGAGATCACGAAGACGCGGGGAATGCGCTCAGCCCCCGAAGAAGGCGAGCAGCTCGGAACGCTGACGATCGGACAGTCCGCCCACCGTCTTGCTGGGGCTGATGCGGCACTGCTCGAGGATCTTCGCCGACTTGACGCGACCACACTTGGGCGCCGCCATGAGCAGGTCGACGACCTTCGCGGTGAGGAGGTACTCGGGAGGCGCGGTCAGCACCTCGCGGATACTGACGACGCCCCGCTTGAGCTCGCCCTTGAGGGCGGCGCGCCTGCTGCGCACCTGGTTGGCGCGCGAGAGCGCGTCCATGCGCTGGTCGAGCGACCGTTCCGGGGCCGTGTTGAACTGCTTCGCCGAGGAGGACATCGCGCGCCAGTATATGTGAAGGCCTGCGGCGGCGGCAACACGGCCGCGCCGGAGAAAGACCGCCCATTGCTGGCCTTTTGTCCGGCGCGGCCAGTCGTTCGCGTCAGGCGCCGGCGGCGAGCGCGAGGCCGCGGGCGTCGGTGACGCGCGAGAAGCCTCGCGCGACGCACTCGGCGCGCAACTCCTCCAGGATCCGCCGCGGCGCCTCGACGCCGGTGAAGTTCGCTGCGCCGACCGCGACCGCCGTCGCCCCGCAGGCGATGAACTCGAGCGCGTCGCGCCCGGTCATGACGCCGCCCATGCCGACGAGCGGGACGCCGGGCAGGCGCTCGGCCACTTCGGCCACCATGCGCAGGGCGATGGGCTTGATCGCCGGCCCGCAGAGACCCCCGGTGCGGTTGCCCAGGAGGGGGCGCAGGGTGGCCGGGTCGAGGACCATCGCCCTGAAGGTGTTCACGAGGGCGAGGCCGTCGGCACCGGCCTCCACCGCGGCGGCGGCGACCGGGCGCGGGTCGGTGACGTTCGGGGTGAGCTTGACGAGCAGGAAGCGGCCGGTGAGAGCACGCACGGCGGCGGTGACGGACCTCGTCGCCTCAGGGTCGACGCCGATCGAGAGGCCGCCACGCACGTTCGGACACGACACGTTGAGCTCGTAGCCCGCGACGGAGGGCAGCGGGCGGCCGTCCGCGGCGAGCGCCTCCTCGAGGCGCCGGACAACGGCGGCGTAGTGCTCGGGCGAGTTGCCGCCGACACTGACGATCACAGGTCGCCGCAGGGCGGCCAGCGCGGACAGCTCCTCGACGAAGACCTCGACGCCGGGGTTCTCGAGGCCGATGGCGTTGACCATGCCGGAGGCCGTCTCGGTGACGCGCGGCGGCGGATTGCCCGTGCGCGGCTCCGCGGTCACCGTCTTGGGGACGTAGGCCGCGTACGGGAAGGCCGCGAACCAGTCCTCCTTCGACCGCCGCGCGATCTCGAGCAGGTCGAACGTGCCGGAGGCGTCGATCAGCGGGTGCTCCAGCTCGAGACTCCCGAGGCTGACGCGCAGGTCCACGTCGCTGCTCGTGCTCATGTCGTCACCACCTCGTCGAGGGCGAACACGGGGCCTTCGCTGCAGACCCGGAGGTAGCCTCTGGTCGTGTCCACGACGCAGCCGTGGCAGGCGCCGGTGCCGCAGGCCATGTGCGCCTCGAGAGAGGCGTACCCGCCCAAACCGGCGGCCGCCGCCCATCGCTGCACGGCGGCGATCATGGGCAGAGGCCCGCAGCAGTAGATCGTGGTCGACGCGGGGACGTCCAGCCCGCCGAGGAGCTCGGTCGCCATCCCGCGGCGGCCGACGCTGCCGTCCTCGGTCGCGACCCAGAGGCGCGGGAGGTCGAAGGCGCCTGCGATACGCGCCTGACGACCGTCGCGGAACCCGAACACGGCGGTGACCTGGGCGCCGTTCGCGCCGAGCGTGTCGGCCAGGAACTGCAGCGGCGCGCAGCCGATACCGCCGCCCACGAGCAGCGCGCTGGTGACGCCGGCGGTCGGGAACGGCGTGCCGAGCGGACCGGCGATGTCGACGGCCTCGCCGACCTCGACGGCACAGAGCCGGTCGCTGCCGGCGCCGCGCGCCTCGACCAGCAACCCGAGGCGCCCGGCGCGCGCCGTGTACAGCGAGATCGGCCGCCGCAGCAGGTGACCCCCTCCGGGCACCGTGACCATGACGAACTGGCCCGGCCGCGACAGCGCAGCGAGCTCCGGGGCGACGAGCTCCAGCGTGGCGAAGGCGCCGAAGCGGCGCGCGGCGGCGACGCGGCAGCGTGTCGTCGCCGCGACCTGTTCGGCGTGCACGCTCATGTGCGACCCTCCTCCTCGGTGGCTGCGTGCAGGTCCTGCAGGCAGCGGACAGACACCCGCGGCCGTCGCGCCGCCTCGATCGCCGACACCGCGGCCGACGAGCCGGCGAGCGTCGTGATGCAGGCGATGCCGCGTTCGAGCGCCGCAGTGCGGATCTCGTAGCCGTCGCTGCGGGCAGTGCGGCCGAACGGCGTGTTGACCACGAGCACGATGTCGCCGCTCTCGATGAGGTTGACGACGTGCGGCTCGCCCTGGAAGACCTTGTTGACGACCCGCACCGGGATGCCCAGGCTGGTCAGCGCCGTCGCCGTCCCCCTGGTGGCGTAGATCGTGAACCCCAATGCGTGAAGGCGCTGGGCGAGGATCGTCGCCGCCGACTTGTCGCTGTCGCACACCGACAGGAAGACGCTGCCGTCGAGCGGCAGCGGCGCTCCTGCCGCTGCCTGCGCCTTGCCGAACGCCGTCGGAAAGTCGGCGGCGATGCCCATGACCTCGCCCGTCGACTTCATCTCCGGTCCCAGACGTGTGTCGGTGCCCGGCAGGCGGTCGAACGGCAGCACGGCCTCCTTGACACTGACGTGCTCGGGCACGAGCCGCTCGGGCAGGGCGAAGTCGCGCAGCTTCTCGCCGAGGATCACGCGCGTCGCCAGCTTCGCGAGCTGCACCCCGGTGGCCTTGCTCACGAACGGCACCGTGCGCGAACCGCGAGGGTTCACCTCGAGCACGTACAGCCGGTAGTTCTGGTAGGCGAACTGAACGTTGATGAGACCCTTGACGCCGAGCCCGAGAGCGAGCTGCCGTGTCTGGCGCCGCACCTGCTCGAGCGTCCCTTCGCCGAGCGACAACGACGGGATCACGCAGGCGGAGTCGCCGGAGTGGACACCGGCCTCTTCGACGTGCTGCATCACGGCGCCGATGTAGACGTCCGTCCCGTCACAGATCGCGTCGACGTCGACCTCGATCGCGTCCTCGAGAAAGCGGTCGATGAGGACGGGGTGGTCGGGGCTGACACCGGCCGCACGTTCCATGTAGCGCACGAGCTCGTCGTGCGTGTAGACGATCTCCATGGCACGTCCGCCGAGCACGTACGAGGGGCGGACGAGCAGAGGGAACCCGATCTCGTCCGCCACCGCCACCGCCTCCGCGATCGTGGCGGCGAGGCCATACTCCGGGCAGCTGACGCCGAGCTCGTGCAGGAGCCCGCCGAAGCGACCCCGGTCTTCGGCCAGGTCGATCGACGCCTGCGGGGTGCCGAGGATCGGCACGCCCGCCTCGGCGAGCGCGGCGGCGATCTTGAGGGGCGTCTGGCCGCCGAACTGGACGACCACACCCTTGGGCCGCTCGTTGGCGACGACGTTCATCACGTCCTCGAAGGTGAGCGGCTCGACGTAGAGGCGGTCCGAGGTGTCGTAGTCGGTCGAGACGGTCTCCGGGTTGCAGTTCACCATCACCGCCTCGTAGCCCATCTCTCGAGCGGTCAGGGCCGCGTGCACGCAGCAGTAGTCGAACTCGATGCCCTGGCCGATGCGGTTGGGGCCGCTGCCGAGGATGACGACGCGTTCGCGCTCGCCGGGCACCGCCTCGTTCTCGTCCTCGTAGGTCGAGTAGAAGTACGGCGTCTCGGCCTCGAACTCGGCGGCGCAGGTGTCGACCGCCTTGTACACGGGGGTGACGCCGTGCTCCAGGCGCAGGGCCCGGACCTCGCGTTCGGAGCGCCCTGTGAGCTCAGCGAGACGGCGGTCCGAGAACCCGTAGCGCTTCATGCGCCGCAGCAGGTCGGCGCCCAGGGCGCCCGCCTCGCGCACCTCCTGCTCGAGCCCGACGACGTCGCACAGCTCGGCGAGGAAGAACGGCGAGATGCCGGTCGCCTCGTGGACCTCCGCGACGTCGAAGCCGTGGCGGAACGCCTGAAGCACGAGCTCGTACCGGTCGCAAGACGGAACGGCGAGGGCCCGCGCGATCTCGGGGCGCGTCACGGGAAGCTCGGGAGGCGTGTCGAGCTCGCGCGAGCGCATCGCCTTGAGGAAGGCCTCCTTGAACGTGCGCCCGATCGCCATCGCCTCGCCGACACTTTTCATGTGCGTGGTGAGCTCGCGGTCGGCGAGGGGGAACTTCTCGAACGCCCAGCGCGGGATCTTCACGACCACGTAGTCGAGCGCCGGCTCGAAGCTCGCCGGCGTCTTCTTCGTGATGTCGTTGGGGATCTCGTCGAGGGTGTAGCCGACAGCGAGCTTGGCGGCGATCTTGGCGATCGGGAACCCCGTCGCC
This sequence comes from uncultured Thermoleophilia bacterium, assembly GCA_963832655.1. GTDB lineage: Bacteria > Actinomycetota > Thermoleophilia > UBA2241 > UBA2241 > UBA2241. The sequence continues at coordinate 592,598 of CAWHUW010000007.1, forward strand.
TTGGAGGCGAGCGCCGACGAGCGCGATACGCGCGGGTTCATCTCGATGACGACCACCTCGCCCGTCTCCGGGTCCACGGCGAACTGGACGTTGGAGCCTCCGGTGTCGACGCCGATCTTGCGGACGATCGCCTTCGCCGCGTCGCGGAGCTCCTGGTACTGCGGATCGGTCAGCGTCAGCGCCGGCGCCACGGTGACGCTGTCGCCGGTGTGCACACCCATGGGGTCGATGTTCTCGATGGTGCAGATGACGACGACGTTGTCGGCGCGGTCTCTCATGACCTCGAGTTCGAACTCGTGCCAGCCTGCGACCGACTCCTCGAGCATGACCTGCGAGATCGGGCTCAGGCGGAGACCGCTCGCGACGATGTGGCGCAGGCTCTCGCGGTCGCGGGCGATCCCGCCGCCACTGCCGCCCAGGGTGAACGCCGGCCGCACGACGAGCGGCAGACCGATCTCGTCCGCTGCCGCCTCCGCCTCGGCCGGCGTGTGTGCGATGACGCTGCGCGGCACGCGCAGGCCGATCTCCTCCATGGCGGTGCGGAACTCGTGGCGGTCCTCGGCGCGCCGGATCACCTCGACGTCGGCGCCGATCATCTCGACCTCCCACAGGTCGAGCACCCCGGCGTCCTTGAGCTCGGTGGCGAGGTTGAGCGCCGTCTGCCCTCCGAGCGTCGGCAACAGCGCGTCCGGGCGTTCCACCTCGATGATGCGTGTGATCGTGGCGAGATCGAGCGGCTCGACGTAGGTGCGCGTCGCAAGGTCCGGGTCGGTCATGATCGTCGCCGGGTTCGAGTTGACGAGCACGACCCCGTAGCCCTCCTCGAGGAGGACCTTGCAGGCCTGCGCACCCGAGTAGTCGAACTCGCAGGCCTGCCCGATGACGATCGGGCCCGAGCCGATGATCAGGATCTTGTGCAGATCGTCGCGGCGCGGCATCAGGGGCGCTCCCTGAAACGCTTCATGTCGTCGGCGAAACGCTCGAACAGGTAGAGCGAGTCGTGCGGGCCGGGCGACGACTCGGGATGGTACTGCACCGAGAAGGCGCACGCCTCGGGCGCCGCGATCCCCTCCACGGTACCGTCGTTGAGGTTCACATGGGTGACTTCGGCGGCGCCGTGTCGCTGGCCGTCGTCGCCCACCGCAAAACCGTGGTTCTGGGTCGTGATCTCGATCACGCCGGTGCGCAGGTCCTTGACCGGGTGGTTGGCGCCGCGGTGGCCGAACTTCAGCTTGTAGGTCCGCCACCCGAGGGCGAGGGCGAGCAACTGATGACCGAGGCAGATGCCGAAGAGCGGCGTCTTGCCGAGAAGACGCTGCACAGTCTTCACGGCGTACGTCACCGCCGCCGGGTCTCCGGGTCCGTTCGAGAGGAAGACGCCGTCCGGCTGCAGCTTGAGGACGTCGCGAGCGCCCGTCTGTGCGGAGACGACGGTGACGCGCATCCCGTGACCCGCGAGGTAGCCGAGCATCGAGCGCTTCACGCCGAAGTCGAGGGCAACGACGTGAAGACGCTCGTCGCCCCGTGCCGGGGTCTCGTAGGAGGCTTCGCACGTCACCTTGCCGGCGAGGTCGAGGCCGGTCATCGCCGGCAGGCTCCGCGCCGCGGCGCGGAGCGACTTGACGTCGCCGCCGTCGGTCGACACGACGCCGCGCAGGGCACCCTGGTCGCGGAGGTGACGCGTGAGGGCGCGGGTGTCGACGCCGCTCACGGCGAGGACGCCGTGAGCGGCGAGCCACTCGAGCCACGTGCCACTGGAGGCACGGTTGTAACGGTAGTTGGTGAGCTCGCGCGCGACGACGGCCCGGGCGTGAGCCCGGGCCGATTCGTCGCGCGCCGGATCGGCGCCGTAGTTCCCGTTCATCGGGAACGTGAACGTCAGCAGCTGCCCGGCGTACGAGGGGTCGGTGACGATCTCCTGGTATCCGTGCATGCTCGTGTTGAAGACGAACTCGCCCCCGACCGTGCCGTGGCCCACGAGGGCCTCGCCGGCGAAGGAAGCGCCGTCCTCGAGGACGATGAGCGCAGGCTCAGGCATCGTCCTCCCAGGCGAGGCGGCCGGCGGCCAGCGTCAGCCTGACCCGGCCGCTCAGCCGACGCCCGAGGAAGGCGCTGTTCGTCGAGCGTGACCTGAAGCCGTCTGCGGTGACCGTCCAAGTCGCCCGCGGGTCGACCACGCAGAGGTCGGCGACGGCGCCGCGGCGGATCGCCGGCGGCTCGACGCCGGCGATCGTCGCCGGCGCCTGGCTCATGCGGGTCACGAGCGTGCCCAGCTCGAGAGCGCGCTTCTTGACGAGGTCGGTGTAGAGGACGGCGAAGGCGGTCTCCAGCCCAGTCGTCCCGAAGGCCGCCTCCTCGAAGGGCACGTCCTTGCTCATCGGCGCGTGCGGCGCGTGGTCGGTGGCGACGCAGTCGACGAGCCCCGACCGGAGCGCGTCGACGAGCGCCCGGCGGTCGGCCTCCTCACGCAGCGGGGGGTTCATCTTCAGGTTGCTGTCGAGGGAGCTCACCGCCTCGTCGGTCATCGTCAGGTGGTGCGGCGTCGACCTCGACCGTCACCTTGAGACCCGCGGCCTTGGCCCGGCGCAGGTGCTCGAGCGTCGCCGAGGCAGCTGACATGGTGGACGTGCAGCGGTGCCTTTTCGTACGCCGCGACCTCGAGGGCGCGGGCGACATCCAGGCTCTCGCAGAGCGACGGGATGCCGCCGAGCCCGAGCCGTGCCGAGGCGGCGCCTTCGTGCATCTGCCCGCCCGTGAAGAGCGAGTCGTCCTGGGCGTGGATGGCGATCGTGCGCCCCGTGATCCTGGCGTACTGGAGGGCGCGGCGCACGAGAGCCGCGGTGGCGAGGGGCCGGCCGTCGTCGCTGAAGGCGACCGCGCCGGCCTCGGCCAGCTCGGCCATCTCGGTGAGCTGCTCGCCCTTGAGGCCGCGCGTGACGGCGGCGTAGAAACCGGCGGGGACCACGGCCTCGGCGCGCGCGGTCCCGGCGAGCCCGCGCAGGACGACGGCCGTGTCGATCACCGGATCCGTGTTCGCCATCGAGAAGACCTTGACGTAGCCTCCCGCGGCGGCGGCCAGCGTGCCGCTGGCGACGTCCTCCTCGTCCTCGCGCCCGGGCACGCGCAGGTGCGCGTGCAGGTCGACGAAACCCGGCAGGACGAGCATGCCGTCGGCGTCGATCTCGCGGGCCCCCTTCGGCGCCGCGAGGCCCTTGCCCGTATCGGCGATCTTGCCGCGCTTGACCAGTACGTCCTGGACCGCGTCGACGCCGCTCAGCGGGTCGACGACGCGGCCGCCGCGGAGCAGCAGGTCGGCGGCCGGCAGTGGCTTGTGCCACGTGCGTTCCATCAGAGCACCTCCTCGCTGCCGGCGTCGCTGTAGCCGACGATCGTGCGGTACAGGATCGCCATGCGCACGGCGAGTCCGCTGGACACCTGCAGGGCGATGAGGTTCTCGTCGTCGTCGGCGACGTCGGGGGCGATCTCGACGCCGCGGTCGATCGGGCCGGGGTGCATGACCCTCTGCCCCGGCCGCAGCCGCGCCTGGCTCACGCCCCAGAGCCGGCTGTACTCGCGCAGCGAGGGCAGGAAGCAAGCGCCTGCCTCGATGCGCTCCTTCTGGATGCGCAACAGATAGATGACGTCGACGTCGCGCAGGTTCGCGAGGTCGTACTCGACCCTGACGCCCATCTCCTCGATGCCGCGGGGGATCAGCGTGGGTGGCCCGACCAGGGTGACGTCCATGCCCAGCAGCTTGAAGCCCATGATGTCGCTGCGCGCGACACGGCTGTGCAGGATGTCTCCGACGATCGCCACCTTGAGCCCGTCCATGTCGCGCCCGAACGTCTGGCGCATGGCGAAGAGGTCGAGCAGGCACTGCGTCGGGTGCTGGTGCTTGCCGTCGCCGGCGTTGATGACGCTCGCCTCCGTGTTGCGCGAGAGCACCTGGCACGCGCCCGCCGAGGGGTGGCGCAGGACGATGATGTCGGGGCCGTAGGCCGAGAGAGCGATCGCCGTGTCCTTGAGGGTCTCGCCCTTCTCGACCGCCGACCCGCTCGCCTTGAGGGCGATCGTGTCGGCGGAGAGGCGCTTGGCGGCCAGGTCGAAGCTCGTCGAGGTGCGGGTCGACGCCTCCCAGAAGAGGTTGACGACGGTGCGACCGCGCAGCGTCGGCACCTTCTTGATGTCGCGCTGAAGCACGGGCAGAAAGCTCTCCGCCGTGTCGAGCAGCAGTTCGACCTGCTCGCGCGACAGGTCCTCGATCGAGATGAGGTCGCGTTTGGGCATCGTCACTCCCCTCCCCCGGCCGGCACGAGGACGACCTCGTCGACGCCGTCGCACTCCTCCAGACGCACGTTGATGCGCTCGAGCAGGGCGGTCGGCAGGTTCTTGCCGACGTAGTCGGGCCGTATCGGCAGCTCGCGGTGGCCACGGTCCACGAGGACCGCGAGCTGCACGCGAGCCGGCCGGCCGTAGTCGAAGAGCGCCTCGATCGCAGCGCGGATCGTCCGCCCGGTGTAGAGGACGTCGTCGACCAGGACGACCGTCGTGCCCTCGACGCCGAACGGCAGGTCGGTGTCCTTGACGACCGGCTGGGGGGTGTGCGGGATGATGCTCACCGCACCGCGCGCCGCGACGTCGTCGCGGTAGAACGAGATGTCGAGGTTGCCCGACGGGTAATCGCGGCCGCCGAACTCGCAGAGCAGCTTGTGGACGCGGGCCCCTAGGTAGGCGCCGCGGGTATGGATGCCCACCACGGCGAGCTTCGCCGCGCCGGGGTTCTTCTCGAGGATCTCGTGGGCGATGCGCATCACTGTGCGCCCCATCTGGTCGCCCGTCAGGACGACTGTCTCACCTGTGTTTCTGCCTTCAGGCATAGAAAAAACGCCACCGGCACCGGCTCGCGGTACGGCAGCGTCATCCACCCCCTTTCGGTCTCGCAGGACACGGTTAAAGGTCGTGAACGACTCTAGCGGCCGCCCCCGGGGGAGTCAAGCGTGGTCGTGGCGGATGCCGACTGCGGCGAGGAAGGCGGCGAGCTCCGACGGGAGCGGCGACGCGAAGGAGAGCTCGCGGCCGTCCTCGGGGTGCGGGAACGAGAGCCGCGCCGCGTGGAGGAAGTGACGCGAGAGCCCCGGCGGGCGCGGGCGCCCGCCGTACGTCGCGTCCCCCGCCACGGGGTACCCGAGCGCCGCCATGTGGACGCGGATCTGGTGCGTGCGTCCGGTCTCCAGGCGGATCTCGGCCAACGTGTAGCCCGAGGCCCGGGCGAGGACGCGGAAGTGCGTGACCGCCGGCCGCGGATGCGCCGTGTGGACGGACATCCGCTTGCGGTCGCGGAGGTGACGCCCGATGGGCGCGTCGACGGTGCCCTCCTCCTGGGGCAGGTCGCCGTCGAGGAGGGCGAGGTAGACGCGCCTCACAGACCGCCGGGCCATCGCCGCGACGAGGCGCCGGTAGGCGTCGTCCCGGCGCGCCACGATGAGCAGCCCCGAGGTCTCCTTGTCGAGGCGGTGGACGATGCCCGGCCGGAGGCCGTGGCCGCCGCGGATGCCGTGCCCTACGAGCCCATGCACCAGGGTCCCGTGCTCGTGCCCCGGCGCCGGGTGGACGACCACCCCCGCCGGTTTGTCGACGACGAGCAGCCACTCGTCCTCGTAGACGATCTCGAGCGGCACATCCTCGGCGGCCAGGACGGATGCCTCCTCGGACGGGAGCTCGTAGGCGACGGTCTCGCCGGCGCGCACCACGTGACCCTTGCGCGCCGCCTTTCCGTCGACGGTGACGGCGCCGGCGTCGATCAGCCGGGCGGCGACGGCACGCGACACGTCCGCGCGGGCGGCGAGGACGACGTCGAGTCGCCGCCCCGCGTCGTCGGCGGCGACGTGGAACTCCCTGCGCTCACTCGGGGCGCGCACGGAAGACCTGGAGAAGCACGAGGGCGACGCCGGCGACGATCGCCGCGTCGGCAAGGTTGAAGGTCGGCCACCACGGCACGTCGACGAAGTCGACGACGGCGCCGAAGCGGAGGCGATCGATGAGGTTGCCGACCGCCCCTCCGAGGAGAAGGCCCAGCCCGAGGCGATAGCGCGGCGGACCGAGGACCAGGGCGAGGAGCACCGCCACAGCCAGTGCCGCGACGGCGGCCCGCACAAGGTCCCCGGAGTCCGTCAGCCGGCCGAAAGAGACGCCGCTGTTCGAGACGAGGCGGACGGCGAAGCCCCAGCCAAGCTCCAGGGGCAGGTCGGCCTCCGAGCCGCGCACCAGCCACTTCAGCGCCTGGTCGGCCACCACGACGAGCGCGGCGACCCCGAGTGCAGCCGCGGTGAGGCGGCTACTGCTTCTTGCTCTTGCCCCGCTTGGGCGGCGCATCAAGCTGCTCGATCTCCGTGTGCCCCATGGGGCAGGTCGGCTCCTTGGTCTTCCCCGAGCGTCCGCCGTCGTGCAGCACCACCGCCAGCGGGTACGTCGCCCTGCAGACCTTGCAGAAGGCGAGCTTCGCCATGACCGGACCTCCTCTAGAACCCTAGCCTCTGATGCGCGGCGGTGAGATCGATCCCCCGCACGCGCACCAGCTTGCGCCGCCCCGCTGCCCCGGCGACGAGCATGACATCCTTGCGCCGGACCCCGAGGACACCGGCGAGCAATCCGGCGAGCGCGTCGTTCGCCTTGCCCTCACGGGCCGGGGCGGCCAATCGCACCCTCAGGCAGCCGTCGGCGACCCCCACGACCTCGCTGCGCGAGGCGCCGGGGGTCGCCCAGACCGCGATTGCAACGCCGTCGGCAGCGGCCGACAGCGGCTCACCACTTGAATTCGTCTTCGTTCACCCCGGTGTCGACGTCGGCGAGCAGGTCTTCCTCGCCGACCACGACGCGCCCGGGAACGCCGGCGTCCGCGTCGGCCTCGCGCCGCCGGAGGCTCGTCGGCCTCTCGCACCGGAGGCTCGTCGGCCGCGGCGGCAGGCTCCTCCACGCGGGGTGTGGGCGTCTCCTCGCGAGGCGGGGCCGGTGCCTCCGCGACGGCGGTCGCCGGCACCGCGGGCTCGTCCACAGCCGCAGCGGGTACCACCGGTGCCGGGGTCACGACGGTCTCCTCGCGGGCGATCGCCCGCTTGATCGCCTGAGCGCGATCGGCGAAGTCGTCGCTCACCGACACCTCGGCAGCCACCGGCGGCGCCTCCTCGAGCTGCTTGAGGAAGTTCTCGAGGAGGGTACGCAGACGGAAGCGCACGTCCTGCTCGACGCTGCGCAGCCCGGCGATGGTCTTCTCGAGGTTCTGCCGGTCGCTGTAGAGGTCGCTCACCATCTGCCGCGCCTTGAACTCGGCGTCGCGGAGGATCAGCTGCGATTCCTTGCTCGCGTTCGCCTTGAGCTCCTCGGCCGACTGCTGGGCGGAGACCAGCGTCTTCTGCAGGGTCTCCTCGATGCGCCGGTACTGCTTGACCTTGTCTTCGAGCGTCTCGAGCCGTTCGCTCAGGTCGATGTTCTCCTTGAAGATCCGCTCGTACTCGTCGGCGACCTCGTCGAGGAACTCGTCGACCTCCTCGTCGGCGTAGCCTCGCATGCCGCGCTTGAACTCCTTGTGGCGGATGTCGAGTGGCGTCAGCTTCATCCCGGACTCCCTCCCTTGGCGCCCTCCCGGCCGCCCGGACGTTCTCGGTTCACGATACCCATGATACTCAAGCCAGACGCGCCGCCTGGGAGGCGGCGGCGTTGACGGCGGCGGCGGCGGCGGCGCGGATGTCGTACGCGTCGAGAGCCGCGATACCCGCCGCCGTCATACCGCCGGGCGTGGCGGCGGCGGCCAGGGCCGCCGCGGGCTCGTCCGCGGCGGCGACGGCCGCCGCCGCCCCGTGCATGCTCGCCAGGGCCACCGTCTGGGCCACAGCAGGCGACAACCCGCCGGCGACACCGGCCGCGGCGAACGCTTCCCCCAGTCTGGCGAGATACCCGGGCATGCAGCTGGCTATCGCGGACGCGAGATCGAGGTGCGCCTCGTCGAGCTCGACCAGGGTACCCGCGCACGAGAACAGGTCGGCGACCGCCTCGCGGGCGCCCGCCAGCGAACCAGGCACGAACAGGAAGACGCCGAGGCCAAGCGCGGCGGCGACGTTGGGCATGACGCGACCCACGCGGGCGCCGCTGGGCAGCCCCGCCTGCAGCCGACGCAGCGGCACGCCCGCGGCGACCGAGACGAGCGCCCTCGAGCGCAGCTGCGGACCGACCTCGGCGAGCACCTCCTCGACCTGCGGCGGGCGCACGGCGACGACCACGAGGTCGCTTGCTGCGACGAGGCCGGCGACGTCGTCGGCCGCCGTCCCGCCGGTGTCCTCGGCAAGCGCCGCGGCACGGTCGGAAGCGACGTCGAAGAAGGTCAGGCGCTCAGGCTTGCCGGTCCGCTCGCCCGGCAGGCTCCAGCCTTCGGCCAGCGCCCGGGCGATGTGACCGGCTCCCAGCAGGCCGACGTTCATCGTCACGTGGCGCGGCTAGAACTGATTGAAGAAGCCCTTCTCGATGAGACGGGCCTTCTCTTCGGCGGAGACCTCGACGTTGCGCGGGGTCAGGAGGAAGATCTTGTCGGCGATCCGCTGCATGCCGCCGTCCATCGCGTAGGTCAGCCCGCTGCAGAAGTCGATGAGACGCTTGGCGAGCTCGGTGTCCGATCCCTGCAGGTTGAGGATGACCGGGACGTCGAGCTTGTACTTGTCGGCGATCTGCTGTGCGTCGTTGAAGTTCTTCGGGACGACGAGATGCACCTCGACCCGGTTGGGGCGCGCCGCCTCGATGGGGCGCACGACGCGCGACGAGGACGACGACCCTCGCCTCACCGGCTCGTCGGAGAAGATCTCGTCGTAGTCGGTGCGCGAGCGCGAGCCGCTCAGCTTGCGCACGTTCGGGCGCTCCTGGTACGAGCGCTCGAGCTCTTCGTGCGGGGCGAGCGTCTCGTCCTCGTCGTAGACCTCGTCCTCGTCATCGGCGATGCCGAAGTACACCGCAACCTTGTGCCACGTGTCGCCGAGACCCATCGTCCCTCCAGCAGCCCGTCAGAACAGGACGCTTCCCACGCGTACGATGGTGGCGCCCTCCTGGACCGCGACCTCGTAGTCAGCGCTCGTTCCCATTGACAGTCGCGGGAAAGTATACTTGCCGGCCCACGATGCGGAAAGACGCGCGGCCAGTTCGCGCGTCCGCGCGAAGAACGGCCGCGCCCCCTCCGGGTCCTCGAACAGCGGCGGCATGCACATGAGTCCGCAGAAACGCGCCTTCCCGGAAGCGCTTGCCGCCTCGAGGAAGCGGTCGACGTCTTGCATGGCCACGCCCGACTTCGACTCCTCGCCGCCGACGTTCACCTCGAGCAGCACGTCGCGCGGCCCCTCGGCGCGGCGCTCGATCTCCTCCACCACGCTCAGGCTTCCCACGGAGTGGATCAGGCGCACGATCGGCAAAACGAGCCTGGTCTTGCGGCTCTGCAGATGACCGATGAAGTCGTAGGTGAAGGCGTCGCCGTAACGCGCCGCCTTCTCGACGAGGTCCTGGGCGCGGTTCTCGCCGATGAGGCGCACGCCGGCGTCGCGCAGCACGGCGAGGCCATCGGCGTCGACGTACTTCGTGGCGACGAGGATCTCGACCTCGGCGGCGGCGCCCGCGACTCTGGCCGCCGCGGCGACCCGCTGCCGGACCTCGACGAAGCGTTCGCGCACGTGGTCGGCGCTGCCTTCGTAGTGCTTCATGTCGCCTCCCGGGCGTCTCGCTCGTCGGTCACGGGGTCACGCTACCGCCGCGGGCGCAGGAGTCAACCTCCCGACCCGTTCAGGGGAGCAGCCCATACGCCCAGTCCAGCACGCGCCCGATCGTGGCGGAGAAGATCTCCGGCCGGCTGACGAGGACGACGAAGAGAAGAATGAACACGATGTTGCCGTAACGGTCGAGACTCATCCACTGCGGCCAGACCGAGCGCGGGAGAAGCCCGCCCACGACGCGGGAGCCGTCGAGCGGCGGGATCGGGATGAGGTTGATCGTGGCGAGGACGACATTGAGGGTGAAGGCGAGGCTGAACACGTCGGCGATCAGCGGCAGGCTCTGGTAGGTGAGCCAGACGCCGGCGGCCGAGATGAGGGCCAAGACCACGTTGGCCGCCGGACCCGCCGCGCCGACGGCCATCATGCCGCGCTGCGGGTCACGGAAGCGCCAGGGCGAGATGGGCACAGGACGCGCCCATCCGAAGAAGAAGGTGCCGCCGGAACCCAGGAAGGTGAGCACCAGGATCCCCGTGCCCCACGGGTCGAGCTGGCGCAGAGGGTTCCACGAGAGACGCCCCTGTTCGCGCGCGGTCGGGTCGCCCAACAGCGCCGCCACCCAGCCGTGGGCCAGCTCGTGGGCGACCAGGCTCACGAGGAGGAGCGGCAGGACGATGACGAAGGCGACGAGGAGGTCGCCGTTCACGCCCCGCTCCGCTGGAGGCGGGCCGCCGCGAGCTCCTCGTCGCGCCCCGAGACGACGCCGTTCAGCTTGAGGTGCAGGACGCTGCGCAGGACCTCGCCGAGATGCGGAGACGCCTCCATGCCCGTGGCGATGAGGTCCTCGCCGCCGATCTCGAGGCGCACGTGGCGACTCACGTCGAGAAAGCGCCCGAGACGGTCGGCCGCGATCCCGGTCTCGTCCTGCGCCATGGCGACGAGCAGCGCCTCGACCGGCTGGCCCTCGGCGACATCGTAGACCTCGGCCTCGCTCGGTCCCCTGGCGAGACGGTCGGCGAGCCGCCGCGCGACGACGTGGGTGCGCTCGAGCACGTCGGCGTCGCGGCGCCGGATGCGCATGCGCCGCGCCCAGGCGGCGACCTCCTCCGGATCCAGGTCGCGCAGCAGCCACGCCAGACGCAGACGCCAGGCCGGCGCCTCGGCTTCGAGGTGATGGCGCCGGCGCAGCGCGTCGCCGCGCTTGATCAGCGCGCGCTCCGTCGCGCCCGCGCTCAGCCGGCCGTGGATCGACGCGCCGAGACCGAGCTCTTCGAGGCGCCGCAGCGAGAAGTCGACCTTCTCCTCGTCGAGCAACAGGACGAGCTCGTCGCGCAGACGCGCCGAGGAGAGGTCACCCACGAGGTCCATGGCGCTGCAGGCGCGGGCCAGGTTGAGCGTGTGCTGGTCCATGCGCAGCCCGTAGCGGCTCTCGTAGCGGATGGCGCGCAGGATGCGCGTCGGGTCCTCGATGAAGCTCAGGTTGTGAAGCACCACGATGCGTCGCGCCTCGAGGTCACCGCGGCCGCCGAAGAAGTCGAGGAGGGCGCCGAAGGTCTCGGGCTTGAGGGACACCGCCATGGCGTTGATCGTGAAGTCGCGGCGCGCGAGGTCGCTGCGGATGGTCGCGTGCTGCACCTTCGGCAGGGCGGCCGGGTAATCGTACGACTCCGAGCGCGTCGAGGCGATGTCGACGCGCAGCGGGGCGTCGCGCCCGCCGAGCACCACCACGGCCGTGCCGAACTTCTCGTGCGGACGGACGTGACCCTTGAGGCGACCGGCGAGGGCGTGCGCCACGGCGATGCCGTCACCTTCGACGGCGATGTCGAGGTCGACCTGTCGTTCACCCAGCAACAGGTCGCGCACGGCGCCGCCCACCAGGTAGACCCCGCGAATCTGTGCGGCCACCGCCTGGATCTGCTCCAGCACGTCATCGAGACCCAGACCGGCGAGGTTGCCCGCGAGGTTGCCCGCCGCCTCCGGCGTGGCCGCCGTCGCGGCCGGCCGTCCTCCGGCGACGTCGGGCCGCGTCACCATGCCGACGATGTCCGCGCGGCGCAGCCGCGCCGCGTCCGCGGCGCGTCGCGGGCCGCGCACGACGGGCACCCAGCCGAGCGGGCTCCCGGCGACGACGCGAGCCGCGTGCTCGAGCGGGTCGTCGGCCCCGACCGAGGCGACGCGGGACATCATCACGGCCTTGACGGGCGCGTGGCCGAGCCCGTGTCCGGCAGCACGGTCCAGATCGCTGAGCGCCACGGTGCCGGCGAGCTCTTCCCGGTCGAGGACGACCAGCCCGTCGACGCCGAGGCGCCGGCAGGCGATCGCCGCCGCGTCGACACTCTCCTCGACGCCCACCGAGTGGAGCCCCTCCGACATCGCGCTGCCGACAGTCGCCACCGGAGCGACCGCGTCGGCCACCGCGGCCGCCAGCTTGCGCCGGACCTCCTCCAGCGGCACATCCTTGACGACCGCCGACGAGGCGGCGGCGTGGCCGCCGCCGCCGATCGCGGCCAGCGCCTTGGCGACGTCCACGCGCCCTCCCCGGCTGCGGGCCGTGACGAACACACGGTTCTCCATGGCGACGAGCAGGAAGAAGGCGTCGCAGCCCGTCAGGTCCATGACCCGGTGCGCGACGACGCTCACACCCTCGACGTAGAGGTCCTCGCGCAGCGCCGCGACGAGGACGACGACCCCGGGCACGCCGAGGTCCTCGCTGGACTCCAGCGCGGCCGCCAATGTGCGCCGCTGCGGCTCGCTGAGCGCGTTCGTGAGCCACTTCTCGAGCAGCGCCGGGTCGGCGCCGTGACGCATGCAGAAGGCGAGCGCCTCGGCGTCGTCCGGCGTCGTGGTCGAGAAGGTCAGCGACCCGGTGTCCTCGTGGATGCCGATGGCGAACAGGCTGGCCTCGAACGTGGTCACCGGCACGCCGCGTTCGGCGAGGATGCGCAACATGAGGGTCACGAGCGACCCCGTGGCGGCGGTCAGCAGGTTCTCCTCGGCGACGAAGGCGGGAGGCGGGCCGTCGAGCCCGTGATGGTCGAACACGACGACCTGGACGTCGCCGCGGCCGCAGAGCGGCGCGAGCTCGCCGAGGCGGTTCGCGTGCATCGTGTCCACGAGGATGAGTCGACGCACCGCATCGAGCTCGATGTCCGCAGGGTCGACCACGGGGACGAGGTCGGCGTACAGGGCCTGGAACTCGCGCACGTTGCGGTTCACGGCGCCCCCGAGGCTGAGCACCGCCTCCGGATAGAGCTTGCGCGCGGCGACCATGGCGGCGAACGCGTCGAAGTCGGTGTTCGTGTGCGCGGCGATGACCTCGCGGACCTTCATGCCCGAAGTATACGGGAGGGTCTGGCCGGCGCCGCTCGCGTCAGGCGCGCAGGAGCCAGGCGAGCTCGTCCCCGAACGCGGCCTCGACGGCGGCGCGCAGGGGCACGTGCTCGGGCCGGACCAGCTCGCGATCGGCGCTGAGGATCTCCGCCGCGAGAGCGCGGGCACGGAGCAGGGCGTCGCGGTCGCGCGCCAGGCGGGCGAGCTTGAGATCTGGCACGCCCGCCTGGCGCGCGCCCATCACCTGCCCCTCGCCGCGGATCTCGAGGTCGCGGTCGGCGAGCTCGAACCCGTCGTTGGTCTCGAGCAGCGCCCCGAGACGCGCCTCCGCGGTCCCGGTCTGGGAGCCTGAGAACAGGAGGCAGAACGACTTCGCCGTGCCCCTCCCGACGCGGCCTCGCAGCTGGTGGAGCTGGGCGAGACCGAAGCGCTCGGCGCCCTCGACCACCATGACGGTGGCGTTCGGCACGTCGATCCCCACCTCGACGAGGCTCGTCGCCACGAGCACATCGACCTCGGCCGCCTTGAAGGCCGCCATGACGCCGTCGCGCTCGGCGGACTTGAGCTGACCGTGCACGACGGCGACGCGGAAGTCACGGAACTCGCCCCCGCGCAGGCGTTCGGTCTCGGCGACGGCGGTCGCCGCCGAGATCGACTCCGACTCGTCGATCGCCGGGCACACCACGTAGGCCTGACGTCCCTTGCGGAGCTGGCGGCGCACGAACTCGTACCCCTCCCCCCTGTGCTGCTCCTCCACGAGGCGCGTGACCACCGGCTGCCGGCCCTCGGGAAGGCCCGCGATCGTGGTCACGTCGAGGTCGCCGTACACCGTCAGCGCCAGGGTGCGCGGAATGGGGGTGGCCGTCATGTGGAGGACGTGCGGCGCGTGCCCGTCACTCTCCGCGCGCCGCACCAGCTCGTCACGCTGCTGCACGCCGAAGCGATGCTGTTCGTCGACGATCAGCAGGCCCAGGTCCCGGAAGGCGACGTCCTCCTGAAGCAGGGCGTGCGTCCCGATGACGACCTGGGTCTCGCCTGAGGCGATCCGCGCGAGTACCTCACGGCGCTCGCGCGCCCCGAGCACCGAGGTGAGGAGCTCGACCGAGGCGAGCCCGCCGGCGAGCGCGGCCGCGGTCCCGACGTGCTGGCCGGCGAGCGTCTCCGTCGGCGCCATGAGCGCCCCCTGGAGACCCGACTCCACGGCCCGCAGCAGGCAGTAGAGCGCGACCACCGTCTTGCCGGACCCGACGTCGCCCTGCAGGAGGCGGCGCATCGGCGCGCTTTCGCAAAGGTCGCGGTCGATCTCGGCGATCGCCGCCTGCTGGTGGTCGGTGAGAGCGAACGGCAGACCCGCGAGGAAGGCCGCGCTCACGCGGCCGGGGCCGGCGAACGCCCGGGCCCGCACCCGCTCCTGCTGCCGGCGTTTGTGGAGGAGCAGGCCGACCTGCATCAGGACGAGCTCCTCGAGCACCAGCCGCTCGCGCGCCCGCTTGGCCTCCGCGGGCGTGCGCGGCTGGTGCACGGCCAGGGTCGCGTCGGCACGGCCGGGCAGACGCTCGCGCACGCGAAGGCGCGCGGGCAGCGGGTCGCCCAGTCGCCGCATGTCGCGCCGCACGCTCTGCATGACGGCGCGCAGCAGGCGCGCCGAGACCTGTTCACTCGCCGGGTAGACGGGCACGAGGCCTTCCGTATGCACGGTCTCGCCGTCCTCCTCGCCGAGGAGCTCGTGGCTGCGGACGAGAAAGGCAGTCCGCCCCCCCTGCGGCCGGAACGTGCCGCGGACGCTCACCAGCACGCCGGGCTCGAGCACGCGGGTCAGATAGCCCTGATTGAACCAGGTCGCCTCGACCGCTCCCGTTCCGTCGCGGATCACGGCGCGGACCACGGTGACCCGCTTGCGCGCGGTCCGGTCGGCGCTGACGCGCTCGACCACGCCGCGCACCGTCGCCTCTTCCCCAAGCTTGAGGTCGCGCACGTCCTTGCGGTCGCGAAAGTCCTCGTAGCGGCGCGGGAAGTGGTCGATCAGGTCGCCCACCGTGGTCAGGCCGAAGGCGGCGAGACGACGAGCGGTGACCTTGCCGACGCCCGGCAGGCCGACGAGGGGGCGTTGGAGCGAGACGGGATCGACGGAGAGGCGCGTGACCGGCGGCGTCTCCTCGTAGTGCCCGCCGGCGAAGCGCAGGGGGAGTCTGGTCCCGGTCACTCCACGATCATAGCAAAGGCGGCGGACCCCGGGCCGATGTGCGTGCCGACCACGGCTCCCACGTGTGTGCTGAAGACGCACTGAGCCCGCGGCCGGAGACGTCGAACCAGCTCGTCGATCATCGCCGGCTCCTCGTCGTTGAGGGCGTCGATGAGGACGTAGTAGACGGTGTCGTCCGGCTTCGAGTTCTCGTCGATGAACCGCTCCATGGCGGCGAACGCCTTCTTCTGGCCGCGCACCTTCGCGTAGCCCACGACCTCGCCGTCCGCGACGTGCAGCAGAGGCTTGATGTCGAAGACGCCGCCCACGAACGACGCCGCGCGACCGATGCGCCCGCCGCGGCGCAGGTACTCGAGGGTCGCGGCGTGGATGAGGAGGCGCGAGTGCTCGATGAAGTAGTCGATGTAAGCCTTCGCGTCCTCGAGCGAGCATCCCGGTTCGAGGCGGGCCCGGAGGCGCTCGGCGCACATCGACATCGCCCCGGCGACCGTCTTCGTGTCGTACACGTAGACGTTGTCGAACGCCTCGGCCGCCTTGCTCGCGGCGCCATAAGTGCCACTCATCTTGCGCGACAGGTGGAGCGAGAACACGTGCTCGTACTCCCCGCGCGCCTGTTCGTACACGGCGGTGAAGTCGGCCACCGTGGGCTGCGACGTCGTCGGCAGCACATCCGAGGCCTCGAGCTTGGCGAAGAACTGCTCGTGCGTGAGGTCCGTCGCGTCGCGGAACGACTCGTCGCCGAAGTGCACGGTGAGCGGCACGAGAAAGAGCCCCGGGCGGTCGAAGAAGCCCGCGGGCGCGTCGCAGGTCGAGTCCAACACGATGGCGGTGTTCTCGAGCGTCAACTCGGGCACTGGGCCTCCCTCACTCGGCGCTGGCCAGGATGGGATAGAGCGGCTGTCCGCCCTCGTGGACGTGCAGCTCGAGGTCGGGCGCCGCTTCGGCGGCGATCTCGGCGAGGCGCCCGAGCGACGTGTTCGAGCCGTTGAGCGCGGTCAGGACGGTGACGATCTCGGCATCGCCGGCGGCGAACGTCTCGAGCACCTTCGCGTAGACCGTCTCGAGATCGTCGGCGGCGGCCACCAGACGGCCGTCGACGATGCCGATCGCCTGCCCCTTGAGCACGCCCACGCCGTCGACCTCGGAGTCGCGCACTGCGTGGGTGATCTCGGCGCTCTGCAGGCCGTCGAGCGCATCCTCCATGATGCGCGCGTTCCGGACCGCATCCTGATCCGGCTCGAAGGCGACCATCGCCGCCAGACCCGCCGGGATGGAGGTCGACGGGACGACGGCGATACGTCTGTCGCTCATGCCCGCGGCCTGCTCGGCCGTGAGGACGACGTTGCCGTTGTTGGGCAGAAGGACGACCTCGTCGACGCCCAGCGCCTCCACAGCCTCGAGCAACTGCGCCGCGCTCGGGTTCATCGACTGTCCGCCGTCGACGATCGCGTGACAGCCGAGCTCGCGGAAGAGCCGCTTGTTGCCGTCCCCCGCGACCACCGCGACCACCATGGTGGCCGGGGTGTCCGCAGCCGCGCGCAGCCGTTCGTCGCGGGCCTTGGTCTGCTCGTGCATGTCGTTGATCTCGATCTCGCCGATCGCGCCGTGCCTGAGAGCTTCGCTGAGGACGGCGCCCGGGTCGTCGGTGTGAACGTGGACCTTCACGAGGCGATCGTCGCCGACGACGAGGGTACTGTCGCCGATCGGCGCCAGGAACGCCTCAAACCCGTCGCGGTCGACGGCCTCGCCCTTGATCAGCAGGCTCGTGCAGTAGCGGTAACGCGAAAGCTCGGACGCCTCGGCGACGACGACGGGGCCGGCGGCGGCGGGATGGAGCGCGAGCGCGCCGGCGCTCAGGCCGGCGCCGTACACGCCGAGCTTGGCGATGCCGGCCCCGATGCCACGGTAGAGCACCAGCAGACCGTATCCTCCGGCGTCGACGACGCCCGCCTTCTGCAGGGCGGCGAGCTGGCCGGTCGTGTTCTCGACCGCGACCCTGCCAGCTTCTTCGACGACGACCATCATGTTGTCGAGCGCGATGCTGTCGGGCACGCTTTGCGCAGCGGCCGCCATCTCGCGGATGACCGTGAGCATGGTGCCCTCCACGGGCTCCTTGACGGCCCGGTAGGCGGCGCTGGCGCCTTCGCTGAGCGCGAGCTTGAACTCGCGCGCCCCGAGCGCGTCAGAGCCGCTCCACACCTCGCAGACGCCGCGTACGATCTGCGACAGGATGACGCCGGAGTTGCCGCGGGCGCCCATGAGCGAGCCCTTGGTCACGGCGGCCGCTACCGGGGCGACGCCGTCCTCCTCGGCGAGCCGCAGCTCTTCGACGATGGCCCTCACCGTCAGGGCGAGGTTGGTCCCGGTGTCGCCGTCGGGGACCGGATACACGTTGAGGTCGTTGATGACCGACCGCTCCGCCTCCACGGCGGCGAGGGCGGCTTCGATGACCGTGAGGGCGGCGGCGCGGACGCTCAATCCTGCAGGTCCTCGACGCGCACGGTGATGTCGGCCACCGGGATGCCGGCGACCTTCTCGACGCGATAGCGCACCTGCTCCTGGAGGTTGGCGGTGACCTGGGCCAGGTTGACGCCGCGTTCCATGACGACGTGGAGGCCGATGTGCAGAGCGTCGTCGGTCACGTCGACGGCCACGCCGTCGGCCACGGAGTCCTTGCCCAGCCTCGTCAGGCGCTTCATCGTCGAGACCTGCATGGCGACGACCCCATAGGTCGCTCGCGCCTCGGCGCCGGCCAGTTTCGCTATCACCGTCGATGCGACGACGAGGTCGCCCGAGATGCCTGGGCCGGTGAGCGGGATCCTGAGCTCTGACGACGTCACGCGTCCCCCTCAGACCTGTTCCACGGAGAGACGGTTGAGCTCGGCCACCACCGTCTCGGGATCGACCTGGTGCATGATCGCTCCGGCCTCGACCGACTCGGACATCGCGCCGATGCAGAGGCAGCAGGACATGCCGTGAGACTCGAAGACCGCGCGCGCCTCGGGGTGGGACTCGAGCGCCTCGAGGATGGACATCTCTTTGGTGAACGTGACCATGAGCCTCGTCGCGGCGTCGTTCGCGGGCGGGTCTGGAGGGCAGGCCGTTTGCGTTGCCCGGGCGGCTGGAGCATAATAGCGCGCCGTTACCGAATCAAGCTGAGGGATACCCCATGTCCAAAGTCTGTGTGACCTGCGGCAAGGCGCCCGCCATCGGAAACAACCGCAGCCACTCGAACCGGGCCACGAAACGCCGTTTCGACCCCAACCTCCAGCGCGTCCGCATCATGGTGGACGGCACCCCGCAGAACGCCTACGTCTGCACCCGCTGCCTCAAGTCGGGCCGCGTCCAGAAGGCCCTGTAGGCCCGCACATCGAGCGGTCATTCCGCGTAGACGGGTCAGGTCGCCTCTGTGCGCCTGGCAAGCCGCGTACGGCCTATCGGCGGCGTGGCCACCAGTCAGTCGCCGGCGTCGGCACACACTATCGGGCCCGGTCGCCTCGCCGCTTGCGCCACCTGGTCCCGCATCGCGTCCGCGGTCCGACGCCGGGGTCTTCGTCGCCCCCGGACACGGTCGCGGGCTTGCGCCCGTCGGCCGCGATCCGGCCGCGGCCCTGGTGGCGAACGACGCCTACGGCCTGCTCATGGCCCTCGGGGACCTTCTCGTCACCGGCCCTACCCGTACGAACGTCAACGATCTTCCGCGCCGTCCTGGTCCGCGACTGAATGGGCGCCTGCGGCCGGCCGTGGCGCTCGAAGGGCCTATCGCAGACTCCTCGCCCTGTGGTAGCTTTGGCGCATGCTCGATCTGCTGGTGCGGGATGCGCTCGTGGTCGACGGCGGGGGCGGTGCGCGCTTTCGCGGCGTCCGTGCCGTGGCCGATGGTCGCATCGTGAGCATCGACCGTGCGGCCGAGACGCCACCGGGACGCGCTCCGGAAGCGGCGCCCGGGTCGAGAACGCCGATGGCCGCGTGTCGCACCTGGCTTCATCGACGTCCACACGCACTCGGAACTCGCGCCGTTCACCGACCCTGGATGGACAGCGCCCTTCGTCAGGGGGTGACCACGGTCGTGGTCGGCAACTGCGGCATGTCGGCGTGGCCGCGCGGGGGTCTGCCCGAGGTGGCGTCGTTCCTCGGCGTCGATCCCGAGGTGCTGCCCGTGTGGTCGGAGTTCGGGGAGTACCTCGATGCCGTCGACCGGGCGCGGCCGGCGTGCAATGTGGCGGCGCTGGTGGGCTTCGGCAGCTTGCGCGCGGAGGTCATGGGCACGAGAGCCGTTCGGCCACGGCAGCCGAGATCGGCGTGATGCGTCGGCTGCTGGACGAGGCCATGCAGGCCGGCGCCGTTGGCATGTCCAGCGGCCTCATCTACGTGCCCGACATGTACGCGGCGGCCGAGGAGGTCGCCGCCGTGGTCGCCGCGGCCGCCCGTACGCCGGGCTCTACGCCACGCACATGCGTGCCGAGGGGCAGCTCGTCTTCGACGCTGTGCGCGAAGCGGCCGCCATCGCCCGGCGAGGGGAGGTGCACGCGCATGTGAGCCACCTCAAGCTTGAGGGCCGCGGCGCCTGGGGCCGCACCGACGAGCTGCTCGCGCTCATCGACACAACCGGGGTGACCGCCGACCAGTATCCATACGTCGCCTGGGAGAGCAGCCTGGCAAGCTCCCTGCCCGCTTGGGCGCCCGTTGACAGGCTCCGCGTCCTGCTCGCGGACCCTGCGGCCCGCGCGCGGCTCGTCCGCATCATCGAGGAGGGCGAGCCCGACTGGGAGAGCTCGGTGGCGGATTTCGGCTGGGAGAGCATCGTCCTCGAGGCGACGGACGCGTCGCTCGCCGACCGCGACGTAGCGAGCGTGGCCGCCGAACGGGATGTGGCCCCGGTTGACCTGGCTCTGGATCTCCTCTGTCGGGATCCCGATGTGAGGGCGCGCGGCCAGGGGATGCACGAGGACGACGTGCGCGCCGTCCTCGCCCGGCCGGACATCCTGGTCGCCTCCGACGGGATCGCCGTCTCGCCCGAAGGGCCGCTGTGGGGCACCCCGCTGCACCCGCGCAGCTACGGCACCTTCCCGCGCGTGCTCGGCCGGTATGTCCGCGACGGCGCGCTGCTCTCGCTCGAAGCCGCGGTCCGCAAGATGACCGCGCTCCCTGCTGAGACGTTTGGCCTGTCGGGCCGCGGCGTGATCGCCGAAGGCGCGGTCGCCGACCTCGTGCTGTTCGACCCGCGGCCGTCGCCGACGGCGCCGAGTTCGGCGACGCCCACCGCTACCCCGAGGGCGTCGCGCGGTGATCGTCGGCGGCCGCTTTGCCTGGGACGGCGAGCGCCGCGAGCGGGCTGGGCGGGCCGTGCGGCGAGGCTGAGGGCGCCTCGCACAGTCACATCCACCAGATGCAGGAAGCGATGGAGGAGTGGGCACCATCGGGGGGAGGCGAGGACTGCTGGTGTAGGTCGGACGACCAAGGCCCCGAGCCAGGAGGAATGTCAATCGTGTGAGAGTCTGCTGACCAGCGTAGGAGAGGGGGTTACGAGTGCACATGTCGGGCAGCAGCGTGATGTCGAGGGGGAGCAACTCGAGCAGATAGCCCTCGAGCTTGCCGACCTTGAAGGCGGCGGTGACGCGCGGGGGCGAGCGCTCACCACATGAGGAGGGAACCATGCGGATATCCAAGCCCGCGGTGATTGTTGCGACGGCCGTCTTTGTCTTGTCGTTGGCCGTCATGGTCGGGGCTGCCGGCTCCGCCTTGGGGCATCAGGCCAATCACCACAGCCTGGCCAACCAGCGCCACAACCTAGCCACACAGGTACTGCTGGGCGGCACCGTCTATACCATGGACCCGGCTGATCCGCGGGCCACGGCGGTCGCTTTCCGTGACGGCAGAATCCTTGCCGTCGGAACGGACAAGGACATGCGCGCTACATGAGCCCGCACTTCACTGAGGTCCGTGACGTCCATGGCCTGGTGATCACGCCAGGCTTCATCGATCCTCACATGCACCTTCGTCAAGGTCTTGTTACCGGCGCTGCGTATGTGCGAATGGGAGTTACTACGATAACCACGGGCCCTTGTGGCGGCTCAGAGGCAGACATCGCGAAGTTCATCGCCGACACGAACTCCACCGGCTTCGCGCCCAACGTAGTGACCTACATCGGCGCCGGGACGCTTCGCGCGGCTGTGGGCGTTCCCGACGAGTACACCGCCGCAACGCCGGAGCAGATCCGCCAGATGGTGGCGCTTGCCGACCAGGCGATGAAGGACGGCGCAATCGGCGTGTCGTACGGCATTGAGTACGAACCGGGTACTTCGTACGAGGAGATCGTCGCCCTGGCCAGAGTAGCCGCTGCACACAGGGGCCATATCTCGGCCCACATCAGGTATCCGACCCAGACCGGCAGCATGCACTATGCCGTCGACGAGATCATGCAAGCCGGCGAGGATGCAGGTTGCCCCGTCCACATATCTCATCTGGTGCCTATGGTTTACGGAGAGATGCCGGAGACCCTTGCCGCAATTGCGGCTGCGCGTGCCGAGGGTCAAGACGTTACCGCAGACACCTACCCGTACGACGCTTGGGCGACCGGGATCAAGACCGCCACCTTCGATGACCCTAGTATCTGGGACTTCACATACGAAGACATCGAGGTAGTGACGGGGCCTATGCCGGTCAGTATCTCACGGAGGAGCTCTTCAACTATCTGCGCAGCCTCCCCGAAGACACCACGGTCGCCGTGCACAGCATCCCGTGGGACGACGCAATCATGGCCTACCAGTCGCCCTTCGTCATGGTCGGCAGCGACGGCAGCTTCACATACGACAGCAGCATTGACGCGTACCAAGGTCACCCTCGTGGTGCCGGCACATACCCGCGCGTGCTCGGCAAGTTGGTCCGGGAAGACGGCATCCTCACCTTTGAGCAGGCGCTCTTCAAGATGACCGTGATGCCTGCCGTCCGCCTGCAACTGTATCGGAAGGGCATGCTGAAGCCCGGGTTCGACGCAGATATCGTCGTCTTCGACAAGGACACCATCATCGACACCGCCACGTTTGGGAACAACGCCTGCTACACGCCGCCAATCGGCATTGACAGCGTGTATGTGAACGGGCGACTGACCGTGAAGGGTCAGGAGTACCTCGGCACCATGGCCGGCAGGGCACTGGCGCACAAGGAA
Source organism: uncultured Thermoleophilia bacterium (assembly GCA_963832655.1). Classification (GTDB taxonomy): domain Bacteria; phylum Actinomycetota; class Thermoleophilia; order UBA2241; family UBA2241; genus UBA2241. Next base: position 615,036 of record CAWHUW010000007.1, read on the forward strand.
ATCCCCACGTTGCCTGTTCCCGTGACACCCGGTCAATGAGGCGAGGGCGTTCTGAGGGAGCGCCGACAGCGAGCCGCTCTGAGCAGGCGAGGAGCGCTGCGGCCCGGCTCTTGAGTGAGCGATAGACCAGAGCAGCGGTCCGGGCACGCGAACCCGGACCGCTGCTTCGGCAGTCGCGGCTGGGTATCCGTAACTCGTGGGGTTGTGGGGGCGTCGCTGGGCATGAGCAGGGGCTGCTCGCCTACGTCCTTGCCGCGGTCCTCAGCGTGGCTGCTGGCCTCGTCACTGCCTGAGCCATCGCGGAGAGTGCGTCGCGAAGCTGAGCTGGAGTGGAGACCGATCCGGGAGCACTGACCGTCGCCGGCGAGGTAGAGCGGCGAAGATACGCTGACGCGTAAGCGATCTTGGAGATGAGTGACCGCGCGTAGGAGCGCCCCTGATTGCATGTGACGGGGGGTAGGCTGGGGCAAACGCCTGCCCGTTTCCTTGACTCCTGGTCATGAGACCGGAGGTGCGGGAGCGGCGGGAGCAGCAGCAGCTAGGGGCGAAGAGTCCCCTTCGTGTATCGCGGACCGCGCTGTAGACCTCCGGGTTCAGAGCGGCGGCGAGCACCTGGTTTCGACCGACGTTGACAGAGGAGTAAGCATGACCGTGACGATCAGCGTCGACTGCAGGATGGTGCGTGCGAACGCGGCTGCCGTCGTGGCCATGTGCGCGGCGCGCGGAGTAGAGGTCACCGGAGTCACCAAGTGCTGCTGTGGGGAACCCGCCCTCGCTCGCGCCATGCTCTCGGGCGGCATCACCATGTTGGGTGACTCCCGAGTGGACAGTGTCCGGCGGCTGCGCGAGGCGGGCGTCGACTGCGAGGTCTGGCTTCTCCGTTCGCCCGCCTTCGGCGAGGTCGACGACGTCGTCCGCCTGACCCAGGTCAGCCTCAACTCCGAAGTGGCCGTCGTCGAGGCCCTGTCCGCGGCGGCGCAGCAGCACGGCACGCGCCACGGAGTACTCCTCATGGTCGACACCGGCGACCATAGAGAGGCGTCCTGCCGAGGAGGCTGTGCCCGTTGCCGAAGCGATCGAGGCCCTGCCGGCATCGACTTGGCCGGGGTCGGCACGATCGTGGGCGAGATCTGCGGTGGCTGCCGACTCACGAGAATACATGAGCTCATCGTTGATGTGGCCGAAGAAGTCGAGAAGGCCCTTGGCCGTTGCCTGCGATGGATCTCGGGCGGGACCTCCTGCAGCCTCCCTTTCGTCGACGCCGGCACGCTGCCGGTCGTATCAATCACCTGCGCGTGGGGGACGCATCCTCATCGGCCCTGAAGAGACTGAAGAGACCATGGGGTATCCGCTCCCGATTCCGCACGGGAAGTGTTCTTCGTAGCCGTCGAAGTCATCGAAGTCATCCGCAAGCCGTGGATGCCCATAGGCCCATCGGCCAGACGCCAACATGTGCATCAGGCACTGGGAAGACAGGGGTCATCGCGGCGCGCTATCGTCGCTCTCGGGGAGCAGGACATGCGGACGCAGCACTTGGCACCCAGTGCTTTGGCGTGGAGATCATCGGCGCGAGCTCTGACCATCTGGTTCTCGACGTTGAGGACGCACAGCCCCAGTGCAGGTGGGCGAGTCTCTCGACTTCGTGGCAAGGTATTGCGTCGTCGCCTCGGCGTGGCCCAACCGCCTCGTCAGACGCATTCTGACGGAGGCGAGATGCAGGACCCGGCTCGCCATACAGCACGGAGACGCGTCGACGCGAACCTGTGACCTTCCCAACCTCGCGCGACGCCGGGCCCTATGATGTCATCTTCTCCTTGAGGACCTCATAGGGCGTGAGGCCTCCGGGTCCGCCGTGGGGCCCGTGGACGTTGTAGGACTCCTCCCAGGCGGCGAGCTTCTCGGCCAGGTGTCGAAGTCGTCCGTGTACGCGAGCAGCTGGTCGGAACTCGTGCTCTAGTGGATGCGCCGGGCGACGACGATCGCCAGGCACTCGCGCGTGACTCATCGACGACGCAGAGCAGCTTCGGGGGACGCGCCGTCGTGGGTCTATAACGGCCACGAAGTCGTAGGCCCAGACATGGCGGCAAGGCGGCTCGCGGCCCGGTTCTCTGATGTGCAGGTCGTGCCACACCACCGAGACTGCTAAGGCGTTCAGAGGTAGCGCGAGAGGTCGTCGACCGCCTCCACGAAGCGTTCCTGCTCGGCCTGCGTCGTGTACTGGGCGAGGACAACGCGGATCAGGCCGTCTCGTTCGGCCAGCCCGAGCACCTCGACGAGGCGCGCGGCGTAGAAGTCGCCGTCCCAGACGAAGAAGCCTCGCTCGCCGAGCGCGTGGGCGGCCTCGCCCGCGTACAGCCGGTCGAGCGTGAACGAGACGGTGGAAGTCGCGGGCTATCCTGGGGCGGGCCGTACAGCGTCACGCCGGCGATGTCGGCGAGCCGCGTCACGCAGCCGACCGTGCCAACGGCCGTTCGTAAGCGTGTGCCGCCAGCATGCCGGCCACGACCGCCCGCCGCCGGCCCTTCAGGTCGCGAGAAGACCCCTTCCACCACGCTCACGTGTCTCTCGCCGAGGTCGGCGATGAAGTCGACGGCCGCGATCGTGCCTGCCATCCCTTCGCTGTTCAGCGTCCCCGTCTCCCAGATGAACGGGGGCTCGGGAGTCTGCGTGGAGCAGCCGCAGCGGCTCGACCTGCGCCGTCGCATCGCGACGCGACGATACGGCAGCCCGACGTGCGGGCTCGAGCAGAAGAACTTGTACGCGGAGCAGGAGCAGGAAGTCGCAGCCGAATCGAGCGCACGTCGAGGGGCGTACCAGGTGAGGAGCGGACGGTGTCGCACGGACGTACGACGGCGCCCCGGCGGCCGGGCCGACGTGGCGCCGCACGCCGCGATGTCGTCGTCATGGGAAGCCGACTCGCGTTCGAGGACATGGCTCGATCGCCGACGACCTGGTGCGCCCAGGCCGCACGAGCAGCGCCTCGAACGCGGGCCGGCTCGAGGAACGCAGGTCGCGGTACGCTGGCACTACGCGGCGCACGACGGACGCCGCCGCCCGCGAGCCGCGCCCGAGGGCTGCGATTGGCCTACGCGGTCGAAGCGCCGTGACGACGACTTCTGCTGCCAGGCTTCACGTGCGGCGCCGAAGCGCAACGGCGAGGAGATAGGCGAGCGTCGTCACGTTGGCGCCGGCAGCGGAACTCGGCGGCGTTTGCGGCCGAGGAGGTCGGTGCATGACTGGCTGAGCCTCGGCGAAGGTCGGCGTCGGTCACGCGGCTCGTGCCGCGAAGAGGCCGTCGTAGCTGGCGTCGCGGTCCGCGAGAACAACCGCTCGCAGGGCGTCGAGAAATTCGCGCCGTGGTGTCTGCGTCCTCCGGGACCGTCGAGGTAGACCGCCGCGTGCCCGATCGATCACCGGCGCGAGGCGACAGGAACTGGTCGCGCACGTAGGCGACGTCGGAAGCGGCGACGAGCTCACGCTCTCCGAGGCGTAGGCCGACGACGCGGCTCTCGGGTGACCGGCTGATGCGCTGACCATGTCGTGGACACGACGAAGCAAGACAGGGCCTTGGGATCGTTGGGCGGAGGAAGAATCTCGATCGAACAGCAACAGCCTAGCATAGTAGCCTGCATCATGCGACATCCCTCAACTAGGCCTGCGACTAGCTGGGACGTGTGTGGTAGGAGGCGTGTACAGGAGCAGCGGTCAAGGACGCGGCGGACGAGGTCGAGCCGCTGGTCGCGCCGATCGAGCCGCTGGAGGGTTTGTCGAGGTAGGACTGCAGGTAGCCGGCGTTGGGCAGCGCCCGGTAGGCTCTGCAGCGTCGGTCTTGACGATGCTGCCGAGCTCGATCGTCGCGCCGGCGGCCTTGGTCAGGGTTTGGCGCTGACCTCGTCGATCGCGCGCGGGTGGGCGCGACGAGGCCGCCCTGCGGCGTCTGCTCAGCCGACACCGCGACCATCGCCGTGCGCTTCGAGGTGCGGCCGCGCTTGCCGCTGCCTCGCTCGCGGCCGCCGGCCAGCGACTCATCGAGTTCGACAACGCCGCGCAACAGCAACTCATGCTCGCCGCGGCGCATACCGTGCGTGATCTTGCAGCGCAGCAGCCAGTCTCTGTAGCCCCTTCGGGCGGCGACGCCCGGCGAAGCCGGGTCAGGCCGCCCCTCCGCCCGGCAGGGCGCGCATCAGGTTCGCCATCTCGAGCGCCGTGGCGGCCGCGGCCCAGCCCTTGTTGCCCGCCTTCGTGCCGGCCCGTTCGACGGCTTGCTCGACGGTGTCGGTGGTGAGCACGCCGAAGGCCACCGGCACCCCGCTGTCGAGGCTTACCTTGGCGATGCCTTTGGCGGCCTCCGCGGCGATGTAGTCGAAGTGCGGCGTGCCTCCGCGGATCACGGCGCCGAGACAGATCACGGCGTCGTAGCGACCGCTCGCCGCCAGACGCTTGGCCACCAGCGGCATCTCGAAGGCGCCCGGGACCCAGGCGGCGTCCACGTCGCCGTCGGCGACGTCGTGCCGCCGCAGGCAGTCGAGGGCGCCCTCGTAGAGGCGCGTCGAGATCATCTCGTTGAAGCGCCCCACCACGAGGGCGAACTTCATCCCCTTGCCGCTCAGCTTGCCTTCGAACGTCGTCATCGCCGGCTCCTTTCGCCGTGGTCGTCGGATGGAAGGGCCGCGCGGACGCCCCGTCGGGGCGCCGGGCGCGGCCTACCCTTCAAGGCCCTCGTCCTGCCCGAACAGGTCCTCGTGCTCGAGCAGGTGCCCGAGCTTCTCGCGCTTGGTGCGCAGGTAGGTCACGTTGTCGTCCTGCGGCTGCACCTCGAGGTGCTCGCGCCCCGTGACGCGCAGGCCGTAGCCCTCGAGCGCGACGATCTTCTTGGGGTTGTTGGTCATGATGCGGATCGTCGACAGGCCGAGGTCGGCGAGGATCTGCGCGCCGATGCCGTAGTCGCGCAGGTCCGGGGCGAAGCCCAGCTCGAGGTTGGCCTCGACGGTGTCGCGCCCCTGCTCCTGCAGGGCGTACGCCTTGAGCTTGTTGATGAGCCCGATGCCACGGCCCTCCTGGCGCATGTACAGGAGCACGCCAGTCCCCTCGGCGTCGATGCGACGCAGCGCCTCGGCGAACTGCTCGCCGCAGTCGCAGCGCAGCGAGCCGAAGACGTCCCCGGTGAGGCACTCGGAGTGGACGCGCACGAGCACGTCGCTCTTCCCCGCCACCTCGCCCTTGACCAGGGCCACGTGGTGGGCGCCGTCGATCACCGACTCGTACCCTACGGCCTTGAAGTCGCCGTACTTCGTCGGCATCGCCACGGTGGCGGCGCGGCGGATGAGCTTCTCGTTGCGCCGTCGGTACTTGATGAGGTCGGCCACGGTGACGATCCTGAGGCCGTGGCGCCGCGCGTACGGCACGAGGTCGGGCACGCGCGCCATCGTGCCGTCGTCGTTCATGATCTCGCAGATCACCGCCGCGGGAGCGAGGCCGGCGAGACGGGCGAGGTCGACGCCGGCCTCGGTCTGTCCGGTGCGCTCGAGCACGCCGCCGGGCCGGGCCATGAGCGGGAAGACGTGGCCCGGCTGCACGAGCTCGTCGGGTGACGTCTCCGGGTCTATGGCCACCTGGATGGTGCGCGCCCGGTCGGGCGCCGAGATCCCCGTCGTCACCCCGTCGCGGGCCTCGATCGACACCGTGAACGCCGTCTGCAGCTTGGCGCGGTTCTCGCTCACCATCGGCGGCAGGTTGAGCTCGGCGCAGCGCTGGGGCGTCAACGCCAGACAGATGAGGCCGCGCCCCTCCTTGGCCATGAAGTTGACCTTCTCGGCCGTCGTGAACTGCGCGACGAGTGTCAGGTCGCCCTCGTTCTCGCGGTCCTCGTCGTCGCAGACGATCACGAACCGGCCCTCGCGCAGGTCGGCGAGCGCCTCCTCGATGGTCGCGAACGGACTGTCCCGCATCAGAACCCCGCTTCCGCCAGCTTCTCCCAGGTGAGCCCCTCGGGCGGCTTGCGCCGCACGAGGAACGCCTGCACGTACTTGCCGATCAGGTCGGCCTCGAGGTTCACCCTGGCTCCGGACCTGAGGCGCGAGAGCGTCGTGACCGCCGCGGTGTGCGGGATCAGCGAGACGCGCAGACTGCCGGGATCGACGGCGACGATGGTGAGGCTGACGCCGTCGAGCGCGACCGAGCCCTGCGGCACGCTCACGTCGGTCACCGCCGTCGGCGCGTCCAGCTCGACGACGAGCGCGTTGCCCTCCGGCGCGACGCGCGTCACCACGCCGACCCCGTCGACGTGTCCGCTCACCAGGTGACCGCCGAGCCGTGCCTGCAGCGTCAGGGCGCGCTCGAGGTTGAGACGGTCGCCCGCACGCCGCTCGGCAAGCGTCGTGCGTCGGACCGTCTCGGGCATGACATCGGCCGAGAACCCGTCGGCGCGCACGGCGGTCACCGTCAGGCAGACGCCGTCGGTGAGCACCGAGGCGCCCACGTCGAGGCCCGCCACGACCGCCCGGGCGGCGATGTCGAGCACGGCGCTCTGCGCGCCGACGCGCAGCGACCTCAACGTTCCGATCTCCTCGACCAGCCCGGTGAACATCAGGCCCCCGCCTCCCCCCCACTCGCCAGTTCGACGGCTTCGGCTTCAGGGAAAGCCGGAGCGGCGCGTCCCACGTCGGCGCGCAACAGGAGGTCCTGGCCGATCGTCTCCCAGCGGACGTCGGCGAGACGCAGGGCACGCGCGACGGCGTCGACCGCAGGTGTGGCGACGAGATCCGGCGCGCCTCGCCCGATGAGGAGCGGTGCGACGAAGAGAACGAGGCGATCGACGAGACCGTCGGCGAGCAGGGCGCCGGCGAGGCCGGGGCCGCCTTCGCAGAGGATGTCGATCAGGCCGCGTTCTGCGAGCATGCCGAGTCCGACGCGCAGGCCGCCCTCGCCGATCTCGAGGACCTCGACGCCGCGTTCCTCGAGGCTCCGCCGCACGGTGTCGTCGACGCGCGACGCCAGGATCACGGTCGGCGTCTCCCCGGCCGTCGCCAGCAGAGCGCACTCCGCCGGCAGAAGGCCGGCGCTCGAGACGACGACCCTGACGGGGTCGCGGCCTTCGGCCAGCCTCACGCTGAGCGAGGGGTCGTCGCGTCGGACCGTGCCGGCGCCGACCATGACGGCGTCGGCGGCGGCGCGCATCACGTGGGCTGCGCGCCGGCTCTCGGGGCTCGAGATCCAGCGCGCGTCACCGCCCGCCGCCGCGACCTTGCCGTCCAGACTCATGGCGGCCTTGTAGGTGACCAGCGGCAGGCCCGTCGTCGTCGCCTTGAAGAAAGCGGCGTTCTGGGACTGCGCGCGCTGCTCCCAGCGACCGCGGCCGAGGTCGACGGCGACGCCGGCCGCACGCAGATGAGCCAGGCCACGCCCGTCGACCAGCGGGTTGGGGTCCTGGGATGCGGCCACGACCCGTGCCACCTCCGCCCGCACGAGCGCCTCGGCACACGGCGGCGTGCGCCCGTGATGGCTGCACGGCTCCAGCGTGCAGTAGAGCGTCGCACCGGCCGCGGCAGAGCCCGCCTCACGCAGGGCGACGACCTCGGCATGGGGCTCGCCCGGGCCCGCGTGGAGCCCGCGTCCCACGACGGCGCCGTCCTTCACGAGCAGGGCGCCGACGAGCGGGTTCGGGTGCGTCCGGCCCCGGCCGCGCTCGGCGAGCGCGAAGGCCTCGTCCATGAAGCGGTCGTCCTGGCGGCGGTCTCGATCCACCTTCCGGCGTCCTCCTTAACGCACAACGCCCCGGGCACGCAGCTCCGGGGCGGACGACGCCGAGACGTCGCGGTGGTCTTCTCTCATCCGGACTTTGACCGTCGGCCCAGGAGTTCCACCTGGTCAACCTCTTGCGAGGGTCGCGGGCTCTCACCGCCGGTGGGGACTTTCACCCCGCCCTGAAGCCACTCTGTTCTTCGCAGGACGCAGTATACGGGCATGCTGGGCTCGCCTCAAGCCGACGGGGCCGGCCGAAGCGCCGAGAAACGCGCAAGCGGACCGAACGGCGGCCCGGTTCAGGGCTCGCCGGCAGCCTCGGCGAGCTCGCGGAAGCGGGTCGCAGCGCCGAGGCCGTCGAACACGCTGGAACCGGCGACAAGCAGGTTCGCCCCGGCGGCGACGAGGACCGACGCATTGACCGCGTTGACGCCGCCGTCGACCTCGAGCGCGACGCTCTCGGGCAGGAACGCCCTGGCCCGGCGCAGCTTGTCGAGCGACGTGTCGATGAAGCTCTGGCCGCCGAAGCCCGGGTCGACCGACATCACGAGGACGAGGTCGCAGTGCTGGCGCACCTCGGCGAGGCTGTCGAGCGGCGTCGACGGGTTCAGGGCGACGCCCGCGGCAGCGCCGGTGTCCCTGATCTGCGCGAGGGTGCGGTGCAGGTGCGGGCAGGTCTCCTGATGAACGGTGATGACGTCCGCCCCGGCGGCGGCGAACGCCTCGATGGAGTGTTCCGGAGCCTCGATCATGAGGTGGACGTCGACGAGCGCCCCGGCCCCGTGCACGAGGGGCGCAACGGCGCCGACGACGAGCGGTCCGACGGTGAGGTTGGGCACGAAGCGGCCGTCCATGACGTCGACGTGGATGACCCGGGCGCCCGCGGTGAGGACGGTCTCGACGTCGTCGCCGAGGTGCGCGAAGTCGGCGGAAAGGATGGACGGAGCGACGTGCACCTCGTTCAGCGTCTGCAGCATGCCTCACCTCCACGGATGGCCGAGCGGCTGCGGCGCCGCGCGGCCATTCTACCCTGTCAGCTCCGTCACCAAGTGGGGGCGAGGGTCATAGACCGTACCCGAGGCGAGGTCAGCGACCCTCGCGTCGCAAACGAGCGATGAAGAAGCCGGTGCTACCCCAGCGGGGCGGAAGCGCGAGCAGGAAGGCGCCGTCGGCCGGGTGCGCCGCACCCGGGAACTCGGCGCCAAGGTCGTCGACCGTCCAGCCGCCGCCGGCGAGCAGGTCCCTGACCACGTCGACGGTCTCGGCTCGAGTCACCGTGCACACCGCGTACGTGAGCACGCCGCCGGAGCGTACGCAGCGGGCGCCGGCGGCGAGGAGGCGGCGCTGCGTGGCGGCGAAGCGGGCGACGTCGGCCTGACGACGGCGCCAGCGGACGTCGGCGCGCGAGGCGAGCGTGCCGAGTCCGCTGCACGGCGCGTCGACGAGAACGACGTCGAAGGCGCCGCGCGAAGGCGTCCGGAAGACGCGTCGCGTCGGCCTCGACGACGTCGGTCGCCGTCGCGCCGAGGCGCTGGAGGTTCGCCCGCAGGGCGGCGGCGCGCGCCGGGTCGACCTCGACGGCGGTGACCGGCGTCTTGGGGTGCGCGGCCACCAGCTGCGCGGTCTTGGTCCCCGGCGCGGCGCACAGGTCGACGAGCGTGCGCGGCGCGGCCACGCCTCCGGCGGCGACGAGCCCGGCAAGCTGGGAGCCCCGCGACTGGGGGGTGACGAGCCCCCGGGCGAACGCCGCCGTCGACTCGATGGGCGCTCCCTCGTAGACAAGGGCGTCGGGCAGGCCGGTGACGGCTTCCGCGATGATCCCGGCCTCACCGAGCGCCGCCAGGGCGGCGACCACGTCGCCGCGAAGCCTGTTGACGCGAAGGCAGCGCTCGGGCGCCTCGTTGGCGGCCTCGAGGAGCGCGTCGGCGGCTTCGCGACCCAAGTCGGCGGTCAGGAGCCGGACCACCCACTCCGGGCAGGACCAGCGCAGGGAGCGCGAGCGCAGATCGTCGCCGCCGGAGACTTCGTCAAGGCGCCGGCGGCCGTCCCTTGCCACCGCACGGAGGACGGCGTTCACGTACCCCTGCGTGCGGCGCCCCCCTCGGGCCACCAGGGCGACGCCGTCGTCCACGGCTGCGTGCGCGGGGACACGGTCGAGGAACAGGAGCTGGAAGGCGCTGAGGCGCAGGGCTTCCAGGACTCCCGGGTCGAGCCGATCGAGAGGCGGGGTCGAGGCCAGCGCGAGCACGGCATCGAGGCTGAGACGCCGCTTGACCGTCCCCGTGATGAGCTCTGTCGCGAGCCGGCGGTCCCGCTCATCGAGGCCGTCGAGCTCGGGCAGGGACGCCCGGGCGTCGTCGAGCGTCGCGCGGCTCTCCTCGAGGCGCACGAGGGCACGCCAGGCGGAGAGGCGCGCCGGCGCCGGACCGCTCACGGCCCGGCCAGGGCGCGCCCGGCCCCGCGCAGGAACTCCGACGCGCTCATGCGCCGGCGCCCCTCCTGCTGGAGCTCGAGGACCTCGAGCCACCCCTCACCGGTAGCACAGGGCGAGGCGATCCGGGCCCGAGTCAGGAAGCGCGCCGTCGCCCGGCCGGGCCCGCCACACCACGGTCCGCCTCCCGAGGAGCTCGGTCACGGCGCCGATATGGGGCGAGAGCGCCCTCACCTGGTCGGCGATCGCGGTCGCGGACCGGGTCCAGTCGATCCGCCGGTCCGCGGCGCCGATCTTCTCGGCGTACGACGACTCGCCCTGTTGCGCCGCCAGCGCACCGTCCTCGACGCCATGGCGTCGAGGGTCGCGAGCAGGCTCTCGACGGCGGCCGGCGCGAGGAGCCGGTACGCCTCGCCCGCGTCGGCGTCGCGCGGGACGGACACGGCGCGCTCGTCGGCGACCGGGCCCTCGTCGACCCCGGCAGTCATCTGCAGGGTCGCCACGCCCAGCTCGGTCTCCCCCGCCATCAGCGCCCGTTCGACCGGAGCCGCGCCGCGCCAGCGCGGCACCGGCGACGGATGGACGACCAGGCACGGAAGGGCGGCGAGGACGGCGGCGCCGACGATCTGGCCGTAGGCGCAGGCGACGAAGACGTCGGGACCGTGCGCGAGCAGGGCATCGACCGATGCCGGATCCCCGACCCGCTCGGGCTGCAGCACGGGGAGGCCTGCAGCGAGCGCCGCCGTCTTCACGGCGGGCGCTTGCGGGGTGCCGTGCCGCCCGCGCGGACGGTCCGGGTTGGTCACGACGACCACGGGAGCGTGGCGGGAGCCCACGAGTCCGGCGAGAACGAGCTCGGCGAACGGCGCCGTGCCGGCGAACGCCACTCGCACGGCGCTCAGAGCCCGCCGGCCACCACGTCGGTGGCCGTGCCCTCGCGCAGGGCACGGAGCGCGGCCGCCCGGGCTTCCCGCGTCGTCCGGTCGACGATCAGGACGCCGTCCAGGTGGTCGACCTCGTGCTGGATCACACGCGCCTCGAGCTCCTCGGCGACGAAGTCAACAGGGGCGCCCGTCTCGTCTTGCCCCTGGACGCGCACCCGGAGCGGCGCGCTCCACCGGCATGGCCACGCCGGGTACGCTGAGGCAGCCCTCGTCGCTCTCCACGCGGTCGTCGGAGAACTCGCTCAGTCGCGGGTTCACCAGGACCCGGGGGTCGTCGTCGATGTCGTAGACGAGCAGCCGGTCGATGACGCCGACCTGCGGGGCCGCGAGGCCGATGCCCGGGGCGTCGTGCATGATGCGGATCATCCGCTTGGCGAGCTTGCGCAGAGAGCGGTCGAAGGTCGTGACCTCGCGCGCTCGCTCGCGCAGCACGGGGTCGCCGATGACGCGGATCTCGCGCCGCGCCTCGCGCTGTGCCCGGCTCTCGCGGCTCCTGGTGTCGGTGGTCTCGCTCATCGCCTCATGGTAGCGGTTGCCTCGCCTCACAGCCACTGGGGGTCGACGTCGGCGACCAGCCGCGCGCCCCGGTCGGCGAACCGCGGCCGGTAGCGTTCGATCCAAGGCCGCAGTATGTCGAGTGTTTCCCCTATCTCAGCAGTTTTTATCAGGACGCGAGCCCCGTGGCGCCCCCGCTCGCGATAGAGGGGGCCGGGCCCGAGGACCTCCGCCCGGCCCTCGAGGAGCGCCGCCATACGCTCGGCGACGAACGCGGCGCCCTTCGCGGCCTTCTCGGCCGCCGTGGAGGAGAGCTCGAGACCGACGAGCGCGGTGGCGGGCGGATAGCCGAACGCCGCCCGCTGCGCCACCTCCTCGCTGTAGAAACGCTCCTGCTGCCCCGCGGCGGCGAGCGCGATCGGGCGCGCCCCCGGGCTCAGGGTCTGCACGATGGCGCGCCCGGGGCGCGGCCCGCGCCCGCTGCGCCCTCCCACCTGCACCAGCATGGCGAAGGTCCGCTCCTCGGCTCTGAAGTCGGGGAAGTGCAGCGTCACGTCGGCGTCGACGACGCCGACGAGGGTCACCTCGGGGAAGTGATGGCCCTTGGCGATCATCTGCGTGCCCACCAGCACCTTGGGACCCGGGGCGGCGAAGGCGTCGAGGACGGCCTGCAGGCGCCGGTACGAAGACGGCGACGTCGGAGTCCAGCCGGAGCAGCCCGACCCCTGGCAGCAGCGAGCGGACCTCGCGCTCGACGCGCTCGGTCCCGAAGCCGTGCCGCGAGACCTCACCGCTGCCGCACTCAGGACACACTGCAGGGGCAGGTTCGGCGTGCCCGCAGGTGCGACAACGCAATCCGCCCTCTCCCCCGCCGAACAGCGTCAGCGTCACGTCGCAGCGCGGGCAGCTCCACGCGTGGCCGCAGTGCCCGCAGACGAGGTAGCCGGCGTAGCCTCGCCGGTTATGGAAGAGGATCGCCTTCTCGCCGGCGTCGACCGTCTCGGCGAGCGCGGCGGCGAGCTGCGGCGAGAAGACGTCGTGCACGTCGCGCATGTCGACGACCTCGAGGGGTGGAGGAGCCGAGCCGTCGACCCGCGTCGTGAGGTCGGCGTGCAGCGGCGCTCTCGCGTAGGTCTCGACGCACGGCGTCGCCGACCCGCTGACGACGACGGCCCCGCACGCCTGCGCCCGCCAGCGGGCCACCGTGCGGGCGTCGTAGTGCGGCTCGTTGTCCTGCTTGTAGGAGGTGTCGTGCTCCTCGTCGATGACGATCAGGCCGAGGTCCTGGAGCGGAGCGAAGACCGCCGACCGCGCGCCCACGGCGAGGCGCACGCGGCCCGAGGCGAGCTGCCGGTAGGCGTCGAGCCGCTCGCCTGTCGAAAGGCCGGAGTGGAGGACGGCCACCGGCTCGCCGGCGAAGCGCTCACGCACCCTGCCGACGGTCTGCCCCGTGAGGCCGATCTCCGGCACCAGGAAGAGCACCGAGCGCCCCGAAGCGCGGACGGCCGCGGCGGCGCGCAGGTAGACCTCGGTCTTGCCGCTGCCGGTGACCCCGTGCAGCAGCACCTCGTCGCCGGGGCGGGAGGCGCAGAGGATCGTGTCGAGGGCCGCCGCCTGGTCGGGCAGCAGATCGACCTCATCGCCCAGGCGCGCGCAGGCAGCGAGCCTCGAGGCCTGGGCGGCGGCGGGCCCGGCAGCCGCCGGCTCCGGCGGCGGCTCGCTCGCCGCCCCCCCTTCCTCCCCGGTCACCACGCGCACCGCGCCCGCGGCCACGAGGCTCTCGAGGCCGACGCGCGAGAGGCCGGTCGCGGCGCGCAAAGCGCGCGCGTCGACCCGGCCCACTTTGGCGAGCGCCTCGAGCGCGGCACGCTGACGGGCGCCCGCTCGCTTGATCTCGCCCTCGCCCAGAGACCAGCGTGCGGGACTCGGCCTGCGCGCCGACGACGTGGACCTGGTGCGCGACGCGCACCCAGCCCTTGCGGCGGTAGCGCTCCGCCGCTCGCCGCAAGGCCCCTCCCGGCGGCGTCAGCCCATCGATGGCCTCGAGGTCGCCTTCGCCCGCCTCGAGCGCCGCTTTGCCCGCGTCGGTCAGGGCGTACTGACGAGTGACGCGCAGGGCACCCGTGGGCGGCGCGACAAGCGCCAGGGCCCCGCTCAGCGAGGCAAGGTAGTGGCGGCGCACCCGCTCGGCAAGAGCCAGCAGGTCCGGGCCGAGGCCGGGGACGTCGAGGACGTCCGCAACGGGCCGCAAGACGCCCTCGTGCGTGCTCCGCGCGCGCAGCTCGAGCACCACCCCGATGACCGTCTGCACCCCGAGCGGGACGGCGACGAGCGCACCGGCGGTGACCTCGTCGCCGGACGAAGCCGGAAGCGCGTAGTCGAACGGCTCGGCGAACGCCCGCGTGCGGACGAGCGGGAAGACGGCGGCGACGCTCACGCCTGTCCCGTCGCCACGCTCACGCGTGCTCCGCGGCGCCGCCGCGTCAGGCCTTCGGCAAGCCGGCGGCGGCGCGCAGCGCCTCCGCCTTGTCGGTGCGCTCCCACGTGAAGTCGTGGTCGTGACGGCCGAAGTGACCGTAGGCCGCCGTCTTGCGGAAGATCGGGCGCCGCAGGTTCAAGTCACGGATGATCGCCGCTGGACGCAGGTCGAAGTGCTCGCGGATCAGCCTCTCGATCGTGGCCACGTCGATCTTCTCCGTGCCCTGGCAGTCGACCATGAGCGAGACAGGGTGCGCGACGCCGATCGCGTACGCCACCTGCAGCTCGCAGCGGTCGGCCAGGCCGGCGGCGACGAGGTTCTTCGCCACGTAGCGCGCGGCGTAGGCGCCGGAGCGGTCGACCTTGCTCGGGTCCTTGCCCGAGAAGGCGCCACCGCCGTGGCGCGCGGCGCCGCCGTACGTGTCGACGATGATCTTGCGCCCCGTGAGGCCGGCGTCACCCATCGGCCCGCCGATGACGAACTTGCCGGTCGCGTTGATGACGACCAGGTCCTCGAGTCGGGCCGCGTCGTACAGATGCTTGGGCAGGATAGGCTCGACGACGTGCTCGATGAGGTCGGGCCGGATGATGCTCTGCAGGTCGGCCTTCTCCGAGTGCTGCGCCGCGAGCACCACCTTGGTGATCTCGACGGGCTGCCCGTTCTCGTAGCGCACCGACACCTGAGACTTGCCGTCGGGGCGCAGGTACGGGAGGATCTCGGCCCTGCGCACGTCGGCGAGCCGCTTGGCGAGCTGGTGGGCGAGCGAGATGGGCAGCGGCATGAGCTCGCGCGTCTCGTTGCAGGCGAAGCCGAACATCATGCCCTGGTCGCCGGCCCCCTGCAGGTCGAGACTGTCGTCGTCGTTGACGTCGGTGCGCACCTCGAGCGACTGCGACACACCCTGGCTGATGTCCGGGGACTGCTCGTCGATCGCGACCATGACGCCGCAGGTCTCCCAGTCGAACCCGAAGCGCGCCTCGGTGTAGCCGACCTCCTTGACCGTCTGGCGGACGATCGTCGGGATGTCGGCGTAGGCCTCGGTCGTGATCTCGCCGGCGACGAGGGCGAAGCCTGTGTTGACGAGCGTCTCGCAAGCGACGCGAGAGTACGGGTCCTCGGCGATGATCGCATCGAGGATGGCGTCCGAGATCTGGTCGGCGAGCTTGTCGGGATGTCCCTCGGTGACCGATTCCGAGGTGAACAGATAGCTGTTGGCGTCCACCGTACCTCCTCACAGGGAGCGCCCGGCGGGGAGAGGCCGGCGCGTCCGGGATGGCGTTGCTGAAGGGCGCGGGAGAGGCGGTTCGTCTGGCCGCCGCGCGGCCCGCGGGAGTCTACCAGACCGCCGCGCCCCGGTTCAACGACACCGGGGGCGTCGACCGTTCGCGCCGGCGCGCGACCGACGTGGGCCGGGTCGCGCTACTCGCGCTTCTGCACCCGGCCCATGAGGTCGGCCACGCACGCCGACGGGGTGCGCCGGCCCTCGAGGACCTCGTAGACGTTCTCGGTGACCGGGATCTCCACGGCGTAGCGCGCCGCGAGGTCGTGAAGGGCATACGCCGTCGGGAAGCCCTCCACCACCTGCCCCACCTCGGCGACGGCCTCCGCCGGCGTCGCTCCGCCGGCCAGCAGCTCGCCCGCGCGCCGGTTGCGGCTGTGACGGGAGGTGCAGGTGGCGATGAGGTCGCCGACGCCGGCGAGTCCGCTGAAGGTCTCGAAGCGCGCCCCTTGCGCCAGCCCGAGGCGCGCCACCTCGGCGAGACCGCGCGTCATGAGCGCGGCACGCGAGTTGTCGCCGTAGCCGAGGCCGTCCGACATCCCGACTGCGACCGCGATAGGGTTCTTCATCGCGCCGCAGGACTCGACCCCGAGGACGTCGTCGTTCGTGTACACGCGCAGCGTCTCGCCGGCGATGGCCTTCTGCAGCTGCTCGGCGACCGTCATGTCGACGCTGGCGATGACGGTCGCCGACGGCATGTCGCGGCCGATCTCCTCGGCGTGATTGGGACCCGAGAGCGCCGCCGCGGGCGACCCGGTGACCTCGCGGATCACCTGGGTCGGCCGCAGCAGGCTGCCGAGCTCGTAACCCTTGGCCAGTGACAGCTGCAAGCTCCGCGGCGCGCGCTGCGGGGCCACCCAGGCCGCGACCTCGCGGACCGCTTGCGTGGGAACGGCGTACACGATCAGGTCCGCCCCTGCGATCTCGGCGTCCTGCATGGCCGCGAAGACCAGCTCGTCCGGCAGCCGGACGCCGGGGAGAAAGGACGGGTTCTCGCGCGCCTTCGAGAGCTCGGCCGCCTCGGCCGCGGTCAGGCTCAGGACCTGCACGCGATGACCGCGGCGCGAGAGGTGCCGGGCGAAGGCGCTGCCCCAGCTTCCGGAGCCGATGACGGTGACGTCCATGATCACACCCCTCCCGTCCCTCGTCCGGCGTCACCGACGGCCGGCGGCTTGGCGTTCCAGGGGAAGGTGACCCGCGGCTCGCGGTGCCCAAGGATGCGCCCGATGTTGCCGCGGTGCGCGATCGTCACGAGGACGAGGACGAGGAGCGCCGCGATCACGTAGGGGAGCGGCTGAGCGGTGAGCAGCACGAGAACGGCAAGCATCAGCGCCGCCGAGAGCGACGCGAGGCTGACCATGCGACCCAGGAGCAGCACGGCTATCCAGGTCCCGAGGGCGATCACGTAGATCGCGGGGACCAGGGCCAGGGCCACGGCACTGCCGGTGGCGATGCCCTTGCCCCCGGAACCGCGCAGGAAGACCGAGTACATGTGCCCGGCGACGGGGGCCGAGGCGATGAAGATCGTCGCCCACGGCCCGAACAGGAGGCTGGCGATGAGGGCCGGCACATAGCCCTTGAGCATGTCGCAGGCGAGAACGGCGACGCCGGCCTTCTTGCCCAGCACGCGGAAGGCGTTCGTCGTGCCCACGTTGCCCGAGCCGCGCTCGCGGATGTCGACGTCGAAGAAGAGCTTGCCGATGACGAGGCCGAAGGGGATGGCGCCCAGCAGGTAGGCCGCCACCAGCATGGGGATGAAGAGGATCACATCGAGCAGGTTCATCGTCCCTTGAAGTCGATGATGAGCGGCACGCCCTCCAGCGAGAAGCGGCCGCGGAGGCGATTCTCCACGAAGTACCCGTAGTCGCGTGTCACGAGCGCGCGGTCGTTGATCTCGATCGCGATGCGCGGCGGCGAAGTGCCGAACTGGGCCGCGTAGTACATCTTGAGCCGACGGCCGCGCTTGGCCGGGAGCGGCCGCTCGGCGGTGAGCGCGGCCAGCGCCCGGTTCAGCTCGGCCGTCGCGATGTGCGCAGTATAGCGAGTGTCCAGCAGGGCGACCATCTCGAGCAGGGAGGCGACCCCGGCGTGCGTGCGGGCAGACACCGGCACGGCGGCCGGGCGCTGACGCAGCTTGCGCCCGGCGATCCCGCGCACCTCCTCCAGGTCGAGCTCGGCGATGTCGGTCTTGTTCACGGCGAGCACGGTGGCGCAATGCCGGTGGGTCGCCTCGACGGCGACCTGCACGTCGAGCTCGCCGAAGCCGAGCGTGGCGTCGAGCACGACCACAGCGACGTGCGCGCGGTCGAGGCTCTGCAGGCTTCGCAGGTACGAGTAGTACTCGACCCCGCTCATTTTGGCCGCCTTGCGCATGCCGGCAGTGTCGATGAAGCGGAAAGCGCCGTGCCGTGTCTCGATCACGGTGTCGATCGCGTCGCGCGTGGTGCCGGCCACCTCGCTGACGATCACTCGCGGCTCGCCGGCGATGGCGTTGAAGAGCGACGACTTGCCGGCGTTCGGCCGGCCGACGATGGCGACGGGGACGGGCGGGCGCGGCCCGCCCTCCTCCCCGCCCTCGTCGGTCTCCGCGTCCGCCGCGCCCGCGTCGCGTCCTTCACCGACTACCTCCAGCACCGTGTCCAGGAGGTCGCCGATGCCGAGGCCGTGCACGGCCGAGATCGGGACCGGCTCTCCGAGCCCGAGTTGGTAGAGGTCGACCGCCGGGTGCGCGGCGGGATCGTCGAGCTTGTTCGCCAGCAGGACGACGGGGACGCGCGCGCGGCGAAGTACCTGGGCGATCTCGTGGTCGTCGGCGACCGCCCCGGCGCGGCCGTCGACCACGAAGAGGACGAGGTCGGCGCTCGCCAGAGCGGCTCCGATCTGCTCGCGGATCGGGGCCGCGAGCGGCGAGTCTTGCGCGGTGTCGTAGCCCCCCGTGTCGACGAGCCGGACGTGACGGCCGCGCCACTCGACGTCAAGGTCCTTGCGGTCGCGGGTCACACCAGGGGTCTCGTGCACCACGGCGGCGCGCGAGCCGCTGAGGCGGTTCACGAGGGTGGACTTGCCGGCGTTCGGCGATCCGACGACGACGACGGTGGGCGGGGTCTCGGTCACTGCCCCAGTCTAGCAAAGGCTTCGGAAAGGTCGTCGGCGAGGACGAGCCGGCCACCGCAGGCGGCGGCAAGCTCGTCCTCGCCGACGTCGTCCAGCGTGCGCCCGAGCTCCTCCGGCAGGAAGCCGCGCGACGCGAGAAGCCACTCGTCCGGCGCCAGGGGGTCCGCGCCGAGGGCGGCCAGCACCTCGGCACCGCCGAGCAGGCCGCCGACGGTCACGTGCGGCCCGAAGAGCCGGTTGGCGACGAGGAACGGGCGGCAGTCCACGCCGGCGCCTCCCAGCCGCGCGCAGACCGCCTCGAGCACGGGGCGGGCGAGCAGACCGCCGAGAAGGCGGACCCGCGTCGACCCCCGCCTCCCAGGAGCACGCCGCCGGCCAGCTCGCACGCCTCGTCCAGGAGGTGCGCCGCCATGCCGATCCCGTTCTCGTACTGCAGCGTCGCGTCGCTCTCCGGCGGCAGACGCCCGCAGAGCAGGTGGAACTCGTCGGCGGCGTGCACGAAGTCCCTGCCGAGCCTCGCCCGGCATGCGGCCTGCCAAGTCTCGACCGCCGCCACCACCGCCCCGGCGTCCGCCGCTGTGACGCGCCGCAGGTCGCCCTCGGCGGCGAGCGACACCGGCACGATGCCCACGTCCTCCACCGCGGCCATCCGCGACAGCTGGTCCACCGTCTCCGCCAGCACCGGACCGTCGTTCCAGCCGGGGCAGAGCACGATCTGGACGTGGACCTCGAGGCCGGCCACGTCGAGCCGCCGCAGGACGCGGACCGCGGAGCGGGCGGCCGCGCCCATGAGCGCGACGCGCGCCTCGTCGTCCCAGGCGTGCAGCGACACGTACAGCGGCGCGAGGCGCAGCCCCACGATGCGGTCGACGTCGTGCGGCGAGAGGTTGGTGAGGGTGATGAACGTGCCGTGGAGGAAGGACAGCCGGTAGTCGTCGTCCTTGAAGGAGAGACTGGCGCGCAGGCCCGCAGGCAGCTGGTCGACGAAGCAGAAGCGACAGGCGTTGCGGCAGGCGCGCGGCCGCACCCCGAGACCGTGCGCCAGGGCGATGCCGTGGCCTGCCCGAGCCGTCGGCCGCACGGCCAGATCCAGAGGGTGTCCGTCGCGCAGCACGCGAAGCCAGAGGACGCCGTCCGCGGCGGCCATCTCGAGGTCGAGGACGTCCTCCGGCGCGCTTCCGTTGAGGGCGACGACGCAGTCCCCGGCGCGCAGGCCGCCGCGCCGCGCCGCGCCGCGGACCGACTCGACCGTGAGACCGCCGCTCGCGCGCCTAGCGCTCGTCACGCGCTCCGCAGAGGCTCTGCAGGCGGGCGACGGTGGCCTCGATCTCGTCGTCGGGCGTCGACGCCCCCGCGGTGACGCCCACGCGCCGCGCGCCTCTCACCCACTCCGCGCGGAGCTCCGTCGCCGACTCGATGTGGTGCGTGCGCGCCTCGATGCCGCGGCAGAGCTTCGCGAGGCGCATCGTGTTGGCGCTGTTACGCCCTCCGACGACGATGACCACGTCGACCTGCGCCGCGAGCTCGCACGCCGCGCTCTGGCGCTTCTCCGTCGCGTCGCAGACGGTGTTGTACACGAGCAGCTCGCGGACGTTCGGCGCCAGAGAAGCGACGAGCCGCGCCAGCGCGTCGTGAGCCTGCGTCGTCTGGACCACGACGCCCACCTTGCGTCCGCGCAGGCGCCCGAGCGGCACCTCGCCGGGGTCCTCGACGACGATCGCCTCCGCGCCGGCGAACCCCTGCAGGCCCACGACTTCGGGATGATCGAGCTCCCCAAGGATGACGACGGTGTAGCCGGCCTCGTGGAGAGCCCGCGCCTTGCGCTGTGCGACGGCCACGAACGGGCACGTCGCGTCGATCACCTCGAGTCGCCGTCCCCGCGCCTCCGCGACGACCTCTGGGGCGACGCCGTGCGTGCGTACGACGAGCGTGCCCCCGACGGCGTCGGCGACGCAGTCGACCACGTCGGCGCCGCGCGCGGCGAGCGCCGCGACGACGCTCGGGTTGTGGATGATCGGGCCCAGGGTGGCCACGGGCCGATCGGCGCTCGCGAGGGCGTCTTCGGTGAGTCTCAGGGCGCGTTCGACGCCGTAGCAGTACCCGGCGTAGCGCGCGATGACGATCTCGCACCCGTCGGCGTCGACCACGCGCGGCGCGGCGCGGCGCTCGTCGGCCTCCGCCGCGGCCCGGTCGCGCGGAACGTCCGAGCCGACGCCCCTCGCGCCTCGTCAGAGCCGCGCATAGAGCTCCGCCACCGCCCCCTGCATGCGGCGTGCCGCCTCGGCGTAGACCTTGCTCCCGCGCCCCGTGAGGTCGGACAGGTCGATGGGCTCCCCCACCAGCACGCGCAGCGCCGGAAAGCCGGGGCGTCCGTCGCGCCACATCGCCGGCGTGCCCTTCGACACCGACCGGAAGCACGGGCGCCCCGCTGCGCAGGGCGAGCATGCCCACGCCGGGCAGGAAGTCGTGGACCTGGTCGTCCGGGTACCGGTGTCCCTCCGGGAACATCATCAGCGCGCCACCGTCGGCGAGGACGTCGAGCGACGTCCGCAGGGCGGCCGTGTCGCCGGCGCCACGGTCGATCGGGAACGCGCCGAGCGAACCCACGAGCCGGCCCAGGGGACCGAACTTGAAGAGCTCCTTCTTGGCCATGAAGCGCAGCGGCCGGTCGAACACCATGCCGACGATGACCGGGTCGATGTTGGCCTGGTGATTGACGACGATGATGGCCGGCCCGTCCGCCGGCAGACGGTGTGCGCCTTGGGCCCGGCAGCGGTAGATACCGCCGAAGACGAGGACCACGACGCAGCGCGCGAGCGTGTAGATCACGCTGTCTCCGTGGCCCCGCAGCGGCAGGCCCCAGAGCCTCATCACGGTCTCCTCCCCCTGGCGTCGTCCACGGCCCTCACTGTACGCCCGCCGGCCGCGCGCTCACAGCCCGAGCCGGCACCGGGCGATGCCCTCGACGGCGGCGACGACCTCCTCCAGGCTCATGGCGGTCGTGTCGACCTCGACGGCGTCCTCCGCCCGGCGCAACGGCGCGACGGCGCGCTCCTCGTCTCGCCGGTCGCGCTCGAGGACGTTGGCGAGGACCTCCTCGTACGTGACGTCGCCGCCGGCGGCGCGCAACTCCTGCAGGCGGCGTCCGGCGCGCACGTCGGGCGCGGCCGTGAGAAAGACCTTGACCGCCGCCTCCGGGAAGACGTTGGTGCCGATGTCGCGGCCCTCCATGACGACGCCGCGCTCCCTGGCCAGGGCGCGCTGCTGTTCGACGAGCAGGCGGCGCACGCCGGGCAGCGCCGACACGCGCGAGGCGAGCTCGCCTGCTTCGAGCGTCCGGATCGCCTCGCTGAGGTCGCGCTCGCCAGCATGCAGCCGCCCGCCGCCGTCGAAGCGCAGTCGCGCCCTCTGGGCCACCGCCACGACCGCCGCCTCGTCGTCGGGCGAGACGCCCGCCTCGGCGGCCAGCACACCGACGCCGCGGTACATCGCGCCCGTGTCCAGGTACAGGTAGTCCGAGACGCGCGGCGACCCGACGGGCGACAGTGCTCTTGCCCGAGCCGCTCGGCCCGTCGATGGCGACCACGAGGGCGGCCTCGGGGGCGCCGCCGGGGACCGCGGTCACTCGACCGCCGGCCCGGTCATGGTCTCGAAGCCGAGGCCGGCGAGGAGGTGGCCGGCACGACGGCAGGCGTCATCCCCGAGCACGTAGACGGTCAGCGTGCCGCCGAGCTCCGCGCTCATGTGGTGCATGGCGAGGTCCTCGACGTTGATGTTCGCGTCGCCCAGAGCGACCATGATCTCCTTGAGCACGCCGGGCCGGTCCGGGATCCGTACTACGATGCGCTGCAGCTCGCTGGGCTCGAGACTGCTCTCGACCAGCATGCGCTCGCGGTGCGACGCGGCGCGCGCGATAGTGTCGCCGACGCGTTCGGGATCCGCCGCGGCGAGCGCCTCGAGCACCTCCTGCAGGCCCTCCTGAAAGCTCGCGAGGGCGGCGAGCAGAGCGGCACGGTTGTCGAGGAAGATGTCGCTCCACACGCGCCGGTTGCTGCCGGCGATGCGCGTCAGGTCGCGAAAGCTCGGCCCGGCGGAAAGCAGAGCGTCGCGCGAGCCGGCGTGCTGGCCCGCCTGCGTCATGAGCACGTTGGCGAGCACGTGCGGCAGGTGGCTCATGAGCGCCATGAGCCGGTCGTGCTCCTCCGGGTCGATGGCGACCGGGCGCGCCCCGAGGTCGCCGATGAACCCGTACAGGCGGCCGTACGCCTCGGGGTCGACATGCGCCCCCGGCGTGAGGAAGTAGGTGGCGCCCTCGTAGAGGGTGGCGCGCGCGTTGGCGACGCCCGCCGTCTCGGAACCGCAGAGCGGGTGCCCGCCGACGCAGCGCCGCTGCTCGGCGGGCGTCAGGGCGCGCATCAGCGGCCCCTTGGTGCTTCCGACGTCGGTCACGAGGGTGTCGGGGCCGGCGGCGCGCAGCGCCGCCTTGACGTGCTCGACGACGAGGCGCACCGGCGTGGCCACCACCACGAGGTCGGCCGCTGCGGCGGCCTCCTCGACGCTCGCGCAGGCGACGGTGATCGCGCCGCACTCGAGCGCGAGGTCGAGCGTGTCGCGGCTGCGGCTCACGCCGATGATCTCGCGCACGCCGGCGCGGCGCGCCGCCAGGCCGAGCGAGCCGCCCATGAGACCGACCCCGACGACGGCGAGCGTGCCGCCCTTCAGCGTGTCGACCGCCATCGGGTTCAGGCGACGCTCTTGCCCGCCCAGCGGACGAGCTCGAGCACGCGCTCCGCGTACTCGCCGAAGGCCGCAGTGGGGATCGACTGCGGCCCATCGCTCAGGGCATGCTCGGGGTTGGGATGCGTCTCCACGATCAATCCGTCCGCCCCCACGGCCACGCCGGCGAGCGAGAGCGGCAGCACAAGGTCGGGGCGTCCGGTCGCGTGGCTCGGGTCGACGACCACCGGCAGGTGGCTCGCGAGCTTGGCCACGGCGACCGCTCCGAGGTCGAGCGTGTTGCGCGTGGCGGTCTCGAACGTCCGGATGCCCCGCTCGCAGAGGATCACGTCGCGGTTGCCCCCCTTGACCACGTACTCCGCCGCCATGAGCCACTCCTCGATGGTCGCCGAGAGGCCGCGCTTGAGGAGCACCGGCTTGTCGAGCCCACCGACCTCGGCGAGCAGCAGGAAGTTCTGCATGTTGCGGGCGCCGATCTGGACGACGTCGGCGTAGCGGTACACGACGTCGAGGTCACGCGGGTCCATGATCTCGGTGACGATTGGGAGGCCGGTCTCGTCGCGTGCCGCGGCGAGCATCTTGAGCCCTTCCTCGCCGAGGCCCTGGAAGGCGTACGGCGAGGTCCGCGGTTTGAAGGCGCCGCCGCGCAGCAGGTGACCCCCGGCCGCCCTGACGGCGCGCGCGGACTCCATCACCTGCGCCGGCGTCTCGACCGAGCAGGGGCCGGCGATGATCGCGAAGTGACCCCCGCCGATCTTGACGCCGCGGACGTCGACGACGGTGTCCGCGGCCTGGAACTCGCGGCTCACGAGCTTGTACGGCTTGAGGATCGCCACCACGCGCTCCACGCCGGGCATGGCCTCGAGCGGCAGCGCCGTGAGCTCCTCGCGGTCGCCGATGACACCGATCACCGTGACGCGCTCGCCGGTCGAGACGTGCGCGGACGCGCCGACCTCCTCGACGCGCGCCACGACGTGCGCGACCTGCTCGGCGGTCGCCGACTCGTGCATGATGACCATCATGCTCAGCTCGTCCTCCCTTCGCCCTTCGCGCCGTGGTCCGGCAGAAGGGTCGCGAGCTTGTCGAGGTAGAAGTCCGTCTCCGCCCGGGTCCCGACGCTCACCCGCGCCCATCCCGGGCACCCAAGCGCGTTGCCGTCGCGGACGATGGCGCCTTGCGCGAGGAGCGTCTCGAACACCTTCTCCTGCGGCACACGCAGGCCACGCGCGTCGACCAGCATGAAGTTCGCCTCGCTGGGCACCGTGGCGCGGCCCATCGCGGCCAGGCGCTCGACCATGGAGGCACGCAGCGACGCGTTGAGGGCGGCGCGCTCCGCGACCTGGTCCTGGTGCTTCAGGGCCTCGCACGCCGCCGCCTGGGCGAGCCGGTTCACGTTGAAGGGCTGTCGCACCTTGTCGAGCGCCCGCTTGATCTCGGGGGAGCAGAGGCCGTAGCCGACGCGCATGCCGCACAGGCCGTAGATCTTCGAGAACGTGCGCAGGACGATCACGTTCTCGTGGTCGGCCTGCAAGGGCAACGCGTCCTGGGCGTCGGCGGCGCTCACGAACTCGTTGTAGGCCTCGTCGACGACGATCAGGACGTCGTTCGGCACCGCCTCGATCAGCGCGGCGATGTCGGCGACCGGAACGTACGTCCCGGTAGGGTTGTTGGGGTTGCAGACGAACACGATCCGCGTCCGCTTGGTCACCGCGGCCGCCATCGCCTCGAGATCGTGGGCGAACTCGACCGTCGGCACGGTCACGGCCCTGGCCCCGTGGCGCAGGCAGATGTCGCTGTAGACGGTGAACGACGGGTCGGCGAACACGACCTCGTCGCCATGCTCGAGCAGGATGTCGCCGAGCAGCATGAGGAGCTCGCACGAGCCGTTGCCGACGGCGATCTCGTCGCTCGTGCGGCCGTAGCGCGCGGCGAGCGCCGCGCGCAGGTCGGTGCAGTGGCCGTCGGGATAGCGGTTCAGGTCGTCGATGGCGGCGAGGACCGCTTCCCTGACCTCGTCGAACGGCGGCAGCGGGAACTCGTTCGAGGCCAGCTTGACCACCTCGGTCAGGCCGAACCGGCGCATGACGAGCTCGAGGGGCTGGCCCGGTTCGTACGGCACCATGCTGCTCGAGCTCGGGGACGAACCTCATCAGCTCACTCCGGAAGGTCGAGACGGAGCTGCCGCGCTCCGTGCAGGTACACATGATGGGCGCCGCGCCCGGCGGGCAGATAGCAGTGCACGAGGGCGCGGACGCAACGCTCGACCGCCCCGGCGACCGGTATCTCCTGGCTGCACAGCAGCGGCGTGCCCGAGAGACCGACGCTGCGCGCGGCGACGGCCGGGAAAGTCGGCCGTCAGGTCGGCCGTGGCAGTGAAGATGACGCTGACGACGTCGTCGACCGCCAGAGCGTTGCGCTGGAGCAGCGTCGTGACCAGCTCGGCCGTGCGCTCGCGGATGGCCTCACTGGTGTCTGCGTCGACAGTCGTCGCCCCGCGGAGCGCCCGCAACCGTGGCGCGGTGTCGTGCGGCGTCATCATCCCTGCCTCGTCGTGGAGCCTGAGAGTATACACCGGCCCATGAGGCCGGCCCTGCCGGAGGGCGGGACTGAGCGACGCTCAGCCGGCGTCGCCGCCGGGCTCCGCCGGCGGCTCCTGCGGTCGCACTCGCCTCGGGCGCGGCCTGCGGCGCCGCGTCGTCGGCTGCCGACGTGCATCGCGGCGCCGTGAGAACGGCTGCCTCGGGCGCGGCGAGGGGCACCGGGTCGCCCTGCGTCTCGCCGGCGACCGCCGTGCTCACGTCCTCGCCGGCGCGGCGCAGGCTCTCGACCTCGTCGCCACCCAGCTCGCGGAACCCGCCCGGCGAGAGCCCCTTGTCCGAGAGGGGTCCGTAGCGCCGCCGGTGCAGGTCCTCGACCGGCAGGTCGAGGGCCTGGAACATGCGGCGCACCTGGCGCTTGCGGCCTTCGTGGATCGTCAGGTCGACGAGCGCGGTCTTGGCGCTCTGCTTGCGCAGCGTGACCTCCGCCGGGGCGGTGACGCCGTCCTCGAGCACGACCCCCTGGCGCAGGCTCGCGAGGGCCCGCTTGGTCACCTTGCCGCGAACTCTCACCGCGTACGTCTTCTGGACACCGTAGCGCGGGTGCATGAGGCGATTGGCGAGCACGCCGTCGTTGGTGAGGATGATGAGCCCGGTCGTTTCGACGTCGAGACGCCCGACGGGGAACAGCGTCCGGCCCTCGGGCACGAGGTCGACGATCACCCGGTCGGCGTGCGGGTCGCTGCGCGTGCTCGCCACGCCGCGCGGCTTGTTGACGAGCACGTAGCGCAGGGTGCGCGGCGTCACCGTCTCGCCGCCGACGGCGACGACGTCCGCCTCCTCCACCTTGTGGCGCGGGAAGGTGACCACCTCGCCGTTGACGGTCACAGCGCCGCTCTGCACGAGCTCGTCGCACGCGCGGCGCGAGCCGACGCCGGCGCGAGCCAGGTACGCGACCAGGTTCATGGGCGCGCTCATGGCCGCCTCCGGGCGGCGTTCGAGAGCAGGCGGGCACGGATCTCCTCGACCTCGCCCGCCTCGAGAGCGAACTCCTCCAGAGGCGGCAGCTCGGCGCGCGAGCGCAGGCCGAAGAGCTTGAGGAAGCGCTCGGTCGTCGCGTACAGGATCGGCGTCCCCGGCGTCGCCGCGCGTCCCTGCTCCTCGACGAGCCCGCGCTCGACCAGTCCCGCCAGCGCCCACTCGGACGAGACGCCGCGCACCTCGGCGATGTCGGCCCGCGTGACGGGCTCGAGATAGGCGACCACGCTCAGCGTCTCGAGAAGCGCCGGGCTCAGGTCCTCGGGCCGCTCCAGACCGCTGTGCCGGCGCACGGTCTCGGCGCAGTCGTCGGCCACCGCCAGCGAGAAGCCGCCGCCGATCTCGCGCAGCACGAGGCCGTGACGGCCCTCGGCGTACTCGAGCGGCGAGCTCGGCGAGGCCGAGCGACACGTCGTCCTCACTGCACCCACAGGACGCGGCGAGGCCCGCCGCCGGGACGGGGCGGGGGGCGATGAACAGAAGCGCCTCGAGGCGCCGTGAGAGATCGTCCATGATCAGGTCCGCGGGAGTGACTGCGAGCATGCTACTCCACCGCGGCGAGCGGCGTCATCCGCGCGACACCCGCACTCACGTGGCGAGCGCCGGACGCGCGCAGGGCGTGACCTGGATCTCGCCGAAGTGACGCGTCTGGCGCAGACGCGCCTCTCCGCTCGCGTGCAGCTCGAGCAGGGCGAAGAAGGTGACCGCCCGCTCGATGCGTCCGGCGCGGCGCCACGGCGCCGAAGGTGAAACCGTCGCCGCCGTCCAGGAGGCGCCGAAGCCGGCGCAGCTCGCGCACCAGCGAGACGGCAAGGTCGGCGAGATGGCTCGTGTCGGGTACGGGAGGCTCGCGAAGCAACGGAGCGAGCGCCTCGGCGAGCAGGCCCGGCTGCAGCCGGGCCGCGGGCTCCGGCCGGCGCAGCAGCGCCGTGGGAAGCGGCACGTTGCGGTACAGGGTCCCCGCGTGCGCCGCCCAGCGCCCGCCCAGCGCACCCGCGGCGTTGCGGAACTGGCCGAAACGCACGAGCCGCTCGACCAGCAGACGCGCCGCTTCGTCGGGGTCGAGGTCCTCGAGCACGTCCTCGACCTCGCCCTCGAGGAGAAGCCTCGACTTCATCTCGAGCAGGGCCGCGACAAGGACGACGAACTGCGACGTCGCGTCGAGGTCGAACTCGCCGCTGTCGGCGAGGCGAAGGACGTACTCGGCGATGATCCGCGAGACCCGCACCTCCCAGATGTCGACCTCGTCCCGGAGGATGAGGGTGACGAGGAGGTCGAAAGGCCCGTCGAAGACATCGAGATCGAGCTCGAGCTCGACCGCCGGAGCGGCGACGGCGGTGGCGTCAGCGCGCATCGCCGTCGCCCTCCTCGCGTTGCATGATGTGTCTTACTCCTCGGGCTGGTGCACGAACGGCGGGATCTCGAAGTCGCCACCCGGAGGCTCGCCGAACGGCCGCGTCTCCCCGAGGCGATCGCGCGGCGCCGGCGCCGCTCCGCGGGCGGAGTGCGCCGTCTCGTCGCCGAACCCGGTGGCCACGACCGTCACGGCGATCTTGCCCTCGAGGCGCTCGTCGACCACGGCGCCGAAGATGATGTTGGCGTCGTCGTGCGCCGCGGCGGCGATCGCGCCGGCGGTCTCGTTGACCTCGAACAAGGTGAGGTCGGCGCCGCCGGTGATGTTGAGCAGGATGCCGCGAGCGCCCTCGATCGACGTCTCGAGCAGCGGCGAGTGGATCGCCATCTCGGCTGCCTGCTGGGAGCGGTTCTCCCCGCTCCCGAGCCCGATGCCGAGCAGCGCCGTGCCAGCGTCCTTCACGATCGTGCGTACGTCGGCGAAGTCGAGGTTGATCAGCCCCGGCACCGTGATGAGGTCGGAGATGCCCTGCACGCCCTGGCGGAGGATGTCGTCGGCGTGACGGAACGACTCGACGACGCTCGTCGTGCGCTCCACGACCTCGAGAAGCCGGTCGTTCGGGATCGAGATCACCGTGTCGGCGACGCCGCGCAGACGCCCGATGCCCTCCTCGGCCTGGCGCATGCGCCGGCTTCCCTCGAAGCGGAACGGCTTGGTCACGATGGCGAGCGTGACGGCGCCCAGCTCGCGCGCCACCGCGGCGATCACCGGCGCCCCGCCGGTCCCCGTGCCGCCGCCTTCGCCGGCGGTCACGAACACCAGGTCGGCGCCCCTCAGCGCGGACTTGAGCTGGTCGCGTGAGGCCTCCATCGCCTCACGGCCCACCTCCGGGTCGGCGCCGCCGCCCAGGCCGTGGGTGATCTCCTGGCCGATGTGGATCTTGACGTCGGCGTCGCAGACCTCGAGCTGCTGCACGTCGGTGTTGACGGCGATGAACTCGACGCCCTTCACGCCCGAGTCGACCATGCGGTTGACCGCATTCGTCCCGGCGCCCCCGACTCCGACCACCTTGATGGTCGTCACGTAGGGGCGCCCCTTGACCGGCGGCTCCAGGCCGCCGTACTCCGGGCCAGGCGGGCCGCCGCTGTCGGTGCGCCGGAAGAGCTCGCTCAACCCATCCTTCATGCTAGGACGATCGACCATTCAGCACCTCCCGCGCGAGGGCACGGTACGCCTCGGCGCCCCTCCCCTTGGGATCGTACTTGAGTACCGAGCTCCCCGTCACCGGCGCCTCGGCGAACCGTATGGTCTTGCGCACCACCGTGTCGAACACGAGCTTGCCGAAGTTCTCGCGCAGGACCTCGATCGACTCCTGACCGTGGCGCGTCCGCGCGTCGTAGAGCGTCGGCAGGATGCCCTTGATCTTCACCTTCGGGTTGAGGTTCTCGCGGATCATCTCGAGGGTCCGCTCCAGCTGGAGCAGCCCGCGCAGCGAGAGGTACTCGCACTGCACGGGGACGATGACACCCTCCGCCGCCGTCAGTGCGTTGATCGTGAGCAGCCCCAGCGACGGCGGCGTGTCGATGAGGATGTAGTCGTACTTCTTGCGCACGCTGTCGAGGGCGCGCTGCAGGGCACGCTCCCGGCCGATCATCGACGAGAGCGCCATCTCGGCGCCGGCGAGGTCGATGGTCGAGGCGGCGACGTCGAGCTCGCGCTCGTGGATGACCTCCTGGATCGGCATGCGGTGCACGAGGACGTCGTACATGCTCTTCTCGAGGCCCTCCGTGTCGATGCCCTGGCTCATCGTGAGGTTGCCCTGGGGGTCCATGTCGACGGCGAGCACGCGCAGCCCGCGCTCGCGGAAGGCGGCGCCGAGGTTCACCGTTGAGGTCGTCTTCGCCACACCGCCCTTCTGGTTGGCGAAGGCTAGGACATGCGCCATGGGGACTCGCTCCTCGTTCGACACCACGTCAGAACGCAGTTCGGGTCGCAGGCAGGAATCCCTGCACGCCGCGGGCCCTGCAGGGACTGCAGGGCCCGCGGCGTGCAGCACTCGTCATCCTCGAGAGGCCACGCTCAGGCCGGCTTCTCCTCGTCGGCCGGGTCCGCCTCGTCGGCAAGGGCCTCGTCGGCCTCCGCGTCGTCGGGCACGGGCCCCTCGTCGACCAGCCCTTCATCGGCCGTCTCGTCCTCGTCCGCAAGCTCCTCATCGACCACTTCTTCCTCGTCGACGCCGGCTTCGATCTCGTCCGCGTACTCCTCGTACTCCTCGTCCTCGTCCTCCTCCTCGCTGACGATCGAGGAGATGGCGCGCTTGAGGAACCGGACCCGGGTGCCCTTGGTGATCTCGAGCTCGACCCAGTCGTCGCCGATGCGACGGATGACGCCGAACATGCCGCCGACGGTGACGATCTCGTCACCCTTCTTGAGCATGGTCACCATCTCCTGGTGCGCCTGCCGTTGGCGCCTCTGCGGACGCACGGCCAGGAAGTAGAAGATGGCGAAGAACACGACGATCCAGATGATGATGGCAGCGCCACCCATACGGGCTAACCTCCTGTGGAGAACCGGTCCGTGATGTCGTTGGCAAGACCCGCGAAACGCCCGGCGATGATGGCCGCCCGGGCGTCCGCGGCCAATCCTACCAGAAGCCGAAGGTTGTGCAGACTCAGGAGCTGGGCGCCGAGGATCTCCTTCTGCATGACGAGGTGACGAAGGTAGGCGCGCGTGAACGTGCGACAAGTGGGGCAGTCGCACGCCTCGTCGAGAGGGCGCCGGTCGTCGGCGAAGCGCGCGTTGCGCAGGTTGAGCCTGCCGCCGCGCGTCAGCGCCGTGCCGGTCCGCGCCATGCGCGTCGGCAGGACGCAGTCGAACACGTCCACCCCCCGAGCGATCACGTCGACGATGCCCATGGGGTCGCCGATACCCATGAAGTAGCGCAGGCGGTCACCGGGAAGCAGCTCGTCCATCAGTTCGACGGTGGAGAGCATCTCCGCGCCCCGCTCCCCGACCGAGAGGCCGCCGACGGCGTAGGCGTCGAAGCCGACCGAGAGCAGCTCGGCGGCCGAGCGCCGGCGAAGCGCCTCGTCGACGCCGCCCTGGACGATGCCGACGAGGAGCTGGTCTCGCCGTGTGTGGGCAGCTTTGCACGCCGCCGCCCAGCGCGTCGTGCGCACCACGGCGGCGGCCACCTCGTCACGTGACGCCGTGCCCGGCGCGCACTCGTCGAAGCACATGACGACGTCGGCGCCGAGCGCCTCCTGTGCGCCCATCGCGAGCTCGGGGGTGAACACGTGCCGCGAGCCGTCGTAGACGGAGGTGAACTCGACGCCGTCATCGCGCACGACGCGCGTGTCGGCGAGGCTGAAGACCTGGAACCCCCCAGAGTCCGTGAGAATCGGACCGTCCCACCCCATGAAGCCGTGGAGTCCGCCGTGCGCGGCGACCGTCTCGACCCCCGGGCGGAAGTACAGGTGGTAGGTGTTGGCGAGAACGATCCGCGCTCCCAGCTCGGCCAGGTCGCGGGGCAGCACGGCCTTGACCGTCGCCTTGGTGCCCACGGGCATGAAGCAGGGGGTCTCGACGACCCCGTGGGGCGTCGTCAGCAGGCCGGCGCGGGCGTGCCCGTCGCGCGCCTCGACGGTGAACGCGAAGCCCTCAGCGCGCACCTCAGACCGCCAGCATCGCGTCGCCGAAGCTGTAGAAGCGGTATCGCTCCTCGACCGCGTGACGGTAGGCGGCACGCGTGAGATCGACGCCGCAGAAGGCCATCACCAGAGCCAGCAGGCTCGATCGCGGGAGATGGAAGTTGGTCAGCATCGCGTCGACGACGCGGAAGGCGAAGCCCGGCTTGATGAAGAGATCGGTCTCGCCGCGAAGCACTCCATCGGCGGACACCTCCGCCGTGCCGAGTGCGAGATGCTCCAGCGTGCGCGCGGTCGTCGTGCCGACGGCGAGGACTCGGCGGCCCTCGCCACGGGCGGCGGCGATGCGCCGCCACGCCGCCCCCTCGACGGCGAAGCGTTCGGAGTGCAGACGCTCGTCGTCGAGCCGCTCCTGGCGCAAGGGGCTGAACGTTCCCAGACCGACGTGCAACGTGACGGTCTCGACGCTGACTCCGGCGGTGGCCAGGGCGGCGTCGACCGCCGGGGTGAAGTGGAGTCCGGCGGTCGGCGCCGCCGCCGAGCCGACGGCGCGCGCGTAGAGCGTCTGGTACCGCTCGCCGTCGGCGAGCGGCGCGCGGATGTACGGCGGCAGCGGAGTCCTGCCGGCCTCGCCCAGGAGGTCGAGCACGGCGCGCGGCGCCTCGCTGGCGAGTACCCAGCGCCCGCCGCCGAGCGGCTCGTCGCAACGCAGCGCCCACGACTCGCCGAGCGCCTCGCTCACCAGACGTTCGCCGGTCCGCGGGCGCCCGCGCAGGAGTGCCTCCCAGCGCTCCTCGCCGCAGGCGGAGGCCAGCGGACGCAGGAAGAGCGCCTCCAAGCGTCCGCCCGTCGCCCTCCTGAAGAACGCGCGCGCCGGGAACACGCGCGTGTCGTTGCGGACGAGCACGTCGCCGGCAGACAGCAGGTCCGGCAGCGAACGGAAGTCGGCATCCTCGAGGACGCGCCCCGCCCGCCGCACGACCAGCAGCCGCGAGGCGTCGCGCGGCTCTATCGGATGCTGCGCGACGAGGGCCGACGGCAGGTCGTAGTCGAGGTCGGCGAGCGACATCCTGGACGGGCCGTCAACAACAGGATCGGCCGCGGCGCCCGGCCTCACCCGGCGACCTTCCGCGCGTACCGCTCGCTCCAGGCCTCCCACTTGCTCGCCGCGCAGCCGCAGTACTTCTGCCGGTAGAGGCCGAGGCGCCTGCTCTCGGCGAAGCTCTCGCGGAACCGCGGCCGGAGGTCAAGGTAGGCGAACTCGACACCGTGCTCGTCGGCGGCAGCGACGCCGGCCGCGCGTATCAGGTCGTGGCGCTGGTAGGGACTAACGCTGAGCGTGGTGGAGAAGTGCGTGGCACCGGTCGCGGCGGCGGCCGCGGCGGCGTCCGCCATCCGGAGGCGCAGGCAGGTCGCGCAGCGCGCCTCCGGCGGCGTCGTTGAAAGCGACGCCGCCCAGGCGCGCCATTCCGACCCGGGCGTCGCGCCATCCCCACGGGTCATCGCCACGTCCTCCGCGGCCGCGAACCGCTCGAGGCCCGCGCGCCGCCGTTCTTGCTCGACCCCCGGCTGAACGTTGGGGTTCCAGAACCACAGGCGCGGCTCGACGCCCTCCGACCGCCAGGCCGGGACCGACACGGTGGCGCAGGGGCCGCAGCAGGCGTGCAGGAACAGGTCGTCCACGGAGCGAGTATAGCCGCTCCGCTCCTGGGCTCTCGGCCACGCTGTCACATCGACGCCACCCCGCCGCGGCGACCCGCCTCAGTCCTCGAAGAGCGTGCCGGACTGGGCGGGCGGCGTGAGTCCGCAGTGCGCGAAGCCCGCCCGCGTGAGCACGCGTCCCCGCGGCGTCCGCTTGAGGAACCCCTGCATGATGAGGTAGGGCTCGTAGACGTCCTGCAGCGTATCGGCCTCCTCGCCGAGGGCGACGGCGAGCGTGTCGAGACCCACGGGGCCGCCGTCGAACTTCTGCGCGATGGCGCAGAGGATGTCGCGGTCGAGCTTGTCGAGCCCCTCGCCGTCGACCTGGAAGAGCTCGAGCGCGGCGAGACAGATGCCGCGCTCGACGCGGCCGTCGTGGCGCACCTCGGCGAAGTCGCGCACGCGCCGCAGCAGGCGGTTAGCGACGCGCGGGGTGCCGCGCGCGCGTCCGGCGATCTCCAGGCACGAGTCGCGATCGACTTCGACCTTGAGGATGCCGGCCGAGCGCCTGACGATGGCCGCGAGCTCCTCGACCTCGTAGTACTCGAGCCGCTGCCACACGCCGAAACGGTCGCGCAGCGGCGTCGTCAGCAGGCCGGTGCGCGTGGTCGCCCCGATGAGGGTGAAGGGCTGCACCTGCATGCGGATGCTGCGCGCCGCCGGACCCTCGCCGATCATGATGTCGATCTCGTAGTCTTCCATCGCCGGGTACAGCACCTCTTCGACCGCGGCGTTGAGACGGTGGATCTCGTCGACGAAGAGGACGTCGCCGCGCTGCAGGTTGGTCAGCAGGCCGGCCACGTCCACCTTGCGTTCGAGGGCCGGCCCGGACGTGGTGTGCACGCTCACCCCGAGCTCGATGGCGATGATGCCGGCGAGCGTCGTCTTGCCCAGACCCGGCGGGCCGGCGAGCAGCACGTGGTCGAGCGTGTCGCCGCGGTTCTTCGCCGCCTGGACGAAGATCTCGAGCTGCTCCTTGGCGGCGCGCTGGCCGACGAAGTCGTCGAACCGCTTGGGGCGCAGCGAGACTTCGACGTCGAGCTCGTCCGGACGTTCCTGGGGGTCGCCCAGCCTGTTGGCCGACTCGCTCATCCGGCGTTCTTCTGAGCGAGGGCGTGCTTGATCAGGTCCTGCAGATCGGCGTCGGCCGGAGCGCCCTGGAGCGCCTCCTCGGCCTCGCGCAGGCTCAGCCCGAGGTTCTGCAGGGCGGAGCGCGCCTGCAGGGCGACATCGGCCGGAAGCGCCCCGCCCGAGCCCCCGTCAGTCGCGGCAAGCGGCGGCGTCCCGACCTTGTCCTTGAGCTCGATCACGAGACGCTGGGCGAGCCGCTTGCCGATCCCCGGGATGGACTCGAACTTCTTCACGTCGTCGAGCGCGACGGCGGTCTCGAGCTCGCCCACGGGGTAGCCGGAAAGGACGGCGAGGGCGACCTTGGGCCCCACGCCGCTCACGCCGATCAGGGCGAGGAAGAAGGCGCGCTCGCGCAGCGAGCGGAAGCCGAAGAGCTGCAGCGCGTCCTCGCGGACGTGCAGGTAGGTGTGGAGCTGGACCTCCTCGCCGACCTGCCGCGAGAGCGCCGAGAGCGTCGGCCCCGCGGCCATGATCTCGAGGCCGAGGCCGCCGACCGCGACGACGGCGCGCTCGCCGTCCGCGGCGAGGACCGGGCCCCTGATCGAGGCGATCATCGGCGCTTGCCTCCGCGCGCCTCGGGGGGCAGGCCGCTGCTGTGGTTGTGCGCGTGACAGATGGCGACGGCGAGCGCGTCGGCCGCGTGGTCGGGCTGCGGGATGCGGTCGAGTCCGAGAAGGACCTTGGTCATCTCCTGGACCTGCAGCTTGCTCGCCCGCCCGTACCCGGTCACCGACATCTTGATCTGCAGCGGCGAGTACTCGTACGGGGCGATGTCGAGGTCCGACGTCGCGAGGATGAGCACGCCGCGCGCCTGCCCGACGGCGAGCGCGGTCTTCACGTTCACGTTGACGAAGAGCTCCTCGATCGCGACCACATCGGGCTTGAAGCGCCGCAGCAAGCAGGCGCGCCTCGTCGTGGATGCGCCGCAACCGCACGTGGCTCGGGTCCTTGGCCGAGGTGACGATGCAGCCGTGGCCGCGCGAGCGCAGGCGGTTGCCCTGCATCTCGACGACGCCCCAGCCGGTGCTCGCGGTGCCGGGGTCGATGCCCAGCACGATCATGCCTCTCGCCCCCTCCCCCGGCCCAGCCTCGCGCCGGCCTCAGCCGGCGAGTGCCTCGAGGATCTCGTCGGGGATGTCGAAGTTGGCGAAGACTTCCTGGACGTCGTCGGAGTCCTCGAGGGCGTCCATGATCTTCATGGTCTTGCGCGCGTCGTTCTCCTCGAGCTTGACGGTGTTCTTGGGGACCATCGTGAGCTCGGCCGACTCGAGAGCGATGCCGGCGGCGGCCAAGGCGTCGCGCACCGCCGCCAGGTCGGCCGGCTGGGTGAGGACCTCGAACTGGTCGCCGTCCTGCTCGACGTCTTCGGCGCCGGCGTCGATGGCCGCCGTCATGACGTCGTCCTCGGTGAACTTCGCCGCGTCGACGACGATGGAGCCGCGGCGCTCGAACACCCACGCGACGGCGCCTGGCTGCGCCAGGGATCCGCCGTGCTTGCTGAAGATGTTGCGTACCTCGGCGGCCGAGCGGTTCCTGTTGTCGGTGAGCACCTCGACGATGATGGCGACGCCGGCCGGGCCGTAGCCCTCGTACACGATGCTCTCGTACTGCTCGCCCTCGCCACCGCCACTTCCGCGCTGGATGGCGCGTTCGATGTTGTCCTTGGGCATGGACTCGGCCTTGGCCTTCTCGACGGCGTTGGCCAGGGCGATGTTCATGCCGGGGTCGGGCCCGCCCTCGCGGGCAGCCACCGTGATGGCGCGCGAGAGCTTGGAGAACAGCTTGCCCCGCCGCGCGTCGGTCTTGCCCTTCTTGTGCTTGATGGTGGCCCACTTGGAGTGCCCGGACACGAGGACCCCCTTCTCTAGCGGTTGCGGATGGCCGCCGGCTGCGCGCGGCGGGCGGCGTAGCGGTCCGGCTCGGCGCCGCCTGCGGCGGCGCCGGTGCCGGCCTCACTCGCTCCGGCCGCGCAGTCCCGGCGGCGGATCATGGCGACGAACAGCTCGTGCAGACGCGCGTCGTCGGTGAGCTCGGGGTGGAACGCCGTGACCAGGACGCCTCCCTGGCGCGCGGCGACGGCGTGACCCGCGTGCTCGGCGAGCACCTCCACCCCAGGCCCGGCGCGCTCGATCCACGGCGCGCGGATGAAGACGGCACGCACCGGCGCGCCGGCGACGCTCTTGACGGCCAGGTCGACCTCGAAGCTCGCGACCTGCCGCCCGAATGCGTTGCGACGGGCGACGATGTCCATGAGACCAAGCGTCGGCGGATAGCCTTCGACGGTCTCGCGCGCCACCGTGATGAGACCGGCGCAGGTGCCGTAGATGGCACCTTCCCCAGCGTGGAAGGCGCGGATCGGTTCGACGAGGTCCTCGCTCTCCATGAGCTTGTGGATCGTCGTGCTCTCTCCGCCGGGCAGCACGAGACCGTCGAGACCCACGAGATCGCGCGCGTGACGCACCTCGCGCGTAGCGCAGCCGAGCCGCTCGAGGGCGACGCGGTGCTCGCGGAAGTCGCCCTGCAGGGCGAGCACGCCCACCGTGAGCCCGGCTCCGGGCCCCTCAGGGCGAAGGTGAGGCTCTGGAGAGAGGATCCAGTCGAGCCGCTGCGTTGCGCCCGGTGCGCTCACCGTCGCGCCGCGCTCACCAGCCGCGGTGCTGGATCTTCGCCTCTTCGGGCATCCGCGCCGCGTCGATGCCGGCCATCGCGTCGCCCAGTCCGACCGAGACCTCGGCGAGTACCGCCGCGTCCATGTAGTTGGTCGTCGCCTTGACGATGGCGCGGGCGCGCGGCGCCGGGTCTTCGCTCTTGAAGATGCCCGAGCCGACGAAGACGCCCTCGGCACCGAGCTGCATCATCAGCGCGGCGTCGGCCGGAGTGGCGATGCCGCCGGCGGAGAAGTTGACCACAGGGAGCTTGCCGTTCTCGGCGACCCACTTGACGAGCTCGTAGGGCGCCGGAAGCTCCTTGGCCGCAACGTAGAGCTCGTCCGGGTCGAGGGTCTGCAGCCGGCGGACCTCGCCCATGATGGTGCGCATGTGGCGTACGGCTTCGACCACGTCGCCTGTGCCGGCCTCGCCCTTGGTGCGGATCATCGCCGCGCCCTCGCCGATGCGGCGCAGGGCCTCGCCGAGGTTGATCGCGCCGCAGACGAAGGGCACGGTGAACTTCCACTTGTTGATGTGGTTGGCCTCGTCGGCCGGGGTGAGGACCTCGCTCTCGTCGATGTAGTCGACCTCGAGCGATTCGAGGATCTGCGCCTCGACGAAGTGCCCGATGCGCGCCTTCGCCATGACCGGGATGCTGACCGCCTCCTGGATCTCGCGGATCTTGGTCGGGTCGGCCATGCGGGCGACGCCGCCGTCGCGGCGGATGTCGGCCGGCACGCGCTCGAGGGCCATGACGGCGCAGGCGCCGGCGTCCTCGGCGATCTTCGCCTGCTCGGCGGTGGTGACGTCCATGATCACGCCGCCCTTGAGCATGTCGGCGAGGCCGCTCTTCACGCGCATGGTACCGATGTCAGTCACGGGAACCTCCACTCGTTGACACGCCTCGATTGTACCGCCGCCGCGCGTCTCGCCGCCACCGTCGGTGCCATGCCGGAATGGCCCGCGATGCGGGGAAAACGTGCCGCCAGGTCGGCCGGCGCGTCAGCTCTTCTGCGCTTCTTCGCGCTCCTTCTTGGCTTGCTCGACGATCTTCTGCGTCAGGTGCGCGGGCACTTCTTCGTAGCGCAGGGGCTCCATGTGGTAGTCGCCACGGCCGCCGGTCATCGACGTGAGATCGGGCGCGTAGGAGAGCATCTCGGCGAGCGGGACTTCGGCCCCGACCACGTTGCTGTGGCCGCGCGGCGTCGTGCCCAGCACGCGCCCGCGCCGCGAGTTGAGGTCGCCGATGATGTCGCCGACGTTCTCCTCGGGCACGGTGATCTCGACGTTCATGATGGGCTCGAGCAGGACCGGCTGGGCCTTCTCGACCGCCGCCTTGAAGCCGATGGACCCGGCGATCTGGAAAGCCATGTCGCTCGAATCGACCGGGTGGTACTTGCCGTCGTACAGCCTGACCTGCACGTCGACCACCGGGTAGCCGGCGAGGAAGCCGTCGGACATCGCGGCGCGGATGCCCTTTTCGACCGCGGGGATGAAGTTGCGCGGGATCGCGCCGCCGACGATCTTGTCGACGAACTCGAAACCCTCGCCGCGCGGCCTGGGCGACACCTCCATCCAGGTGTCGGCGAACTGGCCGCGACCGCCGGTCTGCTTCTTGTGCTTGCCCTCGGCCTTGGCCGTGCCTTTGACCGTCTCGCGATACGGGACGCGCGGCGGCTTGAGTTCGACCTCGGTGCCGAAGCGGCGCTTCATGCGGTCGACCGTCACCTCGACGTGGACCTGGCTCATGCCGCCGACGATCATCTCCCCGGTCTGCGCGTCGCGGTGGATGTCGAGCATGGGGTCCTCTTCGGCCAGGCGCTTGAGCGCCGTCAGGACCTTGTCTTCTTCGCCTTTGCTCTTGGCCGTGATGGCGAAGCTCATGAGCGGCGCCGGGAAGCTGATCGCGGAGAAGGCGACGACCTGACCCTCGGCGCAAAGCGTGTCGCCGGTCACGACGTCCTTGAGCTTGGCGATGGCGCCGATATCGCCGGCCCCCACCTTGTCGACCGGCTTCATCTCCTTGCCCATTGGCTTGAGCAGCTGGCCGAGGCGCTCCTTGTGACCGCCGCGCGCCACGGCAAGCTGGCTGTCGCTGCTCACGGCGCCCTGGAAGACGCGAAAGACGTTGACGTGGCCGCTGAAAGGGTCGGCGAGGGTCTTGAAGACGAAGGCGGCCGCGGGCTTCGCCGGATCGCAGACCAGCTCGACCTCGGTGCCGTCGCCGGACTGCGCCGCCGGGACGGCGGCGTCCGCCGGCGACGGCGTCAGAGCGAGCAGGTCGAACAGCTGATCGACGCCCACGAGGTGGGCGGCCGAGCCGCAGGCGACCGGGAAGAGCTGGCCGCCGGCGACGGCGGCGGCGAAGGCGCGCCCGAGTTCGGCGGCGCCGATCTCCTCTTCCATGAGGTACTTCTCGGCGAGCGCGTCGTCGGTACTCGCGACCGCGTCGATGAGCTTGTCGCGCGCGGCGGCGGCCTCGGCGGCGAGATCGGCCGGGATGTCGCCGGCCTTCGCCTTGCCGCCCGTCGTAGATGTGGGCCTTCATGCTGAGGAGGTCGACGACCCCGTTCAGGTCGTGCTCCTTGCCCACCGGCAGCTGCGTCGCGACGACCTGCGGCCCGAAGGACGCCTGCAGGGCGGCGACGGCGGACGCGAAGTCGGCGCGCTCGCGGTCGAGCATGTTGCAGAACAGCACGCGGGCCAGACCACGGTCGGCGGCGCGGCTCCACAGGCGCTCGGTCTGGACTTCGACCCCGAGCACCGAGTTGACGACCATGAGCGCGGTCTCGACGACCTGGAGCGAGGCGATGGTGTCGGCGAGAAAGCTCGAGTCGCCAGGCGTATCGATGAGGTTGAACGTGAGGCCGGCCCGGTCGACGTGGGCGAGGCCGGCCGAGAGGCTCAGCTGGCGCTTCTTCTCGTCGTCGTCCCAGTCGGACACGGTCGTGCCGTCGGCGACGCTGCCCAGACGCGTCACCACGCCGGCGTCGTACAGCAGCGCCTCGAACAGCGACGTCTTGCCCGTGCCGCGATGGCCGACGAGGGTGACGTTCCTGACCTTGCCTGGGTCGTTCATCCGGGCTCTCCTCGATTCGTCTTGGCGACCGGGCGCGCCAAGGCAGGCGCGGGCGGTCGCTCGCGTCCGTTCGGAAGGGTGAAGTCTAGCACAGCGGGTCGCGCCTCAACGCCGTCGGCGGCGGTGCTCAGCGTGGCCTGGCGCGGGCGGCAGCGAGGCCGAGGGCCGCGAAGCCGTACTTCTCGCGCACCTTGTCGACGGCCGCGCCCAGGGCGATCTCGCGCCAGCCCTCGTCGAGGGTGAGCTGGAAGGCGTCGTGCGTGAGGTTGCCCAGGCTCACGCCGACCAGCCGCACCCAGCGCACCCCCACGCCGAGCTCGTCGAGCAGATCGGTGAGGGCGTGGTACGCGACCGGCGTGGCCGCCGTGGGCCGCGCCAGTGTGCGGTGCCGACCGACGGTGTGGAACGTGCTGAAGCGGACCTTGAGGCTGACGGTGCGCGCCGCGAGGCCGTGACGACGAAGGTCTGACACGGCCCGGTCGGCGAGACCGAGCAGCGTCGCGCGCAGCAGCGCGAGGTCGTTGGTGTCGTCGGCGAAAGTGAGCTCGCGGCCGACCGACTTGGGCAGCGGGCGACGACTGGCGACCGGCGAGAGGCTGCGCCCGAGGGCGAGCTGGCGCAGGCCGCAGGCGCCGCGCCCGAACGCCGCCGCGAGGACGCTGAAGGGCACGTCCTGGAGCATGCCGACGGTGGTGAGCCCGAGGCCGGCGAGGCGTTCGGCCGTGACCGGGCCGACGCCGTGCAACTCGCCGACCGGCAGGTCGCGCAGCCGGCCGCCGACGTCGACCTCGCCGAGCTCGCCGACGCCGGCCGGCTTGTTGAGACCCGCGGCCAGCTTGGCCAGCAGCTTGGTCGGCCCGATGCCGATCGAGCAGGTGATGCCGTGCTCGGCGTACACCTGCTCCTGGATGCGGCGGGCGATGGTACGCGGCGGGCCGCAGAGCCGCCGGCTGCCGGTGACGTCGAGGTAGGCCTCGTCGATGGACGCCACCTCGACCTGGTCGGTGAAGTCGCGGAAGAGCTCGACGAGGCGCTCGTGCACGGCGGTATAGGCCTTGAAGTCCGGCGGCAGGAAGACCCCCTCCGGACACAGGCGCTCGGCCTGCCCGACCGGCATCGCCGTGCGCACGCCGCAGGCGCGCGCCTCGTATGAGCACGTCGAGACGACGCCGCGCCCCCCGCGCGGCCCGCCGACGATCACCGGCAGGCCGCGAAGCTCCGGACGCCGCGCCTGCTCGACCGAGGCGAAGAAGGCGTCCATGTCGACGTGCAGGATGGCGCGGTTTGATACGAACATACGTTCGTATTCTACCGGGCCCCGCGGGCGCGGTCAACGAACGAGGTGCGCCCCGGCGCTCAGGCGCCGGCGTCGAGCGGGACGCGCGGTACGTCGCCCCAGAGGTTCTCGAGGCGATAGAACTCGCGCGCCGCTGGCGTGAAGACGTGTACGACGACGTCGAGGTAGTCGAGAAGGATCCAGTCGGCCTCGCGTTCGCCCTCGACGCGCGCCGGCCGGCAACGGGTCCGAAGGCCCCTCTGGACCTCGTCCGAGATGGCGCGCGTCTGGCGTGGGTTGGCGCCACTGGCGACGACGAAGAAATCGGTGTAGGTCACGGCGGCGCCCATCTCAAGGACGACGACGTCCCGGGCCTTCTTCTCGGCCGCGAGGCCGGCGATCTCGAGCGCCAGTTCGCGCGCCGCCTGCACATCCACGTCGAGGGCTACTGCAGGTCCTTTGCCGTCAGGTCCTTGCCGACGATGACCACGACGGTCGTCGGCTCCAGATCGTTGCCGTCGAGGACGACACCGCGGCCGAGTATAGCACGCACGTCTTCGGCCACCGGGAGGGCATCCGAGCCCGCCAGGATCTGCGTGCGAGCGTAGTCGAACGAGTCCGCGTTGCCCGGCTCGGGCAGGTTCACGTCGAGCACCGCGAGCCGTTCGGCGACCGCCTCCCCGATGCCGAGCGCTCCGCTGCCGTTGCGCACGAGCACGGTCGCGTCGGCGGCGAAGCCCGGCGCCCGCCGGGTGATCTCGGCCATGATGCGCGCGGCGTCCGGAAGATAGGCGAACTCCCCGAGCGCCGTCCTGCCGGTCGAAGGAAGACGCTCGACCTCCGCGCCGCCTTGCGCCGCCATGGTGAGAACCTCGCGCAGGTAGGAGCGCTTGCGTCCTTCGGCGCCGGCGACGACGCCGTCGATCAGGCGCCCGCGGTCGGCCTCCGGCTGCAGCGCGGCGGAGTCGAGCACGGCGCGGACCAGCGCGGCCTGCATGGCGGACTCGTCGGCGCCGGTGTCCCCCTTCGCCTCCAGAAGGGGCGCCGATCTCGGTCGTGGGTATCGCGACCCGTCCCTCGTACGTGCGCTCGGTGCCCGCGATCTCGAGCGTGACCGGCTCGTCGAGCGTCACCCAGACCTCGTCGCGTGCGGCGAGCTTCTCGAGGTCCCCGGCGTCGAGGCGGTAGGTGAAGTCGATGGGCGCCCCGAGCAGGCGCTCGAGATCGCCCTCGAGTTGCCCCGAGGCGAGCATGTCGCCGGCGAGGACGTATTCGCCGCCGGGCCCCTCGAGCAGCAGGTCCCGCGGCACCGTGTACAGGGTGAGGCTCCCGTCGCTCGCGTCGCGAAGCGCGAGCACGGCGCTCGGCCGGCCGTCCTTCTCGTCCTCACCGAAGGTGATCAGGGCGAGGTAGCCGTCCTTGCGCTGCTCCTCCTCCCCGCCGAGGATGAGGTCAGCGAGGCGAAAGGCGCCGACGACGGCCGCGAAAGCCACGCCGGCCGCGAGCACGACGAGAAAGACGACCTGCCAGCGCTGTACCTTGCGCTCGCGCCGGCGCCGTAGGCGACCAGCCCTGTAGCCCTCAGCGCGCGCCATAGTACTCGTTGTAGAGGGCGAGGGCGCCGGGGTGCACGCCGCGTTCACGCGCGATCACGTCGAGCAGGGTCAGGCGTGCCGCCGCGGCGACCGCCTGGTCCAGCGAGTGCTCGGCGAGCTGCCGGACCTCATGGAGGCCGTCGAACTCGCGCCCGGGCTCGCAGAAGTCGGCCAGGTAGAGGCACTTGGCCAGCACGTCCATGCCGGGACCCCCGACCGTGTGCAGCTCGACGGCCCGCGCGACCCGCTCGTCGAGCCTGGCCGCGCGCAGCTCGGCGGCGGCGACCGGCGCGTGGAGCAGCCCGACCGGGTGGCCACGTTCGAGAGCGCCCACGGGCACGCCCAGACTCACCGGCCATCCTCAGGATCTCCTCTGCGGTGACGTCGCGGCAGACGTCGTGCAACCAGCCGGCCACGAGCGCCTCGTCCCGCGAGGCGCCGTACAGGCCGGCGTAGTGGGCCGCCAGCTCCGCGACGCGTCGCGAGTGCTCCAGGCGTCGTGGGCCCAGGCGGCCGGCCGCGCGCGCCTGCGCCTCGGCCGGCCCGATGATATGTGTCGTGGCGTTCACCTCACCTGTAAAGACGACGCGCGGCGACGAACTCCTCCACGGCAGACGGTACCAGGTACCGAATTGGGTCCCCCCGGCGCACGCGGTTGCGGATGTCGTGCGACGAGACGTCGATCATGGCGGTCTGGAACACGATCGCGAATCCTCGGCCGAGCCCGCGCGCGACCTCGTCGACCTCGTGGGCGTCGTCGCCGGGCCGCAGGGCGACGGCCAGGCGGCAGAGCGAGAGGATAGCGCTCGGCTGATGCCACGTGTCGAACTGCAGGAGCGAGTCCGAGCCCATGATGAAGTAGAGGCGGTGGTCCTCGTACTGCTGACGGATCGCGGCCACGGTGTCGAGGGTGTAGACGAGGTCGCCGTCGATCTCGACCCGCGAGACCTCGAACCGCGGGTCGCCGGCGATCGCGAGGCGCGTCATCTCGAGACGCGCCTCGGCCGGCGTGTCGTCGTCGATCGTCTTGTGCGGCGGGCGTGCGGCGGGCACGAAGAGCACTTTGTCGAGCCCGAGGAAGGCGCTGACGTCGGAGGCGATGAGGAGGTGCCCAAGGTGCGGCGGGTTGAAGCTGCCGCCGAGTATGCCGAGACGCGGGCGCTCGTCCACCGTGTCAGGTCCGGATCTGACCGTCGCCCCAGAGCTCGTACTTCACGCAGGTCAGCTCCTCGAGCGCGATCGGCCCCCGGGCGTGCAGCTTCTGCGTCGAGATGCCCATCTCGGCGCCAAGGCCGAACTGCCCGCCGTCGGTGAAGCGCGTGGAGGCGTTGACGTAGACACAGGCCGCGTCGACGCCGCGGGTGAAGCGTCGCGCCGCCGTGGCGTCCTCGGTGACGATCGCCTCCGAGTGACGCGTACCGTAGGTGGCGATGTGCTCCATCGCCTCGTCCACCGAATCGACGACCCGGATGGCGATGCGCAGGTCGAGGAACTCGGTCTCGTAGTGGGCCCGGCTGGCGCGCTTGGAGGGCACGTCCCCCAGCATGTGCGAAGCCGTCTTGTCGGCGTACAGCTCGACCCCCTTGCGGTGCAGCTCCTCGGCGACCTTCGGGAGGAAGACCTCGGCGACGCCGCGGTGCA
This sequence comes from uncultured Thermoleophilia bacterium, assembly GCA_963832655.1. Taxonomy (GTDB): domain Bacteria; phylum Actinomycetota; class Thermoleophilia; order UBA2241; family UBA2241; genus UBA2241. The sequence continues at coordinate 659,902 of CAWHUW010000007.1, forward strand.
CGAGAAGGGTCTCGGCGGCGTTGCACACGCCGGGACGCTGCACCTTGGCGTTGACGGCGATGCGCAGCGCCTTGTCGGGGTCGGCGGCGGCATCGACGTACACGTGACAGTTGCCGCCGGCGGCGTAGATGCACCGGGACCTTGCTGCGCTCCTGCAGGTAGAGCTTGAGCTCCTCCCCGCCGCGCGGGATCACGAGGTCGACGGTGTCGCGCTGCTCGATCAGCTCGTCGAGCTCGACGGCGGTCGGTCCCGAGAAAGGCGACCGCCTCCTTCGGCAGGCCAGCCTCGATGACGGCCCCCTGGACCACCTCCGCCAGGATGCGGTTGGAGTGCTTGGCGGCGCTGCCCCCGCGCAGGACGACGGCGTTGCCGGTCTTGAGGCACAACGCCGCGGCGTCGACGGTCACGTTGGGTCGCGCCTCGTAGACGACGGCCACGACGCCGAGCGGCGCGCGCACCTTGCGCAGGTCGACCCCGTTGGCCAGTCGCCATCCGTCGACCACCCTTCCGACGGGGTCGGGCAGCGCGGCGATGGCCTGCACGCTGGCGCCCATGTCGCGCACCCGGTCCTCGTCGAGCAGAAGCCGGTCGATGAGCGCGTCGGCGAGCCTGTTCGCCCGCGCGAGGCGCACGTCTTCGTCGTTCTCGCGGAGGATCTCGCCCGAGCGTCGCTCGAGCGCTTCCGCGATGGCCTCGAGAGCGGCGTCCTTGCGGCCGCGCGAGAGGGCGGCGAGTCTCGCGCGACGCGCGCTGCGCCGCCCGACAGACCTCCTGGACGCTCACGCTTCCTCCTCGCCGACCAGGACAAGACAGTCGCGGTGCACGACCTCGTCATCGAGCTGTGGCAAGAGCTCGTGGACCTCAGCCGTTCGCATGCCGCGCACGCGACGCACGTCGCGGGCGCTCATCGTCACGAGACCCCGGGCGACCTCGGCACCCTCCGGCCCCACGACGGCCACGTTGTCGCCGGCGGCGAAGGCGCCGTGGACGGCGACCACGCCGACCGGCAGCAGGCTGCTGCCGGCGATGGTGACGGCGCGCGCCGCCCCCGCGTCGACCTCAAGGGTACCACGCACGGGCTTGGCGTAACGGAGCCACAGCTTGAAGGCCGGGGCGGAGCCGCGCTGGGGCACGACGAGCGTGCCGACGGCGCGCCCCGCGAGGGCGTCGGCGACGACGCCCGGGCGAGCGCCGTTGGCGATGACGGTCCGCACTCCCGCGGCCGCCGCCATGAGCGCGGCCGCGGTCTTGCCCCGCATGCCGCCGGCACCGCGCCGGCCGTGCACGCCGGCGTCGACGCCGGCGAGGTCGGCCGGCCGCTCGATGCGCGCCACGAGGCGCGCCCCGGAGTCACGGGCGGGATCACTCGAGTACAGCCCGTCGCGGTCGGTCAGCAGCAGCAGCAAGTCGGCGCGCAGCATGATCGCCACCTGGGCGGCCAGGACGTCGTTGTCGCCGAAGCGGATCTCGTCGGTGGCCGTCGTGTCGTTCTCGTTGACGACCGGCACGACCCCCCAGGTGAGCAGCCGGCGCAGCGTGTTGCGCGCGTTCACGTAACTGCCGCGGCGGGCGAAGTCCTCGCTCGTGAGCAGGACCTGGGCCGCCGTCAGCTCCTGATCGACGAAGAGGCGTTCGTAGAGCGAGAACAGCCGCCCCTGCCCTACGGCCGAGGCGGCCTGCAGCGCCGGGATCTGCCGGGGGCGCTCCACGGAGCCGAGGACGCGCTGCCCGCAGGCGATGGCCCCGCTCGAGACGAGCACGACACGGACGCCGCCGTGGACCTGCGCGCCGAGCGCGGCGACCAGCCCGGCGAGGAGCCGCCGGCGGAGCTCGAGCGCGTCGTCGGCGACGGTGCTGGAGCCGACCTTGACGATGAGGGTCTTCACGGCGGCGGGCATTCTAGCAGAGCCTCCTCATGGGTCCTGGTGCGGCCGAGTCACGCGAACTCGAGCGTGACCTCGCCGACGATGACCGTGTCGCCCGCGACGGCGCCGGCCCTCCGCAGGGCCTGGTCGACGCCGGCGCGGGCGATGACCTCCTGCAGGTACGCGACGGCCTCCTCGTTCTCGAGGTCGGCCTTCGCCACGAGACGCTCCAGAGTAGGTCCGGCGATGCGGAACGCCCGGCCCTCGCGTGTGACGGTGAACGCCTCCAGGCGGTCCTGACCCGGACGGAGCACGGGCGCCGCCTCGGCCGTTCCGGCCACGGCGATCGCCTCGGCGGCGCGGACGTCGTGCACGAGCCGCGCGACCGCCTCCGCGAGCGCGTCGAGGCCAGCGCCGCTCAGCGCGGACACCGGCAGGGCCGCGTCGGCCCAGCCGAGCGCGAGCGCTTGCTGACTGGAGCGCCGCAGCTCGCCCTCCTCCGCGAGGTCCGCCTTGTTGATGGCGACGATCGCCGGGCGCTCGGCGAGCGCGGCGCGGAACGCGGCGAGCTCGCTCCGCACGGTGCCCAGCGCGGTCACGGCGGCGTCGGTGCCCAGCGAACCGTCGACCACGAAGACGAGGGCGGCGGTGCGCTCGATGTGGGCGAGGAAGCGGTCGCCGAGGCCGGCGCCTTCGCTCGCCCCTTCGATCAGGCCGGGGATGTCGGCAAGGACGACGGCCCCGTCGTCGAGCGCCATCACACCGAGGTTCGGCTCGAGTGTCGTGAAGGGGTAGGCGGCGATCTTGGGCCGGGCTCGGGTCACCGCCGCGAGGAGCGACGACTTGCCGGCGTTGGGGAGCCCGACTAGGCCGATGTCGGCGAGGAGCTTGAGCGAGAGCGTGAGCCAGAGCTCGTCGCCCTCGAGCCCGTGCTCGGCGAACTTGGGCGCCTGACGCGTCGAGCTCTTGAAGCACACGTTGCCGCGGCCCCCCTCGCCGCCGCGGGCCACGACAAGACGCTGGCCCTCGCGGACGAGATCGCCGAGCAGCGTGCCGTCGGCGTCGCTGATCTCCGTGCCGACGGGCACGTTCACAAGCAGCTCGGGCCCGTCGGCGCCGCGCTTGTTGGCGCCGCGTCCGTGGCCGCCGTCGGCGGCGCGGAAATGGTGCTTGTGGCGGAAGTGCGAGAGGTCCTGCAGCTGGCGGGTGGCGACGAGGACGACGTCGCCGCCGGGCGCGCCGTCGCCGCCGTCGGGCCCGCCTCTGGGCACGTACTTCTCGCGGCGGAAGCTCATGGAGCCGTTGCCGCCGCGGCCTCCGCGCACGCAGATGCTGGCCCTGTCGAGCATGAGTGTGAGTGCGGCCGGCGGGCGCCGGCCCTGCTCAGGCCTCGGGGACGACCGAGATGAAGCGGCCGGCGCCCTTCTCGGTGAACACGAGCCTGCCCGTCACCTTGGCGAAGATCGTGTGGTCGACGCCGATCCCGGCGTTCTCGCCGGGACGGAAGCGCGTGCCGCGCTGGCGCACGATGATCGATCCTGCCGGTACGACCTGGCCGGCGAACGCCTTGACGCCGAGGCGCTGGGCCTCGGAGTCGCGCCCGTTGCGGCTGGTGCCGGCGCCCTTCTTATGCGCCACCCTTGGTCTCCTTCTCGCTCTTGAGGGTGATCGACTCGATGGTCAGTTGCGAGAGACGGCTGCGGTAGCCGCGCGTCTTCTTGAACGTCGACTTCGGCTTGTACGTGCCGACGCGGATCTTCTCGCCGAGCACGTGGCCGGCGACCTTGGCCTTGACGGTGGCCTTGCCCGCGGCCTCGGCGTCGAACTCACCGCTGCCCGTACGCACGGCCAGCGCGTCGAGAGTGATCGTCTTGCCCTCGTCGGCGGCCACGCGGTCGACGACGATCGTCTCGCCCTTGCTCACCTTGAACTGCTGGCCGCCCACACGCACGACGGCGTAGGCGACGTCGGTGTCCTTCATCCTTGCTCCCGTGAAGACAACGGCCGTTGATAGTAGCCAACCGCCGGAGGGGTGTCAATTCGCGTTCAAGGCTCCCTTACCGCGCGCTCCTCTCTGCTCCGCCGCGCCCGCCGCCTCCTCGCCCGCCTGTCAGGACCGCGGAGGCGCCGGTGCGCGCCGTGTCCGTGACGCGGACCTTCCGGCGCTCGCCGAGGAAGGCACGGCCTCCTTCGACGATGACCATGTACCCATCGACGTAACCGACCGCGTCACGCGGGCTGTACGTGAGCGCGAACTCGAGCTCGACGTCGACCTCCTGACCCTCGCGCACGGGGATGCGTTGCCCCTGGACCTGCTCTGCCGACCCCTCGGCGAGGACGCGGAACGCGTCGACGGCGACGGTCGTCGAACCCTCCAGGAAGATGCGCCGCCCGGTCTCCTTCTCGAGCGCCTTGAGACGGCCCGAGGCGCTCAGCCGCTCGGCCACGCCGACGTTCACCTCGACGAGGTACGCCCTGGCGCCCGACTTGCGCGCGTGGACCCGCAGGCGGCGCTCGACGGTGAGCGCCACGGTCTCCTCGGAGAGGGTGCGCGCCTTGCCCTGGCAGGACTGGCAGGTACGCGTGAGGATCCCGCGCGCGCCGTCGGTGGTGTTCTGGCGGGTCATCTCGACGAGGCCGAGCGGGGACAGCTCGACGACATAGGTCTTGGTGCGGTCGGTGTCGAGCTCGGCCTCCAGCGTGGCCAGCACCGTCTCGCGGTTCTTCACGTGGGACATGTCGATGAAGTCGATGATGATGATGCCGCCGATGTCGCGCAGGCGTAGCTGGCGCACCACCTCGCGCGCCGCCTCGAGGTTCGTCTTCAGGATCGTGTCCTCGAGGCCGCGACCGCTCGTGTAGCGGCCGCTGTTGACGTCGATCACCGTCAGGGCCTCGGCGTGGTCGATGACGATGTTGCCGCCGCTCGGCAGCGGGACGCGCCGCTCGAGGGCGCGGGAGATCTGCTGTTCGATGCCGTAGGCCTCGAACAGCGGCTCCGCGCCCGTGTGCAGGCGCACCCGCGACACCAGCTCGGGGGCGACCTTGTCGAGGAAGCCGACGATCGCCTTGTGCCGCTTCTCGTCGTCGACGATCAGGCTCTCGACCGACTCGTTGAAGAGGTCCCGGGTCACCTCGAGCGAGATGTCGACCTCCTTGTGGATCAGACCAGGGATCGGGGCAGTCTCGGCCTTCTTCTTGAGACGCGACCACAGGCGCGAGAGGACGCGCACGTCGCGGCGCACCTCCTCGAGACCCTCGCCCTCCGCCGCCGTGCGCACGATGAGTCCGGCGTTCTTGACGCGCAGCTCCTTGCACAGGTCGCGCAGGCGGTCGCGCTCGTCCTGCGAGAGCCGCCGCGAGACACCGACGCCGCTGCCGCCGGGCACGTACACGACGTACCGCCCGGCGAGCGAGATGTGCATCGTGAGGCGGGCGCCCTTGCTTCCCATCGGGTCCTTCATGACCTGGACGACCACGTCCTGGCCCGGTTTGAGCACGTCGCCGATGCGGCGCCCGCGCCGGTCGCCCTCGCCGGTGCGCACCTCGTCGACGTACAGGAACCCGTTCTTGTCGAGGCCGAAATCGACGAACGCGGCGTCGATGCCGGCGAGCACGTTCTCGACCTTGCCGCGGTAGATGTCGCCGAGGTACGAGCGCTTCTCGGGACGCTCGAAGTAGATCTCCGCCAGGCGGCCGTCCTCGACGAGGGCGACGCGCAGCTCGCTCGGATCCTCGGTGACGAGGATCTGCTTGCGCTTCGCCAGGTCGACCTTGACCTCGGGGCGCCGGCCGGTCGTCAGCGCCGGGCCCGCGACGGCGTCGGCGTCGGCGCCGGTCAGCGCCTCCGGCCGGACGATCGCCTTGGGGCGACGATGGTCGCGACGGCCCTTTCGTGGCGGTCGCTCCTCCTTGGCGGGAGTGGGGCCGGCCGTGGGCGTCTCGCCGATCGGAGGGGTCTCGGCGTGTGGCAGGCCGGCGTCGGAGCCTGCGGCGGCCGGCGCGACGCCGGCGATCCCGCTTTCCGCCGCTCCATCGGGCGTGAGACGCTTGGCCCGCCTGCCGCCACGCCGGGTCCGCTTCTTGCCGGCGCCCGGCTCCCCGTCGCCCGACTCGACGGACTCGGCGGGCGGAGCCGCCTCGACGGCCTCGCGCCCCGCTTCGGCGGTCACATTCGAGGCCGGCGTGGCAGCCGGTGCGGCCTCTGCCTCCGCCGTGACCTTGCGCCGCCCGCCGCGGCGTCCGCGGCGGCGCCCACCGGGCGTCGTCTCGCTCTCGGCGGGCGCCTCGCCAGGAGGCGCTCCCGTCTCGGCGGGCGCCTCGCCCGACGGGCCGGCCGGCGGGGCCTCCGGCGCCGCCTCAGGGACCTTCGCGGTGCTGAACGGCGTAGCAGGGCCGCCAGCCGTCTCTCCTCGGGCCCCACATGGGCCGCCGCGCGTCGCGCCTCACGGGCGCGGACGCGGCGGCCGCCACGCGCGCCTCGACGCCGCCGCTTGGGCCCCGTGTCCTCGCCGTCTTCGGCCTTCACGGCCTCCTCGGGCGCCGCCACGTCGGGCGCCCTGGGCTCCGCCGGGACATCCGGCGCCGTCACCGCGACGGTCGCGGCGCCAGACTCCACTTTGCGCCGCCGCCGCGGGCGCCGTGCAGGCTTGGCGGCGGACTCGCTCTCCGCCGGCGAGTCGGGCGTAACGGTCTCGGGCGGGGCTGCCTGTGTCGCCGCAGCCTCGGGCGCCGCCTTGCGCCGGCGCCGCGAGCGGCGCGCCGGCTGGTCCGCTGCCGGAGTGACGCCGGCGCTCCTGGCGATCTCCGACGCAGGCGGCGGCGTAGCGGCGGGCGCGGGTGCCTCAGGCGCGCTCTGCGCGGCGCTCGGCCCCGGGCTGCGCGCGCCCCGGCGGCGCTGTCCGCCGCGCGTCCCCCGCCGACTGTGCGGGCGGGCGACGGGGGATGCCTCCTCGGTTCCGGCCGACGTCGCGACCTCGCCGGAGGCACCTTCGCCGGAGGTCAGGCGGCGCGGGGTCGCGTCCCTTCTTCTCTCTCTCATCCACAGCAGTTCACTCCTCTCCCCCGGACTCGGTGTCGCGGGGCAAACCTTCGTAGCTCACAGCGATGCGCGTGAGCCGGTGCATGACCGGCTCGCAGCCGGCCCGTCGCGCGAGGAGATCGACGACCTCCTGGGGACGGGCGGCGCCGTCACGCCCGTGACGCACCGCGAACTCGAGGCGGGCGCCGGCGGGGACGGCCACGGCGGCCAGGTCCTTGACGTACTTTGCGAGGTCGAGAGCGCGCCGTCCCTTGGGCGACACGCGCTCGACCATGACTTCTGTCTGTGCCGCGAACCACTCGGCGGCCCTCTCGAGCGCCTCGACGTCGCCCGGCAGCTCGCACGCGTAGCGGGCGAGCACCGGGCGCGGACGCGGATGCGTCGGGCACGTCGCGAGCCGCGACAGCGGCAGGCCCTCAGGCGCCGCCGCGCGCAGCGCGCGCAGCGCGCTCGCCGGCGGCGGCGCCTGCTCGGTGACCTCGACGACGGCGAGCTCCTCGAGAGCGGAGGCGCCCACCGGGAGCGGGAGCGGCAGCGAGAACCTCACCTTGGGGCGGAATCCCTGGGAGAGCGCGAGGTCGACGCCGGCGCGCGCGAACGTGCGCTGCAACGCGCGCGCGGTGTCGAGATGCGACAGGTAGCTCGCAGGGCCGCAGCGCCCGAACCATAGCAGCCAATGGCTCACGCGACGACCTCCATCTCGATGCCGTCGCCGCAGACCCCGCAACTGCCGCAGCGACCGCCCCGGCAATCCTCGGTGAGGAGGCCATCGAGCGCCCGTGCCTTCTCGGCGGCGAGGAAGGCCTCGTCGACGCCCGGATCGACCGCGTCGCGCCACGGCGCCGCCGCGACGTCGGCCATGGCGGGCTCACCGAGCGTCACGTCGCAGGCCAAGGCCGCGGTGCGCCACGCCTGCAGGCGGAAGTGCTCGCTCCAGCCGTCGAAGCGCGCCCCGGCACGCCAGGCGCGCTCGACGAGCTCGTCCGAGCCGCGTCCCGCGCGGGCCAGCGTCGCCTCGACGAGCGAGGCACCGACGTCGTGGAAGGAGACTTTGACGCCGCGCGGGAGGGCGTCGCGCAGCAGCTGCTGACGGCGACGCAGGGTGGCCTCGCCGGCGAACGGCTCACGCTCGAAGGGCGTGTGTGGCTTGGGAACGTAGGACGAGACGGCGATCGAGAGGCGGGCGCGGCCGCGGGCGACGCGCTTCGCGAGCTCCGCCGCCGCGCCCGCCATGCCGGCGATCGCCGTCGCGTCGTCGTCGGTCTCGCCGGGCAGCCCGATCATGAAGTACAGCTTCAGGCCGGTGAACCCGCCCCTGAAGACGGCCTCGATGGCCTCCACGACCTGCGTCTCGTCGACGCCCTTGTTGATGCGGTCGCGAAGCTCCTGCGTCGCCGCCTCCGGAGCCAGAGTGACGGAGCCTCGCTGGGCCTCACCGAAGCGCGCGAGCTGCACGGCGGCCGAGTCGATGCGCAGCGAAGGCAGGGACACCCGCAGCCCGGGACGCAACGCGCGGACCCTGCTCACAGCCTCGTCGATCGCCGAGTAGTCGCAGGAGCTCAGCGACACCAGCGCCACCTCGTCGCAACCCGTCGCAGCCAGGACGCGCCCGGCGGCCTCCACGACCATGTCGACGGGACGCTCGCGCACCGGGCGGTACCACATCCCGGCCTGGCAGAATCGGCAGCCGGCCGTGCAGCCGCGCATCAGCTCGACGACGGCGCGGTCGTGCACGGCCTCCAGCAGCGGGACGACCGGCCTCGTCACGGGCATCGTGCGCGCGAAGTCGGCGAAGACCTGTCGCCGCGCCGGCGGGCCGGCTGCACCCGCGACGCCCCGCGGCGGGATCCAGACGCCGGGCACGCAGCCGAGCGCCTCGAGGCGCTCGGCGCGCGTGGGCGCGCCGAGCGCCTCGACCAGCTCGGCCACCCTGCCCTCGACCTCGCCCACGAAGAAGGCGTCGAAGAAGGGGGCCAGCGGCCACGGATCCGCCACCGCCGGGCCGCCGCCGAGCACGATGGGCGCGTCCTCGCCGCGCTCCGCCGCCCGCAGGCCCACGCCGGCAAGGTCGAGCATCTCCAGGACGTTGGTGTAGGTCAGCTCGTGCGGCAGCGTGAAGCCCCAAAGGTCGCACGTCGCCACCGGCTCCTGCGACTCGAGGCTCCAGAGCGGGACGCCGCGGGCGCGCATGAGGTCCGCCATGTCGGGCCAGGGGCAGTAGGCCCGTTCGGCGACCGCGGCGGTGTCGTCGTTGATCGCCGCGTACAGGATCTGCAGGGCCTGGTTGGCCATGCCGATCTCGTACACGTCCGGATACGACAGGACCACGCGCGGCCGCACCCCGGGCTTGCGCCGGAGATTGAACTCCCCGCCGACGTAGCGGCCGGGGCGGGTGACGCGGGCGAGAAGGTCTTCTAGCTCATCCCGCGGCCACTCCCCGGAAAGGCAATGCCTTCCTGAAGCGGTCGACTGTACCTGCAAGCTTGGTGAACCTCGCTGGCGTGAGGGGCGCGCCTGCCTCGAAATACTCGATGGCGGCGCTGCCGAGCGCGACGGTGCCGGAGAACCCGACCGCTCCCTTCACCGCCCAGCCGAAGCCGGGGACGAAGTCGAGCGCCTGTCGCGCGAGGGTGCGGAACACCAGACCGGTGCCCACGACGGAGAGGATCTCGAAAGCCCTGTCGAGCCCGAGCTCCTCGCCGTAGGCGGCGGCGATGCGGAGGACCATGCGGATCTGATTGACGGTCATCGCCGGCATGTCGGCGCCCGGGATGATGACGACGACGCCGATCACGCCGTTCTGGCGCGCGGCGGCGAGGACGACGTGGTCGGCGACGGAACGGCGCAATGCCGGCAGACGCTCGGCGAGCGCGATACCGTCGTCGCCGAGCGCCCCGGCCAGGCGGCCCTGCAGCGTCGGCTTGGGCTCGCCGGGGCGGCCCAGCGAAGCCGCGCTGTCGCCACGCGAGACTCCGGCCGCTGCGAGCCACGCGGAGCCGCCGGGGGCGTCGCGATCGGGGACCAGGGCCACGACGGCGACGCGCGCGGCGCGGGCCGCCGCCACGAGTCGCGCCGCGCGTGCGGCGTCGAGCCCGGAGGCGACGAGGACGATGAGGCGCCAGCGACCCAGCAGCCTGGCGTCGAGGGGGACGTCGGCCGGGGAGAGCACGTCGAAGCCGGCGCTGACGCCGTCCACGGCGTCCGTCGCGCCGGCCGACAGCGTCAGGGCGACGTCGCGCACCGCGGGTCCGTCGCCGACCACGCACAGCCTGACCGGACCGCCCGAACCCGAGCGGACCTCGGAGATCACCTTGAGGATCTTCTTGACGCTAAGGCCGGCCACCGCTTACCCCCGGAGTCGTCGCGATCATGGCCCGCACGTGGATGCTCTCCAGCAGGCCGACGAGAAGCAGGAACGTGATCATCGCCGCCCCGCCGTAGCTCACGAACGGGAGCGGGATGCCCGTCACCGGCATGATACCAATAGTCATGCCGATGTTGACGAACATCTGGAAGAGAAGCATCGCGGCGACGCCTCCGGCCATGATGCTGCCGTACATGTCGCGGGAGAGCGTCGCGATACGCAGCGCCCGCCAGAGGAGCAGCGCGTAGAGCGCCAGGAGCACGACCGCGCCGACGAAGCCGAAGCGCTCGCCGATCACCGAGAAGATGAAGTCCGTGTGGTGCTCGGGCAGAAAGTCGAGCGTCGTCTGCGTCGCCTGCTCCCCTCGTCCGGTGAGCGCCCCGGAGCCGACCGCGATCATCGACTGCGCGACGTTGTAGCCGGTCCCGCCCGGGTCCCTGCCGGGATCGAGGAACACGAGCAGGCGGTCCATCTGGTAGGACTTGATGAGCTCGAGCCCCAGGATCGGCAGCATCCACACCACCGCCGCGAAGACCGCCAGACCCAACCCCGCCAGAGCGGCGAAGTGCGTCCACGGCGTGCCGAAGAAGAACAGCAGCGCGAGGACGAGGGCCACGTACACGGTGCTGGTGCCGAAGTCCGGCTGATAGAAGACGAGAGCCGCAGGGATGGCCGCGTAGATGAGGGCGGTAACGGTGATCTTGCGCGTGCCGAGAAGCTCGACGCGATCGACGAGGAAGGCGCCCAGCGCCACGGTGACGAGGAAGAGCCCGAGCTGCGACGGCTGCAGGTTGAAGAAGGGCAGCTCGATCCAGCGCCGGGAGCCGCGGGTGACGGTGCCTACGACGTAGACCGCGGCGATCGAGAGGACGGCGAAGCCGTACAGGGCCCACTGCCAGCGGCGGTAGACCTCGTAGTCGATGAGCGAGATCACGACGAGCAGGACCAGGCCTGCCGCCGCGTTGATGACCTGGGCGCGGGCGTAGGCCAAGGGGTCGCCCTCGATGTCGTCGCGGGTGGCGAAGTAGACCATGGCCACCCCGTAGACGATGAGAGCGGCGGACGGCGAACAGGAGCGTGAAGTCGAGGTGACGCAGGTACGAGCGGACGTCCATGGTCAGTCGGTGCTCGTCGCGCCGGTCACCCGATCGCCGCTCAGGTGGAAGAGCGCGTCGTAGATCATGCGGGCCGCCGGCGCCGCCGCCGTCCCGCCGTGCCCGCCCTGCTCGACGAGCACGACCACGACGTAGCGCGGATCGTCGGCCGGCGCGTAGCTCGCGTACCACGCGTAGTCGCCCTTGCCGTAGACCTCCGCGGTGCCGGTCTTGCCGGCCACGGCGACGGGGTACGAGCTGAAGACGGCGGCCGAGGTGCCGGCCGTAGCCGCGGAACGCAGGCCGCGGCGCACGGCGTCGAGCGTCCCGGCCGAGATGGCGAGCTTCTTCACCTTGCCGGTCCCGAGCTTGCGCACCAGCTTGCCTTCGGGCGAGAGGATCTTCTGGCCGAGGTGTGGCTGGACCACGGTGCCGCCGTTGGCGATGGCGGCGTAGGCGACGGCCATCTGCAGCGGGGTCACCTCGAGGTCGCCCTGACCGATCGACAGCAGGATCGAGTTGCCCGGCTTCCAGATCTTGTCGATCTCGTCCTCGAAGTACTGCTGCCTCCACTCGGGGGTCGGGACCCGGCCTGCGACCTCGCCGGGGACGTCGATGCCTGTCTCCTTGCCAAGGCCGAGTCGCATCGCCCAGTCCGCGAGCTCGGTCCCGGCCCGGTTATAGAAGGCGTAGCCCACGTTGTAGAAGTACACGTCGCAGGATTGGGACAGCGCCGTGACCAGGTCGGGACTGCCGTGGCCATACGGTGTCCAGCAACGCCAGGTCGACCCGCCGATGTCACCGCTCGGCGGGTAGTGACCGTTGCAGTAGTAGCGCGTCGACGGGACGATCACTCCCTCTTCGAGAGCGGCCACCGCGTCGATCGCCTTGAAGGTCGAACCCGCAGCATAGACGCCCTGGAAGGCCTTGCTCAGGAGCGGCTGGTTGGCCTGGGGGTCGCCGAGCGTCTTCCACTCCTTCGCCGTCAGGCCGTCGGCCCACACGGCGGGGTCGAAGGTCGGGTAGCTGGCCAGGGCGAGGAGCTCGCCGTTCTTGACGTCCATGACCACCGCAGCCGCACCGTTGGCGCGCCAGTTCTGGCTGCCATGGGCGAGATCGATGCCGTAGCGAAGCGCCTGCTCGGCCTTCGCCTGGACCTTGGAATCCAGCGTCAGCACCAGCGTGTCGCCGGGCTCGGGCAGACGTCCCCCGGCGACGGGCTCGCGGGACTTCGGACGGCCCATGGCGTCGACCTCGACGCGGGCCAGGCCGTCGCGACCCCGCAGCCAACTGTCGTAGGTCGACTCGACGCCGCCCTGACCGATCACGTCGCCCGACTTGTAGGTGCGGTAGCGCGCCTGGTCGAGCTGCTCTCTGTCGATCTCCCCGAGGTGCCCCAGGACCTGCGCGGCGAGCTCCCCCATGGGGTAGCTCCGCAGGTAGTCCTTGCGGACCTCCACGCCGGGGTAGAGCGCGTTGCGCTCGAGGAGGCGCGACACGACCCGGCGGCCGACGTCCTCGTCGACGACCACGAGATCGTAGCCGCCGACGGCTTCGCGCGAGTCGAGCTGCTGAAGGGTCAGACCGGTCGATTCGCGGAGCTTCTGCCGGATGCGTCTCTCCGGGACCCGAAGGACCGCCGCGAGCCGGGCGACGACCGTCTGGAGCTCACCTTGGGGCACGTCCATCGGCCGGATGCCGACCGCGAGCCCGGGGCGGTTCTCGACGATCAGCCGTCCGTCGCGGTCGACGATGGGGCCCCGCGGCGCGACGATCTTCACCGACCGCAGGCGGTTGTCGTTGGCCCGCTCCTCGAACTGCTTGCCGCTCAGCACCTGGAGGAACCACAGGCGGAACAGGATGACCGCGATGAGCGCCATGGCGAGCCCTACGAGGAGGGCGACCCGCAGAGCCACGGACGGAAGCTGGATGATCGGCTTGTCGGGGCGCCCGGTCCGGATGGGCCGCTCGCGCCGCACGGGCTCCCTAGGCGGTCTGATCGGCACGCAGCACCCCCTTTCCGCCGAGCACTGTGCGGACCAGCAGGTAGAACACCGCCGACAGGAGGGTGTTGAGCACGAGCGACGGCACCAGCACGCGACCGACCCAGAACCCGAACGGGACCTGCCGTTCGAGCAGGTACTGCAGGGTCGCGAACAGGACGTTGGCGAGCAGCGTGGCGGCGAACACGCCGACCAGGGGCGCCACGGGCGCCGACAGGTCGGCGGTCTCCGCGTAGCGTCCCGAGAAGTATCCCACGACGACGTAGACCAGGGCGCTCATGCCCAGCGGCTCGAGCAGGGCGACCCCCACCAGGACCCCGGTGAGGAAGCCGAACACCGCCCCGACCTCGGCCCCGCGAAGCAGGGCGACGCACACGACGATGATGAGGGCGAAGTCGGGGCTCGCGCCGAGGATGCGGATGTTCGGGGCCACGGTCGTCTGCAGGAGGAGGGCGGCGAAGAGCAGCGCGCCGAGGCGCGCCAGCTCGCCGCCGGAGGGCAGCGACCGCGTCGCGTTCTCGTTCTCGGGCTGGCGCGCGCTCATCGCCGCACCACCAAGACGACGTCGAGCTTGCGAAAGTCGACCGACGTACGCACTGTCACGCTCTGATACAGCTCGACCTCCTGGGAACCGACGCTTTCGACCTGGCCTATGGGGATGCCGCGAACGAAGATCGAGCCCTGTCGGCCAGACGTCACGACGAACTGACCCGTCTTGATCTCCTCGCTCTTGGCGGCGTACTGCAACGAGACGGTGCCCGTGACACTGCCCGCGACCAGCCCCTCGGCCAGCCCGGGAACGACCATCGCGTCCACATAGCTCTGCTGGTCGGTGAGCAGCTGGACCTGACTCGCCGTCGCCTTGACACTCTCGATGCGTCCCACCAGCCCCTGACCGTTCACGACGGCGTCGAACTGCGCGACGCCGTCGTCGCTGCCGACGTCGATCGTGACCGTCGAGTACCAGGCCGTCGTCGAACGGGCGATGACCCGCGCCGGGACGAACTCGACGTCCTTCGGAAAGATCCGCCCGCGCCGCATGTCGAGCAGGGCGCGCAGTTCGTCGTTCTCGGCCTGCGTCGTGAGCTCCTCGGCCACGGCCGCGCGCAGGGTCTCGACCTCTTCCTGCAATCGCTCGTTCTCACTCTTGGCGCCGAAAAGGTCGGCGACCCAGTTCCAGCCGTCACGCAGCGGCTGGATCGCCCGCGCGCTGCCCTCCTGGAGGGGAGCGACGACGCGCAGCGTGCCGTCCTGCACCCTGTGCACGAACCCGTTGTCCGCCTCGCGGAAGTACAGGGTGAGCAGAGCCAGGGACAGCAGCACGAGCACCGCGGCGACGAGGCGCCGCTGCAGGACACGCCGGCGATTCACTTAGGCGGCGAGCTCTGGCCTAGCGGCCTCGCGGCCGGGAGTTGCGCTTGCTCTTGATGAGGACATCGAACTCCTCCAGGTACTTGCCCGAGCCGACGGCCACGCAGGTGAGCGGCGATTCGGCCACGTGGACGGGCATCTGCGTCTCCTCGCGGAGACGCTCCGCAAGACCCTGGAGCAGCGACCCGCCGCCGGCGAGCATGATGCCGCGGTCCATGATGTCGCTCGCCAGCTCGGGCGGCGTCTTGTCGAGCGTCGCCTTGATCGCGTCGATGATCGCCAGCACAGGCTCCTCGAGCGCGCCGCGCACCTCTTCGGACGAGAGGACGATGGTCTTGGGGAGGCCGGTCACCAGGTCGCGGCCGCGGATCTCGGCCTGCTCCTCCTGCGGGAGCGTGTAGGCCGAGCCGATCTCGAGCTTGATCTCCTCGGCGGTCTGACTGCCGATGAGGAGCTTGTACTCCTTCTTCACGTAGCTGATGACGGCCTCGTCGAGCTCGTCGCCGCCGACACGGATGGACTGCGACACGACGATGCCGCCGAGCGAGATGACGGCGACCTCGCTGGTGCCGCCGCCGATGTCGACGATCATGCTGCCGGTCGGCTCGGCGACCGGCAGCCCGGCGCCGATGGCGGCGGCCATGGGCTCTTCGATGAGGGTCGCCCAGCGCGCGCCGGCCGAGTACGTCGCCTCTTCGACGGCGCGCTTCTCGACGCCGGTCACACCGGACGGCACGCAGATCACGATGCGCGGATGCGCCCACTTGTTCCCCATCGTCCTGCGGATGAAGTGGCGCAACATCTGCTCGGTGACGTCGAAGTCGGCGATGACGCCGTCCTTGAGCGGCCGCACGGCGCTGATCGTGGCCGGCGTGCGGCCCAGCATGCGCTTCGCCTCGGAACCGACGGCGTGCACCTCGCCGCTGCGGTGGTCGATCGCGACCACGGACGGCTCGGACAGCACGATGCCCTTGCCGCGCAGGTAGACGAGCGTGTTCGCGGTGCCCAGGTCGATGGCCATGTCGCGGGCGCCGAAGCCGGTCAGGAAGTCGAAGACGCCGATGGCGTGCTCCTTTCGACGGATGCCGAACGAGGATTGTACCTGCTCGTGGCGGGTGTGGCCACCACGGGCGACGGTCAGCCCGGGGGCGTGAGCCAGCCGAGAGGCGGCGCGCCGAACGCCGACAGACCCTCGACGAGCAGGGGCACGGGCAGGCCGACGACGTTGAAGTAGTCGCCGTCGACCGCGGCGACCAGCGCCGAGCCGAGACCCTGGATCGCGTACGCGCCGGCGCGATCGCGCCACTCCCCGCTCGCCACGTAGCGGTCGATGTCGGCAGGGGTGAGCGGACGAAAGGCCACGCCGGTGACGGCGTGGCCCGTGAACGAGCCCCCGTCGTCACTGAGGTGCAGGCCGCTGAACACCTCGTGCCGGCGACCGGCGAGCGCGGCGAGGTAGGACCTCGCCTCGTCCTCGCCACCCGCCTTGCCGAGTACCTTGCCCTCGAGCACGACGACTGTGTCGACGCCGAGGACGAGCTCGCCCGTGCCGAGACGCACGCGGCCGAGGACCTCCTCGGCCTTTCCCCGCGCGTTCGCCTCCGACCGTCCGCACCGGGTCGCCGTCGTGCAGGTCCTCGTCGTGGGCGCTGACGACGACGCGGTACGGGCACGCGCAGCAGGTCGAGGATCATGCTGCGCTGCGGCGAGCGCGAGGCCAGCACGAGGCGCAAGTCCTTCACGTCGAAAGAGGGCGTCGTCAGGGGCTCAGCCCGTACCGGCCGCGGCAGCCCTCAGACGAGCTCGTCGTCGGCGAAGAACAGCGCGATCTCGCGCGCCGCGCTCGCCGGACCGTCCGAGCCGTGCACGACGTTCTCCTCCTTGGAGAGCGAGAAGTCGCCGCGGATCGTCCCCGGGGCCGCGTCGGCGGAGTCGGTCACGCCGATCATCGCACGCGCGACGCGGATCGCCTCGCGGCCCTCCCACACCATGGCCACGACCGGACCGGAGGTGATGAACGCGACGAGCGACTCGAAGAACGGCTTGCCGACGTGCTCGGCGTAGTGCTTCTCGGCGAGCGCGCGGTCGATCTGCAGCGCCTTCAGCCCGCGCAGCGTGAACCCCCGGCGCTCGAAGCGGCCTATCACCTCGCCGACGAGGCCGCCCGCGACCCCGTTCGGCTTGACCATGATGAAGGTGCGTTCCACTGCCGATCCTCCTCGTGACATGCGACGCGCGGCTCACGCCGCGCGCCGCAGAAGAGCTCTTCTCCGCCTCAGCGGTACGTCTGCCCCGCGGTCAGCGGCGCGCCGTGGACCTCAGTCTCGCAGTACGGGCACAAGCGCCACTGCGGCTCCACGGGCCGCCCGCACGAACGGCACACGGAGCGCAGACGCCGTCCACAGGTCGGGCAGACGAGGTAGTCGTCGCGCACGGGAGTCTTGCAGAACGAACAGCGCTGTTCGTCGGCCAGACGCTGCTCCATCATGCGCACCTCGAGCTCGCGCTCCCTCACATCCTCGAGATACTCGGGAGGTCGCACGATGGCGTAGACGATCACTCCGATGGGGCCGAAGACGAGCCCCGTCACGGCCGCCACGGCGATCAGGAGCTTGTCGTCGATGCGCCTCCGCGCGTCCTTGAACACCCAGTAGGCGCACGCCAGCCACACGGCGATGAGGAACACGACGCCCAGGCGGATGATGAAGGTCCCAGGTCGACGACGAGAAGAAGTCGCTCACCGACTGGAACGGGTTGTCGCTCGCCGCGAACACGGTACCGTGTGACAACGCTCTCCTCCTCAGGCGGGACCCTGCGCGCCGCCCCGGCGCCGCGCGGCCGGTGGCCGGACCTGCCGGCGCCTCAGCCGCGCGCTCGCGCGCGCTCGCGGGCGCCGGCCTCCCCGGCCAGCGCGTGAATCATACCCGAGAAGATCCGCCCGTGGACAGGATAGAGGCCATACCAGTAGAGGAGGCCGGCGAGCCCTTTGGGGGCGAAGAAGGCGGTCTGGACGAGCAGCGTGCGGCCCCCGTCGCGGGGCTCGGTCTCGAACTGCAGCCAAGCGGCCCCCGGGACCTTCATCTCGGCCCGCAGGCGCAGCAGACGGCCGGGCTTCATCGCCTCCACGCGCCAGAAGTCGAGCGCGTCGCCGACCCGCAGCTCATCGGGGTCGCGGCGTCCGCGCCGCAAGCCGACGCCGCCGACCAGGCGGTCCAGCGCGCCGCGCACCTCCCAGGCCCAGTCGTACACCATGTAGCCACGGGCTCCGCCGATGCCGCTCACCACGTCGAACACGGTGCCCGGGGACGCCGGTACGATCTCCTGACGGCGCTCGAGCATCATGCCTGCCTGGGTGGTGAGCACCTTGGGCGGCGCGTCGTGCGCCGTGGTGACGAGGGCGTCGGACCACGCGGTCTCTACCGCACCTGACTCCAGGGTCGCCAGCGCCGCGCGCACCGCGGACGCGTAGTCGACGGGGCGTACGTCGGGGAACAGCTCTCGCGCCGTGTCGTCGCGGACGACAGTCTCGCTGCGCAGCCCCTCGATGAGGGGGCGCGCGATGGTCGACGGGATCGGCGTCACGAGGTGGACCCAGTACGACGAGAGCACCGGCGTCAGCACCGGCACGGGGATCAGCCAGCGGCGCAGGCCGCGCGACCCTGGCGTAGCCGGTCATCATGCCGCCGTACGTCTGCACGTCGGAGCCGCCGATCTCGACGACGCGGCCGACGCTCGCGGGAGCGTCGAGCGCCCCGGCGAGGTACCGCAGAAGGTCATCGACGGCGATGGGCTGCACGCGCGTGTAGACCCATTGCGGGCAGATCATGGCCGGCAGGCGCTCGGTGAGGTAGCGGATCATCTCGAACGAGATGCTGCCCGCGCCGACCACGACGGCCGCCCGGAACTCGGTGACGGGGACGCCCGCCTCGCGCAGCGCCGCCCCCGTCTCCTGTCGCGAACGCAGGTGGTCTGAGAGGTCGCTGTCGGGGTCGCCCAGCCCGCCGAGGTAGACGATGCGCGCCACGCCCGCGTCGGCGGCGGCGCGGCCGAAGGCCTTCGCCGCCGCGACGTCGCGCTCGTGGAACCCGGCGCCGCGCGCCATACTGTGCACGAGGTAGTAGGCGACAGCCGACACCGTCGAACGCCGGCCCAAGCGTCTCGGGGCGCAGGACGTCGCCGGTGGCGACCTCCACCGCGTCCGCCCACTCCCGACCCTGAAGCCGCGCCGGGGTCGCGGACCAGGCAGCGCACGCGGCGGCCGCCGGCGACGAGGTGCGGGACGAGCCGGCCGCCAACGTACCCGGTCGCGCCGGTGACGAGGATGGTCTGCCGGGACTCACCGCCGCGCGGGCGGGGCTCGTCTGAGAGAGAGTCGGCGTGGGGGTCGGGTCCTTCGGGGCTCATGGCCGCCTCCTGGCTGGCACCGTGCGCCGGCCTCGAGCGGCCGGCGCCTACACGATACCCAGCGTAAGCAGAAGCGGCACCACGAGCGTGACGCCGGCGAGACGCGTCCCGATGAGGTAGCCGACGAAGAAGGCGACGAGGGCGACGGCGAGCACGATGAGCAGCGCGATCAGGAGCCGCACCAGAGGATTCGCGCGCTGCTTGGCCATCCCACCCTCCACGAGTTTCGCGCCAGTATATCCGAGAGGGCGCGGCCGCCCCCGCGCTCCCCGGCCGCGTCGCGACGGCCGACGGACCGTGACGCCACGGGCGTCAGACGCCCTCTGCGGCTCCGAGCAGGTCCTGGAGGTCCTCGAGCAGGTACAGCGAGCCGGTGATCAGGACCGTGCCGCCTGCGCCGGCGACGGCGCGCGCCCTCGCGGCGGCGTCGTGGGGGTCTGCGACTGCGTGGACCGCGCGGGGGTCTGGAGGCCTCTCCCCCGCCCCGTCACCGGCTCGCGCCACACCCAAGAGGGCGGTGGCCTGCTCGGCCAGCTCGGCCGCGGCGAGACTGCGCGGCTCTCTCGCCTGCGTGCAGACGACCGCGTCGACCCAGGGGACGAGCGCACGCAGCATCCCCTCAGCGTCCTTGTCGCGCATCACGGCGAGCACGGCGACGACGGGGCGCGCCAGCGCCAGGCCGGCGAGCGTGCCGACCAGGGCGCGCACGCCGTCCGGGTTGTGGGCCCCGTCCGCAAGCAGGAGCGGGTCGCGCGAGACGACCTGCAGACGCCCGGGGACCAGAACGTCGCGGAGGGCTGCGCGCACCTTCGCGAGGTCGAGCGCCCCGAGGAGGAGCTCCGCCGCCGTCACGGCCAGGCCGGCGTTGACGACCTGGTAGCGGGCGGGCGTCGGCAGCGCCAGGCCGTCGTACACTGCCGATCGCCGTCCGCACGGTGAACCGCCCCGGGTCGCCGTCGACCGCGAAGTCGCGGCCGAGCAGATGGGCGCGCGCGCCGGCGCGCGCGCACACCTCCTCGGCCGCCTCTTCGAGGCCGTCGAGCGGCCCGAACACGGCGTCGCCGCCCTTGATCACCGCGGCCTTCTCGGCGAAGATCGCCGCGCGCGTGTCGCCGAGCACCTCGGTGTGCTCGAGGCCGACGTTGGTGAGGACCACGACCGGCGCCTCCACCACGTTCGTGGCGTCGAGGCGCCCGCCGAGCCCGGCCTCGAGCGCGACGGCCTCCACCCCGCTACTCGGCCAGCGCCAGCAGCGCCGCCACCGTCAGCACCTCGAACTGGGTCGTCTCGCCGAGGTCGTTCGCGGCAGCCGCGCGATCTCGTCCCGCACGCGCCGCACGGCACGCGCGAACGCGGCCTCCTCGACCGGCTCGCCGTCGACGAGCACACGCTCGCAGTACCCGGTGATGTGCGGCGAGAGGTAGGCCCCGGAGCGCAGGCCGTGGGCGTGCAGGACCGCGGCTGCGTACCGCGTCGTCGAGGACTTGCCGTTGGTGCCGACGACGTGGACCGACGCGGAAGCCGTCCTGCGGCCGGCCGAGCGCGTCGAGCAGCGCCGAGACGCGCTCCAGTCCCGGCCGCATGCCGAACACGGCGAGGCCGTCGAGGTAGTCCTGCCAGTCGTCGCCGGGGACGTGCACGCGCGGGCTCCCGTAGGGGTGCGCCGGCCGGTTCAGCCCGAGCGCAGCGCCGCCAGCCCGCGCGGCGAGCTCGTCGCGGTCGGCAAGGTAGCCCGCGAGCTTCTCGCGCTCCTTGGCCACGATCGCGCTCCGGCGCCCTGCCGACGAAGGTCTCGTTGGCGAGCTTGGCCTCGCAGCGCGCCACCTCGGCCTCGACCTTGGCCAGCTGACCCTCGAGACGGGCGATCTCCTCGCCCCGGTCCGACCGCCGACGCGACTTCGAGGCGGCCGCCGGGGACGAGCACGACGGTGGCGCCCCGGCACTCGGGCGCGCCGGCGAAGCGCACCTCGGTGCGCGCCAGGGCGCGGATCGCCGCCGCGAACGGCGCGTACCGCGCCGCGGCGGCGGCCCTCGTCGCCGACGAACACGGCGTCCAGCACCTGGCCGGGCGCGACCCCGCCCTCGGCGCGGAACGCGCGCAGGGCGTTGACGAGCGCCTGCAGGTCGGCGAGCGCCGCCTCGTCGGCCTCGGCCGTCGCGAAGTCCTCGCGGCGCGGGTGCGCCTGCGCGAGCAGCGGCGCCGCGCCGTACTGCGCCGCGACCTCATCGGTCACGTACGGCAGGAACGGGTGCAGGAGCCTGACGATCTGGTCGAGCATCCAGCGCGCGTGCCCGGCGGCCTCGCGACGCTCGGCCTCGTCGTCGCTGTAGAGCCGCACCTTGGCGAGCTCGAGGTACCAGTCGCAGAACTCGTCCCAGACGAAGTGGTACAGCGTGTCGGCGGCGGCGGCGAAGTCGTAGACGGCCACCGCCGCCTCGACCGCCTCGACGCAGCGTCCGAACCGGCTCGCGATCCAGCGGTCGACCTGATGCGCGTCGCCGCGCGCCGCTGCGCAGCCCTCGCTCGCCAGCAGCACGAGCCGGGACGCGTTCCAGAGCTTGTTGGCGAAGCTGCGCCCCATGGCGATCTTCTCTTCGCTGAAGCGCACGTCCTGGGTGCTCGACATCATCAGCAGGCCGAAGCGCGTGGCGTCGGCGCCGTACTTGTCGATCATGTCGAGCGGGTCGATCCCGGTGCCCAGCGACTTGCTCATCCGGCGTCCGTCGGCGGCCTGGATCACCGAGTGGATGTAGACGTCGGTGAAGGGGATCTCGCCGACGAACTCGAGGCCCATCATCACCATGCGCGCGACCCAGAGGAAGATGATCTCGCGCGCCGTGCTGAGCACGTTCGTGGGATAGAAGTAGGCGAGGTCCGGGGTCTCGTCCGGCCAGCCCCAGGTGGCGAACGGCCAGAGGGCCGAGCTGAACCAGGTGTCGAGCACGTCGGTGTCGCGCCGCAGGGCGGTCCCGCCGCAGGCGGGACAGGCCAGCGGCGCCTCCTCCTCGACGATCACCTCGCCGCAGCCGTCGGCCTCGCAGTACCAGACCGGGAGCTGATGCCCCCACCAGAGCTGGCGGCTGATGCACCAGGGGCGCAGGTTGTCCATCCAGTCGATGTAGACGCGACCCCAGCGCTCGGGCGTGAACTTGACGCGACCGTCACGGACGACCTCGGTGGCCGGCCTGCGCAACTCGTCCATGTCCATGAACCACTGCTCGCTGATCAGCGGCTCGATGAACGTGCCGCAGCGGTCGCAGCTGGCGACGCTGTGCGGGAAGTCCTCGACCTTCTCCAGGGCCCCGAGCTTCTCGAGGTCGGCGACGACGCGTTCGCGAGCCTCGCGTGATCTCGAGGCCCGGCGTAGGGGCCGCCGGCCTCGGTGATCACGCCCTCGGTCCCGATCGCCTGCACGGTGTCCAGCTTGTGGTCGCGGCCGATCTCGAAGTCGGTGATGTCGTGCGCCGGCGTGATCTTGAGGGCGCCGCTGCCGAAGTCCTTCTCGACACGGGCGTCGGCGATGACCGGAAGCCGGCGGCCGAGCAGCGGCAGGATGGCCGTGCGGCCGACGATGTCGGCGTAGCGGCCGTCGTCGGGGTTCACGGCCACCGCCGTGTCGCCGAGCATCGTCTCGGGGCGCGTCGTCGCGATCGTCACGCTGCCGCCGCCCTCGAGCGTCGTAGCGCACGTGGTAGAGGTGGCCCGGGTCCTCGACGTGGGCGACCTCGAGGTCGCTGATCGCCGTCCCGCAGCGCGGGCACCAGTTCACGAGGTAGACGTCCTTGTGGATGTAGCCCTTCTTGTACAGGGCGACGAAGACCTTGAGGACGGCGCGCACGTAGCCGTCGTCGAAGGTGAAGCGCTCGCGCTCGTAGTCGCAGGCGCAGCCGAGGCGCTTGAGCTGGTTGATGATGTTGCCGCCGTACTCCCGGCGCCACGCCCAGACGCGCTTCGCGAACTCCTCGCGGCCGAGGTCCTCCTTGGTCTGCCCCTGGGCGCGAAGCTGCTTCTCGATCACGTTCTGGGTGGCGATGCCGGCGTGGTCGGTGCCCGGCAGCCAGCAGGCGTTCTCGCCCAGCATCCGGTGATAGCGCGTGAGGACGTCCTGGATCGTGCCGTTGAGGGCGTGCCCCATGTGGAGGTTGCCGGTGACGTTCGGCGGCGGGATGACGATCGAGTAGGGCTTCTTCGCCGCATCGGGCTCGGCGTGGAAGATGCGGCTCGCGAGCCACTCCTCGCGTCCAGCGCGCCTCGACGGCGGCCGGCTCGAAGCGGGTCGTCTCCTTGAGGTATGTCTGCGAGTCGGCTGCTGCGGGTCGGTCATGACGCCTCGGGACCTCGG
Organism: uncultured Thermoleophilia bacterium; assembly: GCA_963832655.1. Classification (GTDB taxonomy): domain Bacteria; phylum Actinomycetota; class Thermoleophilia; order UBA2241; family UBA2241; genus UBA2241. The sequence continues at coordinate 683,388 of CAWHUW010000007.1, forward strand.
GTATGGACTGCCGTCGCGGGCCCGGTGCGCACCGGACGACGCTCGGCCGCGGGGCCGGCTGCGCCCGCCCGCGGCCTCACGGAAGTATACCGATAGCCCGGTCCGCTGCCGAACCGTGGAGGCTCAGTCCGCGTCCGCCTCCGGCGGCAACTCGCCGCCACTCGCCTCGAGGGCGCAGACCTGGCAGAACTCGTGCGAGCCTTCGATGAGGGAGCCGCACTGCGAGCAGTGCTGCTCCAGCTGACCGCTGCCCGCGTCCACTCCGGGCTCGAGGCTCGATCCGGGGGTCTGATGATCGTGTTCGTGGCTCACTGACGCTCCTTGCGGGGATGTGCCGGCGTGTGCACGTGAGTCTACCCGCGGCGACGCCGGACCGCGCGCGACCCGACTCGTGCGCGTCGGACTCAGGTGCGCGACGCCGGCGGACGCCGCCCGCCGACGACCAGCGGCACCGCCTCGGCGAACTCGCGCACGTAGCGGATGTCGAGGCGGGCGACGATCTCGGCGGGGATCTCGGCGACCGAGGCGCGGTTCGCCTCGGGAAGCACGACGGTGCGGACGCCGCTGCGCGTCGCGGCCAGAAGCTTCTCCTTGAGGCCGCCGACGCGCAGGACGCGTCCGCTCAGGGTGATCTCGCCGGTCAGGGCGACGCGCGGGCGCAGCGGACGGCCGGTGAGGGCCGAGAGCATCGCCGCGGCGATGGGAAGGCCCGCCGACGGGCCGTCCTTGGGCACCGCGCCCTCGGGCACGTGCACGCGCACGTCGTGCTGGGTCACATCGAGTCCTTTGCGCCCGCACCACGGCGCGGCGCGCAGGAGCCGCCGAAGCCGCTCGTCGCGCTCGGCACTGGCGAGCAGGTAGCCCCAGGCCGCGCTCGCCGACTCCTGCATGACGTCGCCCAACTGCCCGGTGAGGACGAGGTCGCCGCGGCCGCGCACGAGCGTCGCCTCGACGCTGAGCACCTCGCCGCCGTCGCCGGTGTAAGCAAGCGCGAGGCTCTCCCCCACACTGCCCGTGCGGCGCAGTTCGGTCTCGAGCCAGATCGCCTCGCCGAGGTAGCCGCGCAGATCGTCCGGCGCCACCGTCACCGGCAGCTCCAGTCCGTTCTCGACGTGCCTGCGCGCCACCTTGCGGAAGACGCGCCGCAGGCAGCGTTCGAGCTCGCGCACGCCGGCTTCGCGCGTATGGCCGCGCACGATGCCCTGCAGGGCGCCGCGAGCGAATCTCACGTCGCCACGGCGCAGCCCGCTCTCGCGCGCCACGCGCGGCACGAGGTGCCGGCGCGCGATGGCGAGCTTCTCGGCCAGCGTGTAGCCGCTCAGACGGATGACCTCGAGCCGGTCGAACAGGGTCTCAGGGATCGCGTCGGTGTCGTTGGCGGTGGCCACGAACAGGACCCTCGAGAGGTCGTAGTCGACCTCGAGGTAGTTGTCGCGGAAGGCGTGGTTCTGCGCCGGGTCGAGGACCTCCATGAGCGCCGCGGCCGGGTCGCCGCGCCAGTCGCTCGCCAGCTTGTCGAGCTCGTCGAGCAGCAGCACAGGGTTGTCGACGCCGGCCTTGGCGATCGCCTCGACGACGCGCCCGGCATGGCGCCGACGTAGGTGCGGCGGTGGCCGCGGATCTCGGCCTCGTCGCGCATGCCGCCCAGGGCGATGCGCGCGAAGGGCCGGCCGAGCGCCTCGGCCACCGCCCGCGCCACCGAGCTCTTGCCCGTGCCGGGCGGGCCCGGCGAGGCACAGGATCGTCCCCGGCTGGTCGCCCTTCAGCAGGCTGCAGACGGCGAGATACTCGAGGATCCGGTCCTTGACGTCCTTGAGGCCGAAGTGGGTGCGTTCGAGGTGCCGCGCCACGGCGGCGACGTCCACCTCCGCCTCGGCGGTGCGCCCCCACGGCAGATCAAGGATGGTGTCGAGCAGGCCGCGGATGACGGCCACCTCGGGGCTCATCGCCGGCGCCTGACGCAGCTTCTCGATCTCACGCTCGACGACGCGCGCGGCCGCCGCGGGCAGGCCGCGCTCGGCCGCCTTGGCAGCGTAGCCTGCCGCCTCGTCCCCGGCCTCGGCGTCGATCTCGTCGCGGATGACCTTGAGCTTCTCCTGCAGGAGCATCTGGCGCTGACCGGTCTCGATGCGCTCCTGCACCTTGACGACGATCTCCTGTTCGAGTCCGAGGACGGCGTTCTCCTGGGCGAGCGTCTCGAGGAGGACGGTGAGGCGCTGCTCGGTCGACTCGGTCTCGAGCAGCGCCTGCTTCTCTTGGGTCGAGACCAGGAGGTGCGCGGCGACGATGTCGGCGGTCTCTTCCGCGTCCGCCGCCTGCGCGACGACGTACTGGACCTCGTCCGGTACGTGCGGGCTGAGCTCGACGTAGCTCGCGAACTCCGCCGCCACCCGCCGGGCCAGGGCCCGGCACCGGGCGGCGTCCCTATCCTCAGGGGCGATCGCCGTGTAGCTCACGACGAAGTGCGGCGCCGTCGCCTCGTAGTGGTCGATGCGGACCCTCTCGAGACCCTCGACGATCGCCTTGACGCTCCCGTCCGGCAGCTTGAACAGCTGCAGCACGGTCGCCCGCGTCCCCACGGGCAGGATGTCGTCCGTCGTCGGGTCGTCGTCGCCCGGCTCGCGCTGCGACGAGAGGATCAGCGGCGTCTTGTCGCTGAAGGCGCGCTCGATCGCGCTGATCGACTTCTCGCGCCCCACGAAGAGGGGCGCGACCATCCTGGGGAAGACGACGAGCTCGCGCGTCGGAAGCAGCGGCAGCGCCGCCTCGCCCACCGAACCCCCGGCGTCGCGTTCAGGCAGATTCTTCGTCACGCTCAGGCGCCGCCCTCTCCGCCTCGGTGACGAGGGTGGGGTCGATGCCCTTCTCGATCGTCTCGCGCGTGATCACGCACTTGCGCACGTCGCGGCGCGAGGGAAGATCGAACATGACCCCCATGAGCGCCTCTTCGATGATCGTCCGCAGGCCGCGCGCGCCGGTGCCGCGGTCGAGCGCCTTGCTGGCGATCGCCCCCAGCGCCTCGTCGGCAAAGACGAGCTCGACGCCGTCCAGCGAGAAGAACTTCTGGTACTGGCGGCTGAGCGCGTTCTTGGGCTCGGTGAGGATGCGCACGAGGTCGTCCTCGTCGAGATTGTGCACGGCGCTCACGACAGGCAGCCGGCCGATGAACTCGGGGATCAGGCCGAAGTTGAGCAGGTCCTCGGGCAGCGTGTGCCCGAAGATCGTCCCGGGATCCTTGTCGGCCTTGCTCACGACGTCGGCCATGAAGCCCACGCCCTGGCGTCCCATTCGGCGCTCGATGATCTTCTCGAGGCCGGAGAAGGCGCCGCCGCAGACGAACAGGACGTTCGTCGTGTCGATGGTGAGGAACTCCTGATGCGGGTGCTTGCGTCCGCCCTGCGGCGGCACGCTCGCCGTCGTGCCCTCGAGGATCTTGAGCAGGGCCTGTTGCACGCCCTCCCCCGACACGTCGCGGGTGATCGATGGGTTGTCGGCCTTGCGCGCGATCTTGTCGATCTCGTCGATGTAGATGATGCCGGTCTCGGCCCGCTTGACGTCGAAGTCGGCCGCCTGGATGAGCTTGAGGAGGATGTTCTCGACGTCCTCGCCGACGTAGCCCGCCTCGGTGAGGGCGGTCGCGTCGGCGATGGCGAACGGCACGTTGAGGATACGGGCGAGGGTCTGCGCGAGCAGCGTCTTGCCGCAGCCGGTCGGGCCGAGCAGCAGGATGTTCGACTTCTGCAGCTCGACGTCGGCCTCGCCCGAGGCCACCGCCTGGACGCGCTTGTAGTGGTTGTAGACCGCCACAGACAGCGCCCGCTTGGCCTCGTCCTGGCCGACGACGTAGTCGTTGAGGGTCCCGTAGATGTCGCGCGGCTTGGGCAGCTGCTCGAAGTCGAGCGTCGCCGGCGCCGTCAGCTCCTCGTCGATGATCTCGTTGCAGAGGTCGATGCACTCGTCGCAGATGTACACGCCCGGGCCCGCGATCAGCTTCTTGACCTGGCGCTGCGACTTGCCGCAGAAGCTGCAGAGAAGCTGATCGGTGCTGTCTGACGGTCCTGCCAACTCGCTGCCTCCTGCTCTCGTGTGCCTCGTCCGCGCCCGCCTCAGCGGTGGGCGATCACGTCGTCGATGATGCCGTAGTCCTTGCCCTCGGCGGCCGTCATGAAGTAGTCACGTTCGGTGTCCTGGCGGACCTTCTCGAACGGCTGCCCGGTGTGGTCGGCGAGGATCTCGTCCAGCCGCCTGCGAAGGCTGAGGACCTCCTTGGCGTGGATCTCGATGTCGGTCGCCTGGCCCTCGTACCCCCCCATCAGCTGGTGGATGAGGATGCGGGCGTTGGGCAGCGCGAAGCGCTTGCCCTTGGCGCCGCCGGCGAGCAGCAGGGCGCCCATGCTCATCGCGCTGCCGACGCAGATCGTCGAGACGTCGGGCTTGATGAACTGCATCGTGTCGTACACGGCGAGGCCCGCGTACACCGAGCCGCCCGGGCTGTTGACGTAGAGGCTGATGTCCTTGTCGGGGTCGTCGGACTCGAGGTGGATCAGCTGCGCCACGATGAGGTTGGCGACCTCGTCGCTGATCGGCGTGCCGAGAAAGATCACGCGCTCGTTGAGGAGGCGCGAGAAGATGTCGAACGAGCGCTCCCCGCGGCTCGTCTGCTCGATGACGAACGGTACCAGTGGGCTCAAGTCTCAGTCCTTTTCGTCTCGGTTTCACCTGTCGCGTCGGCGGTCGCGTCCGCCGGCTCCGCCGGCTCCTCGACCGCCGGCACGGCGACGGCGTTGTCGGCGACCAAGCTGACCGCCTCGGCCATAAGCATTTCGTCGCGGAGCATGTCTTGCCTGCCCGACTTGTAGACGTCGAGCACGAGCTGGTTCGGGTCGCGCCCGAGCAGCTCGGCGTCCTGCATGATGTGAGCGCGCAGCTGCTCGTCGGTGACCTCGAGGCCCTCGGCGGCGACGATCGCGTCGAGCACCAGGCGCCGCTTCACGAGCTGCTCCGCCTTCGGGGCGAGCTCCTTCTCGACGTCTTCGGGCGTCTTCTCGAGGACGCCGAGGTAGACCTCCATCGTGAGGCCGCGCTCGCCGACGCTCTCTTCGAGCTCGTGGTAGAGGTGGTGGGCCTCACGCTCGACCATCGCCGGCGGGATCGTCACGGTCGCGTTGGCGACCGCGGCCTCGACGGCGGCGGCGCGAAAGTCGTGTTCGACCGACGCCTCGGCCGCGGTCGTCATGCGCGAGCGGATGTCGTCGCGCAGCTCGGTGATGGTCTCGAACTCGCTCGCGTCCGCGGCGAACTGGTCGTCGAGGGCGGGGACGACCTTCTCCTTGATCTCCTTGACCTTGACCTTGAACGTGGCGGGCTGTCCCTGCAGCTCCTCGGCCTGATAGTCGGCCGGGAAGGTCACGTCGAAGATCTTCTCCTCGCCGTGCATGACGCCCTCGAGCGCCTCTTCGAAGCCGGGGATGAGCTGGCCGCGGCCGACCTCGGCCATGTAGTCGTTCGCCTGCGCGCCCTCGATCGGCTCGCCGTTGGCCGAACCCTCGAGGTCCATGAGCACGAAGTCGCCCTTGGTGACGGGCCGACCTTCGACGGGCTGCAGGGTGGCGAAGCGCTCCTGCAGCATCGCGAGCTGGGCGTCGACCTGGACGTCGGTGACCTCCGCCGTACGGCGCGGCACCTCGAGGCCCTTGTACTGCCCAAGCTGCGGCGTCGGCTTCACCTGTACCGTGGCGCGGAACGTGAGCGGGCCGTCGGGATCGTAGTCGTCGAGGTCGAGGTCCGGCATGGAGACGGCATCGACCTCCGACTCGGTCAGCGCCTTCTCGTACCACTCCGGCAGGGCGTCGTTGAGCGCCTCACCGCGGATGTACTCCTCGCCGAGGGTCTGGACGACCAGCTGACGCGGGACGTGGCCCTTGCGAAAGCCGGGCAGCTGAAGCTCGCCGCGCAGGCGCGCCAGGGTGCGTTCGTACAGCCGCTTGACGTCTTCGGTGGGTACCTCGACGCTGAGGACGACCTCGTTCTCGGCGCCGGGCTTGACCTCTGTCTTCACTGTGGTGTTCTCCCTCGTTCGCTGGGGGATGTGCTCGAGCGTTCGACGGCGCCGCCGCACGAACGGTCGGCGACGCCGCTCAGGGCTGCGCGCACGACGGGGATGCGGGTCGGTGCAGGTGGTGCGGGTGAGAGGACTCGAACCTCCACGGGCAGAGCCCACCAGAGCCTAAGTCTAGCGCGTCTACCAGTTCCGCCACACCCGCGCGGCGTTGGCACCGGTGCGCGTCGCCGCGAGGGCGAGGCGCCGTCCGCCGCTTCTGCCGTCCACACCGTCCGGTCCCGCCGCTCGGGCGGGACGGGAGGGTCTGGGGTGAACGACGGGACTCGAACCCGCGGCCACCAGGGCCACAACCTGGAGCTCTACCAACTGAGCTACGTCCACCACCGGCGTCGGCCGCGGCCGCCGGGCGCGACGGGGCTGCGCCCCGTCCGGCCCGGCCCGCACGGCCGGCATCTGATGGTACCACCGGCGACCTGGGCGCGAAACTCGCCGGCAAGGTCGAGCACTCGTACCTCACCGATGAACTCGAGTTCTACCAGCCGCTCACGTGCACCGACGACGTCGACCTGGCCGAGGAGCTCGCCGCCTGGGAGGAGTTCTCCAGCGTGCACCGGCCCCACAGCGGGCTCGGAGGGCTCACCCCCAACGAGGTTCTGAAGGAGAAGGTGACATCATCGGCCGCGTCAAGCGAGGTCGGGAAGGTCGCGACCCCGCCGGGCAAGCAGCGCGCCGACTACACAGTCTCGAGGCCCAGACCCTCCATCCAGGCGGCGATCCTCTTGTGGACATCTGGGACGTCGGCGAGGCCCAGTGGAGACGTCGTATAGGCGTCGCAGATCCCAAGCCGCTGCAGGCCGACCTTGATGACGGCGGAGTTCGACCCGAACCGGCCCATCCGGGTGATGGTGGTCGCCTTCCTCTGGAGTTCGCGGCAGTCGCGAGATCGCCTTCGGCGAACGCCTCGAAGACCTTCACGCAGAGCGCCGGTGCCAGGCTCGCCCCCGCGAAGATGCCCCCGTTTGCGCCGTGCACGTAGGCGGCGAGCCCCAGGGCGGGGTTGCCGCACATGACCGAGAAGTCCTTGCCCGCGGTCGCGGCCAGGTAGTTCTGCAATCCCACGAAGTCGCCCGAACTGTCCTTGACGCCGATGACGTTGGGGTGATCGGCGAGCGATCCGAGCGTGTCCGGTGCGATCGAGATCTTGGTCATCTGGGGAAAGTTGTAGACCACGACCGGTAAGGGTGACACGTCGGCGACGGCTTCGTAGAAACGGCGAACCGCCGGTTGGTCAAGCGGGTAGTAGAAGGGGAGCGCGACAAGCGCCGCCTGCACTCCGCTGCCGTCGAGTGCCTTGACCTGATGCACGGTCCTCTTGGTCCCGCTCTCACCGCATCCGGCCACGACGGGCACACGACGGTCCACGGCCTCGACGACCGTCGCGATCGCGGTCACTCTCATCGACTCGGTCATGGCGGGGAACTCACCCGTGCTCCCCAGCACCACGACGCCGTACACGCCACCTTCCAGGCAGTACTCCGTGACCCTCGTAAGGCCTCCGCAGTCGATCTCTTCGTCCCCCGACAAGGGCGTCGCCAGCGCCGGCCATACCCCCCTTAGTTCCATGTAATCCCCTTCTCGTCCAGGCTGCGTGTTCGACGTAGCAGCGATCGAGTGCCAGCCGATCTCTTCCGCTGGCCACGACGAGCGTACCGTCGCCCACGTCCCGTCCGCCGCAGACGATCCTATAAGTCGGCGCCGCGGCGCGGGCGGGGGTGATAATCAGGGGCGCAGGTTCGGGTCCGGCGCGTCTGCTGCTGGCGACGGCGGCGGCTGGTCGTCCTCGAGCTCGGGAGGCGGGGCCTTGACCGACGCGCCGGGGAATCGAGCCTTCCTGGCCGGCGACCAACTCATCCTCAGCACGGCGAGTGCGGCAAGGACCAGAGCGAGGCCGAGCATGCCCACAAGCAGTTGCCCGATGCCGGGGGACAGGCTCGCCGAGCCGAGCATCGCCACCAGCCCGCCGACGGCCACGAGGATCCCGATGAGGTTCACCTTGCGAGCTTCTCGCTCTGGCCTGCTTCCACGTGGGCGTTCCGACACAGTCCCCTCCGGCACACTCGACGTATGCAGAAGAGAGTAGCACGGGAGCGGTCACAGGCGGCATGGGCCGGGAGGGGCGTCGGCAAGCCTTACAATGCCGCCGCACATCGGTGGGCGTTGACCGGCCACCGTTTCGGGGACTCACGCCCACTCGGACAGGTCGTGCGCTGGTATTCACTGCAGGCAACGGTGCGGCCCATGGGCGGTGGACCAAACGTTTGACGCCATCGCATGGCAGGCGTATAGCGGCAGCCACAGGGGACTCCTCAAAGACACAGCACTTCGTACGTGAGGCTCTGATCCGCCGGCAGTACCCCGTGGTTACCACAGTCCGGCGAGGAGCCACTGGTGAGACCGGCCCGCGGGCCGAAGGGGGTGCACGATGCCGGAGCAGGAGACGGGACGGCTCACCGAGGAGCGCATCCGCGAGATCCTGGAGGAATATCGCGCCGCCTACGAACGAAGAGACCGGGCGGCGCTGCTCGACTTCTTCGCCGACGACGCCGTCATGACTCTGGCGCCCGGCGTCTTCGGGGGCAGAGAAGGCGTCGCGGCGGTGTTCGATTGGGATCTCCGCGACACGTCCTCAGTGCGCATACGGCCGCTGGGCGTTGGCCTGCTCGTCAAGGGCAACGTCGCCGTGCGCGAGGTCGTCTTCGAGGCGACCTGGAAGGGCCTCCGCTACGAGTACCCCAACCTGGCGGTGTTCGAGTTCGACGATGACGGCAAGATCCACGCGTACCGGTCCTACTACGACAAGCTGGGGATCGACCAACGCATCGCCGGCCAGTACCCGGGTGTCCAGGGACGTCTGTTCCGGCTCCTGGTCAACTACCTCGTCGCGCAGGGGGAGAAGGGACTTCACAGGCCGGGCGAGGCTCGACGTCAAGCGCAGTCCAAATGGAGATGCGTCCCGGCTGGGATCGTCGGGGCCGGGGTCGCCGGGCTGGTCGTTGCTCTTGCCGCACGGGTCGTTCCGAGGATGGCATCACGGGCGGCCTCGGGCATGATGCAGGGCCTGACCGAACGAATGTGCGAGAGCGGCTGTGACCCGCCCGAGTTCTGAAGGAAGATGATGACGGGCTTCGGCGAAGCCTGACGTCAGGTTGACTGTGTGCGCCGACGGCGGTGGACGCTCGGCGCAGCGCTCTCACGGAGGCCCGCCACCTGCGAGGGCAGCGGGCCTCTTCTGTGTCCTGGCCTCGGCCGTCGCCGTGCCGATGACGCTCACCGACGAGGAGATGGCGCGCATCGCCAGCAAGGTGGACGAGATCGACTGTTCGACGGATTCACGGTCGCGAAGTTCAGTCCAGGTCGAGCTTCCCGAGGGGAAGGATGCGGCGTAGGCGGTGCAGGATGCCCTTCACCCTCCCCTCGACTTCGGCCAAGTCGTGCTCGTCCGGCCTCAAGCGGATGTCCCCGAAGCGGCCCTGCGTGTTGTAGGGCTCGTCGGCCTCCGGGTAGACCCCGACGACGGCGATGTCGTCCACCACTCGGATTCCTGCGTGCTCGAAATGCTGCCCGATGTGCTTCAACATGGGCACCGCCTCGTTGTAGCCGGTGTGCCCGCCTCCGTAGGTGCAGAAGGGGACGGCGGCCACACCCGGCACCTCGGGCGCCGACGCGAGGAGATCGACTCCCTGTCTCGCCCAGTTCTTGTCGAGGAAGAGAGAACCGGCTTGGGGGACAGGTTCTCGTAGACAGGAGCGCCGAGGAAGATCAGGTTGTAGTTCAGGTATTCGACCTCGAGGTCCTTGTCGATGCGGGTCATGGTGACTTCCATCCCGGCCTTTTGCAGTGTGTCGTGGATGCGCTGCGCCACTTTCTTGGTGTTGCCGTTCTTGGTCCAAAAGAGCACGATCGCTTTTCCCTCGGGCATGGTCTTCTCCTTGTCGGGGATCAACGAACGACGATAGACCAACTTCGCGGGGTGAACCAGGACTCAATCGGACTCCCGTCATGACGAGTGCAAGACACGCATGAGATAACCGATGAATCCACGAAACCCGCCACGAAGAGCCACTACGTCGTGATCCCGAGAGAGGACCCGGACGCGGATGAGCCTCGCCCGGACAGAATGGCCCGCGGCGTTCAACAGGTGCGCCGTAGCCGCCGCCGCCCGGCGCCTCCCCGACCAGGACGTCGTCGCGGCGCATCTTGATGCGGGCAACGTCGGGCAGCTCTTCGACGGCGGCGCCGGAGCTTGACGAGGTGGTGACGCTTCAGGCAGCGGTAGATCGAAGCGCGCGAGGGGACCGGGTCGCTCCCCTGCCGGGCGAGGTGGTGCTCGATGCGCCGTGGCCCCCACCCCGGATGCTGGCGCCACAGCTCGCAGACCAAGGCCTCGACCTCGGGCGCGATCTGATGAGGGCAGCTCGCGGGCCGATGCGAGCGGTCGGCGAGGGCGGCGAGGCCGCCGGCCTCGTAGCGTACGAGCCAGGCGAGCACGCTCTGACGCGAGACCCCGAAGCGACCCGCGACCTCGGTGACCTTCCAGCCGTCCCGGACGACGGCGAGCACGGCCTGATAGCGCTGCTCCATGACCGACAGCTCCACCAGCATGGCCCACCTCCTGATCGAGATGGGCCTCTGTCAAGCATCAACCGGAGCCACCGTCAAGGACCAGCCGGAACTTCCGTCAAGGACCAGCCGGACCTTCCGTCAAGGATCACGCGGATCCCTGTCAAGCATCAGGTGACGCCGGACTGTCCAGCATCACCCGGAACACGAAGGACAGCTCTGGCGCGCCCGGCAGGATTCGAACCTGCGACCTGAAGATTAGAAGTCTCCTGCTCTATCCACCTGAGCTACGGGCGCGCGATGTGATCGCGACGGCGCACGGAGGAGGGACCGGGCGCGGTGACGGCAGACGCCGGGCGGCGCGGACGGCGGCGCAGCCGACCGTCGCGGCCGCTCAGGGTCTGAGGAGTGGAGCGGGAGACGGGCCTCGAACCCGCGACCCTCAGCTTGGAAGGCTGATGCTCTAGCCAACTGAGCTACTCCCGCTCGTGTGCCGGAAAGGCGGTGGTCGGGACGGGCGGACTTGAACCGCCGACCCCCTGCTCCCAAAGCAGGTGCGCTACCAGACTGCGCCACGTCCCGGCGCCGGGCCAGTATACCCCAGGGTCGCGAGAGGCCGCGACGCCTGCGTCGGCCGGCCGACCCTGCGTACAAGGGTTCACGTCCGGCGGCGGGGAATCCTCGTGCATGCCGCATCTCCGTCACGACGATCGACCAGCGCCGCCAGGGGCTCGCCCCGCTGCCGCTGGAGCGCGTCGGCGAGCTCGCCGCCCATCCGGACGTCCTTCTGTGGGTCGACGTGATCGAGCCCTCGCAGGCAGGAGCTCGACGCCCTCGCGGCCGACGCTCGGGCTGCCCGGCCTCGCCGTCGAGGACGCGCTCGAGGGCCGCATCAGCGGCCCAAGATCGAACACTACGAGCGGCTGCGTCGTCATCGTCGCCTATCGGCGCCACTGGACGCGCCGGCACGCGTGCGGCGCTCGCCTTCGAGGAGTCGCAGCTGTTCGTGTCCCGGCGCTGGGTCGTCACCGTCCGGCCGTCGACCCGGCCGCCGACGTCGAGCGTCCGCCGCGCGGTGCCTCGGCCCGGACCGCCCGGCCGCCGGCGTCGCCGACGAGCCTCGCCTACGCGATGCATCGACGAGATCGTCGACAGCTACTTCACGGTGCTCGAGCATCTGCAGGAGCGCATCGAGGAACGTCGACGAGGCGGTCTGGTCGCAGCGCCGAGGACAGCGACTTGTCCGAGGCCTTCGCCTTGCGCCGCGACCTCGCCCGTTTCAGGCGCGTGGTCGCGCCGATGCGCGAGGTGCTGACGCTCATGGTCCGCCGCGAAGGCGGCATCCTCGACGACTCGATCGACGAGGACCTGCGCGACCTCTACGACCACGTCATCACCGTGCACGAGGAGATCGAGATGAGCCGCGAGTTGCTCGCGGCGGCGCTCGAGGGCCACATGTCGGTGGTCTCGAACCGGCTGAACGAGGTCGTGCTGAGGGTGAGCGCCTGGGCGGCGATCATCGCCGTTCCCACCGTGATCGCAAGCGTGTACGGCATGAACTTCCGCCACATGCCCGAGCTGCACTGGAGCTTCGGCTACCCGTTCGCACTGGTGCTGATGGTCGCCTGCGCCGTCGGCCTCTACCTGGCCTTCAAGCGACAGCGCTGGCTGTAGCCCACGCCGCGCCGCGGCGCCAGACCACTCGGCACGAGCGCCGCGGCACTACTCCTCCAGGTACGGCAGGATGAGCCGCTGGCCCGGCTGCAGCAGGGCGCCGTCGAGCCCGTTCGCCTCGCGGATCGCGAAGACGGCGGCGCGCAGGTCTTGCTGGGTCCCGTACTCGTCTGCGGCGATCTGCCACAGCGTGTCGCCGCTGTGCACCAGTAGGCGTGGCCGTCGAAGGCCTCGCTCTCGACGGTCGCGTTCGCCACGCGCACGCCGGCCCACACCGCGACGAACACCAGCAACAGGAACACCGCGAAGCGGAGCAGTCCCGCGACCCGGCGCGCGCGGCGCGCACGGCCTCGCGCGGCGCCGCCGCCGTGGCGCGCTGGGGCGCAAGCCCGGCGCTCCGAGCTGCGTGCGGCCTCGCGTCGCGCGTACGCCGGGGCTCGTCACCTGTCACGGCCTGCCTCCCGCCCTCGCCGCTCGCCGCTGCCCACGAGCTCGCTGCCGCAGTCGGGGCAGCGCAGCACGACGCGCCCGGTCCAGCGATCGGCGATCGCGGCGACGGCCTCGGCGCCGCACCAGAGCACAACGCGCGGCGCCGTGCGGCGAGCGCAGCGTCGAGCGTCTCGCCAGAACGTCGGCGAGGCGTAGGGCGGCGCCGCGAGCGAGGGGCACGGGGCTCATAGCCTGCGCAGCACCCCCACGACCTTGCCGACGACGTCGACGTCGGCCTGCGTCGAGGACGAGCGGCTCGTAGAGCTCGCTCTCGGGCTGCAGCCGGATGCTGCGACCCTCGCGAAAGAACCGCTTGGTCGTGGCCTCGTCGCCGATGAGCGCGACGACGATGTCGCCGTTGTCGGCGTCGTCCTGCGGGTGGACGACGATGAGGTCGCCGTCGAAGATGCCGGCGCTCGATCATGGAGTCGCCCTGGACACGCAGGACGAAGTCGCCGTCGTCGCGGCGCAGGAAGCCCGGCACCTCGACGAGCTCCTCGACGTTCTCGTCGGCGAGCAGCGGGCACGCCCGCGGCGACCTGCCACACCAGCGGCAACGGCCGCGGCGGCCTTAGGTCGCGGACGACGTCGAGGGCCCGAGGCTTCGTCGGGTCGCGCTTGATGAGCCCCTGCCGCTCGAGGTTCGCCAGGTGCGCGTGCACCGTGGACGGCGACGAGAGATCGAGCGCCGCGCAGATCTCGCGCACCGTCGGCGGGTAGCCGTTGGTGCGGATGCTCTCGCGGATGAACGCGAGGACCTGCTCCTGTCGTGCGGTGAGACCGCTCACGTCGCCTCCTTGGTCGAACACGTGTTCGTGTGCAGTCTAGGGTGAACATGTGTTCGTGTCAACGGGGAGGCTACGGGACGCCTCGGACGGAAAACGTGGACGCGTGGCGCGCCACGGCGGCCGCGTCACTCGGGATAGTCGTCCGGGTCCTCGGAGGCGTGGGGGTCGCAGGAGAGACGCGCGTAGAACTCGAGCGCCCCCTCCTCCCCCACGGCGGCGATCTCGTAGATGCGGCGCAGCTCGGCGACCGGGTCGGGATGGTCGTCGACGCGCAGGTCGAGGTACGGCATGTCGTCCGGCACATGACGAGGACGGCGGCGGACTGGCGTCCACGGGCGTCTCCCCCGGCCTCCTGGCCTGCTTCGAGCACGGCGACCAGACGCTCGCCCAGGTTGGCGGCGCGGGCCTCGAGGAAGGCGCGCTCCATGGCCTCGACCGTCGCCTCCGAGACCAGCAGGTTGCCGGCGATCGCGTAGCCGTCGCCGCTGCGGCCGCCGCACCACGGGTCGGTGTGCTCGCCCGTGTACGTGGACGCGCCGCCGGCGGCGTCCACGACGTTCAACTGGCGGTACTCGGCGTAGTGGTCCTCGCCCAGGGCGGCAGCCGCCGCCTCGGCGGCGCTCATGCCGCCCTCGAGCAGATCGAGCACGCGCGGTCCGAGGAAGGGGTTGACCCAGGCTTGCGTGGCGACGGCGCCGACGCGCGGGCGCACGAACGGGCAGAGGTTGCCGACCGCCAGCACCTTGGACGACACGGCCACGCCGAGCATGCCGGTGACCGGGTCGCGGGCGGCGACGGAGAACGTGCTCAGCCGCTCCGCCGCCCGCGCGACGAAGGCGCGGCGCGGTGTCCCCGGTGTCGGCCACGGGCTCACCATGAGCCCAGTCTACAACCGGGGCGCCGCGCCGCGCCCGTCACGCACTACTTCTTGACGACCCCGATGGGCAGGACGACCCGGCCGTAGACCTCGTTCCAGACCTGGGCGATCGAGGCGTAGACGGCCGTCAGGCCCGACGAGGATGCCCTCGTAGCCGGCGATCTTCGTCCAGTCGGCACCGCTGATGCCGATGAACGTGCCGTCGCCGGCCCACTTGCCGATCGCGAGCAGCACGGAAGAGCACGGTCAGCGTGAAGAACACCGCCTGCAGGGCACGGTTGATGCGCAGCGTCCCGATGAACATCAGGCCGGTGAAGACACCCCACGCGAACAGGTACCAGCCGGCTGCGGTGGCGTCGGTCGTGAACTCCTCCGGCCAGATGGTCTCGACGACCCACAGGGCGACCAGCGTCAGCCAGAACAGGCCGTACGACAAGAAGGCCGTCATGCCGAAGGTGCTGTTCTTCTTCCACTCCATGATGCCGGCGATCACCTGGGCGATGCCGCCGTAGAAGATGCCCATGCCGATGATCATGCTGTTGAGGGCGAAGAACCCGGCGTTGTGGAAGTTCAGCAGGACGGTCGTCATGCCGAACGCCATGAGACCGAGCGGCCCCGGGTTGGCGGTGACGTCGGCGAGCGTGGCGACCACCGTGCGCCGCTCTCCCATGGGCCCGACGTCGCCGACGGTCTGCGTCTTCTCTGTCTCGTCGCTCATGCGCATGCGCCTCCTCGCCGTCTCGATCGGCGGTGATGGTGGACCGGCGGCGTGCGGGTGCAGGCCCCTGCGCGCGGCACCTCGCCGCCCCCTCCACGGGGCGACGCCGCAAGATACGCGGATTCTACCGGGCCGGCTCGCCTGCCAACCCCTCGCGCCTGCGACCGAGGCTCGCCGGCGTCGGCCGGGCGCCCCGCGGGGCGTCCGGCCCACGCCCGGATGCCTCACGCAGTCGCGCCTCGCGCTGCCGACGCGATCAGACGACCTTGACCGACCTCGACATCGCGTACTCGGTCTTCAGGCCGGTGGCATCGTTGCCCGCGGCCTTGACGCGGAACCAGGCCGTACGCCTTGGGCGCGTACTTGACCGTCCACTTACCGCTGGAGCTGGTCGTCACGCTCTTGACGGTCTTCCAGGTCCCATACCGGACTTCTTCATCTGCAGGGTGACCTTGGCCCCCGCCTTCCAGGCCTCGTCAAGCGCGAACGTGCCCTTGAACGTCGCGTTCTTACCTTGTGCGACCTTGCCTGGAGCTAGACGTCATGAGCAGGTTCTGCGGGAACAACATGGTGGCCTTGTAGCCGATGGTCTGGATGCCCTCTTTCGGGCCGCTGCTCGGACCGCGCTTGGCGTCGTTCACGACGCCCACGAGACTCGGCACGTAGTGGTACTTCGACCCCGGTCTGAAGTCGCCTGACTCCGAGATGGTCCAGATGTTCTTGTGCCCGTACCAGTGCGCGAGGTCCTGGGCTTTCGGCCTGTACCACGTCATAGCCGTACTCCTCAAACACCGTGTCCCAGCTCGGCGCCCACGTAGAGGTACGTCTCCATGTTCGCGGGGCAGGGGGCGTTCGTCAGCGTCGTAGGTGACCATCCACAGGCCGTCGACCTTCGTCGCCGGCCACTGGAGCCGGATCTGGCCCTCGCCTTCGGACGTCGGCGTGAAGTCCCACGGGTAGCCGTACGGCGCGCCCTTCAGGGTGCCCCAGTCCATTCTTCTGCCCGGGAAGCGGAAGGTCTCGAAGTACCAGTTCCACTGGTCGGACACCGTCGTGACACCCGTGGAGAGGTCGGTGTACGGGGCGTAGCCCCACACCTGGAACCGCGCGGTCTCGTTGAAGGCGACGATGACGACGTAGTAGTCGATGCCCCTCAGGTGCTCGGGCTCGCCCGTGTAGCGGGTCCTCCGGGATCGATGTCGGTCGACCCGGGCGCGTTGTCGAAGTCTTCCTGGGAGACGTAGTGGTCGATGACTTCCTTGCCCGCAGCATGCCGCTGTAGCCCATGGGCTCTTCCCAGACCGATTCGCAGGACTCGTCGTAGATGTAGATGTCGAAGTCGGCCCAGTCCGGATCGAAGGTGACCTCGGCGTGGAGGTTGCCGATGTGACTCACGTTGACCTTGTACGCCGCCACCTGGACCGTGTCCCAGATGATGCGCTCCGTCATGCCGGGGTCGTCGTCTGCGTGTCGGCCAACGCGACGCTCGCCACGGAGAAGAACACCACCGCGGCGAGACAGACGACCAGCAAGTACCTACCCGCCTCTTCATGCGCTTCCCCCTTCGCGAATGGTCATTGGACAGTACATCTATGTGTGATGCCCGGGCCTTGACTTCTCTTCGGCGCCGACTTCGCATCCCCCCCCGTGCCCGCTTCACGAGACCCTCATGGCTGCACTCGCAGGCCACTATAATGGCGCGCGTGGGTGACGTAAACGGTGTCTGAGGCGGACGTCAGCCCAGCTCCAGCCTCCTCGGCGGCGCTGGGAGCGTACCCACGCGGACGCAACTGGCCGCGCGGTGTCGTGCTCCTCGTCCTCGCGATCCTCCTCGTCTCCGCCGGGCTCAGGCTGTACCAGCTGGGGACGCCCGGCGAAGGGACGCCCGGCTACATGTTCGACGAGGTCTACTACGCCAAGGACGCCAAGGCTATCATCGACGGCCGCGTGGGTCCGCGGAAGGGCGTGCTGCGCTGGTGGCCCGGCGACGAGAACTCGTGGGGGCATCCCGAGGCCGGCAAGCTCGCCATCGCCCTGGGCATCATCGTGCTCGGCGACCGGCCCCTCGGCTGGCGCCTGCCGTCGGTCGTCGCGGGCCTCGTGATCCTCGCGTGCGTCTACCCCATCGCGAGTCGGCTCGGACTGCCGCGACGATGGGCACTCGTGGCGTTGCTCTTCGCCGCCTGCGATCTTCTGGGCATCGCCCAGTCGCGCATCGCGATGCTCGACATCTTCGTCGCCGCCTGGACGACGCTCTGCTCTGCTCGCCGCGCTGCGCTTCGTGCAGGACGGGGAGCGGCTGCGCTGGCTGCGTCGCGACCGGGATCGCCGGCGGACTCGCGGTCTCGACGAAGTGGTCCGGGGCGCTCGCTCTGCTCGCCGCGGCGGCGATCGTGGTCATGGTCCGCGCGCTGCCGAAGGTCGGGCCGCGCGGACGCGGCTACGTCACCCGACCGCCGGCCGCGGCGGTCCTGGTGGACCGTCAGCGCCCTCGGGGTCCTCTGCCTCGTCGCGCTGCCGGCCGCGATCTACGTCGTGAGCTACGCACAGTACTTCGCGAGCGGTCACTCCCTCGCCGACTTCCGTGAACTGCACAGCCAGATGTGGCACTGGAACCTCAACCTCCATGCCCATCACAGTTACGCCTCGCAACCGCCGACCTGGCTGATCGACTATCGTCCAGTCTGGTACTTGTTCGTCGACCAGGGCGAGACGTACCGCGGCCTCGTCGCCATGGGGAACCCGTTCCTTTGGTGGGCGAGCGCCGCCGCGCTGGTCGCGGCGCCGCTGCTCGCCATGCGGCGCGGCCGCGCGGCGGCGCTCGCCCCCGCAGTGCTCGTCGCGATCCTGTTCGTGCCTTGGTTCGCCACTACACGCACGTCGTTCCTCTACTTCATGCTGCCCCTCGCGCCGCTCATCGCCGTGCTGTTCGTCGCGGCGCGGCCGCGCCGCACGGCAAGCAGCGGAGCCGCGACCAGCGCGGCGGCGCTCGCCCCCGCGGTGCTCGTCGCGATCCTGTACCTGCCTTGGTTCGCCACCACACGCACGTCGTTCCTCTGCTACATGACGCCCGTCGCGCCACTCATGGCCGTGCTGCTCGCGGCGGTGCTGTGGGTGCTCGAGGGCGGGCGGTCGGACGCGCCGAAGCGCGTGTGGCCCCGCCCTGCGCTCGTCACCGCCGCAGGCGCCGCCACGGTGACCGCCCTGTTCTGGTGGCAGATCGCGCGGCGCGCCGCGTTCGTCTTCTGGGAGCTCCCCGGCCGCGCGGGACCCGGCATCGCGACGGCAGTGGACCGCGACCGCAGATGGGCGTGCGCCACTGTCGCCCGAGCAGAGCCGCCTCGGCGAGCAGATGGCGGCCGCGCGCGCGGGCGACGAGGCCGAGGCGCCATAGCCGGGCGGTGGCGAGCGCCGTGCGGCCGGCGCGTATTGGCCGCAGCGCGCGACCTTGCGGGGCGACCACCGTCGTCGCCCGGCCGATCACGGCGTCGCGGTCGATCACCCCGTCCGCCAGGACCCTGTTGTCGCCGCGACAGACGAGCCCGTGCGACACCAGCCGCACGACGCGGTGCGTGATGACCCAGCCGTCAGAGCTCTCGAAGGCGACGACGTCGCCGACACGGACGTCATCGACCGCTTCGACCCTGATCAGGTCGCCGGGCGAGAGCGACGGGAGCATGCTCGTGCCGCGGATGTGCAACAGAGCGGCGCCACGCTCGCCGACCTCGAAGCGCAGCCGCCGCGCGTTCTCGCGGGTCGGCGTCGTGGTTCCTTCCTTCTCCGGGTCAGGTCCGCGCGCCTACGCGACCACCGCTGCCATGATCGCCTTCTGGGCGTGGAGGCGGTTCTCGGCCTGGTCGAAGACGACCGAGTTGGGCGAGTAGAGCACCTCCTCGGTGATCTCCTCGCCCCAGTGCGCCGGCAGGCAGTGCATGACCTTGACCTGCGGCCCGGCGAGGCGGACGAGGTCCATGTTCACCTGGTAGTCGCGCAGGGCGGCGAGGCGCGTGTCGTGCTCGGCCTCGTGGCCCATGCTCGTGAACGTGTCGGTGTAGATGACGTCGGCATCCTGCACTGCCGCGCGCAGGTCGCTGGTCTCCTCGATCGTCGCCCCCGTCGCGGCCGCGTCGGCGCGCGCCCGCTCGATGATCGCCGCGTTCGGCGCGGTAGCCCTCGGGCGTACAGACGACCACGTGCATGCCGGTCTTGGCGCCCACCTCGGCGAGCGAGTGGGCGACGTTGTTGCCGTCGCCGGAGTAGACGAGCTTGACGCCCTCGAGGCGCCCGACGTGCTCGCGGATCGTGAGCGCGTCGGCCATGCCCTGGCAGGGGTGATGGTCGTCGGTGAGGCCGTTGATGATCGGGATCTGGCCGTGCTCGGCAAGGTCCTCGACGTCCTTCTGGGCGAAGGTGCGGATCATGATGCAGTCGACGTAGCGGCTCATCACGTTGGCGGTGTCCTTGATGGTCTCGCCGACGCGGAGCTGGATGTCGTTGGCGTTGAGGAACATCGGCTGGGCGCCGAGCTGCTCGATGCCGACTTCGAAGCTCATGCGCGTGCGCGTCGAGGTCTTCATGAAGATCATCGCCACGGCACGGCCTTCGAGGACCGGATGCGGAGCGCGACGCTTCTGGGCGCTCTTCATCGCGTCTGCGAGGTCGAGCAGCGCGGTCACCTCGGCCGGTGCGAAGTCATGGATGGTGAGGAAGCTGCGGCCGGTGAGGTCGACCTCGGAGAGGCAGCGTTTCACGATCTCGGGCATGTGACCCCCTCGTTCAGACGATCGATCTGTGCAGTCTACTGAATACGCGGGCGGGCCGGGCGTGAACGCCCGGCCCGCCTGTTCTCGTCATCGTGACTCAGATGAAGCCGCGCTCGCTGAGGATGTCGGCCAGCGTCGGGCTGACCGATCTCCTGCAGGTCGTACTTCACGCGCACGGCCGGCAGCTTGATGTCGACGATGCGGCGCAGGTCGATCGGCGTGCCGATGACGACGACGTCGGCGCCGGAGGCGTTGATCGTCGTCTCCAGGTCCTTGAGCTGCTCGTCGGAGTAGCCCATCGCCGGAAGCAGCACGCCGACGTTCGGGTACTTCTCGAAGGTCGCCTTGATCTCGCCGACGGCGAACGGCCGCGGGTCGATGAACTCGGCGGCGCCGAGCTGCTTGGCGGCCACCGTCCCGGCGCCGTACTTCATCTCGCCGTGGGTGAGCGTGGGGCCGTCCTCGACGACGAGGACGCGCTTGCCCTGGACGGCCGAGGGGTCGTCCACGGTCACCGGAGAGGCGCCCATGATGATGCGCGCCGTCGGGTTGACCGAACGCACCGCGGCCAGTTCGGCCTCGATGCCGGCGCGGTCGGCGGTGTCGATCTTGTTGAGCACGACGACGTCGGCCAGGCGCAGGTTGACCTCGCCCGGGTAGTAGACGAGGCCGTCGCCGGGACGGTGCGGGTCGGCGACCGTGACGTACAGGTCGGCCTTGTAGAAGCTGAAGTCGTTGTTGCCGCCGTCCCAGAGGATGACGTCGGCCTCCTTCTCGGCCTCGCGCAGGATGGCCTCGTAGTCGACGCCCGCGTAGATCACGTTGCCGGCGGCGACGTGCGGCTCGTACTCCTCCATCTCCTCGATGGTGCAATCGTGCTTCTTGAGGTCGTCGATGGTCGCGTAGCGCTGCACGGCCTGCTTGGCGAGGTCGCCGTACGGCATGGGGTGGCGGATCGAGACGACCTTCTTGCCCGCCTCGCGCAGCATGGTCTGGATCTTGCGCGTGGTCTGGCTCTTGCCGGCGCCGGTGCGCACCGCGCAGACCGCGATCACCGGCTTGGTGCTCTTGACCATCGTGTGATCGGGGCCCAGCAGGCGGAAGTCGGCGCCGAGGGCGTTGACGAGCGCCGAGCGGTGCATGACGTACTCGTAGGGCACGTCGCTGTAGGCGAACACGACCTGCTCGACGCCGTGCTTCTTGACGAGCTCCGGCATCTCGGACTCGTCGTGGATGTCGATGCCGTTCGGGTACAGCTTGCCGGCGAGGACGGCCGGGTACTTGCGGTCGTCGATGTACGGGATCTGCGTGGCGGTGAAGGCCACGACCTCGTACTTCTCGTTGTCGCGGAAGTAGGTGTTGAAGTTGTGGAAGTCGCGTCCCGCGGCCCCCATGATCAGGACTTTCGTTCTGTCTGCCATGCTCACTCCTGTGGTTTCAGGTCCCTCCGCGCCACGATCCTCGTGTCAGGCCGGCGGAGTGAACACCTTGTGGACGTAGGGTGACGTGAAGAGCTGCACGGTGGCAGCGTAGTTGGGGCGAAAGCGGAAGAGGTCGCCGAGGCGCGGCGGCACGGCCATCTCCTGGACGTCGAGGATGAGATGGTCGCTGGACGCGCCGAGGATCTCGACCCCCTCGTCGAGCGGGGTGAGGTACTCGGGCATGACGTCCTGGCGCCCGAGGGCGCAGATCGCGCGGCGGCGATCGCCGCGATCGACGAAGGTCGGCCTGTTGCCGTACGCGTCCTGGGCGACCGTGCCGCGCGGCATGCTCGGCTTGAGCTTGCACTCGATGACGGGCGCCGTGAGCTCGAAGACGTCGGTGTGCAGGCTGAGGATCGGCTCGCGCGTGAGCGTGTCGACCCCGTGCAGGATCGTCTCGCCGACGCGCAGCGTCGTGACGCCGGCGGGCATGCGGCCGGAGGCGATCATGCCGATCGACCCCGAGTTGCCGCCGCCGACAAGGAGGCGACGGCCGACGCGCTGCTCCGTCGCGCGAGCGAGCTCGACGAGCTCCGACATGTTGCGCTCGTCGGGCTCGATCGCGCCGTAGCACGTGAGGTTGACGCCGATGCCGGCCAGGTCGACGTGGTCGAGTGCCTCGACCGCGTCGACGAACGCCGGCAGGTCGGCCGGCAGGATGCCCTCGCGCAAGTCGCCCAGGTCGACCATGACGAGGACCGCATGCCGACGCCCCTGGGCGGCGGCCGCGGCGTCGAGCGCCGCGCAGGTCTCGAGCTCGCTGGCGAGCGAGAGGTCGAAGAGGCGCACCGTGTCGGCCGCCAACTCGGGCGCCGGCGCGCGCAGCAGCCAGATCGGCGCCGTGATGCCGGCGGCGCGGTGCCGCTCGGCGTTCGCGTGCCGCGACTCGCCGAGCGCGACCGCGCCCCCCGCGAGCATCGCCTTCCCGACCTCGGGCGAGCCGCAGGTGCACTTCGTCACCGCCACGACGTCGATCCCGCCCAGTGCGCGCACGACGTCGCGCGTGTTGGAAGTGATCTTCCGAGATCGGTGGTGAGCGTCGCGCGTGCCGGCATATCGCAGAGCCCGTGCATATTCGGTATGCAGCTGAGTATAGCAGAAGGAATCAGGCAACCGCCGTGGCGGGAGTTACCCAGGATAGGTCTCCTATAATGACCTCTATGCTCGACGACCTGATCACGTCGGACTATCAGACGGCTTCGCCTGCGGCGTTCGACGTGCATGGACGGCTCGACCACCATTCCGTCCTTGCTCGGCTGCACGGCCTCAGCAGACCTCGCGCCTACCGGGAGTTCGGCGCACCTCGCCGCGATTCGCTCCCTCTAACCCATCCCGAGACCGTGTGCGTTGGAGTCGCTCCCAGTATCCTCCCCGCGGACAGCCCGTGACGAGGCCGGATATGCACAGTCTCAGGAACACGCGCAGACAACGGCTTCTGGTCTTGAGTCTGGTCGCGCTGGTCGCTCTGGTCGCCCGTCTCGACTACGCCCTGCGCGACCCGCTGATCCAGGCCCGCCACGACATGCAGGACTTCCACGACGTCATCGGCGTCAATCTCGTGACCGGACACGGCTTCAGTTACCAGGCCGGCGTCACGACGCCTACAGTCGCCAGGGCGCCCCTGTTCCCCGCCGTCTTGGGAGCCACGTACGTGATGGCCGGTGACCGTCGTTCGTGGCGACTTTGGCGTGTGCTCGACGCCGCGGTCGACACCGGCAGCGCGGTCCTTCTGGTGCTGCTGGTGCTTCAGGCCACCGCGCTGCAGCCCCGGCGCCGCGATCTCGCCAGACAGGACCGTGGTCGAGACGACGATACGGAGTGGACCCCGAGACCGGTGGCAGAGGGCTCGCTTGGGGTCGCCGGCATCGCGGGGCTCGGCTACGCGCTACACCCGCTGCCGATCCGCTACACGGCGTTGCTGACGCCCGAGACATGGCTGACGTTCTGGACGATACTTGCGGCGCTGGCCTTCGTCGGCTGGCTGCGCCGGCCGACGAAGCGACGCGCCGCCCTGACGGGCGTGACTCTTGGCCTTCTCATGCTCACAAAGAGTGTCGGCCTTGGTCTTCCGATGATGGCCATCATCGGGGGGGCGCTACTGCTCCGTCGAGTTGTCTCAAGGCAGACGATCCTGGTCTGCGGGACCGTCATCGTCATCGTCGCGTACGGCATGATCGTCCCGTGGACGATTCGGAACTATGCCGTGTCCCACTCGTTCATCCCGGTGCAGACGCTCACCTGGTACAACTTCTGGGTCGACTGGACGATGGACGATCCCCCGCCACGTGTCGACCCGTTTCCGCTCAAAGTCGAGCCCTATCCCGGAGCGGCGCACATGATGACGCCCGAGCACGACGTCTATCGCGAGGCCTGGTTGCGAGATCGCGCCTTGGAGTGGACCTGGCACCACCCCTTGGCCTTTTGCAGAAAGATGGCGAGCAACCTTCTGCAGTTCTGGTACTACTCACCCGGCGCCCCAAACCAACTGACCAAGGTAGAGCTCGCGTACCTACTTCAGCTGGCCCTCGCCATCGCCGGAGCCGCCGTCGGGCTGACACGCCGACACCTACGCCTGCTCACCGCGCTCTGCCTCGCTGTGAGTGCCTATTTCGTGCTGCTCTACGCACCGTTCTCGGTCATCGTACGGTACTCCCTGGTGACCTTGCCTTTCACTGTCGCACTGTCGGCGATTGCGGTCGTGGCTCTTGCGGGGCCACTCTGGCGTGCAGTCGTGCGCCGTGTGCCTGTGTTGCAGCGAGCGCTCGCCCCCAGGCTCTGACGATGCTTCACGGAATGGGCCTTCGCGCGGCCGCCCCTCTTCGCTGTCTTTAGTTGACCAGCAATATGCATGCGTCGCAAGGAGCACTGCCCGGTAGGGTCGAGAGAGTTGACAGGTCCGGCGGTGTCGAAGCAGCCAGTGCGCGGCCGTGTCACTACGACGTACCCAGCGCGGTTGGCTGAGCGGTGTCTGGCGACGCGATCGACGACGGTCCGTCGCGGAGTTCACCGGATCCCATTCATCGGTCCACCCGCTATGTCGGTTCCAGGGCCACCCCTCGTGCGGGCGACTGAGGGCCGAAGCCTGCGAGTGAGAAGCGTGGCCAGACGATCGTCTCAAGCGCCGCAGCGGCGGGCAGTTCAGACACCGAGGCTGCGGCGCATGAGCGGCCCGCGCAAGCACCGCGGCCATCCGCCTTCCAGACGACCTCGCGGCCGCTCGGAAGCCGGTCAGACGCCGAGGCTGCGCCGCATGAGCGCGACGACGGCCTCGCCGGGGAAGTGCGCGAGCAGGGCGCCGCAGCAGGCGAAGATGTAGTCACGGTCGATCACGCAGCGCGCGTCCTTGGGCGGCAGCAGCCGTTCGCCGCCGTTCTTCGACCGCACGTCGAGCAGCAGCGCCTCGCCGCCGGGCAGGCGGGTGATGGCGCCGCCGGTGCCGATCACCCAGCGGCACGCCGTGAGGTCGCGACCCCGGACCACCGTCTGGCGACCGGTCGGCGTGTAGAGGTGGGCGAGCTGCCCGGCGTGGCGCTGCACGCCGGTCACGGCGGCGTAGTGCGCCAGCGTAAGGGCGGCCTGCTGCTCCTCTGCCGTCGTCGGGATCGCCGGCGGCAGGTGCACAGGCCGCTCGCCCTGGGCGAGCATCTCGACGACGTGCGGTGCGCTGACGTAGGTGCCGAGGTCGCCCTCGACCGTGCGCTTGCTGTGCGGCTGGGGCTCCGTCTGCAGGGCCGCGTACTCGGGGCTGCCGTCGGTCACGGAGTGGACGTCGGTCGTGGCGCCGCCGACGTCGATGGCGACGAGGTCGCCGAGGTCCTCGGCGAGCCGCTCGCAGGCGATCAGCACGGCGCCCGGCGTCGGCAGGATGCGGCCGTTGACGACCTCGCCGATGCGCTCCATGCCCGGAGCGTGCGTGATGTGCTCCTCGAAGGCGTCGTGGATGACGTGCCGCGCGGGGACGATGTCGAGCTCGTCGACCGCCGGATAGACGTTGGTCGTCACGCGGACGCGGAAGCCGGCGCCTTCGAGACAGCTCCTGCGAGTCGGCGCAGACGACCGAGTTGCCGCCGTAGACGACCATCGGCCGCACGGGCAGCTCGCAGAGGCGCTCGGCGTTGAACAGGATCGTGTCGACAGTCGCCGCCCTCCACCCCACCGGCGAGCAGGATCAGGTTGGGGCGCGCCTCCTCGATGCGGCGCAGATCGTGGTCGCGCAGACGGCCGGCGGTGACTGGTACTCGACGACGCCGCCGGCCCCGAGCGCCGCCTCGCGCGCCGCCATGGCCGTCATGCGCTGCGTGAGGCCGTGCACGGTCATGCGCAGGCCGCCGGCGGCCGAGCTCGTCGCCAGCGTCAAACCCGGCGCCAGCGGCCCGGTCGTCTCCTCGAGCAACGCCCGCGCCGCGTTGACGCCGATGGTGACGTCGCCGTCGGCGACCGAGGTGGCGGCGACGCCCTGGGCGACGACGCGCGGGCCCTGCGGCTCGCGCGTCGCCCCCTCCGGCGTCAGCCCGTCGAAGGCGGTCACGAGCGTCGTCGTCGAGCCGATCTCGCAGACGAGGGCGTCGACGGGGCGGGCGGCTGCGCCGCCCGCCCCGTCACGTCCTGATCCCGGTTCACGGCGCTCCGCGCCGTCCGGCAACGGCACCTCACATCCCCCGCTCGCGCATGGTCTTGACCATGAACGAGGCGACGTTGATGCCCTTGGTGCCGCGACCGAAGCCGGCGTCCATGCCCCAGCTGCGCGCGAGCTCGTCGGTGACCTGCGTGCCGCCCGAGATGAGCAGGAGCTTGTCGCGCACGCCCTTCTCGACCGCGAGGTCGGCGAGCTTCTCCATGTTGTTCCGGTGCATGTCGCCGTGCGTGATGATCGTGCTGATGAGCACCGCGTGCGGCGGCGTGCTCGATCGCCGCGTCGAGCACCTTCTCCACCGGGCACCGAGGTGCCCAGGTGGTCGCACACGACGCCCCACTTCTCGAGGCCGCCGTGCTTGATGTCGATGATCTCGCGCATGCCCACCGAGTGCTCGTCCTCGCCCACGGTCGCGGCCACGACCTTGAGACCGCTGCTCCCTGACGAAGGCCTTGATCTCCTCGTCGCTCGAGGACCTCGGGCTTGGGCGGGATCACGAGCGTCGCCGGGTCGACGACCACGTCCAGCCGGCCCTTCATCTCGATGAGCGTGCCCTCGGCCGGGTGCATGACCTGGCGGTTGATGACCTCGCAGTCCCGCAGGTTCATCGCCTTTCCGAACTCGAGCGCCGCGAACTCGGCGACGCGCTCGGCGCGCCGGCAGGAACAGGGTGACGACGACCCAGCCGTCGGCGGCCCACTCGACCTCGGGCTTGATCAGACCCTTCTCGCGCAGCTCGGCGGTCTGCGACGAGGCGCACGTTGACGTTGTCCTCGGGGTCGAGCTCGTCGATGAACGGCACCTTGTCGATGTCGCACAGCGTGCAGCCGCCGACGAGGTCGCAGGCCTTGTGGCGCCTCTGCCCATAGCCCTCCGGCAGGTGGTTGACACCGAAGTGGTGGCAGACCGGCGCCAGGTAGTCGGCGGCGCGTTCGACGATGGTGCCCACGGCGACGCCGCCGTCGGCCTTGCGGGCGATGCCGTCGTCGTGCGTCTCCGGGTACTCCCCGGAGTCGACGAAGTACGCCTGCTCGACGGCGGCGAAGTAGCCGCCGTCCTTGAGCATCGCCTCGAGGAAGAGGACGGCGCGCTCCTTGAGCTCCCTCACCTTCCGCTTGAGCTCGGGCGCCTCGCGGTCGACCTTGACCATCTCGCGCAGCCCGTCCATGCCTACCAGCGACTGCTTGGCGGTGTTCACGGCGGCGACGTTGTTGTAGTGCCAGGGCACGTTGCGGCCCTCGTCGGGCGTGATCGTGCTCTGGATGTCGGCGCTGGTGAGCCGGCTGATCAGGAGGTTCATGACGTGCGAGACGGTGGCGTCGCGACCGTCGCTCTCCATGTAGCGGGTGTTCTGCTGGGCGCGCATCTTGTACTCGCCGAAGAGGTCGCGCAGGGCGACCGCGTAGGGCAGGTCCATGCGCATGCAGGGCGCGGGCGCGGCGTCGGGCGGCACCGTCGAGAGGCAGATGTCCCCCTTGGGCATGCCCGCCGCGACCGAGTAGGCGCAGTTGATCGCATGCTGCACGAGCAGCTCGGGCATGACCTTCCAGGCCTCGACCGCGGTCGCGTTGGCGTTGTGGGCGCCGTCGATCTGCGCCATGCGCACGCTGGCCATGACGTGCTTGGCCACCGCCGCGTCGACGAAGCTGCGGTGCATGTTGATGTTGCGGTAGAGGACGTTGTACTGCGGGTCTTGATGGGCCCCGTTGACGCCCTCCTCGGCGAACATGACCGCCATCTCGGGGCCGGCCACCCCGCTGATGTAGGAGTGGAAGTTGATGGGCCGGCCCACCTCGTCCTCGATGAGGTCGAGGGCCTTGCGCGTGGCGCGCAGCTGCTTGCGCGTGACGGCGATGCCGCCGACGCCCTCGGGCGTTCCTTCGAGCAAGCCGTCCATGTGGCTCTGCCCGGCGGTGCGGATGACCATCATGTGGTCGGCGCCGTGCCAGGCCGCCATGCGCATGCGGCGGATGTCGTCCTCGAAGCGTCCGCTGGCGATCTCGGTCGTGACCACACAGTCGGGCTGCGGGTCGATGAAGTCGAAGTAGTGGGCCGCCGGCAGCGGGATGCTGTTCGCGAGGCCCTTCGACGTCTCGTGGTACTCGAACTTGAAGAGCTTCTGGCCCGGGACCTGCTCGCGCCAATGCCAGCCTCGGCGCCGCGGGCGGTAGCTGCGCGATGCCCTCGAGCAGTTCGGCGACGTCGAGCTTCTCGTTCGGAGAGAGGTTCATGCCGCCCCTCCCCACTTGGCCTCGACGGTGTCCCAGCCCTTGCCCTCAGCGAGACGGCGCGCGGCCTCGGTCACGGCGCAGCCCCACGTGGTGCTGCAGTGCAGCACCACGTGCCCGGCGCCGTGACCGAGCAGTCCGCGCGTCTCGCACTCGGCGGCGATCGCC
This sequence comes from uncultured Thermoleophilia bacterium, assembly GCA_963832655.1. Taxonomy (GTDB): domain Bacteria; phylum Actinomycetota; class Thermoleophilia; order UBA2241; family UBA2241; genus UBA2241. The sequence goes on from CAWHUW010000007.1 coordinate 711,888, forward strand.
ATGCACGTGGGCGAGTCGATGCCCATGCGCATCAGCACCGAGCGCTCGATCGAGGGCGAGGTGTGCGTGCGCGCCAGCTCGACGAGCGGATCGACGACCTGCCCGGCGAGCTGCCAGAAGCGCGCCTCGAGCTCCTCGTCGCTGAGGCCCTCGAGGTGCCCGCGGATCTGCAGGTACGTGTCCTCGCGAGCCATCTCAGGCCTCCTTGAGCTCGGCCAGGATCGCCTCGACGGCGGCCGCGTCGCTGTTCGTGTCGGCCGCCAGGAAGCCGATGTCGTCGGCCGTCGGCGCGTACCCCTCGGGGGCGTTCTTGAGCGCGTTGCGTATGTAGCTCTTGCGCATGCGGGCGACGTCGAAGTCGATGGCCTTGATCTGCTCGATCGCCTCCGGGATGACGATGACCTTGCCCGGCGCGTTGTCCTTGGGGTCGCCGGCGCGAACCTCGACGCCCATCTCTTTGGCGAAGTTGAGCTGCGACCAGTGGTGCTTCCCGGCGCCGGTGTACTCGGTCTCCTGCACCACGATCGTAGCGTCGCGGGGCAGGTCGCGAGCCAGGCTCACGGCGGCGGTCATCGCGGTGTTGCCGGCGGGGCCACGCTCGAGGCCCTCGAGCTTGGCCATGGCCTCGGTGATGTAGAACACCTCGCCCTGCGTGACCGTGAGGTAGCGGTCGATGTAGCGCAGCGGCCGGGCCGCGTTGCGCGGCACGTCGGCACGGTCCGGCCAGGTCGCGAACGGCACGCCGAAGCCGGTGTGGCCGGTGGTGAAGCTCTTGCGGTTGAAGTCGTCGTCGCTCGCCATGTGCAGGCCGCTGAGGTCGACCGAGGCGCTGACGATCTGCGTGCCGGTCGCGCCGGCGCGCTTCAGGCCGCGGGCGGTGCCCGTGGTGTTGCCGCCGCCGGCGTGCGTCACGATCACGTGCGTCGGGTCGGTCCCGGTCAGGGCCCGCATCTCGTTCGAGATCTCGAGACCGAGGGTCTCGATGCCGCTCACCCCGAACGAGCTGTAGAGCGAGGCGGCGAAGTAGCCCGTCACGTCGAGCAGCTCGACCATGTGAAAGAAGAGCTCCGGGCCGACGGTCATCTGCACGACCTCGGCCCCGTACGACTCACAGATCCGCCCCTTCTCGAGGATCTCCGGCTGGCCGACCTTGCGGCTGTCGAAGGTCTCCTGGCAGATGATGCACTTGAGGCCGTTGCGCGCCGCCTGGCTGGCGACGGCGGCGCCGTAGTTGCCCGACGTCGCTGCGATCACGCCCTCGTAGCCCTTCTCTTTGGCCACGTGGATGCTGACGCTGGCTCGACGGTCCTTGAAGGCGCCGGCCAGGTTGGCGGCTTCGTCCTTGACGAAGATGCGCGCGCCCTTGCCGGCCTCGCTGATGCTGCGCACCAGATCGGTGAGGTTCTTGAGCTCGAGCAGCGGCGTGTTGCCCACGCCCGCCCTCGTCTGGATGCCGACGATGTCGTCGAGCGAGTAGCCGTGTGCGGTCATCATGCGCTCGTAGTCGAAGGCGACGGGGCTCAGCTCGAACTCGCTGTAGTCCATGCCGAGCGCCTTGCGCATGATCTCGCCGCGACGCGCCATGATGGCGTCGAACTTGGTCGCCATCAGCGCTCACCGCCCTGCGCGACACGGTAGGCCGCGAGCCGGGCTCGCAGGTCGCGGCCGACGTGCGTCAATTCGGGGACAGGGTTGCCGTAGGTGATGAAGTAGCCGGGATTCACGGCCGAGAGCGCGCCCGTGACCCTGCGGCCGGTGATCGTCTCGATCGTCAGGTCTTCGCCCATGCCGGCTTCGCCCTGGGCGAACCCCTTCAGCCACATCATGAGCGGCTTCTCCGCCGTCTCCGGCGGCAGGTTCTTGCTGCGATCCGCGGGGTCGAGCAGCTTGCACTCGACCTCGACCCAGTCGCCCTCGCGGGCGCGTGTCGCGTCGGTCAACGCCGTCACCTCTCTCTCGCCGCGGCGGCTCAGGCGCTCGGCGTCCAGAAACGCGGCAGCGGCATGTCGACCACGGTCAGCATGCCGGCCGGCGCGTCCTTCATGAACGGGATGTAGTTGCCGGTGCTCGCGTACGTGCCCTTGCCGCCCGGGATCTCGGGCTTGTTGGCCATGTTCACGTTCGGGTCGCCGTGGATCTCGATGTAGTCGCCGGTGTCGACGCCCTCGAGCTCGGGGTGGATCTGCTGCGGGTGGATGAGCTCGATCTTGAGCTCGCCGCCGACGTAGCCCCGGCCGATGTGACGGCAGCCGGCGACGTCGCCGGGGGCGACGTGCACGTGCGGCGTCGAGCGCTCGACCTTGGTGACGATAGGCTCGCGCGTCTCCTCGACCCGCTCGACCTTCCAGTCCAGCGCCCTGGCGATGAGGTGGATGCTCTCGGGGAAGCCGATGTGCCCGACGATGCTGCCGTCGGCGACGCCCTTCTCGAACTGCTCGACGGTGGTGCCGACGCCCTGACCGGTCATGACGGTCGGGCCGAACGGCGAGAGGTCGTTGACCCGCGTCGCGACGATCTTGTCGACGCGCAGGCAGATCGAGCTCCACATGACGATGAGGGCGTCGAGCATGAAGCCCGGGTTGATGCCCGTGCCGAGCACGGTGACGCCGTGCTTCTTCGCCAGCGCGTCGATGCGCTCGGCCCAGGCGGCGTCGCTCGCCCACGGGTACGAGAGCTTCTCGGCGATGCAGATCACGTTGCAGCCGGCCTCGACGGCGGGCACGACCTGGTCGGTGATCTCGTGCAGGTTGCTCTGCGTGTTGATGCAGACGACGTCCGGCTTCTTCGCCAGCACGGCGGCGAAGTCGGTCGTCATCTTGACGTCGCAGGGACGACCGAGCAGCTCGCCGGCCGACTTCCCCTCCTTGGCCGGGTTGGTGACGATGACGCCGACGAGATCGATGTCCTTCGGGCGATCGAGGATGAAGCCCAGAAGACCCTGCCCCATCATGCCGGTACCCCACTCAGCTACCTTGATCATGTCTGCTCCTCGGTTCCGGGATTACACGTGTGAATACGGAATATGCAGCCACGGACGCGACTCTATCACGGACGTGACGGACGGCCGGGCGTACGCCGGCGCACAAACGGAAGGCCGCGCGCGCGAGAAGGGGGCGGCTTCGGTCGCGCGCGACGCGCTGCCTGATCAGGAGGGGGAGAGCTGGCGGAGGCTGGTCGACCGTGTCGTGCGCGAGGATGGAAAGCTCTTTGCCCATCAGCGCCTCCTGGGTCGGGGTCGTGCCGGTCCGCCGGCGAGAGATGGTATGCGGCCGCGCGGCGGCGGTCAACTGCGAGAGCGCCGCCGGAGGCGGGCCTCAGACGTTGACGTCCTGGGCGACCTCGACGCGGTTCCGGCCCGAATCCTTGGCCCTGTAGAGGGCCTCGTCGGCGAGCTCGACGGTCCGCGTCGCGGTGTGCTCGCCGGGCCACCGGACGGCGACGCCGACGGAGAGCGTCACGAGTTGGTCGCGCGGCAGGTCCGCCCCCGCGGAGACGCCGTCGACCCCGCTCATGATCCGCTCGGCGACGCGGAGGGCGGTGCCTTCCGCGACGCCCGGCAGGATGACCGCGTACTCGTCGCCGGCATACCTCGCGACGACGTCCTCCTCGCGCACGCAGCGCGCGATCAGCGACGCCACCTCGCGCAGGACCGAGTCACCGCGCAGGTGGCCGTACGTGTCGTTGACGTCCTTGAAGCGGTCGAGGTCGATCATCATCACCGAGAGCGGCATGTTCCCGCGCTCGCAGCGCGCCAGCTCGTCGGTGAGGCGGCGGTAGAACTCGCGATGGTTGAGGAGACCGGTCAGGCTGTCGCGCACGGCAGCCCTGCGCAGCGTCTCCTGGGCGACGGACACGCGTTCGGCCATCGCGTTGAACGCGCGGCCGAGCTCGGCGATCTCGTCGTCGCCGCCGGTCTTGACGCGTTGGTCGAGATCGCCGAAGGCCACGCCGGTGACCGCCGAGCGCAACACGCGCAACGGGCGACCGAACTGGAACGAGAGCAGCAGAGCGACACCGACGGCGAGCGCGATGGCAAGCGCGAAGGCGACGAACATCGAGCGACGCAGGGCCTCCTGGGCCATGATCGTCGGATCGCGATCGCCGCTCACAGCAAGGAAGGCGTCGGCACCGGCGATGCCGAGCGACGCGGCCTTGGTCGCATGCGTGCCCGTGCGCACGACTTCATCCGGGTCTCGCAGCCGGTCAGGCGCCTGTGCCCGTTCCAGCGCCTCCATCAGGTCCCGGTCGTTCGTGGCGGCGGAGTTGCCGTGCACGAAGATCGTGATGTCGGTGTTGGTGATCGCGCTGACCGCCCGTGCGAAGCGGTCGTCGATGGGCTCGGCAAGCACCAGCGTGCCCGAGGTTATGTCCCTGCTGTCTGCGGGGGCGATCGGGGCGGCGGCGATCAACCAGAGGCGCCCCTCACGGTACGTGAGCTCGGCAGACACGACGTTCATGAGCGTCTTCTGAACTACGTCCTCGCGCTGCAGATCGGCCAGCGGGGGCCCGACGGAGTCGAGAAGGCGGCCGTCGCGGTCCAGCACCGTGACGCTCTGCACGTCGAACACCGTGCTCACCCATGAGGTGAAGTGCTCGAAGATGTAGTCCGCGTCGCGCCGGCGTACGGCGGCGAGCAGGTCGGCGGAGGCGGCCTCGGCGGCGGCGGCCCGCTCGGTGTCGATCATGAGCTTCTGGACCGCGTTCTGGGCGACGCCGAGGTCGTCCTTGAGGCGGCTCTCCTCGAGCCGTTCCAGGTTCGTGCCCACGGTGCTCGAGGAGATGACGAACTGCACGCCGACGGCAACGCAAACGGCCACGACCACGCTGGCGATCAGCTTGACGCCCAGCTTGGGGTGCCGCAACTGTCGAAGAACGCTCATTCCCCGCCCGTCTCCTTCTCGTCTTCGCACGATTTCCGTATCGGCACCGAGGCGCGAAAGGTCAAGACCCGCGAGCCGCGGGCAGACACATGTACCCCCCGTGTCAACCGAGAGAGGCGGATGTACCTGTGCCGGCATCCTGGGACGACGACCCAGACTGACGACGAACGAGGGTCAGCGAGCGGGAGCCGTGCCTGTCGCCGGGCTGAAGAGGAAACCCAGGCCGTCGGCTCGGACCGCGCGGCCCTCGTCGGCCGCCACCCGTACCGCCGCCCGTGCCGATTCCCGCAGCGCGTCGTCGACCGGCACCTGGACGGCGAGACCGTCCGCGGCTGCGGCGGCGAAGACCACGTCGCGGACCGCGCCGCCCGTCGCCGCCTCGACGGCGAGCGCGTAGGCGGCGCCCTGCGGCGCGTACCGTTCGCGCAGCACACCGCTCGTCGGCGTCGCCGTCGGTCTTGTAGTCCACGATCACCCACTCCTCGCCGTCCAGGTAGAGCAGGTCGACGGCGCCCGACACGACGACATCGTCCACGAGCACGCCGACGGGCAGCTCGCGGTGCGTCTCGGCGCTGCGCGCGGCCGCGCGGACCGGCGCCGAGCGCCAGCACGCGCCGGCGAGCGCGGCCGCGCGCTCGGACAGATCGGGCCAGCCCAGCTCCGCGCACACTGCGCCGGCGAGGCCGGGGAGCGAGCCCTCGTCGTCGAAGTCGGCGAGTTCCATGACGCGGTGCACGGCCGAGCCCAGCGCCAGCGCCCTGGCTCGGCCGGCCGGCGCGCCGGCACCGCCGCGACGGACGTCGTCGTCGAGGTGCTCGAGCTGGCTCGGACTGGTGGCCCGCGCCGGCCTGGTCGCGCGTTCGAGTAGACGCCCCGCGTCCTGCAGACCACACGGCGCGAGCGGCGAGCAGCGCCGCGACGTCCGGCGCCTCGTCGCGCTCGAGCCTGGGCGGCTGCCTCGCGAGGCGGCAGGACGAGCACGCCGCGCTGGTCACGTTCCTCGGACGCCGGCGCCGCGCCGGGCGCCGGCAGGGCGTCGGCGAGCGGACCCAGCAGCACCGACGCCGGCTTGCCGTCCTTGTTGCGAAGCTTGCCGAAACACGTCACGACGAGCTGGTCCCGGGCCCTCGTCGCAGCCACGTACAGCAGCCGCCGCATCTCGCTGGCCGCCATCGCCGCCTCACGCTCCTTGAGGACCGTGTAGGCGCGCGGCTCGAGGTCCTGAGCGCCTCGCCCGGGAAGCTCGGCCTTCAGCCTCACGACCAGGCGTCGGCGCGCACGGTCGACGATGGTCCCGCCCTCTCCCCCGCGTCCGCCCAGCGCGCCCCCGACCAGGAAGACGATCGGGTACTCGAGCCCCTTCGCCTTGTGGATCGTGAGCAGGTGCACCACGTCGCCTTCGTCGTCGACCTGCGATTCCTGCTCCCCGGAGGCGTCGCCGGCCTGGGCGGCCCACTCCAGGAACGCCCCGAGGCCGCCGCCGCCCGCCTCCGTGAACGCTCTCGCCCGCTCGACGAGCTTGTGCAGGTTGGCGATCGCCTGCGGCGCGCCGGCGCCCGTGGCGGCGAGGAACTCCGCTCCGCGCGTGAGGCGCACGAGATCGCCGGCGAGCTCGTGCGGCTCGCTGCTCGCCTGGCAGGCGTGAAGGGTGGCCAGCGCCTTGAGGGCCGCGACGATGGCGCCGTGGGTCGCCTCCCGTTCGGACGCGGCCGCATGCGGCGGGTCACCCTGGTCGAACAGGTCGAACCTCCCGCCGTCGGCCCAGTAGAGGAACAGGTCTTCGTCGCTGAAGCCGAAGAAGCACGAATGGAGGGCTCCGTAGAGCGCCGGCCCGTCGCTCGGATCGTGGACGGCGCGCAGGCAGAGCAGCGCGTCGGCCACCTCGCGGCGGTCGAAGTAGGACTTGCCGCCGTCGACCCGGTACGGCACGCCGGCCTCGCGGAGCGCCTGCTCGTACGTCTCCAGCCCGGTCGTCGCGCGGAAGAGGAGCGCGATGTCGCCCCAGCGCGGCGCCCGCCATGTCTCGGCGTCGTCGTCACGCGCCGCGCGCGTCCGCACGCCCCAGCGCGCGGCCTCATCGCCGTGCACGCGGACCAGCAGGTCCGCCAGGGCGCGCGCCTCCGCACCACGCGCGGCGTCGGCCTCGCCCGACCCCCGCGTCCCGTACTCCCGACCGAGCAGGACGGCGACCCGTGACCCGTCGCCGTCCGGGCGATACGCCTCCACCCTCTCGTAGCCGGGCTGACGACCCACCTCGGCGTCGCTGTCGAAGACCGCCGTGAAGGCCTCGTTGACCCACGCCGCGACGGCCGGCGTGGTGCGGAAGTTCTGCCGGATCGCCTCGACGGCTCCGGCGCCTCCAGGCTGACGAGAGACCAGCGCCTTGACCTCGTCGTAGAGGGTGATGTCGGCACGACGAAAGCGGTAGATCGACTGCTTGGGGTCGCCGACCACGAACAGCTTGCCGGGCTCCAGGACCACGTCGCGCCAGTCGGTGGCCGCAGGCTCGTGCTCGCAGAGGAACAGGACGATCTCCGACTGCAGCGGGTCGGTGTCCTGGAACTCGTCGACGAGCAGGTAGCGGAAACGCCGCTGCAGCACCCGCCGCGATCCGACATCGCCCCTGAGCAAGTCACGCAGCCGGCCGAGCAGATCGGTGAAGTCGAGCCGCCCGAGACCGATCTGCGCCGTTCCCGCCCACCGCGAGAAGTCGTCCGCGACCGCCACGGCCAGGCCTGTCACGAACGTCGCGTACACGTCGCGCAAGTCGACGACGACGCGGACCAGCGCCTGGTAACGGGCCTGCAGCTCCTGCTTGCCGCCATGCGCGGTGTCCCAGTTCGCCTGGGCGCCGCCCGGCGCGGACGCGGTGTCCTTCGCGGGCAGCGCCATAGAGGTCGGCGGCGGCCCGGTCGACGTCCGACGGCCGCTCCCTCATGAGGGCCTCGCACGCCTCGACCAGCCCCATGGCGACGATGAAGCCGTTGTCGGCCTGGTCGAGGCAGGCGGTGGCGCAGAGCGCACGCAGATGCGCGAGCGGCGCGTCCAGCTCGTCCAGGGCAGAGACGAGATCCGGCTCGTCCGGCGGTCCGTCGAGGGGATCGACGTCGTAGCGCTCGCCGAACACCCCTTTGGCGCCGGCCGCGAGCTCTCGCACGCCGGTGAGCGCGACCCCCGCCTGGAGCAAACGGATCAGCCAGGCGCGCGCGCGTGCGTGGCCCAGCCTCGGCGCCGGCGGCATCGCCGATACCGCCGGCGCGGGCGGGGGCCGCGGCGAGTCCGCCGAGCCACTCCTCCCACAGTCGCGCGCGCTGGATCTCGGCAGCGAGCCCGTCGAGCTGCTCGAACGCGGGGTCGACGCCGGCCTCGACGGGGAACTCGCGCAGGAGCCGTCCCGCGAAGCCGTGGATGGTGCTGATCGGCGCGTCGTCGAGGGCGTCGAGGGCGCGCGCGATGGCGGCGGCCTCGGCGGAGCCGGGCGCCGCCGCCTGCGCGCGCCGCTCGAACTCCTCGCGCACACGTTGACGCAGCTCGCCGGCCGCCTTCTCGGTGAACGTGATGGCGGCGACCGTGCGCACGTCGCCGGAACCCAGCTCGGGGTCGAGAACGCAGCGCACGTAGCGGTCGACGAGCACCTTCGTCTTGCCGGTGCCGGCGCTCGCCTCGAGCAGGAAGGTCGTACCCAGGTCGCCGGTCACGCGATCGCGGGTGTCCTGGTCGCATGGGAGGCGCTCAGGCATCGCCGCCGCCCTCCTCCCCCGGACCCGACGTCTGCAGGCGGACCAGGTCGTACAGCGTCTCATCCTGTCGTTTGCGTGCGCGCGCCCACGCGGTCACGCCGCAGGCGTAGCGCACGTCGCAGAAGTCGCAGCGCCCACCCGTGGACCGCGCGAAGACCCCGTCCTCGACCAGCGTCACGACCTCGGCGACCAGTCGCTCGAGGCGAGCGCCGGCGGAAGGCTCGTCGTCTTGCAGGGGCAGGTCCTCGAACCCGCCCCTGCGCGTGACGAGCCGATACAGGCAGGCGATCTCGGCGTATCGCTGGTTCGCCACATTGACGCACCGCACGCTGGTACACGGGCAGCTGCACTCCGAGCCCGTCCCTCAGTCGCTTCTGCTCGGTACCGCCCCTGCCCGTCTTGTAGTCGACGACGCGCGCTCCCGACGGCGTCGCGTCGACGCGGTCCAGACGGCCGGCGAAGCGGATGCGCCGTCCGCCTGACAACTCGAGCACCACAGGCCGGCCGTGGGCTTCGCCGAAGCGCCATTCGACGGCGACGGGACGCCCCTCGCCGGAGCGAAAGACGGGGTCGCGGCGCACCGTCTCGAGGAGGTCGTCGCGAAGCACGCGGCGGCGGACGTCCCAGGCGAGCGCGGCGCCGGTGACGCCCCGGCTCTCGGCGGCCGCGCAAGCGCTCGCCCAGGCCGAGTCCAAAGCGGCGAGGGCGCCGTCGCGTGGCAGGTCCCTCTCGATGACGGCCTCGTACGTCAGCTGCAGGATCTCGTGAGCGAGCGTGCCGAACTCCGCCGGCGTCCATCTCCAGACCGTCCCCCGGCTCGTCCGGCGCGTCCAGAGAGAAGACGTCGCGCAGCAGAAACGCGAACGGGCAGCCGACGTAGCGCTCGAGGCGCGTCGGGTGCATCTCGGCCGCGAAGGGCCGCCGCCCCTCGAGCCCGGCGAGGGCGGCGCGGCCCTCGACGCCGAGCAGGCCGTCCCAGGGCCCCGGCTCGGGACTGCGGGACGCGCGCCACATCGCGAGCCGGCGCCCGGTCGTCGCCGCATCGTCGAGGACGGCGGCGAGATACCGACGCGCGGCCGTCCGCCGCCCGCCTTCCGAGAGCGCGATCAGTGCGGCCGTGTCGCGCTCGCGCTCGTCCACCCAGACAGGCTCGGTGTCCCCATCGCGCCGTGGCGTGCCCCCGATGGCCCGCCACACGGGCGCGAGCGGCGCGCCGCTGAGGAACTCGTCGACCCCGACGGGATACCCCGCGGCCAGCGAGGCGAGCCTGAGCAGCAGTCTGGAAGGCAGTCGCGGGCGGCCCGTGGCGGCGTCCGTGCGCGGCGCGAGCAGCGTGAGCCGCACGCGCGCCGCCTCACACGCGAGAGCGAAGAGCAGGGTCGCCTCGGCGTCACGCGACTCGGCCAGCGGGAGACGGACGCCGGACTGGCCGGCGAGGCGCTGCCGTTCGGCGTCGCCCAGGATGGGGTCTGGGCGACCGCGTGCCGGGAACCCTCCCTCCGCCAGGCCGGTGAACACGACCGAATGGAAGCGCAGCCCGCGCAGCTCGAGCGGCGTGAGCACGGCGACACCCTCTCGGCCCACCCTGCCCGCATGGATCCTGGAGTCCCCGAGCAGCTCGCGGAGCGTCGCCGCGACCTCGACGACATCGACCTCCTCCCCGAGCACGTCGAGCGCCGCGACCCGTGCCGCGGCGTCCGCGGCCGACGCTGCCTCGGGAGCAGAGAACACCGCCTCGGCGAGCCGCGCCAGCGCGGCGGCCCACTCGGCCCACGTGGCGCGCGCGGGCAGCGCGGTGCACGCCCCGGCGAGAGCGCCGACCGCACGCTCGAGCGCGCGTGCCGCGCGCAGCCGCACGCGCAAGGCGTCCAGCTTCTGCGGCCCCTCGTCGTCGCCTCCGCCGGCCGGCGTCTCATAGCGGCCCTCGAGGTCCTTCACCCTGCGCTCGAGGCCGCCGGCCCGCCGGCCGACGCGCTCGACCCATTGGTCGAGGCCGGCCACCACCCCCGCGCGCCGCGCCTCGTCGAGCCACAGGGCCGTCTCGCGCGGCGCGGCGTCCGAGGAGCTGAGCGGCGCGGTCAGCAACAGGTCGACCACCGCCCGGCGCGCGAACGACTCGCCTGCCGGCGGGGCCAGGCAGTCCAGGAGCCGTGCCAGGATCCGCGGCCCGGGAGACCGGTCGCGGCGGCGGCAGGCGACCGGCAGCCCCGCGCCCTCGAGCGCGGCGGCCAGTCGCTCGACATCGTCGGCGTGGGGCACGAGCACGGCACAGTCCCACGCCGTGGCGCCGGCGTCGAGCGCCGCGATCACGGCACGCACCGCCTCGCGGCTCTCGAGGCGCTCGTCGGCCACGGAGACGACGCAGAGCGAGCCGTCACCGCGAAGCCGCAGCAGGTCACGCGCCGGCCCTTGCCGCGCCTCCCAGAGCGCCGCCACACGGCCGAGGTCGTCGCTCGCCTCAGGCGCTGTGACCGGTCGTTCGGCCATGCCCAGGGCGCGTGCAACGTCGAGCGCCGCGGCGCCGTCACCGCCGGCACCTCGGGGTACAGGGACGAACAGGTCGGCGCCCTGACGCAGCAGCGCCACAAGAAGGTCCTCCTGGGCCTCGTTCACGTCGTAGACCCCATACAGGATGACCGCACCGCCGGCCGGCTCGACCACGGCGGCCGCCGCGGCTTCCAGGTACAGCCCGGCGCCGTCGAGCAAGCCCCGACCTTCAAGGTCGTTCAGGTACGAAGAGAAGAGACTCTGCAAGTCGTCGGCCTTGGCCCGGCTCTGCGCCGTGTGCGCCCCGGTCGCGGCGAGGGCCCACGCCTCTGCGGGATCGATCGTCGCCTCCCTGAGGTCGGCGAACGTCGCCGCCAGCGCGCGCGCGAAGTGCGGACGTTCGCAGACGGGGCCGAAGTACTCGAGTGCGCGCGTTCCTCGCGCGGCGACGAGGCGCCGCAGCAGTCGCTCGCGGGCCAGACCCGCGAGCACGACCGGCGGCGCCCCGCGCGATCGCGCGGTCAGATCGCGCGCCAGCCCTGCCATGGTGGTGATCCTCACGTTGGCCGTGGCTCCGAGACGGCGCACCAGCAGATCGCCGATACGGGTGCGCACGGCCGCGGAACCGACGACGATCGAAAGGGGCGCCAGAGGGCGGCCACGCTTGTGCTCGAGGACGCGCTCGCAGAGCGCGTCTTCGAGCTCCGCGAAGCGGCCGCATACCAGCAGTCCGCGTGCCTGATCGCCCCCGTCCGCCATCCTGATCGCGAGGGTATCACGCACTCGCGACGGAGAGCCCGACGCGTGCGGCGCCCTACGTCAACTGGCCGATGATGTCGGCGTGCCGCGGGAACTCAGCCTGCAGCGCCTGGCGATCGGCAAGCTCGAAGTCGACGAAGTCGAAGCCCGGACTCACGACGCAGCTGACGAGGGCCCAGGCCTGTGAGGGCGGAAGGTCGAGGCCGCCCGTGACGCGGGCGGCCTGCCACCTGTACGCCCGTACCAGCGCCTGCGGCAGGTCCGGGCCGAGCACCCGAGTCTCGAGCTCACCCGACGGAGTCAGGGTCACGAGCTCCAGAGGTAGCCCCCCCTGATGGATCCAGAGCTCGTCGCTCGCCAGACGATGGAGACGGCTGATCGAGCTCGACGTGACGAGGAACAGGATCGCGGTCGCCGCGGCGCGCGCCCCGCGCGCGGTCTCGACCGTCTCCTCGGCGCGATACGTCTCGCGGAACCAGCCGCCCTCGGGGTGAGGCCGCAGCCCGAGCGTCACGGCAAGCGTCTCGGCCGTGGGGCTCATCTGGCGGCCTCGTCAGCGATGGGACACATGCGCCGAGCATAGAACGAGAGAGCCCCGCCGTCAGCTGAGCGGCGGGGCTCTCGTCGGCAAGCCGATAAGCCGGATCCTGTCGTGGGTGGCCATCCATCTAGGCTGCCCGTTACCGGGCAGCTCGTGCGGCCGGAACCCGGGAGCTTCGGGCGAGCAACCCTCGAGCGCTCCCCTATTTGGCCTTGCACCGGGCGGGGCTTGCCGAGCCGGCCTGTCACCAGGACCGCTGGTGAGCTCTTACCTCACCGTTTCACCCTTGCCCGCACCTCCGAAGAGGCCGCTGGCGGTCTGCTCTCTGTTGCGCTTTCCCGCGGCTTGCGCCGGCTGGACGTTATCCAGCGCCCTGCTCTGCGGTGTCCGGACTTTCCTCGACGGGCGCCTCGCGGGCTCACGAAGAGCGTCGCGACGCGGAACCGCCGCGGCCACCTGGCTTGCACGAGGAGTGTACCACCGGGCCGCGAGACCCAGTCGCCTAGCGTAGGATCAGGACGATGATGGCGATGACGGCCACGACGCCCCCCAGCCAGGCGGCCGCCCACGCCCCAGGGTGCCGCCGCTGCCGAGAACCCTCGTTGGCGGCGCCGAAGCGCTCGGCGGACAGGTAGGTCTGCGCACGGCCGCCGCCCACAAGCGCCGACTGCGCATCCCGCGACTCGGTGCCGGCCTCTTCTGGGCCGAGATGCCTGCTCTCGCGATCCGTCATGCTGGCCCCCTTCCGCGTCGAGTCGTCATCCCCAGTATGCGCGCGACGGCGGTATCCCTCAAGAGCACGGGGACGACTGGATCGGCACCCGCGGGATCAAGTTGCGCGCCGACGCGAACCCGGCGGCACAGCGGCGCGTCACCCGCGTAGGCAGGCCACGACGAGGAGGGACGCGATGAACGGACGCAGCGGGGAGAGACGGAGTGCGCGGAGCGCGACGCTGACATGCATCGCCCTGCTGGCCGCCGCGTTGGCCGCGGCAGGAACCCTCGTCGCCTGCGGCGACGAGCCGCCCGCCGTCCCGTCCGGCGACCCCAGCATCACGGGGGCCGTCGCTTCGGCCACCCCGGTCGACGGCGGCGATGCCGTGGGCTCGTTCCTGATCGACCAGGGTAGCGGCGACTACGACAAAGCATCTGTGGCAGTGACCGACGACACCGGCTGGTACCGGCGGAGCGGTGAGGGCTACGAGGCGATCGATACGCCGACGGCGGACGAGCTCACCGGCAGGACGGTCGAGGTGCAGTTCACCGGTCCAGTCGCCGAGTCCTACCCGGTGCAGGCGACCGCCGGCTGGGTGATCGTCGGGGAGTGAGAAGGAGCCGGCGACACGCGCGTGTGCCGCCAGGCCGAGCGATCAGCCCCGCGAGGCGGGGCTCAGCTCGGCCGCGGCGGCCTCGTCGAGCAGCCAGAGCAGCTGTCCCTTGACCGGCGCGACCGCTTGCGCGGGGACCGCCTTCGGCAGGCGAAAGCCCTCGAACACCTCGGCGACCATGCCGGCCTTGTCCGCGCCGCTTACGAGCATCATGACGCGGCGCGCGGAGTTGATGACCGGCCAGGTCACCGTGAGGCGCGCCGTACCGTCCGGCGCCTCGGTGGCGACGCAGAAGCGCTCCTCCTCGTCCAGGGCCGAGCTGTGCGGGAAGAGCGAGGCGGTGTGGCCGTCGCGGCCGAGGCCGAGCAGCACGAGGTCGAACACGGGCACCTCGCTCGCAGGGCGCTCGAGCTTCGCCAAGGCGCGCAGCTCCGCGTCATAGGCCACGGCCGAGGCCGACGGGTCGTGCTCCCCACGCAGGCGGTGGACGTTGTCCGCGGCGATCGGCACGTGCTTGATGAACGCCTCGCGCGCCATGCCGTAGTTGCTCGCCGGGTCATCCGGCGCCACGCAGCGCTCGTCGCCCCAGTACAGGAGGACGCGGCGCCAGGGCACCTTCTGGGCGAACTGCTGGCGCGCGAGATGGCGGTAGAGGGCGCGCGGGGTCTCGCCGCCGCTGAGCGCGGCGGCGAACCTTCCGCGCGCCGCCGCCGCCGCCTGCGCCGCCATCGCGAACACGTCCGCGGCACGCAGGGCGAGCGCTTCGGCGTCGGGCAGGACCTCGATGCTCATCTCGCTCCCTTCGGCAGGTGAGTCGTCAGGCCGAGCCGCACGGGACCGGCGTCATGGCCGGCGCCAGACGCGCCCGTCCCGGGCGACGAGGGCGTCGGCCGCCTCCGGCCCCCAGCTGCCGGCCTCGTAGATCGGCAAGCCGCGGGGCGGCGCGGTCCTCCACGCCTGGAGGATCGGCTCCATCAGGCGCCACGCCTGCTCGACCTGGTCGCCGCGCTTGAAGAGCGTCATATCGCCCTCCATGGCGTCCACCAGCACGGTCTCGTAGGCGCTGAACGGCAGCTCCTTGAGCGTGCCGCCGTAAGAGTAGTCCATCGCGACCTGCTGCAGCGCGAGACCCTGCCCGGGGACCTTGGACTCGATGCGCAGCGAGAAGCCCTCGTCGGGCTGCACCCGAAGGACGAGCACGTTCGCCGCCGGGGCCCCGACCGCCTGGCGGAAGAGCATCACCGGCGGCCGCCGGAACTGGATGGCGATCTCGGTGACCTTCTTCGCCATACGCTTGCCGGTGCGCAGGTAGAAGGGCACCCCCTGCCAGCGCCAGTTGTCGACGAGCAGCTTGACGGCGGCGAAGGTCTCGGTCGTCGAGTCGGCGGCGATGCGCTCCTCAGCCCTATAAGCGATCGCCTCCTCGCCGTCGACGACTCCCTGGACGTACTGCCCGCGGACCGCGAACAGGTCGACCCGGTCCGGCGGGATCGGCCGCACCGCGCGCAGCGCCTTGAGCTTCTCGTCGCGCACGGCGTCGGCGTCGAAGGCGACCGGAGACTCCATGGCGACGAGCGAGAACAGCTGGACGAGGTGCGGCTTGACCATGTCGCGCAGGGCGCCGGCCTCCTCGTAATAGGGGCCGCGGTGCTCGACCCCGAGAGTCTCGGCGGCCGTGATCTGCACGTGGTCGATGTAGCGCCGGTTCCAGACCGGCTCGAAGATGCCGTTGGCGAAGCGCAGGACCAACAGGTTCTGCACCGTCTCCTTGGCGAGATAGTGGTCGATACGGCACACCTGGCGCTCGTCGAAGACCGCGCCGATGATGCCGTTGAGCGCCTCGGCGCTGGCCAGGTCGCGGCCGAAGGGCTTCTCGATGACGAGGCGCGTCCAGCCGGGAACGGGCTCGCCGAGCGCGTGCGCGGCGTCGAAGGCGCCGCGCCGGGCGAGCCCGGCCTTGCCGAGCTGCTCGACGATGACCGGGAACTGCGTCGGCGGCGTCGCGAGATAGAACATGCGGTTGCCGCGCGTGCCGCCGTCGCGGTCGAGGCCGTCGAGCGTCGCGGCCAGGCGCCGGTAGCCCTCCGGATCGTCGAACTGGCCCTGGACGTAGCGCGGGGCGCGCAGGATGCGCTCGCACGACTCGCCGTCGACGTCGTCCTGCCCGTAGTGGTCGTCGATCGCCGTGAGCATGAGGTCGCGGAAGGAGTCGTCGTCGAGCTGCTGCCGCCCGTAGCCGACGATCGTGAACTCGACCGGCAGCACCCCGTGACAGGCGAGGTCGTACAGCGCCGGGATGAGCTTGCGGTGGGCGAGGTCGCCGGTGACGCCGAAGATCGTCAGGGTGCTCGGCTCGGGACTGCGCGGGCCGCCGAAGGGCGACGCCTCGGCGGCGCCCCGCAGCGGCCGCTCCCAGCGGTCCTCGGCCTCGTCCTGGCCGATGCCCTCGGCCTCGTCGTAGCCGATGCCGCTCATCGCGGCCTCACCGCGCTCGGCAGGAGCCGGTCAAGCGCCCGGTCCCCCGTCCTTGTGCTTCACGGCGTGCCCGCCGAACTCGTTGCGCAGCGCCGCGAGCACCTTGCCGCTGAACGTGTCCTGCTGACGCGAGCGGAAGCGCGCGAACAGGCTTGCGGCGATCACAGGCATGGGCACGCTGCGCTGGATCGCCTGCTCGACCGTCCATCGTCCCTCGCCGGTGTCCTCGACGTAGCCGGTGATGTGCTCCAGGCCCGGGTCCTTGCGGAACGCGTCTGCCGCCAGCTCGAGCAGCCAGGAGCGCACCACGCTGCCCTGGTTCCAGAGGTCGGCGATCTTCGCCATGTCCAGGTCCCACTCCGTGGCCTCGAGCAGCTCGAAGCCCTCGGCGTACGCCTGCATCATCCCGTACTCGATGCCGTTGTGGACCATCTTCACGAAGTGACCGGACCCGTGCCCGCCCATGTAGTCGTACCCGTGGCCGGACGGAGCCAGCGTCTCGAGCAGCGGCTCGACGTGGTCGTAGGCGCTGCGCTCGCCGCCGACCATGAGGCAGTAGCCGACTTCGAGACCCCAGACGCCGCCGCTGGTGCCGGCGTCGAGGTAGCGGATGCCGTGCTCCGCGAGGGCGGCGCCGCGCTCGATGTCGAGCTGAAAGGGCGAGTTGCCGCCGTCGACGAGGATGTCGCCGGGCTCGAGCAGCGGAACGAGCTCGTCGATCGCCGCCTGGGTCGCCTCGCCGTACGGCAGCATGAGCCAGATGACGCGCGGCGCGGTGAGCGCGGCGGGCACATCGCTCAGCTCGCGCACCGGTGCGGCGCCTTCGCCGGCGAGCTCCTCGGCCTTCTCGAAGGTGCGGTTGTAGACGACCACGCGGTGCCCTCCGCGCAGCAGGCGCCGCGCCATGTTGGCGCCCATGCGCCCCAGGCCGACCATGGCAACGTCCATCGCTTCCTCCTCAGTCGCGGCGGCGGGTGCGCCGTCGGTCGCTTGTCAGTTCAGTGGCGGCCGGTCCGCGCGCCACCAGACATGCGCCGGCGGTCGCGCGGCGACGGGTCAGGCGCCGGCGACGAGCGCCGACAGGCGCTCCAGACCGGCGCCGACGTCGTCGCCGAGACAGACCCTCAGCACGGGCTTGCCGCGCGCCCTGAGCGCGGCCAGGTCGCCGCGCGCCTGGGCACGCTTGAGCACACCGAACGAGTAGGGCTGCCCGGGCACCGCCACGTCGTCGGGGTCGTGCCCGATGACCTGCAGGAACAAACCGCGCGCAGGGCCGCCTTTGTGGAACTGCCCGGTGGAGTGCAGGTAGCGCGGACCGTAGCCGAGCGTCGTCGCGACGCGCAGTCGGTCACGCAGGGCGAGGCGAAGGCGCTGCAGGGTCTCCCACGCGACCGGGTCAGGCTTGATGAAGGCATGGATGGCCAGGTACTCGCCCGGGCCGGCGCGATCGAGCAACGCGGCGAGCGCGTCGCCGAGCCCCGCGTCGTGCACGGGGTAGGCGAAGCGCTCCCCGTCCGTCGCCTCCTGCGGCAGCTCGCCGTCCTCGGCGTACGCCTTGAGCAGCGCCTTCGTGTTGTCCTTGCTCTCCTGGACGTTGGGCTGGTCGAACGGGTCGATGCCGAGCACCGCGCCCGCCGCGGCCGTGGCGAGCTCCCAACGGAGGAACTCGCCGCCGATGTCGTACGCCTCGGCCAGCTCGTGGCGGAGCACGGGGTGCCCCATGGCCTCGAGCGCCGTCAGCCGCTCGTCGTCGACCGCCTCGCCGGCCAAACCGACGACGACGAAGACGCGGTCGTCGCCGTACGCCTCGGGCGGCCCGAGCGGCTCCAGGTCGACCGGGAGTATGCCGACGCCCTCCTTGCCGGTGCTCTCGGCGACGAGCTGCTCGACCCAGGCGCCGAGCGGCGCCAGCCGGCTCGGCGTCACCAGGGTGAGCTTGTCGCGCCCGGCCAGGGCCAACTCACCGAGCTGCGCCCCGAGCACGAGCGCCGGGTTCTCGCCCGGCCGCACGTCGGCCGCGCACCCGGCGGCCATGCGCCGGGCCCCGTCCAGCACCTTCTCGATGTCGAGCCCGGCGAACAAGGCCGGGGCGAGGCCGAAGAACGAGAGCGCCGAGTACCTGCCGCCGATGTCGGACGGGTTGACGAAGACGGCGCGGAAGTCCTGCTCGAGGGCCTGCTCCTGCAGCGACGTGTCCTCGTCGGTGATGGCCACGAAGTGATGCCCGGCGTGCTCGCCCTCGAGCTCGCGCAGGCGGTCGTAGAAGTGAGCATGGAAGCTCGCCGTCTCGGTCGTGCCCCCGGACTTGCTGGCGACGATGAAGAGCGTGCGCTCGAGGTCGACCGACGCCTCGACGGCGGCGACCGCCGCCGGGTCGGTCGAATCCAGGACCGTCAGCTCCAGGCAGTCCGGCTCGCCGTGGAGCACGCGCGTGAGGACCTCCGGCGCGAGGCTCGAGCCGCCCATGCCGAGCAGCACGGCGTGGCGGTAGCCGTCGGCGCGCAGCTCGCCGAGGAACTCGTACAGGCCTCGATCTGGTCGCGCACGTCCTCGAAGACGGTGAGCCAGCCGAGGGCACCGCCGATGACGGCCTGGTGATGGGCGTCGTCCGGCTTCCAGAGCGTCGCGTCGGCCGCCCAGAGTCGCGCGGCGAAGCTCTCGCTGCCAAAGCCGGGCGAGACGCGCCTCGACGGCCGCGCCGACGTCGCCGCCGGCCGGCATCAGCCGGCCTCGGCGGCGAGCAGGGCGCGGCGCCTCTCGGCGACGATGCCGATGACACCCTCGAACGACTTGGTGAAGAGCTCGACGCCCTGTTCCTGCAGCTCGCGCCCCGACGGTCTCCATCTCGATGCCGACGCCGGCCAGCTCGCGCAGCACGCGGTGGGCTTCGTCCATGTGCTTGTCGACGGTGCGCGCCGCCGTGCCGTGCTCGCGGAACGCCTTCCACGTCGCCTCGGGCAGCGTGTTGACGGTGTGCTCGCCGATGAGCTCGTCGACGTAGATGCGTGTCCTTGTAGGCGGGGTTCTTGGCGCTCGTGCTCGCCCAGAGCACGCGCTGGACCTTGGCCCCCGCCGGCGCGAGCAGCTGCCAGCGGCGCGCGTTGAGGTAGCTGGCGAAGCGCTCGTAGACGAGCTTCGAGTTGGCGACCGCGGCGCGGCCCTTGAGACCCTCGAGGCGCCGCCGCTCGGCGACCTCGGCCGTCGCCGCGATCCGCTCGTCGAGGAGCTCGTCGACCAGCGTGTCGACGCGCGAGACGAAGAAGCTCGCCACCGACGACGTCCCGCGCAGGGTCAGGTTGCCGCGCAGGCGCTCCTCGAGCGCGTCCATGTACGCCTCGGCGACGGCCTCGTACTGCGACATCGAGAACAGCAGGGTGATGTTGACGTTGAGGCCGGCCTCGAGACTGGCGCGCACCGCCGGCACGCCCTCCTTCGTCCCCGGGATCTTGATCATGACGTTCGGACGGTCGACGGCGGCGAAGATGCGCTGCGCCTCGGCGATCGTGCCCTGGGTGTCGTAGGCGAGCTCGGGCGAGACCTCGATGGAGACGAACCCGTCCGAGCCTCCGGTGCCGAGGTAGACCGGGCCGAGCACGTCGCAGGCGGCGCGCACGTCGTCGATCGCCAGGCGGTCGAAGATCTCGTCCGCCGAGAGGCCCTGATGGGCGAGCTCGAGGATCTCGCGGTCGTACTCCTTGCCGGCGCCGATCGCCTTCTCGAAGATCGACGGGTTGGAGGTCACGCCGCCGAGTCCGTCGCGGTCGACCATGCGCTGCAGCCCGCCACCGGCGACCAGCGGCCGGCTGATGTAGTCGAACCAGGGGCTCTGGCCGAAGCGCTGCAGTTGCAGGAGTCGGTTCTCGACCGCGGTGCTCATCGGGCGTCTGACTCCTTCCGCCAGGAGCGCCTTGGCCCTGGCGTAGACGTTGTCGGCGGTGAAGCCGAACTCTTCGAAGAGGACGTCCCCGGGAGCGGAGGCGCCGAAACGGTCGAGGGTGACGGTGTCGCCCTCGAGGCCGACCCAGCGCCCCCAGCCGAACGAGGACGGCCGCCTCGACCGCCAGCCGGCGGCGGCAGGCCGCCGGCAGGACCGACTCGCGGTAGGCGGCGTCCTGACCCTCGAAGAGGCGCCAGCTCGCAAGATTCACGACGCGCGAGCGCACGCCGTCCGCGACCAGTCGCTCGTGCGCGGCGAGCGCGAGCTGCACCTCGCTGCCGCTGGCGATGAGGATGATGTCGGGGGCGGCGTCCGCTGCGCTCGCGCCGCCATCCGGCGCGTCCGCGAGCACGTAGCCGCCGCGGGCGACGCCGTCGGCCGGCGCGTACTTCTCGCGGTCGAGC
Source organism: uncultured Thermoleophilia bacterium (assembly GCA_963832655.1). Taxonomy (GTDB): domain Bacteria; phylum Actinomycetota; class Thermoleophilia; order UBA2241; family UBA2241; genus UBA2241. The sequence continues at coordinate 732,439 of CAWHUW010000007.1, forward strand.
GTCGGTACGACTCTGACGCGTGAGCATCAGGGCCACGGGCGCGTCCTGGGAGCGCAGCGCGACCCGCCAGGCCTCCATCGTCTCGTTGGCGTCGGCCGGCCGCAGGTCGATCACGCCCGGGATCGCGCGCAGCGCGGCAAGGTGCTCGACCGGCTGATGCGTCGGTCCGTCCTCGCCGAGGCCGACGCTGTCGTGCGTGAACAGGTACACGACGGGCTGCTCCATGAGGGCGGCGAGGCGCATCGCCGGACGCAGGTAGTCGGTGAAGACGAAGAACGTGGCGACGTACGGACGCAGGCCGCCGTGCAGGGCGAGCCCGTTGGCCACGGCGGCCATGGCGTGCTCGCGCACGCCGAAGCGCAGGTAGCGGCCTTCGGGCGAGCCGGGCTGGAAGTCGACCATGCCGGCGACGCGCGTGTTGTTCGAGGGCGTCAGGTCGGCGGAGCCGCCGATCAGCGCCGGCACCGCCGGCACGAGCGCGGCGAGCGCCTCGCCCGAGGCGACGCGCGTCGGCGACGCCTTTGGCGTCGGCCGGATACACCGGCAGGCTCGCGTCCCAGCCCTCGGGCAGGGCGCGCGCCCAGGCGTCGTCCCAGCGCTGCGGCGCGGGCCGGGATCGGCGGCCCTCCAGGCCGCCTCGCGGCCGCGCCACGCCTCGTGCGCCGTGCGCCGCGCGCGCCGCCGCCTCGCGGTAGTACGCGTCCACCTCGTCCGGCACGAGGAAGTCAGGCTCGAGCGGCCAGCCGAGGTTCTCCTTGGTCAGCTTCACCTCGTCGGCGCCGAGCGGCGCGCCGTGCGCGCCCGCCGTGTCCTGCTTGTTCGGCGAGCCGAAGCGCGATGTGCGTGCGCAGCGGCGATGAACGACGGCCTCGCCGTCTCGGCCTCCGCCGCCGTCAGGGCGGCGTCGATCGCCTCGCGGTCGTTGCCGTCGTCGACCCGCTGCACGTGCCAGCCATAGGCCTCGAAGCGCTTGACGCGGTCCTCGGTGAAGGCGAGGTCGGTCGCTGCCGTCGATGCTGATGTGGTTGTCGTCGTAGAGGACGATGAGCTTGCCCAGGGCGAGGTGCCCGGCGAGCGAGGCCGCCTCGGAGGCGACGCCCTCCATCAGGTCGCCGTCGCCGGCGATCACGTACGTGCGGTGGTCGACGACCTGATGCTCCGCGTCGTTGAACTCGGCGGCCAGGTGCGCCTCGGCGATCGCCATGCCGACGGCGTTGCCGAGGCCCTGGCCGAGCGGTCCGGTCGTCGTCTCGACGCCGGGCACGACCCCGTGCTCGGGATGCCCCGGCGTCCTGCTGCCCCACTGGCGGAAGACCTTGAGGTCGTCGAGCGAGAGGTCGTAGCCGGTCAGGTGCAGCATGCTGTAGAGCAGCATGCTGGCGTGACCGGCGGAGAGCACGAAGCGGTCGCGGTCCGGCCAGGCCGGGTCCTTCGGGTCGTACCGCAGGTGACGCGTGAACAGGACGTGGGCGGCCGGCGCAAGCGCCATCGGCGCCCCGGGGTGCCCGGAGTTGGCCTTCTGGACGGCGTCGACGGCGAGGAACCTGATGGTGTCGACGCAGCGGTCCTCGAGCGCCGCGTCAGGCGTCCTGTCCGTCTCGGTCATGCCGCAGTCCTCCGTCGTCGCTCGCGGTCGCCGGCCCGACGGGCCACCGGGTAGTCAATGTCAATGGACGCCGGACTGCAAGGATTCCCCGGGACGGCCGAAGACGAAGCGCGGCGACGCCGCGCGACTCAGTACTCGCCGGCCTCCGGCACGATGCAGACGAACTCGAGCGGGGCGTCGCCCGTGTTCCTGAACTGGTGCGTCGAGCCGGCCGGGACGAAGCCGGACGTGCCGGGCTCGATCGGGTGGTCGACGCCGTCGATGTGGAGCAGTCCCTCACCGGCGAGGACGACGTTGATGTGCGGCCAGTCGTGGGTGTGCCGCGGCGTGTGGCCGCCGGGCGCCGACCTCGAAGAGCCGCATGGCCCAGCCGTCCCAGCCCTCGTCGCGTCCCACGAGCAGCTGCTTCGTGACGCCGACGAGGTCGTCGCCCATGACCGTCGCCTGCCGGGACCTCGTCGCGCCGTCGCACCGTGCCTGCCATCGTCCGCCTCCTAGACCTTCTTCACGCCCGGCGACCAGCTTGCCGGCGACCTCCTGGGCGTCGCCGAACACCATGCGCGTATTGTCCATGAAGAAGAGCTTGTTCTCGATACCCGCGAAGCCGGCGCCGCGACCGCGCTTGACGACGAGCACCGTCCCCGCCTTGTCGACGTCGAGGATCGGCATCCCGTAGATGGGGCTGCCCTTGTCGTCGCGCGCCGACGGGTTGACGACGTCGTTGGCGCCGATCACGAGGGCGACGTCGGCGGTCGGGAACTCGGCGTTGATCTCCTCGAGGTCGTAGATCATGTCGTACGGGACGCCGGCCTCGGCGAGGAGCACGTTCATGTGCCCGGGCATGCGACCGGCCACGGGGTGGATCGCGAACTTGACCTGGATGTCCTTGTCGCGCAGCAGCCGGGCGAGCTCCCACACCTTGTGCTGCGCCTGGCCGACGGCCATGCCGTAGCCCGGGACGATGATGACCTTCTGCGCGTAGGCCATGGTGATGGCCGCGTCGTCGGGCTCGAGGGCCCTCATCGAGCCCTCGACCGCGGCCAGCTCCTGGCCGCCCTTGGCGCCGAAGCCGGCGAAGAGGACGTTGGCGATCGAGCGGTTCATGGCCTTCGCCATGAGCTGCGTGAGCAGCGTGCCGGCGGCGCCGACGACGGTGCCGGCGATGATCAGCGCCGCGTTGCCGAGCACATAGCCCTCGAGGGCGACGGCGAGACCGGTCAGGGCGTTGTAGAGGGAGATCACGACCGGCATGTCGGCGCCGCCGATGGGCAGCGTCATGAGGACGCCGTAGGCGAAGGCGGCGAGGAAGAAGGCGAGCAGCACGAGGTGCTGCGAGCCGCCGACGACACCGAGGTGCTGCAGGACGGTGACGACGCCGAGCCCGGCGGCGGCGGCCAGCACCAGCAGGTTGAGGACGTTCTGGCCGCGGAAGATGAACGACTTCTTGATGAAGCCCTGAAGCTTGGCGAAGGCGATCATGCTGCCGCTGAAGGCGACGGAGCCGATCAGCGCGCCGATGATGCCGAGGACGGCGTTGCTCGTCGACGGGTCGTGGACGCGCAGGAACTCGGCGGCGGCGATGGCTGCCGCCGCGCCGCCGCCCATCCCGTTGTAGACCGCCACCATCTGCGGCATGTCGGTCATCTGGACCTTGCGCGCCGCCACCCAGGCGATGATGCCGCCGATGCCCATGGCGAGGGTCATGAGCACGTAGTTGCCCATGCCGGGCGTCGCGAAGGTGATCGCCGTGGCGACCAGCATGCCGACGCCGGCCCACATGATCCCCTTGCGCGCCGTGCGCGGCGAGCTCATCCCCTTGAGGCCGAGGATGAAGAGCAGCGAGGCGGCGATGTAGCTGATCTGGATCAGGTCAGTGCGCATCGTCGCCGGTCTTCTCGCTCTCCTCGCTGCTCTTGAACATCTCGAGCATGCGTTCGGTGACGACGTAGCCGCCGACCGCGTTGGCGGTGCCGAGCAGGACGGCGACGAAGCCGATGATCTGCTCGGCGCTCGTGTCGGCCTGCCCGAGCGCGACCATGGCGCCCACGACGACGATGCCGTGCACGAAGTTGGAGCCCGACATGAGCGGCGTGTGCAGGATCACCGGCACCCGGCTGATGACCTCGTAGCCGGTGAGAGCGGCCAGGAGGAAGATGTAGATGGCGGCGTAGCCGTCGATCATGAGGCGCCTCCTTCGACAGCCGCGCGGACCGCTTCGTTGACGACCGTGCCGTCGCGCGTGAGGGCGCTGCCGGCGAGGACCTCGTCCTGCCAGTCCAGCCTCATCTCGCCGTCCTTGACGAACGGCGAGATGAAGTTGAAGACGTTGCGCGCGTACTGGTCGGAGGCGTGCACCGGCAGCATGGCCGGGACGTTGACGGGACCGTAGACGACGACGCCGCGGTGCTCGAGCCGCTCGCCCGGCCGGGTGAGCGCGCAGTTGCCGCCGGTCTCGGCGGCAAGGTCGACGATCACCGCGCCGGGCTTCATGCGCTCGACCGTCGCGGCGTCGATCAGGCGCGGCGCCGGCCGGCCCGGGACCGCCGCGGTGGTGATCACCGCGTCGGCGGCGGCGACGTGGTCGGCGACGATCGCCGCCGCCTTCGCCTTCTCCTCCTCCGTCAGCTCGCGCGCGTAGCCGCCCTCGGCCTCGGCGTCGATGCCGGTGTCGATGAAGCGGCCGCCGAGCGAGTGCACCTGTTCCTTGGTCGTCTGGCGCACGTCGTAGGCTTCGACCATGGCGCCCAGGCGGCGCGCCGTCGCGATCGCCTGCAGGCCGGCGACGCCGACGCCGAGGACGAGCACCTTGGCGGGCCGGATCGTCCCCGCGGGCGTGGTCAGCATCGGGAAGTACCGGCCCGAGAGCCCGGCGGCCATGAGCACGGCCTTGTACCCGGCCACAGAGGCCTGCGAGGTGAGGGCGTCCATCGACTGCGCGCGCGTGATGCGCGGCAGCAGCTCGAGCGAGAAGCTCGTCACGCCCCGCGCGGCGAGCGCGCGCACGGTGTCGCCGGAGCGGTACGGATCGAGCAGGCCGACGAGCACGGCGCCCTCTCGAAGCCCTGCGACTTCGGCCTGGCGAGGGCGGCTGCACCTTGAGCACGAGATCGGCGCCGAGCGCCGAGCTCGCGTCGCCGAGCGACGCGGCGCCGAACTCCTCGTCCAGGTAGTGGCTCGCCACGCCCGCGCCGCGCTCGACCACGACCTCCGCTCCGAGCGCGGCGTACTTGTCGGCGACCGCCGGGACGACGGCGACCCGGGTCTCACCCGCCTTCGTCTCTTTGGGCACGCCGAGTGTGACCGGCATGGCATCTCCCTGGTCGAGCGTCGTTCGAGGGACAACGTGATTTCTTTCACATATCCCGCGCGCCTCGGAGTAAAACCTGCGGAGGAAGTGACAAACCCCCGAGACGGCGGCCGCGAGGTGCTGCCTCAGGGTATGAGGGATCCCGGCTTCAAGCTGGGGCGCCGCCTGGCCGGCGCGACCTCAGGCGGGCGCGCGACGGACGGCGACGGCCACCGTCCCGAGGCCGACGTGCGTGGTGAGCACGGCGCCGGCGCGCAAGACTGGGACGTCGGCGCCCAGCCGTTCGCGGAGGCGCGCGGCGACGAAGCCGGCCGCCGCCTCGTCACCGCTGTGCACGACCATCGCCTGTCCCCCGCGACCGCCGGCGAAGCGCAGGGCGCGCTTCGTCATCGTCGTCAGCGAACGGTCGAACCCGAACACCGCACCCGCCTTCTTCGCCTTGCCCGTCTCGTCGAACGCGATGATGGGCGTGAGATGCAGCGCCCTGATGAGCCGGGCCGGCACGGGCGCTGATGCGCCCGCCACGCACGGCGAAGTCGAGGGAGCGGACGGTGCCGAAGATCGCGATGTCCCCCTTGACGCCTTCGGCCAGCGCCTCGATCTCGTCGAGCGAGGCTCCCGCGGCGATGGCCTCGCCGACCGCGCGCACGAGCAGGCCGGTGCCGACCGAGACGGAGCACGAATCGATCACCCGCACGCGCCGCGGATCGACCTGCTGCGCGGCGCTGCGCGCCGACTGGACGGTGCCCGACATCGCCCCGGCGAGGTGTACCGAAACGATCCCTTCGCGGTACTCGAGCAACCTCTGATACATGGCTGCGAAATCGGACGCAGCGGGCTGCGACGAGCGCGGCGCGCCCGTCGTGGTCTGAAGCTTGTGGATGAACCCGTCGAGCGTCACGTCGACGCCGTCGAGGTACTCTTCGTCGCCGATCGAGAGGGTGAGCGGCACCGCCACCACACCGAGGCCGAACGCCTCGGTCTCGGGCAGGTCGGTCGTGGAGTCGGTGACGATAGCGACCGTCGCCTCGCGCCCCGCCAGCTGTTGGAGGACCATGTCGTCGACCTTGCTCTGGACGATGGTGCCGAAGCTGGCGACCGTCGAGAGGAAGAGCTGCGGTTCGTTGGTGTGCAGGTGCACGCGCAGACGGCCGCCTCCGCCGGCCACGACGAGGGACTCGCCGAGGCCGGTCACGGCGGCCGTCAGCGCCGCGCGCGAGACCTCCTCCCCGTCCGCGGCGACGACGAGCGCCTCGCTGCAGTAGCGAAAGCGTTCGTCGATCTCCTCGTGGGCGTCGGAGAACGGCGGCAGCCCGCGCGGCGCGCGCCTCGCTCGGCACCCACGCCACCTCGCGGCCGCCGCGCAGCGCCTCCACGATGCCCTCGAGGAAGTAGACGAACCCCTGCCCTCCGGCATCGACCACGTGACTGCGGGCGAGCACCTCGAGCTGGCGAGGGGTCTCGGCGAGCGCCTCGCGCGCCGCGCGCAGGGCGTGATGCATCGACTCGATGAAGTCCTCGCCCGTCTCGCGGCGGCCGAGCTCGTGAGCCCAGGCGCGCACCACCGTGAGGATCGTGCCCTCGCGCGGCTCGGCGAGGGCGGTGTACGCCGACTCGGCCCCGCGACGCGCCGCGACGGCGAACTGGCGTCACGTCGACCGAGGCGCGCTTCTCCATGGCGGCCGCCAGGCCGTGCAGGAACTGGGCGAAGATGGCTCCGGAGTTGCCGCGCGCGCCGTCGAGGGCGCCGTCGGCGGCCACGCGGGCGGCGACGCCGACGTCCTCGGGAGCGGCGCCCCCGAGGCGTGCCGCCGCCGCCTTGAGCGTGGCCGCGAGGTTGGCGCCCGTGTCGGCGTCGCGCACCGGGAAGACGTTGATGCGGTTCAGGGTCTCCTGCTCGCGCACCACCGCGAGCGCCCCGGCCCGCAGCACGCGCGAGAAGACCGTCCCGTCGAGCGTCCTACCATACGGCACCCTCCCCGCCTCGCCACGCAGCCGACCTGCGGCCTTCGGCCGCCGGCGTCCGACCGGGCCGACCGCGGCGCGGTCTTGCCCAGCGCGCCTTCCGGGATCTTCGTCGCCTTGCGACTCTTGGGCTCCTCGTCCAGCGGAGGCCAGACGCAGACCACGGATCGCCTTGGGACTGCCGATCTTGCCCAGAGCCTGCGCCGAGAGATAGGCGGAGGAGGGAGTCGGCGTGCCGCAGGGACTCGCAGAGCGGCCCGACGGCCGTCTCGTCCTTCATCTCCCCGAGCACGAACGCCGCATCCTGGCGCCGGTGCACGTGACCTTCGGCGAGGATGAAGATCAGGCGATCGCGCGCCGGCGGCCCGACCGCGACCAGCGCCTCACGAGCGATCTGGAGACGACGGATGCTCCTGCTGCCGAGCTCCTTGATGAGAAGGTCGAGGTGCTCGGCGAGGGCGACGCGCCCGGCCTCCGCCACCGCCGGGTCCTTCTTGTAGTTCGTCGCGCGAAGCATGACCTCGATCTTGCCTTGCGCCCTGGCCTTCTCCACATCGGGGGGTCCGAACACCGCCATCGACTCTCCCTCTCGCGCGCACTGGAACGGCGAGTCTACCGCAGAACCCTGTTCGCCACGTCGAGGATGCGACGCGGCAGCTCGGGGAACGAGCGCACCGGGAAGACGTCGCCGTGGCCGGCGTCGGCGAGCCGGCGGCACATTCCCGGATCCATCTTGTAGTCCTCGGTGAGCAGCACGAAGAGGCGCGGGAACCGATGTGCGAAGGGAACCGGGTCACCGCCGGCGGTGACGACGCCGTCGGTGATCAGCAGCCCGCTGCGACGGGGGTTGCGGCCGCGCTCGAGCTCCACCGCGCCGAGCTCGAGCGCGGCGGCGATGTTGGTGTAGCCGCGCACCGGCTGATCGAGCATGCGCGCCACGACGTCGGCCGGGGCGTCGGCGACGTGCAGCCGGCTGACGGCGCGCGCCTTGTCCTCGAACACGACCACGGAGAGGTCCTCGGGGTGCAGCTTGAGGGCCAGCACGGCCGCGGCGACGGCGGCGATGGCCATGTTCTCGCCCGACATCGAGAGCGACGTGTCGAGCATGAGCACGACCTGATGCCGGCGCTCGGTCCGGCGCGTGACGATCAGGTCACCGTCGTCGGGAAAGCGCTTGCCGAGGAGGTTGTCGAGGGTCGCCTCGACGTCGAGCTCGCCGGCGAAGGGCTCGCGCAGGGGCTCGCTGACGACCTCGGTCGCCGCCCGCAGGGGGCCGACAAGGCGGGCGGCGCGCTGCAGCACGGCGCGCGCCGCGAGTCGCTCGGCGTAGGCCCGCAGCGGGGCGTTGTGCAGGCGGCAGCCCGAGCGTGTGAGGTTGACGGCGATCGACCAGCCGTCGAGGTCGCCGAGCGGGATGCCGTAGCGCTCGGAGATGGCTTCGAGAGACGTCGCGTCGGCCGGCTCGGGACCACAGGTCACGGGCACGGCGACGGCGCGCCGGCGCACGAGCCTGCGCCCCCTCCAGGGGGCTCAGGCTTTTGGGCCGGCGCCGGACTCGTTCGCCGCGGCCTCGGGGTCCTCGCCGCGGACGACGACCTGCTCGTAGAGCTCGTCGAAGGCGGCGCCGAGGTCGGCGTCGATGTCGTCGCGCAGGTCGACCCGCGTCGTGAGGGCCGCTTCCATCGCCTGACGCAGGGCGCCTTCGCCCTCGAGGCCGAGAGCGATGACGACCGTGGCTACGGCGCCGCGCACCGAGGCACCCTTGCGAAAGCGCGGGTGGTTGCGCGTCGCCCGCGTCAGGCGCACGGCCACCGACACGAGGCCGTCGTCCTCGCACCCCGTCTCGCGCCGCGTGATGGCGATCTCCTCCGCGGCGCTCTGGTACTCGAGGGCGAGGTGCTCGAACCGGTCGCGCAGCGCCTCCGAGAGGTGACCTGTGGCGACGTACTCGACGGGGTTCTGCGTCGCCACCACCTGAAAACCGTCGGCAGCGTGCACGACCCCGATGTGCGGGACGTGCACGATGCGCTCGTCGAGCGCCGGCAGGAGGACGTTCTGCACCGACTCGGGCATGCGGTTGAGCTCGTTGATGAAGAGGACGGCGCCGTCGCGCATCGCCTCGACCAGCGGACCGGCGAAGAACGAGTCAGCGCCGTAGCCGCGTTCGAGCACGAGCGGCGGGTCGAACCAGCCGGTGAGCTTGCTCTCGGAGTAGCGGTCGTCGCCGTCGACGCGCACCGTGGGCCTGCCGAGGTGCGCGCACACGGCGAGCGCGACGGTCGTCTTGCCCACGCCGACCGGTCCTTCAAGAAGCAGGTGCCGCCCCGCGCCCAGCACGGCGAGGGCGGTCGCGAGCTCGCGCTCGCGGCCGATGATGCCGTGCTCGTCCTGGATCTGCCGGATCGGGGTCATGGGCCTCCGTTCGTGTACTGCGACGTGCCGTGGATTCTACTGCGCGAAAGAGCTTCGCGTAGACTGGAGCCGTGTTCCTGCCCGACGACATCGGCGTGGCTTGCGACAGCTGGGACCTGGCCCCCTTGAGCGCCACTCTCGAGCGTGCCGCCGCCTACGCGACACTCGTCGAGCTCTACTCCGCCGACCGCAACACCCTCCTGTCCGCGCAGAACCGGCGCGCCGCGCGAGAGAGCGGCCTGCGCCTGACCGTGCACGGGCCGTTCGAGGACCTCGAGCCCGGCAGCACCAGCGAACGGCGCCGGCGGCAGGCCGTCGCCGAGCACCGCAGGCACCTCGAGGCGGCGGCCGAGATCGGCGCCCTGCGCTACGTCGTCCACCCCGACTACCACGAACGGCCGCGCCGGCGCGACGCGCGCGTCGTCGCCGCGCTGGACCGGACCTTCCGCGAGCTCGCCGCGGCGCAGGCCGAGACCGGCGTCACCGTCGTCGTCGAGAACATGCCGGGGGCTGGGCGCTCGCACTTCACGCACCCCGGCGACCTCGACCTCGGCGAGCTCGGGTTCGTCCTCGACACGGGGCATGCAGCCATCACCGGCGTGCTGCACGAGTTCGTCGTCGCACCCCAAGCCCGCCTCGCCCACGTCCACCTTCACGACAACCGCGGGCCCGCCGACGACCACGATCCCCACATGCCGCTGGGCAGAGGCGTCGTCGACCCACGGCCTGTACTCGCGGCGGCGCGCGCCTCAGGCGCGACCGTCATCCTCGAGCTGACCAGCGAGGACGACGTGCGAAGCTCGATCGCGTACCTGGAGGCGAAGGGGCTCGTGCCGGGCGACTGATGCCGCCGGTCAGTCGCCGGCCATGCCGGCGAACGGCCCGGCGGCGTGGACCGGCCGCCCGCCGAACACCGTCAACTCGACGGCGGCCGTCGTGATCTCCTCTGCGGGAATGGTCAAGATGTCGCGGCTCAGCACCGCCATGTCGGCGACCTTGCCCACCTCGATCGAGCCGATCTCGTCCTCGAGACCCATGGCGTACGCTCCGTTGACCGTGAAGCTCTCGACCATCTGCTCGACGGTGACCGACTCCTCCGCCCACAGCGGCCCCTCGTCCGGGTCCGCGGGGTCGCGGCGCAGGACGGCGCGCTGGATGGCGACCATCGGGTCGGGGCCGCGGCGGCACCGGGTAGTCGCTCGCCGACGCCACGACCACGCCGTGTTCCCAGAAGCTCCGCATGGGGTACTCGCGGTCGGCGCGCTCGAGCCCCAGATACGGCACCTGGCGCGTGCGGTACAGCTCCTCCTTGAGGAACCAGTACGGCTGCGGCACGGCGACCACGCCGAGCTCCCGGAAACGGGGGAGGTCGACGGGGTCGACGACCTGGAGGTGGGTGATCAGTGGGCGCTCGACGGCGCCGTCGCAGGCAGCTCTCGCCGCGGCGATCGCGTCGAGGGCCATCGCCGTCGCCGCGTCGCCGATGCAGTGGTAGTGGAGGCGGAAGCCCACTCTCGCGCCGCGGCGACCGACGCCTCGTTCATCGCCTCGTGGCGTCCACAGCGGTTCGCCGCAGAAGCCTGGCTGGTCGGCGTAGGGCTCCTTCAGATAGGCCGTATGCCCTTCGATGACCCCGTCAGGGAAGAGCTTCGCCCAGGCCGCCGAGACCAGCGGGCCCGTGTGCCGGGCCCGCTCCTCCACGGCGGCCGCGATCTGCGCCTCCAGCGGCCGGTCTTCAGCGAGCCAGATCGAGAGGCAGAAGCGCGCCGTCAGCCCATCGTCCGCCTGCAGCAGCTCATAGGCCTCCAACGCCGCGTCACGGCCGGGGCGGAGCCCGGCGTCCTGCACGGTGGTCAGACCGTTCGGGCCGGCCACCGCGCGCATGAAGTGGCGGATGCCCTCGCGCGCCTGCGCCGTCGTGTACGGCGGGGAAGGCCGCGTCGGCCACATAGGCGGGACCCTCGCGCAAGGGTCCCGGACGGCGACCCGTCCTCGAGCCGCTCGATGACCCCGTTGTCCGGGTCGGGCGTGGAGCCGTCGATGCCCGCGAGCTGGAGGCCTGCGCTGTTCAGCCAGACGGAGTGGTAGCTGTCGTCGTGCAGGATGACGGGCCGGTCGGGCACGACGGCGTCGAGGTCGGCGGCCGCAGGACCGAGGCGCGGCACGTAGCTGTCGCTCCAGCCGAAGCCGCGGATGAACGGCAGTTCCGGGCGCTCCGCCGCGAAGCCCGCGACGGCGTCGACGCACTCGCGGACCGAGGCGCAGGCCGGCGAGCGAGACCTCGAAGAGGTCCTCGACCGCCGACGAGGCGTGCATGTGGGAGTCGACGAACCCCGGGAGAAGAAGGCGGCCGCCGAGGTCGACCACGCGGGTCTCGGGACCCGCGAGCTCGCCGACCTCCGCGGCCGTCCCGACGGCCGCGATGCGCCCGTCGGCGACCGCCACGGCCTCGTGCCGCGAGCGCGACGCGGTCGACCGTGTACACGACGCCGTTGGTGAGGATCAGTTCGGCCGCCATCGCGCCTCCTGCCGGAGAGCTCCGGGTCCTGCGCGGACGATACAGCGCGGCGCGCGGCGGGCACAAACGCCGCCGGGAGGCTACCGCGCGAAGGCGAAGCCGAAGCCCGGGTACTGCTCGAGCGGCGCGAGCGGGCTCCGCGGCGCGCCGGCCGCGGCTCGCCGTGGAAGTCGCGCGGCGCGACGTCGTTCGGGCCGTCGGCGTAGAAGAGGCTCGCCAGCGCCTGGATGTGGTCGCGGCCGACGCCGAGCTCGAACTGGCCGCCGCCGTAGAGGACGATGCCGGCGGCCTGCGCGCGCGCGACGCAGTCGAGCAGCGCGCGCAGCGAGCCGAAGCGCGACGGCTTGATGTTGAGGAAGCGCGCGAAGCGTCTCCCAGGCCGGCTCGCTCCGCGACACGCCTCGACGTCGGCCCAGGAGTGGATCGGCGCGTCGAAGCTGAACCGGGCCTCCTGCCCCGTCCAGCGCCTCGCGCGCCGGACCATCCAGCGTCGGGTCCTCGAGCACGGCCTCGGGGAACGTCCGCGCGACCGCCGCGTACTGGAGCGGGGTCGGGCGGGTTGTCCACGGGCGTACCCTCGTAGAACGACTTGAAGTCGAGGGCGCGCACGCGACCCGTCGCGGCGATGCGCGCCATGGTCGCCGCGTCCCACTCAGGCGTCGGGTCGAGCTTGAACTCGAGGGTCGGGTCGACGCGAGCCAGGGCGTGATGTCGAGCCGCGTCGAGACGACGAAGCGCACGGGACGGTACTCGAGCCCGAGCGCCGCGCCCAGCGACCGGCCCGCCTGGCGGAGGGCCAGGTCGAGCGCGGCGCTCTCGAACGCCCAGCGCCGGTAGGTCTCCTGGCCGGCCATCGTCGGCCCGCCGCGCCGGGAACAGGTCGAGGCCGCCGATCCGCTCGGAGAAAGCGTCGATCGTCCATGTGCCCCAAAGGGGAAGATCGAGCGGGAAGCCGTCGTGGTCCTCGGCGGCGTAGGTGACGTCCTCCCCGCGCCCCTCGTGCCCGCCGCCGCGCAGCACGACCGTGGTGGTCACGCGGCGGAAGCCGCTCGAGACGTCGAGCTCGGCGCGCTCGGCGCCATAGCCGTCGACGACCAGCGGCAGCGCCGCGAGAGCGCATAGTGGTCTCTGCGGGCTCCGGCCATGGGCGCACTCTTCCCCGACACGCCGCGCCTCACTCGAACCCAGTCTGCTAGACTCCCGCGGGTGCCGTCTCGGTGCCCCCGTTTGAGAAACCGACCGAAAGCGCACGCCATGAGCCAGCCCAGCCAGCCCTCCGCCACGCCCTCCCCCTCGCCCGCGTCGCTCGTCTACGCCGGCACCGGCGACTACATCGCCGCACCCGAGCTCATGCAGACGGTCAACGTCGCCGTCCAGCTCAGCCGCCCGCTGCTCATCAAGGGCGAGCCGGGCACGGGCAAGACGATGCTCGCCCAGAGCATCGCCGGCGGCCTGCGGCGTGCCGCTCATCACCTGGAGCATCAAGTCGACGACCAAGGCGCAGGACGGTCTCTACGTCTACGACACCGTCCAGCGCCTCTACGACGGTCAGTTCGGCGAGGGCGACGTCGCCGACATCGCCCGCTACATCAAGCTCGGCAAGCTCGGCGAGGCGTTCGCCAGCCCCGAGCGCGTCGTCCTCCTCATCGACGAGATCGACAAGGCCGACCTCGAGTTCCCCAACGACCTGCTCTGGGAGCTCGACCGCATGGAGTTCTACATCCCCGAGACGCACGAGACCGTCGCCGCGGTGCATCGCCCCATCGTGCTCATCACCTCGAACGCCGAGAAGGAGCTCCCCGACGCCTTCCTGCGGCGCTGCGTCTTCCACTTCATCGAGTTCCCCGACGAGGCGATGATGGAGCGCATCGTGCGCGTCCACGTGCCCGACCTCGACCGTACTCTGCTCGACCTGGCGATCGAGGCCTTCTACTGGGTGCGGAGCATCCCGGGGCTGCAGAAGCGGCCCTCGACCAGCGAGCTGATCGACTGGGTGCAGGCGCTGGAAGGCGGCGGCGTGGACCCGCAGGAGATCCGCCGCCGCCTCCCCTTCATGGGCGTCCTGCTGAAGAAGGACCACGACGTGGACCTGACGATGAAGGCTCTGGAGCGGAACCGCGTCTGACCGGGCGAAAGAGCGAGCGGATACGCGCAAGGGGGAGGGCTCATGGACGTCATCAGGTGCGCCGCCTGCGGTGCGGAGGTGAACGCGCTCGCGACCGGGTGTCCCGGCGTGTGGCGCGGACCCGCGGACGGGCGAGATGAGGTTCGTGCCGCCCGTCGTCGACTCCGCCGCGCAGCCTCCAGTCGACCCTCAACTCCGTCGCTCTCGGCCTCGCCGTGGCGGGCGGGCTTCTGTCGCTCAGCCCGCCGATGGCTCGATCTCTCGGTCGTGCTCTCGCCGGCGGCCATCGTCGTCGGGATCGGGGGCTTCGTCGAGTCGCGGCGGGCAGGCCGGCCGGCGGGTCGGGCAGTCCTCGCGATCGTCATCGCCGCGGCGGCTCTGGTGTTCGCCCTCTGGGTGCTCGGGGTCTGGACCATCGACTACTGATGTTCACCCGCTTCTTCTTCCTGCTCCGCGCCTACGGCGTGCCGGTCACCGTCACCGAGTGGCTCGCCCTCATGCGCGCCCTCGCCGCCGGCCTCGCCGTCAACGACCTCGACCGCTTCTACAGCCTGGCGCGCTCGCGTCCTCGTCAAGTCCGAGGCCTACTTCGACCAGTACGACCAGGCCTTCGTCGCCGCCTTCGAGGGCATCGAGACGCCGGCCGACGATCGCCGACGAGGTGTGGGAGTGGCTCGCGGACCCGCTCGCCTTCCCCGGCCTCACCGACGAGGAGCGACGGCGCCTGGTGGAGGCGCTCGGCGAGGTCGACCTCGAGGCGCTGCGGCGCCTGTTCGAGGAGCGCCTCGCCGAGCAGACCGAGGCCCACCACGGCGGCAGCCGCTGGGTCGGCACCGGCGGCACCTCGCCCTTCGGCCACGACGGCGTGCATCCGGGCGGCATCCGCGTCGGCGGCGAGAGCCGCGGCCGGACGGCCGTCAAGGTCGCCGCCGAGCGCCGCTACCGCGGCTACCGCACCGACGTCGAGGTCGGCACGCGCCAGTTCGAGCTCGCCCTGCGCCGCCTGCGCCAGCTCTCCTCGCGCAACGAGAGCCTCCCCGACGAGCTCGACCTCGACGAGACGATCGAGGAGACGGCCGACAACGCCGGCCGGCTGAGCCTCGTCTGGCGCAAGAGCCGCAAGAACGCCGTCAAGGTCCTGCTGCTCATGGACGTCGGCGGCTCGATGGACCCCTACGCCTTCATGTGCAGCAGCCTCTTCACCGCCGCGAACCGCTCGTAGCCACTTCAAGGACCTGCGCTTCTACTACTTCCACAACTGCGTGTACGACTGGCTCTACACCGACGCGCGGCTCTCGCGAACCGCACCGCCGTCCCGACCAGCACCGTCCTCCACGAGCTCTCCGGCGACTACAAGCTCATCCTCGTCGGCGACGCCGCCATGGCCAACAGCGAGCTGCTCTCACGCTACGGCGTCATCTGGTGGGGCGAGGTGAACGAGGAGCCAGGCATCGAGTGGCTCCGCCGCCTGCGCGGCCACTTCGACCACTCTGTCTGGCTCAACACCATCCCTGCCGACGAGTGGGACCGCGCCTACGGCTCGACCACCATCCGCCTCGTCCGCGAGGTCTTCCCCATGTTCGAGCTCACGGTCGACGGCCTCACCGCGGCGACGAAGAAGCTCATGGTGCGGTACTGACGCACGGCGACGCCTCGGGCAGGCCTCTCGCGCCCGCCGGACGAATCCCGTACGCACGGGCCTTCAGGTCGGCGTCACTGCGACCGATACGAGGCCTGTCGGGCTACGAGGCGATCCACGGAGAGGGGCGCATGGCCGATGAGCGTGCCGATACACGGGACACTGCCTCAAGTGGCGAGTGCACCCGCATCTCCAGGTCGCGGACGACGACGCCGGCGGCGCGTCCGTCGTCGAACACGCTGGGGCTGCTCGCCGAGCGACTGGCGCTCGCCTTGGACTGCTGGGAGTGCTGCATCTACGAGTACGTCCCCGAGCGGGACGCCGTCCTTCCCAAGGCGCTCTGGAGCCAGGACATGACCGACGACGACCGCGCCTGGGTCGGCGTCGAGAACCACCTCAACCGCCAGCCCCACGTCGCCCCGGTCTTCGGTGAGCATCGCATCGTCGTCACGCAAGCCGACCCGGAGGCGCTTGACCCTGCCGACCGCGAGAGCATGGCGTACTGGGGTGAGAAGACCGCCCTGTACGCGCCGGTCCTGGACGGCGACGAGCTGCTGGGCGTAGTCGAGCTCGTCGAGAGACGCGAGCGCCGCGAGTTCAACGAGGGTGACCTGCGCCTCGTGATGGGGCTCGCCGACGTGGCCGCCATCGCGATCGTCAACGCCCGCCTCTACGACCGCCTCGAGGTGCAGGCGATCACAGACGGGCTCACCGGCCTCTACAACCACCGCTTCTTCTACGACCGCCTGAACGCCGAGGTCACGCGCTCGCGTCGCTACGGCCTCCAGCTCTCGCTGCTCATGCTCGACCTCGACGACTTCAAGAGGTTCAACGACGAGTTCGGCCATCAGGCCGGCGACCGGGTGCTGGCCGAGGTCGGAAGGATCATGCGCGAACAACTGCGCAAGGACGTCGACATCCCCTGCCGCTACGGCGGCGAGGAGTTCGCCGTCATCCTGCCGCACACGCCGGCGCCCGGCGCCGAGACCGTGGGGCGGCGGCTCACCGAGTTGGTGACGCGCGATCGTCGGCGCCGGCGGCAAGGTCGACCCGGCGTGGCTCACGGGCGAGCGCGTGCGCCGCACGATCGAGGGCGCGCCCTTCCCCGGCCACGAGCCCGACCAGACGACGCACATCACGGTGAGCGTCGGCATCGCCACGTACCCCGACCAGGCGGGCGACGCCAGACACGCTCGTCGGCAACGCCGACAAGGCGCTGTACGTGGCCAAGCACCGCGGCAAGAACCGGGTCGAGCTCTTCGGCTGACGGCCCGGCGCCCGGCGCGGATGCCCGCCGCCCGTCCCGTCCCTGTAGGATGCGCGGGGACGGTCAAGGAGGAGAGATGGGCACCGAGCGGCACCGCGCGGCCACGCAGCGCATGAACACCGACATCGACTTTCTGCGCGCGCTGTGCGGCGCGCCGGCGCCGACCGGCTTCGAGGCGCCGGCCCAGGAGGTGCTGCGCCGCCGGCTCGAGGGGATCGGCCGCGGCGCAGTCGGACCCCCTCGGCAACCTGTGGGCCGACGTGCCCGCCGCAGGGCGCCCCGCACGTCGTCGTCACGGGCCACAACGACCAGATCGGGCTCATCGTCACGTACGTCGACGAGCACGGCTTCGTCTTCTTCGACAAGGTGGGCGGCGTGGACCCGCAGCTGCTCCCGGGACGCCACCTGCTCGATCCACAGCGCGAAGGGACCCGTCGACGCCGTCGTCGGGCGCAAGCCGACCCACATCATCCCCAAGGACGAGCAGGGCAAGGCGCCGGCGCTGCACGAGCAGTTCATGGACATCGGCGCGAGCTCACGCGCGACGAGGCGCTGGCCCTCGTCGCGCGTCGGCGACCCCGTGACGTTCGAGGCGCCGTTCCTGCAGCTCGCCGGCGGCCGCTACGGCTCGCCCGCCTTCGACAACCGGGCGGGCGTCTACGTCGCCTTCCGCGCCCTCGAGCACTACGGCGCCGCGCCTGCCGGGGCCAAGCTCACCGCCCTCGCCACCGTCCACGAGGAGACGACGTTCATGGGCGCGCGCGCCATGGCGCGGCGCCTCGACGCCGACGTCATCGTCGTCGTCGACGTCGACTTCGCCAGCGAGGACCCCTCCGTCGACCCGAAGAAGCTCGGCGGCGAGGTCAAGCTCGGCGCCGGCCCGGTGATCCACCGCGGCGCCGGCAGCAACCTCGCCCTCGTCGACTACGCGCTCGAGGTGGCGAAGGACGAGGCATCCCCGTCCAGGTCAAGGCGCTGCCCGGGCGGACGTCGACCGACGCCGAGGAGCTCATGTCGTCGGGCCGCGCGGCGACGCTCTCGTTCAGCATCCCTCTGCGCTACATGCACTCGCCGCTCGAGGTGATCCAGCCCGACGACGCCGAGGCCGGCGCCCTGCTCGCGGCCGCGCTGACGCGGCGGCTCGCCGCCGACTGGTCGCCCGAGCGCTTCGTGCCGCGCGCCTGAGGCGGTACCCGCGCGCGAAGACGCGGCGCGCGGGCACGTGAGCCGCCCGCGCGGCGGCGCCGCTACTGCGAGCGACGCCTCGAGCCCCGCGGCGAGCTCCTGCCGCTCGGCGTCGGTGAGCCGCCCGCCGGAGTGCATGGGCTTGTACTGGATCGGCGGCATCTCGCCTTCGCTCACGACACTTCGGCCGTCTCGCCGGCGATCGCCGCCCGGCCGCCGCCGCGCCGTCGGCCACTCCGAGAAGTTGAGCCGACCGCGGCCTTCGTCGACGTCGCGCTGCACGAGCCATGAGACCGGGGCGACGTTCGAGTACCACGGCCACACCGTCTCGTTGCTGTGGCAGTCGAAGCACGCCTGTTTGGCCAGGTCGCGCGTGCCGCGGGCTGTCCCACGCCGGCTCCGCCGTGACCGGCGGGTTGGTGTGGTCGCGCCCGTAGGGCACGAGCTGGATGAGGGCGAAGGCGACCAGCAGCCCGACCGACGACCCACAGGGTGATCTTGACTCCCTTGCTCACGGGCCTCCTTCGATCGTCGACGACGACCGCCAGGCCGGCGTCGCCGACGATGGAGGAGAAGTGGGCGAGCCGGGGGACACGACGCGTTCGAGCAGGTCCGGCACTCCCTTTGTGCGCTGCGGCACAGTGTACCCGCTCGGCGCCGGCGGAGCCGAAGCCGCGAGCGTACGTCCCGCTCGCCGGCCGATTCCGCCCGGCTGAACGCCGGTGGATGAAGTCGAGCTCGTCGGCCGCCACGCGCCGCCAGTAGTCGGGGTCGTGGCAGCCCTTCACGCCGTCGGCGACGTCCCCCGCGACCGGCCGCCCGGTCTGCTCCTCGCAGCGGGCGGCGAAGTCGCGCGCCGCGTCGTAGAAGATGTCGGCCGCGCCCGCAGTCCACGCGCACGGCCGTGTCCGCAAGCGCGTCGACGCCGGCGAACACGTCGTTCTCGTCGTAGTCGCGCTGCGTCGTCGAAAGGCGTCGCCGGGGACGTCGTCGTACGAGCGCCAGAGGGCGGGGCTCGCCGCCACCACGGCGCCGAACAGGTCCGGCCGCCTTTCGGCGGCAAGCAGCGCGCCGTAGCCGCCCATCGACCAGCCCATGACGGCGCGGTTCTCGCGCGAACCACCGACGTCGTGCCGCTTCCTCGTACCACGGGATGAACTCGTCGAGCAGCATCGTCATGCGGTCCTCGCCGTTCGCCCGCGCGTGCCAGTAGGTGTCGCCGCCGTCGACGGCGACAAGGGCCAAGACCGGGATGCTGCCGTCAGGCCTCGCCTGCGCCGCGAAGTCGGCAAGGTGGACCGGCCGGTCGAGCACCCAGCGCGGGCCCTGTCCGCGCGCCGGCAGGCAGTAGCAGACGGGGAACCGGACGCGGAGCGCGGTAGGCTGATGGCCGGTGCCCATGCAGCCGTACTCGACGTCGGCGCCGAGCACCTCGGAGCGGAAGGTCCCGTACGTCGGCCGCGCGAGGTCCGCCGGCACCGGCCCCTCGGGACCGCACTGTCCCGTCCAGCGGTACCAGTACGAACGCAGCGGCAGCGTGCGCTGGGCGACGACGCCGGCGACGGCGAGGCCGCCCAGCGCCAGCCCGCCGCCAACGAGGAACTGCCGCCGGGTCGCGCCGCGGCACGGATCGGGCGGCAGGCCGGAGGGACCCGTCACGCGCCGGATCCTGCGACTCGGTCCGATACCCGGCCGCCCCACCCTCAGCGACCCGAAGCGGCCGCAGCGAGCGCCGCTCCCGCGAGGGCGCTCGAGGGCTCTGCCTCGCCGGCGATCCCCTCGAGGGCGAGCGCCTCGGCGAGCTGGCGGGCGAGCACCGGCTGCCATTTCAGCCGGCCCGCGCGCGACGAGGTGATAGACGTCGCCGAAGTCCTCGTCCGCGAGGGCGACGCGCTGCTGCACGTCGAGGTACGCGACGCCGTACCGCCTGGCGAGAGCGCGCACCCGACGCCGGTAGTCGGGCAAGACCCCGCCCCACGTCGGCGTCGGCGACATGAGCGTTGAGCGGCTGCTCGAAGAGCGCGACGGCGAAGCCTCGCTCCTGGGCCAGCCGCAGCAGCTCCTCCAGCATGCCGAGGTTGTAGGCGCCGTGACGCGCGTAGAGCGGGCCGTCGATGGCGACCCGGTCCTCCGCCTCGCTCGTCTTCGCGCTGAGGGAGCGCACCGGCTGGCCGTCCCAGTAGTGCGGCTCGTAGCCGATGTCCTCGAGCCAGCCAAGGCCGTCCTCGGGCCGGCTCTGGAGATAGGCCGACAGGTAGTCGAAGGCGCCCGGCAGCACGGACGTGACCGCCGGTGCATCGACGCCCCGGGATGCGAGCGCCTCCCGAAGGTGGGGGCTCAACAGGGGCATCGTGCGCCCGAGCAGCAGACCCGCGTCGCTCTCGGGCGCCACGGTGAAGCGCATCGGGGCCAGGCCGACGGCGAGGAGCGCGTCCCCGTCCGGAAGGTTGTCGACGATGGCGATCGTCTGGGCGAAGCTCTGGCCGTGCGCGGCGAGGCTCACCACGCCGACCTCGGTGCCCGCCGCCCGGCTGACGTCGGCGGCGAGCGATCCCTCGCTCACGAAGCTCTCCATCGCCCCCGAGCCGCCGAACAGGTAGACCGTCGGCCCGTCGGGAGGATCCTGACGCAACTCGGCCACGCGGTACGTCACGTGAGCGTAGTCGTCGTGGGCGATGCGCAAGAAGCGCCCTTCGGAGACGGCGACGAAGACGCCGCTGCGCACGAGAGCCTCGAAGCCCACCAAGGAGAGGCCGGCGAGCAGCAGGGCCACGACGAGGACGAGCGGGCTGAGCTCGCGAAAGCCGCGCCGGAACGACGCCGCGCGCGGCGCGGCGCGTCTGCCGGCGCCTACGTGATCATCCCCGCGAGCCATTCGAGCGGTCCCAGGACGCAGAGGGCCAGGATCTTGAACGCATGCTGCGGCGTGCGCGTACCGACGAAAGCGTACCCGAGGGCGACGAACATGAACGTCGTCGGGTAACCGAGCCACCGCACCCAGGGCTCGTACCGGGCGACAGGGCTCTTCCCCTGCCTTCTTCCGTCTCTTCCTGCGCGTCTTCTTGCGGCGCTCCCACCAGGCGACGACCACGAGGCCGGTGCCGTGCCACAGCCCCCACAGGGCCCAGTTCCAGCTCAGGTAGTGCCACAGGCCCATCGTCAACATGCTCAGGTACAGCCCCAGCCACGGCTTGCGCGTCAGCCCGAAGACCGGGAAGTAGACGTTGTTGCGGCACCAGCTCGAGAGCGAGATATGCCACCCGCGCCAGAACTCACCGAGGTTCGCCTTCCAGAACGGGTAGTGGAAGTTCTCCATGATGCGGAACCCGAACAGCCGGGAGAAACCGATCGCGAGATCGGTGTACGCAGAGAGGTCGAAGTAGGCGCGCACGAACAAGATGACGACGTAGGCGAGCGGCCACCACCAGGTCGTCCCCTCGGCGTCGAAACCGGCCTTGCCCACCGTCCTGGTGATCGTCCCCAGGAAGGTGACGATGAGGAAGTCGGCGACGAACACCTTCTTGAAGTAGCCGACGGCGATGCGCCGCAGCCCCTCGTAGAACAGCTGCCGGTCGAACCGCGGGCTCTGCTTCTCGTAGAACCCCTGGTAGGTCTCGAGCGGCCCGGCCGGGAACGCGGGGATCCACATCACGAACGCGGCGAGCCGCAGCAGAGAGTTCTCGCGGATGACGCCGCGCAGGTGGTCGAACGCGTACTGAAGCAGACGAAGGACGAAGTAGCTGACCCCGAGCGGCATGAGCAGGTAGGTGACGATGGGATCGTCGCTTCCCCAGACCGCCATCGCGCCGCGCTGTCCGTACTTGCCGATCAGAAGGGTGAGCACGGCGATCGTCACCGTGAGCACGACGACGCGCCCACCCCTCAGGCGCTGGGCCTGGTGCAGCGCGACGACCTGCCAGGTGACGGCGACGAGCCCGATCGCGATCGCGGTGAAGATCGGGTTCAGCCAGGCCAGCGCGCCGACCGATACCGCGAGGACGAAGACCAGGCGGTGCTGCGCACGGCGCAGCACGAGCCAGAAGACCGGCAGCGCCGCGAGCACCACCGGGATCAGGAACCAGGTGAAGTAGATCCTCACGGCGCCGTCGTCCCTTCGGTCCCGCCGGCGCCGGTCGCGTCACCGCTCCCCGCCGTCTCCTTGTTGGAGAGCAGCCTCGCGAGCTCCTCGGCCAGGCGATCCTCCCAGATCACGCGGCCCGGCTCGACGAGATGGTCGATGTCGTGGAAGTCCTCGTTGGGGATCCGCAGCTCCTGGTTGAAGTCGACGTACGGCACGCCGTACTCGCGTGCGAGCCGCCGGACCCGCAGCCGGTACGCGCGCAGGTCCTCGTCCCACGCGTCGCCGACGATCTCGAGGTTCAACGGCAGCTCCATCAGCACCACATCGACGCCGCGCTCGCGGGCGCGCCGCAGGAGCTGCTCGAGCATGTCGGTGTTGTAGTCGAGCCAGCGGTGGTAGACGGACGCGCGGCCCGTGAGCCACTCCTGGACCATCTCCTCCTTCTCGGCCACGGAGTGGTTCCGCCTCTTCGTGTACCGGTGCTGCTTGTAGGTGACGTAGGGCAGCTCGCCCGACAGGAGCTCGTCCTTGTGCTGCTGCGCGTAGGTCGTGGCCCACGAGAAGATGCCCGGCAGGATCGTGTAGGTGAAGCGGTGGTTGCCGGACTCGTCGGTGACGTACTCGCGCAGGGCCGAGCTCTCGAGCAGCAGCTCGCGCCCTTCGGCCTGCTTCTCGTTGTCGGCCCGCGACGCGTAGAAGCGGTTCAGGTTGATGCCGACGATGGCGGTGGCCGGGGTGTCGGGCACGTTGTCGATCACGGCGAGGCTCTGGGCGAAGTTCTGGTTGTTCGAGCCGATGTCGAAGACGGTGGTCTCGGGCCCGCCGGCGGCGACGATCGCCTTCTCCAGCGACGCGTCGCCGACGATCGACTCGCGCGCGGACGACCCGCCGAGGATGTAGACCGCCGGCGTGTCGGGCGGGTCGTCCTTGGCGCCCCCGACGACCCAGGACACGTAGACGAAGTCGTCGAGCGGCATGCGGAGCCAGCGACCTACGGCCACGTCGGACCAGGCGCCGCTCGTGAAGACGGACTCGACGCCCAGCAGCGCGACGACGAGCAGCGTCAGCGCGGCGAGGAGGACGAGCGGGTTCCGGTTGCGGTAGCCGCGCGAGAAGCTCGCGGCGAAGCGCCCGCGCGGGTGGGAGCGACCGCCGTCCGGCGTCACTCGGCGCCCTCCTCGAGCAGCCGGCGGAGCTCGGCGCGGACCGCCTTGCCCGACCCGGTGCGCGGGATGCGCTCGACGGCCACGATGCGGCTGGGCAGCGACGTCGACGGCAGCGCGTCGCGGAGCTCGCGCAGGACGCGGCTGCCGCGGAAGCCCTCGGGCTCGCGCGGGACGACGAAGGCGACCGGGACGTGGCCGAGGATCTCGTCCGGCGCCGCGATGACGGCGACATCGTGGAAGCGCCCGAGCGCGAGCAGAGCCTCCTGGACGTGCACGACCGAGACCTTCTCGCCACCGCGCTTGATGATGTCGTCCTTGCGCCCCTCGACCCAGACGTAGCCGTCGGCGTCGACGTGCCCGAAGTCGCCCGTGCGCAGGCCGTGCCCGGTGAGCGTGCGGGCGTTGATCTCGGGCTCGTCGAGGTAGCTCTGCATGAGCAGCGGACCGGTGACGTACAGCTCGCCGGTCTGGCCGGCGGGCACCGGCGCGCCGTCGGCGTCACGAGCGGTGACGCGCATCGCGCCGATGGGCCGCCCGACCGAACCCTCGCGCTCGTCGAGCTCGTCGGGGCGCAGCACGCAGAGACGGCCGGACACCTCGGTCAGACCGTACATGTTGAAGATGCCGACCCCGGGAAGCACGCGACGCGCCTTGGCGATGACGTGCAGCGGAAGGTGGTCGCCCGAGCTCACCCAGAACCGCAGCGCATGCGTCCGGGCCTCCTCGAGCGGCTCGACGACGCGGACGAGATGCGCGGGTGCGCCGCCGAAGCCCGTGCAGCCGAGAGACTCCAGCTCGTCGAGCAGACCCTCGCCGAAGTAGAAGCCCAGCTGGCCGGCGATGCTGCCGCCGTGCGCCATCATGGTCAGGAAGTGGCAGATGCCGCTCGTGAAGTACGGCGGCGTGTTGATGAAGATGCGGTCGTCGCGGGAGAGGCCCATCACGCCCGCGACCAGCCCGGGGTTCTCGGACACGGCGCGCAGCGTCTGGCAGGCGCCCTTGGGGACGCCGGTGGTGCCCGAGGTGAAGAGGATCATGGCGAGCTCGTCGGGCTGCATCGGCGTTCGCCCGACCCCACCCCTCGCCTCTGTCCGGAGGATCGCGGGCTCCCCATCGCCGCCGCCGTCGCCGTCAGGCCGGGCGCGGCGCAGCCCGGCCACCAGGCCGTCGCCGTCCGCGGCGACGACGAGCCGCGGCACGCCCTCGCCGGCGCCGCCCGCGTCGGTGGGCACGACGAGCGTCTCAGGGCGCGCCTTGGCGAGGAGCCAGTCGATGTCGCGCCGCGGCAGGGTCACGTTGAGCGGCACCACGACGGCGCCGGCGAGCCAAGTGCGCCGTCACGACGGTACGAAGAACTGGTCGTACTCCTCGAGAAGGAGCGCGACGCGCTGTCCGCGCCCGATGCCCGCGGCCACCAGACCGTCGGCGACCGCGGCGGCGCGCTCGAGGAACGTGCGGTACGTGTACTGCCGCCCGCGGGTGAGGAGAAGGGTCGCATCCGGCTGCTCGCGCGCCCAGTCGCGCAGGCGCTCGAGGGCGTCCGTCATCGGGTCACGCGGCGCGGACCAGTGGTCGGCGGCGTCGCGTTCCGGCGCGGGCGCCGAGGGCGTCATCGGATCTTCCGGAGCCATCTTCGTCAGAGGAGGTTCGACAGACCTCAGAACCCGACGTAGCGGAACTCGGTGAGCTCGCCGCCCGCGGCGATCGCCACCACCAGCGCCAGGAAGAGGAGGAACCAAAGGAGGGTCTGCAGGCTCAGGCCAAGGCCGTAGAAGAACCAGTTGGTGCGGCCCGACGCCTCAGTCGCCGCCGAGGCGTCGCCCGCCTGCACGCCGGCGTCCCGCTCCGCCGCACGCACCGCGGCGTCCGGATGTGTGGCCCCGGGGTCAGCCATCGCCAGACCGCTTGCGCTCGATGTAGGCCAGCATGTGGTTCACCGTGTCCAGGTTCTCGAAGACGATGTCCATGGGTTTCACGCGGATCGAGAACGTCTCTTCGAGGAACGCGATCAGGCTGGTCAGGTTCATCGAGTCGAGGAGCTGGTCGCGGAACAACGACGTGTCGGCGTCGAGTTCGACGTCGTCGTCGAGGTCGGCCTCTTCTTCGATGAACGCGAGAATGGTCTCGCTGTCGGTCATCTGCCTTCTCCTGTCGTCGGGCGCGGGCGTCGCGCCTCGTCGTCACGTAAGTCTACGACGAGCCGTCGGCGGGCGCTCCCCGGAGATCGGGGACGCACGCCCGCCGACCTCGAGAACAGGTCGGTGGGCAGTCCGAAGCAGGCCGGCGTCGCGACGCAGATGCCGTCGGCGGCCAGCATCTTGTCGAGGACCATCTGGACATCGTCCCCGCCCGCGAGTACGCAAGGAACGAACCTGCCGTCCTTGGCCTTGCCACAGATGTCGCACGCTTTGCACGGCTCGATGTGCAGGTCGCGCAAGGCGACGATCTCGGTCTCGGCCTCGCCGGGGTGCCTCTCGTGAAGCCGCTTGAACGCGACGTCGAGCAGGATGCCGCTGTTCGAGTCGTCGCGCGGGATACAGTTCAGGTCCGCACTCGCACGCTCGTGGATGGAGGCTGGTGCCGAAGGAGGGACTTGAACCCTCACCCCGCGTGAACGGGACCGGATTTTGAGTCCGGCGCGTCTGCCAGTTCCGCCACTTCGGCACCGGGGTGGACGCTTATGCTACTGCGTCGCCCGAGTCCGTGCGAGAACGGCCTCGCGGGCGGACAGAGCGAGAGCCGCGCGCCTGGTCAGAAGGCCGCCGGAAAGGTGTTGCCCCAGAGGCTGCGGCCCATGCCCTTCTTCACGGCGTAGGCGCTGGCCTCGATCTGGGCGGACCCGTCGAAGACGCTCTGCCCCCTCCACGGGTTCCAATCGCCCTTCCACGTGGCGAGCGAGTACTGGAAGAGCCCGTAGAACCGGCCGGCGCCGACCGCCCTGGCTTTGCCTCCGGACTCCATCATCATGAGGCGGTACAGGCCGTCGGCGCTGACGCCGTACTTCTTCGCCGCACGCCCGATGAGCGGGCGCCAGGTGCCTGATCTCTCGTACGAGGCCGACTCCTGCCGGCTCTGCTGCTGCACCAGATCGCGGACGACCGCCCTCCAGAAATCGACGGCGTGCTCAGCGACCTCGACCTTCAGGATGTACACCCCAAGGCCACGTCGCTGACGGGCGAGCAGAGCGACCCTGAGGACGTCCTCGGAGGCGTCGAGCCGGGCCTCCGCCCGGCGCGAGCTCACGACGACTGGAACGAAGCTGCTCGTCGAGGGTGGCGGCATCGGCCGACGTCGGCACGAGCACGGCGACCGTCGTCGCCAGGGCCAGCAGAGCGAGAAGCGCGAAGCACGATCGTTGCCTGGTCACGATGGTCCTTTCGCCGGCGTCTCTCCGTGGCGGACGATCCTGCACGTCTCGCGTGGAGCTGCCCTCGCCGCCGTCCTGTCCCGGCACGTCGTCCTCCTGCCCGGACGATCCGGACTCTCCGTGGAACGAAGGGGGAGAACGTATGGCGGAACCGGCGGCAGCGCCGTTGTTGTACGTTCGCAGGCATTCAAGCCCATGCCGCGGAGGCGCGCAACCCCCCGCAGGGGCGCACCGTCCCGAACGGCCTGCGCCCCCTCAGTGACGCGGGTAGAGTCTCAAGTCATGCTCGAACCTTTGCCTGCGCGAGGCTCCAGCCTGTGCTCCTCGTGTGTCCGCAGACCCTCAAGTCGTACTTGAATCTAGGGGTCAGGTCGGGGCTGAACCATCCCTGAAGGTCTGCCCGACATCGGCTGAGGCTTTGCCTGAGCGGTCCCTGCGCGAGAGCCATCGGCCGGTTGCCAGGGCGCCGCGCGACGACGAGAATCCCGTCCGGCACGACACCGAGCCGAGAGGAGAGGACGCGCATATGAGCGATGGCGTGAAGCGGCGCAGCGACGATGCGATACCGGTCCTGGATCCCGCGGTCAAGGCCGAGCTCAAGAGGCTCGCGATCCTCTTCCTCATGTCGGCGTTCACGCTCGTGCTCGTCGTCGCCGACGCCGTAGCGCGAGCGGTCCTGCACGACGTGCTTCCCGGCATCGTCTTCGGCATGGTGCAGCTGTCCTGGCTCGGGGGCGCCTTCGCGACCTACTTCTATGGGCTGTACGTCACCATCCGCGCCCGCGCCTGGGGGTGGGTCGTCCTCTGTGCCGTCCCGCTGGTCGGCAGCGTGCCGGGCAGTGTGGCCTACTCATGGATCCGGCGCGGGGCTCTCGAGCGCCAGATCTTCGACGAGGAGCGGAGCCGCCGCCCCTGAGGCACGCCGCCTGCCCGCGTGACCTCGTCCGCGCTCGCGGCCCCTCGGCGACCACGACGATGCGTGCTGCTTGCTGCGGCGGCGGCTCGCGTGGGCCCGTGTGGTAGGGTTCACGGCTGGTCGGCGACCGCCGGCGCGGGAGGACGATCGATCGGCAAGACCCTCCGCAACATCATCGTGTTCGGCGTCATCGCGGCGACGCTTTACCTGCTGCTGCCGCGTCTCGTGGACACCGAGGAGACGCTCCAGCTCATCGGAGGGGCCGAGTACGCCCTGCTCGCTCTCGCCCTCGTGATCGAGGTCGTCGCTCTGCTCGGCTACGCCAACCTCACGCGCTTCGTCCTGCGCGTCCTCGACATCCGCATGCGACTGTACGAAGTGCTCTCCGTCACCGTCGGCAGCCTCGCCGTCAGCCACCTCCTCTCGGCGGGCGGGGTCGGCGGCTGGGTCGTCACCTACAACGCCCTGCGCCGCCGCGACGGTGCCGCACGGCCTGGTCTTCGTCGCCATCGCGGCGCAGCAGTTCTTCAACTACATCGTCCTCTGGGGTCTCTTCGCGATCTCCCTCGTCGTACCTCATCGTCGCCCGCGGGCAGTCGGTCGGCCACTACCTCGCCGCCATCGTCCTGATCGGCCTCCTCCTCTGGCTCACCGGGCTACGGGATCTACCTCTACAACCACCGCACCAAGATGCGCCGGCGCGTCGCCCAGCTGGCGCGCCTCGTCAACTCGGTGACGCGACGCGAGACGGTCAAGGAAGAGCACATCGACGACTGGCTCGACCACCTGTTCGCCGGCATGCGCCGGATGACGTCGCACCCCGGCGCCTTCCAGGCGCACGTTCTTCTACGCCTGCGGCTACTGGTTCTTCGACCTGCTCTGCCTCTACGTCACCTTTCTCGCCTTCGACTACCGGATCGGCGTCGTCTACCTGGTGCTCGGCTACATCGTCGCCTATGCCGTGGGCACGCTCGCCCCGACGCCGGGCGGGCCTGGGAGCGGTGGAGGGCCTGATGATCGCGCTCTTCGTGGGGTTCGGCGTGCCGTCGGCGATCGCGGTCGCCGTCGTGCTCGTCTACCGGTTGATCAACTTCTGGCTGCCGATACCGCCGGGGCTCATCAGCTACGCCATCATCAAATAGGGAGGCGCCGGGCGAGGGGGGCGGAGGCGCCGGGCGGCCGCAGGTCGCGCGGCGCCGCGCGCGTTCAGTCAGCCGCGCCGGGCTCGGGCGTCCAGCGCGCGGCGCCGTTCGCCTCGTCCCGAAAGCAGCTCACGGCGCCGGTGTGACACGCGGGCCCCGCGGGGACGACGCGCATGAGGACCGTGTCGTGGTCGCAGTCGAGCCGCAGCTCGAGCACGCGCTGGACGTTGCCGCTCGTCGCGCCCTTGTGCCAGAGCTCGCCCCTGCTGCGGCTCCAGAAGTGCGCCTGGCCCGTCTCTGCAGTCGCCGCGAGCGACGTCTCGTTGCCGTAGGCGACCATGAGGACTTCCCCGCTGGCGGCGTCCTGGACGACGCAGGGGACGAGGCCGCCGGGGCCGAAGCGGACCTGCGTCAGGATGTCTTCGCCTCTGGTCGCCACGCCTCAGACCCTGCCCCGGGCAAGCGGCGCGCGGACGAACTCCTCCATGATCGCGACGCTCGCGCTCGTGCCGATCCGGGCCGCACCGGCGTTGATCATCAGCTGGGCGTCGTGGCACGTGCGGATGCCGCCCGACGCCTTCACCCCGACGTGGGCTCCCACGCACTCCCGCAGGAGCTCCACGTCCTGGACGGTCGCCCCGCGCGGACCAAGCCCCGTCGAGGTCTTCACGAAGTCGCACCCGGCTTGCTCGACGATCCTGCAGGCGAGCTTCATCATCTTCGTCGAGAGGTAGCACGTCTCGATGATCGCCTTGACGATGACGGGGCCCTTGCCGCCGTTGACGGCGCGCAGGCGGATGGCGCGCACGACGGTGGCGAGCTCGTCGCGGACGCGACCGAAGTCGCCCGAGAGCATCGCCGGCACGTTGATCACCACGTCGAGCTCATCGGCGCCCTGCCGGACGGCTTCTTCCGCGGCCACCGCCTTGGTGCGCGCCGCCTCGGCGCCGAAGGGAAAGGCGATGACGGCGCAGACCTTGACGTCGGCCGTCCTCAGCAGCTCATGGGCGAGAGGGACGAAGTAAGGGAAGACGCACACCGCGGCGAAGTGGTGCCGCGCCGCCTCGCGGCAGAGCCGTTCGACGTCTTTGGCGGTGCCGTCGGCGCGCAGCAGCGTGTGATCGATGGTCTTCGCCAGCTCCTCGGCGTGCACGCTTGCTTCCCTCCTGGCCGGGACGCGCGAAAGGCGATGCGCAACGGGCCGGAGTATAGCAGCCGTCGAGCCTGCCGGCCCCGTCCGCCGCGAGGCTAGAGGAGGCGCTCCACGTAGCGCTCGTCGCGCCGCCAGCGACGCCTCACCTTGACGCGCAGGTCGAGGAAGACCTGCACCCCGAACACGGCCTCGATCTCGTGTCGTGCGGCGCTGCCGACGGCCTTGATGACGCGCCCCCCCTTGCCGACGAGGATACCCTTCTGCGACTCGGATTCGACGATCAGGAGGGCCTCGATCTCGACCAGAGGGCGGTCGTCGCGTTCGGTGATCGCGCTGACCTCGACGGCGATCGCGTGCGGCACCTCGTCGTGCGTGCGACGCAGGGCCTGCTCACGCACGAGCTCGGCGACGAGCAGCTCCAGCGGCTGGTCCGACGACTGCCCCTCGGGGAAGTACCGCGGCCCCGGGGGCATGGCGACGGCCAGCTCCTCGACGACCGCGCCGAGCCCGTCGCCGCGCAGGGCGCTGACCGCGTGGACGGCGGCGCCGCCGGCCAGGGCGCGCGCCTCTTCGAGGCGCGCGCCGAGCCGGCGGCCGTCGATGAGGTCGACCTTGTTGAGGGCGATCACGCCCGGGAGCCCGGCGGCGGCCACCGCCTCGAGCACGTACCGGTCGCCGCCGCCGAACGCCTCCGTCGCGTTGAGCATCACGAGCGCGGCGTCGACCTCCCGCAGCGCCTCGTCGACTGCGGTCTGCATCCGCCGGGTGAGCGAATCGAACGGCCGCTGGAAGCCCGGCAGGTCGAGGAGGACGATCTGGCACTCCGGCAGGCCGACGACGCCGGTGATGCGGCGGCGCGTCGTCTGCGGGTGGTCGGAGACGATGCTGACCTTGTGCCCGACGAGCCGGTTGACCAGCGTCGACTTGCCGACGTTGGGCCGGCCGAGGATCGCGACGAACCCGGAGTGGAACCCGGGTTCGTCCGGTGGCGGGCCGCCGACCACGGCGCGCCCATCGCCCGCCGTGTTCACGACCGGCCACCCCGTGGCGCATCCTGAGAGAGCACGAACGGGCTCGTCAGCAGCTCGTGCAGGGCGACCACACGGAGGCCGGCGCCGAGACGGCAGACGATGTCGGGGTCGCCGAGCTCCGCCAGCGCCTGCAGGCAGAGACCGCACGGGGCCAGCTGGCGCCCGTCCGCCGCCGCGACGGCGACGGCGCGCACCTCGCGCTCGCCGGCCGCCACGAGGGCGCCGAGCGCGACGCGCTCGGCGCACACCCCCGCGGGGTAGGACGCGTTCTCGACGTTGACTCCGTGGTGCCGCGCGCCCGACGAGCCTACGAGCGCGGCGCCCACGGCGAGGCCCGAGTAGGGCGCGTAGGCGCGCTCCGCGACGGCACGCGCCTCCTCGTATAGCGCCCGCTCGACCGCGTCGGCCGGTCGCCCCCTCTCGGTGCGCGCCGCCCCTTCTTCGCCGGTCATCCCCGTGCACCCGTCATGTGCTCCGTCCTCATATGGGATACCAGAGCTGGAAGATGATCAGGCTGATGCCGGTGCCGAGCAGGGCACCGATGACGACCTCGAGCGTTGAGTGGATGCCGGCCTGCACCCTGCTCTGGGCGACCATGACGGCCATGAAGAGGCCGATCGCCGAGATCGGCAGGGCGTACGCGGTCTGGGTGCCGAACACCGTCACCGCCACCCAACCCGCGAAGGCGACCGCGGCGTGGACCGACGGCATGCCGCCGTGAAAGGCCGTTCCCCGGCGGGTGAGCGCCTTGATGATCACCGCGGCGAGGATCACCAGGACCAGGGTCACGACGGCGAGGTCGACGGGGGAGGTGCGCAGCTTGCGCAAGACGGTGTACGGCACGCCGGTGAGCTTGTCGTAGAAGACGAGGTAGGCGACCGCGACGGCATTGATCGTCGCGACCAGCACCGCTCCCGCGGCCACGTCCTTGGCGATCTTCGCCCGCGGGTCGAGCTCGTCCGTGACGAGGTCGACGACGTGTTCGATCGACGTGTTGAGCATCTCGGTGATGAGGACGAAAGAGATGGCGACGAAGAGCGCTATGACCTCGAGCCGCGCGAGCGAGAAGAAGAGCGCCGCAAGGAGCACCACTATGGCGACGCCGAAGTGGATCCACATGTTGCGCTCGCGGCGCAGCGCGTGAACGATGCCGTCGAACGCCCAGTTGAAGCTCTGGAGGAGGTTAGGACGCCGTGCCAACGAGCTCCTCCCAGCGCGCCGTCTCGAGCAGCTCGGCCTGGCGCAGCGCCATATGCCCGGCGTCGGTCTCGTGGTCGTAGCCGAGCAGGTGGAGCGTGCCGTGGACGAGCAGCACCGCCAGCTCGGCCGCGGGCGGCAGCCCGGCGGCGCGCGCCTGGAGCAGCGCCTGGCGCGCGCATATCACCACGTCCCCGAGGAGACGCGGCGGGCCGTCCGGCGCCGCTGCCTCCCCCGCACCGCCCTCGGCCTCTCGCACGACGGCGATCTCCTCCTCGTCCTCGAGCGGGAAGGCGAGCACGTCGGTGACCGCGTCACGTGCGCGATGCTCGCGGTTCAGGGCTCGCATGCGGCGTTCGCCGACGAAGGTCACGCCGACCTCGGCGCCGGCGGCGCCCTCGGCCGCAAGAACAAGGTCGACGAGCTCGGCGACGGCCACCTCGCAGACCGGGACGCGCGTCCGGTTGGCCACCTCGACCGCGCTCGTCACGCGGCGCCGCCTTCGCCCGTGGCCTCGCGCCGCGCCTGCTGGCGCTCGCCTTGCTCCTTGTACGCATTGACGATGCGCTGCACGAGCTTGTGACGCACGACGTCGTGTCCGTCGAACTCGACGAAGGCGATGTCGGCGATGTCGCTCAGTACCTCGGCGACGGTGACGAGTCCGGAGCGCCGCCCGCCGGGCAGGTCGATCTGCGTGACGTCGCCGGTCACCACCATCTTCGCCCCGAAACCGAGGCGAGTCAGGAACATCTTCATCTGCTCCGGCGAGGTGTTCTGGGCTTCGTCGAGGATGATGAACGAGTCGTTGAGCGTGCGGCCGCGCATGAAGGCGAGCGGCGCGATCTCGATCTCGCCCTTCTCCTGCAGCGCGGCGAGCTTCTCGCCGTCGATCATGTCGTAGAGGGCGTCGAAGAGCGGGCGGAAGTAAGGGTCGACTTTCTCGGAGACCGTCCCCGGGAGAAAGCCGAGGCTCTCCCCCGCCTCGACCGCGGGACGCGTGAGGATGATGCGCCCGACGGTCTTGGCGAAGAAGGCGCTCACCGCCATCGCCGTGGCGAGGTACGTCTTGCCCGTGCCCGCCGGCCCGATGGCGAAGGTGATCGTGTTGCGGCGCATCGCGTCGACGTAGAGCTTCTGATTGACGGTGCGGGGGCCGATCTGCCGACCGCGGTGAGTCCAGACGACGTCGCCGTAGACCTCGGACGGCTTGCCGGCCGCGTTGACGGCGATGTCCATCAGCGACTCGACGATCGCCGGGCTGAGAGGCCGGTCGGACCTGATCACCGTGAGCAGCTCGTCGATCGCCGACCGCGCCTTGACGCAGGCGTCACCCTCCCCCTCGAGGGTAAGGACGTTGCCGCGCATCGTCAGCTTGCAGGACAGACGCTGCTCGAGGACCTTGAGATGGGCGTCGTGTTCGCCGGCGAGGGCGAGCGCCTCGCTGTTGGAGTCGAGGTCGATGACCGTGCGCGCGGACTCGGTCACGCTCACCCCCCGAGCTTCGTCCGCACGAGCTCGCTCAGCGCCTTGCCGTCGGCGCGTCCCGCGACCTTGGGCACGAGCGCTGACATCACCTTGCCCATCTCCCTGGGCGACGCGGCACCGGTGGCGGCGATGGCCTCGTCGACCATCGCCGCGAGCTCATCCGCGGAGAGCTCCTCGGGCATGTAGGCGGCGAGGAGCTCCGCCTCGAAGCGCTCCTGGTCGGCCAGGTCGTCCCTCCCGGCCTGCTCGTAGAGCTCGAGGGCCTCAACGCGCCGCTTGCGCTCGCGTTTGAGCACGACGAGCTCGTCCGCCTCGGCGGGCTGCTTGCGACTGTCGATGCGCTCCTTCTTGAGCGCCGCGAGAAACTGGCTGAGGGCCTCGCGACGACGCCGGTCGCCCGCCTTGAGGGCGGCCGTGCCGTCGTCCTTGATGCGCTGCTCGATCGCGCCCAGCTCCCTCACGCCATCTCTCCGAGTCTGCGGCCGCCGATCAGGTGCAAATGAAGGTGGAAGACCTCCTGGCCCGCGTCGGGACCGGTGTTCGAGACCACGCGATACCCGGACTCCTGAAGACCCGACTCCCTCGCCACCGCGGCGATGAAGTGAAGCAGACGGCCGGCTCCGTCGGGGCCCAGCATCTCGATGACGTCCAGCGACGTGAGGTGTTGTCGCGGGGCCACGAGCAGGTGGACGGGAGCGACCGGGTGGGCGTCCCTGAAGGCCACGAACTCGTCGTCCGCCGCCACCATGTCGGCCGGCGTCTCTCCCGCCGCGATCCTGCAGAAGATGCAGTCACTGCTCATCTGGCCCCCTCGCTGGCTACGACGCGGCGTCCGCGTCGACCTGTCCTCTCGCAGCGCGCCCCCGGGCGCGCCGCGCCTCTTCGGCCGGCACGCGAACGGGCCGGCCCTTGACGCCGTCGGCGAAGAGTTCGTCGCCGACGGCGTCCACCAGGCGGCCCGGCTGTGCCGGTCCGCTCAAGTAGTAGCGCACGTACTGTGAACTGTACCCCCTCCAGAGGCCGTCGCGCTTCTCCTCGACGAGGACCTCGGCACGACGGCCGAGGACGTCCGCCGCCGCGCGCCGCCGCACCTCGCGCGCGGCGGCGCCGGCGGCGGCCGCCCGGGTGCGCACGACGGCGGCCGGCAAAGGCGGCAGCTCGGCCGCCTCCGTGCCCGGGCGCGGGGAGTAGGCGAAGACGTGCGCGCGCCCGAAGAGACCGCTCTCCATGACGGCCAGCGTGCGCTCGAAGGCGGCCTCGTCCTCTGCAGGGAAGCCGACGATCACGTCGGTGCTGACCGTGATGTCGCCGAGCCGCGAGCGCGCACGCTGCACGGCGGCGAGGTAGCCCGCCCAGTCGTAGCGCCGCCGCATCGCTCTCAGCACGGCGTCATCGGCCGACTGCAGCGGCATGTGCAGGTGACGGGCGACCCTGGGGTGCGCGAGAGCGTCCAGGAGACGATCGTCGACGTGCTCGGGCTCGAGCGACGAGAGACGCAGGCGAGCGAGGTCGGGCAGTGCGACGAGCGCCCGGACGAGGTCGGCAAGGCCGGCGACGCCGCCCGCCGCCGTGCCGGCGGTCGCGGCGTCGCGGTACGCCCCCAGATCGACTCCGCTCAGCACGAGCTCGCCGCAGCCCGAGGCGAGCGCCTCGCGGGCCGCGGCGACCGCATGCGCGAGCGGCATGCTGCGCGGGCTCCCGCGCACGAGCCGCACCACGCAGAAGCTGCAGCGGCCGCCGCAGCCGTCCTGGACCTTGAGCGTGAAGCGCAGACGCCCGCGCCTCGCCGGGACGGCGCGCGTTCCGGCCGCCTCACCGCCACCGGGCGTGCCGGCGCCGCCGGCGATCCGCGCCGCCAAAGCAGCCCAGTCCTGCCCGTCGACCACCTCGACGCCAGGCTCGTCGAACTGGTCGGCGCGCAGCGCCGCGGCGCAGCCGGCGACGAACACGCGCCGCCCTTGCCGCGCGAGACGCCGCGCCAGGCGCCGTGACTTGCGCTCGGCCTCGGCGGTCACGCAACAGGTCATGAGCACGCAGGCTTCGGCGGCTCCATGCCCTGCCACCGGCTCCAGTCCGGCGGCGGCGAGCTGCGCCAGCGCCGTTTCGCTGTCGGCCTGGCTCACCTTGCAGCCCACGAACTCCGCCGAGACCCGCGTCATCGCCTCACGCCCCGTGTCATCGCCTCACGCCTTCCGCGCCAGGTCCAGCAGGAGCCAGCCGCTCGAGACGTCGCGACGCACGAGGCGGTAGCCGCCCAGTGCGGCCAGCACCTCGTCCCCCTGCTCGACGAGCAGCCCTGAGAGCAGGAGGCGCGGCGGTGCCCAGGCGGCGTCCGCCGCCCCCAGCCGCCGCGCCAGCTCGAGGATGGGCTTCTGCAGCAGATTGGCGACGGCCACCTCGGCGGGCGGCAGGCGCAGGCCCGGGTCGGTGACGTCGCCGAGAAGCACGTGCGGCTCGAGGCCGTTGGCGCGCGCGTTGAGCAGGCAACACTCGACAGAGAGGGGGTCGTTGTCCATCGCCCACACCGGCGCGAACCCGAGCCTGAGCGCCGTCAGGGCGAGGACGCCGGACCCGGTGCCGACGTCGACGAGCGCGCCGCGCGGGAGGTCCTGGAGCGCCCGCAGGCAGAGCCGCGTCGTGAAGTGGGAGCCTGTGCCGAACGCCATGCCGGCGTCGATCACCACGTCGAGCAGGCCGGGTTCCGCGGGATACCACGGCGGACGCACGCGCACCGTCCCCTCCACGACGGGACGGTGGAAGCGCCGCCAGTCGTCCTGCCATCCGGCCTCCTGGGCCGCCGAGATCAGCGTGCCGTGCTCCATCAGCTGGTCGAGCACGGGGCGCACGGCCGGGCCGCTCGCCCGCTCCTCCTCGAGCCAGAAGCGCACGGTACGCCCGTCGTCCCTTTCCTCCCAGCCCGGGGTCTGCAGCACCGCGAGAAGATCGCGGATCTCGAGGTCGTCGGTCGTCGCCCCGCCCGCCAGGCGAAGCGTGAAGCGGAGGTAGTCCGTCTCGCTCACGGCGCCCGCCTCGCCCCCCGCCCGACCTGACCAGACGTGACCCGGGGTGGGGCTCTCACGCCCCGAAGACGGCGCGGACCTTGTCGAGGAAGCTCTGGTCCGGCTCGTAGTTCTTCTCGCCCGTCAGCGCGGCGAACTGCTCGAGGACCTCGCGCTGTTCGTCGCTGAGGTGCCGGGGGACCTGGACGTTGACGACGACTTTGAGGTCGCCACGGCCGTAGCCCTGCAACACCGGGACGCCCCGGTTTCGGTACACCTTGGTCTCTCCCGGCTGCGTGCCCGCGGCGAGTTTGAGCTCGATGTCGCCGTCGAGGGCGGGCACGTAGACGGTGGTGCCCAGCGCGGCGTCGATCATGGTGATGTCCGCGCGGTAGATGAGGTCGTCGCCGTCGCGCACGAAGTGGTCGTCCCGCTCGACGGTCACGAGGACGTAGAGGTCGCCGGCCCGGCCGCCCTGGCCCCCGGCGCCGCCCTCCCCGCTCAGCCGCAGGCGCTGGCCGTGGGCGATACCGGCAGGTACCTCGACCTTGACCGTCCGCGCGGCCCTCAGCCGGCCCGTGCCGCGGCAGCCCTCGCAGGGCTGCGCGACGATCGTCCCGCGTCCGCGGCAGACCGAACAGGTGCTGGTGCGGATGAACTGGCCGAACCCGCCCAGACTCGAGACCTCGCGCACGCGGCCGCTGCCTTTGCACTGCGGACACTGCTCGCGGCCGGTGCCCGGGGCCGCGCCGCTGCCGGCGCACGTCTCGCAACGCGCGTCCGCCTCGACCTCGACCTCTTTCGCGGTGCCGAACACCGACTCGGAGAACGTCAACAAAAGCTCGATCTCGACGTCGTCGCCGCGAGGCGCCGGCGCAGTGCCCGAGGCCGCGCCCCACATGCCGCCGGAATCCCGGAGGACGCTGTCGAACATGCCTCCGCCGAAGAACACGCTGAAGAGGTCCTGGAACGAGACGTGGTCGAAGTCGGTCATCGGCCGGCCGCGCAGGCCGTCGAAACCGTAGCGATCGTAGGCGGCGCGCGAGTCGGCGTCGCTGAGCACCTCGTACGCCTCGGCGAGCTCCTTGAAGCGCGCCTCGCACTCGGGGTCCTCGGGGTTGACGTCCGGATGGCAGGCGCGCGCCTCCTTGCGGAAGGCCTTCTTGACCTCGGCGGCGCCTGCGTCGCGTGACACCCCGAGCACATCGTAGTAGTCGCGCTTCACCAGATCTCTTCCAGATAGTCGCTCAGGCTGTCGGCCGTCGCACGGACGGTGGCGATGACGCTCTGGTAGTCCATCCGCGTCGGGCCGAGCACGCTCACGGTGCCCAGGTTGCGGTTCGCCACGCCGTAGTTCGCCGCGACGAGCGAACACGCCTGCAGCGAGGGCGAGCGCATCTCGTGGCCGATGCGCAGGTACATGCCGTCCTCGCGCAGGGCCTCGGAGAGCAGCTCGAGCAGGTTGTAGCGCTCCTCGAGCATCTGCAGCAGGTCGTTGAGCTGGGTCGCCCCTTCGCGGCTCAGGTTCTCGAGCAGCCGGCTGGTGCCCCCGAAGTGCAGGCCCTCGGCGTCGCCGGGCCCCGCCGCGTCGAAGACGGGCGCGAACGGCCTCGATGAAAGCGCGCTCCTTGGGGCGCAGCTCCAGGCTCTCGAAGGCCGAGGCGACGCGCCGCGTGCCGAGCTGGACGCCGACGAGACGCTCGTTGAGGTACACGCGGGCGAACTCGGCGAGGCCCTCGTCGACCGGGTCGGCAAAGTGGAAGATGCGCTTCGTCACCTGCCCCGACGTGGTGATGAGGACGACCATGACGAGGCGGGACTGCAGGGCCAGGACCTCGATGTGGCGGACGGTGGAGTTGGTCAGAGCCGGGGTCGACACGACGGCGAGCAGGTGGGTCACGCGCGACAGGGCTTCGGCCGTCTCGCGCAGGGCTTCGTCGACCTCGCTGCGCGCGCGGTCGAGCGTGATCGACGGCGCCGGCACGGCGCCGCGCTCGCCACGCTCGCTCATGAGCGCGTCCACGTAGTGTCGGTAGCCTGCGTCGGTCGGCACCCTGCCGGCCGAGGTGTGCGGATGCGCGAGCATGCCCAGGTCCTCGAGCTCGGCGAGGTCGTTGCGGACCGTCGACGCGGCGGCGCCGAGCGGGTATCGCTCGGTGAGATGCCGCGAGCCGACCGGCGAGGCGCTCGCGATGTACTCCTCGACGACGAGGCGCAGGACCTGCTCCTGGCGCGGTTTCAGCGTCACGTCATACCCCTGTCAACGTCGTGCGCCACCCTGTTAAACGTCAAGCGCGAAACAGACGGACGCAGACCTCGTTGGCCACGTACCGCCCCTTTCGCGTCACGCGGATTGTACCACTGTGCAGGGAAAGTAATCCAGCCTGCGCGAGCGGCGCGATGGCCGCGGGGTCGACGGCGGCGGCGAGCTCGGCGAGCGGGACGGCGAGCCCGCAACGGGCGGCGAGCAGGAGGCGCTCGCGGGCGAGGGTCTGGTCGTCGAGCGCCTCTACGTGCCGCAACGGCAGGCGGGATCGCGCGTGCCGGACCGCCGCCCCGCCGGTGAACGCGGCGACGTAGGCGCCCACGTCCGGCGCGTTGCGCCAGCGTCGGCGCCCGACGGTGCTCACGGCTCCCGGTCCCAGACCGAGGTACGCGCGGGCGCGCCAGTACGCCACGTTGTGGCGCGCCCGCCGCCCCGGCCGGGCGAAGTTGCTGACCTCGTACCAGCGGTAGCCGCGCCGCTCGAGGTCGCGCACGATGCGGCGGTACATCGCGGCGCGCTCGTCTTCGTCCGGCGACCACGCCTGGGCGCCGGAGCGCCTCGCCGACGACCGTGACGCCCCGCTCCCGAGACGCCGCGCCAGCAGCGTCCCCTCGACGGCAGTGAGCTCGTACCAGGAGACATGCTCAGGGTCCAGGTCGTCGACGGCCGCGAGATCGACGTCGAGATCGGCCGCCGTCTGGCCGGGGATGCCGTGGATGAGGTCGATCGACACGTCGCGCACGCCGGCGGCGCGGAGCCGGCGCGCGGCCGCCGCCGGGTCGGCGGCGGGGCGCCGGCCGAGCGCCGCGCGCAGTCTCGGCAGGAAGCTCTGGACGCCGAGCGAGACGCGCACGCCCCGGTCGGCGGCCCACACGGCGAACGCCTCGTCGGCCTCGTCAGGGTTCGTCTCGACCGTGACCTCGGCGTGCGCCGTGAGCCACGGCGCGAACCCAGCGACGAGCCGCTCGAGGCGGCCCGGTCCGAGCAGGGCGGGCGTACCGCCGCCGAGGTAGAGCGTCTCGAGGCGGCGCACGTCGTGCGCCGCCCGCTCGAGCTCCCACTCGGCGGCGACGGCCTCCGCGTAGGCGTCGAACAGCGCGGCCACAGCCGGCTCCGCCGGCCCCGCCGCGCCCACCGCCTGCGCGTCGAAGTCACAGTAGTCGCAGCGTGCTGCGCAGAACGGCACATGCACGTAGACGATGGCGCACCGGGCCGGCGAAGGCGGCGGGCCTGCGGCAGCCGCCATCAAGTCCCCGGGCGCGTCGGCACGAGGAAGTACAGCTCGCCGCTCTCCCTCGCCCTCGAGCCGGCCGCCGTTCTTCTCGATCACCCGCCGCGAGGCCACGTTGGCGACGTCGCAGTCGACGTGGGCTCATCGATGCCTAGCGCGTGCGGCGATCGGCAGCGCGGCGGCGAGCATCGCCGTCGCGTGACCCTGCCGCCGCGCGCCGGGCCGCACCTCGTAGCCGATGTTGCCGCCCTCGTACAGGAGCTCGGCGTCAGATGGTGGCGGATGCTCAGGCGCCCCAGGTACTCCTCGCCCTCGGCCCACCAGAGGATGGTCTGCGGCACGTAACCGCCCTCCCTCGGCTCGGGCTCCGCCACGCCGCACAGCCGCGCGACGTAGCGGTCGGGTTCGCCCGGAGTCTCGACGTCTGCGACAAGTGCCGCCGACGTAGCGGGCGAACTCGCCGGGCGCGGCCAGCGCGGTCTCGTCGAGCTCGGGGTGCATGCCGTCCTCGTGATACTCGAGCAGGGCGGCGAGGAACGACGACCGCAGGCATGCGCGCGGCGTGACCAGCTCGGCCACGACTAGCGCTCCTTGTGACTCGCGTCCAGCTCGAGCACGGCCAGAAAGGCCTCCTGCGGCACCTCGACGACGCCGAGCTGCTTCATCCGCTTCTTGCCCTCCTTCTGCTTCTCGAGCAGCTTGCGCTT
Organism: uncultured Thermoleophilia bacterium; assembly: GCA_963832655.1. Classification (GTDB taxonomy): domain Bacteria; phylum Actinomycetota; class Thermoleophilia; order UBA2241; family UBA2241; genus UBA2241. The sequence goes on from CAWHUW010000007.1 coordinate 773,204, forward strand.
GCGCGTGATGTCGCCGCCGTAGCACTTGGCGAGCACGTCCTTGCGCTTCGCCTAGATGGTCTCGCGGGCCACCACCTTGTTGCCGATCGCCGCCTGCACCGCGACCTCGAAGAGCTGCCGGGGGATCTTCTGGCGCAGCTTGGTGACGAGGGTCTTCCCGCGGATGTGGGCGCGTTCGCGTGGCGTGATCAGCGAGAGCGCGTCGACGGGGTCGCCGGCGAGCAGGATGTCGAGCTTCACGAGGTCGCTCTCACGGTAGCCGTGGAACTCGTAGTCGAGCGAGGCGTAGCCGCGGGTCCGCGTCTTGAGCTGGTCGAAGAAGTCGAGGACGATCTCGCTCAGCGGCAGGCGGTAGTGCATCTCGACGCGGTGTGGCGAGAGGTACTTCATGTCGATGAAGTCGGCGCGGCGGCCCTGGCACAGCTCCATGATGGCGCCGACGTACTCGCTGGGCACGAGGATGCTGGCCGCGACGTAAGGCTCCTCGACGCGGTCGATGTGATTGGCGTCGGGCATCTGAGCGGGGTTGCGTACCACGGTCAGCGTGCCGTTTGTGAGGTAGGCGTGGTATTCGACGCTGGGCATGGTCGTGAGCAGCTCCAGGTCGTACTCGCGCTCGAGTCGTTCGCGAACGATGTCCATGTGGAGCAGCCCGAGGAAGCCGCAGCGAAAGCCGAAGCCGAGGGCGTTCGACGACTCCGGCTCGTAGCATCAGGGCAGCGTCGTTGAGCTTGAGCTTCTCGAGCGCGTCGCGCAGCTCCTCGAACTTGTCGCCCTCGGTCGGGAAGAGCCCGCAGAAGACCATAGGCTGCACCACCTTGTAGCCCGGGCAGGCGCTCCGTGGCGGGGCGGCGGCGACTGGTGATCGTGTCGCCGACGCGTACCTTGGCGACGTCCTTGATGCCCGTGATGATGAAGCCGACCTCGCCGGTCTCGAGGCGCTCGACCGGGACCATCGCCGGGGCCGAAGAAGCCGAGCTCCTCGATCTCGGCCTCCTCCCCGTTCCCCATCATCGTGATGAGCTCGCGCCGCTGGAAGCTTCCGTCCACGACGCGCACGTAGGCGATCACGCCGCGGTACTGGTCGTACTCGCTGTCGAAGATGAGGGCGCGCGAGGGCGCCGCCGGGTCTCCGGACGGCGGCGGCGTGCGCGCCACCACCGCCTCGAGCACATCCTCCACGCCCTGCCCCGTCTTGGCGGAGACGACGAGGGTCTCGTCGTGCGTGGCGCCGGTGAGCTCGTGGAGCTCGAGCTCGGCCTCGGCGACGTCGGCCGCCGGCAGGTCGACCTTGTTGAGAACGGGGATGATCTCGAGGTCGTTGTCGACCGCCAGATAGGCGTTGGCCACGGTCTGCGCCTCCACGCCCTGCGTGGCGTCGACGAGCAGCACGGCGCCCTCGCAGGCGGCGAGGCTGCGCGAGACCTCGTAGGTGAAGTCGACGTGGCCCGGCGTGTCGATCAGGTTGAGCTGGTAGTGCTGGCCGTCGCGCGCCTTGTAGGCGATGCGCACGGCCTGGCTCTTGATCGTGATGCCGCGCTCGCGCTCGAGGTCCATCTTGTCGAGAAGCTGTTCCTTCATGTCGCGCGCGGCCACCGTGCCCGTCGACTCGAGGATGCGGTCGGCGAGCGTCGACTTGCCGTGGTCGATGTGCGCGATGATGCTGAAGTTGCGGATGTGGGCTAGGTCGGTCATGGCCACCGCGAAGGGTAGCACGGCGGCCCGGCGCGGCCGAACCGCGGCTCCGCCGCGTGAGTTGCCGCGCTCGCCGAGCCTGTGGTAGCATCGCGCGTCCCGACGCAGTCCCCACTGCCACTGGAACAGTCACGACGGTACCTTGAGCGAAGGGATCCTGTGGCCAACATCAAGCAGCAGAAGAAGCGCATCCGCCTGGCCGCGCGCCAGCGCCTGCGCAACCGCCACGCCAAGTCGACCATCAAGACGCTCTTCAAGAAGCTCGACGCAAGCGTCGAGGCTCACGAGGCAGACGAGGCGAAGACGCTCGCCACCACGCTGACGAGGCGCATCGACCAGGCGGCGGCGAAGGGCATCCTCCACAAGAACAACGCGGCCCACAAGAAGAGCCGCGTCGCGCACACGCTCGCCCGCCTGCCGGGCTGAGAAGCACGCAATCAGACGACGGGCCCGGGGCGGCCGCTCGAAGCGGCCGCCCCGGGCCCGTCGTCATTCACCCCCCGCCCCCTCAGGCGAGCATGCGCGACAGCGCGAGCTCCAGCGAGAAGCGGTCGCCGTGCGCGACGCCGCCGGAGCTCTCGAGACTGACGACGCTCCGTCCCCGCATCGCCGCGTCGGCGTCGGCCAAGGCGGCCAGAGCGCGCCCGATGAGCGGACGGTCGTAGGCGCGCCGCTGGTCGAGGAGCTTCTTCGCCGTGAACGGGTGGACGCCGAGCTTCTTCGCCAGGTCGGACGGGCTCACCTCGCCGCCGACCTCGAGCGCCTGGTCGAGCTGACGGACGTGACGCGCGAGGGCGTAGAAGACCATCTGCGGGTCCTCGCCCTGGGCGAACACCTCCTCGAGGCAGCGGAAGGCCGCGGCGCGGTCGCGATGGCCGACCGCGTCGGTGAGGTCGAACACTCGCGTCTCGATGGCCGCCGAACAGACGTCGTCGATGGCGGTCGTCGTGACCGGCTCGCCGCGGCAGTACGCGGCGAGCTTCTCGATCTCGCGCTCCAGACGCTCGGGCTGCTGTCCCACGACCGTGAGCAGCCGCTTCGCCTCGGCAGGCCCGATGGTGAGGCGGTGCGACGCGGCGCAGTCCCTGCACCCAGCCCGCGAGCTCGTACTTCTTGGGCAGGTCGTAGGCGAGCACCTGGTCGTTGCCCTTGCGCAGACCACCCAGCGCCTTGACCAGGACGTCGTCCTTGCCGAACGTCTCGCCCTCGACCGCCAGCACGGTGTCCGGCATCGGGTCCTTGAGGTACTCGACGAGCGCCCGGCGTTCGTTCACCCGCCAGCGGTGCGCGCCGGTCACGAGGACGAGCCTCGTGCCCAGGACGAAGCTCGGTGTCTCGAGCGCCATCAGGGTCTCGGCGAGCGCCTCCTTGCGACGCGCGTCGGCGCGCTGCTCGGCCTCCGCGCCGCCGACGGAGACGATCGTCACGTTGAGGTCGCTCCCCGACTCGGCGACCACGCGCCGGCGCAGCCGCGTCACGGCGCGGCGCACCTTGACGCGGTCGGTGCCGTAGATCAGGTACGCCGGCTTGAGGGGGCTGGGCTCGGGCATCGTGAGCCGAAGGATAGCATGGCCGTCGGACCCCTCCCGGCCCGGTTCATGGCTCCGCGGTCGTCACCGCGAGAGCGCCCGAACGCTCGCTGACGACGACGTCGCCGGCCTCGTCGGTGCGCAGACACGGCACCCGCTCGGGAGATGAGCAGGGCCAGCATCTCCGGCGTCGGGTGGCCGAACTTGTTGGGGCCGACGGAGACGACGGCGAGCCGCGGGGCGAGGCGCTCGAGCAGCTCGCCGTCGATGCCGCCCCTGCTGCCGTGATGAGGCAGCTCGACCACGTCGCAGGCAGGGAGCTCCAGGTCGGCGAGCACCTCCCCCTCGGCGTCGCCGGGGACGAGCATGCGATGGCCGCCGATCTCGACCAGCACGACCAGCGCGCAGTCGTTCTCGCCCTGGTTGCCCCCCTCGCCCGGAGGCGGGCGCGTGGGCAGGATGCGCACGCGCCATCCGTCGCCGCCGAGCGCGAGGGGCGAGGCACACCGCGACACCTGCACGCCGGCGGCCGCGAGCTCGGCGGCGATCGCGTCCAGCGAGGGCGCCGGCGCCGGCGGCGCCGGCAGCAGGGCCGATCCCACAGGGAGGCGCGCGACCACGTCGGCCAGGCCGGCGGCGTGATCGGCGTGGCCGTGCGACAGCACGACGAGATCGATGCGGCGCACGCCGAGCGCCTCGAGACGCCGGCCGAGCGGCTCGGGGCCGGCGTCGATGAGCACGGTGGGCCCGTGCGGGACCTGCAGCAGCGCCGCGGCGCCCTCGCCGACCGAGAGGTAGCGCAGCGTCGGCGCGCTCGGCGCCGCGGGGGCGCTCGGCGCCAGCACAAGGACCGTGCCGAGGAGCGCCCGCGCTGAACAGCGTCACGCGGCTGCGCCGCCGCGCGTGCGTCACGTACGCCCAGAGACCTGTCCCGTCCCGCCCGGCCAGCACGCGCAGCGCGCACGAGCTCGACGACGGCGGCTCCCGTCAGCATCAGCCCGAAGGTGAGGCCCTGCCACTCGTACACGGCGAACGAGAGCCGCCCGAAGAAGCGGGAGACCTCGAGGAGGAAGCCGATGAACAGCCCGGCCACGACGTTGAGCGGCAGCGAGAGCCAACTCGTGACGAAACCGGCGAGCAGCGAGAGCATGCCGAGGAACATGATGGGCCCGAGGACGAAGCCCCCCGCCACGTTGGCCGCGACGGCGACGACGGAGGTCGACCCGAAGGTGAGCATCGGACACGGGCGCGGTGGCGATGCTGGCTGACGTGGTGACGCCCGCCTGTTCCGCGAGGGGGCCGGGCAGGAAGCGCAGCGCGTGCGTGAGCGGGCGCGAGAGCAGCAGCAGACCGGCGACCGCGGCGAACGAGAGCTGGAAGCTGACGTCGAAGAGGTTGTTCGGGATTGACGGTCAGCAGCCAGGCTCCCGGGACGAGGAACATGAGCCAGCCGTCGGCCGGGCGCGACGCGAGCACCGCGAGCAGCCCGGCGATCCCGGCGATGCCGGCGCGCACGATCGACGGCGAGGCCCCGGTGAGCAGCACGTAGGTGGCGACGATCGGCAGCAGCGCCAGCGTGCGTGCCAGCCGCGGAACCCCGAAGAGCATGAGCGCGAAGCCCCACATCGCGCACAGCAGAACGACGTTCTCGCCCGACACAGCCATGATGTGGAGCAGACCGCTGCGCCGGAAGTCGTCGACGATCTGCTCGGGCACGCCCTCGTCGTCGCCGAGCACCATGCCCTGCAGCACGTCGGCGACCGGCGAGCGAAGACCCGTCGCGAGGTGTGCCCGCGAGGCGAGGCGAAGCCGGTCGACCTCGCCCTGCACCCCTCCGCGACGGCCGATCAGGCGAAGGTCGTCGAGATCCGCGGCGAGCATCACGTGCTCGCCGCGGCGCCGCAGGTAGCGGCCGTAGTCGAAACCGCCGTCGGCCGGAGGCGCGGGCAGGTCCTTCACCCTGACCCGGTCGACGGACGAGGAGCGCCCCTTCCGTCAGCGGGCCGACAGTGGCTGATGGCGAGCTCAGCTTGATCGTCGAGTCGCAGGCCCAGGTGCGCGGGCTCGTCGACGGCGGCGCCGTCGACGGCGGTGACGCGCACGGAGAGGTCGAGCACGTCGTCGCGTCTGCGTCGGCAGGTCGACCAGCGTGGCGCGCAGGGCGACCGACTCGCCGACGTGCCTGGCGAGCTCGGAGCCATCGAGCGCGGAAAGGCGAGCCGTCCCGACGGTGAGCCCCGCAACGAACAGCAGGACGCCGACCAGGCCGGGCATGCAGATCGCCGACCACGCGGGCCAGCGCAGCGCGGCGCCGCGGTCTCTCTTGGTCGCGGCCCCGAACGTCGTCAGCGCCACGCAGATGAACGCCGCCAGCAGCAGGCTCGCCGGCGGGCGCCAGACCAGGGCCGTGCAAAGCCCGGCGCAGTAGCCGGCGAGCAGCACGTGTGGCGGCGCGAAGCGGCGCACGCGGCCCTCAGATGGTGATCGAGTCTTTCATGGCGGCGAACTTGGCGTCGCCGATGCCCGGGACGTCCATGATCTGTTCGACGCTGGTGAACCCTCCGTTCGCGGTGCGGTAGTCGATGATCTTCTGCGCGGTCGACGGCCCCACGCCGGAGATGGTCTCGAGCTCGCTGAGGGACGCCGTGTTGATGTTGACGAGCGCGCCGCCCGATGCCCCCGGCGCGGCGGCCGGCGCCCCGGCGACGGCAGGCGCCGCAGCGGGGGCCGAGACTCCCGGAGGTGCGCGCTCGGGCACGACGATCTGCTGCCCGTCGCCCACTTTCGCCGCGAGGTTCACCGCCGAGAGCTCCGCCCGGGCCGTCGGGCCGCCGGCGAGGTCGAGCGCGTCGGCGACGCGCGCCCCGGCCGGGAGACGCACCACGCCCGGCCGGCGCACGGCGCCACAGACGTAGACCATGACCTCGGCGGGCGCGCTCGGACCGGCGTCGGCGGCTGCCGAGGGGCTCGCGGCGGCGAGCACCAGCGCCGGCGGCGCGCCACCGCTCGCCGTGCGCGGGAGGAGCAGGTACCTCACCCCGAGCGCGGCGACGACGATCGCGAGCGCGACGTAGGCGTAGATCTGACGGCGGGCGAGCTGCACGGGCACCTCCGCGATCGGTTCCGGCGTGCCGGCGCGAGCCGGCCGCCTGGGGCGGTCAGCCGACAGCGTAGGAGGTGGCACCGGCGCCGTCTTCCCCCCTCCGGGGGGAGGAGCGGGGATGACGTTCGCCCGGCGAGGAGAGGCGACCGGGGATGCGGTTCGCCCGGCGGGCGCGAAGACCCGCCGGGGCCGGGTTACTTCACGACGAAGTTGACCAGCTTGCCGGGCACGTAGACCTCCTTGAGGACCTGCGCGCCCTCCAGGAAGCGACGCGTGTTGGCCCCGGCGCGGGCCGCGGCGAGCACGTCGTCCTTGTCGGCGTCGACGGCGACCGAGAGGCGGTCGCGGACCTTGCCGTTCACCTGGACGACCACGGTGACGACCTCGTCGGCGGCGAGCTCCTCGTCCCAGGCCGGCCACGTCGCGTCGAGGACGGAGCCCTCGCCGCCGAGCTGCCCGTGGACCTCCTCCGCCACGTGCGGGGCCATCGGCGCGAGCAGCAGCGTGAAGGTCGCGAGGAGCTCGCGCCACTGCGCCGGCGTGAACGCGCCGCGCGCGTTGGCCCACACGTCGAGCGCCTCGTTCTGCAGCTCCATCATGGCCGACACGGCGGTGTTGAAGCGGAAGGACTCCATGTCGCGCGTGACCTTGCGGATCGTCTTGTGCAGGGTGCGAAGCAAGGCGCGGCCCCGCTCGTCCTCGGCCTGGTCCGCCGCCACCCCGCTCCCCTGCGCCTCGATCAGCTCGCAGGCCAGGTTCCAGTAGCGGCCCAGGAAGCGCGCGCAGCCCTGGACGCCGCGGTCGCTCCAGGCGACGCTCTGCTCGAAGGGGGCGATGAAGAGCTCGTAGACGCGCAGGCTGTCGGCGCCGTAGCGCTCGACGACGCTGTCCGGCGTCACGACGTTGCCCTTCGACTTGCTCATCTTCTGGCCGTCCTCGGCCTGGATCATGCCCTGGTTGCGCAGCGTGGCGTACGGCTCGCCGAAGTCGACGTAGCCCGCGTCCTGGAGCACCTTGCAGAAGAAGCGCGCGTAGAGCAGGTGCATGACGGCGTGCTCGGCGCCGCCGACGTAGAGGTCGACCGGCAGCCAGTACCGCACCTTCTCGCGGTCGAAGGCGGCTGTGTCGTCGTCCGGCGAGGCGAAGCGGAAGTGGTACCAGGAGGAGCACACGAACGTGTCCATGGTGTCGGTCTCGCGCCGCCCGGGTCCACCGCACTGCGGGCAGGCCGCCTGCGACGAACTCCGGGCTGCGCGCGAGCGGCGACTGGCCGTCGTCGGTCGGGTGGAAGTCCTCGAGGTCGGGGAGCAGCACGGGCAGCTGGTCGGCCGGCACCGGCACCGGTCCGCAGACGTCGCAGTGCACGATCGGGATCGGCGCGCCCCAGTAGCGCTGCCGGCTGATGAGCCAGTCGCGCAGCTTGAAGTTGACCTTGCGCCGGGCGAGGCCCCGCTCGCCGAGCCAGTCGACGACGGCGGCGAAGGCCTCGCCCGGCGCCGCCAGCCCGTCGAACTGACCCGAGTTCACCATGACCCCGTCGCCGACGTAGGCCTCGCTCAGCGTGCCCTGCGCCCCCGACGGCGGCGCGATGACCTCGACGATCGGCAGCTCGAACAGGGTCGCGAACTGGAAGTCGCGCTCGTCGTGCGCCGGCACCGCCATGATGGCGCCGGTCCCGTAGCCCATGAGCACGTAGTCGCTGATCCAGATCGGGACCTCGGCGCCGTTCACCGGGTTGACGGCGCAGCGTGCCGATGAAGACGCCCGTCTTCTCCTTCTCGGTCGAGAGGCGCTCGATCTCGGATTCCCGAAGCGCCCGGTCCTGGTAGGCGAGCACCGCCTCGCGATGCTCGACGGTCGTCAGCTCGTCGACCAGCGGGTGCTCCGGGGCGAGCACCATGTAGGTCGCCCCGAAGAGCGTGTCCGGCCGGGTCGTGAAGACCGTCAGCGGTTCGTCGCGACCCGGCAGGGCGAAGTCGACCTCGGCGCCCTCGCTGCGTCCGATCCAGTTGGTCTGCATGAGCTTGATCTGCTCGGGCCACTCGATCGTCGCCAGGTCGTCCAGGAGACGCTGGGCGTAGTCGGTGGTGCGGAAGTACCACTGCTCGAGGTCCTTCTTGGTGACGTCGCTGCCGCAGCGCCAGCAGTGCCCCTGCTCGACCTGCTCGTTGGCGAGGATCGTCTTGCAGCTCGGGCACCACCACTGCTGGCCCGTCCCCCGATAGGCGAGCCCGCGCTCGTGCATGAGGAGGAAGAACCACTGCGTCCAGCGGTAGTAGTCAGGCAGGCAGCTGGTGATCTCGCGCGACCAGTCGAACGACAGGCCGATCATGTCCATCTGGCGGTGGTAGTTGGCGATGTTGCGCTCGGTCGTCACCCGTGGGTGCACGCCCATCTTGAGGGCGTAGTTCTCGGCCGGGAGCCCGAACGCGTCCCAGCCCATCGGGTGCAGCACGTCGTGCCCGCGCATGCGGTAATAACGCGACACGACGTCGGTGGGCACGTAATTGCGGCAGTGCCCCACGGAGAGCCCGTCCCCGGAGGGATACGGGAAGAAGTCGAGGCAGTAGAACTTGGGCTTTGCCGACGCGTCGGGCGTGCGGTAGGCGTCGCGCTCCTTCCAGAGGCGCTGCCACCTGGCCTCGATCTGCTGCGCGTCGTAGCGGCGGTCCATGCGGTCCTCTCTCGCGAGGCGGTGGGGCCCGGCGGCCGCGCCGCGGGCGACTCGCCGGTGCGCAGTATACGTCACCGGCAGGCTCGCGGCCGACCGCACCGGCGAGCGAGGCGGCGGCGCTCGCTCCCCCGCGCGCGCCTCACTCCGACATCGGCAGGTACTCGACCCGCGAGCGCCCGTCGATCGAGTAGGCGAGCGTGGTGATCGCCACCAGCTCTCGCCCGTCGTCGCGCGCGTAGTCGAGGAGCACGAAGGTGTACCAGTCCCCGCGCTGCGCCCCGATCTGCTCGTACCCCGAGGCGCCTCCCGTCCCGGCGTCGACGAGCACCGCGGGACCCTCGCGGGACACGAGGGGGACGTGGTCGTTGCCGTAGACCACCGTCAGCGGCATGTCGGTCTCGGCGCACCACGCCACTGCCGCCTCCGCCTGACGGCGGTCGTGCACGGCGAGGACGGCGGGCGGCTCGGGCAGCGCCGCGAGGCGGGACGCCAGTTCCCCCGACTGGGCCTCGAGCGCCGCGACGTCCGAGTCGACGGCAGGATCGTAGGCGAGCGGGTCACTCACACCGTACACGGTGACGCCGCCCACCCCGGCGGCCGCGTACTCGAGCACGACGTAGCCCGCTTCGGCGAACACCTTCATCGCCGGCGCGTCCTCGTGATTGCCGCCGACCATGATCACTGGGGCGCCGGACGACTCGAACCGGTCGACGAACAGTCTTCGCCTCGAACCTCGCTCCCGACGTTGGTCATGTCGCCGACGAGCAGGACGGCGTCGACCGCCGACCCGTCTCCCGCCGCGAGACGCGAGGCGAGGCGCGCGCCGTACGCGTTCATGTGCACGTCGCTGACGACGAGCAGCCGCGTGACGCGCTCGCGCGCCGGGCGCGACCCGGCGCTCGCGAGCTGCGCGGCGACGATCTCGAGGCCGTCGACGTACGCCTGCAGACGCTCCATGCCGCCGCCCTCCGTCGCCTGCAGGCGCCGGACCAGCGGCAGCAGACGGGGCACGTTCTCGGCGAGGCCGCTGTACTCGACGTCGGGCGTCTCGTCCACGGTGGCGAGCACGAGCGCCGGTGGCGAGCCCGGCGAGCGCGCCCGCGGCCGCCAGCCCGAGCACCGCGCCGACGGCCAGGTCCTGCCACCGGCGCCGGACGCCGCCGGCGATCAGCGTGCCCGCGGCCGCCCCGAGCAGCAGAAGCGGCGCGAGACGGCTCCAGAGGAAGCGCGTGAACGCGTCCCGGGCGCTCTTCTGGGCGGCCGGCAATCCCTCGACGACCTGCTCCGCCTCCTCCAGCGACGTCACGTCGCCCGACACGCGGTAGTCCACGACCACGTCGACGGGCGCGCGGTGGGTGCGCAGGGCCAACACCCCGGCAGGGCCGAGGGGAAGCACCAGGCGCCCTCCCGGCCAGGCGGGATCCAGCGAGAAGTCGACGGTGCCCGTCGGGACGCGGTAGCTGGCCGGCGCGAGCAGGGCGGCGCTGGCGACCACGACGAGCGCGACCAGCGCCGCCGGCAGCGCGAGCCTCAGCGCGCGCCTCCTGCGGCGCTGCGTCGCGCCGGTCGCCCGTCGCAGGCGTGGCATCCATGACGCCATTGTAAGGCCGCTGCCTGCCGGGGCCGAGCGCGACGCCCGCCGTCGTCTCGCCGGTGGCAACGCGGCGCCGGCCGCGGGCCGCGTTGCCGCCCCCCGGCGCCGTTGCTATACTTTCGCTTCCGCCGGCGCCGCCGGCGCCCCTTCGGTGGGGGTATAGCTCAGCTGGGAGAGCGTTTGGCTGGCAGCCAAAAGGTCAGGGGTTCGAATCCCCTTACCTCCACCACTTCCCCCTCACCCGTCCGTCCCTCGGCCCTGCTCGTCCTCGTGTTCTTCGCCGGCATCGGCTCGATGGCGACCGAGATCTGTGCCTCGCGCCTGCTCGCCCCGTACTACGGCTCGTCGACCGTCGTCTGGGCGAACATCATCGGCCTCGTGCTCGCTTCGCTCTCGCTGGGCTACTGGCTCGGCGGCCGCCTCGCCGACCGGCGCCCGTCGCCGGTCCTGCTCGGCCGCCTGGTCCTCGCCGGCGCGGCGCTGGTCGCCGCTCATCCCATTCGTGGCGCAGCCTCTGCTCGAGCTCTCGGTCCGCGGCATCGAGACGGTCTCGGTCGGCGCCGTCGTCGGCTCGTTCGTCGCCTCGCTCGCCCTCTTCGCGCCGCCGGTGATCCTGCTCGGCATGGTCACCCCGTTCGCGATCCGCCTCGGAGTCACCGACGTGGCCGTCCGCCGGCAGCTTCGCCGGCAAGGTGTTCGCCCTGTCGACCATCGGCAGCCTCATCGGCACCTTCGTCCCCGCCCTGATCGCCATCCCGCTCATCGGTACTCAGCGGACGCTCCTGTGCGCCGCGGCGATCATCGCCGCCGGCACCGTGCCGGTGCTCGGGAGGCGCTGGGGCCTCGTCGCCCTCGGGCCTCGCCGCGCTCCTCCTCGTGCCCCCGGGCGTCGTCAAGCCGCTCACCGGCCTCGTCCACGAGGAGGAGTCGCGCTACCAGTTCATCCAGGTCGTGGAGAGCGGCGTCGAGCGCCGCCTGTACCTCAACGAGGGCCACGCGATCCACTCGATCTGGCGCGCCGACACGGTGCTCACGGGAGGCGAGTGGGACATGTTCCTCACCGCGCCGCCGCTCCTCGGACGCGAGGCGCGCGAGGTCGCGATCCTCGGCAACGCCGGCGGCACGACGGCGCGCGCCTTCGGCGTCTACTACCCGGAGGCGCGGATCGACGGCGTCGAGATCGACGGCGCCGTCAGCGACGTCGGACGCGCCTGGTTCGGTCTCGGCGACAACCCGCGCCTCACCGTGCACGCCGCCGACGCGCGCCCGTTCCTGCGCGCGACCGACCGCCGCTACGACCTCATCCTCATCGACGCCTATCGCCAGCCATACGTGCCCTTCTACCTCGCGACGCGCGAGTTCTTCGCCGAGGCCCTCGACCGGCTCGCTCCGGACGGCGTGATCGCCCTCAACGTGTCCACGGTGCCCGGCGACGACCGCTTGGCACAGGGCATCGCCGGGACTCTCGCCGACGTCTTCCCTCAGGTCATCACCTGGCAGGCCCTGCGCTTCAACCAGTTCGTCGTCGGGTGCGCGACTCCGCAGCCGCTCGAGGTGCTGCGCGCCCGTCTCCTGGACGCCCCGGACGACCTCCTGCCGGACACGCGGCTGTTCGCCGCCGGGCTGCGCCCGGCGGCCCCCGCCGCGCGCCCCTGGACCGACGACCGCGCCCCCGTCGAGTGGATCACCGACCGCATGATCGCCGCCTACGCCATGCGCGGCGTCGACGAGGCCGAGCGAGCTCCTCCCCACGGCGCCGGACTGAGCCCCGCGCCGCGCGCCCTTCGGGTCGCGCCGGCGAGCTCTGACCGAGCGCGCCCCGGGTTTAGCGGGGGGCGGGGTCGGAAAGTATCCCACCGTTGCGTTGCACGGCTCAGGGGCGCGCTGGTTCTGGCGTCCCCGTTCGGACCCACGGGAGGCGCGCATGGAGGAACGGCCGCAGTTCCGCGTCGATCTCGAGAAGCCGGCCGAGGGCGTCGGCGTGATCGTCCTCGAGGGCGAGATCGACATCTACTCGGCACCTCAGTTCAAGGAGGTGCTTCTCACCGGTATCGAGGACGGTGCCCAGAGGGTGATCGTCGACCTCACCGCGGTGACCTTCATCGACTCCACGGCGCTGGGCGTCCTCGTGAGCGGCGCGAAACGCGTGCGGCCAAAGCAACGGCAACCTCGACATCGTCTGCACCGACGAGAACATCATCCGCATCTTCGAGATCACGGGCCTCAACCGCATCTTCGGCATCTACCCGACGCGGGACGAGGCCGTCAAGGCGGCCGGCATCTGAGCGTCACCGCGGCGCGACACCGGCACAGACCGCGGGGCCTCGAGGCGGTCGCAGGGGGGTCCACACGTGACGATGGAGATCCGCAGCACCAGTGCGGTCAGGGGCCGCAGCATGCCTCGCACGTCCAGCAGCCATGCTCAAGACGAGGACATACGGGCTCGGGCGCATCTGCTCGATCGAGGGATGCGGGACGAGGCTCTCCGCCTACAACCCTTCCGACGTGTGCGCCCTGCACAGCGGCGCGTGGCACGACGACGAGCAGCTTCGCCGCGCGAAGGACGAGCCGGCGCGACGAGATCACGCGCCGCTGCATCTTCGAGGGCTGCGGGCGCGAGTTCACGACCACCAACCCCGCCAAGAAGTACTGCTGCGACGCCTGCCGCATGAGGGCCTTCCAGGCCCGCGTCGTCGCCGCCCGCAGGGTCGGTGACCTGAGCGTCGCCGGCGCCCGCCGGGCGAGCTGAGCCGCTTCCCCGACGAGCCGCCCGCACGGCGTAGCGCCATGCGGGCGCCGTCTTCCTGCGCCGTCCGCCGCCCTCAGCCCGCCGCCGAGAACGCCGGCGGGATCAGGGGCGCCCGCGCCTCGCGGACGGCGCGCAGCGCCTCGTCGAGCGAATCGTAGACGGGGACGAGGTTCGGCAGGCCCACCATGCAGAGCACGGTGCGGACCTGCCCGACCGGACCGGCGAGGACCAGCTCTCCCCTGCCGGGGCGCTGCCCGCCCGCCAGGCTGACGACGAAGCCGATGAAACTCGAGTCGACGAGCGTGACGTCGCGCAGGTCCATGACCAGGGTGCGACGCTCGTAGAGGGGGCCGAGGCGGCGACGGAGGAACCGGTCGACCTCGGGCACGGTGGCGATGTCGAACTCCCCGCCGAGGCGCAGCACGGGTACGTCGGCGGCTCGGCCGCTGCCCGACGCTTGCTCGAGTCGCAGGCGCACGCGCGCGGGGGCTGACGGCCCGGACTCGATGCCCTTGCGCACCACAGCGCCTCCCCCGAACGGCAGATCACGGAAGCGGCCCGCGCGGCCGGCGCCGCCGGCGACGGCGCCCCTCGGACCGTGCGCGACACTACGTCAGCGCCGCGGCCGTGTAAACCGCTGGGACGGGAGGTTTGGCAGGCTCGCCGCTGACCCTCTCGGGGAGCCTGAGCCACCCTCATGGGGCGGTCGAGGGGCCTGGACCGGCGACCGAGGCGACCGGCCGCGCCGCGTCAGCTCTGCTCGGCGCGCGCCGCGAGCCGGCGGTACTGCGGCTCGCGCTCCTTCAGGAGCGTCACGACCGGCGACGCGATGCAGATCGTCGAGTAGGCGCCGGAGATGATGCCCACCGTCAGAGCGAAGGCGAAGTCGGTCAGCGTCGTCCCGCCGAAGAGGAGCAGCATCAGGACCGGCAGCAACGTCAGGAACGAGGTGATCAGGGACCGCGTCAGGGTCTCCCACAGCGAACGGTTGACCATGTCCGCGTACGGCATGCGGGAGTGCCTCGTCGAGTTCTCGCGGATGCGGTCGTAGATGATCACCGAGTCGTAGAGCGAGTAGCCGAGGATCGTGAGGACGGCGGCGACCGTCGCCGTGGTCACCTCGCGACCCGACAGTGAGTAGACGCCGATCATGACCAGCAGGTCGTGGAACTCGGCCGCGAGCGCCCCGACGGCGAACTTCCAGTGGAAGCGGATGGTGACGTAGGCCAGGATCAGAAGCAGGGCGAGCACCGCGGCCTTGTACGACGATGCTGACGACCTCGCCGCCGAAAGTCGGTCCGACGGTCCGGGACGCGTACACCTGGCTGCCGTCCTGCTCCGCGATCGTGAATCCCTCGTTCAGCGCGGCCTTGAGATCCGCCTCCTCCTGCGGCGTCAGCGTCTCGACCTGGATCTGGAAGCCCGGCAGCCCGGTGCCCCCGACGGTCGACGTCTCCTGGATCTGGGCCGACGCGTACCCCGCCTTCACGACCGTAGCGCGCACCTCGGCCACCGAGGCGGGCTCTTCGAAGGCCACGGCGATGCGCGTGCCCTCCTTGAACTCGAGACCATAGTTCAGACCCTGACGGGGATCGCCGCCACCGCGCACGAAGAGGCTGATGAGGCCGGCGCCGATCACGATGCCCGACAGCGCGAAGAACCACTTCTTGTGGCCCATGAAGTCGAACCTGAAGATGCCGCGGAAGAAGCTCATCTCGATCGTCGCGTCTCCTCGTCGCCTAACGCCGCTTGCGCTTCTTCTTGGCTGTGGACGGTCGTCTCGCCCCGCCGCCCGGGGACATCGGCGACGCAGCACCGTCGGCGGCAGCTCCGCCCTCGCCGGCGATGCTGCGCGCCGCACGCGGCACCGCCCGCGCACCGGCATCGTTGTCGTACGAGGGGGCCGCCGGCGCCTCGGCCATCTGGCGGAGGTCAGACCCATGAACTGGGGTTCTGGAAGAACTTGAACTCGCTGAGGACGCCGAGCAGAGCGTGGATGGCGAGCACCGCGGTCACCATGCTGACGAGCGTGCCGATGATGAGCGTCAGCGCGAAGCCCTTGATCTGCTGCGTGGCGAACATGAAGAGCACCGCCGCGGTGAGCATCGTCAGGATGTTGGCGTCGAGGATCGTGAGGAAGCCGCGCGCGAAGCCCGAGTTGACCGCCGAGCGGACCGTCTTGCCGCGGCGCACCTCTTCCTTGATACGCTCGAACACGACCACGTTGGCGTCCGCCGCCATGCCGATCGTGAGGATCGCGCCGGCGATGCCCGGCAGCGTGAGCGTGACGGGGATCGCGCAGTACAAGCCCCAGAGAAGGATGCCGTAGACGATCAGCGCGACGTCGGCGACGAAGCCCAGGAACCGGTAGAAGGCGATCATGAAGATCAGCACCAGGCCGAGCCCCGCCAGGCCGGCGAAGAGCGCGGCGCGGAGCGAGTCCTTCCCGAGCGTCGCCGACACCTGCTGCTGGTACGTGGGCTCCAGCGTGACCGGCAGGGCGCCCGTGTTCAGCACCAGGGCGAGGTCTTTGGCCTCCTGCACCGTGAAGTCGCCGGTGATCTCGGCCTTGCCCCCGGAGATTCCGTCCTGGAGCGTCGGGTCGGTGTGGTCGATGCGGGGGTCGGAAGCCATGACGTTGTCGAGGACGATGGCGAACGTCTGCGAGACGCCGCTGAAGAGACCCTCGTCGTAGAGCTCTCTCGGTGATCTCCTGGAACTGCTTCGCGCCCTCGTCGGTGAGCGTGAACTCGACGTTCGGACGGCCGTTCTGGTCGAAGCTCTGCTTCGCGCTGTCGATCGCCTCGCCGGTCATCGCCGGTGGGCGACGGTAGACGAACCAGGCGTCGGCTTCGTTGCCGATCGTCCCCGGCGGGGCGACCACGAGGGCGTAGTCGTCGGTGCTGTTGTCGCCGGCGCGGAAGCGCTCGAGGTCGGCCTTGGGGACATCGGCGGCCTTGGCCTCCTTGATCGCCTCCTCGCGCGATCCGGCGCCGGCGACGATGCGGACGTCGTCGTAGTCCTCGAAGAACTCGAGCTGGGCGGTCTTGCCGATGACCGCCAGTGCCTCGTCCGGGTTGTCGATGCCGGGGAGCGCGACGGCGATCTGGTCGGTGCCCTGCTGCTGCACCTGCGACTCCGTGACCCCGAGACCGTTGATGCGGCGGTCGATGATGCCGATCGTCTGGTCGATCTGGTCCTGAGAGGGCGTGCCGCCGTCCGACGTCTTCGCCGTGTAGACAACCTCGACCCCGCCCTGAAGGTCGAGCCCGAGCTGGGTGCTCTCCGACACCGGGACGATGAAATAGATCGAGACCGCCACGAGGGCGGCCACGATGCCGAGGATGATCCAGTTCCTGTATCTGTGCACGGTGTGTGATTCGGTAGCCGGGACCCGTCCGGCCCATCAGGCGCAAGAGCCTAGCCGGATTGCCGCGACGCACGCAATTCGCCCCGCACATCGGCGTGCCCGGCCGCGCCCGTGCCCGGGTCCAGATGCGCCGTTCAGGGCGCCGTCGCGCGCCCCGAATGGCGGCGGCAGCGGCGCCTCGCGCTCGTCGGCGAGGGCACGCAGGCTGACAGGACGCACCGGCGGACGGGTGGTGCCCGGGCGCACGTCGGCCGGCTGCTCGCCCAGGCGCTCGGCGAGCGCCTGGGCGAGCAGCCGGCGACACGTGCGCCCCTGGCACAGCCCCATGCCGATGCGCAGCCGCCGGCGCAGGCCGCTCATCGTCGTGATGCCCTCGTCGATCGCCGCCAGGATCTCGGCCCGCGAGACCTCCTCGCAGCGGCAGACGAGCAGGTCGTCGCCGGCGCCCTCGGGGCGCCGCGCGCTCACCGCGTCACCTCGAGCGCCCTGACCACCATCGCCAGCCGCTCGGGCACGAGCACGTGCACGATGGCGGTGCGGTCGAGGCGCGCCCCTCGGCGCACCCTGCGCACCTCGCCCTCCCCGACGACCTCGCCGGCGCGGTCGCGGAGGCGCACCCTCTCGCCCTTCTCGGGCAGCGGCAGGAACTCGTGCGGCATCCAGATCTCGGCGAGACCGTCGTCGCGGGTCATGTCCACGAGGAAGATCGCCAGGCCCGGGCACACAGGCTGGCAGCTGCCGCAGCCGTCGCACAGCGAGGCGTCGAGCCGGGGCAGCGCGGTGATGTCGTCGCCCACGGCGATCGACCCGGTCGGGCAGGCGGTCTGACAGGGGTCGCAGGGGATCTCGTGCCCGCACTCGACGACGGCGAGCCGGCGGCCGCGCAGCTCGTCGAGATCCGGACAGCCGGGAAGCGCAAGGACCTCCTCGAGGCTGAAGAAGCCGCGCTGCTCGCAACCCCCCGCCGGGGCGCCCGTTGACGCCGGCCCGCCCATCACACCCCTCCACCCCCGAGGACCTGGACCTGCGCCGTGGCCACTCCGTCGGCGAGGGCTTGCTTGCCGCGCCGGACGTGGACGCCGTACGGGCCGCCGCGGAGGCCGTCGAGGGCGGCCGCGTGCGGCTCCGCCGCCTCGGCCGCCCGATCCTCCGTCACCTTGCCGGCCGCCGCGGCCGCCCACACGCCGGCGAGCCGGCCCTCCTCCATCGCGCTCGAGGCCTCCTCGACGCCTGAGACGTCGCCCGCCACGAACACGCCCGGCACGCTCGTCGCCATCCTGCCGTCGTGGAACGGCACGTGGCCGCCGAGCTCGGGGACGTACCCCATCCGGCAGCCAGCGAGCCAGGCGAGCTCGGCCATCGGGGTGAGGCCGACGGCCAGGGCGACGGTGTCGACGCCGAACGTGCGCTCGCTGCCCGGCAGACCGCGAAAGCCGTCGTCGACCGCCCACACCGTGGCATCCTCGGCGACGCCGTCCCCGCGGACCTCCTTGACGGTGTGACCCGTGAGGACGGGCACGCCGGCGCGGGCGATCTTGGCGGCGTGCACGGGGTAGCCGCCGACGCGCGGCAGCACGTCGACGACGGCGACGACCTCGGCGCCGGCCTGCAGCAGCTGGTAGGCGACGATGAGCCCTACGTTGCCGGAGCCGACCATGAGGACGCGGCGACCGGGGAGCACGCGATGGACGTTGATCATCGTCTGCGCGCACCCGGCGCCCATGACGCCGGGCAGCGTCCAGCCAGGAAAGGCAAGACCGTTCTCCGTCGCCCCGGTAGCGAGGACGATGGCCCCCGCGGAGAGCCGCCACGAGTGGTCGTCTTCGGCCACCGCCAGCGTGCGACCCTCGTACAGGCCCCACACGGGGGCGCCGAGACAGACGTGCACGCCGAGGCCCGCGACTTCGTCGAGCAGCTCGGCGCCGATGTCGATGCCACGGCGCCCGGCGCGGTGCGCGCGCGAGCCGAAGAACTTGTGGATCTGCTTGAAGAGCTGGCCGCCCGCGGTCGCGTTCTCGTCGAGCAGCGCGACCTCGCAGCCGTGGCGCGCGGCCTCGGCGGCGGCGCACAGCCCGGCGGGTCCGGCGCCGACGACGGCGACGTCGACCCGCCTCACGCGCCGTCCCCGCCGCGCGCCGCCCAGTCCTCCGGGCTCACGCCGCTCGGCCGGCTCGCCCCCGAGTCGCCGCGCGGCCGCTCCCACACGCCGCGCCCGTCCTGCACCTCGACCTTCAGGCCCTCGCGCACGGGCGTGACGCAGGTGCGCACGTTGGGCTGGCCGTCGACCACCATCACGCAGTCGGTGCAGCGGCCGATGCCGCAGAAGAGCTGCCGCGGCTCGCCGCGCTTGCTGGTCTTGCGGAAGACGCGGACGCCGGCGGCGACGAGCGCGGCGGCGACGGGCTCGCCGGCGAACGCCTCGACGCGGCTCGCCGGCGAACGAGATCGTCACCGGGACGCGCGCCGACGCGGGACCCAGGATCGGGTGATCGACGACGCGGCGCGTCACCGAAGACGGGGCGTTGTGAGGACGAACGGGCTCACGCTGAGCCTACGATACCACGCGGCCCGCGCTCGGACCCCTGCGCCCTGTCGCGACCTCTACCGGTCCTTGAGGAAGCTCGGGATGTCGAGGACGTCGTCGTCGACGTCGAACGAGGGCTTGTGCTCGTCGGCGAAGAGGGGCGTGCCCTCGGGCTCGCGCTTCGCCTCGACGCTGCGCGAGGGCTCGGTGCGGGCGACGTCGCGGTCGAACCCCGTCGCGATGACGGTGACGCGGACCTCGTCGCCCAGCGACGGGTCGATGACGGCGCCGAAGATGATGTTGCAGTCGCTGTCGGCGGCGCTGGAGATGATCTCGGCCGCCTCGTTGATCTCGAACAGGCCGAGGTCGTTGCCGCCGGTGATGTTGAGCAGGATCCCGCGCGCGCCCTCGACGCTGGCCTCGAGGAGCGGCGAGCTGATCGCCGCCCGCGCGGCCTCGACGGCGCGGCTCTCGCCGCCCGAGACGCCGATGCCCATGAGGGCCGAGCCGGCGTCCTTCATGATCGTGCGCACGTCGGCGAAGTCGAGGTTGATGAGCCCCGGCACCGTGATGAGGTCGGTGATGCCCTGGACGCCCTGGCGCAGGACGTCGTCGGCGACCTTGAAGGCGTCGATGACCGACGTGCGCCGCTCGACGACCTGCAGCAGCCGGTCGTTCGGGATGATGATCAGCGTGTCGACCTTCTCGCGCAGGCTCTGGATGCCCTCCTCGGCCTGGCGCGCCCGGCGCTTGCCTTCGAAGGCGAACGGGCGCGTGACGACGCCCACGGTGAGGGCGCCGAGCTCCTTGGCGAGCTCGGCGATCACGGGCGCCGCACCGGTGCCGGTGCCGCCGCCCTTGCCCGCCGTGACGAAGACCATGTCGGCGCCCTTGAGGGCGTCGCGCAGCTCGTCCTTGCTCTCCATCGCCGCCTGATAGCCGATCGTCGGGTTGGCGCCGGCGCCGAGGCCGCGGGTGATCTTGCTGCCGATGTGGATCTTGACGTCGGCGTCGCACATCTGCAGCGCCTGGGCGTCGGTGTTCACGGCGATGAACTCGACCCCGCGGAGTCCGGCGTCGACCATGCGGTTCACGGCGTTGGTGCCGCCGCCGCCGACACCGGCCACCTTGATCACGGCGAGGTAGTTCGCGGACCCGTCGATCATCTGTCCACCCTCCTGTCGCGGTCGACACTCGCCGTCACGCGGACCCGAAACCCTCGACCTCTCCTTGAGGGTCGTCCAACGGTGTCGCCTTGTCGTCTCCCGAAGGCCATGTTTGCAGGCGTTTCTTCTGGGGCAAACCATGCAGCCCGCATCGAGCCCGGAGCGTTGGCCTAGCATACTGACGGCCCGGAAGGAGTGTCAATCGACGCGCCGTGGGCAGCCTCGCCGGCGAGGCGGTCGAGACCCTCGACTACGAGCTGAGGCGCGGTCGCCCCAGCGGCCGGTCCGGGCTGGAAACATCGATGAACGTCGGCGCGTTGCCCGCACGCTGGTAGGCGGCGAGGACGGCGCGCAGGGAAAGGACCTTCGCCACCAGCCGCTCCCCGGCGCCGAACTCGACGAACGGCCCGTCGGTCAGGGAGAGGCTCACCTGCCCCGCCTTGTCGACGCTCACGACCTTCACCTTCTCGCGCAGCCACGCCGGCAGACCGGCGAGCACGCGAAGCCCGGTGCCGATCTTGTCGTCGGCGACCGCCCTCCCGGGGACGGGCAGCACGGCGCTCGCCATGCGCGGCAGCACCGGCTTCATCGCTGTGGGACCCCCGGCGAGTGCCGCGGCTCGCGCCGCGGCCGCCTGCGCCGCGGCCGCCTGCGCGGCAGCTGCCTGCGCGGTCGCCGCGGCGGCGTCCTCCCCGCCCCCCGCCGGCGTCACGACCGACGCAGACGACGACGGGCTCCCTGACGGCGTGACTGAGGGCGTCGGCCGACGGCGTCGGCGACGGCACGGTCGTCGGCGCACCGGCGCTCGCCGGCGGTGGCGCTGCCCTCTCCTCCTCGCCCACCTCGCAGATCACGTGCCCGGTGTCGGCGACCACGAACCAGCGGCCCTTGGCGAGCACGTAGATCGACGGCCTATGCTCGACGAGGCGCACCCGCAGGTCGGTCGGGAAGTCGCGGTCGACCTCGACGGCGGCGAGGTAGCAGTACTTGTCCAGCGCCGCGCGCACGTCCCCGGTCGTGATCGTGAACAGGTTGTCGCCGAGGAACTCCCGGCGCAGGGTGCGCAGCGCCTGCTTCTCGGAGACGCGGTGGCCTCCGGCCACGGTGACGCGCTCGACGGCGAACGCGTCGGCATGCCGTCCCCACGCGTAGAGCAGGGCGGGCAGAAGGAGGATGGCCGCCGTGAGCAGTACGGACGGCAGCATGCGAACGCGGAAGCGGCGCGCTCCGCTACGTCTCCACATGGCGTTCGACCCGGGTAGGAGGGGCTGGTCTCGGGAGCCTATTCGCCGCCGGCGACGGCATCTCCTTGGCCGTCCCCGCCAAGCTCGGCGACGAGGTCGTCGGCGATCGTGTAGACGTCGCCGCAGCCGAGGGTGAGCACGAGGTCGCCGGGCTCCGCGTGCCGGGCGAGGAAGCGCACCGCGTCGCTCTTGCGCGGCATGTAGAACACAGGTCCGCCGGGCCGCTCCTGCAGGTAGGCGTCGACGACGAGCTTGCCGGTGATGCCCGGCTCCGGCTCCTCGCGCGCCCCGCACACGTCGGTGACCACGGCCTCGTCGGCGAGTGTCAGGACCTGCCCGAGCTCGCGCTGGAAGTACCGCGTCCGCGAGTACAGGTGCGGCTGAAAGACGGCGATCACGCGCTTGTAGTCTCCAAGCTTCGCCGACCTGATGGCCGCCTCGACCTCCGTGGGGTGGTGCGAGTAGTCGTCGTAGACGAGCACGCCGCGCGGCCGGCCGATCTCGTCGAAGCGCCGCGCGGCGCCGCTGAAGCGGGCCAGGCCGCGAGCCGCGTCGGCGAACGGCACGCCGCAGTGGTCGACGCAGGCGAGGCAGGCGAGGGCGTCGATCACGTTGTGTTCGCCGCCCACCTTGAGGCGCACCTCGCCGAGCTCCTCGCCGCCACGACGCACCGTGAACGCGGCCGACACGGCGTCGATGGAGGCGATGTCGGCCTGCCAGTCGCCGCCCCCGATGCCGACGGTGACGACCTCCGCCCGGGTCTCGGGGGCCAGGAACGCCGTGTCCTCGCCCTCGACCAGCACGAGCCGGCCGTGCTCCGGAAGCAGGGCGACGAAGCGGCGAAAGACGTCGCGGATCTCGTCCAGCGTCTTGTAGTTCGCGTGGTGGTCCATCTCGAGGTTCATCACCGCGGCGACCTCGGGACGCAGGTACAGCAGGCTGCCGTCGCTCTCGTCGGTCTCGGCCACCAGCCACTCGCCTTGCCCCGCGCCGGCGTTCGAGCCCATGTCGTTGAGCTCGCCGCCGATCACGTAGGTCGGGTCGAGGCCGCAGCTGTGCAGGACGTGCGAGACCATGGAGGAGGTCGTCGTCTTGCCGTGGGTGCCGGCGATCGAGACGCCGCGCCGCAGCGCCATGAGGCGGGCGAGCATCTCCGCCCGGCGCAGGACGGGGATGCCCCGCTGCTCGGCGGCGCGAAGCTCGGCGTTGTGGCGCGGCACCGCCGACGAGACGACGACCACGGCCGCCTCGCCGAGGTTCTCCTCGCGGTGACCGATCGCCACCGGGACGCCGGCGGCGGCAAGCATGCGCGTGTAGCGGTACTCCTTGAGGTCCGAGCCCTGGACGCGGACGCCCAGCTGGTGCAGGACGAGGGCGATGCCGCTCATGCCGGTGCCGCCGATCCCGATGAAGTGCACCGGCTGCGGGAAGTCCGTCTCGTCGTGCGTGCTGGTCATGCTCCTCCAGTGTGCGGGCGCGGCCGCCGCAGGCGGGCCGCGACCAGAGCCTCGATCTCGTCGACGACCCGCTGCGTCGCGTCGGGCCGTCCCGACGCGGCGGCTCGCCGCGGCCATGGCCGCGAGCCGGTCGCGGTCGCCGAGCAGCTCGCGCACGAGGCCCGCGAGGCGGGCCCCGTCGAGCTCGGCGTCGGCGACCGTCACCGCGGCGCCAGCCGCGGCCATCCACGCGGCGTTCTTGCTCTGGTGGTCGGCGGTGGCGTACGGATACGGCACGAGCACGGCGGGGCGGCCGAGCGCCGCGAGCTCGGCGACCGAGCCGCCGGCGCGCGCCACCACGAGGTCGGCGGCCGCCATCGCCGGCGCCAGCTGAGCAGTGTACGGCACCAGCCGATAGCGCTCAAACCGCGTGCCGCGCCGCTCGAGCTCGGCGCGCACGTCGTCGTGGTTGCGCGGCCCGCAGACGTGGACGACCTGCAGCTCGAGGTCGCCGGCCGGCGCCGCGGGCCCGGCGAAAGCGTCCACACACGCGCGGTTCAGCGTCTGCGCGCCCTGGCTTCCGCCGAAGACGAGCAGCACCGGCAGAGCCGGGTCACAGGCCGAAGGCCTCAAGGCCCTCCTCGCGGGTCGCGGCCATCTGTCCGGCGCTCAACGGCCGGCCGGTGACGACGTAGTCGGGCGCTTCGAGCCCCTCGATCGGGAAGCTCAGACAGAAGCGGTCCACGAACGGACGCAGCAGCCGGTTCGCGACGCCCAGGTGGGCGTCGGCCTCAAGGGCCAGAGCCGGGACGCCGCGCAGGCCCGCCAGGGCGACCACCGGCCCGCTCGCGTAGCCGCCGCCGCCGACGGCGGCGACCGGACGCGTCTCACTGACGATGCGCCAGGCGCGCGGCGCCGCCGCGGCCAGCAGGCGCAGCGTCGTCGCGTGCTGCCGCACGGCGCCAAGGTGGCGCTCGAACCCGCGCAGCTCGAGCGTGCGCACGGCGTAGGCCTCGGGGACGAGGGCCGCCTGCGACGGCGTGGTGACGAAGACGACGCGGGCGCCGCGTCCCGCGACCTCAGCCGCGACCGCGAGCGCCGGCGACAGGTGTCCGCCTGTCCCGCCGGCGGCGAGCAGGACCGTCGACCCTGCGAGAGCTGACGACAATGAAGCTCCTCCGGTTGGTGGCGATGTTGAGCAGGATGCCGACGCCGGCGAGGACGACCACGAGGCTGGTGCCGCCCAGGCTGACCAGGGGCAGCGGGATGCCGGTGAGCGGGACGACGCCCAGCGCGGCGCCGATGTTGATGAACGCCTGGCCGACGATGAGGCTCGCGATGCCCACCGCGAGCAGCTTGCCGAACAGCTCGCGACAGGACAGGGCGACCCTGAAGGCGGCCCAGGCGAGGAACACGTAGAGGCCGATCAGCACCAGCAGGCCGACCAGACCCAGTTCCTCGCCGATGATCGCCGTGATCATGTCGGTGGTCTCCTCCGGCAGGTAGCCGAACTTCTGCACCGAGTTGCCGAGACCGACGCCGAAGACGCGCCCCGAGGCGATCGAGACCAGTGACTGGGTCACCTGGAACCCGCTGGTCTGGGAGTAGGCCCACGGATCGACGAAGGCGACGATGCGCTCCATGCGGTAGGGCTCGGCCACGATGAGGGCGCCGACGAGCACCGGGACGACCATCACGAGGGCGAACAGATGCCGCCAGCGGGCGCCGGCGGCGACCAGGACGGCGAAGGCGCCGACGCACAGCACGAGCGTGGTGCCGAGGTCCTTCTGCAGGAGGCCCACGATGAGGCCGAAAGGGATGATCGCCGATCGCGACGAGGCGCGCGAAGCCGCCTGCCGAACCGAGGAGTCGCGGCGAGCGCGCGATCGTCGCGGCGAGAAAGCAGACGACGCCGAGCTTGGCCAGCTCGCTGGGCTGCAGCGACTGGCCGGCGACGTCGAGCCAGCGCCGCGCGCCGCGGATCTCCATGCCGATGCCCGGCACCAGGGCGAGGACGCACAGCGCCAGGGCGCCGGCGTACAGCAGGCCGGCGAACCGGCGCCACACGTCGAAGTCGACGCGCGAAAGGACGACCATGGCGACGACGCCGATCGCCCGCGAAGCACGAGCTGACGCAGCAGCAGATACGAGCTGGAGCCGTAGGTGAAGTAGGCCTGCGCCGCCGACGCGCTGTAGGCCATGACCAGACCGTAGAGCAGGAGCAGGACGGTGGCCAGGACGAGGATGCGCCGCTCGACCTGACCGGGGCCCCGGGCCGTTCGCGGCACGCCTGTCGGCGGCCGCGCGGCGCTCGGCGCCGTCGTCGCGCGTGGCGGCGCGGTTCCGCGCGGCGCTCGGCGGCGCGGCGCTCCGCGGCGCGTCGGTCGGCGTCGGCGCGGCGCTCCGCCCCGGCCCGCCGTTCGGACGGCGCGTTCACCCACGACGCCGGTCCGAGTTCGTCGGACCGCGCCTTCGACCCGCGCGCGCTCACGTCAGTTCAACCCCTCGCCTGCAGCTCGCTCACCAGCTCGAGGAAGTGTTCGCCCCGCTCCTCGTAGCTCCTGTACTGGTCGAAGCTGGCGCAGGCCGGACTGAGGAGGACGACGTCGCCGGGGACGGCGCGCTCCGCGCACCAGGCGACGGCGGCGGCGAGGTCGGGCAGCGTGACGAAGGGCGCCGCGCTGCCCGGAGCGGCCGCCGCCCGCGCCGCGTAGGCGCGCTCGAACTCCGGCGCCGCGCGGCCGATGAGGACGACCTGCTTCACGAGGCCCTCGGTCGCCGCGGCCAGACCGTCGAAGGACGAGCCCTTGCTGAGGCCGCCGAGGATCAGGAAGACGGGGCCGCTGTAGGCCGTGAGCGCCTTGAGCGTCGCGTCGACGTTGGTCGCCTTCGAGTCGTTCACGTACGTGACACCGCCGACGACGCCGGCCACCTGCAGGCGGTGCTCGACCGGCTCGAAGGTGCGCAGCGTCGCGGGCGATCGACGGCCGGCGGCACGCCGACCGCGGCGGCGGCGGCGGCGGCGGCGAGCGAGTTCTGCAGGTTGTGCTCCCCCTTCAGGGAGAGCTCGCCCACGGCGCAAAGGTCGCGGCGCCGTCCGTCCGCCTCGACCCAGACGCGGCCGCCGGTGACGCCGGCGACCTGGCCCGTCCACCCCGTCGCCGGTCGCGAACCACGCCGCGGCGGCCGTCTCCGGGCACGCTCTCGGCGAGCGGTCCCGGGTCGTCGGCGTTGAGCAGGGCGAGGTCGCCCGCGGTCTGGTTCTCGAAGATCCTGAGCTTGGCGGCGACGTAGCCCGCGTAGCCGCCGTGCCGGTCGAGGTGGTCCTCGGTCAGGTTGAGCAGGACGGCGACATCGGGGCGGAAGGCCTCGATGTCCTCGAGCTGGAAGCTGGAGAGTTCCGCGACCACGACGGTGTCGGGAGTCACCACGTCGGGCAGGTTGGCGAGCGCGTGGCCGATGTTGCCGCCGACCGCCACCGGCAGGCCGGCGTCCTCGAGGATGCGCCCCGTCAGCGTCGTGGTCGTGGTCTTGCCGTTCGTGCCCGGTGATGCCGATCAGCCGGTTGGCGAGGAATCGGCGGGCGAACTCGACCTCGCTCCACACCGGCAGTCCGCGACGCCGCGCCTCGCGCAGCACGGGGCTCTCGGCGGTCGCTCCGGGGCTCCTGACGACGAGCTCGACGGCCGCCGGCAGGGCCGCGCCGCCGGCCCCGGCCACGTCCGGGCCGGCGAGCACGGCGGCCCCGGCCGCCTCGAGCTCGTCGCGCACCTCGGCCGCGACCTCGCCTTCGTCGATCGCCCAGACGCGCGCGCCGGCGAGGCGGCGTCCGCGCCAGCAGGGTCGCCGGCCTTCCGCTGCGCCCCAGGCCGAGCACCGCGAGCCCGCGGACGTCCGCGAGCTCGGTCATCGCCGCGCCTCCGCGGCCGCGACCTCGGGAGACGTCGCCATCAGAAGGTGGCGTAGTAGACGACGAACCCTGCGCCGGCGAAGATCGCCGCCACGATCCAGAACCGCACGATGATCTTGGTCTCGGACCACGCCTTGAGCTCGAAGTGATGGTGCAGCGGGGCCATCAGGAAGATGCGCCGCCCGGTGGTCTTGAACGAGGCGACCTGCAGGGCGACGGAGGCGGCCTCGACGACGAACAGGCCGCCCATGAGCAGAAGCGTCAGCTCCGTCCGCGTGAGGATCGCCATCCCGGCGATCGCGCCGCCCAGGCCCAGCGCCCCCGTGTCCCCCATGAACACGTCGGCGGGGAACGAGTTGTACCAGAGGAAGCCGAGGCAGGCGCCGCCGACGCAGCCCGCGATCACCATCAAGTCGGTGATGCCGGGATCGCTGGCGTTGCGGCCGATGATGAACGCCACCCCCGCGAGAGCGACGAGGACGATGGCCGACGCCCCGGCGGCGAGCCCGTCGAGGCCGTCGGTGAGGTTGACGGCGTTGGAGAAACCGGCCAGCCAGAGGAAGACGACGACGTAGAAGCCGACCGTGCCGAGGTCCAGGCGCTGGTCGCTGAAGGGCACGTCGACGCGTGTGTCGAGCCCGACGAAGTGCAGGACGATGAAGCCGACGAACAGGGCGAGAGCGAGCTGGAGGAGCAGCTTGTAGCGCGCCGAGAGTCCCAGCGATCTCTTGCGGACGATCTTCATCCAGTCGTCGACGAACCCGATGGCGGCGTTGCCGAGCGTCGCGATGAGGACCGTGACCGACGCCACCGAGAAACGGCTGTAGATCAGGTAGGAGACCACCACCGCGAGCCAGACCAGAAGGCCGCCCATCGTCGGCGTGCCCGCCTTGGCCTGGTGACGCTCGGGTCCTTCCTCGCGGATGTTCTGGCCGAACTCGTTGCTGCGCAGCCAGCGGATGAACGCGGGGCCGATGACGAGGACGAGCACCATCGCCGTGACGCTGGCGCCCATCGCCCTAAGCATCGCCCGCCTCCCCGCCGTCCCCGGTCCCGTCCGCTTGCCCGGGCTCCCACTTCTGCGCCCCGGCCCCCTCCCCTGCCGCGGCGCGCGCGGACGCCGCGAGGATCGCCTCGGCGACGCGCTCGAGGCGAAGGGCGCGCGAGGCCTTGACCAGGACGGCGCACCCCGGCGGCACGACCTCACCGATCCTGTCCACACACTCCTCCACGGTCGGGAACCAGCGCTCACCCGGGCTCCCCGTGAGGTAGTGACGGCCGAGATCTCCGACGGCGACCAGACGCACGCCCTGCCGCGCCGCGTGCTCGCCCACGGCGCCGTGGTAGGCGGCGGCGGCGGGGCCGAGCTCGTTCATGTCACCGAGCACGGCGACCGTCTCGCGATCGCCGGCGAGGCTGACGAGGTGGTCGATCGCCGCCTGCGTGGCGAGCGGGTTGGCGTTGTAGGCGTCGTTGACCAGCAGGCCGCCGTCCTCGAGCTCGACGATCTCGCCGCGCATGCCCGGAGAAGACGACGCGCGCGGCGCCCGCCCGCGCCTCGTCGAGCCTGAAACCGAGCTCGACGAAGGCGGCCAGGGCGGCCTGCGCGTCGTGCAGGTAGTGCGGCCCGCTGAAGTTGAAGTCGAGCGCCGCGCGCCGCGTGAACGCGTCGGCGAGCACGTGCGTGCCGCCGTCGCGCGTCTCGGCGCTGACCAGGCGGACGTCGCTCTCGGGGGTCCCGAAGGTGATCACTCGGCCGGGATGACGGCGCACGTGCGGCGCCAGCAGCGGCGCCTCGCCGGGGACCACGGCCGTCCCGCCTTCCAGCTCCTCGATGAGCTCGGCCTTGGCCGCGGCCACGTCTTCGAGCGTCCCCACGAACTCGAGGTGCACGGGGGCGATCGCGGTGATCACGGCGATGTCCGGAAGCGCGAGGCGAGCGAGCTCGCGGATCTGCCCGGGGCCGCGCATCGCGAGCTCGACGACGACGACCTCGGTGCGCGGCGTGATCTCGAGCAGCGTCAGCGGCAGGCCGATCTCGTTGTTGAGGTTGGCGCGCGTGGCGACGACCTCGCAGTGGGGGCGCAGCAGGGCCGTGAGGATGTCCTTGGTGGTGGTCTTGCCGGTGCTGCCGGTGATCGCCACGACCCGGGCCTTGGAGCGGCGCCGCACGGCTTGGCCGAGGAGGCCGAGCGCGACGACCCCGTCCTGCACGGCCACGCGCGGCCGAGCGGCGAAGGTCGTCCGCCGTGTCCGGCCGCACCACCACGGCGGCGGCGCCCCGGTCAAGCGCCGCGCCCGCGAACGCGTCGCCGTCGAAACGCTCGCCGCGCAGCCCCACGAAGAGCTGTCCAGGCTGCACGGCGCGCGAGTCGCAGGTGACACTGCGTACGACGGTCCCGGGTTCGCAGTCCAACAGCGCGCCGCCGCAGGCGGCAGCGACCTCCTCGAGCGTGAGGGGGATCATGGCCGCGCGCCCTCGCCGTCGTCGTCGCCGGTCATGCGCGGTCCTCCCAGCCCGACTGCCGCAGCGCCTCGGCGGCGACCTCGCGGTCGTCGAAGGGAAGGCGGCGGTCGCCGATGGTCTGGCCCTGCTCGTGTCCCTTGCCGGCGATCACGACGACGTCGCCGGGTCGCGCGGCCTGCGAGCGCGAGGCCGATCGCCGCACGCCGGTCGGGCTCGACGGCGACGGTCGCTCGCCGCTCGGCGGGCACGCCGGCGACGATGTCGGCGATGATCGCGTCGGGGTCCTCGCTACGGGGGTTGTCGGAGGTCACGTAGCTCAGGTCTGCGAGCCGCGTCGCGATCTCGCCCATCAGCGGCCGCTTGCCGCGGTCACGGTCTCCGCCGCAGCCGAAGACGACCAGCACGCGCCCGGCTGCGACGGCGCGCGCCGCCTGCAGCGCGTTGGCGAGAGAATCCGGGGTGTGCGAGTAGTCGACCAGGACCGTGAAGGGCTGCCCGGCGCGCACCGCCTCGAAGCGGCCCGGCACGCCCTCGGCGCTTTCGAGACCCGCGCGCACAGCATCTGCAGGGAGACCGAGAGCCAGCGCCGTCGTCGCCGCGGTGAGAGCGTTCTCGACGTTGAAGCGAGCCGCCAGTCGCAGCCTGATCCTCGCCTCGAGACCGAGGCGCGGCACCGCCAACGTGAAGGCGGACCCGTCGGCACCCAGGGCCAGGTCGGCGGCGAGCGCGTCGGCGGACCCGTCGAGGCTTCCGGCAGGGCCGACGCTCGCCCCTTCGCCCCCCGCGTCGCGTACGGCGCACGTCCAGAGGGCGTCGCCATACTCGGCGCGACACTCGCGCGCGAGCCTTGTCCCCCACTCGTCGGCGAGGTCCACCACGGCGACGCGGGGGCGCGGCCCGTCAGGCGGGAAGAAGAGGAGCCGCTTCGCCGCGTAGTAGTCGTCGATGTCGCGGTGGAAGTCGAGGTGCTCGCGCGAGAGGTTGGTGAACGCCGCGGCCGCATACTCGATGTGTGCCGCGCGGCCGAGGACGAGGGCGTGCGACGAGACTTCCATCGCGGCCGCCCGGTCGCCCGCCTCGACCATACGGCGCAGCAGCGCCTGCAGATCGGGCGCCTCCGGGGTCGTCAGGTCGACGGGCACGGTCCGGCCGCCGATGCGACTGCCGACCGTGCCCAGCAGGCCCGCCGGGACCCCGGCTGCCCCGAAGATGCCGGCCGTGAGGTGCGCCGTCGTCGTCTTGCCGTTGGTCCCGGTGACGCCGACCACGGTGAGCTCGCGTGACGGGTGACCGTAGAAGCGCGCCGCGATCAGCGGCATCGCGGCGCGCACCGAAGGCACGACGAGCCGCGCCGCGGCGACCTCGACGTCACGCTCGCACACCAGGGCGGTGGCTCCGGCGGCCACCGCGTCGGCGGCGAACTCGTGCCCGTCGCGACGATAGCCCGGGACGCAGAAGTAGAGGGTGCCGGCAGCGACATCGCGCGTGTGGTAGGCGATGCTGCGGACGGGGGTGGCGGGGTCGCCGATGAGCCGGGCGCCGGCGATGCCCTCGCCGAGGTGCTGAAGCTCCATGCAAGCGGATTCTACCAAAGCGGTCCGGGCCCGGCCGCTGCGCGTCAGGGGGCGATCTCCAGGTGCGTCAGGGCGAAGGTGGCGATCTCCCTGACCGCGGGTGCGGCGACGACGCCGCCCCAGATCGGGTGCGGCTCGTCGATCGCGACGAGGACGACGAGCCGCGGGTGGCCCGCCGGCACGATACCTACGAACGAGGCCACGTAGGCGGACGTCGAGTAGCCGCTGCCGTCCGGCAGCGGCTTCTGCGCGGTGCCTGTCTTGCCGGCGACCTTGTACCCCGGCGATCTGCGCCTCGGTGCCCGTGCCCTCGGCGACGGCGTCGGTCAGCATGCTGACCATCTGCCGCGCCACCCTGATCGAGACGACGCGGCGCCGGTCCGGCTCGGAGGCTTCGTGAGCGCCGGTCTGGGCGACCAGGTACGGCTCGACCCAGACGCCGTGATTGGCGAGCACGGCGAACGCGCCCGCCATCTGCAGCGGCGTGACGGCGATACCCTGGCCCATGGGCAGGTTGCCGATCGTCGAACCGGACCATCGCTCGGGCACGATCCCGGCGGCCTCGCCGGGGAAGTCGATGCCGGTCTTCTCGCCGAAGCCGAACTCCTCGACCCACCTGGTGAGCGCTTCCTTCCCCATGTCGATGCCGATGGTCACGGCGCCGACGTTCGAGGAGTGCACGAGGATCTCGCGCGTCGTGTACGTGACGGTCCCGCGCGCGTGCGCCTCGTGGATCACGCGGTCGGCGACCTTGATGGTCGGCGCCAGACGGTACTTCCGCTTCGGCGTGGTGAGACCATCGCTGAGCGCGCCGGCGATGGTGACGACCTTGAAGATGGAGCCGGGCTCGTAGGCGTCGGTCACGGCCCGGTTCCGCTCGTAGGCGGGCTCCCGTCCGAAGACGTTGTCCGCGACCACCGGGACGTTCGCCATGGCGAGGACCTCGCCGGTCTGCGGGTCGAGCACCACCGCCGTCCCGGCCTTGGCGCCGAACCGGGACGACCGTGCGCTGGAGAACGTCCTCCGCGGTCAGCTGGATGTCGGCGTCGATGGTCAGGCGGACGCTGGCGCCGGGGACGGACGGGCGCGTCCTGCAGGACCTTGAGCGTCCGTCCCGACAGGGTCGCGAAGGACAGTCTCCACGCCATCGGCGCCGTGGAGCGCCTCTTCACACATGCTCTCCACACCGGCGAGCCCGGTGTTGTCGAGTCCGGCGAAACCGATCACCTGGGCGCCGACGCCTCGCATGGGATAGACGCGCTTCTCTTCAGGGTAGCTGCCGACGCCGGGGATGCCGAGGCCTACCGCCCGTTCGGCGAAGGCCGGCGGGACCTTGCGGGCGACGAAGGCGAACCCGCTGTCCCGGTCCGAGAGCACTTCCACGATGCGCTGCTGCTCGGCCGCCGAGTGGATCCGCAGCACGCGACAGAGGTCGCCGGCCGCGGCGTAGGCGTCCTCGATCAGGTACGGCGTCGCGTAGACGGTCTGCCGCAACTCGCCGACGGCGAGCTCGTGGCCGTCGCGATCGAAGATCGTCCCTCGGTGCGCCGGCAGCGTGTGCGTGCTGCGCTGCTGGCCGGCGGCGATGCTCGTCAGGTCGCTCGACGACGAGGCGAGCGCGATCGCGCGTCCCCCGACCAGGAGGAAGGCGGCGACGGCCAGGACGCGGAGCAGGCGGATACGGCCGTCGGTCGACTCGCCGCTGCGGCCGGCGCCGCGCCGGCCGCCCCGCCGGGCGGACGCGCGCCGCTCGCCGCTGCGCGGCGCCATCAGCGCTCCGCGCCTCCGGACGCCGCGGCGCCCTTCCTGACCGTCAGATAGACGGGGCGTTCGGCCGGCACGAGGCCGAGCTGGCTCAGGGCGATCCCGCGGATGCGCATGGTCGACCCGAGGCGACTGACCTGGGCGGAGAGATCGGCGTTCTCGGCCTCCAGCCGGCGCTGCTCGATCTTCACCGCGTCGGTCTGCAGGCTCTTCTGCACGACGGCGAAGCTCAGCGCCACCCTGCCCACGCCGAGGACGGCGAGGCAGATGACGAAGACGAAGAAGAACCGCGCGGCCCGCGCCCGCAGGGCCGGCTCGACGGAGATCCCCGTCGCCGGCGACCGGCGCGGACTGACGACGCGCGGCTCGTCTTCGTACCGCGGCGCCGAACGGGGCGCCGCTGCGGCTGCGTGCCACCGCGACCCTCCTAGAGCTTGACGGCGACGCGCAGTTTCGCGGACTTGCTGCGCGGGTTGACCTCGACCTCGCGCGTGCGCGGCACGATCGGCCGCCGCGTCAGGACGCGCATCGTGGGCTCGTGCCCGCAGACGCACTGGGGCAGGCCCGGCGGGCAGATGCAGCCCGCGGCGTGCCCGCGGAAGAACTCCTTGACCATGCGGTCCTCGAGCGAGTGGAAGCTGATCGCCGCCAGCCGCCCGCCCGGGCGAAGCACGCGATACGCTTCCTCGAGACCCCGGGCGAGCGACTCGAGCTCGTCGTTGACGACGATGCGCAGGGCCTGAAAGACGCGGCGCGACGGGTTGCCGGCGGCGAAGCGCGCCGGCGTCGGGATCGTGCGCTTGACGATCTCGACGAGCTCGCCCGTCGATCTCGAGCGGCTGTTTCTCGCGGGCGGCGACGATGCCGCGGGCGACGTTCTTCGCGTAGCGCTCCTCGCCGTAGCGGCGGAAGACGTCGGTGAGCTCGTCCGCGCCCAGCGTGTTGACGAGGTCGGCGGCGGTCAGACGGGCAACTCGGGGTCCATGCGCATGTCGAGCGGCGCGTCGTAGGCGTACGAGAAGCCGCGCTCGCGGCGGTCGAGCTGCATCGAGGACACGCCGAGGTCCATGTAGACCATGTCGCGCCGACTCGTCGCGGATCCTCGCCAGCACGTCGGCGAAGTTGCCGTGATACAGGCGCGTCTCGCCGGGCGCCGCAGCGCTCGACGTCGCGGAAGTACTCGGCGACGTGCGGGTCGCGGTCGCAGGCGATCAGCAGCCCGTCCTTGCCGAGGCGCTCGACGACGGCCTCGGCGTGCCCGCCGGCGCCGAAGGTGCAGTCGATCGCCACCTCGCCGGGCTGCGGCTTGAGCAGCTCGACGAGCTCCTCCAGCAGCACCGGCGTATGTGCGAGCACCATCTCGTACTCGCTAAGTCGCAAGCTCGTCTGCGGTAGCATCGGCCCCCTCCTCCAAGTGAGCCAGGTACTCGGCCCAGGCGGTCCGCTCCCAGATCTCGATGTGGTCCTGGACCCCGATG
Source organism: uncultured Thermoleophilia bacterium (assembly GCA_963832655.1). GTDB lineage: Bacteria > Actinomycetota > Thermoleophilia > UBA2241 > UBA2241 > UBA2241. The sequence goes on from CAWHUW010000007.1 coordinate 807,481, forward strand.
ACGGTCGCTTCCCGGCTGACGCCGGCGAACTCCAGCAGACGCGTCGGCAGCGTGACGCGACCCTGGCTGTCGGGCTGCTCGAACACCGCGCCCGCGGTGTGAAGCGGCGCAGGGCGCGGCCCTTGCTGCTCAGCGGCGAGGTGGTCTCGGTCTGCTCCTCGAGATGGCGCTCGAACTCCCCGGGGGCGTAGCCGGCGAGACAGCGCTCGTGGCCATGGGTGACGTAGATGCCCTCGGCGAAGGCGGCGCGCAGGCGTGCGGGGATGGCGATGCGCTTCTTCGCATCGAGCGTGCACTCGTACTCCCCCACCAGGACCGGCCGCTGCATGGCGCGCCACTTTACCCCACTCTTCCCCACTATGCAACACATTTTCTGCGATCCCTCCCCACTTGCCCACACGGTCGGTGGCGCGTGCGCGCGGGGGCGCGACGAGCGAGGGCGCCGCGTCAGGGATCATGAGGTGCGGGGCGAGCAGCGACTCCAGCGGAGTATGCAGCGGGGAGGGAGGGCATGCCGCGCGGCTCGATGCCGCCGTCGACGGAGAAGCGGGGCGGCGCTGCGGCGCCGGCGGGAATGGAGGCGCGGGGCGGCGCTACGGCGCCGGGACGGTCAGCTTCTGCCCGGGCTGGAGCGTCGTGAGGTCGGCGTCCGCATTGAGCTCCTCGATCTCGATGACCGAGATCCCGAAGCGCGCGGCGATGCCCGAGAGCGTGTCGCCGGCCTTGACGACGTAGACCTTCGTCTGGCCCGTGCCCGCGGGCTGGGTGCTCGTCGAGGCGCTCGGTCTCGCGCTGGGCTTGGCGCTCGCCGTCGCCGACTTGCTCGGCTTGGGCGACTTCGTGGCCGGCTTGCTCGGCTTCGGCGACGGCGTGTCGCCGGCTCGCCCCGCCGCCGACGACGCCGGACTGGAAGGCGAGCGAGACGACGACGATGACGGCGACGAGCAGGGCGACCGGGGCGGCGATGCGGGCCCAGGACTGCGCCGGCCGCGGTGCCGCGGCGACGCGCGGGCGGCCGCCGCGACGACGCCGGCGCCGGGTCCGGCGCCGAAGCCGGCGGCGGCGAAGCCGAGGCCGACGGCGGCGTCTCGCCTTTGGCCAGGGCTTCGAGACGCTCGAGCGAGCGCAGAGCCTCCTCGGGGTCGCCGGTCAGGTCGGGCTCCGAGAGCCCTTCAGGCCCGCACGGCGCCGGCAGGCGCGGCACCCGCGTCTTCGTCGCCCCAGATATCTCGTCTTCGTCAGCTCATGCCGGCGGCCCCAGCTCCCGGCGCAGGCTCTCGGCGGCGTCCGCCGCGGCGCGACGGTAGTCCGCCTCGCCCTCCTGCCAGGCGTAGATGATCGATCGCGACGCGTTGACCACGAGGCCCCCCGCGTCGCCAGCCTTCAGTTCGCCCAGGGCCTCGGTCGCTCCTCCCTGCGCCCCGACGCCCGGGACGAGCAGGAAGGCGTGAGGGAGGGCGGCGCGGACCGCGCGCAGCGCGGCGGGCGCCGTCGCCCCGACCACCGCGCCGACGTCGCTGTAGCCGTGCCGGCCGACGTGCGGCGCGCCGAGGCGCGCGACCGCGTCGGCCACGTGCAGATACAGCGGCCGTCCCTCCACCTCGAGCTCCTGCAGCAGGCCGGCGCCGGGGTTGCTGGTGCGCACGAGGACGAACACGCCGCGACCCTCGGCGCAGGCGTCGACGAAAGGCGTGAGCGCGTCGTCGCCAAGGTAGGGGCTCACGGTCACCGCGTCGGCGGCGACCCCCGCGACGGGCGCCGCGAAGCCCGGCGCCCCGCCGAAGGCGGCGCGCCGGTACGCGGCGCCCGTCGAGGCGATGTCGCCGCGCTTCACGTCGAGGATCACCGGCAGGTCGTGGGCGCGGGCGCAGGCGACGGTGTCGACGAGGGCGCGCCACCCGGGCGCGCCGTACTGCTCGAAGAACGCCGCCTGCGGCTTGACACAGGCTGCCGTCCCGGCCACCGCCTCGATGACGCCGGCACAGAACTCGGCGAAACAGGCGGCGACGGCCTCGTCCTCACCGGCCGTCGCTTCTCGTCGGTACTTCGCGACGAGCGCCGGCGGCATCCTCTCGAGTGCAGGGTCGAGCCCGACGCAGACCAGGCTGCGACGGCTGATGATCGAGTCGGCGAGTCTGTCGGAGAAACGCTCCACGCAGAGTCCTTTCCGTGACGGCGTGCCGTGTGTGACACACGCCGCCGCGGCAGGACTATCGCATCACGTGAAGCGGGTCAAGCGAGAGGACGGCTGACGATGGCTGAAGAAGGGGCGGCGGCGGACCGGGATCCGAGCTCCGCCGCCCGCTCAGTCGCCGAGCGTGACGTCCGGCGCGGCCGCCGGGGCGCTGTACTCGTCGCGGGCCGCGTGCTGCTGGGCCTGGAACTGGCGCACGTTGCGGCGGATGGTGTCGAGCTTGGCGCGCACCGCGTCGGCGGCCGGGTCCGCCTCGGGCTCCTCGGCGGCGAGGCGCTCGGAATCCGCCTGCATCTGACGGAGCACGTCCATGAGCTGCGTGTCGTCCATGCGCGAGAGCTGGTCCAGGTCCCATTTCATCGCCTTGCTCGACGTCTGGTGGACGGCGTCGAGCTTGGTGCGCACCACGGGGTTGAAGACCGCGCCGGGGTCGACCTGTGCGGTGATCTCGTCGACGTCGCGGATCATGTCCTCGATGCTGGCGCCCTTCTTGGGGATGATCTTGATGCGCCCGTCGTCCTCCTCGACCACCCGGTCGATCGACAGGTACGCCTTGAGGAAGCCCTCGGTGAAGGCGACCGGGACGGTGACGGCGTAGGCGATGACCTGCAGCACCTCGGCGGCGAACTGCGTGAACGTGCCGGTGTGCAGGTAGCTGTCCTCGATGAGGCCGAGGAGCATCGACTTGAGATACGGGTCGGCGCGCATGTCGCGCGGGCGGCCGCCCGGGGCCTCGACCGGTGTCTTTGTCTGCCTCGGTGCCATGCCCCTGTCATCGGCACCGCCGGCCGCCGGCTTGACCCCCGGCGGCCCCCCGCGCGCCCGGGCACGCCGCCGCGACCGACCCGCGTTGACAGCGGGCCCGCGCCAGAGGGTAGGCTGTGCGCAGCCCGTCGGCCGGCGAGGGCGCGCCGGACCGCGGCGACGGGCGGCGTCTACGAGGTGCTGCGCCGCCTGCTCGCGGCGGCCGGCGGCTGAGCGGCCGTCCGCCGGCGTCCCGTCGGCGCCCAGGCCGGCCGTCCCCGCGCGCCGCTCGCCTACTCCCCCGTGAACTCCGGCGTGCGCTTCTCGAGGAAGGCGCCCATGCCCTCCTTCTGGTCGGCGCTCGCGAAGCACAGGGCGAACAGGTCGCGCTCGATGCGCTGGCCCGTCTCGAGGTCGACGTCGAGGCCGGCATGCAGGGCGCGCTTGCAGTAGCGCATCGCCAGCGGGACTCTTTCCGGCGAGCTCGGCGGCCAGCTTGAGCGCCTGCGTCATGAGCTCGTCCTTCGGGTGGACGGCGGTGACGAGGCCGATGCGCAGCGCCTCGTCGGCGCGGATGTGGCGGCCGGTGAGCACGAGGTAGTTGGCCCAGCTCTGCCCCACCGTGCGCGCGAGGCGCTGCGTGCCGCCGTACCCCGGCGTGATACCCAGCCCGATCTCGGGCTGGCCGAACTTGGCGTTGTCGGCGGCGAGGCGGAAGTCGCAGGCGAGGGCGAGCTCGCAGCCGCCGCCGAGGGCGAAGCCGTTCACGGCGGCGATCCACGGCTGCGGCGCCGCCTCGATCGCGCTCATCACCGCCTGGCCGAGCTCCGACCAGCGTCGCGCCTGCTCGGCCGTGAGGTCCTTCATCGCGGCGATGTCGGCGCCGGCCACGAACGACTTGTCGCCGCTGCCGGTGAGCACGACGACGCGCACCGCGTCGTCGGCGCTCAGCTCGCGCGCCGCGGCGAGCAAGCGCCTCGTTCGTCTCGGCGTTGAGCGCGTTGAGCGCCTCGGGGCGGTCGACGGTGACGACGGCGACGGCGCCGTCGCGAGTGACGTTCACGGCCACGGTGACCCTCCTTCACGATGGGTGGGGTTCGCTGCCGTCACTCTATCGCACGGGCGGCTGGCTCCGGGCTCCCGCCGGGCGCCCGGACGGCAGCGCCGGCCGCTTCCGAGTGCCGGGCGCCTCGAAACCGAGCGACGCGGGTATCACCCGAGCGTGGGCGAGGACGACGACCTCGGACGCGGTGGACCGCGTCGCCGGCGATCGGCGCTGGCGGCACTTCTGCTCGGGCTGCTCGTCACCCCGCCGCTCGCGGCAGGTTGCGGCGACGACACCGGCGGACCGTCGGATCCTCGTCGCCGGGCGCGCGCAGCCGTCGCCGGCCGTGGCGGCGGACGGTGTGGCGGGACCGCCGAAGTCCCCCGGCGGCGTGTGCGAGCGCATCACGGCCGACGACAAGTCGCTGCCGTCGCTGGCACGGCTCACCGTCGAACGGTTCTTCGTCGCCGCGGACCGCGGCGACCGCGAGAGATGCGCGCGCTCTTCGACCCGGCGGGCGCCGACGAGGTGCTCGCCGACCTGCGGGCCGTGTCGCGCCTGGGCCTGCTCGCGCCTCGAGGACCGCTACTGACGGGTCCCCCGGAGCTCGAGGATCGAGCTCACGGCTGACGTGAAGGTGAGCGGAAGGCGCGGCGGAAGACGAGCGCGACGTGACGGGCGGCGGGCGACCGCGTACATCACGCTCGAGCGCGCGACGACCGACACCGGGTGGCGGCTCGTGACCTTCTCGCTGGGCCCCGAGCTCTGAACGCCGGGGCGGTCTGCGCCGAGGCCCAGCCGGCCAGCTAGCCGCGCAGGCGCCGCAGCGGCGCGACGCTGGCCATGAGGCGGCGCTCGGAGCCGTCGTTCTCGAAGCGCACGAGCACGATGCCGCCGGACTCGACGGCCAGGACGGTGCCCTCGCCGAGCGTCGCGTGCAGCACCCTCTCCCCCGCGGCGAAGTACTGCTCCACGACCTCGGCGTCGAGCGCCTCCGGCTTGCCCGCCGTGTAGCGGCGGCCGCTGCCGAGGGTCGCGTAGTCCTCGTCGGCACTCGGGCCGCTCGTCCCAGTCGCGGGCGCGCCGCCGGCGGCCGCGTCGGCGGCCGCCGCCGACGCCGCCCGCCGCCCCAGCCACCGACGCCGCCGCCCCAGCCGTCCCGGCGCCCCAGCCGCCGGCGGGTCCGCCGACGATCTGCCGCTCGACGAGGCGCTCGGGGATCTCGTCGAGGAAGCGGCTCGGCAGGTTGTACTGGCCGCTGCCCCACAGGCTGCGCGCGCGGGCGTGCAGCAGGTACAGGCGGTCCATCGCCCGCGTCATGCCCACGTACGCGAGTCGGCGCTCCTCCTCGACGTTCTGCTCGTCGAGCGAGCGCTGGTGCGGGAAGACGCCCTCCTCCATGCCGGCGATGAAGACGACGGGGAACTCGAGGCCCTTGGCGTTGTGCAGGGTCATCAGCGTGATGAGCTCACTCGTGTCGGCGTAGGAGTCGGCGTCGGCGTAGAGCGAGATCTCCTGGAGGAAGCCGTCGAGCGACGGCTCGGCGGCGCGACGGTCGTACTCGGCGGCGACGCCGAGGAACTCCTCGAGGTTCTCGAGCCGGCCCTCGGCCTCGAGCGTGCGCTGGCCCTTGAGCTCGTCCTCGTAGCCCGGTCTCCTCGAGCACGCTGCGCACGACCTCGGCCACCGGCCGGCTCTCGACGCCGGCCTGCAGGCCCTCGACGAGGCGCGCGAACCCGAGCAGCCCGTTGACGGCGGCGGGCGTGAGCCCGGGGACCGCTTCGGGGTCCCGGGCCGCCTCCCAGACGCTCGTCCCGACGCTCGCCGCGTGCGCCTGCAGGCGGCCCAGCGAGGTCGCGCCCGAGCCCGCGCTTGGGCACGTTGACCACGCGCAGCAGGCGCTGCGTGTCGCCGGGGTTCACGAGCAGCGTGAGGTAGGCGAGCACGTCGCGGATCTCGGCGCGCTCGTAGAACTTCGGCCCGCCGATCACCTGGTAGGCGATCGCGTAGCGCCCGAACTGCTCCTCGAGCACGCGCGACTGCGCGTTGGTGCGGTACAGGACGGCGACCTCGTGCGGCGCGTAGGCCGCTCGGCGCCGGCGCCCGCTCGCCCTCGAGCAGCTTCTGCACCTCGCTGGCCACGAACTGCGCCTCGGCGCGCTCGTCGTTGACCTCGACGATCTGCGCCGGCGCGCCCTGGCCGCGCGGCGTCCAGAGGTTCTTGCCCTTGCGCTGCCGGTTGTGGGTGACGACCGCGTTGGCGACGTCGAGGATCGCCTGCGTCGAGCGGTAGTTCTGCTCCAGGCGGATGACCTTGGCGTCCGGGTAGTCGCGCTCGAACTCGAGGATGTTGCGGATGTCGGCCCCGCGCCACGAGTAGATCGACTGGTCGTCGTCGCCGACCACGGCGAGGTTGCGGTGCTCGCCGGCGAGCAGGTTGGCGAGCCGGTACTGGGCGTGGTTCGTGTCCTGGTACTCGTCGATGAGGACGTAGCGGAAGGCGCGCTGGTAGTGGCGCAGGCGCTCGGGGACCTGCTCGAGCAGCTGCACCGTGCGCATGAGCAGGTCGTCGAAGTCCATGGCGTTCATCGCCAGGAGCTCCTTCTCGTAGAGCTCGTAGACGTCGGCGGCGACCTTGGCCGAAGCGGCCGCCCGTCTGCTCGCGGAAGGCGGCCGCGTCGAGCAGCTGGTTCTTGGCGTCGGAGATCTGGCGCGCGATCGCCTCCGGCGGGTTGCGTTTGGTGTCGTACTCGAGCGTCTCCATGCAGCGCCGCACGAGCCGCTTCTGGTCGTCGGCGTCGTGGATCGAGAAGGTCGAGCGGTAGCCGAGACGCTGGGCCTCGCGGCGCAGGATGCGCGCGCACATCGAGTGGAAGGTGCTGATCCACATCGTGCGCGCGACGCCGCCGACGAGGCCCTCGATGCGCTCCTTCATCTCGCCGGCGGCCTTGTTCGTGAACGTGATCGCGACCACTTCGTCCGGGCGCGCGTGGCCGGCGGCGATGCAGGTAGGCGACGCGGTGCGTGAGCACGCGCGTCTTGCCCGAGCCGGCGCCGGCCAGGATGAGCAGCGGGCCGTCGACGTGCGTGACGGCCTCGCGCTGCGGCTCGTTGAGGCCGGCGAGCAGGCGCTCCACGGCCGCGGCGCCGGGCTTCCCGGGCCGTGCCTTGCCGGCGGCCGACGCGCGATCGCCGCCCTGAGCAGTCACTTGACCCCGCCGCCGAGCAGGAGGCCCAGCCCGAGCGCGACGAGGCCGGCCACCATGAGTTTGATGCCAGACAGCCAGAGCCGGTCGCGCGAGATGCGGCCGAGGAACGCGCCGAGACCGAAGAGCTCGACCAGCGCGACGCCCATTGCGGCATAGAAGGCGCCGTTGATGCCCAAGGCCCCGACGAAGAGGAAGGGGATCACGGCGATGAGCGCCGCCGCGAACGGCGAGGCGCCGTCGACGAAGGCGATCACGACGGTGGCGTAGCGTGAAGCCGAGGCGATGGTCGGTGTCCTGGAGGCTCGTCAGCGTCGATTCCTCGAGCTCGCGCATGTCGCGGTCGCGCTCGGCGCGCTCGACCAGGTATGAGCCGTAGAAACCGGAGACGCCCATGCCCACGGCGGTCGCGACGACGAGGGAGACCACGGCGCGCGCGGAGTCGACGCCGCCGACGTAGGCGCCGGCCAGCACGCCGATGGTGGTCAGCACGCCGTCGAACGCGTTCATGGCGAAGTAGCGCCGCGCGATCTCGCCGACCTCGGCGACCTCGTGGTAGTGGCGCAGGGTCGCGAAGTGCTCGCGCAGACGCGCGGCGATGCCCGGCTTGTGCCTGGCGTTCACGGGAGGGTCACCGGCGGATCAGCGGAGACGCGGCGGCTCGGCGGGCGCCGTCAGCGCATCCAGCGGGCGCCGGCGTCCTGCGGCGTCTCCGCCTCTTCGATGAGCTCGCGCCCGGTCGACACCTTGTCGATCGAGTGGATGCTGCCGCCGCTGTCCTGGACGACCTCGGCGACGTCCTGGAAGTCGATGTCGTCGCCCTCGAGCGTGATCTTGATGTTCTCGACCTTGTTGTCGATCTCGAACAGGGTGATGTCGACGCCATGGATGCCCTCGAGGTCGCCGAGCTTGTCGGCGAGGGTGAGCATCGTCGGCTGGTGGGGCTTCAAGACGTCGAGGACGAGACGCCTGATCTGGCTCATGTGGTGATCACGCTCCGTTCACGGCTCGCTGCGAGGCTGCAATCGTAGCATACCCGCGTGCGCGGCCTCGGCCTCGCGAGGTGGACGTCGCGTGGCCGCCGAGGCGGTAGCCGGCGCGGCCCTCAGAGCTTCGCGAGGTAGACCTCGCCGGCGATCACCGTGACCTTGACGGCGGCGCCGCGCTTGCGCGCCGCGGCGCGCAGCGCCGTCGCCACCGCGTCCGGCCTGCCCGTCCGACTCGTAGCGCGCGTAGGTCATGCGTCCGGCGAGGAACTCGTCCAGGACCCGCGCGTACTTGCTCTGCCGCGTGCGTCGCGGCAGCTCGTCGACCTCGACCAGCCTGCCCTCGCCCTTCGCCTTCGCCATGCCGCCCTCCTCGCTCGCCCGCGAGCCCGGTCAGATGCCCAGGCCGGACTCGAACTGCAGCAGGTCCTGCAACATCTTCTGCGTCTCCGCCACGGCCGCCTGCCGCTGGCCCTCGCGGCCGGGGTGCAGCTCGTCGAGCTCCTTCTCCATCTCGACGATGCGCGCCACGAGGCACTTCACCGCCTCCGCCACAGGGTCGGGCAGGTGCCGGTAGTCGATGTCGGGGATGCCCACCTTCTGACCCCGCGAGCAGCACGGGGCGCCCGGGGTTGCCGACGACGGTCGAGTCCTTGGGCACGTCGAGCACGACGACGCTGCCGGCGCCGATCTTGGCGTCGTCGCCGACCTTCACCGAACCCAGGACCTTCGCCCCGGCGCCGACGATGACGTTGTCGCCCAGGGTCGGGTGACGCTTGCCGGTCTCCTTGCCCGTGCCGCCCAACGTGACCCCTTGATACAGGGTGACGTTGTCGCCGATCTCGGTCGTCTCACCGATCACGACTCCCGACCCGTGGTCGATGAAGAGGCCCTTGCCGATACGCGCTCCGGGGTGGATCTCGATCTGCGTGAGGAGGCGGTTGAACTGCGAGATCCAGCGCGGCAGCAGCGGCACGCCGTTGACGTGCAGCTTGTGCGCGAGCCGGTGCAGCCAGAGGGCGTGCAGGCCGGAGTACGAGGTGAGGACCTCGAGCGTGCTCGTCGCGGCGGGGTCGCGCTGCTTGACCGCGTGGATGTCCTCGCGGATCTGCTCGACGGCGCTCGAGGCGAGGCGACAGCCGCGGCCCTTCCGGCTCAGAGCGACGCACCCGGCCACGCCGACGCCGACCACGGCGAGCAGCTTGCGCATCACGACGTCCACCTCCCCTTCTTCCGCGTCCGCGGCGCCCCGCCACGCCGGCGCCGCCGCTCCCGCGAGCGACTTACGCTACCACGTCGGCGGCGCCCGGCGGAGGGCCGGCGCCTGCCGGCGCAGGCCCGGCGGCCGACGCCCCGGCGCCGGCCACCGCGGGCGCCTCGTTCATGCTGCCGGTGCGCAGGCCGTCGAGATCGAGGGCGACGTAGATGAAGCCGAGCGGCGCGCAGGCGGCGCGCGATCGCTGCGCGATCGGCGCCGGCCGCGCGCCCGACGTCCTCGAGCGGCACCTCGACGCGGGCGACGTCGCCGTGTGCGCGCACGCGACAGCGACGGTACCCGAGCTGTGCGCAGCGCCCGCTCCGCGGCGCCGATGCGCTCGCAGCGTCTCGAGCGTGATCCGGTCGCCGTACGGGATGCGCGAGGCGAGGCAGGCCTGCGACGGCGCGTCCCACACGGCAAGGCCGAGCGCCCGGGCGAGCCGCCGCACCTCGCGCTTGCCGAGACCCGCCTCGAGCAGCGGATGCCGTACGCCGCGCTCGGCGGCGGCGCGCATGCCCGGGCGCTCGTCGCCGAGATCGTCGCGGTTGGCGCCGTCGAGCACCACCTCGCAGCCGCGTTCCACGGCGACCGCCCGCACCGCGTCGAGCACCATGCCCTTGCACAGGTAGCAGCGGTCGCGCGGGTTGGCGACGAAGCGCGGCTCGTCCATGAGCGGCGACCTCGACCTCGACGTGCGCCACGCCGAGCGTCGCGGCGAGGGCGCGCGCCGCCTCCGGCTCTCCCGGGACCATCACCGGCGCCAGCGCCGTGACGGCGACCACCGCGTCCGGGCCGAGCGCGCGCGCCGCGAGCGCGAGGACGAGGCTCGAGTCGACGCCGCCGGAGACCGCGACGCACGCGGAGCGCACGTCGCGCAGTCCGGCGGCCACCCGCGCCTCGTCAGGCGACACGCTCACGCGCTCACCGGCGTCGACGAGACGCCGTGATCGTCGGGAGCCTCGCCGCACACGGGGCAGCCGGGCTCGCGCGCGACCGCCACCTCCTGGAAGCTCAGCGCCGCGGCGTCGTACTGCAGCATGCCGGTCGTAGAGCGGCTCGCCGACCCCCGTGATCACCTTGATCGCCTCGGCCGCCTGGATGCTGCCGATGGTCCCCGGCACGGGGCCGAAGACGCCGGCCTCGGCAGGGCTGGGTGAAAGGCCGGGCGCGGGCATCTCCGGGAAGACGCAGCGATAGCAGGCCGTCTCGCCGCCGCGGATCGTCATGGCGAGGCCGATGAACTGCAGGATGGCGCCCTCGACGAGCGTCTTGCGCAGCAGCACACAGGCGTCGTTGAGCAGGTAGCGCGCCGGGAAGTTGTCGACGCCGTCGACGATGACGTCGTAGGAGGAGATCAACTCCTCGGCGGTGGCCGCCGTGAACCGGACGTGGTGCGGCTCGACGCGGACCCCCGGATTGAGCGCGGTCAGCTTCTCCGCCGCGCTTTCGACCTTGGGCCGTCCAAGGTCGGCGGTGCTGTGCAGCACCTGGCGCTGCAGGTTCGAGAGCTCGACGACATCGGCGTCCACCAGACCCAGGCGGCCGACGCCGGCGGCCGCGAGGTAGTAGCACGCCGGCGAGCCCAGCCCTCCGGCGCCGACGACGAGCACCGAGGAGGCGGCGAGCTTCTCCTGCCCCTCCTCTCCGAGCTCGGCTATGACGAGATGCCGGGCGTAGCGCTGGCGCTCCTCGGCCGAGAGGCTCACGAGCCCGCCTCTCCCGGCTCGGTGAACAGAGGGGTCGAGAGATACCGTTCGCCGGTGTCGCAGAGCACGGTGACGATCGTCGTGCCGCGGCTTTCGGGTCGCTTCGCGACCTCGGCCGCGGCCCACACGTTGGCGCCGGCCGAGATGCCGACGAGGACACCCTCGTCGCGCGCCAAGGCCCGCGACGCGGCGAACGCCTCGTCGGCGCCCGCCTGGAGGATCTCGTCGTACACGCCGGTGTCGAGGACCGGCGGCACGAAGCCGGCCCCGATCCCCTGGATCTTGTGCGGGCCGGGCTTTCCGCCGGACAACACCGGCGAGTCCACGGGCTCGACGGCGACGATGCGCACGCCCGGCTTCTGCTCCTTCAGGTAGCGGCCGACGCCGGTGATCGTGCCCCCGGTGCCGACGCCGGCGACGAACGTGTCGATCGCCCCGCCGGTGTCGTCCCAGATCTCCTGCGCGGTCGTCCGCCGGTGGACCTCGGGGTTCGCGGCGTTCTCGAACTGCTGCGGCACGAAGGCGTCGAGCAACTCGCCGGCCACCTCGAGGGCACGCGCGATCGCGCCGCGCATGCCCTCGGGGCCCGGCGTCAGCACCAGTCGCGCGCCGTACGCCTTGAGCAGGTTGCGGCGTTCGACGCTCATCGTCTCGGGCATCGTCAGGATGAGGTCGTAGCCCCTTGCCGCGGCGACCATCGCCAGTGCGATGCCCGTGTTGCCGCTCGTGGGCTCGACGATCGTCGTCCGCCCGGGGGCGATGAGACCCTCCCCTTCGGCGACCTCGATCATCGCCAGCCCGATGCGGTCCTTGACGCTGCCGCCGGGGTTCGCCGACTCCAGCTTGCCGAGCACCTCGGCGCCGGTCTCGTCGGAGATGCGGTTGAGGCGCAGCAGCGGCGTGCGGCCGATCAGCTCCGTGACGCTGCGGGCGATGGTCATCGTGGTCTCTCCCTTCGTCAGCCCTGCCGCGCGTCCGCGACGCGTGGGGCCGGGCTTCTCAGATGTAGTACATGGCCGAGCCGGGCCGGGCGCCGGCCTCGCGCTCGGCCAGGTCGGCGATGGTGGTGCCCCTCAGGACTGCCTCGAGCGCCTCCTTCGCTTCTGACCAGATCGACGCCGCGCCGCACTCCGGGGCGCGCTCGCACGGACCGTCAGCGCAGCCGGCCGGCGACGGCGCCCCGTCGAGCGCCGTGACCACGTCGAGTACGGTGACGTCGGTGGGCGGGCGGGCGAAGCGGTACCCACCGTTCGCGCCCCTGCGGCTCCTGACGATGTGCGAGCGGCGCAGCGTGGCGAAGACCTGCTCGAGGAACTGCTGCGGGATCTCGCGCCGCTCGGCGATCTCGCCGAGCGGCACGGCCCTGCCCCCGCCCTCCGCCTCGAGCGCCGCCAGCTCGGCCAGCGCCCGCACCGCGTACCTGCTCTTGGAGGAGATGTTCATCCGTCACCGCGGTCGCCTGATGTCAGAAAGTCTATCGACTTTGTCGACATTACCCGGACGCCTCGGTGCTGTCAACGGCCGTCGGTCCTCCCCGGCCCCCAGCGCCGCACCGCCGCCGTCCCGACGGCGCCGAGGATCACGGTCACGAGCGCCGCCCAGCCGGTCCGGTAGACGACCACCCAGAAGGCGCCGGCGCCCAGCGAGATGAAGATGAGCGAGTCCTCGACGATGGCGTGCACCATGCTGAGGAAGACGCTCATCAGGAAGACCTGGCGCCGGCCGAGCTTGTGGCGGCGCGTGTCGCGCACGATCACGCCGCCGCCGTAGGCGAGGCCGAACAGGAAGCCGATCAGCGTCGGCGCCGCGGTCTCCTCGCTCATCCCCAGCCAGCGCCCGACGAGCCGCGACCAGCTTCTGACCATGGCGCGGAACGGGCGCGTCCCCTCGAAGAGCTCGAGAAAGACCATGATCGGCACGACGATGACGAACACCTTGAGCATCAGGCTGAACGACCCGCTGAGGAACTCGCGCACCAGCTCGCCCACCCTCAGAACACCCCCATGAGCAGGTTGGCCACGGCGGCGGCGGCGAGGCCGGCGAGCGCGCGCAGGACGCCGAAGGCGAGGCCGTTCATCCCCGCCCGGTAGAGCACGGCGCCCTCGACGAGGAGGTTGTGGCCGATGAGCATGGCGACCGCGAGGACGGTGATCTGCGTGGCGCTCAGCGACAGCGCCTCCATGGCGCCCACGGCGGCGTAGATGTTGAGGACCCAGCCGACGACCAGCGGCACGGCCGCCTCGCCCGGGAGTCCCAGCAGGGACATGACCGGCGCGGCCACCCGCGCCAGCACCTCGATCACGCCCAGCTCCTCGAGCACGAGGGCGATCCCGTAGGCCGGGATCATGAAGCGCGCGAGCATGCCAGAAGGTCCCGACGCCGGCCTTGAGCCCGAGGACGACGTCGCGGCGGAGGCGCGCCCGCAGTCCCGGGGGCGCGGCGCTGCTGTCGATGTCCGTGGGCATGGGCCGCCGATTCTCGCACGCCTCGCCGCCGCAACGTGAACCGCCGGGCGCGGCAACGTCAACCGCCGCCGCCGTTCGTCCTCCTTGTCCCTCCGCGGCCTCGCGCCCAGCATGGGGGCATGCGTTCACGCCGCTTCATCGCCCTGCTGATCGTCGCCGCCGCTCGGCCTCGCGGCCATCGTCGGCCGCGGCCCTCGGCCGCGCCCGCGGGCGAGCGCGTCCTTCACCGGCGGCCGCACGGCCGTGCTCCCGACGCCGCCCGCGGCGGCCGGGCGCCCCGGCAGAGCCGGCGCCGGCGCTCCCCGGCGCCGGCGCCACGCCGGCGGCGGCGTCGGGCGGCGACGCGCTCGAGGCGGTGCGCACGGTGAAGCGCTTCTGCGACCTCGTCGACGACGGCGACAGGCGTGCGGCCGGCCGACTGCTCGCGGGGCCTTGGGTGTGGCCGCGCCGCGAGCTCGCGCCGATCGCCCGGCTGCGCTTCGTGTCGGCGCGCGTACAACGAGGCTCGCGTGCAGGGTGATGTCGTGCTGCTCGGCGCGCGTGCGCGCCCGGCTGCGCGGTCCGAGCCCGCTGCACGACGGCGTCAACACGCTGTTCTTCACGCTCGGGAGGGATGGGACCACGGGGGGCTGGCTGGTCACAGCCGTGACGACGAGCCCATAACCCGAGCGAAAGGGGTCCCCATGAACCTGCGTCTCAGGCCCAGAGCAGTCGCCTTCGTCGCGCTCCTGCTGGCGACGGCCGCCGGCCTGCTGGCCGCGCCCGCGGCGGCGGCGAGCAACGGTCCGGCCTCCTGGGTCGTCTGACTCACGGACGGGCGCGGCCGGCCTCGCGGCCGGCCGCGCCCGGCCTACCTCTTCGCCGGCGCCGCCCCTTCAGACCGGCTCGGCCGGCCAGACGTCGTACGCGACCAGGTCCTCGTAGGTCTCCGGCCGCCGGATCACGACCAGGCGGCCGTCCTCGATGGCGAAGGCGCCGTCGCGCGGACGCCCGTTGTACTGGGTCATGGTGTCGAGCGCGTAGGCGCCGACGTCGCGGAACACGACCACGTCGCCGATGCTCGTCTTGGCGGGGAGGCGCCGGTACGGCGTGCCGCGGTCGCCGACGTAGACGTCGCCGCTGTCGCACAGCGGTCCGCCGAGCCGGAACGACGCGTCCTCCGGCTCGTCCGCGCGGTTCGCCACGACGGCCCGGTAGTACCAGTCCGCGAGGGTGTGCTCGATGAGTGAGGTGTAGCCGCAGTCGAGCAGCAGCCAGCGTTCTTCTCCCACAGGGTGGTCGGAGGCGTCGAGCAGCCGCTTCGTCTTCTCGGCCTCCGCCCTGCTGACGAGGACGGCGGCGTCGGACACCACGTAGCGGCCCGGCTCGATGAACAGCGTGAGGTCCGGCCGCCGCTCGTTGACCAGCGAGCAGATCAGCTCGGCATAGTCGTTCGGCGTCGTCCGGGCGCAGAAGTAGTCGGCCGGGTCGCAGGCGTCGGCGGCATCGACGTACGGCACCGGGTAGCCCCCGCCGACGTCGAGGAACTCGAGCGGCACGCCGCAGGCGGCCTCGAGCTGCTCGACGAGGTCGAGGGCCTTCTCGACGGCGCGGCCGTACGGCTCCACGGTGGTGATCTGCGAGCCGATGTGCAGGTGGAGTCCGCGGACCTTCACCGGTCCGAGGCTGCAGGCGTTGGCGAACAGCTCCGCCGCGTCGATGAGATCGACGCCGAACTTGCCGCCGTGGGCGGTGCGCATCTCCGGGTGCGTCTCCGTCTGCACGCGGACGTCGATGCGCAGGGCGACGTCGGCCGGGCGGCCGAGCGCCACCGCCACCTCGTTGACGCGTGCCAGCTCGCTGAACGAGTCGACCACGATGGCGCGGATGCCGGCCGTGACCGCCTGCTCGATCTCGGACTTCGTCTTGGAGACGCCGTTGAAGACGATCTGCGTGCCGGCGAACCCGGCGCGCAACGCCTTCCACAGCTCGCCGCCGGAGTTGACCTCGGCGTTGATCCCGGTCTTCCTGACCTGCTCGAGCACCCAGAGCGTGCCGCAGGCCTTGCTGGCGAAGAAGACCTCGGTCTGCGGGTGACGGCTCTGGAACGCGTCGCGCAACGTGGCGATGTTCTCGGCGATGCGCTCGGCGCTGTAGACGAAGAACGGCGTCCGCAGACGGGCGGCCAGATCGACGAGGTCGACCCCGTCGAAACAGAGATGGCCATCCCGCGTCGAGAGGTGAGGACCAAGGCTGTCCACTGCTGACCCCCGTTCGGCCGGAATCTGGGCGCCCCAGTATACTGCCGAGCCCGCTCCGCGCGGCCGGCCGCTCCAGCGGAGGCCCGGTCGCGGGAGCCACGCCGCGCCGTCGCGGCGTCCGACAGCAGGCGGCGCGTTGACGCCGCGCCTTCCCGCCGCTTAGGGTTCGTGAGCGATGAGGATCGTCGCCGATCTCGACAAGATCACCGCCAACGCGCGCGCGACGGTGGACCAGTGCGCCCGGCACGGCGTCTCCGTGGCCGCCGTCACCAAGTGCGTGTGCGGCGAACCCGAGATCGTCCGCGCGATCCTCGCCGGCGGCGTCCGTGAGATCGGCGAGTCGCGGATCGACAACGTGCGCCGCATCCGCGACGCCGGCATCGACTGCGACGTCCTGCTGCTGCGCCTGCCGGCCCTCAGCCAGGCGGACGACGTCGTCGCCCTCACCACGAGCAGCCTCAACTCCGAACCCCGCGCCCTCCGCGCCCTCTCCGCGGCCGCCGTCCGCCAGGGCAAGACCCACGAGGTCCTCGTGATCGTCGAGTGGGGCGACCGGCGCGAAGGGGTGATGCCGCGAGGATGCCGCCGCCCTCTGCCGTCTGGCGCTCGAGCTCCCCGGCCTCGAGCTCACCGGCCTGGCCTGCAGCCTCAACTGCCTGTGCGGCGTCCTTCCCACGCAGCGGCAACATGCAGGACTTCGCCGACTTCGTCGAGCGCCTGGAGGGCGAGCTGGGCCTGCGCTTCCGGACCGTCAGCGGCGGCCACACGAACAACCTGCAGTTCGTGGCGAGCGGCTGCACGCCGCGGCGCGTCGACCACCTGCGCGTCGGCGAGGGCATCCTGCTCGGAAGGGACAGCATCTGCGACGTGTCGCTGCCGGGCACCCATCACGACACGTTCAGGGTCTACGCCGAGGTCATCGAGGTGAAGGAGAAGCCCTCGGCGCCCGGCGGCGAGACCGGCCCCGACGCGTTCATGCGCGTCCGGGAGTGGCCCGACCTCGGCCTGCGCCGGCGCGCCATCCTGGCCATGGGCGAGGTCGATCTCAGCGTGCAGTGGATCACGCCGACGCGGCCGGGCGTGCACGATCGTCGGCGCGAGCTCCGACCACACCGTCGTCGACGTCACCGACGCCGACCCTCCGGTGCAGGTCGGCGACGAGCTCGAGTTCCGCGCCGACTACGTCGCCGTGGCGGTCGGCTGGGGCAGCAGGAACGCGCACCGGGCGTTCGTCCAGGAGGGCGTCGCGCCGGCGACGTGAGGCGGCGCTCGCCGCGCCCTGAGAGGAGTCACCATGACCCAGCCGACCGCGACCCTCGCCGACCGCGCCTACGTCGGACGGCGCGTCAAGCTCGAGCTCCTCGACGCCGGCGACGTCCGCCGCATCCACGAGGCCACGCTCGACGTCCTGGCGACGACCGGCTGCACGTACCACTCGCAGCGGGCGCTCGACGTGCTCGAGGCGCACGGGGCGACGGTCGACCGCGAGTCGACCGTCGCCAAGCTGCCCCCCGAGCTGGTCGAGCGCGCCCTCGCGACCGTGCCCTCGACGTTCGTCCTCGGCGGCCGCACGTCCGAGTAGGACCTGCGGCTCGACGGCGAGCACGTCTACCTGAGCTCGGACGGCTGCGGCGTCTTCCGCCGCGAAGCCGACGGTAAGGTCCGTCCCTCGCGCAAGAGCGACCTCGAGGAGACGGCCCGCGTCGTCCAGGCGCTCGACGACGTCTCCGCGACCTCGGCCGTCGTGTCGGCCCAGGACTGCGCCCCCGAGACCCGCGTGCTGCACGAGTTCGACGCCTGCGTGCGCAACTCGAGCAAGCACACCATCGTCGTCTCGATCAAGGAGGACCGGGAGGCGCGCAGCCTGATCCGCATGGCCGAGGCGCTGGCCGGCGGCCGCGAGGAGCTGCGCCGGCGGCCGCCCTTCACGGCCATCGTCTGCACGGTCTCGCCGCTGCACCAGGAGCGCTTCGGCATGGACCTCGCCCTGGTGCTCGCCGAGGCCGGCATCCCCGTCAGCTTCTACCCGATGCCGATCCTCGGCGCGACGGCGCCCGTCACCGTAGCCGGCGCCGCGGTCGTGAACAACGCCGAGCTCCTCAGCGCCGCGGCGCTCGTCCAGCTCGCCCACCCCGGCGCCAAGGTCGATCCACGGCGGGGGACCGACCGCGCATGGACATGAACACCGGCGCCTACGCGAGCAGCTCGCCGGAGGCGATCCTGCTGCGCTCGATCCAGGGGCACATGGCGGACTTCTACCGCATCCCGGCCTGGTTCGGCTCCGGGGCCACGACGGCCAAGGAGCCCGGAGCGCAGTCGGCCTACGAGAACGCGCTGGCGATGTTCATGGCCTACGCCAACGGCGCCGACGTCACCTTCGGAACGGGACTGCTCGACGGTTCGCGGATCCTCTGCCTCGAGAACATCGTCGTCGACGACGAGGTCTTCGGCATCGTCAAGCGCATCCTGCGCGGCGTCGCGGTCGACGAGGAGACGCTCGCCGTCGATCTCATCAAGCGCATGGGCTTCGGCGGCGACTACCTCTTCGACCGCCACACCCGCGCCCACGTCCGCGAGCTCTGGCAGGCCGGCTCGGCGACACGGGCACCTACGAGGCGTGGGTGCAGGCGGGACGTCCGAGCGTGACCGGGAAGGCGGCCGCGCGCGTCACCGAGATCCTCGCCGTCGAGCCGGAGCCCTTCCCCGAGGACCTCGGGCGGGAGCTCGACGCCGTGATCGCGGCCGCCGGCCGCGAGGCTGCCGGGGCTGATCCCACGGATGCGCGGCGCGCGGGGCCGGGCGCGCCCGGCCCCGCGCGCCGCCCCCGTTCTCGCGTAGAATCCCGGTGGCAGGCCGCCGCTTCGCGACGGCCGCCTGAGACGCCCGCAAGGAGACGTTCACGCCGTGAGCCAGGCCGGCCCGCCCCGCGAAGAGGGCTTCTCGAAGGACGCCGACAAGCAGATCCGCCGGCTCTCGCTGGTCGCCTTGCTGTTGTCGCGCGGCGGTCATCCCGTGACCGTCGGCGAGATCCGGCGCCGCGTCGAGGGCTACCCGACGATGACCGAAGAGGCCTTCAAGCGGCGCTTCTACGAGGACCGGGCCGAGCTCGCGGGGCTCGGCATCGAGGTCGTCGCGGGTCAGGACGCCGAGGGCGCCGGCGAGGTCTACAGCCTGCCGGCGAGCGCCTACTACCTGCCTGCCGTGCAGCTGACCCGCGAAGAGCTGACCGCGCTCGCCGCCTGCCTCGCCGTGCTCGAGGACCGCTTCGCCTACTCCAAGCCGCTGCGCCTCGCCCTCGTGAGCCTCATGCAGGGCCGCCCGGAACTGATCGACGACGCGGCGACGCCAGAGCTGGCCGTCCTGCCTGAGGCCGGCTCCGGCGCCGCCGTCCTCCCCAAGCTGCAGGCGGCCGTCGCCGACCGCAAGCGCGTCGTCTTCCGCTACTACGCCATCGGTCGCGACGAGGAGCTCGAGCGCACCGTCGACCCCTACGGCCTCCAGCTCGTCGGCGACGAGTGGTACCTCATCGGCTTCTGCCACCTGCGGCAGGCGGTCCGCACCTTCAGGCTGTCGCGCATCCGCTCGCGGGTGACGCACGCCACGCGCGCGCCCCACGACTTCGCGCCTCCGGCCGACTTCGACCTCGCCGCCTACCGCGACCGTCCGCCGTGGCGCCTCGGCGCCCCCGCCGGCGAGGCCCGCGTCCGGGTCGCCGCCGACATGGCGTGGTGGGTCGAGGCGCACTACAGCCGCTGCGGCACGCCTCGAACCCCTCCCCGACGGGGACGCGCTGTTCACGACCGCGTACACGAGCGCCCAGCCGCTGGTCTCGTGGGTGCTCGGCCTCGGCGAGCACGCCACGCTCGAGGGGCCGGAGGGGCTGCGCGACGAGCTCGTCGCGCAGCTGCACCGGCTCGACGACCTGCTCTCGGCTCCGCCTCCGTCGACCAGGCACGCCACCCCGGCGGGTGCGGCGCCGGCCGCGCCGGCGGCGCGCCGCCCGCACTGACGACTGGCGCGTCGAGGTCGACCGCTTCACCCGCCTCACGGCCCTCGCCACCTACCTCCTGCGCCACTGCGACGAGGGCGGCGAGGGCCTGCTCCCCGTCGCCCGCGTGTGCGCGGACCTCGACCTGACGGCGACGGAGCTGCGCGCCGACGTGCGCCTCCTCAACCTCGTCAACTTCGGCGCCGACGGCGCCCTGCTCTACGCGCAGTACAAGGGCCGCGACACGCTCGAGGTCTGGTGCGACCTGGCCGGCAAGCCCTTCGCCCGTCCGGCCCGCCTCTCCCCCTTGCAGGCCGACACCTTGCTGCTCGCCGTGGACCTGGTCGGGGGCCAGCTGCCGGTCGCCTCCGGGGCGGCGCTGACCGGCGCGGCGACGAAGCTGCGCGCCGCGCGCGGCGCCGCGCCGCCCACCCTCATCGCCGGCGACCAGCTGCCGCCGCAGGACGAGGTCTTCGCCGCCGTCAACGCCGCCATCCGCACGCGGCGCCTGCTCGAGATCGAGTACTGGTCGGAGGGCACGGACGAGTCGACGGTGCGCACGGTGGAGCCCTACCTCATGGTCCGCAGCCGCGGCGAGTGGTACTACGTCTGCTTCTGCCGGCACGCCCAGGGGCGCCGTGTCTTCCGCGTGGCGACTACCAAGCGCGCCGCCCTGCTCGACGACGCCTTCACACCGCGTCCCGATCTCGAGCTCGACCTGTACCGCACCGAGGGCGTCCCGGCGTCGGCGGCCTACGCGCCGCGGACGGCGACTCTCTGGTTCAGCCCGGCCGCCGCGCGCTACGTCGAGGAGATCCAGCCGATCGACAGGCTGCCCGACGGCGCCTGCGTCGCGCGCCAGCCCTACATCGACGACCCCTGGCTCGTCCACTTCGTGCTGCGCTTCGGCGGCGAGGCGCGCCCCCTGTCGCCGGACGGCATGGACGACACCGTGCGCGCGACCGTCCACCGCCTGCTCGCCCGCTACGGCGACGCGTGAGTCGGCCGTCGTGAGTACTCTCCCCGCGGTCGACGCCGTCGCGCGCGCCGCCGTCGCCGTCGTGGCGCTCAGCTTCGCCGAGATCGTCGAGTGGGTCTTCGAGGTCTTCCTCCTGCTCCAGTGGCAGCTCCCCGTCCTGCCGATCGTCTGCGTCGTGCTCGGCGTGCTCACCGCGCGCAAGACGCCACCGCAGCGTCTTCAACTGGGTGCTTGTGGGCATCCTCGCCGGCGTGATCCCGGTGATGGGGCCGATCCTCATGGTGGTCGCCTACCTCTGGTATCCGCCGCCGCCGCCCTCGTCGCGCCCGGGCTACCACCCGCCCGGGGGGACGAGCGGCAGGAGCAAGCAGGGCAGCCGGCCGCGGGACCGGCGGTGAGCGGCACCGCCGGGCGCCTGGGTCTTCTGCGGCGCTCGGCGGGTGCCGGTGCCCGACGCCGACGCGTTCGAGCCGCCGGCCCGGCTCGCGCCCGCCGAGGACCCGGCGTGGACGCTCTCGTGCGCGCTCGCCGAGCCGGTCGCGTCGCGACGCCTCGGCGAGCTTGCCCGCGAGGCGATGACGACTGCTCCGGCGGGCGAGGTCGTGATCGCCGTCCCGGATGCCTCGCGTGCCTGCCCGACGGCGCTGATCGTCGAGCGCCTCCTCGCCGAGCTCGGCGCCGCCGGCGTGCCCGACGCGCGCATCGCCGTCGCCATCGGCTGCGGCCTGCACGCGACGACGACCGCCGGCGAGCGCCGCGCGCTGCTCGGCGAGCGCGTCGCCGACCGGGTCGAGGCCTTCGACGCGCAGGGCCTCGAGGGACCGCACGCCGACCTTGGCGCCACCGCCGGGGGAGCGCCGGTGCTCGTGCACCGGCGCGTCGCCGCGGCTTCGCTCGTCGTCGGCGTGGGGGTCGTCGAACCCCACCTGTACGCCGGCTTCTCGGGCGGCGTCAAGGCGGTGGCGATCGGCTGCGCCGGCGAGGCGACCATCGCCTGGACGCACAGGCCCGTCTTCATCGCGGAGCCCGGTGTCGAGCTCGGACGCCTCGAAGGCAACCCGTTCCAGGAGACGCTGCGGGAGATCGCCGCGCGCACGCCGCTGCGCTTCGCCGTCAACGCGGTCGTCGACGAAGAGGGACGACCGGCGGCGCTGCTCGCCGGCGAGCCGGCGCAGTGCGCAGGCGTCGCTGGCCGCCGCCCATCGCGCAGCGTGGCTGCGCCCGGTCGGCGGCCCCTTCGACGTCATCGTCGCCGGCGTTCCGGCGCCCAAGAGCGACAACCTCTATCAAGCGAGCCGGGCCGCGACCTACATCGGCCTCCAGCGGCGACCGGCGCTCGCCGACGGCGGCGCGATCGTGCTCTGCGCCGACCTGCCGCGAGGCGCCGGCGACGGGCCCGGCGAGAGCAACTTCGCCGCCCTGCTCGCCGGGGCCGCGCCGGGGGAGATCGTCGCCCGCGGCCTGCGCGAGGCGCTGGGGCCCGGCGGACAGCGCGCCTTCGTCGTCGCCCGCGTGCTCGAACGCTATCGGATCGCCGTGGTCGGGGCTCAGGACCCGGGCCGGTTCGCGGGACTCGGGATCGAGACCTACGCGACGGTGGCCGACGCGCGGGCGGCGGCCGAGGCGCGCCTCGGCCGCCGCCCGCGCGTCCTCGCCGTCGCCGACGCCCTCACCACCGTCGTGCGCCAGGCCTGAGGCGCCGCGCCGCCCGCGCCTACGGCAGACGGATCACGACGGCCGCGCAGTCGTCGGCGAGCACGCCGTCGGCGTACGTCGCGGACCGTCTCGAGCAGGTGCTCGGAGAGCTCCTGGGCGCCCAGACCCAGGCCCTGCTGGACCGCCTCGAGCAGACGCTTCTCGCCGAACATCCGTCGCTCGTGACGCGCCTCGATCAGCCCGTCGGTGTAGAGCACCACGCACGAGTCCTCGGGCAGCACGACGCGATGCGTCGGATACAGGGCGCCGCGGAAGATCCCGACAGGCACCCCGCCCTCCCAGGGCAGCGGGAACTCCATGTGACCGCTCAGCGCCGTCGGGCGCGGATGGCCGGCGACCGCGTACTCGATCATGTGACGGGCGACGTCGAGGTAGGCGACGATGAGGGTGATGAACGGCTGACCGGGCAGCTGGTTCAACACCGTGGCGTTGAGCCGCGAGAGGGCCTGTCCCGGAGGCTCCTCCTGGGCGTAGGCGCGCAGCATGTAGCGCACGACGGCCGACTCGGCCGCCGCCGCAAGACCCTTGCCGCACACGTCGCCGACGACGACCATCAGCCGGTTCGGCCCCAGACTGACGAGGTCGTAGAAGTCGCCGCCGACGCGCGCCGCCTCCGTCGCCGCCCGGTAACAGACCCCGACGTCCACGCCGGGGATCGGCGGCGGCTGCATCAGCAATGCCTGCTGGAACGTCTCGGCGATCACGTGCTCACGCTGGTACACGGTGGCGTTGTGAAGGCTCGCGCCGAGCGTCGCCGCGAGCGTCGCGGCGAGCAGCCGGTCGTCATCGCCGAAGGCGCCCGTGCGCTTGTCGAGCATGACGAGCGCCGAGACGTGCTGCGGCGTCTCGCTCTCGATGGGGACGACGAGCAGGCCGTCCGACTCGTCGATGCGCGGCATCACGTCTCCGTCGGTGGCGAGCAGCGTGTCGGGCACCGGCGTGAGCAGCGGGCGGCAGCGCTCGAGGACCTCGCCGGCGAGCGCCACCGGCAGCAGCGGCCACAGCGAGAGCGCCTCGGCGGGCCCCGCCCGTGCGAGGAGCCTGTCTGCGGAGGCAGCCGGTGCGCGCACCGCCCCGTCCTCGCCTTCCTCGCCCGTCGCCTCATCCCAGGGCCGCTCCGTCGCCGCGGCGAGCGCCTGCACGACCATCTGGTCGCCCTGACCGCCGACCGCCGCCGCCGCGCGCACGTCGAGCAACTCGACGGCCACGCGCACGGCCTCGTCGAGGATCTCCTGCGGCTCGGAGATCTCCAGCCGCCGGTTGATCTCGAGCGCGAACCCCTGCAGGTTCTGCAGTTGGCCGGCGAGACGGTCGAGGCGGGCGGCGATGCGGCGCTGCTCCTCGTAGAGGCGCGCCTTGTCGAGCGCCAGGGCGGCGAAGCGGCAGATCGCGCTGGCGAGCTGGATCTCCTCAGGGAGGAGACCGCGCGAGGTGCGGTTGTCGAACACCTCCACGAGCCCGATCACGCGGTCGCGGATGCGCAGCGGCACGCTCAGCTGGGTGCGGTGGCCGTAGCGCCGGAAGAGCTCGGCCTCGACCTCGCTGAGCCGTGGGTCGTCGGCCGAGTTGATGAGGACGGGCCGGCGCGTCGAGACCGCCAGGGCGCTCGAGGCGAACTCCTCGAGGGCGAAGATGCGCCCGACGGTGACGTCCTCGTCGAAGCCCCAGTCCTCGTAGCTCACGAGGAGCTTGAGCGACCCGTCGTCGGGGTCCACCTCGTAGACGTCGCAGGCCTCCATGCCGAGGGCGTCGAGGAGCCGCACGACGATCGCCTCGAGGACCTCGTTCATGTCGACGGACTGGGCGAAGTCGAGGCTCGAATCGCGCACCAGCTCGAGATCGTGGCGGCGCGCCGCGGCCTCGCTCATGAGACGCACGTTCTCGATCGCGACGCCGACGTACTTCGCCGCCTGCTCGACGAAGTCGATCTGCTCGTTCGTGAACTCGCCGTTCGCGCGCGGGCGGTTCAGGACGATGACGCCGACGTCGCCCCGGCTGGTGGCCTGGACCGGCACGAGGAGCACGCGCTCGAGGCGCGCGTAGGGGGCGAGGAGGGCGAGGCCGGACGGGTCGGGGTCCACATCGCGGACCACCGCCCGGCCGGACTCCAAAGCCGCATCGACCAGCGTGAGCTCGATGCGCTCGCCCTGCAGTTCGCGAGCGTCGACCCCCAGACCGAACCCCGCGCGCCCGTGCCAGGCGCGCGCTTCCAGGACGAGCAGAGCGCCCGCGGTCGCGTCGATCTGTTCCCCCATACGTTCCACGCTGTATTCGAGCAGGTCGTCGAGGTCCGTGCGCGTGCGGCCCGCGCGCGCGATGTCGGCGCTCGCCTCGGCGAGCTGGGCGCGCGTGGTCGCGTACCCCGACAGCGCCGTGAGACGCTCGACCAGGTAGGCGAGGATCACGAGGCGCCGCGCCGGCGAGGAGCCCGTACAGCGACGCCGAGGAGGCGCTGCGCCGCGAAGTCCTGCTTCGATCACCACGGCGAGGAGGTTGAGGAGCCCGCAGACGACGGTCGCGGCGGCCACGACCCGCTCGCGCATGGAGACGGCGAGGAGGGTGAGCGGGATCAGGTAGAGGCCCCACAACCCCCGCTGCGTCGTCAGCGCGTCGAGGACGAAGACGACGGCGATGAGCGCGGCGGCGATCAGGCCCACCAGGGTGCGGTGCCGCCGCAGGTGCTCGGACGCCCTGACGAGGCGAGGGTGCCGGCGCTGGGGGACTGCGTACTCTGGCCGCGGCTGGGGCATCGGCTGCACCTCCGACCCCGCCGGCGCCACCGCGGCGCGGCGGGCCATCATGCTACTACCGGCCGTCGAGGGGCCACAAGGAGGCCGCTCGGCGAGACGCGGTCCGGGCGCGCGGCGGGCGCGGTCCGGGCGCGCGGCAGACTCGGCCGGCGAGGCTCAGCCGCGCGCCGCGAGGCGCGCCTGCACCTTCTCGGACGTGAGCTCGCGCAGGGCGTCGGCGGCGACCCATCGCGCGCTGCGCGCGCCGGGGTCGCCGCCCCGCTCGCCGCCGGCGCGCCGCGTTCGCGGCGGCGCGGATGCGCTGCGCGCACGCGACCGCCGCCGCGTTGAGCGCGCGCGTTCCGCTTGCCGATGTTGCGCAGGGCCCAGTTCACGGCCTTCTTGACGAAGTTGCGCGGGTCGTCGGCGCACGCCTCGATGAGCGGGAGGAAGGCGAGCAGACGCTCGTCGGTGGCGGCCTTGTCCTGCACGGCGAGCGCCGCGATCATGGCGAAGGCGGCGCGCCGGACGAACTCCTCGTCGCGCGCCGCCCACTCGCGCGCCTTGTCGTACGCGAGCGCTCGTCTTGTCGAACAGGTTCGAGGTGAGCTGGTCGCAGACGTCCCACGAGTCGAGGTCGGCGACCCACGCCTCCATCTGCGCCTCGTCGACGAGAGCCGGGTCGTCGACGATCGTCGCCAGCAGGCGCGCCTCGTGGTTGCCCGTCGCCCACAGGGCGAGCGCGAGCTCGTGGTCGCGGCGGAGGGGCTTCGCCATCCGCCGCAGCTCCCAGAGCGAGACCCCGAAGGCGTCGTCGACCCTGATGCCGTAGCGCGCCATGCCGGCGCGGTCCTTCTCGCTGCCCTTCGCGGCGAGCTCGCCGAGAAGGGCGGCGACGCGATCCGCGACGGGCGTCGCCGGCGCGGAGTCCGTCACGCCGCTCAGCGGCGCCGCCGGCCGAGCACGGCGATGGCCGCGACGACGGCGAACGCCATCCCGAAGGCGGCGCCGAGCGCCGCCGCACCCGTCGGCTTGAGGAGCACCTTGGCGCCGTCCTCGAACTGCGCGTGACGCGCCACGAGCAGGCCGACGAAGCCACGCCGCATCGTCACGTGCGGCGCAACGACCGCCAGCGCCCCGCCGAACTCGACGTCGACGTCGCCGGCGGCGAGCAGCCACTGCGCGCCGGCCTGCTTGACGGTCGCGTCCCCGGCGGTCGCGAGCGCCGTGGCGTAGCCCTGGGCGACGGTCGCGTCGCCCCCGGCGAGCACGGCGCCGGTGACGCCCTGCTTCACGCTCACCGCGCCCTTGCTCGCCGACAGCGCGACGGCGCTGCGCGAGATCTCGACGGAGTCGCCGCGCGCCACGCCCACGAGGCCGCTGCGCACGCCTTCCGTCCCTTGTCCGGTGCTCTGCTTCCACGATGTCTCCTTTCGTGGGCCGGCCGGTCGCCTGCGGCGACGCGCCGGCCCCCGTCCTACTCCTTGAGTTCCCGCTCGGCGGCGGCGGTGATGCGCGCCAGCTCCGCGGCCTTGTCGTCCTCGAGTGGTTCAGGCTGATAGTCGCACCAGATCTCGAGGGCCCGCTCGCGCGCGACCTCGAGCGCGTCGCGGTACGCCCCGTCGGGACCGAACTGGTGCGTGACCCCGCGGACCACGGCCTCGCGCATATGGGTGCGGGTGTGGCGGTGACCGAGGAAGTGCCCGCCCGGCCCCACGTCGGCGATCGGTTCCATCGCGAGGTCGTCGTCCTCGAACGCGATGTCCTTGATGAGGTAGCGCGCGCGGTGGTAGATGTCGTCGCCGAGCAGAAGGTGCTCGGCCGAGAACGTGATGTAGGTGCCGAGCAGCCCGATGGTCGTCATGAGGTCGCAGCCGATCTGCGCCCCCTCGTACCAGCGAGACCGTCTCCTCCACCCCGCTCTGCCACGTGCCCGGTGAGGTCGAGTCGGTGCCGCACGACGTGCCCTCGGCCGGGACGCCCCAGTGATGCGGCAGCTCGGCGGTCAGCGAACCGCCGCGGTGGTCGCGCGGGAAGCTCAGGAAGCCGCCCGTACGCGGGTCGACGTAGCTCGGGATGTAGCGAGTGCATCACCGGCGCGCCGGGGGCGACGAGCTGGACGAGGACGGTCGCGCTGACCAGCTCCGCGGCCGCCATCGCGTAGGCGCCGGCCCTGGTCGCGGGCGCCGTCGTGCCCAGAGTCGGCATCGTCACGAAGCACACCGGCACGCCGGCCTCGGCGAACACCATCGCCGCCTCGATGCCGTCGGTGTCCTGGACGAGCGGCGAGATGGTCCCGATGAGGTCGCTCATGACGGGCCGCCGGCGCAGCTCCTCGGCGCTGCCTGCGATCACCGTCGCCACCTCGAGCGCGTAGCGCGCCTGGCGCTCGCCCTGGACCATCCCCTGGACGTGCTTGACGGTGTTGCGGAAGCCCGCATCGATCTCGTGGAGCTGCGAGGTCTCGCCGTAGTCGCCCGCGCCGACCGTGGGCCACCAGAAGCCCATGCTGCCGAGGTAGTCGAGCATGCGCGACACCGACGCGACGTCGGCCTTGGTGGAGACGCCGCTCCTCACCCGTCAAGGGGTCGACGATCCGCGGCCCGCACCCGTCGCTCGTGCAGTACGTGGCGCCGTCGCCGACGGGTATCTCGCAGGACGGATCGCGTGCGCCCAGCGTGAACCTCCGCGGCGCTTCGGCCATCGCCGCGAGCACGACGTCGGATGGGAAGCGGGCGATGCGGGCCTCGCGGTCGACGAGGGCGCCGTGCTCGGCCAGCACACGAAGCGCCTTGTCCGAGGGAAAGCGGACGCCGACGCGCTCGAGGATGTCGAGCGTCGCCTGCTTCAGGCGGTCGAGCTCGGCGCTCGAGTGATACGTGAAGGTGAAGTCGGGACGCAGCGGTTCGACGGGCTGACGCTCGAGCTGTGCCAAGGTGCGACTCCCTCCGTCGGGTGTGCCGGCACTACGAGGCCCCCGCGCCCTGCGGCGCGCCGCCGGCCATGGCACATTCATAGCAGACCGCGCGGCGCCGCGACCAGATACGCATTCTTCGCGGGGCGCCGCCTCCGCAGGCTGTGCGAACTTCGCGCCCTGCAGAAGAAAGGGGCGGCGGCCCGTGCCGGGCCGCCGCCCCTCGGCGTGCGTCTCTCGAGAGCGCTCTTACATCGCGAAGCGCGCGAACACGTTGGCGGTCCCGACCGGGATACCCTCGGCGAAGAAGCTCACGCCGAGGTACTGGTTGAGGGCGCCGGCCGCAGTCGCGGTCAGCGTCGCCGGCACCGGGCCGACCTTCGTGTAGATCGTGCCCTGCGTGACCTTCAGCTGCGACTGGTCGAGGTCGAGGATCGGCGCCCGCGCCCCGCCGAGGGCCGGGATCTCGGCCGTCAGCTGCCAGTTCACGGTGTCGATGGTGAAGTTCTTGACGACGAACTTCTTGCCGTTGGCCAGGTTGATCCAGCGCAGGCCGCCGGAGTGGTAGATCTCGCCGCCGAGCGTGCGCGCCGTCACTGCCGCCGGTGATGTAGAAGCGGTAGCGCAGCGCGAGCTTGCCGTCGACGGTGGTCGGGATGACCCACGACGGAAAGACGCGGCAGCGGCAGCACCTTCTGCTGCGAGCAGGACCTTCGGTGGTGTCCGGGTTCGTGGTGAGCTGCGTGTAGCCGCCGGCGAGCGTGAGCGTGTCGGCCTTGGCCGTGGAGGTCACGGTGAAGAAGGCGAGCGAAAGGGCGATCATGGCGACGGCGACAAGCATGTACGTCGTCGAGACTCTTGGTGCCTGACATCTGAAAGACCCCCGAAGGTTCCATCGTTTGCGTCTCTTGCGGCGCCCCGTTGCCTCCGGTCGGGAAAACCGTGACGCGTATCGCCTGCTCGACTGCACGCCGACACCATCGCCGTGCGACGGCGAGCTGGAAGCTCAGGGGTGCATCAGAACGTGAGCGCGGATCGAGGCGGCGACGTCGGCGGCGCGCTCGACCGTGACCATGTGCCCGGCGTCGAGCGTGACGAGACGGGAGCCGGGGATCCGTCCGCGAGCTCTCCGTTGCCGGCGGCAGCACGGCGTCCCCGCTGCCGCAGATGACGAGCGTCGACGTCGCGGCCTCGCCGAGGCGCGCGACGAAGTCGAGGGCAGCGAACTGCTCGCCCCGACCGGCGGCGGCCGTCATGCCCGCCGCGCCGTGGCGCGCGAACTCGAGCTCCTCGGCGAGGCCGCGCCGCGCCTCGCCGTCAGATGGTCGATCAGCGCCGGGTGCGCGGCGACGAAGCTGGGCGTGAAGCCCAGCTCCACGTCGCGGCGCACGAGCTCGGCGAGCTCCGCTCGGCGGTCGAGGTCGGCCCTCCGTCCACCGCCGTCGGCGAGGGCGGCGCGGACCTCGAAGAAGGCCTGGCCGGGGGGCACGAAGGCGTCGCCCCCGGCCGTGCTCGAGATGAGCGTCAGCGAAGCGACGAGGCGCGGGCCCGCCAGCGCCACCTGCAGGGCGGCGGCCCCGCCCAGACCGTGACCGACGAGGTGGAAGCGACCGCCGAACAGCGCCCCCGCCAGGGCAAGGGCGTCGGCGGCGGCGGCCCCGGCCGTCGTGCAGACGCCGTGCGAGCGGCTCGACCAGCCGGTCCCGCGCGCGTCGAACGCCGCCACCCGCAGGTCGGCGGCGAGCGACGCCGCCGCACCCGGCCGTCGGCGAACAGCTCGCGCTCGTCGGCGTCGACGCAGAGCTCGGGGATCAGCCCCCGCCACTGCAGCATGCCGCCGTCGCCGCCGGCGACGAAGAGCACCGGCGGCCCGCCCTCCGGGCCGAACACGCGCGCCGCGACGCGGCAGCGGTCCGGCATCCTGACGAGCACAGGGTCGGCACGCGTCGCGAAGGTGTCCTCGGTGGCCATGGGCGAATCCTACCGTAGCGGGGCGCTCGGGCCGGCGGTGTCTCTGGTCGCGAGCAACCTCTGACCCTTCGGTCCGCGTCTGGTAGCGTTGCCGGCATGACGCGAGCCACGGGCAGAGCACCCGAATGAGCGCGACGGCCCCGCCGCGGGACTCCTCCTGCCTCGCACCGGGCGCCGGCCTTCCGCCACTGGTCATCGCGAACCCCGCGGCGCGCAGCGGGCGGGCGCGCGGCGAGATCGAGGCGATCGTGACCTCGCTGCAGGCGCGCATCGGCGCGGTCGACCTCGCGCTCACCGAACGAGCCGGCCACGCGACCGAACTGGCCTCGCGCGCGGTAGCCGAAGGCCGCGCTCTCGTGATCAGCGTCGGCGGCGACGGCGTTCTCAGCGAGGTCGTCAACGGGCTGCTGGCGCGGCCGGGTGCGTCGGACGCCGCCTGCCCGCCGGTCGCAGCCTCACCGACTCCCGAAGAGCTGCCGGCCCTCGGCATCGTCTCGGCCGGCACCGGCGGCGACTTCGGCCGCTCGCTCGACATCGCTCCCGCTCGCGAGCCGTACCTCGAGGCTATCGCCGGCGGCCGGACGCGCGTCGTCGACGTCGGCCGCGCCCGCTTCGTCGGCAACGACGGGCGCCCGGTCGAGCGCTTCTTCGTCAACGTGCTCTCGGCCGGCATCGGCGGCCTCGTCGACCGCTACACCGCCGCCATGCCGGCGGCGATCCCGGGCCGCGCCGCCTACGGCGCCGCGACGGTCGGCGCCGTCGTCACCTGTCGGCGCCGCCGCATCCTGTGCCGCGCGACGCTCGCCGACGGTGCCGCCTTCGAGCGCGTCCTCACCACCTACGCCGTGGTGATCGCCAACGGCCACACGTTCGGCGGCGGCATGAAGGTCGCCCCCGCCGCCCGCGTCGACGACGGCCTGCTCGACGTGGTCCTCGTCGAGACGCCGACCAAGCTGACGATGCTGCGCCACTTCCTGAGCATCTACCGTGGCGAGCACCTGACGAAGCCGGGCGTCTCGGCCTTCGCCTGCACGAAGGTGGAGTTGCTGGCCGCCGACGGCGGACGGTCCGGCGCGGGCGACTTCTTCCCCCTCGACGTCGACGGGGACGCGCTCGGCGACATGCCGCTGTCGGTCGAAGTCAGTCCCGCGCGCCTGCGCGTGCTCGCCTGAGACGAGCCGAGAAGGCGGGGCGGCAGGGGGCGCGGCCGCAGACGGGGGCGCGACCGCAGACGGAGGCGCGACCTCCGCCGGCCTCGCCCTCAGCGCTTGGGCTCGACCCAGCGCGGCGGTCCGCCTTGTTTGCCCTTCGCGCGCTCGAAGTGGCCGGGGCTGAACTCGGTCCGGTGACCTGAGAAGGCGATCGAGCCGAACACCTGGTTCACCTCGCGCGCGCCGCAGGCCGGGCACACCGCCTTCTGCTCGCGCTCGGCGATACTGCAGACGACCTCGAAGGCCTCGCCGCACTTGCCACAGCGGTACTCGTAGGTCGGCACGTCGCACCTCCGTCGTGGTCCTGCTCCCAGCTTTGCCGGAGCGCGGCAACAGTACTCATCGCGCGCCTCGCGTGCCACCCAGCCGCCCTCGTCTGCCTCAGCGAGCACGGGGACCTCGGCGGCGCGGGGTTTCGCGGCGCTTGAAGCGTCGCCTGACACTGGCGACAGACCGTCGACGCCGGCTGCGACCGGGCGTATCCTCGAGACACGTCTCGTGACGCACCAAGGGGGGACCATGAAGAGATGCCTGCTCGCCGCGCTGTTCTGCGCCTGCGCCCTGATCCTGCTGCCGGGGGCGGCCCTCGCCGCCGAGTTCACCCCCGGCGCGCCGGGCACCGGTGACCCGTGCTTTCCGCTCGCCGGCAACGGCGGGTACGACGTGGCCCACTACAGCCTCGCGACTGACCTATTGGCCTGCCGAGGATCACCTGGCCGGCCGCGCGACCATCCGCGCGACCGCCACGCAGGACCTGTCGCGCTTCGACCTCGACCTGCGCGCCTTCACCGTCAGGCAGGTGCTCGTCGACGGCGTCGAGGCGACGTTCGCCCGCGAGGGGCAGGAACTCGTCGTCACGCCGGCGGCCGGCATCGTCGACGGCGCCGTCTTCGAGGTCGTCGTCCGCTACGCCGGCGTGCCCGAGACCATCGTCGACCCGAACGGCGACATCAACGGATGGATCCCGACCGCCGACGGAGCCTGCGCGCTCGGCGAGTGCCAGGGGTCGCGAGGCGTGGTACCCGGTGAACGACGACCCGGAGGACAAGGCGACCTTCGACTTCGCCGTCACCGTCCCCGAGGGCCTCACCGCCATGGCCAACGGCGTCCTCCTGTCGCACAAGACCGCCAACGGCGGGACGACGTGGCGCTGGCGCGAGACCGACCCCATGGCGCCGTACCTCGCCACGGTCGCGCTGGGGCGCTTCGACCTGACCGAGTACAAGATCGACGGCATCCCGACCTACGTGGCCGTCGACCCGCAGCTGTCCAAGGGTCAGGTGCTCAGGAAGCTGCCCGCCGTCGTGCGCTTCTTCGTCGACCTGTACGGCGAGTACCCGTTCACCGCCGTCGGGGCGATCGTCGACAACGCCAAGTTCGTCGGGTACGCCCTCGAGACGCAGACGAAGCCGTTCTACGAGCGCATGCCCAGCGAGTGGACGCTGGTGCACGAGACCGCCCACATGTGGTACGGCGATTCCGTGACGCTCAAGGATTGGCCCGACATCTGGCTGAACGAGGGGTTCGCGACGTTCTCCAACTGGATCTGGAGCGAGAGGCAGGGGAACCAAAGCGCGCACCAGGCGTTCAAGGCGAACTACAGTACAGGCGGCTGGATCTGGGGCCTGGCGACCGGCAACGTGCTCGACCCCGCCGACCTCTTCGACTGGGGAGGCGTCTACCTGCGCGGCGCGATGACGTTGCAGGCGTTGCGCGAGAAGATAGGCGACGACGAGGTCTTCTTCGGCATCATGCGCACCTGGGCCGCCGACCACCGCCACGGGACGGCGACCACCCCGGAATTCATCCTTCTCGCCGAGGAGAAGAGCGGCATGCAGCTGGACGACTTCTTCCGGGTGTGGCTGTACGAGCCCGAGAAGCCGGTCGCGTGGTGAACTGAGGAGGAAGCCCTCAAGGCCACCGCCGACCGCGACGCCGTCCTGCGGCGGCCGTCAGCCTCGCCGCTCCGTCAGCGTCAGTCGCGCGTCGAGCGCACGCGCCACGGCGCCCAGCGTGCGGACCGTGGGATTGGCGATACCCTGCTCGATGCGGCTGACGACGGTCTGGTGCAGCCCGGACGCGTCGGCGAGCTGCTGCTGGGTCATGTGCAGCTCGCGGCGACGCTCGATGACGTAGGGATGCTCGCCCATGGCATAGCGAGCGTACCGAGTCGCGTCGCTCCCGGGAGGATGACAACGAGATGCCTGCGGTGACGTTGCCCGCGCCGGCGGTGGACGTTCATGCACCCCGCCCCAGGCGACCTTGGGGGACGTTCGCCGACAACGTCGAGGAGGCGGCTAGGCGTCCCGGCTGATCCGCCGGCGCAGCTCCGTCACCCGCTCGCGCAGCGGCGTGAGTGACAGGTGACCGAGGTTGAGCGGCGGGTCCAGCCGCTCCAGCACCGCATGCTCGAGGCCGCCGAGAGTGTCACGGTCGTCGTGCGGGTGGACGGCGATGGAGAGGTGCTCGCGCATCCAGTCGGTGAGCGCCTGCTCGGACGACGGCGTGACGACCATCGCCGCCTGCACCTGCACCTCCAGCTGCTTGAAGAGAAGTGCGGCGAGCGTCCAGCGGAAGGCGGACATGCGCACCTTGCCGCCCAGGTCCAGCTGACCGAGGCGCTTGTCGAGGGTGTCCTCGACCGTCCTGCCGGAGGGCCACTTCGTCGCTCCGGCCTGCCCAGCGTAGAGACGGCCGCCCGCGACCGTGAGCCCGAGGCCGCGTGAAAGGTCGGCGGCGCCCACGTCGTCGACCCACCAGGCGTAGAGCCCCGGCCGGTCCAGACAGGTCAGACCGGCCGGCCAATCACTCGCGGGCACGAGCGTGGGCGACTCGTCGAGCGCGGCGAGGGCCGTCCAGGCGTCACGCTCCTGCCACGGAGGTGCGACGTTCGGGGCGACGTCGCCGGCCCCGTCTCCCGGCGGGATGGGTTCGCCGTCCGACCTCGTCACGAGCTCACGTCCCCGCTCTCAGGACTGCCGCCTGGTGATGACCGCACCGCGCCCCCCTTGTTCGGTGGAGCTGAACAGCTCCGCACACTGCTCAGAGTCCGCAGCGAAGTCTGAAGAGTGACCGTCTGAAGCGCAAGGTGGCGACGCCGAGCAGAGCGGTCTCGCCTTGGACGCCCTGCCCGCCGTCGCGTGCAGACCGAAAGATGAAGGCAGCCGACCTGAGCACGTCGTCCATCCCATCATGAGGCTCTCAGCCTCGGTGCCCGAGCATGTCGAGGGGGCCCTTCATCTCGCGTCGCCCACGAACATCCAGAGCACGACGAGCAGGCCCATGACGATGGAGACGACGGCCTTGGCGACGTCCTCCACCGCGCCTCCCCTCCGGCGCCTCAGAACAGATCGGTCTCGACCACCTCGACGCGCCGCGCCTCGTCGATGCGCTCGGGGCAGTCCGCCACGGTCAGGTCGCAGAAGCGGCACTCGCTCAGACTGGGCACCTTCGGCAGCGGCGCCTCTCCCCCGACGCGCTCGATCGTCGCGCTGATCAGGCCCTTGCGCTCGTCGTCGAGCTTCTCCGGCGCGATGGGCAGCCGCGAGTCGCGGTACTGGACCTCGCCGGCGAGGCTGACCCCCCGGCAGGCCGCGTGGGTCAGCGGCAGGACGAGCATGTAGGTGAGGACCTGGAACGCGTCGGAGTCCCTCTGCTTGCCCGACTTGCAGTCGACGACGAGTCCCTCGCCCGTCGCGGATGGCCACGAGGTCGGGCACACCGCCGAGCGTCGCGACCTTGCCCTTGAGGCTGAACTTGTTCTGGTCCTCGACGAACACGGTGTGGCCCTGCCCCCGCAGCTCGTCGGCCCGCGCGCGCACCATCTCGCCGTGGGCCGCCTTCCAGGCGGCGAGATCGAAGTCGCTCGGCACCTTGTCGAAGCCCTGGAAGTGGGCGCGGAACCACGCCGACCACTCGCAGTGCTTGTCGGCAGCCATCAGCCCGGTGATCCACGTCACCCAGATGTAGGAGCCGTCTCTCGGGACCGTCATGCTCTCCCCCTCGCACAGTCGCACACTCGTTCTTGGAGGATACAGCGACGTGGGGACGGACGACGCGAGGTATCGCAGAGCGTTGCCCGCGCAGGCGACGGGCGAGGTTTGCGCAAGAGCTGGCCTTGACCCGCCTCGCCGCATGACCCTACTCTCGCTCAGGGGACCTCGCGTCCCCGCGTCCCAGGGGAAGGCACGACGAAGGGGGAAGCATGAAGGGGACGTCACCCGGCGCCTGGCTGCGCATCGCGATCGTCGCCGTGGCGCTGACGCTGCTCATGGCCGGCACGGCGAACGCGGCCGACTACGACCTGTACTTCGGAGACCTGCATTCGCACACCGACTACTCGGACGGGACGGGAACGCCCACGGACGCCTACAGCGCCGCGTTCGATGCCGCGCAGAAGGGCGAGATCGACTTCTTCGGGACGACCGACCACAACCACTACGGGTACGGCGACCGGCTGGATGACGGCCGACAACTGGGCCGACACGCTCGCCGTCGCCGAGGCCTTCAACACGGGGCCCCTCGTCACGCTGCCCGGCTACGAGCTCTGGCTGCCGTCGATCGGCGAGATGAACATCATCGGCACGACGGAGTGGTTCGGCCAGGTCGTGAACCCCGCGGGACACGGCTTCAACAACGGGGTGCGCGGCGCCGTCAAGGTCGTGCCCGACCTCTACGACTGGCTCTTCGCGAACGGCGCCTCCGCCCAGTGGAACCACCCCGCCCTCTACGGCGCCCAAGGGGGGCCGCTGGTGAACTTCTACGACTTCGGCTATTGGACGGCGGAGCGCGACCAGGCCGTCAACAGGATCGAGGTCTGGAACGAGGACGTCTATGAGTGGGCCTACATCGAGGCGCTCGACGCGGGCTGGCACGTGCTGCCGTCGGCCAACTCCGACACGCACGACCCGAACTGGGTGACCGGTTGCGACGTGCGGACGGTACTGCTCGCGACGGGGCTCAACCGTGGCGCACTCCTCGAGGCGATGCGCGAGAGCCGCGGCTACGCGACCGAAGACAAGAACCTCGAGATCCGCTACACACTGGACGACGCGGTCATGGGCTCGACGCTCGACAAGGCGGCGGGTGCGGACGGCTACGTGGCGGGGGTCGATATCTACGACGAAGACGGGGCCGAGGACGCGGTGACGCTGATCGAGATCGTCTCCGACGGGGGCGAAGTGGTGGCCACCAGTCCGGCGTTCGCCAGCGCGGACGTCACCTGGGTGCAGGCGCTCCCGAAGAGCACCGCGCGCTACTACTGGGTGCGCGTGACAACCGCCTCGGACTTCTGGGGCAACGAGGGCGTCACGGCCTGGACCGCGCCGGTGTGGACCGGGCGCTGAAGCGGACGGCATGGACTGGGCGGTGAGGCGGACAAAGGCCCCGCGGCCCTGATCGACCTGAACGAGGAGGCGGGGCGCCGGCCATTCGGCCGGCGCCCCGCGCGCT
Source organism: uncultured Thermoleophilia bacterium (assembly GCA_963832655.1). GTDB lineage: Bacteria > Actinomycetota > Thermoleophilia > UBA2241 > UBA2241 > UBA2241. The sequence goes on from CAWHUW010000007.1 coordinate 844,284, forward strand.
CCAGTCCGTCCCCGGCAGCCGCTACACTCGATCCATGCCCATCCGCCACTTCTCTCTTCCCGAGGCCGGCTTCGAGGTCTCGTGGGACGCGGAGGCCCTCGAGGTCGTCCTCGACACGTCAGACGAGCGTCTGGCGAAGGCGATCTCGTCCTTCGCCGACTCGCCCCGCGCCGCCGCCCTCCTCCTCGTGTCGGTCGCGGGCCGCGGTGAGGAGGATCGCGCCGGCGAGCCGCCGTTCATCTTCCTCGCGACCGACTGCACGCCGACCGCTCCCGAAGCGCTCGCCAACTGGGACTGGTGTGCCGTCACCAAGCTCTACGCCGCCCGGTGCGTCGAGCACCATGGGGCGACCCTGGTCATGGGCCACCAGGAGTACTGGCACAGCTTTCCCATGCTGCAGCTGGCGTGGGTCTCACCGAGCGATGACCCAAGCGGCGAGATCGAGACGTCGGTCGCCTACCTGTTCACGCCGCAGCAGACCTTCACGCTGGCCCTCGACACCGACGCCCTCTCGGATCCGCGATGGCACGAGGCTGTGAGCGGATTCGTGACGTCCTTCCACCTGCTGCCGCGGGAGCTAGAGGGACGTCGCAAGCAGGCGCACGTGCTCCTCAGAGGACCCTTCTTCATCGAGCACGACACCTTCGTCGACGTCGAATCCTCCACCTGAGCGCAGCGTTCCGATGGCCTGCACACCCCGCTGACTCGCACGATCGTCCTCTCCGACGCGCACGGCTATCCGGAGCTCATCCGCAACGCGCTCGCCCACAGCGGCTTCGTCGCCGGCGTCGACCATCTCGTCTTCGCCGGCGACTTCGTCGACCGCGGCGACCGGCCCCAGGAGTGCCTCGACCTCATCGAAGGGGCAGGCGCGCAAGTGCTCTGGGGCAACCACGACCTCGCCGTCCTGTTCGACCGCTTCATCTACCCGTGCAGCGGCGACGCGGGAAGGCTCACGAAGTGATGTGCTGGTGGACCTTCTGCCGGCCCGAGGGGTGACTCTGGAAGGGAGACTCAGACGGCGTCCATGTGCACCCAGATGACCGGATGCTTCGGCGCGATCGCCGCCACCAGCCGGTCGAGGTTCTGGCGGATGGCGGCGACGGCGATGAGCTTGCAGGAGGTACCGTCGAAGCGCTTTGAAAGAACAGGCGACTCGGCTTTCAAAGCCGCTGGCGCTCTGAAAGCCTGGACTACTCCACGACGCAGGCCGAGCGCCTCATTGGCGGTAGTCGCGCGTGTCGAGACACGCCTCGTATGCGGCCCGATCCAATGGGATCCAGTCGGTGCGATCGACGCCGCGGGTGTTCGCGAGACCCGGTCCGACCGGGTACGCGCTGGCGATCTTGATCCACCGCTGCTGATCTGCAGCGATCACCCGCACCTCGCGAGCCAGCTCGGCAAAGTCCTGGTCTTGGCTGAACAGAAGGACGACGTCGCATTGTCGAGTGACGATCGCCCGAACGGCATCGAGCGCGATCCGGAGGTCGACGCCCTTCTCCTCGCCGACTTCGCCCTCGACGATGGCGCCGTCGGGCAGCCTGACGAGCCGTCGCCGATAGCGCAACGGCCGTTGCACGACGATGACCCCGGCGGCTGACATTGCCCTGAGCTTCGCCCGCCAGTATCGGTGCCAGAAAGGGCGACGTGCGGCATCCGGCACGCCGGTGTAGAAGCGGGCCGACACCAAGCGCCAACCCATGCGCTCGGCCACGAGTGCGGCCAGAGTCGCGGCATCGTAGTCCGGCTCGGCGCGGCCGAACGCCAGGCGCGCCGCGTGGAAGAGGCTCTGGCCGTCGACGAAAGCGATCGCCCGCTTGACGCGCGGCTCACCCATGCGTGACCCCAAGACGAATAACCCCGCTGGGGGAGCCCGGAGCTCTGCCAGCGGGGAGTAGACCGGTACCTAGAGTAGCAGAGTGGGCTGGCCGGTCAAGAGTGACGATGACGTGTGAGCGACGCATGCGTTCCAGCGTAGAGACGCGTCTTCCGCGGCGCGAGGCTCACGAAACGGCGTTCAGGTGGACCTTCTGCCGGCCCCAGGGATGACGATGGAATGGAGACTCAGCCGGCGTCCGTGTGTACCCAGATGGGGTCGTGTTTCGGCGCAAGGGCCGCCACCAGCCGATCGAGGTCCTCGGGCCAGGCGTGGCCGCCGCTGTGGATGAAGCGCGGCTCGACGCCGACGCGCTCGGCCCACTTCCGCATCGCACAGTCCGGCTTGTCCCAGTAGCCGCGCCAGAGCGACCAGAAAAGGACGACGCGGTCCGCCCCGACCTTGTCCAGGAGCGTCGTCACACCGTAGCTGCCGCGCGTGCACAGAAGGAAGCGATCCGGCGTGGCAGCGAGTTTGTCGCTGGAGACGCGGCCCTGGCGGCTCATCTGGCGCGCCAGGTCGAAGAGACCGGCGTCCTTGAGGCGATCCACCTGCCAGGGCGGGAAGTTGACCCGCACTCCGTCCCAGTCGAGGGTCGGGGGCAGCGGCGACGGGGGCTCGTCGAAGAGCCGGCCACACTGCAGGTCGATCCCGCCGGTCGCGAAGAGCTGCTCCAGCAGCGCGCGGTTGTCGTCATTCACGGGCGTCCCCTCATGCCTCGACGTTCCCTGAGTGCCGTCCGTCTCGGCGGCGCGCACAATCATACGCGGCAGCGTGAGCCTGAGTGCTGGCGAGAGCCCCTGGTCAAAGTCACCCGCTTGAGGCCACGAACGTCAACGCGCTGGGCACGCCATTCCGCTGCGCGGGCGCTCGCCCTCTGCTACGTTGGGAGCATGAGCGCCGGGCCGTCACATCCCCTTCCATCTCATCATTGCGCCCTCACGACTTCGTGTCTACAATGTAGCTACACGGAGGTGAAGGCATGCGCACACGGATCGTCAAGATCGGCAACTCCCAGGGGGTCCGCATCCCCAAGGCACTCCTCGAGGAGTCGGGTTTGAGCGGAGAGGTGGATATCAGCGCCCACGACGGAGCGCTGGTCATCGCCGCGGCCGGGCGGGCGCGAGTGGGCTGGGATGAGGCGTTCCGGCAGATGGCTCTGCGCGGCGACGACGAGCTGCTCGACGGCGACGCCGAGACGTCCGAGGCCTTCGGGGAGGAGTCCTGGACGTGGGAGTGAGCCGCTTCGACGTCTTCCTCGTGAACCTCGACCCTACCGTCGGCAGCGAGATCCGCAAGTCGCGCCCGTGCGTGGTCGTCTCGCCCGACGAGATGAACCGCCACGTTCGCACCGTGGTGGTCGCGCCCCTCACGACCTCCGGGCGCCCCTACCCCTCCCGCGTCCCGGTGCGCTTCGCCGGCAAGGACGGCCAGGTCGTCATCGATCAGCTCCGCACGGTCGACAGGGCGAGACTCGTGCGGCGGCGGGGCGCGCTGGAGGCGCGCGAGGCCGCCGCCGTGCTCGAGGTGCTGCGCGAGTTCTTCGCGCCGTAGGCGCGAGCCCATAGCCGGCAGAGCGCGCCTAGCGAAGGAGTTCGAGCTCCCCCCATTTGGACTCCGGCACGGTCACGTTCCGGCTCGGCGAGTCGCTCGTCCCGCGGATGCTCACCACGACCGAAGTCTGCTCGCCGGAGTGCCCCTCGACGACGTACCCCTCTTCTCCCCTGTACCTGACGTGCTTGCCGAGCAGGTCCTCGAGCCTCACGCGTCCTCCCTGGATGCGAGCCGTTCCTGCCTCGCAGCGTAGCACGAGGCGCCCGGCGGTGTCGCCGGTCGGGCGCCGGACGACGCCGCACGCGTTATCCGCCGACCGCCACCCAAGCCGATCCAGCAACGTCAACCCTCGTCATCCTGTTTGCGCACGCCGTGCGCCCCTATCCTCGAGGCATGTCTGCGTCGTCCCGGCATTGCCAAGTGTCAACTCATGAGTTAACATGCGCCTGACGACCATCTTCGCCGCCGAGTGGCAGGTCGTGGCACGGATCGACTCTCTCGGCGGGTGTCGCGTCAGGGAGGCAATGGATGCGCTCGAACGCACCGACAAGGACGCGCATGACCAACTCATTGCAGTGCTTGACCGCGTGTCCCGGCACGGTCCCCGCCGCGACCCCCGTCAGTCTCGGCATCTGGGCGGCGCGATCTACGAACTCAAGACGGCCAAGGGATGGCGCCTCTTCTACTTCTTCGACCACGGCCGGATCCTCGTGTGCACCGAGTTGTGCCGCAAGCCGAAGGCACGCGAGCTCAGGGAACTCATCCGTGGCGCACAACGCGAGCGCCGCGAGTACCTTGCTGCGCGAGCCGCGGACGCGATCCTGATGGAGGATCACCCATGACAGCTTGGACCTTCGCAGAGCATGTGGCACTTGCCCGCTCGCGCCCCGCCTACTGGAGCTACCTGACACAGCTCGAGTTCATCGACAGACTTGTTGCGGAGATGGACGCACAGGGCGTGTCCGCCGCCGAGCTCGCACGCCGCATGGGCACCTCGCGCGCCTGGGTGTCGAAGGTGCTGCGGGGTGAGAACAACCTCACCGTCGCGTCGATGGGCAAGCTCGCGTTCGCGCTGGGACTGAGGGTGAGGGCGGACCTCGCGCCGCTTGAGGAGGCGTCCGGTGTCGAGATCCCGGACACTGTCGAAGAGCCAAGGACCGCCGACAGGTCGCACTCCGTGCGGCAGACGGCTTGAGGCCCGACCTCGTCAGACAGTTGCTGGCAGCCCTAGCACAGGAGCCGAAGTGAAGAGAGACCCCAAGGACAACGCCGGCCTGCCCTATCGCCAGGTCTGGGAGTGGCGCGAGGACGACGCCGAGCCGTACTGGGTCGTGCGGCTCGCGGAGATGCCCGAGGTGGTCGGCGACGGCGCCAACCGCGGCGAGGCCGAAGCTGCCATGCGCAAGTGCCTCGCGGACAATGTGGCCTACCGGCAGGCCGAGGGACTGGCGATCCCCAAGCCCGAGGCGCGAGCCGCGGCTGGGTGACTGAGCCGATGAATGACCCGATGATCGGAAGCGCCATTCCCCGCGACGTCCGTGCCCGCATGCGCGTCGCGGAGGGCGACATCACGCGCGTGGACGTCGACGCCATCGTCAACGCCGCGAACAGCTCGCTGCTCGGCGGCGGCGGCGTGGACGGGGCCATCCACCGCGCCGCCGGACCGGGCCTGCTCGCCGAGTGCCGCACGCTCGGCGGCTGCCCGAGAGGCGAGGCGCGCATCACCGGCGGCTACGACCTGCCGGCGAAGCACGTCATCCACACCGTCGGGCCGGTCTGGCGCGGCGGCGATCGGGGCGAGCCCGAGCTGCTGCGCTCGTGCTACGTCGAATCGCTGCGCGTGGCCGCCGATGCCGGGCTCGAGACGATCGCCTTCCCCGCCGTCTCGACCGGAGTGTACGACTACCCGAAGCGCAAGGCTTGCGACGTGGCGGTCGCCGCCGTCGCCGAGTGGCTCGCCGCCCACGAGCTGCCGCGCACGGTCACGTTCTGCTGCTACGGCGACGCGGACGCGGCGTTGTATCGGAAGCGGCTGGGCGCCACCGCCTGACGGGGCACGGCTGGGGCTCGACGGCTGACCAGGTGCCGCCTTCTACCTGCCGGCGTGTCTCCCCGTAGAAGGCCCCGGCTTCTGCAGAAGCCGGGGCCTTTGCCTGTTTCGGTCCGCCTGCGCTTCGAGCGCTCGCAGGACCTCCTCGGCTTCGCCGAACGCCTCTCCACGAATGCGTAGCCAGGGGAGCGTCACACGCAGCGTCGTTCGCCACCCCTCGCGAACGCAGAATGCTGTTGACGAGCGCGCGTGTGCGCGCGGATACTCGCCTTACACGATGGAGCACACACTGTGCTCCCGTGTACGGGTCGAAAGGGGGGCGCGGATGGCATAGGGACGGCGCGCCAAGGCGCGCCGGGCGGTACGGCACGTGGGGCCCGTCTCCCGCCGCAAGGGGGACGGAGACACCTCTGGTTCCACCATCTCCTGCAAGAAGATGAGAGGAGGGACATGGCCACCACCGCTGAGGGGGGTCAACCGAAGATCTTCGCGCGACAGGCGTCCGGCCTGATCCGCGAGTTCGGGCTCTTCGACACCTTCACGTTCAACACCCTGGGCTACGCCCTGGGTCTGGTGCTCGCCGTCGTACCGTTCTTCGCCGGGTCGGTGTTCCCCGGCCGGAACGTCCTCATCGTCCTCACCATGGGTACCGTGCTGGCGCTGTTCAACGGCATCACGTACGGCATGCTCGCCGGGGCGATGCCGAGGTCGGGCGGCGAGTACGTCTACAACGGGCGCGTCCTGCACCCCGGCATCGGCTTCATGACCAACTGGGGGTTCACCTGGTCGCAGCTCCTCGGCATCGCGATCTACATCTCGTGGACGATCAACTACGCGATCTCGGTCTCGTCGAGCGTCATCGGCTACTCGTCGGACAACCAGTCGCTGCTCGACTTCTCGACCTGGATCGCCAAGCCGTGGCCCACATTCCTCTTCGGTACCCTCGCCCTGGCCAGCGTGATCCTGGTGCAGCTGGGCGGACTGTGGTTCCTGAAGAAGTTCCTCAACTACCTGTTCATCGTCGCGATGATCGGGTCGGTGATCACCTTCATCATCTTCCTGATCAACGATCACGCCAGCTTCGTCGAGCACCTCAACAACTTCATGGGGCGCGTGAGCGACATGCCGAACGCCTACGATGACGTGATCACGCAGGCCAAGGACTCCGGCTGGACGCAGGAATCCCAGCCGTGGACCCAGTACCTCGTCGCGCTCCCGCTGGCCTACTGGATGTACATCGGGTTCACGTACTCGGCCTACATCGGCGGCGAGGTCAAGGAGCCGCAGAAGACGCAGACCAGGGGCGTCCTTCTGTCGCTGCTCGTCGGCTACGTCTTCTACATGATCACGCTGGGCACCTACTACCGCACGGTCGGCACCGAGTTCAACGACGCCGCCGCCTACCTGCAGTTCAACGGCGAGAGCCCGCTGCCGGTGACCGGCGTTCTCAACTTCTTCGCCGGCGTGCTCACCGACAACACCTTCATCAACGTGATCGTGGGCCTGAGCTTCTTCCTCTGGCACTACCTGCTGCTGTTCGTGATGTTCACGATCATCGTGCGCAACATGTTCGCGTGGTCGTTCGACCAGATCATGCCGACCAAGCTCACGGCACTCACGAAGGGCCAGCACGTGCCGTGGGTGGCGATCCTGGTCGCCTCGGCTGCCATCGAGGGCCTGCTCGCGCTCTTCACGTTCACGACGCTGTTCAGCTACGTGTACAACTACATCGTCATCTTCAGCGTCGCGTTCTGGTTCACGAGCTTCGCGGCGATCCTCCTTCCGTATCGCCGCAAGGACCTGTTCGAGGCGGCGCCACCCTCGGTGCGACGCAAGATCGCCGGCGTGCCGCTGATCACCATCGCCGGCGTGATCAACCTGATCCTGTTCACGTTGATCCTCTACGCCTCGTTCAAGCTGCCGGCGTTCAGCGGCCCGACCGGCTGGAAGGCGACGTTGTTCGTCGTGGGGATCTACGTGACGGGCATCATCATCTACGTCATCGTCGCCGCCTTCAGGAAGAGGCGCGGCGTCGACTTCAGCCTGCTCTACGGCGAGATCCCGCCGGAGTGACCCGACTCTCGGCGGGGTGGGAGGCGCCGGGCCGGCCGCGCGGCCGGCCCGGCGCCTCCCCTCCCGGCCAGAACGCCGGACCGGGCGCAGCCCGCGGTGAAAGGAGACCCGCGTATGGCCTTCGGCAAGAAGAAGCAGGGCGGCGGCAAGCAGACGACGATCTTCTATGCCACCGACCTGCACGGCTCCACGATCTGCTTCAAGAAGTTCATCAACGCGGCCGTGTACTACACGAACAAGGGCCGGCCGATCGACGTCGTCATCATGGGCGGCGACGTGGCCGGCAAGCTGATCGTGCCGATCATCCGCGAGAACGGCCACTACAAGTCGTACCTGACCGGCATGGACTACGACATGACCACCGACGATGAGCTGGCCGCGTTCCACAAGAGCTGCGACACCCTCGGCGTCTACCCCTGCACCTTCGAGCCCGACGAGTACCAGGCTTTCGCCGGCGACAAGGCGCGCCAGGACGCCCTGTTCCACGAGGTCGTGCTCGCCCGCCTGCGGGAATGGGTGGAGTTCGCCGAGGCGCGCCTCGAGGGCCAGCCCTTCTCCTGTTACCTGAACCCCGGCAACGACGACTTCTTCGAGGTCGACGAGATCCTCAAGGGTTCGGGCAAGCTCATCATGCCCGAGGGTCGCTGCCTGCGCATCGACGACGACCACGAGATGATCAGCTCGGGCTTCGCCAACATCACGCCGTTCCACTGCCCGCGCGACCTGCCGGAGGAACGCCTGCTCGAGAAGCTCGAGGAGATGGCGCCGCAGGTCGAGGACATGTCGCGCTGCGTGTTCAACTTCCACGTGCCGCCCTACGCCTCGGGCATCGACGACGCGCCCGCGCTCGACGACCAGCTGCGCCCGCAGATCGGGCCGCAGGGCGTCGTGACCGAGCCCGTCGGCTCGACGTCCGTGCGGGCGATGATCGAGAAGTACCAGCCGCTGCTCGCGCTCCACGGTCACATCCACGAGAGCCGCGGGCAGGCGTCTATCGGGCGCACGCTCTGCCTCAACCCGGGGAGCGAGTACTCCGAGGGCATCCTCCGCGGCCTCATCGTCACCATCCAGGGCGACAAGGTCGCGAGCCACCAAATGACGTCGGGCTGAGGCTGACCCAGTCGAGGAGGCGCGACCCGGCGCCTGCGACCGGCACCTGACTCAGCGCCCGACACGTTCACCGCCGTCCGAGAGAGGCTGAGCATGAGCGACGAAGGCAAGGTCATCACCGTCCGCGGCCCGGTCGATCCGGGAGAGATCGGCGCCTGCTTCACCCACGAGCACATCCTGTTCGACTGGGGCCTGACCTACTGGACCGAGCCGGACACGGACGAGCTCAGGGCGCTGGCCGACGCCCCCATCCGGCTCGAGAACCGTGGCATGCTCCAGCGCAACCCCTTCATCATCAAGGAGAACTTCTGGCACGAGTCGGTGCACGACGCCGCCGACGAGGTCGCGCACTTCAAGAAGGCCGGCGGCGGCACCCTCGTCGAGGTGACGCCGCTCGGCCAGGGGCGCGACCCCGTCGGCCTGCGGCGCGTCTCCGAGCTGACCGGCGTCCACATCGTGGCCAGCACGGGCTACTACATCGAGGCCGGGCATCCGTCGTGGCTCGCCGACACGAGCATCGACGAGCTCGCCGCCGTCCTCGTGCGCGACATCACCGAGGGCATCGACGGCACCGCCGTCCGCGCCGGCTTCATGGGCGACGTCGGCACGACGAAGACGGTCAGCGCGAACGAGGAGAAGAGCCTGCGCGCCGTCGCCCGCGCCCACCAGCAGACAGGGGTTGCCTTCGGCATCCACGTCGACCCGAGCGACCAGCAGGCGATGCGCGTCATCGAGATCCTGCGCGACGAGGGCGTCCGCCCGGAGCGCATGGTCATGGAGCACATGGACGAGCAGCCCGACTTCGACTACCAGCTGCGCGTCGCCGCGACCGGCGTCTACCTCGAGTTCGACACCTGGGGGTCGGAGTTCTACTACGGCCCGCCCTACATGGTCCCGGAGCCCCGGGACATCGAGCGGGCCGCCTGCGTCAAGAACCTGATCGATCACGGCCACATCGGCCAGCTGCTCATGGCGCAGGACGTGTGGCTCAAGCAGCTCATGAAGAAGTACGGAGGGGAGGGATACGACTCGTTCTTCCGCTACGGCATCCCGCGGCTGAAGCAGAACGGGGTCACGGACGCGCAGATCCACACGATGCTGGTCGAGAACCCGGCGCGGCTGCTGCCCGTCGGTGTCTGACACACGCGCGACGCCCACGCAGGCGTCGCATCCCCCAAGGAGACATCGTCATGATCGACGACAGCCAGCTGGTCAAGACCAGCGAGCTCTTCGAGAAGTGCAAGTCCGTGATCGCCGGCGGCGAGTCCTCGTACGCGCGTCTGTCGAGCACGCGGCCGATCGTGATGAGCCACGGCAAGGGGACGCGCTTCTGGGACGTCGACGGCAACGAGTACCTCGACTGGTGCCTCGGCTACGGGCCGATGATCTTCGGCCACTGCCCCGAACGCATCAACGCCGCGGTCGTGAAGCAGATCGCCGAGAAGGGCTCGATGTACACCTTCCCGCACGAGCTCGACTACGAGGTCGGACGCAAGATCTGCCAGGCCGTGCCCAGCGTCGACCTGGTCCGCTTCTGCAACTCGGGCACCGAGGCGACGATGGCCGCGATGCGCCTCGCCCGCGCCTACACCGGCAAGGAGAAGATCCTCAAGTTCGAGGGCGGCTACCACGGCTGGTCCGACGCCAACGCGCTGGCCTACCATCCCCCGCTCGACAACTGCGGCCCCGAGCGCGCCCCTTGGCCGGTGCGCTTCCACGCCGGCATCCCGCGCGTGCAGGAGGAGTGCCTCGTCATCGCCACCTACAACGACTTCGAAGGCGTCGAGCGCCTGGTGCGCGAGAACGCCGGCGACCTGGCGGGGATCCTCGCCGAGCCGATCATGGCCAACTCGGGCGTGATCCCGCCGCTCCCCGGCTGGAACCAGCACCTGCGCAAGCTCTGCGACGAGTACGGCCTGCTGCTCATCTTCGACGAGGTCATCACCGGCTTCCGCATGGCCCTCGGCGGCTGCCAGGAGCTCTACGGCGTAAACGCCGACATCACGACGTGGGGCAAGGCGATCGGCGGCGGGTTCCCCTGCGCGGCCGCCTTCGGCGGCACGAAGGAGGTCATGGACGTCGAGACGCGCAACGAGACGTTCCACGGCGGGACCTACTCCGCCAACCCGCCGGTGCTGGCGGCGATGAACGCCGCGCTCGACATCTTCATCAACGAGGGTGACACGGTCTATCCGCACATCAAGAAGATCGCCGACGCGCTCGTCGGCGGCCTGCGCAAGGTCTTCGCCGAGGCCGGCGTCGACGCCCAGGTGCAGCAGGTCAACGGCATGTGGCAGGTGTTCTTCTGCCACAAGCCGGTCGAGCGCTTCCGCCAGGGGCGTCTCAACGACGGCGAGTTCTACCACCACTTCCAGATGGAGATGCAGGCCCGCGGCGTCTACTTCCACAACTACCAGATGGAGCGCTGGTTCGCGTCCACCGTGCAACGCTCGACGACGTCGAGATCACGCTGGAGAAGGCCAAGGACGCGGTCGAGGCGGTCAAGACCAAGCTCGGTCGCACCGTCGTCTCCGAGCACTGAGCCGGGCGCGGCGATGGACTTCTACACGGGGCGGGTCCTGCGCGTCGACCTGACGGCAGCCGTCGTCACGGTCGAGCCGCTCGACATGGAGTGGGCGCGTCTCTACATCGGCGGTAAAGGCCTGCTCTTCCGCTACCTGCTCGACGAGGTCGCCCCCGGCCTCGATCCCTGGTCGCCGGCGAACCCGCTCGTCTTCATGACGGGCCCGTTCGCCGGCACCGCGGTGAGCACGTGCTCGCGGCTCGTCGTCGGCTGCAAGAGCCCGGCGACGGGGACGATCCTCGACTCGTACGTCGGCGGCTCGTTCGCGCCCGAGCTCAAGTTCGCCGGCTACGACGCGCTCATCGTGAGCCGGCCGGGCGCCCGAGCCGACGGTGGTCTGGATCAAGGACGACGTCGTCGAGCTGCGCCCGGCCGCAAAGTACCTGGGCATGCGCGTCTCCGAGGTCGAGGCGGCGCTGCGCGCCGACCTCGACCCGAACGCGAAGGTCATGTCCAACGGCCCGGCAGGCGAGCACCTGTTGCCTTGGGCGTGCCTCTCGACCGACCAGTACCACAAGGCTGGGCCGCGGCGGTGCGGGTGCCCTCATGGGCGTCAAGAACGTCAAGGCGATCGCCGTGCGCGGCACCGGGGCGGTGACGGTCGGCGACGCCCGTGCCTTCCTCGCCGACATGGAGCGCATCCACCGCGAGTACGTGCACACGGCCGACAACTTCTGGGCCCACGAGGAGGGGACGCTCGCCCTCGTCGACATGGTCAACGTCGCCGGCGCGATGCCGACGCGCAACTGGTCGCAGGGTTCCTTCGCGGAGACCGTCAACGTCGACTCCGCCGCCTTCCTCAAGGTCAAGGTCCAGAACCGCGCCTGCTGCCAGTGCGCCATCGGCTGCCGCCAGTTCCACGAGGTCGGCGGCACCCGTGGCGAGGGCCCGGAGTTCGAGACCGTCGCCCTGTGCGGACCCACTGCGGCATCGGCGACATGGCGGCCTTGATGCAGTTCAACGCCGCTTGCGACGATCTTGGCATGGACACGATCTCGACCGGCAACGTGGTCGGCCTCGCCATGGACCTTACCGAACGCGGCATCGCCGACTACGGCCTGCGCTTCGGCGAGGCCGAGGCTTACGTGCGGGCGCCGGAACTCATCGCCCGCCGCGAGGGCATCGGCGCCGACCTTGCCCTCGGCTCCCGGGACCTGGCCGCCAAGCATGGCCACCCCGAGCTCGCCATGCAGGTCAAGAACCTCGAGCTCCCCGGGCTACGACCCTCGCGGTTCGTACGGCATGAGCGTCGCCTACGCGACCGCCGACCGCGGCGGCTGCCACCAGCGCTCCTACGTCCAGGCCGACGAGATCCTCGGCGGGGACCTGCCGCCGGACACGATGGAGGGCAAGGCGCAGAGGAACGTCTACTGGCAGGACTTCACCTCCCTCAAGTACACCGGGATCTGGTGCGAGTTCTGGGCGATCGACGCCGACCAGATCGGCCAGCTCATGAAGCACGTGTGGCGACGCGAAGTGACCGAGGACGAGCTCATGGCGGTCGGCGCGCGTATCTGGAACCTGAGCCGGCTGTTCAACCTCCGCGAGGGCTTTGCGCGGGCCGACGACATCGTGCCGACGCGGCTCCTCGAGGAGCCATTCGAAGAGGGTCCCTCGGCCGGGCGGCGCATCGGTCGGCGCGGCGTTCGACGCCTCGCTCGACGAGTACTACGCGCTCGGGGCTGGGATGCGACGGGGACGCCGACGGAGGCGAAGCTCGCCGAGCTCGGCGTCGACGTCCGATTGAGCGACGTCGCCGGGGCATGAGGTCGACGCGAAGGTGATCGGCAGCTGATGGCCACGGTGCGCGTGAAGCTGCCGGTCGGGATCACGCATCCCGACCGGCTCCCCGACATGGAAGTCGAGGCCGCCACCGTGGGCGAGGCACTCCGGAAGGCGGTCGCGCACGATGCGAGGCTCGCGGGACGCGTCTTCACTGGTGATGGCCGCTTCGCGACGGCCGCGTTCTTGAACGGCGTCAGCGCCAAGCGGCTGCGCGGCATGGAGACGCCGCTCGCCGACGGCGACGTGCTGGCACTGATGCCACCGATCGCCGGCGGGTGAGGGCCAGGACGAGCGGGCCGCGAAGACGAGGCGGCGGCCGGCTGCCTGAAGGCAGCCGGCCGCCGCCTTCTCTCATACCGCTTCGCCGGTCTTCGCGACGCCACCCCACGCGCGCTCCGCGCCAGCGATGATCAGCTCGATACCGCGCCAGTAGGCGGCCTCGTCGAGCGGCTCGAGCGGGTCATCCTCCTCCGCCTCCTAGGGCTCGCTCAGCTCCATGAGCAGGAATCCGGAGCCGAAGCTGTCGATTACGCTGAAAAGCTCTCGCGCCGTCGCCTCGTCGAACCCTCCTTCCTTGAGGCCGTCGACGATGCGCCGAACGTGGGCGCGCAGGTCAGGTCCAGGGACGGGGCGAGCGCGAGCGCCGGGAACGCCCGCGGGTGCCGCAGGGCCATGGTGCGGTACGACGACGCCGCGCGACGCACGTCCTCCTGCCACGAGCTGCCCTGCATGTGCCCGTCTCGACCTCGGCGATCAGCAGTCCGACCACCCCAGAAAGCAGGTCCCGTCGATCGCGCACGTGCGTGTAGAGGGTCATCACCCCGCAGTTGAGCTCGGCCGCGAGACGGCGCATGGTCAGCGCCTCGAGCCCCTGCGGTCGGCCAGCGCCAGCGCCGCCTCCAGGACCGCCTTACGGCTCAGCCGGGCCGGGCGCCCGACGTGCGTCAGTCCCCCGGCGCGTGGGGACGGAGGCCGGACGCCCGCCTTCGGCCCCGCTTCCCCGACGTGTTCTTCGCCTCAGCCGTTGACATCTCGCGCCGATAGTACAACACTTGTGTCACCATTTCCGTACACCGTACGAGAATACCGGACCAAGGGGGTACCGAATGTCCCGCCGATCGATCCTGCTCGCCTCGACCGCCGGGCTGCTGCTCGCGCTGCTCGTCGCCCCCGGCGCCGCGTTCGCGGGCGGCAAGAAGAAGCCCGCCGACCCGTCTTCAAGAACGCGAAGGTTTACACCGTCGATGCGGATGGACCACGGCGCAGGCGGTCGCGGTGCAGGACGGCAGATCGTTTCGTCGGCACCAGCAAGCAGGACCCGCTACATCGGCCCCGGCACCAAGATCGTCAACCTCCGCCGCAACATGGTATGCCGGCGTTCGCCGATTCCCACGCCCACGTGGGATGACCGTGCACGGCCTCTACGCGGTCTCCCTCTGGTACCTGCCGACGGTCGACGACTACCTCGCCGCGGTCGCCGAGTTCGCCGCCGCGAACCCCGACCTCGAGTTGATCCGCGGCGAGGGCTGGAGCAACACGGTCGCCCCGGACATCGGCCCTCTGGCCAGCGACCTCGACAGCGTCGTCTCGACCGGCCGGTCGCCATCATCTCCGAGGACTACCACTCGCTTGGGTCAACTCCAAGACGCTCGAGCTCGCGCGGATCGACGGCTTCACGCCCGACCCGGCGGCGGCAAGATCGAGCGCCTGCCCGGCACGATCGGCCTGCAGATTCGCCCGAGGGCGTCCCTTCGGGCACCTGCGCGAGGCGCCTCGACATGGTGCCAGCGATCATCCCCGACTACACCGTCGAGCAGTACAAGGAGGGCATCCTCGCGTTCCAGCAGGACGTCGCCGCGCCCTTCGGCATCACGCACTCTTCGACCCGGCCATGAAGCCCGGCAGCCCCGGCGCGCAGGCCTACGAGCAGCTCGCCCAGGCGGACTGCTCACCATGCGCGTGCGCGGCGCGCTGACCCTCGATCCCGAGGAGGACCTCGCCGCCAAGGTCGAGGCGTTCGAGGCCGAGAGCGCGCTGCACACGACGCCGTACTTCCAGACCCCGGCCGTGAAGTTCTTCGCCGACGGCGTGATCGAGGGCCACACCGGCTACCTCGACGAGCCGTACGCGGACGCCGCCGAGTACACCGAGGCGCGGACCCGGACTACCGCAGCGAGCCGCTCTGGGAGCCGGCGCCCTGGCGGAGGCGTTCGCCGCCGTCGACGACGCCGGGTTCCAGATCCACGTCCACTCCATCGGCGACGCCGCGACGACGTACACGCTCGACGCGCTCGAGAGCGCGCACGCCGCGAACGGCCCCACGACTGGCGGCCGGGCATCACCCACCTGCAGCTCGTCAACACCGAGGACTTCCAGCGCTTCGCCGACCTGGGCGTGATCGCCGTGCCGCAGCCCTACTGGCACATGAAGGACGACTACTACACGTACCTGCAGCTCCCGTACCTCGGCCTCCCGCGGGCCGACGAGGAGTACCCGATGAAGAGCTTCTTCGACGCCGGCGTACACGTGGCGTCGGCGAGCGACTTCCCGGTCACGCCCGAGCCCAACGCGCTCGTCGGCATCCAGATCGGCGTGATGCGCTGGTTCCCCGGCGAGTTCGCGGTCTGGGAGTACCCGGAGCCGCCGAGCCTCGAGGGCGTGCTCTGGCCCGAGGAGCGCGTCACCGTCGAGCAGATGATGCGGAGCTTCACCATCGAGGGCGCCTACGCGAACTTCCTCGAGGACGAGACCGGCTCGATCGAGGTCGGCAAGAGCGCCGACCTGGTCGTTGTCGACACCGACATCACCACCTGCGCCCCCGAGGAGATCGGCACCTCGCGCGTGCTGATGACGATGTTCGAGGGCAGGCGCGTGTACGGCATCAAGGGGTTCTGAGGCGCGAGGCCGGCTTCACTGGACTCCTGACGGACGGGGCGGGGCGCCTGCGGCGCCCCGCCCCGTCCGTCGTCTACCCACGATCCTCGGCCGACTGCGTGTCGCCAGCCTCGGCAACGCGCGGTTTGTCCAAGTATCGGGCGTTGCCGGACGCGAAACGCGGCGCTAGCCCTTCCTGAGGCGCGCCGCCGCGCGCCGCGGCGCACGGGGCGGCGCGCCTCATCGCCGACGAGTTGCGCGAGATCGGCATGACCAGAGTGCGCCTCCGAGCCGGTACCCGTCGATGAGTGGGAGGTCCACAGTGCGAGCGTCACCGTCGGCGGCGTCCAGACGACTGCCTAGAGCTGGGTCCACATGCAGTCGACTCCGCCCCAGGGCATCACCGCGCCGCTCGTCTACGCCGAGGACGGCGGCGCCGAGGGCTTCGACGCCCTCCGGGCGGACGGCATCGACGTGGCGGGCAAGCTCGTCCTCATCGATGCGATGTTCGGCTGGTGATCCCCCCCTACTACCCGTGGGCTGAGACCACCAGCAGAGGGCGCTCGGCATCGTGACCACCGGCTCCTGGAAGGTCGACGGCACCTTCTGGAACTCACCCGACGCCCTGCGCTGCTTCCCCGCCGAGTACGACCGCTCGAAGGCGCCGGCCGTGTGGTTCCCGCCAAATGACGGCGACCGGCTCAAGGCGCGGCTTGCCGCGGGGTTCTCGAGATACGGGGCGGCGGCGTGCAGGCCGTTCGGCCTGCTCGCCGCCGCCCCGATCGCCGACCAAAGATGTCCTTTCGGCCTCCCCCGCGCAGGCCTGGCGCCCTGCCTGAGCCACGCCTCAGGCTCGCCCGCGCGGAGGCGCCCGTCGCCGGTCGCACCGCGCTGGACAACGCCCAGAAGATTGTGTAAGGTGCCGCGAAACCGCAGCCGCGGGGGGCGGTTCCGGCTTCCTTCTCCCCCTCTCACGGACACCCAAAGGACGGCCGTGGCGTGCCGCGTCACGGCAAGCGACCAATCGGGAGGCGCCCATGAGAAAGGCCCTCACCCACACGTTCATCGCGCTCGCTCTGCTCATCTCGGCCCTGGCGCTGCCGCTCGCGGTGCGGCCGGCGACGCGCCGAGGCGACCGCCACCCCGACACGCGTCGAGCGCCGCGTCGTCGCGCTCATCAACCCGAGCGCGCCGAGCGCGGTCTCGCCAAGCTCTCGCTTCCGCACCTCGCTCATCCGCGCGGCACGCGCGCACACCCGCGAGATGGCCGCCCGCTCGGTCCTCACGCACGTCAGCGCGAACGGCTGGACGCCTGCCCCCGCGCATGCGCTACTTCGGCTACATCGGCCACTGCCTGCACCTACTGGACCATAGGTGAGAGCATCGCCTGCGGCAAGGCGGGCACCTCGTACGCCCAGCCCGCCGCCATCGTCGCCCTGTGGATGCAGAGCCCCTCGCACCGCGCGGTGCTCCTCACCGCGCGCCTGCGCGACATCGGCGTCGGCATCGTCGTCGGCGACGACGGGATGCGCTACTTCACCGTCGACCTCGGGCGGCGCATCATCCAGTAGAGCCACCCGCGCGAACGGCCCACCTTGCGAAGGGGCCGGGGCGGCGCGCGCGCGCCGCCCCGGCCCCTTCGCTTGCGCCTTCGAGGGCGCGGACGCGCCACTCGCGCAAGCGGGCTCAAGAGCCTCGCGTGCGACCGCCGATAAGGCTAGGGACATGTCGTCCGGCGGGCCCATGCATCCGGCTTCATCACAGACCGACGCCCTCGCGCGTCGTGCGTGAGGTGACGGCCGCGGTCGCGTCGGCGCAAGACGTCGACTCAGGTCCTGGAGCACGTCGCCCGTCTCACCGCGCAGGCGGTCGGAGGTGTGGGAGTGCGACGTCTACGAGTACGTCCCCGAGGAGCGGAAACTCGTCGCCACGGCGACCTGGGCGGTCGCGCCGACGCCGTATCGACGAGGACTGGCTGGGCGACACCATCGACGTCGACGACGCCGGTCGAGTACCGGCTCGCCCTCGAGACGCAGACACCGGTCGCAGCTGCACTGCGACGACCCCAGCATCATCGCCGGCATCCGTGACGTCATGGACGCAGTGGGGCGAGAAGAGCTGGCTGCATCGTCCCGCTCGTGTTCGGCGGACAAGCCATCGGCGTGCTCCAACTCGTCGAGCAGCGCGAGCGAGCACGAGTTCACCGAAGAAGAGAAGGAGATCGCGACGACCATCGCCGTGCCGGCGGCGATCGCGATCCACAACGCGCGACTGCACCGGCGCATGGCCGAGCAGAACCGCTACCTCAGCTCGCTTGTCGAGACCAGCCGGGCGATCAGCGCGACCGTCGACCTCGACGAGATCCTCACGCGCGTCGCGCGCGAGGCGTGCGAGACGCTGGGCACGTCGCAGGCGGCGATCTACGTCCACGACCCCGAGCAGGACGCGATCATCTTCGGATCCTCTACGATCGTGAGCGGCACAGGCCCCCGAGAGCTGCTCGGGAGTCGTGTGCCCCCTCGCCGATCGCCCGGGCGATCGCGCGATCCTGGCCAGCGACGACATCGTCGTCGAGCACGCCTCCGACCCTACGATCCCGCCGACCGACGCAATCCATCGAGACGTGGAACGAGAGGACGGTGCTCAGCGTGCCCCTGCGCTTCCAGCGACGAGCTGCTCGGCATCCTGCGCCTCTACGAGTTCGAGCGCGAACGTAGTTCTCGCCGCTCGAGCTGCAGTCGCCCGGGCCTCGGCGAGCTGGCCGGAGCGGCGCTCCACAACGCGCAGGGCTTCCGCCGCGAGCAGACCCGCAGGTCTCGAGCTCAGACGCTGCTCGAGGCCAGCAAGGCGATGGCCTCGAGCATGGAGCTCGAGGCCGTGCTCGGCCAGCTCGCGCAGCGCGCGGCGGTCGCCCTGGGCTCCCCGCAGTGCCTCATCTACGAGCACGAGCCGCAGCGCGACGCATCATCCTGCGCTCCGCCTTCGACGCCTCCGGCGCCGGCCAGGACGACGAGAACCACTCGGCACCGAGTACCCCCTCGGACGACTACCCCAGCGATCGCGAGATCCTCCGGCGCGGCGCAGTCGTCGAAGAGCAGCGTCTCCGACCCGGACCTGGCGCCGACGTGCGCGCCTCGATGGAGACATCGGGGAGAAGGCCTGCCTCACCGTGCCGCTCGTCTTCCGCGGGCGCTCGCTCGGGCTCATGGAGCTGATCGAGACGGAGCGCGAGCGGCGCTTCACCGAGCGCGAGGTCAGGCTCGCGCGCGCGCTCGCCGAGCAGGCCGCGATCGCCCTCAACAACGCCCGCCTCTACCAGCGCAGCAAGGAGTACGCGGCCCGCCTCGAGAGCAGCTACCTCGAGACCGTCACCGCACTGGCCGCCGCGATGGAGGCGAAGGACCACTACACGGCCGAGCACGCCGACATGCTGGCCATGATGGCCGTCGTCGGTCGGCCGCAAGACTCGGCCTCGACGAGTCCGAGCTGCGCGACCTGCAGTACGCGAGCGTCCTCCACGACATCGGCAAGATCGGGATCCCCGGGCACATCCTCAACAAGCCCGACAAGCTCACCGACGAGGAGTTCGCCGTGATGGCGGAGCACACGATCATCGGCGAGCGCATCATCTCGGCGATCGACTATCTCGCGCCGATCGGCAAGGCGATCCGCGCCGCGCACGAGCGCTGGGACGGCCGCGGCTACCCCGACGGCCTCGCCGGCGACGACGATCCCGCGGCCGGCGCGCATCCTGTTCGTCTGCGACGCCTTCCACGCCATGACCTCGGACCGCCCGTACCGCAAGGCGATGCCCGAGGAGGAGGCGCTCGAGGAGCTGCGCCGCAACGCCGGGGCGCAGTTCGACCCCAAGGTCGTCGAGGCGTTCCTCGAGGTGTGGCCGCACTTCGAGGGAGTCCGAGGTCGAGCCCCGGACGCCGAACCTGAACTGAGGCGGCGCGCCGGCCCGTCAGGCAAGCGGCGCGACCGCAAGGCGCGCGTCAGGGCGCCGGCGCCACCGTCACCGTCACCGCAGGGCTCGACCGCGGCGAGCAGCTGGTCGCCGGCAGGCAGGAAGGCGCGGAAGGTGTGCGTGCCCTCGACCGCCGGCCACTCGAACGCGTACGAGCCGTCGTCGGCGATCGTCGCCTCGCCCACGGCGACCCAGGTCGGGGCAGGTCCGGCGACCACGAGCTCCTGCAGCGTGACCTGCGAGCCGGCCGTGCTCAGCGGGAGGACGGCGCCGCCGAGGACGACGGGCTGGCCGGCGGTGGCGGCCGGCGGCTCCGCCGCCAGGCTCACCGCCGGCCTCACCTTGATCGTCGTCCTCGGGGAGTACGCCGTCCCGAAGGCGAAGTAGTAGGTCGTGGTGCGCGGCGGCGCGGCGCGGAACGAGTAGGTGACGTAGCGGCCGGTCGTCGAGGCGCCGCCGTCACTGATCGTGAACGTGCGCCACGCCGTGGTCGCCTTGGGCACGGTGAGCGACTTCCACACCCCGTCGCGGAAGTAGAACGAGCTTCACCCGCTTGTCCGTCCCGATGGCCGGGTAGGTGCGCCCGCTGAGCACGGCGCTGTCGCCGAACGTGATGCGCGTGTTGTCGGCGCTCGCCGGCGCCACGCTCATCGTGCGCACCGAGAACCAGGTGTCGCGCAGGCCGAGCTTGCCGCGCAGCGTCCAGCCGCTCGCCGCCGAGGCCGCGTGCTGCACCGTGCCGTCCACGCCGATCACGTAGGCGCGCACGACGCGCGGCGACACGCCCCGCTTCGTCACGTAGATGGTGCGGAAGGTGCCGCGCACGCCGGAGGGGTTCGACGCGCTGCGTGAGCCGAGCTTGGCGGCGACGCTCTCGCCCTCCAGCGCAGCGGCGCGTCCGGCCAGACGTGGTACGGCGAGGCCGTGTCGTAGGGATCCGCAACGCCCTTGAGATACGGGACCGGGCTGCCGCCCCACACGTTCTCGACGTTCTCGGTGTGGCCGCCCGAGGTCGAGAAGAAATAGGCGACGATCGGGCGACCGCCGGAGATCGGCACGATCCCCGCGGTCGCCTTGACGGCCGCGTTCGTCGAGTCGGCCTCGCCGTCGTACCCGTTGTAGACCTGGCTCGCCGTCGTGCAGTACACGTCGAAGTCGCCCTGTCCCTTGATGCCGCGCACGGCATATGAGCGCGCGGCCACTGCCTGCGCGCGCAGCGCCGCCTGCGGCCACGACGAGGGCGACTCGCGCGGCACGACCCCGCGCAGGTAGCCCTCGAGGAGCAGCCGGTTCACGGTCGTGAAACCGCCGCCCGAGTGGATCGCGCGCAGCGTGCCGCGGTACTGCGCTCCCTTGTCGTCCTTGGGCCACCCGTTGGCGTTGCGGTTGAAGAGGCGCAGCAGCGTCTTGCCAGGCTTGAAGGTGACCGGGCCGGCGAACGTCCATGTCTTGTCGCCGGCAGCGAGGCTGTAGCCGCCCGCCCAGGCGAGCACGGCTTCGACGCCGCCGGGGATCGTCACTGCGCGCGTGCCGTCGCTCGCCTTGAAGGCCGCGGCGCTCGTCACGCGGACCCGCGACTGCCCGCCGGCGAGCAGCACGCGCACGGCGCGGTTGCCCACGCGCGCCGAACGTCACGCCGCGGTAGTAGTGCCTGAGGATCGCCTTGTAGCCCCAGCCGTGCCGCGCGTAGCCGGCGGCGCCGAACTGGCTCATGCCGATGCCGTGCCCCCAGCCCCGCCCGCTCACGTTGACGAGCGTCGCCTCGGAGGCGCGCGACGCGGGCGGCGCGGCGAGCACAAGAAGCCAGCACCGCGGCGGCAATGAGCAGCCAGAGCGCGGTCGCCGGCACAGCGCCCGCGGCGGCGCTTCCTGTCTTGTCGTCGTCCGATCCATCGTCCCTCTCATCGTCGGCATCCCTCTCATGGTACCCCAGTTCCGCCGGGCGGCCCGTCGAGGGCGTCGGCCGGCAAGGCGACGACAGTTACAGAGGGACGGAAGGGCGAGGACGGGCGCCCGGCGCCCGTCCCGCCCTTCCGTCCGAACCCCCTGCTACCTTGGCTCGCGAACGCTGCCGCCGGCGCCCGCTCCAGCGGCGCAGGGTCACCGGCCGCTGCAGGTCCGCACGACCCCCACGGCGCGGCAGCGTTCGCGGTCTTCGACGGCCGGCACCCGGGGCCGGTGCCGGCCGTCGCCTGACCGGCCCGCACACGCGTAAGGAGGTTCCATGAGCGCACGGCGCGTCACCATCCCGGCCACCGTCGACCTCGGCTGGGTCGTCACCGTGCCCGAGCTCTGTGCCGGCGAGGCGCGCCCCGCCTCCCCCGGCGCCCTGCACCGTCTCGAGGCCGAGTTCGGGCCTGCCGAGTGCCCGGGCTGCGTCCGCTTCGTCGAGCGCGCCATCGAGGCGATCTCGCTCGCCCTCGACGAGTTCGACGACGAGTCCTCGCAGGGCGGCCCGACCGACTGAACGGGTCGCGCCAGACCGAGGGCGCAGTGGCGGGCCAAGGGCGGCACGGCCGCCGCTCTGACCCTCAGTAGATCTCGGGGATGAACGTCTGCGACTCGATCGGCGGACGCGCGTAGCCCTTGTCCGGCGGGCGCGGCGTCAGCTCGAGCTCCTTGGGCAGGACGTCCTCGTACGGGACCATGCTCAGCAGGTGGTGGATCATGTTCAGGCGGGCCCGCTTCTTCTCTTCGGCGTTGACGACCCACCAGGGCGAGTCCTTGGTGTCGGTGTAGCTGAACATCTCGTCTTTCGCCTTGGAGTACTCGACCCAGCGCAGGCGGCTCTCGAGGTCCATGGGGCTCAGCTTCCACTGCTTGAGCGGGTTCTTGACACGCGCCTGGAAGCGGCGCTCCTGCTCGTCGTCGCTGACGCTGAACCAGTACTTGAGCAGGATCAGCCCGCTGCGGATGAGCATGCGCTCGAACTCGGGGCAGGTGCGGAAGAACTCCCAGACCTCGTCCTCGGTGCAGAAGCCCATGACCCGCTCGACGCCGGCGCGGTTGTACCAGGAACGGTCGAAGAGGACCATCTCGCCGGCGGCCGGCAGCTCTTCGACGTAACGCTGGAAGTACCACTCGGTCTTCTCGCGCTCGCCCGGGGTGGGCAGGGCCGCGATGCGCACGACCCGCGGATTGAGGTACTCGGTGACGCGCTTGATGGTGCCGCCCTTGCCGGCGGCGTCGCGGCCCTCGAAGATCACCGCGACGCGCAGGCCGGCGTGTTTGATGTACTCCTGGAGCTTCACGAGCTCGATCTGCAGCTTCTTGAGCTCGTGCTCGTAGGTCTCGGTGTCGAGCCTGGGGCGTGAGGACGATGGACCCGACGGGCGCGGGCCGGCTTCGCCCGCCGCGCCCTTCTCGCCCGCCTTCTCGGCGCCCTTCTTCTTGCTCTTCTCGTCGGCCATGGCCGCCTCCCGCTGCGTCAGACCACCCTGCGCATCATAGTCCACGACCGACGCCGCGGGGGCGGCACGGCGCGGGTCTCGACAGCAACATGCGGGCTGTGCGCCTGCGCCCGCGGAACACGCCTACTTCAACGCCTCCTCGTAGACGGGCGCAAAGAGCGCCGCGAGGCCGCCGGTGTGCACAAAGAGGACGGTCTCCTCGGCGGAGATGAGGCCGTCCGCGATCATGCCCGGGATGGCGGCGACAGCCTTGGACGTGTAGACGGGGTCGAGCAGGAGCCCCTCGGTGCGCAGCGCGGTCAGGACGGCGTCGCGGCTCGCGGCGAAGACCCGGCCGTAGCCGGGGCCGGCGCCGTCGACGAGGACGACGTCTTCGGGCGGCACGCGCGCGTCGCTGCCCAGCAGGTCGAGGCAGGCGGCGGCGAGGTCCGCGACAGTGTCGCGCAGCTCGCCGCCGCCCTTCGCCACGTCCACGCCCACGACGCGCGGGCCCCTGCCGGCCAGCGCGCGGCCGGCGAGCAGGCCCGCCTGGGTGCCGCCCGACCCGCTGGCCGTCACCAGCCAGTCGGCCTCGAAGCCGGCCGCGTCGAGCTGCGCGAGCAGCTCGAGGTACGCGTCGGCGTAGCCGACCGCGCCGAGCGGCGTCGAGGCGCCGACGGGGATGACGTACGGTCGCCGGCCCTGCCCGTGCAGCTCCGTGGCGATCCGCTCCGATTCAGTGACGAGCAACTCCCAGTCGTCCGCCGCGACGAAGTGCGGGTGCGCGGCGACCAACTGCTCGATGACCAGGTTGCCGCCGCGCATCTCCTGGGCGTCGCCGCCGAGCACAAGGTGCACCTCGAGTCCGGCCATGCCGCCGCACACGGCGGTGAGGTCGGCGTGGTTGGACTGCGCGGCGCCGGCGGTGATGAGGCAGTCGGCGCCGCGCTCCAGTGCGTCGGCGACGACGTACTGCAGCTTCCGCGTCTTGTTGCCGCCCATGCCGGGGCCTGCGCGGTCGTCGCGCTTCACGAAGAGGGCGCTCCGGAGCCCGAGGGCCGTCGCAAGGACCGGCTTCGCCTGCAGCGGGGTGCCGTCGGCGCCGAAGTCGAGCTTGGCGAGGCCGTTCAGTCCCTCGAGCCTGGACAGCATCTCCCCTGGGGTGGCAGCGTCCATGATGTCCGTCAGTCTAAGCCACCGGCTCGAAGCGCGCCTGGAAGAAGCGCAGCTGCGCGGGCTCGTAGACCATCCGCAGGCCCTTGACCTCGTCGCGGTGGTCGTAGACCTCGGCGACGCTCTCGGCGACGACGTCCATGTGCGCCTGCGTGTAGACGCGCCGCGGCACGGTCAGGCGCACGAGCTCGAGGTTGGGGCGCCGGTCCTGACCCGTCTCCGGGTCGCGACCGGCGCTCACGGCGCCGCGCTCCATGGCGCGCACGCCGCTCTCGAGGTAGAGCTCGGCGGCGAGCGCCTGCGCCGGGTACACGCCCTGGTCGAGGTGCGGCAGGAAGGCCTTGGCGTCGAGGAAGACGCCGTGGCTGCCGACGGGCACGACGATCGGCACGCCGAAGCCCTGGATCTTCTGCGCCCAGGTAAAGGACCTGGCCGACGCGCGCCCTGATGTGCTCGAACTCGACGCTCTCGTGCAGGCCGATGGCGACGGCCTCCATGTCGCGGCCGGCCATGCCGCCGTAGGTGTGCAGGCCCTCGTAGACGACGACCATGTTGCGCGCCGCGTCGAAGAGGTCGTCGTCGTTGAGGGCGAGGAAGCCGCCGATGTTGACGAGGGCGTCCTTCTTGGCGCTCATCGTGCAGCCGTCGGTGAGGTCGCAGATCTCGCGCACGATCTCGGCGATCGTCTTGTCCGCGTAGCCCGGCTCGCGCTCCTTGATGAAGTAGGCGTTCTCGGCGACGCGCGTGGCGTCGTGGATGATGCGGATGCCGTGCCGCTCGCAGAGCTCGCGCACCTCGCGCAGGTTGGCGAGGCTGATCGGCTGGCCGCCGGCCATGTTGACCGCGGTGGCGATGCAGACGTAGGGGATCTTCTCGGCGCCGACCTCGTCGATCACCTGCTGCAGCTTGCCGAGGTCGACGTTCGCCCTTGAAGGGGTGTTCGCTCGCCGGGTCGTGGGCTTCGTCGATGATCACGTCGACGAAGCTCCCCCCGGCGAGCTCCTGGTGCAGCCGCGTCGTCGTGAAGTACATGTTGCCGGGGACGACGTCGCCGGGCTTGATCGCGATCTGGCTGAGGATGTGCTCGGCGCCGCGGCCCTGGTGGGTCGGCACGAGATGCTTGTAGCCGTAGATCTCGCGGACCGCTTCTTCGAGGTGGTAGAAGTTGCGGCTCCCGGCGTAGGCCTCGTCGCCGAGCATCATGCCGGCCCACTGGCGGTCGCTCATCGCGCTCGTGCCGGAGTCGGTGAGCAGGTCGATGTAGACGTCCTCGCTCTTGAGCAGGAAGGTGTTGTAGCCGGCCTCGCGGATGGCTGCGTCGCGCTCGGCCCGCGTCGTCATCTTGAGCGGCTCGACCATCTTGATCTTGAACGGCTCCGCCCAGGAGCGCCGGCGGGTACCTTGACTGGCCATCTCTTCGTCCTCCCCCTACGCGTACTCGACGTGCACGCTACGTGTACACTCATAGTGCACGCTAGTGCACCTCAAGAGGACATGTCAAGAGGCGGCGGACGGCAGTACACTAGGACTGGATGCGCATGACGCCCCACATTGGTGGGGCGATACGCCGGAGGACGCGCCATGAAGCCTTTGACCCTTCAGCACCTCACGGGCACAGTGCGGCTGCGATGAGCGCCGACACGGACACGACCGGACGGGCGGCGGGCGAGCCGCCGCAGGCCGGCGCGCCCGCCGAAGACGAGCGCTGGCCCGTGCGCGTGGTCGGCCGCCGCCTCCGCGAGGCGCGCGGGCGCACCGGCATGACCCTCGAGTCCGTGGCTACCGCCGCCGGCGTCACCAAGTCGTTCGTCAGCGCCGTGGAGCGCGGCGAGACGTCGCCGTCGATCGGCTCGCTCTACCGCATCTGCGAGGCCCTCGGCATCTCGATGTCGGCGCTGTTCGACAACGTCGGCGGTCAGGGCTCCGGCGTGGTCCGCCGCGCCGAGGTCGAGGGCACGTACTTCGGCGGTGAGGGCGTCGTCAACTACGTGCTCTCGCCCCGCTCGGAGCGCCGGGCACAGGTCATCGAGACGCGCATCGACCCTGGCGGCTCGCCGGGCCGCGAGCTCTGGTCGCACCCCGGCGAGCTCGTCATGGCCACCGTCGTGAGCGGCTCCCTCGAGGTGCGCTTCGCCGATCGCACGACGACCCTCGGCGAGGGCGACACGATCGCCTACGCGCCGAGCGAGCCGCACTCGTGGCGCAACCCGGACGAGCTTCGTCCTGCCGTCGTGCTGTTCTTCGAGGTCCCGGCCGAGTACTAGGGACCGATGCGGGCGGAGACGCCTCCGACCGCATATCATGCTGCCGACGCTCCTGTCGGCTGGACTCCAGGGAGGCCCGGGTATGGACGCCACTGACCGCAAGATCCTGCGCGCGCTGCTCGAGGACGGCCGGCAGACCAACGCCAAGCTGTCCGAGACGATCGGCCTCTCCCCCTCTGCGACGCTCGAGCGGGTGCGGCGGCTCGAGCGCGACGGCAGCATCACAGGGTACCGGGCGATCGTCGACCCGAAGGCGCTGGGCTACGGCGTGGAGGCGCTCATCAGCATCCGCCTGCGCCTGCACGCCTCGGCAGGCATCGAGCCGTTCGAGCGCGCCGTCAGGGAGGCCGAAGGCATCAGCGGCTGCTACCACGTGACCGGCCAGTTCGACTACGTGCTGCACGTCGTCGCGCGCGACCACGCCCACCTGCGGGAGATCAACAACACCCAGATCGCGGCCCTGCCCGGAGTGGGCAAGTTCGAGACCATGGTCGTGCTCGCCGAGGTGAAGGGCGAACCGATCTGGCCGCAGGCCGAGTGAGCGCCGCGCTCATGGACCTCCGACTGGCCACCACGCGACCGCTGGAGTGAAGATGCCGCGCTTCCGCGATACGGGTCTCGTCGTCGGCGACGGGGTCCCGGGACACCTGGACTGCATCACGGACGTGCCCGGGGTGAGAGTGGGACACGTCACGCTGATCGAGGGAGAAGGGGAGCTCGTCGTGGGCCGGGGGCCCGTCCGGACCGGGGTCACGGTGATCCTTCCGCACCCCGGCGACCCGTGGAGCGAGCCGCTGTCCGCCGGGTTCCACGTCCTCAACGGCTGCGGCGAAGTCACGGGGATGCACTGGCTCCGGGAGTCGGGGATGCTCCTGTCGCCCATCGCGCTCACTTCCACCCTCAACGTGGGGGCCGTATACGAAGGGCTCGTCCAGTGGGCGGCGCGTGGCGCCTCGCGGGAACTGCTCGACGGCGGCATCCTGCCGGTCGTGGGCGAGACCTGGGACGGACACCTCAGCGACGGGTTCGGCACGCACGTTCGCCCCGAACACGTCGCCGAGGCGATCGGGAACGCGACGGACGGGCCGGTCCCGGAGGGCAACGTGGGCGGCGGGACGGGCATGATCTGCCACGGCTTCAAGGGCGGAGTGGGGACGTCCTCGCGGAGACTCCGCCTGCCGGGACGTGAGTACACGCTGGGCGTGCTGGTCCAGGCGAACCACGGCTCCAGGGAACGCCTGATCGTCAACGGGGTGCCGATCGGCAGCCGCATCGGCGAGTCCGAGGTCCCGGTGCCGGGCGACGCCCAGGTGTCGGGGTCCATCATCACCGTCGTCGCCACCGACGTCCCGCTGCTGCCCCACGAGTGCCGCCGGGTGGCGCAGCGCGTCGACCTCGCGATCGGCCGGCTGGGGGGTCTGGGAGAAGACGGCAGCGGCGACATGTCGATCGCGTTCTCGACCGCCGACGGCGGGCCGGGCGAAGGCGGCTCCGGCGCCGGGGCTCCGGCGCGGGTGACCGGCATCGAGGCCGCTTCGCGCCCGCACATCGACGAGCTGTTCGCCGCGACGGTCGAAGCCACGGAGGAGGCGATCCTCAACGCCCTGTTCGCGGCGGAGACGATGGTCGGCCGGGACGGCATCACCGCCTACGCCCTGCCCCAGGACCGCTTTCTCGAGGAGATGGCCCGCGGCTGAGCCGCCTGCCCGAAGGCCGCCGGGCGACCCAGCCGGACGCCGGCGGCGGTCGTGAGGCGGCGGCGCAGGGGTGCACGATCGAGGCCGGCTGCAGCTGCCCGGCACCGCATCAAAGGCACCAGACAACGCCCTGCCACCGAACAATCTGCGCCTTCTTTGACAGCGGGCGACGGCTCCTTCTATGTTCTTGGCGTTCCGTCGCGGGGGCGGCGGAGGTCGCGGCCGTCGTCGACCGGCACGCCTGGGAGGGGCCTTGAAGGATGACCACGCAGGGCTGATCCAAGCACTCTCGTCGGCCTATGCCGGGCGCCACCCGAGGTCCGCGGCGATCGACCGGCGGGCGCAAGAGGTGATGGTCGACGGCGGCAACCACAGCGTGCGCCTCAACCGGCCGTTCCCGCCGCGCATCGAAGACGCCCGCGGCGCGTACCTGACCGACGCCGACGGCCACGTCCTGCTCGACTTCTGGCAGGGGCACTTCGCGAACCTGCTGGGCCACGCGCCGGCCGTCGTGACCGAGGTCCTCGCCGAGGCGTTCGCCGCGGGGCGCGGTCTGCAGCACGGGATGACCGACGAGCTCACGGTGGAGACCGCCGAGCTCGTCTGCGCGCGCGTGCACGCCGAGCGGCTGCGCTTCACGACGAGCGGCTCGCTCGCGACCATGTACGCGGTCATGCTCGCCCGCGCGTTCACCGGTCGCGAGCTCGTCCTCAAGGTCGCCGGCGGCTGGCACGGCGCCCAGCCCTGGGGCCTCAAGGGCGTCTACTTCCACCCCGGCCCCGAGCCTTGGACGCTGGACAGCGAGGGCCTGCCGGCGGGCATCGCCGACGAGGTCGTCGTCGGGCGGTTCAACGAGCCCGACGATCTCGTCGAGCAATTCCGCCGGCGTGGTGACGAGATCGCCTGCCTGATCGTGGAGCCCATGGCCGGGGCGGGCAACTTCATGGCCGCCGACCCCGAGTACCTCTCGGTCGCCCGCGAGCTGACCGCGCGTCACGGAGCGCTGCTGGTCTTCGACGAGGTGATCAGCGCCTTTCGCTTCTGCGCCGGCGACCTGGGCGCCCTGTACGGCATCCGCCCCGACCTGCTCACGATCGGCAAGATCGATCGGCGGCGGCATGCCGGTCGCCGCCGTCGCCGGCCGCGCGGACGTGCTGGCGCTCTGCGGGCGGGACTGCGGCCCCCGCGTGGCCTTCACCGGCGGGACCTACGCCGCCCATCCCGCCTCGATGCTCGCCGCGAAGACGATGGTGTCGTACCTGGTCGAGCACGAGGCGGAGATCTACCCGCGTCTCGCCGCCCTGGGAGACCAGTTGCGCCGCGCGATCGAGGACGGCTTCGCCGCCGAGGGCGTCGCGGCGTGCTGCTCCGGCGCGCCCGCCGGCTGCATGCCCGGCAGCTCGCTGACCGCCGTCCACTTCCCGCACGAACCGGGCACTTTGATCGACAGGCCTCATCTGAGCCGCGATCCGGCGGTCTGCGACGTCGTCCTCAAGGAGCAGGTCCTGCAGCTCGCCCTTCTGCTCGAGGACGTCTACACGCTGTACGGCGGCTGCGCCCTGAGCACGGCGCACACCGAGGCCGACGTCGCGCGCACCGGCGCGGCGTGCCGGGCGGCGGCGCGACGGATCCGTGCGGCCCGATGAGCGGCGCACCGACCGCTGAGAGCAGGTAGGAGCTGGTCATGTTCGATGTACTCTTCACCGGCGCCACGGTCGTCGACGGCACGGGCGCCGACCGGTTCGTCGCCGACGTCGGCATCGACGGCGAGCACATCGCACTGGTGGGCCCGGCGCCGGAGGGCGCCGCGGCGCGCCGGGTGGTCGATTGCAGCGGCGCGTGCCTGGCGCCCGGCTTCATCGACGTGCACACGCACGCCGATCACCTTCCTTTCGTCGACCCGGCCATGGGATCCGTCCTGCGCCAGGGCGTCACGAGCGTCGTCGTCGGCAACTGCGGGGATTCCCTGTGGCCGCCGGGAGAACCGGACACCTTCGGTCCGTTCCTCGCCGAGCTGGGACCGGATCTCGGCCGGTCGTGGGTCAGCTTCGGCGACTATCTGGACGCGATCGACGCCTGCCGGCCCGGCGCGAACGTCGCCGGCCTCGTCGGGCACGGCTCCGTCCGCGCCCACGTCCTCGGGAGCGAGCGGCGCGAGGCCGACGCCGGCGAGGTCCGCGCGCTGCGCGAGCACGTAGGCGACGCGCTCGCGGACGGGGCCGTCGGCCTCTCGAGCGGTCTGATCTACCAGCCGGGTCTGTTCGCCGACACCGACGAGCTGGTCGTCGTGGCGTCGGCGGTCGCCGAGTGCGGCGGCCTGTACACGAGCCATATCCGCGGCGAGGGCTCGACCCTCTTCCGCGCCGTCGCCGAAGCCGTGGAAGTGGGCCGCACAGCAGACGTTCCCGTCCACATCAGCCATCTCAAGCTGGCGGCTTCGAGCACGTGGCACAGGGCCACGGAACTGCTCGCCGCCGTCCACGAAGCCGGAGCGACGGGGGACCAGTACCCCTATACGGCCGGGTTGACCGATCTCGCGTCCCTCCTCCCCCCATGGGTCTCGCCGGACGACTTCGCTGCGCTGCGCGCCGACCGCTCCCGGCTCGAGCACCTGGAGGACGTCGTCCAGCGCGGGGAGCCGGGCTGGGTCGGCGCGGCGGAGGGCGTGGGCTGGGATCATCTCGTCCCCGTCGCTCCCGTCGACGAGGGAGAGGACAGCCCGAGCCTGGCCGCTCTCGCGCGGGCGCGCGGCGAGACTCCCGTCGAGACGATGCTCGACCTCCTCGAGGAGGACCGGGAGATGCCCGTCCTCATCCACGCCATGCAGGAGGACGACGTCCGCACGATCATGCGCGACCCGGACATCATCGTGGCCTCGGACAGCATCCCGGCGCCCGACGACGGACGCTGGAGCGGTCTGCGCGACCATCCGCGCTCGTACGGCACGTTCCCGCGCGTGCTCGGGCACTACGTGCGCGATGAGGGAGTCCTGCCCCTGGAGGCGGCGGTGCGGAAGATGACGAGCCTGCCGGCGGAGCGCTTCGGCCTTCGCGACCGCGGTCGCGTCGCGGAAGGGGCGTTCGCCGACCTGACGCTCTTCGACCCTGACGGCATCGCGGGCGGCGGCGACTTTCTGCGACCTCACGCCGCCCCGCGCGGGATCCGGCTGGTCCTCGTCAACGGGCGCGTGGCGTGGGATGGTACGACCTGCACGCGCGCGGGTCGCGCGCTGCGCCGAACGACGTGACGGACGTAGGAGGGTCAGGATGAAGGTCTTCATCAGCATCGACATGGAGGGCATCAGCGGTGTCTGCGTCGAGGAGCAGACCGACCGGGGCCACGCCACCTACGCCCGCGCCGTCGACTTCATGCGCGCCGATCTCGACGCGGCGCTCGCCGGCTGCTTCGAGGCCGGGGCGAGCGAGGTCGTGGTGCGCGACGCGCACGACTTCATGACCAACGTCGAGGCCGGCGGTCTGCCGGCGAACGTCTCCCTCGTCGGCGGCCGTGGAGGCGCGCTCGACATGATGGAGGGCCTCGACGCCTCGTTCGCCGCCGTCCTCTTCGTCGGCTACCACGCCAAGGCCGGCACCGAGGCGGCCGTCCTCGACCACACCTTCTGTGGCTTCGTGGCGCACGCCTTCGTCGGCGACCTCGAACTGGGGGAGCTGGGCTTCAACGCCGGGGTCGCCGGTCACTTCGGCGTGCCGGTCGCGTTCGCCTCGGGCGACGACAAGCTCGCCCTCGAAGCGGCCGCGTGTGTCCCCGGCATCACGACGGTGATCACCAAGGAGGGGATCGCCCGCAACAGCGCCCGCCTCCTGTCCCCGGAGCTCACCGACGGGCTGATCCGCGCCGGCGTCAACCGCGCCCTCACGGCGCCCATGCCCGCGCCGGTCGACTTCGGCGGCAGGCCCATCCGCCTCGTGTTCGGGAGCACGCGGCACGGAGACGGTGCGTCCCAGTGCTCCGCCGTCCGGCGGATCGACGGACGCACCATCGAGATCGCCGGCCCCGACTTCGTCTCGGCCTACCGCGACTGCATGGCCGCTCTGAACCTCGCCGGCCATGCGACGTGAGGTGACGATCGCCTAGCCGGGCCGTCCCGCAGGGTCTGCGTCGGTCGCGCCCGCGCGTCGGCTGCCCGCACCTTGCCGCAAGCCGCACATCGTGCGCTGGGCCGCAGCATCTGCGGTCGCGTTGACACCTCTCTGCCGTGTCTCCTACATTCGCGGCGATTCGGTGCCAGACCGGACCGAACGCGCCGGCAGCCCGACAGAGCTCGACGTCGCGAGGGGAGCGACGCCTGAGCGCCGCGGCGATGAACGCCATATCAGGCAAGGCAGAAGGGGGCGCCATGGCTTCTCGACTCGACTCCACCGTCCACCGCGCGATCCTGGCGGCGATGCTGCTCGTCGCGCTGGCCGCGGGGCTGGTGCTGCTGCTCACCCCCGGTCGAGCGGCCGCCGACGCGACGCCGACGCCCTCGAGCGGCGACCAGATCGTCCTCGACACCGGCTGGACTGAGACGCCCGACAACCTCAACCCCTTCATCGGCTACACGCTCGTCTCCTATCACATCTTCTGGGAGAACTACGACCGTCTCGTGCGCTACGACCCCGACACGATGGAGCCGGTGCCGGGCATCGCCGAGAGCTGGGACATCTCGGACGACGCCAAGACGTGGACCTTCCACATCCGCCAGGGCGTCAAGTGGCAGGACGGCGAGGACCTGACGGCCCGCGACGTGGCCTTCACGTTCAACTACGTGATCAAGAACGGGCCGAACGCCTTCACCATCTACACGAACCACATCGCCAAGGTGACGGCCACCGACGACTACACCGTGCTGTTCGAGTGCTCGGAGCCACGCGGCACGCTGCTGCAGATGTGGGTGCCGATTCTGCCCGAGCACATCTGGGGCAAGATCTCGCCCGAAGACGCCCAGAACACCTTCGCGAACAAGCCGCCGATCATCGGCAGCGGACCCTTCCAGGTGGTCGAGTGGAAGAAGGGACAGCTACGTCAAGATGAAGGCCTGGAAGGGCTACTGGGGCGGGGCGCCCAAGATCGACGAGATGATGCTGCACTTCTACACCAACAAGGACACGCTGGCCGCCGACCTCGACCTCGGGGTCATCGACATGACCAACCAGATCGGGACCGCCCAGTTCAGCAAGTACGAGAGCAAGGAAGGCTTCGAGGCCCACAAGGCGGTCCACGACCGCTTCGACTGCCTGGAGATCAACTGCTACGAGGGCAAGTCCCTGGGTCACCCCGTGCTGCTCGACCCCAGGTTCCGCCAGGCGCTCGCCTGGGCCATCGATAACGAGAAGATCGCCAAGATCCCATACATGGGGTACGCGCTTCCGGGCACCAGCCTGCTGCCGGCCGAGTTCTGGAAGGCCCCGCTCGACTACCACTGGGAGCCCCCCGCGGACGTCATCCGCAGCTACGACCCGGAGCAGGCCAAGCAGATCCTCGACGAAGCCGGCTACACGGACACGGACGGCGACGGCATCCGCGAGTACAAGGGCAAGCCCATCGAGCTGCGCCTGTGGGGCGATCCCGAGGTGGCCGTCCGACTCCATCACCGGCAAGCTCATCGACGAGCTGGTTCAAGGACATCGGCATCGAGATCGACCTTCCATGATGGAGTACAGCTGCGCAGCTCGACCAGATCTTCAACTACATGGGCGACATGTACACCCCCGACTGGGACTTCGGCCTGACCTACTGGGGCGGCGACTACGACCCCGGGTTCCTCCTCTCGGTGTACACGGGTGACCAGATCGAGAACTGGAACGACACAGGGTGGTCTGACCCGGAATACGACCAGCTCTACAAGGACCAGGACGCGACACTGGATTCCCAGGAGCGGCTCGACATGATCTACCGGATGCAGGAGATCTTCTACGACCAGGCCCCGGCCATCCCCTTCACCTACAGCAAGGACCTCGAGGTCCACAACACCGACAGGTGGGAGGGCTGGGTCCAGATGCCGGGCGGGAACGGCTCGGTCGCCAACATGTGGAGCTACCTCAACGTGCAGCCTAAGCAGAGCGCCACCCAGAGTGACTCGGGCGCGAACACCGGCGTCATCATCGGCGTCATCGTCGCGGTCGGCGTCATCGCCGTCATCGCCGCAGTGCTGATCGCGAGGCGACGGAAGGCGGGTCGCGCCGAAGAGGTCTGAGTCCCCCGGCCGGGACCCCCGAGGGCACCGCGAGGCGGTGTTCCCTCCATTCGCCGCCGCTCGGTGCTAGATTGGACCGGACACGGCAGCGACGATGAACGCCATATCAGGCAAGGCAGAAGGGGGCGCCATGGCTTCTCGACTCGACTCCACCGTCCACCGCACGATCCTGGCGGCGATGCTGCTCGTTGCGCTGGCCGCGGCGCTGGCGCTGGTGCTCACCCCCGGGCAGGCGGCGGCGCTGACGCGACGCCGACGCCCTCGAGCGGCGGCGAGAAGATCGTCCTCGACACGGGCTGGATCGAGAACCCCGACAGCCTCAACCCGTTCGTCGGCTACGCGCTCACGTCCTACTACATCTACTGGCTCAACTACGACCGTCTCGTGCGGTACGACCCCGAGACGCTGAAGCCTGTGCCGGGCATCGCCGAGAGCTGGGACGTCTCGGACGACGCCAAGACGTGGACCTTCCACATCCGCCACGGCGTCAAGTGGCAGGACGGCGAGCGATCTCACCGCCCACGACGTGGAGTTCACGTTCGATTACGTGATCAAGAACGAGATGGGCGCCTTCATCCTCTACGCGAACCACGTCGAGGAGGTGACGGCGACCGACGACTACACGGTCGTCTTCGAGTGCTCGGAGCCGCGGGGCACGATGCTCCAGATGTGGGTGCCGATCCTGCCCGAGCACATCTGGAAGGACATCTCGCCCGACGACGCCGAGAACCGCTTCACCAACGACCCGCCGGTGATCGGCAGCGGCCCCTTCCAGGTCGTGAAGTGGGTGAAGGGCAACTACCTCGTCATGAAGGCCAACAAGGACTACTGGGGCGGGGCTCCCAAGATCGACGAGCACGTGCTCCACTTCTACACGAACCAGGACACGGTCGCGGCCGACCTCGACCTCGGGGTCATCGACATGAGCGGGTTCATCGCGCCGGCGCAGTTCGCCAAGTATCAGAACACGGAGGGCTTCACGGCGAATGCGGCCGTCCACGACCGCATCGAATGCCTCGAGTTCAACTGCTACGCGGGGAAGTCCAAGGGTCACCCGGCGATGGCCGACCCGAAGTTCCGCGCCGCCCTGGCATGGGCGGTCGACAACCAGAAGCTCGTCGACATCGGCTACAACGGCTACGCCATCACCGGCAGCAGCCTGTTGCCCTCCGACTACTGGAAGGACCCGCTGGACTACCACTGGGCCCCTCCCGAGGACGTCCTTCGCCACTACGACCCCGAGAAGGCGAAGCAGCTCCTCGACGAGGCCGGCTACAAGGACACGGACGGCGACGGCATCCGGGACTACAAGGGCAAGCCGATCGAGCTGCGCCTCTGGGGCGACAACGAGATCATCGCCAGCTCCACCACGGGCAAGCTGATCGCCGGCTGGTTCCAGGACATCGGCCTGAAGATCAAGTTCACCATGATCGACTACGGCTGGGCGACGGACCAGATGTACAACTACGAGGACGACGTGTTCGTGCCCGACTGGGACATGCTCCTCACGTACTGGGCCGGCGACTACGACCCGGGCTTCCTGCTCTCCGTCTACACCGGTGACCAGATCGAGGACTGGAACGAGAGCGGCTGGTCTGACCCCGAGTACGACCAGCTCTACAAGGAGCAGGACGCCACCCTCGACGCCGAGGCGCGGCTCGACATGATCCACCGCATGCAGGAGATCTTCTACGCCCAGTGCCCGAACATCACCTTCGCCTACCCGCAGGACCTCGAGGTGTACGACACCGCGAACTGGGAGGGCTGGGTCAGGATGCCGGGCGGCACCGGCGGCGTGATGAACATCTGGACCCTGCTGGCGGTGCACCCGAAAGTCGGGAACACCGCGAGCGATGAGGGCGCCAGCACCGGGATCATCGTCGGCGTCGTCGCGGCGGTCGGCGTCGTCGGCGTGATCGCCGTCGTGCTGATCATGAGGCGACGGAAGACGGGGCGCGCGGAAGAGGTCTGAGTCCCCGCCGCGGCAGCCGCGACGCCGCCCGCGGCGTCAACGCTCGCCGGTGCCGAGCACCTCGGCCAAGGCGTCGACGACGTTGGGCGCCACGGCGCCGGCCGACGCGCCGCCGTCGAAGGGGATGGCGGCGGCGGTGATGTAGGCGCTCTCGTCGGCGAGCAGGAACTGCACGAGCGCCGCCAGTTCCGCCGGCTCCGGCATGCGGCCGAGCGGGCTGAGCCGCGCCGCCACCTCGACCTCGCGTTCCGTACCCTCGAGGTGCGGCGAGTCGAACGGCCCGGTGAGCACGCAGTTGACACGGATGCGGCGCGCCGCCAGCTCGAGGGCGGCGCTCTTGGCGATCGCGACGACCGCCGCCTGGGCGGCGGCGTGGCTCGCGATCGTCGCGCCGCCTGTGAGTGCGGTCTGCGCCGCCAGAGCGACGACGGCGCCGCCGTCGTTCATGAGCGGCGCCCCGTGCTTGAGGCACCACAGCAGGGCCTTGGCGTTCTGCCCGAGGTCCCAGTCGAAGGACGACTCCGCCAGACCCGTGACCGGCCCCTGCCAGGTGACGCCTTCGCTCCCGGGAAGACAGACGACGCCGTCGATGTGGCCGTAGAGCTCGGCGGCGCGCGCCATGACCGCGACCATCTGCGTCTCGTCGGCCGCGTTCGCGCGCACGAACGGCGTCTTGGTCTTGCGCAGCACGTCGCCCGGGTTGCGCCGGTCGCTGGCGAGCAGCCGGGCGCCGGCGCTCGCGAAGCGCGCCACGCAGCCCCGCCCGTAGGGCTGTGCCGCGCCCACGACGACGATCGCCTTGTCCTTGACTGCGTACATGGCTGCGTCTCCCTCCACCCGGCTGCCCATCAGCCCGGGTACTCGCCGTACTCGACCGGCGCATCGCTCACGATGTCGGTGACCGCCTCGATCTCCTTCCACAGGTCGCCGACCACATCTTCGCCTTCGGCGATCACGAACTGGATCGCGTCCTTCGGGCAGACCTCCGCACAGCGTCCGCAGCGGATGCAGATCTCCGGGTCGATGAAGGCGCGCTCGTCACCGTCGCTCAGCGTCACCGCGCCGACGCAGCAGACCACCTCGCGCGTGCAGGCCTCGCAGCGGTCGCACGCGTCGCCGACCACGGGCGTCATGCCGGGGATGGGCTGATACTTGCGACGGAAGCGGTCGTTGCCGACGCGGGCACTCATGCGCAGGTCGCAGCAGCACCAGTCGCAGAAGCAGAGGATGAGCCCGCGGTCCATGGGACCGCCGTAGATCTGGACGTCCCACTCCCACGAGATGGTGGGCACCAGGCCGTTCGCGACGCAGGCGCGCACGTGCGCCATCGCCTCCTCGACGTCGACCGGGCGGCCGTCGACCGGGGGCACGGGCCGTAGCGACTCGCCGAGCCCGAGGCAGCCGAGCTCCTGACTGAAGCGCTTGCAGTCGAAGCCCACGCGGCACATACAGCCCCCGAGGATCATGCGGAAGCTGGCGCGCTCGACGAGCGGCCGCAGCACCGCCCCCACGAGGTCGAACTCCTCGTCGGGCTCGTCGGCGCGCACCACGTGGCTGGTCGGTACGCTCCAGTAGCGGGCGGGCTCGCGCGTGGCGAAGCCCCGAGGCGTGACGCGCAGCCCGACGACCGGCAGGTGCGACAGACGCGCGGTCGCCGGCAGCTGCTGCATCTCCTCGACGAACGCGTCGCCGAAGAGGCCCTGTTCCTCGTCGTGCTCGTGCACGGCCTCCGAGGAGAGCTTCGCGCTCTTCGCGTCGGGCGGCGACGCGGCCGCGCTCTGTACCTTCGAAGACGCCTTGTCGCTGTCCTTGATGTGCATGCCGTCCACCTCCCGGTCGCTTTTCAGCATACTTGGAGAACGACCCTCGCGGCGGACGTCAAACGCGCGCGCCGCATCGCGCCTACCTGGGTATCACCACTCCATGGACGCGGACTTCTCCCAGCGAGTCGGCGCGGCAGGACAAGGCCCGGTCGGCCGGACGTTCCCGTGGGTGGCCGGCACGGCGCTGTCGGGAAGCCGCGTGCGCTTCCCGGACGACTTCATCGGCGCGCCGGCGCTGCTGCTGATCGCGTACCGGCGCGGCGCGCAGGCTGACGTGGACCGGTGGGCCGCCTTCGTGCGCCGGGAGGCGCCGGGACTGCAAGGTGCTCGAGGTCCCGGTGATCCCGGCGCTGGTCTGGCGGCCGTTCCAGCGGCATGATCGACGGCGGTATGCGCGGCGGCGTGCCGAAGCCGCAGTGGTCGAGCGTCGTGACGGTCTACGACGACGGCGCCGCGGTCCGCGAGTTCGTCGGCGACCGCGGCCGCCCCATCGCTTACGCCACTTTGCTCGACGCCGGCGGCGTCGTCCGCGCGCTCGAAGACGGCGGCTTCAGCGACGAAGCCGGCCGCCGTCTGCTGGCGGCGCTCGCCGCGCTCGAAGACTAGTACTCGGCCGGCACGTCGACCCAGAGCACGACGGTGCGGGCCCGCTTCGACGGGTTGCTCCAGGTGTGCGGGATCTTGGGGTCGAGCGTCATGGCGTCGCCGGCGTGCAGCAGGATCGTCTCGTCCTGCAGGCGGAACTCGAGCACGCCGCTCTGCACGATGCAGATCAGCAGATCGCCGCGGCGCGTGAAGAGCTCCTTGTCGGCGTAGCCGCCCGGCGCGAGGTGCGTCTCGATGACCTGGGCGCGCTTCTCCTCGGCGGGCGTGAGCAGGTAGTCGACCACGTGCTCCCCACCGAGCATGGTCGGCACGCGGTCGCCGCGGCGGACGAGCATCGAGGTCGGCTTCTCGAAGAGACTGGTCACCCGGATGCCCAGGGCCGCGGCGATCTTCACGAGCGACGTGACCGAGGCCGAGGTCTCGCCGCGTTCGAGCTGGCTGATGAAGGCGCTCGTCAGGCCGGCGCTCTGCGCGACCTGCTGGAGCGTGAGCCCTCGCTCCTGCCTGGTCGCCCGCAGGCGCCGGCCGATGCTGATCACGATGTCGCGCGAATCGTCCTCGCCGACGGACTCTCGAGTGCCAGGCTGACCGCTGCCTGTCGCTCTGACGATCGCCGGCCCTGAAGCAGGTTTGCTGTTGTCAAGTGCCACTATAATCCTCTAAGCTATTGCTTGAATGCGGCTTCATCGTATCACACGAGGCCGAAACGGTCATCACGAGCAGAGAGACGAGGCCATGGCGCATCGGACGCTGACGATCATGCGACACGCGGAGGCCCGACGGATCGACGAGGTCTCCGGAAGGCGGATCTCGGGGGTGGACGCATGATCGACCTCCCCGAGTTCCGCCTCGAGGTCTTCTTCAGCGTCTGGGAGAGCTACGCCAAGTTCAACATCGCGCAGTCCGACGCCCAGACGATGACAGTGGCCGAGGTGCTCTCCTACGCGACGGACGAGGAACGCGAGCAGTTCCTGAGCCTCAAGCTGAGCTACCCGCCCGCCTGGGGGACCGACTCGCTGCGCGGGGCCATCGCCGCGACCTACGAGGCGGTCGACGCCGACCACGTGCTCGCCTTCTCCGGGGCCGAGGAGGCCATCTTCTGGGGGATGGAAGACCTCATCGGTCCGGGCGACCACGCCATCGTGACGGTCCC
The DNA here is from genome assembly GCA_963832655.1 of uncultured Thermoleophilia bacterium. Taxonomy (GTDB): domain Bacteria; phylum Actinomycetota; class Thermoleophilia; order UBA2241; family UBA2241; genus UBA2241. The sequence goes on from CAWHUW010000007.1 coordinate 884,433, forward strand.
CAACTACCAGTCGATGGAGTCGGTCGCCATCGCCACCGGCGCCGACGTGACGCCCGCCGTCCTCGATGCGACGAACGGGTGGGCCTTCGACCTCGAGGACCTGCGACGCCAGCTTCGACCGACCACGCGGCTGATCGCCGTGAACTTCCCCAACAACCCGACCGGGGCGACGCCAGACGAAGCCACGTTCCGCGCGCTCGTCGAGCTCTGCGACGAGCGCGGCATCCGGCTCTTCAGCGACGAGGTCTACCGTGGCCTCGAGGTCGAAGGCTCGAGGCCGGCGCTGCCGCAGGCCGCGGACATCTCACCGACGGCGCTCTCGCTGAACGTGATGTCGAAGGCCTACGGCCTCTCCGGCCTGCGCATCGGCTGGCTCGCGTCCCAGGATCGGGACCTGCTGGCGAGGCTCGAGAAGCGCAAGCACTTCACGAGCATCTGCAACGCCGGTCCGAGCGAGCACCTGGCGACGATCGTGCTGCGCAACGCCGAGAAGGTGAAGGCGCGGAACCGCGCGATCATCAGCGAGAACCTCCCGCTGTTCCGCGCCTTCTTCGCGGAACGCTGGAGCGACCTCTTCGAGTGGGAGCAGCCGCAGGGTGGCTGCGTCTCGTATCCGCGCTACTTGGGGCCGGAGGGCGCCGAGGCCTTCTGCCGCACGCTGCTGCTGGAGGCGGGCGTCTGCGTGCTGCCGCCCAGCATCTACCAGTCCGCGCTCGCCGAGATGCCGGCCGACAGGTTCCGTCTGGGGATCGGCCACAGCGTGTCGGGCGCCGCGCTCGAGGTCTTCGACGACTACCTCGCGCGACGGAAGGCCGCGCGATGAACCAGAGGGCGGCACGATGAGCGCCACGACCCGACGCCCCACACCAAGAAAGGGTGGAGACACGCATGGAGCACGTACCAGGAAGCGACCGGGAGCCGGGCGGCGTCCGGATCCTCCACGAGCAGGAGATCCGCGACCTGATCGGCGTCGCCGAGGCGCGCGAGGCCGTCCGCGAAGCGTTCGCGCGCATGGGGCGCGGCGAGACGATGGTCCCGCCCGTGATGATCATCTTCGTGCCCGAGAGCGAGGGCGAGGTGCACGTCAAGGCGGCGCACCTGCACGGCGCCGAGCACTACGCCGTGAAGTTCGCCTCGATCTTCGAGAAGAACCCCGAGCGCGGCCTCTCGGCGGTCTCGGGCATGGTCCTGGCCTTCAGCGCCAAGACCGGCATGCTGAGCGGGCTGCTCCTCGACAACGGCTTCCTCACGGATCTGCGGACGGGGGCGGCCGGCGCCGTAGCCGCCGACCTGCTCGCCAAGAAGACGGTCGAGCAGGTCGCGATCGTCGGCGCCGGCGTCCAGGGCCGCTTCCAGCTCGAGGCGCTCCTCGGTGTCCGTTCCCCGCGCCGCGTCGTGATCTGCGACCGGACCCCGGAGGCGGCCGCGGCCTATGCCGCCGAGATGAGCGAGCGTCGCGGACTGCCGGTCGTGGTGGCCGGCATCCAGGAGGCGGTCGAGGGATCAGACCTCATCGTCTGCACCACCCCGTCGCGCACTCCCTATCTGATGGCGGACTGGGTCCGGCCCGGCACGCACATCACCGCCATGGGCTCCGACAACCCGATGAAGAACGAGCTCGATCCGCACCTGCTCGCAAAGGCCGACAAGCTCGTCGTCGACAGCCGCGACATGTGCGCCCTCAACGGTGAGCTGCACCACGCGCTCGAGGCCGGCCTGCTCGCCGAGGACGGCGCGTACGCCGAGCTCGGCGAGGTCGCGGCCGGCCTCAGGCCTGGACGCGCGTCCGACACGGAGATCACCGTCGCCGACCTGACCGGCCTCGGCATCCAGGACACCGCCGTCGCGAACCTCGTCATGGCGAAGGCGATCGCGCACGACGTCGGCCGGCTGCTCGCCAGCCTCTAGGACGACCCCCTCGACGGACGGGAGATGCTGATGGGACCCGCCTCAGGGGCCGGGCCAGACATGACGAAGCTCAGGCGCGGTTACGCGATGGTCGCCGTCTCCTTCGTCGTCATGGGCTCCATCGGCGCCGTCGTAGACTGGGCGCAGGCACCCGCGAGCATGCTGGTGGTGCTGCGCATGGGCATCGGCGCGCTCGTCCTCGCGGCCGTCTTCGCGCGCCGGCCCATGCTCGCCGAGATCCGCCGCCCGGGCATCCCCCGCCTCCTGCTCGCCATGGGCGCGATCGACGCCGTCACGCTCCTGCTGTTCTTCTCGAGCGTGCGGATGACGAACGTGGCGATCGCCATGTTCCTGCTCTTCCTCTCGCCACTTTGGGTGGCGCTGCTCGCGCCGCCGATCCTGGGCGCGAAGACCGACCGCATCGTGTGGCCCGCCTTCGGCATCGCTCTGGCGGGCCTCGCCTGCATCATCGTGCCGCCGGCGCTCGGCGACGAGCTCGACCTGTCGCTGCTGGGTCTGATCGCCGCCCTCCTCTCCGGGATAGGGCTCGCCGGCTTCATGATGACGGTCAACGCGCTGCGCGCCCGGGGGCTGCGCAGCGCGACCATCGTCATCGTCGAGGGAGTCCTGGACGTCCTGATCCTGTTGCCGCTTGCCGTCTGGCAGACCTGGGTGACCGGCTCCGGCCTGACGGGACGGGACATCGTGGCGGGCCTCTTCCTCGGCACCGTCTGCACCGCGTTCGCGTACCTGCTTCTGACCGAGGGCATGGGCTTCATCCCGGTCCAGCACGTGCCCATCCTCGGCTACCTCGAGCCGCTCGCGGCGCCGCTCTACGCGTTCGTGCTCGTGGGCGAGACCCCCGGCGCGTGGACGCTGGTCGGGGGGCTCTTCATCGTGGGAGCCGGCACCTTGCTCGTACTGAAGGGCACAGCCGAGGGCGCGGAGGAAGCTGCCGCCGAGCTGCCCGTGCCTTGAGCTACTGCCGACGCAGGAAGCGGTCGAAGGCCGTGAGGGCCTCGTCCATCCCCTTCCGCCCCATCCCGACGCGGAAGTGGTCTGCCGGCACCTCGGCGATCTCCGAGTAGTAGATGCTCGCCGGAAGGACGAGGACGCCCTCGTCCTCGAGCAGCCGGCGACAGAAGTCCTCGACATCGCCGGCCCCCTTGTAGCGGGGGAAACAGACGCAGCCGCCGACCGGCGGCTCCCAGTCGAAGAGATCGCTCCAGCGGCCGAAGAAACCCTGGAAGTGAGGCAGGTTGGCGGCGATGACGGCGCGATTGCGCTCCTTGATGCGGCCCGCGTTGTGGAGGGCGATCGCGGCGAGGGCCTCGGTGACGGCCGGGTTGCAGATCGTCGTGTAGTGCTTGCGCTTCTCGAGCCGTTCGAGCAACTCGCGATCGCGGCAGGCGAGCCAGCCGACGCGGAGCCCGGGAAGCCCGTAGGCCTTCGACATCACGTTGAGCGAGACGGCCGTCGGCGAAAGGTCGGCGGCCTGCGGCAGCGTCCGCGACGGGTCGAGCTCGACGCCGCGGTACACCTCGTCGCAGAACAGCCGCACGCCGCGCTCGTCGCACAGGCGCACGAGCTCGCGGAAGACCGCCTGCTCCGGCACGTGGCCGGTCGGGTTGTTCGGGTAGTTGACCGCCACGAGCCGGGTCTCGGGGCGCAGCAGGCCTGCGAGCTCGTCCAGGTCGAGCGCCCAGCCCTTCTCGCGGCGCATGAGCAGCGGGCTGACGTCGGCGCCGGTGGCCAGGGTAACGGTCTCCATCGACTGGTAGTTCGGGACGGTGACGACGGCGTGCTCACCCGGGCCGACCAGCTCCTGCATGAGCCAGAAGATGGCCTCCTCGGCGCCGGCGAAGGCGAGGACGTGGCGAGCGTCGACCTCGTCGTAGGTGCCGGCGATAGCCTCGCGCAGCTCCTCCGTCCCCCAGGAGTCGATGTAGCTCAGACGCAGATGCGTGAAGGCCTCGCGTTCCTCGTCGGTCGCCATCGCGAGCAGCTCGTCGAGAGTCAGGTTCTCGGCGTCGGACGCTGTGAGGTGGTGGCGCACGCCGAACTCGAGACGCCCGAGGAACTCCTCGAGACGGAACGTGCGCATGGCGATCATGTGAGCCTCCTCGATGTAGTCATTCAACAATGCTATCAAGTCTGACTTGATACGGGAGCGGCGCCTTGGGCTGCGGAGCTCGGACCGAGGAGCAGCCGATACCTCCGCACCTTGACAGCGTAATTCAACGGTTGTAGAACTCAACAAGCGTTGAGTTTCTCACGAGGAGGCGGCGATGCGCGCGATCGCGCTCAAGGAGTTCCTGCAGCTGCGGCGCGACCGGCGGACGGTCGCGATGCTCTTCCTCCTCCCCTTCCTCTTCCTCGTCGTCTTCGGCTACGCGGCGAGCTTCGACGTCAAGGAGATCCCGACCGTCGTGGTCGGGCCGGCGGCCGAGCTCGTGAAGGCCCGCCTGCCGGAGCAGTTCAAGGTCGTCGACACGCGGCCCGGCGACGACCAGGCCGCCGCCGAAGACGCCTTGCGCCGCGGCGAGGCGGTCGTCGCCTTCGTCACCCCGTCGGACGCGAGCAACGGTGCGACCGTCCTGATCGACGGCTCCGAGCTCTTCGCCGCCCAGGCCGCCCTGCGCCGCATCGCCATGGCGCAGGCGACGGCCGGCGGCCTCCAGGAGTCGACGGCGACCGGCGACGCCCAGCTCCCGGAGCAGGCGCAGCAGGCCCTGGCCGTCATCGGCAAGGCCAAGATCGACGTCCGGTTCAACCCGGACCTGCGCACGGCCGTCGTCATGGTGCCGGGTCTCTGCGGCATCATCCTCGTCTTCGTCGGGACCATCGCCACGGCGCTGGGCGTGGTCCGCGAACGGCAGACCGGGACGATGGAACAGCTCGCCGTCATGCCCTTCCGCCCGCGCGACGTCTTTCTCGGCAAGATCGCCCCGTACCTGGCGATCGCCGCCATCGACATGGCCGTCATCGTCGCGGTCGGCATGCTGATCTTCGACGTGCCCTTCCGCGGCTCGGTGGCGACCTTCGCCCTGGGCTCGGCGCTCTTCCTGTTCGTGACCCTCGGGGTCGGGGTCCTCATCTCCACCGTCTCCCAGACGCAGGGCCAGGCGATCCAGTTGGCGATCATGTTCATGGTGCCGCAGTTCCTGCTGAGCGGGCTCTTCTTCCCCCTCTACGCGATGCCGTGGGCGGTGCGCTGGATCGGCTACTGCCTGCCGCTGACGTGGTTCGTCAAGATCGCCCGCGGCGTGATGGTGCGCGGGGCGCCGATCGACGCCCTGTGGCTGCCGTTCGTCGTGCTCGCGGTGATGGCGACCGGCGTCTTCACGCTCTCGGTGCTGCGCTTCCGAAAGGACCTGGCGCCGGCGGGCAAGGCCGAGGCGGACGTCGTGACGGCCGTCGAGGACGGGGCGCCGGCGTGACCGCGACGACGACAAACCGTGAGGCCACCGTGACCTGGGGCGCCGAGAAGCTGACGGTGCGGTACGGAGGCCGCACTGCGCTCGACGACGTGAGCGTCGCGGTGCGGCCTGGAGCGGTGACCGTGGTCGTCGGCGGCGACGGCGCCGGCAAGACGACGCTGCTGCGCGCGATGGCCGGCGCGGTGCGCCCGCAGAGCGGGCGCGTGCGCCGGCCTCCCCGGCGCGACGTCGGCTACATCTCCGGCGCCTCGGGCCTGTACGGCGACCTCACGGTCGACGAGAACGTCGCCTTCGTGGCCGCGGCGTACGGGCTGAGCGCGGTGGACCGCGACGGGCGCGCGGCCGAGCTGCTGAAGCAGACCGGCATCGCGGGGACCGGCGACCGGCTTGCCGGACGTCTCTCGGGCGGCATGCGCCAGAAGCTCGCCTTCGCCCTGGCGATGCTCCACCGCCCGAAGCTCCTGATCCTCGACGAGCCGACGACAGGCGTGGACCCGGTGAGCCGCAGCGAGCTGTGGCGACTGATCGCCGGGGCAGCCGCCGACGGCGCGGCGGTGCTCGTCGCGACGACGTATCTGGACGAAGCCGAACGCGCCGCGGACGTGCTCGTGCTGGACGACGGCCGCGCGGTCGCGGCCGGACCGCCGGAGGCGGTCGCCGCCGCGCTGCCGCGGCCGCAGGCGCCCGCCATCGCACGTGCCGCGGGCTCGGGCAGCGCCGCGACGCGAACGGCGCCATGCTCGCCGAGGCTCGCGCCGTGACGCGCCGGTTCGGCTCGTTCGTCGCCGTCGACGGCGCCGACCTCGCGGTGCGCGGCGGCGAGGTGGTCGGCCTGCTCGGCGCCAACGGCGCCGGCAAGACGACCGTCATCCGCATGCTGCTGGGGCTGCTCCGTCCCAGCGAGGGTGCGGCGCTGCTGTTCGGGGCGCCGCCGTCGCGTGCGTCGCGGCGGCGCCTCGGCTACGTGCCCGCAGGGCCTCGGCCTCTGGGACGACATGAGCGCCGCCGAGAACCTCGCCTTCGCGGCGGCGGCCTTCGGCTCTTCCCCGCCGCCGCTCGACGCCGAGCTCGCGGCGGCGCAGGACGTCCTCGTCCGCGACCTGCCGCTCGGACTCAAGCGCCGCCTGGCCTTCGCCTCGGCGCTGGCGCATGCGCCCGAGCTGCTCGTCCTCGATGAGCCGACCTCGGGCGTCGACCCGCAGGCCCGCGCCCGCCTCTGGGACACCGTCCACGAGGCGGCGGCCAAGGGCGCCGGCGTGCTCGTGACGACCCACTACCTCGAGGAGACCTCGCAGTGCGACCGGCTCGTGATCATGGCCGCCGGCCGTGTCGTCGCCGAGGGCCGCGAGGCGGCCATCGTCGGCGACCGCGCGGCCGTGGAAGTGGGACTCGACGCCGCCGCCGGCTGGGCGGCCGCCTTCGGCGTCCTCGTGGACGCCGGCCTGCCGGTCGCCCTCCACGGGCGCACGCTGCGCGTGGCGGGCGGGGACGAGGCGCGCGTGCGCGCAGCGCTCGACGCGCGTCACATCCCCGCCTCCCTGCGCCTCGTGCCCGCGACCCTCGAAGAAACGTTCGTCGAGCTCAGCCTCACCGCGACCGGGAATACAGCGCAGAACGCCCTTGATCCACCCGACGCCCCCCGAAAGGACCTCCGGTGACCGACAACGACATGGATCGACCCGCGGCGGAGGACGAGAACCGTCCGGACGCAGGCGCCGACGAAGCCGGCGCGCCACCCGACCCGAGCGCGGACGAAGCCGGCGCGCCGCTCGACCCCGGCTGCGCCGACGACGTCGAACGCGACGCGAGAGCGCTCGCCCGCGCCGACGCGGCCCTGCCGGGCGCGATGATGGTGGCCGAGGCGGCGATGGCCGAAGAGCTCGCCGCCGGACCAGCCGGCCCCGGGCCGGCCCCCGGCGCCGCCGCCCTCGACCAGGGCAACCCGCGCAAGTGGTGGATCCTCGCCGCCGTCAGCTTCGGCATGTTCATGGCGCTGCTCGACGTCACCATCGTCAACATCGCCATCCCGGCGATCCTCGACGACCTCGACACGACCGTCAGCAGGGTCTCGTGGGTGATCAACGCCTACAGCCTTTCCCTCGCCGTCCTCTTCCTCTCGATGGGCCGCATCTCCGACAAGTACGGGCAGAAGCTCGTCTTCGTCGCCGGCCTCGTCCTCTTCACGATCTTCTCGCTGCTCTGTGGCCTGGCCCCGAACATCGAGTGGCTGGTGATCTTCCGCGTCGGCCAGGGCGTCGGCGGCGCGGCGATGGCGCCGATCTCGCTCGCGATCCTGCTCGCCGCCTTCCCGCGCCGCCAGCACGGCATGGCGGTGGGCATCTGGGGCGCCATGGGGACGGTCGCCGGCGCCGTCGGCCCGACCCTCGGCGGCATCCTCATCGAGTACCTCTCGTGGCACTGGATCTTCTTCGTCAACGTGCCCATCGGCTTCGCCGCCCTGGCGATGGCCCTCTTCCTGATCCCGGAACGGCGCCCCAACCGGCAGGCGCAGGGCATCGACGTCCCCGGCATCCTGGTCTCGGCGGTGGGCCTCTTCTGCCTCGTCCTCGCCCTGATCGAGGGCAACGACTACGGTTGGACCTCGGCGCGCATCCTCATCCTGTTCGCGGTCGCGCTCGCGAGCTACCCGCTGTTCGTGTGGTGGGAGAACCGCACGGCCTCGCCGATGTTCGACTTCCGCCTGCTGCGCATCCGCTCGTTCACGGCCGCCAACACGGCGATGATGTTCATCGGCGCGGCCCTGGGCGGGGCGATGTTCCTGCTCATCATCTTCCTCGTCAACGTGCTCGGGTACAGCGAGCTGAAGGCGGCCATAGCGGTCACGCCGATGCCGCTGACCGGGCTGATCGTGGCCCCCAACGTCGGCCGGCTCGTGGACAGGATCGGCCCGCGCATCCCGGCCGTCATCGGAGCGCTGTTCTTCTTCGCCGGCCTGGCGCTGCTGGCGCAGCTGGGCGGCGAGTCGACGTTGTGGGACGTCACGTGGCGCGTCGTGCTGCTGGGCGCCGGCATCGGCTTCGCCATGCCGACCCTCTCGGCCGCGGCGATGGGCTCGCTGCCGCCGCAGGTCGCGGGGGTCGGCTCGGGCGCCCTCAACACGCTGCGCCAGGTGGGCTTCTCGGTCGGCCTCGCGATCGTCGTGGCGCTGTTCTCGGGCACGATCGCCGACAACGTCGTCAACGCCTCGAAGGAGGCGACGAAGGTCGTGCAGGCGGACCCGACACTGCCGGAACCGGCGAAGAAGGCGATCACCGCCGGCCTGGCGGCGACGGCGGCCGCGGCCAAGGCGGGCGAGGGCAACCCGCGCCTGACCTCGCAGGACCCGCTCGTGGGCACGCCGGCGGCGCCGCCCGGCTCGCCGGAAGCGGCGCAGCAGGCGGCCCTCAAGACGGAGATCGCGGCGATCTTCCGCGACAACGTCGCCAAATCGTTCACCTGGCCTTTCTGGGCCGCTGCGATCGCGGCGCTGCTCGCCGCCATCCCGGCCCTCTTCGTCGGCCGGCGCCTGGGCGAGCACGAGGGCCACGAGGTGAGCCGCGCCGAGCGCGCCGAGAGGGCCGAAGCGGCCGAGGCCGAGGCATCCGAGACGTGACGATGGCGCGCGCGGCGGACACGCAGGCGACGGGCGCCGGGGCGGCGGACACGCAGGCGACGGGCGCCCAGGCGACGGGCACGCACGCACGCGCGCCCGGCCGCCGCCCGGGCGAGAGCGGCACGCGCGAGGCGATCCTGGACGCCGCCGCGGCCGCCTTCGCCGAGGCCGGCTACGACCGCGCGACGATCCGCGGCATCGCCGCCGCGGCCGGCGTCGACCCGGCGCTCGTCCTCCACTACTTCGGCTCCAAGGAGGGCCTCTTCGAGGCCGCCTCGGAGCTGCCGGTCCGTCCGGCCGACGTCTTCGCCCGGGGCGCCGCCGCGGGCCCCGACCAGCTCGGCGCCACCGTCGTGCGCACCTTCCTCGAGGCCTGGGAGCCGCCCGAGACCCGGGTGCGCCTGATGGCCATGCTGCGCTCGGCGATGACCAACGAGGCGGCCATGGGGATGATCCGCGAACTGCTCGTGCGCGAGGTCTTCGGGCCGATCACGCAGACCCTCGGCGTGCCCGACGCCCAGCTGCGCGCGACGCTCGTCGGCTCGCAGTTCATCGGCCTCGCGATCATGCGCTTCGTCGGCCGCGTCGAGCCGCTCGCCTCGGCCTCGATCGACGAGCTCGTCGCCGCCGTGGGGCCGACGGTGCAGCGGTACCTGACCGGGGAGATCGACCAGGGCCACGCCCAGGACGTCGTCCGCTGAGGCTACGCTCTCTCTCCCCTCGCCGAAGGCCTTCCGCGCACGCAACGCTTGTCGCTTCGCGGCTCGCTCCTATACTGACCATGGGCCAAACAAGGGGGCTTGCCATGGTCGTCCACAGCCACCACCACGCCACGCGGACTCTAGTCGCCGCGATCCTCGTCACGTTCGTCGTGCTGCTGCTCGCCGCCGCGGCGCAGGCCTACGCGCCGGGCGAGCTCATCTGGGCCGAGCGCGTCGGCACGAGCGCGAGTCTGACCGGCGTCAAAGACATCGCCGCGGGACCCAACGGCGCGGTCGCCGTCGCAGGGTCGCAGGACCTGCCCGGCGACGAACGTGCGCCGCTCGCGGCCAAGTACGGCGCCGCCGGCTTGGAATGGGTCAGGACGTACGAAGGCCCGGGCGAGAGTCACGGTGAGGCCAACGCGGTCGCGTTCGACCCCGCCGGCAACGTCTACGTCGCGGCGACCGTAGCCTCCGCTGAGCTCGACTACGACATCGTCCTCATCAAGTACGACAAGGACGGCGTCCGGCAGTGGGCGGTGACCTGGGACGGCGACGGCACCGGGTACGTCGCGGCACGACACGTCGCCGTCGACAAGTCCGGAGACCTGCTCGTGGTCGGGACCAAGGACGTGCTCGACGACTTCGGCCGCTACCACGTTCCCGCCGTCGTCGTGTTGAGGTACCACAAGGACGGCACCCTCGCCTGGCCGGCGGCAGCGACGTACGAGCCGGCCGCCGGCGACGCCACCCTCCGCACCCTGGAGCTCAGCGACGTCGCGCTCGACAAGGCGGGCGACGTCTACGTGAGCGGCACCCTGTTCTCGATGTGGTACCGCGTCGGCAGCGACATGGAGGGACTCGTGCTGAAATTCGCCGGCGCCGACGGCGCGCTGGTCGCGAGCCGGACCCTCGAATCCCCGCCCGGCGCCGAGTCGCGGTTCGCGAGCATCGCCGTCCGCGGCTCCCTGTGGCGATCGCCGGCATGTCGCTCGACATGAGGGACAGCGGCGCAGTGAGCGACGTCCACGGGCTGGTCGCCAGGTTCGACCTCGGCCTGCAGGACGAGTGTCGCTATGAGTGGGACACCGGCGAGACCAAGTACGAGACGTTCAAGACGTCGAACTCGACGCCAGGGGTGACGTGTACGTCACCGGCAGTCAGGCGTCGACCGCGACGACCGATCTCTTCTCCCAGGCCCTCACGGTGAAGCTCGACCGGAGCCTCTCCACGGTGCTGTGGAGCGCCGCCTACGCGCCTGAAGCGGCGGACGCCAACGCCTTCCTCATCGCCGTCGATGCGAACGGCGAGGTCTACGTGGCCGGCGTCCTGCGGACGGGCACCCCGGCCGACTACCGACGCTCGACTTCCAGGACTTCCTGACCATCAAGTACAGCCGCACGGGCGCGCGTCAGTGGGTCGCGACCTGGTCCGGCGGCGGACCCGGCTACGAGGCGCCCAGAGGCCTCGTGCTGGGGACGAAGCGCGACGTCTTCGTCGCCGGGCAAGCGTGGTCGGCCGAAGGCGTCCTGCGGGCGGTGCTTCTACGGTACCGGCAGTAGGTGATGCGCCGCAATCGTCGCGTGACCCGTCTTCGTTACGTCTTGTCAGGGCTATACTTCGGGTAGCCACAGGAGGTCCACCCGATGGTCACCAGGGTCCAGAAGTGGGGCAACAGCCAGGGTCTTCGCCTGAGCAAGGAACTGCTCTCCACTGCTCACATCGAGATCGGCGACGTCGTCGACATCACGGTCCACGAAGGCAGCATCGTCGTGACGCCCGTGCATCGCGTGCGCGGCGCGCTCGACCTGGAACAGCTCGTCGCCGAGATCCCCAAGGGCTACCGACCCGGAGAGGCCGACTGGGGACCGCCGGCGGGCGGCGAGGACTGGTAAGTGGCTGACTACGTACCGCGCAAGGGCGACTCCGTGGCGCTGACCTTCGATCCCGAGGCGGAACACGAGCAGCGCGGACGTCGTCCGGCCCTGACGATCAGCAACGACCTCTTCAACCAGCACACCGGTCTGTGCATCGTCTGCCTGGTCGCCAACGCGCGCCGTGACTTCCCCTTCCACGTCGCGATCCCCGATGGCTCTGGCGTCGGCGGCGTGGTCATGGTCGAGCAGGTCAAGGCGATCGACTTCCGGGCCCACCGGGTGAAGCGCATCGGTCGGGCACCGGACGCCGTCCTCGAGGAGACCCTGGCTTTGCTCGACGCCTGCATCTACTGAGCACAGAGGAGCCTCCGAGCGCATGAGACCGGAGCATCCATGAGATTCCGCAAGTACCAGGGCCTGGGCAACGACTACATCGTCCTCGAGCGGGACGACCTGCCGGGCCTTGGCCTCACCGATGCCGGCCTGACCGAGGCCGACGCGGTCGTCCCGGGCCTGCCGACCGCGCTCGTGCAGCGCATCTGCGACCGGCACTTCGGCGTCGGCTCCGACGGCATCCTCATCGAGGACGACGCGCCGGAGCCTGGACAGATCGCCCTCCGCATCCTCAACCCGGACGGCTCCGAGGCGGAGAAGAGCGGCAACGGCCTGCGCATCTTCTCGCGCTACCTCTGGGACGAGGGCCGCGTCGGCGAGGAGCCCTTCCTTGTCGTGACCAGGGGCGGGACCGTCCGCTGTCAGGTCCGCGACGCCGGGCGCACGGTCTTCGTCGAGATGGGCACGGCGCGCTTCGACAGCGCGCTGATCCCCGTCCTCGGACCGCGCCGCGAGATGATCGGCGAGGAGATCGAGGCCGGCGGCGAGCGCCTGCGCGTCACCGCGGTGACGATGGGCAACCCGCACTGCGTCGCCCACGTCGACGAGGTGACCGCCGAGCTCGCCCACCGCCTCGGCCCGGCGCTCGAGAACCACCGCCTCTTCCCCACCCGCACCAACGTCCAGTTCTGCAAGGTGCTCGGTCCGCGCCGCATCCAGATCGAGATCTGGGAGCGCGGCGCCGGCTACACGCTCGCCTCGGGCAGCAGCAGCTGCGCCGCCGCCGCGGCCTCGGTCCGCCTGGGACACTGCTCCCCGGGCGACGTGACCGTGGTCATGCCCGGCGGCACGCTCGAAATCGTTGTCGGCGCAGACTACGCGATGACGATGCTGGGGCCCGTCGGAAAGGTGATGGAGGGGACGATCGCCGAAGAGGTCGTCGGCCAAGCCGGCTGACGGGCGGCGAGCGCCCACGAGCGGCACGGACCCTCCCCCAGCACTTGCCTCGGGACGCCTGCGTACTACACTGGGAGTCTGAGCGGGTGCTGCGCGAGCCGCGCGCGATGCGCGGGTCACGCGCAGCACACGGGGCAGGTGGGCCGAAGGGGGAACGCCATGGACGTCGTCCGCACCTATCCTCGTAGCGCGGAGGCCGCGGGAGGGGTCCGCCAACGTGCGCCTCGCCGCGCGGCCGCGCGTGTCCGGCGTGCGCCTCGCCGCGCGGCCGTCACCGCCGCTCTCGCCGTCCTCGTCCTGCTGCTGCTCGCGGCCGAGGCGCAGGCCTACGCGCCCGGGCAGCTGATCTTCGCGAAGCGGATCGGCAGCAGCACGAGTCCGGCGAGCTCCGTAGCGGTGGCCGCGGCGCCGGACGGGGCGACCGTGATCGCCGGCTGGAAGGAGGACTCCTCCGTTCCCGCGGGCATCGTCACGATCGTCGCCAAGTACACGGTCACCGGCAGGCGCGCGTGGCTCAAGACCTACGCCGCGATCGGCAGTGGCGCCGAGGCGGTGGCGTGCGACCGCAGCGGCAACGTCTACGTGGCGGCGACCTTCTACGGGGCTCAACGAGGACATCGGGCTGCTCAAGTACGACGCCGCCGGCCGCTTCAAGTGGGCGAAGTCCTACGACGGGCCGGCGGCCGACGACGACTGGGCGGAGGCGATCGCCGTCGACCGGAACGGCAACGTGCTGGTCGCCGGCCGGAGCTACACCGCGAACGATCGTGTCGGCGTGGTCGTGCTCAAGTACCGGCCCAACGGCGACCTCGCGTGGCCGCAGGCGGCGCGCTACGACTCCGACCCGAATGACCCCAACGCCGGAGGGATCTTCTGCAAGGGGCTGGCCGTCGACGCCTACGGCAACGCCTACGTGGCGGGCTGGTCGGAGTACAACGTGTCGGGAACGCCGACCAACAGCGCGATCACCCTCAAGTTCGGGGCGACCGACGGCCTCAAGAAGTGGGACAAGGTCTACGTGGCGCGGCACAACCCGGGCTCGTATGCGGACCACATGACCCTGCGCGGCTCGTCGGTGGTCATCACCGGTTCGACCGAGAAGTCTGTCGACATCGAGCGCGATGCCTTGATCGTCAAGTACAGCCTGGGCGGCGTCAGAGAAGTACTGGAGGGAATGGGGCGTCGACGGCCGCGGTGAGTTCTTCAGCGGGGTGGTGCTCGACGCCAAGGGCAACGCCTTCGTGACCGGCGACCAGTGGCTGGTCAGGGGCACGGGCACCAACCAGGCCATCACGATGAAGCTCAACGCGACGCTGTCGAAGGTGGTCTGGAAGAAGACCGTACCAGCCGGCGGGCAGGTACGCCCATGGCGACCTGGTCGCCCTCGACGGCCTCGGCAATCTCTTCGTGTCCGGCGACCGCCAGACCTTCGCCGGTGATGCCGACATCCTCACGATGAAGTACAGCCCGAGCGGCGTGCGCAAATGGCTGAAGGGATGGTCCGGCGGCGGACCCCACAACGACGAACCCTACGGCCTGGCGCTGGGCACGAACGGAGGCGTCTACGTCACGGGGAAGGGAAACGCGAGCGGCGACTACGGCCAGGCGGTGCTGCTCAAGTACCAGCGGTAGCCGCACGTTCACGGGCGACAGACAGGAGCGGGGAGCCTTTCGGCTCCCCGCCCCTCGACTTTCTTCACTGAATCATGTATCTTCATCTCGATGATGAAGAACGACGACTTCCGTGAATATCGACCCGGCCGTCCAGGCTCGCCTGAGGCGGATCCTCGAGGCTGTCCCTGGCCTCGCCGTGCAGCGCGTCGAGAGGCCGGCGGCGGCCCGTGACGCCGAGCGCGAGCGCAGCCGCGAGGGCGAGCCCGCGGACGCGATCGTGACCCTCGCGGGCCAGCGCCTGCCCTCTCGCCTGCATGGTCAGGACGAGCGTCAACGCGGCGCTGGCCTGGGCGTACGTCCGCTGGGCGCCTGCTGAGCGCGGCGCCCGCCCGCTGCTCGTCGCGGAGCACACCACGGCCGAGGCTCGCGAGATCATGCGCCGTCACGGCGCCGCCTACGTCGACGGCGCGGGCTTCGCCCACGTCGAGCTGCCCGGCCTGTTCATCCACGTCGAGGCGCGGGACGCAGACAGGCGCCGACGCCCCGTCGCCGCCCGCGGCACCGTGCGGCTGGCGGGCAAGGCCGGCGTCGTCGCCCAGGCTCTGCTGCTCGACCCGCGGCGGGACTGGGGGGTGCACGCCCTGGCGCAGGCCGCGCAGGTCTCCCCCGGGCTCGCCCACAAGGTCCTGCAGCGCCTGGAGTCCGACGGCATCGTCGCCAGCAGCGGCGCCGGCCCCGGCAAGGTCCGGCGCGTCGCGGACCCCCCCGCCCTGCTCGACGTTTGGGCCGAGGAGGCACGCGACCTGGACGTCGTCCGCACCGCGGCGTTCCGCTTTGCACGCACGCCTCGGGAGCTCGTCTGGCAGGTGGCGAACAGCCTCGATACCGAAGGCATCGTCCACGCCGTCACCGGCGAAGCCGCGGCGGCGCTGCTGGCGCGACAGGGCGCTCCGTCGCCCCTCGTCCAGCTCTGGCTGGCGGGCTCGGTGCCGATCGCCGACGCCCTCCGCACGATCGGCGCCGAGCCGGCCGACCGCGAGCACAACGTCGTCCTGTGCCAGGCCCGCGGCGACCTCCCGCTGGCGTTCAGGACGAAGACCCCCGAGGGCATCTGGACGGTGAACCCGGCACGCCTCTACGTGGACCTGCGCGCCGATCCGCTCCGCGGTCGCGAGCAGGCCGACGAGGTCCGGCGGGAGGTCCTCCGGTTCTGACGCGGCCGCACTCGAGCAGCGGTGCCATGAGTACGACGATCTGCGTTCACGCCGCTCCCTGACCGGGCGGCGGACGGGGGCCAGTCGGCATTAAGTTGCCCGGCTGGACAACGCCGCGAGAACCGTGTAAGGTGCCGCGAAACCGCAGCCGTTTGGGGACGGTTCCGGCGATCTTTTTCCCCCTCACGGACATCCAGAGATGGGCCGAGGCGTGCCGCGTCACGGCAAGCGACCTTCGGAGGTGCCCATGAGAAAGGCCCTCGCCAGCATCATCGTCGCGCTCACCCTGCTGATCGTCCTGACGGCAGGTCTCTGCGCTGTCTCGGCGGCATCGGCCGCCACCGGTTTCCCGGCGCTTCGCTACCGCGTCATCGGCCACACGAACAACTACGTCGTGGTCAGGGGCCACCACCGCACGCTCGTCGTCCCCGACCACCGGCTGTTCGTGACGGCACGTGACGGACGACGCTACCGCGTGCTCAAACGCGCGTATCGCTCCGTCGTCCTCAGGAGAGTGCCTGCACTCCGCGGCCCTGCGACGCCGAAGAGGACCTCGACGGCTGCGTCGACGCCTGAACCCACGCCGGCGCCGACACCCACGCCGACGCCGACACCGACGCCGACGCCGACACCGTCGCCCACGCCGACGCCATCACCCGCACCGACGCCGACCCCGACGCCGACCCCGACACCGACACCGACCCCCACGCCGACCCCGACTCCCACGCCGACGCCGACTCCCACGCCGACGCCCACACCGACGCCGACACCGACGCCGACGCCGACTCCCACACCGACCCCGACCCCGACGCCCACGCCGACCCCGACGCCGACGCCGACGCCGATCCCCACGCCGACGCCAATCCCGGCCGCCGACCCCATCAAGGCGATCGCCGCCGCCCGCGCCGGCGACACCGTTCTCGTCGCGGCCGGCACCTACGCCAGCACGAGCACGATCGCGATCCCCGACGGGGTCACGGTCCAGGGCGCCGGCATGACGGCGACCTGGCTCAAGGGCCGCATCACCTACGGCTCGAACTGCGTCGTGCGCGACGTGCGCATCGGCGACGCCGGCTACTCGATCCGCAACCGCGCGAACGCCTCGACGACGCTCTTCGAACGGGTCAAGTTCCGCGGCGGCGGCGGCGCGGGCGCCGACTGCTACCTCATCCTCCTCGGCGACTGGGACCGCAGCTGCAGCGACATCACCTTCCGGGACTGCGAGATCGAGTGCAACCTCGGGGTCGAGAACAGCTCGTTCACGAACGGCTTCAACAACATCCGCATCACCGAGAACGCCGCCCCCGGCGGGGCCCACGTCGAGGGCATCACCTTCGAGGGCTGCCACATCGGGGTCAGCAACGGGGTGCGCAGCGGCTGCCCGCGCATGGACCTCGAGGCGGTCACCCTCGACCTCTCCGGGGCGGGCAGGTACGCCCACGGCTGGAGCGACCTCGTCGTGCGCAACTGCGTCTTCGAGGCCGCCGACTGGTACAACATCGACCTCGCCGACTGGCCCCTCACCGGGACGCAGACGCGGGCCAGCGGCCCCGCCCTGATCACGGGCTGCACCCTGAAGGGCGCCGGCAAGTACACGATCTGCGTCGAGAGCCCGAAGGGCGTCGTGATCGAGAACAACACGATCTACCGCGCCGGGATGAACACCTTCAAGATGGGCTGCGGCGACATGAGCGCGGTCGCCCCGGCGACGGTCGTGCGCGGCAACCTCTTCGACCTCACGGTAGGCAACGGCTTTGCCGCCGGCTCGCCGCTCTTCTGGCTCAAGGGGGCCGGCAACCGCTTCACCGGTAACACGGTGCGGACCACCTCGAGCGGGAGGATCTTCGAGCTCACCCAGGCGCGCGACAACACGGTCACCGGCAACCTCCTCACGCTGCCGGCGAGCGCCACCCTGTTCGCCGTCGACGAGGGCTGCAGCGGCAACGTGCTCTCGCCCAACACGGTGAACTGAGCCGCCCGGGCAAGACCGCCGCAGAGAGCGCAGCGTAGCGACCCCGGCATGGCCGGGGCGCCTTGGGGCGTCACCGTGGACGGCGGGATGCGCGGCATACTCATCGCCGACAACCGCTTCGACTCGGGCTACAACCCCGGCGGCGTCGCCGAGCAGGCTCCCGTCGCCTGGAGCGGCACCTCGATCAACGACTGCAGGTTCACGAACAACACCTACGTCCTGGGCTCGGTCAACGGCCTGCCTTGGCGCATCCAGGCTACCCTGGCCGGGAGCGGCAACACCTTCTCAGGCGAGCACTGGACGAAGCCGGTCGGGAGGATGGCGGACTGCGTGCTCCCCTTCACCGACTTGACCTACGCCGACTGCGACTTCCACCTGCCCGTCCCGGTCAGCTTCCCGGCGAGCGCCTCGGGCACGGACAACATCTTCGACCACGGATCCACCGGCGGCACGTTCGACTGACCTGGCCGTCGTCGGCACCGCGGCGCTCCGCTTCGCGCCCGGCGCCGACCCGGCTGACCGCGAGCACGACGGCGTCCTGCACCAGGCCCACGACGACCTGCCGCTGGCGTTCAGGGCCAAGACCCCTGAGGACATCTGGACGGTGAACCCCGCGCGGCTCTGCCTCGTGTCGCGCGGCGGTCCGCTCCGTGGTTGCGAGCAGGCCGACGAGGTTCGACGCCACCTGCTCGGCTACTGACCGGCGACCTGCCGTCGACCCTGGACAGAAATGAGGCGGGGAGCCTTTCGGCTCCCCGCCCCTGCCCGCATCTGCAGAGTGTGTCTCCGCAGCTAGAAGCCGACTCTCACTACTTCACGAACTCGAAGTACGCAGAGTGGACGCTGCCGTCGATGAGCTTCACATCCAGGCGCTTGCAGGTCCCCGTCCACGCTTTGTCGGTCTTCCACACGTAGATGTATTGGTCGGCCAGCGCGTCGTACTTGAGACCGCTCACCGAGTACGTGCTCACCTCCTCGATGGCATCCGTCTGAGCCATGGCCGGCTTGGGAACGGTCACGGCCTTGGGGTAGCCCGCGGCAAGAATGAAGAGGCCGTAGTCACCGTACAAGCTGAACTTCACCGGAATGGCGCTCCCTGCCTTGACCTTGTTGAAGACACCGTTGTTGTCGATTGGCTGGAAGAACCCATTCCAGTTGTAGACGACGCTGACAGTGAAGGTCACGGGCGTCGCCGCGTTGCCGTGCGCGTCCACGGCGTTCATGGTCACGGTGGTGGTCCCAATCGGGAAGTTCGAGCCCGAGGCCGGGGTGCAAGTGACCGGTACGTGGTCGCCGTCGACGATATCCACCGCATAAACCGGGTCCCACGTAACGACGCTGCCGGACGCGCTGATTGCGTAGACAGTGATGTTTGCGTGGCTCGGAATCGTCGGCGGAGTCGTGTCGACCACCGTCACCGTGAAGCTGCCGGTCGCCGTGTTGCCGGCCGCGTCGGTCACCGAGACCGCGACCGGGTTGGTGCCCAGGGCGAAGGTCGATCCCGAGGCCGGGACGCAGGTCGCGGTCACGTCGCCGTCGACGAGGTCGCTGGCGACGATGGCAGCCCAGCTGACGACGGCACCGCTCGGGCCGGTGGCCTCTTCGGTGATGTCGCTGAGAACGGGCAGCGCCGGCGCGGTGGTGTCCTCGACGGTGACGTCGAAGCTGCCGGTCGCCGTGTTGCCGGCCGCGTCGGTCACCGAGACCGCGACCGGGTTGGTGCCCAGGGCGAAGGTCGATCCCGAGGCCGGGACGCAGGTCGCGGTCACGTCGCCGTCGACGAGGTCGCTGGCGACGATGGCAGCCCAGCTGACGACGGCACCGCTCGGGCCGGTGGCCTCTTCGGTGATGTCGCTGAGAACGGGCAGCGCCGGCGCGGTGGTGTCCTCGACGGTGACGTCGAAGCTGCCGGTCGCCGTGTTGCCGGCCGCGTCGGTCACCGAGACCGCGACCGGGTTGGTGCCCAGGGCGAAGGTCGATCCCGAGGCCGGGACGCAGGTCGCGGTCACGTCGCCGTCGACGAGGTCGCTGGCGACGATGGCAGCCCAGCTGACGACGGCACCGCTCGGGCCGGTGGCCTCTTCGGTGATGTCGCTGAGAACGGGCAGCGCCGGCGCGGTGGTGTCCTCGACGGTGACGTCGAAGCTGCCGGTCGCCGTGTTGCCGGCCGCGTCGGTCACCGAGACCGCGACCGGGTTGGTGCCCAGGGCGAAGGTCGATCCCGAGGCCGGGACGCAGGTCGCGGTCACGTCGCCGTCGACGAGGTCGCTGGCGACGATGGCAGCCCAGCTGACGACGGCACCGCTCGGGCCGGTGGCCTCTTCGGTGATGTCGCTGAGAACGGGCAGCGCCGGCGCGGTGGTGTCCTCGACGGTGACGTCGAAGCTGCCGGTCGCCGTGTTGCCGGCCGCGTCGGTCACCGAGACCGCGACCGGGTTGGTGCCCAGGGCGAAGGTCGATCCCGAGGCCGGGACGCAGGTCGCGGTCACGTCGCCGTCGACGAGGTCGCTGGCGACGATGGCAGCCCAGCTGACGACGGCACCGCTCGGGCCGGTGGCCTCTTCGGTGATGTCGCTGAGAACGGGCAGCGCCGGCGCGGTGGTGTCCTCGACGGTGACGTCGAAGCTGCCGGTCGCCGTGTTGCCGGCCGCGTCGGTCACCGAGACCGCGACCGGGTTGGTGCCCAGGGCGAAGGTCGATCCCGAGGCCGGGACGCAGGTCGCGGTCACGTCGCCGTCGACGAGGTCGCTGGCGACGATGGCAGCCCAGCTGACGACGGCACCGCTCGGGCCGGTGGCCTCTTCGGTGATGTCGCTGAGAACGGGCAGCGCCGGCGCGGTGGTGTCCTCGACGGTGACGTCGAAGCTGCCGGTCGCCGTGTTGCCGGCCGCGTCGGTCACCGAGACCGCGACCGGGTTGGTGCCCAGGGCGAAGGTCGATCCCGAGGCCGGGACGCAGGTCGCGGTCACGTCGCCGTCGACGAGGTCGCTGGCGACGATGGCAGCCCAGCTGACGACGGCACCGCTCGGGCCGGTGGCCTCTTCGGTGATGTCGCTGAGAACGGGCAGCGCCGGCGCGGTGGTGTCCTCGACGGTGACGTCGAAGCTGCCGGTCGCCGTGTTGCCGGCCGCGTCGGTCACCGAGACCGCGACCGGGTTGGTGCCCAGGGCGAAGGTCGATCCCGAGGCCGGGACGCAGGTCGCGGTCACGTCGCCGTCGACGAGGTCGCTGGCGACGATGGCAGCCCAGCTGACGACGGCACCGCTCGGGCCGGTGGCCTCTTCGGTGATGTCGCTGAGAACGGGCAGCGCCGGCGCGGTGGTGTCCTCGACGGTGACCGTGAAGGTGCAGCTGGTCTGCGCGCCGGCCGCCGCTGCAGTCACCGTGACCGTGTGGTCTCCAAGCGACGCGCCAGTGCTATCCCATGACCAGGACCAAGTGCCCCCAATCTTGTCCACACCCGCGGGGTCGGAGCTCAGTGTGACAAAATCGCCGTCGGGGTCACTGTATGTGCCTGTATTGGTGGCCGTGTCTCCAGCCTCGACAATGACGGACGAGTGGTCCGCCGCGATGACCGGCGGCTGATCGCCACTCACCACGCGGATTGTCATCGTGTCCGCGACGGTGTCCCGCAGGTACTGACCCGTTGTGCCGCCACCGTTGTCGACGACCGTGCCAATCCTGACCACGTAGTCCCCGATTGGAGCGGTGGAGGCAGCGCTCACTGTGGCCGATACCTTGTACGGCGTCGGGGCTCCAGTCCACGTAACAGCCGACGAGTTCCCCTGCCCGCCAGGGGTCGCCCAGAAGTTGAGTGACCCACTCGGGCTCGACTTGCTCACCGCGCCCGCTCCATCAATCGAGTACGCTCGGTCGACTGACGCGGATGCCGGATCCGCTTCTGTGACCGTGGTCGCAAGGTTGTTCGCCGCGGACACCTGAATCTCAAAAGTCCTAGTGTCGCCCTGCTTCACCTCAATGACCGCGTTTGGCGTGTCGGCGACCACTTCTGCCGACACCAGCTCTGCGGCGTAGACGATACCGGCGGCCGCTGTGCCCACCACTAGTACAGCCAGGAGCAAGAACACTAGTCTGAACCGAGATGTACTTGTCTTCATCGAGTACCCCCTCTGAGTACGTGTGTCGCGTCGGCACTGCCCGCCCCGGCGCGAGTTCCCCTATTCCCCTGCTCCCTGCGGTGGTGCTGACGCCCCAACGCAACGAAGCCGGACTGCCGTTTCCTGGCAGCCCGGCCACCGTGGTCCCGAAGGACGTACAGGCCCGCTGGCTTTGCGTCCCCGTCTTTCGACGGGTTTGCCCCCGCAAGAAGCGCTTTCTTGTCCGTAGGTTGCCACCAAACGGCCCATCTTGGAACCACAAGCCGTGTACAGGGCTGCCTACAGTGCGTCGCTTGTCGCCCAGTCTAGTACGGTCGCGGGACGAAATGGGGGACATCGCCTTTGCGGTTCCCTGTCTTTGCAGGGAGAACGTGCGCGGGGGACGGGCGCGCGGACGCTAGATGAAGCGCGCCCGCAGGTCGCGCGCCGCCGCGAGCAGGTCGTCGGGCGAGGGCTGGCGGTAGCCGGTGAGCTGGGCGTCGAGGGAGGCGCGGCGCTGCGGGTCGTGGAGGTCGGCGAGGCGACGGAAGAGGCCGAGCCGTGCGCCCACGGCGAACAACGCCTGTTCTCCGGCCGGCAGCGCCAGGTACTCGTCGAGCAGGGCGATCAGGCGATCGCGATCGGCCGGCAGCGACCCCTCGAGCTCGGGCAGGAGGTTGAGCGAGTGGTCGGAGCGCAGCTCGAAGCGCGCCGCGCCGGCCTGTTCGAGCAGCCCGCGCAGCTCGCGCACCACCTCGACGTCGTCGGGCAGCTCGAACTCTCCGGCGGCCTCGCGCTCGGCGAGCGGCGTCCCGGGCACCACGGCGGCGGTACGCAAGCGCACAACCAAGGGGTTCTCCCCCTCCCCCGCGCCCGAGGCCGCGGCGACCGCGCGGATCACGCGGGCGGTGCCCGCGACGTGCGCGTCGGACGCGGCCCTCCCCCCCAGCCCCGGCATCACGTAGAAGCACAGCTCCATGCCGGCGCCGATGCACCTTGGTCCCCGCCTCGATCAGCTCGTCCGCCGTGACGCCCTTGTCGACCGCGCGCAGCACCTCGTCGCAGCCCGACTCGAGGCCGAGGTGCACGCGCGTGAGCCCGGCCTCGCGCAGCAGCGCGAGCTGGGAGGGCGCGCGACGCGCCAGCGTCCGCGCGCGCCCGTACGTCGTCACGCGCTCCACGCTCGGGAAGCGCGCCTTCACGCGCCGGATCACCGCGGCCAGCTTCTCGGGCTTCACGGCGCACGGGTCGGCGTCCTGCAGAAACACGGTCTTCGCTCCGCCACGCAGAAAGAGCTGCACCTGGTACGCCTCGCGCGGCAGCTCGCCGGCGCGCGCCGCCTTCCAGCCCTCGTCGCGCAGGACCTCGGCGCAGGCCGCCATCGCGTCCACGTCGGCGAGCACGTCCTCGACGTCCCGCTGCGAGGACGACGTCCCCTTGTACACGGGGCAGAACGTGCAGCGGTTCCAGGTGCAGTTGCGGATCACGCGCACGAGCAGGCTCATCGCCTCGCTCGGCGGGCGGATCGGGCCCTGCTCGAAGCCGCGGGCCGCGTCGTCAGGCGTGAGCGCAGGCAGACCAGTCACGTGCTCGACCACGCGAGCTTGAGTTCGTCGGAAGTCATCTGTCCACACCTCCCCGCTGTCAGAACCGCCACAGCGATTCTACCGTCGGCGCAAAGCCCGCCCGCGATTGTCCACCGCCGTGGGTGTTGCGGTCTGGCCGTCCGGCAGGCACACTGAGTCCATGCAGCCGACTGACCTCAATCTCGCCAAGCTGTCCGTGGCGGAGCGCATCCAGCTCGTCGAGGACCTCTGGGACAGCATCGCTGCCGACACCGGCGAGATCGCGATGACCGATGCCCAGCGGGTCGAGCTTGAGCGTCGGCTCGCCGACCTGCAGCAGGACCCGGACGCCGGTGAGCCCTGGAGCGACGTGCGGGCCCGCATCGAGAAGCGGATGGCCCAGGCCGGGTGACTGTGCGCCTCGTCGTCCGTCCGGCCGCCGAGGCAGACATCCTTGCCGCTGCTCTCTGGTACGAGTCGCGTTCGCCCGGCCTTGGCGGCGAGTTCCTTCGCGCCATCGACGTCGCCTTCGCCGAGATCGAGCGTGCGCCCGGTCGCTTTCCCGTTGTGCACCTCCAGTGCCGGCGCGCCCTCATCCGGCGCTTTCCCTACGGCGTGTACTTCGTGCACGCCGGCGACGTCGTCACCGTCGTCGCCTGCATGCACGCACGCCGCGATCCGCAGCGCCGGCAGGAGCGTGCCGAAAGCGACCGCTGACGCCGATCGCGCCGCTCAGCGCGGAACGCGCAGCAACACGACGATGCGCCTCGCGACCCTGACGCGCCGGGGGGTGACGGTCCGCCCCGGCCAACGGCAGATGCATTGACCTGCGCCCGTTGCGGGTGTACGCCCGTCCCGTGGGCCATGCGATGGGTCCCGTACCGGATTCGGGGCCGTAGCGAGGGGGTGTTCGGGATGTTCCAGACCGGTCGACATCGGCTAGGTGCGCTCGCCGCACGGGCGTGCCTGCTGCTCTTGCTCTGCCTGCTCGTCGCCGGCACGATCACGGGCAGCGTGAGCGCCAAGCGCGGGCCCGACGGGGTGACGCCGACGCTGTCGGCGGACGAGAAGGCCCTGTTCGCCCAGATCGACCACGGCTACGCCTGGGACGTGATGCTGAAGCAGGTGTACGGATGGTCGACGCCCAACTACCTGCCCTGGTGGAACGAGACCGTCGCCGGCACGACGGCGTCGCACGCGACGGTGAGCGCCCTCGCCGCCGAGATGGCGCGCATCGGGCTCTCGCCGGGGGCCAAGAACGGGACGTTCGTCGAGGACTTCCCGATCGACGGCCGGGTGGACCTAGGCTCGTCGCTGACGATCGTCAGCCCCTACACCAGGACGATCGGGCCTGTGCATCAGGCCTACAAAGGCGTCGGCACGGGCCCCGAGGGCATCACCGCTCCAGTCGTGAACCTCGGCTACGCGCGCTGGGCCGACTTCGAGAGGGCCGGCGACATCAGCGGCAAGATCGTGCTCCTGCACCGCGCCGAGCCCGTGTTCTACAGCGAATCGGCCGTGGCCGAAGCCAAGGCCCGCGGCGCCGTAGGCGCCATCACCGACTATCCCTACACAGCTCCGGACGTCCTCAAGGACTTCGGCAGCGCGCAGTACCTGCCGTCGCTCTACGTCCGACAGATCGAATGGAACGAGATCGCCGCCGAACTGGCCGCCGGCGTGGACCTGCGCGTCAAGCTGGTGGTCGACAACAGGATCGGCAACTACCCGACGGCGCACAACGTCGTGGGCATGATCCCGGGCACCGTGTACCCCGACGAGTACATCTACCTCGCCTGCCACTTCGACCACTGGATGACCGCAGCTGCGGACGACGGCGCCGGCGTGGGTTCCATGTTCGCCGTCGCGAAGGCCATGAAGGCACGACAAGCAGAGGGCTGGCGACCCCAGCGTACCCTCGTCTTCATCGCGTTCGACTCGGAGGAACTCGGCGGCCCGCCCGACACGTACTATGACTGGCTGCTCGGCTCGTTCTCGCACATCGTCGGTCAGCTGCCGGGGGGGTCGAACCCCGCGTATCACCGCACCTACAAGGTGTGGGACGACTCGCAACTCTTGCCGGCGCTTCGCGCGGAACGCGCGGGCAGGATCGTCGCCATGCTCAACATGGACGCGATCGGATCCAGCGGCACCATCGTCTACGTCGAGGCGACGCCGGACCTGACGCCCTTCCTCCTGCAGTGCGCCCGCGATTCGGGCCTTACGAACACCGCCAAGACCTGGGTGTACTGGCCCGTGTCGTGCTACGACGACTGGCCCTTCTACATGGCCGGTGTCCCCTGCAGCACGATCGCCTTCTGGGGCCCCGCCTACGACGTGATCTACCACACGACCGGCGACGTGCCGGAGGCCCTCGACCCCGCCAACTGCCGCGCCAACACCCTCTACAACGCGCTTGCCGTGCTCCGTCTCGACAAGATGGGCGTCACCGGCTACGACCTCAGCGGGGCTCTGACCGTGGCCAATGCCGGCATCGCCAACATCCTGCAGAAGGACCGCTCGGTCTTCGCCCCCGGCAAGGCCGACAGGAGCGCACTGGAGGCCGGCATGGAGGCCTACGGGGCGGCCGTCGCGAGGGCCCAGGCAGCGCTCGCGGCCGGCGGCTCGAAGGCGGAGATCGCGCGCCTCAACAGCGTGCAGAGGCAGGCCGAGATGGCGCTGCAGCCCCACCTCTTCAACTGGGACTCGAGCGGCATCCCCAGCTGGTATGGCCTCTTCGTGTTCGATACCTACGCCAACGACCTGGCGGCCATGAACAAGGCGATCGACGACCTGACGTTCGGCAGGACCGCAGCCTGCGCCGCCGACCTCGCCGGCGTGACGACCATGGGTTGGGGCCAGGACGTGGGCCCGACGGCCTACAGCGAACTGCTCAAGGCCATGGCCTACAACCCCCATCTGCTATGGGCGCGCGGCTACGTGCCGCGGCTCACCGACGTGCACC
The DNA here is from genome assembly GCA_963832655.1 of uncultured Thermoleophilia bacterium. GTDB lineage: Bacteria > Actinomycetota > Thermoleophilia > UBA2241 > UBA2241 > UBA2241. Next base: position 910,686 of record CAWHUW010000007.1, read on the forward strand.
GCGAGTACATGAGCCTGACGGGCCGGTGCCCGGACGGCGGCATGACGGAGGCGCAGGTCCTCGACAGCCTGGTCGCCAAGCGAGCGGCGATCTACGAGTCGGTCACGGCGGCTTCGCAGGATCTCGGCAGCGCGTTCACGGCGGCCGCGGTCAAGCTGGGCGAGCTGTAGGCGGACGCCGGCAGACTGAGCGGCGGCAGGCCGGCACGTGACGGGGGCGCGGCGGGATCCCCACGGGTCCCCGCCGCGCCCTGCCCTCGCCGGTCAGCCGTCACGTCACCGCGTCAGGAAGGACTCGTTCGTCACCGTCCACGACGCGCCCACGTCGCACGATTCCTGCGCGATCCAGTGGAAGGAGTCGGGTGTGATCTCCATCGCTCCCTTCCGAGATCTGCCTTGCTCGTTCGCGCGATCTGCCTTACGCCGTTCTATGCCGGTCTGGGATCACGGGAGCACTTGCGCCAGATCCGGCCATGCGCAGGCGAGACGTCGTCGTCTCGGCGTCGGGGTGGAACCAGAGCGGCAGGCTCATCCCCGGCGGGCCTTGGCCCGTGCGAGGACCTCCTCCGCGGGAATCGCCTCCACGGTGCCTGCATCGAGCTCGCGGTCGCGGTGTGACGCCTCTTCGAGCCAGAGCGGCTCGATCTCGGCCCCGCTCAGCGCGTCGAGGCTGCACAGCAGCTCACGGGCCAGGTCGGCGCGAGCCTGTGGATCGAGTCGCAGGGCCTGTGTCTTGAGCTCGTCGGCGGTCATCGGGCGGCACCTCGCTGGGGACAGCTGGTCCACGCTGATTGTACTGCCGGTCCCGTCTTGGATGATCACCAGTCGGAGCGCCCCAGCGTGCGCCGCGCCGCCGCACGTTCGAGATCGCCGCCCGGGGTCCGCTCGGCACTTGCGGCAAGCTCAGCCGCAGTGACGACTGCGGCACAGACGCGGTCGAGCGTGTCGGTGACGCGCTCGGCCGAGTGACGCGCGACGTACTCTCGCACGGCATCGCCGTAGAGGCGGCTGCGCGATGTCTTCAGCGTCTGCGCCAGGCGTTCGGCGGCGACGAAGAGGTCGTCGGGGATGCAGATCGTCGTTCTCATGCCCTAGGTATAAGCAGCCGGCGCACGAATGGCAAGGCCTGGAGCGAAACGTCAACCAGACGCCCGACGGACCACCGCTGCCTCACACCACCCGCGCCCGCCGCTTGATATCTCGGCGCCAGCCGACCGCGAGCCGGACGACCGTACACCTGCCGACCAACGCCCCGCCGCCGCACCGCGGTCCGGGTGGCGGGTGCCGCCCATCGAACACGGCCGTGTTCGTAACGCATGCATTCTGCAAGCGTGGACGCCGATGACGATCCCGCATTGCAGACATGCCTCGCACGTATCGTCGCCTGCGCCAACGCGTGCAACTTGCTGGCGTGAAGAACAGCCCCCTCGCGCACCCGGTGAGCCCCCGGCAAGGCGACGCGAGTCCTGGCGGGGAACCTCGGTGAACCGGCGGTCGTCAGGCGGGGCGGTGTGAGGCCGCGTCGGCAGGCGTGAGCGCCGGCAGGTCAGCCACGGCGCTCACACCGCCCGCGCCCGCCGCTGCAACCAGCCGACGAACTCCATGAAGAGCATCGCCGCCACGCCGACGAGAACGATCACCGCCCACTCCGCGACGCTGATCGAGGCCGTGTCGAAGGCCGACTGCATGAACGGCGCGTACGTGAACAGCAGCTGCAGCAGCACCATGAGGGCGACGCCGCCGACGATGACGCGATTGCCGAACGGGTTCAGGCGGAAGAGCGAGCGCCGCATCGAGCGGCAGTTGAACAGGTAGAAGATCTGCACCGCCATGAACGTGTTGACGGCCACGGTGCGCGCCGCGGCGTCGGACTGGCCCTGGGCCTGGGCCCACTCGAACAGGCCGAAGGCCCCGGCGAGCAGGACGAGGCCCATGATGACGACGCGCGTGATGAGCGGGCGCGACAGGATCGGCGCCCCCGGGCGCCGCGGCGGTCGCGCCATGATCCCCGGCTCCTTGGCCTCGTACGCCAGCCCCAGGCCCAGCAGCACCGCGGTCGTCATGTTGATCCACAGGATCTGCAGCGGAAGGATCGGCAGGGTCACGCCGAGGAAGATCGCCGTCAACAGGACGAGTCCCTGCCCCACGTTGGTCGGCAGCGCGTAGGCGACGAACTTGACGAGGTTGTCGAAGACGCCGCGGCCCTCCTCCACAGCGGCCTCGATCGAGGCGAAGTCGTCGTCGGTGAGCACCATGTCGGCCGCTTCCTTGGCGACGTCCGTCCCGGTGATGCCCATGGCGACGCCGATGTCGGCCTGCTTCAAGGCCGGGGCGTCGTTGACGCCGTCGCCCGTCATCGCGACGACGTTGCCCGTCGCCTGCAGCGCCTCGACGAGGCGCAGCTTCTGCTCGGGCGTCACGCGCGCGAACACGTTCGTCCGCGCCGCGACCTCGATCAGCTCCTTGTCGTGCATCTGCGCCATCTCGGCGCCGGTGACGACGATGGGGGCGGCTGGGGCGGCCGCTTCGACGGCGTCGCCGTCGAACACGCCGCCGTCCTCGAACGCGCCGCGCTCGTCGAACGCGCCGACCTCTTCCCCGTTCGCGCCGTCCGGGACCGCCGTACCCGTCAGCCCGATCTGCCGCGCGATCGCCGTCGCGGTCACTCCGTGGTCGCCGGTGATCATCTTCACCGTGATGCCGGCGGCGTGGCAGGCGGCGACCGCCGCGATCGCCTCCGGCCGCGGCGGGTCGATCATCGCCTGCAGGCCCAGAAACACGAGGCCCTCGGCGACGTCCTCGTGCGCCAGCGCGTCCTGCCCTGCCGGCACCTCGCCGCGGGCGAAGGCGAGGACGCGCAAGCCGTCTGCGGCCAGCGCGTCCACCTCGGCGTGCACCGCGTCGGCGTCGACCGGCATCAGCCGGCCGCCTCCCGAGGGCAGCACGCCGCCGACCATCTTCTCGCAGCGCTCGAGGATCCTCTCGACGGCGCCCTTGAGGTACACGATCCGGCGCCCGTCGCCGGCGTCGTGCAGCGTCGCCATGTACTGGTGCTCCGACTCGAACGGGATCGCGTCGCGGCGCGGGCGGCGGGCCTCTTCGTCTCCGTAGTCCAGGCCCGCCTTGATCGCCGCCGTCTCGAGCGCGCCCTCGGTCGGGTCGCCGCGCACGTCCCAGCGCCCGTCCTCCTCGACGATGCGGCTGTCGTTGCAGAGCAGCCCGGCGCGCAGCACTTCGAGCGCCGCTGGGCTCGGCCACGTCGTCCATCGTCCTCGCGCGGCTGATCTCCCCCACCGGCGCGTACCCCGTCCCCGTCACCCGATACCGCACCCCGCCGGCGATCACGCGCTGCACGGTCATCTGGTTCTCCGTCAGGGTCCCGGTCTTGTCGGTGCAGATCACGGTCGTCGAGCCCAGCGCCTCCACCGCCGGGAGCTTCCTGATCACGGCGGCCCGCTTGGCCATGCGTCCCACGCCGATCGCCAGGGTGATCGTCACCACGGCCGGCAGACCCTCGGGGATCGCCGCAACCGCCAGCGCGATCGAGGCCTTGAACATGTCGACGAAGGCCTCGCCGCGCACCAGCCCGATGACGAAGGTCACGGCGCCCAGGACGAGGATGACCCAGAGCAGCGTCGTCGAGAACTGGGCGATCTTGCGCGTGAGCGGCGTCTTGAGATCGGCCGCCCCGGCGATGAGCTGCGAGATCTTGCCGACCTCGGTGTCGTCGCCGATCGCCACGACGACGCCGGCGCCGGTCCCGTAGGTCACGAGCGCCGAGCCGTAGGCCATGCCGACGCGGTCGCCGAGGGCGCTGTCGCGCTCGACCGCGGCGGGGTCCTTCTCGACCGCCACCGACTCGCCGGTGAGCGCCGACTCGTCCACGCGCAGCTCGCGCTCGCGCACGAGGCGCAGGTCGGCCGGGACCTTGTCGCCGGCCTGCAGCATCACGAGGTCGCCGGGCACGATGTCGGCGGCGGGCACGTTCAGCACCTCCCCGCCGCGCACGACGATCGCCTCGGTGGTCATGGAGGCGGCGAGCGCCTCGATCGCGGCGACGGCTTTGGCCTCCTGGAGGTAGCCGACCAGCGCGTTGAGAGCGACGACGGCGAAGATGACGATGGCGTCGACCCAGTCCCTCAGGACGAGGGTGACGACGCCGGCGCCGATCAGGATGATGATCAGCGGGTCCTTGAACTGGGCGAGGAGGCGCTGGAGGGCGCTGGGCCCCGAGCGCTGCGTGATGGCGTTGGCACCGAACTGCGCCTGCCGGTGCTGGACGGCGAAGAGGTCGAGCCCCTGCTCGGCGTCGGTCTCGAGCAGGTCGACGACCTCCTCGGCCGGAAGTGCGTGCCAGTGTTGGTCGGCGAGCGCTTGGATCGTGACCACCCCCGTCAGTGTGTCCCTTGACTGCCCCGCGCGGCGCGCCGGCGCACGACCCGCGCCGGCGCGTTTCCCACGCCCGCATCTTACACAGTGGCGCGCGCGTGACGGGGGAAGGACCCCGCGCGTGTCCCTACGCCTCGCTGCCGCCCTCGTCGAAGGCGCGCGCCACGACCTCCGCCGCCGGGGCCGGCGTCACCAGGCTCACGAGCGGCGTGACGATCAGCGACAGCACCATCGTCACCGCCGCCAGCACCGGGACGCGCCCAGCCGTCAGCGGGTCGGCCGCGTACGAGTAGCCCAGCACGCCCATGATCGCCAGCGCGAGCACGATGTTCACCCACACCGCGGCCGCGCTCACGCGCTTCCAGTACAGTCCCCAGACGAACGGCCCGAGGAAGCAGCCCGCGACCAGTCCCCAGCTCAGCGCCATCAGGTTGACGATCAACTGCCACTTCTGCTGCGCCAGCACCACGCTGAGCACGATGAAGAGCACGATGAGGGCGCGCAGCAGCATCACTTCCGCGCCCTTCCCGAGGTCCTTCTTGATCTCGCCCTTGACGAGGTCGACGGCGATCGCCGAGCCCGAGATCATCACAAGACCGGCCAGCGTGCTCATCGAGGCCGAGAGCACGAGCAGCAGGATGACGGCGACGAGCGCCTCCGGCAGCGCCTCGGTCAGCACCGTCGGCATGATCTCGTCGAACCGCTTCTCGGCCGCCAAGTCGCCCGTCCCCGGGAACAGCCGGCTCAGCGCGCCGACGTAGTAGGCGCCGAAGGCCATAAGGCCGGCGAACAGCGTCGAGATGACGATCGCCGGCCGCACGACCTTCGTGTCCCGGATCGCGTAGAACTTGTGCACCATCTGCGGCAGGCCCCACACGCCGAGGCTCGTCAAGATCACCAGCGAGAGCAGGGCCACGCCGGGCGAGGCCCAGAACGCCTCCCAGCTGAACGGCGAGAGGTTCCAGGGCGGCCAGGCCTCCACGGCGGGAGGCGCCGCGGCCTTGAGCTTGTCGTACGCCTCGCCAAGTCCGCCGATCTCCGGAGCGCGCACGATGTAGCCCACCATGAGGATCACGCCGACGATCATGACGAGCCCCTGGATGAGGTCGTTGCGCGCCACGGCGAAGTAGCCGCCGAGGACCAGGTAGACGCCGGTGAGGATCGCCATCGCCCACAGCGCGAAGGTGTAGTCGACCTCGAAGACCTCCTCGAACAGGTACGCGAGGCCCGTGTAGACCGAGGCCGAGTACGGGACGAGGAAGAGGAAGATGACGAAGGCGGCGGCGATCTTGAGCCAGCGCGTTCCGTAGCGTTCCTGGAGAAAGGCCGGCATGGTCATCGCCCCGAGGCGCTCGGTCATGACGCGCGTGCGCTTGGCGAGCACGACCCAAGCTAGCAACGTTCCAACGAGCGCGTTGCCGAGCGCGATCCACAGCGACGAGAGGCCGAAGCCGAAGCCGATCTTGCCGGCGTAGCCGACGAAGAGCACGGCGCTGAAGTACGTCGTGCCGTAGGCGAAGGCGCTCAGCCAGGGGCCGACGTCGCGCCCCCCGAGAAAGAACTCGTCCACGGTCCTGGTGCGCTTGCGGCTGTAGATGCCCACCCCGACCATGACGGCCATGAAGACGGCGACGACGACGTACGTGACCACGCTCTACCCCCAGGCTCGAGTGATTCCGGCGCCGGCCCACGCTGACGCAAGCGTGATGACCGGCGGCGGGCAAAGGGTATACGAGCGTGGGCGCGGGCGCAAAACGAGCAGGCGGAGGGGCGGCGGGGGCGGCACAGCCGCCCCCGCCGCCCCTCCGCCCGTTCTCTCACTCGTAGTGGATCGCGTCCAGGATGTCGATGCGCGAGGCGCGCCGGGCCGGCAGGATCGCCGCGAGCACGCCGACGACGATCGAGACGACGAGGAACACGACGAGCTGCACGCCCGGCACGGCGAACTGGATGCCCATGCCGCCGAAGCGCGTCGTCACCACGTAGGCGAAGACGACGCCGACGACGATGCCGAGCACACCGCCGATCACCGAGGTGATCACGCTCTCGTAGCGCACGCTGCGCCGGATCTGGCGCCGCGAGGCGCCGATCGCCCGCAGCAGGCCGATCTCCCGCGTGCGTTCGTAGACGCTCAGCACCAGCGTGTTGACGATGCCGAAGAGCGAGATGATCACGCTCATGGCGAGCAGCCCGTAGAGCAGGTTGAGGAGCTGGTTGAGCTGCCCGACCATGCTGTCCTTGTACTCCGCGGCGGTCATGACGTCCGCGGTCGGGACGTCGGCGAGCGCGCTCTCGAGCGTCGCCGTGTTGGCGTCCGACGCGCCTCCCGTCGAGACCATCACCATGAAGAGCTGAGAGCGCGGGTAGAGCGTGTCGTAGAGCGCCTTGTTGACCGTGATGCCGTTGATCATCATCGGGTCGCGGTAGATGCCCAGCACGTCGAGCGTCGCCCGCGTGCCCTCCGCAGTCAGCAGCTTGAAGGTCTTGCCCACCTTGAGGTCGAGCGAACGGGCCGTCTGTTCCTCGACGATCGCTCCGTCGCTGCCGAGCTCGAGCAGCAGCTTGTCGTTGCCGTCGATCCAGTCGAAGCTCCAGACCTGGGCGAAGGCGAACGGGTCGATCGCGTAGAGCGCCGGCATCGAGGTCTCGTTGCCGTCGACCTGGACCTGCTGGACGTCGATGCCGGCGGCGGAGACGACCGCCGGAACGCCCTGCAGCCGGTCCACCGTGTCTGCCGGCAACACCAGGTAGTTCTTGCCCGAGACCACGTAGTCGGCGCGCACCACCTCGTCGAAGCTGTCGATGAACGAGCTCTTCAGCCCCTGGGCGAACACGGCGACGAAGACGACGACGCCGAGACCGACCATGAGGGCCGAGGCGGTGGCGGCCGTGCGCGCGGGATTCCTCATGCTGTTGTCCCGCGCCAGACGGCCGCTCGTCTTCGCCAGCCGCATGAGCGGCCAGCCGATGAACCCGGCGACCGGTGCGACGAAGTACTTCGAGAGCATGGCCACGGCGAGGAAGAGCAGGACGGCGCCGGCGGCCATGGTCGAGCAGCCGCTGCGTGGTCGTCCCGACCCCGTACATCCCGTTGAGCACGCCGAGGATGCCCAGCACCGCCACCGCGGCGGCGATGAACGGCGCGAAGCGCGCGAAGCGCGTCGGCGGCAGGGTCGAGCCCTCCTGGAGGGCGGCGACCGGCGGCACGCGCGTCGCGCGCCACGCCGGCACCACCGCCGAGAGCATCGTGATGCTGACCCCGACGATCAGGCCCACGACCACCGTGCGCGGCTGCATCACGAGGCCGCTCAGCGGGATGTCGACGTTGAGCGCCTTCATCAGCGCGCCCACGCCGGCGGCGAACCCGAGACCCGCCGCGAGGCCGACGACGGACGCGAGCACGCCCATGACGAAGGCCTCGACCGAGATGCTGAGCATGACCTGCCGCCGCGAGGCGCCCAGGGCGCGCAGCATGGCGAACTCGCGGCGGCGCTGGGCCACGGTCATCGAGAAGGCGTTGAAGATGATGAAGGCGCCGACGAGCACGGCGACGCCGCCCAGCGAGAGCAGCACGGGGTTGAGGAACGAGCCGATGGCGTCGCTGATCTGGGCGCTCTGGTCGGCGGCGGCCTGCTCGCCGGTCTTCACGTCGGCGTCCTTCGGCAGCACGGCGCGGATGCGGCCGGCCAGCGCGTCGGGCGACACGCCGTCCTCTCCCTGGACGTCGATCTCCGACACCCTGCCCACCATGTCGAACCACGACTGGCCGTCGGCGAGCGTCATGTTGAGCAGCAGCGAGCCGCCGAGCGACGACTCGCTGGCGAAGGTGAACACGCCCGTCACCTTGACGTCGTAGGCGCCGGTGTCGGTGATGACCGTGACCGTCGAACCCACGGCGAGTCCCTCGTCCTGGGCGAGCTTCTGCCCGATGCCGAGCTCGCCCGGGTCGCTCGGCGGCGCGCCGTCGACGTAACTCGTCGCGCTGATCTCGCTGGGAACGTACGAGAAGAAGAGCGTCGGCGAGCCGCCCGTCTCGACCACCTTGCCGTCCACGGCGATGGCGCCTTGACCGGCGACGTAGCCGTACGCCTGCTTCACCCCGTCCACGGCGCGCACGTCCTCGACCATCGACTCGGGCAAGCCGGCGAGCGCCAGCGCTGAACTGGCTGGTGAAGGAGGCCTTGCGGGTGATGGTGACGTCGGTACCCTTGTAGGCCTCGGTGAAGATCTGGTCGAAGGCCTTGTTGATCTGGTCGGTGAAGACGTAGGTACCGCTGATCATCGCCACGCCGAGCAGGATCGCCAGCGCGGTGAGGAAGGTGCGCAGCTTGTGCGCCAGCAGACTGCGCCACGCGATGCGGATCATCGCTGGTCCTCGAGCGACTTGATCACCTCGAAGATCTGGTCGCGGCCCATGCGCCCGCAGTCGTGGACGATCTCGCCGTCCTGGAGAAAGAGCAGGCGGTCGGCGATCGACGCCGCGTGGGCGTCGTGCGTGACCATGACGATGGTCTGGCCGTACACCTCGACCGACCGGCGCAGCAGTTCCAGGACGTGGTCGCCGGTCTTGGAGTCGAGGTTGCCGGTGGGCTCGTCGGCGAACAGGACCGCGGGTCGTCCGACGAGGGCGCGGGCCACGGCGACGCGCTGCTGCTGACCGCCGGAGAGCTCCGACGGCTTGTGGGCGAGCCGGTCGCCGAGGCCGACGGTGTCGATCAGCTGGCCGACCCATTGCTCGTCGCCCTTGCGCCCGGCGATGGTCATGGGGAGCTCGATGTTCTCCTGCGCGGTCAGCGTGGGCAACAGGTTGAAGGTCTGGAAGATGAAACCGATCTTGTCGCGGCGGAGCTGGGTGAGCTCGCGGTCCTTGAGGCTCGTGATCTCGACACCGTCCACGGTGACCGTGCCGGACGTCGGCTCGTCGAGCCCGGCGAGGATGTGCATGAGGGTCGACTTGCCGGAGCCCGACGGGCCCATGATGGCGGTGAGCTGACCGCGCGCCAGGTCGACGTCGACGCCCTGGAGGGCGTGCACGGCGGCATCACCCTCGCCGTACTGCCGGGTGACGCCACGCGCCACGACCACGGCGTCGGCGCCCTCGGGCATGTCGGGCGCCTCGCAGGAGGGCCCGTCGGGGGTCATCACGGCGGCGGCCGGCCGGGCCGCTTCGCCGGCCTGACCGGCCGCCGCCGGCTGGGCCACGTCCTGCCTCACCTCGTTGGTGGATCCGCTCTCGGTCTCGTTCATGCTCGTCCGCTCCTGGTGTGGGTGGCCCTGGGCGGCGCCGCCCGGGGCCGTGTCATCGTTGTGCTCCGTTCCCACGGCCCGTCAATCATAGGACCGTTTGACGACGGGCGGCAGGCCCATGAGGCCTGCCGCCCGTCCGATCACGCGGTCGCGAGGACCGTCGTCACTGTCGATCCTGCTGCTCGTCGGGCGCCGGAGCCTCGCCTGCGGCGTCGTCCGGCGCCGGCTCGGGCAGCGCTTCGGGCGCCGGCTCGGTCGCCGGCGGCTCGACCGCCGCCGGCTCAGACGCAGGCTCGACTTCAGGCGCCGGCTGCACCGCGGTCTCCGCCTCCGCGGCCGGCTCCACAGCCGGCTGCACGACGGTCTCGGCCTCCGCGACCGGCTGCGCGAGCGTGGTCGCCTCCGCAGTCGGCTGCTGATACGGCGGCTGCCCGTAGGCTTCCGGCGGGTACGCGCCGGGCTGCATCCCGTACGGGTAGCCTGCCGGCGCCTGCGCCGGCGGCCAGTACTCGCCCTGCGGCGCCGGGCCCTGGCCGGGGTACGGCTGGCCCGGGTATGGCTGGCCTGGGTAGACCTGCGTCGTGCCGGGCTGGCCGGGATACGACTGGGCGGGGTACGCCTGACCGGCATAGGGCTGGCCGGGATACGGTTGGCCCGCGTACCCCTGGCCCGGATAGGGCTGCCCCGGGTACGGCTGGCCCGCATACGGCTGACCGCCGTACGGCGCGCCCGGCCCGGGCCCCGGGCCGACCGGGCCGGAGCCGGCGGCGAGCGCCAGGGCGGCCCGCGCCGCCTTCCGGTTCCGGCGCCACTCCGCCAGGGCGAGCATCGCCGCGCCCGTCCCGATCAGCACCATGGCGAACAGCACGATGCCCCCGAACACGGGGATCTGCGTGACCAGGCTCGTGGCGAGGACCGCGATCACGACCGCGAGCATCAGGTTGCCCTTGAGCTGGGCGGCGAACAGGCGCTCGACCACGTACGTACCGACGGCGGTCACGACGAAGAACGTGAAGAACGGGAGCGCGAGCGCGGCCGGGATCACGACCAGCAGTCCGATGATGGTGATGGCGAGCACCACGAACGCGATCGGCACGAGGATGAACGTGAGCGCGCCCCAGCCCAGCGACGCCGCCGGCCGCAGCGAGATGTGGCGCTCGACCGCGCGGATCTGAGAGGGCATGACCGCCGCAGCGATCAGGCCGAGCAGCAGGAAGGCGACCGTGCAGATCAGCCAGACGACGAACGACCCGATCGCCGAGAACGGCCGCCACGTGTCGCGGTCGGCGGCCCAGGCGACGGCGTCGCCGGCGTTGCCGACGTCCACGGTGTCGATGCCGCCGGTGACCTCCGCGCCCGGCTCACGGGTGAGCTCGCCGTTGATGACGACAACGCTGCTCGCGTTCGGATCGCTCACGCCCGCGCCGACGACGGCCGTCGAGCGCAGCGTGACGTCGCCGCCCACGGCCACGACCGTGTTCTGGACGGTGCCGGCGATGGTGACGTCGCCGCCGATGGACACGACCGTCTCGACGGTCTCACCGCTCGCGACTTTGACGGGGTCGCCGAACTCGACGATGACCTGCCGCTGAACGCTGTCCTGCGCGTCGTTGGCCGCGACAGAGCCGACACGTTGTCCGTTCGAGCCCTGGGCGAAAGCGGGCGCCGCCAGCCCGAGCGCGACGACCAGCGCCACGACGGCCAGCGCCAAACCGGCGATCCTTCTCTTCTGTCTCTTGATCTTCATCTCTGCACCTCCAGGAAGACGGCGTACCGTCAGTTGTCATCCGATGGTTCGTTCGCAGCGGGTCCCGTCTCAGCCTCGGCCGGCGGCTGCTGCGGGGCCTCCGGCGCCTGCGGTGTCTGCGGCTGCTGCGGTGTCTGCGGCTGCTGCGGTGCCTGCGGCGGCGGCCCCCACGGCTGCTGCCAGGGCTGCTGCTGCCACGGCTGCGGCGCTTGCAGGGCCTGCGGCGGCCACGGCTGCTGCGCTTGTGGTGCCTGCGGCGGCCACGGCTGATGCTGCCACGGCTGCTGCTGCCACTGCTGTTGCTGCCAGGGCTGTTGCTGCCAGGGCTGCGGCGGTGCCTGCCACGGCTGCACCGGCACCGGCGCCTGCGCCTGCGGAGCCGGCGGCGCCGGCGGCTGCTGCGCTTGTGGTGCCTGCGGCGGCCACGGCTGATGCTGCCACGGCTGCTGCTGCCACTGCTGTTGCTGCCAGGGCTGCGGCGGTGCCTGCCACGGCGGCACCGGCGCCTGCGCCTGCGGAGCCGGCGGCGCCGGCGGCCGCGCCGCCGCCGTCTCGGCGCGTTTCTCCGGCTCGTCGACGAGCAGCGCCTCGGCCAACCGCGCCGAGACGTAGCCCCAGGCGTTCATGACGTGCAGCCACACGAACAGCGCCAGGATCCCGACCGGCACCAAGGCCAGGGCGAGCGGCCACGAGTCGACACGCTCGCCCGCGATCGTGAACCAACCGAACTGCTGCATGAACGGCGCGCCGATGAAGGCGACCACGATCGACAGTCCGGTGACGCTGAGCACGAACGAGACGATACCGACGGGGAACTTGAGGAGGAGGAAGACGAAGTCGAGCCACGTGGCCGCTCCGCCGACCAGGTCCTTGATGTTCTGCCAGAACCCCTGGTCGCTGCGCCAGAGGGGTGGCCCCGACGGCACGCGGGCGCCCAGGAGACCTCTGGCCTGAAGACGCTCGAATCGCGCGAGGAGGCGCCAGAAGAGCATCGAGACGATGAGGAGCGGGATGCCGATCATGACGATGGTCAGCGAGATGCCGACGCTCAGCGCGACGACGAGGAAGACGAAGTAGGCGAGCCCGAGCGGGAACGCGAGCAGCTGATACCCCACGGACAGCCAGCTGTGCGGGCGGGCGACGACGCCGAAGAACGCCGAACCCCAGCCCGTGTATGGGCCGCCCTTCGACTCGTTCTGACCCTGCATCGCACTCACCTCCGCTCGCCGTCCGATACGGCCTGCGCGTTGCCTTGCTGAGACCATGCTAGGCGTGAGCCGGCGTCCTGTCGTCGCCCCCGGGAGGTACTTTCGGGGTCAACCTGAGAGGGATTCTCGCGCGCGTGCAGCGGGAGTCGGCACGGCCCCAGACGCAGGAGGGCCGGGCCGGCTGCTCCGCAGCCGGCCCGGCCTGTCACCCACCCGGCCGTTCGGCCGGGCTCGCGCCCTCGGGAGGGGGGACCCTCAGGCGCCGGGGGAGGGGGCTCACTCGTGGTGGATCGCCTCCAGGATGTCGATCCGGGCCGCCCGGCGGGCCGGCAGCACGGCCGCCAGCACGCCGACCATCACCGCGACCGCGAGGAGGACGACGAGCTGCAGGAACGGCACCGAGAAGACGAAGCCGTCGGGGGCGTAGCGCGTCGTCACGACGTAGGCGAAGACGATGCCGACCGCGGTCCCGAGCACGCCGCCGATCGCCGACGTGATCACGCTCTCGTAGCGCACCATGCGACGGAGCTGGCGGCGGCTGGTGCCGATGGCGCGCAGCATGCCGATCTCGCGGGTCCGCTCGTAGACGCTCAGCACGAGCGTGTTGACGATGCCGAAGACCGAGATCGTCACGCTCATCGCAAGCAGGGCGTAGAGCATGGTCAGGATCATGTCGACCTGGCCGACCACGGACTCCTTGTAGCCGTCCTGCGTGTAGATGGTCTGCGTCGGGAACTCGGCCAGGGCGGCCTCGACGGCGCCTTTCAGCCGGTCCGGATCGGTGCCCGGCGCGCCGCGAACCATGGTCAGGTCCTTGTCGGTCGGCACGCCGAGCTCGTCCAGCAGCGAGGTCGAGACGGTGACGCCGGCGAAGAGCATGGGGTCACGATAGATGCCGAGGATCTCGACCGTCGCCTTGTGGCCGTTCGCGACGGTCACCGTGATGGTGTCGCCGACGTCGACGTTGTTGCCGCTCGCGTACTGCTCGTCGACCACCGCTCCGTGGTCGCCGAGCCCGGCGAGGAGCTCGTCGCTCGCTTCGCCGCGCCAGTCGAAGTGCCACACATCGGCCCACTGTCTCTCGTCGATGCCGTTGAGGAAGGTGGTGCCGCGACCGGCGACCTTCGCCTGGGCGAAGGTCGCCCCGGCCACCGTCCGCACGCCCGCCACGGCGCGCATCGCCGCGACCCCGTCCGCCGGCAGCGTCTGCGCACCGGTCATGTCCATGGCGACGACGTCCGCGACGACGGCCTTGTCGAAGGTGTCGGTGAACGACGCCTTGAGACCCTGGGCGAACACCGCCACGAAGACGACGAGGCCCAGGCCGATCATCAGCGCGGCGGCCGTGTTGGCGGTGCGCGCCGGGTTGCGGCCGGCGTTCTCGCGAGCCAGGCGTCCCGGCGTGCCGCCGAGCCGTTCGAGCGGCCAGCCGATCACCCGCGCCAGCGGGCGCACGACGTGGCGCGCGACCATCGCGATGGCGACGAAGAGCAGCATCGCGCCGAGGCCCATCTCGAGCAGACGCGTCGTGGTCGCCGCGTCGCCCCAGAAGCCGAGGCTCACGAGGCCGCCGCCGAGCACGGCGACGACGATCGCGCCCGGGGTCGCGAGGCGGCTCAGCCGGGACGGCGGCAGCGTCGCGCCCTCCTGGAGCGCGGCGACCGGCGGGATCCGCGTGGCGCGGATCGCCGGCACGGCGGCGGCGGCGAGCGCCGTGCCGATGCCGACGACGAGCGCGACCGCGACGGTGCGCGGCTCGAGGACGAGACCGGCGGCCGGAAAGTCGGCGCCGAAGGCCTTGAACAGTTGGTTGATGGCCTTGGCCACGCCGAGGCCGGCGAACAGACCGGCGACCGATGCGGCCACGCCCATGCCCAGCGCCTCGGCGATGACCGAGGTCAGCACCTGGCGCCGCGAGGCGCCGAAGGCGCGCAGCATGGCGAACTCGCGCCGCCGCTGGGCGATGGTGATCGAGAAGGCGTTGAAGATGATGAAGGCGCCGACGAAGACGGCCACGCCGCCGAAGGCGAGCAGGGCCGGGCGCAGGAACGAGTTGATGGAGTCCCCGACCTCGGCCGAGCTGTCGGCGGCGGCCTGCGCCCCGGTCTTGACCTCGACCGAGGCGGGCAGCGCCGCGCTCACGTTGGCGGCGAGCTCCTGCGGCGTCACTCCCGGCTCCGCCGTGAGGCTGATCGACGTGAGCTCGCCGCGCATGTCGTACCAGCGCTGCACGTCGGTGAGCTCGGCGCCGACCATGATGGTGCCGCCCAGCGACGAGCTGTCGCCGAAGGTGAAGATGCCGCTCACCGTCGCGGGCACGGTGCCGTGCAGGGTCGCGAGGCCGATCTCGTCGCCGACGGACACGGCGTGCTTCTCGGCGAAACCGGCGTCGACGACGACCTCTCCGGCCCGCGCCGGCGCGGCGCCGGCCGTCCAGCCGACGTTGCTCCACGCGGCGTCGTCCGTCGACATGATCAGCGTGGGCGCACCGCTCGTCTTGACCAGCTCGCCGTCGACGACGACGGCGCCCATCGCCTCGGCCCCGCCGGCCGCCGCCGCCACGCCGTCCACGGCGCGGGCCTGGGCGAGCAGGCTGTCGGGCATGGTCAGGACGGTCGACTCGTCGTCGAAGCCGCCCACAGCGTTCTTCGGCGTCACGACGACCGCGGTTCCTTCGTAGGCGGTGCTGAAGATGCCGTCGAAGGCGTTGCTGATCTGGTCGGTCAGCACGTAGGTGCCGCTGATCATCGCCACGCCGAGCAGGATCGCCAGCGTGGTCAGCGCGGTCCGCAGCGGATGGCTCAGGAGGCTGCGCAGGGCGAGGCGGGTCATCGCTGCACCTCCAGCGACTTCATGACGTCGTAGATCTCGCCGCGGGTCATGCGCCTGTGGTCCTGGACGATCTCGCCGTCCTGGAGGAAGAGGACGCGGTCGGCGGTGACCGCCGCGTGGGCGTCGTGCGTGACCATGATGATGGTCTGGCCGAGCTCGTCGACCGAACGGCGGAGCAACTGCAGGACCTCGTCGCCGGTGTGCGAGTCGAGGTTGCCGGTCGGCTCGTCGGCGAAGAGCACGGCCGGCCGGCTCACCAGAGCCCGGGCGACGGCGACGCGCTGCTGCTGGCCGCCGGAGAGCTCGGACGGCTTGTGCCCGAGCCTGTCGGTCAGGCCGACGGTCTCGACGAGCTCCTCGAACCAGCGCGCGTCGAGCTTGCGCCCGGAGATCGTCAGCGGAAGTGCGATGTTCTCCGCCGCCGTCAGGGTCGGCAGGAGGTTGAACGACTGGAAGATGAAGCCGACCTTGTCGCGGCGGAGCTTGGTGAGCTCGCGGTCCTTGAGGGCGCCGATCTCGCGACCATCGATCACGATCGTGCCCGCGGTCGGGCGGTCGAGGCCGGCGAGGATGTGCATGAGGGTCGACTTGCCGGACCCTGACGGGCCCATGATCGCGGTGAACTCGCCGCGCCGCAGGTCGACGTCGGCGCCGCGCAACGCCTCGACGGCAGCGTCGCCCTCGCCGTACCGCTTGGTCACGCCGCGCGCGGCGACGACGGCGTCGCGGCCCGCGTCGCGGGCCGCCCGGCCGTCGTCGTCCCACGGCGCGCCGGCGACCCACTGGACGTCGTCGATCGCCGTTGCGGCCTGATCGGCAGCGTGCTGTCGGCGGAGGCTCCTCTTGGGTGATGACTGGGTTCACGATGCCCTCCCACGGGTCGTGCCGCGGGGCACCCCTGCCTCGCGGGCGTAGTCGATGTCGTGGAAGCAGGCTACGCGTGGGTCCCGCCGCGGGCGTCGCCCCAGCGGGGTCAATCGGGTGGCGCGGAAGGGGCATCTTGCGCCGCGCCCCTCACCCCCGAGGGGGCGGGCGCGTTACCCCTCAAGAGGACGGTAGCGGGCGCGGCGGCGCTCGTTCGGGTGCGCGGCGGCCGCTCGCGCCGCCGCGGGCTCAGTGGCCCTTCGGCTCCACCAGCCCGGTGTCGTAGGCGAGGATCACCGCCTGGGCGCGGTCGCGCAGCCCCATCTTGTAGAAGATGCGCTTCACGTGCGTCTTGACGGTGCCTTCGGAGAGGAAGAGCTTGGCGGCGATCTCGGCGTTGGACATGCCCTCGGCGACGAGCCCGAGTACCTCGCGCTCGCGCGCGGTGAGATCGTCGAGCGCCGGCGGGGCGACGCGATCTTCGGCGGGGCGCCGCGCGAACTCGCCGATCAGCCGGCGGGTGACCGACGGCGCGAGCAGCGCCTCGCCGGCGGCGACGACGCGCACACCGGCGACGAGGTCGGCGGCCGGCGTGCGCTTGAGCAGAAAGCCGCTCGCCCCGGCGCGCAGCGCCTCGTAGACGTACTCGTCGAGGTCGAAGGTGGTCAGGATCACGACGCGAGAGCTGTCGTCGCGCCCCAGCGCGACGATCTCGCGCGTCGCCTCGAGCCCGTTCACCCCGGGCATCTGGATGTCCATGAGGACGACGTCCGGGTCGAGGCGCCGGGTGAGCTCGACGCCTTCGCGGCCGTCGCCGGCCTCGCCGACCACCTCGAGGTCGGGCTCGGCGTCGAGGATCAGGTGTAGACCCGCGCGCACGAGCTGCTCGTCGTCGACCAGCAAGATCCGGATGCTCATGTCGTCTCCCCCTCCGTTGTCCCAAATGGCAGCCGCGCCCACACCCCGAACCCGCCCTCCGGGCGCGGCCCCACGAGCAGCTCGCCGCCGAAGAGCAGGACGCGTTCGCGGATGCCGACAAGGCCGCGGCCTCCGCCCGCCGACGGCGCGGCGGTCACCCCGCGGCCGTCGTCGACGACCTCGATGTCGAGCCGGCCCGGCGCCCAGGTCATGGTCACGACGCTGTGCGCTTTGCCGGCGTGCTTGAGCGTGTTCGTGAGCGCCTCCTGGACGATCCGGTAGGCCGAAAGCCCGAGGCTCGCGGGCAGCGCCTGCGGCGTTCCTTCCACGCGCAGCTCGACCGGCAGTCCGGCCTCGCGCACGCGCGCGAGAAGGTCGTCGAGCCGGCCGAGGTCAGGCTGCGCGTCGTAGCTCGGCTCGTCCTCCGTCGCGCGCAGGATCCCGAGCATGCGTTCGATGTCGCCCAGCGCCTGGCGCCCCGCCGTCTCGATGCTGCCCAAGGCCTCCTGCGCCAGCGCCGGCTTGGCATCGAGCACCCGCTGGGCACCGCCCGCGTGCAGGACGATCACGTTGAGCGCGTGCCCGACGCTGTCGTGCAGCTCGCGCGCCAGCCGGGCGCGCTCGTTGGCGACCGCCTCCCGGGCACGCGCCTCGCGGTCGGCGGCGAACAGCTCCGCCCGGCTCTCGGCGCGCGCCGCGACGGCGCGGTACACGCGCACGATCGCTCCGATGGTCCACGTGAACGAGAACGCCGCCCAGCTCACGGCCATCTCCGTCCACTCGAGGTCCCCCTCGGCGCCGACGTAGAGGGCGACGAGCCCGCCGGCGGCGATCAGCCCGCTGAGCACGAGCTCCCAGGTGCTGCCGAAGGCCGCCGCGACGAACAGCGCCGCACCGGCCGCCCAGACGCCGACCCCCACCACCGCGTAGCCGGCGAGCGCCTCCGCGACCACCGCCGCCATGACGACGGCAAGCACGGCCAGGGGCCAGCGGTGGACGAAGGCGATGGGAAGCGAGGCGAGGAGGACCAGCGCGACGAGCCACGCGTCGTCGGGCCGGTACACCGACGTGTCGACGGCGCGCAGCATCGACGTGAGCAGCCCGATGAGCGCGAACGCGAGGGCGAGCAGGGCCGCCCCGAGCGCGGGCTGCAGAAAGCGGCGCAGCGTGGCCTGCGCGTGACCCTCGTCGGGCGCGAGTTCGCCGGCCACGACGACGCGGGTCACGCCGGCCTCCCCGGGCGCTCCGGGCGGCGGCCGCGCTGCTGCACGAGAGTGACGACGCGGGGGTCCATGCGCGCCCGAGTATAGACGATGCCCGCGGGCGCGCCGACGGGGCGTCGTCAGGCGTGCAGAAGCGGGATGGTGGACCTACGCAGACGGCCCTCGAACCTCCGGCCGGAGGTCAGACGTCTGGTGAACGAGCCAGGTGCGCCTTGATCAGCTTCCCGTCGAACACCGGCACGGCCTTCACCTGGTCGCATTCGAACGAGTACGGGATCACGTCGTCGAGCCCCAGCTTCTTCAGACGGTGGCGCTGAGCGGCCTTCTCGACGTAGCCGAGCACGTCGCCTTTGGCCAGGTCCCACAGGTCCATCGAAGCAGCGGCCGAATCACAATCGGCATGGAACAAGCCTGTGTCCAGCAGTCTCTCCGTCAGCGCCCCGGCAAAGAGCGTGTCCTCGAGGCAGAACTTGTTCTTCCAGCCCGAGCACAGGATGACCACGTCCTTCTGCTGCCCGGCAAGCCACGCCGTCACGGCCGAGATGTTGATGAAGGCTCCGATCGCGACGCTGCTTGCGCTCTTCGCCATCTCGAGCGCCCGCGTACCGTTGGTCGTGCAATAGACCAGCGTCTTGCCGCCGATCGCGTCTCTGGTGAAGCTGAACGCCGAATTGCCGAAGTCCGCCCAATCGAGTTGGACGCCGTCCTTTTCGGAGGCGACCAGGAATCCTTGCGACTTGAGCCGTCTCGCCTCTTCATGGGTCGCGACGGGGATGATCGCCTCCACCCCGTTCCCGACCGCGGCGCAGATGGTCGTCGTGGCGCGCAGGATGTCCACCAGCACGACGATGAAGTCGCCCGTCGTCACGACATCCGGGAACAGCGCCGGTGAGAGGCAGACTTCAACGGACCTCTTCTCCTGCAACGCCGCCATCCTTTCATGCCGACGGAACACCGCGACACGTCTCAGTTCGGCTCGATGGGACTCTACAGTACTTGCGGCGCCTCATCGCCTCGGCCGGCGAGTCCGAGCGTTGTCGGTCAGCACGCGCTGGACGACGGCAAGGGAGACCGGGCGCGTTCACGACAAGGGCCGGAGCGATCGGGGCCGGGCCGCTGTGTGGCCACCACGTCGTCGTGTCGACAACGTGGTGGAGGCGGCGGGAATCGAACCCGCGTCCACGGGAGCCTCGGCGGAGTCTCTACAAGCTTAGCCGGCGCATTTCATCTCGCTCGCGGCCCCCGCGTCGGCCGGGTGCCGGTCGCCAGCCCCGATCAGTCTCGGGTGCAGCTGGTCGGAGCCGGCCGGCCACACCCCAGTCCGCTGAGTGACGCCACGGTCCCGGACGCGGACCTTCCGGGGGTGACGGGCCAGCCTAGTTAGGCAGCCAGTGCGAGATTGCTCTCGGCAGGTGTGTTGTTCCGGCAGTTTAACGAGGCCACCGGACCTCGGCTTGCTGCTCCAACCTCGGTATCACCCATGTCGAGACCAGTTCGCCCCCACGGGTGCCGAGCGTGGCACGGCAGTGAGTATACCACCGATGACCACGCAGAACCGCCGCCCGGGCAGCGAAAGCGCTGCTCAGGCGGCGGTTCCCGGAATCCTGAGTCTAGTGTGAGGTGCCGCTTCGCCGCACCTCACGTTGACCCGGCTACGTCAACGAGGGCGCGGCGAGCGTCCCGCTCGCCGCGCCCTCGTCAGACTGCGCAGGTCAATCCTCTACGGTCTGGACTTCGCGCCGGTCGCGGCGCTTGAAGTACAGGTTGCGACACAGCGGGCCTTCGCCCGAGGCATAGCAGCTCTGCACCGCGACGGAGCACTGCGACAGCGGCTGGCGCGCGACCTTGACGACGCCGAAGCCACCCTTGCCGCGCTCGATGTCCTGGAACATCTGCAGGTCGATCTCGTGCGGGAACACCTTCTCGATGCAGCCGAAGAACGTGTGACCGTCCTCCTTGAAGGCGTAGAGAAAACGACAGTTCATGCTGAGGCAGGCGGCCGGGTAGACCACCTTCTCACATTGCGCAGAACACTCCTGGCACTCGAGCAGTTCGAGTTCTTCACTCAACGGTATCAGCCTCCTGCAAGAAAACGGCCGGCGCTGTTAGCCGACCCTCGAGCATCGTAGCACGACGTCCGGCGCTTGAAAAGGGGGTTTAAGCGCAGATTTGTGAACTTGATGCAGGTCAGGGCAGAGTCATCAGCCTGCCCACGCACGGACATTGACAATCCAATGTTCCCATCATGACAATAGGGGAGTCATTTGGCCCGCTGGCGCGCTCGCGACCTCCGGTCGCTTCTGCGGACGCGCCGCCGGGCCGGGCCCGTCGCCAAGGAGGTGCCACCCAGGCATGGACGCTCTGATGCTGTCCCGCATCCAGTTCGCCTTCACCGTCGGCTACCACTTCATCTTCGTGCCCATCAGCATCGGGCTGGCGATGATGGTGGTCCTGTCGGAACGGCGCTATTACAAGAGTGGCATCCCGGCGCACATGGCGGCGTCGAAGTTCTGGATCAAGCTGTTCACGACGAACTTCGCCATCGGCGTCGCCACGGGCATCACCATGGAGTTCGCCTTCGGCACCAACTGGGCCGACTACTCGCGCTTCGTCGGCAACATCTTCGGCGCGCCGCTCGCCGCCGAGGGTCTCTTCGCCTTCTTCCTCGAGTCCACGTTCCTCGGCGTCCTGCTCTTCGGCCGCCAGAGGGTCTCGCGCGGTCTGTACTACGCCGCGGCGTGGCTGGTCATGATCGGCACCTGGCTCTCGGCCCTCTGGATCCTCATCGCCAACTCCTGGCAGCAGACGCCGCGCGGCTACAAGATCGAGGACGGCAAGGCCGTCCTGACCGACTTCTGGGCCGCGGTGTTCAACCCGTCGACCGGCCCCCGGTACTTCCACACCATGGTCGCCTGCCTGATCGCCGGCTGCTTCGTCGTCGCCAGCATCTCGGCCTGGTACCTGCTCAAGAAGCGTCACCTGCACTTCGCCCGTCACGCCCTGACGTCGGCGCTCGTCGTCGGCCTCCTGGCCTCGGCGGTCATGCCCCTCATCGGCCACTGGCACGCGCTCGTGGTCGCCGAGGAGCAGCCGGTCAAGATGGCCGCCTTCGAGGCGCTCTACGACACGCAGGAGAACGCGCCCCTCTACCTCTTCGGCTGGGTGCGCGACGACAACGGCGATCCCAAGGTCACCGGTGTCGCCTTGCCCAGCGGACTCAGCCTCATGCTCGGCCTCAGCCCCTCGCACGAGGTGACCGGACTCGACAGCGTGGCCCCCGAGGACCGGCCGCCGCTCCAGGTCGTGTTCCAGAGCTACCACCTCATGATCGCGCTCTCGTTCGCCTTCATCGGGATCATGGCGCTGGCGCTGCTCCTGCTCCTGCTCAAGCGGCTCGAGAAGGCGCGCTGGATGCTCTGGATCCTCGTCGTGAGCTTCCCGCTGCCCCTGATCGCCATCAACATGGGCTGGATGGCGACCGAGGTCGGCCGTCAGCCCTGGATCGTGCAGGGGCTGCTGCGCACCTCGGACGGCGTGTCGCCGGTCGTGTCGGCGAACGAGGTCTGGGTGACGCTGGGGCTCTTCGCCGTCGTGTATCTGATCCTGTTCATCGCCTGGGCGCGCATCTTCTTCGGCATCATCGGCAAGGGGCCGGAAGACGTCGCCGAGATGGTCACGGCCGACAAGCCGGAGCCACGGCCCGTCCCGGCCGGCGCGGAGGGGTGACGTCATGACTCTCGAGAACATCTGGTTCTTCCTGGTCGCCGTCCTGCTCACCGTCTACGTCGTGCTCGACGGCTTCGACCTCGGCGCCGGCGTGCTCTATCCGTTCATCTCAAGAAGCGAAGAAGAGAGGCGCATCGTGCGCGCCAGCATCGGGCCCGTGTGGGACGGCAACGAGGTGTGGCTGCTGACCGGCGCAGGGGCGGTCTTCGCCGCCTTTCCCGCCGTGTACGCCGCCACCTTCAGCGGCTTCTACCTGGCCATCATGCTGGTGCTGTTCGGTCTCATCCTGCGCGCCGTGTCCCTCGAGTTCCGTCACCGTGACGACGGGTGGCACGGCTTCTGGGACTTCTGCTTCTTCGCCGGCAGCCTCGTGCCGTCGCTGCTCGTCGGCGTCGCGCTCGGCAACGTCATCCGCGGCATCCCGCTCAACGAGAACGGCGACTACACCGGGACCTTCCTCGACCTTCTCAACCCCTACTCCCTGCTGGTCGGCGTCACGGGGCTGGTGCTGCTGCTCACGCACGGCGCGTCGTGGCTCGCGGTCAAGGCCGAGGGTCCCGTGTACGAGCGCGCCGTCAAGTGGCGCACGCCGCTCTTCCTCGTCTGCGTCGTGCTCGCCGTGGTCACCTCGGTGGCCACGATCAGCTGGGTCCCTCGCGCCTCCGACAACGTGCTCGGCAGCCCGGTCGGCTGGCTCTTCATCGTCGTGCTCGCGGGGGCGCTCGCGTACACGTTCTGGCAGCAGCGCAAGGAGGGCGCCGATCTGCGCGCCTTCCTCGGCTCGGCGGTCATCGTCATGGCGCTGGCCGGGATCGCCGCGGTCGGCAACTACCCCGACATCATCCCGGCCCGGGGCACCCCCGCGTCGACGAGCCTCACGGTGACGAACGCGTCGTCGGAGTCGTTGACCCTCGAGGTGATGCTGATCATCGCCCTCATCGGCGTGCCGATCGTGCTTTTCTACACGGCCTTCGTGTACCGCACCTTCCGCGGCAAGGTGAAGCCGGCGCCCGGCGAGTACTGAGCCCGGCGGACGCCTGCGAGACGGCGACGGGGCGGCGGGCTGCCGAGCAGCCCGCCGCCCCGTCTCACGTCTCGCCACTGCCGCCGGCACCTCGCGCCTCGGCAACGCGCCGCTACAGCTTCCAGTACCGGCTCTGCACCTCGCGCGCCCGGTCGATCGCCGCCTGGCCGGCCTCACGCGGAGAGCCCACGGCCGGCGCCTCCTCGTCGCGGATCGCCGCCAGCACCGCGGCGACCGAGCGGTTCGTCGCCGGCCGGTCGTAGCCACCCTCGAGCACGAGCGCCAGGCGCCCGTCGCAGTGACGCTGCGCCAGCGCCAGCAGCCGCAGCGCCATCGCGGCGAACCCGTCCTCGCTCATCTGCAAGCTGGCGAGCGGCTCGCGCGCGTGCGGGTCGAAGCCGGCGGAGACGAGCAACGCCTGGGGGGCGAACTGGTCGACGATGGGCGTGACGACCTGCTCCACGGCGCCGGCGTAGTCGCCGTCGGTCGAGCCGGCGGGCAGGGGGACGTTGACCGTGAAGCCCTCTCCTTCACCCTCCCCGCACTCGGTGAACCACCCGCTGCCGGGGTACAGCGGCCACTGGTGGAGCGAGCAGAAGAGGACGCGCGGCTCGTCGTAGAAGGCGGCCTGGGTGCCGTTGCCGTGGTGGACGTCCCAGTCGACGATCGCCACGCGTTCCATGCCGCCGGTCGAGCAGCGTGCGCGCCGCGATGGCCGACGTTGTTGAACAGGCAGAAGCCCATCGCCCGGTCGGGCGTCGCGTGGTGACCCGGCGGGCGGACGAGGGCGAAGGGCACGCGGCCCTCGTCCCACTGGTCGATCGCCGTGAGCACGCCGCCGGCGGCGAGGAGCGCGATCTCGTAGCTTCGCGCCGAGACGGGCGTCTCGTGGTCCATCTCGCCGCCGCCGGCCTCGGCGATGCGGCGCACCCGGTCGACGAGGGCCTCGGTGTGGACGAGAAGGACGTCGTCGCGCGTCGCCGGACGCGGGGCCACGACGGTGAGGCTGTCCCAAAGGTCGAGAGACCGCAAGTGGGTCACGATCTCCGTCGCGCGGTCAGGACCCTCGGGGTGCCCTCCCGTGTCGTGCAGCTCGTAGTCCTTGCTCCAGACGATCGCCGTGTCCAAGCCTGTGCCCCCCTTCGTTCGACTCAGCCCGGCGGCAGCACGCCCTGCTCGGCAAGGTAGCCGCGCGCGAGGCGTTCCCAGAGCTCGACGGCGGCGCGCACGTCGACACCGTCGGGGTCGAGGCCGTGCTGGATCGCGAGGCCGTCGACGATCGCGATCATGAGCATGGCGAACGGCAGCATGCCGCGGCGCAGCTCGGCTTCGTCGGCCGCGGCCACGCAGCGCAGCACGGTCTCGCGGTAGCCCTCGTAGAGGCGGCTGACACGCTCGCGCAAGCGCTCGTCGCGCAAGGCGTACGGCAGAATTGCGAAGAACGAGCGGAAGACCTCGACGTCGTCGGCGATCCGCACCTCGCCGTCGATGAGGGCGTGCAGGCGGCGCTCGCCCATCGGCAGACGCTCGGTCTCGGCGAGCAGCGCCCTGTTGGCCTCGTGAGTCAGGGCGTCGACCAGGGCCACGACGAGACCATCCTTGTTGCCGAAGTAGTAGCCGATGCTCGCCTTGGGCTCGTCGGCCCCTTCGGCGATCGCCGACAGGGTGAGGGCTTCGTAGCCCCCCTCGGAGAGCAGGCGCCGCGCCGCGTCGAGGATCGTCCGCGCCACCGGCGGCAGCGCGTCGATGGGGTCGGCGATGTCGAGCGAGCTCGGCATGCCCTCCCCGCGCGCGAGGCTGCGGCGAAGGCTGTCGGTCTGCCTGCGCGTGGCCGCCTCCCGGGTCGCTCGTCCGTGGGCGCCGGCGGCCGAAGGCACACCGGCGCTCCCTCTTGCATCCTCCTGCTGCGCTGCGTAGACTACTCTTGTCCGTCCGGACAAACAAGTCCCCGTCGCCGGTGCGACGCGCCTCAAGGAGGACCGATGGGTCTCGACGTCAGCAAGCCGCTGCCCCCGCTCAAGCGCTTCCGCGGACGGCATTTCCTCACCGACCTCGACTACACGCGCGAGGAACTCGAGGCCCTGCTCCACCTCTCGGTCAAGCTCAAGGCGCTCTGGAAGCAGCGCCCGCTCACGCCCTTCTTCCCCGGCAAGCACCTGGCGATGATCTTCGAGGCCGCGTCGACGCGCACCCGCGTCAGCTTCGAGAACGGCTTCGCCGAGCTCGGCGGGAACGCCCTCTACCTGCGCCCCGGCGAGATCCACCTGCCCGGCCGCGAGACGATCGCCGACACCGCGCGCACCCTCGCGCAATACAACGCCGCCATCGAGATCCGCAGCAAGAAGAACGAGACCGTCAACGAGCTCGCCGCATGGTCGACGGTGCCGGTCATCAACGGGATGGACGCCGACCGTCATCCTTGCCAGAGCCTGAGCGACGCGCTGACGATCTTCGAGCACGCCGGCCGTCTCGACGGCGTCACCTTCGCGTACGTCGGCGACGCCGCCCACCCGTGCAACTCGCTGAGCACGACCATGGCCAAGCTCGGTCTGCACGTGCGCATCGGCAACGCCGCCGGCTACGAGATCGGCGACGAGGTGCGCGAGAACGCGACCCGCCTCGCCGCCGAGAGCGGCGGCTCGTTCCTGCTCACGAACGACCCGATGGAGGCCATCGCCGGGGCCGACTTCATCTACACCGACTGCTGGTGGTGGACCGGCCAGGAGGACGAGTACAAGGACCGCGTCGCATCCTTCAAGCCCTTCCAGGTGAACGCCGAGTTCTGGTCGCGCACCAAGCCGACGACGAAGTTCATGCACTGCCTGCCGGCGATGCGCGGCGAGGAGGTCGTGGACGAGATCGCCGACGGCGAGATGTCGATCATCTTCCCGCAGGCGCAGAACCGGATGCACTTCCAGAAGGGCCTCATGCTGGCGCTCATCGGCATCGACGAGCTGCCCGAGGACCCGGACCTGCAGGAGATCGGCCGGGCCCTGCTCTCGTGAGCCCGCCAGGCGCACGAAAGGAACCACCATGGCAACTGACGTGACACCCACGCGGCGGCCGGAGGGACGCTCGACCGACAGACGAAGACCTTCGGGCTGTTCAGCATGGTGCTGTTCAGTGTGTCGGCGATCCTCGTCGCCGACACCGTCGCCGCCTCGGCCGCCATCGGCGTCCAGGGGCTCGGCTTCTGGGTCGCGCTCGGCCTGCTCTTCTTCATCCCCTACGGCTTCGTCACCGCGGAGCTGGGCAGCGCCTGGCCCGACGAGGGCGGGATCTACGTCTGGGTCAAGGAGGCGTTCGGCCCCGGGTGGGGCACCGTGACCTCGTGGATGTACTGGGTCAACGTGGCCCTTTGGGCGCCGTCCGTGTTCGTGCTCTTCATCGGCTCGCTCGAGGTCGCCTTCGGCGTCGACGTCTCGCCACTCTGGGAGGCGGCCATCGTCATCGCCATGGTCTGGGCCATCGTGCTCATCGGCATCCTGCCGCTCTCGTGGAGCAAGTTCGTGCCCAACCTGAGTGCCGCGGTCAAAGTGATCGTCCTCGTGGGGCTGGGCGTCATGGGCGTCGCCTACGCAGCCAAGAACGGCACCGCCAACTCGTTCGCGCTCGACCAGTGGGTCCCGGCGTGGAACACCGACAGCCTGTCCTTCCTGCCGATCATCATCTACTCGTACATGGGCTTCGAGCTCATGAGCTCGGCCGGCGGCGCCATCAAGGACCCCAAGCGGGACGTCCCCAAGATGATCCTGCTCGCCGGCGGCGCCATCCTTGCCGTGTACACGTTCGCCACGTTCGGCATCCTCTCCGCCATCAAGACGGAGGACGTCAGCATCGTGACCGGCATCGTCGACGCCCTGCAGCTCAGCTTCGACGAGGTCCTGGGCGGCTACGGCTGGCTGTTCGACATCGCCGTCGTCGGCCTCTTGTTCACGTTCTTCGGCAACATGGTCACGTGGTCCATAGGCGCGAACCAGACCATCGGCGCGACCGGTCTCGACAAGACGGCGCCGGGCGTGTTCGGACACGTCAACCGGCGCTTCGGCACGCCCGACTACGCGTTCGTGCTGATGGGTCTCATCGCGACGGCGATCACGATCCTCGCCTATGCCCTGGACCCCGATCAGGCGAACGTCTTCTGGACCCTGTTCGCGCTGTCGTCGATCGTCTTCCTCATCCCGTACCTCCTCATGTTCCCGGCCCTGCTCGTGCTGCGCCGCAAGTTCCCCGATCAGCACCGGCCGTACGTCGTCCCGGGCGGCAAGGCGGGTGCCTGGCTGAGCGTGATCCTGTGCGAGCTGGGCATCATTCTGACCGTCTTCCTTTTCTTCTACTTCCCGGCCGAAGGCGTCTCGGAGAGTACCTTCTGGTCGATCACCGGCGTCGGGACCGCGCTTTCGCTGCTGGTCGGCTGGTGGCTGTACCGGCACAGCCGACGCACGGCGGCGTGACGCACGACGGACACGGAGGAGGCGCGTCAGGTGACGCAGACGAGCGGCAACGGCAAGACCGTCGTCGTCGCCCTGGGCGGGAACGCGATCCTGCAGCCCGGCCAGGTCGGCACGTTCGAGGAGCAGCTCGTCAACATCGACGGCGCGACGCGGCGCATCGCGCAGATGGTCGTCGACGGCTACCGTGTCGTGATGACGCACGGCAACGGGCCGCAGGTGGGGAACCTCCTCATCCAGCAGGACGTAGCCTCCAAGCTGGTGGCGCCGATGCCGATGGACGTCTGCGGCGCCATGAGCCAGGGCCAGATCGGCTACATGCTCGAGCAGACGCTGCAGAACCACCTGCGCAAGCGCAAGATGGCCGTGCCGGTCGTCACCCTGCTCACGCAGGTCGCCGTGGACGCCAAGGACCCGGCCTTCGCCAAGCCGTCCAAGCCGGTCGGCCCGTTCTACGACGAGGCCAAGGCGAAGACGATGATGCTCGAGCAGGGCTTCGCCATGAAAGAGGATGCGGGCCGCGGCTGGCGCCGCGTCGTGCCGTCGCCTCAGCCCGTCGAGATCGTCGAGCGAGACGCGATCATCGACCTCGTCCGCGACGGCGTCATGGTGGTCTGTTCGGGCGGCGGCGGCATCCCGGTGGTGCGCGCCCGCAACGGCGCCCTCTCGGGCGTCGACGCGGTCATCGACAAGGACCTCGCGGCGATGCAGCTGGCGATGGACGTGGAGGCCGACATCCTCCTCGTCCTGACCGACGTGCCCAGGGCGTACCTGGACTACCGGGGGCCGGACGAGCGGGCGCTCGACGTGGTGCCCCTGCCCGAGATGGAGCGCTACGCCGCCGAAGGGCACTTCAAGGCCGGCAGCATGGGACCGAAGGTCGATGCCGCCATGCGCTTCGTGCGCCACGGCGGCGAGGCCGTCATCGGCAGTCTCACCGAGGTCAACAAGGCCCTCGCCGGCAAGGCCGGGACGCGCATCGTGCCGGCGCCCTGAACGGAGATGACGAGATGACCCGAACCATCGACAGCACCCCGCGCGCCGACGGCTTTCGCATGCCCGGCGAGTTCGAGCCGCACGCCCAGACCTGGATGCTCTGGCCGCAGCGCCCCGACAACTGGCGGCTGGGCGCCAAGCCGGCCCAGCGCGCCTGGGTCGAGGTGGCGAGCGCCATCGCTCGCTTCGAGCCCGTCACCGTCGGCGTCGACCACGGCCAGTACGAGAACGCGCGCGCCCTGCTGCCTTCGCACGTGCGCGTCGTGGAGATCTCGAGCAACGACGCCTGGATGCGCGACTGCGGCCCGACCTTCGTCGTCGACGACAAGGGCGGCGTGCGCCTCGTGCACTGGGAGTTCAACGCCTGGGGCGGCTTCTACGACGGACTCTACTTCCCCTGGGACAAGGACCAGATGGTGCCGCTCAAAGTCGCCGAGCTGGAGCGCGTCGACCGCTACAAGGCCCCGCTCGTCATGGAGGGCGGCTCGATCCACGTCGACGGTGAGGGCACGGTCATCACCACCGAGGAGTGTCTGCTGAGCCCGGGCCGCAACCCGGACCTCAGCCGCGAGCAGATCGAGGAGCACCTGCGCGACTACCTCGACGTCCAGAAGGTGATCTGGCTGGCGAAGGGCATCGACCCCGACGAGACGAACGGCCACGTCGACGACGTGGCCTGCTTCGTGCGCCCCGGCGTCGTGCTCGCCGGCGTCACCGAGGACCGGGACGACTGGCGCTACGAGCTCCTGCAGGACGACCTGCGCCGCCTGCAGGAGGCGACCGACGCCAGAGGACGTCGCCTCGAGGTCCACACCGTGCCCATGCCCGCGATCATGGAGATCACCGCCGACGAGGCCTGGGGCGTCGACTCGGCCGAGGGCAGCCTCCCCCGCAAGCCCGGCGACAAGACGGCCGCCTCGTACCTCAACTTCCTCATCTGCAACGGCGGCATCGTCATGCCGTCCTTCGACGACCCCAACGACGCGCGTCGCCAAAGCGAAGCTCGAAGAGCTCTTCCCCGAGCGTGAGGTCGTCGCCGTGCCGGGTCGCGAGATCGTGCTCGGCGGCGGCAACGTGCACTGCATCACCCAGCAGCAACCCGCAGGATGACCCCCACGCGGCGGGGCCCGGGCGGGCGCCGCTCAGCAGCTGCACGAGGGCGGCGCGCCGCCCGGCACGAGCTCCTTGCCCCACGGCTCGCAGTCGGCTTCGAAGAGGTAGCCGCGCGCGGCGAAGAAGGTGCGCGAGACCTCGTTGCCGACGAGGATCTGCAGCTTCGCCTTGAGCGCGCCGCGCGCGCGAAAGCGCTCCTCGAGCTCGTCCATGAGACGGCCGGCGATGCCCTGGCGCTGCCGGCCGGGCACCACGGCGAGGTGATAGACGTAGGCGCGACGGCCGTCCCAGCCGCCGAGCACGGCGCCGACCAGGCGGCCTGACCCGTTTCGCGCGGCGAGGTGCAGGTCCGGGTCCCGCTCGAGCAGCAGCGTCATCTGCTCGAGCCCGTCTGACGGGCGCAGCCACATGTCGGTCGCCTCCCACAGCGCGCGGGCCTCGTCGAGGTCGTCGAGCGTGAACGGCCCGATACGGACGTCGTCGTTCGCTGCGTTCATCCCGTCCTTCCGTCGCGGTGCCAGTGACGGCCGCGCGTCACGCGTTCCGGCCGCGCCGATTGTAGCCCTGCCGGACAGAGGTTGAGGAGACCCCGCCGCTGGTACAATCCGGGCAGCCGGCCCGCTCCGGGCCACCGTGCACCAGCCGAACGTGAAGGGGGCTTCATGGACGCCTTCGAGGCGCTTCTCGCACGCCGCAGCATCCGTCAGTTCACGGCCGAGGACGTGTCGGCCGACGACGAGCACGCCCTCATCGACGCCGCCTTCGCCGCCCCGAGCGGCAACAACACGCGCCCGTGGCACTTCGTCTTCGTGCGCGACGCCGGGACCCGCCGCCGCCTCAAGGACATGCACGAGTGGACCTGGATGCTCGACAAGGCGCCGCTCGTCGTCGCCGTCCTCGCCAGGGACGGCGCCAGCCCGTGGTGGGTCGAGGACGGCGCCGCGGCGATCGAGAACATGCTCACCGAGGCCGCGGCGCTCGGCCTGGGCAGCATCTGGTGCGGGATGCGCGACGAGGCCACCGAGGAGGCGGGCTGCGAGGCGCGCTGCCGCGCCGTGCTCGGGGCGCCGGACGGCTACCGTGTGCTCGCCCTCGTCGGCTTCGGCCACCCGTCGCGGGCGAAGAAGCCGCGCACCCAGGTCCAGCCGACGAAGATCTCGTTCGAGCGCTTCGGCCGGCAGAACCGCGAGCCCTGAGCACGCGAGGAGGCCCCCTTGGACGCTTACGAAGCCCTGCTCGCGCGGCGCAGCATCCGCCGCTTCACCGCCGACGACGTCTCCCATGAGGTCGAGCGCAAGCTGATCGACGCCGCCTTCGCGGCGCCGAGCTCGATGAACCGGCGCCCCTGGCACTTCGTCGTCGTGCGCGAGCCAGGCACGCGTGCCCGGCTCGCGCAGGTCCACCAGTGGGCGCGGCTGCTCGAGCGGGCGCCGCTCGTGATCGCCGTCCTCGGCAGCGCCGACACCCTCTACTGGGTCGAGGACTGCGCCGCCGCGACGGAGAACATCCTCGTCGCCGCCACCGCCCTCGGCCTGGGCGCCTGCTGGGTCGGCGTGTGGGAGAACGGCCCTCAGCCCCACCCCGACGAGGTCGTGGCCCTCGAGATCCTCGGCACCACCCCGCATGCGCACCGGTGCCTCTGCCTCATCGGCGTCGGCCACCCGGCCGACTCGAAGCCGCCACGGACCCAGTTCCAGCCCACGAAGCTCTCGTACGAGCACGTCGGCAGGCACGCGAGGTGAGCGCCATGGCCGTCGACCGCGAGAGTCAGGTCCAGCAGACGGCGCGCGAGATCCTCGCCCTGACCCACCAGTCAAAGCCCTCCGTCCTCTCGTCCGAGCGCTGGCAGGGCGAGATGATGGACTGGGCGATGAGCGACGAGCGTCTCAAGGTCGAGATGCTGCGCTTCGTCGACGTCTTCCCCACCCTGCGCAGCCGCAGTGAGATCGCCCGCCATCTGCGCGAGTACTTCGCCCGCCAGGGCGTCGCGGCGCCCACGGCGCTGCGCTGGGGCGTCAACCTGGCCGCCCCGCGCTCGCCCGTCGCGCCGCTCGCGAGCGCCGTCATCCGCAAGCAGATGAAGGGCTTCGCGCGGCGCTTCATCGTCGGCCGCGACGCGGCCGACGCCACCGGAGCGCTGCGCGGCCTGCGCCGCGACGGCATGGGCTTCACGCTCGACGTGCTCGGCGAGGCGAGCGTCAGCGAGGCCGAGGCCGAGGCCTATCAGCAGACCTACCTCGGCCTCATCGACGGCCTCGCCGACGAGGCCCGTTCGTGGCCGGCCGTGCCGGTCGTCGACGACAGCGCCTGGGGGCCGCTCCCGCGCGTCGACCTCTCCCTCAAGATCACCTCGCTGTACTCGCAGATCGACCCCGTGGACTTCGAGGGCAGCGTCGCCGCCGTCAAGGAGCGACTGCGGCCCATCGTGCGCCGCGCGATGGCGGACGGCGCGGCGCTCACGCTCGACCTCGAGCAGTTCCGCTACCGCGACCTCACCTTCGAGGTCTTCACCTCGCTGCTCGACGAGGAGGAGTTCCGCGCCTACGACGACGCCGGCGCCGTCGTCCAGGCCTACCTGCGCGACGCCGAGCAGGACGTCGCCCGGCTCCTCGCCTGGGCGAAGGACCACGACCGGCGCTTCCACCTGCGTCTCGTCAAGGGTGCGTACTGGGACTACGAGACCGTCATCGCCGCCCAGGAGGGCTGGCCGGTGCCGGTCTTCACGCACAAGCCCGACACGGACGCGATGTACGAGAAGCTCGCCGAGACGATGCTGCGCGACCCCGAGCACGTGCGCCCGGCGTTCGCGAGCCACAACGTGCGCTCGCTGGCGGCGGCGATCGTCACGGCGCGCGACCTGGGGCTCGCCGACAGCGCGTTCGAGATCCAGGCCCTGCACGGGATGGGCGAGCCGATCAAACATGCCGTCCGCGCGCTGGGCCTGCGCCTGCGCGAGTACGCGCCGGTCGGCGAGCTGATACCGGGCATGGCCTACCTCGTTCGGCGGCTGCTCGAGAACACCGCCAACGACTCGTTCCTGCGGCAGACGTTCGTCGAGGGCGCCGCCGTCGAGGAGCTCATCCAGGCGCCGGCGGTGTCGGCCGACTTCGGCCGCGAACCGCACGCGTCGCCCGACGATCGCGCCGACCGACCCGGAGGCGCCGGCGCGCTTCATGAACCAGCCGCACGCCGACTTCTCGCGGCGCGAGGACCGCGACGCCTACGACGCCGCGCTCGTCGCGGCGCGCGCCAGGCTCGGCGCGCACTATCCGCTCGTCATCGGCGGGCGCGAGACCGACACGGCCAAGCGGCTCACGTCGGTGGACCCGGCGAGGCCGGCCGAGGTCATCGGCACGGTCGCCTACGGCGGCCGTGCCGAAGCCGAGGCCGCGGTCGCCGCGGCCAAGGCGGCGCTCCCGGCGTGGCGCGACGCGCCGGCGCGCGAGCGCGCCGCCGTGCTCTTCCGCGCCGCCGAGCTGATGCGACGGGAGGTCCTCGAGCTCTCCGCCCTCATGACGCTCGAGGCGGGCAAGACGCGCCGCGAGGCGAACGGCGACGCCGACGAGGCGATCGACTTCCTCGAGTACTACGGGCGCGAGATGCTGCGCGCTCGACAAGCAGCGCCGCATGGGAAGCGTCCCCGGCGAGCACAACGTCTACTTCTACCAGCCGCGCGGCATCGCCCTCGTCGTCGCTCCGTGGAACTTTCCCCTCGCGATCCTCACCGGCATGACCAGCGCGGCGCTCGTCGCCGGCAATCCGGTCATCGTCAAACCGGCCGGCCCCACGCCGGTCATCGCCGCCCAGATGACCCGCATCCTCACCGAGGCCGGCGCCCCGCCCGGCACGGTCAACTTCCTCCCCAGCCCCGGCGCCGAGGTCGGCGACTTCCTCGTCCGTCACCCGGGCGTCGACCTCATCGTCTTCACCGGGTCCATGGAGGTCGGCCTCGACATCATCAGTCGCTCCGCCCAGAACCCGAGCCCCGAAGGCGTCAAGAAGGTCGTCGCCGAGATGGGCGGCAAGAACGCCGTGATCGTCGACACCGACGCCGACCTCGACGTCGCCGTCGCCGAGGTCGTCGTCTCGGCCTTCCACTACGCCGGCCAGAAGTGCTCGGCCGCCTCGCGGGTGATCGTCCTCGAGGCGGCCTACGACGACTTCGTGCGCCGCCTCGTCGAGGCGACGCGCAGCCTCACCGTCGGCCCTCCGGCCGACGCGAGCACGCGCGTCGGTCCCGTCATCACCGCCGAGGCGAAGCAGAAGATCGAGGGCTACATCGAGCAGGGCAAGAAGGAGGCCCGCCTTGCGGCGACGGTCCAGCCGCCCGAGGGCGGCTGGCCGGACGACGGCTTCTACGTCGCCCCGCACGTCTTCGTCGACGTCGCACCCGACGCGGTCATCGCCCAGGAGGAGATCTTCGGCCCCGTCGTCGCCGTCATCAAGGCGAAGGACATGGACGAGGCGCTGGCGATCGCCAACGGGGTGAAGTACGCGCTCACCGGCGGCCTCATCTCGCGCAGCCCCGCCGCCATCGAGCGCGTGCGCCGCGAGTTCCGCGTCGGCAACCTCTACATCAACCGCGGCATCACCGGCGCGCTCGTCGAGCGACAGCCGTTCGGCGGCTTCAAGATGAGCGGCATCGGCTCCAAGGCCGGCGGGCCCGACTACCTGTTGCAGTTCCTCGAGCCGCGCGTGATCACCGAGAACACCATGCGGCGCGGGTTCGCCCCGCCGGACGAGCTGCTCGAGGAGTAGCGGCTCACAGCCCGCCGTCTCCCTCCAGCCGCGCCAGGCCGGCGAGCAGCACCTTCGTCTCGGCGTCGGGCGCCACCGTCCCGTCGTCGTCGACCGCCCAGGCGAGCGGTCGGTAGTCGCCGAGCTCCCAGTACACGTAGACGCGGTCCTCCCACGGCCTGTCCATCGCGTACCACTGCGGCCGCGCCGCACCGCCTTCCGCCGCCGCCGTGGTCCCGTACTTCTTCAGCACGAGCTGCAGGGCCTCGGCGGTCGTGAGCTCGCCGCCGCCGGCCGCGCCGCCGTCCCCGCCGGCAGCGACCTTCGACGCCTCGACCGCGTCGATCGCCGCGGCCTCGCGCGCGCTCAGCGCGGTCACGTGCCCGACCTCGACGCGCGCGGCGACGAGCACGGCGGCCGCGACCGCCCAGACCAGCACGACCACGGTCCAGCCCCGCGTCCACCCGAGGGGCTTGCCGCGCGAAGGTACGGCCGCGCGACGCCGCATGACGCGGCAGGTCCATCTCTCACGCCTCCCCGGGCGCTGCACCCGGCAGAGGGCGCGGGCGGCTCGGGAAGAGCCAGGCGAGCGCCGCCCCCGCGGCGAACCCGCCGACGTGAGCCCAGTAGCCCACGCTCGCCCCGTACGCCGGGCTCACCAGCACGAGCACACCGCTGTAGAGCTGCAGACCGATGTAGAGACCGAGGGCGAGCCACGCAGGCACCCTGAGGCCGCCGACCA
Source organism: uncultured Thermoleophilia bacterium (assembly GCA_963832655.1). Taxonomy (GTDB): domain Bacteria; phylum Actinomycetota; class Thermoleophilia; order UBA2241; family UBA2241; genus UBA2241. The sequence continues at coordinate 945,902 of CAWHUW010000007.1, forward strand.
GGCCGGACCACAGGCCACCGGCCTCGCGGCGGAGCAGGACGACGAACAGGGCCCCCACCGCCGTCGCCACGGCCGCCAGCGGCATCCACCCGGTCACCCCGAGTGCGACGAGCACGGTGACGACGAGGCTCGCGACGAAGAGCAGCAGCAGCACGCCCGGCACGCGCAGGCGCGCCCGCGGCCACAGGACGAGGCTCGCCGCCATGACCCCGGACACCGCGCCGCTCGCCCCCACGGCCGGGATCGGCGAGTCCCCCGACGTCGCCACGTAGAGCATGCTGCCGAAGAACCCGCTTACGAGATAGAGGAAGAGGAACCACCAGGGCCCCAGCGCGTCCTCGAGGGCGTCGCCGAAGACGAACAGGAACCACATGTTGAAGACCAGGTGGACGACGCCGACGTGGAGGACGGTCGAGGTCAGCACGGTGGCCACGTTGTGCAGCGTCACCTCGGCGGCGACGCGCGCCGGCACTAGCCCCCACTGCTGGAGGAAAGGGACGAAGCGCGGGCCGAGGCTGGCGGCGAAGGCGAGGACGAGGACGTTCAAGCCGATGACGCACACCGTCGCGTAGGGCCATCGCCCCGTCCGCACCTCGTGGCTCACGACGGGCAGCACGTCCTCGTCACCCTCCTCGTCCGACGACCCGCGAACCCCCGCGCAAGGGGCCGCGTCTCTCGGGATGGTACACCGGCCGCCCACCGCGCGGCCCCGACGAGGAGGAGACCATGAGAGCGAAACGTCTGCGGGTCGTGATCCCGGTCGCGCTCGTCGCGCTGCTCGCCGTCTTCGCTCTGGTCGGCGCGCTCGTGAGGAGCGGCGACCTGGGCGACCGGGAGAGCGCGACGACGATGGAGCCCCAGCGCACGGGCGCCGGCACCACCGGCGGCGGCTTCGGCGTCGTGCCGGAGCCCGGCGCCCTCGACGCCGCCAAGGCGTCGCGAGGGTGGCGACGAGGCGTCGGCCGAGTTCTACGCCGCCGTCCCGCCGGCGGCCTCACCCGCCACCCACTACCTGATCAAGAACGGGTCCATCACCCTCACCGTCAAGAGACACGGGCTGCGCGACGCCTTGCAGCGCGTCGGCACCATCACGCTCGGAATGGGCGGCTACGTGCTCTCGAGCTACATCGGCAGCGACACCCCTTGGGTCGGTCCCGTCGAGCCTATGGCGTACGACACCGGCGAGCCCGTGGACGGCGTCAAGTCCGACGTCGCACCCGACGCAGAGTCCTCGACGACGTCCGGCCGTAGTGACGTCGTCCAGTACGGGACCATCACCGTCCGCGTGCCGCAGGCGAAGTTCGACGATGCCATGCGGCGCTTCTCGCAGCTCGGCGAGGTCGTCGACCTGACCACCTCCGCCGACGACGTCAGCGACCAGATGGTCGACCTGCGCGCGCGGCTGCGTCACGCGCGCGCCGTCGACCTGCGGCTGGTCAGCTTCCTCGACCAGGCGCGGACCATCAGGGACACGCTCGCCATCCAGGACCGTATCGACGCCAATCAGCTCGTGATCGAACAGCTCACGGCCGAGATCGCCCGCCTGAGCGAGGTCACGAGCTACGGCACCATCACCGTGGCGCTGCACGAGCGCGGCGTGCCGCAGCCCGGCTCGATCGACGAGTCCGACAGCTTCTGGGGCGCCTTCACCAACTCGCTGGGTCTCATCGCCGACGGCGCCAAGGCGAGCGCCGTCGCCCTCGGCGCCCTGCTCCCCTTCCTGGCGCTGGGCGCGGCGATCGCGGTCGCCGTCTGGTTCGCGCGCCGGGCGATCCTGCGGCGCCGTCCGCCGCAGGTGCCGCAGGCGCCGCTGCCGCAGAGCTGACGCCGTAGCGCCGACGGCGCGGCGCCGATGCGGCGCCGATGCCGACCGCTCCCGGACGGGCCCTCGGGTGACTCCCCCTTCACCCGGGGCCCGTCCTCCCGCTTGGTGAGCCCCTGCGCCCACATGGGTACGTTCCGCCTGCGACCGGCGCCCGCGAGCGGCGTCCCACGAGCCGCGGGAGGCGAACGTGAAAGCTGTGCGGATCCACAAGTACGGCGGCCCCGAGGTCCTCGTCTACGAGGACGTGCCCGACCCTGAGCCGGGGCCGCAGCAGGTCCTGGTGCGCGTGGAGGCGGCGACGGTCAACCCCGTCGACGTCGCCGTGCGCGAAGACCGGTTCCCGACGCCGAAGCAGCCGCCGAAGATCATCGGCTCGGACGGCGCCGGCGTGGTCGAACGCGTCGGCGAGGCCGTGGCCGAGGTGCACCCCGGCGACGAGGTCCTCTTCAGCGGCCTCGGCGTGGGCAGCGAGGGCAGCTACGCCGAACTCGCCCTCATCGCCGAGGCCCAGGCCGTACCCAAGCCGGCGCCCCTCTCCTTCGTCGACGCCGCGGCGCTCGGCATGGTCTTCCCGGCCGCCTACTACGGCCTCTTCACGCGGGGCGACCTGAAGGGAGGCGAGACGGTCCTCGTGCAGGGCGGCGCCGGCGGAGTCGGCTCAGCCTCGATCCAGCTCGCCAAGGCGCGCGGGGCGCGCGTCCTGACGACGGTGAGCGGCGCCGAGGCGGCGGACCTCGTCCGCTCACTGGGCGCCGACGAGGCCATCGACTACAAGGCCGAGGACGTCGTCGCCCGCGTGAACGAGCTCACGGACGGGCGCGGCGTCGATCTCGTGCACGAACTCGTCATCAGCGTGAACCTTCCGACCGACCTGAAGCTGGTCGCCAAGGGCGGACGGATCGTCTGCACCGGACAGGGTCCGTCCCCCGAGGTCACCTTGCCGATCGGGGCCGCCATCGCCGGCGACGCGACCCTTCTGTTCATGGACCTCAACAACGCCAAGCGTGCCGGCGTTGCGGCGATCATGCGCGAGATCGCGGCCATGGCCGCAGCCGGGACGGTGCGCGCCGTCGTGGGCGCGACGTTCCCGCTGCGCGAGGCGCGTCGCGCCCACGAGCTTCTCGAAGGCAGTCACGTGGGCAAGATCGTGCTGCTGCCGCGGGGCTAGTACCCCTTGCCGTTGCCGCGGATCGCCTCTTCGCGCTCGCGGCGCAGCGCGAGGCGCGGCAACAGGCTCTCCATCACCGCCGTGAGGGTCTCGAGCCGCCCCTCCTCCGAAACCGACTCGAGCAGCTCCTGCTTGAGAGCGGTGCCGAAGTCGACGGCGGCGGCGATGCGGAACGAGAGCGGACCCTCGCCGCCAGGGTCGCGTGGGGTCTCGACCTCCATCAGCCCGAGCATACGGCGGTACACCTCGAGGGCGCGCCGCTGCCGCGGCTCGCTCGTCACTTCCACCTCGTCCTCGACGTACTCGACCACCCCGCGCAGGTACTCGCTCTCCGGATCGTCTGGCTGGACCAGGTCGAGCAGACGGAAGCGCCGGCGTCCCTGCACGAGGATGTTGAGACGTCCTTCGTCCAGCTCCTCGAGGACCTCGACGACGACGGCCGTGCAGCCGATCTCGCGGACCGCCTCGTCCTCGGTGAGGACGACGCCGAACTCGTCCCCGCCGTCGCGACGCTCGTTGACGAGCAGCTTGTAGCGCTCCTCGAAGATGTGCAGGGGGACGACCTCTCCGGGCACCAGGACGATGCCGAGCGGAAAGAGAGCGAGCGGCGATGGGCCGGCGTCCGGCATGAGGCGACCTCCCCGTCGGATCGTGATGCGCAGCCGGGGCACCCCGGCCCGACTAGTCTACCGCGCGCCTGGCGACGTACATCGTGTACTCGTGCCGGCGACCGTCGACCTGGTCGTGTGCCGGGACCTCGGCGACGAGCGCGAACGCCGCCGCGAGCCGCGCCGCGAACCAGTCGTAGCGGTCCGGCGACCAGAAGACGGCCACCCCGCCCGGGCGCAGGGCGCCGCAGCAGAGCGCCACGCCGGCCTCGTCGTAGAGGCCGGCGTTCGCCTCGCGCACCAGCCAGTCGGGACCGTTGTCGGTGTCGAGGGCGACGAGGTCGAAGGCGCCGGGGCTACGGCGCATGACGTCGGCGACGTCGGCGGTGAGGACGCGGGCGCGACCGGCGGCTTCGCCTGCGGCGAGCCGCGCCGCGCGCCCCTCCCCATAGGTGCGGAACCAGTCCACGATCAGGGGCTCGTACTCGGCCACGGTCACGCGCTCAACGCGGGGCTCGGCCAGCGCGGCGTCGAGCGCGTACCCCAAGCCGAGCCCGCCGACGAGCACCTCGAGACCCGCGCGCGGCACCGCGGCGTCGGCGGCGGCCGACGCGGCGCCGTCGACGAGGAACGGCAGCCCGGCCGTGATCAGCGCCACGCTCGAGTCCTCGTTGGCGCTCGAGATCAGGAAGGTGCCGTCGGCGATCACCTCGAGGTCGGCGCCGCTGCGGCGCAGCACCAGCTCGCCGCTGCGCCCCGCGGCGCGCTCCAGGATCTCGCCGCCCTCGCCGCCGGCCGCGCCGCGCCTCTCGCTCAGCCCTTGCTCCCCAGGTAGCCCGCGATGAGCTCGTCGACGTGCTTCGCCACGTCGTCCGGCAGCGGCGGCACGTCATTGGTCGCGATGAGCTCCTCGGCCCGTGCCGCCGCCTCCCGCACCAGACTCGTGCCGACGTACTGCTCGAACGGCTGGCGTTGCCACATCGTCGGCTGCCACAGCTCGCCGGCCCGGTAGAACCGCCGCGTGCTCTTGCTGGCCAGGTAGTGGCCGCCGATGCCCACGCCGGCGATGTCCTCCAACAGCGCGGTGGTCTCGTCCACGGGGTCCTCGCGCAGGAAGCGCTCGATCGCGTTCACGGTGTCGGCGTCGAGCACCGCCTTGGCCAGACTCGCCGTCTGCGCGCTGTCCATGAGGCCGAAGGCGAGCAGCACGTCGCAGCCCGCCATCGCACAGGCGAGGCCGGTCATCATGCCCTCGGCCCCGGCCTGCAGGTTGCACGCCTTGGCGTCGCAGCTCACGCCGCTGCCCTGGCTGAGCATGCCGTAGAACTTGCTCATCTCGATGCACATGACGTTGATGAGCGCGTCCTCGGGCGCGCCCGAGAGGTAAAGGCCCGCTGCGCATCTCGGCGACCGCCGAGCCGACGCCCGACAGCATCGCGCAGCCGGGCGCCGCAAGCTGGAAGAGGACGACCGCCGAGAGCAGCTCGGCCATGTTGAGGATCGACGTGCCGAGCACGCTCATCGGCCCCGTCGTGCCCATCTGCGGCATCGGCAGGACGAAGACGGGCACGCCGGCCTTCGCCATGAGGACGTGCGCCTCGGTCATCTCGCGGTCGTGCTGCAGGGGAGCGATCGTGCAGTTGGTCACCGAGTAGATCGGCCGCTCGCGCAGCGGCGCCCCGGCGATCGCCTCGAGCATCTCGATGAAGACCGGCGCCTGGTCGGGCACCCGGACCTCGTCCTGCAGGTGCTTGCGCCCGTGCGTGAAGGCGGCGCGCGCGATCTCGAGGTTGCCGGCGCGCGGGTCGACGTCGCCGGGGGTGATCGTCGCCCAGACGAAGTCGATCTCGGGGATCGCGTCGAAGAGGGTGATCATGCGCCGCAGGTCGTCGCGCGTCCCCTCGTGACGCTCGCCGCTCACGTCGTCGAGCATGTACGTCGCGGCGCCGTCACTCGTGTAGACCATGCCGCCGTCGCCGACGCGGCAGTCGTAGGCCGGGTCGCGGCCGGCGAGCAGGATCTGCTTCGGCAGCTGCGCGAGGCAGCGCTCGACGAGGTCCCAGGGGATCCTGGCCGTCATGCGCTCGGCGTCGACCGTCGCCCCGGCCTCGGCGAGGAGGGACGTCAGCGTCGGCGTGTTGTAGGCCACGCCGACCTCCTCGAGCACGCGCACCACCTGCTCGTGAAAGAACTGCTTGTCGGACTCCGACAGGTACTCGAATCTCACCCGTGCCACGTGACCCCCTTCACCGTCATGCCAGATCCTTCGTCATCGCCCGCGGCTGCGCAACCGCGCCCGTACTGAGGGCACGACGGACAGTCGCCGAGCAGGTAGTCGCGCCTCACGCCCGTCGTCCGCCGGCAGGAACCCGTTGGCGGCGAAGAAGCCGGGCGCGCGGGCGGTGGCCCAGAGGCGACGCACGCCGCGGCGGCGCGCCTCGCGCTTCGAGCTCGCGCAAGCAGCGGGACGCGATGCCGCGGCCGCGGTGGCTCTCGTTCACCGCCATCCGTTGACAACGTCGAGGCCCGCGGCCGTCTCGAGGGCGATCGCGCCGACCATCTCGCCGACGTCGTCGCGCGCCGCCCACGCGGCGACGAAGCCGCTCACGTCGTGGTCGCTCTCGTCGAGGCCGTTGGCAATGCCCAAGGCGCGCACCGCCTCAAGGTCGTCGGTCGGCTCGATCGTCACGCTCGTCCGACAGCCGGCGCACCGTCAACGTCCTCCCGCCAGCTCACGCGATCGTGGGGCGCGCCGACGAGCCCGGCGTAGCGGCCAATCACGGCGTCGATCTCGCGCACGACGTCGTCGGCGAGCGGCGGCACCTCATGCGTGGCGAGCGTCTCCGCCGCGACCGCGGCGGCGTCCGCGACCAGGCTCGAGCCCTCGTACTGGTCGTAGGTCTGCCGCTGCCAGACGCGCGGACGCCAGAGCTCGCCGGCGCGCGAGCGTTCGCGCGTGCTGCGGCGGGCGAGGAAGTGCCCGCCGATCCCGACCTCGATGAGGTCGTCGACCAGCGCCTCGGCGGCGCCCACCTCCGTGTCCTGCACGAGACGGCGCAGAGCGGCGACGGTGTCGCAGTCGAGCACCGTCTTGGCGAGGCTCACCGATTGGGCGCCGTCCACGAGGCCGAAGGCGAGCATCGAGTCGGCCCCGGCAAGCGCGCAGGCCATGCCGGTCAGCATCCCCTCGGCTCCGGCCTGGTGGTCGCTGACCTTGGCGTCGGCGGTGATCGCGCTGCCGCATACCGGCAACCCGTAGAAGTGGCTCATCTCGACGCCGACGACGTTGATGAGCCCGCATTCCGGCGTCCCCGCAAGATACAGACCGGTGCGCATGTCGGCGACGCCGGCGCCGACGGCGGAGATCAGCGAGCAGCCAGGGCTGGCGAGTTGGTAGAGGACCACCCCCGAGAGCAGCTCGGCGAGCAAGACGATCGACGTGCCGAGGACTGTGATCGGCGAGGTCGTCCCGGCCAGCGGCATCGGCATGATGACGACCGGGACGCCGGCGCGGGCGAGCGCGAGCGTCGCCTCCGTCATCTCGCGCTCGTGCTGCAGCGGAGCCACCGTGCAGTCGATGATCGAGAAGATGGGCCGCTGCCACAGCGAGGCGCCGGCGATCGCCTCGAAGATCTCGATCAGCGGGGCCACGTGGGCCGGGTCGCGGACCTCGTCCTGGACGTGCTTCGAGCAGTTCGCCAGCGAGATCGCCTCGATCTCAAGACCTGCAGTGAGCGGATCGAGGTCGCGGGCCGAGATCGACGGCCACGCGTAGTCGACCTCGGGCAGCGCGTCGAACAGCCTCATGACCGAGCGCAGCGCGGCCGCCGAGCCTTCGCTGCGCTCGCCGGTCACGTCGTCGAGCATGTAGGTCCCGGTGCCGTCGGTACAGAAGGTCAGCGACCCGTCGCCGACGACGACGTCGCGCGCCGGGTCGCGCCCCGCGAGAAGGACCTGCTTCGGGCACGTGGCGAGACAGCGCTCGACGAGCTCCCACGGTACCTTGGCGGTGAGGCGCTCGCGGTCGACGGGGGCGCCGGCGGCGGCGAGCAGTTCGATCGCCTCCGGCGTGTTGTAGCCGATGCCGACGTCCTCGAGCACCCGCACGGTCTGCTCGTGGACGAACTGCCGCTCGGCGGCGCTGAGATACGTGATCCTCGGGCGGGTCATGGGGCGGGCCTCGGGCGGATCATGCGGCGCGTGCCTGCTACTGCCGGCGCGCCGCGTGCGCGGCGAGGATCGTCTCGATCTCGTGCTCGGCCGCCTCGCCGAGCGGGGTCACCTCGTGGGTCGCGAGCAGCTCGTTCGCCCGCTCGACCGCGCGTTCGAGCAGCGTCTGCGCCGGCGCGCCGGCCTCGCCGCCGCCGCGCGCGAAGAGGGCGGGACGCCAGACCTCGTTGCGGGCGTGGGTGCGCGTGCTGCGGCGACCGAGGTAGTGCCCGCCGATGCCGACCTCGACGATGTCGTCCATCAGCGCCGTCGACTCGTCGATCGAGCCCTCGCGGACGTAGCGCCGCAGGGCGCCGACCTGGTCGGCATCGAGGACCATCTTGGCGAGGCTGGTCGTCTGCACGCCTTCGAAGCCGCCCGAGGCGATCAGCGAGTCGGCGCCGGCGAGCGCCGCGCAGAGCCCGGTCATGCCACCCTCGGAACCGGCCTGGAAGTCGACCGCGGGCGAGTCGGCGGAGATGCCGGTCGCCTGGGTGAGCAGGCCGTAGAAGCGGCTCATCTCGAGACAGATCATGTTGATGAGTCCGATCTCGGGGCTCGCGGCGAGATACCCGCCGCTGCGCATGTCGGCGACCGCCGAGCCGACGCCCGAGATGACCGGGCAGCCTGGCTCCGAGAGCTGGAAGAGCACGACGGCCGAGAGCAGCTCGGCGAGGTGCACGATGCAGGTGCCGAGCAGCGTCATCGGCCCCGTCGTGCCGGCCTGCGGCATCGGCAGGACGAAGATCGGCACGCCGCGCTTCGTGAGCTTGAGGCTCGCCTCGGTCATCTCGCGGTCGTGCTGCAAGGGCGCGATGGTGCAGTTCGTGACCGAGAAGACCGGCCGCTCCTGAAGCGACGCGCCGCTCGCCGCCTCGTACATGGCGAGGATCGGCTCGACGAGCTCGGGCTCGCGGATCTCGTCCTGGATGTGCTTGCTCGTGTTGCGCAGGCAGGTCGCCTGCATCACGAGCGCGGTCATGTGCGCCTCGACGTCCGAGGTCTGCGGTGACGGCCAGTGGGTGTCGATCTCGTCCAGGGCGTCGACGAGGTGCGTGAAGCGCGCGAGGTCGGCCAGCTTGCCCTCGCGCTTCTCCCCGGTGAGGTCGTCCTGGACGTAGGTGAACATGCCGTCGCTCGTGGCGACGAGCTGGTCGCGGCCGAGCACGCGGTCGCGTGACGGGTCGCGACCGGCGAGCAGGATCTCCCGGGGGACGGTCGCGAGGCAGCGCTCGACGAGGTCCCAGCCGAAGCGCGCCGTCAGCCGCTCGCGGTCGACCTGGGCGCCCGCCTCGGCCAGCAGGTCGATGGCGAGCGGCGTGTTGTAGGCGACGCCCACCGTCTCGAGCACCTGGATGGTCTTCTCATGGATGAAGGCCTTCTCGGCCTCGGAAAGGTACTGGACGCGCGCCTGTGCCACGGTCCCTCCACATGTCGTGTGCCGCGAAACACCGCCGCGCGACGGGCGCGAGCGGCGAGCGGTCGGCGCCGGTCGCGGCCTCGACAGGACTCAGCCGTCGCGACCGGCGTTCGTCCGACCGCCGACAACGCTAGCATACCGCGGGAGCCTGGTGATGGGGTTCGCAACAGGTCCGCGAGGTTTGCTCAGGAACCGCAACGCGGCCGCGCGAAGTCTGCGTGATTCGTGGGCGACGGCCGGCGGCCGCGGTTCCGCCCCGCGCTACGGCCTGAACGTCCTCCTACCGTACCGATCGAGCACCTCGACCAGCTTCTCCCCGTCGAGCGCGTGCACGGTCACGCCGTCCCGCCCCGTCATCGTCTCGGCCTGCAGCATGGCGTTGAGGATCGCCTCCGCCGTGGCCTCCGCCGCCGCCTGCAGCAGAGCGCTGACGTGCGGCAGCGAGACCCACTCGGCACGCAGGCGCACCGGCCCGCCGGCCTCGTAGTCCTGACGTGGGATGCCCCGGTTGGCGGTGCTGAAGGCGAAGAAGATGTCGCCCGAGAAGTGGTCGCCGTAGGCGCCGAGGAAGGCGAGACCGAGACCCGCCCGCTGCGCGAGGCGGCGCAGCTGCGTGGGCAGCAGCGGCGCGTCGGTGGCAAGGACGACGATGATCGAGCCGGCCGTGACCGGCCCGCCCAGCTCAGGCAGCGCCGGTTCCGGCACGACGCCGTCGTGGAGGACCTGCCCGACGGGCGCGCCGTTCACGCAGAACACGTCGCGAGAAGAGTGGTTCGCCTGGACGAGGGCGCCGACCGTGAAGCGTTCGTCGCCGAGCGCCACGACACGCGACGCGGTGCCGGTGCCGCCCTTGAAGTCGTGGCAGACCATGCCGGTGCCGCCGCCGACGTTGCCCTCGGGCACGGGCCCGCCGGAGGCGGCGCCGAGCGCCTCGAAGACGTGCTCGGCGCGCACGTGCTGGCCGCCGATGTCGTTCAGGCAGCCGTCCCAGGTCTCGGCCACGTGCGGCATGCTCCAGTAAAGCTTGCCCGGGCCGCGAGCCTCGACTTCGCGACGGACGAGTGCGTCGCGCACCACGCCGACGCTGTGGGTGTTCGTCAAGGCGACAGGAGCCATGAGCAGCCCGCTCTCGCGGACCCACTCGAGTCCGGTGAACTCGCCGTTTCCGTTGAGCGTGTGGCAGCCGGCGAACAGCGGCTCCTCGCTGATCTCGCCATCGTGCGGGACGATGACGGTGACACCCGTACGGACGGGCCCCGCGCCGACCACGAGTGGCCCGTCCCCCTCGATCAGCGTCGCGCAGCCGACGCGCACGCCCGCCACGTCGGTGATCGCGTTCAGAGGTCCCGGCGTCCCCAGGCCGATCTCGATGCCAAGATCGCGCGCGCGCATCTGCTCCTCCCTGATTCCCTCGTGGCCAAGATCAGCCGTTGAGCCACTCCGCCAGAGCGTCCATGCACCGCACGGTGCCCTCGAAGAAATCGTCGTTCCAGGCGACGGGCAACGTCGAGAGCTTCACGCCGACCATCCCGGCCGCCTGGTTCACGTAGACCATCTGACCGTAGATGCCGAGGCCCATGAACACGCCGTTCTCGGCGTCCTTCACCCACCACTTGTTGCGGTAGAACCAGCCGGGCATCGTCGCCCCTTCGGGAGACTCCGCGAACGCCCGGCGGGCGTCTTCGTCACCCGTGCGGCAGTCGATCACCCACTCCTTCGGCACGATGGCCCTGCCGTTGAAGGACCCGTCCTGCAGGTACATCTGCCCGAACCGGCCCAGGTCCCGCAGGGCCACGCAGATGCCTCCATCGGCGAGCGCGGAGCCGTGCCGGTCCACAGTCACGTCGGCGTCGAACTCGGCCCCCATGGGGGCCCAGACCTCGCGGCTGAGCAGTTCCGGCAGGCGCAGCCCCGACGCCCGCTCCAGCACCCAGCCGAGGAGGTCGGTCAGGATGGAGCGGTAGGCGAAGCAGCCGCCGTGCGCGGACGAGTTCTCGAGCCGGGTGATGTAGTCGTAGAGACCCGACGCGGCCATCGGCTCGAGCGGTGGGACCCAGCCGATGACCGTCTCGTAGACCCTCACCTCGGCGTCGGGGTCCTCGTAGTCCTCGTTGAACCTCGTCCCGGTCCGCATGTCGAGGAGGTGACGGACTGTGGCGCCTTCGAAGCTCCCCCCCTCCAACTCGGGCACGTACCCCGTCACGAGGCCGTCGACGTCGAGCTCGCCGCGGCCGGCGAGGATCCCCGCGGCGGTGCCGACGATCGACTTGGAGACGGACTGCAGGAGGTGCGTCGTCTGAGGACGCATGCCGTCGAAGTAGTGCTCGGCGACGATGCGCCCCTCATGTATGAGGAGGAACCCGTCGGTG
>CAWHUW010000007.1:962500-994324 GCA_963832655.1 uncultured Thermoleophilia bacterium
CCAGCTGCTTCGCCATCTGGTCCATCAGGTCTTCGACGACCCCGGACCTGAACCAGGGCATGAAGAGGGCGGCCAACAGGAGCAGCATGCCCCCGATCACCAGCCAGTCGTTGCGGCCCAGTTTGCTCATGAGCGCTCCCTTCGCGCGGCTCGTGGAACGGACGCAACAACACGTGTTCTGCGCCTGCGTCCGTCCTCCTCGCCGCGCCGGGAGCGCGAGAGACCGGTGCGTCTTTCAAAACTGAACAACGTGAGGCCGTTCGCGCCCGGCCAGGCCGGACGGAGACGGGAACGTCAGCCGTCGACGTAGAGTCTCTAGAGGACGGCTCCGTCTCGCCGGGAAAGCCCGAAGGCCACATCGTCGAGACACATGGAGACCGTGCTCACGGCGGTTGGTGCCGCCGTACTCCCTAGAAAGGAGGTGATCCAGCCGCAGCTTCCGCTACGGCTACCTTGTTACGACTTCACCCCAATCACCGATCCCACCTTCGACAGCTGCCTCCCTTGCGGGTTGGCTCACCGGCTTCGGGTGTTACCGACTTTCGTGGTGTGACGGGCGGTGTGTACAAGCCCCGGGAACGTATTCACCGCAGCATTGCTGATCTGCGATTACTAGCAACTCCGACTTCATGAAGGCGAGTTTCAGCCTCCAATCCGAACTGGGACCGGCTTTTTGGGATTCGCTCCACCTCGCGGTCTTGCAGCCCTTTGTACCGGCCATTGTAGCACGTGTGTAGCCCTGGACATAAGGGGCATGATGACTTGACGTCATCCCCACCTTCCTCCGGTTTGTCACCGGCAGTATCCTACGAGTCCCCGGCATTATCCGCTGGCAACATAGGACAGGGGTTGCGCTCGTTGCGGGACTTAACCCAACATCTCACGACACGAGCTGACGACAGCCATGCACCACCTGTGATCCCGCTCCGAAGAGGGCTCCTGTTTCCAGGAGTTACGAGAACATGTCAAACCCAGGTAAGGTTCTTCGCGTTGCGTCGAATTAAACCACATGCTCCGCTGCTTGTGCGGGGCCCCGTCAATTCCTTTGAGTTTTAGCCTTGCGGCCGTACTCCCCAGGCGGGGCACTTAATGCGTTAGCTTCGGCACGGAAGGAGTCGACACCTCCCACACCTAGTGCCCATCGTTTACGGCGTGGACTACCAGGGTATCTAATCCTGTTTGCTCCCCACGCTTTCGCGTCTCAGCGTCAGTACCGTCCCAGAGACCCGCCTTCGCCACCGGTGTTCTTCCTGATATCTGCGCATTTCACCGCTACACCAGGAATTCCAGTCTCCTCTTCCGGACTCTAGCAAGGCAGTTTCCGATGCAGACTCGAGGTTGAGCCTCGAGCTTTCACACCGGACTTGCCAAGCCGCCTACACGCGCTTTACGCCCAATGATTCCGGACAACGCTTGCCCCCTACGTATTACCGCGGCTGCTGGCACGTAGTTAGCCGGGGCTTCCTCTGGAGGTACCGTCACCCTCTGGGCTATTCACCCGAGTGGCTTCGTCCCTCCTGACAGAGCTTTACAACCCGAAGGCCTTCTTCGCTCACGCGGCGTTGCTGCGTCAGGCTTTCGCCCATTGCGCAAGATTCCCCACTGCTGCCTCCCGTAGGAGTCTGGGCCGTGTCTCAGTCCCAGTGTGGCTGATCGTCCTCTCAGACCAGCTACGGATCGTCGCCTTGGTGAGCCGTTACCTCACCAACAAGCTAATCCGCCGCGGGCCCATCCCAGAGCGGAGGCCGAAGCTACCATTTGGTGCGGCCCACTTGGCAGGCCGTACGTTATCCGGTATTAGCAGCCCTTTCGGGCTGTTATCCCAGTCTCTGGGGCAGGTTGCCCACGTGTTACTCACCCGTTCGCCGCTGTACTCACGGCCGAAGCCGCTTTCTCGCTCGACTTGCATGTGTTAAGCACGCCGCCAGCGTTCGTCCTGAGCCAGGATCAAACTCTCCATGACAACTTGATGCTCGCGGCCGAAGCCGCGGGACAGACAAGATAGAGAAGAGCTTGAAGCTCTCAAGGTCCCGGGACGGCGGACCGTCCCGGGTGTCAGCGATCGTCCACCTCCGGCCCGAAGACCATGCGGTGCAGCAATCGATCGCATGACGGGGTTCATTGTTGACCTGGCGCACCCGAGGGTGCGCAAGGTGCACTGGCGTCCACCGGTCTTCCGACAGCCTTGCGGCGGCCGGGCGACCGGCTTCCTCACGTTGTTCAGTTTTCAAAGACCGCGTGCCCCGTAGGCACACCGCCGGACCGTCGCGCGAGCGCGGGGCGCACTGCCCCTGACAGGTCATGTCGAGAGATCGTCAGTACCTGCACTCGCGACCCGGCGTGGACCACCTAGTGTATCAGGAGGTGCCGAGCCGTACAACGGTCCGCGCTCCGTGGTCATGAGCCGCGCACGCGGCGCGGTCAGCGGACTCGTGAAGCGCTGGGGAAGTATACCCGTATCCCGGGGTGTGTCAACCTGCGGCGCAGCTTCGCCGCGAGCTCGCCGGTCCGGCGGGACGCACGGGCGACTCCGAGGCCACGGCGCCGACCCCGTCAGAGGCCGCGAAGGCCAATGCGCCGCGGAGCCGTCAAAGACCGCGGACGAGGCCCTGGGCCGTGGCCGACTTGCCGGCCTTGAGGCGGCGGCCGGCGAGCCGGTCGGCGGGGACGGCGAGCGTCGTGACGGGCTCGCCGTCGAGCGTGACGCCGCCCTGCTCGATGCGCCGCCGCCCCTCGGAGCGCGTGAGGCCAAACCAGCGCTCCATGACCTTGGGCAGGAAGACCGAATCGTCTTCGAGGTCGCTCCGCTCCAGGACGAGCTCCTGAAGATCGTCGGCGGCCTCGTGGCGGCGGAAGACCCTGTCGAAGTGCTCTTCCGCCGCGGCCGCGGCGTCGGCGCCGCGCAGCCGCGTGATGATCTCGCGCGCCAGGCGCGCCTTGGCGTCGCGCGGCGCCACGGCGCCCGCGGCCAGGTCGGTCTCGAGCTGCACGAACTCGTCGGCGTGGTGCGCTCGTGAGCAGCCGGTAGTAGGTCATCAGGACCTCGTCCGGCACGCTCATCACCTTGCCGTAGACGTCGCGCGGGTCCTCGGTGACGCCGATGTAGTTGCCGGTCGACTTGCTCATGCGCTCGACGCCGTCGGTGCCGGGCAGGATGTCGAGCGTCATGATCGCCTGCGGCGCCTGCCCGAAGTACTGCTGCAGGTCCCTTCCCATGAAGAGGTTGAAGACCTGGTCGGTGCCGCCGATCTCGATGTCGGCGCGGATGGCGACCGAGTCGTAGCCCTGGGCGAACGGGTAGAGCATCTCGAGCACGCTGATCGGCTGGTGCGCCTCCCAGCGCTTGGCGAAGTCGTCGCGCTCGAGGATGCGCGCCACCGTGGTCGTCGCGGTGATCTCGAAGAGTCGCTCCATCGTGAGCGGCGCGAGCCACTCGCCGTTGTAGCGCACCTCGAGCTTCGCGGGGTCGTCGTCGAGGATCAGCAGGGCCTGATCCTGGTAGGTCCTGGCGTTGGCGTCGATGACCGCGCCGTCGAGCCGCGGGCGCGTCTTCGAGCGCCCCGACGGATCGCCGATGCGCGCCGTGTAGTCGCCGATGATGAGTACCACCGATGTGGCCGGCGTCCTGGAACTGGCGCAGCTTGTTCAGGACGACCGTGTGCCCGAGGTGGATGTCCGGCGCCGTGGGGTCGACCCCGAGCTTGACGCGAAGCGGCCGACCCTCGCGCTCGGCGAGCGCGAGCTTGTCCTCGAGGGCGCCCTCGGGCAGCACGTCGACGGCGCCGATCATGAGGTCGTCGATGAGGCGTCTGTCGGGCATGCGCGGCGGTCCTTCGTCAGGGGCAGGAACCGTCGCGGATGATACCACGAGGCTCGGGCGTAACCGGGAGCCGGGCGACACCGCGGCTCGGCGACGGCCCGCGGCCGGCCCGGATGGCGCCGCGGACTACGCGACGCCGCGGAAGAGGTGCCCCTTGGTCGAGCGCTCGCGCCCGGCGAAGAGAGCGAGGGCCGGCAGACCGCCGGAGGCGAAGGCCCGGCCCTCCTCCGGCGAAAGGTCACGGCGAACGACGTGGAAGCCCGCAACGCTCGCCTCGAGCAGTTCCATGAGGTTCGGGGCCAGGTTGGTCACGCGCGCGTTGAACAGCCGGGTCCCGTCGGCGTCGACGCGCCCCGGGACGACGTATCCCTTGGCGTCCTCCAGGAGGAGGCCGACATGCTCGGCCGGGCCGGGGGCCTCGACGAGGCCCTCCGCCCTGCCGAGCTGGTCACGCGTGCGCAGCACCTGCTGACGACCGAAGGCGAGGATCTCGAGCGCCGGAGGTGGATCGAGGTATCGGAGCTGGGCGGCGAGCGCCGCGACCTCCCCGAGCGACGCTTCGGGTGAGGCGACGACCGCCGCCGGGGAGCGGCCGGCGAGGCCGGCCAGCACGCCGGCGGCGAGGCCGTTCAGCCCCTGGAGCGGATACTCCAGGACGAAGGGGCGCCGACGGCGCAAGCTCCGCGAGCAGGCCAAGATGCCGCACGACCACGGCGTCCCACGGCAGCTCGGCGACCTCCCGCCACCAGGCCAGGTCGCCGTCGAACAGCACCTCCGGCGGACGGCAGCGCACCGGCAGGCCGCTCGCCGCGCAGCGCGCGAAGGTCGCGGCGACGTCACGCACGGGCGCCGTCGTCTCGAGGTCGAGACACAGCTCGACCACACCGGGTACGGGCCGGGGCTCGTCGTCGACGTCCAGCAGCATCACGACCGGCACCGCGAGCCGGGGAACCGAGGGTCCAGGGCCGACGCCTCCGGTGACGGACCGACGATCTGCGGCGACCTCCGCGCCGGCGGCGTCCTCCGGGCCGACCGCGCCATGGGCCGCATCGTCGCGGCGAGCGGGACGCGCAGGGCCGCCGGCGAGGCGTGCCGGGCCGGCGTCGGATGCCTGAGCACCGGCAGCGTGCGGCCGCGCGCCGGGCAGGTCGCGCCGGCGCGCGGCGAGGCGACGCTCGTCGAGCGTCGCCACGGCGCGCCGGCGCAGGTCCTTGAGCTCGGCCACGGACAAGAAGAGGCCGTCCGCGACGGCGAACTGAAGCTCCTCGAGCCCGTAGGGCGTCCCGCCGAGCGCGCCGAGGGCGTCGCGCGCCTTCGCCTCGGTCAAGGCGGCCGTGCGCGCCACGACCAGCGCACCGGGTGTCGAGAGGCCGACCGCGGCGACGTCCGGCGGCGAGCCCCCGCGCGAGCCCGGCAGGTCCCGCGCCGCGCGGGCAAGCCGGACGGTCAGCGTCGCCGGGTCGCCCTCTCCACCCTCGAGTCGCATCGAGAGGCCTATCGGCCGCGCCAGGTACCGCCCGGCGACCGCGTCGCGGGCGAACTCGTCGACGCCCGCGGCGGCGAGTCGGAAGAGACGGTCCTTGACCGACACGCGCTCGCGCACGCAGAGCGTCAGGCTTTCGCCGGCGCCGTCGTCGAGCCGCACCGGCTCGGTCTGGCCCTGCGACGTGTACAGGTACACGACGTCGCCCGCCGCCACGGGCTTCGCCAGGCGGACGACCACCGCGCCGCTCTCGTCTTGGACGCGCTCCACTCGCCCCACCAGGACGCCGCGGTGTCCCCCCCGCCCCCCGCTCCGGACCTCGTGATGGCGGCCGTCGAGGTGGGCCGTCGTGAAGCCACGCGAGAAGCTCTGCTCGAGGCGCGCCATCCACTCCGGGCGCACGGCGTACCCATCGGGATCCGCGACCGCCGTGTCGAGCGCCTCGCGGTACACCGCCGTCGTGACCGCCACATACGCAGGGTCCTTCATCCTCCCCTCGACCTTGAACGACGTGACGCCGGCCGCGATGAGGTCCGGCAGCGCAGCGATCGCGCAGAGGTCGGCCGTCGAGAGGACGCGCGACGCCCCCCCTCGAGGCGTCCCACGCTCCTCCATGCGACCCCCCGCACCGGGCATCGGGGACCCCGGCGGACCATCGGCGCGCGACAGCCGGTACCGAAGCCGGCACGACTGGCTGCAGCGCCCGCGGTTGCCGCTGCGCCCGCCCACCATGCTGGCGAGCAGGCAGTCGCCGGAGTAGCCGTAGCAGAGGGCACCGTGGACGAAGGCCTCGAGCTCGAGGCCGTGCGCGTCGAGCGCGGCGATCTCGGCGAGGCTGAGCTCGCGGGCGAGGATCGCCCGGGCGAAGCCGAGGCGGCCGAGTGCGTCGAGCTGCGCCGACGAGTGCGTGTTCAGCTGCGTGCTGGCGTGGAGCGGAAGGTCGGGGTAGAGGTCGCGGACGAGCGCGGCGAAGCCCAGGTCGGCGACGATGAGGCCGTCGAGGCCGGCGCGGTAGGGCGCTTCCAGCGCCTTGAGCGCCGGCCCGATCTCGTCGTCCCTGAACAGCGTGTTGAGCGCCAGGTACGCGTGGGCGTCGAAGCGATGCGCGAGCTCGATCGCCCGCACGGCGGCCTCGCCGGCGAAGTTGCCGGCGAAGGCGCGCGCGCTCCAGCGCTCGAGGCCGAAGTAGACCGCATCGGCGCCGGCGGCGAGGGCGGCGCGCAGGGCGCGCTCGTCGCCGGCCGGCGCCAGAAGCTCGATGCGCGGGGGCAGGCTCACGGCCTCATGATGCCCGTCGCCCGCCGTCAGCCCGGCAGCGCCCCCGGCTCCTCCTTCACGACCTTGCCCTTGGCGTCGCGGTGCACGCGGATGAGGCCCGAGGTGGCGATCGTCGTCACACCGTTCCGCTCGAGCTCGTCGAGGAAGAGGTTGATGCCCAGCGAGTCGCTCGACATGTGGCCGGCGATGAGGACGTGCATGTTGTGCTTCTCGGCCTCGTCGCGCATCTCCTGTCCCATATGCATGCCGACGATGGTCCCGACCCCGCCGTCGGCGAGCTTCTCCATGACCTTCTTGGGGCCCTCGGTCCCGCCGGTCATGTCGACCCAGATCTTGCCGGCGCGCGCGCTCGGGCTGCTCTTGCCCAGATAGGGCCCGGCGCCCTTCTGCGCGGCGATGCGGTACTCGGGGATCTCGAGCAGCGCCTTCTCGACGTCCTCGATGAGCTTGGGCTCGCGCTCGGCGAAGTACTTCGTCAGGTAGTCGACGACGAGGTTGTCGGTCGGCGTGTGGGCCGAGAAGAACGGGATCCCGAGCAGCCGCGCCGCGTCGATCGCCTGGTCGTAGTTGAGCGGCATCAGGCGACGCTTGATCTCGTCCATGCGCTCGCTGATGAACTTCTCGCCCGCCTGGATCGGCACGCCGAACTGGGCCCAGATGTCGGCCTGGACCTCCATGACGTCATCGAGCTTGGTGAGACCCCAGCCCTCAGGGTGGTGCGTGTAGACGGCGTCGATGGGCACGCCCTTCTCGCGCAGGCGGTCGGCGAGCACGATCTCGCCGGTGTTCATGTCGATGCCGCCGAGCAGCGTCGTGACCTCGGTCTCGGGGTCGCCGACGTAGATGCGCGTGTCGGCGAACGGGTTGGTCAGGTCGAGCTGGTCGGCGAGGGGCTTGAGGTGGCCGGGCAGCTTGTCGTGGCGCCGGCGCATGCGCTCGAGGTGCTCCTCGACGCCGTCCTTGCCGCGCGGGTCGGATTCGATGCCCATGCGCACGGCGGTCTCGTAGATCTCGCGAAGCTTCACGGTGGTCCTTTCTGCTCGCCGCCGCGCGAGATCGGTGTCCGCGGGCGCGCGTGGATGGATGGAGACGCTCGGCGCCTATTCTTACCCCAAAGCCGGCCTGGCGACATCCCGCCGGAGCGAGTTGTGGTCGGGAGCGCCGGAACCAGTGCGCGTCAGGCGCGCCGCAGCGGGCGCGAGAGGAACGCGCTGCGCCCGTCGACGAAGCGCCACGGCAGCGGGTCGCCGCCCACGCCGATCCGGGGCGTCGCGACGATCTCCGGCGCGGACCCGGACCACGGCGCCGAATCATCCGGGGCGACGCCGGGCCGGGGAAGGACGAGAAGCGGCTCGCGCCAGGCCGGGAGGCCGTTCTGGGCCCGGCCGATGGCGAGCGCCTGCGTGAGCCGTGCCGGGCCGCTGCAGAGCAGGCGTGGGTCGACGGCGCCGTCGTGCCGGCGGGCGACGGGGCCGCGCCGCTCGACCATGCGCTCGAGCCCGTGCAGTGGGCTCGAGCGCCCGCGACGAGGACCGCGGCCCCTACCCCCTCGCCTCGGCAGACCAAGTTCGCGCAGAAGTGCATCCCGTAGGTGAAGTAGACGTACAGATGGCCCGGTGGACCGAACATGACGGCGTTGCGCGCCGTGAGCCCGTTGAAGGAGTGGCTGGCGCGGTCGCCCGGCGCGTACGCCTCCGTCTCGACGATGCGACCCCCGACGCCGCCAAACAGCAAGGTGCAGCCGACGAGGTCGCGGGCGACCTCGAGGACGGGGCGGTCGTAGAAGGCCGGCGGCAGCGGTGCGGTGGTCCTCACGACGCCAGTCTAGCGAGACCGGCGACCGCTGGGGTCGATCGACCGCGGGGGCGCGAGCGCGCCGTCAGGAGTCGAAGCCGAGGCCGAACCGGTCGAGCAGACGGAGCCAGGCGCCACGCTCGCCGGTGGCGTCCTCGCGATCGTACGCCCGCCGTGTCCCCTCGATCGCCGCGTAGCGCAGGGGCTCGGGCGGGAAGGGCATCGCTCGCGAGCGCACGTAGCGGAGATCGGTGGTCGGGCCGCCGCCGGCGAGGAGCTCGAGCATCGTCGCCGCGCCGAAGCGGGACTCGGCCACGCCCATGCCCGTGTAGCCGAGCGAGAAGGCCACGCTGCCGTCGAACGCCGTGCCGAAGAACGAGCAGAGCCGCAGGCAGGTGTCGACGACGCCGCCCCACGCGTGCGTGAACCGAACACCCTCGAGCTGCGGGAAGGTCGTGAAGAAATGCCCGGCAAGCTTGGCGAAGATGTCGGGGCGGGACTCGAGCGCGGCGTCGATGCGGCTGCCGTAGTAGTAGACCGCGTCGTAGCCGCCCCAGAGGATGCGGTCGTCCTTCGTCAGCCGGTAGTAGTGGAACTGGTTGCCGGCGTCGCCGAGCCCCTGGCGCTGCCGCCAGCCGATGGCGGCACGCCGCTCTGCGTCGAGCGGCTCCGTCATGAGCGCGTAGTCGTAGATCGGGATGACCGAGAGCTTGAGCCGCTTGAGGAGCGGCGGGAAGGCATTCGTGCCCAGCGCCACGCGCGCGGCGGTGACGCTGCCGCCGGGGGTCCGCAGGCGGACCCGCTTGCCGTCGCGCTCGAGGTCGAGGACCGGGGTGCCCTCGGCGATGCGCACACCCGCCTCGAGGCAGACGCGGCGCAGGCCCCACGCCAGCCGTGCCGGGTCGACCATGGCGCAGCCGTCCCGGTCCCAGAAGCCGCCGAGGTAGATGGGCGACCTGATCTCGTCGCGCAGCGTCTCACCGTCGAGGAAGACCGCGTCGTAGCCGTCCTCGACGAACACCTCGGCCGCCTCGCGGCAGCCATCGACCTGCCACGGCTCGACGGCCACGATCACCTCGCCCGTGCGTTCCCAGTCACAGTCGATCCCGTGGTCGGCGACGGCCTTCTCGATCGCCTCCAGATTGGCCCGGCCCAGGCGATCGAGCTGTCTGAGCTCGTCGGCGAAGTGTCGCCGGCCGTTGTGCGGTCCGTGCGTCAACGTGGCCATCGTGAACCCGCCGTTGCGACCGGAGGCGGCCCATCCCGAGCGCGCAGCCTCGAGCAGGAGCACGTCGGCGGAGGGGTCCTGCTCCTTCGCGAGCAGCGCCGTCCACAGCCCGGTGAAGCCGCCGCCGACGACGGCGAGGTCGCAGGTCGTCGCCCCGGACAGCGGCGGCGCCGGGTCCGGCGCCTCGGGACGGTCGAGCCAGTAGGGCTTGTGAGCGACGTCGCGCAACGAGGCCTCGACGACCGCCCGCGGCGGGGCGTTCCTCGTCCATACGTTGGACCGCGTCATCGTCGCTCCTTCGGGTCGCGTGTCTCGAGCAGGGCCGCCGCGCGCGCGAGCTGCTCGCGCACGCGCGCCGGCGCCGAGCCGCCGGCGAGCGCCTTGCGCGCCAGCGAGGCGCGCGCATCGAGCGCGCCGATGACGTCATCATCGAACGCCGGGCTCAGCCGGCGCAAGTCGTCGAGCGGCAGGTCGCCGAAGGCCGACGCCACGCTCCAGGCACTCGCGTACGAGGGCGCCGGTCAGGTGGTGGGCCTCGCGGAAGGGCACCCCTCGAGCCACCAGGTAGTCGGCGACGTCGGTCGCCTGCAGGAAGGAGTCACAGGCGGCGGCCATGCGCGCCAGTGTCGAACTCGAGCTCCTCGAGCAGCCCGCACACGACGGGCAGGAGCGCGTCGAGGCAATCGACTGCGTCGAACAGATAGCGCTTGTCCTCGCGCAGGTCGGTGTTGTAGGCGAGCGGCAGGCCGTGGAGGACGCCGAGGAGGCCGCCGAGGTCGGCGGCGAGCCGCGGAGCGGCCGCCCGCATCAGCTCGGCGGCGTCCGGGTTCCGCTTCTGCGGCATGATGCTCGACCCGCCGCTGAAGGCGTCGGGCAGATGCACGAAGCCGAACTCGCTCGACGCCCAAAGGACGATCTCGGCCCCAAGCCGCGAGAGGTGCACCCCGAGCTGCGCCGCGGCGGCGAGGTAGTCGAGGGCGAAGTCACGCCCGGCGACCGCCTCGAGCGAGTTGTCGGTGACGCGCTCGAAGCCGAGCTCGGCGGCGACCGCCTCGCGATCGATGGCGTAGTCGACGCCGACGGCCGCGCCGGCGCCGAGCGGCAGCTCGAGACACGCGGCGCGGGCGCGGCCGAAGCGCTCGACGTCGCGCTCGAGCATCCAGAAGTACGCGAGCAGATGCTGGGCGAGCGACGTGACCTGCGCGCGCTGCAGGTGCGTGTAGGCGGGCAGGATCGTCTCGACGTGCTCGCCCGCCCGCCCCACGAGCACCCGCTGCAGCGCGCGCAGCGCCTCGACCTGGCGCTCGACCACGCGCCGCAGGTGCAGGCGCACGTCCGTCACCACCTGGTCGTTGCGGCTGCGCCCGGTGTGCAGCTTGGCGCCGGCTTCACCGGCGATCTCGGTCAGCCGGCGCTCCACCGCCATGTGCACGTCCTCGTCCTCGTCGCGGGGGACGAAGGCGCCGCTCTCGATCTCGCGCCCCACGGCCGCCAGGCCGTCCTCGATCGCCTTGCGCTCGGCTGCGGTGAGCACGCCCGCGCGCTCGAGCCCGCGGGCATGCGCGACGCTTCCCTCGATGTCCTCGCGCCACAGGCGCCAGTCGAGGGCGAGCGACGAGTTGAGCGCGACGAACGCGGGGTCGCGCTCGCCGGCGAAGCGGCCCGAGCGTGCGACCGTCATGTGCCGTCCTCGGTCGTCATGATGAGGCCAAGGTCACGACTCGAGTTCCTTCATCAGGTGGTGCTCCTTGCCGATCCGCGCCCAGATCTCGATCGGCAGACCCCAGAGCTCGATGAACCCGGCCGCCGCGGCCTCGTGCGAGAACTCGTCCTCCTTGGTGTAGGTGGCGAGCTTGTAGCTGTAAAGCGAGAAGTCGCTGCTGCGGCCGTCGGCCACGCAGCTGCCCTTGTGGAACTTGAGCCGCACGTCGCCGGTGACCCGCTCCTGGCTCTGGAAGAGGAACGCCTTGCACGCCTCGGTCAGCGGGTCGAACCACTGGCCCTCGTAGATCATGTCGGCGAGCTTGCTCTCGATGGTGCGCTTGAAGTGCAGGAGGTCGCGGGTGAGGACGAGGTCCTCGAGCTCGCGGTGGGCGGTGATCAGGGCCAGCGCGCCGGCGACTTCGTAGACCTCGCGGCTCTTGATGCCGACGAGCCGGTTCTCGATCATGTCGACGCGCCCGAAGCCGTGCGCGTTGCCGATGCGCGTCGATCGTCTCGATGAGCTCGACCATGCCCATGGCCTTGCCGTCGAGCGCCACCGGCTTGCCCTTCTCGAAGCTCACGATCACGTGCTGCGCCTCGTCGGGCGCATCCGTCGGGTCGAGACGACGAACTGGAAGGCGTCGTCCGGCGGTGCGACCCACGGGTCCTCGAGCACGCCGCACTCGTTGCTGCGCCCCCACAGGTTCTCGTCGATCGAGTACGGGCTCTTCTTCGTGAGGTTGAGCGGGATGCCGTGCGCGGCCACGTAGTCGAGCAGCTCCTCCCGGCTCGGCCAGTCCGCGCCGCGTGCAGGGGCGACGATCTCAGGTTGGGGTCCTGGCTGCGCACGCCCACGTCGATGCGCACCTGGTCGTTGCCCTTGCCGGTGCAGCCGTGGGCGACGGCCGTCGCGCCGAACTTGTGCGCCGTCTCGACCAGCTTCTTGGCGATCAGCGGCCGGCCGATGAGCGAGTCGACGAGCGGGTACTTGTCCTCATACAGGGCGTTGGCCATGAGCGCCGGAAGGCAGTAGTGCTCGGCGAACTCCTCCTTGGCCTCGATGGCCTCGGCGTCGATCGCGCCGGCTGCTTTGGCACGCTCCATGATCGCGGGGACGTTCTTGACGCGGCCGAGGTCGATGAGGCAGGCGATGACGTCGTAGCCGTACTTCTCCTTGAGCCACGGGATGAGGGCGGAGGTATCGAGGCCGCCAGAGTAGGCGAGGACCACTTTCTCGGACACGATGTGACCCTTTCGTCGGTCGATGGACAGGAACGGGGAGAGCGCGGCCGTGCCCGCGCGAGGCAGCGGCGGACTCTGGTGACCGCGGATGGCGTGCGCGCCGGAAGGTGCCTGCGCGCTAGGCCTCTCGGAGACGGTCGAGGTAGCGCCTGATCTCGCGCGCCGTCTCTTCGTTCTGGACGATGCAGATGAACGTGTCGTCGCCGGCGATGGTCCCGAGCACGTCCGAGTGGTTGAGATTGTCGATCTGGCGGGCGACCGTGGACGCGGTGCCGATCTCGCAGCGCACGACGACGAGGTTGGATGCGACCACGGTGGAGCGGGCGAAGTCGCGCAGCACGTGGCGCGCCGCCATCTCGGGGTCCTTGGGCCGCTCGCGCGACGAGAGGACGTACTTCGCACGCCCGAGGTGCGTACGCACCTTCTGCAGGTCGAGCTCGCGGATGTCGCGCGACACGGTCGCCTGCGTCACCTCGCAGCCGAGGGAGCTGAGGGCATGGACCAGCTCGCGCTGCGTCGCCACCTCGCGCTGCTGCACGACGGTCTGGATGAGGCGCTGACGCTCGATCTTGCCCATCGGTGCCCGTTTGCTCATCGCCCGCTCGTCCCCCTGCTCGCCTGTCGATGACGGTGTGTCGCGAACGCTCCGCTGGTCGAGGGCGAAGCCTGCATAGAATACACCGGCGGGCCGAGGAATATGCAACCCAACGCTATCCACCTCAGGCCGTGACCTTGGTGCCGCACCCGGCGTCCGTGAGGATCTCGAGCAGGACGGCGTGCTCGACCCGACCGTCGATGACGTGGGCGCTGCGCACGCCAGCCTCGAGGGCGCGGCGCACGGCCCCGACCTTGGGGACCATGCCGCCGTCGATGCGGCCGGACGCCTGCAGCGCCCCGAGGTAGCTCAGGTCGCACTCCGAGATCGGCGCCAGGTCGGCGCCCTGATCCTCGTAGATGCCCTCGACGTCGGTGAGGAAGACGATCTTCTCGGCCTTGAGGGCGGCGGCCAGCTCGCCGGCCACGGTGTCGGCGTTGACGTTGTACGCCATGCCCTCGCTCGTCGGCGCCGACGCTGGCGACGACGGGGATGTTCTGCTCCGCGAGCAGGTCGAGGACGTCGACGTTGACCGAGACGATGTCGCCCACGCGGCCGAGGTCGACGTCTTGGCCTTGGGCGTCGACGTGCTGCCTGGGCGTCACGCGCAGCAGGCCGCCGTCCTCGCCCGACAGGCCGACGGCGGACCCCCGGTGCCGGCTGATGAGCCCGACGATGTCCTTGTTGACCTTGCCGACGAGGACCATGCGCGCCACCTCCATGGTCGCCTCGTCGGTGACCCGGTGACCGTCGACGAACCGGGTCTCCATGCCGAGGCGCCCCATGTGGCGCGTGATCTCGGGGCCGCCGCCGTGCACGACGACCGGCTTCATGCCGACGAGGCGCAGCAGGACCATGTCCTCGGCGAACTCCTCCTGCAGGCGCGGCGACGTCATCGCCGCGCCGCCGTACTTGACGACCAGGGTCGTCCCCCAGAAGCGGCGGATGTAGGGCATCGCCTCGAGCAGGGTCTTCACCGTCTTCTGTTGCCGGACCGTCATGGGCGGGCCTCCGTGGGCGCGTGGAACGCGGGGCTCACGTCGAGTACTCCGCGTTGAGGGTGACGTAGTCGTGGGTCAGGTCGCTGAAGTAGACGGTGGCGCCGGCGGAGCCGCCGTGAAGGCCGACGCGGAGGTCGATCTCGTGCTGCGCCATGATGTCGGCGAGGCGCTCCTGCTCGCCCTCGCCGAGCGTCGCAGGCTGGCCGCCGCGGACGACGGCGAGGTCCTCGTAGAGGACGTCCGCCGTCGCCACGGCGGCGGAGGGCGCTCGCCCGCTCCCCCAGCGCCTGGCCGGCGGCCTGGACGATGCGGCCCCAGTTCGCGTCGCGGCCGAAGAAGCGCGGTCTTGACGAGCGGTGAGTCGGCGACGGCGCGCGCGACGCGCTCGGCTTCGCCGGCGTCGCGCGCGCCCTCGACCGTGAGCCGCACCGCCTTGGTCGCGCCCTCGCCGTCGGCGACCATGCCGACGGCGAGGGCGAGCAGCATGGCGTCGAGCGCCTCGGCCAGCTGGCCGAGACCGGTCTCCCGAGACGCACGCCCGAGGCGCCGTTGGCGAAGCCGACGACCATGTCGTTGGTCGACTCCTGACCGTCGACCGTGATGCGGTTGAAGCTCGTGCTCGACCGCCGCCGCGAGCACGCGCCGCCAGTCCTCGACGCCGACCGCCGCGTCGCAGGTGACGAAGCAGAGCATCGTCGCCATGCGCGGCGAGATCATGCCGCAGCCCTTGGCGGCGGCGCCGAGGCGCACCACGCCGTCGGCGGTCTCGAGCTCCAGCGCACCCCGCTTGGGCGAGCTGTCGGTCGTGCGGATCGCCTGGCTGAAGTGCTCGCCGCCGCCCGGCTTCATCGCCGCCGCCGCGGCGGCGATGCCGGGCTCGACCTTGCCCATGTCGAGCGGCACGCCGATGACGCCGGTCGAGGCCACGGCGACCAGCTCGACCGGCAGACGCAGGTGCTGTGCCGCCAGGAGACGCATGCGGGCGGCGTCCCCCAGACCCTGCCTGCCCGTGCAGGCGTTTGCGTTGCCGGCGTTGACGACCACGCCCTGCAGGCGGTCACAGGCGGAGGTCTCGCGCGTGAGACGAACCGGCGCCGCGGCGGCGGCGTTGCTCGTGAAGGTGGCCGCCGAGACCGCCGGCCGCAGCGAGACGAGCAGGCCCAGGTCGAGACGGCCCTTCTTCTTCAGCCCGCAGGCGACGCCGGCGGCGACGTAGCCCTTCGGGCACGTCACGCTGCGCTGGGCCTGCGTGGCGAAGGCGGGCAGGGAGACGAAGCGCGTGACCGGCAGCATCAGAGCAGCCCCTCTGTCTCGGGCAGCCCGAGCATGAGGTTCATGTTCTGCACCGCCTGTCCCGAAGCGCCCTTCATGAGGTTGTCGATCACGCTGATCACGACGATGCGTCCGGCCCGCTCGTCGACGTGAGGGAAGATGCGGCAGCAGTTGGTGCCGATCACGTCCTGGAGACGCGGCGGCGCGTCGCAGACCGCGACGAAAGGCTCGGCGGCGTAGAAGTCGTCATAGGAGGCCCGCACCGTGGCCTGGCTTGGGAGCGGGAAGGTCGCCGGCCGAACGTAGATCGTCTCGCTGATCCCGCGCTGGAGCGGCACCAGGTGCGGGACGAACGTGAGCGGCGGCGAGGCGGTGGCGGGCGCGGCGCCGAAGACGGCCGCTCCCGGCGCCCCCCGTGTCGCCTCGTCACCAGCGAGCCCCGCCGCGATCTCAGGGTAGTGCCGGTGCGACTGGACGCCGTAGGCGACGAGGTCGGAGTCGACGCTGCAGAAGTGCGTGCTCTCCCTGGGCGTCTTGCCGGCGCCGCTCACGCCGGACTTCGCGTCGATGACGACGTCGAGCAGCCCGAGTCGTTTGAGAGGCTCAAGGGCGAGCAGCGCGGCAGTCGGGTAGCAGCCGGGATTGGCGACGAGGTCCGCCTCTGCGACCTCGTCGCGGTGAAGCTCCGCCAGCCCGTAGACAGCCGGCAGCATCCAGGGATACGGATGCTCGCCGTACCACTCGGCGTACGTCGCCGCATCGAGACGGAAGTCGGCGGAGAGGTCGACGACCTTGGCGCCGGTGTCGAGCAGACGCTTGACGACCGGCGCCGCCTCGCCGTGCGGCGTGCAGACGAAGGCGACGTCGACCTCGGCGATCTCACCCTCGGTGCAGTAGCTAAGGTCGGTGCGGAGCCGAGGCAGGTGGGCCGCGGCGGGTTCGCCGGCACGCGACTCCGAGCTCAAGTGGGTCAGCTGCACGGACGGGTGACGCAGGAGAAGCTCGGCGAGCAGGGCGCCTGTGTAGCCGCTGCCGCCCACGATGGCGACGCTCGCGCGCACCGTCTGGCGCGGCGCGGTCGTCGTCATCTGCCGCGCTGTGACCACGGCCGCCTTACGCGGAGCGGCACTGTCCTTCTTGTGTCCGGTGATCGTCGAGTTCGTGGTCGGCATGGGTGTCTCCGGGTGCACGTCGACATGGACGCAGGCCAAAGGGGATGCGCCGGCGGTCGGAACGCGGACGTCTGAGAGAGCCGCTAGCTGCGGGAGCTAGTGCAGACGGGTGCGCCCACCGGCCGGCGTCCGTCGTGCACGTCGGGCTCGGGGGGCATCGCAGCGCGGAAGGCCCGTGGAGACACGGGTCTGGGTGAGGCGGAGAGGTCGTCGCGCTGCTCATCGTGGCGGGCACCATAGCAGAGCTCTGAGAATCATGCAAACGTCGCGCCTATGGTAAGCATCATATGCAGCGCCGGTCGTCGGCCCAGTGGCCCGCGGTCTTGCCCTGGCGATCGGCGGTACGCGGCAGAGAAGATGGGTCGAAGGACCCTGCGCGCGGCGAGACACAGACGGCCGCCCGATCGACGGCGAGACCTATGATCGCAAGCGGGACCCGACACACGTCGGGTCCGAGTAGGTCGGCGACGGCACCGTGGCACCCGCCCCCTCACCGCAGTCTTCCGCGACCGGCCAGACGACGAGGCCGAACGAGATGGCAGGGTGAGGGCGGCGGCCGGTGCATATGGGCCGGCCGCCGCCCTCACCCCGTCTCCAGGCGCCTACCTCAGGACGGCGCCGTACTCGCGCTCGAGCGCGCCGACGATCTTGGCGCGCACGTTGGCGATGTCCTTGTCGTTCAGCGTGCGCTCGGCAGAGCGCATGAGCACGCGGAGTGCGAGCGAGCGCTTCCCCTCGGGCACCTGGTCGCCCTCGTAGACGTCGAAGACGGTCACCCCGGCGACGAGCTTTCCGCCGGCCTTGCGCGCCGTGGCGACCACGTCGGCGGCGGGCACGCCGCCGTCGACGACCACGGCCAGGTCCTGCTCGGCCGGAGGGTAGGTGACAAGGTCGCGGAAGGTCACCGTCGGCCGCGCGACGGCAGCGATCTGGTCGATGGAGAGCGAGGCGACGAAGAGGTCGAGCTCCTCGAGGCCCCACGCCGCAGCCGCGTCGGGGCGCAGCATGCCGAGCACGCCGATGCCGTCGGTACCGGGCACGCTGACGACCGCCGCCTTGCCGGGGTGCAGGTACGGGAACGCGGCGGCCTGGTCGCCGAGTGCGGCGAACGACGCCTCGAGGCCCACGGCGCGAAGCGCGACCTCGATCACCCCCTTGAGGGTGAAGAAGTCGGTCGGTCGGCCCAGGCCGGTCCAGTTCTCCCGGTGCACGGGGCCGCTCATCACGATGCCGAGCGCCTCGGCCTCGCGCGGCAGCAAGGCGCCGGGCTCGGCGGCGTGATCGGGAGCCGGCGACCGGCTCGTCCCACAGGTAGACGCGCCCCAGCTCGAAGAGGTTGGGCGGGTCGTTGAGGCGATCGAGGTTGTCGCGCACGGTGGCGACAAGGCCGGGTAGCAGCATGGTGCGCATGACGGACTGCTCGGCGCTCATCGGATTGGCGAGCCGGACCGGCTCAAGGCGCGGATCGCCCTCGGGCAGCCCAAGCGGGTCGAGCGCGTCGGCGGCGATGAACGCGTAGGTGATGACCTCGTCGAGGCCGCAGCCGGCAAGGGCGCGCCGCAGGGCGCGCCGCACCTGCTGCGGCCCGGTCAGGCCGCCCGCCGTCGTGTGCCGAGGCAGCGTCTCAGGCGCCATGCCGTAGCCGGCCAGGCGCCCGACCTCCTCGATCAGGTCGACTTCGCGCTCGAGGTCGGGGCGGAAGCTCGGCGGGGCGACGGTCCACGCGGCGCCCTCTGAGACCTCGCACTCGAGCCGGCGAAGCAGCGATGCTTGATCGGCCGCCGGCACAGGGTAGCCGAGCAGGGCGTCGGCCTTCGCCGGCCGGTAGGTCAGGCGGCGCGGCTCCGCCGCGCCGCCCCACACGTCGACCATGCCCGGCGCCACAGTGCCGTCGCAGAGCTCGGCGAAGAGCCGGCAGGCGAAGTCGAGACCGCCCGGCACCAGCGCCGGGTCCAGCCCCTTCTCGAAGCGGTTGCTCGCCTCGCTGCGGATGCCGGTGTGCATCTCGGTGCGCAGGATGCTGGGACCGCTGAAGTTGGCCGCCTCGAGGACGACATCGGTCGTCGTCTCGTCGACCTCGGCGTCGACCGAGCCGAACACGCCGGCGATCACCAGAGGCTTCTCGACATCGGCGATCACGAGCATCTGGCCGTCGAGCGTGCGCTCGACCTCGTCGAGCGTGACGATCCTCTCGCCCCTCTTCGCGCGCCGCGCGATGAGCGTGCCGCCGCAGATCTTGCCGGCGTCGAAGGCGTGCAGGGGCTGCCCCCAGCCGAGCATCACGTAGTTCGTGACGTCGACGATGTTACTGATGGGGCGCATGCCGGCGTGCGTGAGGCGTGCCTTGAGCCACGCCGGCGACTCCCCCGCCTTCATCCCGCGGATCACACGGGCGCCGTACCGCGGACAAAGGTCGGCGTCGACGACCTCAACGGCGATCGACTCGTCGGCCGGGGCGCCGCCCAGCACCGCCGGTCCGGCGGTGGGCGGCGGCGCCAGCTTGGCCCCCGACGCCGCCGCGACCTCGCGGGCGATGCCGTAGATGCTGAAGCAGTCGGGCCGGTTCGAGGTCAGCTCGAGCTCGAGCACCGCCTCGCTCACCGGCAGGTAGTCCTGCAGCGGCGCGCCGACCGTCCACTCCGCAGGAAGCACGACGATGCCCGGGCTCTTCTCCTCGTAGCCGAGCTCCTGCTCGCTCATCATCATGCCGTCGCTCTCGACGCCGCGCAGGTTGGCCTTCTTGAGCTTGAGGCCGTTCTCGAGCACGGCGCCGCTCATCGAGACGGCGACGACGTCGCCGGCCTTGAAGTTGTCGGCGCCGCAGACGATCTGCCTGACGCCGCCGTTGCGCTCGCCGACGTCGACGGTGCACAGGCTGAGCTTGTCGGCGTTGGGGTGCTTCTCGCGGGTCACGACCCTGCCGACGACGAAGCGGCTCAGGTTCTCGGCGTCACGCGGCGCGCCGACCCACTCGATGCCCTCGACCTCGGTGCCGGACATCGTGAGCAGCTCGGCGAGCTCCTCCGGCGTGCCCTGCCAGTCGACGTACTCCTTGAGCCAGCTGAACGGTACTTTCATCGCGTCCTCCTCCCCTCAGAACTGCCGCAGGAAGCGGACGTCGTTGTCGTAGAACAGGCGCAGGTCGGGGATGCCGTGCTTGAGCATCGCCATGCGCTCCACCCCCATGCCGAAGGCGAAGCCGCTGACCTTCTCCGGGTCGTAGCCGACGAAGCCGTAGACGTTCGGGTCGACCATGCCGGCGCCCATGATCTCGAGCCAGCCGGAGTGCTTGCACGAGCGGCAGCCCTTGCCGGCGCACAGCTCGCAGTTGACGTCGACCTCGATGCTCGGCTCGGTGAACGGGAAGAAGTGCGGGCCGCACGCGGATCGAGCGCTCGGGCCCGAAGAACTCGCGCGTGAAGTGCGCCACGGTGCCCTTGAGGTCGGTCAGCGTGATGCCCTCGTCGACGACGAGGCCTTCGACCTGGTGGAACATCGGCGTGTGCGTCGCGTCGGAGTCGCGCCGGTAGACCTTGCCCAGACAGAGGATGGACACGGGCGGCTGCTGCGCCTCCATGACGCGCACCTGGACCGGCGAGGTGTGGGTGCGCAGCAGGACGCCGCGGTCGGCGTCGACGACCGCCTCGGGCATGGTCTCGCGCTGCTCCTGCACCCAGAAGGTGTCGTGCGCGGAGCGCGCGGGGTGGCTCGGCGGCGTGTTGAGCGCCGTGAAGTTGTAGTAGTCGAGCTCGACCTCGGGCCCCTCGGCGATGCGGTAGCCGAGCCCGATGAAGATGTCCTCGACCTCCTGCATCGTCTGGCTGATGAGGTGCTCGTGGCCGGCCGGGAAGGGCTGCCCGGGCAGAGTGACGTCGAGGCGCTCGTGCTCGAGCGAGGCGCTGAGGGCGGCCTTCTTGAGCTCTGTCCTCGCGCTCTTCGACGAGCGCCTCCAGCTCGCGGCGCAACGACGTTGCCGCCAACTTGCCGAACAGTCGGACGCTCCTCGGCGGCCAGCGTGGGATGGAGCGCAGCAGCTCGGTGAGCGGGCTCTTGCGGCCGAGGATCGCGACGCGCAGCCTTCTCCAGTGAGGCGAGGTCGGCGTACCCGCGTCATGGCGTCGCGGCTGGTCGTGCGCAAGGCCGCGAGCGTGGGGGCGCGCTCCTTGAGCGACCTGCAGCTCGGCGTCGTCCATGGTCATCCTTTCTCGGGCTCGCGACCCGCGGCGTCGCCGAAGGCGTGCCGGCGGGCGCGGCGCGCGAACTCGTACAGGGCGATGGCGCCGGCGACGCCGGCGTTGAGCGACTCGACGCGGCCCGCGGGCCGGCGTCGAGCGCAGCGCCGGCCGGCCCGGCGCCGGACGCATCCGGCGCCAGCTCGATGGTCAATCGGTCGGTGAGGCGCGCGAGCGTCTCCGGGCGCAGAGCCCGGCGCGCTCGGCGCCGACGCAGAGGACCGCCGGGCGGCGCAGCTCGGCGTCGGAGAGCGGCGCGCCGCCGTGGGCGACGAGACCGTAGACGCGCGGCCCGCCGAGGCGGGTCGACGAGCTCGCCGAGGTTCACGTCCTGGTACAGCGGCAGCGCGAACACCGCGCCCATGCTGGCGCGCACGGTCTTGGGACCGTAGAGGTCGACGGAGGCCGGGCGCCGCGACGAGGGCGGCGGCGCCGAAGGCGGCCGCCGCCCGCAAGCAGGGTGCCCATGTTGCCGGGGTCGGCGATGCGGTCGGCGTAGACGACCAGCGGCGGCGCGCTCCGCGACAGCGCGCTCGAGGGGCGCGGGCCGGGCAGCGGGAACACGGCCATGACGTCGGGCGCCGTCTCGAGGGTCGAGACCTTCGCCGCGACGCGGTCGCTCACCGGGTAGACCGTCAGGCTGGCGAGGGCGGCAGGGACGATGACCGGCGCCGCGTCGCCGGTCTCGCCGCCCTCGCGCCGCCGCCCGCGGCGGCCGCCTCGGCGGCGCTGCCGCGGCGCACGAACACGACCTGCGGGCGGTGGCCGGCGGCGATGCCGGCCGCGACGAGATCGGCGCCTTCCGCCAGGAAGGCGCCTTCACGTTCGCGGAACTTGCGGAGCCGCAGACCCGCCGCCCGTTTCGCGACGGCGTTCTGCGGACTGATGATGGGTTCGCCTAAAACCCCAAGCTCTTCGCCCACCCCTCGCGCACTTCGCCCGGCCGGCGGCGCTTACGCCGCCTCGAGGGCCGCGCGCGCCTGACCGACGAGCGAGGCGAAGTAGGTCGGGTCGCTGACCGCGAGATCGGCGAGGATCTTGCGGTCGAGCTCGATGTTGGCGAGCTGCAGCCCGTGCATGAACTGGTTGTACGAGAGGCCGTTCTCGCGGGCGCCGGCGTTGATGCGCACGATCCACAGACGGCGGAACTCGCGCTTGCGCACGCGCCGGTCGCGATACGCGTACTGCAGACTGCGCTGCACCTGCTCCTTGGCCCGCTTGTAGCTGGAGTTCTTGGTCGCGCGATAGCCCTTGGCCTGTTCGAGGACCTTGCGGCGCTTCTTACGCGCGCTGATACTGCGTTTGACTCGAGACATGTCTGTACTCCCGCTCCTCTAGCGAAGGCCGAGGAGACGACGGATCTCTCGGGTGTCGGCCCTCGAGACGTCGTAGACCTTGCGGAACCCGCGCTTGCGCTTCGAGGTCTTGTGCTCCAGCAGGTGGCTCTTGAACGCGTGCCGGCGGACCAGCTTGCCGCTGCCGGTCAGACGGAAGCGCTTCTTCGACGCGCTGTGGGTCTTCATCTTGGGCATACGCACCTGCCTCCTGCTGCTTCTTCACGCGCCGGGATGCCGGCGCGGTGACGCTTCGCATGTCGTGTCCGGCGCCGCCGCTGCGGCGCCCCGCTTCGCCGGCGCCTCTACTTGACGGGCCCCAGCATCATCACCATGTTGCGGCCGTCCTGGAGCGGCTTGGACTCGATGACGCCGAACTCCTTGACGTCTTCGGCGAGACGCATGAGCAGCGCCTCTCCCCGCTCGGGGTGGACCATCTCGCGGCCGCGGAACATGATCGTGACCTTCACCTTGTCCTTGTGCTGCAAGAAGCGCAGCACGTGACCCTTCTTGGTCTCGTAGTCGTGCACGCCGACCTTGGGCCGGAACTTGATCTCCTTGATGACGATCTGGCTCTGGTGCTTGCGCGCCGCCTTGGACTTCTGCTCGAGCTCATAGCGGTACTTGCTGAAGTTCATCACCCGGCAGACCGGCGGGTCGGCCTGGGCGGCGACTTCGACGAGATCGAGGTTGTGCTCGGCGGCGTACTCCTGCGCGAACCCGATCGGCTTGATGCCCATTTGCTGGCCCTTCTCATCGATGAGCCGGACCTGCGGCACCGTGATGCCGTCGTTGATGCGGATCAGGGGCTCGTTGGCCCGATCCCGCATGTATCTGTCTCTCGGCGAAAAAGGTCTTCCCATAGCAAAAAGGGGTCGCCGTAGCGAGCCCTCGCGTTCTCCTTTCGACATCGGAGACTGTGCTTACGAGACCCTGTCGACCAACGCTGGGCGCAGGGTGAGGAGCTCGCGGCTCCTGCTTCTATAGCCGCGGAAGTATACCCCACCGCGCAAGAGGCGTCGAACGGTAGACCGATCGCTTCACGCGCCGGCGGCGACGACCATGAGGTCGTCGAGGAAGCGGCGCTGCACGGGGACGATCTTCTCGCGCGCCGTCCGCAGGTCGAACCAAGCAGCGCGGTCGACCTCGGGAAACCGCGCCGTCCGTCCCGAGCGCGGCGGCCACTGCATCTCGAACTGGTTGCTGACGATCGCCTCGGCGTCGCAGTCGAACTCGACCGCCCAGGCGTAGATGAGCTTGTGGTGATGGGCCTTGACGCCGCCCAGCGACGCGAAGGGTCCCGGCGCGCTCGAGCCCCGTCTCCTCGCGCGACTCGCGGCTCGCCACGGCGAGAAGGTCGGCTGGCGGCGGCGCGGAGGCGCGGCTTGGCCGGAGCCGGACGCCGCCACGCGGCGTCGCGCTCCGGCACCGGCCGCGCCTCGCCGAGTTCCCCCGGCTCGGCCTCGCCCTTCGGGATGCTCCAGGCGCCGGCGTCCTTCTTCGCCCAGTACGGCCCGCCGGGGTGGACGAGCAGGACCTCGAGACCGGCCGGTCTGCGGCGGTAGATCAGCAGGCCTGCGCTGACGGCCGGCATGCGACGTCCTCAGGCCTCGCTGCCCGCTGCCTCGTGCGCCCCGCGCGTCAGCGAGACCAGCGCGCCGAGCACGGCCAGCGCAGCGCCCGTGTACATCGCGTAGCGATAGCCGCGGGCGAAGTCGGCGACGGCCCTCGCGCCGAGGGCGCCCATGCCGTCGCCGCTCCCGTGGCTGAAGATGAGCCTGCCGCCGGCGCGTCCGAGCTGGCTCGCGGCGATGCCGCCGAGGATCGCCACGCTGAGGGCCATGCCGGTCGCCCTCATCGTGCCCAGGAACGCCCCGGCAAGACCGAGCTGGCGGCGGTCCACACTCCCCATCACAGCGCTCGTGTTGGGAGCGCTGAAGGAAGCCATGCCGACGCCGACGACGGCAAGGCTCACCATCACGCGCGGCAGGCTCGCATCCACCGGCATCGAACCCAGCAGGACCATCCCGACGGCCGTGAGCCCCATGCCGGTCGTCGCCAGGACCCGCGAGCCGACGCGGTCGCTCAACCTCCCGGCGAGCGGCGCCAGCACCGCCTGCATCACCGGCTGGCTGAGCATGATCAAGCCGGTCAGCGCCGCCGTGCGGTCCTGGACCACCTCAAGGAACACGGCCGTCAGAATGCTGATCGCGTACAGGGCCATGTAGTTCAGCAGGGCGGCGGAGTTGGCGGCGGCGAAGAGCCGGTTGTGCAGGAGCAGGTCGAGGTCGAGCAGCGGGTCGGCGACCCGACGCTCCACGAACACGAAGGCAAGCAGCGACGCGGCCGCGAGCGCGAGCAGGACGACAGTGCGCGGCACGGCCCAGCCCCACTGCGGGGCGAACGTGAGCGGCACAAGGAGACAGATGAGGAACGCGCCCCAGAGGGCGGCGCCGATCAGATCAGGCCGCGGCGCCGAGGCGCCCGGAACCGCCGGCGCTGCCCCCCCGCGATCGTCGCGCGGCAACAGGCGCCAGCCCCACGCCAGCACCACGGCGGCGATCGGTACGTTGACGAGGAAGATCGTCTGCCACCCGAAGGCGTCGGTGAGGAAGCCGCCGAGCGGGGGGCCGACGCTCAGGCCAAGGTAGACCGCGGCCACGTTGATGCCCAGCGCCCTGCCGCGCTCCTGCGGGGGGAAGGCCGCAGTGACGATCGCCGCCGAGGTCGCTATGAGCAGCGCCGCGCCGACGCCCTGGACGGCGCGCGACGCGATCAGCCAGGCGCCGTTCACGCTCACGGCGCAGAGCAGCGACCCTGTCGCGAACACGAAGATGCCGAGGAGGTAGAAGCGCATGCGGCCGCGTGCGTCGGCGAGCCTGCCCAGCGGGATGAGCAGGACCGCGGTGACGAGCAGGTAGACGGCCTGCACCCACATCGAGGCGCTGAAGCTCAGGCCGAGCTCGGGGCTCATGACGGGCAGGGCCACCGAGACGATGGCCCCGTCGAGCGGGGCCATGAAGGCGCCGACGCTGGTGAGCGCGAGAAGCTCCCAGCGCCGGCGCCTGAGATCGTCGAAGGTGGCGGGTCGTGTCGAGGTCACGCGGCGAGTCTACCGCGCCGCGCGGTCCCTCCCGCCTCTGTCAGCTCGCCAGCACCGCCGAGAACACCTGCCAGGCGAGCAGCGACTTCGCCGTCAGGCTGAGCAGGATGTAGACCTTCTCGCCGAACAGGTAGTCGCGCCAGGGCCCGACCTTCTTGTACTGCAGCACCATGTTGAGGGCGAAGATGTTGAAGAAGGCGAACAGCGACACGAAGATGCCATAGACGAAGCCCGGCGGCGAGGCGTCGACACCGGGGCCCCAGAGGTAGATGAAGACGGCGATCCACGGGACGGCGCCGGCGAAGCAGCCGAACAGGAACGAGAGCCAGTTCGGCCTTCCCGGCGTCTCGTACTTCTCCATCAGCAGCCCGAAGAGGATCATCGACGCGTTCACGCCGAAGATCGCGACCAGCGCCGCGACGTCACTGACGCCGGTGATCATGGCGATCAGCACGATCATCAGCGAGGAGCTGAAGAAGTACTCGATCCAGCGCCCGTAGTTCCGGTCCTGAAGCAGGTTCCGCTTGTACCACTCGAACACGCCCGGTGAGGCGATGATGAAGAGCGCTCCGGCCGAGATCGCCATGAAGGCGAACACCCCCCAGCCGATCTGGACGTCGAACAGGTTGGTGAGCTCGGCCTCGGTGCCGGGCGGGCCCTCCATGAACGTGGCCGTTACCGGCAACGTGAAGCCGTTGGTGAGAACGGCGATCGCGATCGCCTGAACGGCGAGGACGAGGCCGACGCCGATGTTCCAGACGCGCAGGCGAGACAGCCTGTGCTCGACGTCCGGCGAAGTCGTTGTGGTCTCCATGAGTAAGCCCCTTCAGTGGTTTGGTTCTCGGCCGGGTTTGTACCCAACGGCGCACTCGGCGAAGCTTGGCCAGGAACCTCGCTGGCGCTCTCGCCCGACCCACCGGAGGAACGGCAGCGCGCGGCTCGCGGTCAGGACGACTCGCCGACCGAGAGCCATCCTTTCCAGTTCCCGTCAGCGTCCGCTCCACGCGCGGAAAGCCTTCGAGCGAAGGAGTCGGCCAGGGCCTCCGCGGTGGCGAGGTCGCCCCGGCATGAGGCGATGAGCGCCGTCGCCTCCTCGACCTCGAGGAGGCACCCTGCGTTGACGGCCACGTTGAGGGCGGCGGCTCGGGCCCCGGCCAAGGCAAGATGGGCGGCCGACCCCAGGTCGCTGAAGACAGACTCCTTGGCGACGCCGGCCACGGAATCCGCCAAGCCAAGCAGACTCACGCAGGCCACGAGGGTGCGATGAGGGACGCGTGCCGCCTGCAGCAGCGCCCGCTCGAGGTCCACTGCCCGCGCGCGGCGATCGGCCTCGCCGGCGCGCGGCATCCGCAGCGCCACGACGATGGCCTCGTACGCCTCGGTGTCTTCGTTGACGCTCGCCAGCAGGTCAAGGGAAAGCCGCTCCGATTCGCGTGTCACCTCTTCCCAGAGCGGCTCGTCACCGCCCCCTCCGCCCTGCAGGATGGTCCTGCCGACCATCACGACAAGCCCCGCCGCGAGGCTGCCGGCCAGGGCGGCGACACTCCCGCCGCCATACTCCGCATCCTCCGAGTAGAGCCTCGCGACGAAGTCGCGCAGCGGCAGGTCGAGCAGGTCCACGTCAGCTCGCGTCTGCGGACAGACCGAACAGCTGGTTCTCCACGATCATGCTCCTGTCGAACTCCTGGAGCCGAAGGGAGTACTCCGCACAATCGACGAGGGCGTCGAGGGGAACGGTGCCGCAGATGACGCTGCCGGTCACAGGGACCCCTAGTCGCTCGGCCTCCGCCTCGATCACCCTGTAGATGCGGTGAAGAGGCGTCTTCACTGGATCCCACACATCCATCGACACGGTGGTGCCACCACGCTGCGACTGAGGCATGCCGGCGGCACGCACCGTGCTGAAGCCGCCGTGCGTGCCGCTCACCATGCGGGCGATCTTCTTGGCGATCGCGACGTCGTCGGTCCCCAACATGACGTTGAAGCCCACCATGAAGGTCGCGTAGGCGGCCACGATGGTGGCGCCGGCTCTCGGATGCAGTCTCGCCGGACCGATGTCGGGGGCTCTCTGGGGAGGTGCACCACTTCCTTCAGGCCCTTGTACATGCCGCGACGGATGAACTGCAGGTCGCGGCGCTCCGGACTGCGGGCGTTCTCGCCGCTGAAGTAGATCGGGACCCCGAAGCGCTCGTGGAGGTCCCGGCCGATCTCTTCCGCCAGTGCCACGCACTCCTCGATGCTGGAGCCGTACAGCGGGTAGAAGGGGACCAGATCGAGGGCCCCGATGTGAGGGTGCGCCCCGCTGTAGTCCTCCATGTCGATCAACGCGTAGACCCTTTCGGCCATGGCCATGATCGCTCGCCTCAGCGGTCCCGCTTCGCCGATGATCTCCGCGTTCGTGCGATTGAAGTCAGCGTCGCTGTCGGCGAGCACCAGCCTCACGCCGGCCTCACTGGCCATGGCATCGACGATCTCCCGGATCACCTCGGGCCGGCGTCCCTCACAAAAGTTCGGATACGAGTGGATGTACTTCTTCGTCATCTGCGCCTCCTTCGATCCCATTGTACAAATGCAGAGGGTCCTCCGGATGCGCACGGAGGCATCCGAGCGAGGCGCCGGCACCCAGTCGCGCGCGCAAACGCTGCACGCTGTGCGAACCGTGGCATCTCAGCAGGTGTATACGATGCTGGCGCTGACAGGGACGGCTCAGCTACGATGAACAGCATTGGGCGGCTCTGCCCCTCGAGGCCGTATCCGCGCTGCAAGCCGACGAGATCCTCGGGCGGCAGAGACGAGCGCTGCCCGCCGATGACCGACACTGAGGGGAGATGACCGTGACGGACTACCGCTCACGCAGCATGTGGCTCGACCTTCTGCCCGGGGAGCTGGCCCCGCGCCCCGCGCTCGAGGGGCCGACCGACGTCGACGTCGCGATCGTCGGCGCCGGCTACACCGGCCTCTGGACGGCCTACTACCTGAAGAAGGCCGACCCGCACCTGCGCGTCGCCGTGCTCGAGCGCGAGATCGCCGGCTACGGCGGCTCGGGGCGCAACGGGGGCTGGTGTCACACCTACTTCCCGGGCTCCCGGGCGCGCGCCGCCCGGTGGAGCGGCCGCCAGGCGGTGAGCGACCAGCAGCGCGCCCTCTTCGACACGGTCTACGAGATCGCCCGCGTGGTCGAAGAGGAGGGCATCGAGGCGCGCTTCCACCTCGACGGCCAGCTCAGCCTGGCGACCAACCCGGTGCAGCTGCTGCGCGCCGCCCAGCAGATCGAGTACGAGCGCTCCTGGGGCTTCGGCGAGGACGACTACGTGCTCCTCGGGGCGCGCGAGGCGAGCGCGCGCCTCAAGGTCGCCGGCTGCCTCGGCGCCGTCTACACCCCGCACGGCGCCGCCGTCGACCCGGCGCGCCTGGCGCGCGGCCTCGCCGCGGTCGTCGAGCGGCTCGGCGTGCCGATCTACGAGCGCACCCCCGTGAGCGCGATCGCCGCGCACGCAGCCGAGACGCCGTTCGGCACGGTCAGGGCCGAGGTCGTCGTGCGCGCCACCGAGGCGTTCACCCCCGAGCTCCCCGGCCACGAGCGCGACCTCGTGCCGATCTACTCGCTGATGATCGCCACCGAGCCGCTCTCCGAGGAGACCTGGGAGGCGCTCGGCTGGAGGGGCCACGAGGTCTTCGGCGACCTGCGCCACCTCATCTTCTACGCCTGCCGCACCGACGACGGCCGCATCGCCATCGGGGGGCGCGGGGCGCCCTACCACTACGAGTCGAAGCTGAGCGAGGAGTTCACGCTCAACCCCCGGGTCCAGGACCACCTCCGCGAGCTGACCCGCACGCTCTTCCCGCAGATCGGCCCCTTCCGCGTCAGCCACCGCTGGGGCGGGGCGATCGCGGCGAGCCGCGACTGGTACTCGTCGGTCGGTCTCGAGCGCGCGACCGGGAACGCCTGGGCCGGCGCCTACGTCGGCGACGGGGTCTCGACGACCAACCTCGCCGGCCGCACGCTGTGCGACCTGATCCGCGGCGAGGACACGCCGCTGACGCGCCTGCCCTGGGTGAACCACCGCTCCAAGGCCTGGGAGCCCGAGCCGCTGCGCTGGATCGGCGTCAACCTCGCCCTGCGCATGATGGCGAGCGCCGACCGGGTCGAGGAGGCCAAGGGGCGCCCGGCGCGGCGCGCCGACCTGATCGCGAAGATGATCGGCGCCTGAGCGCCCACGACGAGAGGAGGCCGGCGATGGTGGCGCTGAGGTCGCGGGACGAGGAGCGCGTCGTGGAGACGATCAGGGCGCGCGACGACGAGCTGACAGGTCTTCTGTGCGAGCTCATCGCCTTCGACACTTCCGCACGCCTGCCGGGCGACTCGGCACGCGACGAAGAGCCGCTGCAGCGCTCACTCGCCCGGCGCCTGCAGTCGCTGGGCGGCGGGTCGCGCCTGTGGGAGCCCGAGCCGACCGGCGCCGGCAACCGCCACTACCCCGACCACCTCGATTTCCGCGGCAGGCCGCAGCTGGTCGCGACCATCCCCGGCGCCGGCGGCGGGCCCAGCCTGCTGTTGAACGGCCACATCGACGCCGTGCCTGTAGACGCGCCCGAGCTCTGGACCGTGCCGCCCCACGAAGGGACCGTCGCGGACGGCTGCGTCTACGGGCGCGGCGCCAACGACATGAAGGGCGGGATCGCCGCGCTGGTCGCCGCGCTCGAGGGCCTCGCCGGCGCGGGCGTGAAGCTGGCGGGTGACGTGGTCTTCTGCACCGTCACCGACGAGGAGTCCTCGGGCGCCGGCGGCTGGGCGGCGGTACGGCACGGCGTGAAGGCGTCGGCCGGCATCTGCGCGGAGCCCACCGACCTCGACCTGTGCATAGCCTGCCGCGGGACCGTATGCCCGACGATCACCGTCCGCGGTCGTGAGGGGCACGCCGAGATCGTGCAGCCGGACTGGCGCGAGGGCGGCGCCGTCAACGCGATCGAAAAGGCGCAGGTCGTCATCGACGCGGCGCGCCGCCTGCGCGAAGAGTGGCGCGGGCGTCCCGACCACCAGCACCCGCTGCTTCACCCGGGCGACATCGTCCCGACCGTCATCTCCGCCGGCAAGTGGCACGTGACCTACCCCGCATCGTGCACGATACGATTCGACTGTCAGTACCTGCCGAACCATGTCGACGAGCAGGGCACGGGCAGGGCCGTCCAGAACGAGATCGTCGCGTGGATGGAGCAAGCCGCGGCGACCGACCCCTGGCTGCGCAAGCACCCGCTCGAGTGGGGCTGGAGCAGCGACGTGGTGCCTGCTGAGATCCCGGCCGATTCGCCGCTCGTCGCCGTGACGCGGGCGTGCGCCGAGGACCTCGGGAAGTCATGTCGGCCGATGGGCTTCGACTCCTGGCACGACGCCGCCACGTTCTCGGCGCACGGCACGCCCACGTTCTCCTTCGGGCCGCGCGATTTCGGCACGATCCACGGCGTCGACGAGCGCGTCGCCGTCGACGACCTGGTGGACGTGGCCTGCGTCGTGGCTCTGTCGGCGATGCGCTACTGCGGGGTCGTCGGTCAGTCCTCGTAGATCGCCCAGAGCTTGCGCACGGGCTTGAGGCTGCGCCAGAACCCGCTGCTGCCCTTGGGGGTGTCGAGGATGTCGCCGGGGCCGGCGCGCAGCACGGTCCCGTCGTCGAGCTCGATCTCCACCTCGCCCTCG
The DNA here is from genome assembly GCA_963832655.1 of uncultured Thermoleophilia bacterium. Classification (GTDB taxonomy): domain Bacteria; phylum Actinomycetota; class Thermoleophilia; order UBA2241; family UBA2241; genus UBA2241. The sequence continues at coordinate 993,451 of CAWHUW010000007.1, forward strand.
AGGATGAGCGCCACTTCATGGTACGGCCGCTCGAAGTGCCGCCGCTGCACGTCGCGGTGCCAGTAGCCGACGTGGAACTTGCCGTCGGGCGAACCGGCCGCCGTGAACTCGCCGCCCGGCGGGTCGGTCTCCTCGGGGTTGCGCGCCGCCTCGCTCCATGCCACGTTGCTGGGTCTGATGACCCGGATCTGCGGGCTTGCCTCGTCTGTCATCTCGGACCTCCGTCGTCGTGCGGCCCTTCGGCGCCTTCGAGCGCCGCGCGGGCCGCGTTCTCCGCCGCTCCGTTCTCCAACTCGACGCCCTGCTCGGTCAGCGCGCTCTCGAGCGCACGCAGGCAGGCGACCACGTTCTCTTCACGGCTGGCGTAGCCCATGAGGCCGACGCGCCACACCTTGCCGGCGAGGGCGCCCAGCCCGGCGCCGATCTCGATGCCGAAGCCGTCCAGCAGGCGCGCCCGGACGGCCGCCTCGTCCACGCCGGCGGGGACCACGACCATGTTGAGCTGCGGCAGGCGGTGCTGCTCGGCGACGAGGAGCGAGAGGCCGAGGGCGTCGAGGCCCGCCGCCAGCGCAAGATGGTTGCGCCGATGGCGGGCCCAGGCGTTCTCGAGCCCCTCCTCGCGCAGCATGAGCAGCGCCTCGTGGAGGCCGTACAGGGCGTTCACGGGCGCCGTGTGGTGGTAGGTGCGGGACCCGGACGACCAGTATCCGAGCTGGAGATCCAGGTCCATGAACCAGCTCTGGCAGGGGTCGTCCGTGCGCGCACCTTGCGCACGGCGCCGTCGCCGAACGTCACCGGCGACAGACCGGGCGGACACGAGAGGCACTTCTGCGTGCCCGCGTAGACCGCGTCGGCGCCCCACTCGTCGACCCTC
>CAWHUW010000008.1:0-187710 GCA_963832655.1 uncultured Thermoleophilia bacterium
CAGGCAGGGTGGGCGCTCGCCGGTTCTTCGCTTCGACCCCCCCCCTACGGGGCGGATCGGGCTGCTACTTGAGCGAGGCGGCCAGTCTGGCGACGTCCTCCTCGATGCGCACGGCGCAGGTCGCCATGCTGTCGAGCTTCGGCAGGATCTCGCGATATACCTCGAGCTCCGCCGTCGCCTTGCGCACTGCCTCGACCTGCAGGCGGATCGTCTCTGATCGCCTCTCGATGTCTGCGATGTTGCTCTGCTGGTCTGTGGTCGCCGGCATGCGGTCTCCCTGTCTGTGTGGCCCCAGACTCATCAGGCCTGAGAATGGCGGTGCCTTTCGCGTGCCTCCCCGACGGCTAAAGCCACGGCGTGGGCAGCGGCAATGGGGTCTTTGAGAACATCCTTGTCCCAGAACCGGATCACCTTCCACCCCATTGCTGCGAGGCTCTCGTTGGCGAGCTGATCGCGCTGCTGGTTGCGTGCGATCTTCTGGTCCCAGTACGGCGACAGGCGTCCAGGCGAGTACTTTGAGGGATGACCGTGCCAGAAAGTGCCGTCCACAAAGACCGCAACTCTCCAGCGCGTGAAGCTCAAGTCGGGGGTGCCCGGCAGCTTCCTAGAATGAAGACGCCAGCCCCTGACGCCGATGGAGTACAGCGCGCGTCTCAGCGTCAGCTCGGGCACGGTATTGCTGCCGCGGATTCGGCTCATGAGCGCGCTCCGCTGGTCCGCAGTCAGACGATCTGTCATGGCGAGTCGCTGTACTGGGCCGAGGTCAGCACCTCAGCAACGCGCTGCGCGAGCATCGAGGGTGATATGAGCGATGGCCCGCCACGGTCTCAACCTGAGTCCCTCGACTCACGACTCCCTCGGGCGCGATCACGACTGTCGTCACGCGCGGAGCAAGTCCGGCGCGCATCTCGAGCGAATAGCCGGCCGCCTGCATGAAGCCGTTTCGCCCGACGACAGACGAATCGGCGGAATACTTGCACTCCACCACCAGCGCCACCTGGTCGGGAAGAAGAAGCAGAAGATCGGCCCCGATGGGCCGTGCACCGGGAAGCAGGGAGGTCATCTGCCCATAGATAGAAGAGCGACCGTAGTGGCCGCACGCCCCCGCCGCTTCGAACCACAGGTCCCATTTCCGCCCCCCCGTATCAGCGAGGCGGTAGGCGGGTCCGATGCTGGTGGCCGTGAGGGGACGAAGAGAGTCGATCTGACACCCTGCGTCGCGGGCGGCGCGGAGCAGCGTCCCTAGGACGGATAGGTGAAAGAGCCGCCATGCCAGTTCCGGGGAGGGAAGGACGGAGACGAGCGCGAGTTCTTCGAGGGAGCCGTCTGCGGCGGCAAGCTCGGTCGCGACAGAGGCGACGGCGGTCCAGGGATAGCCCTCGCGTCGTACGGCACGAATCTCGGCGAGGCTGGGCCGGTCACTTGCCGCCAGGGCGAGAATGTCGAGATCCATGAGTGACAGTGCGGCCGTCAGTTGATGTCGGACTTCCGAATCGACAGTGGGCTCGACGGCGATAGCATCCTTCCATACGCCGGCGAGCGTCTCGATGGTCCAGCGAAGCACTCCTAGCATTAGCGTGTCCGGGATGCGGCTTCGCTGCCGGATTGCGAATTGACTTGGCGGCCAGCCAAATCGGACGGCCGAATCGGGCCAGGACACGCCGGCGCCGGGTGCATTGTCTACGATGCGCGTGCGCGTGCTCTCCGCCGGTAGGGCCTCGAGCCACGGCTGCAGGCTCGCTGGCCATTCGGCCAGCCGGGGTTCAAGGCGGGCGAAGAGTACGCGATGAGCACGCCTGCGAACATCGCGCTCGCTCCATTGCCGTTCGGAGAGCTCTTCGTCGTCTACGAGGGCCAGCGCCGCCCACAGACGACCCTGCCCGCTCCATGCTTTGAGAACCTCGTGCAGGCCCTCGACGGGGATCGGTAGGCTCGGGGCTAGCCCAAGGCCGGCAGTAGGGTCGTAACCCATGCCCACTCTGTGCTCGGGAGGGCGCCGGCGTTCACGATGCGCTCTCCGAGGGCCTCGAGTTCCCCATCGTCGAGCTTGGCGAGCCACGACCCGACGTTCACAAGATAGGCCTCGGTCAGGAGCGCGGTAACGCCTGTCGCTGCCGAATCGTTCGCAGTGTTGTCAGGCAGTATCTCGAAGGACCCTTGGTCTGCGCCCGCTTCCGCGTTGTCGTCGGTTGCGGTCGAGTCCTGCGGGTCCGAGATGCCAGCCTGGACGTAGGAGGGCATTCTCATGAACAAGGCCGGGCCGAGCCGCGTGTCGTCGCGCGCGAAGTGCGCCCGATAGAGCGCATCGATCACGGACTTGGCCTCGGCGGGAAGCTCCTTGACGACAGGCGTCAGTATCTCAGCGAACAGGTCCGGGTCGGGCGCGGCTATTGGTACGCGCGCGAAACGGCGTGTGAGCGCCTGGCCGAATCTGAAGACGCGCTGAGCATCGAGGGCGTTGTAAGTGCCAAGCAGACGCCATTCCTTCCCCGCTAGGAACCTCACGGGCTCGCCAGACGGCGTGTCCGCGTCGAGGGCTTCGATGTTCTCGACGCGCGATTCCGGCGTGTCGCTCCACCCTAGCGTTACTGGCGGGGATGCGACGTGCGTTGAGGCGCGCCCTAGGTCGACCTCCTCGTCGGAGAGCCATGTGAGGAGGCCTCCGAAGATCTTGTCCATGTCGGCTCTGTTGGCCTCATCCAGAATGAGCCAGCGATCGTCCTTGATCGCGTTCAGAACGTGGCCCGGCCGGAATCGCAGCTGCGATTCCTCATCGAGAGTCTCCCCGCCGATGAGGTCGCGAGTCGTCCAGCTTTCGTCCGGCGTAACGACGACGGGATCGTTCTTGTCGGCTTCGAACCCGTAGCCGACCGAGTTGCCCGAGATCTCATCGACGATCTCGCTCAGGAGCCTGGTCTTTCCCGTTCCCGGCGGTCCGACGAGCATGACCGCTGACGTGGAGAGAATCGCCAGTCGCACCATGCGCCGTACCCGCTCGTCCACCATGATCGCAGCCGATACAGCGAAGACTTGCTCGCCTCTGGTGGCGACCACCTGCTCAGTCGGAGGCATCAGGTCCGCCGGCAGATGCTGGGGGCCCAGTCGTCGTCCGACATCAGGGGCTCGTGCACCGCGGGCGGGCCGCAGAAGGCCGCGAGGTCTGTGTCCGCTAGTCCGAAGCGGCTCGCAAGACGATCGTCTAGGGCGCTCTGGTCGGGGCTCGCTTCGAAGACCTCGTCTCGGAGCAGGAATATCGCGAGGGCGTCTCTCGGCGGTCGGGCGGGATCGTTGCCTCTTCTGAGCAGGTTCTCACCGAGGATGTCCGCCGCGTCTTCTCTGAGACCGCCGTGGATGTTGTTGCCCTGGAATAGGCTCTCCGCGAGGGTGCCGTGGTTGCGTGTCGTGACGTTCCAGACTGTCTTGCGTCCAGACTCGACGACGTTGCCCCACTTCGGAATGCCCTCGGCTCCCCTCACCGTCTTTGCCACGAAGGGCTGAATGCGACCGTTGGGACTGGCGGGGAATATGGCGAAGAGCTCCTGCACGACGTCGTTCACGTTCCGGATCGTGACATCGAGCTGTCGGACGTGCAGGCGCTTCGAGACCAGGAAGGCTTCGAGCGCGGAAGACGAGCGGGCCGTCATATCCGTACCGGCCAGAAGCCGGATGCTGGCGGACACCGCTTCCGTCGACAGTCTAGGCAACCCCGAGCTCCAACTGCTTGCGGTCCGGTCGGCCCGTAACGTTGGAGCTCAGGCCGAACAGCGGCTTGTAGCGTGGCGCCAAGGTGATGGGCAGGCGCGAGCTCGGGTACCGGGAGAGGAGCTCCAGAGTGAGCCTGCCCGTATGGCCCCTCCGCTCGCTGACGAAGTGATCGAGAATCGCCCTGAAGGCGAGAGGCGACACAGCGTTCCCGACCTGCTTGTACTGCGCTCCTCGAGGGCCGCGGAATCTGAAATGGTCTGGGAATCCCTGCAGACGCGCAGCCTCTCGAACGGTTATCGCTCTGTCCTGCAGCGGATGGGTGAAAGCACCGGACGTGACATTGCCGCATTCGGTCGTGACCGTGTGAGCTGGATGGGTGCGATCAAGTCGTCTGTAGGTCGTCGTATGGTCGCTCGGGCGAACGAATTGAAAGCGCGCCGGAAGAAGGTCGCTGGGGATGTCGTGCCAGTTGCCGCCCTCCGGCACGTGGCGAATGCGACTCAGGTTCACTTCGTCTGTCGCTGCCGACCAATGGTTGTACAGCTTTTCCGCTCCCTCGCGCATGAGCATGGCGTAGGGAGACAAGGGTGACGCGGAGCTCGGAAGTTCCATCTCGTCGGCGCCTCCACCAGGCCCTACCTCCGGCAAGTCCATGAGGGCGTCGCCGACAGTGACGAAATCGCCCTCCGCGAGCCTCCCCTCGACGCCGTCCGACACCGCCTTCGGGAAGCTCGGCTCGTGGACGAGACTGCCCAGGACTACAAGCCGATATCTGAGCTGCGGGACACCGAGCCAAGCGACGTTCAGCGCCTCCGCGGCCAAGTGGTAGCCAAGCGACTCGAGTTCACGGAACACTTCGATAGCCAAGAGTCTATTGTGAACGTCGCTCGCCAAGGCCGGTACGTTCTCCATGAGGAAGAAGCTCGGACGAAGCTCGCGCACGTAGTCCATGAACGACCAGAAGGCGAAGTTGCGTGCGTCGTGCGGATCGCGCGGCCCTCGCTGGGAGACGCCTTGGCACATCGGCCCGCCAAGGACGATGTCGACTTGACCGACTTCGTCGCGAACTTGCTGTGGGGTTACTGCGCGGATGTCGTCAACCCAGACATGGGCATCCGGGTGATTCGTCTGGAAGGTGCTCGCCACCGCCGCGTCAATTTCGATACCGCCGACGACTTGTCCGCCGGTCCACTCGAATCCACAGCTCAGGCCGCCGGCGCCAGCGAACAGGTCTAGGCCTCGAAGACTCAGAACGACACCCCCCTCCTCAGACTACTCGATTCTACATGCTGCCAGTCGGATGCGAAGTCCGACACCCGAGACAGGCAACCATATCCTGACGGAAGCTCACGACGGATATCTTGCGCCCGCATCCGCCGCCGGCGGCGCCGAGCCTCTTGGAGTGACGAGACCCCGCGGCGGCTCATCACGCCGCGGGGCCCCGGATGAGCTCCGACACTTGTTGGCTCCCGTTCAGTCGACCCGTGTCGTGCGGCGAGCCTAACCTCGCGGCGCCGGTCGTGGGAGGGTGACGATGGCGGTCCGCGGGTGACATTGCGGCGGGTCTCTGCGCCTGGCAGCAGATTCCCGCCGACCTGCGCGATAGTGTCGCCGGCATGGACCCCGAGCGTCTCACCGGATTCGTCTACCCGGTCAAGAAGAACGGCGTCCCCGTGCGGGGCCGCTGGCAGCTGTGGGTGAACCTGCCGTCCGAGCCTGCGTTCGACAAGGAAGGGCAGCCGGTGCTGGACTCGAAGGGCAAGCAGAAGCAGAAGTACCCGAAGACCACCAAGGTGGTCGAGGCACCGGGCAAGAAGGCCGCCGAGCGACTGCTAGAGACATGGATCGCGGAGCTGGAATCCCACCGCACCATCGACCCCGACCGCCTGAAGCTCGCTGAGCTCCTCGACCGCTGGCTGGAGGCGACGAGAGGCGAGATGCGGGTGGCGAGCTACAACTCCTACCGCCGCATCCGCCGGATCCACGTCGATCCGGCCCTCGGCCAGGTCCTCGCCGGCAAGCTGACCCGCGCCCAGCTCTCGACCTACTACGCAGCGAAGATGCGCGGGAGCAAGAAGAGGAAGCCGCTCGCGGAGACGACGGTCGCCCACCACCACGCGATGCTCAAGACCGCCTACAACTGGGCGCTCGAGGAGGAGCTCCTGCTCGTGAACCCGGCGCTGCGCGTCAAGAACCCGCCCGCCCTGCGTCCCAAGACGCGCCCCGTCTGGAGCATGGAGGAGATCGCGAGCACCGTGATCAGGGCGAGAGGCCTCCAGGTCCACGCCGCCGGAGTGCTCGCAGGCTTCTCCGGCCTGCGCGTGGGCGAGGTCGCCGGACTGCTCTGGAGCGACCTCGATCTGGAGAGAGGCTTCGTCACCGTCTGTCGCACCATCGAGGAGGACGACGACGGCACCCTCCTCGAGTACCCGCCGAAGAACGGCAAATCGCGCGTCGTGCCGCTGCCCGCGGCCGCCTGCGACGAGCTGCGCGTCTGGCTCGCCGCGCAGAAGGAGTACCGCCTGGCGCAGGGCCCGGCATGGAACGAGGCCGGCCGCGTGGTGCCGAAGAAGGACGGCACGCAGATGGCGCCTTCGACCCTCAAGAGCCAGTGGTGGAACTGGGTGGCCCGCCAGAAGATCGACCCGCACCTGCCGATCCACGGCTTGCGCGACTCGTTCGGCACCTGGGTGTACGAGACCTATGGGGTCAAGCAGGCGCAGGAGTGGCTCGGGCACTCCGACCCGGCGACTACGCTCAGGCACTACGTGCGCCTGACGACGGCGGCGCGGGCGAAGGCGGTTGCCGGGCTCGATGAGGTGACGCGGGCCGCGCTCGAGCGGGCTGAGGCGATGGCGCTTGCGGACGCGCAGCCCGCCCGCGACAACGTGGTCCAGTTGGCCAGTCGACGACGGTAGCGAGCCCTCGACCCCGGCCCGTCCGACGTCAGGTCAGTTCGATCGCGCCAGTACGAACCAGCGTTCACTCCGCTTGAGGAGCGGGTCCCAGACTTCTCGGTCCTCGTTGCATGGGACGCGAAAGTCCTGGTGGTCAACGAGCAGCCGGATGAGACGCTCCATGGACCGTCTTTCGCACGGCGTGAGGTGGGGGACCCGGAGACCCTTGTGGCGAGCCCACCAGACCTCGTTCCGGTTGAAGTGCGGCTTTATGCGGTCGCCGGGGCCATGGTAGTCGTAGCGCCAGACCCAGTCGTCCTTTCCGGGCCCTTCCTCGTACTGGACCTTGGTGCGCCAGACCGTCAAACGCTCGGACTCGCGCGCGGTGACGGAGAACACGACCACTAGGAAGTTGCCGTCGTTGAGGGGGACTCGACCCTTGATCCTGTTGGGGTTGGGGCCGCGCTCGAAGTCGATCGTGAGGCAGGTTGCGGGCGTGCCCGGCTGCATCACCGTGAGCCGAAGCAAGAAGTCGATGAGATCACGAAAGCCGAGCACAGAAGTCAGTCCGCCGAAGTCACAGTCTGCGAGGTATCGGTCAAGTTCCTTCTGGAGCTTCTCGACGTCGCGACCCGGCTGCGGCTTGGCTACCGTGGCTCTCGCAGCTTCTTGCGCGCCCTCGTCTGAGGGAATCGTCGAGGCGACGGGACTGGGCTCGGGTCCCGCGTGCTCGGTGGCGGACGGCTGCCGCCCGAGCTTCGCTGCTATCCACCGGATCAGTCCCATGGTCTACTCATATCGTCTGGCCCGAGGATGGACAAGGTGGGAAAGAGCGGCAGGCTCCGTCTGGGCCTCGTGGCTCATGGCGCGTACTCGGGAAGACAGGGCAGTGACTGCTGGGGCTTTCGGGGAGGGGACATGCGAGCGAAGTGGTACGGCGACAAGCGCGACCTTGTGAAGTGGTCGACGGTCCTTGAGCTGGCGCGCCGGGTCGGCGTGCACCAGGTGCTCCAGGTGACCTGCCTGGTCCCCGACGGCTACAAGGGCACGGTCGACGAACGCGCCTTGCTGGTGGAGGACTTCGGACCCGAGATCGCTGGCGCCGTGTGGCAGCACTTCAGGGACCTTGAGGCGATCACCGAGCTCGGCACCGAGCTGGGCATCGACGTGATGCTGGTGCGCGATGAGTATCCGGTCCCGGTCGCCGAACGGGACGGTTACTTCGAGATGGTGGCCGAGAAGTGGCTGGTGCCCGACCGTGAGCCACTGATCGTCTTCCTTGATCCGGACACTGGCCTCGGCGCGACGCGGACTCACGTGCTTCCCCGACAGCTGGAGACGGTCAAGCGCGCACTCAAGGCAGGCGACTGGCTCGTCTTCTACCAGCACGCGCCCATGTACGAGCAGAAGGGCGTCGACTGGAGAGAGCAGGCCCAGCAGAATCTCGCCGAGGCCCTCGACGTACCTGCAGGCGACGTCATGCGACGCTCGTGCGCCGCTGCCAAGGATGTCCTGTTCCTGATCTGGCCGGCAGGCGGGGCGGCCGGTCATCTCCTCGGAGGGAGGTAGCTGTGGGCACCGTCAGCGAGTACATCTGCCCGAAGTGTGGCTACAGGGTGGAGTGCGAAGGAGGCTTCGGCGGAGGCTTTGTGTACACGAGCCAGGAGTGCTCTGTCATGACTGCAAAGAGATCAGGATGTGCGTCACCGCCAGGCACGAATTCAGGTGCGACCCGAAGCCTTCCGACATGCTCCCGCTGCAGTGCCCTGTGGATCCCAGCCACCGAATCGAGAAATGGGACCATCCCGGCCCCTGCCCGCGATGCGGGACCACGCTGCGCGAAGGCAGGCTGATTATGTTCAGCGACTAGACGGAGCTGGCCCTCGAGCCCTGCTGCCGGAGCCGAGCGTCACGTTTCCCGCAAATTTCGCAACTTTTTCGCAACTCTGGTATTCTGGTCCGGCTGTCGCAGAGGAAAAACCCCTGCAAATCGGCACAATGCCCTCGTAGCTCAGTGGATAGAGCACAGGTTTCCTAAACCTGGTGTCGCTGGTTCGATTCCAGCCGGGGGCACCACTTCTCCGCGACGACCGTGGACCCAACGGCGAGCGCCAGACGGGTGCGGCTCGAGCGGGACCGACGCTTCATGGCCTCTGCCGGTCGCACTTCTCCGTTGGCCGTGACGCCGCCCGCCCGAGCGAGTACGCTACGTGGCGTGACCCACGATCCGCGTGGTCCACGCCGGCCGTGAAGGGAGGAGTCAGGGAGATGCAGGAAGTCGAATGGACAGACGACCTGTCTGTAGGGATCCAGCTCATCGATGATCAGCACAAGATGCTGATCGAACGTCTCAACAACCTGGCCACGGCCGTGGAGCAGCATCACGGCCCCGAGAAGATCGCGACGACCCTTCAGTTCCTGATCGACTACACGGACTTCCATTTCTCTGCGGAAGAGCACCATATGGCCGCCCAGCAGTACCCCGGACTCGACCTTCAGAAGACGCGGCACACGGAGTTCAAGGACACGCTGAGCAACCTGGAGGCGGACTTCCGCGAGGAGGGCGCCACACACGAGCTCGCCGAGTCGATCGACACGCTGCTCGGCAACTGGCTCCTCAAGCACATCCGCACGGTCGACGTGGAGTTCGGGCAGTTCGTCAAGGTCAAGGGCGTCGTGCTGACCGAAGAGGGCTGACCGGGCTCTCGCGGCGGCTCTTCGACGGCCTGCCGCCGCGCGTTGTGGCGTGAGCAGGCGCCGCCGTCGAGCAAGGCGCGGTCCCGTCTGCCCCCGCGGCAGCCGGAACGTGCGTTGAGTGTGCCACGCGGAGGTCTCCATGACGCGATCGGAAGCGTCGGCGCGTGTCCTGTGTCTCCGCGACCTCGAGGCCATCGCGGTGGCGGGCGGTCTCTTTCTTGGGACGGTGCTGTCATCATCCTTCGCGTGGCTCTGGGCTAGAATCTGCACCCCTCTGCCGAACTCCGGCCCGACTGGAGACCGATGACCACCACGCGCGACCGGTATAGAAGCATCCGGAACGTCCTCTGGGCGGTCCTCGCGCTCAATCTCGCGGTGGCGCTCGCCAAGCTCGTCTACGGCATCATGAGCCACTCCGCGGCGATGGAAGCCGACGGCTTTCACTCACTCTTCGACGGCGCCTCGAACGTCATCGGGCTCGTGGGCATGTGGTTCGCTTCGAGGCCAGCCGATGCCGAGGACCCCTACGGGCACGCCAAGTTCGAGACGTTCGCCGCCGCGCTGATCGGCATCATGCTCGCGCTCGCGGGCTACACGGTCGGCAGGGGAGCGATCGACAGCTTGCTTGGGCGCGGCGTGCCGACCGAGGTCACGACGATCTCCTTTGCCATCATGCTCGGCACGCTGGCGATCAACATCCTGGTGACGACCTGGGAGCGGCGGGCCGGAAGGCGGCTGGGCAGCGAGGTGCTGATCGCCGACGCCGGCCACACCCTGAGCGACGTGATGGTGAGCGTCGGCGTCATCATCAGCCTCGTCATCGTCCGGCTCGGCTGGGAGCAGGCTGACGGCATCGTCGCCCTCCTCGTCGCGGTCGTGATCTTCCGAACGGCCTGGGGCATCCTGCGCGGCGTCCTGCACACTCTTGGAGACGCCGCCCGCTTGCCTGCCGACGAGGTCGCCGTCGCCGCTTGCGTCGTGCCCGACGTGGTCAGCTGCCACGGAGTCCGAACCAGGGGTTCGAAGAGTCAGGTCTACGTCGATCTTCACGTCCAGGTGGCTCCGGGCACGACGGTCGAACGCGGTCACGAGATCACCCACGAGGTCGAGGTCTCGCTCCGTCGCACGTACGGTCAGATCACCGACGTCGTCGTCCATCTGGAGCCCGCGAGCCCGCGCATGAGCGGCTCGCCGGATCGTCTCTGAGCAGAACGGGTTGCCCGGTCTCGGCCGGCGGGCTGCGATCACTCGACCACAGCTGCGGTCCCGCTAGTGTCCCGCAACGCTCCGCGTCGGTACTGTCGCTCAGCAGTTGCCCGTCTTGTCGCCGTAGCCGCCGACGGCGACGTCAGCGCCGCGACTTGAGCCGCGACGAGAGCGCCACGATGCCGATCGAGATCGCCCCCACGAGCGGGAACATCAAGGCGATGGCCATAGGGCGTGCGGGATCGGCGATGCGCCGGTAGGAGGCCCGGCCGCCTGACAACTCGATAAAGCCGACAGGTGCGGCCTGCACGCCGCCGCCGTGGCCGAAACCGACCTGCTCTGCGTCGCCGGCGTCACCCTTCTTCTTGCGTCCCGGTCCACGGCCGCCGCCGCCGCCGCCGCCGTATCGCACCCGAGCGACGGGCACGATGGTCACGCCGTCCTTCTCGACGGGCTCGCCGAACACCGCCTTGGCAGAGGCGGTGCCTCCCAGGGACTCCATGAACTTGTTGAGCCGCTCGTCTGCTGCGTCGGCCTCGGCCTCCTGCTTGGCCCCTTCCATCGGGTCCGCCATGGTGCCTCTCCCTTCACTTTGGGCGCGGTGGCAACCGCCTTTGGGCAACGTACCCTGACTGCGCCAGACCTTGACCGAGGAGATGTGGCCCACCGCGCTCACTCGACGATCGGCCGCTCACATGCCATCCGAGCTGCCTGCGGTCAGCGTCCCCTCTGGGCGCCTCGTCCCGCACCTGTCTTCTCGACACAGCAGAGAGTACAGTCGGTCCTGCCCAGGGGCGTTTCATGCGGGGACGCCGCCGTCGTCAAGTTGGAGGCTGTCGTGCATCATCGGTCGCTCAACTTCGCTCTGCTCGTCCTGGTGGTCGCTGCGGTGTCGCTGGTCGCCGCTGTGGAGCGCGCGTTCGCCTTCGGCTTCGCCCCCCACACCGACTTCGCCACCGGCACGTACCCGATCTCAGTGGCCGTCGCGGACTTCAATGCTGACGGCAAACCTGACCTGGCGACGGCGAACTACACCGCCAGCACAGTGAGCGTCCTGCTGGGCGACGGCGCCGGCAGCTTCGCCGCCAAGACAGACTTCGCCACCGGCGCCAACCCGTACGGCATCGCCGTCGGCGACTTCGACCTCGATGGCAAACCCGACCTCGTAACGGCGAACTGGAGCGGCACGGTCAGCGTTCTGCTGGGCGACGGCGCCGGCGGCTTCGCCGCCAAGACCGACTTCGCGGCCGGCGGCAACCCGGCCTCCGTGGCTGTCGGTGACCTCGACGGTGACGTGTTCCCGGATCTGGCGGTGGCCAACAACGCCTCCAGCACGGTCAGCGTGCTGCTGGGCAACGGCGGCGGCTTCGCCGCCAAGACCGACTTCGCGACTGGCGCAGCGCCGTACGGTGTCACCCTCGGCGACGTCAACACAGACGGCACTCTCGACCTGGTGACGGCGAACTACGGCGCCTCGACGGCGAGCGTACTGTTGGGCATCGGCGCCGGCGGCTTCGCCGCCAAGACCGACTTCGCTACCGGCACAGGTCCGTACTGTGTCGCCGTCGGCGACTTCAGCACAGATGGCGCGCTCGACCTGGTGACGGACAACATCCACGCGAGCTCGGTGAGCGTGTTCCTGGGCAACGGGTTCGGCAGCTTCGCCGCGAAGTCGGATTTCGCCACCGGCGTCAGCCCTTACGGTATGGCCGTCGGCGACCTCGACGGCGACGACAAGCTCGACCTGGTGACGGCGAGCACCAGCGCCTTCACGGTGAGCGTGCTGCCGGGCGACGGCGCCGGCAGCTTCGCCGCCAAGACCGACTTCGCCACCGGCGCCAACCCGTACGGCATGGCCGTCGGTGACTTCAACGGCGACAGCAAGCTCGACGTGGTGACGGCGAACACGGGCGCCAACACGGTCAGCGTGCTGCTCTACCGGCCGGCGCCCTCGGGGACGATGACCGTCGACGCTGACGCGACGTACACGACCAGCATCACCGTGACGATCGCCAACTCGGTCGAGAGGGCCAACCAGATGCGCTTCCGGAACGAGGGCGGCAGCTGGAGCGCTTGGGAGCCCTACAGCGCCACCAGGAGCTGGAGTCTGACCTCCGGCGACGGCACCAAGACGGTCTCTGCCGAGTACGGCGACCCGCCCGGAAACATCCTGGCGCTGTCGGACACGATCGAACTTGACCACCCGCCCAGCGGCAGCTTCACGATCGGCGCCGGCAGCGGCTACACGAACTCGCGAGCGATCACTCTGCACCCCGTCGCGACCGACATCCACAGTCCCCTCGAGGTTCAGGCGCGCAGCGCCGGCGCCGCTTGGCCGTCGAGCTGGCAGACGATGACTGCCGACGTCCCTTTCACGCTGGGAGCCTCGGAGGGTGGCCACACAGTCGAGATGCGCTTCCGCGACGGGCTCGGCCTGGTGGGCGATGCCGTCTCGACCTCCGTTGTTCTGGACGCGACGGCTCCGGGCGGCTGGATCAACGTCGCCGATGGCGCGTATGCGGTCGACACGCACTCCGTCGCCGTGGACACGTGGGCGATCGACCTCAACGGTGGGGTGGTGATGCGTCTCCATTGCGGCGGCGAGGCGTGGCCGAGTGAGTGGACGGCGGCGGGCGGCAGCGTGCCGATCACCCTGTCCTCAGGCGAGGGCACCAAGATCGTGCAGGCGCAGTTCAAGGACCTGGCCGGCAACGTGACCCTGGTCCAGGAGGAGGTCATCGTCGACACCATCGACCCCGAGGGCTCGCTGTCGATCGCCGGCGGTGATCCCTACACGAGCGATACGGACGTCGTCCTCACGCTCGCCGCCTCCGACGCCACCAAGGTCGATGCCTTCAAGGTCCGCCAGGACGGTGGTGCGTGGAGCGCCTGGCAGGACATGGTCGAAGCGCAGCCGCTGACCCTGACCGGCACCGACGGTGAGCGCACTCTTGAGGTGCAGTACCGCGACATCGCCGGCAATACCTCGACCCCGGTGAGTGACGCGATCGTCCTCGACCGCCTGGCGCCCGTCACCGCCGACAACACCGGATCGGTGTGGCACGCCGCTCCCTTCGACCTCGTACTCAGCCCCACTGACGCTACCTCCGGCATGAGCGGCGGACTCGCGAAGACGGAGTACTCGCGGGACGGGGGAGAGACCTGGGTGACGGGCGACGAGGTCACTTTCCGCACCTGGAAGCGCGGCGGCGGCTCCGGCGTGCACACGCTGCTCTACCGCTCGACCGACGCCGCCGGCAACCTCGAGGAGGAGCGGAGCTGCGAGGTCAAGATCGACGCCCGCCCGCCGCAGACGACGAACGACGCCCCCCTCGCCCCGCAGACCGGCGACGTCACGGTCCACCTCACGGCCGCCGACAGCCTCACCGGCGTCACCGCCTGCGCGGGGGTCAAGGAGACCTGGTACGCGCTCGACGGCGGCGGCTGGCAGCAGGGGTCCTCGGTCCCGGTCTCGGGCAACGGCCTGCACTGGATCGCCTACTACTCGGTCGACAACGTCGGCAACGCCGAGATGACACGCTGGTGCAGCGTGACGATCTCGGCGAGCGCACTCGTCAGGCGCACGGTGCGGGGGCTCGTGCGGCGTTAGGCTCTTTGGTCGGGGACGGCAGGGCCTGCGACCATCCGACGACTGCCGCCAGCATCACGCGCGACTCTCCGTTGTTGCGCCTGTCGGCACGATGCCGACGAGACGACTCGTCACGATTTGGTGCAGCTGAGCACCGGACGGCACGGCGCCCGCGCGGAACCCTGAGCCCAGCAGCACCTTCGTGCACGTGGCACATCGCCGCGTCACGCCTTCCGCGTGTTTCCTAAACCTGGTGTCGCTGGTTCGATTCCAGCCGGGGGCACCAGTCTTCTCCTGCATCTGGTGACTGTCTGAGCTTGCGCCCGCAAGCATCCCCATCGCTGCCAAATGCCGACATCTTGCCGACAAGACGCCGGACGAGACGCCGGACGCCGGATGACGGCGCACGGCGGCCTGGCACCGATCGGTATCGCAGGCCGTGTGACGATCTCGCTGCCCACTGCTTGAGCCCGCTCTCGCAGACCAGCGACGGTGCCCCAGTGGTGTGATGGTAGGGTGTGAAGCACCCGACACTGCGGTCGCGAGGGAAGCCGGGAGGGTCATGTCCCGCTACGCCAAGTGGGCCCAGAGAGAGCACAGCGAAGCCAGAAGGATCGCGATCACGCTCCTTGCGGGTCCCGTCTTCTTGGGCCTGCTCCCCTTCCTTGTGGCCGGGGTCGGGCCACGCCTGGACCGCCGGCTCGGTCTGCCGTCTCTCAAGATCGGGAGGGTGAACCGCGTCGTCGGCGGGCTTCTGACGGTCCTGGGATTCTCCCTCGGCTTCTGGTCGGTCATCACGCAGTTGGATCGCGGCCGGGGTACGCCGCTGCCGGTGATGCCCACCCAGGAGCTGTTGACCGAGGGCCCGTTCCGCTACTGCCGCAACCCGATGACGCTGGGGACCATCCTGGCCTACCTGGGCATCGCGGTCGGCGTGGGGACGGTCGCCGGCACGGGCCTCGTCCTCTCCTTGTCCGCCTCCCTGCTCGTCTACCTCAAGCGCCTCGAGGAGGGGGAGTTGGCCGAGCGGTTCGGCGAGGCCTACCTGGCGTACAGGCGAGAGGTGCCCTTCATCATCCCGAGGCTTGCCAGGCGGCGGTGACCATGGCAGGGGGACAGGTGGTGCTGTGAGCCGGTCCTTCGCGAACGCGACGGTCGAGCACGCACAGGGCAGGGTCGCGACCCATGCACACGACACCTTGGCGTTCCATCGGAGCATGCCGGGGTACAGACCGACGCCGCTCTTCAGCATCCCCACCTTGGCTGAAGAGGTGGGTGTCGCGTCGCTCCTGGTGAAGGACCTTTCGGATTGCCTCGGGCTGCCCGCGTTCAAGATCATGGGCGCGTCCTGGGCCGTGAACCACGCGATCGCCGAACGGCTCGGGCTGCCTCCCGCGCCGGCGTTCCCGACGCTCCTCCAGCGCGCCGAGTCACTGCGGCCTCTGCAGCTCGTCACGGCCACGGACGGCAACCACGGGAGGGCCGTGGCCCATATGGCCGCGTTGCTCGGTCTGGAGGCGACGATCTACGTGCCCTCGGGCACGGCTGCGGCACGCATGGACGCGATCAGGGGAGAGGGCGCACGCCTCGAGGTCGTGAACGGTTCCTACGACGATGCCGTCGCCCGCGCGGCGCAGGATGCAGGCGAGCAATGCCTCATCGTGAGCGACACGTCGTGGCCCGGCTACGAAAGCACTCCCAGGGCCGTGATCGACGGCTACGCCACCATCCTGTGCGAGATCGACGAGCAGCTGGACGACCTCGCGGCGCCGCGGCCTGACGTCGTTCTGGTGCAGTGTGGGGTGGGGGCGTTCGCTGCTGCGGTCGGTATGCACCACTGGGGCGACGACGTGCGACCGACCCTCGTGGCAGTCGAGCCTGATGACGCCGCCTGCATGCTCGAGTCTGTGGCCGCCGGCCGCATCGTGACTGTCCCGGGCCCCCATCGTTCCATCATGGCCGGCCTCAACTGCGGCACCGTCTCACTTGTGGCCTGGCCCCTGCTGGCGAGCACCTTCGACCTCTGCGTCACCGTCGACGACGAGCGCGCTCGCGCCGCGATGCGCCTGCTGGCGAAGGCGGGCATCGAGGCGGGCGAGAGCGGCGCCGCCGGACTTGCCGGACTGTTGGCGCTACGCTCTGCTCCCGAGCTGGCGATGCAGCGCGAGCGCTTCGCCATCGGGGCGACCGCGAACGTCCTCGTCTTCTGTACGGAGGGCGCGACCGATCCCGAGGAGTACGCCCGCGTCGTGGTCGTCGCGTGAATCTCAGCGACCGTGCTGCGGGCCGCCGCCGATTCCCGCAGCGCGGTCGTGGACCGATGGCGTTGGCGGCTTCTGACTTGAGCTGGCACTGACTGCGTCCCGGACCGTGACGAAGAGGTTCTCGTCACCGATCGCCTTCAGCGTGCCAGCGCGGCGCAGCAGATCCAGCCTCTGCGCCGTCGACGCGAGCCAGCAGCAGTCGTATGCCTCTGGACCTGAGTCGCTCGACCACCTTCGTCAGGGCATCCGCGCCGTCGATGTCGATGTGCGACGTGGTGCCGAGATCGAGGACGACGACGGACGGGTCAGACTCGCCGACCATGCGCAGGATCCGAGCTTTGCAGGCGGCGGCGTCGGCGAAGAAGAGCGGTCCGTGTATCGCGACCACCAGGGCCCCTTCGTCTTCGGCTGCCTCAGGATGGGCGCGCGCATCCACCCAGGCGCGCTCGCCCTCGTCGTAGGCCATGCGCCGGACCGGCGATCTTGAAGCGGCCGAGATCAGGAACAGCAGCGAGAGCACGACGCCGACGATCACGCCGGCGACCACGCCGATGAAGAAGAGGCCGATGCCAGTGGCCGCGAACACGGCGAACGTTCGCCGGCTCACCGCGAGGAAGCGGGCGGGCACCGTCCAGTGCAGCAAGCCGACGGCCGCGTCGATCGACGATGGCGCCGAGCACCGCCTCCGGCAAGGTGGCGAACAGCCCAGTGAGGAAGAGCAGCGTGACGATGGTCAGGGCGGCGACGAGGAGCAGGCTGAGTTGCGTCTTCTGCCCCGCGCCGTCGGCGACGCTCGTCTTGCTCAGGCTCCCGGAGACGGGGAAGCCGCCGAGCAGCGCGGAGCCGACGTGTGCCCCGCCGAGCGCGATGAGTTCCTGATCCGTGCTCGAACTCCCCGCCGTGCTTGCCAGCCATCGAGCTCACGGCGGCAAGGGACTCGCTGAATCCCACGAAGACGACGGCGAGCGAGCCGACGAACAGCGCCGCTCCACTGATCGAGGCTGAGCCCGGTCGGCAACGTCAGGGACGGAAGCCCCGACGGCAGGTCGCCCACGACGGCGACGCCGTGCGACGTCAGGTCGAACAGCGGCACGACGATGGTGCCAAGGATGACGACCATGATCGCGCGCGGGAGTCTCGGCGCGAAGAAGCGCATGACCAGCAGGAGCGCGACGGCCGTTCCACCCACGGCCAGCGTGGAGGGATCGGTCTGTGGCAGTTCCTTCAGCGTGCCTATCAGCTTCTCCCAGTAGGAGCCCTCGACCTTGGCGATGCCGAGGATCTTGTGGAGCTGATCGGCGATCAGCCCGAGGCCGAAGGCGAACACGAACCCCTCGAGCACCGGGGAGGCGAGGAAGTTCGACACCCATCCCATGCGGAACACGCCGAGCAGGAGGTAGACGATCGCCGTCGCGGCGGCAGAGCCCGACCATCGCCGCCAGGTACTGGGGCGAGTCGGCGGCGACGACGAGCGTGCAGACCGAGGCGGCGACGGCCGCGATCGGCCCGCTCGGGCCGGTGATGACCTGACGCGTGCCGGTGAAGAGCGCGAACACCGTCGCGGCGCCCAGTGCGGTGTAGAGGCCGTACTGGACAGGGACGCCGGCGATCGATGCGTACGCGATCGACTCCGGGATGAGGACGGCCCAGACCGTGACGCCCGCGATCAGGTCGCGCGAGAGCCAGGCGCGTCGGTAGTGCGGCAGCCAGTCGACGATAGGCACGGCGCGCGCGAGCCAGCTTCGGCTCGCGCGCGCCGTCCGATGAACGCCCGGTCACGGCGTCATCCTTGTCCCCCAACTCGACGAGCGCCTCCGCGCGAAGCACGGCATCGACTGAGATGCGCTCCTACCTGTCGCCGTGGATGTCGCGCTGCCAGTAACACTGCTCGAAGGATCCGGGCTCTTCGTAGTGCTCGACGACCTCGTCGCCCCGGTAGCGGTCGAGGATCACCGGCCCTGAGAAGCGAAGGTAGCCCCCCGGATACCTGATGATCTCAGCCACGAGCTTCTGCACTCCCGATGCGAAGTCGATGAGAGTCTGGCTGACGAGGGTGTGCTCGCGTGAGAAGGCCAGGACGTAGCGCGTGTCCCCGTCGCGATACTCGAAGCTCATCGCGTCCGGGATGGGCTTGCCGGTGTGCTCGTCTGTCTCGCTCCCGCTCCTGGAGAACGTCACCTTCGCGCCGTCGTCGGCGACGACCTTGCCGTCCCGCGCGAGCATGTAGTAGGGGAACTCGCGTAGCCGTACTTCTTCGCCACCGTGATGTAGGCCGTGACGAACGAGTAGGGACCCACCTGCCCGCGCCCCCAGTACCAGTGGTCGATCAGGTGCGCCATCCCCTGGTTCATCCAGTTGTGGTCGTGGTAGCCCATGCCGGTCGTCTCGTGGACCTCGGTGCCGATGCGGTAGTGGCCGTCACCTTGCCCATGGGCACGAACGGCGCCCAAGCGAAGATCGTCTCGCCGTCGGCGCCGAAGACGAGGTGCCCCGACTCGGGGCGCCATGGCTCCGTGATGGACTCGAGCCGGACCTCGGCCGAGAGGTCCTCAGCCTTGCCGGTGATGTGGTACTCGTGCAGGTCGCCGGCGAAGCGGTACTCGCCGATGCGCACGTCGCAGCCGTCCTTCGAGGCGGAGAACTCGTCGGCCTTGAACCTGCCGTACTTCGACATCCTCCTGCCGTCCGGGAGGTCCAGGTCGATCTCGATGAGCGGCTCGAGGGGCTGGTGAGGCCGGGACGCGTCCTTCGTGCAGTGGATCACCGACAGCTTGGCGCCGTCATCCAGCAGCGAGTCGAAGTACCACCACTCGATGTTGGGCGCGCCGTGTCGAGACGAAGACCGTCCTCCCAGGGTTCGATGTGGTCTTTGGCAATCCCGAAGCGCGCGTAGTCATCGGGGTCGGCAGCCAGACGGGCCGGTTCGGTGTGGGCATGAGTGGGGTGCACCGTTCTCCTCCTTCTGCCGGGTCGCAGGTCGACTCCGGCCGGGGCAGTCAGTCTTCTGCTCCTGCTCAGGGTGGTCGATTGGGGTTCGGAGTGGCGGACGCCCCTACGGTACGTGGGCCACAGGCTCTTCGGCCAGGCTGGTCTTTTCATCGTCACCTTGTCTTCCGGAACCGCTGAGCGGGCGTCGCCGACGGCCGCCGGCGCAGTCACCCAGAGCATCCATGCTCCGTGGATCGCGATGGCCACCACCGGGAAGTACGGCGGCGCCCACCCAGGCAGGGACAAGGCGTCCTGCAGCCAGTTGCCGAGTTCGTACAAGGCGGAACCACTCACGTAGGTCACGACGTTCGCGGCCAGCCACCACGCCCAGCGGCTGGTGTGGGAACGTAAGGCGGTCGCCTGCGACAAGCCGATCAGCGGTCCCAAGACGAGGGCCTGGGCGAAGCCGTTCCCGAACGCGGCCAGAGTGTCGCCGCCCCTGGCGAGCTCATCTACGGCCCCCGGCGCGATGACCAACAGCCATACGGCGAACGCGGGCACCAGCGTCGCCAGCATCCAGCGGCGGCGCGAGAGTTCTGGTACCCGGCGCCGGAGCAGACGCCACTGCGCCCGTCCAAGAATGACCCCGTAGGCGGCAGCTCCGACGACGGCAGTGATGACGACGGCAAGGACACGATGGTCGTGGACGAGGTCCTCGGTCGCCTTTGACGCCACGTGCTCAAGCAGGACACCCACCACGGGGATCACGAGAAACGCGACGCCATTGACCACGATCCAGCGGCCAAACAGACGCCAGTCCCACCACGATCGGCTGCCGCTGTCAGCGTCGCTCATGAGCGCTCCCTTGGTCCTGCCGAGCGGGCAACTCTCCCGCGCAGTGCTTCCTTTCTGTTCCTCTGCTCGACGCCGAGCTCACTCGCGCATGAGCATCGCCACCGCCTCGCGCTCCAGGTTGAGGTACGGCTCGCCGCTCACGTTGACTCTCACCTGCTTGATGACGCCTCCCGTGAAGCGGTAGGGGGACTCGCCGGGGTAGTCGTCGGTGACGGGGGCGCCGCTGTCGCGTCCGACGCAGAGCCCTTCCCGGCGAGGGCGAACTCCCCGGGCTGGGTCTTGATGCGACCCTCGCCCACCTTCTTGTCGCCGTAGTACAGCGACAGGATGCCGGTGGCGACGCCGGGCGGGTCTTCGCCGTCCTTCTCGAAGGAGGCGGCCAGGATCAGGTCCTCGCCCGTCGGGACGTCCTCGGTCGCGTCGATCTTCTGCTCCATCAGGCCCACGAAGCTGTTGACGTAGTGCAGCCTGTCGTCCTTGACGTAGAGGGCGTGCCCGCCGAAGCGCGCGCCGTGGGCGAACAGCACGCCCTCGCGCACCCGGCGCCGGGATGTCGACGAGCGCGCCGAGGGAGTAGGAGCGGTTGCGGATGTTGACGGACTGCTTCTCGGGGACCTCGGCGCTGTCCGGGTAGTAGACGTACTTCTCGCGCGGCGCCGAGAGCTGCGGCCGCTCCGTGAGCGCGATCTCGAGCAGGACGCGGTCGTCGAGCGGGAAGGCGCCGTTTCTGCCGGCCTCGGCGAACCAGAGGTTGACGAGCTCGCGCACCTTGTCGGGCATCTCGGCGGCGAGGTCGTGCAGCTCGGCGCGGTCGACGTCGGTGTGGTAGAGCTCCCACTCGTCGGCGTTGAACTCGCCCCAGCCGCTGAGCGGCGGATGGGTGGTGACGGCCTTCCAGCCCTCGTGCCAGATGCCGCGCTGGCCGAGCATCGAGTAGAACTGCGTCTTGCGCGTCCCCTCCGCGCCGAGCGTCGTCGAAGCTGTAGCGCATGCTGACGCCGTCGAAGTGGCTCTGCACGTGCCCCTTGATCGTCTGCGGGAGCCTCGACGCCGAGGCAGTCGAGGATCGTCGGCACGATGTCGATCGCGTGGTGATACTGCTCCCTGATCTCGCCCCTGGCCTTCATGCCGGCCGGCCACGAGATGATGCACGGGTCGGCGGTGCCGCCGTTGAAGTCGTAGCGCTTCCACATCTTGAACGGCGTGTTGAAGGCCATCGCCCAGCCGTTGGGGTAGTGGCCGTAGGTCTTGATGCCGCCGAGCTCGTCGAGCATCGCCAGGTTGGTCTCGAGGTCGTCGGGCATGCCGTTGAAGAACAGGCACTCGTTCACCGACCCGACGGGACCGCCCTCGCCGCTGGCGCCGTTGTCGGAGACCAGGATGACGAGCGTGTTCTCGCGCAGTCCGGTCTCCTCCAGGTGGTCGAGGAGTCTTCCGATGTGGTGGTCGGTGTGGGCGAGGAAGCCGGCGTAGACCTCGGCCATGCGCGAGAAGAGCCGCTTCTCCCCGTCGGAGAGCGTGTCCCACGGCTTGGTGTCGTCGAACTGCGGGAAGGGCTGCCCCTTCGGGCCCTTGCGCGTCGCCGGGGTGCCGATCGGGTTCACCGGCGGCAGCTCGGTGTCGGGCGGGACGAGGCCCATCTCCTTCTGCCGGGCCAGCGTCTCCTTGCGCATCGCCTCGTAGCCGGCGTCGAAGCGCCCCTTGAACTTCTCGATCCACTCCTTCGGCGCGTGGTGCGGCGCGTGGCAGGCGCCCGGGGCGTAGTAGAGGAAGAACGGCTTCTCCGGCGCGATCGCCTTGGCGTCCCTGATGAACTCGAGCGCCTTGTCGGTGATGTCCTCGGTGAAGTGGTAGCCCTCCTCCGGCGACTTCGGCTGGTCCACCGGGTGGTTGTCGTAGACCAGCTCCGGATACCACTGGTTGGTCTCGGCGCCGAGGAACCCGTACCAGCGCTCGAAGCCGCGGCCGGACGGCCAGTTGCGCCGCGGCGCCGCCAGGTTCATCTCGTGCGTCGGGCAGAGGTGCCACTTGCCGACCATGTAGGTGTTCCAGCCGAGCTCGCCGAGGATCTCCGAGAGCATGCCGTTCTCGGGCGGGATCGTGCCGCTCCCGTTCGGGAACCCGATCGCGCCCTCGGTGATGCAGGCCATGCTGTTGCGGCTGTGGTTGCGGCCGGTCAGCAGGCAGGAGCGCGTCGGCGAGCACAGCGCCGTGGTGTGCCACTGCGCGTAGCGCACGCCGTCGGCGGCGATCTTGTCGATGTTCGGCGTCGGGATCGGGCCGCCGTAGCAGCACATCGCCGAGAAGCCGACGTCGTCGAGCACGATGTAGACGACGTTGGGGGCGCCGTCCGGCGCCTTCGGCGTCTCGAACGGCGCCCAGTCCGGTATCGAGTCGCGGATGTCGACGTTGATGACGCCCTTGAACGGTTCAGCCATGTCCCATCACCCCTTCGCGTAGGGCGCGGGCGCCGCAGCAGGAGGCCCGCGCGTACCGGCTCGATCGAAACACGGTCCCGCGTCAGAACACCGTCCTGAAGTCCTCCTTCATGCTGACCACGGTCCAACCGTTGGCTTTGGCGGCGGCGAGCGCCTTCTCGGCACCCTCGTCGTAGGCGAACTCGCGCTCGGCGTCGTCGTGGTGTACCAGCAGCGCGAAGCGCGCCGTCTCGAGCATCGCGACGTCCCCGTCGGCGTTGCCGCGCGGCGAGCAGGGGCTTGCGCCCCGTGCGGGCCCAGATGTGGACGGGCTTCCCGGGTCCGTCGTCGATGGGCTGCTCCACGCCGGCCGTCCGATACAGGTCGCCGTCGCGGTACTCCAGCGTGGTCGCGGAGCCGATCACGTGGTCTCGAGGCAGGCCGTAGAGCTGCTCGCTGACGGCACGGACGAAGTCGCGGCCGCCTGCCGGAGCAGATGTAGACCTGGAAGTCGTGGGCCTTGAGCAGTCTCGATGAGCTCCAGATGGGCCGGTAGGCGAGCTGCGTGTACGGCACTCCGAGGGTGGGATGTGTCGCGGACGCGAAGAACGCGCAGGCGGCGGCATCGAAGGCCGCGGTCGTGATGCCGCCGAACGCTTCGGTCACTCCCTTGACGAGCTCGGGGACGTGCGCGTAGATGTCCGTCAGCCACTCGCGGTCGCCCTCGACGACGGCCTTGTACGGCTGCTGCTTCGCCAGCTCCGGATCCTCCCGGACCATCTCCCTGAAGCGACGGAAGATGAAGTCGGCCTGGATGTAGAGGGGCTTCTCGCACCAGAGCGTGCCGTCGTTGTCAAAGGTCGGCGATACGCTCGGCTGGAGGGACGAAGGAGTCTCCGGGCGTCGTGACCGAACGCACGAACGTCGAGGACCGCCGACTTGGCCGGTCCGTCGATCCAGCTGGGAAGATCGCTCTGCGCTTTCATCGCCATGCTCCTCGCCTTCCGTGGCGCCACGAATCAGCCGCGGCGATGGCGCAAGCCGACAGTCTCCGCGGCCCTGTCTCCTCGCGGGAGCCCTCCCGACTTCGAGAGGAGCAGTGAAAGTACACCGGCGACTACATTATGCCCAGTGGTGTTACGCTGCCAAGGTCACAGCGGACCCTTCTGACCGCGCAGAGGACCTACGTGGAGCGGATGATGAAGCCTACAGACGAGAAGGCGCGAGGCTCGGCGAAGGAGACCGCGGCGTTCACGTGAGCAAGTCAGCCAGGCCCTGATCGATGCGACCGCCGCCCTCCTGGCTGAGCGCGTGTCCGGCCGCGTCACGGTCCGCGAGATCGCCGCCGTGGCCGACGTCAATCCCACCTACGTGCACCGCTACTTCGGCTCCAAGCGACAACCTCATGCGCGTCGGCCATCGAGCGGGCGAACCAGCGCGTCGTGGCGCAGATAGAGGAGATGCCAGACGTCGTGCGGGGCGGGCCGGCCGTGTTCCACGCGGCCCTGCAGGAGAGGGAGCTGGTCGCCGCGCTCGCCCGCGCGAGCCTCGACGGCGTTCTCGACGACCTGCCTTCCGGATGGCAGGCGACTGTGGCGCTCCTGGAACGGTTCCACTCCGATCTCGAGGGCAGCCAGGCTCGAGGTCGCCACGACCCGCGCGTCATCGTGGCGTGCCTCGCTTGCGCCACCATGGGCTACGCCCTGTTCGGTCCGTTCGTCCGCCACGGCGTGGGGTTGGACGAGGAGCCCGACGAGAGTGTGGAGGTGGCCATGGTGGCGGTGCTGCAAGACGTCGCGAGGCTGGCCTTCGGCGAGTCATGACGGGCATCAGGGTAGACGGCGCCTCATCTCGCCACCAGCCGGCGGCACCAGTGCCTTCCTGTTCAGGGCCATTCCTCGTACGGGCGTTCGGCCTAGGCTTCCGATTCGGCAGAATCGCCGACATGCAGTCGCGAGACGCGACACGACGAGACTCGATGTCGGCTACGCGGCATCTCGGCACGCGCTCACGACCTCGCTTCGTTGGGATCCCAGGCACTCCCTGGGCAACGCCGGGTGAGGTGGCGTCGAGGGAGTGCGTCCCGGCACGCGTGTGAACCCAGGTAGACTGCCCGCAGGCAGAGTGACAGTCAGTGGGCTGAGCACGACCGCGTCGGACGATCGGACCGGGAAGAGGAGGGATCTCAGTGAGCGACAGACCGCCGAACATCCTGTTCATCCTCACTGACAATCAGGGGCCAGACCTCGTCTCGTGCTACGGAGAGAACAGCTTTGCAACGCCCGAGATCGACCGGCTCGCCGCCGGCGGAATGGTGTTCGAGAGTGCGTTCTGCACGAACGGACTCTGCTCGCCTACACGGGCTTCGCTTCTGACGGGGCTCATGCCCTCTCAGCACGGCGTCCACTCCGCCTTCTTCGACAACCCGCGCAACATGCCGGAAGACTACTGCGCGGTGCGTGAGTTTCGAACGCTACCGCTGACGTTGAGGAATCGTGGCTATCAGACGGCGATGATCGGCAAGTGGCATTTGGGGCAGCCTCGGGAGTCGCAGGTCGGCTTTGAACACTGGGTCGCGCTGGCGGTGGGTCACACCGAGGACTTCTACGACAACATCGTCTTCGAGAACGGTCAGCGACGCTCAGTGACAGGCCGGCACGTGGTCGACTATTTCGGTGACAAGGCGTTGGACTACCTTTCGGCCGTCGACAGCAGCCGACCGTTCTTCCTGCAGCTCAACCTGGACGGTCCGTACGCGTTGCCGCCGACCAACTCCGGCCCGGATACGCGAAACCCGTTCTACGCCGAATGCGCCGCCCGCACGTACCCGGTGTTCCCTGCCCTGGATCCTGCCATGACGGCGCTGATATGCGGGCCTTACGGCCAGACATACAAGCCACTGAGGAAGAGCCGCGAGCAGGAAGAGAGCGACTGGGTCTGGGAGTGCCTGTTCATGCACAACGATCAGCAGAGCCTTGCCAATCTCGCCGCCCAGAACGCCCTGGTGGACTTCACCGTCGGGAGAGTCGTGGACGCCCTCGCAGAACGGGGGCTCGACGGGGACACGCTCGTGGTCTTCTCGACCGACCAGTCGAATCCGTTTGGACACCATGGGCTGTGGGGGCATCCGTACATGACGATCCCTTCCTACATCCGCGACTGCACATTCCGGATCCCCTTGATCTTCCGCCATCCGGGCGTGATCCACCCAGGCAGCCGCAATCGCAACATCGTGTCGCAGTGCGACCTCTTCCCGACACTGCTCGATCATGTCGGCTTCGGAGACGTGTGCATACCCAACAGCCCGGGGCGAAGCTTCGCTCACATGCTCCACGGCGAAGCTCCAGGCGAGTGGGAGGATGTCGCGTATCTGGAACACGAAGAGAGTCGGGCCATCCGCACTCCCTCCTACCTGTACGTGAAGCGTCTCTCCGGCGTCGGGGAAGACGAGCTGTACGACCTCAGTGCCGACCCCGATCAGGACTCGGATGTGCACGAAGACGCTGCGCACCATGACGCGATCGCCATGCTGAGCGACAGACTCTGCACGTTCTTCGAGGAGTTCTCGGATCCGAGATACGACATCTGGAAGGGTGGTCGACCCAAAGTGACGGAGTACCGTCTCGCGCTGTTCAGGCGACTGTTCGGACAGGACTGGAGCACGGTCTCGGACTCGGTCCCGCCCTTCACGGAGGACGTGCCTCCCACGCAACGCCGATAGGTCGTGATCACGTCCGATTGCAGGGCAGTGACAGGCACCCTTGGTGGCATGACCCCTTCATTGCACAGCCATTCACCGGTGGATGCTTCCCGGCCCAGGCCATACGGAGTCGACAGGCTCGCCGACATGGGCCGACATGCCGCCGACCTGTCGGTCAGATCGCCCGTCAGTCGGCCGGCGCGGCCCTAGCGTCGCGGATCGGGCTCGAAGCGATAGCCCATGCGCGCCGCGGTCAGGAAGTAGCGCGGCTCACCGGGCGTCGGCTCGAGCTTGCGCCGTATCTGACCCATGTAGACGCGCAGGTAGTGCGTCTCCGTCTCGTACCTGGGTCCCCAGACCTCTTGCAGCAGCTGCCGTTGCGTCACGAGCCGTCCGGCATTGCGCACGAGGATCTCGACGATGTGCCATTCGGTGGCGGTGAGGCCGATCTCGGCGTCCGCGCGCGTCACGCGCCGCGCCGCGAGGTCGATCACGAAGTCCGGCGTCTCCACCACGACGGGCTCGTCGACCGACGTCACGCGGCGAAGGGCAGCGCGCATGCGCGCCAGGAGCTCGTCCATGCCGAACGGCTTGGTGACGTAGTCGTCTGCACCCGCGTCGAGGGCCGCGACCTTGTCGGCCTCACGGTCGCGCACGGAGAGGACGATGATCGGCACGGAAGTCCAGCCGCGCAGGCCCGCGATCACTTCAAGGCCGTCCATGCCGGGCAGCCCGAGGTCGAGGACGACCACATCCGGGTGATCGTGCGCCGCCAGCTGGAGCGCCGCCTCGCCGCTCGCCGCGAGATCCACATCGTAGCCGCGCGCGCGGAGGTTGATGCCCAGCGCGCGGAGGATCTGCGGCTCGTCGTCGACAACGAGGACGCGCGTCATCTCTTCGCCTTCAGGCGCACCACGATCGTGAGACCTCCTCCGGGCGTGTCGTCCGCCTCGATCGTACCCCCCATGGCCTCCACGAAGCCCTTCGCGATCGCGAGCCCCAGTCCGATGCCCTCGCGCCGGCGGGAGTCGCCGAGTCGCCGGAACGGCAGGAAGATGTGGTCCTTCTCCTCGGGCGGGACGCCTGGGCCCCGATCGGCCACGCGCACGTCGACGGTATGCTGGACAAGGCCGGCGCGCACGTGCACGTCGTCGCCGCGGGAGTAGGCGACGGCGTTGGCGATGATGTTGGCGAAGGCCCGCTCAAGGAGCGCTTCGTCGCCCAGGACCGGCGGCACATCCTCGGGCAGGTCGAGGACGACGCCGGACGAGCCCGCACCGATGCTCGCGACGGCCTCTGCCAGTACCTCGTCCAGCACGACGACATCTTCGTGGACCTCGAGCGCTCCCGCTTGCAGGCGGCTCATGTCCAGGAGGCTGCCGACCAGTCGATTCAGGCGGTCAGTCTCCTCGTCGATCGTCGTCAGCAGCTCGTGCTGTGCCGCCTCGGTCCAGTCCACATCTTCCTGGAGCAGGCTGGTCGCCGAGGCCTTGATGGCCGCGAGCGGAGTGCGCAGGTCATGAGAGACGCTCGAGAGGATGCTCGTGCGAAGCTCGTTCACCGCGGCGAGACCCTCGGCGGCGGCGGCCTCCGCCTCCAGGTCCTGGTGCTCGATGGACGCCGCCAGCTCCTTGGCGAAGGCCTCGAGCATGCGCGCGTCCTCGCTCTCGCGCGGCGCCTGCGACGACGCGACGAGGACGTGCTCGGCGTCGACCTCGACGACGAGCTCGGCGACCTCGAGAGAGACCGGCGGACGTCCGCTCGCCGACTCCACCCGCCATTCGTCGTCGATGCGGTGGAGCAGCGCCGCGCCGTCGAGGTCGAACGCGCGGCGCAGCCCGTCGAGGATCGTCGCGGTGCTCGAGGTCCCCGCTAGCCGCATCAGTGTCTCCGCTTTGGCGCGTGCGCGCGTCGCCTGGGCCGCCCGTCGAGCGGCGAGCGCGACGAACACGCTCATGCACGCGGCGACGGCGAGGAAGACGAGCAGCGCCAGCAGGTTCTCGGGTTCGCCGATGGTGAGCGTGTGGAGCGGGGGCGTCAGATACCAGTTGACGAGGAGGAAGCCCCCGACCGCGACGGCCAGCGCCGGCCACAGCCCGCCGACCGCCGAGACGCCGACGACGAGCAGTAGGAACAACAACAGGGCACTCGACGGCGACACCTGATCGCGAGCCTGGGCGAGCACCCAGGTGAGGAGTGGCGCCCCGATCGCACCGAGAGCGAACCCCAGCGCCACGCGTCGGCGCGGAAGCGCGCGCGGCCGGCGCAGCTTCGGCTCGGGGGCTGCGTTTGTCTCGGCGCCGGCCTCACGGCCGATGACGTGCACGTCGAGGCCCACTCCCGAGAGCCTGATCACGGTGCTGACGACCGACCCGTAGACGAACTCGCTCCAGCCCGAGCGTTCCTTGGCGCCGAGCACGATCTGCGTGGCGTTGAGAGCGCGAGCCGTCTCGACCAGCGTCTCGCCCACGTCGGCGCCGGCCACCTCGCGGTAGCTGCCGCCCAAGCGCGCCACCAGGCGGCCCTGCTGTTCGAGCAGACCGGCGGACGGCGTCGCCAGGCCGGTCTGCGGGCGCACGTGCACCGCGATCAGGTCGGCGTTGAGACGCTGGGCCATTCGCGCCGCGCGGCGCACGAGCCGGTCGCCGTCCGCCGATCCCGTGAGGGCGACCATGACCCGCTCGCGCGTCTCCCAGGTCTCCGAGATGCCGTGGCGGACTCGGTATTCCGCGAGGCCCTCCTCGACCCGGTCGGCGATCCACAGCAGCGCCAGCTCGCGCAGCGCAGCCAGGTTGCCGGCGCGGAAGTAGTTGCCGAGGGCGGCGTCGATGCGCTCGGCAGGGTAGATGTCGCCGCGCGCGAGCCGAGCCCGGATCGTCTCGACGGCCAGGTCCACGAGCTGCAGCTGGTCGGCGCGGCGCACGACCTCGTCCGGGATGGTCTCGCGCTGCACGACGCCGGTGATCTGCTCCACCACGTCGTTGAGGGACTCGAGATGCTGGATGTTGAGGTTGGAGATCACGCTGATCCCCGCGTCGAGCAGCTCCTCGACGTCCTGCCAGCGCTTCTGGTTGCGGCACCCCGGCACGTTGGCGTGCGCGAGCTCGTCGACGAGCGCAAGCTGTGGACGACGTGCGAGGAGTGCGTCGAGGTCCATCTCCTCGAACACCGTGTCCCGATACGCGATGGTCGTCCGGGGCACGACCTCGAGGTCGCCGACCTGGTCGGCGGTCCGCTGCCGGCCGTGCGACTCGATGAACCCCACCACGACGTCCTCGCCGCGCGCCCGGCGGCGGCGACCCTCGTTCAGCATCGCGTAGGTCTTGCCGACGCCGGGAGCGGCGCCGAGGTAGATCCGCAGCGTGCCGCGGCTCATGCGGTCCTCCGCTAGAGGCGCTCGTCGAGCGCCAGGTTGAGCTCGAGTACGTTGACGCCGGGGTCGCCGAAGATGCCGAGCGGCCGCCCCTCCGTCGCCTCGTCGACCAAGCCTAGCACGAGGTCCAGCGACACACCGCGTGCCTCCGCGACACGCCGCGCCTGAAGGCGGGCGTTGGGCGGCGAGATGTGCGGGTCGAGACCCGATCCCGAGGCGGTGATCGCGTCGACGGGGACTCGCTCGTCGGCGCCGAGGCCGTTGGCCCGCCGGAAGTCGTCCGTGCGCCGCGCCGTCGCGTCGAGCAGAGCGGTGTTGCTGGGTCCCAGGTTGGACGCCCCGCTCGCCATCGCGTCATACCCGTTTCCCGCCGCGGACGGACGCGGGTGGAAGTACTGCGGCCCCTCGAACGACTGGCCGATGAGGGCGGAGCCGACGACGGCGCCGTCGCGCACGACCAGCGAGCCGTCGGCCTTCGACCCGAAGGCGACCTGGGCGATGCCCGTCACGACCAGCGGATACCCGACTCCAACAAGGAGCGAGAAAGCGACGAACACCAGGATGGCGGTGGGCAGCTGGCGGCGCATCACACGACTCCGAAGGCCGAGAGGATGACGTCGATGACCTTGATGCCGACGAACGGCGCCACGATGCCACCCAGCCCGTAGACCAGCAGGTTGCGCTGCAGGGCCCTCGCCGCCGAGACGGCGCGGAACTTGACCCCGCGCAATGCGAGGGGGATCAGGGCGACGATGACGAGCGCGTTGAAGATCACCGCGCTCAGGATGGCCGACTGCGGGTTGGAGAGGTCCATGACGTTGAGCGCGTCCAGCACCGGGAACGCACCGGCGAACATGGCCGGGATGATGGCGAAGTACTTGGCCACGTCGTTGGCGATGGAGAACGTCGTGAGCGAACCGCGCGTGATGAGCAGCTGCTTGCCGATCTCGACGATCTCGATGAGCTTGGTGGGGTTGGAGTCGAGGTCGATCATGTTCCCGGCCTCGCGCGCGGCTTGGGTGCCGGTGTTCATCGCCACGCCGACGTCGGCCTGGGCGAGCGCCGGCGCGTCGTTGGTGCCGTCGCCGGTCATGGCGACGAGCGCGCCGCCGGCCTGTTCCCTGCGGATGAGCGCCATCTTGTCCTCGGGCGTCGCCTCCGCGAGGAAGTCGTCGACGCCCGCCTCCTCCGCGATCGAGCGTGCCGTGAGCGGGTTGTCGCCGGTGATCATGACCGTGCGGATGCCCATCCGCCGCAGCTCGGCGAACCGCTCGCGCATGCCTTCCTTGACGACGTCCTTAAGGCGGATGACGCCCAGGGCGAAGCCGTTCTCGGTCACGACCAGCGGCGTGCCGCCGCCGCCGGCGACCCCGTCCACGAGCTCGTCCAGCTCGCGGGGCGCCTCGTGGCCGCCGTCGGCGATGAGCCGCCGCACGGCCTCCGCGGCGCCCTTGCGGATCGAGCGGCCGTCGATGTCCACGCCGCTGATGCGCGTCTGCGCGGTGAACGGGATGAGCCTGGCGCCCGCCAGCTCGCGCTCGCGGAGGCTGAAGCGCTCCTTGGCGAGGACCACGATCGAGCGTCCCTCCGGGGTCTCGTCCGCCAGGCTGGAGAGCTGCGCCGCGTCGGCGAGCTCCAGCTCGGTCACGCCGGGCAGCGGCAGGAACTCCGCCGCCTGACGGTTGCCGAGCGTGATCGTGCCCGTCTTGTCGAGGAGCAGCGTGGAGCAGTCGCCGGCCGCCTCGACGGCGCGGCCGGACCGCGCGAGCACGTTGTGCTGCACGAGGCGGTCCATGCCGGCGATGCCGATCGCCGAGAGCAAGGCGCCGATGGTCGTGGGAATGAGGCACACGAGCAGCGCAGCGAGCACGATGACGTCCTGGCGCGCTTCCGAGTACACGGCGAACGGCTGCAGGGTGGCGACGGCGATCAGGAAGATGATGGTCAGGCCGGCCAGCAGGATGTCCAGCGCTATCTCGTTGGGCGTCTTCTGGCGCGAGGACCCCTCGACGAGGGCGATCATGCGATCGAGGAAACTCGCGCCCGGTTCCTGCGTCACGCGCACGATGATCTGGTCCGAGAGCACGCGCGTTCCGCCGGTGACGGCTGAACGGTCGCCGCCCGACTCGCGGATCACCGGCGCCGACTCGCCGGTGATCGCCGACTCGTCCACGCTGGCGATGCCCTCGATGACCTCGCCGTCGGCCGGGATGAGCTCCCCGGCCGAGACTACGACCACGTCGCCGAGCGCCAGTGCGCTGGACGGGACGTCCTCGAGGTCACCGTCCTCGCGGCGCCGGTGGGCTATGGTCTCCGAGCGCGTGCGGCGAAGCGTCTCGGCCTGGGCCTTGCCCCGGCCCTCGGCCATCGCCTCCGCGAAGTTGGCGAACAGCACCGTGAACCAGAGCCACGCGGCGATGGACCACGCGAACACGGTCGGCTCGAGGACGGCGAGCACGGTCACGAGAGCACTGGTCACCTCGACCACGAACATGACGGGGTTGCGGGCCATGCGCCGCGGGTCGAGCTTGACCACCGCGTCCTGCGCCGCACGGCGCATCAGCCTGCGGTCGAGCATCGAGCTCTTGCGGCTCATAGCGCCAGCTGCTCCACGATCGGCCCGAGCGCGAGCACGGGGAAGTACGTGAGGCCAACCACGATCACGACGACCGCCAGCAGCATGACGACGAAGAGGGGGGTGTGGGTGGGCAGCGTTCCGGCAGTCGGTGGCAGCGTCTGCTTGCGCGCCAGCGACCCTGCGATGGCCAGCGCCGGGACGATCAGGAAGAACCTGCCGGCGAGCATCGCGAGCGCGCCGGTCGTGTTGTACCAGTCGGTGTTGCCGGTGAGCCCGCCGAAGGCGGACCCGTTGTTGTTGGCCTGCGAGGCGAACGCGTAGACGACCTCGGTCAGCCCGTGAGGGCCGGGGTTGAGGATGGACTCCTTGGCGGGGCCGAGCACCACCGACAGCCCGCTGAACACGAGGACGGCGATCGGCACCGCGAGGATGTACAGGACGACGAGCTTCATCTCGGCCGCCTGGACCTTCTTGCCGAGGTATTCGGGCGTACGCCCGACCATGAGGCCGGAGATGAACACGGCCAGCAGCACGAAGATGAGCATGCCGTACAGGCCGGCCCCCACGCCGCCCGGCGACACTTCGCCGAGCAGCATGTTGACCAGCGGCACGGCGCCACCGCCGGGCGTGAAGCTGTCGTGCGCCGAGTTCACGGCGCCGGTCGAGGTGCCTGTGGTGGAGGCCGCGAAGAGCGCCGAGGTCGCGGCCCCGAAACGCACCTCTTTGCCCTCCATGTTTGCGGCTCCGGCCTCCACGCGGGGGTTCCCCTGGACCTCGAAGTACGTCGCCGTGGCCACGGAGCCCGCCCACAAGACGAACATCGCGATGAAGATCGCCCATCCCTGGCGCTGGTCCTTGACGAGGCGCCCGAAGGCGTAGGTGAGCGCGAACGGGATGAGCAGCAGGGCGAGGATCTCGAGGAAGTTGGTGAGGCCCGTCGGGTTCTCGAAGGGATGGGCCGAGTTCGCGTTGACGATGCCACCGCCGTTCGTCCCCAACTCCTTGATGGACTCCTGACTGGCGATGGGGCCTCGGTAGATGGTCTGCGTCGCGCCCTCCATGGTGGTCGCGTCGACCGGGCCCTGGAGCGTCTGCACGGCGCCGAGGGAAACGAGCACGACCGCGAGCGCCACTGCGAGGGGAAGCAGGACGCGGGTCACGCCACGCGTCAGGTCGACCCAGAAGTTGCCGATGGTCACCGACCGCTGCGCGACTGAAGCCGCGGATCAGGGCGACGGCCACGGCCATGCCGACCGCGGCCGAGGCGAAGTTCTGCACGGTGAGTCCCGCCGTCTGCACGAGGTGGCTCATCGTCGACTCGCCGCCGTAGTTCTGCCAGTTGGTGTTGGTGACGAAGCTGACGGCGGTGTTGAAGGCGAGGAACGGCGGCACCGACTCGGCCGACGAAGGGTTCAGCGGCAGCCACTCCTGCAGGCGCTGCAGTCCGTACAGACCCAGCACAGAGACCAGGCTGAAGGCGATGACGGAGCGCGCGTACACGGCCCAGGACTGCTCCTGGTCGGGGTCGATGCGGCCGGCACGGTAGGCCAACCGCTCGAGCGGCGCGAACACGCGGTCGCCGGGCGCCGTGCCGCCGCCGTACACCTTGGCGAGATACGGTCCCAGCAGCCGCGTCCCGAGCAGCAGCAGCCCGACGAGGGAGGCGATCTGGAACCATGCGGAAGTGGTCATCGCGAGTCCCGAGCCAGTCCGCTCACTGCAGGTCCTCGGGTGCGATCAGCGCCCAGGCCAGGTAGACGAGCAAGCCGGCGATGATGACGAAGAAGACGACGTCGGCGGCGGTCATCGCCCGTTCTCCCGGTGCTCGTCGGTCCCTCGATCGAGGATCCGGCCGCAGCCGCGGACGAAGAGGTCGGCGACGACGAAGAAGGCGATGACCAGCGCGATGAGAAGCAGGTCCAGCATGATCGCAGCGTAGCCTCCCTGGAGCGCCACAGGGGCGGTCCTTACGAAACCTGTACGCTCCCTCCCAGCATCTCTACGCGCGCTTGACGCCGATCGAGGCGATGCGCCCATTGCCGCCGCGATGCTGGGAAGACGCCTCACCACGGCGCGTCACGCCAAGGCGCGGCCCATCACGGAGAGGTCGCGGGACCTCGAACTGGGCAGCACCATGGCGCACAGGGCACCACGCCGGGCCACCCCTGCCGCGTGCTTCTTGAACCTGGTGTCGCTGGTTGGATCCCAGCCGGGGCACCAGAGACGTTGACCCGACCTCACGTCTCCTCGTGGTCCTGCCACCCTGCCCCCGCATGCTGTGCCCGCTCGGCCGGGACGCAACGCTTGTCGCGGGTGCCTGAGAGATGTGGAAAGCAGGTTGACGGGTCTGCTCGCGAAGGGGCGCACCATGGACATCAGGCGAGCCTTGGTGTCTCAGGCCGCCGGTCCTCACGGGCCGGCCGGATGGGTCACGGCGTGGATCATGCCAGCGTTGACCGACGCGTATTGCGGTGATCTCGGCGGCGCGCTCGACCTTCAGCTTGATGACGACCTGCTCGAGGTCGCGTGCGGCGCCGGTCTCATCCTCGAGAGGCATGCCTCTCACGTGCGGCACATCGCCGCGATAGACCACTCCGAGATCCAGGTCAGGTTGGCACGGCGGCGGCTCCGCGACAGAGTCGCCGCCGGCACCGCGGAGATCGTGGAGGGCGACGCCGCGGCACTCCCCTGGGGCGACGGCGCCTTCAGCGCCGTCACGTGCAACTGTCCCGGCTGCTTCAGTGAGCCGGAGCGGTGCCTCAGGAAGATGTGCCGCGTCCTCAGGCCTGGGGGGCGGGTCGCCCTCGCCTTCGACCACTGCGCGGACGCCGAGACGGCGAGGCGATCGGAGGAGAGATGGGGGCTGCCGGCGTGGACCGACGAGGAGTTCTGCGCCATGCTGCACGAGGCAGGCTTCAGCGACATCGCCGTCAGCCACCGCAACACGACGACGTTCGCCAAGGCGGTCAAGCACTTACTGTTCTGCCTCACGACGTATTCGACGTGCGGAGCCTGCTCAGCGGTGTGCCGCCCGAGCAGCCGTGCGGTCGGAAGCCATTGTAGTAGGTGAGGAAGCCGGGCAGGGCGGCGATCCGCTCCGCGGGCGAGGCGGGGACTTCCCGCGCGCGAGAGGATCGACCCGTGGACCAGCGGCGATCCGACCCATGCTGAGCCTCACGAGCCCCCCGCCATCGATCGGCGCGAGTACGGCGCGCGCGATGGCCTTGCTGGTCGGCCGCCTCTTCCTGGGCGTTCCTGGACCCTCCGACTTGCGGGGAGCCCGATGGCTCCCCGCCTTCCTCACCCTCCGATGCCCAGCCCGCGCTTGAACCTTTCGACCGAGTTGATGCTGATGCCCAGCCGTTCGGCGATGTGGTACTTCGCCTCGAGCGGGCTGGGGTCGTTGAAGTACGTCGTCTCGCCCTCGTAGATGCGGCCCATGCGCAGCTCTCCGCGCAATTCGTGCATCGTGAGGTTGTCGGACAGATCGCGCGTCGTGACGCCCAGCTTGGCGGCGACGTATTCCTTGGCCTCCTGGATCCTCATGCCTTTCGACATCTGCAGCCGCGCCACCAGATCTCCGGCGGCGCGCAATCCTCCCATGCCGGAAGCCATCGTGTGCGTCACGGACATGCCGTGCGCGTCACCCGAGCCCACCTACAAGCCGTCGAGCCGCAGGATGTCGACGGCGGCCTTGGAGCACCGCGAGACGGCATCGACCGGCGCGAACCCGTACATCGGCACGCCGCCGACGCCCATACCGACGTTGAGGTGCACGGGGATCTCGGGCTTCTCCATGCACGGCTTGACGTAGGTCAGCGCCCGAGCGCAGTTCCAGGCGACCGACCTACTGGTGTTCGTGTTGATCGCCGGCCCGTAGATCGTCGCGCCCGCCTTCTGGACCGCTTCCATCTGACCCCGCGGCTTGAGGCCGGCGAGACGTACGCCGTCGTACTCGAGCTCACCATGTGTGCCGAGCACCATCTCGCTGGCCATGCCGACCATCATCCCCATTTCGGGATGGCGTGCGCGCAGCATCTCGACGGCGCGGAGCGTGGCCAGGAAGTCGGCGTCACCGGCGGCGCCGGCGGTGTCGAAGTTGATGCCGTCGGCGCCGGCCGCCCAGAGGCTCTCGGAGACGAAGACCATGTCCTCGACCGCCATCTCCATGGCTTCTTCCTGGGCGGCGCGGGCCTCGGCGATCTTCATCTGCGGCAGCAGCTCGGACCAGTTGCCGCAGGGGCCGTCCGGCCTCGAGTACCGCCCCAGGTCGGGCTGGGCGCCGTAGTGCACCGGGATCGTGAGACGCTCCTGCGCCTCCTTCATCGCCGCCTGTTCCATGGGCACGATCGTCTTGACCGCCGGAAACGAGTAGTCCATGTTGCAGGCCTCGACCGAGTCCTGGCAGATGATCTGCTCGGTCTGGTACAACCCCTCGGTCTGGCCGCCCATCTGCGGCTGGCCGGTGCCGTCCTGGCTCAGGATCACCTCGTCGCCGATGTCGACTCCGGTGAAGCGCGCCGCCGAGGCGAAGATGTCGACGAGATGGTCGACCTCGTCCTGGGTCAGCGCCTCGACCTTGCCTCTCTTGGCCGCCGCCGCCGTCCCGTCTTCGATCTCGGCGCGGATCTGACTGCGGGTCAGCTCGACGAGCGAGCCGTCACCCATGCGTGTCGGTACCCGTGTCTCCACTCACTCACCTCCGCGGCCTCGCGCCGCCATTCGGTGACACCACTCCTGCGGGATCCCACGAACGCCGGTCGTGACGAAGCCTTCGATGCCACGATCGCCCCAAGCGCCCGGTATGCTACTCACGCACGCATGGAACCACAAGAACGAGGGGGCATCGTGCGGGTCTTCGACTGCGTGGCGGCAAGGCCGTCCACACCCGCGCTTCCATCTTCCGCCGAACCAGCTGTGCGGACGGCCCATGACACGGGGCTGGTCGCGGTGCTACGGTCTACCTGATCTGGCGGGCAGGCTCTCGCGCGCCGACTGCCTGCAGGCCTCAGGGCGGACTGGAGCAACCTGTGATCCTGCTCAACGTCGAGTTCGATCGGACGCCGACCGGTTGAGTCCTGCCTCGGGCCAAGGTCATCCACGCCGTCTCCTGCAGCGTGTCCATGCTCGCCCAGCCGCCCTGCCGCCCAAGAACGCCACGGCACTGCAGCGATGACCACCGTCATCCTCGGCCTCCTCACCGCGCTCAGCTACGCCCTGCAGGACTTCCTGATGATGCCGGTGGCGCGTGCGGCCTCGGTGATCGCGGGGGTCCTCTGGATCAGGGTCGTGGCCGTGCTCGCCGTCGCGGCCGTCGCGGCGATCGTCGGCGACGTGCCCTCGGGCGGCGAGGAATGGCGTGCCGCCGGCTTCGCCGCCCTCGGCGGGGTCTTCGAGGTCGCAGCGTTCCTGGCATGGCTCACGGCGCTCAGCCGCGGCCAACTGTCAGTCGTTTCTCCCCTCGGATCCATCTCGAGTGCCTTCACGGTCGTCTTCGTCCTGATCATCGGCCAGTCCGTGTCGAGCGCCGTCTGGGTCGCGCTGCCGCTGGCCGTGGTGGGGGGCGCGCTCACTTCCCTCGAACCGGCCGACGACGACGGCCGCTCTCGGTCGGCCGCCGCCGGCGCGGGGTGGGCGATCCTGGCGGCCGCGGTCTTCAGCGTGGTCACCATCCTCTTCGGCGAGGCCTCGGCGCTGGCGCCGATCACCGTCGCGCTGTTCGCGGGCTTGGCCACGGTCCTCGTGACCGTGCCGCTGGCGGTGGCGCTGCGCGCGTGGCGCCTGCCGGCGGGGTTCCGTCGACGCGTGGGGGCCTGCGGGCTGATGGACGCTGGAGCCCTCATCGCGTTCGCGGCGGCGACGGCCATCGGTCCGCTGTCGGTGGTCGGCATCATCGTCGCCCAGACAGGCACGATGGCCGTGTTGCTCGGCATGGTGCTGCTGGGCGAGCGACCCAGCCGCTCGCAGATGGTCGGCATCGTGCTCACCCTCGCTGCCGTCACGCTGCTCGGCGCCGTCTCGTAGGGAGTGTCAGCGGGAGCGGTCGAGGGTGTAGCCTTGAGTCCTCCGGGAGGCGCAAGGCCCCCGACGCGAGGCTGCCCGGGAGCGACACAAGGAGGTCACGTGATGAGCATGTCAGGCGGTCGCGAGCCGGCCGGCGGCAGACAGGGCATGCGGCTCGAGCTGCTCCCGGCCGCCGACCTCGACGCGATCCACGCCGAGACACTCAAGGTCCTGGAGGAGACCGGGGTCTTCGTCGAGGACGACGAGGCGCTCGACATCTTCGCCGACGGTGGCGCCAGGGTCGATCGCGGGGAGCGGATGGTGCGCATCCCCGGCGAGGTCGTCGAGGCGGCGATCGCCGCCTGCCCGCCCGACGACGGCGGACCGACGACGTTCAGCAACTTCGACGAGGGCGTCATGTACGTCGACCCGCGCAGCGGCGAGCGCCGCGAGCCACGCAAGGCCGACGCCGCCGACGCCGCCCTGCTGGTCGACGCCCTGCCCAACATCGACAGCTACGGCGCCGCCGTCAGGCCGACCGACGTGCCGGCCGCCACGGCCGCCGTGCACGGCTGCGAGGCGGCGCTGCTGAGCACGACCAAACAGGTCGGCACCGAGGCGACCAGCGCCTGGGAGGTGCGCGTCTGCGCCGAGCTCGGCGCCTGCCTCGCCGGCGGCCTCGATGCGCTCCGCGACGATCCCGTCGTGGGCTTCGGCACCTGCCCGGTCAGCCCCCTCAAGCTGCCCCGTGACGCCACCGAGGTGATCGTCGAGTGCGCGCGGCTGGGCCTTCGCGACTGCATCCTCTCGATGGCCATGGCCGGCGGTTCGGCGCCGGTCACTCTGGCGGGCACGCTGGTGATGCACAACGCCGAGGTGCTGGCCGGCATCACGCTGGCGCAGCTGACCGAGCGCGGCTCGCCGGTGACCTACGGCTCATCGACCACGGCCATGGACCTGCGCTATGCGGCCGCCTCGGTGGGCTCACCGGAGATGGCCCTGATCGGCGCCGCCGCCGCCCAGATCGCGCGGCGCTACAAGCTCCCGAGCGTCATCGCCGGTGCATAGGGCGACTCCAAGCTCGGTGACGCGCAGGTCGGTCACGAGAAGACGTTCACCGCTCTGGTGGCGGCGCTGGCAGGAGCCGGCGACATCTACGGGGCGGGGATGACCGAATCGGGCGTCACCTTCGATCCTGCGATGCTCGTCATGGACGACGAGTGGATCGCGATGATCAGGTTCTTCCTCGGCGGCATCAGGGTCGACACCGAGACCATGGGTGGCGCCGACATCGCCGCCGTGGGGCCCTTCGGCGACTTCCTCAGCCTGCCGAGCACCTACGCCCACATGCGCGAGCAGTCCCAGCCGCGGCTGATGGACCGTCGCGTGCGCGAGGAGTGGCAGGCCGACGGCGCCACCGACATGTACGAGCGCGCTCGGGTGCGAGCCTGCGAGATCATCGAGAGCCACGAGCGCGAACCGCTCGACGAGGACGTGAAGCGGCAGATGCGGACGATCGTCGAGCGAGCCGACCGGGAGCACGGCGCCTGACGCCGGTCGCGCCGCACGAGCGTCCCGCAGGCGAGGATTGCCGGCGTCGCCGTACGACCGTCCTGGCCTACGTGCCGGAGCTTGCCGCCGTCGCCCGGGCCGTCCTCTTCCTGAAGCGCTCCACGCAGTTGATGGGTACGTCGAGCAAAGCGCTGATGTTGAACTTGGCTTCGATGGCGTTGGGCTCATCGGGGTAGGTCGCCTCGAAGGTCACGATGCGACCGAGCCCCAACTCGGCGCGCACGTCGGCCATGGCGATGGGGTCAGAGAGGGTCGCAGGCTCGACCCCCAGGCGCTCGGCGACGTACTCCTTGGCTTGCGTCAGCCGCATGCCCCTCGTGAGCTCCAGGCGAGCGACCAGGTCTCCAGCCGCCCGCATACCGCCCATCCCCGAGGCATTGGCGTGAGCCGAGGGCATGCCGAGCATGTCCCCGCCGCCGACCTACAGGCCGTCGAGGCGCAGGATGTCGACGCAGGCCCGAGAGGCCCGACTCACGGCGTCGACCGGAGCGTAGTTGCTCATCGGGACGGCGCCCACTCCCATGCCCACGTTCATGTGGATGGGGATGGCGGACGCCTCGCTGCAGGGCTTGACGATGGTCAGCGCGCGAGCCACGTTCCAGGCACACGACCTGCCGGTGTTGACCGTGACCGCGGGGCCGAAGATCGTCGCCCCGGCCTTGGCCGCGAGCCGCATCTGCTCCTTGGGCCAGAGGCCCGCAAGGCGGACGCCGTCGTAGGTGAGCTCGCCGTGCATGCCGAGGACGAACTCCCCCGCCATGCCCACCTCGATGCCCAGCTCCGGGTAGCGTTCGCGGATGATCTCCACCGCCTTCAGAGTGGCCAGGAAGTCGGCGTCGCCGGCGGCCCCTGCGGTGTCGAAGTCCAGGCCGTCGGCGCCGGCCTCCCACATCGCATCGGCGACCTGCACCATGTCGCTCACGGCGTACTCGATCGCCTCTTCCTGCGCCGCCCGCGCCTCGTCGATGCGGACGAGGGGCAGGAGCTCCGACCAGTTGGGGGCCGGTCCGTCGGGCTTCGAGTACAGCCCCAGGTTGGGCATGGCGCCGTAGTTCAGGGGGACGGTCAGGCCGAGCTGGGCGTCGCGCATGGTCTGCGCCTCGTAGCCGAGGATCGGCTTGACGGCCTTGAAGGAGTAGTCCGCCGTGCCCAACTCGACCGTGTCGGCGCC
This sequence comes from uncultured Thermoleophilia bacterium, assembly GCA_963832655.1. Classification (GTDB taxonomy): domain Bacteria; phylum Actinomycetota; class Thermoleophilia; order UBA2241; family UBA2241; genus UBA2241. The sequence goes on from CAWHUW010000008.1 coordinate 40,956, forward strand.
GAACATCTGCTCGTAGATCTGCAGGTCCTGCATCCGCGAGCCCACCGTCTTCGACCCGGAGCCGTCGTAGGTGAGGACGACCTCCTCACCCACATCGACGCCGGTGAAGCGGGAGGAAGAGGCGTAGAGATCGAGGAGGTGGTCGAGCTCGGCGGAGTCCAGTGGCGGCACCTTGGCACGCTTCGCCGCAGCCTCGGTCCCCTCCTCCAGTTCGCGCCGGATCTCACTTCGTGTCATCGCTACCTGGGCGCCGTCTCCCATGCGCGTGGCGATCATCGGCTCCATCTCGCCCGCCTTTGCTGCATCGTCAGTCCTCCTGTCCGATCGGCTGTGTCTCTCATGCCGTCGACGACTCACCTCGATCAGGGTCCCGATTATCTCACAGCAGCAGGTGGTCCTTCGTCCACGCAGTCGGCGAGCTCGCGCAGCTGCGCCTCGCCGAGCAGAGGTCCGCGCTCCTCCGCCGCCGCCAGGATCTCCTCCACACGCTCGCAGGCCACCGCCTCCTCGTCCTTGCCCACCGCCTGCCAGTGGTCGTAGGAGCTGCGGTCCGCGATCAGGGGCATGAGCTGCTCCCCGGCCCGCAGTCGCCGACTCGTCTCCTTCTCTTTCAGGAAAGCGCCGGTGAAGCCGAGGCGCTCGATGTCCGCCGCCATGATCGTCTGCGGGGTGATCTCCGCTCCGCTCAGAAGACGCAGGATCATCTGCGTGATCTCGTCGTCGATGACGATCTGCGGCAGCGACGGCGAGATTGGCGGACTCGAGCGTGCCGAGGCCGGTTATGAGATCGGCCCCGGTCGAGGCCACCACAAGCGCCTTGAGGGCCTTCTCGAAGGCCGCCTGGATGCCGGGGTGCTTGGCGTCGGTGGATGGCCCCGGGAGCCAAGCAGGGCAGTCCCAGGTCGTGGGCGATCTCGACGCTCAGCGCCGTCTGGAGGTGGGCTTCCACGGCGCCGTAGACGAAGGTCGTGTGACGCATGTCGAGCAGACCGGGGGCCAGGCTGAAGAAGAGCTTGGCGCCCGGTGCCCGCAGCTGGATGGCTGTGATGGTCCCCAAGACCTCAGCCACACCTACGGTGACGGAGCCGGCGATGGTGATCGGCGCCGTAGCGCCGGCGATGGGCAGTCGACATGACGACCACCGGGATGCCTGCGGCGGCCAGGTCGGTCGAGGCGTCGAGCAGCTCCGGGTGCACCTGCAGAGGCGAGGCTGTGCAGCAGACGACGCTGACGCGCGGCCGGCTGCGCAGGTCGCCGCCGGTCACCTCCGCCATGCGCACGATGGCCGCCACCTGACGACGGTCGTCGACGTCGTGCTGCACGTGCTTGTGCGTGTACGCGAGCTGCGTGGCGAGCCCGGTCAGCGTGGAACGATCTTCCGGGCAGTCGGTCGCGCAGACCAGTGGTCAGATGATGCTCGCCGTCGGCGTGGCGTCGAGGACGGCCGTCGCCTCGCGCGTGTCGCGGATAGTCGCAGCGCGACGCTCCCCGCTGCGGAAGTCGAGGATGACGGTCGGCCCGCCGGCGTTGAGAAAGTGGGGCACGCCGTCGCGGATCGCACAGTCGTGCTCCGGTGTGGCGCCGCCGAGCACGAACTCGCGCGGGCAGCGCGCCACGGCCTCCTCCACCAGCGAAGACGGGATGCGGGCGACGCCGGCCTCCCAGTCGACCTGGGCACCGGCCTCGGCGAGCGCCGGCAGCGCGCTACCGTGGCCGAAACGCATGCCGTGGCGCTCAAGGAGGCCGAGAGCCTCCTCGACGATGAGCCGCCGCTCCGCCGGCGACGACCACTCGAAGCGCAAGGTCATGCTTTCCTCCTCCTCTTGATCGACGACTCCTGCACGCTCACCGAGACGCATTCTCCGAACTCCGAATGCCCTCGCATGTCGACGCGCATCCCTGCGTGCTCGAGGATGTGCAGCGTGCGCTCGTGCACCTGCGCGCGCTGGTCGTTGGTAGGGACCTCGAGGCTCGTCTGCGCGACTAGGCCGGGTGCAGGGCGAGGCGCCGGTACGCAGCCACCACCTCGTCGAGGTGACGGTCGACGTCGTCGGGCAGCGGCAGGACCTCGTGCGTGGCCAGCAGCTCGCGCGCCCGCTCGAGCGCGTCCTGGACGAGCGTGCGGCCGCGGAACGCCTCGAAGGCGCCGCGGCGCAGCACGGCCGGCTGCCAGGCGTCGTGCGCGTGCCGACGCGTGCTGGGCCGCGCCATGTAGTGCCCGCCCGGACCCACCGCGCGGATGTCGTCGAGGAGGCAGTCGGCCGGGCTCGAAGGGACGTCGGCGCACGCGTCTCCTTGATGAGGCGGGCGGCGTCGTGGTGCAGGACGATCGTCGCCAGGCTGGTGATGTGGGCGCCGTCCAAGGCGCCCAGCCCGACGAGCGAGTCGGCGCCCAGGAGCGCGTCGAGGAGGCCGCCCGCCTCGATGCCGTCCTGGAAGTCGGGCGCCTTGGCGTCACTGCCGGGACCGAGGCCCAGCGTGGGCAGGCCGTAGACCTGCTTGGCCATCTCCACGCCGGCGAGCGCCGCCGCCGCGGCCTCGGGCGAGGTGGACACGTAGAACCCGCTGCGCAGGTCGGCGGAGGCCGGCTCCGGCGAGGCGATCAGCGGGCAGCCGGGCGCCGCGAGCTGGAAGAGCACGACCGCCGAGAGCAGCTCGGCCAGCGCGACGACGGTCGCTCCCGCCACCGTGATCGGCGCCGTGGTGCCCATCAGCGGCATGGGCAGGATGACGATCGGCACGCCGGCGCGCGCCAGGGCGATGCTCGCCTCCGTCATGGGGCCGTCGTGGGCGAGCGGCGCGACGGTGCAGTTGATCGTCGAGAAGACCGGCCGCTCGGCCGACCGGCGCCCCGCCCACGGCGGCGATCATCTCGAGCAGCGGGGCGACGTACTCGGGCCCGCGCACCCCGGTCTGGACGTGTTTGGCGCAGGAGCGGAACGAGATCGCCGCGATCTCGAGGTTGGCGGTCAGCGGGTCGAGGTCGCGGGCCGAGATCGTCGGCCACACGTAGTCGACGTCGGGCAGGGCGTCGAAGAGGCGCATGATCGTGTGCTGGTCGGCGGCGCTGCCCTCGCGCAGCTCGCCGCTCTCGTCGTCGAGCATGTAGGTGGCCCCGCCGTCGCTCGTGAAGCTCAGGCTGCCGTCGCCGAGCCGCACGTCGTGGGCGGGGTCGCGGGCGGCGAGCAGCACGGTGCGCGGCGCCGTCTCCAGGCAGCGCTCGACCAGCTCTCGCGGCAGTCGTGCGGTGAGGCGGTCGCGGTCGAGGACGGCCCCGTTCCCTCGAGCACGTCCATGGCCGCGGGCGTGTTGTAGGCGACGCCCACCTCCTCGAGCACGGTCAGCGTCTGCTCGTGCAGCGTCTCACGGTCGGTCTCGTCGAGAAAGCTCACCGTCAATCTCGCCATGTGACCAGTCCCCCTGAGTCGGTCTCTCCCGCGCGCCTGTACTCAGGACAGGCGCGCAAGCCAGCGCTCGCCGCGCCGGTGCTCGACGCTCCCGGTCGAAGCTTCACGGGGAGGCATCCTTGGCTCTGGTGCGCAGCTCCTCGAGCGCGCGTTCCACGTCCTCGCCGAGAGCGGGCGGCTCGTGACGGGCCAGGATGTCCTCCACTTGGGCGTGCGCTTCCGCCATGAGGTCAGGGGCTCCGGCGGCGGTCCAGGCGCTGAAGGAGTCGTGCACGCCGAGCTGCGGCAGCAGCCACTCACCGCCGCGCACGTTGCGCCGCGTCGACGCTTCGCCGAGGAACTGCCCGCCCGGGCCGACGCGCTCGAGCACGTCGCTGAGCCAGCGATCCTCCTGCACAGCGATACCTTCGTGCGTCTTGCGGAAGAGGCGCCAGACCTCCACGTCGATGAGTGTCTGCTCGAAGCTGAAGACGGTGGATTCGGCCAGCGTGCCGGGGCCGACCAGGATGTCGGGCCAGGCGAGACAGCCGAAGGCCGTCCCGATCGCCTTCTCGTAGGCGGCCTGGATGCCCGGCGCATAGGCGTCGCAGCCTGGCCCGCTGCCCATCGCCGGCAGGCCGTAGAAACGGGCCATCTCGACACCCGCGGCGTTCAGGGCGGCGTGCGGCGCATTGCCCGCCACCCGGCCGCTGCGCGGGTCCATCGTGGCCAGCGTCGGCGCGTGGATGAACGGCACGCCGGGCTCGGCGGCCTCGACCAGGCAGAGCGTGCCGAGCGTCTCGCAGTTGCCCACCAGCACCGTGGCGAGCAGGCTGCCGGGCGCCGTGGCGCCCATGATCGGCATCGGCATGACGGCCACCGGGATGTCGTAGCCGCGCAGGGCCAGCCACGCGTCGACCTCCCAGCTCTCGAGCACGAGCGGCGAGACCGGGCAGATCAGGAACGAGTAGGGATGAAGGCGACGGATCTCACGGCGGCCGCCGAAGACGATCTCCAGCACCTCGAGGGTCCACGGCGCGAACGCCGCGTCCTCGAACGAATCATTCACGTGCCGTGAGAAGTTGCGCAACGTCTCCGTCATGGCGCTCACCCAGTCAGCGGGCGTATCGCCCAGCAACTTGCCGTCCACCGGGCTCCAGTGCATGCCGATCTCCTCGAGGGCGTCGCAGAGCCGCGTCCCCTCGAGCCAGTCGTCGTGCGTGCTTCGGCGGCGCTCGCCGGTCTGCCGGTCGAGCACCAGCGTCGGTCCGCCGTCGAGGCAAAGGGTCGACTCGCCGACGTTCATCGGCAGGTTCCAGCCGGGCCGGCGGCCCCCGAGGGCGAAGCGTCGCGGGGCCGCCGCGAGAGCGTGCTCCACCAGCTCGGGGGAAGCGGACGATGCGCGTCGCCTCGTCCACGCGGGCGCCGGCGTCCCTGAGGATGCCTCGTCCCTTGTCGCTGTCGACGCGCATCCCTGCGTGCTCGAGAACGTGCAGCGTGCGCTCGTGCACCTGGGCGCGCTGGTCGTTCGTGAGGACCTCGAGGGTCGTCATGACGTCCGCCTACGACGTGCGGGCAGCGAGTCGCCGGTGGGTGGCGATGATCTCGTCGAGGTGGCGATCGACGTCCTCGGGCAGCGGCAGGACCTCGTGCGTGGCCAGCAGCTCGCGCGCCCGCGCGAGCGCGTCCTGGACGAGCGTGCGGCCGTGAAACGCCTCGAAGGTGCCGCGGCGCAGCACGGCCGGCTGCCAGGCGTCGCGTGCGTGCTCTCGCGTGCTGCGCCGCCCAAGGTAGTGACCGCCGGGTCCCACCGCGCGGATGTCGTCGAGGAGGCAGCTGGCGGCGTCGAAGGATGCCCCGCGAACGCGTTCCTTGACGAGACCGGCGGCGTCGTGGTTCAGGACGATCGTCGCCAGGCTGGTGGCCTGCGCGGCGTCGAGGCAGCCCAATCCGACGAGTGAGTCGGCGCCCAGGAGCGCACTGAGGAGGCCTCCCCCTTCGACGCCGTCCTGGAAGTCGGGCGCCTTGGCGTCGCCGCCGATGCCGGCGCCCTGCGTCGGCAGCCCGTAGACCTGCTTGGCCATCTCCACGCCGGCGAGCGCCGCCGCTCCGCCCTCGGGCGAGGTGGAGACGTAGAGCCCGCTGCGCAGGTCGGCGGCACCCGGCGTCGGCGAGGCGATCAGCGGGCACCCCGGCGCCGCCAGCTGGAAGAGCACCACCGCCGAGAGCAGCTCGGCGAGCGTGACGACCGTCGCTCCCGCCACGGTGATCGGCCCGGTCGTGCCCATCATCGGCAGCGGCATGATGACGATCGGCACGCCGGCGCGGGCCAGGGCGATGCTCGCTTCCGTCATCGGGCCGTCGTGGGCGAGCGGCGCCATGGTGCAGTTGATCGTCGAGAAGACCGGCCGCTCGGCGACCGGCGCCCCGCCCACGGCGGCGATCATCTCGAGCAGCGGGGCCACGAACTCGGGACTGCGCACCTCGTCCTGCACGTGCTTGGCACAGGAGCGGAACGAGATCGCCTGGATCTCGAGGTTGGCGGTCAGCGGGTCGAGGTCGCGGGCCGAGACGATGGGCCACACGTAGTCGGCGTCGGGCAGGGCGTCGAACAAGGGCATCAGCGTCCGCAGATCCGCGGCGGACGCTTCGTGGCGCTCGCCGGTCTCGTCGTCGAGGACGTACGTCACCGTGCCGTCCGTGGTGAAGCTCAGGCTGCCGTCCCCCAGCCACACGTCGTGGGCGGGGTCGCGGGCGGCGAGCAGCACCTGGCGCGGCGCGGTCTCCAGGCAGCGCATCGACCAGCTCTCGCGGCAGGCGCGCCGTGAGGGCGCTGGCGGTCGACGGACCGCGCCCGGCCCCTCGAGCACGTCGAGGGCCGCGGGCGTGTTGTAGGCGACGCCCACCTCCTCCAGCACGGTCAGCGTCTGCTCGTGCAGCGTGTCGCGCTCCGTCTCGCTGAGAAGAGTCGCATGCAGTCTGGCCATCAGGATCAGCTCCTTCTCTCTGCCCTCATCGAGCCACGTGCGCGCCGGGTACGGTCAGGACGGCTCTCCAAGCGAAGGCGGTCCTGTCTCAGCCCGCGGCGGCCGCGCTCAGGAATCGAACCCGAGGCCCAGACGGTCGAGCGTGCGCAGCCACAGGTTGCGGCGTCCGTCGTGAGCGTCGGCGCGACCGAGCGACCACGACGTCAGGCCGACGACCCCGAAGCGCAAGGGCTCGGGCGGCCACGACAGCGGCTGCGTCGTCGTGAGCTTCAGCCCGGTGAGCTCGCCGCCGCCTCCATCCAGGAGGTCGAGCCCGACCTGCGCGCCGAAGCGAGACTCACCGACACCGGTGCCCGTGTAGCCGAGCGCATAGGCGACCCGGCCGCCGTGGGCCGTCCCCCAGAACTGGCAGAGGCGGGTGCAGGTGTCGATCACACCTCCCCACGCGTGGGTGAAGCGCACCCCCTCGAGCTGGGGGAAGGTCGCGAAGAAGTGCACGGCCAGCTTCTCGAACGTCCGCGGGCGCTGCTCGAGCTCGGCGCGGATGCCGCTGCCGTAGTGGTAGAGGGCGTCGTAGCCTCCCCACAGGATGCGGCCGTCGGCGGAGCGCCGGTAGTAGTGGAAACGGTTGCCGGCGTCGGAGAGGCCCTGGTACCTGCGCCAGCCGACGGCCGCCCACTGCTCCTCGCTGAGCGGCTCGGTCATCAGAGCGTGGTCGTACACGGGCACGATACGGCGGCGCATCGCGGGCACCAGGGCGGGCAGCGCGTTGGTGGCCAGCATCACGCGGCGCGCGGTGAGGCGGCCGCCGGGGGTCGTCAGCAGCAGGCCAGCGCCCTGTCGCTCCAGCTTCTCGACGCGGGTGTGCTCGCAGACGCGCACGCCGAGGCCACGCGCGGCCCGGGCCAGTCCCCAGACGAGCTGCGCCGGGTCCACCATGGCGCAGCCGTCCTTCTTCCAGAGGCCGGCCTGGTAGGTCGGCGAGGCGACCTCGGCCCGCATCGCCGGGCCGTCCAGCCACTCCACGTCCTCGCCCAGGGCGAGCATGCGGTCACGGGTGGCCGCCAGCTCGCCCACCTGCCAGGGTGCCACGGCCGTGCCGATCGCTCCCGGACCGCCGCCAGTCGCAGTCGATGCCGTAGCGAGCGACGGCACGCTCGACCTCGTCCAGGTTCTCGAGGCCGAGGCGCTCCAGCGTCTCCAGCTCTTCGGGGAAGTGGTTCAGGCCGTTGGCCACGCCGTGCGTCAGCGTGGCCATGCAGAAGCCGCCGTTGCGCCCGGAGGCCTGCCAGCCGAGGCGGTCGCCCTCGAGGAGCACGACCTCGCGAGCGGGGTCGCGCTCCTTGGCGAGCAGGGCCGTCCACACGCCGGTCAGTCCGCCGCCGACGACGGCCAGGTCGCACTCGTCGCGGCCGTAGAAGGGCGGCGGCGGGTTCGGGCGCCTGTGGGCTGTCGAGCCAGAACGGGAGCGGGGAGGCGTCGGCGAAGGAGCGCTTGGCGGCACAGATGTCTACGGAGCGATACGTCACGCCCACGACCTTGCCTCTGCCCATCCAGAGATCATCGTCGCGCAGCATATCCGGGGACGGCGATCGCCTCAAGAGCTCGGTTTCCTCGCAGGTCACCTTCGTCACGCCGCTATCGGTAGGGCGCTGGCCTCGTATCAGCGAGGCCGGCACGCCCGCGGTGGCCAGTACCGCGCAGCGGCCATCGCATGCTCGTAGTCTTGCACGTAGTGGTGCGGCACAGAGACTTCCGCCGCACGCGCAGGCCCGTCGGTCGCTGGCCGACGCTGGTCTGCTGGGCGACTCGGGCAAGACCCGGTCGGCCACCTTCGCGGCCGGCCACGGCGCGTGAACGGGCGTCGGCCGGCCCTGCGACGAGGGTCGCCGGCACCCGGGAGCAGCTCGCAACCTTGACTCTGGATGCCGCAGGGGCCAGCATGGAAGCGAGCCGCGCGCCCGACGCGCGGTCCCTTCGGCCGTCTGGGGGCCGATGATCAGGAGAGCGATCACGAGACGGGGGGATTCTCGCCGGCGACGCGGGTGCCAGCCGCGTCGCTCAGTTTCGCATGGCCCGAGGCCGACCGGCTGCCAGGGCGACGATCACTTGTGTTCTCGCGCGTCTCGCGTGCCTCAACCTGTCTGCTGGCGTCTTGCCCCAGGCCTCGGACCCTCTCCGCGTGGTCCGTCGCCGCCCACCAGCGTCCTCACCTCGTGTCCGGCTCCGGGCCGGGCGCCGCTCGTCTCCACGAAGGGCTCAGTCCAAGGAGGAACAACATGAGGAGAGTCTCCAGACCGACCGACAGCACACATCGCAGTCGCAGGGCCCTCCTGCTGCTGTTCACCTGCGCCCTCGCCGTCGCCATCCTCGCCGCCGTGCTCGGGGCGGCGGCCGCACTCGGCCAGGACGAGACGGCCTCGCCTGCCGCCGACGGCGGCAAGGTCGTGCTCAAGATCGGCTGGACGGGGGAGGTCGACAACCTCAACCCGTTCATCGGCTGGACCAACAACGTCTATCAGGTCTTCGGCTGCGAGTACCTGCAGATGGTGGGCCGGAACTGGGACACCGGCAAGCCCGACGGGGAGAGCGGCATCTGCAAGAGCTGGGAGCTCTCGGACGACCAACTCGTCTGGACCTTCACCGTGAACGAGGGCCTGACCTGGCACGACGGCGAGCCGATCACCGCCGAGGACGCCGTCTTCACCTACAACTACATCATCGAGAACGAGATCTCCGCCTTCATCACCTTCCTCGGCGGCGTCGACCGCGCTGAGCTGGTCGACGAGTACACCTTCCAGGTGATCTGCAACGAGCCGGTGGCGAACCTGCTCAACCTGTGGTTCATCTGTCTGCCGGAGCACATCTGGGGCGACATGACGGCCAAGGAGGCCACCGTCACCTTCCAGAACGACCCGCCCAACATCGGCAGCGGGCCGTGGCAGGTCACGGAGTGGAAGCGCAACGACTACCTGAAGATGACGGCGTTCAGGGACTGGCACGACGGCGGGCCGACGGTCGACGAGCTCTACTACGTCCTCTACCAGAACGGCGACACGATGGTGCAGGACTTCCTCGCCGGCAACCTCGACGCGATCTACCAGTTCCCGCCGGCGCAGTACGACAAGATCGCGAGCGCCGAGGGCGTCGAGGCGATCAAGTACACCTACAAGAACTGGGACTACGTCGGGTTCAACTGCTACGAGGGCCCGTCCGAAGCGGCCACCCGGCCCTGCTCGACCCCGACTTCCGCAGGGCCCTCGAGTACGCGATCGACCGCGAGAACATCGTCGCGAACGCGTACGCCGGCAACGCCATCCCGGGGTACACGTTCTTGCCGCCCGACTCGTGGAGCGATCCCGACTACGCCTGGGCGCCCGACGAGACTCAGCGGCGCAACTACGACCCCGACATGGCGAACCAGCTCCTCGACGAAGGCGGGTATGTCGACAAGGACGGAGACGGGATCCGCGAGTACAAGGGCGAGAACATCAAGCTGCGTCTCTGGGCCATCCCGGACCTTCCCGGAGTCCCAGCGCAGCACCAAACTCATCGCCGGATATTGGGAGTCGGTCGGCATAGACGTCAAGTTCAGCGTGCAGGACGACGGCGTCTACTTCGACAGCATCTGGGGCTACAAGGGCGACACGTTCGTACCCCGACTTCGACGCCTACCACTGGGAGTGGGACGGCTACAGCGACCCCGGCCAGTCCCTCACGTGCTTCACGACTCCGCAGATCGAGGGTTGGAACGAGTTCGCGTGGGCGAACGCTCGATACACGGAGCTCGACGAGTTGCAGGCGAGCGCGATGGACCCGGACCAGCGCGCCGAGTACATCCACGAGATGCAGGAGGTCATGTACGAGGACTGCCGTGCATCGTGACCGCGCACCCGTACAAGCTGCAGGCGTATCGCACGGATCGGTGGGACGGCTGGAGGTTGACGGGCGGCCCTGACGGCGAGTACGGGCAGCAGTACGCCTTCATGACTCAGGCCTCGCCGTGGGAGTTCTTCTACCTGACGCCCAAGGTGGCCGAGGAGGAGACCAGCAACCTCGGGTTGTGGGTCGCCATCATCCTCGCGATCGTCGTGGTCGCCGCGATCGTGACCTGGCTGATCGTCAGGAGCCGCCGCGGCGGACCGGCCGAGGAGGTCTAGCCTGTAGCGACCCCAAGATGTGACGACACATCCGCTCTGCTGCCGGAACATCCTGGCGGCACCGAGCACCTCAACGGGCGTCTGGCCACAGGTCAGGCGCCCGTTGTGCGCCCGGTCGTGGTTGTGTTCGAGAACACGCGAGGTTGGGGGCTCACGACTCCGTCAACGCTCCGGGATGCACGAGCCCCCGACGAGCATCTCAAGTACCTCTCCAGCCCCTCCTGAGCCATGGCCCTGCACTGAAGACCACCCCGCGCGTACTGCCACTACGCGTCTGGCCCTTCTGAGTGAGTGGTCGAGTCGAAGGCCTGTCCCTGTTCGTCAGCTCCTTGGGCGCCTCTGCCTTCCCTCCGGCGAGCGAAGGTGGTCAGGCGAGTGACGCGTTCGGCCAAAGGAGCGACCTGGACCCCCTTGGGCATCGAAAGGCTGAGGGCTCGGCGCAGGACCCTTGATGCTGGATCCGGTGCGCGGCCGGCGTCTTCTCGCTCCTCGCACCTGATGACGGCGCCCCTTACGAGACGTGCACCCGCGGATCTGATCGGTTCGATCGGAAGATACGAGGGTGGGTCGGAGACAAGCGGAGATCGGGAGTAGTCGTCGTCCAGGCCCAGCGTCACAGAGGCCAGGGTGCGCCCGATCACGTGTGAGGGTACGACGCCGTTGCCGGCATAGCCGACGCCGTAGTGGATGTTGCGGTGCCGGCCGATGCCGCCGACCCACGGCATGCCGTGCTGGGACCGGTCTATCGGCCCTCCCCACGCCCAGTCGATCCGAGCCGACTTCATCGTCGGCATCATCTGCTGCATGTCCGCCGCGATCTCCCGTGTCTCGCGACGATCATGGAAGTGCTCGGGGATGATGCGCCCCGCAAAGCCGAGGCGCCCGCCTCCCCGGCCGAAGACCATGCGGTGATCGGCAGTCCTTTGAGCGTAGTGGACCGCCGTCCGTGCATCGGCGAACGGGCGTCCGTGCGTCCATCCGAGCGCATCGAGGTCGCCCTCGCGCGGCTCGGTCGCGATGACGTGGGTCGGGATGATGAACAAGGTGCGACGCAGCTCGGAGACGCGGGCAAGCCACGACCCGCACGCGAGGATGACCTGGTCGGCGACGACCGAGCCGGCGAGCGTGTCGACCACGGCGGGTGCTTCGCGGTGGAGCTTCACCATGGGAGACGCCTCGAACACCTGGACTCCGGCGGCCTCCACAAGGCGTCTCAGGCCTTGAGCGAGGAGCGCCGGTTGCACCGAGCCCGCGTGCTCGAGGAGGTAGCCGCCGGAGGCCTCGGAGATGCCCGACATCTGCCTCGCCTCTTCGGCTGAGAGGACCCTCACCAGACTCCCTCTCCCCGCCGCTTCCATGCCGGCCACGGTCTCCAGCAAACCGCCGAGTTGGGCCTCGGACGTCGCGACGATCAAGCCTCCTCCCATCGCCAAGTCACAATCGATCGCCCCGTCACTGACCACCTGCGTCAGGTCGCTCAGACTTCGATGCGACAGGTCGAGCACGGCGAGGGCATCCGTGGGGCCGTACAATCCAATGAGCGTCGGCAGAATGTCGTCCCACGCGTTGAGCCAGCCTCCGTTTCTCCCCGAGGCCCCATGCCCGCAGTAGGTCTGTTCGAGGAGTACGACGTCCAATTCGCTGGCCAGCTTCTTGAGCGACAGAGCCGACCACAGTCCCGTGAAACCACCCCCTACGACGCAGACGTCCGCGCGGATGGTCCGCGTGAGGGGCGTGATGGAGCGGACTGTGTCCCACCGAGGATCACCCCCCTGCCAGTAGACGCCGTCATTGACCGCGACACCTCGTCGACCTTCACTGCGTTCCACTTGCCCTCCCCTTTCCGGCGTGTCGCAAGTGACCCGAACGCCGATTCATCGGTCCGCTGTTCATGCTACGTCCTATCACCGGCTTCGGGGTGAGGAACCGCCGAGCCCTCTCTCACGGCGAGGCGCCACGCGTCCACGACTGCGTCCACCCCACGTGTAGAATGGCGGGCGGGCTCGCAGTGCATCGACGCGGATCGCTCACGCAGTTCCCCGTGTTGTCGCGCGCCAGTCACGACAGCAACAGCGGCGGGTTCTTCGCGACCACGAAGGAGACGGACCGGGGCCTCCTCGACATGGCCGCCGACGACGGACTCGAGGAGGAGATCGACCTCGGCGAGCGGTCTCGCCAGGCGGGACGGCCGACGGGACCGAGCTCTGCAAGCACGCCCGGCGGCGGGCCCGCGGGCAGGATCACTCGCGACCGGCAGCGAGGCGACATCTGGAGCGCACACGCCGCCCTGCGGCGCCTGCGCCGGCCCAAGGTGGGCGCGGAAGAGACCGACTCAGGGAGCTGATCACATGGCGAGATTGACGGCGAGACTGCTCGACGAGGCGGAGCGCGAGACGCTCAACGAGCAGACGCTGACCGTGCTGGAGGAGGTGGGCGTCGCTTACAACACACCCGCGGCCATGGATCTGCTCGAGGGGACGGGGGCCGTGCTCGACCGCGAGCGCCTCTCGGCGCGGCTGCCGCGGGAGCTGGTCGAGCGCTGCCTGGAGACGACACCACGGAAGCTGCTGCTCGCCGCCCGCGACCCGGCCCACGACGTGTGGCTGGGGGACGGCAGCCTGAATGTCACGACCGACGGTACGGCGACGTACATGCTCGACGATGAGACCGGCGAGCGCCACGAGGGCAGCGCCGACGACCTGCGCACCATCATGCGCCTGTTCGACGCCCTGCCCGACGCCGACTACGTGTGGCCCACGCTCTCGGCCCGCGACCTTGACCCGCTGACGGCCAACCTGGAGATCGAAGCGATCGCGTTCCGCTCGTCCGCCAAGCACGTGCAGGACGAGGTGCGCGGGCCCGAGTTCGTGCCGCCGCTGCTCGAGATGATCGCCGCCGTGGGCGGGGCTCCGGTCGCCGAGCGGCCGGTCTTCTCGACGATCAACTGCACCGTCGCGCCGCTCGCCCACGACGGCCCGATGACCGAAGCGAGCATCGCCCTTGCCCGCGCCGGCGTGCCGATCGCCATCATGCCGATGCCGCTGATGGGCACGACGGCGCCGATGACTGTGGCCGGGGTCGCCGTCATCACGCTGGCCGAGCTGCTCTCGACGGTGGTGCTCCTCCAGCTGGCGGCGCCCGGGTGCCCCCTGATCGCCTCGCCGGAGCCGGCCTCCGCCGACCTCCGCAGCGGGCGCTACCTCGGCGCCACGCCCGAGGGCGAGGTCGCCTCGCTGGCCTGCATCGAGATGAGCAAGCGTCACTACGGCCTGCCCACGCAGGGCGGCGGCATCGGCAGCGACGCCAAGGCCTCCGACTTCCAGGACGGCATCGAATCGAAGGGCGTCCTCGATGCGCTCCTGGGCGCCGACTCTCTCGTCGGACTGGGCTGCATCGACGGCGCCCAGGCCACCAGCCTGGCCACGATCGTCCTGCACAATGACGCCGCCGGACTGGTCAAGGAACGCGTTCGGGGGGCATCCTTCGAGGCCGCCGGCTGCCTCCTCGACGACATCCGCGCGGTGGGTTCGGGCGGTCACTACCTTGGGCGGCGCAGCACGCGAGAGCACGCACGCGACGTCTGGCAGCCCACCGTCCTGCGCCGCGGTACGTTCGAGGCGTCTCGCGGCCGAACGCTGGTCCAGGACGCGCTCGAACGGGCGCGCGAGCTGCTGGCCACGCACGAGGTCCTGCCGCTGCCCGAGGACGTCGATCGCCACATGGACGAGGTCATCGCCACCCACCGGCGACTGGCCGCTCGCACCGCGTAGGCCGGTCTCATGAGGAACATCGAGATCTCCACACCCGACCAGCGCGCAGGTGCACGAGCGCAGCCAGCGTGTGCTTGCGACCGGGGGCATGCGAGCCGACTCCGACAAGGGACGAGGCGGATCGATGAGGGCTCGGGCGTCGGGCTCAATCTGAGTCCAGCGACCCTCGACGCTCGATACCGCCGCACCGCCGACGAGACGCCTCGTCGCGGCCCGTCGCGGCTAAGCACCAGCGAGCACATTCCTCGCGCAGAACCTTGGACTTCGCAGCAGAATCGCGCCTAGTTGAACACCGCCGGTCACGCCGGCCACGTGCTTCCTGATCTTGGTGTCGCTGGTTCGGTTCCGGCCGGGGCACCGCTTGCCTGTCTGCTGCGGCCTCGAAGTGGGCGTCACGCCGGACGAGGCCCCGGGTCAGCGGCATCGCCGGCCTTTCTCCAACGAGGAAGGTCGGCGTCCGGGCTGACCAAGGGGGGAGTGCGCACCTTGCGTCGGCGCGCGCGCCGCCCGGAGGGGTCTTCTCGCGCTTCTCGGTGTCCCGGGCGCGGCGAAGAGGCCTGGGGTCCAACGGCAGCGTACGGTTGTCCGTAGGTAGGATCGGGCACGAACATCATGACGTCCTCTTGGGCCAGGATCGTCGAAGTCGGGGGCCTCACAGGGGAGCCGACGCGGCGCCGGGGTGGCGTGGCGCTGTCGGGAAGGGGGAGATCGTCATGTCGTCACGGCGCGCTGCCATCCTCGTCTTGCTGGTGCTGCTGGCTGCATCGCTCGGTCTGGGGGTGCCGCCGCCCGCGCTCGGCTTCAGCGGCGGCATCCACGACACTGCGACGCAGCGTGCCGCCGAGCTCGAGAAGACGTACTCGTTGTTCGAGGCGATCACCGGCACCGACCCCTACGGTCCGCAGCGCCAGGCCGCCAAAGCGCACATCTTCCCGGAGCTGTCCAACAACGGCTCGTTGCTCGCCTCGGTGCTCAGCGGCGCCGCCCTCGGCTACGACGGCCTGGTCGGCGACATGGGGACCCGCAACCACTTCTGGACCTGCGACGAAGGCCTCCACGAGTGTCCCGAGGGCATCGTGGGCCTCGACAACGCCTGGGAGGTCGCGTACGAGGAATGGATGAACGCGGTGGTGCTCCATCGGGCCGGGATGCCCTACCAGGCGATGGAACATCTCGGTCGCGTCCTTCACCTCGTGCAGGACATGGCGCAGCCCGCCCACACCAACAGCGACCTGCACGGGCCTACCAACCGCGACTCGCTGGAAGAGTGGGGTGGCTACGACGTCATCCGCCCGATGTACTCGTGGACTGACCAGAAGATCAAATCGCCTGGGATGTTCCTCCTCGCGGCGGGCAGACAGGCGGTCATCAACCGGGTGCTCAATCACCCCGGCTGGGCGGGGCACGACGAGTTCCTCGAGGACCCGTTGCTCTCGAACCCGAACGACCCGTACAACGTGGCGCGCCTGTTCAGCATCATGTACGTGACGAACCAATGGGCCAACTACTTCCCCTCCGACGGCGAGGACGGTAACGCGAGCAGCGATCTCGGCTGGATCGACTACCAGGCGCTCGGCTTCCCGACCCACCTGCACCGCTACGGTGTCAACGTCTCGCCGCACAGCGAGCGCGCGCTGGACGACAATGAGGGTGACTGCGATCACCCGGGCGCGACCGACGAGTACTGCGACTACGACGGCGACCTCACGACCATCGCGACGTGGTGCTACAGGATCGCGATGAAGGCGACCGGGGGCGTGATCGAGCTCTTCCGACAGACCGTGGACCCCTATCCGCCGAAGACGAAGGTGACGCTGACCCGTGACGACGGCAAGCCGGTCGAGTACACCAAGTGGGGCAACAGCCCGGTGACGATGGTGCTAAGCGACGCGGTCGACACCTACACACCCACCACCGGCATCTGGACCGTGTACGCGACCGTCGACGGGCAGCCATGGTTCCCGCGGCCCATCTTCCCGGTGACGACGCTGCGGCACTACTTCGCCGAGACGGGGAGGAGGGTCGTCCAGGTCTGCACGACGGACAACGCCGGCAACGTCGAGCAGACCGAGGTCCTCATCAAGGTTGACCGCGTGCCCCCGGCCGTCGACTTCTCGTCAATGCACGACTGGTACTTCACGTGCGAACAGGTCAAGGCGATGTGGACCGTCACCGACGCCGATTCGCGAGTCCAGGACTTCTCGGGGAAGCTCGACTTCGAGCCGGTGTACTGGAAGTCCGTCATCGACCCCGCGCGCCTCTGGCCGGGCCAGCACGCGCTGTCGGTCACCGCGCGGGACTGGGCCGGGAACCTCACTCAGGCGTCGTTCCCGTTCTACGTGTGGCTCGAGACCGGCACCGTGGTCGGTAAGCCGACCGCCACCCGGGTCGGCACGACCCGGACCTACACGTTCACCGGCACCCTGACGCCGCAGCATCACGCCGACTCCACGCCGGTCAGGCTGACCCTCGCCAGGAAGGAGGGCGTCAGGTTGCTGATCTGGAAGAGGATCTGGGCCAGGATCGCCGCAGACGGGACGTACAGGGCTGCCATGCGGATGGAATCGGGCGACTGGGCCGTGCGCGCCACGCACTTCCTCCCCTCGGAGGGTGAGCCCGTGGAGGTACTTCACGGTCCCCTGATCGCTCGTCACGGGTGAGTCCGTTCGCGGCCCGGGAGTGGGCGGCGGCGGGTGCTGAGGTATCATGAGCCTGCCGCCTTTGGGTTGGTGTGTTCCACAAGCAGCACATCGACTGGCGGGCGCGTTGTCGACTCTGAAGGGACATGAATGCCGAAGACCAAAGCCAAACCACGGTCGCCCAGGAAAGGTCGCCCCACTGACCCGGCGCGGCGTCGCTACTGCTCCTTCTGCAAGGAGAAGGTCGACGAGGTCGACTACAAGGACGTCACGGCGCTGCGCCGCTTCGTGAGCGAGCGGGGCAAGATCAAGACCCGCCGTGTCAGCGGCGCTTGCCGGCGCCACCAGCGCCAGATCGCCGTCGCCATCAAGAGGGCTCGCGAGATGGCGCTGCTGCCCTACGTGGCCTCCGTCAGCGGCGGGACCGATGGGCGCGGCGGGCGCCGGCGCCGGGACTGACGCTCAGGAGACGATGCCTCCGCGCGGCGCCTGTTCCAGTCACGCGGGGTTGACGACCTCGCCGCGACGCGACGGATCGGGGCGTTGCGCGGGTCTGCCCTCGGCGCCCTGTGGGATGCGCAGGCGGACCGATGCGAGGGTCGCCGCTTGCGCGTTCTCCTCGTCAGCGTGTCACTCGGGCTCGGGCACGGAGCGCGCGATCTCGCGATCGGCGGCGACAGGGCTGGAGGAGTGAGCGAAGATGGCGGATAAGCGGAGCAGGACGCAAGAGGGCCTCGGCGGCGCGACGCGGGCGGCCGTCTTCTGGCAAGGCGGCGACCCGCGCTGGCAGCCGCGCGACATGGTGCCGCTGACGAGCACCGAACGCGCCGACGTGTGCATCGTCGGCGGCGGGTTCACCGGCCTCTGGACGGCGATCTCGATCAAGCGTCTCGCGCCCGCGACAGACGTCGTGGTCGTCGAGCGGGAGTACTGCGGGGCAGGCGCCAGCGGCCGCAACGGCGGCTGGGTGAACGGCTGGGACGACGCCCTGCCCAAACTCGTCGCCCACTTTGGCCGGGACGCCGCGCTATGGCTCCTCGATGCCTCCCAGCGCGGCCTCGACGACATCCGTGACACCGTGCGCGACGAGGCCATCGACTGCGACCTGGCGTTCGAGGGCGGCCTCGTCGTGGCGCTCTCCCCGGCTCAGATCAACGGCGTCCTCGAGGCCGCGGTCCTGGCGCGCGAGCTGGGTCGCGACGGTCTCTTCCGCGTCCTCAGCAAGGACGAGGCGGTCGACCTGTCGGGCGCGCCCGCGGCGGAGGCCGGCGTGGTGATCGCGCAGGCCGGCCGCGTCCAGCCCGCGCTCCTGGTCCAGGGGCTGCGCCGGCTGGCCCTTGCGGCCGGCGTGCGCGTCTACGAGGCCACGCCGATGGTCGGCCTCGAGCGCACGCTGCCCGCCGTCGTCACGACCCCCACCGGGAGCGTGACCGCCGAGAAGGTGATCCTCGCCTCCGGCGTCCGGCTCTCCGCCATCGCCGAGCTGCGCCGCACCGTCTTCATCATCCCTTCGCACGTCGTCGCGACGGCGAGCTCGCCGGACGCCCTGGACCGCCTCGGCTGGGCGGCCGGCCGCCCCTTCGGTGACGGACGCACCGCGGTGCACTACGCTCAGCGCACCTCGGACGACCGCGTCGTCTTCGGCCGCGGCGGCGGCCGCCTCGGGTACGGCGGCCGCGTCATCGCGGCCCATTACCACGACGCCCGGGAGATCGCCGAGATCGTCGCCGACATGCGCGACATGCTGCCGGCCACGCGCGAGCTGGCGGTGGAGTGGCGCTGGGGCGGGCCCATGGAGCGCACCCAGCACGGCATCCCCTGGGTCGGCACCCTGGGCAAGTACCGCAACATCCACTACGGCATGGGCTACGCCGGCAACGGCGTCACGTCGTCCAACCTGATCGGCCGGACGCTGGCGTCGCTCTCCTTGGGACTCGAGGACGACTACGCACAGTCGCCGCTGGTCTCCGAGCCACCGACCTACCTGCCACCGGAGCCCGTCCGCTCGGCCGGCGCGCGCGTCGTGCGCAGCGCCATCGAGCGCTGCGAGGTGCTGGAGGACCAGGGCCGCAAGCCCGACCCGGTCTCGCGGGCGCTGCGGCGCTGCCTCGACATCTCCACGCCGAAGGGCGTCACGCTCTGGCGGCGGGACAGGATGGACTGACCCGCAGCGGCGCCGGCGACGCCGCGCAGGCGGTGCATCGACGTTGCCCGCCATAGCACGCATCGGATGTGGAGCCTCGGACGCCGGTCGGCGGGCTACAATGCCCGCATGACGAGGAGGCGTGGCGGTGGACGCGCGACACTACCGCTTCAGCGTGGGGGGCTTCGAGTGCCTGGCGGTCAACGACGGGGCGCTGGTGTCCGAGCCGCCGGAGGCCCCTGGGCCGATACTGTTCGCCAATGCGCCACCGGCAGAGCTCGACGCCGCCGTCCGTGAGTCGGGCGGCTCGACGCCGTGGACGCGGTGGACGGAGGAGATCACCTGTCTCCTGGTCGACACCGGCACGCAGAAGATCCTTGTCGACGCCGGTGCCGGCGGGCTCGACCCGGCGACCGGAAGACTCGTCGAGAACCTCGCCGACGCCGGCGTCGCCCCATCGGACATCGACATGGTCATCCTTTCGCACGGCCATCCGGACCATGTCGGCGGCCTGGTCGATGCGGACGGTTCGCTCGTCTACCCGAGAGCCCGCGTCCTCCTGTCGAGGAGAGAGTGGAGGTTCTGGACGGAGGACGAGGCGGATCGGGTGTTGCCCGCTGAGACGCGGGCGTTTCTCGTCGAGTTCGCGCGACAGACGCTTCCCATGATCCAGCACTGCCTCGAGCTCGTCGACGGGGACGACGAACCGTCCAGCGGGGTGCGCTGCCTACCGACGCCCGGTCACACGCCGGGCCACCTGGCGGTGGAGCTCTCGTCACGCGGCGAGCGGCTTCTCTACCTCGCCGACCTGGTCCTCCACCCGCTGCATGTCGTCCACCCAGAGTGGCACTCCGTGTTCGACGCCGACCCCGTCCTCGTCACGCAGACACGGCGGACTCTGTTCGCGAAGGCTGCCGACGAGGCCTGCTTGGTCCACGCTTTCCACTTCCCCTTCCCAGGACTGGGCTGGATCCGCGCTACGAGTGCCGGATACTCGTGGACCAGCGCCCGATAGAGCCGGGGCACCTGGCGATGCCCGCCTGTGGCCTCCGGCGCGGTGGCGCGGGAGTGGGTTGCCAGATCGCCACCGATCTGTCGACGTGACGCCGCCGAGAGCCTTCGTCACGGCCCAGTACGGCTGAACGCGATCCGGCAGGCGCGTTGCTCAGGACGTTGGACTGTGCGGCACGATCGCTCACGGCCGGCATCACCTCCGGTCCCTGCGTTGTCAGTCCTGGCGGCGGCAAGAGGCGGTCGCGGCGGAGGACGCCTTCAGCCGGCGTATACTCGATTCGCGACCCGTGCCACACGGGTCTTGCCCCGCCGCTGGCCAACGGCGAGGCACACGGTTTGTCCTGGGGGGTCGTGCCATGAAGAAGCTCCTGCTCTGTGTCTCTCTCGTCGGCATGCTCGTGCTCGCGCTGACGGCGGCTCCGCCCGCGCCGGCCGCCGCGAGACAGGCCTGGACTGTGATGGTCTACCTCGACGGCGACAACAACCTCGACCGGTGGGGCTGGTACAACCTCGACCAGATGGCGCGCGGCCTCACTTCGGCCCGCGACGTCACCATCGTCGTCCTCTACGATCACGCCGGGAACACGGGCGCCGAGAAGTGGCTCGTCGTGCCCGGCGGCCGGCGCCTTCTGGCGAGCGTCCCCGAGCCCGACATGGGCTCGCCGGCGACGCTCTCCTCGTTCGCGGCCTGGGCCATGAAGACCTATCCGGCCGACAAGTACGTCCTCGACCTCTGGGACCACGGCCGCGGCTGGGCCTACTTCGCCAGCGACGACACGAGCGGCAGCCGCATGATGATCCCCGATCTCGCGGGCGCTATGGCGAAGGCCGAGAAGGCGGCCGGTGACAAGATCGACCTGACCGTGTTCGATGGCTGCTCGATGGCCATGATCGAGCTCTCCTACCAGCTCCGCACACTCACCGACGTGCTCGCCGCGAGCCAGCAGGTCGTGCCGCTCGAGGGGCTTCCCTACGAGCCCATCGTGCGCAGCCTCGTCGCGCGCCCCGGCCAGAGCGCGGCCGACCTCGGACGGGTCATCGTCGACAGCTACGTGAGCTTCTACCTCGACGAGCTCAACGCGAGCACGACGACGGTGACCTTCTCCTCGATCGACGAGACCAGGCAGGCATCGCTGGGCGCAGCCTACGATCGCCTCGCCGGGGCGCTCTTGAGCGGCGTCGACGTCTGGAAAGCGCAGATCGGCTCCGCCGCCGCCGTCTCCGAGCACCAGGTCTACGGCTGGGGACTGAACGGCTCGCTGCGCTTCATCGACAGCAACCGCTTCGCGCGGGAGATCGCGCGCCGCATCGACGATCCCGGCGTCGACCGGGCAGCAGCGGACCTGTCGACGGGGCTCGCAGGCGCGCTCTACGAGCGCCACTCGCCCCAGCAGGACGGGCACAGCTACGGTCTCTCGGTGAGCTTCCCGTCGAGCCAGCCGCAGTACGGCTTCGTCAACTGGCTGCGCTACGACTACGCCGGCATCGGTCTCGACTTCCCGGCCGACACGCGCTGGGACGAGCTGCTGCTCGGCTATTACCAGGGTAAGAGCGGCCAGTAGGCCCGGACCCGATCAGCCCAGCGCGGCCTCGAGCTTCGCAATAGCCGCAGCTTCAGTCGGGCCGGTACCCTTGGCCGCCTCGGCGGTCGCCTTGGCGACGCCGATGACGAAGCCTTTGAAGGCATCAAGGTCTTCAGGTGCTTTGTCCGCGACGATCTGGACGGCTTCGCTCACGCGGCCGATCACTTCGCCCGACACGTCGGCAGGATTGGCGGTCAACGCCCTGTCGCGCTTCTTCTTGATGTCGGTCGCAAGCTCGCGGACGAGCATGCTCTCGCTGGACGCCTTGATCCCGGCGACGTACCTGGCCGCCCCGCTGGCCTCCTTGAACATCTCCCAGAACCCCGGGTCGGCCATCGCGAGGTACGCCATCGTGTCGCTGACCGCCCACTGAAGAGTCTGCCACTCGACCTCGGTGAAGTCCGCCTTGGTTGCCATTCCGTCTCCTCCAGTCCCGAGTGCGTCGTTGTGCGCGCTTCGGCGCGACCATATCCCATCCTCGCATGGCAGTCAGGGGGTCCCTCGGTGGCGCGTTGAGACGACCGACCTGCCGAGTGCCGTGCGTGTTTCCCCGAACCTTGCGTCGCTGGTTCCATGACAGCCGAAGGCGCCGCTTCTTCGCTCGGGCACTGCACGACGGCACCGCTGCGCAGATCGCATTCCGTTGCCAGAAGCGGTGACTCGTGTCGTTGACCGCGGCGGCGGACGCATTGACCGCGTGCCGCCGCAGGTGTGGTACGGTCGCATGCGAGACAAATGGAATTCGTACCTTGATATGAGTGAGGACGCCGTGATGCTGCCGGCGTACGCTCGGCCACCTGCTGTCCTGGCGGGGAGCGACTGGTGAGACCGGCCTCGAAGGCCTGTCGTCGCGCTCTCGGGGGCGAACCGCGCACGCTGGAGGCGATCATGTCACTGCTCAGGCACAGCCGCCCCGCTCGTTCCGCTGGGGCCCTTGTTCGCCAAGCTGGTCCTCTTGCGCCGCCTTGGCGCTCGCCGGCGCTTCTCGTCTGGGTGCCGCTCGGCGGCCGCCGCGCCGCCGCCGGTCACCTTCGCCGGCGTCCAGCTCTTCACCACAGACCAGTACCCGGGCGCGGTCGCCGTCGGCGACTTCAACGGCGACGGCAAGGCCGACCTGGTGACGGCGAACGGCCCGAACGACGTCTCGATCCTGCTCAACGACGGCAAGGGCGGCTTTGCCACGCACGTCGACTTCGCCGCGGGCACCTTCCCGGTCGTCGGTCGCGGTCGGCGACTTCAACGGCGACGGCAAGGCCGACCTGGTGACGGCGAGCGACTGGGACGGCACCGTCTCGGTCCTGCTCGGCAACGGCAGCGGCGGCTTCTCGGCGCCCGTCACCTACGCCGTGGGCAGCTACCCGGCGGTCGGTCGCCGTCGGCGACTTCAACGCCGACGGCAAGGCCGACCTGGCGGTGGCGAACCACGGCTCGAGCAACGTCTCGATCCTGCTCGGCAACGGCAGCGGCGGCTTCGCCGCGCACGTCGACTACGCCGCCGGGCCCAACCCGCGCTCGGTCGCCGTCGCCGACTTCAACCGCGACGGCAAGGCCGACCTGGCGGTGGCGAACGACTGGAGCGCGAACACGTCGCGGTCCTGCTCGGCAACGGCAGCGGCGGCTTCGCGACGCACGTCGACTACGCCGTGGGCACCGACCCGACTTCGGTCGCGGTCGTCGACCTCAACGCCGACGGCAAGGCCGACCTGGCGGTGGCGAACAACGGCTCGAGCGAACGTCTCCATCCTGCTCGGCAACGGCAGCGGCGGCTTCGCCGCGCACGTCGACTACGCCGTCGGCTCCGCGCCGTGGTCGGTCGCCGTCGGCGACTTCAACGGCGACGGCAAGGCCGACTTGGCGACTTGGTCCGGCACCGTCTCGATCCTGCTCGGCGACGGCAGCGGCAGCTTCACGGCGCGTCACGACTCTGCCGTGAGCTCTCAACGGGGGCGCGATCGCCGTCGCCGACTTCAACCTGGACGGCAAGGCAGACCTCGCGACGGCGAACAGCGACTTGAACAACGCCGCGGTCCTGCTCGGCGACGGCAGCGGCGGCTTCGCCGTATCTGCCGGCCATGCCGCGGGCCCCGGCCCCTACTCGGTAGCCGTCGCCGACTTCAACGCAGACGGCAAGGCCGACCTGGCGGTGGCGAACGCCAGCTCGACAAGCGTCTCCGTCCTGCTCGGCGACGGCAGCGGCGGCTTCGCCGCGCACGTCGACTACACCGTGGGCTCCCACCCGTGGTCGGTCGCCGTCGGCGACTTCAACGCAGACGGCAAGGCCGACCTTGCCGCGGCGAACGCCAACTCGGCCAACGTCTCCGTCTTGCTCGGCGACGGCAGCGGCGGCTTCGCCGCGCACGTCGACTATGCCGTTGGCTCCGGCCCGCGGTCCGTCGCCGTCGGCGACTTCAACGGCGACGGCAAGGCCGACCTGGCGACGGCGAACTGGGGCTCCACCAGCGTCTCCATCCTGCTCGGCAACGGCAGCGGCGGCTTCGCCGCAGCCGTCAGTTACACGGCGGGCACCAACCCGACCTCGGTCGCCGTCGCCGACTTCAACGCGGACGGCAAGGCCGACCTGGCCGCGGCGAACTTCGGCTCGAACAACGCTTCGATCCTGCTCGGCAACGGCAGCGGCGGCTTCGCCGCGCACGTCGACTATGCCGTGGGCACCGGCCCGCTCTCGGTCGCCGTCGCCGACTTCAACGCAGACGGCAAGGCCGACCTCGCGGTGGCGAACGGCAACTTGAGCAACGTCTCCATCCTGCTCGGCAACGGCAGCGGCGGCTTCGCCGCGCGCATCAACTACGCCGCGGGCTCCGGCCCCAGCTCGGTCGCCGTCGGCGACTTCAACGCAGACGGCAAGGCCGACCTTGCGGTGGCAAACGGCCCCTCGAACAGCGCCTCCATCCTGCTCGGTAGCGGTGACGGCACCTTCGCCGCGCCGGTCAGCTACGCCGTGGGCACCACCCCGCTGTCGATCGCCGCCGGCGCCTTCAACGCGGACGGCAAGGCCGACCTCGTGACGGCGAACAACGGCTCGAGCAGCGTCTCCATCCTGCTCAATACCACCGTGGTCGACCTCACCCCGCCGCACACCTCTGACGACGCCCCCGCCGCCTGGCAGCAGGGCGCCGTCACCGTGCACCTCACGCCGATCGACACCGGCTCGGGCATGGTGCGGCGGCCTGGCCAAGACCGAGTACTCACGCGACGGCGGGCGGACCTGGCAGGTGGGCACGACGGTGACCTACGCGACCTGGAAGCGCGGCGGCGGCTCTGGCCTCCACACGCCTGCTCTACCGCTCGACCGACGCCGCCGGCAACCTCGAGGAGGAGCGGAGCTGCGAGGTCAAGATCGACGCCCGCCCGCCGCGCACCACCGACGACGCGCCGCTCTCACCTCAGACCGGCAGCGTCACCGTCCACCTGACGGCCGCCGACAGCCTCACCGGGGTCTCTGCCTGCTCCGGCGTCAAGGAGACCTCGTACTCCCTCGACGGCGGCGGCTGGGTGAAGGGCACCTCCGTCCCCGTCTCCGGCGTCGGCCGCCACTGGATCGCCTACTACTCGGTCGACAACGCCGGCAACATCGAGATGACGCGCTGGTGCAGCGTGACGATCTCGGCGAGCGCCCTCGTCAAGCGGACGCTGCGGGGGCCCGTGCGGCGTTAGGCTCGTCGGTCGGGGACCGCAGGACCCTCCGACCCTCCGGCGATCGCCACGAGGATCACACGCGACTCGACGTCGGTGCGCCTGCCGCGCGCTTCCTGAACCTGGCGTCGTTGGTTCGATCCCAGCCGGGACGGCAGAAGTGCCTGCGCACGGATCCTCCGTGATGATGATCGTCGGCCCTTTCCCTTCCGTATCGACAAGACGTCCGGCATTCCGCCGACGAGACACGGCGGCATCGTCCACGTACGGACCAGCGCAGGCCGGCACACGCCGACTGATCTGGCTGGGCGAGCAGCCCTGGGGACTGCCCCTTCCCAGGCTTTGCCCGAAGGCCGCGACCGACCGGCGGTCAGGAGCGTCGCTCGGCCCGTCCGCAATAGACTGTGGCCCGGAAGTGGAATCACCGCGGGACGGAAGGAGGCCGAGCCACTGCCCGCCGCGCTGCTCGCCCTGGCCGCGAGCGTGGCATACGGCACGTCCGACTTCATCGCCGGTCTCGAGTCCCGGCGCCGGTCTGTCTGGTCGATCACGGCGGTGAGCCAGCCCGCCGCCCTGCTCGTCGCCGGACTGCTCCTGGTGCTGAGCTGGACACCGCCGGTCGGCCCGGACGGCCTGCTGGCGCCGTTCCTCGGCGGCATCGCCGGGGGTTGCGCCATCGTGGTCTACTACCTGGCGCTCTCGTCGGGCACGATGAGCGTCGTGGCGCCGATCGTCTCGGCGTGCGTGCTCGTGCCCGTGCTGGTGGGGCTCGCCGGCGGCGAGCGCGGGAATCTGCTGCAGTACGCGGGCATGGCGCTTGCCCTCGGGGGCATCGTGCTCAGCTCGCGCATCGAGGCCCGGGGCAACGGCCGCGCCGGCCTGCGCAGCGTCCTGCTCGCGTTGTGCGCGGCCGCCGGCTTCGGGGCGATGATGGTCGGTCTGAGCGCGGGTGGCGAGCAGAGCGTGCAATGGTCGGTGTTCGCCTCGCGTGTCGGCTCGACGGCGGCCATCTTCGCCTACTTGGCCGTCCGCCGGCCGCGCCTCGACGCGCCGCTGCGCGCCATCCCCACGCTGGCCGCGGTCGGCGTGCTCGGCGTCATCGCCAATGCCCTGTTCACCGCCGCCACCACCTGGGGCTACCTGAGCGTCGTCTCGGTGCTCGCCGGCCTCTCTCCCGTGGTCATCGCCGTGTACGCGCGGATCTTCCTCCACGAGCGTCTGTCACGGGCGCAGCTCGCCGCCGCGGGCGTGGTGCTCGCGGGCGTCGTCTGCCTGGCCGCGGGGTGAGATGGCGCGACGCGTCGGCGCGACGCCGACGGGGATCCTCGTCACAGCCGACGACGGCTGACCACCAGAGGCCAGCGTGGTCACGCAGAGAGCAGGACACGGCAGCGCGATCGCGTCTCGCTGAGCACCCCCTGCAACGCCTGCCTGGCTTGTCTGTTGCGGGATCGGCAGGGCGGCGGTGCGGACGCACCGCCGCCCCCTTTCGCGTTGTCGCCGAGTGCCCGCGTGACGCCTCACCACGGGCGATCACGGCGCCCCGTCAGTTGATCTGGGTCTCGAAGCTGCGCGTGACCCGCAGGCCGCGGTTGCCGAGTTCCTTGATGAAGGCGTCGCGGACCGGGCGATCGAGGATCTCGGGAACGACGACGCCCTTCTGCTTGACGATGTCCTTGACCATGAACTCGGAGTAGATCGACGCCGGCGTCGACGTCCCGTACGAGACGGACGTGGCGCCGGGGATGCGCTCGGTGATCCACTGGATCGTGGGCGTGAAGACAGAGTAGTTCCACTTGGCCGGCTTGCCGTCCTTCTCGCCCCAGGCATCGGCGAGGATGATGCCGTAGTCCTGGATCTCGCCGGCCTCGACCAGGCGCTTCATCTCGGCCGGCGCGGGGTTCGGGGACAGGGTGGCGCAGTAGACGTCGATGGGCCGGACCATGACCCCGTTCACGAGCACGGGCTCCTTGCTCGCCATGCCGCTGGCCACGAACGCCTCGTCGGCGTTGACCGCCGCTTCGTCCATGCCGAGCTTGAAGGTGACGTTCTTCAGGCCCTTGTCGCCGAAGTGCTTGGGCAGGAAGCGCGGGAGGGTCGAGAGCTCCTCGTGGTCGTGTGCGATCACGCAACCGCGACCGAACGGCGCCGGGAACTCGTAGTACTCGCGCAGCCCGAACGGCTGCTCGCGCTTGTACTTGCCGTCCTGGAAGGTCAGCGGCGGCGTGGCGCAGTCGGTGTAGTACGTCCACACCGACCACATCTGCAGCGGCACGGGGCTCTCGAGGATCGCGAAGTCCCTGACGTGGATGTCGGTGCAGACGTCGAGGTCCTCGTAAGCGTTGCCGGCGAAGGTGCTGCTGACGCCAGGGTCCATGCCGGTGCAGGAGAGCATGGTCAGGCCGGCCTTCTTGAACTCGTCGTCAAGCTCGAACTGGGCCAACGTGGCTTCGTCGATCGTCTTGTCGAGCAGCGTGCCGGTCGCCATGTCCTGGTAGCTGACCCCGACGGCCAGGCAAGCCTCGGCGATCGCCATGTTGAACTCGGGGATCGTGGCGTTCATCACCAGCTTGCAGCCGGCGGCCGCCTTCTTGACCGCCTCGACGTCGGAGGCGTCGAGGGCGATCGCCTCGGTCTTGCCGCCGCCCACCTGGTCGGCGACCGCGCGAGCCCGCGCTTCGTCGACATCGCCGAGGACGATCTTGGAGATCTCCGGACAGCGGGCCAGGTTCCAGGTGACGACGTGACCCTGCGCTCCCGCGCCAACGATGAGGACTTTCATGACTTCCTCCCTTGCGGTCCCCCACTCCCACCGCCAGCCGGGCAGGTGCCGCCAGTCGCGCAGGAACAGTCAGGACGAGTTCGCTCCCGCGCCCGGATGAGGGGACGGGAGAGGCCCTGTTGCATCCTTCGCCCGGGATGCTATGGGCGTGACTGTCGACTGTCAACCATTCGCACGGCCTGTCTGCAGATCTGGTGGATCGCCTATGCCTCGATCGAGGGCGCCGGCAACGCCGAGCAGCTGCGTTGGCGGTCCGTGACGATCCTGCCCTGAGGCAAGGGGTGCTTCGCGTGGTATCGGGCGGGTTCTCGAGCGGCCCGTCTTCTTCACGAATGGAGCGAGTCCCGCTCGACGCGAGACGCTCCCGGCGCATCAGCGGACTGCCGGAGGGACGCATATACTCGTTTCTGGGCCGGCCCAACGCGGTCGGAGGCAGGCGGAACGAGGGCGTCGCGGTGGACCCGAGCGAGTTCAAAGCGCAGAAGGCGGGACGGGTGGTCGTGTGCCGCGAGGGCTACGCCGCCTTCGTGCCGGCGCCTCTGCCGCCCAAGCTGACCTTCACCAGGGAGCTCGCCGTCGCGTTGTCGCGCGCCGATGCCGCCCTGGGCGCTCTCTCTGGGCTCGGCGCCTGTCTGCCTGACCCGGCGGTGCTGACGGCGCCGTTCCTGCGCCAGGAGGCGCTGTCCTGCTCGCGGATCGAGGGTGCCGACGTGACGCTCACGGAACTGCTGCTCCGCGAGGTCTCCGCGACGCCCGCCGGCTCCCGCCTCATCCAGGTCGACCGCGTGTGGAACGCGCTCGCGACCCTCATGTACGGGATCGAGTCACTCGTCTCGCACCCGCTCGATCTGGACCTGCTCCGCGGCCTGCACGAGCGCCTCTCGCGCGGCGAGCCGGCCACGGCCACGGCGCCGGGTGAGTTCAGGACCACGCAGAACTGGATCGGGCCGCCCGGGTCGACCCTGGCGGACGCCATCTACGTGCCTCCGCCGCTCACGCAGATGCACGCCCGGCTGCGGCAGCTCGACGTCTTCATGAACGAGCGCGGCCGGCTGCCCGACCTCGTGCAGTGCGCGATGGTCCACGCGCAGTTCGAGTCCATCCACCCGTTCATCGGCGGCAACGGACGGCTCGGCCGCATCATCATCGCGCTCTTCCTCGCCGAGCGCGGACGGCTCTCTCAACCACTTCTGTACCTGTCGGCCTACTTCGAGGCGCATCGTCGCGACTACTATGCTCTGCTCCAGCGCGTGCGCACGCATGGCGAGTGGCTGCCCTGGCTGCTCTTCTTCCTCGACGGGGTGCGCGAGACGGCGGAACGCGCCTACGCGCAGGCGCGCGCGCTGATCCGCGAGTACGCCCGCTACCGGGTGCAGAGCGACGAGAAGCTGCACGAGCTCGTGGACGAGCTCTTCGTGTCGCCGTACACGTCGGTGCCCGGGGCGCGGCGCACGCTGAGGGTGGGCGACGGCGCGGCCCGGCGGGCCGTGGCGCGGCTTGAGGACGCCGGTCTGCTCGTGCCGGTGCCGGGCGCGAGCCGCCCTCGTCTCTGGGTTGCGCCGTCCATCCTCGAGGCCATCGAGGAGCCCATCGAGTCCATCGTCGGCGTCGCCGACGAGGTGCCGGCGGGCGAGCCGCAGAAGTCGTGGCTCAGGTGGTATCACAGGCCGGGTCGCCGGGCCGACCGCCTGATGAGCGAGGCCATGGCGATGATCGACGCAGCCTACCGCGCCGGCGTGGACGTGCGGCTCGCCGGCGGTCTCGCCATACGCCGTCACTGCATCGACCTCGAGTTCATGGACCGCGAGTACTCGGACGTCGACCTCATCGGCCTCTCGGAGCAGAGGGAGGCGTTGTCTGGGGTCATGAGCGATCTCGGCTACGTCGAGAACCGCTACGTCAGCCACGCGACCGTTGGGGCGCAGCTGCAGTTCGTGAGGAAGGAGGCGCTTCGCGCCGCGCCGCCCGAACGCCTGAAGGCGCCCGACGAAGGGGTGGCGCCGGTCGCAGTGGCGGCGCCCGATGAAGTCGCGGGGCCCGACGGCGTGGCGGCGCCCGCGGACGTGAGAGCGCCCGCCAAGTCCCTCGTCGACCATGTCGACGTCTTCCTCGACGTCATGAGGATGGACCACGACATCGACATCCGCGACCGGCTGGAGCTCGACGAGTACGCGATCTCGCCGGTCGACGCCCTCATCGCCAAGGCGCAGATCGGCAGCATCAACCAGAAGGACATCCACGACATCATCGCCCTGTTCAAGGACCTGCCCCTGCGCGAGTTCGACGACGCCCTGTCGATCTACGTCCCCTACCTCGCCGAGGTGTGCGCGGCGGACTGGGGCCTCTACACCGACATCACGACGAACCTGCGGATCGTCCTGGACTGGCTCGGCGACTACGGCCTCTCGGAGGAGGAACGCGCGCGCGTCTACGGGCGCGTCACGGCCGCCCTCGAGGCCATCGAGGACGAGCAGAAGACGCGGCGCTGGCAACTGCGCGCGCGCGTCGGCAAGCGAGCCGCGTGGCGACGCGAGGTCGAGGGTACCGAGAGCACGCCGGTCGTCGTCTCACCGGAGTAGGGGCGGCGAGCGGGCGCCTTGCTTTGATCCGCCCCGCGCGCCTGCGGCGCCGGCATCCGGCGATGGTTTGCCCCGCTTCGTCACATGGGTAGGCTCGCGGCGACTCAGGCCTCGGTGCGGCACGGAATGGTGCAGAGCCGCGGGTCCTCGCTCAGCGGGCGAGAGGGGGAAGCATGACGTTGCGCGAACGACTGGTGGCCTCCGTCACCGACATCCGCGATCGCGGGCAACGCCTCGCGCAGCTCAACCGCGAGCTGCTGGCCAGCGAGCTCAAGGAGAAGGGGCGCCGGTTCGGCGCCGCGATGGGCCTGTTCGTCGGCGCCGGTGTGCTCGCGCTCTACGCGCTCGGGTTCGCCCTGGCGACGATCGCCGTCGCCCTGGCGCTCGTCTTGCCGCTGTGGCTGTCGCTGCTGATCGTCACGGCGGCCCTCCTCCTCATCGTCACGATCATGGTGCTCGTCGGCCGCAGCAAGGTCCAGCAGGCCCAGGAACCGGTAACCAGAGACGGCGCTGGCAGAGGGCAGGAAGACGGCGGATCTGATGAAGGCGAACGTGCGCGAGACGGCGGCCGGCGTGCGCGCCAAGGTCGTGCCCCGGCGAGCGCCCGGGGGCGCCCCCACGGCAGCGCCGGCCCCCGCGCCGATGCCGGAGCCTCCGAGCCAGGGCGACGAGCCGCCTGAGCCGCCATCCGAAGCGGAGGCGCGAGGATCATGAGCGATACTCCCGACACCGAGACGAAGGTTCCCGCACGCCCGGTCGGCGAGATCCTTGCCGACATCGAGAGCGAGCGCTCCGGGCTGGTGAGCGCGTTCGATTCGCTCCGCGACGAGCTCGACGAGGCTCTGGACGCCGGCAGACAGCGCGTCAAGCAGGCCGGCAAGAAGGCCGCCAAGGTCGGACCCGTCGTCGCCGGGGTGGTCGTGTCGGCGGCCGCCGCGGCGCTGCTGCTGCGACGGCGCTCCGCGAAGAAGGAGTGACGCGGCTCGACCTCCGCCGGCCGCGGCGCGCTCGGTCAGGCGTCGAGGGCGCGCCGGCGTAGCTGGGTCAGCGCCCGCTCCACGTCCTCGTCCCACGGCGCCGCCTCATGCGTGGCGAGGATGTCCGTCACCTTCTGCCGCGCCTCGTCGACCACGTCGGGCTTGCCCGCCGCCGCCCACACCTCATGAGTGTCCTGCGTGCCGAGGCGAGGCACGAACCACTCGTCGCCGCGCATGCCCCGGCGCGTCGACCGTTCGCCGAGGAAGTTGCCGCCGGGCCCCACGCTCGCGAGCGCGTCGTCGAGCCACCGGTCGGCGCCGGTGGCGATGCCGTCATGGGCCGCGCGGCACATCCGCCAGATCTCGACGTCGATCACGAGCTGCTCGAGGCCGAATGAGAGTCCCCCCGCCAGCACGCCGGGTCCGACGAGGATGTCGGGCCACGAGAGCCCGGCGAGCAGCATGCCGAACGCCTTCTCGTAGGCGGCCTGCGCGCCGGGGACCCAGGCGTCGCAGCTGAAGGCGTGGCTGCAGACCGGCAGGTCGTAGTGGCGCGCCATCTCGGTGCCGCCGCAGCTCAACCCCGTGAGCGCCGCGCCGCCCGCGTAGCGGCCGCTGCGCGGGTCGACCGAGGCGATGATCGGCGCGTAGACGAAGGGCGTGCCGGGCGCAGCCGCCTCGATCAGGCAGAGCATGCCGAGGACCTCGCAGTTGGTCGAGAGGATGGTCCCCAGTCGGCTGCCCGGCGAGGTGGCGCCCATCAGCGGCATGGGCATGACCATCACCGGGATGTCCCAGCCGCGCATCGCCAGCCAGGTGTCGAACGAGGGACCTTCGACGATCAGCGGCGAGACCGGCGTGAAGAGGAACGAGACCGGATGGCGGCGGGCGACCTCGTCGCGACCCCCGTGGACGATCGCCAGCGTCTCGAGCCACCACGGCACAAGGTCGGGTTCGTCGAACGACGTGTTCTGATGACGCGAGAAGAGGCGTGTGATGTCGGCCGTTTCGCGCACGACGACGGCCGGTGTGGGGTCGTCGGTCCACTCGTGTGTACCGACCCAGCCGACGCCGATGTCGGGCAGCGCGTCGATCAGACGCGCGATCTCGATCCAGTCATCCCTCGTGGCCAGGCGCACTTCGCCGGTGCGGCGGTCGACGATGTGGTCACCGCCGCCCCCGTTGAGCAGCGTCGCACGCCCGACGTTGAGGGGGAACTCGAAGCCGGGATCGCGGCCGCCGAGCGAGAAGCGCTTCGGGGCGAGCTCCAGCGACTGCTCGACGAGCGCGGGGGGGAAGCGGACGATGCGCGTCGAGTCGTCGACGCGGGCCCCGGCATCCTTGAGGATGCCCCGGCCCGCCTCGCTGTCGACGCGCATCCCCACGCCGGCCAGGACCTCGAGCGTGCGCTCGTGCACCTCGGCGCGCTCGTCGGGGGTCAGCAGCTGCAGTGTAGCGGTCATGTGTGCCCTCCGTTCAAGGCTCGTCCGGGAGGAGTCTAGTGCAGTCGCGCCGGCGATGCCCGGGTCGCCCCACTGCGCACGCACCCCGGGCATCGCGCCAAAGCGGGGCGCCGACGCAACGACGAGTGGCATGGACCCGCCCGGCGGCTCGGGCTAGCATGGAGCTACGCGCCGGTGGTGCCGTGCGGCGATCTCTGGGCGCCGGCGCGAGAGACATCCCCGGGGAGAAGGGAGGGCCACGATGCGCAGGTTGTTCTTGGTGACGATCGTCGTCGCGCTGCTCGCTTCGACGTGGGCGGCTCACGCGGCGCCACCTCCGGAAGGGCCTCCCGGGCTGGCGAAGGCGATCGCCGCCCAGATGAGGCACAACCCGCACCTGTTGACCACGCCGGGCGTCGTGGGAACGGCGGTCGGGCTGGGAGAGGACGGGACGGCAGTCGTGCGGGTCTTCACGCAGAAGCCTGGAGTCGGCCACCTGCCGGCCTTCCTCGACGGCGTGCCCGTGGCCGTGCAGGTCACCGGCAAGCTGACGGCACTGAAGGTCCGGAACTCCGCCCCGCGTGTCAGCATCAGCAGCCCGGCCGACGGCGGGCACTACGGCGCCGGCGAGCTCGTCACCTTCGCGGCCACGGCGCAGGACAAGCAGGACGGAGACCTCTCCTCGGGACTCGTCTGGGTCTCGAGCAGGGATGGCGACCTGTGGTACGGGGAGCGGCTTCTCCCGCGTGCTCAGCCCAGGTACTCACATCATCTCCGCGTCGGCGACCGACTCGGGCCTCCTGAAGGGCAGGCCTCGGTCACCATCACCGTGGAAGAGGCGCCTGCCCAGCCGAAGACCACCGACATCTGGCCTCGCCCGGTCCCGATCGGCGTGTCCACCGGCAACGACGAGGACGTCTCCGCCGGCACCATCGCCTGCCGTGTGGTGGACGCCGCCGGCAACGTCTACGCCCTGAGCAACACGCACGTGTTCGCGCCGAACGACGTCGACGGTCAGAGCGAGATCGGGGACCTCGTCACGCAGCCCGGCCTCTACGACGTCCCCTCTCATGTGTACGACCACGAGCTGCGTCTGGGGGCCGTCTCGGCCTACAAGCCGATCAACGGCAGCATCTTCGCGTTCAACGACATCGACGCCGCGATCGCGTTGACGGACCGCGACTCGCTCGAGCAACACCACACCCGTGGCGCTCGGCGGGTACGGAGTGCCGAACAGCGTCACCAAAGCCGCGGCATTGAACATGGCGGTGCAGAAGTTCGGCCGGACCACACTGCTGACGAAGGGCACGATCACGGGGATCAACGCCACCATGGCCGTCGGCTATGCGGACGACTGGTACGCGTGGTTCACCGGCCAGATCATCGTGGAGACTCCCGGCGTGTTCGAACAAGCGGGTGACTCCGGGTCTCTCGTGGTGACCGACGACGTCGACGCCAACCCTGTCGGTCTGCTGTTCGCCGGCAACGCCGAGGGCACCATGGCCATCGTGAACCCGATCGGCAGCGTCCTGGACTACTTCGACGTCGCCATCGACGGCAGGTGACGCCGCAGGCACGGTGACCGGTGAGCGCGCGGATGCCGAGGGAGTCGATCGAAGCGGTGCTGGAGAGGCACGCGCGAAGGATCGTCTCGCTGCCGGGCGTCGTCGGCGTGGGTGAGGGGGAGGCCGACGGCCGGCCCTGCATCACGGTGTACGTCGCCGAGAAGACGGCTGCGGTGATCGGCCGGATTCCGACGGACCTGGAAGGATGGCCGGTCGTCGTCCGGAAGAGCGGGGACATCCGCGCGCTCACCGACGAGCAGTAGCCCGGCTCCGCTCGCGAGCACCGACCCGACGAAGGAGCGGTCACATGCCCAAGTCGAAGGTAGACGTCCGAGCGCGTCAGGCACCGATCCGGGAGCGCTACCGCGAGGATCCCGACAGCGCCCCGCAAGTGCTGCGCGTGCGGGGCGGGAGCGGCGACCTCGCCGACCCCCTGCATTGCGTCGTCTCTCCGGAGTCGGTGCCCGACGCCGTCTTTCGCTCCGGGGCGCATCCCGCCGTCGGCGGCGACGGCGACGTCCCTTGTTCCGCGGACCTGTTGCTCGCCGCGCTGGCGGCCTGTCAGGAGACCACCCTGCGCATGGTCGCCGCGAACATGGGCATCGACCTCGAGGAGCTGGAGGTCACGGTCGAGGGGGACTGGGACCCGCGCGGCACGCTGGCGATGGGCAAGGAGTTCCCGATCGGCATCACCGCCGTGCGGGCTCACACGCGCGTGGTGGTGCGCGGGGACGAACGAGGAGAGCGGGCGGAGCGGCTGCTGCGGAGCGCGGAGCGCTACTGTGTCGTCCTCAGCACGCTGCGCGAGGGGGTCCCGGTCGAGTCCACCTTCACGCTGGAGAGCCTGTAGTCCCAGACTCAGTGCGTGTCGAGGCCGTTCTTGGCGGGTGCGCGTGCATCCGCTCCTGCGAGGTGGCGTAGGGCCAAGCGCCTGCGCACGCCGACTACTGCTCGCCGGCCGTCTTGTCGTGCACGACCTGCGCGCCGGTTCGCGATGGCTGAGTGGACAGCCTGAAGTGGCACCATGCGGGGGCGCTCGTCGGCGTCGGAGACGATCGTCTGGCCCGGCTTCTCGTTGGCCGACTACGGGCCGCCCTCTCCTATGCGGGAGGTGACTCTGGCACTAACATTGGAGGTGGACCGACGGATGGGGTCCAGTCAATCGTGGTGATCGTCATGATCTCCAACCTGGCGGCGGACATCGTCTAAGCGTACGTGATCCCGCGGATCCGGTACTGACCGGCCCATCGCCGATGGAGGTGCGTCGCATGACTCGGCACGATGAGCGATCTGGAGCACAGGCGAAGCGCCTCAGTTCGTTCATCACTTCACTTCAGTGGGATGACGTGCCGGACGACGTCAGGCACAAGACATCGCTCGCCGCGGTCGATGATCTTGCGGCTATGGTCTCCGGCGCTCCTGCGAGATCCTCACGGATCGCCGCCGAGTACGCGGCCGCCGTGTTCTCGGCCGGCACCACGACACTCGTCGCCGATGCTCGGCGCACCGCAGCCGAAGGCGGCGCCTTCGCCAACGCTGTGGCGGCCAACGCCTACGACATCGATGACGTCGGCGTGCACGTCTGGGGCCATGCGGGGGCTCAGGTCTTCCCAACGGCGCTGGCTCTTGCGGAGGAGGTAGGCGCGTCGGGGCAGGACCTGCTGACGGCGATGCTGGTCGGCTACGAGATCGCGGCGCTGACGGGGATCGGCATGTACGCCGACGTGCCGGCGAGCCCCGATCGCGACTATCGGGGCTGCGGCGCCTGGGGTGCGGTGGCCTGCGCCGCCGTCGCGGCCCGGCTGTCCGGGCTCGGCGAGATCGAGACACGGCACGCCCTGGGTATCGCCGAGTACCACGCGCCCCATGTCGAGCTGCTCCGGGACGTCCGGCACCCGGCGATGGTCAAGCACGGGCATGGCCCGGCGGCGCTCACGGGCGTGATGTCTGCCCGCCTGGCCGCGCGCGGCTTCACGGGTATCCCGAGTCTGCTCGAGCTGGAGCGCCTGGCCGATCGCGTCAACGACCTGGGCGTCAGCTATCTCATCATGGGGCGCGGTCTGGAATGGAAGCGGTACGCGTGCTGCTGGTGGGTCCATCCCGCGCTGGACGCCGTTGCGGCGATCATCGCCACGACGCCTTTCACGGCTGACGAAGTGTCCCGCATCGCCGTCGAAGCGCACCACGACTCGCGCCTTCTCGGGGCAAGGTCCTCGGTCACCACCGAGGAGGCGCAGTTCAACATGGCTTGGCCGATAGCGGCCCTCATCGTTGACGGCGATGTCAGCCCGGCGCAGGTGGCCGAGGATCGGATGACCGACGAGGGCATCCGCGATCTCGCCGCTCGCGTCGAGTTGCTCGAGTCCGCCGAGCTTGATCGCCTGTTCTGGCTGGCAGAGACCGGTTCTCCCCAGGGACGGGAGGGCGCAAGGGTCCTCATCGAGCTCAAGGACGGCCGGGTACTGGACTCAGGGATCGTGTCGCTTGCGCGCGGCGACGAGTCCTCCTGGACCACCGAACGCATGAGAGACAAGTTCCACTGGGCGACGCGCCGCGTCCTCACACAGCCGGCGAGCGAGGAGATCTGCGAACTGGCCGAGACTCTCCCCGCGCTCGACGACGTGCGCGTGTTGACGGGCGCGTTGCGACGTCACCTGTTCGAACCCCCTCGCGCTCGCCCCGAACGGTCAGACTAGTCGATGACATGGAGCCTCCATGCTTTCAAACAAGAGAAGCGACCGTCGCGGACGCGGCTTGACCTTCGCCTGAGCTGCACGCCTCCGCCGCTCGCGGCGGCCTCATCGCGGATCTGCACCCGGGGACAAAGCGGAGGCCAGCCGGGCGGCACGCCGACCGACCTCGGCGTCCATTCGCTGCCGATGCCGCTCCAGGGAGCGCCGCACCCACGGCCCGAGCGGGCGCGCGCCGCGCTCCGCCCGAAGCGCAGCGATCTCCGACCACAGGTCCGGGCTCCTGGTGGGATGGCTCTTCTCCGCCCAGGAGCCGCGGGTCGTGAGGCGACGCTGCTCGGTCCTGGTCTGCACGTCGTGCGAGACCCAGCGCTGGAGGTTGTTGGCTCCTACGCGGGAAGCGGCGCGCGCGGCGGCGCGGAGATCGCCCGCGTCGATCAGTCCCAGCGCCGCGTCGAGGTGGCTGACGTCCCGCAGCGCCTGCACGTGCACGTAGCCGGTCTCGCCGTGGGCGTCGACGGTGAACCCCGACCGGGCCAGCCGTGCGAATGAGCGTCTCGTACCGGCCCGCGCATACTCCTCTGCGGCCCGTGCCAGCCGTTCGTGGCCGGGGAGCGATCGCGTGGCGCGCGCGACGTCGCGGGCGCGCGCCCGGTAGTCGAGAAGCGCCTGCTCCTTCACAGACCGTTCGGCGGCGACCAGCAGCGCGGCGTGCAGGCGAGAGAGATTCGACAGGTGCGCGAAGTCGAGCCTGCCGATGGTGTCGTTCGTTGTGTGGTAGTCGGTGCGCTCGAAGACCGTGTTCCAGTTGAAGAGACTCAGCCCCGGGACGCCCGCAAGCTGGAAGGGCCACTGGTGGGTGCCGGTGGAGGGGCCGGCGAAGCGCCAGCCCGGGGGCAGCAGCCCGTCCCGCTCGGCCATCCGACACCAGCGAGTGGCGAACCGGCGCAGCTCCACGGGACCGAGGACCAGGAGCGGGAACTCGGGACGGCCAGATGCCTCGAGGTCGAGGTAGAAGGGCACCGTCGACCCCCACTCGCGGTGGGCGCTCGCGACCTGGTGCCACGCGCCGAAGCACCACGGTGTGTCGTCGTCGAGCCGGCCGTACTCCTCGGCGGTGTGAGAGACGAACCAGACTGGACGGCTCGGTTGCCAATCCGTCTCGATGAGCGCCTTGGCGATCGCGAGCATCGAGGCGACGCCGCTGGCGTTGTCGAACGCGCCGGAGAACCAGCCGTCGTGATGCGCGCCGACGACGATCGGCGCACCGCGCCTCTCGGGGGAGAGAACGCCGACAACGTTCCGCCCCTTCGCATGGCGATCGATCTCGATGTCCAGGACGACGGTGACTCGGGGCGCCCCGTTCCGGCAGAGCTCGACGAGCTCGAGCCCGTCGGCCTTGCGGATCGTGACCAGCGGCGGCGCGGCGGGGTGCCATCGGGCCACCGACGTGCCGAGCGCGCCCGGGCCCTGGAACCGCGCTCCCCCGTCCAGGCACGCGACGACGATCGCCGTCACCCCGCGCATCCCGAGCTCGAGGCCGATCTCGCTGATCCACACCGACGCGCGTCGCCAGTCGACCAGCGCGACCTTGCCGGCGAGGTCCAGACGGTCGAGGCGGTCGCGCCGCCCGTCGCCGACGAACACGAGCTCGCCGGTCACGCCAGGACCGGGCGTCGCCGGCACGCCCGCCAGGGACGCGCACTCGAACTGCTTCCCGCCCTCGACGCTGACCGACGCGCCCCGAAACCGCCACGCGTCGACGGGGACGTCCTCGAACCCGACGTTCGCCAGCCCGATGGCGCGCATCTCCGCGGCGACGAAGTCGGTCACCTCATGGTCCTCCGGCGTGCCGGTCGCCCGGAAGCCTAGCGGATGAGACCCGACCGAGGAGATCGTGTCCACCACCCTCCGCAGCATGGCTGCGTCGACCGGCACGTCGAAGCCCGCACCTTCTGCTGCGGAGCGGGCGGAGGAGGACCTGGGACGAGGCGTGGACGGTGTCATGAAGGGCATCTCCGGGGTCGGCAGGAAGGTCGCCGCAACCGTATCAACCGGCCACAGGGGTGTCTATCATCGGCCCTGCCTCCCAGCGAAAGGGAGCTGGTCGTCACGGTTGAGCGTGGTCCGCGCACGGCCGGCCGCCGGGCCCCGTGCCTCTTGTGTCCGCGGGCCGACTGTGAATACTCAGGCGCTCAGGCGGGTCTGTCCTCATCGACGTCGACTGCAGGGGCGGCGCAAGCATGGTTCGGACCGAGAGTGCCGACGACGAGATCCTCGCCTCTGCACATCGACCATCGGACCACGAGCGCCGACATCGCCTCGGCGCTCGGAAGGTTCGGGATCGGCTCTGCCACGAGTGCGTGAGCGAAGACGGACACGGCGCGGGTGCCGACCGCGCCGAGGAGGAGGAGCAGTATGAACGAGCGCTCACCGGACGGGGTCACCGGCCGACTGACGGTCCTCACGGAAGAGAAGTGCCGTGCCATCTACGACGCGGCGCTCACGGTGATCGCCGAGGTCGGCATGAGCGTGCCGCACGAGACCGCGCGCCGGCTGCTTCTCGACGCGGGCGCGACGGTCGAGGGCGAGGACCTGGTGCGCATCCCCCGCGACCTCGTGGCTCGGGCGCGCGACACGGCCCCGCCGATGATCCCCGTCTACGACCGCGACGGCGAGCTCGCGATGCAGCTCGGCGGCCGCAACGCGTACTTCGGCACGGGCTCCGACCTGATGAACACCTACGACCTCGAGACCGGCGAGCGCCGCCCCAGCGTGCTCGCCGACGTTCGTCGCATGGCGCGCCTCTGCGACGCCCTGCCGAACATCGACTTCGTCATGTCGAGCGCCTACCCGAGCGACGTCGCCGCCCATGCGTCGTACCTCGAGAGCTTCCGGGCGATGGCGGGCAACACCACCAAGCCGCTCGTCGTGACGGCGGCCGAAGCCGACGACCTCGAAGTGATGTGGAGGATCGCCTGCGAGCTGCGCGGCGGTGCCGAAGGGCTGCGCGCGAGGCCGTACTTCATCCACTACGGCGAGCCGGTCAGCCCGCTGAAGCACCCCGTCGAGGTCCTCGACAAGCTGCTCCTCTGCGCCGACCACGGCATCCCGCTCGTCTACGCCCCGGCGCCGACGGCGGGCGCCGCCGCGCCCATCACGCCCGCCGGTCAGATCATGCAGGGCGTGGCCGAGTCGCTGTTCGGCCTCGTCATCCATCAGCTGCGCCGTCCCGGCGCTCCCTTCATCACCGGCTCGGCCTCCGCCAAGCTCGACATGACCACGCTGCGGCAGCTGTACAACTCGGCCGAGCGGTACTCGACCGACCTCGGCATCATCGAGATGGCGAAGTGGATGGACATCCCAAACTGGAGCTTCGCGGGCACCAGCGATTCGCAGTGCGTCGACGCCCAGGCGGGCATCGACGCGACCCAGGTCACGCTGCTCTCGATGCAGGCGGGCGCCAACCTGAACCACGATCTCGGCTACCTCGACGCCGGTCTCACCTGCGCGCCCGAACTCGTGGTCATCGCCGACGAGATCGTCTCGATGGACCGTCGCGTGCTCGAAGGCATCGAGGTCAGCGAGGAGACGCTCGCCGTGGACGTGGTCGCCGCGGCCGGCCCCGGCGGCGACTTCCTGAGGGCGAGGCACACGAGGGACCACGCGCGCGATCTACAGTGGAGGCCGACCATGTTCAATCGCGTCTCACAGGCGCGCTGGGAGGCCGAGGGGTCGCTCGACCTGCGCGAGAAGGCGCGACGCAAAGCGCGCGAGATCCTCGCGAGCCACGAGCCGGCGCCGCTGCCGGTGAACGTCAGGAAGGTCATGGACGACCTCGTCGAGGCCTTCGTGGCCGCGGCCAGGTGAAGGGTGCGATCACTCCCCTGACCGCGGTCAGGGGAGCCGCGCCCTCAGTCCCGCGGCGGCGGCCACTGGTCGGAGCCCTTGGTGACCTGTCGCACGAGGGTGCTCTTGACGATCGCGGCGCCGTCGATGCTCTTGACCAGTGAGCTCACCCAGCTCCGGAACTCGTACTCGTCCCGGGCCGCGATCTGGAGCGTGACGGTGCCGCGCTCGAGGTCGGCTCCCAGGTAGCAGACGAGCTCATCGTCGGTCAGCGTCGCCAGAAGGTCGCGCACGCTCGCCGGCGGCACCTCGAGGATGACGTCGCCGAGCACCGGGTAGCCGATCTGCTTGCTGCTCACGACCGCGATGATCGAGATCGCCCCCGAGCGCAGCAGGCGATCGATGCGGTAGCGCACGGCACGGTCCCCGATGTCGCCCATCCGGCGGCTGACCTCGCGCGCCGACATGCGTCCGTCCTCCTGCAGGAGCAGGATGATGCGGCGATCGACGTCGTCGAGCCTGACTGCCATGCCGTGCACGACCTCCCTCGGAAGCGCTGAGCCCGTCCGCACCGGCGATTCCACAATGGAATCCTACCCGTTGACGTGCGTCGGCGCCGCTCCGAGACTGAAGCATCTTCGTGACCGACCGAGGCGGGGGGAGCAGGTGCCGACCATCCAGGGTTCGCAGGCCAGCATCCACTACGAGCAGGTCGGCGAGGGGCCCGACATCGTCTGGGTGTCGGGCGCCGGGGGGACGGCCCGTTCCTGGGACGCCTACCAGCTGCCCTACTTCAAGGAAGGGTTCCGCAACACGACGTCAGACTGCCGCGGTGTCGGTACGACGGTCTGCGACGCGCCTCAGCCGTGGCCGATCGAGGGCTTCGCCCAGGACATCGCCGACCTCATCGAGGCGGTCTGCGACCCTCCGGTGGCCCTTGTCGGGCTCTCCTTCGGCGCCGGCATCGTGCAGCAGGTCGCGATCGATCACCCCGACCTCGTGCGCGTCGCCATCCCCATGGGGACCGGAGCGAGGAGCGTCGGCTGGACCTGGGACTACCAGATGGCCGAGATCGAGTGGCGCCGCGCGGGACACGGCTTCGCCGGAGACCGGTCGTCGGCGGTGATGGCCGCGATGCACTACGCGGCGATGTACTACCCGGCGAAGGTGCTGGGTGACCGCGAGCTGTGGCCGAAGCTGCGCGACGACCTGATCGCGTACTACGAGAGCGGCGGCGAGGAGGACTCCCTGATCGCCCAGTGGCTGCCGTGCGTGACCTTCGACCAGACCGGGACCGCTGCCCGGCTGCCGGGTGCCGATGCACGTCATCGCCTTCGAGCAGGACGTGCAGGCGGTGCCGCAGGACAACATGGAAGTGGCGGAGCTTGCCGGCGACGGCCACTACCACGAGTTCGCCGGCATGGGCCACTGCTCGATCTACGGCCACACGCACGACGTCCTCAACCCGTTCATCAGGGAGCTCGTCGAGCGGTACTTCCAGGGCGGGCGGACGGGAAGGGCGGCGGACGTGGCTCGAGACGAAGAGGCGGCATGAACCCCGATAGCCCCCGGCTGCGCCGTCTGCCGATCGAGCCCTGGCGGCCCGCGTTCCCGCCGCAGCGTCACGACGACGCCTACCTCGACCGCTTCGTCGACGCCGCCCTGCAGGTGCTCGAGCGCACCGGGGTCAAGGTGCTCTCGGACCGCGCCGCCGCGGTCTTTCGCGAGCACGGCGCCGCGTGGGACGCCGAGCGTCAGGTCGCGCGGCTCTCGGAGGATCTGGTGCGCGGCGCGCTCGCGAGCGCGCCGCGCACCTTCGTCCTGGGCTCGCGCGACGGCTCCTGCGACCTCGACCTGGCCTCGGGCGCCACCTACATGACCTCGGACGGCTGCGGCACCGAGGTGATCGACTGGCGCACCGGCGAGCGCCGCGCCTCGACCAAGGCCGACCTCGCCGATGCCACGCGCATGCTCGACTACGTCTCGTCGATCGCCTACTGGTGGCCGATCGTCGGCGCCGGCGACTGCGGCGTGACCGCCCAGCTGCACGAGCTCGACGCCGCCTGGAACAACACCGTGAAGCACCTCCAGGGCATGGTCCAGGGCGGGCGCGAGGCGCGCTACGCGGTCGAGATGGCGACCGTGATCGCCGGCGGCGCCGAGGAGCTTCGCCGCCGCCCGCTGCTCAGCGACCTCACCTTCGTGGTCTCGCCGCTGACCATCGACCGCGACGGCGGGGACGCCGCCCTGGTCTTCGCCGAGGCCGGCGTGCCGCTCGTGCTCGGCGGCGCGCCGAGCGGCGGCACGACCGGCCCCGCGACGCACGCCGGCTTCATGGCGCAGGCGATCGCCGAGGTACTGGCCTTGGTCGTCCTCGTCCAGCTTGCGCATCCGGGCGCACCGGTGGTCGGGTACGCGATCCCCGGCCCCAGCGACCCGCGTACCGGAGAAGGCGGGCACTCGATAGACGGGCGCGACCCGTCGCTCTGCGTGGACCTCATCCACCACCTGGGTCTGCCCTCGCAGCACGGCTGCGGCGGCGGCACCGACACCGACCTGCGGGCACCTGGGCGGAGGCCGCGCAGGGCGCGGCCTCCCTGACCATGGCGGCGGGGAGCGGCTCGGAGCTCGTCGTCGGGCTGGGGCTCACCAACGACGGCCGGCTCTGGACCGCCGAGGACATCGTCCTCGACGACCACCTCTACCACCAGGCCCGCTACTCGGTCATGGGTCGTGACCTTGGGCGACGAGGAGTTCGCCCTCGACGTGATCGATGCGGTGGGACCCGGCGGGCACTTCCTCGCCCAAGCGCACACGCGCCGGCACATGCGCGAGACATTCGTGCGCGGGCTGACCTGCGAACCGGATCCCGGCGGCGGCTACCGCCCGCCACTCGAGGTCGCGCGCGAGCGCGCCCTCCACATCCTCGAAAACTACCAGCCCGAGCCTCTCGACGAGGCCAAGGCTGTCGAGCTGCGACGCATCCTCGCCGCGGCGGATGCGGAGTTCAAGTCATAGCGGAGGCGGGACCCGGCGTCGCGCGACGCCATCGACAGGGGGAGATCGATGAGAACAGCAAGTCCGACAGCAGCGCAGCGCCTCTGGCTCTCCGGCCTCGTGGTCCTCATGGCCGTGGCCGTGAGCGTGGCCGTCGCCGGCGCCGCGCTCGCCGAAAGTCCGTCGCCGAGCCCGGCGTCCGAGCAAGGTCGTCTACCGCTACGGCACGCTGGAGTA
Organism: uncultured Thermoleophilia bacterium; assembly: GCA_963832655.1. GTDB lineage: Bacteria > Actinomycetota > Thermoleophilia > UBA2241 > UBA2241 > UBA2241. The sequence continues at coordinate 85,410 of CAWHUW010000008.1, forward strand.
CGTCGACAACCTGAACCCGTTCATCGGCTACAGCGGCGTCGACTACATGATCTACCAGGAGAACTACGACTTCCTCGTCGGGTTCGAGCCCGAGAAGCTGGGGCCGCGGCCCGAGTTCGCCGAGAGCTGGACGTCACTCCGACGACGGCCTCGTGTGGACCTTCAAGATCCGCCCCGGCCAGAAGTGGCAGGACGGCGAGCCGGCGACCGCCCGCGACGTGGCCTTCACGTTCACCTACATCATCGAGAACGAGCTCGCCAACTTCCTCTCTTACACCACCTACATCGACAAGGTGACCGCGCTCGACGACCTCACCGTGCAGTTCGAGTGCAGCAAGCCCAAGGGCGACATCCTCTCGATGAAGGTGCCGATCCTGCCGGAGCACATCTGGTCGAAGGTCTCGGCGGCCGACGCCGAGGGGTCGTTCACCAACGGCCCGCCGTGCATCGGCTCCGGTCCCTGGCAGGTGGTCGAGCACAAGCAGAACGACTACACGCGCCTCGTGGCCAACCCGGACTACGTGGGCGGCAAGCCGAACATGGACGAGATCCTGGTCATCACCTACCAGAACGCCGACACGATGGTGCAGGACCTCAAGTCGGGGGCGCTGGACGGCTGCATCGGCGTGCCCCCGGCCCAGTTCCCGGGTCTCGCCTCCGACACCATCACGACCGCGCGGGGTCGTCTCGTGGTCGTTCGAGCAGCTCACCTTCAACTGCTACGACAGCCCCGACTCGAAGGGCAACCCGGTGCTGCTCGACCCGGCCTTCCGCCAGGCCCTGCAGTACGCCGTCGACCGTGAGAGCAACGCCACGACCGCCTACAGCGGGCACATGGACCCCGCCGGCGCCTGCTGCCGCCGTACTCCGCGTACTACTGGGAGCCCGCGAGCGACGTGGCCTACACGTACGATCCGGCCAAGTCCCAGGAGATGCTCGAGGCCGCCGGCTACAAGGACGTGGACGGCGACGGCTTCCGCGAGACCAAGGACGGCAAGCCGCTCTCGCTGCGTCTCTTCACCGACTCCGGGACGCCGGAGAACGTCTCCACGAGCAAGCTCGCCGTCGGCTGGCTCAAGGACGTCGGCGTCAAGGCGAAGCTCCAGGTGCTGGACGCCGGCGCGCTCATCGACGCCTCGGCGAACTACGAGGGCGACACGTTCGCGCCCGACTTCGACATGCTCATCTGGTGGTGGCAGGGCGACGCCGACCCGCAGTTCATCCTGAGCCTGCTCACGGAAGCGCAGATCGGGGGATGGAGCGACACCAACTGGGTCGACCCCGAGTACGACGCGCTGTACCTGGAGCAGAGCACCGCGGTGGACCCCGCGGCGCGCACCGCCGCGATCCAGCGGATGCAGGAGATCGCGTACGAGTCATCGCCGTACCTGATCTTCGGCTACTTCCAGTTCCTCGAGGCCTACGACAGCGCCACGTGGGAGGGGTACGTGCAGGCCCCCGGCGGCTACCCCGACTACCCCGGCGGCGTGTTCAACCGCGACACGTGGATGGGGCTGCAGCCGGCGACCGCGGCGACCGTCGAGGACAGAGGCCTCGTCGAGCTGGATCTACGTCTTGGTCGCGGCCGTCCTGGTGGTGGTCGCGATCGTGGTCGTCGTGCTGCTCCGGCGCAGCCGCCGGCAGGTCGAGGAGTGACGACCTGAGTCCGGGTCGCCGGTCCGTCACTCCCCGGCCGGCGACTTCGCACGCAGGAGAGAGAGAGACGACGCCGGCGGCCTTTCGGCCGCCGGCGTCGTCTTGGCTCTAGCGTCGGGTCAGGGCGTGCGGTCACATGCCGCCGCCCATCCCGCCCCCGCCGCCATGGTTCATCGGCACGGGCTGTCCGGGCTGCTCCGGCCCGATCCGGTAGGGCCGCATCATCTCGTTGTCCTCGTGCTCGACGATGTGGCAGTGCCACACGTACTGCCCGGCACTCTTGAACTGGGCGCGGACCCGCGTGACCTGGCCCGGGTAGGCGGTGACGGTGTCCTTGAAGCCGGTCTCCCAGCCTCCGGCGGGGTGACGACCCCGTCCGGTCTGGACCGGCGAGGCACCTCGCCGTCGACGATCGGTCACCAGCCCTTCGCGGTTCACGACCTCGAAGACCACCTCGTGCACGTGCATCGGGTGCGCGTCGCCGGTGGTGTTGTAGAACTCCCAGACCTCGGTGGCGCCCACGGCCGGGTTCTCGGTCACGGGCTCCATCCACATCCGTTCGGTCCAGACGCCGGCGGCAGTCGTCGGGTCTATGCTGTCGGGACCCACGGTGCCGAGCAGCGCCTCAGCGGGCCTTCGACCGGGGCACCGAGAGCGTCGAAGCACATGCCCATCTTCTCGAGAGCGCCAGCGGGCGGGTGACCGTCTCGGGTGGGCAGCGGCGCGATGGCCGGCAGCTGCAGGAACATGGGCGGGGTGGTCGGGTCGGCGGCCAGCGCCGGACACGACGTTGAACTGCATGATCTGCCCGGTCGAGTCAGGATCGGCCGCTGGCAATGCGCCGCCTTCCCCGTCGGCGAGCGTGCCGTCGGGGTTGAACCCCTTGAAGGGCTCGTCCGGGCCCCACGTTGCCGAGCACGTAGTTGCCGGGCCGGCACGTTGGTGAAGTCGACGATGACGTCGGCGCGCTCTGCCAGGCCCATCAGCAGCCTGTTGCCGTTGGTCGCCGTGAGGTTCACCGGTGCCGCGAGGAAGCCGCCCTCGTTGCCGATCTGCCAGACCTCGACATCCGGGATGTTGCTGAAATCGAGGATGAGGAAGCGCGACTGGCAGCCGTTCAGGAAGCGGAAGCGATAGCGTCGCTGCTCGACGGTCTGGAACGGCCAGGTGTTGCCGTTGACCATGATCATGTTGCCGAAGAACTCCGGGTTCCAGATCGGCGAGATGTCGGTCTCGGAGGATGAACGGTCCCGACGATGCTGTCGAAGAACTCGCGTGTGTTCGGATAGAACAGCGAGCCGTCGGCGTTGAAGGCGCGGTCCTGGATGGCGATGGGGATCTCGTAGTAGGTCTTGTTGGAGGGGAACTTGTCGTTCTCCTTGGGGGCCGGGCCCGGCAGCACCGCCGGCATGCCGAAGCGCGTGTCGAGAACGGCGCCGTCGCCGGCGGGGCCGCCGCGGATGATGTAGAAGCCGGCCGGGCCCGCGTAGACGTTCAGCCGGGTCATGCCCAGCGTGTGGTCGTGGTACCAGATCGTCGAGGCGCGGTTGGCGTTGGGGTACTGGAAGGTCGCGAAGCCGGGTCCCCAGGTGACGCCGTAGTTGGCGGCCGCCTTGCCGGCAAAGAAGTCGTACCACGTGCCTCTGTCGGCGTAGTCGGTCGGAAGGTCGTTGGCGTTCGGCAGGTACCAGGCCTCGGCGTAGCCGTCGCTGTCGTCACCGACGCCCACGGCGCCGTGGACATGCGTGACCATGGGGACCGGGCCGGTGTAAGGACCGGGCGTCGGCTGTCCGGTGAAGTCCGGCCGCATGTCGCGATGCATGAGCCCGCCTGGCGGGTTAGCCCAGTGCAGCGTCGGGTCGACGGGCAGCAGGTGCGGCCGGTAGTTGCCGGCGTTGTCGACCAGCTCGTTGATCCACTTGACCCGCACCGGCCGGCCGGCCTGGGCCTCGATGGTCAGCGAGGGGGCATTGTGGATCAGGAGCCCTCTCTTGCTGGCCGAGGCCACGGCGCCGTAGCCCCAGACGGTCGTCGGGGGAAGGGCGCCTCCCGGGGTGCCGGGTCCCGGCAGGATCTGCTGCGAGATCTGCCGCATCGAGATCTCGTAGTAGTCGGTGGGCTTGCTGCGCCGCGCGCCGGTGATCGTCCCAGCTTTGGGCATCACCGGCGGGATGAGCAGCGGTGTCAGGTACTTCGGCACCGTCACCGGGTCGAGGGTGCCGCCCGCGATGGCGGCCTCCGCCACCGGGGTGAAGCCCCCGAGGCGCGATCCCGCGTAGAGGCCGAGCAGGCCCCCGCCGCCGATCTTGAAGAACTGCCTTCGTGAGAACTCGCTTGCCATGTCTTCCCCCTTCGTCTCAGCCCCCGGAGGCCCCGGGGCCGCTGAGCTCTCTCCCGCTGCGTTGAACGTGCCTTCGAGCTCGCGTTGCCCGCGTATCACGGTGCTCGAAAGTGGGGTGAATTGTGTCCGATTTCAATCGAGCAGAAACCCCTCGAATGACGCGCCCAGACGCCGGCCGATGTGAGAATCGGTCGAAGCGGGCAGACTGACGGCACGGTCCCCGCTCGGAGTGCGGGGGCGAGTCACGATGGAGGGAGGCGTCATGGCCGTCATCCAGGCGTCTATCACGGTCGACGTGCCGCTCGAGTTCGCGGATCTCGAGTGGAGCGAGTTCATGCTGAAGTCACTGATGAGCGGCTACACGCGGGGTCTTACCGACGTGGAGCCGCTGATCGACCAGGACGACATGGAGGCCGGCAAGGTCGACCTCACTACCGAGGGCGACCGCCTGGTAAGGGTCGCGGTCGCGCTCGACTACACGCCGCGGACGACGGAGACGGCGGACGACGAGGTCGCGCGCGCCCAGGCGACGCTGGAGCGCGACCTCGAGAAGTACCGTCGCTTCGTGCTGGACCGCTGCGAGAAGATGCAGTGCCGGACTGACTGAGGCGGTCAGGCCCCGCCGGCGCCGCGCCTCGCGGGCGCGGGCGATGATCGCCTCGACGACCTCGCTCTTGGCCTCGGCGTAGTGCTGCACCGTGGGCCAGTCCTGCGCCGCCAGCCGCCGCTTCGTGGCCGCGTAGAGCTCGCGCTCCGACGCGTCGCTCCGCAGCCGGTCGCGCAGCAGGAGGTAGCGCTCGATCTCGGGACAGTCCGGCGGCAGCACGTGCAGGTGGACGTCCCTGGCCGGCGTGCGCAGCATGCGGTGCTCGTGCCACGCCGGCTCGCGGATGCGCAGCTCATAGCCCGCGGCTACGAGGGCGGGGACGTACGAGGCCTCATCGGCGGGGTCGACGACGACGACCAGGATGTCGACGACGGGTTTTGCGGCGAGGCCGGGGACGGCCGTCGAGCCGATGTGCTCGAGGAGACGCTCGCGGCCGTCGAGCGCCGCATGGATCCTCGCGGCCTCACGCGCGAAGCGCTCTGCCCAGGCCGGGTCGTACTCGACGACCTCGACGGCCCGGCGCTCGAGCGCCGCCGATGGTCACCGTCTCGAGGTACCGCTCGAGCTCGTCGTCTGGCGGCTGCTCGCCCAAGGCGCCGCGGCCTACTCCTCGCCGCGCAGGTCGAGCACGCGCTTCGCCTTGCCGCCGCGGTGCGCTCGATCGCGCCGGGCTCGACGAGCGTGACCCGGGCGCGCAGGCCGAGCGCCGACTGGAGCTTGTCGGCGACCGAGGCCTGCAGGCGCACCATGTCGCCCATGACGTCCGAGAAGAGGCTCTCCTCGACCTCGAGGCGGATCTCGAGGTCGTCGAGGCTCTTCTTGCGGTCGACGACGATGAGGTAGTGCGGCCGTACGCCCTCGACCGTCGCAGAGCACGTCCTCGATCTGGCTGGGAAAGACGTTGACGCCGCGGACGATCAGCATGTCGTCGGTGCGCTGTCGCGACCTTCGTCATGCGCGCGAGCGTGCGCCCGCACTCGCAGCGCGACGGGTCGAGCGACGTCAGGTCGTGGGTGCGGTAGCGCAGCAGCGGGAAGGCCTCCTTGGTGAGCGTCGTGATGACGAGCTCGCCCTCCTCGCCGTAGGACCGCGGCTCCCCGCTCGCCGGGTCGACGATCTCGAGCAGCAGGTGGTCCTCGTTCACGTGCAGGCCGCAGGCGCAGTCGCACTCGCCGGCGACGCCGGGACCCATGACCTCGGAGAGGCCGTAGTTGTCGGTCGCGCGGATGCCGAGCGCGCTCTCGATCTCGGCCTTCATCCGGTCGGAGCAGGGCTCGCCGCCGAAGAGTCCGAGGCGCAGCTTGAGCGACGCGAGGTCGACGCCGAGCTCCTCGGCCCTCTCGGCCAGATAGAGGGCGTAGGAGGGAGTCGACACGAGCACGGTGGTGCCGAAGTCGCGCATCATGACGAGCTGGCGCTCCGTCTGCCCGCCCCCGGCGGGGATGATCGTCGCGCCGATGCGCTCGATGCCGTAGTGGAGGCCCCAGCCGCCGGTGGACATGCCGTAGGGGAAGGCCATCTGGACGAGGTCGCCGCGCTGCACGCCGGCGGCCGCGGCGACCCGCGCGGTCAGCTCCGTCCACGTGTTGACGTCGCCGCGCGAGTAGCCGACGACGACCGGCTTGCCGGTCGTCCCCGACGACGAGTGGACGCGCACCACCTCGTCCAGGGGCAGGGCGAACATGCCGAACGGGAAGGAGTCGCGCAGGGCGCTCTCGTCGGTGAAGGGCAGGCGCTGGAGGTCGTCGAGGGCGCGGACGTCGCGTGGGCGCACGCCCTTCTCCTCCATGCCTGCGCGGTAGTAGGGGACGCGCTCGTAGGCCCACGACGCCGTCATCTGCAGGCGGCGCAGCTGCAACTGGTGCAGCGCCGCCCGGTCCATGCACTCGTACTCGGGGTTCCAGATCATGATCCCTCTCCTTCACCACTCCAGGCGCCGAGGTAGATGGCCCGCACGGATTCGTCGGCGAGCAGGTCGCCCGACGAGCCTTCGAGGACCACGCGGCCCGTCCGCATGACGTAGCCGCGGTCCGCATGCTTGAGCGCGAGGCGCGCGTCCTGCTCGACGAGCAGCAGCGTGACGCCCTGGGCGCGCAGCTCGTCGAGCGCCGCGAAGATCTCGGCGATGACGCGGGGCGCGAGCCCCAGGGACGGCTCGTCGAGGAGCAGGAGGCGCGGGCGCGACATGAGCGCCCGCGCGACGGCCAGCATCTGCTGCTCGCCGCCGGACAGCGTCTCCGCCGGCTGGGCGGCGCGCTCGGCGAGGACGGGGAAGAGCGCGTGCACGCGCTCCAGCGTCTCGCCGATCGCCGCCTTGCCCTTGCGCCCTCCGCCGTAGGCGCCGAGGACGAGGTTCTCGCGCACGGTCATCGGGCCGAAGAGCAGCCTGCCCTCGGGGACGAGGGCGAGCCCGTCGCGCACGAGCCGCTCGGGGCGCGGCGCGGCGACGCGGGCGCCGCCGTAGGCGATCGCGCCTGCGCGCACGGCGACAAGCCCGACGACGGCCCTGAGCAGGGTCGACTTGCCGGCGCCGTTGGCGCCGATGACGGCTACCACCTCGCCCTCGCCGACGACGAGGTCGACGCCGTGCAGGACCTCGACGTGGCCGTACCCGGCGCACACCCCGCTCAGCTCGAGCAGGGGAGCGGCCGCGCGCACGTCGCCCGTCGCGGGCACGGCGACAGCTTCAGGCATCCTCGTCGGCCTCCCCGCCCAGGTAGGCGGCGATCACCGCGGGATCCTTCTGGATCATCCGCGGCGGCCCTTCGGCGATCTTGCTGCCCCGGTCGAGGACGACGATCTCGTCCGACACGTCCATGACGAGCCCCATGTGGTGCTCGACGATGACGACGGTGATGCCGGCGTCGCGCACGCGGAACAGGGTCTGGACCAGTTCGTGAGCCTCGCCGGCGTTGAGCCCCGCCGCGGGCTCGTCGAGCAGCAGCAGGCGCGGCTTGGTGGCCAGCGCGCGGGCGATCTCGACCAGGCGGCGGATGCCCGCCGGCAGGTCGCCGGCCGGCGTGTCGACCCACTCCTCGATGCCGATCAGGCGCAGCAGCCGGCCCGCCTCCTCGCGCGCCTCGCGGTCCTCGCCGAGGGCGGCCGGCAGGCGCAGCATCGCCGCCGAGAACCCGCGGCGCTGGTGCGCCTGCCGGCCGACCATGACGTTCTCGCCGGCGGTCATCTCGTCGAAGAGTTGGGTGTTCTGGAAGGTGCGCGCCAAGCCCGCGCGGACGGTGTCGCGCGGGCGCCGCCCGACGAGCTCGGCGCCGTCGAACACCACGGAGCCCTCATCCGGTTTGTCGAACCCCGTCAGGGCGTTGAACAGGGTCGACTTGCCGGCGCCGTTGGGGCCAATGAGCGCCTTGATCGTGCCTTCGAACACGTCGAACGACACGTCGTCGACGGCGGTGAGGCCGCCGAACCGTTTGGTCACGTTGCGGACCTGGAGGAGGCTCACGTCGCTTCGCCCCCCTTGCGTCGTCGCCAGAGCCCGGCCAGCCCGCTGGGCGCGAAGATGACGACGAGGACGATGGTGATGCCGTAGATGTCCTCCTGGTAGGTCTGGATCGTCTGCGCGGTCTCCCGGGGGATCCCGGGGATCAACGCGTCGAGGTACTGCAGCAGCGTGAGCAGCACGGCCGCGGCGATCGGCCCGGCGAGTGAGCGGGTGCCGCCGAGCACCGCCATCGCGAGGAAGGTCACCGACGCGGCGAGCGTGAAGACGCTCGGCGAGACGAAGCCGACGACGCTCGCGTACAGGGCGCCGGCCAGGCCGGCGAGGAGGGCGCTGACGACGAACGTCCTCACCTTCACGCCGACGATGTCGACGCCGCAGGCTTGCGCGCCCGGCTCGCTCCCGTGCAGGGCGCGCATCGCCCGGCCGGGCCGCAGCGAGGTCACGTTGAACAGCGCGAGCAGGGCGAGGCCGGCGACCGCCCAGACGAGCCAGTAGAGCGAGGCGGCCGTGTCGACCTCGAACGGGCCGAGGGCAGGGAAGGGGATGCCGCCGAACCCGTCGACGCCGCCGGTCACGGGCTCCGCCTCCCTGAAGGCGAGCGTCATGAGCTCGCCGAAGCCGAGCGTCGCCATCGCCAGGTAGTGCCCCTTGAGGCGCAGGCTCGGGAGGGCGAGCACGAGGCCGCCGAGGGCGGCGAGGGCCCCGGCGGCGGCGAAGCCGAGGAGCCAGGGCCACTCGAACGTGACCGTGCAGACGGCGCACGTGTAGGCGCCGATGCCGACGAACGCCGCGTGGCCGAGCGATACCTGGCCGGCGTGGCCGAAGAGCAAAGCGAGGCCGATCACCACCACAGCATTGATGCCGGCGAAGGTGAACACCTTGAGCAGGAAGCGGTCGGTCACGAACAGGGGCAGCAGCGCGACGACGGCGACGATCACGAGCGGCGCCAGCGCCCTGAGGGTGCGGGCGTTCATCAGACCTTCACCCGCCTCGAGCCCCCGAACAGGCCCTGCGGACGCACGAACAGGACGACGAGCATGACGACCACCGCCACGCCGTCCTTGTAGCTCGGGTTCACGTATCCCGCCGTCAGGCTCTCGAGCAGGCCGAGGATGAGGCCGCCGCCGACGGCGGCCACGGGGTTCCCGAGGCCGCCCAAAATGGCGGCGGCGAAGCCCTTGACGCCCATGCCGGCGCCGACCCCGAAGGCGGTCTGCGTGAGCGGCGCGACGGCCAGGCCGCCGACCGCACCGAGCGCGGCGGCCAGGGCGAACGACCAGGTCACCATGGCGTTCGCGTTCACGCCGACGAGGCGCGCCGCGTCGCGCTGGATCGAGGTGGCCCGCATCGCGCGGCCGAACGCCGTCCTGCGGTACAGGAGGGCAAGGGCGATGACGGCGAGTGCGGTGAGCCCCCAGATCCACACCGTCTGGCGCTCGATCGCGGCGCCGAACAGCTTGAGGGAAGCGCCTTCGGTGAAGGGCGCCAGCGCCCGCTCGTCCGGCCCGAACAGGTGCAGGGCGAGTTGTCGCAGCACGACGGCGCCGCCGATCGTCACCATGATGATGCGCAGCGGGTCGCCGTCGGCGATGGGGCGCACAGCGAGGAGCTCGAAGACCGCGCCGATGGCGGCCGTGGCGGCGATCGCCGCCAGCGCCGCCAAGGGGAGCGGCAGGCCGAGCTCCGTGAAGAACACGCCGAGCATGCCGCCGAGCATGAAGAACTCGCCCTGGGCGAAGTTGATGGCGCCGGTCGCGGCGAACACGATCGTGAAGCCGAGCGCGACGAGCGCGTAGATCGAGCCGTTCTTGAGGCCCGCTATGAGGAACTGGAGCAGCTCGTCCAAGTCGTGGGTCCCCCGGCCCCTCCCGTCACCTGGTCCGCGCGTCGTCTGGTCGTTCGCCCCGGGCCTTCGCGGGCGACGAAGCGCCGCGCGACCCCCGGGCCAGTCTACCGGCCCGGGGGTCGCGGGTGTGTCCTCGCCGCGCTGGCGCTACTTGGCCAGCGTCCAGTCGCCGCCGGAGATCAGGTACATGTTGAGGTCGTCCACCGTCATGCCGTTGTGGTCCTCGGCGGAGAAGGTGAACGTGCCGCCGATGCCCACGAAGCCGGAGGTCGCTTCGATCTCGTCGCGGAGCGCCTCGGCGGTGATGTCGCCGTCGATGCGCTTCGCCGCCTCGACGATGAGGTAGAGGGCGTCGAAGGCGTGCCCGGCGAACGTGCTCGGGGCGTCCCCGTAGGCCGCGGTGTAGCGGTCGATGAAGTCCGTCGCCACCTTGTACGCCGGGGTGCCCAGGCCGTAGGACTCGGGGATCAGGACCTTGCCGGCGGCGAACCTGACGCCCTCGGCCGCGTCGCCGGCGCCGTCGATGAACTCGCGGCGGGCGATGCCATGGCTGCCGAAGAGGGGCAGGTCGATGCCGAGGTCCTTCACGTTCTTGGCGATGATCGCCGCCTCAGATCCGGCGGTCCACATGACGATCGCCTGGGCGTCGGAGTTCTTGATCTTCGTGAGCTGGGTCGTCATGTCGGTGTCGCCGGGATTGAACGTCTGGTCCGAGACGATCGTCACGCCGAGGTCCGGCGCCATCTGCTCGATGACCGCCTTGCCGTCAGCGCCGAAGCCGCCGGTGTCGGTGATCAGTCCGATCTTCGTGAAGCCCTCGGCCTTGATGAAGTCGAAGGTGAAGGGCACGACGATCGTGTTCGACCAGGGCGTCTGGAAGACGAGCGGGTCGACGGGGTTGGCGATCACGGTGCCGCCCGCCATCGAGACCTGCGGGATGCTCGCGCGCTGCACGTCTCCGCGCACCGCCATCGTCGCGCCGGTGCCCGTGGCGCCGATGATCGCGACGACCTCGTCCTGCTCGATCAGCTTGCTCGCCGCGGCGACGGCCTTGGCGTCGTCCGTGGCGTCGTCCTCGATGATCACCTCGATAGGCCGGCCGTTGACGCCGCCGGCGTCGTTGATCCGCTTGACCTCCATCTCGAGGGTGTTCTTCTCGGGCTCGCCGAGGCCGGCGTAGGTGCCCGTGAGAGACACGATGGCGCCGATCTTGACCGGCTCGCCCGACGTCCCTCCGTCGCCCCCGTCGCCTTCATCGCCGCACGCCGCCAACGACACGGCCAGCGAGACCGCCAGCGCCGCCGTCAGCACCGCCATCGTGAGTCTCAACATCCTTCCACGCATGGTCCCTGCCTCCGTTTGGTCTGTGGGCGCCCTCCGCAGTGCGACTTCAGTCGCTCCGCCCGGCCCGGCGCTCGGGGTGCAGCGCATAATAACACCCGCGGCGTGCGAGAGTATGCAAACCAGGCGAAGGCGACGGGTCGCGGGTGGTAGAGTCGCGCGAGGACATGCAGCCCGCGGCGGACAGATGAACGGCGACCCGGACGCCCGGCCGGGCGCACGCCTCCCGCTCTTCGCGCTCTCCCTCGGGCACGGGTGCGCCGACCTCAGCGCAGCCGCCCTGTTCGCCGTCCTGCCGTTCCTCGTCGTCGAGCGCCACTACGGCTACGCCGCGGTCGGGCTCTTCGCGCTCACGGCGAGTGTCGCCGCCGCCGTCTTTCAGCCGCTCCTGGGCGCCTACGGCGACCGGGGAGGGGGCTTCTGGCTCATGCCCGGCGGTCTCCTCCTCGCCGGCGTGGGCGTCGGCCTGGTGGGGGTCTCCGCCCACTTCGGGGCCACGCTGGCCGCGGTCGTCGTGGGCAGTGCCGGCGTCGCCGCCTATCATCCCGAGGGCGCGCGTTGGGCGCGCTTCGTCTCGCGGGGGCGCGTCACCAGCGACATGGGCGTCTTCTCGCTGGGCGGCAGCGTCGGGTACGCGTTGGGGCCGCTCGCGGTAGCCGCCGCCCTGGTTCCGTTCGGCCTGCGAGGCACGCTCGTGATCACCCTCGTTCCTCTCGCCGCCGCCGCAGTGCTGCTCGCGGCGCTGCCGCGTCATCGTCGTCCCTTCCGTGCGGCGGCGTCGCGTCCGGCCGGGGCGGCCGGACGGACGGCCGAATGGCGGCCGTTCGTGCGGCTGCTCCTGTTCACCTGCGCCGGCGCGGCGGTCGGGACGGGTCTCCTCACGTACTTGCCCCTCTACCTCGTCGATGAACGCGGTGCCAGTCCGGCGGCGAGCAACGTCGCGATGAGCGTGCTCCTGGGCGCTGCGGCTGCCGGGACACTGCTCGGCGGCCTCGCCGCCGAGCGCTTCGGTCGGCGCCTCGTCCTCGTGGTGCCGCAGCTGATCGCCGCGCCGCTCATCGCGACGCTGCCCTTGCTGGGCTACGGCGCGATGCTGCCCGTGATCGCGCTCATCGGGCTCGCCGTGAGTGCGTACCTGAGCGTCACCCTGGTGCTCGCGCAGGAATACCTGCCCGTGCACATGGGCCTGGCCACTGGTCTTACCATCGGCCTCTCGAGCGGCGTCGCCGGTCTCTGCGTCGCCGCGCTCGGCGTCCTCGGCGAAAGGGCCGGCGTCGCCGCGGTCCTCCTCGCCATCGCGGTACTGCCGCTGGTAGCGGCAGCGATCGCGGTGTCGCTGCCGGAAGGAGGGATCGCGCCGTCCCGATCGCGGCCGGGAGACCCGACGAGCGCGACGGTCACCCCATGACCGGCGTCGTCAAGCTCGTGCGCCGCACCTTCCGCGCCCTGCGCATCCACAACTACCGGCTGTTCTTCTTCAGCCAGATCGTGAGCATGAGCGGCACCTGGATGCAGTCGGTGGCGCTGGCATGGCTCGTCCTCGACCTCACGGGCAGCAGCGTCGACCTGGGCGTCACCGTCGGCCTGACGTTCGGCCCCATCCTGGTGCTGGGGGCCTGGGCCGGCGCGCTCGCCGACCGCGTCGACAAGCGCCGCCTGCTGGTCGTCACGCAGACGGCGGCGGCGCTTCTCGCGCTGGTCCTCGGCGCGCTGACCGTCGCCGACGTCGTGACCATCTGGATGATCTGGGTCCTCGCGACCCTCACCGGCGTCGCCGTCGCCCTGGACATGCCGTCGCGGCAGAGCTTCGTCTACGAGATGGTCGGACCCGACGACCTCGCCAACGCCGTCGGCCTGAACGCGGTGATCATCAACTCGTCGCGGATCATCGGGCCGGCGATCGGCGGCGTCCTCATCGCCTCGGTGGGGGTGGCGGCGTGCTTCTTCTTCAACGCCGCCTCGTTCGTCGCCGTCATCGCGGCGCTGCTGGCGATGCGCCGCGGCGAGCTCCTCACCGCGCGGCCGGTGCAGCGGCGACCGGGCCAGGTGCGCGCCGGCCTGCGCTACGTGTGGCGCACGCCGGCGCTGCGCGTGCCGCTCGTCATGATGGCCGTCGTGAGCACGCTGGCCTACAACTTCTCCGTGATCCTTCCGCTGCTCGCCCGTGTCGTCTACGGGCGCGGGGGCGGCGCCTACGGCGCGCTGTTCGCGGCCATGGGCGTGGGCGCCCTGGCGGGCGCCCTGCTCATGGCCAGCCGGGCGCGCCCGTCGCGCCGCCTCCTCGTCTCGAGCACGTTCACCTTCGGCGTCCTGACCGTGCTGCTTGCCGCGATCCCGGGCTACGCGCTCGGCCTCGTCCTCCTCGTGCCGCTCGGCGCCGCCGGCGTGCTCTTCATCTCGACGACCAACTCGCTCCTGCAGCTCAACGCCGACGATGCGATGCGTGGCCGCGTCATGGCCCTGTGGGCCGTGGTCTTTCTCGGCAGCACGCCGATCGGCGGTCCGCTCACCGGCCTGCTCGCGCGCGAGTTCGGGGTGCGGGCGGCGGTGGCGGTGGGCGGCGTCGCCGCCCTGGCCACCGCCGCCGGCGCCTTCTGGGCTCTGCGGCGTCGGGAGCTCCAGGCCGGCGCCTGCGAGGCGCCGGCCTGCCTGCCCGACGACCCTGAGCCGGACAGCGTGCTCGGCGGAGGCGCCTCGGGCACGGCCGCCGCCTCCGCCGCGACCGGCGCGGGAGCGACGGCGACGCGCGCGACGTAGACTGCGCCGGGCGCGACGTAGGCTCTTTAGAAAACACCGCGCGATTCCGATGATGAGCAGTGGCGGTCGCGGCGTGCTCGCGGCCCGTTCGGGACCGCACAGTTCGACACGTGGAGAGAGGTGAGAGGTGCTCCTCCAGGGCAGCCTCAAGGAGTTCAGCCTTCCGAACATCTTCCAGCTCGTGAAGATGAGCGCCAAGACCGGGGCGCTCACGATCCGTCGCGACAAGGAATGGGGCAAGATCTTCTTCAGGGACGGCCTCATCCACTACGCCTTCTCCGTGCCCCAGTCGCTGCCCCTCGGCGAGCGTCTGGTCAACGCCGGGAGCATCACGCCGGCGCAGCTCAAGGCCGCGCTCGCCGAGCAGAAGAAGTCGCCCGACGCGGGCCGTATCGGCACCATCCTCCTCGAACTGGGCTTCATCGATCGCGAGGGCCTCGAGGCCGTGGTCCGCGAGCAGATCCAGGACGCCGCCTTCAACTTCTTCGCCTGGCTCGACGGCGAGTTCGAGTTCACCGCCGACGAGGTCGTGACCGACCAGGACATCCTCGTCGAGATGAACGTCGAGAACGTGATCATGGAGGGCTGCCGCCGGATCGACGAGTGGGAGCTGATCTTCGCGCAGCTCGGCTCCCTCGAGCGCATCCCGCACCTCGCCTACGACGAGCGCGTCGACGAGCGCGGCGAGGTCACGTTCACGGCCGAGGAGTGGCGCGTGATCGTGCACGTCGACGGACACGCCGACATCAACACGGTGTTGCGTGAGTGCGGTCTCGACCGCTTCCACGGCGCCAAGGTCATCTACAGCCTCTACTCGAGCGGTCTCGTCACCGTGAGCGACGCCGTGATCGACTCCATCGGGCAGCGACTCAGCGTCGCGATCCGCGGGCCGATCGACCTCTACAACGAGGTCTTCCTCACGACGCTCACCGACTCGAACCTCACCAAGCAACTGCGCGTCGAGATCATCGACGACAAGGAGGTCGAGATCCCGATCGTCGCCGGCATGGTCCCGCTGACCACGGGCGCCGGCAAGGCCGCCTCCGACGAGCACGCCGCCGGCGGCGAGAGCGAGGCGCTCGTGTTCACGGCGAGCGCGTCGTCGCCGGAGCAGGCGTGGAAGCGGCTCGGCGGCGACAGCTCGGCCTTCGTGCTCCTCGCCAACGCGAACGACGTCGACAGCCTGCGCGCGACGCGTCGCGACCTCGAGTTCGTGCGCGGCCTCGGCGACGTGCCCACCGTTCTCGCCACGTACGTGTCCATGGGCGACGACCCGGTCGCCGTCGACGAGGTCGCGAAGGCGCTCGGGCTCAACGGCTCGACGCCCATCGTCTCGTGTCAGCTGCGCGACCGCGACTCGGTGCTCGCCGTCGTCGCCAGGGCGCTCGAGCTCGTCCCCTCCTGAGGCTTCGCCCGCCGGTGACCGTCGGCGCCCGCCGCTGAGTCCTCGACGCGGCGCCGGTCGGCGGCGCGACTTGTCAATCTGACCGCCGCAGGTGGAAGATTGCACGGCGCGCCGCTTGGATCAGGCGCCGCGCGGCCCGCGGGGGCCGTTCCCGCCGAAAGGAAGCGATCGCATGTACTACCCGAGCTACCGCATGAGGCGCCTGCGGCGCACTCCCACCATCCGCCGCATGCTGCGCGAGACGACGCTCAGCGTCGACGACCTCATCTACCCGCTGTTCGTCATCGCCGGCGAGAACGTGAAGAACCCCATCGGCTCGATGCCCGGGTGCTTCCAGCTCTCCATCGGCAACCTGCTGCCCGAGGTCCGCGAGGTGGCGGGCCTCGGTATCCCTGCCGTCCTGCTCTTCGGCATCCCCGCCCACAAGGACCCGGCGGCGACGACGGCCTACGACCCCGAGGGCGTGGTCCAGCTCGCCGTGCGCGCCATCAAGGACGAGTTCCCCGAGCTGCTCGTCATCACCGACGTGTGCCTCTGCGAGTACATGGACCATGGCCACTGCGGGGTCGTGCAGGACGGCGAGGTGCTCAACGACGTCACGCTCGAGCTGCTCGCCAAGATGGCCGTGACCCACGCCGAGGCGGGGGCCGACTTCGTCGCCCCCTCCGACATGATGGACGGGCGCGTGGCGGCGATCCGCACCGCGCTCGACGACGAGGGCCTCACCGATACCGCGATCATGGCCTACTCGGCCAAGTTCGCCTCGGCCTTCTACGGGCCGTTCCGCGAGGCCGCCGAGTCGGCGCCGGCGTTCGGCGACCGCAAGTCGTACCAGATGGACCCGCCCAACGGGGAGGAGGCGGTGCGCGAGGCCCTGCTCGACATCGAGGAGGGCGCCGACATCGTCATGGTGAAGCCGGCGCTGCCATACCTCGACGTGATCCGCGCCATCAAGCAGGAGACCAAGTTCCCGCTCGCCGCCTACAGCGTGAGCGGCGAGTACGCGATGCTCAAGGCGGCGGCCGACAAGGGCTGGCTCGACGAGGAGCGCGCCGTGATGGAGGCGATGACGGGCATCAAGCGCGCCGGCGCCGACCTGATCATCACGTACCACGCCAAGGACGTCGTCCGCTGGCTGGGATGAGCGGCGACCACGTCGAGCGCAACCGCGCCGCCTGGAACGGCTACGCCCCGGATTTCGTCGCCTTCGGCGAGCGCGCCTGGGCCGACGAGGAGCCGAGCTGGGGCATCTGGAGCGTGCCCGAGGCCGAGCTTCACGTCCTTCCCGACGACCTCGACGGGTCTGGACGCGATCGAGCTCGGCTGTGGCACCGGATACGTGTCGGCCTGGCTGGCGCGCCGCGGCGCACGCCCGGTGGGCATCGACCTCTCGAGCGCCCAGCTCGCCACGGCGCGCCGGCTCCAGGCCGAGCACGGCCTCGACTTCCCGCTCATCGAAGGGAACGCCGAGCACGTGCCGCTGCCGGACGCGAGCTTCGACCTCGCGATCAGCGAGTACGGGGCGTGCCTGTGGGCCGACCCGTACCTCTGGGTGCCGGAGGCGGCCCGCCTGCTTCGCCCCGGCGGCCGCCTCATCTTCCTCACCAACAGCACGCTCATGATGCTCTGCACGTCGGACGAGCCCGACGCGTCGGCCGGCGAGCGGCTCGCGCGCGACTACTTCGGCATGCACCGCTTCGAGTGGCCCGACGAGGAGTCGGTCGAGTTCCATCTGGGCTGGGGCGGCTGGGTCAGGCTGCTGCGCGCCAACGGGTTCCAGGTCGAGGACCTGATCGAGGTGCGGCCGGGCCCGGGCGCGACCACCACCTTCGAGGGCATCGTCACGCTGGACTGGGCGCGACGCTGGCCGTGCGAGGAGATCTGGAAGGCGCGCAAGGACGCGTGAGCGGCGGCGGCCGGGCGACGAAGCCGGTCCCCGTCGCGACGGGCACGCGACGTTGCGGGCCGCGCCCGCCTCTGGCACACTGAGGACGGTTTGCACCATCCGCACGCAGAAAACCCCACAGGACAGGGCGCGCGGCCCGGCGACGCCGCAGGCGTCGCGCCGCCGCGCGTCATCGCCTGGGAGGTCACGCGCAGCTGCAACCTCGCCTGCGTGCACTGCCGCGCCTCGGCGGTGCACGGCCCCTACGAGGGCGAGCTCGGCACCGCCGAGGCCTTCACCCTCGTCGATCAGATCGCCTCGTTCGCGAACCCCATCCTCATCCTCACCGGCGGCGACCCGCTGATGCGCGCCGACATCTTCGATATCGCGGAGTACGCCATCGGCAAGGGGCTGCGCACGGTGATGTCGCCCAACGGCACACTGGTCACGCCCGAGGTCGCGCGTCGCATGCACGACGTCGGCATCGCGCGCGTCAGCATCTCCATCGACTTTCCGAGCGCCGCCGAACACGACGAGTTCCGCGGCGTCCCCGGCGCCTTCGACGGCGCCGTGCGCGGCGTCCGCAACTGCCTCGACGCCGGCGTCGAGGTGCAGATCAACAGCACGATCACGAAACTCAACGTGCACCACCTGCCGGCGCTGCTCAAGCTCTCCGAGGACCTCGGCGCCGTGTCCTTCCACCCCTTCATGCTCGTCCCGACCGGCCGCGGCAAGGAGCTCGAGGAGCAGGAGCTGCCGCCCGAGGAGTACGAGCGCGCCCTGGAGTGGATGTACGACGCGCAGCAGCAGAGCGACCTCTTCATGAAGCCCACCGACGTGCCGCACTACTGGCGCGTCATGCGCCAGCGCGCCAAGGCGCAGGGGCGCAAGCTCGAGGTGCACCCGCACAGTCACGGCGGCATGAACACGCTCAGCCGCGGCTGCCTCGCCGGCATCGGCTTCTGCTTCATCAGCCACCGCGGCGACGTGCAGGGCTGCGGCTACTTCGACAAGGTCGCCGGCAACGTGCGCGAGCAGACCTTCCCCGAGGTCTGGAACGACTCGCCGCTCTTCAACGAGCTGCGCGACTTCGACGGCCTCAAGGGCAAGTGCGGCGCCTGCGAGTTCAAGAAGGTCTGCGGCGGCTGTCGGGCGCGCGCCTACGAGGCGACCGGCGACTACATGGCCGAAGAGCCGTACTGCGCCTACGTGCCGAAGGGCTGGTGCGTACCGGCCTGAGCCGTCCCCTCCGCGCGCCGGCCTGAGGCCGGCCGGTGGGTCCTCACTCCACGACGCCGAAGTGCCGGTGCAGGCAGATCAGGTCGCCGCCGATGCCCGACTTGCCGTAGACACGGATGGCGGCAGGGTTGTCCGCATCCGTGATCACCCGTACCTCGCCGCAACCGGCCAACTCGAAGCGCCGCGCGGCCTCGGCGACGAGCGTGGACCCGATGCCCTGCCCGCGTGCCCCGGCAGTGACGAGCAGGTCCACGATCTCGCCGGTCGGTGCGCCCATGTACAGGTCGAGGGTCGTCGCGTGGGCGAGGAAGCCGACCGGCTCGCCGTCGAGCAGGGCGAGCAGGATCCCGTAGCCGGGCTGTTCCAGGTAGCGCGCGACGAGAGCCGCGTCGGCGCCAGAGGGACGGTGGAAGCCGACGCCCATCTCGGCGACGAGCGGCACGATGGCCGCGGCGTCGGCAGCGGTCGCATCGCGGATCTCGAGGTTCACGGCGCGCCTCCGGGCTGCTCGTGCCCGTCCGGGTCGGCGAGCGTCAGCACCATGGTCGTCGCGTCGTCGTCCCGGTCCACCGCCACGAAGCCGGCACGGTCGTAGATGCGCCGTGCGTGATTGCCGTCGCTCACGCTGAGGCTCAGGGCGCGCAGTCCGCGATCCCTGGCCAGGGCGATCGTCTCGTCCAGCAAGCAGGTCCCTATGCCTCGACCGCGCGCGTCCTCGCGGACGGCGATGCTGATCTCCGGCACGTCGTCGGCCACGTAGCCCCACCCTGGGTCGTCGGCCGTGAGGTACCTGAACCAGCAGGCTCCGACCATCCGGCCGTCGAGCTCGGCGATGGCTCCCGCATCGCCGGCGCGCGGCCACCCTTCGGCGTAGTGGGCGGACGGGCCCGCCAGCACGTCCTCGAGGGCGCGAGGGGGCGACCCCGGCGATCTGTCCCAGCTGGCCGCCTCCGCCAGCATCTCGAGGAGGAAGGCGGCATCGTCCGGTCCGGCGCGACGGATCGCGACCATGCCGGCTACAGGTGCTGCTCGAGCATCAGGGTCTCCTCGACGAAGCCGAGCGAGCGGTAGAGGTGCTTGGCGCGCTTGTTCTCGAAGCCGGTCGAGATGCTGATCTCGGCGACGTCGCGCTGCTTGATCTGCGCGACGGCCTCCTCCAGGAGCGCCCGCCCGATCCCGGTGTTCTGGTGGGCGGGCGCGACGGACGCCTCCTGGATGACGGCCGACTTCCTGCCGTGGAAGAGACCGCGGACGAGGGTCCAGGTGACGACGCCGACGACGTCGCCGCCGACGTCGGCGACGAGGGCGAAGAAGTCGTCGTCGGCGAGGCACTCGACGATCCACTCGGGCGATACCGTCGTGTGCCCGTCGAAGTCCTCGGCGAGGGCCTGGATGAGGCCGGCGACGGCGGCCGCGTCGCCGGCCGTCGCCGGCCTCATCACGACATCGCCGCCGTTCCTTTCGACCATCCTGTACCCCTCATCGAGCCGAGGCCGCCTTCGCATCGGCGGCTTTCCCCTGCGAGGGCGTAGTATATTCGCCACTTCACGTCGCACGACCGGTCCGGAGGAGAGCGTGAACACCAGTACGTCCCAGCGCTTGTACGAAGAGGCACTCAAGTACATCCCCGGCGGCGTCAACTCGCCGGTCCGGGCGATGAAGGGCGTGGGCATGCCCCACCCGCTGTTCATCGCCCACGCCCGCGGCGCCCACGTGTGGGACGCCGACGGCAACGAGTTCGTCGACTTCGTCTCGTCGTGGGGCCCGATGATCCTCGGCTGGGGGCACCCTCAGGTCCTGGACCGCCTGCACCAGGTGCTCGAGGAGGGCACGAGCTTCGGCGCGCCGACGGCGCTCGAGGTCGAGCTGGCGCGCCTCATCTGCGGCGCCGTCCCGTCGATCGAGCTCGTGCGCATGGTCAACTCGGGGACCGAGGCGACGATGAGCGCCGTGAGGGTCGCCCGCGGCTTCACCGGGCGCGACAGGATCGTCAAGTTCATCGGCTGCTATCACGGCCACTCCGACGCCTTCCTCGCCGCCGCCGGCAGCGGCGTGCTCACGCTCTCGCTGCCCGACAGCCCCGGGGTCACGAAGGCGACCACCGCCGACACCCTGCTGCTCGAGTACAACGATATCGAGGCCATGGAGCGGCTGTTCGAGGAGCGCGGGGAGGAGATCGCCGCGCTCATCGTCGAGCCCGTCGCCGGCAACATGGGCGTCGTGCCGCCCGGGCCCGGCTTTCTCGAGCGCGCCCGCGCGCTGTGCACCGAGTACGGGACCGTCCTCATCTTCGACGAGGTCATCACCGGGTTCCGGGTCGCCTGGGGCGGCGCCCAGGAGCGCTTCGGCGTCGTCCCCGACCTGACGACGCTCGGCAAGATCATCGGCGGCGGCCTGCCTGTCGGAGCCTTCGGCGGACGCCGCGAGCTCATGGAGACGGTGGCGCCGCTGGGATCGACGTACCAGGCCGGCACCCTGTCCGGGAACCCGCTCGCGATGGCCGCCGGCGCGGCGACCCTGAGCGTGCTGAGCGAGCCCGGGATCTACGAGCGCCTGGAGGCGCTCGCCGACAGGCTCGCCGCGGCGCTGCGCGCCGCGGCGGCCCAGGGCGAGCGCCCCGTCACGCTCAACCAGGTCGGAGCCATGATGACGATGTTCTTCTGCGACGGCCCGGTGGCGAGCTTCGCCGACGCGAAGCGCGCCGACACGCAGGCGTTCGCCGCCTACCACCGCCACATGCTCGAACGTGGTATCTACCTCGCCCCGTCGCAGTTCGAGTCCACGATGGTCTCGCTCGCGCTTACCGACGACGACCTGGCGGCCGCCGAGGCCGCCGCCCTGGCGTTCTTCGCCGGGTGACCCCAGGAGGGACCATGCGCGACGGCGGCAAGCGGCACGTCCCCGAGGTCACGGTACCGCGCCTCGCGCTGTACTTGCGCATGCTGCGTGAGGCGAGGTCGCGGGGCGTCGAGCGCGTCTCGTCGAAGGACCTCGCCGAGATGGTCGGCCTCAACGCGGCGCAGATCCGCAAGGACTTCTCGTACTTCGGTGAGTTCGGCACGCGCGGCGTCGGCTACGAGGTGTCGCGCCTGATCACCGAGATCACGCGCTCGCTGGGCCTCGAGCACACGTGGAACGTGATCATCGTCGGGGCCGGCCTGCTGGGCACCGCTCTGGCTCGCTACCGGGGGTTCGCCGACCAGGGCTTCAGGCTCGTCGGCATGTTCGACAGCTCGGCCACCGTGATCGGGGCGAGCTTCGGCGGCGGACGCGTGGGCTCGATCGACGGGCTCGAGGGCTTCTGCGCCGAGACCCCCGTCGACATCGCCCTGGTCACCGTGCCGGCTGCGGAGGCCCAGGCGACGGTCGACCGTCTCGCGGCGGCGGGCGTGCGGGCGATCCTCAACTTCGCCCCGGTCAAGGTCACGGCTCCGTCGCACGTCACGATCCGCCCTGTGGACCTGACGAGCGAGCTCATGTTCCTCTCGTTCTGCCTGGCCGGCGAGGTCGGCGGAGGCGAGCCGGCCTCGTGACCCCGAACCCCGTCGAGGCGGCCCTGCGCGCCGTCGCGGCGCCCCTCGCCATCGCCGAGGCGGCCGCGCCGGTCGACCTCCGCTGGGGGCCGCTCTTCGACGCGCTCGACGGACGCGACGACGGGGCCTTCCTCGAGGCGATCGAGCTCATCTACGAGGGCTATCTCGTCCACTACCGCACCGGCCGCCTCGCGACGATCGCCCCCGGCGACAGGCAGACGGCGTTGCTGGCCGGCGACGTCTTCTACGCCCACGGCCTGCGCACGATCGCGAGCCGCGGTGACGTGCATTCGGTGGAGTTGCTCACCCGCCTGATGTCGGCGTGCTCGTGCCTGCGCAGCCTGGCGGTGCCCTTCACGGTCGACGACGCCCTCTGGGCGTACACCATGGCGGCCCTGGCCGCGGTGCGCGCGGGCGTGCCGCCGGCCGAAGCCGGCGCGTTCTTCGACGAGATCGACGCCGAGCTCGGCGCGGGGGCGCCGGCCGACGCGCCGGCGCGGGCGGCCGCGGCCGCGGCCGCCCTGTGCCTCCCCGACCCGGCGCCGCTCGAGGCCGTCTTCGCCCAGCTCCGGCCGCCTGCCGGTGTCCCCGTCCGCTCATCGGCCCAGTGAGGTGACCATGGACCTGCGTCGTTTCATCGAGCTGCTCGAGCGTGAGGGCGAGCTGACGCGGGTGCGTGCCGAGGTCGACCCCTACCTCGAGATGGCCGAGATCGCCGACCGGGCGAGCAAGGCGCGCGGGCCGGCGCTGCTCTTCGAGCGGCCGAGGGCCGCTCGCGGCGCGCCGGCGATCCCCGTGCTCATGAACCAGCTCGGCTCGTTCCGCCGGCTTGAGCTCGCTTTGGGCGCGTCGCTCGACGAGCTCGCCCAGCGCATCGCCGGCCTGCTCGAGCTGCAGGTGCCGAGCGGCCTCGTCGGCAAGGTCAAGGCGCTCGGCCAGCTCAAGGAGCTCGCCTCCTACGGGCCGCGTGCGGCGAAGAAGGCCGCCTTCCGCGAGGTCGTCGTCGAACCTCCCGACCTCTCCCGTCTGCCCGTCTTGACGACCTGGCCGGGCGACGGCGGCCCGTTCATCACGCTGCCCGTCGTGGTCACCAAGGACCGCGAGGGGCGGCGCAACGCCGGCATGTACCGGCTGCAGGTCTACGACGGTCAGACCACCGGCATGCACTGGCACGTCCATCACGACGGCGCCGCCAACTTCCGCGAGGCCGACGGCCGGCTCGAGGTCGCCGTCGCCCTCGGGACGGACCCGGCGATCACCTACGCCGCGACCGCGCCGCTGCCGCCCGGCATCAGCGAGTTCATGTTCGCCGGGTTCCTGCGCGGCCAGCCGGTCGAGCTCGCCCCGTGCGCCACGGTCGATCTCGAGGTGCCGGCCGACGCCGAGATCGTCCTCGAGGGCTACGTCGAGAAGGACGAGACGCGGCTCGAGGGACCCTTCGGGGACCACACCGGCTACTACTCGCTCGCCGACCAGTACCCGGTCTTCCACGTCACCGCGATGTCGCACCGTCGCGACCCCATCTACCCGGCGACCATCGTCGGCCGCCCGCCCATGGAGGACGCCTACCTCGGCAAGGCCACCGAGCGGCTCTTCCTGCCCCTGCTCAGGCTGGTGCAGCCCGAGATCGTCGACATGGACCTGCCGATCGAGGGCGTCTTCCACGACTGCGCCATCATCGCCATCCGCAAGACCTACCCCGGGCAGGCGCGCAAGATCATGAGCGCCGTCTGGGGGATGGGGCAGATGATGTTCACCAAGTTCGTCGTCGTCGTCGACGAGCACGTCGACGTGCACGACTACAGCGAGGTGACGTGGCGCGTGTTCAACAACGTCGACCCGCGCCGCGACTGCCTCATCGTCGATGGCCCGCTCGACGTGCTCGACCACTCGAGCCCCCACGCGCGCTACGGGGCCAAGATGGGCATCGACGCGACGAAGACCTGGCCCGAGGAGGGCCACGGCCGCGAGTGGCCGGACGAGCTCGCCCAGGACCCGGACGTCGTGCGGCGCGTCAGCGAACGGTGGGCCGAGTTCGGCCTGCCGTTCGCCTGAGCGCCGCACGACGACGCTTTACGCGGGGACGGGCCGGGCCTACACTGGGCCGCGGAGCGGCCGCGCGACGACACGCGAGGAGGCGGCGGTGCTGCACGGCGACATCCATCGTCACTTGTTGATCCTCTCGATCGCCAACTGGGCGATCGCCATCGCCTGCTGGACCCTGAGCTCCTACCTCGGGATCGCCGTTCCGACGAGCATCTTCGTCTACGCCGTCCTCTTCGTCATCGGTCTGTTCGCCGCCGTTGTCGCCATCACTTCCTTCGTCCTCGCCGACTTCGGCACCGAGCCGGAAGCGGCTCCCGTCGAGTCGCGGGCAGCGCCGCCTGCGGGCCCGTCATCCGCGTCCGCCGACGTCTGACGCCCGTCGCCGGTCCGTGAGCACACCGGGTGACGCCCCTTCTGAGCGTCCTCTGCTCTTCGCGCGCCTCATCAAGATCGAGCACAGCGTGTACGCGCTTCCGTTCGCCTTCGCAGGGGCGTTTCTCGCGGTGCTGCGCTTCCCCGGCTGGTGGGACCTTCTGTGGATCACCGTCGCCATGGTCGGCGCGCGCAGCTCCGCCATGGCGCTCAACCGCCTCATCGACGCCGGGATCGACGCGCGCAACCCGCGCACGGCGGCACGCGAGCTGCCGGCCGGCAAGCTGCGGCGCAAGGACGTCTGGTTCTTCACGGCCGTCTCGGTCGCCTTGCTTGTGATCGCGGCGTTCCAGCTCTCGCCGCCCTGCCGGTACCTCTGGCCGATCCCCCTGGCCGCCTTCGTCGCGTACCCCTATTCGAAGCGGGTGACGGCCCTCTGCCACTACGCCTTGGGCCTGACCCTCGGCCTCGCGCCGGCGGCGGCGTGGATCGCCGTGACCGGCAGCGTGGCGCTCGAGGCGGTGCTCCTCTTCCTCGCCGTCGGGCTCTGGGTCGGCGGCTTCGACGTCATCTACGGCATCTTCGACCTCGACTTCGACCGCCGCGAGGGCCTGCACTCCGTCGCGGTCGCGCTGGGATGGCGCCGGGCCCTGCTCGTCGCCCTGCTCTCGCACGTCGCCGCGGTCGCGCTGCTCGCCGCGGTCGGGGCTCTGCTCGGTCTCGGGCTGGTCTACTGGATCGGCCTCCTCGCCGTCGCCGCGCTGCTCGGCTGGTCGCACGTCGACATCGCTCGCCGCGGGCTCGACGCGGTCGGCATGGGCTTCATGAGCGTCAATGGTGCCGTGGGCCTGCTGTACGGCGCCGTCGTCATCGTCGCGGTGCTCCTGCTCTAGGCACGGCGGCAGGCGTCGGCGCCGCGTTTCGTCGCGCTCGCCGCTCGATACCCGGGATGGTACAATCGCCGCGTTCGGCGGCACCGTGTGGAGACCGTGGGCGTGCCGCCGACGGCATCGCCACCAGGAGCCGAGGGGAAGACCGACGACGTGAGCGCTGAGGACAGCAGCGAGCATCCGCATAGGCCTCGCCCGCCCCGCAGACGCTCCCCGTGGGTCGCGACCCTCGTCGTCATCGTCGTCATCATCATCATCGGCGTCCTCCTCTGGGTCCCCGTGGCGGCCACGTCGTCCTCGTCTTACTGCGGCTCCTGCAAGGCGACCGAGCCGGCCGCCGAGGCTTGGGCCGGCTCCGTCCATTCCGACGTCGACTGCGTCGAGTGCCACATCGCTCCCGGCGCCTGGAACCAGATCAAGTGGCGCACGCGGGAGTGGCTCAACATCTGGGCCGACTACCTCAACGTGCCACAGACGGATCAACCCGGCGAGCGCCCCGGCGACGAGAACTGCACCCCGTGCCACGACGTCAGCACGATCGGCGACGAGCACGACACGGTCCGCCTGCCGCACGAGCGCCACGTCGGGATCAGTGGGCTGGTCTGTGCCGACTGCCACGACAAGGTCTCGCACGGCGAGCGTGCGGACGCCGGCAAGGTCTCGATGAGCGTGTGCGGCATGTGCCACGAGCAGGAGACGGCGGCCAACCAGTGCGACTTCTGCCACCTGACGCCGCAGACGCCCGCCGACCCGCACCCCGCCCGACTACATCGAGACGCACGGCGAGGAGGCGCTGACGGACGACAGCGCCTGTCTGCGCTGCCATCACAACCCCGAGGCGTTCTGCGACGAGTGTCACGCGCGGCCGACCGCCGACCACTTCTCCGGCACCTGGCGATACACTCACAAGACGGTCGCCGAGCAGGACCGCAACGGATGCCTGGGCTGTCACGACGAAGACACCTTCTGCGAGCAGTGCCACCGCGTGAGCCACCCCGAGGACTGGCTGCAGTCCCATGGCGCGGTGGCGGACGGCGGGGGCTCGTGCCTGACCTGCCACCCGCAGTCGATGTGCGACGCCTGTCACGCAGGGAAGCGCTGAGATGACGCCCCAGCAAGACGTCGCGTCGCGCCGCAGGCCAGCCCGGGCGCTCGGGCTCGTCCTCCTCCTCGCCGCGGCCTTCGCCGTCGGAGCCGCGGCGCCCGTTCCCCGGGCCGCGGCGCTGTCGCAGAACGCGCAGGAGTGTGGCGAGTGCCACAACGCCGACAACCCGGGTACCGTCACGGTCGACGGCGTGGCCAAACCGCTGGCCGTGGACCTCGACGCCTACGAGGCGTCGCTGCACGGCCAGCTCGACTGCACCGGCTGCCACATCGGCTTCGAGAAGGGCCCGCACTCGGCGGAGCAGACCGAGGGGTGGCTCCAGACCGCCAAGCTGAAGTCGTGCCGCAACTGCCACGCCGACCAGTTCGCGATGTACGAGGAATCGTTCCACGGCGACCTGGTCTTCGACGAGCAGTCCACCGACGCGCCCGTCTGCGCCGACTGCCACGCGCCCCACGACATCGTCGCGCCGGACAGCCTCGAGTTCCGGCGCAGCACCCTCGACCTCTGCTCGGAGTGCCACGGCGGGAAGAGCGAGACCTACCTCGACAGCTACCACGGCAAGGCGTTCCTGCTCGGCAAGGACGACGCCGCGACCTGCCCCGACTGCCACGGCGGCCACAAGATCCTGGCCGCGTCAGACCCCGAGAGCACGATCTCGGACGCGAACCGGGTCGCCACGTGTGCGAGCTGTCACCCGGACGCCAACGAGAACTTCGCCGGGTTCATGGTCCACATCGACCCGAAGGACCCGACAGATTCCTTCACCGTCTTCCTGTTCTGGCTCGCCTACGTGCTGCTCATCGCCGTCGTCTTCACGTTCGGTGGCGTCCACACCGCCCTGTACATCTATCGGGGGATCAAGGATGGCCTCTACGGTCGCAAGCACCACTGAGCGAAGCCCCAAGCCCCGGACGCGGGTCGAGTACCTGCGCTTCAACGTCTTCCATCGCTGGATGCATTTCCTCGTGTTCGTGAGCTTCACCGTGCTGGTGTTCACGGGCATGCCGCTGAAGTACAAGGACTCTGAGTGGGCGCAGTGGGTGATGGACGCGACGGGGGGCGTGACCGCGGCCGGCGTCTACCACCGCATCGCGGCGATCGTCACGGTCGTCTACTGGGCGGCTGAGGTCATCTACATGATCGTCGTGGTCGCGCGTCGCCGCGGCCGCGGCGTCTTCGGCCCCGGCTCGATGATGTTCAACGGCAAGGACCTGCGCGACATCGTCGGCATGTTCCGCTGGTTCCTCGGTATGGGCGGCAAGCCGCAGTTCGACCGCTACACGTACTGGGAGAAGTTCGACTTCACCTCGCTGGTCGTAGGCACGGTGATCATCGGACTCACCGGCTTCATGATGTGGTTCCCCATCGAGACCACCAAGTACGCGCCGGGGATCGTGCTCAACATCGCCCTCGTGATCCACTCCAACGAGGCGCTCCTCGCGATGGGCGTCATCTTCATCTTCGTGCACCTCTTCAGCGCCCACCTCAAGCCCGAGTCGTTCCCTCTCGACAAGGTCATCTTCACGGGCTCCCTGCCGGTCGAGCACTACAAGGCCGAGCGTCCCCTGGAGTATGCTCGCCGAGTGCGCGAGGGCACGCTCGAGGAGGTCCTCGTGGAACGCCGCATCACGTGGCGCACGTACGCGGGCGACGTGATCTGGTGGTCGTTCACCGCGGTCGCCGGTCTCGCGGCCGTGCTGATGGCGGCGTTCATCATCTGGACGGTGTTCGATTGAGGGCCACCGTCGCGAGGGGAGGGGCCATGGGGACCGCAGCCGGACTGAGCAGGATCGTTCGCCGATCGCTCGTCTTGGCGGTCGGCGCGGCGCTCCTGCTGGCGCTCGGCGCGGCGCCGGCCGCCGCGTACTCGAACTGGGCGCACGACGGCATCCCTACGGCGATCGACGCCAACAACTGCGACCTCTGTCACGCCAACGGCATCTCGAACACTTCCTGCACGGGCCTCTGCCACCGCGGCTTCAAGACGACGCCCGGCGCGACCGTCGACGGCCGCTTTGCGCAGACGTGCTGGTCGTGTCACGCGCCGGGCGAGGACACGAGCAAGTTCTCCTCGCCGAGCGCGGCCTGCAGCCAGGACTGTCATCTGTACAACGACTACTCCAACGCGTACTCGATCCCCTCGAGTCACGGTCCCGAGCCGCATCTCGGCGCGTCCCCGCCCTACGGAGTCTGCCTCGACTGTCACAGCACGAGCGAGGGGTATGCGAGTCCCGGCAGCAGTCCGCACCACGACGGCGTCGCCTCTCAGTCGCCCTCCTGCACCGACTGTCACGACGGCACCTACGCCTCCGCCCAGGTGAGCCACGATGGCGTCGGGTGCGAGAGCTGTCACGAGGGCATGGACCTGCCGGCCGTCCCGGCGGCGTGCAACACGTGTCACGCGGCATCGACCTTCGGCTCCGCCGACTGCCGTAGCTGTCATGCTCGCGCAGGTCCACAACACGGCGCCGGACGTGGGCAGCTGCACGTCGTGCCACACGCGGGTACCAGAAGCACGCCGGCGCGCTGCAGTGCACGAGCTGCCACACCAACGCGGCGGCGTTCCATCACGCGACTGCCACGCCGGCGGTCAAGAGCTGCCGCAGCTGTCACGCCATGAAGCATGCCGGCGCCAAGGTGTCCGGCTCGCGCTGCGCCGATTGCCACAAGGGCAGTGCCCCGCCGGCCAAGCCGCGCGCGCAGCACTCCTCCACGGTGACGAAGAAGTTCGTCTGCAGCGGCTGCCACAGCAAGAAGCTGCACGCCAAGTCCGAGGGGGCGTCGACCACCTGCCGGTCGTGCCACAAGAGCAAGTACCACGCCGGACAGGCCGCCGTCGCCAGCTCGGCGTGCACCAAGTGCCACTCGTCGGCCAAGTCGCACGCGGGCGGGTATCCCTGCGTGCACTGCCACAAGTCGGTCGTCCACGACCCGACGCCGTGATGCGGGTCTGGCACGCAGGCGCTACGCGGGCGACTTCCGGCCATGACCGTGCCTCTGGCTTCGAGGGCATGAGCGCGTGAGGTTCCGGCTCACCCAGCGCGGTCTGACCATCGCGGTCATCGTCCTCACGATCACCGTCGTCGTGGTCGGGGTGACGCTGACGGCCACCTCGACGCCGACGTTCTGCGGCCTGTGCAAGAGCCACGAGCCCATCGTCGCCTCGTACCGCGCGGCTCGGCACAGCGACGTCAACTGCGAGCTCTGTCACTCGAAACCGGGCCCCTTCTTCTTCCTCACCGCCAAGATGGAGGCCCTGCAGCAGCCGATCGCCCAGATCACCGGCGACTACGAGGAACCCATCCTCGCCTCGGTGCTCAACCAGTCGTGCCGGCAGTGCCACGTCAACGACGACCTCTTCGGGGTGATGACCGTCGACGGCATCCGGGTCGAGCACCGGCATCTCATCGAGGCAGGATTCCTGTGCATCCGCTGCCACTCGACGGTCGGGCACCCGGAGGCCGTGCCGGTGGGCTCGCGCACCGAACCGTCGATGGACCAGTGCCTGTTGTGTCACAACAACCACTACGAAACGGCCGGCGGCAAAGTCGCGGTCGCCGACTGCGACCTCTGTCACGCCGAGAAGGACTACGACGACGTCCCGGTGTCGCACACCGAGGAGACGTGGATCAACGAGCACGGCTCGGTCGGCATCCTGTCGACGTGCAGCGCCTGCCACACCGAGCCGGACAGCTGCAGCTCGTGCCACAGCGGGCTGCAGATGCCGCACCCGGAGGACTGGCTGTCGAGGCACGGCCCACGCACCGCGAAGGTCGGTGAGAAGGCGTGCGGCCAGTGCCACGACACGAAGACCTACTGTGACACCTGCCATCAGGTGAAGATGCCGCACCCGGGCGACTTCGTGGTCAAGCATCCCGCCGCCGCGGAACGCGCCGGTCAGACGTGCTTCAACTGCCACGAGGTCGCCAACTGCCAGGCCTGCCACGAGGCCCACGCGTCGGGCGATCCGCGCGCCCACGACCTGTTCGAGGAGCAGGAGTACACACCGGCGCCGAGCCCGACGCCCGAGACGAGCCTCTAGGCCATGGACGACGAGACGAACACCAAGATCCCGCAGGACGCGCCGCCGCCGGCTGCGGACGAGAGGCGAGCGCGGGTCGCGGCGACGAGACCGCCGCCGCGACCGGCGGTTCGGGTGGCGGCCGCCGGCCGCGGAGCCGCGTCCTGCTCGAGGTCACGGTCCCGAGGCGCTGGCTCATCGGCGTCGCCGCCGCCCTTGTTCTGCTCTTCGTGGTCGCCGCCGCCGGCTTCGCGGCCCTCAACCGCATGGACACGTGCGCGCAGTGCCACGTCATCAAGGACGAGGTCGTCACGTACGAGCAGACGGCCCACTACGACGCCGGCGTGGTGTGCCAGGACTGCCACACCAAGCCGGGCGTCTTCAACTACTTCGTGCGCAACCTGCAGGGCGTGACGCACCTCGTCAACTACGTCTCGGACACCTACCAGAAGCCGATCACCACCTACGTGGGCGCCAACAACTGCACCCAGTGCCATCCCAAGGAGGAGATCGAGCGCGACATCGTCGTCGGCAACATCCGCGTCAACCACACCGGCCTGCGCGAAGAGGGCTACCAGTGCCTGAACTGTCACGCGAACATCTCGCATCCGGGCACGCAGCTCGAGGTGGCGCGCATGCCCCAGGAGTCGATCATGTCGGTGTGCGCGCGGTGCCACGACGGCGAGCGGCTCCCGGACGACTGCGACACCTGCCACGTCGGCGGTCTCCCGTCCGGGTACGAGAAGGTGCCGATGACGGTCCAGGTGACGCCGCAACAGTGTGCCGGCTGTCACGGCGGCAAGGCGTTCTGCAGCGACTGCCATCAGGGTCTGCAGATGCCGCATCCGAAGGACTGGGAGCTGGGGCACGGCGAGGTCGTGGTCGATCGCGGCCAATCGATCTGCGTGTCGTGTCACCTCAAGGACGACCCGAGGTTCTGCATCGACTGCCACGGCCTCGCGATGCCGCACCCGTCGGATTGGGAGGCACGTCACGACAACGCAGCGGCCAAGGACAAGCAGGTCTGCGTCAAGTGCCACGGCAAGGACAGCTGCACCAAGTGCCACGGCCTGACCATGCCGCACCCGGCCGGCTTCCAGCAGACGCACCCCTCGGCGTACTACGCCTCGCCGGGCGTCTGCTCGAAGTGTCACAGCGCGTCCTTCTGCTCGAACTGCCACGGCGTCATCCTGCCGCACAGCGGCGCCTTCAAGGCGAACCACTCGGACGCGGTGTTCTCCAACGGCGGCGTCTGCGTCAAGTGCCACGGCAACGCCGGCGCCGGCCCCGGTGGCTGCTACGGTGGCGACTGCCACAGCGGATCGATCGACGACTGAAGCACCGTTTGTGACGACCAGCCCCTTGCGGGGCAGAATCGACCCATGCCATCAGCGACTCCACAACGTGTCTTCCTCGGCGTGACCGGCGCCAGCGGCGCCGTCTACGCGCAGCGTCTTCTGGCTGACACTGGCCGAGAGCGGCTGTGAGGTCGCGCTCTGCGTCTCGGACAGCGGGGTCCTCGTCCTGAGGCACGAGCTCGAGCTGCCGGACGCGGGCAGGGGGGCGACGGTCGGGGCGCTGGTCGAGCGGGCCGGCGCGGCCGCGGTGACGCGGGTCTACGAGCCGGACGACCTGGCGGCGCCGGCCGCCAGTGGCAGCGCCGCTACGGACGCGGTGGTCGTGTGCCCCTGCTCCATGTCGACGGCGGCGCACATCGCCCTCGGCACCTCTCGCAACCTGATCCATCGCGCCGCCGACGTCGCCCTCAAGGAGCGGCGCCGGCTCGTGGTCGTCCCGCGCGAGACGCCGCTCTCGTCGATCCACCTGCGGCGTCTCCTCGAGCTCTCCGAGGCGGGCGCCGTCGTCCTGCCGGCGGCGCCTGGCTTCTACGCCCGGCCGCGGAGCCTGGCCGAAGCCGTCGACCACGTCGTCGGCAAGACGCTCGCGGCGCTCGGCTTCGAGCAGCGCCTCTTCCCGCCGTGGGACGGGGGCACGCGCTGACCGCGCGCGTTGGGGGCGAGTCGGGCGCTGAGAGCGCCCGCGTCGATCGCGACCCCGGCCGCATCGCCGGGATGTTCGGCCGCATCGCGCCGCGCTACGACCTCATGAACCACCTGATGACGGCCGGGCTCGACCGGCACTGGCGGCGTCTCGCCGCGGCCGAGGCGGCGCTGACAGCCGGGCGACCGTGCCCTGGACGTCTGCTGCGGGACGGGCGACCTCGCCTTCGCGCTCGTCGAGCGCTGGCCAGGCTGTGACGTCACCGGCCTCGACTTCACCGACGAGATGCTCGTGCGCGCCCGGCAGAAGGCGGCCGCGCGCGGCGCAGCCGGCGCGCGGCCGCGCTTCGTCCAGGGCGACCTGCTCGCCCTGCCCTTCGGCGTCGGCGAGTTCGCCGCCGTGACCGTGGGCTGGGGCGTGCGCAACGTGCCCGATCTGCCGCGGGCGCTGGCCGAGATGGCGCGCGTGACGCGGCCCGGCGGGCGCGTCGTGTGTCTCGAGTCGACGCGCCCGCCCGAAGGTCTCGGACGCCGCTTTCACGAGGTGTGGTTCGACCGGCTCGTCCCGGCTTTGGGCAGGCTGGTCGCCGGGGAGGGCAGCGCGTACGAGTACCTGCCGGCCTCGGTGCGCGACTTCCCCGAGGCCGACGGCCTGGCGGAGCTCATGGCCGCGGCCGGTCTGCGCCGCGTCCGCTACCGGCGTCTCGGCTTCGGCGCCGTGGCGCTGCACGTCGCCGAGGCGCCCGACGTCCCTGAGGCGGAGTCAGGATGACCGGCCGCCAGACACTCTCGTGGCGCTCACGTGCCCAGAAGCGGCGCTACGTCGACGGCCTGGACGCAGTCGAGGCGCGCCTGCAGGCGGTCGCGGACTCGTATGCGGGACCCCTGCGCGAGGCGTGCGGCAGCACGCTGGCGGCGGGCGGCAAGCGCGTGCGGCCTCTGCTGACCCTGCTGTCCGCCCGTCGCCGTCAGCCCCTGTCGGACGCAGTCGTCCGCGCGGCCGCCGCGGTCGAGCTGCTTCACATGGCGACGCTGGTCCACGACGACGTCCTCGACCGCGCCGAGCTGCGGCGCGGCCGTGCGACCGTGGCGCACGAGTTCGGGGTCGACATGGCGGTGTCCACGGGCAACTATCTGCTGGCGCGTGCCTTCGCCGAGCTGGCCGGGACGGGCGACGCGACGGCGGTCGACGTCCTCAGCGAGACCGCCGTCGGGCTCTCCGAGGGCGAGGTGCTGCAGCGACGCGAGGCGCACGACGTGACCCTCGGGCAGGAGGCCTACCGGCGCCGCTGCGAGCGCAAGACGGCCGACCTTTTCGCCGCCGCCTGCCGCCTGGGCGCCCTGCTGTCAGGCCTCGACGAGCGCGAGCAGCACGCCCTCTCCGAGTACGGGAGGCTGCTCGGCCTCGCCTTCCAGGTCTTCGACGACATCCTCGACGTGAGCGGGGAGGAGTCGCAGACGGGCAAGCGCCTGGGAACGGACGTGCGCGACGGCACGGTGACGCTGCCGCTGATCTTCGCCCTCGAGGCGCGGCCTGATCTGGCGACGCGTCTTCGCGACGGCGGCTCGCTGGACGATGGCGCCGTCGCGGAGGTCATCGTCGAGGTGCGCGCCACAGGGGCGGTCGAGCGCGCCCGCGAGGTCGCGCTGAACTCGATCGACGAGGCGCGGCGCGTGCTGGCGACGTGCTCGGACGACGTGGAGCGCGACCTCCTCGAGGAGGTCGCGCGGTCCGTCGTCGACCGCTTCAGCTGAGCCCGCCCGCGCCCGGCCTCGCCTGCCCGCGCCGCGCCATGCCGGGCCGGAGTGCGGCTCGCGGCGCGGGGGTACAATGGCGTTCCGGCGGCGCCGGCACCCGCGGCGTCCGCCGACTTCGACAAGGAGCATCATGCGGACCGATCACATCGACGCCCTCGCGTCGCGCGCCGGGCTGGAGGACGTCTGGACGAAGGTCGCCGAGGGGCGACGGCTGAGCGAAGCGGACGCCGTCGCCCTCCTCGAGAGCGACGACCTCCTCGCCCTCGGCGCGCTCGCGGACTTCGCCCGCCGGCGCGCCGCCGGCGACGACGTCTTCTTCATCGCCAACCGCCACATCAACCACACCAACGTCTGCCGCAACCGCTGCCTGTTCTGCGCCTTCAGCCACGACGACGGCGACGCCGACGCGTTCACGCTCTCGGTCGACGAGGTCGTCGAGAAGGCGCGCGAGACGCTCACCGGCGGCATCACCGAGATCCACATCGTCGGCGGCGAGCACCCCGACCTGCCCTTCGAGTACTACCTCGAGATGATGCGCGGCCTCAAGGAGCTGGCCCCGGACGTCCACATCCAGGCCTTCACGGCGAGCGAGATCTCGCACCTCGCCAAGGTCGCCGGCCTCTCGGTGGAGGAGACCCTGCTGGCGCTGAAGGAGGCGGGCCTCGGCTCGCTGCCCGGCGGCGGGGCCGAGGTCTTCAGCGGCCGCGTCCGCGACCTCATCTGCGAGCGCAAGATCAGCGGCCAGGAGTGGCTCGACGTGATGCGCGCCGCGCACGGCGTGGGTCTCAAGTCGAACGCGACCATGCTCTACGGCCACGTCGAGACGCCGGCCGAGCTCGCCGACCACATGGTCCGGCTGCGCGAACTGCAGGACGACACCGGCGGCTTCAACGCCTTCATCCCGCTGTCGTTCCAGCCGGCCCACACCGGGCTCAGCGAGCTGCCCGGTCCGACCGGCTTCGACGACCTCAGGATGCTCGCCGTCGGCCGCCTCGTGCTCGACAACTTCCGCCACGTCAAGGCGTTCTGGATCAACGTCGGCCTCAAGCTCGCCCAGGTCTCGCTCGCCTTCGGCGTCAACGACCTCGACGGCACCGTGGTGGAGGAGAAGATCAGCCACGCCGCGGGCGTCGACACCGGCCAGGAACTCACGCGCGACGAGCTCGTGCGCGTCATCCGCGGCGCCGGCCGCACGCCGGTCGAGCGCGACACGCTCTACAACGTCGTGCGACGGTACGATGCCTGACACGTCGCCGGTGCGCGTGGGGCGCATCGCCTTCGTCAACTGCTTCCCGCTCTACCATCACTTCGAGGAGGCGCTGGCGGCGGCCGGCTACCGGGCCGACATCGTCGAGGGCGTGCCGGCCGAGCTCAACCGCATGCTGGTGGACGGCGAGATCGACGTCGCCCTGCCCTCGTCGATCGAGTACGCGCGGCACGCCGACACGCTCGCGCTGCTCCCTCAGGTCTCGATCAGCTCGCTCGGCGCCGTCGACTCGATCCAGCTCTTCAGCCGCGTGCCCTCGAAGGAGGTCACGAGGGTCGCGCTGACGGCGAAGAGCGCGACCTCGATCTGCCTGCTCAGGATCCTCTGCCGTGAGTGGGGGATCGCCCCCGAGTTCGTCGCCTGGGAAGGGACCCTGGCCGACGTGCTGGCCTCGTGCGACGCCATGCTGCTCATCGGCGACGACGCCCTGCGCGCCCTGCGCGCCGGCGTGTTCCCGTACAACCTCGATCTCGGCGCGGCGTGGCGCGAGGTCACCGGCCTGCCGATGGTCTACGCCGTGTGCGCCGTGCGGCGCGACGTGCTGGCGGCGCGGCCGCAGGCCGTCGCCGCCGTCGGCGCCGCGCTGCTCGCCTCGCGCGACCGCTGCGCCGCCGACCCCGCCGGCACGGCGGCGACGGCGGCGCAGCTCTACGACTTCAGCGCCGCCTTCCTCGCCGAGTACTTCGACCGGCTCAAGTACGGCTTCGCGCCGGAGTACCGGCGCGGCTTGACGGAGTTCTTCCGCCGCGCCGCGGCGATCGGCGAGCTCGACGCGGTGCCCGACCTGACAGAGGCCGGCGATGTCGCCTGACGGCGCGCCGGCCTCCGATCTGCGCTGGCGCACCGCCGAGGGCGACGACGCCCCCGCCGTGCGCGCGGCGATCGACGACTGGTGGCCCGGCAGGCACATCGAGCACATGGTCTGCCCGCAGCTCTTCGAGCACTTCGGCGACACCTGCCTTCTCGTCGAGGACGAGAGCCGCGCCGAGGGCGACCGGCTCGTCGCCTTCCTCCTGGGCATGCTCTCGCAGCGCATGCCTGCGGCCGGCTACATCCACTACGCGGGTGTGCGGCCGGAGTACCGCGGGACCGGGCTCGGCCGGCAGATGTACGAGCGGTTCGCGGAGATGACGCGGGCGCGCGGCCGCGGCGAGATCTTCATCGAGACGAGCACCTGGAACAAGGAGTCGATCGCCTTCCACGAGCGCATGGGCTTCGTCTTCGTGCCGGGTGACGAGATCGTCGACGGCCTTCCCGCGCACCGCGACACCGGCGGCAAGGGCTTCGACTACGTCGAGATGGTGTGGACGCTGTGACCCGGCTCGGCGACGCGGAGGCACTCGCACTTCTCGAGGGCGGCGACCTGCTCGAGCTCGGCCTGCGGGCCGACGAGCTCCGTCGCCGCCTGCACCCCGGCGGCGAGGTCACCTTCATCGTCGACCGCAACATCAACTACACCGACTACTGCCTCTCGGGCTGCCGCTTCTGCGCCTTCTACAAGACGCCGGGGAGCGGGGAGGGCTACCTGCTCACGCAGGAGGACATCCACCGCAAGATCCAGGAGACGCTCGACCTGGGCGGCACCGCCATCATGATGCAGGGCGGCCTCAGCCCCGACCTCGACATCTGCTGGTTCGAGGAGGTCTTCAGCGGGATCAAGGAGCGCTTCCCGCAGGTGCACCTGCACTGCCTCTCGCCGCCGGAGATCGTGCACATCGCCAGGCAGAGCGGGCTGACGATCGAGGAGACGCTGCGCCGCCTGCGGGCGGCGGGCCTCGGCTCGCTGCCCGGCGGCGGCGCCGAGGTGCTCGTCGACCGCGTGCGCAGCGAGATCAGCCCGCACAAGATCCCGACCGACACCTGGCTCGAGGTGATGCGGGTGGCGCACGGCCTCGGCATGAGGACGACTGCGACGATGATGTTCGGCTCGCTCGACACGCCGGCGGAGCGCATCGAGCACCTGCGCCGCATCCGCGACCTGCAGGACGAGACCGGCGGCTTCACGGCGTTCATCCCGTGGACCTTCCAGGCCGGCAACACGGCCCTCTCCGAGGGCCACGTGCCGGCCACCGGCGTCGACTACCTGCGTCTGCTCGCCGTCAGCCGCCTCTACCTCGACAACGTGCCCAACGTGCAGGCCTCGTGGGTCACGCAGGGTCTGCGCATGGGCCAGGTCGCGCTCGTCTTCGGCGCCAACGACATGGGCTCGACGATGATCGAGGAGAACGTCGTCAAGGCGGCGGGCGTGAGCCACACCATCACCGTGGAGGAGATGGTGCGGCTCATCCGCGCCGCCGGCTTCACCCCCGTGCAGCGCGACACGCTGTACGGCGAGGTGCGCCGGTTCGACTGACGCCGACCGGCCTCCACCGTCTCGTTCACCCTTCTACGGCGTCCTCCGGAGGAATAGCATCCGTCTCAGGAACCGTGGGGGCATCCGGGCGCCGGCCCGGTCGCAGACACAGCCGGCGCGGGATGCGCGACTGGGAGGTGCGCGATGATCGAGCAGGTCTTCTGGCAGGCCGAACGCGAGTGCAAGGCCAAGGAGCCGCCGGCCGGCGCGCCCCTCCCCGACGCCGTCGACGTCGCCGTCATCGGCGGCGGCCTCACCGGCCTCTCGGCGGCGCGCACCCTCGCCAAGGGCGGCGCCTCCGTCGCCGTCTTCGAGACCAACACCGTCGGCTGGGGCGCGAGCGGGCGCAACGGCGGGCAGGTCTCGGTCGGCGGCAAGCGCGGGCCTGCCGGCTGGGCCACGGACTACGGCCAGGAGACGGCCGCCCGCCTCTTCCAGGCCTCGATCGATTCCGTCACGTTCGTCGAGGACCTCGTCAAGAAGGAGAAGATCGACTGCGGCTGGACGCGCTGCGGCAAGTACGGCGCGTGCTACAAGCCGGAGCACTTCGGCCATCTCGCCGAGTACCAGAAGTACATGGCCGACACCTTCGACTACACGCTCGAACTCGTGCCGCCCGTCCGTCAGAAGGAGGAGCTCGGCAGCGACCTGTACCACGGCGGCATGGTCGACGAGTTCGCCGGCATGCTGAACCCGTACCTGTTCTCGCGCGGGCTCGCTGCCTCGGCCCTCAAGGCCAAGGCGCAGATCTTCGAGAACACCGAGGTGCAGGCCCTGGCGCCGGCCGTTGACGGCTGGACGGTCACGACGTCGCGCGGCACGCTCAAGGCGAGCGACGTCTTCGTCGCGACCAACGGCTACACCGGCGACGTCACGCCCGGGCTCAAGCGTCGCGTCGTCCCCGTGGGCAGCCACATCATCGCCACGGAGCCGCTCGACAAGGACCTCGCGCTCAGCATCCTCCCCAAGCGGCGCATCTGCTACGACACGAAGAAGATGCTGTTCTACTTCCTGCTCTCGGCGGACGACCGGCTGGTCTTCGGCGGCCGGGCCGCCTGGCGCCCCCTCACGGCGCAGCAGAGCGGCGAGATCCTCCGGAAGCAGATGGTGCGCTACTTCCCGCAGCTCGGCGGCACGAAGGTCGAGTACACGTGGCACGGCCAGGTCTGCATGACCATGGACTTCGACCCGCACCTGGGCAAGATGGACGGCCTCTACTACAGCATGGGCTACTGCGGTCACGGGGTGGCGTTGTCGGCCTACCTGGGCGACGTGATGGGCGAAGTGATCGCCGGCAAGCCCGAGGACTCGGCCTTCCTGCAGCTCAAGCCGCTGCCGAAGATCCCGCTCTACACCGGCAACCCGTGGTTCCTGCCCGCCGCCGACATCTACTACCGGACGTACGACCGGCTGAAGTAGCTCAGCGACGTTGGACGGGCGGCGTGCCGAGCGCGTCGGCACCCCGCTCGCCCCCGCCTCTCACGCACGAATCACCCGAATCGGGTGACGTCCGCGCCGTCGAACGTGCAATACTGCATGCCAACGCATGGCTGCAGTGGAGGGCCGAGCCTCCACGGCCCACACGCGGCTGTGCTGCTTGTCTGCCCACACTCCGGGCGAGTCGGCCGGCAGACGCACGGAGGGCTGGCCGGCCCGGGGGCTGGGGGGCTCATGTCCGCGCTTCGCGTCGTCCGTCTTCGCAGCGGCCGAGCACCGGTCGTCGTCCTCGCACTCTGCCTGGCTCTTGTGCTGCTCGTCGCGCCCGCGGCCCTCGCGGCGCCACCGGGCATCACCGGCCTCAGCTCGCCCACGCACCCCAGCTCCTCGACCTGGTACAAGAGCAACTCCCCGACCTTCCAGTGGAACCCCGCACAAGCGACCGACTCGGCCGTCCATGGCTACTCCTTCGTCCTGGACCAGGCCTCCGGTACTGCGCCGGACAGCACCGTGGATGTGTCGTCGGATGCATACGACGAGAGAGACCGCTACGCGCTGGGCGACTACCCTTGCTGGATCGCGATCGCCGACTTCGACCGCGACGGCGTCGAGGACATGGCGGTCGCGAACGGCGGGCTCTTCGTCTTCCTGGGGACCGGAGACGGGACCTTCAACGATCCCACCAGCGCGACGACCGCGCCTCATGCCAACAGCGTCGCCGCCGCCGACTTCAACGGCGACGGCATCATCGACCTCGCCACCGGCAGCAACTCCGACGCTGGAGTCAGCGTCCTGCTAGGCAACGGCGACGGCACCTTTCAGGCGAGGATTGCGACGGGGCCGGGCGGCATTCTCGACGAGATCGCCGCCGGCGACTTCAACGCCGACGGGAAAGTCGATCTGGTCGGCATCGGGGTGGTCCCAGAGGCAGGGCAGAACAACTGCGTCCTCGTGCTGGGTGGCTGGGACGACGGCACCTTCGAAGTGATCGGGGGCGACTATTCGTTCTCCGATCCCCGCCATCCGAAGCCAGTCGACATCGATGGAGACGGGAATCTCGACATCGTGCTGACCGAATCGGAGCGGGGCGCGCCGTTTCCCGACCACTACGTCGGGGTGCTCTTCGGGCAACGGCAACGGGAACGGTCTGGGGGCGACTCGCCTATTCCACTGCGGGCATCGCCTCGGTGGACGTAGCCGATCTCAACGGCGACGGCCGCAAGGACATCGTGACGGCTGGCGGCCCCGGAGGCGACGTGGGCGGCACCGTGAGCGTGCTGATGAGCAGTGGCGCCCGCGACCTTTGCGCCCCACGTGGAGTACGCGACTGGCCCCGCCGCCGAGCTGCCGCACGACGAGGATTTCGACGGCCGAGTCGAGGCCGTCGACCTCGACAACGACGGCATCAAGGACCTCGTCGTTGCCAACTACGCGGGCGACAGCGTCTCCGTGCTCAAGGGCGCGGGAGACGGCACCTTCGGCTTCCACGCCGACTACCAGACCGGGCACCGGCCTACGTTCGTGGCCGTCGCAGACCTGAACGGCGACGGCCGCAGCGACGTGGTCGCCGCCGACCAAGTCGCAGGCGAGGTCAGCGTCTTCAGGGGTCGTGGTGACTGTACCTTGGCGGCGGCTCTTGTCGATCACGATGCCTGGGATCCGACCTCGGTCGCGGTCGGCGACTTCGACGGCGACGGCGCAGACGACGTCGCTGTGGCCAACGCAGGCACGGGCGCCATGACGCCGAGCCCGTTTCTGGCGTTGCTACCCGGCGACGGCGACGGCTCGTTCTCGCCCGGCCTCTACACGGCGACCGACGGCAGGCCTGAGTTCGTCGTCTCCGCCGACTTCAACGGTGACGGCAAGCTGGATCTCGCAGCGGCCGACACGTCGAGCGCCGAGCAGATCCAGGTCCTGCTGGGCGACGGTCACGGCCACTTCGCCGCCCACGTCGACTACCCGATGGGCGGCTGGCCCGCCTCCTCTCTCGCGGTCGGCGACTTCGACGCCGACGGCGATCCAGACCTGGCCGCAGGCGCATTCGGCTACGTGAGGGTCTTCATCGGCCGCGGCGACGGCGTGTTCGACATCGGCATCGACGTCCCCATGAAGTTCGGCACGACGGGAAGTGCACGTGCCTACTCCTTGGCGGTGAGCGACATCACCGGAGACGGCATACAGGACATCGTCACCGCCAACAAGGATGTGCTGGCGCCGGTCGCCGTGCTCGTCGGCAACGGCGACGGGACCTTCGTCGCGTATCCCCACAAGCCGGCGGTCGAGTCCTACTCGGCAATCGCGGCCGGTGACTTCAACGGCGACGGCAAGCAGGACGTCGCGGTGGCGCTGGATCTCGACGCCAACGTCGCCATCCTACTGAACACGGGTAGCGGCTTCACGCTGAAGGGTCACTACGCGCTGATGGCAGAGGCCGAGGCGCTCGTGGCGGCGGACTTCAACTCCGACGGGCATGTCGATGTCGCCTCGGGCGACACTGTCCGCCTCGGCAACGGCGATGGCTCGTTGGGTGTCGGCTGGGCTTACGAAGGAGGCGGACCGCTCGACATCGGGGACTTCAACGGCGACGGACACGTGGATCTGGCCACGGCCGACTACGGCGCCGACGCGATCAGAGTGAGCCTGCACGCGCCGAGCACAGAGCCCAGTTCTTCGGCAGGAGCTCTGGCACCTGGTACTTCCACGTCCGCGCCGTCGACGCGAACGGCGTCGGTGGGCCGACGAGCACCCTGCGCGGTCAAGATCGACGCCACGGCGCCGGTGCCCGCCGACAACGCGGATAGCCTCTGGCATCAGGGAGGCTTCACCCTGAATCTCTCGGGCAGCGACGCCGCCTCGGGCGTCCGCGCGCATCACCGTCAACTCGCGACGGCTCGCGGGCTCAACGTCTACGGCGGCGAGCCTCTCCTCGACCTTCGACACCTGGAAGCGCGGCGGCGGCTCCGGTACTCACACGGTCTCCTATCGCGTCACCGATCGCGCCGGGAACGCGACCTCCCTCGTCACGCGCACAGTGAAGATCGACGGCAAGCCGCCGCAGACCGCGAACGACGCGCCCCGGGACAGTGCCGGCGCGCCCGTCCCCCAGAGCCAGGCCCTGACCGTGCACCT
The DNA here is from genome assembly GCA_963832655.1 of uncultured Thermoleophilia bacterium. Classification (GTDB taxonomy): domain Bacteria; phylum Actinomycetota; class Thermoleophilia; order UBA2241; family UBA2241; genus UBA2241. Next base: position 127,861 of record CAWHUW010000008.1, read on the forward strand.
CACGCCGACAGACCAGGCCGCCCTCTCCGGGGTCAAGGAGACCTGGTGGAGCCTCGATGGCGGGACCTGGACCAAGGGCACGAGCGTCTCGGTGCCGGCCCAGAACGGCTACCACTTCGTGCGCTACTACTCGGTCGACAACGCCGGCAACTCCGAGAGCGTGAGGAGCTGCACCGTGCGCATGGTGGTGAGCGCGAAGGCGCTGCACCGCGGCCTGCTGGCCCGGAAGGGCTGAGGGGTGTTGAGGGGCAACCTCAAGGGAGAGACTATGTCCAACGTGCCACCGCAGGTTCATTCGCAGGTGAGCATCCGCAGACTCGCTGTCCTTGCGTTGTTCGCAGTCCTCGCCCTCGTCGTCGTCGCCTATCCGGCGTCGGCCGCAGCACAGTCGAGACCTCACAAGCATAGGGACATCTACGCCCCCGTGACGACCGACGACAGTGACGGTTTCTGGCACACGACGTCGGTCACGGTTACGTTGACCCCGACGGACTTGGGCTCGGGTGTCGCGATTACTCACTATCGCATCGACCGCGGATCCTGGCAGGCCGGGACCTCTGTCCTTGTGAGAACGAGCGCGAAGCGCAGCGGCAACATCGGCGTGCACACCATCACCTACTACTCGGTCGATCAGGTCGGCAACGTCGAGTCCCCGAAGGTCTGCTATGTCCGCTTGGACGCGTCGCCGAGCCTCCGCATCGGCTCTCCGGTGGACGGGAGCCTCACCAACGATTGCGACCCCTTTCTTACCTACACAGCGAGCAAGGGAGCGTCGATCGCGGTGACGATAGATGGGCGCGAGACGGTGACGCGAAGCGGCGAGCAGTTCTGTGCCCTCGGCGACGGCACTCACAGCATCGCCGTCGAGGCCACCAGCGTGAGTGGCCTGGCCAGTTCCGATGAGGTCACGTTCACTATCGACGCATCTCCTCCCATGCTGTCAGTCTCCCCGCTCGCAGACAGCTACGACGACCCCGTGCTGGTCACTCTCTCCTCGTCCGAAGACTGCGTCATCCGCTACTCCCTTGACGGGTTTCCTCCAGGACCTGACGCGAGTCTCTACACGGGGCCGCTCGCGATCGACGGCACCACCTACCTTCACGCTCTCGCCGTCGACGCCGCTGGCAACCAGACCACCTGGGAGGGGATCTACTGGATCGACGACTTGGACGCCTGGGCCACGATCGACAGACCGGCGCGGGGACAAGTGCTTTCCGACTCGACGCCGCTCCTCCAGTACACCGTGGGGGAAGTGGGGACCACCGACGTCGTGACCGTGGACGGAGTCGAGGTCGCGACCCGCGACTATCAGGAGCTGCCCGAACTCGCCGACGGAAGGCATGAGCTCGTCCTGACATCGACAAGTGAGACAGGTGACAGCTCGACCGACTCCGTCACCTTCGAAGTGGACACGACTGGTACGACCCTTACCTTCAGTCCCCCCGGGGGTGAGTACTCGACTCCCCAAGAAGTAACCGTCTCGGCCTCCGAGTCGGCAGTGATCTACTGGACAGACGACCCCGCCGATCCCGGTCCTGTGGAGGAGACGGGGTCTGCCTACAATGGCAACCCCCTCTGGGTCACGTCTGACCGCACGATCAGGGCGGTCGCGGTCGATGGCGCTGGTAATGTCTCGGCGACGGCCACGGCGACCTTCAGCGTCAGGCTGCCGTCGAAGCTCCGCCCCGAGATCCTGAGTCCCGCGGATCGCCTCATCACCGCCGACCAGACGCCCGTTCTCGCGTACGTGATCCGCGACGCCGACGGCCACGAGGTGTCGGACCCGAACCCCCAGGTGACGGTGGCCGTCGATGGCCGAGAGGTGGTGACTCGTTCTGGCGAGGCCTTGGACGCGCTGGACGACGGTCTCCACACGATCGACGTGGACGCGACGAATGACGCCGGCACGAGCCACACCTCGGTCGACATCGTGGTCGATTCCGCTGGCGCCCTCGTCGCGTACGACCAGGACGACTCGCACCTCCGATTCCAGGGTCCCTGGCAGAGGGTGAGCGGCCCCTCGCACTCTGACGGAGCGGAGATGGCCCTCGACGGCCAGGGCGCCGTCCTCGTCGGCTTCGAGGGCACGATGATCACCGTCCACGGCACGATGGGACCGGGGATGGGCACCGCCAGGGTGACGATCGACGACGTTACGGGGGTCGTCGACCTCTACGCGCCGGAGGAGCGAGCCAATCAGCTCCTCTGCGCGCGCGCCTTACCTCCCGGGGAACACGCCCTCAAGATGGAGTGGACCGGCGAAAGGTGCGCCGACAGCTCGGGCGCGCTCGTCGCCATCGACGGCATCCGTGTGGCCGGCACGCTGTCCGAGGCTCCGAACCCGCTCACCGTCGTGCCTACCCTGGACGGCACTGGCGCGGTGAGCGCGCTCATCAGCGCCGAGGCCGGCGGCTCCCTTGAGGCCGTCGGCAGCGACGGCACCCTGTACCGCCTCGACCTGCCCTCCGGCGCCTTCCTCGAGGACACCGACGTCTCGATGCGGCCGATCGCCTCGGTGGGCGGTGCACCAATGAGCGGGGGTCTGATCGGTGGGGTCGAACTCGAGCCCAGTGGTGTCAGTCTTGTCGTGCCGGCAACCCTGAGGGTCACGCCGCCTGACGCCCCTAATGGCGACTACCTCACGGTGGGCTTCGGCTACCAGTTGGGCGGCAAGGAGTTCCACCTCAAAGAGGCGTTCATCACCGGGGACGCGATTGAGATTCCCATCGCTCACTTCTCGGGATTCGGCCTCGGGATGATGACGGTGAGCGACGTGATCGCGATGCAGCAGAACCATGCGCCGACGGACCCGGCGGCCAAGATGGAACAGGAAGTCGTGAACGGCGACGTGGTCGCGAGCGCTGAGAAGCTGCGGGTCAAGGCCGTGCAGGCACTGGGGCTGGCGGAGAAGTACTTCCGATGCTTCCCCGAGGCTCGGAACTGGGCGAGGGCTTACCTTGACTACCTGCGCTATCACAGGGCGATGTTGCCCTATCGTGACTTGGCGTTCCCCATTCAGAGTGGGTTGCGCGACATCTACTGGCAGTGCATGCAGAGCGTCTACGTAGAGTGCGGTCAGATGCGAAGTGTCCAGGCCCTTGCCAGCCTCTACCGCTGGTATCGCTATCGCAAGAGTGACTGGCAGGCAGGCTACTTCGACTTGATCTCGGACGCGGTCACCGAGAGCGACCTCGCGCACTGGGGGCCCAAGATCCAGGCGTCCGACAAGTGGAGCGTATGGTGTGGCTCGGGTCGGGAGCGCTACGGGCTCCGTATCAGCAACCTGGCCGAACCTCCCTCGCAGCGAAACAACATGGAGGCGCGGGTAGCACTGCAGCTTGCCGCAACAGATGCATCGCAGCCGGTTGAAGGCACAGGCAGCAGCGTGGAGCGCACTACGTTCCTGAGCAAGTGGCGGTATGACGAAGGATGGTACTGGTACGAAGGCCGGCTGACCCTTGACCATGGCTTCGAATCGCCGGTCGACCTCGTCGTGACGCTGCAGCCCTTCCTGCTCACCTGGCCCGAGTATGGCAGAGAGCCCCTCGGGATAGGGGCGCGGCTCAGCCAGATCAGGCAACCGGAGCTCGATTTCGCCATACCCTGGGTTCCCGGCAGGTTCGCCGGGCTGCTGGAGAGTTGGGAGGCAGACAGGGAAGATGGATTCGAAGTCGACTACCGCCAGGATCCGCAGACCCTGCCGTCCTGGGAGACGATGTCGTACGCGCCGCCACCTGAAGGACCTGACGATTTCTTCGACACGCCGGACGGGGCGTATGCGCCGGGGGCGAGTTGGGTCACGAGAATCCGGGAGTGGGATCAGGTGGACGACGACCAGATTCCGTTCGCGTCGAAGACGTACACGTATATCAAGGAGGACTACAATGACTCGTGGCGGGAGGCCACCCATTTCAAGGTGGACTTCTGTCCACCTGCTCCGAGCGAATGACGACCCAGACGTCTGGGGCGTGGCCATTGATCGGCGGCCGGGAACCAGGCTGGGTCGAGCCGGCGGCGTCCGGCGACCCTTCTCGTGACGAGCGAGTCGCAGTGGCCGCGACAGGGTCGTGTCGTGGTAGGGAAACCCGAAGCTGCCCCCGCCATCCACTCAGGGGTTGAGAGCGGTCGGGGCCGGTCGAAGGACTCGGCCTGGGCCCGTGCCTGCGCCGGGGGTAGCACGTCACTCGCCCCAGCGAAGGGGGATGCAAGCGCCCGGAACCGGCCCGGCGACCGCGATCTCCAACTGCTGCTCCACCCGCTGCCCGGATACGCTCTAGATGGAGCGCCCGCACGACGGGTCATAGTGGACGCGGCGCGCGGGAGTAGGGCGCTAGCTCGGCGTCTGTGAAGGATCACCCGAATCGGGGGACTCCCCGCGCCATCGACTGTGAAATACTGCATGTAACGTACGGCTGCAGTGGATGGTCAGAGCCTTCACAGTCGATGCGCGGTCGTGCTGCTTGTCGGCCCAGACTCCGGGGGGAGTCGCGTGGTAGACGCACGGAGGGCCGGCTGGCTGGGGGAGTGGGGGGACCAGGTGTCTGCACGTCGCAGATCCGCACTCGTCTTCGTCGCCGTCGTGGCCGTGTGTCTCACAGGGATCGTGGGAAGCGCGTTCTTCCCGTCGCGAGCACGAGCCGAGATCGGCCCGCCACCCGCAGCACCGCCGATCTCTCCCGCGGTGACCGTGCTGGAGTCGCCGACCCACCCCAGCGAGGCCGCCTGGTACACCAGCAGGAGCGTCGGTCTCCACTGGGAGGGGAGCCCGGTGAGCTATGCCGTCGGCGGTTGGCATCCACCGGGCGCGATGGTCGACGACGTCGAGGTCGTGGGTGACGTCGCCTACGTAGTGTCCCACCACAGCTATCTCGAGCCATCCGACTACGAGGGCCTTGTCATCCTCGACGTCAGCGACCCAGCCAACCCCGCAGTACTTGGGGACTACACTGGCGCTGCGGACTTTCCCAGCTCAGTCCTCGCGTTTGAGCGCGTCGCGGTGCAAGGCGACCACGCCTACGTGGGCGGCTGGTACGCTGCCGGCGGCGAGCACTACTTCGTCGCCGTCGTCGACGTCAGCGACCCATCATCGCCCGCCATCGTCAACAGGCTGGACCTGGAGGCTACCGCGACGGGAGCGCTCCTCGTCCGGGACGGCTACGTCTACATGACCTCCGATAATGGGGCGGCGGAGGCATGGCTGGACGTTGTCGACGCCCGCGACCCCACGCAGCTCGTCTATGCCGGCGGCTGCGAGGTGCCCCCCGGCGTTGGCGCTAGACAGTCTAGCCAGATGGCCTTCAAGGACGGCTTTCTCTACATCCCGACGGGCTCTGGAGGTCAGCTCACCGTGGCGGACGCCAGCGACCCCAGCTCGCCGATCGTCGTGACGACACTCGCGGACGACTGCGTCCAGCCCTGCGTCGATGGCTCGCTGCTCTTCGCCTTCGACCACGGCTCAACCTCTGCCCTGACCTCTGCCGTGAACGTGTTCGACATCGCCGACCCCCACTCGGTGCACCTCGAGGGCACGATGTTCACCCACCCTTCGTCCGGTCCCTGGCTGCATGCCACGGGCTGCCTGGTCTTATCAGATCAGTCACTGAGCAGGCGTTACCTGTTCGGGAACCTGGAACTCCAGTGGTATGACGCCTACAACGGCTACTGGCTTGACTTCACGGAGATCTTCGATGTCACTCAGCCGCTTCCCCTTGGCGGCCTTGTGGGGGACCTCGATGCCGGGACGGACTACTCTTCCCTCTGTTTTGCCAACAGCTCGCTCTTCGGGGGCATCTCGATCCTGGGGGGCGATGCGAACGGTCTGTCGATCAGACACGTCGGCCCCGACGCCTACTCCTACGTCCTTGATCAGAACCCGGCGGGCAGCCCCGACACGACGCCCGACGGCACGCAGAGCGGGCTCGGGGCCGACCACACGCTCACGGCTCCGGGCGACGGCGTCTACTACTTCCACGTCCGCGCCGCGGACCACGCCGGCACCTGGGGGCCGACGGTCACCCGCAAGGTCCAGATCGACACCGCCGCCCCGACGGCGAGCGACAACGCCGACGAGTCCTGGCACCAGGGCGGCTTCACCCTGAACATCACGGGCAGCGACGCGACGTCCGGGTTCCGGCGCATGTACCTGAGCATCGACGGAAAGTCTCCGTCGGGCGGCTACGTCTACTCACCGACCGTCTCCCCGACCTTCGACACCTGGAAGCGCGGCGGCGGCTCCGGCATTCACACGGTCTCCTACCGCATCTACGACAAGGCGGGGAACTCGACCTCGCTGATCACGAAGACGGTGAAGATCGACGGCAAGCCGCCGCAGACCGCGAACGACGCGCCGAGAGACAGTGCCGGGGCGCCCGTCCCCCAGAGCCAGGCCCTCACGGTGCACCTGACGCCGCGGACCAGGCGGCGCTCTCCGGGGTCAAGGAGACCTGGTGGAGCCTCGACGGCGGCACCTGGACCAAGGGCACGAGCGTCTCGGTGCCGGCGGTCAACGGCTACCACTTCGTGCGCTACTACTCGACGGACAACGCCGGCAACTCAGAGAGCGTGAGGACCTGCACCGTGCGCATGGTGATCAGCGCGAAGGCGCTGCACCGCGGCCTCGCCGCGCGACGGACGTAGGGGGCAGGGGCGCGGGGCGTCGTCATCGGGTGACGACGCCCCGCGCCGCCGCTCCCCTCTTGTCACCATTGCCTCCCGTCTCTTCTCGGTGCTACGATTCCTGGACTACTGAGCATGCGTACCGGCACGAGGCAGCGCCGCGCGGAGGGGGGAGGCGGCCGGAGCCGGTCGCGGGGGACAAGGGGGGAGCCATGTCCGCGCTTCGTGTCGTCCGTTCTGGCAACGCTTGGCTGCTGCTCGCCCTCGCGCTGTCTGCGGGTCGTTCCTTGCGCTGTCGGGCGCACATCCAGCTCTCGCCGGCATCGACCCCGAGATCTCGAGCCTCTCGCCCAACCATGCTCCCATCGGCAGCCAGGTGACGATCTCGGGCAGCGACTTTGGCAGCGACAGGCGGCGTGGAATTCTCGGGCGAAGTCCGCGGGGATCGTGAGCTGGACGGACACAAGCATCGTCTGCACGGTCCCCTACGGGCTCGCCCCAGGGGTCGCTGCGGTGCACGTGACGACGAACTACGGTGTCTGTTCTCTGGGACTCGAACGAGGTCAACTTCACCGTCGAGTACTCCACTGCCAGCGTGACTGTCCTGACCTCGCCGACACACCCTAGCGAGACCACCTGGTACAAGAGGAGCTCCGTGGGGTTCCACTGGGAAGGCAGCCCGGTGAACCACCTGGATGTGGGCTGGTGGTGGTGGAATTGAACACGACTGGTCAGACGTGTGGAACGACTTGCAGGCCGTCGGGGACCTGGTCTACGTGGCGAGCGAAGCGGAGCACCAGCGGGACGAAGGCGTTCCCGTACTGGGCGTGGTCGACGTGGCTGCTGCGGGCGCTCCGCAGCTGGTGGGGGCATGGACCGGGGAGGAGGAGTACCCCGAGACCGTCTTGTCCGCCGACAAGATCTCGGTGCAGGGCGACTACGCCTACGTCTGCATGACCGATACGGTCGTCTTGGTGGCTGGCGGTGTTCGACGTCAGCGACCCCAGAGCGCCCACGCTGCTTGGCACGACGGAACCCTACGGCCCGTTCACGGAGTGGGGCGGGATTGCCGCAGAAGGCTCGCACGTGTACGTGACGCGGGACTTCAACGACCCATACGACCCCGATGACGTCGACCACCGGTCATCTCGACGTGGTGGATGTCTCAAACCCGGCGCTGCCGGTCGTGGTGGGCACCTGCGTTCTCCCTGGTGTTGTGCAAGGCAGCTGTCACGAGAAGATCGGCTCGCCGAAGGGCGGCTATCTGTACGTGCCGACGGAACTCGGATGGCGGTGCCGGCGGGATCGCCGATCAGCTCGTGCGTCGTGGATGTGAGGGACCCAGCGACCCCGAGGCTCGTTTCGACGCTGGACCATGACTGTGGATGGCCAACCGATCGACGGCAACCTGCTGTTCGCCGGGGGCCAGGAGGAAACGGAAGCTGGCCTGAACGTGTTCGACATCACCGACCCTCGGTCGGTGCAGCACCTGGGCTTCATGGTCAACACGGACGGTATCGAAGGTCTACCACCTGGCACATACGGCTCGAACAGCCTGGCGCTTTCGGATCTCTCGCTGACCAGGCACTACGTCTTCGAAGGAATGAAGTTTGGGTACGTGAGTCGCGCCCGACTACGTCAACGACATCTTCGACGTGACGCAGCCGTTGCCAACGCTTCCCTTGGGCGGCGACAAGACGAGGGCACATGGGAGTATCCAGCCCGTCTACGAAGTTGAAGGACGATATGCCTGACGTGATGTCTCTTGCGAACGGCAGACTCGTCATGGGCTACGTGGATGGGTACATCTGCATCAGCCACATCGGCCCGGACGCCTACTCCTACTCGCTCGACCAGAACCCGACGGGCACCCCCGACACGACGCCAGACGGCAGGCAGAGCGGGCTCGGCGCCGACCACACGCTCACGGCTCCAGGCGACGGCGTCTACTACTTCCACGTGCGCGCCGCGGACCACGCCGGCACCTGGGGGCCGACGGTCACGCGCAAGGTGCAGATCGACACGGCCGCGCCGACGGCGAGCGACAACGCCGACGAGTCCTGGCACCAGGGCGGGTTCACCCTGAACCTCTCGGGCAGCGACGCGGTCTCGGGCTTCAACCGCTGGTTCGTCAACTTCAGCGGCGGCTATGCGGGCTACCTCTACTCGTCGAGCGTCACCAAGACCTACCCCACCTGGAAGCGGGGTGGCGGCTCCGGCACCTACAGCTTCTCCTACCGGGCCTACGACAAGGCGGGGAACTCGACCTCGCTGATCACGAAGACGGTGAAGGTCGACGGCAAGCCGCCGCAGACCGCGAACGACGCACCGAGAGACAGTGCCGGGGCGCCCGTCCCCCAGAGCCAGGCCCTGACGGTGCACCTGACGGCCGCCGACCAGGCCGCCCTCTCCGGGGTCAAGGAGACCTGGTGGAGCCTCGACGGCGGCACCTGGACCAAGGGCACGAGCGTCTCGGTGCCGGCCCAGAACGGCTACCACTTCGTGCGCTACTACTCGGTCGACAACGCCGGCAACTTGGAGAGCGTGAGGACCTGCGCCGTGCGCATGGTGATCAGCGCGAAGGCGCTGCACCGCGGCCTCGCCGCGCGACGGAGGTAGGGGACGGAGGCGCGCCGCTAGTCGATCGCGAACGGCGGCGCTGCGGCGGCGTCGGGCCGCGCCGTGTCGCCGAGCGCCTCGAGCTCCTTCTGCGAGAGCTGCTCGCCGCCCGCCGCCAGCCGGCGCCACTCGCGGCGCAGCACCGGCGCCGCGATCCCCAGTCCGATGAGGGCGAGCGCGCCGCCGACGGCGAGGACGTAGCCTGAGATCAGGCCGTATAGCATCGGAGCCGTGAGCGTGCCGAGGAGTCCGGCAAGCTGCATCGAGGTCGTCTCGATGCCGGTCACGGTCCCGAGCCACTCGCGCGGGCTGACCTGCACCAGGAAGGCCTGCTTGGCGGGGTAAGAGAAGGCGATCGCGAAGCCTTCGACCACGTTCACGATGAGAAAGACCGTCAGGTTCGTGGTGGAGCCGTAGAGGATCCAGGCCACTGCCGAGATCGTGTAGCCCGTGAACATGAGCGCGAAGCGGCTATAGCGGTCGGCGAGCATGCCTCCGGCGAACGAGAGCAGCATCGGCACGGAGAACGCGACCCACGTCAGGCCGATGTAGGTCATCGAGGCGCCCAGGTGCTTGAGCCAAAGGCTCCAGACGACCTCCCAACCGCCCATCGCGAAGTGACTCATGAAGGCGACCACGACGAACGCCAGGACCGGGGTCGTGAGCACGGCCCGATACGGGGGGCGTTCGGCCTTGGCCTGGCCGCGAGCCTCGCGCGCCTTCCGGCGCGCCCTGGTCGCGGCCGGCTCCTTCACGAAGGCGAGCATGGCGAGCGCCGTCAGCGCTGTCAGCACGGCGCTGAAGTAGAAGATCGCGTAGAAGCCGGCGCGGCCGCCTCCCGCCAGATGATAGAGCGGCGGCGCCAAGGCCGGCCCGACGATGAGGCCGCCGAACTGCGCCGTCGTCAGGATCCCGTAGGCCTTGCTGCGGTTGCCCTCCGTCGTGATGTCGGCGACGAACGCCTGGCCGGCGGGTCCCACGGCCGCCGCGCCGATGCCCTCGAGCAGACGGAAGACGACGAACCACAGCGGGTTCGCCGTCGTGGTGAAGAGGAACATCGCCACGGCGTACAGGGCGACGCCGGAGACCATGACGGGCTTGCGCCCGATGCTGTCGCTCAGCCACCCGAGCGGCGACGAGAAGAGGAGCGTGCCGAGGTAGAAGGTCGAGGCGATGAGACCGATCATGAACATCGAGCTGTGCGCCTCGTCCTTCAGGAAGATCGGCAGGTACGGCAAGATCGCGCCGAATCCGGCCCAGACGACGAAGCTCGCCGCGCATATGATGCCGAGCTGGACCCACTTGGTCTTCGGCAGGCCGTCGTCGCTCAAGCCGGCCGAGTCTGGCGCAGCCGAAGACGCGTCCTGCGGGGCAGGCGCGGACTGGTCCGAGGCAGGCGTCGCTGCCTCGCGGATGTCGTCGTTCGGGGAGTCCATGGTCTCTCTCGGCGGCGCGGCCCGACGGCGATGCGGCCCACCCGCCGCGCAACCTGCCTGCCGTGCCGGCCTCGCCTCCGGCGGGCCGGCCGCCTTCCTCCGCCGCCTAGGCTATCACCCGCTCCTCGCGGGCGTCAGCCGCGCGCGCCGCCCCTACGCGTCGCGCAGGGCGGGCACGAAGAACGCGAGCAGCGCGGGCACCGCGACCACCAGGCCGGCGACGACGAAGAGCGCACGGACGTCGAACACGCCTGCCAACGCCCCGCCTGCGAGGACCGAGATCGCGTAGCCACCCTGGGTCAGCATGAACCGCGAGCCCCACACGCGCCCTCTGAGCTGCTCCGGCACGATCTGCTGCACGTACGTGTCGATCGAGATGAGCCCGGCGGCGTTGGCGATGCCGCTGAAGCCGAAGATGACCGCGGCGGTCCACACATGTTCGACCGCCGCGATCGCGGCCATGCCCGTCCCCACCAGAGCGAAGCTGACGATGATGGTGCGGCCGATCCGCAGGCGCTTGGCCCAACCGGCGACCGCCAGCGAGCCTGTCAGCGCCCCGACGGCGAGCGCCGCCTCGAAGATGCCGAACGCCTGCGTCCCGCCGTCGAGCACTTCTACCGCCAGGAAGAACGTCAGCGGGTAGCTCGCGCCAAGACCGAGTGCGATGGCGACCGTCAGGATCGTGTTGGCGAGGAGCCCGCGGTGGCGACGCATGTAGGCGAAGCCCTCGCGCAGCTCGCGCCCGAACGAGCGCGCGGTCCGCTCCGCCGCCGCGCGCACCGGCGGGGTGTACGCCATCAGCGCCAGCGTCACGGCCGAGACGAGGAAGGTCATCGCGTCGAGCCGGAACGCCGTCGCGGTCGACACGGCGGCGAGCAGGAACCCCGCGCTGGCGTAGCCGAGCACCTCGGTGAGCGTCTCCGCCGACGAGAGCAGCGAGTTGGCGCGCATGAGCTGCTGCTTGCGAACGATGTCGGGGAGGAGCGAGAGCTTGGCGGGATCGAACACCACGGTCACGCTCGCCATGGCGAAGCTGAGGACGAAGACGAGCCACAGGCCGGTGTCCGCGGCGAGCGGCACGAGGAGGGCGAGGATCACGCGCGCGAGCTCGGCCACGAGCATGACGCGGCGCTTGTTCAGCCGGTCGATGGCCAGTCCGGCGAACATGCCGAAGAGCAGGTACGGCAGGGTGTAGATGGCGAGGACGATACCGGTCGAGAGCGTCGAGCCCGTCGCGGTGTAGACGAGCCAGGGGAAGGCGACCATGGCGAGCCGGTCGCCGACCTGTGACACGAACTGCCCGGCCCACAGAAGCACGAAGTTGCGGTTCTTCCAGAGTGACGGCGTCATGACGGTCTCGGCCGGTGCCGCTGCGTCTCCGGCCGCCCCTCGAGCGGTCTCGGCCGCCTTCACCCTCGGCTCCGCGTGTGGTCGTCGGCCCTGCCGCAAGGCTTCACCGATGTCCGCAGTCGCGTCGCGCACGCACTTCGGTCGTCAACCTCATTCATGAGGTCAGTTCATCATCAATCGAGTGTGCCCGGAACCTCGGGCGTGGCGCGGGAGGTGTTCATGTGCCGATTCCGACGTCATTCGGTCGTATGTGTTGCCAGTTCTGACAGGTGTTGTCCAAACTGGCAATGCGACGGGCAGACGTGTGTCATCTTGGCCATCCCTGGACTCCCGCGACCTCGCATGCCGCTCTCGTAGCATGCCGCCCACGCCAATCGTCAACCATTGTGTATCGGCAGTGGGGCGGGAACCTTTAGGAGGGGACCTCATGCATCACTCGTTCAAGATCCATTCCTTCAAGATTCACTAGCGCGCCGGTTGAGGCCATACGCGATGAAGAGGATCGAAAGCGTTCTGGCATCGCTCCTGGTGGCCGTTGCCGCCGGTGGGGGCAGCGGCAAGGTCCACTAGCTCCGCGCGACCTCAGAATCAAGTATCTGCTATAGCATCTGCCGCATCCTGCCGATAGAGGTGGGGTCACCACGTTAGGATGCGGCTGTTGTCCGAACCACTTGGCAGCTTCAAGGCGCTGTCCATCTCTCTGGCGCTTGCCTCGGCGCTAGCTTTCTGCTGCGGCCTTCTGCTTGCGTCGCCTCCCAACGCTTCTGAGGTATTCGTCCCCTGCCTCGTGTTGTGCGCTCTCGCACTGATCGCCGAGAGTCTCGCGGTCGAGGTCAGCGACAGGATCACCCTCACGGCGTCCAACCTGCCGATCCTCCTCGCCATGATGTTCCTGGGACCGGTGCCCGCGATGATCGTCGCCGCAATCGCCGGGGTCTGGGGCTGCTGGCGGGAGCGCTCGTTCTTCATCGCGCTCTTCAATGTGTCGGACTACGTCGTCGCGGCCGCGGCGGGCGCGTTCGTATTCGTCGCGGTCGAGGCTGCGTGGGGCTTCGATCAATCCGCACTGAGTACGGGGCTTCTGGCAGCAGGAGTACTGGCCGCGGCCGCGTATGAGTTCACGCTGGGAATGGCCGTGGGATTCGCCTCTCGACTCATGTATCAGCGTTCTCTCACAACGTACCTAAGGGAAGAGCTGCCTCCCTTCGTACGGTCGCTGGCCGTGCTGACCGGCCTTGGGCTCATGACGGCGGCGCTCTATGCCGAGGCCGGCCTGGTCGCGGTCGTCCTGCTCTTCGTCCCCCTCTTCGCCAGCCAGTACATGTTCAAGCTGCTCGTCAACGAGAAGCAGCACGTGGCCACGCAGAAGGAGCTGAGCGACCGGTATCTGGAGATGAACATCGGGCTGGCGGCCGCCATGGTGGTCCTGCTCGACAGCAAGGACGAGTACACGGCCCAGCACTCGGCGGCGGTGGCGATGTACTGTCGAGATCTCGCCGGCGCTCTCGGGCTGCCCGAGGCCGAAGCCGAGGCCCTGCACCTCGCCGGCCTGCTCCATGATCTGGGCAAGGTCGGCACGCCGGACGCCATTCTCGGCAAAGAGGCCGCGCTGAACGACGAGGAATGGGAGTTCATTCGCCAGCACCCGGGCAAGGGAGCCGAAGTCCTGTCACACCTCGCCGCCTATCAGGACGTCGCGGACATCGTCCAGTACCACCACGAGCGGCTGGACGGCAGCGGCTACCCGGACGGGGTCACCGGCGAGCGCATCCCTGAGCTGAGCAAGATCCTCGCCATCGCCGACTCGTACCACGCCATGACCTCGGACCGTCCCTACAAGGTGGCGCGCAGCTCGTTCGACGCTCTGAAGGAGCTGCGGAGGGCCTCCGGCGTCACGCTCGACGCGCGCTACATCGAGGCCTTCGCCCAGATGCTGCGCGACAAGGACCTCGCCTATCGCGAAGGCACGTCGACGGACTTCATGGGCGAGTACGAGCGCGGTCGCATCAATCTGCGGCTGCGCGGCAAGGCGCTCGCCGAGCTCAGCGGTCTCGCTGAGCTGCGGGAAGACCCAGCGGCAGGCTGACCAGGCTGCGGGCGACCGCCGCCGCCAGCAGGACCTTCACGACGTCCATCGCCACGAACGGCAGCACGCCCACGCTCACCGCCGCGCCTGCGCTCAACCCAAGGTGCACTCCCAGCCACGTGGCCCCGATCGCGTAGATCGGCACCAGCCCCAGCATCCCGGCCGTGACGAGTCGCGGCATCGAGGGGACGCCCCGAGTCGCCACATACCCCGTCAGGACGACGGCGGGGACGAAGGCGAGCAGGTAGCCTCCCGTCGGCCCCAGGAGCGTCCCGAGTCCAGAAGCGCCTCCGGCGTACACGGGCGCCAGCAGGCCGAGGCAGAGATAGGTGATGACGGCGAGGGCGCCCAGGCGCGGCCCCAGGACCATCCCCGCGAGGAGCACCGCGAAGACCTGCAGCGTGAAGGGCACGGGTCCGAGGGGGATGGCAACGAACGCGCCTCCCGCGATCAGGGCCGCGAAGAGCGCGCTGCGGGAGATGTCGGCGGTCGTGAGGTGCGGCATTTGTCACCCTCGGTCCAGTAGAGCGAGGGTGACAATGTATGGGGCGCCCGGGCGGCTGTCAATCGCTCGCCGCCCGGGCGCCCCTCCCCCGGCCCCCGAGGGCCGTCGATCAGCGCAGGGTGACGTCGCCGGAGTGAAAGCGCTGGATGTGGCGGTGCGGCAACTGCACGAGCAGCGCGCCCTTCTCGTCGATGCCTGCAGCCTCGCCGACAACGGGCCCACGGCGGGTCTGCACACTGACGCAGCGCTTGAGGAGATAGTCGCGCTCGCGGAACTGTCCGAGCGCGTCGTCGAACCCGTTGCGGGCCGCGTCGAGGTACGACTCCTCGAGGGCGAGCAGGAGGCGCGCCAGCAGTTCGCTGCGATCGACGGGCTGCCCCGACGCGACCTTGAGCGACACCGCCGTGCGGCGCAGCGCGACCGGCAACTCGCTGTACTCGGTGTTGACGTTGAGACCGATGCCGATCACCACCCAGTCGATGGCGTCCTGCTCGCCGGCGGCTTCGAGCAGGATGCCCCCGACCTTGCGGTCGTCGATGAACAGATCGTTGGGCCACTTGATGCGCACATGGACGGGCACGAGGGACTCGATGGCACCGCAGGCCGCCGCCGCGGCGACGATGGTCAGCAGGTGCGCGTCGGCCATCCCGAGCGGCGGGCGAAGAAGAGCCGAGAACAGCAGTCCCTTGCCGGCGGGTGACGTCCACCGCCGCCCCAGACGTCCGCGTCCTGCCGACTGGCTCTCGGCGACCACGACGGTCCCTTCCGGGGCGCCGGCGGCGGCGAGCCTCTTCGCCTCGACGTTCGTCGACTCGATCTCGTCGTGGTAGCGGAAGGAGCGCCCGAACATGCTCTGCGCGGTGCGTTCGGTCACCAGGGGCATCGAGAGGCGGCAGGGCTCGTCCTCGAGCTTGTAGCCTCGGCGCGACACGCCGACGATCCCGTACCCACGCTTGCGCAGCGAGTTGACGTGCTTGTGCACGGCGTTGCGTGAGACGCCGAGGGACTGGCTGATCGTCTCTCCCGAGACGAAGCCGGGGCTCTCGCGAAGGATCTCGATGACGGTGCGTTTGCGCGGGTTCATCTTCCTGGACTCAACATAGACGACCGGTGCACCGGATTCCATCGCAACCCCCAGACGCTCGCCTTTTGTCGCGGGGGATGCTAGCGGGCGTCTGCGGCGCGGGAATCAACCCACGGTTGTATCTTGACTTGACTTGTCGACGCGCGAGGTGGACGAGTGAGCCACGGGCGCGCTCTCGCCCGCGCTCTCCCTGTAGAGGAGCACGGCTTGGACGCGGTCCTTCACGCCGAGCTTGGAGAAGATGTGGTTGACGTGCGTCTTCACGGTGCCCGGCGCAAGGACCAGTTGACGGGCGAGGTCGTCGTTCAACGCTCCGTCGGCCATGAGACCGAGGATCTGTCGCTCCCTTTTCGTCAGGCCCAGCCCGTCGGGCGACTGCTCACCCCGAGCGTTTCGGCGCTCGCGGCGGAGTGTCGCGGCAGCCCTTCGGACCTCGGGGAAGGGGCTTCGTGACGCTTTGGCGAGGACCGAGGTGATCTCGGCCTCGCTCCGGTGGGCGACTGCGGC
This sequence comes from uncultured Thermoleophilia bacterium, assembly GCA_963832655.1. Taxonomy (GTDB): domain Bacteria; phylum Actinomycetota; class Thermoleophilia; order UBA2241; family UBA2241; genus UBA2241. The sequence continues at coordinate 144,063 of CAWHUW010000008.1, forward strand.
CCTCGTAGCGGCGACTCCCGGGACAGGGCCGACGGTCAGGGAGGAAACCAAGAGGTGCATCCCGTTCCAATGGCGGGCTGCCAGGTCGATCAAGGCCTCCGCCGTCTCGGCGTCCGCCGCGCCGCCGATGAAGTCGAGCGCCAGGTCCGGCTCGATGACGAACTCCTGTGCGAGCAAGTTCAGGTGACCCAGCCGCAGCTGCTCCGGTACGCATCCCGAGAGGCGCTCCATGGCCTCGTCGCGGCGCCCCTCGCGGTGCAGGAGCACGGCGGCGAAGAAATCGCACTTGAGAGCTACGAACGCGAGGTCGAGATTCCGGGACCGCTCCGCAACGATGTCGAGGGTCGTGCGTGACGGACGGCCTTCTGACCTCAGAGTGAACGACAGGTTGGCCGAAGCATTCAGGAGGAAGTAGGGGACAGACTCCGCTCCGGCCGCGTCTATGGCCAGCTGGTACCACTCTATGGCTGCACGCCTGTCGCCTGCCCTCCTAGCTTCAGTGCCTGCATGGCATAGGGCGGTAGCTCGACTGTAGGGGTCGTCAACAATGGATGGTGCCGAGATTGCCCGCTCGAGCGTGCTCGCCTTGCCCGTTCGACATCTCCAACCGCGGCGTACAACTGACCTTCAACATCGTGCAGCAAGGCGTCCAGGTAGATGTAGTCGTATCGGCGACTCATCGCATAGGCCGCGTCCAGTGCGACCCGGGCGCTCCCCCAGTCGGCCAGGAAGAGGTACGCGATGCTGGTCAAGTTGAGGAACGTCGTCTGCAGGCTCGGAGAGCCGTGCGTCGCCACGAGGTGGCGGGCAGTCTCGCAGCTCATCGACGGCGCGCCTGTATTGTCCCACGTTGAGTTCCGCGTAGAGCGCGTGACCGGCGAGGCGGGCGAGCTCGGCAGGGAAGGAGCCCCCTGCAAGCTGCTCGGCTTCGGCCAGAGCACGCCCTGCCTCCTCCCAGCGGCACTCACTCTGGAGCGCGGCTCCGAGGCTGATCAGCGTGTGCACCCGCTGCTCCCGGAGGTCGGCCACGGCGAGGGCTCGGCGGCATGTCTCTACTGCCTGCGAGATCTTGCCCTGCCAGTACAACGTCCGCTCCTGGGCCGAGAGCGCGTGATACGCCCCGCTGCGGTCGGAGCCCAGCTCGAAGCGACTGGCCGCGTCGGTCTGGTGACGCAGCGCCTCATCGAAGCGTCCCGCGCGCATGTGCACCTGCCCGAAGACCAGTCCGGCCCAAGGCTCGTTGCGCTGGATGTGCGCGGGCAGGCGATCGAGCCAGGACTCGAGCGTGTCGGAGCGGAAGGCGTCAAGGTTCTTCTCGCCGGCTCTCGCGATGACGTCCAGGGCGAGCCGCGGTTCGTTGGCGACGAGGCAGAGGTCGACGGCCTTCTCGACGTCTCCGGTGGCCTCGAGGGCCGCGGCCGTCTCGAGTTCGAGCGCATGGAAACGAGCCGGCCCGTCCTCCTGGATCGACTTCTGCCGCAGGAACTCCCGGAAGAGACCGTGGTAGCGGTACGTGCCTTCCTGATCGGTGGCGAAGGTGAAGACGCCGTTCGCCTGCAGGTGCGCGAGGATCCGGTGCGCGCGGCGGGGCGCGCCGACCCGCGTCGCGAGGTCGACGGACACGTGCTCGAGACAGCAGGTCCGACGGAGAAACGCCCTGACCTCGGGTGTTTCTCGCGCGTAGACCTGCTCGGCGAGATACGAGAAGACGTCTTGTCTCAGCCTGGGGTCGGCGAGAGCGCTCTCGAGGGCGTCGACGCCGACCAGCCGCACGGCCATGGCGGCGAGGACGACGCTCGCGGGCCAACCCTCCGTGAGGTCGGCAAGGCCTTCGGCACGCTCGAGGGTCAGGTCGATCCCGGTCCGTCGACGCACCACCTCCAGCACCTCGGACGGGCCGAAACGAAGCTGGTCCACGCCGACGACCCCGAGCTCGTCCTCCAGCTTCAGCTTGGCGATCCCGAACGCTGGTTCGTAGCGCGTCAGCACGATGAATCGCACGTCACTCGGGAGGTTGGCGACCAGGTAGTCGAGGGTCGCGTTCAATGCCGGGGAGTCCGCCGCTTCGTGGTAGTCGTCGAGGACGATGTGCAGGCCGCCGGTGATCTCTTCGGCGACCTCGGTGACGAACTCGGCGGCCATCTGCTCGACCGGGTAGGCGACTTCGTGCGCGTTCGCGAGCCGGTCGCGGATGGTCTGGCCGAAGCCGCTGTGCAGCCTCGCCAGCGCCTCCACCAGCGAGGCGATCAGGACGACAGGGTCCTGGTCGAGGACGTCGAGCTTGTACCAGACCGTTCGAAGGCCGAGCCGGCGGATGGCCTCGAGCGCCACCGTCGTCTTGCCGTAGCCCGCGGGCGCGCACACCAGCGTGACGCGGCGGCGCAAGTCCCCGGCGAGTGCCTCGAGGGTCTCGTCGCGCAGGCAGGCGTCACTGACCTTCGGCGGTGACAGCTTCGCTTTGACGAGCGGCGGTAAAGGTCCCGCAGTCATGAGGCTGGTCCTTGACGGTCGACGGATGGGCCCGCGTCGACGACGCCGGCCCACTATAGCAACGCGGGGTTCAGACTACGCGGCTGCGACGCGCCGACTTGGTTGACGTTGCCGGCCGGCGGCACCGGGCGGCCGCACCGTCCAGCTGTCGAGCAGGACGACGGTGCGGCCGAGGTTGCGGGCCAGGGCGATCTCGCTCAGCGTGCCCCAGGCGCCGGCGTCAGTCCTCGAAGACGTCCCCGCCCACGACGAAGGCGTCGCTGGTGACGACGGTGCCGTAGGAGGCGGAGCTCTTCTCTCCCGTGTTGACGATGAGGATCGTGTGCAGCCTGTTGGCGAGGCCGGTGTAGGTGATGCTCGTCGGGATCGGCCTGCCGTGGTGCTTGTGGCGGTTGCCGTACTGGTCGACTATGCCCTTGAGAACGCCGTCGATCCACACCTTGGCCTTGCCGCAGTCGGGGCGCCGCGCGAACCGCCAGGTCACCGCGGCGCCGGTGAAGGAGAACGCCGTGGCCGAGTCGGCGGCGGCGGAGTACGAGTAACTCTCACCCGAGGCGTTCCCGGCCGCGGCCGTCGCCCAGGCGTAGCGGGTCGAGCCGTCGCTGTGGTCCTCGGCGAGCGGCGTGGGGTCGGCGGCGTCCGTCGGGGCGATGAAGGCGTCGTGATAGAGCCCGGCGTCGCTCTGGACGACGACCGTATGCGCGCCCGCCCCGAGGCCCGTGAGGTCGAGCCGCCGCCCGTAGGTCATCGTCGCCGCGTACTGGTCGACCGTGTACATCAGCGTCGGCGCCTCGGAGCCCGCCGGCGGCTCGACGCTGAGCGTCGCCGTGCCGCCGGCCGGCCCGGCCGCGTAGAGCCAGCTCAGCGTGTCGCCGGTGAAGGCGTAGCTCACCTGCGCGCCCGGTTCCTTGGCGAAGGAGAGGCTCTGGCCGCTCGCCTGGGGGTCGATGCGCGCCCCGAGGGAGTAGGCGGGCGCGCTCGTCGCCGCGGCGCTGTCCGTGTAGGCCCAGGTGTACCAGGCGGGGGCGTCGGTGAGCGAGAGGCTGCCGGGCATCGGCCAGGTGTCGTAGCCGGGGTCCCCCCAGACGTTGGGGCGCGCGGCGCCGTTCCAGATGCAAGGCAGCACGGTGAGCCACTGGCCTGCCTTGCCCGCCGTGGAAGCGTCCGAGACGACGGGCGGTTTCCACTGCACCGACCCGTTGCTCACAAGCCAGCCGGAGGAGCGCGTGAACACGTGGTCGTCCCAGTTGGCGTACACGCTACCGGGGCTCCCGGGCCAGTACTGGATCACGCTGTGCCACGCCGTCGCCGTCGCGGGCAGGTACGTGTCGCCACTTGTCGGGTGTGCGTAGCCGGTCGCGTCGACGACCCTCGTATACGAGCTGATGGGCGTGCGCCTGAAGTCGACCGTGAGGTGGTACCTGGTCTCGGCGATGGACGGTGACACGGAGAAGAAGACGGGTCTGCCGACCATGTACGACAGTACCGAGATGCTCGCGACCGACGGGTTGAAGCCGGAGAGCAGTTCGGCGACGTCCATCTGCGCATAGAACTCGATGCCGTCGCAGGCCTGCACGCCGACGTCGACCTCAGCCTCCGGGAAGCCTCCGACCGGGTTCCCGGCCGGGTCGGTCCACCCGATCGTGATCCGCAGGTACCCGGTCTCGGTCGGTGTCCAGGAGTAGACGTCGAGGTTGCTGTGTGCGCGGACGATGCCCGTGGTCGTGCCGGCGGCGAGTGCGGCCGGCGCCGGCAGCAGCAGGAGACAGACGAGAAGCAGAACGAACGGTGCGAAGCGTTTCACGGCGACCCCCTTCGCCTTGACCTCACCTCGAAGTGTACCGCGAAGGCCGCAGCGTGCGAAGGGGCGTTGCCCTCACGGGCAACGCCTGAGGTGTGGGTCAGCCGGAGGCGGAGAGGGCGAGCGCCACGGCCTCGGCGGGCGTCTTCGCCCGCAGGAGGCCGTCGCGGCTCGCCCTCGTGCGGGTCGGCGTCGGGCGGCCGCACCGTCCAGCTGTCGAGCAGGACGACGGTGCGGCCGAGGTTGCGCGCGAGGGCGATCTCGCTGAGCGTGCCCCAGGCGCCGCCGACAGCGATGACGACGTCCCCGCTCGCCACCACGCTCAGGTTGCGGGCGTAGCCCATGGCGCTGCACACCGAGTAGGTGAGGTCGTCGTTGGCGCGGCTGCGATCGGGCTCGGGCATGATGCCGATGCAGACGCCACCCTTGCGCTTGACGCCGCGGGCGACGGCGGCCATGACGCCGTCGCGGCCCCCGCAGACCACGACGCAGCCGGCCTCGGCGAGCAGCTCGCCCAGCTCCTCGGCCTTGGCGGCGAGCTCCGGCGAGGCGACGCTGGCGCCGATCACGCTCACGTAGGTGGGGGGCACGTCCGCGGGGGACACGTCACTCCCCCTTGAGCTTGCGGTAGTGCAGGTGGACAAAGGGCGTGAAGCGGCGGCGCTCGTAGAACCGCAGCGCGGCGTCGTTGCCGTGCATGGTGCCGACGAGGAGGTCGGTGACGCCGTCGGCGAGCAGGCGCCGCTCGAGTTCGTCCAGCAGGGCGGCGCCAAGGCCGCGGTCGCGTTCATCGGCCAGCACTGCCAGCGTGTGGATCTCGGCCAGGCGCTCGCCGGTAGCGTAGGTCTCGTCAGCCTCGTGGATGCCGACCACGGCGTAGCCTAGCAGCCGGTCAACGCGGCGGGCGACGAGCACGAACGAGCCCGGCGTGGCGAGCCATTCGAGGTATTGCGCCCTGCGCCGCGGCCAGGAGTCCTCGTGGTCGCGCATCGGCACGACCTCCCACACCTCGCGGTGCCGGTCCATAAGGGAGCGCCAAAGGGGTTCGAGCGGAGCGAGGTCGGCTCCGGTGAAGGAGGCGCCATCTGTCGGGAGGAAGGGCTCCACGGTCCAGTCCGACGCGGTGGGAGAGCGGTGATCCTGCGGGGCGGCCTCGGGATGGTCTGGCGACATCACGGGGCGTCCGGGCCGGGCGGCGCGTGGCGTCCGCGCCCGGCCTCCCTGTCCTCTTCCTCACGCCGCAGGCAGGCCCACGGCTTGCGGCCCGGCGTTCCGTAGAAGATATGGAAGTCGTGCCGGTACCCGCGCTCCTCGTAGAAGCGCACCGCTTCGCGGTTGGCGGTGTCGACGCCGATCTCCACGTCCTCGATGCCGCGGCGTTCGAGTTCCTCGTCGACCGCGTCAAAGAGCGCTGTCCCCACGCCCGCTCCGCGCTCGCCGTCGGCGACGCTCAGGGCGGCGAGCACGGCGTGTCTGTCGCCCGTGTACCAGACGGGATCGGGCCCCTCGACGATCACGTGGGCGTAGCCGACGACTGCGTCGTCGCGCCGCGCGACGAGCACGAACGCGTCGCCCGCGAGTGACTCGAGCATCTCGGCCCGCTCGATCGGCCACGACTGCTCGAACGGACGAATCGGGACAAGCGCGTCGGGCAGTACGGCGATGTGGTCGAGCAGCGCCTTCCACAGCGGCGCGACGAGCTCGATGTCGTCAGGGTCGAGCTTCTCGATGGTGATGCCGTCGGGCATGGGTCCTCCAAGTCCCCAGAGCTTATCGCAGCCGGCATCGCCTCGCGCCCCGGGTGGCTACGCTTCTCAGAGCCCCGTGCTTCCCTTCTGCACGTGTCCGCCTGTACCCTAGGCGCCGGGAGGGGCGAGCCCACACGCGGGCTCGCCGGACCTTCGCAGGAGGCGGAGATGTCGCACAAGCGGGGGGCAGTCGCGCTGGTCGCCGCCGTGATCGCGGTCATGCTGACCGCGGTGCCGACGGCGTACGCCGAGATGATCGCCGGGACGTTCGCCTGGAACCCGCCGCCGTACGCGCCGGGGACGCATTACCAGACGAGCTTCGGCGACGTCGTCGCCGGTCCGGCGGGGTCCGTCTATGCGGTCGGCGCATACAACGGAATGGCGTACGCCGCCTCCGGGATCGTCGCCAGGGTGAACGGCACCACCGGGGCCAAGATGTGGGCGCTCACGACCAAAGGGCCCGGCGGTGGCGGCGTCTTCTGGTACGAGGCGGCCAAGGATGGCGGCGGAAACGTCGTCGCCGTCGGGACCGCATCGCTGAACCGCCTGGGCTTGGTCAAGTACAGCCCGTCCGGTGTGCTCAAGTGGTCGCGGTGGCTCGGTGCCCCCAGTGTCGGTCGCGACGTCGCCGCGGGTCCCTCGTCCACAGTGTATGCGGTAGGCGGCGCCAGCCGCAGTGGCAGGGGAGGGGATGGTCTGCTTGTGAAGTACGCCGCCGACGGGCGGCTGCTCTGGAAGAGCTACCTCAGCACGACCCGGACCGACATCCTGGACGTCGTCACGGTGGACGCCCGCGGCAACGCCTACGCCCTCGGCGAGCGCAACGCCACGCGCACGTCGAACCAGCTCGCACTGGTCAAGGTCACTGCGGCCGGCCATGTCGCCTGGACGCGGACGATCGCGGCCACGGGGACCATGTTCTCTCCCGTGGCCGTGCTGCGGACATCGACCGGCGCCATCGTCGTGGCGAACAGAAGCTCAGGTGGCGAGAGCCACGCGCTCGTCGCGAAGTACAGCACGAGCGGGACGAGAGTGTGGAAATGCATCGACACCGAGCCCCTGAGCGAGATCGCCGATGCCGCGGTGCTCGGGGACGGCACAGTCGTGGTCGTCGGTTCGCGCTATGACGAGTCGGCCCCAGCAGAGCGGGTCGGGGTGGTCAGCACCATCAGCGCCGGTGGGCTGCCGATCGGTCACGCCAGCTACTATGAGGACCTCGGCGCCGAGGGTGTCCGCACGGTCGAGTTCGCGGCCGTGACGGCCGACTCGCAGGGCCGGGTGTACGTGGCAGGGACGGCGATCCACGAGTCCGGCGACAGGGGAGAGGGCACCGCGATCGTCCTGCGCTTTCCGGAGCCGCTCGAGGGTCAGCTGCTTCCCGACGTGCGCTGGGCGTACCGTGGCGCGTCCAACGTCTACGGCTGGAGCCCCAACGAGTTCCGCGCGCTGTGCGTCGCGGGGAGTGGCGGGGTCTACGCGGCGGGCGTGCAAAGCGCCCTCGCCGAGGGGCTCTCGAAGGGTCTGGTCGAGCGGTTGCGGATGCCGCCGGACTGAGCCCGGGCGGGCGCTCTTCCTAGGCGCCGAGGATCGCCTCTAGCAACCGCACGGCCCCCGTCTTGCTGAGCGGCTCGTTGAGATTGCCGCACTTCGGGCTCTGCACGCACGAGGGGCAGCCGCTCTCGCAGGGGCAGTCGGCGATCAGGCGGACGGTGTCGGCGGCGAGGCTCTCGAAGGCCTCGAAGCCGCGCTTGCTGAGGCCGATGCCGCCGGGGTAGCCGTCGTAGATGAACACGGTGGCGCGGTCGGTCTGCCAGTGCCAGGGCGTGGAGAGGCCGCCGATGTCCCAGCGGTCGCACATCGCGTAGAGCGGGATGAGGGCGATGAGCCCGTGCTCGGCGGCATGGAGGGCGCCGGCGAGTTCGGGCTCGACGGGGGCAGATTTGGCGGCGGCGGGGGCGCCCGCGTCGGGCGCAGCCGGCTGCGTGGGCGGCGACGCCGACGCGACGCGTTCCACGACCTCCGGCCCCAGCGTGAACCAGAGCGCCTCGGTGGTGAACGTCTGCTCGGGCAGGTCGAGGCTCACGGTGTCGATGACGCGTCCGTCGGTGAGGTCGCGCTTCTGGTAGGCGATGACCTGCTCGGTGACCTCGAGCTCGCCGAAGAAGAGGGCGGCGCCGGCCAGCGGCCGCATGGCGGCCTGGCCGGCGATCGTGACGTTCTTGTCGATCTTGGCCTGCGTGTAGAAGGTGCCGTCGTGGTCCTCGACGAGGACGGAGCGCCCATCCAGGTCGAGGCGCTTGACGAGGTAGCTGCGCCCGAGGTGGAGGTAGACGGCGCCGGGGTGGGCGACGCGGAAGACGCGCTCCTGCTCGACGGTGCCGAGGATCTCGCCGTGGCGCGCCTCGACGATGACGAAGGTCTCGGCCGAGGCCGAGCGCAGCGAGACGTCGGCGGCGGGCGAGTGCGGCCTGGCCCAGGCCAGGCCGCCGGCCCGCCGCCTGAGTCTGCCCGCCTGCGCCAGCGCCTCGGCGCGCAGCATGCCGCGCTCGCCGAAGAAGCGCTCGTCGCCGGGCACGAGCGGCCGCTCGTACGCCGCGCTCTGCAGGTGCGCGTCGGAGATGTGCGGGTTGTCGAGGTCGATGATCGCCTCCTCGACCTGGCGGCCTAGCAGGCGATCGGGCTCGCGCATGAAGTACTGGTCGAGCGCGTCCTGGCCGGCGACGAGCACGGCCCAGCCGTGCCCGGCCCGGCCCGCACGCCCCCAGCGCTGGCGCAGGCTCGTCACCGTGCCCGGAAAGCCCGTCACCAAAGCGACATCCAAGGTCCCCACGTCGATGCCGAGCTCCAGGGCGCTGGTCGCGATCACCGCGTCGAGCTCGTGCGCGAAGAGCCGCCGCTCGATGTCGCGGCGCTGCTCGGGCGTGTAGCCGGCGCGGTACGGTTGCACCCGCGCGCCGGCGCCGCCGGGGTCACGGTCGTCGAGGCGGCGGCGGACGTGGTCGAAGACCAGCTCCGCCGCCTTGCGCGTCGGCGCGAAGGCGATGACGCGCGCTCCGGCGAGCACCGCCTCGCTCGTGATGTAGCTCGACTCCGCGAGGCTGCTGCGCCGCGTGCCCAGGTCCGGGTCCTCGAGCGGCGGGTTCCAGAAGACGATCGTGCGCTCGGGGTGCGGCGCGCCGTCCTGTTCCACGGCCTCGAAGGGCAGGCCGACGAGACGCTCGGCGAACTCCCGCGGGTGGGCGATCGTCGCCGACGCGAGCACGAACTGCGGCACTCCGCCGTAGACCTCGCACTGGCGCCGCAGGCGGCGCACGACCTGGGCGACGTGCGAGCCGAACACGCCGCGGTACACGTGCGCCTCGTCGAGCACGACGTACTTGAGGTGATGGAGGAACTCGGCCCAGCGCTCGTGCGCCGGCAGGACGCCGAGGTGCAGCATGTCGGGGTTCGAGAGGACGATCGTGGCATTGCGCCGTGTCGCGGCGCGCTGGCCCTGCGGCGTGTCGCCGTCGTAGATCGCCGGAACGACCGAACGCAGCGCCTGTCCGTCGTCATCCTTGAGCGCTCCCGCGCGCAGCTCTGCCAGCTTGCGCGCCTGGTCTTGAGCGAGCGCCTTGGTGGGGTAGAGGTAGAGCGCGCGCGCCTGCGGGTCGCGCGCCGCCGCGTCGAGCGTCGGCACGGCGAAACAAAGGGACTTGCCGCTCGCCGTGCCCGTCGAGACGACGACGTTCTTGCCCTCCGCGAGCCGGTCGTACGTCTCGTGCTGATGCGACCAGAGAGACTGGATGCCGGCGGCGGCCAGGGCGGCGGCGACGGCGGGGTGCAGGCCCTCCGGCAGCGGCGCTGCGCGCCCCTTGCAGGCGGCCTCGTGCGCCACTGCAACGACCTGCTCGTGGCCGCCGCCGGTGAACAGCGCCTGCAGCCGCCCCTGCGTGTCGACTGCCGTCACGTCGTCCGTCTCACGCTTCTGCCGTCCCCGCGATCGTCCACGTCGCCATCCTACGGCACCTCGCGGACGTCGGCGGGGCGCCCCCGACGACAAGGGGGCGGCTGGCGGCCGCCCCCCAATGCCAGGGGGCGCCTCACGGCGCCCCCGCATCACCTTGCGTGTGAGATCGGCCTACTTGATGCGGCGCCCGAGGTCGAGCGTGAAGAAGGAGACCGGGCTGCTGCATCCGCCGAAGCCGGTGGCGCACTGCTTCACGCCGATGCCGATGTTGCGGAAGTTCTTCGTGAGGATCACCGCGCGGTGGGTCGACGGAGTGCATCCAGTTATCGACGACGATCTCGGGGGTCGAGTAGAGCCCGCCGCCCCAGGCGATGTCCTCGCCGACCCTCCAGTACGCGGTAGCCGGTGCGGATGTAACCGAGGCGGATCAGGCGGCGCCCGAACGACTCTCCGCTGTACGACTCGTGGGCGAAGTACTGCTTGGCGACCATCTCCGCGGAGTGGTTGCGGGCGCCGCGCACCAGGGCGGTGCTGACGCACAGCTTGGCGAGGCCGTGGTCGGCGCGGATCTCGTTGATGAGGGCGACGACGCGCTTCTCCTTGGTGGTGAGCGTCACCGAGGCCGAGGCCGTGGCGGGGAGGATCACGAGGACGGCGACGACGGCCGCTGTGACGAACACTGCAAGCTTCTTCTTCATGGCTCACCCCCGAGCCGAGCAATGGTCTACGTGCCGAGAAGGCGCTCGCCCGCGGCGGTGTACCTTCTCAGTGATTCGTATCGGCCGCGCGGACCCCGAGTTGAGCGTCGCAGCGCAAGGTTCTTTCGCCTCGCCTGACAACACGAGGGGCCGACGGCGGCGGGTTAGCGATTCCGACGGAGACGGTGTATCGTCCGGACAGTCATGCAAAGCCTGAAGAGTGAACGGCGGCACTGGCGAGATCGCCGCCGCAAGCAGATCAGGCGCCGGCGCGCGGGGGCGCTGGCCATCGTCGTGACCCTCACCCTCCTTGCCGTCTGGCTCGCCTACGCCCTGCCCCTCTCGACGCCGGCGCGCGTCCCCGCCGCGGCGGCGCAGCCGACCTTCGCCGAGAAGGCGCAGGTCGATCAGCGCATCGTCGTGGCCACCGCGGGCGACGTCGAGGTCATTCTCCCGGTCGCGGTCGAGTCGACGACGGCGATCGGCTATCACCCCGTCGACAATCCCGACAGCGTGCCGTTCGCGCCGCTGGGCGAGCACGTCGGCGGCGGTGGTCTCGCAGCCCGCATCGCCGATGCCTTCGCCGACGGCGGCGAGCTCCCGTACTACCTCATGGACGGGGGCGGCGTGGGCGAAGCGTCGTCCGCTACCGGCGGCCTGGACGTCGGCGCCGTGCCCGGCGTCGAGGTCTTCAGCCCTGTGAGCGGCAAGGTCGCGAGCGTGCAGCGCGTGGCCATCCAGGGCGAGTACGAGGACTTCGAGATCCACATCCAGGTGGCCGAGGACCCGTCGCTCCTGCTCGTCGTGTCGCACATCGCGCGCCCGGGCGTGAAGGTCGGCGACACCGTCACCCAGGGCGAGAGCCTCCTCGGCCGCGTGCGCGAGTATCCGGCGACGATCGAGCAGGAGCTCAGCCGCTACACGTCGGACGCCGGCGACCACGTCCAGTTCGTCATGCTTCGCGTCACGCCCGACATCGCGGGCCTCTGATGGCGGACGGCGCGGTGCCGAAGGCCGGCTTCGCCGTCATCGGCGGGTCAGGCTCGCTGGCCGGCGACTTTCCCGCCGGCCTCGACGCGCGGACGCGCGTCCTCGAGGACGGCCTCGTCTTCGACACGCCCTGGGGCGAGAGCCCGCCGTTCGCCCTCTTCGAGGTGGACGGCCGGCGCGCGCTGCACGTGCGCATGCACGGGTGGCGCGCCGGCGTCTCCCGCGGGCGCGCCTCGCGTCAGGTCTTCAGCGTGCTGCATCGCGCCGGCGTGCGCCGCATCCTCTCGGACGCCGGCGTCGGCAGCCTCAACCATCTTCTCGACCCCGGCGACCTCGTCGTGCCCGACGACTTCGTCGACATGACGACCGACCGCGACCGCCTCGGGGCGGTCGTCGGCGACCACCTGCTGATCATGCGTGACGCGGTGTGCGCGACCGGGCGCGAGGCGCTGGTCGCGGCCGCGCGCCGCCTCGCGCCGGAGCGCCGCCTGTTCACGCGCGGCACCTACGTCGTCACCGAGGGCCCGCGCTTCGAGTCGCCGGCCGAGATCCGCGTCCTTCAGCCCATGGGCGATGTCGTCGGCCAGAGCTTCTCGCCCGAGGTGTGGCTGGCGCGCGACATCGGCGCCTGCTACGCCGGCGTCTACGTCATCGTCAACTACGGCGAGGGCGTGGTCCGCGACTGGGAGCACGACGAGCTCAAGCGCATCTTCAGCGCCGACGCCGGCCTGATGGGGCGCGTTCTTCTCGACGCGCTGCTCGCCCTTCCCGAGGACGACGTCTGCCACTGCCGGGAGCTGCGCAAGCCGACCCTCCTGCGCTGAGCCCCCGCCCTAGCTCGTCAGCGCCCAGGCGAGGACGGCGACCCCGTTGAACGTCGCGTGGAGGGCGATGCTCGTCCAGAGCGACCCCGTGCGATGGTAGACCCAGGCGAGACCGAAGCCGAGCGTGAAGAGCGGCAGGAAGAGCGTCAGTTGCAGGTGCGCGAGGCTGAAGAGCGTCCCTGAGACGACGGCGCCGGTCAGCCAGCCCCACGACGTGGCGAAGCCCTTGAAGACGAAGCCGCGAAAGAAGATCTCCTCACACAGCGGGGCCATGACGACGGCGACGACGGCGAACAGGACGAGACCCGCGGCCGTCGGCGGAAAGGCCTCGACGATGTCCTGCTCGGGCGGGTTGAAGGCGGCGTCGTTGGCGTAGGACACGACATACGCCGCGAACAGGACCGTCGGGATGGTCCAGAAGAAAGCCGCCGTCGGTCGCGTGAATCCCCAAGAACGGAGCTTGTGCGGGAGAGAGCGCACCGAGAAGAGCCACGCCGCGAACAGCTGCCAGCCGTAGCTGATCGCCGACGAGACGAGCATGATCATGCCCGTGACGACGGTGACCTCCTCGATGCTCGTGTCGGCCTCGCTCACGAGCGGAGACGCGGCGGCGTACAGGGCGACGAACGGGCCCATGCCCAGCAGAAGGCCCCAGAGACTCTGCTTCCAGGACCAGCCGGGCTCCGGCGCCGGGCGCAGGGTATGGAGGGGCGGGGCGGTGCCGGCCGGGGCCGGGGGTGTGGGCGCCGCCGCCGGCGGCGGCGCCCACACCCTTCCGGCCGGCGGCACGTAGCCCGGGACGGCGTTCGCCGGAGGCGGGGGCGGCGACGGCGGGGCGTACGCGGCCGGGGGCGGATACGGCGCCGGCGGCCGATAGCGCGGGGCCGTCGGCCGCGCCTCGCCCGCCGCCGGCTCGCCCGCTCTTGGGGCCGCCGTCTCGCTCGTCTGTCCCTCGCTTGGGCGCTCGTCGCCCGTCACCGCGCACCTCGCCGGTCGTGTGCCGCGTACCAGCATACGTTCCCCGGACCCCGTTTTGCCCCCCCGTGCGCGGGTCTGCTATACTGCGCCGCCTGGCCGGCGCGGCCTGCGACGCGCGTCTGCCCGGCCGCGCCGTCGCGTTGACCCTCGGGAGCAGCGCGGGGTATCCTTACGTGCTTCCGTCGAAAGGGTTGAGACGTGCGTCAGCTGGTCACACTCGCTTGCCAGGAGTGCAAGCGTCGCAACTACCATACGAACAAGAACAAGAAGAACGACCCCGACCGCATCGAGCTGAAGAAGTACTGTCGCTGGTGCGGCACGCATACGGTCCACAAGGAGACGCGCTAAGCGTCCGTACTCTCTCGTAGGGCTGTAGCTCAATTGGTAGAGCACCGGTCTCCAAAACCGGGGGTCGGGGGTTCGAGTCCCTCCAGCCCTGCCAACGATCATCGGAGCGGTTGAGTGGCGAAGGCCGTCAAAAGCAAGGACAACTCGGGCAAGGGCGCGCGCGGCTCGGCCGACAAGGGCAAGGGCGCGCGGCAAGGCGCCGGCCAAGCAGAGCCGCACGGCGCGGGCGCGCGCCCAATCCAGAACGTCTGCGAAGGGCGCCAAGGGCGAGAAGCGCGGCATCGCCAAGTTCATGCGCGACGTGCGCGTCGAGATGGGCAAGGTCACGTGGCCGACGCGCCAGGACCTCCTCCAGTCGACCGTCGTCGTGCTCGTCGCCGTCGCCATCGCCGCCGCCTTGACCGCCCTTTACGACCTGGCCTTCGCGCAGTTCGTCGACCAGGTCCTCAAACTCATCTCCTGACAGGAGCCGAGAGTTGTTCCACTGGTACGTCGTCAACACCTATTCGGGCCACGAGAACAAGGTCAAGGCCAACCTGGAACATCGCCGTCAGTCGATGAGCCAGGAGGACCGCATCCACCAGATCGTCGTGCCCACCGAGCAGATCGTCGAGACCAAAGAGGGGCAGAAGGTCACGACCGAGCGCCGCGTCTTCCCCGGCTACGTACTGGTGCAGATGGAGCTCACCGACGACACCTGGTCGCTGGTCAAGAACACCCCGGGCGTGACCGGCTTCGTCGGCGCCCAGAACAAGCCCGTGGCGCTCTCGCGCGTCGAGGTCGACCGTATCCTCCACACGGCCACGGTCGAGCGCCCCAAGCAGAAGGCCGAGTTCAGCGTGGGCGAGATCGTCCGCGTCACCTCGGGCCCCCTCTCGGACTTCTCCGGCGAGGTCGTCGAGGTCAACCTCGACCAGAGCCGGCTCAAGGTCATGGTGTCGATCTTCGGCCGCGAGACCCCGGTCGAGCTCGCCTTCGACCAGGTCAAGAAGACGTCCTGACAGTAGCCAACGCGGCGGCAAGCGAAGCGAGGCAGCAGTGGCCAAGAAGGTCCTGACAACGATAAAGCTGCAGATCCCGGCCGGCGCGGCCAACCCGGCGCCGCCCGTCGGCCCGGCCCTCGGCCAGCACGGCGTCAACATCATGGAGTTCTGCAAGGCGTTCAACGCCCAGACCCAGGCGCAGGGCAGCACCATCATCCCCGTCGAGATCACCGTCTTCGAGGACCGCTCCTTCACCTTCATCACCAAGACGCCTCCGGCCGCCGTGCTGTTGCGCGAAGCGCTCGGCATCGACAAGGGCTCGGGCGAGCCCAACCGCAACAAGGTGGGCACGGTCTCGCGCGAGAAGGTCCGCGAGATCGCCGAGCTCAAGATGCCGGACCTGAACGCGAACGACGTCGACGCCGCGATGAAGGTCATCGAGGGCACCGCCCGCAGTATGGGCGTCGAGGTCGAGGGGTAACAGGACCAACCGAAGGTCGGGCGCCGGCCCGGCCGCCGATGTGGGAGGCGACCAGGTCGCCGTTCGCACCACAGGAGGTATGAGAATGGCCAAGCGAGGCCGCACCTACACGACCGCCCGCCGGGCGATCGACCAGGACAGGCTCTACAACCCCCTCGAGGGCATGCGCCTGCTCAAGACCCTCGAGGGCGCCAAGTTCGACGAGACCGTCGAGGTCCACTTCAGGCTCGGCGTCGACGTGCGCCACGCCGACCAGATCGTGCGCGGCACGACCGTGCTGCCGCACGGCACCGGCAAGACCATGCGCGTCGCCGTGTTCGCCCAGGGCGACAAGGCGCGCGAGGCGCAGGAGGCCGGCGCCGACCTGATCGGCGCCGACGACCTCGCCGAGCAGGTCCAGAAGGGCGTGCTCGACTTCGACGTCGCCATCGCCACGCCCGACATGATGGGCACGGTCGGAAAGCTGGGCCGCATCCTCGGCCCTCGCGGCCTCATGCCCAACCCCAAGTCGGGCACCGTGACCTTCGACGTCGGCAAGGCCGTGACCGACGCCAAGGGGGGCAAGGTCGAGTACCGCACCGACCGCTCCGGCATCGTGCACCTGAGCATCGGCAAGAAGTCGTTCTCCGAGCAGCAGCTCGTCGAGAACTACGGCGCCGTTCTCGACGAGATCGTGCGCGCCAAGCCGGCGGCGGCCAAGGGCAAGTACATCAAGAGCGTCAACGTGGCGTCGACCATGGGGCCGTCCATCGAGCTCGACCCGGCCCGCGTGCGCGACCTCATGGAGGATTAGTCGCCGCAGGTGGACTAACGTGCGGTGCCGCGTAGGCCGCACCGCACACCAGCCGCCGCAGGCGGGCTCGACGTGCGGGGCGCCGAAGGTGCACCGCACCGTGAGCAGAGGGAAGGCGCGGCAGTTGCCGGCGTCGCGGCGCCAGGCTATACTGCCGCTTCGCGGCGCGGTGACGCGCCGCAGCCGATGACGGTCGGTGCTCCTGCGGGAGCAGAATGGACCTTCGGGTCCGCCCGCCCGAGGCGAGCGAGCAGGTGTCCTTTCAGGCGCCCGCTCCCGTCCCGGGAGCGGGCGCCTTGTTGTTCGACTGCGAGGTCGAGATGCTGAGAGACGACAAAGAGGCTGTGATCGCCGAAGTGGCGGACCTTCTCGCGGGCAGCGAGACGATGTTCGTCAGCGACTACAGAGGCCTCACGGTGGCGCAGCTCTCGGAGCTGCGCGGCAAGCTGCGCGAGAGTGGTGCGCGCTTCCGCATCGTGAAGAACACGCTGGGCGGCATCGCCGCCGAGCGTGCCGGACGGACCGAGCTCAGCCCGCTGCTCGGCGGGCCCACCGCGGTCACGTTCTGCGGCGACGACCTCGTCGGCGCCGCGAAGGCGCTCGCCGATTTCGCCAAGACGCACCCGCAGCTCGAGGTGCGCGGCGGCCTGCTCGAGACGAGCCTGATCGACGCCGAGGGCGTCAAGGCTCTCGCGAGCCTGCCCCCGCGCGACACTCTCATCGCCCAGGTGGTGGGCACCATGGCGGCGCCGATGACCGGCCTCGTCACCGTCCTTCAGGGCACGGTGAGCGGCTTCGTGCGCGCCCTCAACCAGGTGGCACAGCAGAAGGCGGCGGCCGGCGAGGCGTGAGCCCGGACCGGCGTCCGCGACGACCCCCGACACAGCGTTCAAGCCAGACGGCGAGGTGCATTGACAATGGCAGACAAGAAGATGAGCAAGGACGACATGATCGAGGCCATCAAGGGCATGACCGTGATCGAGCTCTCGGAGCTCGTCAAGGCCCTTGAGGAGGAGTTCGGCGTGAGCGCCGCGGCGCCCGTCGCCGCGGCCGCAGCCCCGGCCGCCGCGGCCGTCGAAGAGGCCGCCGAGGAGAAGACCTCGTTCGACGTCGTGCTGACGAGCTTCGGCGACCAGAAGATCCAGGTGATCAAGGTCGTGCGCGCGTTGACCGGCCTGGGCCTCAAGGAGGCCAAGGACGTGGTCGAGGGCGCCCCGAAGGCCATCAAGGAAGGCGTCAACAAGGACGAGGCCGAGGAGGCCAAGAAGCAGCTCGAAGAGGCCGGCGCCACCGTCGAACTCAAGTAGAGCCGCGTTCGAAGGTCGTGTGCAGGGGGGCGGGCCGGCTGCAGCCGGCCCGCCCCCCTGCACATCCGTCGCTCCTTCGCGTCCGTCGCGAGCCGCACGACACGTCTGGCGCGTGCCTTCACCGCCGCCGTTGTCATGGGAGGCGACACCTCGGCGCCGGCTTCTTGTGCCCGTTTCGAGGCGTCTTCTTGCACGACCGCAAGAGGGGTGGTATTCTACTTCGCCGTGCGTCAACTGCGGCCATACCGGTCCCGAGCTGGTGTGGTGAGCTTCTTGTTTCCCACGTTTCCGCCGACTTGAGGAGACTCGCTTGAACGAGCCCAAGCCGCATCGCTTGCGCACGTCTTTCGCCAAGCTCGACCAGCCGCTTCCGCTTCCACACCTCATCGACATCCAGAGGACGTCGTGGGAGTGGTTCCTGAGCGACGGCCTGCGCGAGACGATCGCCGACATCAACCCCATCAAGGACTACTCAGAGAAGCTGCTCGTGCAGTTCGGCCAGCACTCCTTCGGTGAGCCGACCAAGTCGATCGCCGAGTGCCGCAACAAGGACATGACGTTCTCGTCGCCGCTCTCCATGAAGGTCGCCTTCATCAACGAGGAGACGGGCGAGATCCGCGAGCAGTCGGTCTTCATGGGCGACTTCCCGATGATGACCGAGCGCGGCACCTTCATCATCCACGGCACCGAGCGCGTCGTCGTCACGCAGCTCGTCCGCTCGCCGGGCGCCTACATCATGGAGCCCAAGCAGGCCGAGCGCGAGAAGCAGGTCCTCGTCGCCAACCTCATGCCCCAGCGCGGCTCCTGGCTGGAACTCGAGATCGACAAGAAGGGCGCCGTCAACGTGCGCATCGACCGCAAGCGCAAGTTCCCGGTCACGGTGCTGCTGCGCGCCATGGGCTACGGCGCCGACGACGAGATCCTCGCCCTGTTCGACGACTCCGTCTACATCCGCAACACCCTCGAGCGCGACTCGACGGGCGCGCAGGACGAGGCTCTGATCGAGCTCTTCCGCAAACAGCGCCCCGGCGAGCCGCCGACGCTCGACGGCGCGACCTCCATGCTCAAGGGTCTCTTCTTCGACCCGAAGCGCTATGACCTGTCGCGGGTCGGCCGCCACAAACTCAACGTGCGCCTGCACGGCCACCTCGCGCCCGACAAGCTGCCGGACGCCGACGTGCGCGTCCTCGTCAACGAGGACATCGTCGAGCTCATCCGCCGGCTCATCTCCCTCCCTGCCAAGCTGGGCGTGCCGGACGACGCCAAGGACTACGCGGCCGAGGCGGTCGCCCTGTTGGCGACGCGCCGTGAGGAGATCGCTCACGAGATCGACGAGTACGAGCACTTCGGCAACCGCCGTCTGCGCACCGTGGGCGAGCTCGTGCAGGACGCGTTCCGTATCGGGCTGGCGCGCATGGAACGCGTCATCCGCGAGCGCCTCACGACCGAGGACCCCGACACCATCGTGCCGGCGACGCTCGTCAACATCCGCCCGGTGGTCGCCGCCCTCAAGGAGTTCTTCGGCTCGTCGCAGCTCTCGCAGTTCATGGACCAGACGAACTCGCTCTCGGGGCTCACGCACCGTCGCCGGCTGAGCGCCCTGGGCGCGGGCGGGCTCACGCGCGAGCGCGCGCCCATCGAGGTCCGCGACGTGCACCCGACCCACTACGGCCGTATGTGCCCCATCGAGACCCCCGAAGGCCCCAACATCGGCCTCATCGGCTCGCTTGCCTCCATGGCCAAGGTCGACGAGTTCGGTTTCATCCGCGCGCCCTACCGCAAGGTCATCAAGGGCAAAGTCACGGACGAGATCGTCTACCTCGACGCCTCAGAAGAAGAGGCCGTCGTCGTCGACGCCAAGAGCAAGAAGGAGCGCCACGTCACGGTCGCCCAGGCGAACGCGCCGATCGACGCCAAGACCGGCAAGTTCACCAACGAGACCGTGCTTGCCCGACGTCGCGCCGGGGCCGAGATCGTCGAGGTCCCGCCGAGCGAGATCGACTACATGGACGTCAGCCCGACCCAGCTCGTCTCGGTCGCCACGGCGCTGATCCCCTTCCTCGAGCACGACGACGCCAACCGCGCTCTCATGGGTTCGAACATGCAGCGCCAGGCCGTGCCGCTGCTCACCACCGAGGCGCCCTTCATCGGCACCGGTATGGAGTTCCGTGCCGCCGTCGACACGGGCGACGTCGTGCTGGCGCAGCGCGCGGGCAAGGTCGCCAACGTCGACGCCGACAGCATCGAGGTCGACGCCGGCAAGGGTCAGGTCGACGCGTACGACCTCGTCAAGTTCACACGCTCGAACCAGGGCACGCTCATCCATCAGAAGCCCCTGGTCGTGACCGGCGACAAGGTGAAGGAGGGCGACGTGCTCGCCGACGGGTCGTCGACCGACCACGGCGAGCTCGCGCTCGGCAAGAACATGCTGGTCGCCTTCATGAGCTGGGAGGGCTTCAACTTCGAGGACGCGATCATCCTGTCGGAGCGCATCGTCAAGGACGACGTGCTCTCGTCGATCCACATCGAGGAGTACGAGGTCGACGCGCGCACGACCAAGCTCGGCGACGAGGAGATCACTCGCGACATCCCCAACCGCTCGGAGGAGTCGCTCAAGGACCTCGACGAGCGCGGCATCGTGCGCATCGGCGCCGAGGTCGGGTCGGGCGACCTGCTCGTCGGCAAGGTGACCCCCAAGGGCGAGACCGAGCTGACTGCCGAGGAGAAGCTCATCCGCGCCATCTTCAAGGAGAAGGCGCGCGAGGTGCGCGACACCAGCCTCAAGGTGCCGCACGGCGAGGGCGGCAAGGTCATCGACGTGAAGATCTTCAGCCGGGAGAACAACGACGAGCTCCCGCCGAGCGTCAACGAGCTCGTCCGCGTGTACGTCGCCAAGAAGCGCAAGGTGGCCGAGGGCGACAAGCTCGCCGGCCGCCACGGCAACAAGGGCGTCATCTCGAAGATCGTCCCCGAAGAGGACATGCCGTGCCTCGAGGACGGCACGCCTGTCGACATCATCCTCAACCCGCTGGGCGTGCCGAGCCGCATGAACATCGGCCAGGTGCTCGAGACGCACCTCGGCTGGGCGGCCGTACGCGGGTACCAGGCCGACGGCGAGCGCAGCAACACGCCGGCTCGCCTGGCCTCGCCCGTGTTCGACGGCGCGACGCTCGAGGAGATCGACGACCTGCTCATCCGCTCGACGCGGGACGACCCGGACAACCCGGTGCAGTTCAAGGTCAACGAGAAGGAGCCGGCGGGCCGTCGCTGCTCGGGCAAGGTCTGGCTCTACGACGGGCGCACCGGCGAGCGCTTCGACAACAAGGTGACGATCGGCTACATGTACATCCTCAAGCTGCTGCATCTCGTGGACGACAAGATCCACGCTCGCAGCACCGGCCCGTACTCGCTGGTCACCCAGCAGCCGCTGGGCGGCAAGGCGCAGTTCGGCGGCCAGCGCTTCGGCGAGATGGAGGTCTGGGCCCTCGAGGCCTACGGCGCCGCCTACGTGCTGCAGGAGATGCTCACCATCAAGTCGGACGACACGGTGGGTCGCGTCAAGGCCTACGAGGCGATCGTCAAGGGCGAGAACATCGCCCGGCCGAACATCCCCGAGTCGTTCAAGGTCCTCATGAAGGAGATCCAGAGCCTCGCCCTCGACATATCCGTGCAGAGCGAGGAGGGCGCGGTGCTCGAGGTGCGCGACGAGGAGGACGACCTTCTGCGCGCCGCCGAGGAACTGGGCATCGACCTCTCGAGCGTGCGCCCGCGCCAGCCCGAGGGCGTCGAGGCCGACGAACAACACGAGGCCGAGGTCGAGACCACGGCCCTTCAGGACGTGATCGCCGCCGGCACCGGCGCGGACGAGGACGACGAGCTGTTCGCCGAGGGCGAGAACGAGGACGAGGACGCCAGCTTGGGCGAGGTCGTCGCGGCCCCGCTCGACGACCTCGAGATCCTCGCCGACGTTTCCCTCGACTTCGAGGCCGATGAGGTCCCGGCCGAGGAGGTCGAGCATGAAGACGACTGATCCCGCCCGGGTAGAGGGGAGCGACCAGTGATCGACATCAACAACTTCGACTCCATCCGCATCGGCCTCGCGTCGCCGAAGCAGATCGAGGCGTGGTCGAAGGGCGAGGTCACCAAGCCCGAGACGATCAACTACCGCACGCTCAAGCCAGAGCGTGACGGTCTGTTCTGCGAGCGCATCTTCGGTCCGACCAAGGACTGGGAGTGCTACTGCGGCAAGTACAAGCGCGTCCGCTACAAGGGCATCATCTGCGAGCGCTGCGGCGTCGAGGTGACGCGGGCGAAGGTCCGCCGCGAGCGCATGGGCCACATCAAGCTCGCGGCGCCGGTGAGCCATATCTGGTTCTTCAAGGGCGTGCCGTCGCGCATGGGCTACTTGCTCGACATCGCCCCGAAGGAGCTCGAGAAGGTGCTCTACTTCGGCGGCTCCTACGTGATCATCTCGGTCGACAACGAGCGCCGCGAGAACGACCTCGTCTTCTTGCAGGAGAAGGTCGACGAGCTCAAGGCCCGCTACGACGTCTACACCGAGGACCGCGTGCGCGCCATCGGCGCCATGCACGACGAGGTCATCGAGGTGCTCGACGGCGCCCGCGAGGCCGACGACTTCCATACCGGGGAAGAGCCCGAGGACGAGTTCGGCTTCTTCAACTACTTCGACATCTTCGAGTCATGTCGGCGCATCGTGGTCAACGCGGCCGCGTTGGGCAAGGACGAGCTGAAGCTGCAGCGCGTCAAGGCCGACAAGCTGCGCGACGACTACGTCGACCGCGGCAACAAGGCCGTCGAGCACGCCAAGGACCAGGTCGACAAGGCCTGGGAGCAGTTCAAGACGATCGGCCCGCGCGAGGTCATCGGCGACGAGGCCCTCTATCAGCAGATGGAGCGCATGTTCGCCCGCGAGCCCGGCTACGAGCCCGAGAGCTTCGGCGTCTACTTCACCGGCGGCACGGGCGCCGAGGCGGTGCGCGAGCTCCTCAAGCGCGTCGACCTCGAGGCCGAGGGGATGGAGCTGCGTGAGACCATCCACACCGCCAAGGGCCAGCGCCAGGCGCGCGCCGTCAAGCGTCTCAAGGTCGTCTCGGCCTTCCTGCGCAGCGGCAACCATCCCGAGTGGATGGTCCTCGACGTGATCCCCGTGATCCCGCCGGAGCTGCGGCCGATGGTCCAGCTCGACGGCGGGCGCTTCGCTACCAGCGACCTCAACGACCTCTACCGGCGCGTCATCAACCGCAACAACCGCCTCAAGCGACTGCTCGACCTGCAGGCGCCGGACATCATCGTCAACAACGAGAAGCGCATGCTGCAGGAGGCCGTCGACGCGCTCTTCGACAACGGCCGCCGCGGCCGCGCCGTCACGGGCCCGGGCAACCGCCCGCTCAAGTCGCTCAGCGACATGCTCAAGGGCAAGCAGGGGCGCTTCCGCCAGAACCTGCTCGGCAAGCGCGTCGACTACTCGGGGCGCTCGGTGATCGTCGCCGGGCCGCACCTCAAGATGCACCAGTGCGGCCTGCCGAAGATGATGGCCCTGGAGCTCTTCAAGCCGTTCATCATGAGCCGCCTCGTGGCGCGCAAGATGGTGCAGAACATCAAGGCGGCCAAGAAGATGGTCGAGTCGATGGTGCCCGAGGTCTGGGACATCCTCGAGGAGGTCATCAACGAGCATCCCGTGATGCTCAACCGGGCACCCACGCTGCACCGCCTCGGCATCCAGGCCTTCGAGCCCCTGCTCGTCGAGGGCAAGGCCATCCAGATCCATCCGCTCGTCTGCGCCGCGTTCAACGCCGACTTCGACGGCGACCAGATGGCCGTGCATCTTCCTCTCAGCTGGGAGGCGCAGGCCGAGGCGCGCACCCTGATGCTCTCCACCAACAACATCCTCTCGCCGGCGCACGGCAAGCCCATCGCCGTCCCGAGCCAGGACATGGTCATCGGCGTCTACTATCTGACGTATCACGAGAGGGACGACCTGAGCGGGGCGACGCCGGCCGACTTCGACGCGCCGCTGCTCGCCTTCTCCGGCTACGACGAGGTCGTCCGCGCCTACGAGCAGCGCGTCCTCGACCAGCGTCAGGTGCCGACACAGCGCGCCGCCGGCATCGCCGAGTTCACGCGCCGAGCGATCCAGTTCCGCCTGCCGAACGGCGAGCGCATCGTCACGACCATCGGCCGGGCCCTCTTCAACCAGAGGGTCGAGGCGGGCCTCCGCGAGGTCCTCGGTGAGGACTTCCGCGACGAGGACTACACCTTCCACAACCAGACCATCACGAAGAAGGGCCTCTCGGCGTTCATCAACGAGCTCGTCGCCGCGTACGGCGCCACCAAGGTCGCGCGCATGCTCGACGTCTTCAAGGACGTCGGGTTCCAGTACGCGACGCGCGCCGCGGTGACGGTGTCCAAGAACGACGTCGTCATCCCCGAGAAGGAGAAGGCCGCGATCCTCAAGGAGCACGACGACATGGTCGCCGCGGTGCAGGACCAGTACAACATGGGTTTCCTCACCGAGGAGGAGCGCCGCGGCAAGATCGAGGAGATCTGGCGCGAGGCCGACGTGCAGATCACGGCGGCGACGAAGGCCAACTTCAACCCGCTGAACCCCATCTACATGATGGCGACATCGGGTGCCCGTGGTGACATCAAACAGATCCGTCAGCTCGCCGGGTGGCGTGGGCAGATGGCCAACCCGAAGGGCGAGATCGTCGAGCAGCCCGTGAAGTCGAGCTTCATCGAGGGTCTTTCGGTGCTCGAGTTCTTCATCTCGACGCACGGCGCCCGCAAGGGCCTGGCCGACACCGCACTGCGGACGGCCGACTCCGGGTACCTCACGCGGCGTCTGGTCGACGTTTGCCAGGACGTGACGGTGAGCGAGGTGGACTGCGGCACGACCGAGTACGTCCCCGTCTCGCCATGGTCGCGTCGCCGTGAAGAGAACCCCGCGCTCGAGGGCTGCACGCTGGTCGACGCGGTCAAGCGACCGCGCAGCGACCGCGTCGTCCTCGCCAAGGGCACGAAGATCGGTCCGGCGCAGCTCGGCCTGCTGCGCGAGGTGTACGCCGAGCTGCCCAACGCCAAGGTCAAGGTCAAGCACGGCACCAGGGGCGCGGCCGAGAGCATGGCGGTCTGGACGCACGATCCCAACGAGAATCTGCTCGGGCGCCATCTCGGGGCCTCGATCGTGGACGAGGCGAGCGGTGAGGTCGTGTACGACCGCGACGCCCTCATCGACCTCGCGGCGCGCGAGGGCATCCTCGACGTCCTGCAGCGCAGCTCGCAGTCCGACCCGATGGTCCCGGTCCGCAGCGTGCTCAAATGCGATTCCGAGATCGGGGTCTGCCAGAAGTGCTACGGCTACGCTCTCGCCAACAACTCGCCGGCCGAGATCGGCGACGCCGTCGGACACATCGCGGCGCAGTCGATCGGCGAGCCGGGCACGCAGCTCACGATGCGCACCTTCCACACCGGCGGTGTGGCCGGCGCCGACATCACGCACGGCCTTCCGCGCGTGGTCGAGCTGTTCGAGGCGCGCAAGCCGAAGGGCGTGGCGCGCCTCGCCGAGGTGTCCGGCCGCGCGAGCATCGAGGACACCGAGCGCGGCGTCAAGGTCGTCATCCATCCCGAGGAGGGCACCCCGAAGGAGTACGCGAATCTCCGCCGCGGCCATCTCCTCATCGAGGACGGGGACTGGGTGGAAGAGGGTACCGCCCTGACGCCTGGCTCCCTGTACCCGGCCGACCTGCTGCGGCACGCCGGCCCGACCGCGACCGAGCGGTACCTCGTCAACGAGGTCCAGGAGGTCTACCGGTCGCAGGGCGTCGAGATCAACGACAAGCACGTCGAGCTCATCGCGCGACAGATGATGAAGAAGGTCCGCATCGTGACCGCGGGCGACACCATGCTCCTGCCCGGACAGCTCGTCGACCGGCTCGTGTTCAAGGTCGAGAACCAGCGCGTGGCGGCCGAGGGCGGGCAGGAGGCCGAGGCCGAGCACATCATCCTCGGCATCACCAAGGCCTCGCTGGCCACCGAGAGCTTCCTCTCGGCGGCCTCGTTCCAGGAGACGACCAAGGTGCTCACCGATGCCTCCATCGAGGGCAAGGTCGACTACCTGCAGGGCCTCAAGGAGAACGTGATCATCGGCAAGCTCATCCCGGCCGGGACGGGCCTGCGCCGCTACCGCGACCTCGAGATCTTCCCCGCGGGCAGGGCGGAGGCGCTCGAGGAGGCCGACCGCATGATGAGCAGCGACACGTCGTGGCTCGGCAGGGTGGACCAGGACTGGCAAGCTGACGACTGACACAGGCGGGCCTGCGGCCGTCGTCTTGCGGCCGCAGGCCCGTTTCGCTAGACTACACGACCGCTGTCCGCACGGGCCGACCGAACAAAGAGGGTAGATGACCACCATCAGCCAGCTCGTCCGCAAAGGACGCGAGAGCAAGATCAAGCGGGCGAAGACGCCGGCGCTCAAGGGCTCGCCCCAGCGTCGCGGCGTGTGCACCCGCGTCTATACGACCACGCCCAAGAAGCCCAACTCAGCGCTGCGCAAGGTCGCCCGTGTCCGCCTCTCCAACGGTATGGAAGTGACCACGTACATCCCGGGTGTCGGCCACAACCTGCAGGAGCACTCCGTGGTGCTCGTCCGCGGCGGCCGCGTCAAGGACCTGCCGGGCGTGCGCTACAAGGTCATCCGCGGCTCGCTCGACGCCGCCGGCGTCGCCGACCGCAAGAAGGCGCGCTCGCGTTACGGCGCCAAGGGCAAGGGGACGAGGTAGGCCATGCCGCGCAGGGGAACAGTGACCCGCCGGGAGGTCCTTCCCGACCCGGTCTACAACAGCAAGCTCGTCACGCAGGTCATCAACAAGGTCCTGCTCGACGGCAAGAAGTCGACCGCCGAGCAGATCGTCTACGGCGCTCTCGAGATCGTGCGCGAGAAGACCGGCCGCGATCCGGTCGAGGTGCTGCAGGACGCGATCCAGGCGCTCACCCCGCACCTCGAGGTGCGCAGCCGGCGCGTCGGCGGCGCCACCTACCAGGTGCCCGTCGAGGTGCCGGGCCGTCGCGCCCGCACGCTCGCCATCCGCTGGCTCGTCAGCTTCTCGCGCGAACGCCGCGAGAAGGTCATGAGCGAGCGTCTCGCGGCCGAGATGCTCGACGCGCTGGCCGGCCAGGGCTCCGCCTTCAAGAAGAAGGACGACATCTTCCGCATGGCGCAGGCCAACAAGGCCTTCGCCCACTATCGCTGGTAATCCGCCGAGGGCCCCTCACTGACGGTCGTCGGTGAGGGGCTTTCGCGTGCATGGGCAGAACGCTGGACTGATGCGAGAGTACTCACCACAGAACACGCGCAACATCGGCATCATGGCGCACATCGATGCCGGCAAGACGACGACCACCGAGCGCGTCCTCTACTACACGGGCAAGACGCACAAGATCGGCGAGGTCCACGAGGGCGCGGCCGTGATGGACTGGATGGCGCAGGAGCAGGAACGCGGCATCACCATCACCTCGGCCGCGACCACGGTCTTCTGGCGCGACACGCAGATCAACATCATCGACACGCCCGGTCACGTCGACTTCACGGTCGAGGTCGAGCGCAGCCTGCGCGTGCTCGACGGGGCGATCGCCCTGTTCTGCTCCGTCGGCGGCGTCGAGCCCCAATCCGAGACGGTCTGGCGCCAGGCCGACAAGTACGGCATCCCGCGCATCGCCTACGTCAACAAGATGGACCGCATCGGCGCCGACTTCGTCCGCGGTCTCGAGATGATGGTCGACCGCCTGGGCGCGAACCCCGTCGCCTTGCAGGTGCCGATCGGTCGGGAGAGCGACTTCCGCGGCATCGTCGACCTCATCGAGATGAACGCCATCGTGTATCTCGACGAGCTCGGCACCGACTGGGAGGTCGTCGACATCCCGGATGAGATGCGGTCCGTCGCCGACGAGTACCGGCTCAAGCTCGTCGAGGCGGTCGCCGACCACGACGACAACCTGCTCGAGACCTACCTCGAGGGCGGGGAGATCACCCCCGAGCACCTGCGCGAGGTCATCCGCCGCGCCACGCTCGACATCAGCATCACCCCGGTGCTCTGCGGCTCCAGCTTCAAGAACAAGGGTGTGCAGCCGCTCATGGACGCGATCGTCGACTTTCTGCCGTCGCCGCTCGAGGTGCCGCCGGTCACGGGTGTCCGCCCGGACGGCACCGAGGTGACGCGCAAGCCTGACGACGAGGCTCCGTTCGCGGCCCTCGCCTTCAAGGTCGCGACCGATCCCTACGTCGGCAAGCTCACGTACTTCCGCGTCTACTCGGGCACGCTCAAGGCCGGGTCGTACGTGTACAACTCGACCAAGCAGAAGCGCGAACGCATCAGTCGCATCCTGCAGATGCACGCCAACCACCGCGAGGACCGCGAGGAGATCTACGCGGGCGAGCTCGCCGCCGCCGTCGGCCTCAAGGTCACCGGCACCGGCGACACGCTCTGCGCGCAGGACAAGCCGGTGGTCCTCGAATCAATGGAGTTTCCCGAGCCGGTCATCTGGGTCGCCATCGAGCCCAAGACCAAGGCCGACGAGGAGAAGCTCGCCGCGTCGCTCCAGAAGCTCGCCGAAGAGGACCCGACGTTCCGCGTCCGCACCGAGGAAGAGACCGGCCAGACCATCATCGCCGGCATGGGCGAGCTGCACCTCGAGATCATCGTCGACCGCCTGACCCGCGAGTTCAACGTCGACGCCAACGTCGGCCGCCCGCAGGTCGCCTACCGCGAGACCGTGCGCCACAAGGTGCACAAGGTCGAGGGCAGGTTCGTGCGCCAGACCGGCGGCCGCGGCCAGTACGGCCACGTCCTCATCGACCTCGAGCCCAACGAGCCGGGCGCGGGGTACGAGTTCGAGAGCCGTATCATGGGTGGCTCGATCCCGCGCGAGTACATACCTGCCGTCGACGAAGGCGTCGAGGAGGCGATGAACACCGGCGTCCTCGCGGGCTACCCGATGGTCGACCTCAAGGTCACGCTCATCGACGGCAGCTACCACGAAGTCGACTCCTCGGACATGGCCTTCAAGATCGCCGGGTCGCTCGCCTTCAAGGCGGCGGCGCAGAAGGCCAGGCCCATCCTGCTCGAGCCGATGATGGCCGTCGAGGTCGTCACCCCCGGCGAGTTCATGGGCGACGTGATGGGCGACCTCAACTCGCGGCGCGGGCACATCGACGGTATGGAGCAGCGTGGCAACGCCCAGGTGATCGGCGCCACCGTGCCGCTCTCCACCATGTTCGGCTACGCGACGGATCTGCGCTCGACGACTCAGGGTCGCGCCACGTACACGATGCAGTTCAAGCACTACGCCGAGGTGCCGGCGCAGATCGCCCAGGAGATCGTCGCCAAGGTGCGCGGCACGTGACGGCGGGCAGTCGGAGAAGCGTGAGAAACGGTCGCGGAAAGTCGTTTGCCCTGGCAGGCGGGGCTGGGGTATACTACCCGCCCTCGGTGCGGCGCGCCGCCGCACCGTTTTCGCGTGACTTCAGTCTCCGGGTTCCGGAAAAGGAGTAGCAGACATGGCCAAGCAGAAGTTCGACCGCAGCAAGCCACACATGAACGTGGGCACCATCGGGCACGTCGATCACGGCAAGACGACCCTGACTGCTGCGATGACGCTTGTCCTGCACAACCGTGGCATCGGCAACACGGAGTACACGGCCTTCGACCAGATCGACAAGGCCCCTGAAGAGCGCGAGCGCGGCATCACCATCGCGACGGCGCACGTCGAGTACGAGACCGAGAAGCGGCACTACGCCCACGTCGACTGCCCGGGCCACGCCGACTACATCAAGAACATGATCACCGGCGCCGCCCAGATGGACGCCGCCGTCCTCGTCGTCGGTGCCGACGACGGCCCCATGCCGCAGACCCGCGAGCACGTGCTCCTGGCCCACCAGGTCAACGTGCCGCACATCATCGTCTATATGAACAAGGTCGACCTCGTCGACGATCCCGAGCTCATCGAGCTGGTCGAGATGGAGGTCCGCGAGCTCCTCTCCGAGTACGAGTTCCCGGGCGACGAGCTCCCCGTCATCAAGGGCTCTGCCCTCAAGGCGCTCGAGTGCGGCTGCGGCAAGGACGACTGTCAGTGGTGCAAGAGCATCATCGAGCTCACCGACGCTCTCGACACCTATCTGCCCGAGCCCGAGCGTGACATCGACAAGCCGTTCCTCATGCCGGTCGAGGACGTGTTCACGATCACCGGTCGCGGCACCGTCGCCACCGGCCGCGTCGAGCGCGGCATCGTCAAGGTCAGCGAGGAGATCGAGATCGTCGGCATGCGCGACAAGCCGATGAAGACCACGGTGACCGGCGTCGAGATGTTCCGCAAGCTGCTCGACCAGGGCCAGGCCGGCGACAACATCGGCATCCTCCTGCGCGGTACGAAGCGCGAAGAGGTCGAGCGCGGCATGGTCTGCGCGAAGCCGGGCAGCATCACGCCGCACACGCACTACAAGGCGCAGGTCTACGTCCTGTCCAAGGACGAAGGCGGCCGGCACACCCCGTTCTTCAACGGCTACCGCCCGCAGTTCTACTTCCGCACCACCGACGTGACGGGCGTGATCACGCTGCCCGAGGGCGTCGAGATGGTGATGCCCGGCGACAACACCGAGATGGAAGTCAAGCTGATCACCCCGATCGCCATGGAGGAGGGTCTGCGCTTCGCCATCCGCGAGGGCGGCCGCACCGTGGGCGCGGGAGCGATCTCGACGATCATCGAATAGGGTCGGACCCCAGGGACGGGCCGGGTGCATCGCGACGCGCCCGCGCGAGCGACACGCCCGGCCACGTGAACAGGAGCGAGAAGGCTAGAGTGGCTCAGCAGAAGATCCGCATAAGGTTGAAGTCTTACGATCACGAGCTGATCGAGCGCAGTGCGCAGTCCATCGTCGAGACGGCGCAGCGCAGCGGCGCGACCATCTCCGGTCCCGTGCCCCTGCCGACCGAGAAGAACGTGTACTGCGTCATCAAGAGCCCGTTCAAGGACAAGGACTCACGCGAGCACTTCGAGATCCGCACGCACAAACGACTCATCGACATCCATCAGCCGACGCCCAAGACCGTCGATCAGCTGATGCGTCTCGACCTGCCCGCCGGCGTTCACATCGAGATCAAACTGTGAGCACGGGCATGGCTGGCATCATCGGCAAGAAAGTCGGCATGACGCAGTTGTTCGACGACGACGGCAACGTCGTCGCCGTCACCGTCATCCAGGCCGGTCCGTGCCCCGTGACGCAGGTCCGCACGCGCGACAAGGACGGCTACGAGGCCGTTCAGCTCGCCTTTGAGGAGTGCCGCGACAAGCACATCTCCAAGCCCGAGCTCGGCCACCTCAAGAAGGCGGGACTCAAGCACGGCCTGCGTCACCTCGTCGAGTTCGACGGGGTCGGCGAGCTCAAGATCGGCGACACGGTCACCGTCGAGGCCTTCGAGGACGGCCAGGCGGTCAGCGTCGTCGGCGTCTCGAAGGGCAAGGGCTTCCAGGGCACGATCAAGCGTCACAACTTCAGCCGTGGCCCCGAGACGCACGGCTCGCACAACGTCCGCCAGCCTGGTTCGATCGGCGCCAGCGCGTATCCCGCCCGCGTCTTCAAGGGTGTGCGCATGAGCGGCCACATGGGCGCCAGGCGCGTCACGCAGCAGGGCCTGCACATCGTGCGCCGCGATGTCGAGAACAACCTGCTTCTCATCAAGGGCTCGGTCCCCGGCGCCAGGAACTCCGTCGTCGTCGTCAAGGGTAGGTAGTCGTGGCTGCCGACGAGAGCAAGAACAGGGTCGACGAGGCCACCCCCGGGACGACCGGGTCGGAGAAGGCCAAGGCGGCGCCGAAGCCGGCGAAGCCGCGCGCGGCGAAGCCGAAGGCCGACGCCAAGGCCGCGAAGCCGGCCAAGGTCGAGAAGCCGGTCAAGGCCGCACCCAAGGCGGCGAAGCCGAAGGCCGAGAGCAAGGTCGAAAAGCCGGCCAAGGCGGCGCCGAAGGCGACGAAGCCGAAGGCCGAGGCCAAAGTCGAGAAGCCCGCCAAGGCGGCGCCGAAGGCGAAGAAGCCGAAGGCCGAGGCCAAGGCCGAGAAGCCGGCGAAGGCCGCGAAGGCGGCCGAGGCCGAGACGCCCGCCGAGCCCGGGGCCGAGGCTGCAAGCCTGCGCGCGCGCGGCGCACGCGCGGCGCCAAGGCGAAGGCCGAGAAGGCCGCGCCGCCGGTCAAGGCCCCGCGACCGCCGAAGCCTGTCGTCGAGCGCACCGTGCACGAGCCGCGCCACGGCAAGGCCGGCGCCGCGACGGTCGTCGACGAACGCGGCGCCGAAGTCGCGACCCGCGACCTCGTGCCCGCCCGCTTCGCCGTGCCGGCCGACATCAACACGCTGCATCTCGTCGTCCGCGGCGAGCAGGCGGCGCGCCGTCGCGGCACGGCGTCGACCAAGACGCGCGGCGAGGTGACGGGCTCCACCGCCAAGCTCTTCCGCCAGAAGGGTACCGGTCGCGCCCGTGTCGGCAGCGTCAAGTCGCCGATCCGCACCGGCGGCGGCACGGCGTTCGGCCCCAAGCCGCGCAGCTACTTCTTCAAGGTCAACCGCAAGGTCGTCAAGAAGGCGCTCGCGATGGCGCTCTCGAACCGCGCCGAGAACGGCAACCTGTTCGTCGCCGCGGGCCTCGAGCTCGAGGCGCCTAGCACGCGCCGCCTCAACGACCTGCTCACCGCCATCGACTGCGCGGCGCCGGTCCTCGTCGTCACGCACGACGAGCCCGCCGTCAGCAAGTCCGTGCGCAACCTCTTCTACGCCGAGACGGCGGAAGCGGGCGCGCTCTCGACCGAGCAGGTGCTCCGCGCCCGCTCGCTGGTCCTCACCGAGAAGGCGCTCGACGCCCTGAACCAGGCGTAAGACATGGTCGAAGCCGAGAAGATCATCCTCCGTCCCATCATCTCCGAGAAGAGCTATGCGCAGATAGACCACAACCGGTACACGTTTGCGGTGCACCCGGACGCGCACAAGACGATGATCGCCCAGGCGGTCGAGCAGCTCTTCGAGGTCAAGGTCGTGGACGTGGCGACCGCCAACATGCGCCCCAAGCCGAAGCGCCGCGGCTGGTCCCGCGGCCGCACGGCGGCGTGGAAGAAGGCCGTCGTGCAGCTGGCGCCCGGCGACAAGATCGAATTCTTCGAGGGCAGGTAATGGGCATCCGCAAGTTCAAGCCGACCTCACCCGGCCGTCGCTTCATGACGGTCGAGACCTTCGAGGACATCACCCGCACCACGCCCGAGCGCTCTCTCGTCGCGCCGCTCAAGCGCAACGGCGGCCGCAACAACTACGGTCGCATCACCACGCGGCATCAGGGCGGCGGCCACAAGCGGCGCTACCGCATCATCGACTTCAAGCGCGACAAGGACGGCGTGCCGGCGAAGGTCGCGCACATCGAGTACGACCCCAACCGGTCGGCGCGCATCGCCCTGCTGCACTACGCCGACGGCGAGAAGCGCTACATCATCGCGCCGCTCGGCCTCAAGGCCGGCGACGTGGTCGAGTCGGGCCCCGGCGCCGACATCAAGGCCGGCAACGCGCTGCCGCTCGAGAACATCCCGACCGGCACGACGGTGCACGCCCTCGAGCTGCAGCCGGGACGCGGCGCCCAGCTTGTGCGCAGCGCCGGCGCCAGCGCGCAGCTCCAGGCCAAGGAGAAGGGCTACGGCGTCGTCCGTCTGCCCTCCGGCGAGCTGCGTCGCATCCGCCTCGCCTGCCGCGCCACCGTCGGCGAGGTCGGCAATGCCGACCATCAGAACATCGACGGCGGCAAGGCCGGACGGACGCGCTGGCGCGGGATCCGGCCCACCGTGCGCGGCACGGCCATGAACCCGGTCGACCACCCGCACGGCGGCGGCGAGGGCAAGACCACCGCCGGGCGGCACCCGGTCACGCCGTGGGGCGTGCCGACCCTCGGGTATCGGACGCGCGCCAAGCACAAGGGTTCGGACAAGTTCATCATCCGCGGCCGCAAGCGTGGCAAGCGTGGGTAAGGCAGGAGGAGACGCCTCTTGAGCAGGTCAGCAAAGAAGGGTCCGTTCGTCGACGAACGCCTCATGCGGCGCATCGTCGAGATGAACACCGCCGGCCAGAAGAAGATGATCAAGACCTGGTCGCGGACCTCGACGGTCTTCCCCGAGATGGTCGGTCACACGATCGCCGTGCACGACGGGCGCAAGCACGTCCCCGTGTTCATCAGCGAGTCGATGGTCGGTCACAAGCTGGGCGAGTTCGCGCTGACGCGGACTTTCCGCGGGCACGTCAAGGCCGACCGTTCGGCGAGAAGGTAAGAGGCCATGGCAGTCAGGGCACAGGCAAAGTACGTGCGTGTCACGCCGCGCAAGGCGCGCGAGGTCGTCGACCTCATCCGCGGCAAGTCGGTCGCCGACGCGCGCAGCACGCTGTTCTTCGCCAACCGCGCCGCGGCACGTGACGTCGCCAAGGTGCTGAACAGCGCGGTCGCCAACGCCGAGAACAACGCCGACCTTTCGGCCGACGACCTGTTCGTCAAGGAGGCGCGCGTGGACGAGGGCCCGACGCTCAAGCGCTGGCAGTTCCGCGCCATGGGCAGGGTCAATCAGCATCCGCAAGCGCAGCAGTCACATCACCATCGCCGTGGAGCAGAGGGAGGTCCGTTCCTAGTGGGCCAGAAGGTGCATCCGGGCGGCTTCCGCGTCGGCGTCATCCACGACTGGAAGTCGCACTGGTATACGGAGAAGGAGTTCAAGGAGTTCCTCTCGGAGGATGGCGACATCCGTCGTCACATCCTGCGCAAGCTCGCCCACGCCGGCCTCTCGCGCATCATCATCCGCAAGGACCAGAACAACGTGACGATCGACATCCACACCGCGCGGCCGGGCATCGTCATCGGCAAGAGCGGGTCCGAGGTCGACGCGCTGCGCAAAGAGATCCACGCGATGACGCACAAGAACGTGCAGGTGAACATCCTCGAGGTGAAGCGGCCCGAGCTCGACGCCGTGCTCGTCGCGCAGTCGATCGCCGAGCAGCTCGAGAACCGCGTGAGCTTCCGTCGCGCCATGAAGCGCGCCTTGACGAGCGCCATGCGCTCCGGGGCCGCCGGTATGCGCGTGCGCTGCGGCGGCCGCCTCGGCGGCGCCGAGATGGCGCGCTCCGAGCACTACAGCGAGGGACGCGTGCCGCTGCACACGCTGCGCGCCGACATCGACTACGGCTTCAAGGAAGCCCGCACCACGTTCGGCCGCATCGGCGTCAAGGTCTGGATCAACAAGGGCGAGATCCTGCCCGAGGGTTACCCGGTCGACGAGGCGCGCGCACGGCAGCAGCTGGACGAGGCGCGCCGCGACGACCGCCGTGGCGGTCGTCCGCCGCGCCGCGAAGGCGGCCCCGGGCGTGGTCCCGGCGGTCCCGGCGGCCCCGGGCGTGGTCCCGGCGGCCCCGGGCGTGGCCCCGGCGGTCCGGGTCGTGGTCCCGGCGGCCCCGGGCGTGGTCCCGGCGGTCCGGGTCGTGGTCCCGGCGGCCGTGGCGGCGGCCGTCCCGGTGGGCGCGAGGGCGGCTTCGCCCAGCGCGCCGGCGCGCAGCTTCCGCAGCGCAGCCGTCAGACCGAGCCCAAACCTGCCGCGCCTGAGGCGCCGGCGCCTGAGGCGCCGGCCGCCGACGGCACGTCGGCTGAGGCTTAGGGAGCGGGGAACAGATGCTTCTTCCCAAGAGAGTCAAGCACCGCAAGCAGCAGCGCGGCCGCATGGCCGGCGCGGCCAAGGGCGGTACCAGCGTCGAGTTCGGCCAGTACGGACTCAAGGCCCTCGAGCCGGGCTGGATCACCAACCGGCAGATCGAGGCCGCCCGTATCGCGATGACGCGCTACATCAAGCGCGGCGGCAAGGTGTGGATCAACGTGTTCCCGCACAAGCCGGTCACTCGCAAGGCGGCCGAGACGCGCATGGGCGGCGGCAAGGGCTCGCCCGAGACCTGGGTGGCCGTGGTCAAGCCCGGTAAGGTCATGTTCGAGCTGGCAGGGGTCAGCGAGCCGGTCGCCCGCGAGGCGATCCGGCTGGCGATGCACAAGCTGCCCATCAAGTGCAAGTTCGTGACGAGGGAGGGCGGTCTCTTTGAGGGCTGAGAAGCTTCGCGAGCTTTCTGACGACGAGCTCATCCTGCGTCTCCGCGACACGCGCAAGGAGCTGTTCAACCTGCGCTTCCAGCACGCGACCGGGCAGCTCGACGACCCGCACAAACTCAATCTGACGCGGCGCGAGATCGCGCGGCTGCTCACCCTCCAGGCTGAGCGTGTCCGCGCCCGTGGCGCCGCCGGTGGTGAAGGCTGATGGCGACGACGAGGAAGAGCGAGAGCGGCAAGCCCGCCGCCAAGCAGACGGCGGCGCGCAAGTCCGCGGCCAAGAAGACGACCGCCAAGAAGGCGGCGGCGAAGAAGCCGGCGGCCAAGACCGCGGCGGCCAAGACCGCGGCGGCCAAGACCGCGGCGGCCAAGACCGCGGCGGCCAAGGCGCCGCCCAAGAAGGCCGCCGCCAAGGCCAAGCCGGCGCGTCCGGCGCCGGCCAGCGTGCCGGGCCGCAAGGAGCGCCGCGGCATCGTCGTCAGCGACGCCATGGACAAGACCATCGTCGTGCGCATCGACACCGTGCAGAAGCACAAGCGCTACGGAAAGGTCGTGCGCCGCTCCAGCAAGCTGCACGCGCACGATGAGCAGAACGCCGCCGGTGTCGGTGATGTGGTACGGATCGTCGAGACGCGCCCGCTGAGCGCTACCAAGCGCTGGCGCCTGCTCGAGATCATCGAGAAGGCCAGATAAGCAGAGAAGCGGGCAGAGGGACGAGATGATCCAGGTTGAGTCCAGACTGAGGGTGGCCGACAACACGGGCGCGCGCGAGATCCTCTGCATCCGGATCCGCGGCGGCTCGAAGCGGCGCTACGCGAGCGTCGGCGACATCATCGTCGGTACGGTCAAGCAGGCGACGCCGGGCGGCAGCGTCAAGAAGGGCGAGGTCGTGCGCGCCGTCGTCGTGCGCACCAAGAAGGAGTTCGGCCGCAAGGACGGCACGTACATCGCGTTCGACGAGAACGCCGCCGTGCTGATCGACAACCAAGGCAACCCCCGCGGGACCCGCATCTTCGGTCCGGTGGCCCGCGAGCTGCGCGAGAAGAACTTCATGAAGATCGTCTCGCTCGCGCCCGAGGTCCTCTGAGCCGCGCGGCGGCAGGGAGCTGCACGAGAGATGAGCAAGCTGAAGATCCACAAGGGCGACCAGGTGAGGATCCTGAGCGGCAAGGAGGCGGGCAAGACCGGCAAGGTCATGCGCGTCGACCGCGAGGCCGGCAAGGTGTACATCGAGCGGCTGAACATGCTCAAGCGCCACACCAAGCCGCACCCCAAGAAGAACCCGCAGGGCGGCGTCATCGAGCGTGAGGCGCCGATGGACGTGTCCAACGTCATGGTCGTGTGCCCCGCCTGCGGCCAGGCGACCCGCGTCGGCTACCGCCTGCTCGCCGACGGTGGCAAGGTCCGCGTCTGCCGGCGGGCGAACTGCAGCAAAGACATCGACAAGGCGTGACCATGGCAAGGCTCAAGGAACAGTACTTCAAGCAGATCCGGCCGGAGCTCATGAAGGAGCTCGGCTACCGCAACGTCATGGAAGTGCCGTGTGTCACCAAGGTCACCCTCAACATGGGCGTCGGCGAGGCCAAGACCAACGCCAAGCTGCTCGACGACGCCATCGAGGAGCTCGCCCTCATCGCCGGCCAGCGGCCCAGGATCACCAGGGCGCGCAAGTCGATCGCCAGCTTCAAGCTGCGCGAGGGCATGGCCATCGGCTGCAGCGTCACCCTGCGCGGCGAGCGCATGTACGAGATGATCGACCGGCTCGTGTCGATCGCCCTGCCGCGCATCCGCGACTTCCGCGGCGTGTCGCCCGACCAGTTCGACGGTCGCGGCAACTTCGCCATGGGCGTGCGCGAGCAGACGATCTTCCCCGAGATCGACTACGACTCGATCGACACGTTCCGCGGGCTCAACATCGTGATCACGACGACCGCCAAGACAGACGAAGAGGGACGCGCCCTGCTCACCAAGCTGGGCATGCCGTTCCGGGCGAACTAGGAGCATCTGAAGCATGGCGAAGACATCCCTCGTGGTGAAGGCCGGACGCAAGCAGCGCTTCCCGACGCGTGAATACCACCGCTGTGCCCGCTGCGGGCGCCCGCGGGCGTACTACCGCAAGTTCGGCGTCTGCCGCATCTGCCTGCGCGAGCTCGCCCATCAGGGCGTCATCCCAGGCCTGACCAAGGCCAGCTGGTAAGGAGGCGAGGACCATGTCAATGACTGATCCCATCGCCGACATGCTGACGCGCGTGCGCAACGCGAGCTCGGCGCGGCACTCCCAGGTCGAGATCCCGTCGTCGAAGATGAAGGTCGACATCGCGCGCATCATGACCGAGCAGGGCTACGTCGCGAAGTATGAGCTCAAGCCGGGCGAGCACGGCGACGTCATCGTGATCGAACTCAAGTACGGCAAGAACCGGGAGCGCGTGATCTCGGGCATCAAGCGCGTGTCCAAGCCGGGCCGGCGCATCTACGCCCGCAAGGACACGCTGCCCAAGGTGCTCGGCGGCCTGGGGACAGCGATCATCTCGACCTCCCGCGGCCTCGTCACGAGCGCCGAAGCCGGCAAGCTCGGCGTGGGCGGCGAAGTCATCTGCTTCATCTGGTAAGGAAGAGCGAATGTCGAGGATCGGAAGAGCGCCCATCCCGCTGCCCGACGGTGTCGAGTTCATCTACGACGCCGCCGTGGTCACCGTGAAGGGCCCCAAGGGCGAGCTCACGCAGCTCGTGCCGCGTGAGATGCAGGTCGAGGTCGGCGACGGCGTGATCGAGGTCAAGCGGCCCACCGACAGCGCCCCGCACCGCTCGCTGCACGGGCTCACCCGGACGCTCATCGCCAACATGGTCGAGGGCGTGACCAAGGGCTTCGAGAAGCGGCTCGAGATCGTCGGCGTGGGCTACCGCGCCACGCTCAAGGGCAACGCCCTCGAGCTCCTGGTCGGTTACAGTCACCCCGTGGTGATCGAGCCGCCCGAGCACGTCGAGTTCGAGACGCCGCAGGCGACCGTGGTGCTCGTCAGGGGCATCGACAAGCAGGTCGTCGGCGAGGTCGCCGCCAAAGTGCGCTCGATCCGGCCGCCCGAGCCCTACAAGGGCAAGGGCATCCGCTACGCCGGCGAGTACGTGCAGCGCAAGGTCGGCAAGCGGGCGTAGGCAGAAGGACGAGGAAGAGGACCGGCAGGACGATGAGCGCACCAACCATCAGAGAGGCGCGCGCCAGGCGCAAGAGGCGTATCCGCGGCAAGGTGACGGGCACGGGCGAGCGCCCGCGCCTGTCCGTGTTCCGTTCGAACAAGGCGATCTACGCCCAGGTCGTGGACGACCTCAGCGGGCGCACAGTGGTCTCGGCCCGCTCGGCCGAGGTCACGGGCGCCGGGCTCGACAAGAGCGCCGTGGCGCACAAGGTCGGCGAGCTCGTCGCGTCGCGGGCCAGGGAAAAGGACATCGAGCAGGTCGTCTTCGACCGCTCGGGCTACCTGTATCACGGGCGCGTCAAGGCTCTCGCCGAGGGCGCCCGCAAGGGCGGCCTGGTTTTCTGACAAGGAGAAGAGGACCCGTTGGCTAGAGGATCATTCAACGAGGGCAACGAGCTCAAGGAGCGCGTCGTCGACATCAACCGGGTCGCCAAGGTCGTGAAGGGCGGCCGGCGGTTCTCGTTCACGGCCCTCGTGGTCGTCGGTGACGAGAACGGCCACGTGGGCGCCGGGTACGGCAAGGCGCGCGAGGTCCCCCTCGCCATCCAGAAGGCGATCGAAGACGCGAAGAAGAACCTGTTCACGGTGTCGCGCTTCAACACGACCATCACCCACCTGATCATCGGCGAGTACGGCGCCGCGCGCGTGCTGCTCAAGCCGGCCGCGCCCGGTACCGGCGTCATCGCCGCCGGCGGCGTGCGCGCCGTGCTCGAGCTGGCCGGTGTGCGCGACATCCTCACGAAGTCGCTGGGCACCACCAACCCCATCAACCTCGTGCGCGCGACCGTCCAGGGCCTGCAGTCGCTGAAGACACCCGAGGGCCAGGCGCGCCTGCGCGGCATCTCGGTGGCGAAGGTGCTCGGCCGCGACGAGCCCGCCGAGGCCGCTCCCGAGGGCGTCGTCGCGGGCGGGGAGGCCTGAACCCCATGGCGCAGCTCGAGATCAGGCAGACGAAGAGCGGGATCGGCCGGTTGCCCAAGCATCGCGGCACGCTGCGCGCGCTCGGCCTCAAGCGGATCGGCCATACCGTGGTCCACGAGGACACCCCCGTGATCCGCGGCATGGTGAACCAGGTCGCGTACCTCCTCGAGGTGCGCGAAGTGACGAAGAAGTCGTGACATGACCGAGATCGGACTCCACAATCTGCGCCCGAACCCGGGCTCGACCAAGGACACCAAGCGGCTCGGCCGCGGCAAGGGCACCGGCCAGGGCAAGACCGCCGGCAAGGGCCACAAGGGCTACAACGCCCGCTCCGGCGGCGGCGTGCGCCCGGGCTACGAGGGCGGCCAGATGCCGCTCTACATGCGCCTCGGCAAGCTGCGCGGCCCGCACATGAAGAAGAGCATGCCCATCGGCCCGTTCCGCACCTCCACGGTGCCGGTCAACGTCGGCCGCCTGGAGAAGGCCTTCGAGGCCGGCGCCGAGGTCACGCCCGAGGCGCTCGTCGAGAAGGGCATCGTCAAGAACACGCGCACGCCGATCAAGATCCTCGGCGGCGGCGAGCTGGCCAAGGCGCTCACCGTGCGCATGCACCTGTTCTCCCAGACCGCACGGGCCAAGATCGAGGCGGCCGGCGGCACGGCCGTCCTGCTCTGACCGGGGTGGTGAAGGCCGGCTCGTGAACAACAAGCTCTGGCAGTCGCTGGTCAACGCCTGGAAGATCCCGGAGC
Organism: uncultured Thermoleophilia bacterium; assembly: GCA_963832655.1. Taxonomy (GTDB): domain Bacteria; phylum Actinomycetota; class Thermoleophilia; order UBA2241; family UBA2241; genus UBA2241. The sequence goes on from CAWHUW010000008.1 coordinate 184,483, forward strand.
TGCGCACCAAGCTGCTCTTCACGGCGGCGATGATCGCCATCTATCGCTTCGGCTGCTACGTGCCGACGCCGGGCATCGACATCGACGCGCTCGAGGAGTTCTTCAAGAGCGGCAACGCCGGCGTCGTCGGCTTCCTCGACCTGTTCTCGGGCGGCGCTCTGGCCAGGGTCGCCGTGTTCGCCCTCGGCATCATGCCGTACATCACGGCGTCGATCATCATGCAGCTGCTCACCGTGGTGATCCCCAAGCTCGAGGAGCTCGCCAAAGAAGGCGAGCAGGGCCAGAAGGTCATCACCAAGTACACGCGCTGGCTCACGGTCGGTCTTGCCCTGGTGCAGTCCGTCGGCTACGTCTTCCTCTTCCAGCAGTACAACGCGCTTCCCGACCTCAACTGGTGGCGCGGCGCCCTCATCGTGACCACCCTGGTCGCGGGCGCGGTCGCCGTCATGTGGCTCGGCGAGCTCATCACGGCGCGCGGCATCGGCAACGGCATGTCGATCATGATCTTCATCAGCATCGTGTCGCGCATCCCGTCCGGGACCCAGAAGCTGCTGACGCAGAGCGTTGTCTCCATCGTCCTCTTCATCATCATCGCGCTCGCCGTCGTGGTCGCCGTCATCTGGATCACCACCGGCGAGCGGCGCATCCCCGTGCAGTACGCCAAGCGGGTCGTCGGGCGCCGCATGATGGGCGGGCAGAGCACCTTCATCCCGCTCAAGGTCAACATGGCCGGCGTGATCCCGGTGATCTTCGCCTCGTCGGTGATGATGATCCCGGCGACGTTCGCCCAGTTCGTCGACACGGGCTTCACCAAGTGGCTCACCAGCGCCTTCAGCCCGAGCGGCTTCGCGTACCTCGTCGGCGAGGCCATCCTGATCGTCATCTTCACCTACTTCTACACGGCGGTGACGTTCAACCCGATCGACCAGGCCGACAACCTGAAGAAGTACGGCGGCTTCGTGCCCGGCGTGCGCCCGGGCCGCCCCACGGCCGAGTACCTCGACCGCATCCTCACCCGGCTCACCTTTCCCGGCGCCCTGTTCCTGGCCGCGATCGCCGTGCTCCCGTGGTTCCTGTTCCGCTTCATGGACGTGCCCTTCTACTTCGGCGGCACGTCGCTCCTGATCGTCGTCGGCGTGGCGCTCGACACGATGCGCCAGATGGAGGCGCAGCTGCTCATGCGCCACTACGAGGGCTTCCTCAAGTAGCTCCCGCCGGCCGTCGCCCCGAGGAGGTCGGCACGTGGCCACTGACCAGCTGAACGTGATCCTGCTCGGCGCGCCCGGCGCCGGCAAAGGCACCCAGGCCGAGCGCATCGTGGCGCGCTACGGGCTGCCCCACATCTCGACCGGCGAGATGCTGCGCGCCGCGCTCGAGGCCGGCACCGAGATGGGCCTCGCGGCCAAGCGTTTCATGGACGCGGGCGAGCTCGTCCCCGACGAGGTCGTCATCGGCGTCGTGCGCGACCGCCTGGCCGAGCCCGACACGGACCGCGGGTTCCTGCTCGACGGCTTTCCCCGCACGATCGAGCAGGCCGAGCGCCTCGACGCCATGCTCGCCCGGGAGGGTCGCGCCGTCAGTCACGCCGTGCTGATCGACGTCCCCGAGGACGAGCTCGTGCAGCGCATCTCGGGGCGCCGCTCGTGTGCCGGGTGCGGCAAGCTCTACAACGTGACCTTCGACCCGCCGCGCGCCGAGGGCGTGTGCGACGCGTGCGGCGCCGCGCTGCTGCAGCGCGGCGACGACAACGAGGAGACGGTGCGCAACCGTCTCGCCGTGTACCGTCGCCAGACCGCCCCGCTCGTGAGCTACTACGTCGAGCGGGGAGTGCTCGGCGAGGCGCACGGCGGCGGCAAGCTGCCCGACGACGTGTTCGAGCAGGTCGCCGAGATCCTCTGCGGCGCGTGAAGCCGTGATCGTCCGCAAGTCCGCCGCGGAGGTCGCGCGCATCGCCGCGGCGGGGCGCGTGCTCGCCGAGTGCCTCGAGTTGCTCGCCGGCGCCGCCCGGCCGGGGGTGACCACGGCCGAGCTCGACCAGCTCGCCGAGCCCTTCATCCGCGAACGCGGCGGCGAGCCCACCTTTCTCGGCTATCGCGGCTTTCCCGCCTCCATCTGCGCCTCGCCCAACGACATGGTCGTGCACGGCATCCCGGGCAGGTACGCGGCAGTCGAGGGCGACCTTCTCAGCCTCGACGTCGGCGTGACGCTCGACGGCTACGTCGCCGACTCCGCCGTCTCGCTGCCCATCGGCACGGTCGACGCCGAGGCGCGGCGTCTCATGGACGTGACGCGCGAGTCGCTCGAGGCGGGGCTCACCGAGTGTCGCCCGGGGCGCCGGCTCGGAGACGTGTCGCACGCCGTCCAGGAGGTCGTCGAGGCGGCCGGGTTCAGCGTCGTGCGCTCGCTGGTCGGGCACGGCGTGGGGAGGACGATGCACGAGGACCCGCAGATACCCAACTACGGCGACCCGGGTCGCGGCCCGCGACTCGAGGAGGGGATGGTGTTCGCCATCGAGCCGATGGTCAACGCCGGCGGCCACGAGGTCTACGTCGCCGAGGACGGCTGGAGCATCTACACGAGCGACGGCACGCTCTCGGCCCATTTCGAGCACACCGTGGCCGTGACGAAGCGTGGTCCGAGCGTGCTCACGAGGAGACCGTCGGAGCGCGCGTAAGGCGCGGAGGACTTGCCTCGACTGAGGTAGACCATTTGTGGTAATATATCGGGCCGCTGTCCCGAGAGCCGCAAGCTAGGGAGTATGGCGAACAAAGAAGAAGCGATAGAGATCGAAGGCGAAGTCCGCGAGGCTCTCCCGAACACCATGTTCCGGGTCCTTCTGGACAACAACCACGAGGTCCTCGCCCACATCTCGGGCAAGATGCGCATGAACTACATCCGCATCTTGCCCGGCGATCGCGTCAAGGTCGAGCTGTCACCGTATGACCTGACACGCGGTCGCATCACGTATCGGTTCAAGTAGAGCGGCCGCCGGTCGCCCGAGTAGGTGAGCGCGGCGGCCGTCGTTGCGCGTCAGCGAGGGTACCCATGAAGGTCAGAGCATCAGTCAAGGCGATGTGCGAGAAGTGCAAGGTCATCCGCAGGCACGGTACCGTGCAGGTGATCTGCTCGAACCCGCGGCATCGGCAGAGGCAGGGGTAGGTCCATGGCACGTATCGCGGGCGTCAACATCCCGCCGCAGAAGCGGGTCGAGATCGGTCTCACGTACAT
>CAWHUW010000009.1:0-226746 GCA_963832655.1 uncultured Thermoleophilia bacterium
GCGCGTCCGCGCCTCCACGTCTGGTGCGCCGAGGCCAAGGTCGGGCGCCGGCGGTCCCTGCTCGAGCGCGGCTATCGCGCCGTACGCGACTCCTACCTGATGCGCATCGACCTGTCCGACGAGCAGGTCGAGGAGACTCCGCTGCCTCCCGGGATCGACGTGCGGCCGTTCGTGCTCGGTCGCGACGAGGCGGCCGTGCACGCGGCCGACGAAGAGGCGTTCGCCGGTCACTTCCTGCACGACCCGGCGACCTTGGAGGAGTGGATGATCCAATCCGTCGAGATGCCGGGTTTCGACCCGTCCCTGTGGTTCGTCGCCTGGGACGGGGACGACGTCGCCGGGGAGTCGCTCGCGCTCGTCTTCGAAGCTGAGGCCTACATCGACTCGCTCTCGGTGCGCCGAAGCTGGCGCGGCCGGGGGCTCGGGCTTGCCCTGCTGACGCGGGCGTTCGCAGCCGCTCATGCACGCGGCTTGCGCAAGATCCGGCTTGGCGTGGACGCGCAGAACCCGACAGGGGCGCTCTCCCTGTACCTCAAGGCTGGCATGCGCGTCGAGCGTCGCGAAGAGGTGTACGCGAAGGACTTGGGGTGACCGGGCTCCCCGCAGGCTTCACGCTGCGGCACACCGCGCCCGCCGACGTGGCGGCCGCCCAGGCGCTGCTCGACGAGCTCGAGAGCGCCGAGGTGGGGGAGCCGCGCCACAGCCCGCTCGACATCGCCGCCGACTGTCAGGGGCGTGGGCGCAGGCTCGAGCGCGACACGTGGCTTGTGCTGGCGCCGAACGGCGACCACGCTGCCTTCGCCTTCATCTTCTGGGACGACGCGGCCCAAGGCGAGGCCGAGCCGTTCGTGCACCCGCGCTACCGGGGTCTCGGGCTCGGCGAGGTGTTGCTCGATGAGATCGAGGGGCGCGCCGCGGGATTGGCCGCGCGGGCCGCACCGGGCGTACGCCCGCGACTGCACGTCTTCTGCGGCGAGAACAAGGCGCGTCGTCGCCGGTGGCTTCTGGACCATGGGTATCGCGCCGTCCGGCAGGGGTGCCTCATGCGCCTCGACCTCGAGGACGAGCCGCCTACTCCGGCCCCCATGCCCGCCGGGATCGAGGTTCGCGGATTCGCCCCGGGACGCGACGACGAGGCAGTTCACGCGGCGACCGAGGAGGCGTTCGCCGAGCACTTCCTCCACATGCCGTCGACGTTGGGGGAGTGGCGGACACGGGTCTTCGGGCGTCAGGGCTTCGATCCGGCACTTTGGCTCGTCGCCTGGGACGGCGACGAGGTCGCCGGGGAGTCTCTGGCGTACAGGGACGGGAGCGAAGCCTACGTGGACTCGCTGTCCGTGCGCGGGAGGTGGCGCGGCCGGGGCCTCGGCCTGGCCCTGCTGACGCGCGCGTCGGTCCTTGCCCACGAGAGCGGCTTGCGCAAGATCCGGCTTGGCGTGGACGCCCAGAACCCGACGGGCGCCTTGGCCTTGTACATCAAGGCCGGGATGCACATCGAGCGCCGCGAGGAGATCTTCGCGAAGGACCTGACGTAGGACGCGCGAGGGGGGCGGCCGTGGGTGAGGCCGCTCGCCCCTCGCCCAAAGGCAACGAGGGCGGGGCGGGTGTTGCGCACCCGCCCCGCCCTCTTCTCCATCCGCAGCCCCGCCTCAGGCGACGTGCGCCGTGTCGGTCCTCGTGATCGGCATGTTGCGCTTCACGCACTCGTCGCAGAACGCATCCTGGACGCCGCGCGGAAGCTCCTCGGGGCAGACGATGCCCGTGTCGGTGATCCTGTCCTCGACGATGAACTCGGCATAGATGCTCGCCGGGGTGCTCGTCCCGTAGCTGACGCAGGTCGCGCCGGGGATCTGGCCGTTCACCCACTTGATGTCGGGCGGGAAGATGTTGAGCGTGACGCTCGCCGGCTTACCGTTCTTCTCGCCGATGCAGTCGACGGTCACGACGCCGTAGTCGGTGATCTCGCCGGCGAGGGCGAGCTTGGCGAGCTCGTCCGCCGGCGGGTTCGGCGGCAGGGTCGCGACGAAGACGTCGATCGGCCGCACCTCGCTGCCGTCCTTGAGCTTGACGGGGTACTTGCTCGTCATGCCGGAGCCGACGAGGGCGAGGTCGGCGTCGATGGCCGCGCCGTCAGGGTCGCCGCCCATCTTGAAGTCGACGTAGCGCAGGCCCTTCTCGCCCCACTTCTTCGGGAGCAGGCGCGGCAGCGTGGTGACCTCTTCGTGGTCATGGCAGATCACCGTACCGAGGCCGAACGGCTCGGGGAACATGTACTTCTCGCGGCGGCCGAAGATCTCGACGCGCTTGAACTCGTTCTCCTCGTACAGGAGCGGCGGCTGTGCGCAGTCGGTGTAATAGGTCTCCTGCGACCACACTTGCAGCGGCACCGGGCTGTCGAAGAGAGCGTAGTCCTTGATGCGGATCTCGAAGCACTTGTCGAGGTCCTGGTAGCCCATCGAGGCGAAGGTGTTGGTGACACCGGGGTCCATCCCGGTGCTGAGCAGGGCTGTGATGCCGGCCTTGGCGAAGTCGCCGGCGAGCGTCGTCTGTTCGAGGTAGGCCTCGTCGATGGTCTTGGTGCGGGTCTGGCCCGAGGCCATGTCGAGGTAGGCGGCCCCGGCCTTGAGGCAGGCGCGCATGATCGCCATGTTGAACTCGGGGACCACGGCGTTGACGATGAGCTTCGCGCCGGCGCCGGCCTTGGCCACGGCGTCGATGTCGGACGCGTCGATGAACGCGCCGGTCGCCTTGCCGTTGCCGACCTGGCCGGCGACGAACTTCGCCCGCGCCTCGTCGTAGTCGGTGACGAGGATCTTGCTGACTGCGGGGTTGCGGCCCAGGTTCCAGGTGAGCACCTGGCCCTGCATGCCGGCGCCGACGATGAGTACCTTCATGGATGTCTCCCTCCTCGAGGTCCCGGACCGGCGACGCCGGTGCGACGGGGACAGATCGACCCCCGACGCGCCCCTCGCGCGGCGGAGGTGATGTGCGGCGCCCCGTTTCTATCAGACGGGGCGCCGCCTCACAAGCCGCGGGAGCGACGATTCTCGTCGTCGATGCCGGTTCACATGCGGCGTCTCGTCATCAGACACCAGTTGACGCGCCGAATTCCGCATGTCGCGCGCGTATCGCCCTGGCGCTGCGCGCCATCTGCTCCCGTGCGGCTATGATGGGCGGGCAGCCGGTCGTCGCCGTCCGGACCGCTGCGAGACGGGCAGAACCGGGGCGAAGGAGGACGCGCCGTGCACGAACTCGGCATCACCCAGGGCATCATCGACCGCGCGCGGGAGGCAGCGGTCGCCAACGGAGCCCACAAGGTGACCGACCTGTATCTCACCATGACGCCTGCCGCCGACTTCACCTTCGATTCCATCGAGATGTACTTCGAGATGCTCACCGAGGAGGACGACTTCTTCCAGGGCGCCCGGCTCCATCTCCAGTGGTCGCCGGTCGCGGCGACCTGCCTGAGCTGCAGCGACGAGTTCTCGACCGAGGCGCCGCGTCCCACGTGCCCGCAGTGCGGGTCGGCGACCGTCCGTCTCGACCCGGACGCGCCGATGGTGCAGCTCACCGACGTGGGGATCGACGAGCAGGACTGAGCCGCGCCGCGGGTCGCGCGGCCGCCGCGCCGCGCGCGCTCAGCGCACGGGCTTGCGGGCGACGAGCAGGAACTGGCGCGCCCAGTAGTCGCGAAAGACGTAGAGCGACAGGACGAGCGCCAGCGCCTCGAGGCTCCGGTAGCGCGTGAAGTAGGGTCGCACCTCCAGGACCTCGAGGCCGACCCCGCGGAGGAGGGCCACCATGTCGCGTTTGGCGAAGAAGCGGAGGTGCGTGCGGTCGAAGATGCCGCTCGACTTCTGCGGCCAGCGTTTCATCGTCAGGTTCGCGATGACCCAGACGTGCGCCACGTTGGGGATCGAGGCGACGACGAGGCCGCCGGCATGCAGCATCTCGACGAGCCGCGCCAAGCCAGCCGCCGGGTCGGCCAGGTGCTCCAGCACGTCTATGGCGAGGACGGCGTCGAACTCCTGGCCGCCGACCTGTTCGAGCCCGACATCGGCGAGGTCTCCCGTGACGACACCGTCCAGGCGCCGGCGGGCTTCGTCCGCGGCGCCGGGGTCGAGCTCGATCCCCCAGACCTCGCGCGCCCCGGCACGTTTGAGGAGCTCGCCGTTGACGCCGGAGGCGCATCCCGCGTCGAGGATGCGCAGACCTAGCGGGTCGATGAGCTCGAGCAGGACGGGCTTGACGTCGCGGTAGTAGGCGTCCGTTGTCATGGCTCCTGGCCGACCGGGGGGTCATCGTCGCGGGTCCTACGTGTGGCGCTCGTCGTCCTGCGAACGGAGTCGGGATGAGAAGAGGTGGTGGAGCATAGCGGAATCGAACCGCTGACCTCCTGGGTGCGATCCAGGCGCTCTCCCAGCTGAGCTAATGCCCCACCGAACGGCGCCCCCGAGGTCGGGGACGTCTCGTTATACGGCATTCCCGGGTCCCGGGCAAGCCATGCGGCCACGCGTCCGGCGTGCCAGTGATCCGTCATCAGGCCTCATTCGAGCGAGAACGCCGGGTACTCGTCGCGCAGACCGTAGAGGAACGCGTTCACCCGCGTCTGCCAGCGCATCACGCCGACGACGAAGTCGAACATGCCTCGCGGCACGCTGCCCGTCACGAGGATCACGATCTGGGCCACGAACACGACCACCATGAGGACGATCTGCAGCACGTACAGGATGATGAGGTGCGGCAGCAGCGCGAGGGGCTTGAGCCAGACGATGTTCAGCAGGGCCCAAAGCCGGGAGCTCTCCGCGGGGTGCCCGATCGTGGTCCCCACGGGATAGGGATCTTCGGAGAGGAAGAACGGCGGCAGGGCGTCGGTGAGGCCGTACAGCCAGGCGTTCATCTTGTTGCCCTGGGCGATCACGGCGGTCTGGTAACGATGCATGCCCTCGGGCATGCGCCCGGTGATGAGGATCCAGGGCTGGGCGACGACGAACACGAAGAAGGCGCCGATCTGCAGCACGGCCAGGATGACGGCGTGGACGATGAGGACGAGGAACTTGATGCCGAAGAGCAGGAACAGGGCTGCCCAGAGGCGCGAGCTCTGCTCGGGGTAGTCGACGGCGAAGGTCGTCGCGCCGTCGGATGGACCGCCGGAAGGGCCGCCGGGATGCGGCCGCGGAGCGGCCGCGAGCGGCGCCGCCGGCGGACGGTAGGGCGCCGGCGGCGGAGGCGCGGCCTCCTCGGGCGGAGGCGCGGCTTCCTCGGGCGGCGGCGCGGCTTCCTCGGGCGGCGGCGCGGCCTCCTCGGGCGGCGGCGGGACTGCGTCCGGCGGCCGGTCCGCAGGCAGGGGTTCGTCGTTCATGGGCTTCCTTTCGTTGCGGCCGGAGGCTGTCTGCTCGTCGTGTTCTTCTCGCGTCATCGGGCTCCTGCCGGCGCGCCCTACGAGGAGCGTCCGGTCTCGGCGAGCGCCCGTCGGTGGCGTAGACTCACGACGGCCGGCCGGCAGCGTGCCGCCGGCCGCACCGCTGTCACGTCGTCGGGAAGGGAGGCGCGCCCGTGGATGCGAACGAGGTCCGTGCCGCGTGGGAACGCGCCGCGCGCAGGATCGCCGACTCCCCGGAAGGCACAGCGCCGCCGTGCCGCGACGAAGCGCCCGCGTTCATGGGCGCGCCGGCGGCGGCCGACCCGCACGGCCTCGAGGGCGCCGATGCCGTCGTCCTCGGGATCCCTTTCGCATCCCTCGACCCCGACGTCGCGGCGGGCCCGGCCGCGATCCGCCGCCGGGCGGCCGCCATCGCGGCCGTTGTCTCGACCGCGGGCGCGCCGGCGGCTGCGCGGCGTCTCGAGGCCGCGACGGCCGTGCGCCTCGTCGACTACGGCGACGTCGTCGCCGACCCGGACAGCGTCGAGGCGACGTTCATGCGCGCCCACGACAAGCTGGCCGACGTCTTCGCCGCGGGCGCCCTGCCCATCGTGTTCGGAGGCGACCACAGTGTCAGCATCCCCGTCCTGCAGGTGCTCGCCGCCAAGCTCGCCGGCAAGCTGGGCATCGTCGCCTTCGACGCCCGTCTGGATCTCGATCTCGAGCCGAGGTATCGCGCCGGGTCACAGTGGGCGCGGGCCTTCGAGCTGGGTGTCGTCGAGCCCGCCAACTTCGTCGAGATCGGAATCCGGGAGGGGCCGGAGCCGGACCTGTGTCGGATGGTCGCCGATGAACTCGGCGTCCGCGTCTACCCAGCCGCCGATGTCGACGAGCTCGGCATCGTCGCGGTGGCGCAGGAGGCGCTCGAGGCGGCAGGCGCGGGGACGGAGGCCGTGTACGTGTCGATCGATCTTGCCGCCGTGGACGCTGCCGACGCCGAGCCTGTGCCGCCTCTCTCGGCCGGCCTGAGCGCCCGCGAACTCGCGCGCGCCGTGCGCACGCTCGGCGGCGGGCGCGTCGCCGGCCTCGATGTCTGCGGCCTCGCGCCTTCGCGGGACCCCCAAGGCCGCCTCGCCGGCCTCGCCGTCATCGCCGCCCTTGAGGTCCTCGCCGGCCTCGCCGCGCAGCGCCCCTGACAGTCGCGTAGACGGGCGTTCCATCGTGCGCCACGCGACCGCGGCCGACGTGGGTCGTGGAGCAAAGGACCAGCGAGGTGGCCCCATGACACGCAAAGAGAGAGAACTCGTCGTCGAGCGGTTGCTCGCCCAGTACGATGACGTCGGCGAGACGATCGTCGACGACGACCAGTCGCTCTGCCGGTTGCTGACCATGATGCACCGCGCCTCGGCCGGCAACGAGGTCGGCCGGTACGTCTGCGCCTTCATCGGCGCCTGACGCGACCTTGGGCGCCGGCCGGACGCCGACGCGCCTCATGTCGTCCGCCGACACCCGCCCGCCCGGTCGGCCTCAGGGCCGCGGGCGCGCCAGTACCGCCTCGAACGCCGTCCAGAGGCGGGCTTCGTGCTCAAAGGCCGGGCACGAGCGCAGCTCCTGCAGGGCCTCCGACTCTGAGATCTGAGGCCGGTACGGCGGTCTCGTCACCAGTGCCTCGTAGCGCACCGCCACGGCGGCGACGTGCTCGGGCAGCCGGTCCGGAGCCGCCGCCGCGGGTTCGGTTCCCTCGCCGCAGGCCGACACCGCCGCGACGACCTCGTGCATCTCCTCCGGCCCGAGCGCGAGCTCGCGCGCCACCGCCAGCGCGAGGTGCGTGACGGCCGCCCGGCGCCGCCGCCCGAGGGCCTCGCCCGCGGCGACCACGCCCGCGAGGGCAGCGACGTGGTCGTCGTGGACGGAGAGCGCCTGCTCCGGCGTGAGCGCGCCGTGCTCGGCGCTGAACGAGACGACTTGGTCGCGCCCGCGGCGCTTGGCGAGGTACATCGCCCAGTCCGCCTTGTCGAGGAGTTCCGCCTTGTGGGTCGCGTCGCCGGGGCAGAGGGCCATGCCGATGCTCACCGACAGCGACTCGTGACCCAGCGTGAACTCCGTCCCCACGATCCCGTTGCGGATGCGCTCGGCGACCTCGTTCGCCCCTGCCTCGTCGGCGTCGATGAGGATGACGGCGAACTCCTCACCGCCGAATCGTGCCGCCAGGTCGACCTGCCGGAGCGAGGTCTCGATGATGTGAGCAACCCCGCGCAGGGCGCGGTCACCGGCGCTGTGGCCGTAGCGGTCGTTGAAGGCGCGAAAGTCGTCCAGGTCCACGAGCAGCAGTGCGAGACTCCCGCCGCGGTAGACGCAGCGCTCGATCTCCTCGTCGAGGCGCTCGTGAAGGTAGCGGTGGTTGTAGAGACCGGTGAGGCCGTCGGTGATGGCCTCGAGCTCGGCGTGCACGAGCCGGGCGGCGGCGTCCTCGACCATCGTCGCGAACGTCTGCGTGACGTCGCTGCGCAAGCCGTCGACCTCGGTGGCGCCGGACGTCGCCGGCAGGTCTGCGTTGGTCACGGCGACGATCTCACCGCGCTCGTCGCGGATGGGGGCCGCCCCGCTGATCCATACCCCGAAGTGGTCGACGACCAGGACGGTGCGGTCCACAGGCTGGTCGGCGAACACGCACAGGATCTCCTCGTCCGAGAAGGACTCGTCGCCGATGTGCGAGCGTAGCGCCTCGTCCTCCTCGGCGTCGGCGACGAGCGCCGACGCCGAGGCGCTGCGCACGAACGTCGTCACGTACCTGGTCGGCGGGTGCTCGTCGCGCACCGCGCGCAACGTCGCGGCCACGCGGCGGTATGCCTCAGAGTCCTCGTCCTCACGCCGCTGCAGGGTCGCGTGGGCTTCGCGGTCGAGTCGCCTGGCGGCTTCCCCGGCCACCTCAACGGCGGTCGTCTTCTGCGCGCTGAGACGATCGAGGACGCGCTCGAAGGAGGCGACCATGGTCGGGTCGAACTGGGACCCCGCGCAGCGCTCGAGCTCCTCGAGGCAGGCCGCGTACGAGAGAGCCTGACGGTATGGGCGGCGGAAGCTCATCGCGTCGTAGGAGTCGACCACGCACATCGCCCGGGCGATGGCCGGGATGGCATCGCCGGCCAGGCCATCCGGGTAGCCCGAGCCGTCGTAGCGTTCGTGATGATGCCGCACGCCGCCGGTGAGCTCCTCGCTGAACAGGGCGTGGATGATGTCCGCCGAGTACGCCGGGTGCTGGCGCATCAGGTCCCACTCGCGGGGGTTCAGGTTGCCGGGCTTCAGGAGGACCCGGTCGGACACACCGATCTTGCCGATGTCGTGAAGATACGCGGCCTCCTCGACGCCGCGGAGGAGCTCTGGGTCCCAGCCGAGTTCCTCGCCCAGCAGGACCATGTAGGCGGCGACCCGGGCGGCATGGCCGAGGGTGTAGTAGTCCTTCGCGTTGAGGGCGCTCGAGAGCGCCTTGAGGTTGCCGATATGGAGGCGCTTGATGTCGTCGAAGAGCTTCGCGTTGTGGATCGCCAGCGCGGCCACGCGGCAGACGGCCGAGATGGTCGCGATCTCGTCTTCGCGAAAGGTCCGCGGACCGCGCGTCTCGAGCAGCTCGAGGACGCCGATCACCACGTCTTTCGAGATCAGCGGAAAGATGATCTCCGCCGTCTCCGAGTGCTCACCCATCACGACCCGCTCGTTCTCGCTGAGCAGCGGGTCCTCGAGCGACGAGATGACGATCGGCATCCGCCTCTCGACGGCGGTGCGCATCGCCGACCAATGCTCGAGACTGAACGAGCGGCCCTGCCAACTCCTGTCGGTCTGGCCTTCGGCGAGACTCACCACACAGGTCAGGTGCCGCTCGTCGTCGAGGGTGTAGAGGTCGCAGCACGGCATGTCGGCGAGCGCGCAAAGGCGGCTGGCCGTGTTCGCGAGCACCTCGTCGAGATCGAGGGAGGAGGAGAGTTCGAAGCTCATGTCGCCGACGAGGGCCATGCGGTCGGCCGAGCGGTCGAGCTCGTCGTAGAGCATCGCGTTGGCGAGCGCGTTGGCGGCGACCTGGGCGAGGCTTTGCAGAAGCCCCAGGTCGCCGAAGTCGCGCGCCTTGTCGTCGAAGATCGAGGCGAGACCGATGGTCCGCCTGCCGGCCACGAGAGGGAGTTCCACCTTCGCCCGGTGGCCGTAGCGCAGGTTCTCGGCGCGCTCGAACGCCGACATGCGCTCGTCGCTCTCCATGTCGGCGACGACCATGATGCGCCCACTGTCGACGACCTCGCGGACGCCGTCATAGCGGTCGATGTCGTAGAGGGTGCCCACGAAGCTCTCGTCCAGGGCGCCGTCCTCGACGCTGGCGAGGCATCGCAGCGCATTGCCCTCGATGCCGTAGATGTCGCAGCACCTGGCCTGCGCCGCGGCGCAGAGACGCGCGGCCACGCGGCGCAGGACCTCCGCGTCGTCGAGCGTGGACCCGAACTCGAGCCCTGCCTCCACGAGGTGGCCGAGCTGGGCATTGGCGCGCTCGAGGCCCTCAACGAGCCGGGCCTTCTCCAGCGCGCCGGCGACGATCTGCGCCGCCTGGCGCAGGAAGTCGAGGTACTCGCCGTAGTCGCGCTCCCGCGTGTCGAACACGTCGATCGCTCCGACGACCTCATCGCCGGAGGACAGCGGTATCGAGACGAGGCTCTTGAACCCCCAGTCGGCGTAGTCACTCCGCTCGTGCTCGGTCACCCGGGGGTCGTCCAGGCTCGCGACGACCAGCGGCTCACGAGTCCGGAGCGCCAGCTCGATGACGGGGTAGTCGGCGACCCTGATGGCCTCGCCGATCGCCTCACGGTCAGACCCACGGCCGTCCACGCTGACAAGACAGCGCAGCGTATCGCCCTCGAGGGCGAAGACGTCGCAGTCCGCGGCGCCGACCGTCGCCAGCACGCGGCCGGCGAGCGTCTCCAGCAGGTCGTTGAAGTCGCCGTCCTGGGCGGCGAGGGCGCCGAGCTCGACGATCTCACGCAGTACGGACGTCCCGCGTTCGAGCTGGTCGAGAAGAAGCCTCGAGGCGAAGGTGCCCGCGAGGTTCATGCCCAGACTGCGGAGAAAGCTGAGGTACTCCGAGAAGCTCCGCGGCCGGGTGTCGTAGATGTCGATCAGGCCGAAGAGCTCGTCGTTGACGATCAACGGCACGCAGACCTCGCTGTTGAAGCCGTACTCGCGGTAGACCTCGCGTTCGCGTTCCGACAGCTGCGGGTCGTCCGGGCTCGACACGACGAACAGCTGTCCGCTCGCCGCCGCCGCAATCAAGCTCGGGTAGAGGGAGACATCGAGGGGCCTCCCCGCGGCGTCCTCGTCGACGCCGCTTCGGTCGTGACTCACGACGCAGCGCAGGCCGTCCTCCGTCGCCTGGTAGATGTCGCAGTTCGCCGCCCCCACTGTGCCGAGAAGGCGCTCCGCCACGTGGCGGAGGACCGTGCCGAAGTCGCGGGCGGTCGAGGCGAACGTCCCCAGGTCGACGAGCTCGTTGAGGATGCGACTGCGGCGCTCGACGAGCTCGAAGAGGCGAGCGTTCTCGAGGGCCTGGGCCGCAACCCGGCCGAGGCCGCGGACGAGCTCGAGCTCCTCGCCGAAGTCGCGCGGGACGTAGTCCGAGAGCTCGATCAGGCCGATGACGCGTCCTGCGGCGACCAGCGGCATCGAAAGCTGCGACTGGTAGCCCCAGCGCTCGAGCGAGTAGCGTCCCTCGGCGCCGAGGATCGGGTCCTCGAGGCTCGACGCGATCGCGATCTCCCCGCTCTCGATCGCTCGACGGCTGCACGGGTACCGGTCGATTGGGACGACGACGCCCTCCCACTCCGGGTCGAAGCGACCGGCGTCGTAACTGATCAGCGCGCGGAGCGTGCCGCCCTCGACGGCGTACACGTCCGAGACCGGGCTATGGGTGAGCTCGGCGAGACGGTGAACGACGGCGTGAAGGACTTCGTCGGTGCTCAGCCGGGCGGTGTCCTCGAGGCCCGCCTGCACGATCATCTCGAGGTCGTGGATGCGGCGCTCGGGCGTCGAGTCGTGCTCGCCAACCGGAGCCTGAAATGCGCGGGGTATGACGGTCTCGGCGATGGGCGCGTCGCCCCGGGTCCCCGAGGGGGCCTCGAGCAGGAGGCCGGCGGTGTCGTCTCCCGACTCGCTGGCGATCAGCCCCGCCGCCTGGCGGGCGACGAACTCGGCGAAGGCCACGTTCGCCGCCGTAAAAGCGCGCGGGGCGCGGCGTTCCACCAGCTGCATCACGCCGAGGAGCCGGCCGCCGACCGACAGCGGAAGGCCCAGCACGGCGGCGTCCTGCCGTTGCCGGCAGGCATTCACTTCCGCAGGCGTGAGCAGATTGGTGGCGGCGACGTCGGCGATGACCACGCGCCTGTGGGTGTGCTGCACCTCGTCGGCAACGGGCGCCTGCGAGCGCGTGAGGACTCGCCCGATCCTTGCGTCTTCGGGCGCCTCGATGTCGGCGAAGCCGGCCGCCACGCGGAGCAGGCCGTCGTCCTCGATGGTCGCGATCACGCACGAGGACACGCCGAGGCCTTGGGCGGCGACCTGCGCGAGCGTGGCGAGGGCGGGCTGGGCGAGGGCTTCACGCGCTCCGGCTTCCGAGGAGTCCGCGACCTTCAGCCGCGCGTCGGTCTCGGCGGTCGCGTCCCCACCCGCCTGATGACGCAACACGGCCACGGCGTCGGCGCGGCGGTAGCGCCTATGCCCACCTGGACTGCGGTAGCACGGGAGCTTGCCGGAGTCGCTCCACCGGCGCAGCGTGTTGAGACTTACGCCGAGGAGATCGGCGGCTTCACTGAGACGCAGCCATGCCTCTCCGTCGGCCTTTCCGACCCGCATGTCCTCCCCCACCCGGTCGCCTTTGCCCAAAAGCTGCCCAATTCTACCCGTGTGAGGAAGGACCGTCGACCCGGTTCGGCGGGCTTGGGGCGGGGGGCGGGTGACGGCTGAGTGAGGGCCGTGTCTACGATTCGGACGAGCCGTCGTCGACCTCGCCGGGGCCGAAGATGATGACCCTGTCGCGGCCGTGGCGTTTGGCGAGATACATCGCCCAGTCCGCCTTGTCGACGAGCTCCTCGGCAAGGGCGGCGTCGCGCGGGTATGCCGCGACGCCGATGCTCACGCTGAGCCTGCGGTCGGCGTCGTCCAGCTCGAGCGCGGCCACGCCGCTCCGGATGCGCTCGGCGACCTCGGCGGCGCGCGCCGCGGTCGTGTCGATGAGGACGACGGTGTACTCCTCCCCGCCGTACCTGGCCGCAAGATCGACCTGCCGCACCGAGCGCAGAAGGACGTTGGCCACCGCGCGCAGCGCCTCGTCGCCGGCGCTGTGGCCGAAGCGGTCGTTGTAGTCCTTGAAGTGATCGAGGTCGCAGAAGAGCAGCGCCAGAGGCCGGCCCTGCTCGGCGGCGCGCGCGACCTCTTCGCCGAGGCGCTGTTTGAAGTAACGCTGGTTGTAGAGCCCCGTGAGGCCGTCGGTGACGGCGTCCACGCGCGCCCGCCCCAGACGGGCGGTCGCGGAGGCGATCACCGATGCGAACGTGCTGCCCGGCTCCGCGAAGCGCAGACCGAGGTCGGTCGGCCAGTCGTCGTCGGGGGCGATATCCGCGCAGACCAGCCCGACACGGTCGCCGCGTTCGTCGATGAGGTCCGCGACGCAACTGACCCAGAGACCGTAGTCGTCGAGGACCAGCACGTTGCGTGCGCCTTCCTCGAGGACCACGTCCTCCCCGATGGTGCCGACGCCTTCGACATGGTCGCCGATGTGAGATCTGAAAGCGGGGTCCTCCTCGGGGTCGACGACCATCGTCCAGCCGTCGTGCGCGGGCCGGAGGGTCGTGAGGAAGCGAAGCGGAGGGTGGGCGTCCCGCACTTCGCGCAGCGCGGCCGCCACCCGGCCGAAGTCGGGGCCGCCTTCGTCGTCGGCGCCTGTGAGGCGTACGTACGCCGCGACGTCGACGCGCGCGGCCGCCTCGAGGGCGGCCGCGCGCGCGATCGCGCGGCGCTCTCCGAGTCGCTCGAGGACGCGGAGGAACGCCTCGGCGAGGTCGGGGTCGAACTGCTGCCCCGAGCAGCGCTGAATCTCGGCGACGCACTCGTCGTACGTGAGCGCCGTGTGGTGCGGCCGCTGGTAGGACATGGCGTCGTAGGAGTCGACGAGGCACAGGGCGCGGGCGAGCTCGGGAATGTGCTCGCCGGCGAGGCCGTCCGGATACCCCGTACCGTCCCAGCGTTCGTGATGGTGGCGCACGGCGTGGACCATGTCGTCGCCGAACAGCGGCTGGATGATCCCGGCGCTCACCACAGGGTGATGGCGCAGCTCGGCCATCTCGGCCTCGCTCAGCCGTCCCGGCTTGAAGAGCACGTCGTCGGCGACACCGATGCGGCCGACGTCGTGAAGGAAGGCCGCCTCGGTTATCTCGGGGAGGCGTTCCTCGTGCCAGCCGAGTTCGCGCCCCAGAAGAAGCACGTAGCCGGCCACGCGCGCCGCGTGACCGACGGCGTACGAGTCGCGCGCGTTCATCGCCGAGATGAGCGCCTTCAGGTGACCGACGTGCATCGTCTTGATGGTCTCGTAGAGGCGGGCGTTCCTGAAGGCCAGGGCGAGCTGCGAACCGACGCGCTTGAGGAGGCGCTTGTCGGCGACCGAGAAAGCGTCGCCGCGCCGTGACGCGAGGGCGAGGGCGCCGCTGAGGCGCTCGTCGAACCACAACCCCACGACGAGCGCCGAGCGCAAGCCGGCGACTCCCCCGGCCTCGCCGAGCAGCGGTTCGCGGCTGAGGTCGACGAGCGTCGCGCGCTCCTCCTGGAGCCGCTTGAGGAACTCGGGCGCACCGAGGCCATCCATGCTCCCGGCCAGGGCGTCGACCTCGGGCAGCGAGCTGTAGACGACGCGCCAGTCACCGACCCCATCGATGACGACGCAGACATCGTCGAAGGCGACGAGCCCGGCGAGCGCGCTGACCGTCGCGGTGGCGATGTCGCCGGTGTCGAGGCTCGCCGTCGTGATCGCCGCCATCCGGTTGAGCAGCTCGGCCTCGCGGCTGCGCAGCTCGAGATCGGCGTACAGCTCCGCATTGGCGATCGCGAGGGCGGCGACGCGACAGAGGGCCTCCACTCCGGCGACGTCCTGTTCGCTGAACGCGACCGCTCCGGCTCGCGAGAAGAGCTCAGCCACGCCGATGACGCGGTTCTCGACCACGAGCGGGACGATCAGGGCGGTCTGCTCGAGACCGCCCTCGCCGTCGCGCCGCGCGGACGCGAGGCGGGGGTCGTCCGGACCGACGACGTTGACGATGGATCGGGACTCAACCGCGAGGCGCGCGGCGCGCCATTCGCTCAGTCGGATGATGTTGCCCAGCCACTCCGTGTCCTGAGCGGCGTCGACCACGCTTGCCGCGCACGCCAACGCGTCGCCCTCGACGATGTAGATGTCACACGTCGTGGCGCCGGCGATCTGCGACAACCGCCGGGCTGCGACGGTGAGGACGCGCTCGACATCGAGCGAGGCAGCGAGGTCGACGCCTGCTTCGTTGACGAGCGCCGTCCGGTGGGCGCTGTCGTCGAGGAGCTGATGGACGCGGGCGTTGGCGATCGCCTGGGCGGCGATCTGGCCCAGGCTCCGCACGAGATCGAAGCGGGCGAACTGCCCCGGCTCGCTGCCGAAGAGCGCGGCCACGCCGATGACCTCTCCGCGATGGATGAGGGGGAACTCCATCAGCGATCGATAGCCCCAGACAACGTCCTCGGCGCGCTCCTTCTCGCCTATCCGGGGATCATCGAGGACGTCGGCGACGGCGATCGGCTCACGCCCGTCGATAGCTTGGGCGACCAGGGGGAAGTCGGCGAGCTGCCAGGTCGTCCCGGTGAACTCCTCGTCGATGACCTCGCCGTCGGCGCTCACGAGACCGCGCAGGCGCCGCCCTTCGAGGGCGTAGATGTCGCAGGCGGTGGCCTCGCCCGCGGCGCAGATGCGGACGGCGACGGAGCGCAGGACGGAGTCGAGGTCGAGCGAGGCGCCGAACTCGAGACTCGCGTCGGCAAGCGTGCGGAGTTCGGCGTTGCTCTCGCCGAGCTGTTCGAGCAGGAGCGCGTTGCTGAAAGCCCCAGCGACGATCTGACCGACGCTGCGCGCGAAGTCGATGTGCTCGCCGTAGTCATGACGCTCATCGTCGTAGAGCTCTATGACGCCCACGAGCCGATCCTCGACCAGCAGCGGGATCGCGAGCTGGCTCTGGAAGCCCCAGCGTTCGTACATCCGGCGCTCGTGGGCGGTCAGGCGAGGGTCGTCTGGGCTCTCCACGACGAAGAGTTCGTGCTTGCGCGCGGCTTCCGTCACCCCGGGATAGGCTTCGAGATCGACGCTCTTGGTCGCGTCCGGGTCTTGCTGGTCGGGACGCGTGTCGAGGCTCACCAGCACGCGGACGCCACCGCGCTCCGTCTTGGAGATCTCGCAGCACACGGCTCCCGTCACCGCGACGAGGCGCTCGGCGACGTACTCGGCCAGGGTGACGGGGTCCTGGGTGCGACTGACGCGTGTGCCGAGGTCGATGAGCTCACGCATCGTGTGGCTGCTCGACTCCAGGGCCTCAACGAGCAGGGACCGGTCGAGGATGTGGCCCGCCACCTCGGCGAGCACCCCGGCCGCCTCGACGACGTCGGCGAAGTCCCGAGGCTCACTGTCGTAGACCTCGGCGACGCCGATCACGGCGCCGTGGGCGACGAGGGGCAGGACGAGGAGCGAGGCCGCTCCCCAGGCCTTCATCGCGGCGACGGCGGATGCGTCGAGACGCGGGTCTCCGAGGTCGAGAAGGATCTCGGTGCGACCGTCGGCGACGGCCGCTCTGGTCACCGGCCAGTCGCTGAGCGCGTAGTCGGTACCCTCGACCTCGTGGTTGAAGCCGTGGCGGTTCCAGCTGACCACGGTGTGGAGTCGGTCGCGCCCGATCGACGAGATGTCGACGAGCGGTGCGCGGCAGAGCGTCGCAAGACGACGAGCGACCACGCGCAGGACCTGCTCCGAGCCCGCGGCCCGGGTCTGCGCCTCGATGTCGGCGTCGAGGATGAGGGCCAGATCGGCGGCACGCCGTTCGGCCGCGACAAGCCGGCGGCGCTGCGCGACCAGGTCGGTGACGAGGCGCAGGAAGGCGTCCTGCTCCTCGAGGCGGAGGCTCAGGTCGCGCGGCCGGCTGTCGGCGAGTTCGACGAAGCCGACGACCGTGTCGTCGGCGAGCAACGGCACGACGACGACGCTCGTGCCGTCGCCGTTGCCGTACCAGGACGCACGCTGCGCGGCGGTGAGGCGCGGGTCGTCGGACCCGGACAGCGAGACGCGGCGGCGAGTGGCGAGCGCCTGCATCGCCGGCGGCACGTCGGCGATCCTCCAGCGGGTCCCGGCCGGTCGCGCCGGCGGGCCGCGACGCGCATGCGCGGCGAGGACCTCGGCATCGCCGGCGGTGGCGGCGCTTATCCAGCAGCACGCGGCGTGCGTGCGGCGGCAGAGCTCCGCCGCGGCGAGGTCCAGCGCCTGTGCCGCGCCGACGTCGCCGCCGTCACCTCGTGACACCGGGCGTGCGTGGTCGTGCGTGTGGTCCATACTCCGGTCATCGGCAGACCAGGTCACGGGCTGAACTCCGCGAGCCGCCTGCAGCCCGGGAGCAGCGTCGCGCTCTGCACGGTCAATACGACGAGGACATCAGTATCAGTGACGCTCATTGCGCCGTCTGGACTGGCTCTCAGCCTCGCCGGGCGCGCCGGCAAGCGCACGGGCGATGTCGTGGAACACCGCTCCCGTCGTGGAAGTGGCATCGAGGGCGGCCGGCGACCCCGCGTCGCCGCCCTGGCGCGTCGCTTCGTCCAGGGGGATGCGACCCAGCAGCCTCGTGTCCATGAGCCGGGCTATCTCGAACGCGCCTCCGCGCCCAAAGATGTTGTGCGTCGTGTCGCACACAGGGCAGACGAAGAAGGCCATGTTCTCGATCACGCCCGCGACGTGGTGCTTGGTCATCTGCGCCATCTTGGCCGCTTTGGCGGCGGTGCGCGCGGCTGCCGCTTGCGGGGTCGTGACGATGACGATCTCGGCTCCCGGGATCATCTGCGCGACGGTCAGGGCGATGTCGCCGGTACCCGGAGGCAGATCGATGAGGAGGAAGTCGGGGCTGCCCCAGAGCACATCCCCGAGGAACTGCTCGATCGCCCGTCCGAGCATGGGGCCGCGCCAGATGACGGGTTCATCGCCGTCGAGGAAGAGGCCCATGGAGACGACCTTGACACCATGGGCCTCGGGGGGGACGAGCTTGCCGTCGTGCGTCGCCGGCCGCACGCTGGGCAGGCCGAGCATCAGCGGCATCGTGGGGCCGTAGACGTCGGCGTCGATGAGGGCGACGGCGTGACCCTGCTGAGCCAGGGCGACGGCCAGGTTGGCCGTGACGGTCGACTTGCCCACACCGCCCTTGCCGCTCGCGATGGCGAGGGTGCGCGTGGCCGAGCCGGGCCCGAAGAGCGTCGCCGTCAACTCGTGCCTGGACGCGAGCCGCTGCGCAAGCGCATCGCGCTCGTCGCAGGACATCGCGTCGAGCCTGACCTCGATCCGGCGACCGTCGGCGATCGTCGTGAGGGCCTGCTCGGCGTCGGCGCGGATCTTGTTGCGCAGCGGACACCCCGCCGTGGTCAGCACGATGGTCGCGCCGACGCGATCGTCGTCGGCCACGACGTCGCGCACCATCCCGAGGTCGACGATGCTGCGTCTGAGCTCCGGGTCCTGAACGGCAGCGAGCGCCCTTCGAACATCATCCTGCGTCACGTGTGCCTCCGGCCGTCGAAGGACCGTCGCCCGTCGCTCGGGCCACCGTTAGGTCGATTGTAGCAGCGCCTCAAGGTGAGCGACCGTGCGCGTAAGGCCTCGACAGCCTCGGCAGACGTGGTTCACAGGTTCTTCGCAAGTCGGAGGTACTCTGGGTGACAGAACGCTGCCGAGGCCGGCCGCGTGCCCGAGCGGCGCGCGGCCGGCATGACCACGAGGAGGAGTGGATGATGAAGACCTGGAAGCTCGCCCTGCTGATCGGCGGCCTGACCGCCGCCGCCGTCTTCGCCGCCGTCACGATCGCGTTCGGCGCCGACGGACCCGGTCGCGGTATGCCGTTCGGTGGCGGCATGATGGCCGCAGCCCGTGGGCCGGAGGGCACGGACGGTGCGGGGCGGGGATGCGGCGGTGTCGGCCCGCTGCAGGACCCGCAGGCGCGCGAAGACATGCAGGCCCTGCGCGAAGAGCATCGCGACGAGATGCGCGCTTGGTGGGACACGTACGGCGAGGCTCGGTCCAGCGACGCCGCGCAGAAGGCTCTCGACGAGCTGCGCGCCGAGCACGCCGACGACATGCGCGCTCTCTTCGAGAAGTACGGCGTCGAGCCCCCGGCGGGTCTCGGCGAGGGCGGCAGGGGCGGCTCCGGCTTTGGCGGAGCATGCGGCGGCTCAGGCGGCCAGGGCTGCGGCGGTCAGGGCTGGAACGGCGGCCAGGGCATGATGGGCGGGTCCGGGGGCTGGAACGGCAGCAGCCTCTGAGGGCAGGAACGTCCCGCGTGCCCGCGGGCGATGGGTCCCACGCATGGCCGGGGCGCACGTTTCACGTGAAACGTGGACCCCGGCCGCGCCGGTGAGAGAAACGAGAAGGCCCGGGCTCCGCGTGCGGAGCCCGGGCCTTCTTCCGCTCAGGCACGAGGCGATCGGCCTTTGCGCGCCGTCAGGTCCGAGGGGTCAGGTCAGACCTCCGACGCCTGGATACCGACGGGCTCGGGGTTGCCGGCGCCCGTGGCGTAGGTCTCCTTGAAGATCTCCATGAGCATCGGGCTCTCGCGAACCGTGTTGAGCGCGATCGCGGCGTGATCCTTGGTGTAGCCGTTGCCGATGATCATGGTCGTGTCGGCGCCGATGCCTTCCGCTCCGAGCGCGGCCGACGTGAAGCTCGTCGCCATCGAGAAGAAGTACACGAGGCCGTCGTCCGTGGTCGCGAGGATCGACGACATCTCGGTGTTCGGGATGTCGACGCAGTTGATCGTGAGGTCGGCCATCTTGCCGTCGGTGATCCTGGCGATCTCGTTGTAGACGAAGAGCTGGTCGGTCGCCGAGCCCTGGAAGATCACGTCCACGAGGCCGGTCTTCTCGAGGCGCTTCTTGCCCGCGTCGCCGTGCACCAGCCCGATGATCCTGCCTGTGACGCCGACGCGCTTGCGGGCTTCGTAGGCGCAGAGGATGCCGCTCTTGCCGCCGGCCCCGACGATGAACACCGTCTGGCCCGGCTTGCTGAGCTTCGCAGCCTGCGCCGGCGCACCGGCGACGTCGAGCACGGCGAGGGCGAGGGCCTCGTCCATGTCGGCCGGGATCTTCGCGTAGATGCCGCTCTCGAAAAGGATCGCCTGGCCCTTGACCTTGACCTGGCAGGTGTCCTTGTTGGTCGAGATGACCTCGTCGACCTTGAGCGGAGTGAGCGAGAGCGACACGAGGGTCGCGATTCGGTCGCCGACCTTGAGATCGCGGCCCTTGAGCTTCGGGCCGATCTCGGCGATCGTCCCCAGCAGCATGCCGCCCGAGCCGGTGTCCGGGTTGTGGTGCTTGCCGCGCTCCTTGATGATCCCGAGGCTGTGGCGGGCCATCTTCTTGACGTCGCCGCCCTCGGCCTCCTCGATCTGCGTGAAGCTCGCCGCGTCGATGTTGAGCGTGTCGACGTCGATGAGGATCTCGTTGTCGTAGATCTCCATCGTGTTGTCGATCTTCCACGCCGGCTGCGGCAGCACGCCCTTGGGCTCGATGACCCTGTGGGCGCCGTACTTGTTGCCTTCCTTCATGGGCGTTCTCCCTCCCCTGGAGCGGCCGTCGGGCGCCGGAGCCGCCCGCCTCGTGGCGGGCTCGGCCGGCGCTCGATGGCCAGTGGCCACTCTTGACTCAGCCTTCGATCTTGATCACGGAGCCGGCGCCCTGGCCGCCGCCCACGCAGGCGCCGGTGAGGCCGATCTCCTGGCCGCGCTTCTTGAGCTCGTGGATGAGCGTGACGACCATCCGCGTGCCGGTGTTTCCGAGCGGGTGGCCGAGAGCGACCGCGCCGCCGTTGACGTTGACGATGTCGGGATCCAGACCGAGCTCGCGGGTGGCGAGCGCGGCGACGCAGGCGAAGGCCTCGTTCAGCTCGGCGAGCTGAACGTCCTTGGCGGTCATGCCGGCCTTCTCGAGAGCTATCTGAGCGGCCTTGGTCTCGCCGAGACCCATGATCGCGGGCTCAACGGCGGCCGTCGCGTAGCTGACGAGCTGGGCGATCGGCTTGGCGCCGAGCTCGGCCGCCTTCTTGCGCGAGGTGACGACCAGGGCGCTGGCGCCATCGGCGATCGCCGAGGCGTTGCCGGCCGTGACGACACCGTCGCTCTTGAAGACCGGCTTGAGGCCGGCGAGGGCCTCGGGCGTGGTCTCGCGCGGGCACTCGTCGGTGTCGACGACCTTGGGGTCGCCCTTGCGCTGCGGGATCACGACGGGCACGATCTCGTCCTTGAATCTGCCTGCCTTGATGGCCGCGGTCGCGCGCACCTGGCTCTGGTAGGCGACCTCGTTCTGCGACTCCTTGCTGATGCCGAAGCGCTCGCTGAGGTTCTCGGCAGTGAGCCCCATGTGGGTGCCGCCGATGGCGCACCAGAGGCCGTCGAGCACCATCGCGTCGAAGATCTGGTCCGACGGCATGCCCATGCGATAGCCCTTGCGGCCGTTCTGCAGGAGCCAGGGTGCGCGGGTCATGTTCTCGGTGCCGCCGACGAGATAGACCTCACCGTCGCCGGCCTTGATCGCCGCCGCGGCCATGGCCATGGCGGTCGCGCTCGACACGCAGACACGGTTGACGGTGACGGCGGGGATGTCGTCCGGGATGCCCGCCTTGAGCTCCGCCTGGCGGGCGACGTTCTGGCCCAGACCGGCCTGGATGACGTTGCCGAAGATGACCTCGTCGAGCTGGTCGCCCGTCACGCCGGCCCGGTCGAGCGCCTCCTTCATGGCGATCGCGCCGAGGTCCTGCGCCGGGGTGTCGCTGAAGCCGCCCTGGAACCTGCCTTGGGCGGTCCGCACCGCGGAGAGAATGACGATATCGTTGTCAGGCACTGTTGCCTCCTCGTGGCTGTCGTGTGCGTCTGCAGCCCCCGCCGCGCGACCCATGCGCTGCACCACAACACGTTGATGATAGTACGGCTGTCATGCCGTTAGCGCCGCGTCACGCCTCTCCGGCGCGGCGCACGACCTCCTGGGCGAGGAACGACGCCACCTCGAGCGGCGTCGTTCGCGGTCCGAACCCGGCGTCGTAGCCGAGCTCCTTCGCGAACGCGTTGTTGATGCGGGGCCCGCCGACGATCAGGACGAAGCGCTCGCGCACGCGCTCGGCCTCGAGCAGCTCGATGAGCTGGGTGAGGTGCTGGACGTGGATGTTCTTCTGCGTGACGACCTGCGAGACGAGGATAGCGTCGGCCTTGCGCTCCAACGCCGTCCTGAGCAGCTGCGCGCACGGGATCTGCGAGCCCATGTTGAGGGCGTCGATCTCCGGGTAGCGCTCGAGCCCGTAGTCCCCGGCGAAGCCCTTCATGTTCATGATCGCGTCGATGCCCACGGTGTGGGCGTCGCTTTCGATCGCCGCGCCCACCACGGACAGCTTGCGGCCGAGCTTCTCGCTGATCAGGCCGTTGACGGCGTAGAAGTCCATGATCTCGACTTCGAGGTAGTCGCCCTTGACCTCGTCGGGGTCGATGCCCTCTTCGGTGCGCCCGTAGGCGACGTAGAAGGTGAACTTGGGGTCGATGGCGGCGCACTCGGCGATGGCGACGGTGTGGAAGCCGAGCTTCTCGAGGAACTGCTTGCCGACGTCCGCCGCCTTGGGCGAGTAAGCGATGGGGAGCGTGAACGAGAACTGGACCACGCCGTCGTCGCGTGTGTCCCCGTACGGTCTCACGATCATGAAGGCCTCCCCTCGCTGCCTGCGGCTCGCGTGCCGGGCGCGGGCCCGGTCGGCGGCCCGCTCATGCGGCCGTCGCGGAGGGCGGCGAAGAACGGGTTGAAGTAGTCGGCCGCCCGTTTGACGACGCCCTCGGCGCCGCGGCCGCCCTCGGGGTCGCGCTCGACGTCGGCGAACTCGCCCTTCTCGAGCGCGGCGAAGAGGCCGATGTCGCGGACGTGCTCGATCTGCTCGACGGCCTTGCCGAGGATCTCTGCGGCCCGGCGCTCGATCATGCCGCCGGGCTTGAACTGGATCTCGTCGCGCAGGTGCCGGCAGCTCTCGAACACGTACTTGGCGTTCATGATCGAGATGTAGCGGTCCTGGAGCAGGGGCGTGTGCAGGGCTTCGGTGAGCATGCCGAGCAGCATGATGTCCTGACCCGTGAAGATGCCGGTGAAGTTGAACATCGCGTTCTTGATGTGGCCCCGGAAGATGTCGCCCGGCATGTGCTTGGTCGGCGGCATGTACTTGGGCGCCGCCTCGGGGAAGAGCTGGCGCACGAGCTGGGCGTCGGCGATCTGATAGACGACCTGGTCGGGCGTCGCCGGGTTCATCTCGAACGCGTGCCCGAGCCCCATCTGCCACGACTCCAGGTTGGCGCGGAGCGCGAAGGTCTCGTTGATGAAGTCGGAGGCGATGACGGTGTAGCCCTTCTCGAAGGCGTCGGCCGTCGTCAGGTAGTTGTCCTCACCGGTGTTGATGATGATGCCGGCGCGCGCGTTGAGCAGCCGCGCGAGATACTGGTCGACGAACGTGCGCTGCATGTTGATGTTGCGGAAGATGATGCCGTAGAGAGAGTCGTTCAGCATCATGTCGAGGCGTTCGATCGAGCTCATGTAGGCGATCTCGGGCATGCACAGGCCGCTGGCGTAGTTGCAGAGGCGGATGTAGCGGCCGACCTCCTCGCCGACCTCATCGAGGGCGGCACGCATGAGACGGAAGTTCTCCTGCGTCGCGTAGGTGCCGCCGAAGCCTTCGGTCGTGAGACCGTAGGGCACGTAGTCGAGCAGGCTTTGCGCCGTCGTGCGGATGACCGCGATCACGTCGGCGCCGGCGCGCGCCGCCGCCTGCGCCTGCACGGCGTCCTCGTGGATGTTGCCGGTGGCGACGATCACGTACACGTACGGGCGCAGCGGCTCCCCGATCTCGGCGACGAGCTCGTTGCGCCGCCGGCGCACCGCGTCGATGCGCTCGACGCCCTCGGCGGCGAGCTCCGCGGCGCGCTTCTCGACAGCCGCGCGCCGGCCGGCCGGCACATCGGCCAGCTCGAGCTCGCCGCGGGCGACGCCTTCGGCGACCTCCTGAGCGCCCTTGCCCGTCTGCATCATGAGGTCGACGAACGGCCGCATGATGCCGCAGGGCAGGAGCGCCCGGCCGTGCTCGACGACGACGTTGACGAGCGGCACGTCGATCTCGTTCACGCCGACGATGCCGAGCAGGCGCAGCGTCGCGCGCTCGGTGGAGTCGGTCGTGTGGGCGTCGATGTGCCGCTGGATGTCGTCGGCGATCTCGCCGGCAGCGGCTCTGGCCCGGTCGACCAGGGACTGGTCGATGCTGATGGCGTCTGTCACAGGACCACTCTCTTTCGTCAGGCGGGATCTGGGTCGTCGCTCGCGTCCTGCCCGTCCGGCAGGGACGCGAGACCGTTCACGACGTCGAACAAGGGCACGCGCGAGCCGACGGCGTCGACGAGCGCATTGAAGAAGACCCTGGGCTGGTAGGGCTGCGGCACGCGGAAAGGATTCGCCGTGAGGGCCAGCACGCGAAGTGGACGCAGCACGTTGAGGGCGATGCCCCGGCGGGCGAAGAGCGCGACCGCAGTCGGCGGCAGCACGAGCACGGTCGCGTCGCGGACGACGACGCGCAGCTGGCGACGCGGCGGCAGGACCCGGGTGAAGTCCTCGACGAAGTCCCGTGTCAAGGCCCCGCCGACGAACAGCGTGCGCGCGCCGAGACGCTCTACCTCGCGGGCGACGGTGACACCCTCGCCGATGACGGTTTCGAGCTCGAGCGGCGTGGCACTGCCCCGCGCGTCGACGGCCACGGCTCGCGTCGACTCGAGCAGGTCGGGCGGCACGAGCGCGCGGGTCTGCGGCGACGCCGTGGGCAGCGTCAGCATGTCGAGCGTCGCCACGGTCGTCTCGAGGACATCGTCGAGCGTGTCGCCGACCATGCCGCCGGTGGCCACGACGACGCCGTCGGACACACGCGGCGAGGCGCTGCCGATGCGGTTGATCGCGCCGTCGACCAGCACCTGCCGGGCGCCGTGTGCGTGCAGGCGCTCGACCGTGAAGCGCAGCTCGGCAAGCGTCGTCGGTCCGCTCACCTCGACCTGGCCGTCCTCGCCGGCACGGCCGATGACGACGCGGCCCAGGGGGGTGTGGAAGGGCAGCTCCTCCAGCACATCCATGGCGTAGCCCGAGCGCTCGAGCGAGCCTCGCGTCGTCGCCACGAGCGTGCCGGGAGGAGGCGCGACCCAAGGCTTGGCGAGTCCGGTCAGGTGATCGATCCTCTCGCCGTCGAGTCCCAGCGAGGTGAGGCCGAAGCGACTCGCGCCGTGCGCCATGAGGGCGTTCACGACGGTCGTCTTGCCGGCGTTCTTGACGAGGCCGATGACGGCGAGAGACCGCGCCCCTGAGGTCGCGATGATCTCGTGCAGGGCGTCGACCGTCGCCGCGTGGGCGGCGCGATCGTCCATGGCGGTCCTCCGGTCGCCGCTCACGCCGCGCCCTCCTCGCTCTGCGCCTCAGCTCCGGCGCCGCCGTGGGCGCCGGAGGCGGGCCGGCGGATCTCCTTGAGATAACTGAAGATCGTGTAACGCGAGAGGTCGAGCGCGTCTGCGACCTGCTCGGCGGACCGCTTGACGAGGAAGGCGCCGCGCTCCTCAAGGCGCTTGACGACCTCCATCTTCTCGTCGCGCGACATCGCCGCGGGTGTCTTGCCGATCTCGTTGAGGATCTTGGTGACCATGCCGGCGACGACGTCGCGGATGTCGGCGGCGAAGATCTCCTCCGTCTCCGGCGGGGCCTCGCCCCCGTGCCGTCCGGCTGCCGCGAGGTTGGCGAGCGTACGTTGCGTCTGGGCGAGGCCGGAGACGTCGAAGTTGAGTCCGAGGATGCCGAAGACGTCGCCCTGAGCGTCGCGTAGCGTCACGGAGAGCGACTTGAGCATCTTGCCGTCGCTCGACGTGACATAGAGGCGGGCGTCGGGCCCGCCTTCGGCGGCCCTCCGCAGCGAACGCAGCATGAGGTCGGTGGGGACGTCACCGACGCTGCGGCCGGTCACGTGGCCGTTCTCGATCGCGACGATGGAGCGAGGGAGCTGTGAGATGTCGTGCAGGACCACTTCGCAGTCCGGGCCGAACATCTCGGCCAAGCCTTGCACGAGCGGCAGCAACGGGCGCATGCGGGGGTCGAGCGGCTGCTTGGCCACACCCAGCCTCCGGGTGACGGTGGATCGAGGATTCCCCAAGGCGGCGACGCAGCCTTGGAAGCCAGTTGTATCGCATCCCCCGCCGCTTGTCAAAAAGAGTGGCGGTCTTACCCGGTTTGGTTGAGTTGGCGGCCGCCCCGCCGAGGACGTCCTACATGCTCTTCGGCCGTTCGCCCAGGGTGACCTCGAACGACTTGGGCTTGCCGTCGCGCGAGACCTCGACCGTCACCTCGTCACCGGGCTTCTTGTCGGCCAGGAAGGCGATGAGGTCGTCGAAGCTGTCGATCGGCGAGTCGTCGACCTTGACGATGACATCGCCACCGACCACCCACTGCAGTTCCTGGACGGTCACTTCCTCGTCGCCACCGCGGATACCGGCCTTCTCGGCCGGACCGCCGGCGGCGACGGTCTCGACGAGCACGCCTCGCTCGACGCCGATATCGAACGTCTCGGCCACGTCGGGCGTCAGCGACTTGCCCCCGATGCCCAGCCACGCGTACGAGACCTCGCCGTTCTCCTTGAGCTGTTGCATGACGCGGACGGCCGTGTTGATGGGCACGGCGAAGCCGAGTCCCTCGTTGCCCCCGCTCCGCGAGGCGATCTGCTCGTTGAGGCCGATGACCTCTCCGCTCGCGTCGATCAGCGGACCGCCCGAGTTCCCGGGATTGATCGCGGCGTCGGTCTGGATGGCGTTCGGGATGATGGCCCCGGTGGGGGCCTTGATGCTGCGCTCCACCGCGGACACGATGCCTGATGTGATCGAGAAGTCGTAGCCGAGGGGGTTGCCGATGGCGACCACCGGCTCGCCGACGATGACCTTGTCCGAGTCCCCGAGCTTGAGCGGGAGGATCGGCGCCTTCTCAGGGTCGACGCGCAGGACCGCGACATCGCTGTCGCCGTCGACCCCCACCAGTTCGGCGGCGAACTCGTCACCCTCACCGCCGGGAGCGTTGAACACGACGGTGACTTCGCTCGCCGTCTGCCCCTGGTCGTCGAGGACGACGTGGGCGTTCGTGAGGATGTCGCCGTCCTCCGACGCGACGAACCCCGTTCCCAGCGACTGCGCCTCCGGCGCCGCCCCGCCCCATGGGTTCCAGTCCCCCTGGGACTTGAATGTGGCGCGCACCATGACGACGCCACCGGACATGCGGCTGTACAACTGGGACGGCGAGAGGCCAGGGCTCTCGACGACCGGCGCGTCGGCCAGCTGCCCGGCCGGCTCGACGATGGTAGTCTGCTCGCCCTCGCCGAAGCCGAAGGCGACGACGAGAACGAGGATGACCAGCGCGGCGCCGACGGCGCCGCCGGCCAAGCCGAGCAGGAAGCCTCTCATTCTGTGCATCGCCGTCGTCCTCCGTCATATGGTCGGTTGAAGGTCCGCCGCTCAGCGCACGCCGCCGCGAACGACGGTCCGGCGCGGTCGCCGTCTCGTATTAACTGGACCGGGCCCGGGGAATGCAAACGGTGTTCCACTGAACGGGTCCGTTCACGACGCGTCATCATTGGCCGGGCGGGGATGGTGTAGCGTCCACCGGCGCCCCTCGGGGGCGACGCGGCAGCCTGACCGTGAACGTGGCGCCTTCGCCGAGTGCCGACGCCGCCGTGAGCACGCCGCCCATCAGCTCGGTGAGCTCGCCTGCGATGGAGAGGCCCAGGCCCGCCCCGGAGGTCGAGGCGCGCTCGTGGCGGCCGCGGTGGAAGCGCTCGAAGAGCCGGGGAAGGTCCTCGTCCGCGATCCCCGGCCCCGTGTCGCTGACGACGAGGGCGACGGTGGCGGCGTCGCCGTCGTCGACGGCGACGCTGACCGCGCCGTCCGGCGACGAGAACTTGACGGCGTTGTCGACGAGGGCGCGCAGCACCTGCGCGAGGCGCTCCTCGTCGCACCACGCCGTCACCCCGTCGCCGTCGCACTGCACGCTCAAGGCGAGCTTCTTCGCCTGTGCCTGGGTCTGGAACTCGTCGAGCACCGAACGCGCCACGGTCGCGAGATCCACATTGGCGGGAACGAGCTCGATCGAGCCCGCTTCGACGCGCGACAGGTCGAGCATGCTCACGGCCAGGTTGCGCAGGCGGTCGACCTGCTGTCGCATGAGCTGCAGGAACTCGTGCTGTTCGTCGGAGGAGAGGCTGCCCTCGTCGAGCAGCTCGAGAAAGCCGGCCAGCGAGAACAACGGCGTCTTGAACTCGTGCGAGGCGTTGGCGATGAAGTCGCGCCGGGCGCGCTCGAGCTTGGCCTGGGCGGTGACGTCGCGCAGGACGATGATGGAGGTGAAGTCGGCCTCGCCGCCGACCGGATAGGTGAGAGCCTCGAGCGTGCGTTCGCCGTGGACGAAGACGACGTCCTGGACGTCGCCGCCGCGGCGCGACTCGTACCAGATGTTGGCGACGTCGTAGGGGAAGGCGCGGCCAAGCTCGGCGCCCACCGGGAGGTCACGGCCGAGGAGGTCGGCCGCCGCCGGGTTGGTGATCGTCACGCGGCCGTCGGCCGAGATGCCGATCACGCCCTCGCTCAGGTCGTTGAGGAGGATCTCGATGCGGTTCTTCTCGAGCTCGACCTGAGAGAAGGCGTCGCGCAGTCGCTCGGCCATGGAGTTGAAGGACCGTGCCAGCTGACCGATCTCGTCCTCGAGGCCGACGGGCACGGTCACCGAGAGGTCGCCGCCCGCCATCGTCTCGGCGCTGGCCTCGATCCGCTTCAGGCGCGCGGCGATGAGAGTCGACACGAGGAGGCTCGCCACGAAGCTCACGAGCAGCGCCAGCGCGGCGGCCAGCAGCAGCTGGCTGTTGACGCTGGCGACGGCCCGGTCGACGTCGTCGAGCGGCGCGAGGATGAGAGCGACGCCGCCCACCGGCCGCGCCGCCTGCTCGGCGACGAGGGGCACGGCCGTCGCCGCGAAGCGCCCGTAGCTCGTCGTCACGACGCCCTGCTCGACCTCGCCACGGTCGATCGCGGTCTCGAGCATGGGGAAGTCCCCGGCGACGAAGGGGTCGTCGCCCCCGGAGTCGGCGAGCGCGTCCACGGCGCGCGTGAGCACGAGGACCCGCGAGTTCAGGCGCATGGCGATGCGGCCGATCACCTGGTCGAGCGCACGCGAGTCCGCGACCCGAAGCTCGCCGCTCTGGCTGTCATAGCGCATGAACTCGCCGACGGTGCTTCCGGTGAGGTCGGCGTTGCCGTACATGTCGGCGAGCTTCTGGCGCTCGAGGCGCGCGCCGAGCGGCGGCACGACGTAGAGCCACGCGACGAGCATGGAGAGCGCCACAAGGCCGACGACGAGCAGGGTCAGCCAGTTCTTGACCGATCGCAGCAGGACCATCGGGCTCGGGCTGAGTGGCCCCGTCCCCCTCAGAGCTCGCGGAACTTGTAGCCGATGTTGCGGACGGTGAAGATGTACTCCGGGTCCTTGGGGTTGCTCTCCATCTTCTCGCGCAGATGACGGATGTGGACGTCGACGGTGCGCGCGTCGCGGTAGTCCGAGTCGCCCCAGACGAGCTGCAGGAGCAACGGCCGGCTGTACACGCGGCCGGGGTGCGAGACGAGGGTCTTGAGGATCTCGAACTCGATGTACGTGAGGTCGACGCGGCTCCCGCGAACGGACACGTTGCGCTTGAGGAGGTCGACCTCGAGCTCGTCGACCTTGATCACGTCGCGGCGCGCCGCCTCGGCGCTGCGCGCCATCTCGGCGCGCCGCAGCTGGGCGCGCACGCGGCTGCGGAACTCGCGCAGGCTGAACCGGTCCTTGGTGATGTAGTCGTCGGCGCCGATCTCGAGCCCGAGGACCTTGTCGATCTCCTCCGACTTCGCCGTGAGCATGATGATCGGCACGATGCTCTGGGCGCGGAGGCGGCGGCAGACCTCGAGGCCGTCCACGCGCGGCATCATGATGTCCAGGATCACCAGGTCGAAGCGCCCGCCGGAGAAGGTCTCGAGCGCCTCCTCCCCATCGCGCGCGGTGACGACCTGGTAGCCTTCCTTCTCGAGGGGGAAGCGCAGCAGCTTGAGGATCGCCTCCTCGTCGTCGACGAGCAGGATGCGCGCTCCGGTCTCGTTCATGCGGGTCCTCCTCCGGCCGCCGTCGCGCCGGCGGTCGCCTCGTCGCGGCCGGTGTCTTCGGACCGCCCCGGGGGCGGGACGAGGGCCCGGGCGCGGAAGCCGGCGCCGATCTTCGTCGCGATGGCTGCGCAGCCTTCGAGGTCGGCGCCCGGGTAGTCGACTGCGGTCACCGTGGTGTGGATGCCGTGTGCGACACACTGTTCGGCGAAGCGGACGACGGCCCTGTGCGCCTTGCTGAAGGTCGGACGGCAGATGAGGTCGTAGCTCTCGGGGTCGGCGGCGTTGAGACTCACGGTCGCGGCATCGAGACCGGCGGCGGCCAGGGCGGGGACCACGTCGATGCGCGGGTTGACCAGCTGGCCGTGGCCATTCGTGTCGAGGCGCGAGCGCAGGCGGCGCAGGGCGAGCCACTCGGTGACGGCGAGGACGACGTCGAGCCGCATGGTGGGCTCACCGAAGCCGCAGAACACGACCTCGTCGGCTGGCCCGTCGAGGAACTCGAGCTCGATCGCCCGCGTCACCTCGTCGGCCTCGGGCTCGGATTCGAGGACGAGGGGCTCGCCATACACGTCGTCGGAGAACTCGCGGATGCAGAACACGCAGCCGCAGGAGCATCGATTCGTGATGTTGAGATAGACGTTCTCCTTGCCGCGATAGGCGATTTTTCCCTGCTCAGTCACGTCTCGAGTATAGCAGGGTACAATGAAGTCCCCGGTCGTCGGCCGGGTCGCGACGCGACGAGGCCCCCGTCGGCGCGACGACCAAGGACTTCGCGTGGCTGACATCATCGACCGCCTCACCGAGCTGTGCCACGGGCTGCGCCGTGTGGTGCTCCCCTCGCTCGGCTCGCACGCGGCGCGCGATCACGCCGGGGTCGCGGTCGGGGGCGACGTGACGTTCGCCATCGACGAAGAGGCCGAACGCTACCTGGTCGCCCACATGCGGGAGCGTCTTCCCGGCTGGGCCTTCTACTCCGAAGACGGGGGGCTGCAGGGCGCCGACGACCCCGAGGTCGTGCTCGTCGTGGACCCGATCGACGGCACCCGCCCGGCGGCCGCCGGGTTCGAGATGGCGTGCGTCAGCGTCGCCGCTGTCCCCGGCGGCGACGCTCCGACGATGGGCGACGTGGTGGCCGCCGCCGTTCAGGAGATCAAGTCCGGCGACCTGTTCGTCGCCGAGAAGGGCGCCGGCTTCGCCATGCGGCGAGCCGGCGGCGGCGAGCTGCCGTTCAAGCCGACGACCAGGGTCGATCTCGAGAGCCTTTTCTGGACCCTGGGCTTTCGCGGCCGTCCCGCCGTGGTGCTGGCCGGAGTCCTCGCGGAGCTCATCGACACCTCGTCCGTGGGGGGCTCGGTGTTCGACATCGGCTCAGCCACCTACTCCGTGACGCGCATCCTCACCGGGCAACTCGACGCCTACGTCGACATCGGCCCGGCGATCATTGCCGCGCACCCACCGCTCGAGGCGGAGTTCCGCCGCGTCGGGCGCGGCCACGTGCTCTGCAACTCGCCCTACGACCTTGCCGCGGTGCACCTGCTCTGTCGTGAGGCCGGCGTCCCGATCGGCGGCGCTGACGGCGCGCCGCTCGACGGCCGGCCCGTCCTGGGTTCTGACGCCAGCTTCCAGATGGCCTGCATCGCCTCGGGCAACGACGAGCTCCAGCGCCGCCTGGTCGAGGTCGTGCAGCGCGGCATCCGCGACTACGTGCCGCAGGCGTCATGAGCATGCCCGAGCTGCACGAGGCGATGCTCTACGAGCGTCACGAGGAGGACGCGGTCCAGTGCCGCGTCTGCCCTCGGCTCTGCGTGATCGCCGAGGGCAAGAGCGGCGCCTGCCGCGCCCGGCAGAACCGCGGCGGCACGCTGTACGCCGTCACCTACGGGCGCGTCTGCAGCGTCGCGGCGGACCCCATCGAGAAGAAACCGCTGTACCACTTCTTCCCCGGTTCGACGGTGCTGTCCCTGGGCAGTGTCGGCTGCAACTTCACCTGCCGCCACTGCCAGAACTGGCAGATCGCCCACGCCGACGCGACGGCGATCGCCCGCGATCTGCGCGCGCTCCCCGTCCGGAACATCCCCGTCCTCGCCGACCACAACGGGTGCCGCGGCGTGGCCTGGACCTACAACGAGCCGACCATCTGGCTCGAGTACATCCTCGACGGCGCCCAAGCCGCTCACGAGCATGGTCTGTACACGGTCATGGTCACCAACGGCTACATGACCGACGAGGCCCTCGACGTGCTCGGGCCGCACGTCGACGCCTACCGCGTGGACGTCAAGGGGTTCAGCCCCGAGGCGTACTACGAGCTCTGCCGCATCAAGGACTTCGCGCCGGTGCTGCGCTCTGCCGTTCGGGCGAAGCGCGAGTTCGGCTGCCACGTCGAGGTCGTCACCAACGTGATCCCGACCCTCAACGACGACGAGGCCGTGCTGGGCGAGCTCGCCGCCTGGATCCGCGACGACCTCGGGCCGGAGACGCCGTGGCACGTGACCCGGTTCATGCCCCATCTCGAGCTCGCGCACCTGCCGGCGACACCGATCCGCACGCTGGAACGCGCGGTCGAGATCGGGAGCAAGGCCGGCTTGCGCTTCGTGTACGTCGGCAACGTGCCCGGCCACGCAGGGGAGAACACGGTGTGTCCGAACTGTAAACGGTTGCTTGTGCGGCGCACGGGTTACGAGATTGAGGACGTCGCGCTGCGGGGAACACTGTGTGCGATGTGTGGAGCCAACGTGAACGTGCGCACGGAGCTGACGTGACGCACGGGTGGTTCGGCGGGCGGCAAGACCGGTAGGATTCCCAGCGGTGGAAGAACTCGTCAAGCTCGATATCCCGGCGCGTCCCGAGTACGTGGTGCTCGGTAGGCTTGCCCTCTCCGGACTGCTCCGCAGCCGTGGCTTCTCCGACGACGCGGTCGCCGACCTCAAACTCGCGCTCACCGAGGCGTGCTCCAACTCCGTCCGCCACGCCTACGACCACGACGACGGCCAGGTACACATCGCCTTCACCCTTCACGACGACCGCGTGATCATCCAGATCCGCGACGAAGGTGCGGGCTTTCACGAAGACGACGCAGACTGCCCCGACTGCCACGCCGTGCCCGAGATCGCGCTCGGCGAGGGCGGCATGGGCATCTCGATCATCCGCGCGGTGGTGGACGAGTTCAGCCTCGAGTGGCCACCCGAGGGCGGCACCATGCTCGTCCTCACCAAGCACCGCGACACCTGAGCTGCCGC
Organism: uncultured Thermoleophilia bacterium; assembly: GCA_963832655.1. Classification (GTDB taxonomy): domain Bacteria; phylum Actinomycetota; class Thermoleophilia; order UBA2241; family UBA2241; genus UBA2241. The sequence continues at coordinate 33,138 of CAWHUW010000009.1, forward strand.
TCGTTTCGGGCGGCCGAACGCGTCGCGCCCCCTGCTAGACTCGGCTCCGTGACGACGCTCGACGATCTCGCGGCGGATTTCGCCCTCGATCAGACCCAGGCAGGCGCACTCTCGCGCTACCTCGACCTGCTGCTGGGGTGGCGCCGCGGCAACGTCACCGCCGTGCGTACGCGGGCGGAGGCGGTCGAACACCTGCTGGCCGACTCGCTCGCCTTGCTGGACGTACCGGCGCTGAGCGAGGCTGGGCCCCGTTGGCTCGATCTCGGGTCCGGCGCGGGGATCCCCGGCATCCCTCTCGCCGTGGCGCGGCCGTCCGCTCATCTCACGCTGCTCGACTCGGTGGCGACGAAGTGCGTCTTCCTCGAGGCGGCGGTGACCGCCACGGGGATCGTGGAGAGGGCACGCGTCGTGCACGCGCGCAGCGAGGGCTTCGCGGCCCCGGCCGGCGAGGGCCGCGAGACGTTCGACCTCGTGCTCGTGCGCGCGGTCGCCGGACTCGCGAGCGTCGTCGAGCTGGCGGCGCCGCTGCTCGCTCTCGGCGGCGCGCTGCTGGCGGTGAAGAGCGCACGGGGCGCGGCGAAGGAGGACCGCGGCGCTCGGGCGGCGGCGGGACGCTGCGGCCTCGCCGCCGCGGGGACGACGCCGCTGTCGCGCTCGCCCCTTCGGGACTCCGTCTGCGCGGCGTTCGTCAAGACCGGGCCTGCGCCCGATTGGCTGCCGAGGCGCCCCGGGCTCGCGACGCGAAGGCCGCTCGCGCCCTGACCGGCGCGCCAGTATCATCGCCGCCATGGGAGCCCGCTCATGACGCGCGTCATCGCCGTCACCAACCAGAAGGGCGGCGTCGGCAAGACGACGACGGCGATCAACCTGGCCGCATGCCTGGCCGAGGCCGGCCTGCCGGTGTTGATCGTGGACCTCGACCCGCAGGCGAACGCGTCCGCGGGCCTCGGGGTCCGCGGACGCGAACCCGGTCTCACGACGTACGGTGTGCTGGCCGGCGATGTCGGCGTGCGTGAGGCGGTGGTCCCCACCAGCGTGTCGGGGCTGGACCTGCTGCCGGCCTGCGCCGACCTGGCCGGTGCGGTCGCCGAGCTGGTCGAAGTGGACGACGGCGACTTCGTCCTCGCCGGAGCGCTCGACGGGCAGCTCGGCGACTACCGGTTCGTCTTCATCGACTGCCCGCCGTCGCTCGGGATCCTCACCGTCAATGCCCTCACGGCGGCGCGCGAGGTGCTCATCCCCGTGCAGGCCGAGTACTACGCGCTCGAGGGGCTCGCTCAGCTCCTCGACACGGTCAGCCTGGTGCGCGAGCGCCTGAACCCGGACCTCCAGGTGCTCGGTGTGCTCGTGACGATGCTCGACGCCCGCACGCGTATCGCTCGCGAGGTCGCGGCCGAGGTGCGCGAGCACCTCCCCACACACGTCTTCGACGTCGCCGTCCCCCGCAACGTGCGCCTCGCGGAGGCGCCCAGCCACGGGCTGCCGATCTCGCGCTATGATGCCCGCTGCGCCGGCAGCGACGCCTACTTCGACCTTGCCAAGGAGGTCGTGTCCCGTGGATGAGAGTCCGTCCCAGGGAGCGAGGAAGCGGGCCCTCGGCAGGGGGCTCGGCGCTCTCATCGGCGAGGGCTCTGCGGCCCTCGCCCGGGCCGGGACCGCCCCCGGCGAGGGCCGCCTGCGTGATCTTTCGCTGGACGTGATCGCCGTCAGCCGGCGACAGCCGCGGCGCGCCTTCGACCCGGACGAGCTCGCCGAGCTCGCCGCCTCCATCAAGGCCCTCGGCGTGGTGCAGCCGGTGGTGGTGCGGCCGCTCGGCGAGACCGGCGGGGCGGGCGCGCCCGCCCCGCCTGGCGGTGCTCGGTACGAGCTGATCGCCGGCGAGCGCCGCCTGCGCGCCGCGCGGCTCGCCGGCCTCGACACCGTGCCGGCCCTCGTGCGCCCGGCCGACGAGGCCGCGGCCCTCGAGATCGCTCTCGCCGAGAACGTCGCCCGCGAGGACCTCAACGCGATCGAGGAGGCCCAGGCATACGCGTCCCTCGTCGATGAGTTCGGGCTCACGCACGAGCGCGTCGGCGAGCTCGTCGGACGCAGCCGTGTGGCAGTGACGAACACGCTGCGTCTGCTCGAGCTTCCCGACGAGGTACAGCGAATGATCGAGTCCGGCGTCTTGAGCGAAGGGCACGGCCGCGCGCTTCTGGGGCTCGCCGACCACGGCCGACGCCGCAGTGTCGCGAAGCTCGTCAGCGAGCGCGGCCTGAGCGTGCGCGAGACGGAGGCGCTGGTACGCAAGCTCGGCGCGCCGGAGAAGGCGCCCACCGCGCCGCCTGCCGCCGGCGCCGACCTCGCCGGGCTCATCGACGAGCTCTACGGCGTCTTCGAAGCGCCCGTGGCGATCCGCAGCGGCAAACGCGGCGGCAAGATCCAGATCTCGTTCCGCGACCAGGCCGAGCTCGAGCGCCTGGTCACGTTGCTCCGCTCGCTCGCGCGCTGAGGCGGGCGCGGCGTCGCCGGCGGGTACGGCCGAGCCGCCTCACTGCGATCGGCCGGCCCCTCGCCTCAGACCCCGCCGCCGCTCTTCTTGGCCGGCGGTGCGGTCGGCGCCGAGGTCGGCACGCCGGTCCCTACCCCGGTGGTGTCGCCGGTCGACCCGGCGGGCGGTCCCGTCGCGCCCGGAGAGGGCATCGGCGGGGTCGAGGGCGTCGGAGTCACGCCGGGTGCGGGCGTCGCCGACGGTGCGGGCGTCGTCCCGGGCAGTGGCGTGGAGCCGGGCGGCGCCTCCCCGGACGACGGCACGTACACCGTGGTCCCGTCGGCGAGGCGGTAGAACGAACCGATCAGGGTGCCGACGCCGCTCACCTGTTCACCCGCTTCGAGATCGAGCCGCTGGATCGTGTCCCCGGACTTGACGATGACCTGCATCTGGTCGGTACCGGGGTTCGTCACGACGGTCAGGTCCTCGCCGGTGAGAACGTCGCTCATGCCCAGGCCGGTGAGTGCGGCGAGCAGAAAGCCGACCGCCAGCACGATAGCTACGTCGAAGAGGTTGATGACACCGTCTAGCGGGTCGCCGTTGCGGTCGCTGCGGTCGACCCGGCGCCGCTTCATGTAGTGCAGGCCCATGCCCTCACCGGGCTCGTCCAGGACCGTCGGGAGAAAACGGATGTCGCTGTCTTCGACCTCGTACGTCATGGCCTCGTCCCGTTCGCCGTTCGCGGCCTCAGCCGCGGCTCTCGGCGTCTTCGGCGGGGCCGAGCGAGGCGAACGGGTCCTCGTCGGCGTTCCAGCTCATCGTGTCGTCCTCGAACGAGGCGCGAGACTCGCCGGCCGGTTCGGCTTCGAGACTCGCCGGCAGGTCGACGGCCGCGGGGGCCGCCGCCGGGCCATCGGTCACCGTCGCCGGCACCTCGGCCACGGCCGTCGGAGCGGCCGCCGCGGTCGCAGCCTCCGGCGCGCGCTCGTCCATCTCGTCGGCCGCCACAGCGCGCGGAAGGCTCGAGCTCGTCGACCCAGCGGCCCTCGGTGTCCTTGCGGCGGCCCGACCGCAGGCGCTTGGGCCCGCCTTCGAGCAGCTCCAGCAGGTACTCGAGATCGGAGATGTCCTGCGAGTAGATGCGGTCGCGGACGATGCTGACGACGAAGGCGAGGCCGCCGATGAGCAGGCCGATGACCGTCACCGAGAAGGCGATGCGCAGGTTGTCGGCCAGCTCGGTCGTGTCGCCCTCCGAAAGGGCGACGAGCGCGGGTGACAGCGGGATGAGGGTGCCCATGAGGCCCAGCATCGGCCCGATGCGCACGAGGACGCGCGTCCGCTCCAGCCGTTTGACGGTGTGGAACTCGTACTCCTGGAGCAGCTTCAGCGGCTTCACGGCGAGACGCTGCGTCTGGTAGTTCCGGATCAGGTCGAAGAGGAAGCGCGCGACGACCAGTGAGTAGTTGTTCTCCTGGAGGTACCGGTAGGCGCGCCGCGGCTTGCCGTCGGCGAAAGCCTGGCGGGCGCGCAGGGTACGGATCTCGAGCGCCTCGAGGTCGCGGTAGCGGAAGCGCAGGTACAGCTCGTAGAACAGCCAGCCGAGCTCGAACAGCACCCAGAACAGGCAGACGACCGACGCGATCAGCACCGGGTAGAAGAGGAGTTCGGCGGCGTCGAAGATCGCCTGCTGGAGGTCCTGACCGAAGTCGGCGAAGATCAGCATGAGCCCGCGTTCACTCCTTCCGTGCTCTTGTCACGACGTGCCGGGCAGGCGGCCCTTGAGGCGCTGCCACGGAGTCCCGCCGCCGGCGAGGATCTTGCCACGGCCCGCGTTCGACAGCGCTGCCGCTTGCCGGCGGTGGAGCCAATACGACAACGCCGCCCCTATCGGCAGCATAGCGAGCAAGATACCACCCAGCCCGCCGCCGGAACCACCCCCGTCTTCGCTCGCCGCGGCGGCGGCCGAGGGGCTCGCCGAAGGGACCGGACTTCCGCTCGGCCCGGGGGTCAGCGGCGTGCCCGACACGGTTCCGTCGTCCGTGGGCACCGGCGTCGGCGTGGGCGTCGCCCCCGGCGTGGGGTACAACGTGGTCGTCGGCGTGGGCGTGCGACCGTTGCCGGGCGTGCTCGGTGGGTAGTAGATGCCGCCCGACCCGCCTCCGCCCGACGAACCGCCGCCCGGGCTGTAGCTCACGGTGATCGTGTGCGTCTGCGTGCGCGAGTTGCCGGCCTGGTCGGCGACGCGCACCTCGATGGTGTGCTGTCCGTAGCTCAGGTCCACGAGCAGCAGCGACAACTTGGAGTCTGACACCTTGGCCTTGCTCGTCTTGTTGACCCCGTCGACCTTGACGCGCACGGCTCTCTTGGCGATACCCGTGCCGCCGCTGTTGTCCGCGTACTCGACCAGCACGCTGACGTCGTTCGTGGACGCGAACACCGCCCCGCTGCCCGGCCTGAACGACGTGATCTTGGGAAGGAAGCCCGACGTGAGGATCGGTTTCGTCAAGTAGAACGGGAACGGTCGGCCGCCCAGCGCGATGGTGGCCTGCGTGGTGGACGTCATCGCGCTCCAGCGTGGCAGCCCCTTACCGTGGACGAACGAGCCGTTCGCCTGTCTGAGGGTGAGCAGGTAGTCGATCGGGCTGCGGCCGCTCTTGAGCCACGCGGCGTCGGACGGTCTCTGCTTCGCTGCGTAGATCGCCTGGATCGCCCACGCGGTCGACTCGCAGTTGGACAGGCTGCTCGCGAGATACTCACCGAAGCCGCCGTTGGGGCGTTGTGCCGCCTGCAGGTAGCCGATGCCGCGCTGCACGACGGCGCCCTCGCGGTCGGCGCCGGCGGCGACGAGAGCCTGGATGGCGGCGGCCGTCTGGTCGACGCTGCTGGTGTTCACTGTCGTCTGCAGGCTCCAGCCGCCGTCTGCGTTCTGCGCCGCCGCCAGCCAGCGGCGCGACTCGGCCACGACGTCATCGTTCTGCGGCTGCCCCGAGGCGACGAGGGCGAGCAGAGCCCAGGACGTGGTGCTCACGTCGAGGAGGGTCCGACTCCCGGCGGTGGCAGGCGAGAAGTGACCGTCGATGTCCTCGTTGCCCTCCGTGGCCGGGTCGTCCTCGACGTCGTAGCGGTAGTCCAGCAGCTTGCCGAGGAGACTGACCGGTGGCGTTCCGGCCGAGTAGACCATCATGACCTTGCCCGCGGCCGTCACGGCGAGGATGGTCTTGGCGTAGTAGGCCGGCGGATTCATGCTGGCCGAAGCGACCTGCGCCAGGTTCAGCGAGTTGAGGTATGCAATCGGGTTCTTGCCGGACTTGCTCCAGGCGGCGGGGTTCTCGTGCGAGGCCACGATGGCGAGGATCGCCCACGGCGTGGTGTTGGGGCTGTCGGAGGGCCCGAGGTCGACGAACCCGCCGGTGCTCGCCTGCCGTGAGTGGAGAAAGTCGAGCGCCGTGAGGACTGCGGGGGAGCGGGCGCCGAGGGCCGGCGCCGGCGCGACGGTGCCGGCCAGCACGAGGCCCGAGAGAACGAGGGCCAGCAGTATCGCCGGCCTGGATGTCTTGCTCATGATGCGTCCTCCAGTCCCACGAAGGTGACGCGGGTCCGGACACGGAACCGAGCCACAATGGTAACAGCCTGCACGCCGAAGAGACCAGCGAACAGGCAGGTCGCGGCGACGTGCGCGACATCGAACGGTAGGCCCTGCAGGTAGAGGGCGACGAACGCCGACAGGGTGCGTGGCGTGTAGGCCAGGAACATCCAGAGGGTCACGAACCAGTCGAAGGCCAGGGCGAGCATGCCGCCGGCCACGACGAGCTCCCAGCGGCGCGGCAGGCGGCCGCCGCGGCCGAGAAGGCCGCCGGCGGCCCCGACCGCGCCCCAGGCGAGCATCTGCCACGGCGTCCACGGGCCCTGGCCGAAGAACAAGTTGCTGATCAGCGCCGACGTCGCCCCGACCATAAAGCCCGGGCCGGGGCCGAGGGCGACGCCGGAGATCAGGACGACGAAGGTCACGGGCTTGACGTTGGGCAGCGAGGCGAACAGGACGCGGCTCGCGGTGGCCAGCGCGGCCAGGGCGGCGACGAGCGAGAGCTCGTGCGCCGCCGTCGCGCGCCGGCCGTAGGCGGCGACGCCGACGGCGACCAGCGCAAGGACGGCGACGAAGCTCACCGTGCCCCAGTCGACGGCGCCTGGCTCGACCGCCGCCCACAAGGCGAGCAGGCCCGCCAGGGCGACGAGCGCAACGAGGACCACGCGGCTGAGGTCGACATGAAGCGCGCTCATAGAGCGGACGACCCCCATTCGATCTCGTCTTCGTGCAGGACGCCAGGCAGCGCGTGGCGGAGCAGCCGGTTGACCTGGGTCGAGAAGAAGAGCGAGCCGTTGAGCACCTCGTCGGCAGGTCCGTCGGCGAGGATCCCGCCGTCACCCAGCACGAGCACGCGCGATGCGCAGCGCGCGGCGAACTCGACGTCGTGGGTGACGACGAGGACGCAGCGCCCGTCCGCGACCCAGCATCGCAGCGTGCGGGCGAGCTCGCCCTTGCGCGTGGGGTCCATGCCGCGGGTCGGCTCGTCGAGGACGACGAGGGGCGGGTCGCCGCAGGCCGCGGCGGCCAGAGCGACCCGCGTGCGCTCCCCTCCGGAGAGGTCGCGCGGGTCGCGCTGCAGCAGCCCGGTGAGATCGAGCTCGGCGACGATCCGCGCCGCGAGCTCGTCGCGGAGGGCGCCCTCGAACTTCAGGTTCTCGAGCGTGAGACCGATCTCGGCGGCGACGGTGTCGCGCACGAAGTAGTCGTTGGGGTTCTGGCCGAGCAGGGCGCAGGAGCGCGCCGCCTCGGCGACCGATAGCGTGCCGACGTCCCTGCCGAGAAGCCGCACGGCGCCGCGGAGGGGCTTCAGCAGACCGTTGAAGTGCTTGACCAGCGTGGATTTCCCGGCGCCGTTCTCGCCCATGAGGGCGACGAGCTCGCCGCGGCGCAACTCGAGCGACACGCCCTCGAGGAGGGGCGTGTCGCGCTCGTAGCCCACGGCGAGCTTCTCAGTCCTGAGCACGACGTCGCCGGGCGTGACCTGTGCCTCGGCCTTGCGGCGGCGCGGCATCTCTGTCTCGACCACGTCGAGCATGTGGCGGGCGTCCTTCACCGTCATGGGCAGGCGGCCGTTCGCCGCGGACGCGGCGGCCTGCCCGTTGAGCCTTCGCGCGAAGAGACGCGCGACCGGGGGCAGCAGTTCGCGGCGCGACCCTGCGGCCCAGCCGGCGAACTCCTGGGGCGTCGCGTCCACGACGACGGCCCCGTCCTCCATGTAGAGCACGCGAGTCGCGAGGTGCAGACAGCGTTCCACGCGGTGCTCGGCCAGGACGATGGTCGCTCCGGTGTCCTCGGAGAGGCGGCGGATGGCCGAGAGCAGCTCCTCGGAGCTCACCGGATCGAGCTGAGAGGTGGGCTCGTCGAGCAGGAGGAGGTGTGGCTGCGTGGCGATGACCGCGGCGAGGGCGACCTTCTGGAGCTCGCCGCCCGAGAGCTCGGCGAGGGGCGCGTGGCGCAGGTGCGAGAGGCCGAGCGAGATGAGGGCTTCTTCGACGAGGCGCGTGATCGCGGGGCTTGCGACCCCGAGGTTCTCCAGCCCAAAAGCGATCTCGCGCTCGACGGTCGTCATGACGGCCTGGCTCTCCGGGTCCTGGAAGACGAGGCCGACGCGCCGCGCCAGGTCGTGCGGTCGGGCCGTCCGCGTGTCGAACTCGTCGACCGTGACGCGACCGGCGAAGGTCCCGCCGTGGAAGTGAGGGACAAGGCCGTTGAGGGCGCGGAGCAGGGTCGACTTGCCGCTGCCCGAGCCGCCGAGCAGCAGGATGACCTCGGCGGGTCTGATCGTCAGGGTCACGTCGCGCAGAGCCGGGCGGACGGCGTCCGGATAGGTGTAGGTGACGCCTTCGAACTGTGCGATGGCGGTCACGTGCGCCGTCTCACCAGGACCAGGGCGCCCGGCCCTGCCAGCGCGACCAGGGTCACGAGCCACCACGGGTCGGTGAGCTGCGCCCAGGGGTCGTCCAGCAGCGGGTAGAAGTCATAGCCGACCGCGCCGCGAAGGAGACCGGCGAGGAGGGCGACGACGGCGAGCACGGCGCCGCCGGCAAGGGCCGCATCGGCGGCCCGCCAGGGCCGCCGATGGAGCCACTGCGAGCGGCGCCCGCTGCCGTAGCCGCGCGCCTCCATGGCGGCCGCCACGTCGACGGCGCGCTCGAGGCTGCGCGTGAGCAGCGCGCCGAGCAGGGGCAGCCGCGCGGTGGCGCGCGCCCGGCGCGTTCCCCGGTCGAGCTCCATGCCGCGGGCGCGCTGGGCGTCGGCGATGTGGGCGCCGTCGCTCGAGAGCACGGGCAGGAGCCGGGCGGCGAGGGAGAGCACGAGGCCCGAGCGGAACGAGAACCGGCTCAGGAGACCGAGCTGATCGTCTGGCTCGAGGGCGACGTTGAAGAGCGCGAAGGCGAGCACGACCGCGGTCAGACGCAGGGCGGTGGTGATGCCGTAGACCAGCCCCTGCAGGGTGAGCGTGATCTCGAAGATCCAGAGGTCGGTCTGCCAGATGACGTCGAGGCCACCGCGGCTGAAGAACGGGTTGAGGATGGCGAGGAAGAGACCGACGGCCAGCGCCACGCGGACGTACGGCATGCTTGCGCGCAGACGGCCGGAGGCGGCGAGCAGGCCGACCGCGATGCCGAGCAGGATCGCCACCTGGACGGGGTTCACCACGACGAGCGCGGCGAAGGCGACGGCGGCGACGTAGGCGGCGCTCGCCGCCGGCTGGCGGCGAGCGAGGGCGCACGAAGTGGCCGTCCCACGTGCGCGGGACCGTCGCCGGGCCGGCGCGAGCGCTGCGGTGCTCATTCCCCTGTCCACGGCAGCGCGACCAGCCGGTCGTCGACGAGCGCCACAGCGACGCGGGCGTTGAAGGCTTCGGGCGGCAGGCGAGAGAGCAGCGCCTCGAGGTCGGCCTGCGTCGCCCCCAAGAGCACGAGGAAGGGCCGTGAGGGGTCCTCTTGGTTTGGCGCCGGCACGGCGGCGGCGGCGGCCTGGGGTCCCGAGGCCCCGTCCGGCGCCACCAGCGTGAGCTCCCCGCCGTTCACGGCCACGAGCTGGATCCCGCTGCGCGCGGGGCTGAGCAGCTCGACAAGCCACGACGTCACAGCCGTCTCGGCGGCGGTGGCGACCACGACGCCGCCGCGGGGCCGGTCGCCGGCGAGCTCACGGCGCGCGTCGAGCTGGATGCTGTACGCCTTCGCCCAATCGACGAGCCCGGGGACGTCGGCGTCGGCGGTGAGCGCCTGCGGGCGGCTCGTGTACGGCCGCGGGAACGCGTGCAGCGCCTGCGGCACGAACATCGCATCCGACCACGGGTGGTAGTCCCACCAGACCGTCTCGCCGCCCTGGAGCGTCCACTCGTCGGCGGCCATGCCGGCCATCTCGCCGTCGACCCAGTAGAACCAGTCGGCGGCGTCCGCCGAGCCGGCGCCGCCGAAGCTCGATTCCAGGCCGTCGATGCCGTTCACGAACCGGCCGCCGTACCCGGTCTCGACGTCCGCCTGCTCCGCGAGCAGCCGAAGCACGTCGAGTCCCTCGCCGGCCGGCGCGATCACGTCGCGCAGGATCTCGGTGCCGAAGTCGCGCGAGACGACCAAGCGGACCTCGTCGGCGCCTGGGGTCCGGCCGGCGACCGCCGCGTCGTCGTCATCGGTCTTGACCCCCGCGCACCCCGAGAGCACCAGCATGACGAAGGCGAGGGCAGCGACCAGCGCCGCGGACGCGACGAGGCGACCGGGCGCAGGCGTGGCTCGGCCGGCCCCGCGTCCGGCGGGGCCGGCCGGCACTCCGGCTTCGTACGGTCGTCTCACAGGACGTTCCGCGCTGATCGCGCGACGACGCGGGCGCCGCTCAGCGGGCCACGCGGACCGGGACCGACTTCGTTGTCACGCGACCCCAGGCGTCGGTCGCTTTCACCACGAACGAGACCAGGCTGGTCACGGTGAACGTCGGGCGGCCACGCCACACGAGAGCGTGGCGGCCGGCGGTGAGGCCTTCCGCCGCCATCTTCGCGAGCAGCTTGCCGTCGCGATTGAAGACCGACACCTTGACGGAGCAGCGCTTGTCGAGCGTGAAGGCGGCGCGGGCGGCGAGGCGGCCACCGGCCAGCGTGGCGCTGCCGACCACATTGGTGACGCGCGGTCCGTAGTCCACGTCGACGTGGTGCAACCCGGTGCGAACGTAGGTCAACGTCGCGTCCATGGCCTTCTCGGCCCACACGCCGGAGGTCCCCTTCGGGAGGTCGGTGATGGTGATCTTGCCGTCCGCGGCGTCGCCCTCGGCACCGTCGACGTAGACACCGCTGCCGACGTGAAGCGTGGCCCCTGCAATGACGGGGAAGTCCTTGCGCTCCTGTACGACGGCCGGCTCGGCGACCGGGTCGAGGCCCCAGCGCGTGGCTTCGGCGGCGCTGTTGGCCTTGGAGACGTCGTCGCCGAGCACCGTGATCGTGATGCTCTCCCCCGGCTTGACGCCTTGGCCGGGAGCGAAGCGCAAGCGCAGCAACATCGCTCCGCGGATGAAGGTCGGGTCCGGGTTCTGGGCGAAGACGACGCGGTCGCCGTTCCTGAGCGGGCACGTCCCCGCCCCCATGCTGAGGATGGGCGACATGCCGACGCCGCCGACTCCGTTGACCATGTACGTCCAACCGTTCGACCAGTCGTTGGGGTCGGCCGCGAGGCCGGCCACCGACTCGAGGAAGGGCGGTCCGTAGAACGTGGTGAAGCCGTAGGCGATGCCGCGCAGCGCGGCGGCGCGGTCGAGGGCAGCGAGCGCGTTGGCGACCGCATAGTCGAACGTAGTGCCGTCGCTGTCGACCAGGGTGCCTTGGGCGGGAACGCTCACCGGGGTCGCCGGGGCGACCTCGAACGGCGCTCCCTCGACGCGGACGGTCGCCGACACCGCAAGGGCGGTCGGCGCCGCGACTGCCCCGATCAGCAGGGCGAAAGTCGCGACCAGCAGGACACGAGCACGAGCTCCCATGGGAACTCCTTTCCGGCGCCGGGCGATCGCCCATCCGTGCGAAGCTGGCTTAACGAACAAACCCCGCTGCTCTCACAACGGGGTGGTCGTCCACTCTCGCGAGCACCCATCCACGTGGGAAGCAGCTTCGCAGGCGGCTCAGCAGGTTTTCTGGCTCCCGGTCGTACTTCACACGCCTCCGCTGCCTTCCCGGACCCTCAGGTCCAGTGACTCTCCTACAGGAGAACGCGGGAGGCGGCGACCGGTTACAGCGGCGGGACCGCGCCGGATTCACACCGGCTTCCCTCGAGGGCACTAGCCGCGCGCCATCGATTGATTGGCAGAGGGCATGCTACAGCAGGTGTCGGCGCCGGGCAAACGTTCGGAAGGACAGGGCGGCGGCCGGGATCTGGGGCGGCGGGAGGCCGCCCCTATGGCCGGCCGTCTCGTGGTACACGTGTCCGCGAAGCTAAGGTATCGGGGCCGAACGGCCGATACGGGCGATGGTGACTACCTTGACCGACCGAACCGACGACATCACCGAGCCTGACCTCGAGTTCTTCGGCGTCAAGCTCAAAGTGAAGAACCCCCGTCTCGCGACGCTCCTCAACAGCAGCGTCAACGAGAACGTGGTCGTCATCGGACGCCGGACCGTCGACCTGCTGGCGCGGGCCGACGAGGACGAGGGTCTCGACGCGCTCGACGCGTTTCCGGCCGGGCCGGACTGACAGATCGCCCTGAGGGCGGGGGGGCGACGGGGCCGGCGGGCGCGTAGCCCGCCGGCCCCGTCGCTTTGAGACGATGTATCCTTTGGAGCCGACATGGACGGCCTGCTCTCGCTCGTCATCCCGGTGTACAACGAGGTCGCCAGTCTCGACCCGCTCCTCGGCGAGCTCGACGTCGCGGTCGCCGAGCTGGATGTCCCCTCGGAGGTCGTCTTCGTCGACGACGGCTCGACCGACGGCTCGTTCGCCGAGATGGAGCGCCTCGCGGCCGACCGGGACGACGTGCGTATCGTCAAGTTGCGGCGCAACTTCGGCAAGTCGGCGGCGCTCGCCTACGGCTTCGCGGCTGTGCGCGGCGCCGTGGTCGTGACTCTCGACGGCGATCGTCAGGACGACCCTCGCGAGATCGGCAAGCTCGTCGCCGCTCTCGACGAGGGGTACGACCTGGTCTCGGGCTGGAAGCAGGGCCGTCAGGACCCGGCGAGCAAGACCCTGCCCTCGCGCTTCTTCAACTGGACGGTCCGGCGGACCACGGGGATCCAGCTGCACGACTTCAACTGCGGCTTCAAGGCGTACCGCAGGGAGGTCGTCGACGCGGTCGTGGTCTACGGGGAGCTGCACCGCTACATCCCGGTCGTCGCCGCGCAGCAGGGCTTTCGTGTCGGCGAAGTGAGGGTCGCCCACCGACGGCGGACCGCCGGGCAGTCCAAGTTCGGCTGGCAGCGCTTCGCCCGCGGCTATCTCGATCTGCTCACCGTCCTCTTTCTCGGCCGGTACCACAGCCGCCCGCAGCACCTCTTCGGCGGGCTCGGGTCGCTCCTCTTCCTCGCCGGGTTCCTGGTCGCCGGCTACCTCACGGTCGACAAGCTCGCCTTCGGTCAGTCCCTCAGCGACCGCCCGCTGCTGCTGCTCGCCGTGCTGTTCATGATCGTCGGCGTACAGCTCGTCTCGCTGGGCCTGCTGAGCGAGTTGATCGTCAACTCGCGCGCGCGGAGCGGGCCGGACCCGGCGTGGATCGCGCGCGTGGTCGAGCCGGGCGAGGCCCGCGCCGACGTCGCGCGCGCGGTCGAGGGCGCGGAGGCGGGCGCCGAAGCGGAGCGGGCCGCCGTCGCGCCACCGGAGCGCGCGCCCGCGTGAGGCCCGGCCGGGAGCCGTGATCGGGGCTGTCGCCTACGTCGGGACCTACGACCCCGACTACGCCCGCAACGCCGTGCTCATAGCGGGACTGCGGGAGCGCGAAGTCGTCGTCCACGAGATCCACGCCCCGCTGCCGGCGCTCGACGCCGCTGGCATGGCGACGCCGGCCGGGGCAGCGCGCGTCGCGGCGGGGCTCGTCGAGGCGCACGCGCGACTCGCCCTGCAGCACCGGCGCGGACTCGCGGTAGACGCCGTGATCGTCGGCTACCCCGGGCACTTCGTCGTCCCGTTCGGCCGGGCCCTCGCCACCGTCCGGCGGGCCCGGCTCGTGTTCGACCCGCTGGTCTCGCTCGCCGACACGTTCAGCGGCGACCGCGGGCTCGTCGGCGAGGACTCCATGCTGGGGCGCGCGATGGGCGCCGTCGATTGCGTCGCCTTCGCGCTTCCCGACCTCGTGCTCGCCGACACGTGGGAGCACGCCGCGTTCTACGGCGAGCGTTTCGGGTTGCCGCGCGAACGGCTGGCGGTCGTGCCGGTCGGAGCGATGCCGGAACCGAAGGCCACCGGGGCGGCGCGATCGCTCGCGACGGACGAACGCCTGAGCGTCTTTCAGTACGGCAAGTGGAGTCCGCTCCACGGCGCCGAGACGGTGCTGGCGGCGGCGGAGCTGCTGCGCGATCGCCCCGTGCGCTTCGTCCTCGCCGGCGAGGGGCAGCTCTCGGCGGCGTTGCGCGCCGAGATCGACCGGCGCCGGCTGGAGAAGGTCGAGTGGCTCGGCATGCTGGCACCCGAGGAGCTCCGCGCGAGGACGTTGGCCGCCGACGTCTGTCTCGGCGCCTTCGGCACGTCAGCCAAGGCGGCCCGGGTCGTGCCGACGAAGGTCCACGAGGCGCTCGCCTGCGGCCGGCCGGTGGTCACGGCCGACACGGCGGCGGCACGTGAACTCCTCCAGGACGGGGTCGACGCGACGCTCGTTCCATCCGGCGACGCGGAGGCGCTCGCCGGCGCCCTGGGGCGCCTGCTGGACGGACAGCTCCGGGCCTCACTCGGGGCGGCGGCCCTCGCGACCTACCGGCGGGCGCTCACGCCCGCGGCCGTCGCCGGCCATCTGCTCCGGGCTCTCGGTGAGGGCGTGTGAACGCGCCCACCGGGGACCGTGGCGGCGGGCGCCGCCACCGCGTCCTGCTCGTCGTCCAGGCAGTCCTGACCGTCGCGGCGCTCGCGTTCGTCGCGCTCGCCCTGGCCAGTTCGTGGGACGAGGTGCAGGCGTACGAGTGGTCCTTTCACCCGGTCTGGCTTGCCGTCTCGGGGCTCGTGATCCTTGCGTTCTACGTCCTTCAGGCCGCCGGGTGGTGGATGCTCCTGCGCTCCCTCGCGCTGCACGTGCCGGTGCGTTGGGCGGCGGCTTCGTGGGGTCGGTCGATCGTCGCCCGCTACATCCCCGGAAACGTCTTCATGGTGCTCGGGCGCGCGCTGTCGAGCCAGCGTCGAGGACTTGAGCTGCGTCGCGTCAGCGCAGCGATGGTGTACGAGCAGGCGCTCGCCTTCTGCGCGGCGCTCGTGACCGTCGGGCTGCTGTTTCCCTTCTGGGAGTACCGCCCCGGGCTGACGGCTCTCAGCCTGCTCGGCATCCCCGTGCTGCTTGCGCTCCTGCATCCGCGCGTGTTCGTTCCTCTCGCCGACCGCCTGCTGCGTCTGGCCGGTCGCGAGCCCCTCGGCGTCGAGTTGCGCTTCGGCCGGGTCGTCGCGCTGCTCTGCTACTATGTCGCCGCCTGGTTCGTCGCAGGCGTCGCGTGCTGGTCGCTGGCGCGAGCCGTCACCGATGCCGGCGTCGACGCACTTCCCGCTGTGACCGCCGCTTTCGCGTTCGCTTTCGTCGTCAGCATGGCGGCGTTCGTCTTTCCCGGCGGGCTGGGTATCCGTGAGGTCGTCCTCGCCGGCGCGCTCGCGGGCCCCTTGGGCTCCGGCGTCGCGCTCGCGTGGGCCGTGCTCCTGCGCCTGTGGCAGATCGTCGTGGAGCTGGGCTTCGTCGGCCTGGTCACGCTCGTCGAGCGCGTGACGGGCGACCACCGCGAGGTGGGCGACGAGGGCCGCGAGGGCGATGGCGCCGCGCGACGGAAAGAGGATTGAGCCGATGGGCAGGAAGAGCCGGATGAAGAAGGAGGCGGCCGCGGACGGCGGGCCAGCCTCCCGCGGCCGCCTCCTTCCCGTCGTCGAGCTCGACGCCGACGACTACGCGCGCCTCTTCCGGCGCTGCGCCTGGTACGTCCTTGCCGGCGCCGTCGCCTTCGCCGTCGTGTTCGCCCTCCTCGCCTGGCTGCGCTACCGTGCCTACTACGGCGGCCGCTTCGACCTCGGCAACATGGTGCAGGCGGTCTACAACACGGCTCACGGCCGGTTCCTCGAGATCACGACCGCCGGCCCGGAGCCCCGCCAGATGTCGCGCCTCGGCGCGCACGTCGACCCGATCCTCGCCGCCTTCGCTCTGCCGTGGCTGGTGTGGCCGAGCCCCGTGATGCTGCTCACCCTGCAGTCGGTCATCGTCGCGGCGTCGGCCTGGCCCGCCTATAGGCTCGGCAGCCGCGTCACCCGCGACCCGCGCGCCGGCGCCCTGCTCGCCGGCGCACTGCTTCTCTACCCCGCGCTCGGCTACGGCGTCCTGAACGAGTTCCACCCCGTCACGCTGGCCACCCCGTTCCTGCTCTTCGCCTTCCTGTACATCGAGGAGGACCGCTGGCTGCCCGCGCTGCCCTTCCTCGTGCTGGCGGCGCTCTGCAAGGAGGAGGTCCCGCTCGTCCTCGCCGTCATGGGGGTCTACTTCGCCCTGCGCAAGCGCTCGTGGCGGCCGCTCGTCCTGACGGCGCTCGCGCTCGCGTACTTCGTGTTCGCGGTCTGGATCGTGATCCCGCACTTCAACGAAGGACCGAGTCCCTTCGTCGACCGGTACTCGGCCTACGGGGAGAGCGCTGCCGAAGTGGCCGGCAACGTCGTGACCGGCCCGGGCCGGGTGGCCGGCGATCTGCTCGCGTCCGCCAACCTCGAGTACTGGGCCGAGCTGCTCTGGCCCTTCGGCTTCGTCCCGCTGCTGAGCCCGCTCACGCTTCTCATCGCGGCGCCGGAGTACCTGCTCAACGGCCTGTCGACGCAGATCTGGCAGCGCAGCATCCAGTTCCACTACACGGCGGCCGAGATCCCCTTCATCTTCGCGGCCCTCGTCCTCGGCCTGATGCGACTCTGGCGCTGGCTGAGCGGCGGCTTTCGGCGGGCCGAGGACGAGATGCGCGGCGAGCGGCTGCAGCGCCGCGACCTCGCCCTGCTCGTCTTCCTCGTCGCGCTCGCCGGCAATTACGCCCTCGGCCCGCTTCCCTTCTCCCTCCCCGGGTCCTACTACTCCGGCAAGAGTTACGCGCGGTCGGGGCACGCGAAGGTACTCGACGAGGCCGTGGCGACGATCCCCGACGGCGCGGTCGTGTCGGTGAACAACAACGTCGGCTCGCACCTTTCGGCGCGTCGCGTCGCCTTCGTCTTTCCCGACCACGAGGGCGCCGAGTACGTCATCGTCGACGAGAGCCGCCCGGGGTTCTACGACCGCATCAACGCTCCGATGCACCAGGCGGTGCTCGGCAAGATCGTGCTCGACCCGCGCTACCGGTCCATCTACGCCCGCGACGGCGTCTACGTGTTCAAGCTCGTGACCGGGGCCGACGCCCCGGCGCCGAGCTCTGCGCCGCCGGACACTCCCTAGGCCACCCACTCGAACAGCGCGAACCGCGCCGTCAGCGCTGCGAGGGCGACGACCATGGCGACGACGATCGCCGCGTGTGCCCGAGGGCGCTCGCGCGTGAACAGGGCGAGGGCGACGAACACCGGAAACGCCGTGAGGGCGAAGCGCGGGAAGGAGAGCAGGGGCACGTACCTCGCGGGGAAGAGCACCGGGTACGCCACGGCGGCGATGCCGTACAGCGAGTAGGCCGGGGGCAGGCGGCGCAGCCCGAAGGCGAGACACAGGGCGACGACGACCAGGAACCCGAGGGCGATCAGGTTGGCCGCCGCGACGGTGTAGGCGTCCCCGGGCTCCGAGACGGGCCAGTAGACGTCGAGGTACTGGCCCGAAAGGAGCTGTCGTGCCCCCTGCGCCGCCGCCTCGATCGCCCGGCCGACGGAGAAGTTGGGCAGCGTAAGGGTCCGCCGCCACCGGTCCTGCGCCTCGGCGAACAGGAGCGGCTTGCCGAAGCTCAGGCTGAGGTACGCCATCCAGATCATCAGGCCCTCGACGACCATCAGCAGATTGGCCACGTTGGCGTCGGAGCGTCGGAGTCGCCAGCCGCGTCCCTGGAAGTAGTACACGGCCATCGGGATCACGAGCAGGACGCCGGTACTGCGCGTCAGGGCGGCGAGGAGTCCGGCCAGGCCGGAGAGCCTCCAGCGCCCCTCTCTCGCCCAGAAGAAACAGGCCAGGGACAGGAGGAGGAAGAGCGCTTCGGTGTACACGGCCTGCAGGAAGAAGGAGGTGGGGAACAGGCTGAGGTAGACGACCGCGCGCGTGGCGACGCGGTCGTCGAAGTCGAGTGCCACGAGCTTGAACAGGAGCCAGGCGCTGCCGGCGAAGCAGAGCAGCGACACGACGATCCCCGTGACGACCAGGTTGCCGTCGAAGAGCACGCCCAGATAGCGCAGGAGCAGGGGCAGAAGCGGGAAGAAGGCCGTGCTCCCGTCGGCGTCGGCGTAGCCGGCGCGGGCGATCTTGATGTACCAGACCCCGTCCCAGTGCGCCCAGGGGTTCAGCAGTGAGCCGAGGAAGCCGTGGAAGGTCTCTGCTCCGGCCGGGAAGCGCCATGCCCAGTCAGGCTCGTGGATGCCGATCAACGCCGCGGCGGCGAGTCCCACCAGGAGGACGAAGACCCGGCTGGCGGCGGCGACCGCCAGAGCCCGTATCAGCGGGCCGCGGCGGTCGCCCTGTCCCGCCGCCGCGGTCACTGGGTCGGCGAGGGCGATGCGGGCGTCGCGGAGGGCGATGGTGACGTCTCGAGCCAGTCGGCCGGGAGATCCTCACGCACATCGTAAAGGAGGCGGCCCGTCTCGTAGTCGAGGAGCGCGACGACCGCAGCCTCGCGCGTCGCGCCGGCTCCCGGCCCCGTCGGCACCGTGCCGCGGACCTCCCAGATGAACCGGTACTTCGGCGTGACCTCGGCTCCGGCCCTGAAGCCGGCGATCTCCTGCGCGAAGGCGTAGGGCTCTCCGGCATCGACGAAGAGGAGCTGCACCTCCTGCGGATCGACCACGGTCCCTCTGAACAGCCACTCCGACTTGCGCAGCGCGTCACCGGAGGTCTTGAGCTCCGAATCGCCGGGTACGCGCAGTGCGGCGGCGATGAAGGACCAACCGAGCCAGGGATGCGAGACGAAGTCGCCGCGCTGGTCGGGTGACGTGTAGCGGTACGCGACCAGCGCCGGCAGCAAGGCGACGACGAGGACGACCACTACTGCGGCGATCACCCAGAGCCGTGTGTTTCGCTTTCCTTGCATGTGCCAGCCTCGCCCGAGTATTCGCGCCCGCGGCGCGAGCTGTCAATCGTTGGCGCCGCCGTCAAGCTCGAGCGTAGTGCCGTCGGGGTGCACCTCGGTCGCCGCGAACACCTCGCGCGCGGCGGCGGCCATTGCCGCGTAGGCGGCCTCGTCCAGAAGCGGGTTCAGATGGACGAGGCCGAGGCGACGCACCCCGGCCGCCGCCGCCAGCCGGGCGACGGCCAGCGCCTCGCTGTGAGCGGCGAAGCCGGCACGCAGCGGCACCGGGACGTCGCCTCCGGAGAGCCCGCCGAGATACCAAGCCTCATGCAGGAGGACGTCGGCGCCGGCGGCGAAGTCGGCAGTGGCCGGGTCCGGCGTGGTGTCGGTCGCCACGACGAGGGCGTCGTCCAGGCGGTAGGCGACGCTGACGTCCGAGTGGAGCTGGGCCCGGACGGCGATCTGATGACCGGCGACCTCCGAGACGCCCTCGCGGAGCGCCCGCACCTCGACCCCCGGCAGCTCGCGCCACGGACGAGGGTTGTAGGGCGGGCGGATGAGGGCGCAGAGAGCCTGTTCCGGGTCCACGCCGGTCACCGACTCGTGCGGGGCGTAGACGGTGACGGGTCGCTCGGGGAACACCGCCTGGAAGTAGGCGAGCCCGCACACGTGGTCGAGGTGGTAGTGCGTGAGGAAGAGGTGGACCTCCGCGCAGCGTCTCACGAGCGGGCGCCAACGCGGCGCGACGAGACGACGCAGGCCGGTGCCGGCGTCGAACACGAGCAGGCGATGGTCGTCCTCGACGGCGAAGCATGTCGTCTCGCGCCCTTCCGTGGGGATCCACCCCTGGGTACCGAGTAACGTGACACGCATGTGAAGACCTTCCCCCGATCGCGTGTGGCTTCCTGGCCGCCACGGTACAACAACCGTAAGTCCGTTGTCTCGTCGCGACGCGTACAGGAAAGGCTCGTGATCTCGTGGACGATCTCGTCATCTCCGCGCTCGAGCAGCCTCTGGGTGACCCGGCCGTCCGGGACGTGTGGGACGTGTGCGCGCCGCGGCTCGCCCCCGCTCTCGAGGACGACGATCGGGAACCTCTGCTTCAGTCCCTCGAGGAGGTCGCGCGCAGCGCGGCGCTGACCGGCGGGCGCAGCGTAGGCGACCTTCTGGAGGGGTTCGCGCAGGGCTGTCTCGCCGTCCGCCGGGCGCTCGCCGTGCCCGGGGGGGCGCGCGGCGCAGAGCGTCTCTCCCGGCTCACCGTCGTCGAGCGCGACGGGGCGTCACGCCTCGCGGCCGGCTACGCCGCCGGACTAGAGGAGACCATCGGCCGGCTGCGCCATCAGTTCGAGGAGCGCTCTCCCTGGGATCCGGCGTCCGGAGCCACACGCGTCGCCGAGTCCCTGGAGGCGCTCGCCGTGGAGGTGGACAGGTGCCGGCGAACGGCGCTCTCGCTCGGCGTCCTCGGCCTGGCGCTCGCCGACGAGCCCGGGGCGACGGCGTGCGTTCGCACCAAAGGCACCGAGGTCCTCCACGCGGTGAACCGGGTGCTGCGCGGCCACGTGCGCCGCTACGACGGCGTCGGGCGGACGGCGGACGGCGACTTCCTCGTCGTGTTTCCCGACGTGAGCAGACGCTCCCTGGATACGATCGCCGATCGTCTGAGACGCGAAGTCGTGGTCGAGCTCGGCCGGGACAGGGGCTGCGTCGTCGCCGCGGCGCACTACGACTTCGTCGACTTGAGCGCTGTCGAGGTGATGGCGGCGATCGAACGGCGCGTCGCGACCGCGCGCGCCGAGAGCGAGCCGACCGCCTGACCCTGAGCTCGCGGCGCGCAGTGACGCGGGCGTCAGCCGGCGCCGGGAGCCGTCCGGACCCCGTCGAGCGACTCTCCCAGCGCCGCCGCCGCCTTGCGGACCATCTCGCGCTCGTTGGGGTAGGTCATCAGACCCAGCGCCTCGCTCACTTCGACCCAACGCGCCTCGCGGACCTCGTGGTCGTGAGCGTCGGTCGTGCCTTCGGTGGCGCGGACGAGGAAGTAGTGCACCGTCTTGTGGATGCGGCCGCCGCGGTCGCGGGCGTAGAACCAGTAGTCGATCGACCCGAGCTCACCTTCGACCACGCCGGACATCCCGGTCTCCTCGGCGATCTCGCGCAGCGCGGCCCCCGCGGCGGTCTCCCCGGGCTCGACGCCGCCTTTGGGCAGGCCCCACACGCGACGTCCGACAGGGTTGATGAGGCAGACCTCGAGGCGGTCGCCCTGACGCACGACCACGCCCCCAGCGGATGTCGCTTCTCGTTCCTGGGTCACGAAAGAGATGTCCCGTCGATCCGGAGCTCGCCTACTACCTAGTATATCGTTCTCGCGAGCGCCGCCCGCCGACGGGTCGTCGTCAGGGGCGGCGTCGACGGGGAGGTGAGACCCGGTGTTCGCGGCCGTCGGCCGGTTCGCCTACAGGCGCAGAAGGATCGTGCTGGCGGCTTGGGTGGCGGCGTTCGCCGCCGGGCTGGCCGCCAGCATCAGCCTGCCCGCCGTCCTCAAGGGCGGCGGCTTCACGCGTGGGAGCTCCCCGTCGCAGCAGGCGCAGCACGTCATGCAGGAGCGCCTCGACGTGGGCCCCACACACCTGACCATCGTGTTCACGAGCGACGAGCTCGACGCCCGTGGCCGCGAGTTCCGCGTGGCGCAGGACCGGGCCCTCGCGCGGCTCACACCGCGCACCCTGCCCGGTCTCACCGAGATCGAGACCGCGACCTCGAGCGGCAGCAGCGCGCTGGTGTCCAGGGACGGACGTTCTTCGCTGGCCGTCCTCTCGTTCAACGCCAGGCTCGAGCCGGTGCAGGACCAGATCCCCCGCGTTCGTGAGCTGGTCCGCTCCCCGATCCTGAAGACCTACGTGAGCGGCGAGCCGGCGGTGTTCCGGGACATCGAGGAAGTCTCGGCCCGCGACCTGCGGATCGCCGAGAGCTACACCGTGCCCATCGCGATCCTCGTCCTTCTGCTGATCTTCGGTACCCTGGTCGCCGCCGCCCTGCCGGTGATCGGCGGCGGCGCCGCGGTCACGGTCACCCTCGGGTCCTTCTGGGTGCTCGCGCAGTTCTGGGACCTCTCGATCTTCGCCATGAACGCGGCGACGCTCCTCGGCCTGGCGGTAGGGATCGACTACTCGCTCTTCATGGTCGGACGGTTCCGCGAGGAGCTCGCCGCCGGCCGCTCTGTCGCCGACGCCGTCGAGGAGACCGTCCGTCACGCCGGGCGGTCGATCTTCTTCTCGGGTCTCGCCGTTCTGGTCGGCCTGCTCGGCCTCGTCGTCATCCCGTACATGTCGATGCGCTCGATCGGCCTCGGTGGGTCGCTCGTCGTGTTCTTCTCCGTGCTCGCTGCCCTGACGTTGCTGCCGGCCCTGCTCGGCGTGCTGGGGCCGCGCGTCAACGCGCTGCGCATCTTCTGGCGTCCCGATCGCGAAGGGCGCTTCTGGCGCCGCTGGTCGACTTCGGTCATGCGGCGCCCGTGGCCGGTCCTCATCGGCACCATCGCTCTCGTCCTTCTGCTGGCCTGGCCGATGCTGCGCCTCTCCGTCGACATCCCGGGGGCGACGACGCTGCCCACGTCGACCGAGTCCCGGCAGGGGTACGACATCCTCGCCCGCGAGTTCGACCCCACCACGCTGTCGCCGATCGAGGTCGTCCTCACCTGGGAGGGCGATCCGGACCCGCTCTCGCCGGCGAACCTGGCCCGCCTGTCCGACTTTGGGCGCGAGCTGGCGGCTCGGGAAGGCGTGGCCGGCGTGACGAGCATCGTCAGTCTGCCCGGCGTGGAGACGGCCGAGCAGCTCGGCGCGTATTGGCACGCCGTGCGCGCCGGATCGTCGACGGACGATGCCGCCGGGGGCGTCTCCCTGTGGCAAGGGATGCTGGGCGTGCAGCAGCGCAAGGCGGCGCGGCGTCTGCTCGAGCGGACGACCGCCGACGGTGTCGCGCTCTTCCGCGTGGCGCCGGAGGCGTCGCCGACGTCGGAGGAGGCGCGCGCCCTCAGCGTCGGCATCCGCGACATGCAGCCGCCGGAGGGCGCGCGCATCTGGGTCGCCGGCGTGCCCGCCGGCACGCAGGACTACATCGCCACCCTCTACTCGTACTTCCCGTGGATCGTGCTGTTCGTCATCGTGGTCACGGCGGCGGTCCTCCTTCTGCTGCTGCGGAGCGTCCTCCTCCCGGTGAAGGCCGTGATCGTCAACACCCTCTCGATCGCGGCCGCCTTCGGCGTCCTGGTCTGGGTCTTCCAGGACGGCAATCTCGAAGGGCTGCTGCGCTTCGACAGCAGCGGCGCGATCGAGGCCGACCTGCCGATCCTGCTCTTCTGCTCGGTCTTCGGCATCTCCATGGACTACGAGGTCTTCCTGCTGAGCCGCATGCGCGAGGCTTGGCTCGAGACCGGGGACAACCAGGCCAGCGTCGCCTTCGGGCTCGAGAAGACCGGACGCATCGTCACCAGCGCCGCCTTGATCATCGTGGTCGTGGCGGCGTCGTTCGCCTTCACGTCCATCGTCATCACCAAGGCGCTGGGCGTCGGCCTCGCCGTCGCCGTCGCACTCGACGCCACGGTCATCCGCATCCTCATGGTGCCGGCGGCCATGCGCCTGCTCGGGAGCTGGAACTGGTGGATACCGGCGTGGCTCGAGCGCCGGCTGCCGCACATCGAGTGACCTGGCGGCGTGGGGCCGTCGCCGCCCGCCGCGTCGCGTCGATAGGATGTGCCGGTGAGCTCCTTCAGCGACAACTTCGCCGCGCTGCGCGAACGCGAGTTCCGCAAGCTCTTCGTCGGCCAGGCCGTCTCCATCGCCGGGACGATGCTGACCATGGTCGCCCTGCCCTTCGCGGTGCTGGAGATCGGCGGTTCGGCCACTGACATCGGCATCGTGGAGGCGGCGTACATCCTGCCCATGGCGCTGACGATCACCGTCGGGGGCGTGTGGGCCGACCGTCTCGAGCGCCGCAAGGTCATGCTGTCCGCCGACCTCGTGCGCATGACGCTGACGTTCACGATGGCCGGGCTTCTCCTCAGCGATGTCGCGACGGTGCCCATACTGCTCGTCCTGCAGGTCGGCATGGGCATGTGCGACGCGTTCTTCCGCCCCGCCTACACCGGCCTCGTCCCCCAAGTCGTCAGCACCGGTCGTCTGCAGCAGGCGAATGCGCTCCAGGGGCTCGTGCAGAGTGGGTCGATCACGCTCGGTGCGGCCACCGGCGGGCTGCTCGTGGCCGCCCTGGGTGCGGGCTGGGCGATCGGCATCGACGGCCTCACCTTCCTCGTGAGCGCCTGGTTCCTGTGGCGGCTGCGTCCGGTGCCGACGAGGGCGGGTCGCGCCGAGGAGACAGCGACGGACGCCGCAGGTGGCTTCCTCGCCGACCTGCGCCTCGGCTGGCGCGAGTTCACGAACCACACGTGGCTCTGGGTGATGGTGGCGGGCGCCTCGATCTTCCTTCTGACGGTCGAGGCGCCGCTGACCGTGCTCGGGCCGATCGTCGCGCGTGACGCCTACGACGGCGCCCGGACGTGGGGCTTTCTCGCCGCCTCGCTCGGCGTGGGGCAGATCGCCGGCGGGGCGATCGCGCTGCGCTGGCGCCCCCGCCGGCCGTTCCTCGTTGTGGCGTGCGGTATGAGCCTGACGGCCCTCCCGATGGCGATGCTGGCGGCGACGGCGCCGGTCTGGGCACTCCTCGTCGCGGGTGCGACGCTGGGCGTCGTGTGGGGAATGTTCGATCCCTTCTGGCTCACCGTCATGCAGCGCGAGGTTCCGCCGGAGATGATCTCCCGGGTCTCGTCCTACGACTATCTCGGCTCGCTCGCCTTCTTCCCCTTGGGACTGGCGATCGCGGGGCCCGTGGCCGACCTCATCGGCGTGTCGGCGACGCTGTGGATCGGGGCGGGCATGTCGGTCGTCATCAGCCTGTTCTGGCTGTCATGGAAGGACGTACGCGCCGTGCACGAGATGGGGCCGCGGGGCGCGCACGCCGGCGACTGACGACGAACGCGGCGCGGGTCAGAGCGCCTGGCCGGTCGCCTCCCACTCCCGATAGAGCTCGGCGTATCGGCCGCCCGTCGCGAGCAGCTCGTCGTGCGTGCCGCGTTCGACGATGCGTCCGTCGTCGACGACGAGGATCTCGTCGGCGTAGCGCACCGTGCTCAGACGGTGGGCGACGATCACCGAGGTGCGCCCGCTGAACAGGACGTCCATGGCGCGCTCGATGCGGCGCTCGCTCTCGGCGTCGACGCTCGATGTGGCCTCGTCGAGGATCAGCACCCTGGGGTCGGCGAGCAGGGCGCGTGCGAACGAGATGAGCTGGCGCTGCCCCGTCGAGAGGCCGCCGCCGCCCTCCTGGACCTCGGTCTCGTAGCCGTCGGGCAGCGCCGCCACGAAGTCGTGCGCGCCGACGATCCGCGCCACGCGCTTGACCTCCTCGATGTCGGCGGACGGACGGGCGAAGCGGATGTTGTCGAGCACCGACCCGGAGAAGAGGAAGGCCTCCTGCGGGACGACGGCGAGCTGCTCACGCAGCGAACGCGAGGTCACGTCCCGCAGGTCGTGGCCGTCGATGAGTACCGCGCCCTGCTGCGGGTCGTAGAAGCGCGCCAGGAGCTTGACGAGGGTCGACTTGCCGGCCCCGGTGGCGCCCACGAGCGCCACGGTCCGGCCGGCCGGCACCCTGAAGCTCACGTCGCGCAGGACGGGTGTGGTCGCCTCGTACCCGAAGGTGACGTCACGCAGCTCGAGCTCGCCGGCGACATCGGGCAGCGGCACGGCGTCGGGGGCGTCGAGCATGTCCGGCTCGGTGTCGAGGACGGCGAAGATCTTCTGCACCGCCGCCATGGAGGCCTGGAAGGTGTTGTAGAGCTGGGAGAGCTGCTGCAGCGGGTCGAAGAAGCTCGCGAGGTAGCCGATGAAGGCGACCAGCACGCCGATCTCGAGCGCCTGGTCGCCGACGAGCGAACCGCCGTACCAGAGGACGATGACCACGCCCGCGGCGCTCATCAGCTCGACGAACGGGAAGTACACGCCGCTCTGCACCACGGTGCGCATGTTCACTTCGCGGTAGGCGACGTTGGCACGGTCGAGGGCGGCGCGGTCGGCGGCCTCGCGGCGAAAGGCCTTGAGCACGCGGACCCCCGAGATGGACTCCTGCAGGTGCGCGCTCACGTTGGCGATGCGCTCACGGACGAGAGCGTAGGCACGGGCTGAGCGGGTGCGGAAGACGAGCGTGGCGCCGATGACCAGCGGCATGATGCTCAGGGTCGCGAGGGCGAGGCGCCAGTCGAGGATCAGCAGGAAGACGATGGCGCCGATGAAGGTCAGGCTGTTGGTGACGAGCGAGGTCACGCCCTCAGTCACGAGCTGGCTGAGGGAGTCGATGTCGTTCGTGAGGCGGGAGACGATCCAGCCGGTCTTCTGGCGGCTGAAGAAGTCCATGGAGAGCTTCTGGATGTGGGCGAAGAGGGACCGCCGCAGGTCGAGGATCACGTGCTCGCCGACCCAGCTCGTGAGGTAGGTCTGGGCGTAGCTCGCGGCGAGGTTGACGGCGGACACGACGACGAACGCGGCGATCACGAGGTCGAGGACACGCAGGTCGCCGGCGTCGATGCCGCGATCGATCCCGACCTTGATGAGGTACGGGACGGAGAGGCTCGTGAGCACGACGACGATCATGGCGACGAAGCTGAGCAGCGCGCGCCGGCGATAGGGATACGCGTAGCGCGCGAGCCGGGCGAGCTGGAGCTCTCGCGCCAGATGCAGGAAGGCGTGCCAGCCGCGCAGTTCCTCGACCGTGGCGCCGCTGCCGTGTGGGCCGGTGTGCCGGGAGGCGGTGGCCATCAGGCCGCCCCGCCCGAAGCCGCCCGCTCGTCGGTCGGTACGGCGTCGAGGTCGCAGTGCTGCGCCTCGGCGTCGCCGAACATCTGCGCGTAGACGCCGCCGGTGGCCATGAGCTCGCCGTGTGAACCGCGCTCGACGACCCGCCCGTGGTCCAGGACGACGACCTCGTCGGCGAGCGAGATCGTCGAGGGCCGGTGCGCGATGATGAACGTGGTCCGGCCCTTCATCACCTCGACGAGCGCCTCGCGGATCCTGAACTCGGTCTCGACGTCGACGCTGGAGGTCGCGTCGTCGAGGATCAGGATACGCGGGTCCATGACGAGCGCCCGGGCGATGGCGAGGCGCTGGCGCTGACCGCCCGAGAGCGTGAACCCGCGCTCGCCGACGACGGTCTCGTACCCCTCCGGCAGCGCGGCGACGAACTCGTCGGCCTGCGCCGCTGCGGCGGCCGCCCGCACCTCCTCGTCGCTCGCCTCCGGACGTCCGGCGCGGATGTTCTCGGCGATCGAAGCCGAGAAGAGGAAGGGGTCCTGCGTGACGACGCCGATGTGCCGGCGCAGGTCGTCGAGCTTGAGGTCGCGCACGTCGTGACCATCGACGAGGACGCGTCCGCCGCTCACGTCGTAGAAGCGCGGCACGAGGTTGGCGAGCGTGGTCTTGCCGCATCCCGTGTGTCCCACGAGCGCGACGGTGCGACCGGCGGGGACCTCGAGACCCACGTCGTCGAGGACGGGACGGTCGACGTACGAGAAGCTCACGCCTTCGAAGGCGACGGCGCCGTCCGCCTGCGGCAGCGGCGCCGCGTCCGGCCGCTCCTCCATCTCGAGCGGTGCGTCGAGCAGCTCGTAGATGCGGTCGCCGCTGGCGATCGCGCGCTGGGCGAGCCCGGTGAGCCAACCGATGACCTGGGCCGGGAAGACGAGCATCATCAGGTAGGTGTAGAAGGCGACGAGCTCGCCCAGGGTGATGTCGCCCTGAATGACCTGTCGTCCGCCGTACCAGAGCAGAAGAGCGATCGCCAGGTTCGGGACGAAGGCGATGAGCGGGATGTACAAGGCCCGGGTCCGCGCCGCCGCGACGCTCGCCTCGAAGACCCGCGTACTCCGCTCGCTGAACTTGGCGAGCTCGTCGTCCTCGCGGGCGAAGATGCGCACGATGCGCGTGCCGACGATGTTCTCCTCGGCCGCCGCCGTGACGTCGGCGATGCGCTGCTGCACGTCCTTGAGGATCGGCTGGAGGCGGCGGCTGAACCGCCAGGTGACCACCAGCAACGCGGGCAGAAAGGCGAGCGATACGAGGGCGAGCTGCCAGTCGGTCGCCAGCAGGATCACGGCGACGGCGACCATCATGACGATGTTCACGGCGAAGAACACGATGCCGTAGCCGAGGAACATGCGCACGTTCGAGATGTCGCTCATGGCGCGCGACATCAGCTGGCCGGTCGGCCAGCGGTCGAAGAAGGCGAACGGTTGACGAAGGAGGCGGGCCCAGAGGCGGTTGCGCAGGTCGTACTCGATGCCGAGGCTGGCCTTGCCGGTCGTGAGGCGTCGCGCGACGGCGATGCCGAAGCGGGCGACGCCCACACCGACCAGGGCCAGCCCATACCAGACGAGCAGACCTGTCTCCCCGCCGATCAGAGCGCGGTCGATGGTCAGCTGGATGATGCGCGGCACGATAAGGCTCAGCCCCATCTGGGCGAAGGCCAGGACGAACCCCGCGACGGTGAGCCACTTGTAGTCGCCGAGCAGCTTGGTGATGCGCCAGATGGTCCTCATCTGTGGGCAAGCTTACCCGGGGACAAACCGGGCCGCCGGGCAGGCGGCGGGTCCCCGGACGTGCGCGTCGCGCGGTCATCGGCGCACGGCCGACGAGCGCGATGTAACCTTTCTCGCCGTGACGTCGTCTAACCAACAAGACTGGCGGCTGCCCGCCGACCCGTCGCCGGCGGAGCTGGCGAGGGCCGCGGCGGGTGACCGCGACGCTTTCGGACTCATCGTGGAGCGCTACGAGACGCTGGTGTACTCGGTCGCCTACAACGTGCTCGGCAACCGCCTCGATGCGGAGGACGCGGCGCAGGACGCCTTCGTGCGCTGCTACCGCTCGCTACCGCAGTACCGCAGCGAGGCGTCGTTCTCGACCTGGCTCTTTCGCCTCGCCCTGACGACGGCGATCGACAGCCGGCGCCGCGAGCGGCGCCGGCCCGAGCCCGCCGAGCTGCCCGACATCGCCGACGAGAGGTCGACCGGCCCCGGCATGGGTGTCGACGCCGCGACGATCGTCCGCGCCCTCGGCGACCTACCCGAGGACTACCGGACGCCGACCGTCTTGCGCGACCTGTACGGATTGCCGTACCAGGAGATCGCCGAGCTCACCGGTCGTCCGCTCGGCACGGTCAAGGTCATGGTCCATCGCGGTCGCGCCTCGCTGCGACTGCGGCTCAGGGCGGCGGGGGAGGCCTGAATGGACTGCGGCGGCGTGCGTGCCCTCATCAACCGCTACATCGACGGCGAGCTAGGCTACGTCGAGATCGCCGAGTTCCAGCAGCACCTCGACTTCTGCCCAGACTGCTCGCTCGAGCTGCGCGAGCTGGGTGACCTGCGCGGCATCCTGGCCGCGTGGGGCGAGATCCGGCTGGCGCCGCCGCCGGGCTTCGCCGACAGGATCATGGCCGCGGTCGAACGCGAGCCCCTGCCCGGGGCGCCACGGCCGCTTTCCGAGGTCGTCGACGAGGCGCTCGAGCGCCTCGACCGCGCCCTCGGCAGGATGCCGCTCCCGGGAGGCCGGACGATCCCGGTCAAGAACGTGATCGGCTGGGGACTGGCCGTGGTCGCCGTCCTGATCGGCCTCGAGCGTCGCCACGGCCGTGAGGAGTCCGAGGTGCGGGTGCCGTGAAGCTCGACCGTTCCCAGATCGAAGCGCTGCTCCCGCACCGCCCGCCCTTCCTGCTCCTCGACGAGGTGGACGAACTCGAGCCGGGCGTGCGCTGCGTCGCCCGGCGTACGCTGCGCGACGAGGACTTCTGGTTCACCGGGCACTTCCCGGGCAACCCGGTCATGCCCGGCGTCCTGATCGTCGAGGCGCTCGCCCAGGCGGCGACCGTGGCCGCGGCGAGCGGCGGCGAGGCACAGGGCAAGATCGGACTCTTCGCCGGCATCGACAGGGTGCGCTTCAAGCGCGTCGTGAGGCCGGGCGACACCATGGTGCTCGAAGCGACGATCACCGCGGTGCACGGCCCGGTGGGCCGCGCCGCGGTCAAGGCGACGGTCGAGGGCCAGCTCGCGTGCCGTGGCGAGCTGCTGTTCGCGGTCGTCGACGCGGCGGCGATCGCCGAAGGCGAGGCAAAGCTGTGAGGCGGCGCGACGTCAGACGGCGCCGCCGCGGGGCTGGCCGATGATCGGCCTTCGCCGCGGCCTCGTGCGCGGGGCGCGCATCTCGGCGCTCGGCGTGCACGTGCCCGAGCGCGTGCTCACCAACGACGAGATCTCGCAGTTCCTCGACACGTCCGATGAGTGGATCACCACACGGACCGGCATCCGTGAGCGTCGCATCGCGCGCGTCGATGAAGCGACCTCCGACCTCGCCGAGGTGGCCGCGCGCCGCTGTCTCGACTCGGCCGGCGTCGACCCCGCGGCGCTGGACCTCGTGATCGTCACGACGATCTCGCCCGACCACATGATGCCGGCGACGGCGTCGATCGTCTGCGACCGCATCGGCGCCGTCCGCGCCGGCGCCTTCGATATCCAGGCCGGCTGTACCGGCTTCGTCTACGGTCTCGCGACGGCGACCGCGTTCGTCTCGGCGAACATCTACGAGAACGTCCTCGTCCTCGGTGCCGAGGTGCTCTCAAAGCTGCTCGACTGGGAGGACCGCGGCACCTGCGTGCTCTTCGGCGACGGCGCCGGCGCCGTGCTCGTGCAGCCGACCGACAACGGAAGCATCTTCTCCTTCGACCTCGGCAACGACGGCAGCGGCGCGTCCTCGCTCAACATCCCGGCCGGCGGCACCCGCGAGCCGGCCACCTTCGAGAGCGTCCGCGATCGTCGCCACACCATGCACATGACGGGCAGCGAGGTCTTCAAGTTCGCCACCCGTACCGTGGTCGAGTCGTGCGAGAAGGTGCTGGGCGACGCGGGGATCGGCGTCGAGGACGTCGACCTCTTCGTACCGCACCAGGCCAACATCCGCATCATCGAATCGGCCGCCCGGCGTCTCGGCTTCGGCGAGGGTCAGGTGTTCGCCAACCTCGACCGGTACGGCAACACCTCGTGCGCGTCGATCCCGATCTGTCTCCACGAGGCCAGC
This sequence comes from uncultured Thermoleophilia bacterium, assembly GCA_963832655.1. GTDB lineage: Bacteria > Actinomycetota > Thermoleophilia > UBA2241 > UBA2241 > UBA2241. Next base: position 64,175 of record CAWHUW010000009.1, read on the forward strand.
GAATCCGGCCGGCTCAAGAAGGGCGACACGCTGCTCATGGCGGGCTTCGGCGCCGGCCTCACGTGGGGCTCGTGCCTCACGAAGTGGGAGCTGTAGGAGGCGCTGGCAGCTCCCGTGAGCAGGCTCGTCCTCATGTTCCCCGGCCAGGGGTCGCAGGCCGTCGGCATGGGCTGCGACCTCGCCGCTGCGGACCCGCTCATGCGGCGGACCTTCACCGAGGCGTCCGACGTCCTCGGCTACGATCTCGAGCAGCTTTGCGCCGAGGGTCCGGCCGAGCTCCTCGGCCGGACCGACCGCACGCAGCCGGCCCTCCTCACCGTCTCCGTCGGCATCTTCCGGCTTCTGTGGCGCGACGGGCTGCGCTTCGACGCCGCCCTCGGTCACAGCGTCGGCGACTACTCTGCCCTCGTGGCGACGGGCGCCGTCGAGTTCGGCACCGCCGTGCGCCTCGTGCGGCGGCGCGGCGAGGAGATGCTCGCCGCCGCCGAGCGGACGCCCGGCGGAATGGTCGCCGTGCTCGGCCTTTCCGACGAGACCGTCGAGGAGCTCTGTGCCGGCGTCGAGGGCGCTTGGCCGGCGAACTTCAACTCTCCCGGCCAGGTCGTCGTGAGCGGCACCTCGGCCGGACTCGAGGCGCTCACCGGCCTGGCGGCCGCGGCCGGCGCCAAGCGTGTCGTCCCGCTGGCCGTCAGCGGCGCCTTCCACTCCCCCCTCGTCGCGTCGGCGGCGGGGCCACTGCGGGCCGAGCTCGACGCGGTCGGCTGGCGACCACCGGACCCGAAGTTCTTCTCGGCCACCAGCCTGCGCTTCGAGCGCGACGGTCTGCCCGAGCTGCTGCAGCGTCAGCTGGTGTCGCCGGTGCGCTTCTCCCCAGCGGTGAACGCCCTGCGGGCGGCGGGGTATGATGCGTTCCTTGAGGTAGGGTCGGGGAACGTGCTCAGCGGTCTCGTGAAGCGCATCGCCTCCGAGGCGGCGGTCGCCCGAGCCGCCGACGTCGAGACGCTCACGACCCTGCGCGAAGCGGGCACGTATCTGGAGGCGAAGTGACGGTGGAGCTGGACCTGACCGGAGCGGTCGCCCTCGTGACGGGCGCGGGCCGCGGCATCGGCCGTGACATCGCGCTGGCGCTCGCCGCGGCCGGCGCGGACGTCGCCGTGAACGACTTCGCCGATGAGGACGGCTGCGCGGCCGTCGTCGCCGATATCGAGGCGCTGGGACACAAGGGTCTCGTGGTCATGGCCGACGTCGGCGACGAGGAGCAGGTCAATGCCGTGGTCGAGCGCGTCGAGAGCGATCTAGGACCGCTGAGCGTCGTCGTCAACAACGCCGGCATCACGCGCGACAACGTCGTCATGATGATGGACGCGGCGGACTTCGACGCCGTCATCAACACCCATCTGCGCGGGACGTTCCTCGTCTCGAAGGCGGCGGCGCGGCGCATGTTCCGCCGCCGCGCGGGCTGTATCATCAACCTGTCGAGCGTGGTCGGGCGGCGCGGCAACGCCGGTCAGGCGAACTACGCCGCCGCGAAGGCGGGCATCATCGGCCTGACGAAGTCGCTCGCCAAGGAGCTCGGCGGGCGGGGCGTGCGCGTCAACGCGATCGCGCCCGGGTATATCGACACGCCGATGACGCAGGCCTTGCCGGAAGACACACGCAAGCTGATCGTCGACAACACGCCGCTGCGCTCTATCGGCGCGACGGCGGACGTGGCGAACGCGGTCGTCTTCCTGGCCTCACCGAGGGCGCGCTTCATCACCGGCGTGACGCTCCCGGTCGACGGCGGCCTGGGCATCTGAGGGCGGCGATGGGAGCGACCGGTGTGACGAGGATGGCGGCGCGACGAGGACACGAGGAATGAGCGGCGGCACCCAGCCGGCGCGCCGAGTCGTCGTGACCGGCATGGGCGTCGTCTCGCCTCTCGGCTGCGACGTCGACCAGTTCTGGCGGCGGCTGGTCGCCGGCGAGTCGGGCGTGGACGAGATCACGCGCTTCGACCACAGCGACCACCGCGTCCACATCGCCGCCGAGGTCCAGGGCTTCGACCCCGAGGACTACGTGGACAAGCGCACCGTCCGTCGCCTCGACCTGTTCAGCCGCTACGCCGTGGGCGCCGCCGCGCTGGCCCGCGACGACGCCGGGATCGATCCGCGGGCCGAAGCCGAGCGCACCGGCGCCGTGATCGGCAGCGGCGTCGGCGGTCTGCAGACGCTGCACATCGAGATCGAGAAGCTGCTGAACCAGGGTCCCGAGCGGACGAACCCGCTCCTCATCCCCATGATGATCCCGAACATGGGCGCGGCGCAGGTGTCGCTCGAACTTGGGACCAAGGGGCCGCTGAGCTCGACCTGCACGGCCTGCGCCGCGGGTTCGGACGCGATCGCCGGCGCATTCCACATCATCCGCCGGGGTGATGCCGAGGTCATGTTCGCCGGGGGGAGCGAGGCGCCGATCAGCGCGATCGGCGTTGCCGGGTTCGCCGCCGCGCGTTCGCTGTCGCGGCGCAACGACGACCCGACGGCGGCCTCGCGACCGTTCGACGCCGGCCGCGACGGCTTCGTCATCGGGGAGGGCGCCGGGTGCCTCGTGCTCGAGGAGCTCGAGCACGCCCTCCGGCGCGACGCCCGCATCCACGCCGAGCTGGCCGGCGTCGGCCTCAGCTCGGACTCGTTCCACATGACCGCACCCGACGAGACCGGCGAGTCGCAGGCGCGGGCCATGAAAGCGGCGATCGACCTCGCGGGGCTCGCCCCCTCCGACATCGCCTACGTCAACGCTCATGGGACGGCGACGCTGGCCGGCGACATCGCCGAGACGAAGGCCATCAAGGTCGCGCTCGGCGAGCACGCCGCCGCTGTCGCCGTCTCGTCGAACAAATCGATGATCGGGCACTGCCTCGGCGCCTCCGGAGCCATCGAGGCGGTGGCGACCATCCTCACGATCGTCAACAGCCTGGCGCCGCCGACCATCAACCTCACCGATCCCGACCCTGAGTGCGACCTCGACTTCGTCCCGCTCGAGTCCCGCTTCATGAAGGTCGACGCGGCCGCCTCGAACAGCTTCGGCTTCGGCGGCCACAACGTCACCCTGGTCTTTCGCCGGTACGACGGCTGACGCCGTCCCGCCGGTCCACGTCATGAACGTCACTGTCGAGATCGAGCGCAGAGACTCCCGCCCCGTCAAGCCGGAGTGGATCTGCCCGTCGTGCAAGGACGGCGCGAAGCTCGCCGATGTGCGCGGCAGCCTCTACGTCTGCCCGTACTGCGGCTTCCACGCGCGGGTGACGGCGAGCGAGCGCATCCGCCAGCTCGCCGACCCCGAGAGCTTCCGCGAGCTCTGGGCGACCGTCCGCACGCTCGACCCTCTGACCTTCACCGACCTCGAGGCCTACCCGGACCGCGTCCGCGAGGCGCAGGCCAAGACCGGTCTCGCCGAGGCGATCATCACCGGCACGGCGACGATCGACGGCAACGACTGCGTCCTCGCCGTCATGGACTTCGGCTTCCTCGGCGGCAGCATGGGCAGCGTCGTCGGCGAGAAGCTGTGGCGTAGCGCCGAGCTCGCCGCCGAGCAGGGTCTGCCCCTGGTCGCCGTGTGCAGCTCCGGCGGGGCGCGCATGCAGGAGGGCATCCTCTCGCTCATGCAGATGGCCAAGACGAGCTGCGCCGTCGACATCATCAACGAATCGGGGACACCGTTCGTGGCGATCCTCGTGGACCCGTGCACAGGCGGTGTCGTCGCGAGCTTCGCGACCCTCGCCGACCTCTGCATCGCGGAGCCGGGCGCGCTGCTCTCGTTCTCGGGCCCGCGCGTTATCGCCGAGACGACGCGCGAGCCGCTGCCGAAGGGCTTCGGCAGCGCCGAGCGCAACCTGGAGCTGGGCCATCTCGACGCGGTCGTCCCACGCAAGGACCTGAAGGCGAAGGTGGGCAACTACCTGCGGCTGCTGGGAGGGGGTGACACCCCTGAACGACGAGAAACACGACGAGCGCGAGGCAGAGGCAAGGGAAGGCTGGCTCAGGCAACGGCTGACGGAGCTCGGACGCTTGCCTCTCTTGCCCGGCGTCCATTTGTCGGAGGAGATGGACAGGCTGCAGGGCCGGCTGAAGAGGCTCCAGCACGAGAGACGCCGGCGTGACGCCTGGCTCACTGTCGAGATCGCCCGCCACAAGGAACGCCCGCGTACGCGGGACTACATCGCCCATCTGATCGAGGGCTTCGAGGAGCTCAAGGGCGACCGGCTGCGCGCCGACGATCCGGCGATCGTGGGCGGGCTCGGCTGGCTCGGCGGTCGCGCGGTCATGGTGGTCGGCCACCAGAAGGGTCGCACCCTGGACGAGCAGACGGTCCACAACTTCGGCATGGCCCGTCCCGAGGGGTACCGCAAGGCGCAGCGCCTCTTCTCGCTCGCCGAGCGCCACCACCTGCCGGTGCTGACCTTCGTCGACACGCCGGGCGCCTACCCCGGGGTGGCGGCCGAGGAGGGAGGCCAGGCGCGCGCCATCGCCGAGACCATGCTCAAGATGGCGCGCCTCACGGTCCCCGTCGTGGCGACGGTGATCGGCGAGGGCGGCTCGGGAGGCGCCCTCGCCCTGGCCGTCGCCGACCGCGTCCTCATGCAGGAGAACGCGACCTACTCGGTGATCTCACCCGAGGGCTGCGCGGCGATCCTCTGGCGCGACGCGGCGTTCGCACCGCAGGCGGCCGAGGCGCTGCGCCCGACCGCCTCGCAGCTCTACGAGCTCGGCGTCATCGAGAAAGTGGTCGAGGAGCCGCGCGGCGGCGCCCATCACCACCCCGAGGTGGCGGCGGCCAAGGTCGGCGAGGCGATCCGCGCCGCGCTGGCCGAACTCGACCAGATGGATCCCGAGGAGCGCCGCCAGCAGCGGCGGGAGCGCTTCCGCAAGCTCGGAGTGTGGACCGAGCCGGACGCCGGCGGCACCGTGCTCTCGGCGATCCCCGACCTGCGGCCCTGAGCCGCCCGGACGGCGGCCTTCTGCGGCCGCCGGTTCAGCCGGCGAAGCGGCTGAGGCCGTAGGGCTCGAGGGGGACCTCGGGCGTCTCGCCCGTCAGGACGTCGGCGATGACCTCCCCGGTCATCGGCGCGCAGAGGATGCCGTTGGGGCAGAAGCCGCAGGCGGTGACGACGTTCGGGTGCTCGTCGAGGCGGCCGAGGACGGGAAGGAGGTCCTCGGTGAAGCCCATCACGCCGCCCCACCAACGGATGACGGCGACGTCGGCGAGCGACGGGTGCACGCGCGCCGCCATGTCGAGGACGATGCGCTGGATGTCGAGCGTGGTGGCGGCTCCCACGCTGTCGAGCAGGAAGTCGCCGTGCGTGTCGACCGGACGCGCACCTCCGATGGTGAGACCTCCGTGCTTGGTCTGGCGCCAGTAGATGTACGGGTTGACGCCGTAGAGGCAGGCGACCTCCATCAGCGGCGGCAGCGGCTCGGTCACGAAGATCTGGCCGCGCTGGGGCCGGACGGGAACGTCGAGCCCCAGCGGGGCCAGGAACGGTCGCGTCCAGGGCTCGAGGGCGACGACGAGCTGCTCGCAGCGCACGTCGCCCTCGGGCGTGCGGACGCCCACGACCTTGCCCTGGGGCGCGGCGTCGCAGCCGGCGGTGCGCGCGCCGGTGACGCCGGGGTAGCGCCGCGGCTCCGCCGCGGCGAGCCCGCCCGGCGTCTCGACGAGCAGCGCCGTCGCCGGCGTGTTCTGGCGCACGCGGCCGCCGTGACGAGCCGTGCCCAGGGCGAGGGCGTAGCAGAGGTTCATCGGGTTGACCTGACCGTCCATGGGGCGGAACCAGCCGCCGAGGGTGTTCTCGGGAAAGAGGCGCGAGAGGGCGAGCGTCCCGTCGCGGTCGAGCCATCGGACGTCGTACCCCTGCTCGATGTGGCCGCGGAACTCGGCGTCGATCTCGTCCTTGTCGGCGTCGCCCTCGAGGACGATCTGCAGGGTCCCGGAGCGCAGGTACTCGACATCGACGCCGGTCGTGTCGGCGAGCTCCTCGGCGAGGACCGGCCACGACTCGGCGGAGCGGTAGTAGTAGTCGACCAGTGGCGAGGCCGGGTCGACGGCCGTGTCGAGCAGGCCGCCGTTGCGGCCGCTCGCGCCCTGTCCTATGTCCCCGGCCTCGAGCAGGAGAACGTCGACGCCGCGCTTGGCGAGCTGGTAGGCGATCGACGACCCGCTCGCCCCGCCGCCGAGCACGACGACGTCACAGGCGGGGGGCAGCGGGGCGGAGAGGTCGCTCATGGCGGCGATGATATCAGGAGCGCGGCTGCCGCCAGGCTCGTCGGCGCGCGGAGGCGCCGCGCGAATCGCGATACGATTGAGCTCATGGAGCAGGGCGGCGACACCCACGACACGGTCATCGAGGTCCGAGACCTGCGCAAGGTCTACGGCCATCACGTCGCGGCGGTCGACGGCATCTCCTTCGATGTGCGCCGGGGCGAGATCTTCGGCCTGCTCGGCTCGAACGGGGCGGGCAAGACGACGACGGTGGAGTGCATCCAGGGGCTGCGCGCGCTGACCTCCGGGTCGGTGCGCGTGCTTGGCCACGATCCGCGCGACCGACTCCCGCGCACCTGCGCGGCCGGATCGGCTGCCAGCTTCAGGAGTCCCGCCTGCCGGACCACCTGAAGGTGTGGGAAGCGCTCGACCTCTTCGCCAGCTTCACGCCCGGGACCGCCGACCCCCGCGGCCTGCTCGAGCAGTGGGGCCTCGCGGAGAAGCGGGGCGCCGCCTATTCGAGCCTGTCTGGGGGGCAGCGCCAGCGCCTGTTCATCGCGCTGGCGCTGCTGAGCCGCCCGGAGGTCGTCTTTCTCGACGAGATGACGACCGGCCTCGACCCGGCCGCGCGCCGCGTGGCCTGGAACCTGATCGAACAGGTCCGCGACAGCGGGGCGACGGTCGTGCTGGTGACCCATTTCATGGACGAGGCGGAGCGGCTCTGCGACCGCGTCGCGGTCGTGGACGCGGGCAAGATCGTGGCGCTCGACGCGCCACGCCTGCCTGGTGGCGCGCTACGACCCGCTCGAGGAGGTCGTCTTCACCTGCGAACGCGACGACCTCGAGTGGCTGCTGCGCGCCCCGGGGGCGCGCTCGTACGAGCGCCGCGGCCGCCGGATCGTCGTGCACGGCACCGGCCCCCTGCTCGCCCACGTCGCCGCCGCTCTCGTCGAGCACGGGATCGTTCCGGACGACCTGCGCGTCCACGAGCCGTCGCTGGAGGACGTCTTCCTCAAGCTGACCGGACACACCGTGGAGGACTGAGCGTGCGCGCCCTGCTCAAGCTGACCTGGGTCGAGCTGAAGCTCTTCCTGCGGGAGCCGACGACGCTCGTGTTCACCTTCGCCTTCCCGGTCGTGATCCTCTTCGTCATGGGCGAGATCTTCGGCGAGCGTCAGGGTGACCCGGGCGAGATGATGTTCCGGGGCTTCGAGCCGCTGGACTACTACGTGCCGGCCTACATGGCGCTGGTCACGGCCTCCGTCGGCGTCATCATGCTGCCGGCGCGCCTGACCGCGTACAGGGCCGGCGGTGTGTTGCGGCGCTTTCGCGCCTCGTTGGTGCCGGTCTGGGCGGTGCTCGGCTCGCAGATGCTCGCCGCAAGCGTGCTGGGCGGCATCGGCTCGGCGCTGGTGTGGGTGTTCGGCGAGCTCGTCTACGATGTGCGCGCGCCTGCGGCGCCGGGCGCCGTCGTCGTCAGCTTCCTGGCGAGCGCCTTCGCCTTCGCCGCGATCGGCGCCCTGCTCGGGGCGGTCATGCCGTCGACCCGCGCCGCCCAGGGCGCCGGTCTCATGCTGTTCTTCGTCATGCTGTTCGTGAGTGGCACCGGTCCGCCGGTCGAAGTCATGAGCGACACGCATGCTGCGCATCGGGGACTTCCTGCCGCTCACGTACGCCGTCGAGGCGCTCCAGGACGCCTGGAACGGGCTAGGCTGGAACTGGGGCGACCTGGCCGTGCTCGGCGGGGTCACGGTCGTCGCCGGCTGGGTCGCCCTGCGAGTGTACCGCTGGGGCTGAGCGGCGCGTCCAGCGCCGCCCGCGGCGGTTCAGAACTGGTCGAAGACGGCGTCGACACGTTCGCGCACGGAGCGCTGCAGCTTGTTCAGATCTGACTCGCCGAAGAGCCAGACCATCGCGACCGCGTCGGCCGCCGCGATGACGCTGCCGTCCTCGCCGGGGAACACGGCGACGGGCAGCGCCACGGCGGAGGGCGCCGCCGCGTCGAGCGCGAACGCCTTCGCGGCCGCGGCCGGCACGCCGATCGCGAGCAGCGTATAGCCGGGCGGAAGCCGCGCGCTGATGTCGGCGCCATCCGTCTCGGCGAACACGGCGAGCCCGTTCGCCTCGAGCAGCTCCTTGAGTCGCGCGAGCGCCGCGCGGGGCGCCAGCGACGAGACGGTCGCGTTGCGGTAGGTGCCCATCGCCCTGTGGTCCTCGGCGTCGGCCGGTACGGGGTACGTGGCGCGCAGGTACTCGATGATCTCGTCGGAGCCTGCGACGACGCGGTCGCCGTCCTCCAGCACCGGCACCGCCGCGTGATCGGTGAGGGCGATGAGCTCGGCGCGCTCCTCGCGACGGGCCGGGACGTTGACGGTCGTGTAGCTGAGGCCGAGCTCCGTCATGACCTGGCGCACGCGGTGGCAGAACGGGCACCACTCGACTTGATGAAGGGCCAGCACGGACGACCTCCAGCGTCGTGTTCGACGCCTCATCGGCGTGGGCCGAGTGTCGCATCGCGGGCCGCGACGGGCAAGCGGCGTAGAATGCCGCCGAACGAGAGACGAAGGAGGCGACATGGGCGTCATGGCGTGCGTCGAGTGCGGCGGCGAAGTGAACGAGGCGGTCGCGCGCTGTCCTGAATGCGGCGCCGACCCGCGCCTGGGACTGACCGAGGAGGAACGCGCGGCCGCCGAATGCCGTCGTCCCTTGGACCCGGTCGAGCAGGCGAGGAGCGCGCGCGCGCGAGGACAGCGCTTCCTGGAGATCGCCCTGCCCTTCGCCGAGGACGAGGTGACGGCGATGAGGGCGGGACGGCGGGAGCGGTCGGCGGAAGCAGCCGCCGGCAGCCGCGCCGCGCAGCTCAGCGCCGTCGAGGCCGAAGGCTGGCAGCTGATCGCCTCCGACTACGTCAGCGGCGGCATGATCTACAGGCGAGATCCCGTGGCCTTCATCGAGGCCGGGTCGGTCGATCCGGTCTCCATCACCGGCATCTACCTCTTCAGGGCGGCGGACTGCGCCGAGCCTGACGTCGCCGCGGACTGAAGCGCCTCGGCGCGCCGAGGTCTGCGGTTCGCGGCGCGGTGGTACAAGGTCGTCATGTCCACGTACGTCGCATTGCTGAGGGCCGTCAACGTCGCCGGCCACACGCTGTCGATGGCCGGCCTTCGCGACAGCCTGGCCGGCTTCGGGTTCGCGAACGTCCGCAGCTACCTGCAGAGCGGCAACGTGGTGTTCGAGGCGGAGTCAGGCTCGCGGCAGAAGTACGCCGCAGCGATCGCGCTGCGAATCGAGCGCGACTTCGGGCCGCGGGTGGGCGTGCTCGTGCTGGGCGCCGCCGACATGGAGCGGGTCGCCGCCGCGAACCCCTTTGCCGGCGACCCGGGCTTCGACGAGAAGTGCTCACACGCGACGTTCCTCTTCGGAGAGGCGGGCGCGGCGGACTTCGGCGAGGCGTCGGAGGCGGCTCATAGCGCCGTGTACGCGGCCGCCTTCGCGAAGCTGACGCTGCCCGCCGCCGGGGGCGAGCGGGCGGCGTTCGCCGGAACGCCGGTCCTCGCCTCCCCTGTCGTCTACCTGCTCCTGCCGCACGGCTACGGTCGCACGAAGCTGAACAACGCCTACTTCGAGCGCGCCTTCGGCGCCGCCGCCACGACGCGGAACTGGCGTACAGTCCGGGCGCTGGCCGGTCTTGCCGCCGGTCAGTGACGGATGCTGTTGTAGACGTAGCCGCCCACGAACGAGCCCCACAGGGTCACGAGCAGCCAGAACGAGCTGTCGCCGGCGTTGCCCTCCTGCGCGAACTGCAGCGCCCAGTAGAGCTGCACGGCGACGGCCATCACCGCGAAGGAGAAGCGCGACGCGTTGCCGACGAGGAAGACCTGGCGTTCGTCCTGGGCCTCGTCGATCTTGCGTCCGCGCCACGCCATCCACGCGGACGCGACGCCGCTCACGACAAGGAGCACGACGGCGCCGCCGAGCAGCCGCGAGGCGTACTCGCCGTCGGAGAACAGGCCGACGGCGAGGTACGGCAGCGCCAGCACGGCGGCGATGAGCATGGTTGTACGTGCGGTGCGCATGTCAGTCATCCTCCTCGAACAAGAACAGTTCCTCAATGTGTACGCCGAGCGCGCGCGACAGCCGCCAGGCCAGCTCCAGCGAGGGGTTGTAGCGGCCGGTCTCGATGGAGATGATCGTCTGCCGGCTGACGGCGACGCGGCGGGCCAGGTCCTCCTGGCGCATGCCCGCCGCCGTCCTCAGCTCCTTCACTCTGTTGTCCACGGCGCCTCCCATGTAAAGCTTGCTTGACACGATGATAGGACGCCCGCGGAAGCATGTCAAGTGACCTTTACATCGGGACAGGGAGTGCCCACTGCGCGACCGCTCCCCGGGCGCAGACTGAGGGCCTCGCGGGTACACACGACCTACATCGACCGTTCGAGGAGGGCCGTGCCGGATGCCGGCGGGGCCTCTCTCATCTCAGAGGAGACATCGCGATGCGATTCTTGATCCTGGTGAAGTCAGATGAACGCACCGAGGCGGGGGACCTTGGCGAAGAACGTCAGTACGTCGAGATGGGCAAGTTCAACGAGGAGCTTGTGAAGGCCGGCGTGATGCTCGCCGGGCGAGGGGCTGCACCCGAGCTCGAAGGGCGCGCGCGTCCGGTTCGAGGGCGACACGCGGACCGTGATCGACGGGCCGTTCGCCGGCGAGCCTACAGATCTCGTCGCCGGCTTCTGGTTGTGGCAGGTCGGTTCGTTGCAGGAGGCGATCGACTGGCTCAAGCGCGCCCCCTTCGACGGCGGGGCTGAAGTCGAGATCCGTCAGGTGATGGAGACCGAGGACTTCGGCGACGTGCTCACTCCCGAACTGCGCGAGCAGGAGGAACGCCTGCGCGCGCAGGGCGACGAGCTCAGGAAGGCGTCGTAGCCGCAGGCCAGTGCCACGGGGCGTCCGCCCTTGACCCGGGTGGCTTACAATGCACGGGCGATGGGCGTCCTCAGCGATCGTGCCCCGGCCGTTCCCACGAGCGTGTGCGTGGGGGTTCTCGCCACGCTGACAATGGACGTCGCGTTCGTCGCCGCAAGCCGGCTCGGCGGCGCGTCGTTCACTTCAGACAAGATCGGGCCTGAGCTGGTCGGCCGCTGGGCGGTCGGCCTCGCGCGGGGGCGGCTGAGGCACGACAACATCGAGACTGAGACGCCCGTTCGTGGCGAGGCGGCAGTGGGGCTGGCGGTCCACTACTTCACGGGAATCGCGCTGACACAGGCTTACTACGCGATGCTGCCTCGCCGCAGCCGGAGCTCTGGCGGCATGGCCGCGGCCTCGGCCTACGGCGTCGCCACGGCCCTGCTGCCGTTCCTCATCATGTATCCGTCCTGGGGCATCGGCGTGTTCGCCCTGCGCAGCGGCGAGGCCGCGCGAGTGGCGCGGATCATGCTCTTCGGGCACCTCGTCTTCGGCGCCGGAATCGGGCTGTGGACGGCGCTGCTGCGCGGACGTTCCGCACAGTCCTGACGCGCCGGCCCGTGCCGGTTCAGTGGCGCCGGCGCGCCAGCGGGAAGAAGCGCACGCTCAGTCCCGTGGCGGTCTTCTCGACCATGGCCACCGTGGGTCCGTCGTCCTCTTCCTCAGGAGAGCTGGCCGTGCCGGGGTTGAGGTGCAGCACGCCGTCGACCCAGGTCGCCGACGGGACGTGCTCGTGGCCCCAGACGACAAGGTCGAAGTCGGCGAGCGAGAGCTTGCCGCGCACGATGCGGTTCAGCAGGCGCTTGGGCTTGTGGCCCACGACGAAGCGCACGCCGTCGACCTCGCCCGTGACCTCGCGCGGCAGGTCACCCACCACCTTGGGGTCGTCGAGGTTGCCGGCCACCGCGGTGACGGGGGCGACCGCCTCGAGCGTGCGAAGGATCGCGGGGTCCATGACGTCGCCGGCGTGGATGATATGGGTCACGCCGGCGAACAGCTCGAGCACGTGGGGGTCGAGATAACCGTGCGAGTCGGAGAGCACGCCGATGCGGACGGGCTGAGCGGGCTCGGCCGGCGCATCCGGCATCGCCGGCTTCACTGACTGAGCCTGTCGAGCGGGTGCGCGCTTCTTCGGCGCGGTCTTCTTCACCATGACCGATCCTCCGCCGTCGCTGGGACGCACATCGTACACCCGTGGAGTCGAGCGGGGCGGCACTCGCGCGGGCGGGGTGTTGCCCAAGCTGGCGACGCGCGGCGTGGCTTGGGCGGACGCTGCTCGCGCCATGAGTGAGTCCGCGACTGCTCGGCCGTCATCCGGCAGCGGAGGTGAGGGAGCGCGTTTCGAGCTCTCGGGGTACCTCTCTGCTTGAGGAGCCAGCGAATGTCGCTCTCAGGAGGCTGGCATGGCCGAGAACAAGACCCACATCACCGAGGTGCGGACGGTGGCCGTCCCGGTGACAGACCAGGACCGAGCGCTCGAGTTCTACGTCGGCGCGCTCGGCTTCGAGAAGCGCATGGACGCGACCTTCAGCGGTGGCCGGCGCTGGATCGAGGTGGCCCCTTCGGGCTCGTCCACGACCATCGCGCTCGCCCCGTTGGGCCCGGGCGCCACGGCCGGCGTGGACACCGGCATCCGTCTGGTGACCAGCGACGCCGAGGCCGACCACGCGTACCTGCTGGCCCGCGGCGTCGACACCGACCCGAAGGTCCTGCACTTCGAAGGCGCGCCGCCGATGTTCTCGCTGCGCGACCCGGACGGGAACGTGCTCTTCGTCGTCGAGATCGTGGAGCAGAACAGCTAGATTGGCCTCGCTGTTGCGACACGGCCGACCGCCTCACCGCTACCGATCGAGCTTCTCGATCCTCGCCTGGTGCCGCCCGCCGTCGAACGGCGTCAACAGCCACACGTCGACGATCGCCATCACTTTCTCTTCCGGGATGAGGCGCTGGCCGAGCGAGAGCATGTTCGCGTCGTTGTGGGCGCGGGCAAGCCTAGCCGACTCCTCGTTCCAGGCCACGGCGCAGCGCACGCCCCGCACGCGGTTCGCTGCCATGGCTTCGCCGTTGCCGGAACCGCCGAACACGATGCCTCGCTGGCAGTCTCCGCGCGCCACCGAGAGGGCCGCAGGACGAACGAAGTCAGGGTAGTCGACAGGCTCCTCGGAGCTGGTCCCGAAGTCGACGACGTCGTGGCCCATCTCACGCAGATGCTCCGCCACGGCCGACTTGTAGCGAAAGCCGGCGTGGTCCGATGCAAGGGCGATGCGCATCACGTCAGTATGGATCCGCCCAACGTCCGGGCGTCGAGCTGCGCCCGCTGCGGATGGACAGTACACCAACCTGCCGGGGCGTCTGCTCAAGCGCCTTGTTCGGCACGCATCGCGGATCGGTTCGCTTCGGGCGCTGTGGCGGGCGCGCTCATGCCTGCCGCGGCCGACCGACGAACAGGAAGTGCTCCGACATCGCGATGCCCTCCGGACGTAACGCCGTAGCCTCGACGAAATCAAGCCATGTCTGCTGGAGTCTCGCCCGGCAGGTCGAGGAAGAGATCCTGGCGGGTCGAGGTCAAAGACTCGACGCCGACGAAGCGCAGCTCCTCGAAGTCATCGTCGAACAAGGCACGGAACTCGGCGACGGTGGTGAAGTACGCATGCCCGATGGTGGGGGCCAGCTCCGGATCGACGAGGCCGTCTTCGAGGAAGCGCAGGTAGACGTCACGCAGCTCGACGCAGGTCTCGGGCTCGAGGAGGTAGCCGCTGGCAAGGCCCACCACGCGGTTGCAGCCGGCAGCCATGAACACGCCCTCGGACCGCAGGACGCGTCGTGCCTCGTTCACGGCTTGCCGCCGCTCGTCCAGCGTCAGCAGGTGGTAGAGCGGGCCGAGCATCAGCACCGCGTCACAGCATGCGTCGTCGAGGTGGGAGAGGTCGGTGGCGGAGGCAACCCTGGCGTCGAGGACGCGAGTCCGACAGGCCCTGTCGCCTGCAAGCGGCGCGAGAGCCGCGTCCAGCAGGCCGGCTGGACACATCGGCAAGGTAGAGAGCGCAGCCGCGTCGAGCCAGGGACTCGTCGTAGTGGCCCGCGCCGACGCCGATGTCGGCGACGACGCTCTTCTCAGGCACGAAGCGAGCCAGGTAGCGCTCCATCATGGCGTGCTCCACGGGGCTCTGCTGCTCGAGACGCGTCAGCTCAACTCATGTGCCGGACCGTCGTAGTGCTCGCCGACAGTGCGCTGATCGTCGCTCAGACTGCCCACATCACCCCTCGGTCCTCGGTGGACTCTGCTGCGCCGAACGGCGAGCCATGACCTGTGCGTCACGCGGTTCGGCTCTACGCCGCGCCCACGACGCATCAGGTCGATGTGCTCGTTGGCCGCCGCGCAGGCCACCTGCTCGCCCAGATACGCCCACGCCTTGCCGACCGAACCGGGCTGGACGACAGCTCAGTGGGTAGCCTAACGCCTCGAGGCGGGAGGCAAGACGGCCGGGGCGCAGGGTGGAGAGATGAAGCGCCGGTGGGAGGTCCGGCATGCCATGGACCAGCCGAAGCCCGCAGGGATGGAAAGCGGACGGCCGCACTGAGCGAACCGCCGAGCGATCAAGCTCCAGACGGCGTCCAGCGCCGACGTCAATGGCCAGCGAGATGCTGAGGCCGGTTGCAGTGGCGTTCAGCCTGCAGAAGGGCCACGCAAGGTGCCCTCTGGTCCACATCAGTCCTCCCGAGCCTACGGTCACACCCACCCTCTGAGCGAATGCCTGGCCCACGCCCCCTCCACGTGTCTAACAAGGATCATGCAGACTGCGTGACACCCTGCTGAGGGTACTGGCTTCTGCGCAAGACGTCACGGTTCAGGCTCGGGATTGGTCTTCTGCAGTCTGCGCAAGACGCCGCCGTCGCGCGACCGTCGGCTGCAACGCCAGACGGAAAGAAGGACTTGACAGTTTAGTGACCACTAACTTATGGTACACAGCAGTCATGAGCACGAAGTCGACAATCAGACTCACCAAGGAAGAGCGGCGGCGCGAGATCGTCGAAGCGGCGACGCGTGAGTTCGCCGTCGGCGGACTCCACGGCACGCCGGTCGAGGCGATCGCCAAGCAGGTCGGGGTCTCGCAGCCCTATCTCTTCCAGCTGTTCGGCACCAAGAAGGAGCTCTTCATCGCCGCCGTGCGGCGGGCGTTCGAGCGCACCGTGGCGGCGTTCCGGACTGCCGCGGCCGAGGCGGGCGAAGACGCCGGCACCGAGGCCGTGCTCATGTCCATGGGTCTCGCGTACCACCGGCTGCTCGAGGACCGCAGCCTCCTGCTCATGCAGATGCAGGCGTACGCCTCGTGCGAGGACGCGGAGATCTGCGAGGCCGTGCGCGACGAGATGCTGCGCCTGGTGAGCTTCGTGCAGTCGGCCTCCGGGGCGCCGGACTGGCCGTGCGCGAGTGGCTCGCCTACGGCATGCTCATGAACGTCGTCGCGGCGATGGACCTCACCGACGTCGACGCCGACTGGGCGCGGATGATGTGCCCGGTCAGCCAGACGGACCTGGCGGCGCTGGCAGCGGACGCCGCCGGCAAGGAGGCGCGGACGAAGTAGACGCGGGCCGGGCGTTCGGCAGTTGGCCGGACCCGGCCTTTCTTTCGGCCCAGGAAGTAAGCGAGTACTAAGTCGCTAGCCAGTTGGAAACGCAAGGCAAGACGTCACACCAGGACCGCAATCCAGTCAAACAGAGCAACCGAGGGAGATGAGCAGGATGAGTACTCGAGCCAAGACGATCTGGACGTTCATCGTCACGAGCGTCGCGGTGTTCATGGTGTCGCTGGACAACCTCGTCGTGACCACCGCGCTGCCCGTGATCAAGCAGGACCTGGGCGCTCGCTGCAGGGCCTCGAATGGACCGTGAACGCCTACACGCTGACGTTCGCCGTGCTGCTGCTGACAGGCGCCGCGCTGGGCGACCGCTTCGGGCGCAAGCGCATGTTCGGCATCGGCCTGGCCGTGTTCACGCTGGGGTCGGCGCTGGCGGCGCTGGCGCCGACCATCGGCACGCTCATCGGCGCCCGCGCCCTGCAGGGCGTCGGCGGCGCCATCGTGACGCCGCTGACGCTGACGATCCTGTCGGCCGCGGTGCCGCCCGCCCGCCGAGGGCTCGCCCTCGGCATCTGGGGCGGCGTCGCCGGCCTCGCCGTCGCGCATCGGTCCGGTCGTCGGCGGCGCCGTCGTCGAAGGCCTATCCTGGCAGTGGATCTTCTGGCTCAACGTGCCCATCGGCGTCGTGCTGCTGCCGATCGCCGCGTTGCGGCTGACCGAGTCAAAGGGCCCCAACCGCTCGCTCGACCTGCCCGGGCTCGCCTTGGCGAGCACGGGCCTGCTCGGCATCGTCTGGGGCCTCATCCGCGGCAACGAGCACGGCTGGACGAGCCTCGGCGTGGCCGGGCCCATCGTCGCCGGCGTCGTGCTGCTCGACGGCGTTCGTCCTTTGGGAGCTGCGCTCCCGGGCGCCCATGGTGCCGATGCGCTTCTTCCGCAGCCGCGCCTTCTCGGCCGCCAACGCCACCTCGCTGCTCATGAGCTTCGGCATGTTCGGCGCCATCTTCCTGCTCGCCCAGTTCTTCCAGGTCGTGCAGGGGTACTCGCCCCTCGAGGCCGGCGTGCGGACGCTGCCGTGGACGGCGATGCCGATCCTGGTGGCGCCTATCGCCGGCATCCTCAGCGACCGCATCGGCAGCCGCCCGCTGATCGTCGCCGGCATGGCCCTGATGGCCGGTGGCATGGCGTGGATCGCCACGATCGCGACCCCGACGGTGCCCTACGGCGACCTCGTGCCGGCGTTCGTCATGGCCGGGACCGGCATGTCGCTCTACTTCGCCCCCGTCGCCAGCCTGGTGCTCTCGGCGGTGCGGCGCAGCGAAGAGGGCAAGGCATCGGGCGTGAACAACACCATCCGCGAGGTCGGCGGCGTGTTCGGCGTGGCCGTGCTGGCCAGCGTGTTCGCCGCCGCCGGCAGCTACGTGAGCCCGCAGGCGTTCGTGGACGGCATGGTGCCTGCCATCTGGGTGGCCGCCGGCGCAGTCGGCGCGGCCACCTTCGCCGCCGTCGCCATACCGCCGAAGCAGGACGTCGTCGAGTCGGTGTCATACCTCGAGCGGCCCGACCACGACCGGGCGGCGGCGGAGCCCGCGGCCTGACCGCTGCCGCCTGAGACGCGCATCGGGGACCGGGCGCGTCTGAACGGACGACGGGCGGGGAGCGCAACGCGCTCCCCGCCCGTCCGAGATCGGTCTCCCGTCTACTCCCCGTCGCGCGCCCGCTGCAGCGCGGCGAGGTCGAACTTGGTCATCTTCAGGAACGCCTGGGTGACGCGGGCCATGGCCTCGGGGTCCTTCGCGTCCATCATCTCGCCCATGTTCGCGGGGACGACCTGCCACGAGAGGCCGAACTTGTCCTTGAGCCAGCCGCACTGGCCCTCTTCCCCGCCGTCGGCGGTGAGCTTCTCCCAGTAGTAGTCGATCTCTTCCTGCGTGTCGCAGTTGACCATGAACGAGATCGACTCGTTGAACGTGAACAGCGGTCCCGCGCTGATGGCCATGAACTCCTGTCCCAGGAGCTCGAAGGTCGACGATGTCGACCATGCCCGACGGGGTGTCGTTGATCGTCGTGACGTTCGTGATCCGCGAGTCCGCGAAGATCGACGTGTAGAACTCGGCCGCTTCCTTGGCTTCCTTGTCGTACCAGAGGTGCGGGACGATGGTCTGCTTGATCGTTGGCATTGCGGCTCTCCTTATGGGTGCCTGGCCGTAGCGTCCTCTTGCCCAGGATGCAGGTCGGGCAGTCCCGTTCCTCTGGCGTCGGATCGCGCCCGCGGGCGTCGGTCACGCCAGGATGAGCTCCAGCCGGCGCTTGCGATGCTTCCAGTCCGGGACGAGCTCTTCGACCAGCGTCCAGAACTCGCGTCCGTGGTTCGGATGCACCAGGTGACAGAGCTCGTGGAAGATCACGTAGTCGATGCACTCGACGGGCGCGCGTATCAGATCGAGGCGGAGCGACATGCTGCGTCTCGGGGACATGCTGCCCCACCGGGAGCGCATGCGCCTCACTCGAAGAGCGGGCGGCTGTCCGTCGGCCGACGGAAAGGCCGTCCAGCACGCCTCCAGCCGGTCGGCGAACTGCTCGCGCGCCTGACGCGCGTACCAGTCGTCCATCAGCTCCTTGACGCGCGCGACCGGTGCATCGGCGCTCGCCGTGACCCGTAGCCGGTCGCCCGTGAGACGCACGCCTTCGACCTCGCCCGGCTCGATCGCGAGCCGGTAGCGTCGTCCGAGGTACAGGTGCGTCTCGCCCTCCACATACCGCGGTGGCGGGGTGCCCGGCTCGAGCTGGGCGACGGCGCGCTGCTTGCGGACGATCCAGTCCGCGTGACCGGCCACCCACGTCAGCACGTCCGCCTCACGCGCCCTCCGGGGTGCTCTGGCGACGACGCGGCCGTCGCGGTGGACCGTCAACCCCAGCGTCTTGCGGTCGGACTTCACCAGGTCGAAGGAGATGGTCTGCTCCCCGTGGCGGATGGAGCGGGTGACCGTCGCGGCGGGGGTCCTCATGCCCAGTATCCTACGCGCTCGCGAGCAGGCGGTCGGTTCCCCCAAGGAGACAGCCAACGGGAATCGGATTAGGGTGTGGCCGACGGACGGGCACGGGCGTGAAGGGAGTCGAGATGGAAGGGGGAAGCCGCGAGGGAACGGCGCGTGCTGGTCGCCTACGCGACGAAGTACGGGTCGACCGCGCAGGTGGCCGAGACGGTAGCCGAGGAGCTGCGCGCGGCCGGGTGCGAAGCCGAGGCGCGCGCCGTGGGGGACGCCGCGTCGACGGCGGGCTTCGACGCCGTCGTGGTCGGCGGCCCGATGATCTTCGGCTGGCACAAGGAGGCCTTGAAGTACGTGAAGGCACGGCGCGACGCGCTCGCCGCCGTGCCCGTCGCGTACTTCATCACCGCCGCCTCGTTGACGGATGACGGAGCCGACTCGGTCGACGGCGTGCCGGTCTACAAGGATTCGTGGCTGGCGAAGAAGCCGGGCGACCCCGCCAAGCTGAGCTACCGGCAGCGCTACGCCCTGCCGTCGCACTACCTCGGAGACGTGATGAAGCAGTCGGCGCCGGTGCGGCCGCGCCAAGTCGCGTTCTTCGCCGGTGCCCTCGACCTGACGAAGATGAGCATCTTCGCGAAGCTCTTCGTCATGCTGGTCATCGGCGCGGCGCCTGGCGACGGCCGCCACTTCGACGCCGTCCGCGAGTGGGCGCGACAGCTCCCCGCTGTCCTCTTCGGGGACTCATCGTCCCCTGCATGAGGCGGGCGGGGTCTAGGCTCCGGGCGCCTTGTAGTCGATCGTCCTGCCCTGCGCCTGGTCGATTTCCTCTGGCGTGAGGAGCACTGTGGTGCGCGTGCGCACGGCGCCGCTGCCGCTGACGGTCAGTCCGATCGCGGCGGCGGTCGAGTTGTCGGGCAGGTCGGCGAAGATGTAGAAGTCGGACTCGCCGAAGGCCCAGTAGAAGGCCTCGACGGAGCCTCCGAGCCCCTCGACCATCGCCTTGATCTGCGCGTGCCGCGAAGTGCCGCCCTGCTTGAGAAGGCCCTTGGCGCCCTCGGCCGCGTACGTTCCCTCGATGAGGTACTTGCTCATCGTTTCCTCCTTGGTTGGACCAAGGTAGCGTTCCCCCGGCGCTGCGGGACGAACCGTCCAGACCGATGGCGGGACTGACCGGAGGCGCGCGCGGCACGACGTTGACGCACATCAGGCGTCGTTCGGTCGCGCGCGGGGAACGCACCGCTCATCACGGGAAGGAGGGCCCGATGAGCGAGAGTCCCACCGAAGTCCTGCGCGAGGAGCACGAGCTCGTGCTCATGGTCGTCGCGGCGATGGAACGCGAGGTCGCGTCGATAGAGAGCACCGATCACGTCAACGCCGACCGGGTCGCGAACATGATCGACTTCACGCGGAACTTCACCGACGGATGCCATCACGCCAAGGAGGAGAAGCTGCTCTTCCCCCTGCTCGAGCAGCGCGACCCCGCGGCCGGCGGGCCGGTCAGCGTGATGCTCAGCGAGCACGAGGCGGGCCGGGAGGCTGTGCGGGCCATCAACAGTGCGCTGCACTATGTCGAGGCGGACCAGGAGCGCGCAAGACGGTGGCCGAGAACCTTGGCCTGTACGCGCAGCTCCTGCGGCTCCACATCAACAAGGAGAACACAGTGCTCTTCCCGCTCGCCGACCGCCTGCTTGGAGACCTTGACAAGCGGCGCCTGGCGGCCGAGTTCGAGCGCGTCGAGGAGGAAGAGACGGGCGCCGGGCGTGCACGAGCGTTATCACGCGATGGCGCACGCGCTCGCGGAGTCGTGACGGCGCTCGCCAGGTTGCGACGGCCCGCCTCTATGTGCGTCACGTGAGGGAGTCGGCGGCGAGCACGTAGCGGTCGAAGCGGCCGAACGGGCGCGAGGCGCAGAGCGGGCCGGCGGGACTGTCGAAGGCGAACCCGGCCTGCCGCAGCAGTCGCTTGGCGCGAGCCTCGCCGGAGGCGCGAATGCTGCCCTGGTCGGGTACAGTCACCTCGTCGACCGGGAGGACACATCGTGGATGAGCTGTTCAAGAACGCCGCGGACCGGGCCGTCTGCTACCTGCAGGGGCTGTCTACACGGCAGGTCGCGCCGGACGAGAAGGCGCTGGCGGGGCTCGCCGAGTTCGACGAGCCATTGCCTGAGGGGCCGGACGATCCGCGCCGCGTGCTTGAGCTGCTCGACAGGGTCGGTTCGCCGGCCACGATGGCGTCGGCCGGACCGCGCTTCTTCGGCTTCGTCATCGGCGGCGCACATCCGGTGGCCGTGGCCGCCGACTGGCTGGCCACGGCCTGGGACCAGAACGCCGGCTCGTCCGTCGCCTCACCGGTGACGGCGACGCTCGAACGCGTGACACAGCGCTGGCTCAACGAGTTGTTCGGACTGCCCGACACTACGGCGGTCGGTTTCGTGACGGGCGCGACGATGGCCAACATGAGCGCGCTCGCGGCGGCGCGTCACGCGGTGCTCGAACGCGCCGGCTATGACGTGGACGAGCGGGGGCTGGCCGGGGCGCCCAAGCTCACCGTCGTCGTGGGCGACGAGGTGCACCCGTCGGTGGTCAAGGGCATCGGCCTGCTCGGCTTGGGGCGTCAGCAGGTCCGCCGCGTGCCGGTCGACGGCCAGGGGAGGATGCGGGCGGACGCACTACCATCGATTGACGGGCCGACGATCGTCTGCACGCAGGCGGGCAACGTCAACACGGGCGCGTTCGACCCGATCGCCGACGTGGTCGAGTGGGCGCGCGAGGGCGGCGCCTGGGTGCACGTGGACGGGGCCGTCGGGTTGTGGGCTTGGGCGGCGCCGGCGTGCGCGCACCTCGTGCGCGGCCTCGCCGGCGCCGACTCGTGGGCCGCGGACGCCCACAAGTGGCTGAACGTGCCCTACGACAGCGGCCTCGCGTTCGTGCGCGACCCCGAGCCGCTGCGAGCGGCGATGGGCGTGACGGCCGCCTACCTGCCCAGAAGCATGATGCGAGAGACGAACACGCCGGAACTGTCGCGGCGGGCCCGCGTCGTCGCCGTCTGGGCCACGCTGCGGGCGCTCGGCCGTTCCGGCGTCGTCGACCTGGTCGAGCGCAACCGCCGTCACGCGACGCGCTTTGCCGAGGGACTGCGCGCCGCCGGCCACGAGATCCTCAACGACGTGGTGCTCAATCAGGTGCTCGTCACGTTCGGCGACGAGGCGACGACGCGGCGCGTCATCGCCGCCATCCAGCGGGACGGCACCTGCTGGGCGGGCGTCACGGAGTGGCAGGGCCACACCGCGATGCGCATCAGCGTGACCGGCTGGCAGACCACGGAGGACGACGTCGAGCGCAGCCTGGCGGCGATCATCGCCGCGGCGAGGGCCTGACGGTCAGACCCAGCGTGGGCCGGTAGGCCCTGCTCACTCCGGCAGCGGCTCCGTGTCCCAGTCGGACGGCACGAACGCCTTGCCGACCTCGGCGCCGACGACGAACATGACCGTGCCGGGCTCCTTGGCCACGACGCCGCGCATGAGTGGCGGGGTCGGGAGCGTAGAGGAACGTCCCCGCCGGCGCGTCGATCTCCTCGTCGCCCACCCGGTACGTCGCGTGCCCGCTGACGATGAGGAAGAGCTCCTCGTGGTTCGCCTCCGTCTCGTCGTGGTCGTGCGTGAGGATGTCGCCGGCGTACGTCGCCCGGGCGAGGCTGGCGCCGAAGGACCTGGCGTCGAAGAAGCGCCGCACGGGCTTCCACTCGGTGCCCGGGGAGTTGCCCTCCTCGAACGGGATGTCGTCGATGTGCGCCACCCTCTAGGCGTGCTGCTCGGCCGCTGCGCTCATGTCCCTGTCCTCCTCGTGCAGCTGCTGATGCCCGCCGACTCTACCCCCGCCTGGTCAGTCGAGAACCACCGGCGAGATCGCGGTCTTGTAGGCGACGCCACCACCACTCGTGAGTTCCCACACGAGGTAGAGCGTCAGGCCGTGGAAGGCCTCCGGGACGCCAGACAGCGGCAGCGTGAAGCGGCCGACGCCGTTGCCGACGCCGTTGGTCGCGAACTTCACGGTCGCCATCGCGCCCAACCAGACTGCGGCTGCGGGGTCACCGTAGATCTGGATGGTTGCCTGGTACTCGGTCGCGGGCGCGGCGCCCACGAGGACGTAGCGTTCGTGCGCGAAGACCCGCGGTCCATCGACGTGGATGTTCTCGACGAAGCCTTTGGCCAGCGGCGCACCCCCGGCCGGCATCAGGGCGATGTGCTGCGAGTGGTAGACGCTGTCGGCGGTGGCCGGGGCGGCGATCCCCAGAGCGACCGACAGGCTGAGACAGACCAGCGTTGCCGCGACGACAAGTGGACTCACGTGTGAACGATAGCAGCGTCCTCCTCCGCGGCGCGTGTGGGTGTGCCCGTCGATACCCCCGGGAAGTATCTGGTCGACCGACGTCCGAAGGAGGACGACGTGAAGCCCACAAGTGACGAGGACCTGCGCGCGCGCCTGACGCCGCTGCAGTACGACGTGACGCAGCGCGACGGCACCGAGCCGGCGTTCGACAACGAATACTGGGACGAGCACCGCGACGGCATCTACGTGGACGTCGTCAGCGGCGAGCCGCTGTTCAGCTCGCGCGACAAGTACGACTCGGGGACGGGCTGGCCGAGCTTCACTCGGCCCCTCCGTCCCGAAGCCGTCACCACCAAGATCGATTTCAAGCTCCTGATGCCGCGCACGGAGGCGCGCAGCGCGGGGTCCGGCTCGCACCTTGGGCACGTCTTCAAGGACGGCCCCAAGCCCACCGGCCGGCGCTACTGCATGAACTCGGCGGCGCTGCGCTTCATCCCGAAGGAGGAGATGGAGCGCGAGGGGTATGGGGAGTACGTCACCCTGTTCGCGGACGACGCACCCGCGTCCTAGAAGAGCGCCTCCTGGGTCGGGCCGTATTCGGCGGGGAGCGGCGGCGACTGCCGCCACTCCCGGCCGTCGAGCAGGCGGCCGCCGGTCGCCTGGCTCGCGCCGCCCCAGCCCTTGAACGCGAAGGCGACGCCGGCGGCGAGGCAGCGGTCGCGCAGGCCGCGCAGCCAGTCCGGCTGTGGCGGCCTGCGCCCCGGACCTGACTCGCCGCCGGCGATCACGAGGTGGATGCCGGTGAGGTCGAGGGCGTCGAGCGGCCCCAACAGCGGCTCGGCCGAGACGTGACGGATCGCGGCCGGTACGCGGCGCAGGGCGTCCGCCCGCGCCGCGTACCGGCCGCTCTCGACCGTCACGCCCATCCACACGTTCGGCGGCCAAGGCAGCGAGGGTGCAAGCGCGAGCATCCGATCGGGCCGCTTGGTCAGCACGTGGAAGACGTGCTGCGGCGCCCGATCCATGACCGCGAACACCTCGCGCACGTAGTCGTCGGGGATGCCCTCGTGGAAGAGGTCGCTCATCGAGTCGACGAAGACGCGCCGCGGCCGCTTCCAGTGCAGCGGCAGCTCCAGACGCTCCGGGCGCAGCTGCAGGTCGAAGCCGTGCTCGTAGTGATGTCCGGGGATGCCGCGCCAGCGTTCGGCGAAGCGCTGCGCGTAGCAGTGCAGGCAACCGTCTGAGACCTTGGTGCACCCCGTGACGGGGTTCCACGACTCCCAGCGTGCCGGCGGCAGGCGGTCGTCCTGAGCGGTCATGGTCTCAGTGTAGCGGTCGCGGACGACGGCACCGTCGTACAATGTCGTGGGGCGACGGCGCCCCCGTCGCGTGTGAGCGAAGGAAGCAAGGGAGGAGCCATGCAGTGGTTCGGCAAGATCGTTGGCTGGGTGGTCGGCTACGTCGCTTGACTGGCGATCGTGGTAGCCGTGAGCTACTACCTGTTCCACTTCTCGGACTGGGTCACGTTCAGGCTCATCCCGATCGTGATCACCGCGGGGTTTGCGCTCACCGTCGTGAACGACGTGCGCAAGATGCGCGCCGCACACTAGGCGCGCCGTGAGGCCCGGGAGCGCGCAGGCGGGTTCGCGCCGGGCGCGATAGCATGGGCGGGCGATGCCGCCCCCTGCCCCTGATCAGCCTCAGTCCTACATCATGCCGCAGTCGGTGATCCCGCGCGGCCTCGCGTACCTCATCGACACGGCCGTCGTCGCCGTGCTGACGGCGGTACTCATGGCCACCGGTGTGATCCAGGGCGGCGACCTCGAGAGCTTCGACCCGGACGCGGTACGCGAGATGCTGCGGTCCAACTCGGGTCTCGCGGTGTATCTGATCCTGTTCGCCTACTTCCTGATCTGTGAGGGCCTCACCGGGCGCACCGTGGGCAAGGTGGCCCTTGGTCTGAGGGTCGTTCGCCTCACCGACGGCGGCCCGTGCGGCTGGTCGCGATCGACCGTCCGCAACCTGATCCGTCCGTTCGACCTCTTCTTCGTCGGACTGCCCGGCGCGTTGGTGGTCATGTTCACGCCGGCGCGGCAACGGCTCGGCGACCTGCTTGGAGGAACGCTGGTGATACGGCAGATCACCGTCCCCGCGGCGATGGTGCCGGTGATCCCCGGCCTCCTGCGGCGTTGCGGAGCCTGCGGGCGGCTTGCTCCGGCGGCCGGCCCGTGCCCCGGCTGTTCGGCGCCGGCACCAGCGCCGCAGACTGCGGCGGGACAGCCGTTCGGCGCCACCGTCTCGCAGCCGCTCGCCGGCATGATGGCCGCCGGCGAGGCCGCCGCGGCCCTGCGCGCCGCCGCCCAGGAGGTGCTGGCCGCCGAGTCCGCCTACGGCGCGGCGTCGGCGGCCGAGAGCGCCCGGATCGGGCGCGCGGGCGCCGAGGAGGCCGGATCGGGGCGCGCCGACGAGGCGCCCGCTGACCTCTCTGCGGTCGACGAGACCGTGCCCGACGACCTCGCGACGGCGGGGTCCACGCCGGCCGATGTGCCACCCGTCGAGACGGCGCCGGATGCCTTCGTCCACACCGACGATGCGCCCGACATGTCGGGCGAGTACATCGCCGCCTGGCGCGGCCTGATGGCGGCGGTCGAGTCGCTTCGCGATCGCCGTCTGGACCTCGACGCGGCGCTGGCGACGGCCAGGGTGACGCTCGAGCAGGTGACCACTGCGGACACGGTCCTGCGCGGGCTGCTCGACGAGGTCGCGCCGTACCTGGACGCCGACGACGATGAGGCCGTCCTCGCGGCCTTCATGGCCCGCGCCTCGGCCGGCGGCGACGCAGGTGCGGGCACGCCCTCCTAGAGCACGCCCTGAGTCTCTCTTCCGCGTCCTCGCGGCGCGTCGCCCCGTCGCGGCCGGCGCTCTCGCGTACCCCGCCGGTGGGAGCGCAGGTTCCTCCTTGGGAGGGATGTGCACGCCGTTGACGCGGAGGGAGACTACGAGGGCGGTCGCCGACGTGCGGCCGCGGACGGGACGGCGAGGACGGAGATGGCCCTCTTGAAGCCAGACCCGGTCATCACGGTCGAAGGCCTGCGCAAGGCCTACGGGCCGACGACCGCCGCCGACGGCGTGAGCTTCAGCGTGGAGGCGGGCGAGGTGTTCGGGCTGCTCGGCTCGAACGGCGCCGGCAAGACGACGACGGTCGAGTGCCTCGAGGGGCTGCGCAGGCCCGACGCGGGCGTTGTCCGGGTGCTCGGGGTCGATCCTCTGGCACACCCCGAGCGCTTGCGCGGTCGCGTCGGGTGTCAGCTGCAGGAGTCGCATCTGCCCGACCGCATGCGGGTCTGGGAGGCGCTCGACCTGTTCGCCGCCGCGGCGCCGAAGCCGCTCGAGTGGACGGAGGTGCTCGCGGCGTGGGGGCTCGCGGGCAAGCGCGACGCCGCCTTCGCCAGCCTCTCCGGCGGCCAGCGGCAGCGGTTGCTCGTGGCGCTGGCGCTCGTCACCGACCCCGAGGTCGTCTTTCTCGACGAGATGACGACCGGCCTCGACCCCGCGGCGCGGCACACGACCTGGGAGCTCATCGAGGCGATCCGCGAGCGAGGCACGACGGTCGTCCTGGTCACGCACTTCATGGACGAGGCCGAGCGCCTCTGCGACCGTATCGCGATCATGGACGGCGGCCGTATCGTCGCCATGGACACGCCGAGAGCCCTGATCGAGGCGGAGGTCGGGACGGTGCGCGTCAAGTTCTCCGCCGAGAGGAGCGACGGCCGGGTCGGCGACTGCGGCTGGCTCACCGGCGTCCCTCACGTTCAGGCGGTCCGGCGCCGGGGTGATGCCGTGGAGGTCGACGGCGACGGGCCGGTCCTCGCGCACGTCGCCGGCGCGCTGCTCGCGCGCGGACTCGAGCCCGCGGACCTGCGAGTCGAACGCCCGACGCTCGAAGAGACGTTCCTCAAGCTGACCGGTCACGGGCTGGAGTAGCCGATGCGGCTCTGGCGCAAGCTGACCTGGGAGGAGCTCAAGCTGTTCGCTCGCGAGCCGCTCACGGTGGTCTTCGCGTTCGGCTTCCCTCTGGTGATGCTGTTCGTGCTCGCCGAGGTGTTCGGGACGGCTCCGGCGACGCCGGACCCCGGCGACCCCGTCGCGTTTCGCGGTGTCTCGCCGCTCAGCTACTACGTGCCGGCCTACGTGGCCCTGGCCGCCGCCGCCGTCGGCCTTGTGATGGTGCCGGCGCATCTCGCCGGCTACCGCGAGCGCGGGGTGCTGCGGCGCTTTCGCGCCGCCTCGATCCCCGCGTCGACGGTCTTCGGCGCGCTGGCGGCTGTGCAATACGTCCTGGCGCTCGTCGGCGGCCTGCTCGTCGTGGTGGCCGCCTACCTCGCTTACGACTTCCCCGCCCCCGAGGCGTACGTAGGCCCGTTCGTTGCCTTCCTCGTCACGG
The DNA here is from genome assembly GCA_963832655.1 of uncultured Thermoleophilia bacterium. GTDB lineage: Bacteria > Actinomycetota > Thermoleophilia > UBA2241 > UBA2241 > UBA2241. The sequence continues at coordinate 91,722 of CAWHUW010000009.1, forward strand.
TCACTGCGTTCGCCGCGCTGGGCATCCTGCTCGGCGCCGTGATGCCGTCGCCACGCGCGGCGCAGGGGTTCGGGGTCATGCTCTTCTTCGTCATGATGATGCTCTCCGGCGCCGGGCCACCCGTCGATGTCATGAGCCCGACTATGCAGAACATCGGGAAGGCGATGCCGCTGTGGCACGGGGTCATCGCCATACAGGACCCCTGGCTGGGCGAGGGCTGGAACTGGGGTGAGCTCGGCGCCGTCCTGGCGGTGGCGGCCGTGGCCGGGGCGCTCGCGATCGCCGCCTTCCGGCGGCGCACGTAGCGCCCCGTCGTCGCGGCCGCCACCGCAGCGACGACCTTACCGGTTCAGCTCGACGAGCTTCTGCCTGAGGTCGGCTTGCATGCGCATCAGCTCGCCTTCGGCGGCGATGCGCTGCTGGTGGCCTTCCTCCTGGATCTTGATCGTCTCTTCGAGCGTGGCGATCAGGTCGTCGTTGGCCTTCTTGAGGGTCTCGATATCGACGATGCCGCGCTCGATCTCGCGCCCGACCTTGGCGGATCCCGTCTTGAGCAGCTCGGCGTTCTTGGCGAGCAGCTCGTTGGCGGTGTCGGTGACCTCCTTCTGCAGCTCGAGCGCCTGCTGCTGCCGGTAGAGGCTCAGGGCGATGACGATCTGGTTCTTCCAGAGTGGGATGGTGTTGGTGATCGAGCTCTGGATCTTCTCGACGAGGTTCTGGTCGTTGTTCTGGATGAGGCGGATCTGGGGCGCCGTCTGGATGGCGATCATGCGCGTGAGCTTGAGGTCGTGGACGCGGCGCTCGAAGCGCGCCATCGCCTGGCGGAAGTCGGTGAGCTGCTGCGCGACGAGCGGGTCGGACGACGAGCGCGCTTCGACCTCGAGCGCCGGGAGCTGCCTGGCCTGCAGGTCGAGCTGGATCTCGTCGCCGGCGGCGATGTAGAGGTCGAGCTGCCCGAGGTACTCGAGGTTGAGCTCGTACATCTTGTCGAGGACGGTGACGTCCTTGAGCAGGCCCATGCGGGCGCGCTCGAGGCCGTCGAGCAGCCGCTCGACGTTGGTCGAGATCTTCTTGTAGCGGTTGTTGAACTTCTTGAAGGAGTCGAGGAAGCGACCGACGAGCGGGATACGCGAGCCGGGCGAGCCGGCGGCGAGACCGTCGATGTCGAGCTCCTTGACCTTCGTGAGGAGCTCGGCGAGCGCCTCGCCCGCCTCGCCCGTGTCCTTGGTGCGGATATCGGCGAGCAGCGAGTCGGCGAACGTGGCGAGCTTGCTCTGCGCCGGCAGGCCGTACTGGATGACCATCTGGGGGTCGCGCACGTCGACAGCCCTCTTGATCTCTTCGACCTTGGCGAGGTCGCCGGGCGCGAGGTCGCGCTTGGCCGGGGGCGAGGCGGACGCGTCCGGCACAAGGTCCGGCTGGGTCGGCGGTGCGGTGTCGTCGGTCATGTCGTTCCCCCCGTGGTCGCGTCGGTGGCGCCGGCCGGCGAGGCCGGGCTCATGAGATTGTCCATCTGCACGGTCTTCTCGAGAAGGGCGACTTCGCTGTCGAGGTCGATCACCTCGTGCTCGAGGAGGCCGGCAAGTTGTTTGTCGAAGGCGCGCTGGATCGCGTCGAGCGAGGTCTCGGCGCGGGCCAGGGTCTCGCGGACGTCGGCCGCCTGCACGTCGCGGCCGGAGAGGCCGGCGTAGCCGCGGACGATGCGGTAGGCGGCCTCGAGGTAGTAGGTGAGGAAGGCGCGCGCCAGGTCGACCTGGCGTGGCTCACGGCGGAGCTCGGCGAGGATCTTCTCGGCCGACGCGCACAGCCGCGCCACGCGGTCGCGGATCTCGGGGCGCGTGATGCGGTCGGCGGCCTCAAGGATGCCGTCGACGCGCTCGTGCGCCGCGGCGATGACCTGGGCGGCGCCGGCATCGGTGCCCTTGGGCAGGGCGGCGCGCTCGGCGCTGGGCAGGAGCGGCGGCGGCGCCGGCAGCGAGCCGAGCGGCGCGTCGCCGAACATCAGGGCGCGGAACTGCGGGCGCACGAGAAAGGCCTGGAGGACCGAGATGCCCTGTGCGAGGACGGCGACGGCCAGCGCGATCAGCACGTCGACGCCGAGAAGACCGATGGCGCCGACCAGGGCGAGCAGGTAGACGAGCCCTGAGACGATCCACTCGGCGCGGCGTCCGCGTACGCCGATGTAGAAGAAGCCGAGCCAGTTGAGACCCGGGACGAGGGTCCACAGGATCCAGAGGGAATAGCGCCACCACCAGTGGCCACGACGTCGCTCCAGCGTCTGACGGCGGAGGGCGTCGATCGGCGCCGCGGCATCCTGGGGCCGCAACTGCTGGACGTCGCGCACGACGGCGGCCGGGTGCCCGTTCTCGCACTCGCCGTAGCCGTTGACCCAGACCCAGCGGCCACAAGTCTCGCAGAACCCTCCGAGCGGCATGCCCCTGCTCCTTCGCTGTCCCCACTAGGATAGCCCTCCGGCGCGCGACTGACACCGCAGGCGTCCGGCCGCACGCTTGACCACCGCTGCTCGCCGCCGTAGTGTGAACACCGTTCGCGAAGAGAACGGCGGTCACGGAGGAGAACAGCGTTGGCGACCAATTCCGGTGGAGCGGAGGGCGCTCGGCGCCGCGAGCGCCGCCATCAGGAGACGCGCGACGAGATCCTGCGCACGGCGCGCCAGATCGTCATCGAGGAGGGCGCCGACCGCCTGACCGTGCGCGAGATCGCCCGACGCACCGACTTCACGCCGTCGGCCCTGTACCGCTACTTCGAAGGCGGACGGCAGGAGATCCTGCTCGCCATAACCCGCGGCAGCGTCGAGGTGCTCGACGCACATCTCGCGCGTCTCCGTCCGTCCCCGTCGCCGGCCGAGCGCCTCGTCGCCATGGGCGCCGCGTACCTCCGCTTCGCCCACGAGCACCCCCAGGAGGAGAAGCTCCTCTTCGACAGCGTGACGGCGATGGAGCCCCTCGACCTCGACCGGCCGGACGAGTCGTTCCTCGCCCCCACCGGCGTCTTTCGCCTGCTCGAGTCCGCCCTCAGGGAGGGCGTCGCCGACGGCAGCTTCCGCATCGCCGAGAAGGACCTCATGTTCGTCATCATGGGGACATGGGTGTTCGTCCACGGGCTCGTCGCCGTCGAACGCCTGCACGAACAGCACGGCGGCGCCGCCGGCGATCGTGCCCGCGGGCTGATCCGGGCCTACGTCAACGGCCTCGGTTCTGACTGGGCGGGCACGCGGCGCGCACGACTGGCGTCATGAGCACTCGCACCTTCATCACGGAGCGCCTCGCTCGGCGCTCCTCGCGCCGACCCCGTCTCACGCTGGCCGTCTGGCTCGCCCTCGCCGTCGTCTCGGGGCTCGCCTACGCGGTCTGGGGAGACCTGCTCGTCACCACCGACGACTTCCTCACCAGGCCAGAGTCGAAGCAGGTCGAGCGGCTCGTCGCCCAACGCCTCCCGGGAAACGCGGCCGACACCGAGGTCGTGGTCGTGAGCGCCCCGGAGGCAGAGGCCGGCGGCGCGACCAAGGCGCTCCGGCGCCGCGTCGCCGAGCTGGTCGCCGACATCGAGGCGATCGACGGCGGGCACGTCGCCGGCGTCCGCTCGGCTGCCGGCGGCGAGGGTGCGAAGGCGCTGCTCTCCGAGGACGGGCGCAGCGCCCTCATCCTGGTCACGCTCGCCGGCGCCGCAAGCCATGCCGACGCCCACATCGCGCCACTCTACGAGCTGGTCCGAGAGGCCGACGGCGCAGACGGCTATTCGGTCGCGGTGACCGGAGCCGCGACGTGGGGTCTCGAGGCGCAGAAGCTCGCCGAGTCGGACCTGCGACGAGGCGAGCTGATCGGCGTCCCCATGGCCCTCGTGATCCTGCTCATCGTGTTCGGCGCCGTCGCCGCGGCCCTGGTGCCGATCGTCCTCGCCGTCGTCGCCATCGCCGTCGCCAGTGCGCTCACTGTCGCGATGGGGGCCTGGTTCGACGTCTCGGTGTTCGCGATGAACATCGTCACCGTGATGGGACTGGCCGTCGGCATCGACTACTCGCTGCTCATCGTCTCGCGATTCCGCGAGGAGCGGCGCGCCGGCCGGGATATCGGCGGCGCCGTGGCGCGGGCCGGGGCCACGGCGAGCCGAGCGGTCTTGTTCAGCGGCGGCATCGTCGTGCTCGCCCTCACGGGCATGTTGATCGTCCCGTTCTCGATCTTCACGAGCCTCGGGCGCCGGTTCCATCTTCGTCGTCGTGGCCGCGGTCGCCGCCGCGCTGACATTGCTTCCCGCCATCCTCCGCCTGCTCGGCGACAGGGTGGACTGGGGACGGCTCCCGCTCAGGCGGGGCCGCAGCACGGACGAGGGCGAGCCGGACGGCTTCTGGACGCGCGCCGCGCGCGCCATGATGCGCCGTCCCCACATCGCCCTCATCGGCGGGTGCGGCGTGCTCCTGCTGCTCACCGTCCCTCTCCTCGACATGAAGACAGGTATGACCGGGCTCCAGGAGTTCCCTGACGACACCAGCGCGAAGCGGGCCTTCGTGGCCCTTCAGCGCGACTTCACCGTGGGCCTCGGCTCGCCGATCCTCATGACCTTCGAGGGCGACCTCGGCGACTCCCGCTCGGAGGCCCTGCTCGCCAACCTGGGCAAGCTCGCGGAGGCGGACGACCGATTCACGGTCGTCGGCTACGAGGCGGCTCCCGAGGGCGACCTCGCCGTCCTCAAGCTGGCGGTGAACGCCGACGCGACCAGCGGAGCCGCCATGGACGCCGTGCGCTACCTGCGCGAGGAGGCCGCCCCCCTGGTCGAGGCCGCCGCCCCGGTCGAGGTCCTCGTCGGCGGCGTGCCCGCCCTCTATACAGATGCGATCGAGATGATCGAGACCTTCACGCCCTGGGTCATCGGCGTGGTGCTCGCGCTCAGTTTCGTGCTCCTCCTCGTCGCCTTCCGCTCGCTCGTCGTCGCGGTCCAGGCGATCGTCATGAACCTGCTGTCGGTTGGCGCCTCGTACGGGCTTGTGACGCTCGTGTTTCAGCAGGGGGTGGGTGCTGAGCTCCTTGGGTTCACGCAGGTCGAACGCATCCTCGCCTGGCTGCCGCTGCTGATGTTCTGCGTCCTCTTTGGTCTCTCGATGGACTATCACATCTTCCTGCTCAGCCGGATCCGCGAGCGCTACGACCAGACCGGCGACACCGGCGCGGCGGTGATCTTCGGGGTCGGGTCGACGGCCGGCATCATCACCGGCGCGGCGGCGATCATGGTCGCGGTATTCGCCGGCATGGCGATGGGCGACCTGGTCATGTTCCAGCAGCTCGGCTTCGGACTCGCGGTGGCGATCGCGCTCGACGCCACCGTCGTGCGCACGGTGATCGTGCCGTCGGCGATGACGGTCTTCGGCCGCTCGTGCTGGTACCTGCCGCGCTGGCTCGCCTGGCTGCCGAAGGTGAGGGTCGACGAGGCGGTCGGCGACGAGGGGCGTGGCGTGGAGACGGCAGTCGGGGTCGCTGGGGTCGAGAACGCCGCTCAGCAGGCCTCCGGGTAAGTCAGGCGCACGCGCCGGCGGTGCCGTAGGGGCAGGCGGCGAGGCAGCTGCCGCAGACGCCGCCGAGGTCCTCGAAACGCTCGGTATAGACCTCACAGGCCTTCTCGTCGAACAGTTCATCCCGCGGCATGCCGGCGTGCCAGGTCACGTCCCTGCCTGCGCCGGCCGGGCAGGCGTCGACGCAGGCCCGGCAGTCGCCGCAGAGGCTGTCGGTCACGGGGGCGCCGGGGGCGAGGCAGGCGTCGGTGAAGACGGTCGCGAGGCGGACCCACGGCCCCAGGTCTGGTGAGACGAACAGCGCCGTCTTGCCGATCCAGCCCAGGCCGGCGCGCGTCGCCGCGGTCTTGTGGGCGAAGACGCCGGCGTCGCCCCAGTCTTCGACGGCGTCGTACTCGTCTTCGTAGATCGTCGCCAGGACGGCCTCGGCGGCGTGGCCGGCGGCGCGCAGCGCCGCCGCGAGCGCCGCCGAGGCCTCGTCGAGCAACGCGTTCAAGCGCTTGTAGTCGGCGTAGTACGCCGGCGTCGGCTCCGTCACGACGCCGGCCATCGCCGCCGCGTCGTGGGCGGCGACGAGCGAGATGGCTCTCGGCAGGTCGGGCGAGAGGGCGATGCGCGGCTCGTTGGCGGCGACGCCCCAGAGAGCGATGTCGTGGGCCCTCAGTAGACGGTCGATCTCATCCGCGTTCATGGGCGCTCCTTCCTCGCGGCTGCGAGGCTGTCGTCTGCTTCACCGAGTGCTCTGTTCAGGTGCGGGCGGTCCGTCGGCGACGCGGCCGACGCTCCGCCGCGCGCGAGCGCGTCGTGTGTCCCGCCGCCGCGGCCGATGACGTCATAGGACGCGTCCGGTGTGTCGTCGGCGGGACCCATGGGGCCAGTCTAGTCGACGGCTTGAGCGCGGGGGAAGGGTCGCGTGCGGGTTCGGGCGATACAACGGTTTCGCGTCGCTCGATAGGGGAATGCGAACAGTGAGCCGACCGGGGTGGGGTGACGTCTTGCCCGGTCAGGCTCGCATTGGCGACGACGAGCGCAAGATCGTCGCGTTCGGCAGACTCACGGGTCGGCCCCACCCGCTGCCTGGAACGACGGGCCGTCTTGCACCCCCGAGGACGACCCGGCAGCGCCAATGACGCCGGCGCTGGCGGGACCCCCCGGCCGGCTTCCGGTGAGCCACCCCCGGGACCTTCCCCCCACCTCCTCCCGGGGTGTGGCACGCCCGGACACAGGTGGACGGCGCCTTCGCGAAGGTGCTACCGTGCGGCATCCGACGGGGAGGTCTTCGTGCTTGGGATGGGCTGCTGTCTCGTCGCCGGCGTGGCCGCCGCCTCGCCACGGATCATCCTCTTCGGGATGTGGCTCTTCACCGACTACATCGGTCGCGCCTACGAGACGTGGATCTGGCCGTTCCTCGGCTTCCTCCTCCTGCCGACGACCACCATCGCCTACTCGATCGCGGCGAACGAGTTCGGCGGCTTCCAGGGTTGGGGCGCCGTGGTGGTCGCCGGCGGCGTGATCATCGACGTGCTGATCTACGGCAGCGGGAAGCGCTCGCGCGAATAGGGCTGAAGGCTTGGCGCTCGCTCGGGAGCGGGCGACGCGGCCTCAGGCCGCCTTGCCCGCGTCCACCCGCGAGCGCATCCGCCACACATCGCCGACGGCCAGCACCCAGAACGCCGCGACCGAACCGAGTCCGACCGATATCCACGCCGTGGTCGTCACGCCGAGCCACTCGGCGAGGGGGCCGGCCAACGCCAGCCCGACCGGCCACAGCGCCAGCGACGCCATCCAGTCCCAGGCCACGACGCGACCCAGCGCCTCCTCTTCCACCTCGGTCTGCAGGGCCGTGTTCCACACCGCGACCAGCACGCCGACCGCCACGCCGCGTCCGGCCTGCACCGCGGCCAGCGTCCACGGCCCGAAGCCGAGCGCCAGCGCGAGCGGCGCGAGGAGAGCCGTCCCCCCGGCGAAGGTGACGGTGATCATGGGCCGCTTCGGCCGATAGCGCAGGGCGACGGCGGCGCCGAGGATCATGCCCAGGCTGAACGCGGCCATGATCCAGCCCCAGGCGAGGGGTGTGTATCCCTGCTCCGTGAGGCCGAGCGGGCCGAGCACCTGGAAGGGCGCGATGACGATGCAGAGGACGAGGCAGACGCGCAGGAGCATCACCCAGAGCCAGGTGCGCGAGCGAACCTCTCTCCATCCGTCGCGGAGCTCGAGGGCGAAGCGCTGGGAGGGCCGGCTCCGGACGAGGGCCGGCACGCGGAGACTGGTGAGAAAGGCCGCGCTGATGACGAAGGTGGCCGCGTCGACGGCGATCGCCCCGCCGGCGCCGATGAGCGCGACGAGCGTGCCCGCCACCGCGGGGCCGACGAACCAGCCGAAGTTGTCGCTCATGCCCATGAGGGCGTTCGCCTGCTGAAGGTCCCGCGCGGGCACGAGCTGGGGCAGCAGCGCTCCCGCAGCGGGGCGGAAGAACGCTTCGGCGGCGCCGTGGAGCGCGGCCAGTATGGCGAGCTGCCAGATCCGCGCCGTCCCGCTGAGCAGGAGCGCCGCCGCGGTCGCCTGGACGGCGGCGCGCACAAGGTCACTGGCGATCATCACCTTCTCGCGTCTCAGCCGGTCGGCCCAGACGCCGCCCACGAGGGCGAGCCCGGCGAGGGGCAAGACCTGGGCGGCGAGCACCAGGCCGAGGTCGGTCCCCGAGCCGGTCAGCTCGAGGACGGCGAACGTCAGGGCGACGGGCGTGATGCCGTCGCCGAAGACCGAGACGCTCTGGGCGAGGAAGACCCGGCGGAAGTTGCGCAGACGCAGGAGCCCGAGCCGCTCGCCCAGACCCCCTTCGAGACCGGGACCCTGGGCAGTCATGCCCCGAGTCTACCGGCGATCCGGCCCCTTGTGCGCTGCCCGCGTCCTCAGTCGGTGAGCTGCGTGGCGCGCCGCGCCTCGAAGAGGGCGAGGCCACCGGTGAGCGTGGCGAAGCCGAGCGTCACGGCGAGGCCGAGCAGCAGGGGCTTCGCCTCCCAGCCGCCGTTGAGCAGCGCGCGCATCGCCTCGAACACGTAGGTCGTCGGGTTGATCGTCGCCGCGACCTTGAGCCACTCGGCCTGGATGTATTCCTTGGGCACGAACGTCGTGCTCAGGAAGATGAGCGGGAAGAAGGCGAAGGTCGCCGCCTCGGTGGCGGCCGAGTTCTTGGTGCGCAGCGCCATGAACGAGGCGTAGCCCGCGAAGCCCATGCCCCAGAGGAAGGCGTAGCCGACGACGGCGAGCAGGCCAGGCGCCCCCGTCGCCGGCTTGAGGCCGAGCACCAGGCCGAGGGCGATGATGAGGACGACCTGGACCATCAGAAGGACGGCGCTCGCGACCATCGGTCCCCAGATGATCGCCAGGCGCGAGGCCGGCGTGAGGAGGACCTTGGTGAAGAACCCGCTCTCGAGGTCGCGGATGATGGCCTGGCCGGAGAGCCCGGCGCCGCTGACGGCGCCCGACACGATGGCCACGGGCAGGATGAAGCCGAGGTACGAGCCCTTGAACCCCGGCAGGTCCCCTACCGACGAGAGGCCGGCGTCGTAGACGAAGAGGAAGAAGACGCTGATCGCGATGCTGGGGATGATCGCCGCCGGCACGCGGATCGCGTTGCGCAGCGAGCGGCCGACCAGGAGGAGGACGTCGGTCACGGTGTCGCCTCCTTCTGCGGGACAGGCGCATCAGGGTCGACGGGCTCGTCGCGTCCGTCGCCCTCGGCCTCCTTCATCGTCTCGCCCGTCGCGCGCAGGAACACGTCGTCGAGGGTGGCCTGCGAGAGCGTGAGGCCGGCCGGCGGGAGTGCGGCGGCGTCGAGCCGCCGCACCAGCTCCGGCACGACCTCGGCGGCGCGGGGCACGTACAGGCGGAGCTCGCTCCCGGCCAGCTTCCGCTGGTCGGCGAGCGGAGCAAGCACGGCGTCCGCCCGCGCCGCCGCATCCCCGTCGGCGAACTCGATCTCGACGACCTCGTCGCCGACCGAGCGCTTGAGGTCTGACGGCGCTCCCTGGGCGACGATGCGTCCGCGGTTGATGATCGCCACCTCGTCGGCCAGGCGATCCGCCTCCTCGAGGTACTGCGTGGTGAGGAAGATCGTCATGCCGAGCTCCTGGTTCAGGCGACGGACTTCCTCCCACACCGCCATGCGGCTCGCGGGGTCGAGGCCCGTCGTCGGCTCGTCCAGAAAGAGGATGCGCGGGTCGTGGACCAGCGCCAGGGCGAGGTCGAGACGGCGCTTCATGCCACCCGAGTAGGCTCCGACCCGCTTCTTGGGGTCGACGTCGTCGAGCCCGACCGTGCGCAGGAGCCTCTCGGTCGTCTCCTGCGCCTCGGCGCCGGAGGCCCCGAAGAGGCGCGCCTGCAGCATGAGCATCTCGCGCGCCGTCATCAGCTGGTCGAGGCCGACCTCCTGGAGGGCGACGCCGATCACGGCCCGGACGTCGCCGCCCTGCCGGGCGACGTCGAAGCCGGCCACGGTCGCCGTCCCGGCGGTCGGCCGGAGGATCGTGACGAGCATCTTGACGAGCGTCGACTTGCCGGCGCCGTTCGGGCCGAGAAAGCCGAAGATCTGGCCCGACGGCACCGAGAGGTCGGCACCGTCGACGGCGCGCAGCTTGCCGAAGTCGCGGGTGAGCCCCGCCACCTCGATGCTGCCGTCGCGCGCGGCGGCGGTTCGTCCGCCTCGCGTGACGGCCGTCGCTGTGTCTGTCACGTCGTCCTCACCGTCATTCGGGTTCCCGGGCTGCCCGGACAAGTTCCCCCGGGAGGACCGGTCCTAACCGGGTGACGCGTGCAGTCTCGGCACCGATGGTCGCGGGTAGAACACCCCCGAGCGACGTGGGGGTGAGGGTCATGCCGGTCTTCGAGAAGCGCAGCACCATGCCCGTCCCGGTCGGACGAGCTGTACGCCTGGCACGCGCGTGCAGGCGCCTTCGAGCGCCTCGCGCCGCCCTGGCAGCGTCTCCATGTGGCCGAGCGCAGGGGCACGATCGACAACGGCGATCGACTGGTCATGGAGTACGGTCTCGGGCCCGTGAGGCGGCGCTGGGTCGCCGTGCACAGGGACCACGTCGAGGGCCGTGGGTTCACCGACGTCCAGGAGGAAGGGCCGTTCGCGCGCTGGCGGCACGAGCACCGGTTCGCGGCGGACGGTGACGCGAGCAGCGTGCTCGAGGACCGTGTCGAGTACGAGCTGCCGGGGCCCGCGGTGGTGCGGAGGGCGGCGGCCGGCGCAGCCGACCGCCGCCTGCAGCGGCTCTTCGAGTTCCGCCACGCGCGGACGCGCGACGATCTCGAGCGCCATGCCGCGAATCGCGAGATGCCGCGGCTACGCGTGGCGATCACCGGCGGCAGCGGGTTCGTCGGCGGTTCTCTGTCGGCCTTCCTGACCACGGGCGGACACGAGGTCGTTCGCCTGACGCGTCGCCGCGACCCCGGCGCGGGCTGGGCCCATTGGGACCCGTCGGCCGGGGCGATCGACGCCGCGGCGCTCGAGGGCGTCGACGCCGTGGTGCACCTCGCGGGGACGACGATCGCAGGTCTCTGGACGCCGCGTCGACGGCGCGGGATCCTGGAGAGCCGGCGGCAGGGCACGGAGCTCATCGCGAGCACCGCCGCCGGGCTCGAGCGACCGCCGAAGGTCATCGTCTCGGCCTCGGCGGTCGGCTTGTACGGCAGCCGTGGAGAAGAGGAGCTGACAGAGGAAAGCGGCCCGGGCGACGGGTTTCTCGCTGACGTCTGCCGGGTCTGGGAGGACTCGCTGGCGCCGGCGCGCGAGGCAGGCATCCGCGTCGTGTCGACACGCTTCGGGCTCGTGCTCGGCGGTGCCGGCGGCCTGCTCGCCGCCATGCTGCCGGCGTTCAAGCTGGCGGCCGGCGCCCGTTTCGGCTCCGGCGACCAATGGATGAGCTGGGTGGCCATCGACGACGTCCTCGGCGCCGTCCTTCACGTCCTGAAGGACGACACCGTCGAGGGACCGGTCAACGTGACGGCACCCGCGCCCGTCACCAACCGTGAGTTCACGAAGACCCTGGCCCGCGTCCTCCATCGGCCGGCGCTGCTCGCCGCGCCGCGTGCGGTCCTCGAGAGGGGCCTCGGCGAGATGGGAGAGGATCTGCTGCTCACGAGCCAGCGGGTCCGGCCGGTCCGCCTCACGGCGGCCGGCTTCGCCTGGCTCTTCCCCGACCTCGAGGCGGCGCTGCGCTTCGAGCTCGGGCGCTGAGGTCAGCTCGACAGCGCCGACTGCCCCGGTCGCGTGCGAGTCAGCCCGACAGGGCGACGGCGTGCTGCACGTTCAGGTCGGTCTCGAGTTGGTCGAGGACGTAGGAGGCGACGTCGGTGCGGGAGATGGGGCGCGCGTCCGGGAGCGCGTGGCCGGGGCCGGCCCGGTAGGACCGGGTGGCCGGCCCGTCCGTGAGGCGCGACGGCCGCACTAGGGTCCAGTCGAGCTCGCTCTGGCGAACCGTGACCTCCATCCGCCTCACATCGGCGGGGTCGACGCGCTCGATCTGCGGGCGGGTCCGGAAGATCCGCGACAGGAACGAGCGTGGTGTCTCGTCCTCGTCCGGCGCTACTCCGGCGGCCGAGAGGACGATGAGGCGTCGCAGGCGGTACTTCTGCATCACGCGGACGACGCGCAGGGCGCCGTCGGCCGTGATGGCCGCGGACTCGCCGGGCCCCGGGCCGACGGCGTAGACGACCGCCTCCTGGCCGGACACCGCCTCGGCGACCATGACGCGGTCGACGACGTCGCCGCGCACGACGCGGGCGCAGCGGGCCGCGAGGTCGCCGAGGTCCTCCGGCGTGCGTGCGAAGGCGGTCACCTCGTGACCGCGCTCGAGAGCGCCGGCGACGAGAAGTTGCCCGGTGCGGCCGTTTGCTCCGAAGATGACGAGCTTCACGCTGCGGATGCTACCATCGGCGCCGGCGCGGAGAGGCTGGGAGCGGACGCGGAGGGAAGCAGATGGACGACGATGCGGGACCCGTGCCGGCACGGCGCGCGGCGACGGTCGAGCTGGCCGGCAAGACGGTGCTCGTGACAGGGGCGAGCCTCGGCATCGGCCGCGAGATCGCCTTCGGCTTCGCGGCCGAGCGCAGCCGGCTCGCCCTCACGTACCTCGAGCACGAGGCCGAAGCCCGCGCCGTCGCCGACCGCTGCCGCGAGTTGGGCGCTCCGGAGGTCACGCTGCACCGGCTGGACCTCGGCGACGAGCCGAGCATCCGCTCCTGCGTCGCCGAGCTCCTCGAGACAGTGGGCGGCCTCGACATCCTCGTCAACAATGCCGGCGTCGTCGTCTGGCGTCCCTTCCTCGAGCAGACGTTCGAAGAGATCGACCTGCAGGTCCGCGTGAACCTCCTGGGGACCATGGAGCTGACCTGGCTTATGCTCCCGCACGTGTGCGACGCCGTCATCGTCATCGCCAGCACGGCGTCGCTGCACGGGACCGCGACGCTGGGCCCGTACGGGGCAAGCAAGTGGGGCATCCGGGGCTTCGTCAAAGCGCTGGCCAAAGAGCATCGCGACAAGCGCATCGTCGCCGTCCATCCCACGGTGACCGCCACCCGCATGAACGACTTCCGCGGCATGGCGCCGGAGAAGGTCGCCGAGGTCGTGCTGATGGTCGCCCGCGGCCAGCTCGAACTGGAGCCGGGGGCCGACGTCGACGTGCGCGAGCTGGTGAGCGATCCCTGAATGGGACGGCCCCGGCCGGCTGACGCCGGCCGGGGCCCGGAGCGGGCGATGACGCCCTGGGGGGAGCTTGTTCAGCGCGCGGCGGGCGAGCCTCCGGGAGCCGTGCGCGGGAAGGGCCGACGGACCTTCGGGGGAGCGACCGGCTCCTTGGCCCGCGGCGCGGGAGCGGGCGTGTCGCCCGCCGGCACGCGCTCGTCCACGCGGCCTTCGATGCTCACATTGGGCAACCACTCGAGCCAGCGGGGCAGGTACCAGTTCCAGTCGCCGAGCAGCTCCATGGCGGCCGGCACGACGATGCTGCGCACCACGGTGGCGTCGATCAGGATCGCGACCGCGAGGCCGAAGCCCATCTGCTGGAACACGACGAGCTCGCCGGTCGCCATGCCGCCGAACACGCAGACCATGATGGCGGCGGCGCCGGTGATGATGCTCCCGGTGCGGCCCAGGCCGTAGCCGACCGCCTCGCGCGTGTCGCCGCTCTGGTCGAAGCGCTCCTTGATGCGGCTGAGCAGGAAGACCTGGTAGTCCATGGAGAGGCCGAAGAGCAGGGCGAACAGCATGAGCGGCACCCAGGCCTCGATGCTCTCCACCTGCGTGAGGCCCAGAAGGCTGGCGCCGACTCCCTTCTGGAAGACCAGCACCAGCAGGCCGTATGAGGCGCCCACGCTGAGCAGGTTCATGAGGATCGCCTGCGCCGGGATGACGATCGAGCGGAAGGCCACCAGCAGGAGCACGAAGCTGAGCGAGAGGACCACCACCAGCACGATCGGCAGCCAGGTGTCGAAGAAGCCGAGGTAGTCGACCACTCCCGCCGTGGTGCCGGTGACGTACACCTGGGCGGGGCTGCCGGCGAAGGCCGCGGGGATCATGTCGTTGCGCAGGTGCTGCACGAGCGCCTGCGTGGAGTCGGCCACGGGGTCGCCGGCCAGCGCGGTGGTCAGCAGCGTCAGGTCGCCGGCCTCGTTGACGGCGGCCTGCACGGGTGCGAAGCGGCCATCCTCCTTCATCGCCCGCTTCAGCGAAGCGATGCCCTGCTCGACCGCGCTTGCGCTCGCGGGGCCGTCGACGACGATCTGCAGCGGGTTGGCCTGGCCGAGGGAGAAGTCACGGTCGAGCATGTCCCAGCCCTGCTTGGCGTAGTGGCCGTCGGGCACAAGGCCGGCGTCCTGGGTGGGGCTGCCCGTGTTCATCACCAGGACCGGAGCGGCGATCGCCAGCAGCGCCACGACGGCGACGCTGAGCCAGACGACGGGGCGGCGCATGATGCTGTGCGCGAGGCGCTCCCAGACGCCCTCGTGTCCGCTGGCGCGCCTGGAGGCGGCACGCCCGAGGAAGGGGACGCGCAGGGCGTTGATGCGGTCACCCAGCACGCTCATGACGGCGGGCAGGGCGATGAGGGCGGTGAGCAGCGTGGTGAAGACGACGAGCATGACGCCGATGCCCATGCCGATCATGATGTCGATGGGCACGATGACCATGCCGATCATGGCCAGGACGACGGTCATGCCACTGAAGAAGATGGCGCGGTTGGCGGTGGCGCCGGTGGCGGCGATGGCCTCGATCTTCTCGAGGCCGCTGGCGCGCTCCTCGCGGTAGCGGGAGATCACGAACAGGGTGTAGTCGATGCCGACCGCGAGGCCCATCATGGTGAGGATGTTCATCACGAAGATGTTCGTCGGGTAGATCTGGCCGATGAGGGCGGTGAGGGCCATCGCCAGGATGATGCTGATGATGCTGAGCACCAGCGGCATGGTCGCGGCGAGCACGGCGCCGAAGACGACAACGAGCACGATGAGGGCGGCGGGGACGCCGAAGATCTCGCCGCGCTGCAGGTCGTTCTCGGCGAGCGTCGTGAACATCTCGTTGAGGCTGGCCTCGCCGGTCTGCGCGACGGTGAACCCCTGACCCTGCGCTGCGACGACGGTCTCATGGAGCTTGTCCACGTTCTTGAGCGCGTCGTCCACGGTGCCCGCCATGACCACGGGGATGAGCGTGGCGTGCTTGTCCTTGGAGACGAGGCCGGGATCGTTGGTGGCGTAGTAGGTGGAGGTGGCTTGAACGACATCGGTGCCGAGGGCGTCGATCTTGCTGGTGACGTCCTGCACGTAGGACTTGAAGGCGGCATCGTTCACGGTGAGGTCCGTCGACCTGACGATGACGAAGTCGGTGACCTTGTGCGGGCCGCTGAGGCGCTCCTCGATGAGGCGGTCGGCGGTGACGCTGCCGGGCTCGCCGGCGCGGAACTTGCTCTCCGAGGTCAGCCCGCTGCCGAGCAGTGAGCCGACGGCGAGGACGGCCAGGACGATCAGCGCCGCCCAGACGGCGATGGTGCGCCACGGGTGCAGCGCGCTCGTGCGCGCCAGGCGCTCGGTGAATCCTGCGGCGGTCTTCGGTGAGGTCCTGCGTGACATCGTTCTCTCCCCCTTGATCTGGTTGCTCTTGGCTGGGTCCAAGGCTATGGCGGGGGGTCTGAGCGGTCGTCGCCCGGCGGAGAGAAATCGGTCCCCTCCTGTGGGAGGAATCTGGCCGGCAGCGTGCCCTCCCGCCGGGGGACACGGTGTCCTCCTCAGGGGTACGCGGAGATGGGGCGAAGGCGTCGCGCCGCGGCGGTGACGGCGGCGGTCGTCAGTCGGACGAGCTGCCCGCCGTCGTCCTCGATCGCCTCGGCGAACGCACCTGCGACGACCGCCGCACCGGCCTCCGAGAGGTGGACGCCGTCGATGGTGAAGCGGACCGGCGCGCCCGCCCTCTCGCGGGCGCGGGCGAAGGCCGGCGCAAGGTCAAGCAGTGACGCCCGGGTCTCGACCGCCACGGCCGCGGCGACGAGCTCCGCGATGTCCGCGACCCGCCGGCCCCAGGCCTCGTCCAGCTCGTCCGCGATCACCGGCGGGACGCACACTGCGCTTGGTGCCCGCTCGAGCGTCAGCGCGAGAAGGCGGGCGTAGACGGCGGCGATCCGGTCGAGGGTGCCGCGCCAGGAGATGGGTTCGAACGCCTCGTATGCCCACGAGGTCCACTCGCCCATCGCGGCATCGTTCGTGCCGATCCAGATCACGGCGAGATCCACGGGCTCGAGCGCGACGTGCTGCAGGCGAGCGTAGAGGTCGACGACCGAGTCGCCGGCGCGTCCGTGGTTGAGCAGCTCATGGCCGGGGAGCAGCGGGCGCAGCAGCCGCAGGTACGAGGCGCCGGGAGAGCCTTCGGTCAGACTGTCGCCGAGAAAGGCGATGCGCACGCGTCGCTCCTGGTCGCCTGCTTCCTGTACCGGATTATCGCGCAGGAAGGGCGGCGACGGGACACTGACGACATGGCCGACGAGGCGGAGCGAAGGCGGCGGGGAGATGCCGGCGGCCGGGGCCCGACGGGCGCGACGCTTGGGCGGCGACGTTCTGCCCGCCGCCCAGGTCGCGCCTCCCGGCCCCGGCCGATCGTTCCGGCTCATCGCGCCATCGCGTCCGTGGAGGCGATGGTCGCGGCGACGCATCGGCGTCGCCTCTGGGTCTCTCTTCGTATCGGCGGCCGGAGTGCTGCGCACAAGTTTCGCGGCGTCGCCGCCGGCAAACGGCGTCGCCCGGCGTGGAGACGAACTTCGCGGCCGGCGGGCGATGGGCTACAGTAGCCGCGTCGTCGGAGGAGGCGCCGTGAACGGACGAAGCCGGGAGTTCTTCAGCGCGCGGACCATGCGCCTGCTCGACGTCCTGCTCGTCGCCTACATCGTCGTGTGGGCGGTCCTCGGGGTCCTCATCGCCATCGACATCCGCGCGCAGGCGGAACTGAGCGACCAGGTCACGCGCGTCGGCGGTGCGCTCACCGACATCGGTGAGAGCCTCGACATCGTCGCCGGGGTGCCGCTGGTCGGCGTGGGCATCGGCGAACTCGCCGACCGCGTCCTGGACGCCGGCGAGAGCGTGCAGAGCAGCGGCCGCGACAGCCGCTCGGCACTGGAGCAGATGGGGGTCCTCGTCGGCCTCGCCTTCATCGCCGTGCCGCTGATGCTGGTGCTGCCGGTCTACGTGCCTCTTCGTCTCGCGTGGCGCCGGGAGGTCCGGGCAGTCGCCGGCGCGCTCGCCGGCGGGACCCCGGACCTCGACCGCCTTCTCGCGCGACGCGCTTTGGCGTCGATGCCGTACGAGCGGCTCCTCGCGTTCGGCGACGATCCGTGGGCGCGCCTCGAGCGCGGCGAGGTCAGCGACCTTGCCGACGCCGAGCTGGCGCGCCTCGGCCTGCGGCGGCCTCCGGGCCGTCAGTAGGCGAGCGCCACGTCGCGTCCGATCCAGTCGCCGCGCTCGAGCTCCTTGAGCATGAAGTCGGCGACGTCGGCGCGTGAGATCGCGAGCGTGCCCGGCAGGCTGTCGCCGGGCTCTGCCCTGTATCGGCCAAGCGCGGGACCATTGGTGAGGCGGGCGACGTGCACGAGGGTCCAGTCCAGCCCGCTGCCGGTCACCTGGGATTCCATGGCGCGAAGCTCTCTCCAGACGCCCCCAAGGAAGACCGGCCGCATGACCCGGGTGAACAGCGGCGACAGGTTCGCATCGTTGTCGTCGTGCGTGCCGATGGCCGAGATGCAGATGAGGCGCCGCGCCGCGTGCGAGTGCATCGCCGTGATCACGTTGGCGATGCCGCGTGAGTGGACCTTGCCCGGCGCGAACGCGAACCGGGCGCCGACCGTCACGGCGACCGCCTCGTTGCCGATCACGGCGGCGTCGACCTGGGCCGCGTCAAGGAGGTCGCAGGGGACGATGCGCGGAATGCGGCTCCGCGCGCGGACGTCCTCTGGGCGCCGTGCCGCGGCGGTGACCTCGTGACCGCGGGCGATGCCGCCCGATACTAGTTTGCGACCGACGCGACCGGTGGCCCCGAAGACCACGATCTTCACGGGGTGCCCCTCATCTCGTACCTCCGGGCCACCTGCGGCCCTCACGACGGATCCTGCGAGGCGGCGGCATGCGCCTCGTCCCGAGCTCCCTCACCTTCACTTTCAGTCTACCTTCGGGGTCGAGATCAGGACCGGAGCCCGACGGATGTACTAGCCGCGTCCACACTCGGCTCCCAGGCCGGGCGATGGTAGAGTCCGGACAAGCACCGCCGTCCCGAGGAGGGGTCGTGCATCGGAGTCGTCGAGGTCGAGGTGTCGTTCCCTCGGTCGCCCTCGTTGTCGCCTGTCTCGTCGTCGTTCTGGCGTGCCTCGCGGCGCTGCTCACGGCGGCCCCCGCGCAGGCCAAGGACTACTCGATCACCGACGTCGAGATCGAGGCGCAGATCGAGCCGGACGGGACGCTTCTCGTGCGCGAGTGGCGCACGCTGTCGTTCGACGGCGACTTCTCGCGCGTCTACTGGGAGCTCGACGAGTCGGGCAGCCAGGGGATCGAGGTACTCGGGGCCAGCGGCCCGGAGGGCGCCCTGGCCCTGACGGACGACCCCGCGTCGCGTCCGCCGGGCACGTACGCGGTGACCGACCAGGGCTCGATCACGCTCGTCGAGGTCTTCTTCCGCCTGCAGGACACGTCGGCGCGGTTCGGCATCGAGTACCGCGCCCTCGGCGCCGCGCAGCGCTGGGACGACACCGGCGAGCTGTACTGGCAGCTGGTCGGGGCGGGCTGGGGCGTGCCGACCGACCGCCTGCGGGCGTCGGTCGCGCCGCCGCCCGGCGTCACCGGCGAACAGGTCCGGGCCTGGGCGCACGGGCCGCTCTGGGGCACGGTGACGATCGAGGCGGACGGCGTCGTGCGGCTCGCGGTCGACGACCTCCCGGCGAACACGTTCGTCGAGATCCGCGAGCTCCTCCCTGCCGCGGCGATACCGGACGCCCCGAAGAACGACGGGCCACGGGTCGACGCGGTGCTCCAGGAGGAGGGGCGCCTGGCCGACGCGGCCAACGCCGAGCGCGCGGCGGCTCGTCGCCGGCGGGCCCTCGCGATCGGCCTCGGCGCCGTCCTGCCGCTCGTCGGCCTCGGGCTCGTGACCTTCCTCTTCTTCAGGTACGGACGCGAGTACCGCACGCGGTTCCGCGGCCGGTACTTCCGCGAGCTCCCCGACCCGGAGCTCGCGCCTGCTCTGGTCGGGACCTTGATGCACTGGGGGTCGGTGAAGGACAGCGACGCGGTGGCGACGCTGCTCGACCTGGCCAACCGCGGCGTCATCGGCATCGCCCCGGTCGACGAGGAGAAACGCGGGCTGCTCGGGACGAAGACCGAGCGGACCTACGCGCTCACCCTCGCTCAGCCCGACGCGCAGGGACTGCGCCCGCTCGAACGAGAGCTCGTCGACTTCCTCTTCGGGGACGTGATGGGCAGCGCGTCGTTCACCATCGAGGAGCTGCGCGACGCCGCCAAGGAGAAGAAGACGACGTTCCACGCCGGCTACGAGTCCTGGCGCTCGGCGGTGTCGAAGGCGGGCGGGGCGCTGGGCTTCGTCGAGCGCCAGGGCTCGATGGCCATGGGGGGCGCCATCCTCCTCGGGATCCTGTCCATCGTCGGAGGCTTCGTGCTCTCGGGCTTCGCCGAATCGGCGTGGCCGCTCCTGGGCATCGTGGCGGGCGTCGTCATGCTCGTCATGTCGCCGTTCCTCCGTCGGCGCACGCCCAAGGCAGCCGAGCTTCACGCGATGTACAAGGCGCTCAAGCGCTATCTCGAGGACTTCGGCCGCCTCGACGAGAAGCCGCCCGACGCCGTCGTGCTCTGGGAGCACTTCCTCGTGCTCGCCGTGGTGTTCGGCATCGCCGACAAGGTGATGGAGAACATGAAGGTCAAGATCCCCGAAGTCGTGCAGGACCCGGGCTTCAGCACGATGGGCATGATGGCGATGGCGTCGCACGGCGGCGCCAGCCCGCTCAGCGCTCTGAGCGGCGGCTTCTCCGCCGCCGTGGCCGCCAGCGCCCCGAGCTCGTCCTCGGGCGGCGGGGGCGGCTTCTCGGGCGGCGGGGGCGGCGGGGGCGGTGGCGGAGGCGGTGGAGCCGACTGACGCCGGCACCGCGCGGCCGTCTTCGCTGCGGCCGTGCGGTTTGCCTCCTCAGGGGCACGGGAAGGACGAGCCCGAACGCGAGTCGCCCGCGACCCCGGACTCGGGAACACCCACGAGGATGGGAGGAGGGAACCACGATGGCACGTCACGTCCCTGCGACGTTCATGGAGAAACTCGAGCGGGTCGCGCTCTCGGTCAGCGTCGCTCGCGGCGCGGACCGACGCCACTTCGACCTCGGCGGTGAGGTCGAGCCTGGCGTCCGCCTCGTCCTCACCGAGGTCGGCGGCGCCCCGCTCGCCCTCTCGCTCTGGAGCTACCCCGCAGACATCGCCGAGATCTGCGGCGACGCGGCCTTCCCGGCCACCGCCGCCCTACTCGCCATCGACCGCGACCAGGCGCACGAGCTCGGCGCGCGCGGCGTCACCGTCGACCTCGGCCAGTTCACGCGCAGCGAGGCGTACCCGGGCATCTACTACGCCCTCTTCGACCACGTGAGCAAGCGCCAGGTCCACACCGTGCTGCACAGGCTCGTACCGTCGTTGACCGCGCGCGCCGTCGCCGGCTGACGCCGCACAGCCTCTCACTTCCGCATCCCGCGGCCGTTGTGGCCGCTGATACCATAGATGTCGTCCCCGAACGCAGACCATCCCTACTCAGACCCGCGACGTGGGCGCGACGCATCGGCGTCGCCGGCGCCGCGCGCGAAAGGAGGCCTCCCGCAGCATGGAACATCCCTTCCTGAACACGCCGCCCGAGCCCGAGGACAAGGGCGCGATGACGGCCGAGAACATCAAGGCCGCGCTGGCCGGCGAGAGCCAGGCCTCGCAGAAGTACCTTGCCTTCGCCGACGTCGCCGACAACGAGGGCTACCCCAACGTGGCGCGCCTCTTCCGCGCCGTCGCCTTCGCCGAGAGCACGCACGCTCGCAACCACCTGAGCGTGCTCGGCATGATCGGCTCGACCGCCGACAACCTCAAGGCGGCCTGGGGCGGCGAGACCTTCGAGATCGACGAGATGTACCCGGCCTACGACGCCGTCGCCGCGCTGCAGGGCAACGCCTCGGCGCGCACGAGCATCCGCTACGCGCTCAAGGCCGAGGTGGACCACCAGGGCATCTACGACAGCACGCTCAAGGGCGTCGAGGGCAAGAAGGACCTCGGCGCGACGCCCGTCCGCGTCTGCCCGGTGTGCGGCCACACCGTGATCGGCGACGCGCCGCACGAGTGCCCGCAGTGCGGCACCGCCGGCGGCTACTTCAAGGAGTTCTGATGGACGAGGTCTTCGAGAAGCGCCTCCCCAAGCCCGAGGACCTCAACGCGATGACGGAGGAGAGCCTCAAGGCGGCCTTCGCCGGCGAGAGCCAGGCGGCCGAGAAGTACCTGGTGTACGCCGAGCAGGCCGAGGAGGAGGGCTTCCCGAACGTGGCCAAGCTCTTCCGCGCCATCTCGTTCGCCGAGACCCGCCACGCGCGCAACCACCTGCGCACGATGAAGGGCATCCACGCGACGGCCGACAACCTCAAGGCCGCCTTCGAGGGCGAGAGCTTCGAGATCGACGAGATGTACCCCGCGTATCAGGAGATCGCCAAGGTCCAGGAGAACACCCAGGCCGGGCGCAGCATCCGGTACGCGCGCAAGGCCGAGATGGACCACAAGTGGATGTACGCGCAGTCGCGCGAGACGGTGCTCACCGGCAAGGACATCGAGGACAAGCCGGTCAGCGTCTGCCTGATCTGTGGCCACACCGTGATCGGCGACCTGCCCGACAGGTGCCCGGTCTGCGCGGCGGCGAAGGAGTACTACCGCACGTTCTGATCCATCAGGACGTGACGGCATGCGACCGGGTCGCACCTTGGGGCGACGGAGGGGCCGGCCCGCCACAAGGCGGGCCGGCCCCTCCGTCCGGTCCGAAGCCGTTTGATAGACTGCCGACGTCAGGCAGCCGGACCCCGTCCGGGCACGTCCAGGAGGTCCCCCAAGTGGGCTACGCATTCGGCGTCGGCCGTGAAGCGCCGGCCTTCGTCCTCTCCGCCGTCGACGGCAGCGAGATCAACCTCAGGCAGTACCGCGGCGACTGGTTCCCGGTGCTCGTCTTCATGCCTGCGGCGACCCCCGACGCGCCGAAGAAGCTCGAGGCGCTGAGCAAGGCCGCCGACTCCCTCTGGGGTCTGCGCGGCCAGGTGCTGGTGCTGAGCGACGCCGGGCGCGACGAGCTGACGAAGTGGGACGCAGAGGCCGGCGTCGCCGTTCCCCTTCTCCCGGATGACGGCACGGTCGCGAGGGCGTACGGCGCCTCTCCCTGCTGGCGGCGCGCTCGAGCCGCGCACCGTCATCGTCGACCGCGCCGGCAAGATCGTCTGGATGGCCGAAGGCGACGAGGCTTTCAAGCCGGCGGCGATCACCGCGGCGTTCCGCAACGTCGCGCGCTGAGCGCCGGCGCCTCCTCGCATCGTCAAAGCTGGGTACACATTCCCCTTGTCGGGGAGGCGCGACCGTTCGGTTCGCGCTACAGTAGGGAACAGTCAGACCGCGCAGACACTCGAAGGGGAGTACGCCGCGTGATCATCGGCCAGACAATGTTCAGCGTCCTCAAGGGCACGGAGCACCGCGCCGAGCACGCCCTGCAGGATCTCGCCGCGCTGCTGCAGTCTGCCTCGGGTCACGCCGGTCACCGGGTCCTGCGCTCGTTCGGCATGTCGCCCCTGGCCAGCGCTCTGCGCGACCAGGACCGCGAGGCCGTCCTCGGCGACGTCCACTTCATCTTCGAGAGCGAGTGGGACTCGATCGAGGCCCACGACGAGTTCTACCGCGCCGAGCCCGTGCAGCGCGTCTACGCGTCGCTCCAGTCGATCCTCGCGAGCGGCCCGTTCGAAGTGCTCTACGAGGCGCTGGTCGAAGACCCGCAGCGCAGCAGTGTGGCCTTTTAGCCGCCGCGCGTCCGCGCCGTCCTTCACCGACATCGAACCCTCCGAGGCGTTCCGTCGCGCCGGGGAGGGGGTCAAGCTCATCGACGTCCGCGAGCCTCGCGAGCTGGCGACAGGCAGGTTCCCCAAGGCGGTCAACGTTCCTCTCGCCGAGCTCGAGTCCTATGCGTCCAAGCTCGATCCGGCCGCGCCGGTCATGCTGGCGTGCCGCAGCGGGAGCCGCAGCCGTAAGGGCGCGAAGCGACTTGCGGCCCTCGGCTTCACCGACGTGAGTAACGTCCGCGGCGGCGTCGACGCGCTGGGGCCGCGCCGGGCTGCCGCTCGCACGCTGAGTCGCCCGCCGCTCTCCGCGCCTCTGCGGCCGTCGCGAGGGTTCGGAGTGCTGCCCTGCGCCGCCTCCCCTCCTGATCGGTCACGCGACCCTCCATGAAGGTGGGCCGGTCTCAGCACGGCAACGCTTGCCGCATCAACTGTTGACAGTTTACAGTCCATCATGCATGAGCTACGCAGTGGACGCTAACGCGCCGCTCGCGAAGGGCGACAGCACGTCCGGCGGGCAACGGGGCCGCGAACACAAGATCGCGAGACAGGAGAACAGCGACCATGGGGAAGCGAACCGAGTTCCTGTACCTGTCCGAGCCGGACATGATCGAGGCCGGCGTCCTGGATGCACCACGCTGCGTCGACGTCTGTGAGGATGTCTTCAAGCTCCTCGCCACCGGCGACTACCTGATGGGGGGCTCGAACCACAACAACCACGGCTTGGGCATCGAGTTCCCGGAGGAGTCGCCGTTCCCCAACATGCCGCTGGCGGGACCGGATCGCCGCTTCGTCGCGATGCCGGCCTACCTGGGCGGCAAGTACGACGTGTGCGGCAACAAGTGGTATGGCTCCAATCCCGACAACCCCGCCCGGGGCCTGCCGCGCTCGGTCCTGACCGTGATGCTCAACGACAAGGTCACCGGAGAGCCCCTGTGCCTCATGTCGGCGAACCTGCTGAGCTCCGCCCGCACAGGCGCGATCCCCGCCGTGGCCACGCGCTACCTGGCACGCCAGGACTCCGAGGTCTGCACCGTGATCGGCTGCGGCCCGATCAACAGGGCCTGCGTTCGCGCCATCGTCTCGCAGATGCCGAGCCTGAAGAGGGTGATCTGCCACGACCTTCACGGAGGAGAAGGCCCAGGCGTTCGCGGATTGGTCGCAGAACGATGCTCGGGATACCCGGTGTCGTTTCGACCTCGCTTGACGACTGCGCTCCGGGACGGCGATGTCGTGACCGTCGCGGCCTCGCGCCTGAAGACGCTCTACGTGGAGGACGCGTGGTTCAAGCGCGGGGCGACCGTGCTCCTCACCGGCCCGATGAAGGCGGAGGACTCCTTCTGGCTCAACAGCCGGATCGTCTACGACAACATCCACCTGCACGAAGCCTACGTTCTGGACGCGCTCGCCACTCCCGACAAGCTCAAGTACTACGACGGCGTCATCGGCGGACCGCTCTACAGGCTGATCGACGACGGCAAGCTGCCGTCGCTCGCCGACTCCACCGACCTGGGAAACGTCATCCTGGGCAACAAGAGTCGTCGTGAGAGCGCCGAGGAACGCATCGTCCTCGTCGCCTCCGGAATGGCCGTCTTCGACGTCGCCTGGGGATATGAGCTCTACCAGGCAGCCCTCGAGCGGGGACTCGGCCAGCGTCTCCTGCTGTGGGACCAGCCATATCGCGAAGCCGCTCCCCCGCCCAGCGTCCTGGCTGAGTCCTAGCGGACAGAGAGCAGTAAGGGATGCGGAAGATCCGGAACTTCGAAGCACTGGTCTCGCACGGAGCAGCGGACTCCAGGAGGGTGGTGCTGGAGATCGCCGACAAGACGCTCCAGCGGCTGGACGCCTACAAGCGGATCAAGAGCATCACGCGCCTGGAGGGGAGCTCCCTGCACATCGGGACGCGGACCTGGGACCTCTCGAAGAAGCGGCACGTCTATCTCGTCGGCGCCGGAAAGGCGTGCAACGCGATGGCTGCGGCGCTCGACGAGATCCTCGGCCACCACCTCAGCAAGGGGATCGCGATCGTCAAGGTCGCCGAGGAGGGAGACGTCTTCAGGAACACGGACGTCTACGTGGGCGGACATCCGCTGCCCAACGAGACCGGACACGAGGCCTCCCTGAAGATCCTGGAACTCGCGGACGGGGCGGGTCCCGACGACCTGTTCATCGCGGTGATCAGCGGGGGCAGCTCGGCTCTCATGAGCTGCCCCGATCGAGGGCATCTCCCTGCAGGACGAGATGGACGCGACGGACGTCCTGCTCAAGTCCGGCGCCGGCATCTACGAGATCAATGCGATCCGGCGCCACATCTCGCAGACGAACGGCGGCATGCTGGCCAAGCGGATCCAGGCCTCCGGTGCCGAGCTGATCGGCTTCGGCATCTCCGACGCGGTCGGCAACCCGCCGACAGGCGACATCGGGATCCCGTACCGCGACTACGCGAGCACGCCGATCGGCCCCGACAAGACCACGCTCGATGACGCCCGGCGCGTCATCGCCGACTACGACCTGGCCGATCGGCTTCCCCCCGACGTCGTCCGCTACCTCATGGAGGCCGGGGACGATCGCGAGACGCCGAAGGCGTTTCCTGACAATACGTACTTCGTGCTCAACACCGTGCCCGATTCGTGCATCTATGCGCGAGAGGTCGCCGAGGAGATGGGGGTCACCGCCCACATCCTGACTTCCTTCCTCGAGGGCGAGAGCAAGGATGCCGGCACGTTCTTCGCCTCGCTTGCCCGCGAGGTACAGGCCTACGGCAATCCGTTCCCGGCGCCGTGCGTGATCCTCAGCAGCGGAGAGACGACGACGAAGATCCCGGACAACGCCGCCGTCGAAGGACACGGAGGGCCGTCGCAGGAGCTCACCGCGAGCTTCGCCATCAGCGCCGCGAAGGCCCCCGGCGCGTGCATGTTCTCGGTGGATTCGGAGGGGACCGATGGGACCACACCCGCGGCCGGCGGTCTCACCGACTCCACGAGCTACGAGACGGCCGTGGAGAAGGGCGTGAGCCTGCATGCCGCGCTGCGGGGCCACTCGTGCTACGAGGCGCTGGGGGCCATCGGCGACACGGTGTTCACCGGCAACACAGGAACGAACCTCTGCGACTTCAACATCCTCTACGTCCCGGCACTCGGGGACTAGCCAGAGGCACACCACACGGCCACGCCACACCAGCGACGAAGCGAGTCACACATGAGGATCGAATCCGTGCGGGCACGGCAGCTCATCGACTGCAAGTGCCGGCCGATGGTCGAGGTCGAGGTCGAGACGGAGGGAGGGTTCGTCGGCAGGGGCGCCGCGCCCACAGGCCAGTCGGTGGGCATGTACGAGGCCTTCGTGCTGCGGGACGACGATCCCGATGAGTACGGCGGCCTCAGCGTGCACCGGGCCGTGGAGAACGTGCGGCAGGTCATCGCGCCGGCCCTCGTCGGGATGCCGGTCGACGACCAGCGCGCCCTCGACGGCGTGATGATCGCCCTCGATGGGACGGAGAACAAGAGCAACCTGGGCGGCAACGCCATCTACTCGACCTCGATCGCCTGCTTCAGGGCCGCCGCCGCCGTCGCCGGAGTACCCCTCTATCGATACCTCGGAGGGGACGGGCTCGCGACGGTTCCCGTGCCGAGCTTCAACATGGTGAACGGGGGCCGCTACGGCGACATGGTCCAACCGTTCAACGAGTTCATCGTCATGCCCTACAAGGCGGAGTCGATCTTCGAAGCGGTGGAGATGGGGGTCAGGGTCTTCGAGGTGATGGCGCATGTCCTGGAGCGGTATGTCGGGTCACCACCCGAGGTGGCGCGCTCCTACGGCTACGTGGCGCCGTCTGAGGACCCCGAGGTCGTCCTCTCACTCATGCGGGAGGCGATCGATGCCTGCGGGTACGCCGACAAGATGGCCTTCGCGCTCGACTGCGCCTCGAGCGAGATGTACGACGCGGCGACCGCGACCTACTACCTCAAGGGGGAGCGCGTCAGCTCCGGCGATCTGATCTCCTACGCCAAGGACCTGACCGAGAAGTTCGACTTGGTGTTCATCGAGGATCTCCTCGAGGAGAACGACTGGGATGGCTATGCCCGTGCGGTACGGGAGATCCCGCGCACGATCATCCTTGGCGACGACCTCATCGCCACGAACCTGGCGCGTCTCCAGAGGGCCAGCGCCATGAGAGCGGTCGACGGATTCCTTCTCAAGCCGAACCAGGTCGGGACGATCTCGGAGGCTCTGGAGACCTACGAGTACGCCGTCGGGCACGGTCTCATCGCGGTCCCTTCCGGGCGCTCCGGCGGGGTCGTCGACGACGTGGTCATGGATCTGTCGGTCGGGCTCCAGGTGCCGTTCCAGAAGAACGGCGCGCCACGATCCGGAGAGCGCATCGAGAAGCTCAACTTCCTCATGCGCGCGGCTGACACGATCCCCGACTGCCGCCTGGCCGATGTTGCCAGCATCGTGAAGTTCTAGGACCGGGTCTCTGGCGTGGTCCTCCGAGACACGGACGTGAGGAGTCGCAGCATGGCGGACAACGAGCGACGAGCGCGGCGGCGCGACTTCTGGTCGCGGCCCGGCCTTGCGGTTCGCGGCGGGCGCCTCGAGATCGCCGGGCGCGACGCCGAGGCGCTGGCGCGCACGCACGGCACGCCTCTGTACGTCTTCGACCTGCAGAAGATCGGCGAGCAGGCGCGCGCGCTGCACGCGGCGCTCGAGGGCGTCGGTCTGCGTCATCGCGTGCTGCTCGCCGTGAAGGCGCAACGCGAGCCGGAGGTGCTCGCCTTCGTGCGCGGTCTCGGCGCGCCGGGCGAGCACGGGAGCGTCGGTCTCGACGTGTGTTCACCCGGCGAGTTGCTGCACGGGCTCGCCCACGGGTGGCAGGCCGACGAGATCAGCTACACCGGCACCAACGTGAGCGAGCGCGATCTCGACGTCATCCTGGCCCACGAGGTCCACCTGAACCTCGACCTTCTCAGCCAGATCCGCCGCGTGGGGCGCCGGGCGCCCGGGCGGCGGATCGGGCTGCGCATCAACCCGCGCGCCGGCGCGGCGTGGCGGGGCGAGAACGAGTCGCTCTACAGCAGCCACCGGCCGACGAAGTTCGGCATCTACCCGGAGCAGCTCGACGAGGCGGTCGCACTGGCGCGGGACTACGGCCTCATCGTCGACACCATCCACTTCCACGTCGGCGACGGCTATCTCAGCGACGCCGTGCCTGCGTTCGGCGTCGCCGTCGACCGCGCCGCCCAGGTGGTCGAGAGGGCACGCTCCCTCGGCTGCCCCGTCGAGACGCTCAACGTCGGCGGCGGGCTGGGGGTGCCCATGGCTCCCGGCGACGCGCCCCTCGACGTGGCCGCCTGGGCGCGCATGCTTGCCGACCGCCTCGCCGGGCTCGACGTCACCGTGGTGGTCGAGCCGGGCGACTTCCTCGTCAAGGAGGCGGCGATCCTTCTCGGCGAGGTGGTGACCGTGGAGGACCGCATGGGCACCCCGTTCATCGGTCTCGACATGGGCTGGAACGTCATGAACGACCACTTCATCTACGAGGCGCCCTTCGAGTACGTCGTCTGCGCCCGTGCCGACGCGCCGCGGGAGCGGCGCGTCACCATCAGCGGCCACATCAACGAGGGCGACGACCTCTGGGCCGAGGACTACCCGTTCCCGGAGGTCGAGGAGGGCGAGATCGTCGCCTGCATCAACGTCGGCGGCTACAACCAGGCGATGCAGATGCCGCACTGCCTGCGCCCACCGGCGCCGGCGGTCTACTTCGACGACAGGGACGCCGCGCCGGACGGCGCGGCCGCCTCACCGAGTGTCAGGAGGGCTGTATGAGCGCAGTGACCCCGTCCGGTCAGCGGTACGACGCGGTGGTGATCGGCGGCGGCCACAACGGTCTGGTGGCGGCGTTCTACCTCGCTCGCGGGGGGCTCCGTACGCTGGTCCTGGAGCGTCGCGAGATGGTCGGCGGCATGGCCGTCACCGAGGAGTTCG
This sequence comes from uncultured Thermoleophilia bacterium, assembly GCA_963832655.1. GTDB lineage: Bacteria > Actinomycetota > Thermoleophilia > UBA2241 > UBA2241 > UBA2241. The sequence continues at coordinate 120,867 of CAWHUW010000009.1, forward strand.
CCCCCGGCTTCCGCGCTTCCCCGGGGGCGTACGTGCTGGCCATGCTCGGCGAGCACATCTGGCGCGACATGCGGCTCGCCGAGCGCGGCCTGCACGTCGACGCCTGCGGCCCGAGTCTGAATGTCTACCCGAGCGGCGCCCACTTCTGGATGGAGGAGCACGCCGTCGACGCGGCGAGGGAGGTGGGCCGCTTCTCGAAGAAGGACGCCGCCGCCTACCCGCGGTTCGACGAGGGACTGACGCGGATCGCGCGCTGGTTCGGGCCGCTCTTCGGCCTCACGCCTCCCGACCTCAGCATGCGGACGCGCCGCCGACTGGGGCCGAATGGCCCGCCTCGGCGGCACGGCGCTCAAGAACCGCAAGCAGCTGCTCGACGCCTACCAGCTCATGATGGCGTCGAGCACGACCTACCTGGACGAGCGCTTCGAGTCGGACGAGGTCAAGGCGGGCCTCGCCTGGTTCTCGATCAACGACTCGGTCTCGGGGCCTTCGACCCCGGGCACCGCCTACACGCTCCTGCACGAGTACGCCTCCTCGGAGGCCGGCGGCGGCGTGCGCAAGTGGGGCTTCGTGCGCGGCGGCATCGGCATCCTGGGCCGGCTCATGGCCGACGCCGTGCGCGAGGCAGGCGGCGAGGTGCGCACGAACGCCGCCGTGGAGCGCGTGCTCGTCTCGGGCGGGCAGGCGACCGGCGTGCTCCTGGCGGGCGGCGAGGAGATCCAGGCCCCGCTGGTGGTCTCCAACGCCGATCCCAAGACGACCATGCTCGGCCTCGTCGGCGAGGAGAACCTCGACGCCGGCTTCTGCAGCTCTCTCAAGACGTTCATCACCGACGGCACGAGCATCAAGGTGAACCTGGCGCTGGGCGCGCTGCCCAAGCTGGCCTTCCCGGCGCTCAACGACGGCGACGGCGTGCAGCGCTACCACCGCAGCATCATCGAGCTGACCAGCTCGATCCGCCAGATGGACCTCAACCAGGCCGAGGCGCGCGCCGGCATCCCGGCCAAGGACTATCCCCATGTCGAGTGCTGCTTCCCCACGGTCTTCGACCCGTCGCTGGCGCCGGAGGGCAAGCACATCATGACCATCGACATGAACTCGCAGCCCTACACCTTGCGCGACGGGTCGAACTGGGACGACATCATCGGCGACGTCGCCGACCGCTGCATCAAGCAGCTGTGCGACTGCTTCCCGGGGCTCGACGGCATGATCGAGCATCGGCAGACGCTCTCGCCGCTCGACATGGAGCGCCTCTTCAACGCCACCGGCGGCCACGCCCTGCACGGAGACATGGGCGACCACCAGATGTTCTTCTTGCGCCCCGTGCGCGGCTGGGCCAGCTATCGGATGCCCGTCCGTAACCTGTACCTCTGCGGCGCCGGCACCCATCCGGGAGGCGGCATCTCGGGAGCCAACGGGACCAACTGCGCCAACGAAGTGCTCCACGACGCGAAGAAGATGAAGCTCGCGGCGAAGCCCGGGGGCGACGGGCGATGAGCGGCCTGCCGGCGATCGGCAACGCGGCCGGGGTGCCGCTCGAACCGGAGGACTTCGCTCCCGGGGCGGTCATCGAGGGATCGCCGCGCATGATGAGCCACGACCTCTACGTCTCGCCCGACGAGCGCGTGTTCAGCGGCATCTGGAGCGTCACGCCCGGCAGGTTCCACGACGTGATGGACGGCGACGAGACCTTCGTCGTGCTCGCCGGCCGCATGACCGTCGAGCCCGAGGACGGCAGCCCGCCGTTCGAGGTCGGGACGGGCGACGTCTGCGTGTTCGCGGCGGGCTACCGCAGCGTGTGGACGGTTCACGAGACGATCGTCAAGGGGTACCACATCGAGCTGCCGGCGGGAGGCTGACACGGCGGTGCCGCCGGCAGAGCCGGCCTCGCCGTCCGCGGCGGGCGCACCTCCGCCCGCGCTCGGCGCGAGCGCGCTCGCGAGCGCGCTCGCGTGGGCGCGCGACGAGCTGGTGCGCCTGGTCGAGATCCCCTCGCCCTCCGGCGAGGAGGCGGCCGTCGTCGACTACCTGGAGGGTCGCGATCGCCGAGCTCGGACTGCCGGCGCGGAGGGACCCCGTCGCCGGCGGCTGCGACAACCTCGTCGTCGGCTGCCCCTTCGAGCCCCGGCTCGCGCTGGTCGCGCACGTCGACACGGTCAAGCCCACCTGGGAGTGGGACGGCGAGGCGCGCGTCCAGGGCGACGAGGTCTGGGGGGTCGGCTCCGTCGACGACAAGGGCAGCGTGGTCGCCGCGCTGCTGGGACTGCTGCTGGCGCGCGACGCCGGCGTGCCCGTCGTCGACCTTCCGCTGAGCGTGGGGCTCACGGTCGACGAGGAGGAGGGCGGGACCGGCTCGATCGCCCTCGCACGCTCGCTGCGCCCGCGCCACGCCCTGGTCATGGAATCGTCGGAGTTCGACATCGCCGTCGCCGAGGCGGGAGTGGTCGAAGTCATGCTCGCGGTGCACGGGCGGAGCGCTCACGGCTCCGTGCCCGAGCAGGGCGACAACGCGGTGGTCAAGGCGGCGCGGCTCGTCGTCGCCCTCGACGATCTTCCGTTCCTGCGCCGGGCGCACCCGCTGATCGCGCCGGCCGTCGTCGTCCAGCAGATGCACGGCGGCTCGGATCTTCACGTGGTGCCCGACCTGGCCGAGGTCCACCTGGACGTGCGTCTCGGTCCGAACCTGCGCCCGCAGGAGGTGTTCGCCGAGCTGAGGCGCGCTGGCTGCCCGTCACGACGCGGAGGTGCGCACCATCGAGCTCGCCGACGCCTGGGAGACGCCGGCCGACGCGCCGTTCGTCGCAAGTCTGCGTCGCGTGGTCGCCGAGACGCTCGGCCGCGAACCTGAGCTCTTCGGGTTCCCCGCCTGGACCGACGCCCACAACATGGTGGAGGTGGGCGGCGCGCAGGCGGTCGTGTTCGGGCCGGGGCCGCGGCTCTCGACGGCGCACCGGCCGGACGATCACATCGACCTGCGCGAGGTGCTCGACTGCGCGTTGGTGGTCAGGCGCCTGGCGTGGGACCTGTGGCGCGCCGGCCCCGACTGGCCCGCGAGCTGACGGCGGCGAGCGGCCAGTCGACAAGAGCGCGCCGTGGCGAGGATCTGGACGCCGCCGGCGAGCAGCGCGAGCCGCAGCCACAGGTCGGGCCAGGAGAGCGTCTCGCCCCCGTCGCCGAAGCAGCCGCAGCCGATCTCGAGGCCGCGGAGCAAGGCGCTGGTGAGGGCGCCGGTGTAGACGGCCGCCAGGGCGGCCGTCACGAGCCCGGCGCCCGGCGTCCACAGGCCCGCGATCAGGCAGACGCCCGTCACGAGCTCGACCCAGGGCAGGACGATGGCGGTCGCGTTGACGAGCCCCAGCGGCAGGATGCGGTAGTCGTCGATCGCGTCGGCGAAGGGCTGCGGGTCGAGCAGCGTGTCGAGGCTCGCGTACACGAGCACGGCGCCGGCGGCGAGGCGCAGCACCAGGGTGAGCCGCCGGTCGCCGAGGAGGCGGCCGAAGCCTGCGCGCGGCGCTCACGGCGCCGCCCCCTGCGTCACGGGAAAGCCGGCCGCCTCCCACGCCGGATAGCCGTCGGCGAGCACACTCACGTCGCGCCAGCCGTTGGCGGCGAGCCAGGCGCTGAGCTCGAAGGCCGAGGTGCACGCGCCGCCCTCGCAGTAGGCGACGAGAGGCCGCGTGCGGGGGAGCTCGCGACGCAGCTCGCCGAGCTCCCTCGCACGCTCGTCGAAGGGCACGCTGAGCGCCCCCTCGATGTGTCCGGAGACGTAGTCGTCACGCGGCCGCGCGTCCACGAACGCCGCTCCCCCGGCCCGGTGGAGCTGGCGGGCCGCGGCGAGCCCGATGGCCGTTCCCGGCGTGGCGTCCGAGGCGAGCAGCGGGATGCCGGCGCCCGACACGGCGTTCGCGAGCAGGCCGAGCGCACCTCCGACAAGGACGATGGCGACCGCGCCGGCCAGACTCCGGACGAAGCGCTGCCTCATCGCCCGCTCACGTTCGGGCTCAGCCCGTGCGCCGCCGCACACCGTCGTCGTAGCGCGCCAGCAGTCCCGGCTCGGCCGGCGGGTCGGCGGCCACCTCGGCGATCGCCTCAGCCACCTGCCGGCACGACCAGCGGAAGAGGTCGGGCGGCATGTTGATCGCCGGCTGCAGGCGGTAGACCCACTTGCCCCACTGCGTGATGCCCAGGACGCCGCGCCGGACGAGGGTCTGATGGACGGCGGCGTGAAAGGCCGGTGCAGGCGTGATGGTGAGCTTGTCCGTGACGAACTCGATGCCGACCCAGGCTCCGACGACGCGCACGTCGCCCACCTGCTCGTGGCGCGCGACGAGCGGGTCGAGCTCATCGTGGGCGACCTCGGCGAGCGAGCGCGCGTTCTCGAGCGCCCCCTCGGCGACGATCGCGTCGATGCCGGCGAGCGCGCCGGCGCACGCCGCGGGGGTCCAGGCGAAGGTGCCGCCGGGCTGCACGTCGGAGTCCGCCATGACGGCTTCGGTGGCCAGCACGGCGGCGATCGGCTGGCACCCGGCGGCGATGCCCTTGCCCATCAACAGGATGTCCGGCGCAAGGTCCCAGAGCTCGGCCGCGAACATGGTGCCGCAGCGGCCGAGACAGGTCTGCACCTCGTCGAGGATGAGCATCCAGCCGAAGCGCCGGCAGAGGTCAGTGAGCCGCTGCCAGAACGCCGCCGACGGCGCCAGGATGCCGCCCTCGCCGACGACGGGCTCGATGAGCACCCCGGCGATCTGTTCCGGGTCCACCTGGTGCACGAGCAGGTGCTCCTCGATGAAGTCGGCGTAGAGCGTGTCGTCGTAGGGGCCGGGACCCTTGTGGAAGGGAGCCCTGAAGCGGTTCGGATAGGGCGCGAACACCATTCCCGAGACGTACTGGGCGGCGTTGCTGGTCACCTCGGAGAGGTCGGTGCTGGCGGCGGCCGTGAGGTAGGTCGACTCACCGTGGTACTGGCCGTGGAAGCCGAGGATCATGGGTCGCCCCGTCGCCTCGCGGGCGAGCTTCACTCCTGCCTCGACGGCCTCGGTGCCGCTGATGCTCGGACCGGCGCGGGTGATGCCCGGAGGCGAGATCTCGACCAGACGTCGCGCCAGCGCCAGCGCCGGTTCGTTCATCACGTAGTCGGAGATCTCCATGCCGTAGCGGTCCTGGGCCTCCGCCGCGGCGCGGCATGCCGCCGGGTGCGCGCCGAGAGGGGTCGACCCCCACGCCGAGACGTGGTCGACGAACGTGTTGCCGTCGACGTCCTCGATCAGCCAGTCGCTCTTGCGTGCCTCGACGAACGGCACGTCGACGTGGTCACGCATGGGGCCGCAGAGCACGGCGTCCGCCGTCGCGAAGAGGCGTGCGGATCGTGGACCCGGCAGCGAGGTGGAGACGCGCGGCAGGGTGAAAGCGCGACCGTGGCCAGTGCTGGCATCCATGATGGTGCCCTCCAGTGTAGGGACGGTTCGTAGCGCACCGGGACGGTGCGTAGACCGCGCACCACGTGGGGCCGCTAGGTCGACTGTTGACAGTCTATCAATGACCGGTCATGCTCGCAATCGTGTCGGGGCCGGAGGAGCGGACGCTGCCCCTTCTGCTCCGTCGGGCCGAGTCCACGGTCCATGGTAGACTGTCAGCCGAATGCGCCCGCTGCAGACACGCAAACTGCTTGCCGAAGACGTCGCCGATCGCATCCGCGATGAGATCCTCTCGGGCGGGTTCTCGCAAGGCGAGCGCCTTGTCGAGGCCAGCATCGCCGAGCAGCTCGGCGTGAGCCGGGGCCCGGTACGCGAGGCATTCAAGCTGCTGCGCGCCGAAGGCCTCGTCAAGGAGGAGCCGCATCGCGGCACGTTCGTCGTGCGTCTCACGAGCAAAGATGCACGCGAGATCTACGATCTGCGTGCCGCACTCGAGGCGCGTGCCGCCAAGGAGGTCACGGAGCAGGCTCGCAGTGCCGACTTGCGCACCATGCGGCGTCTCCTGGAGCGCCTGCTTCAGGCCGCCGAGAACGGCGACGTGGCCGTCGTCTCGCAAGCCGACCTCGCCTTTCACGAGGGTGTGTGTCATCTCACCGGCAACGGTCGCCTGCATGAGGTCTTCATGCGTCACGTCCCGGTGCTGAGGAACCTGATGAAGCTCGACGAGTACATCTACCGCACGCTCGACGCCGTCGCCGTCGAGCACGAGCCGCTCATGGCTGCGCTCGAGAGCGGCGACCCCGCTCTGGCGGCGGCGCGCTTCGAGGCCCACGTCGAGCGCGCCAGAGACCAGGTCGCCACCTACATCGACGCCCTGCCAGACCATCCCTAGCCGCCCGGCGGCCGCGCCATGTGGCTCCTGCGACGGCAGCTTCTGATCCTCGGCGTCGGCGGCGCTCGTCTGCCCGCTGGCGCTTCTGACAGGCTGCGGCGAGGCGTCGCCGGCGGACGCGACGAGTCCCACCGCCACCACGGCGGCAGGTGACGAGCTCGTTCTCTTCGCGCGACCGCGGCTGATCGCCGCCGCGGGCTTCGACCGGCCCCAGCAGGGGCCGCTTCTCGGCGCCGTGCGGGCGCTGCCCTACGACTCCGGCGAGGACATCCTCGTCGATCTCGGCGCGGGCCGCAGGGCCGACGTCGTCGAGGTCTGCAGCAACGAGAGCGCCGAGCGTCTGGCACGGCAAGGCCTGCTGCAGCCACTCGACACGAGCCGCATCCCGCAATGGGACCGGCTCTACCCGGTCCTCAAGGACCTGCCCGGCGTGGTCGTCGACGGCGAGGTCTACATGGTGCCGGTCACCGCGGCCGTGACCGGCATCCTCTACGACCCGGCCGTCGACGCCTCGCCGCCCGACTCCTTCCGCGACCTGTTCAGTCGCCGCCACAAGGGACACCTGGGCTTCGCCGACGATCCTGCTCTGGCGTTCCAGATCGCCGCCCTCAACCTCGGCCTGCCCGACCCGGCCGGCCTCGACCCCGCGCAGGCGCTCGAGGCCGAGATCTACCTGAAGCACTTCAAGAAGAACTACCTCTCCTTCTGGTACGACCTCGACAACCTGGCGAGCGCCTTCAAGGGCGGGCGCGTGACGATCGCCGTCGGCGACCGGCGCGACGCGCTCGAGCTCCAGAGACGCGACGCGCCGGTCGCCTACGCGCTCGCCGCGGAGGGTCAGCCCATCGCCACCTGCGGCCTCGCGATCACGACGCAGGCGCGCGACCTCGACGCCGCCTACGCGCTCATCGACTACGCGCTGCGACCGGACACGCAGGCCGCCGTCGCGTCCGCCACCGGCGATCTCGTGTCAAACAGGGACGCCGCGAGGCTGGTCGATCCGGCCGAGCGCGCCCGTCTCGGCCTCGCCGACCTCGCGCGGCTCGACCGGCCCGTGGCGCGCCCGTCGTCCCTCGAGCATCTCGACTGGATCCAGGCCTGGTACGAGGTCAAGAAGGGGCGCGGCTGATGTCAGTGACGGAGCCGCCGTGAGCGGCTCGCGACGGGGCAGGCGGACGGCGCGCGTCTTGTGCACCTCCCGTCCGCGACCCCGGTCGTCGGCCGCTCTGTCGTCGACCCGGCGCCGGCGCCGAGCCTGACTCACGGCGATTGCTCTTGCGAGTGTCGACTGTCGACAGTACGATGCGGAGGAAGGAGCGGGCAGGGCGCCTGCTCGTCACGCGCGACTGGGGGAAGCCATGGGTGGCCACAGGAACCGACGGAACGCAGCAGTCGTCGTCCTTGTACTTGTCTTGCCGCTGCTCGCGATCATCGCGGCCTGCGGGTCGGAGGAGGACGCCGCGCCGTCGCCCTCGGCGACCAGCGGCCCGGTCGCCGGCGACCTCAAGCTGTTCGCCTACGAGGACGGCTTCGTGCCCGGGTACATCAAGGGCTTCAAGGAGCAGTACCCGGACGTGAACCTGATGGCCAGCGCGTACGACAGCGGCGACGCCGCCATCGCCAAGCTACGCGCCGGCTTTGAGGCCGACGTCATCAACCTCTGTGTCGAGGAAAACGCCGAGATGGCGGTGAAGCTCAAGCTCGTGCAGCCGCTCGACATCTCGCGCATCAAGGACTGGGACCGGATCTTCCCCGGGTTCCTCAAGCTGCCCGGGGTCACGATGCCGGACGGCGAGCACTACATGGTCCCGATCGACGCTGGGCCGACCGGCCTGCTCTACGACACGACGAAGGTCACGCCCGCCCCGACGTCCTTCAAAGATCTCTTCGATCCGAAGTGGAAGGGCAAGGTCGCCATGATCGACTACCCGGTGACGGCCATCCAGATCGGCGCCCTCGCACTCGGCTACACCGACCCGCTGCATCTTACCGACGAGCAGCTCGAGAACGTCAAGGACCTCTTCATCGAGGCCAAGAAGAACGGCCAGTTCCGCACCTTCTACCAGACCGATTCGGATCAGGTCACGCTCTTCAAGGGCCACGAGGTGTGGCTCATGCCGGGGGGGCGCGGGACAGCGCTCGACATCCAGCGTGAGGATGAGCCGGTGGAGTTCCAGATGGCCGAGGAGGGGCAGATCCTCTGGACCTGCGGTTACGGCATCAGCTCCAAGACGAAGAACCTCGACGCCGCCTACGCGTTGCTGAACTACTACCTGTCGCCCGAGGCCGAGGCGTACGAGGCAACGCACTGGAACTACATGGTCACCAACATGGACACCCTCGACGTCGTGGATCCGCAGGTGCGCGAGGACGCGGGGCTCGACTTCGCCAACGACCTGGGGAACGCGATCCCCGCCGCGCCGCCCACGGAGGGGTACGACAAGTGGATCCGTGCCTGGCAGGAGGTCAAGCGCTATTAGCGGCGCCGTCAGAACCATCGACCTGCGCAGCGACACCAAGACGCGCCCCAGTGACGAGATGCGGCGCGTCATGGCCGCCGCTCCGGTGGGCGACGACGAGTCGGGCGAAGACCCGAGCGTCAATCGCCTGCAGGAGTACGCCGCCGAGCTCTTCGGCAAGGAGGCGGCGCTCTTCTTCCCGACCGGGACGATGAGCAACCAGGTGGCGCTGCGCGTGCTCGCCCAGGCCGGCGACGAGGTCTTCATCCACGCCCGCGCCCACATCGTGCAGTGGGAGATGGGCGCGGCCGCCGCACTCTCGGGGCTGCAGCTGCGCGGCTTCGAGTCGGCCGACGGCACGCTCGACCCACAGGAGATGGAGCAGTTCGTGCGCACCGACGAGGAGGGCGACGACTCCGTCACGCGGGTCGTCGCCCTCGAGAACAGTCACAACGCCGCCGGCGGTCTCGTCTATCCGCACGAGCAGGCGCTGGCCGTGCGCGCGTTCTGCGACCGCTACGGCATAGCCCTGCACCTCGACGGCGCCCGCATCTTCAACGCTCACGTCGCCAGCGGGCGCTCGCTGGCTGAACTGGCGGCGCCGTTCGATACGCTCAACGCCTGTCTCTCGAAGGGGCTGGGGGCGCCGGTCGGGTCGCTGATGCTGGGCAGCGCCGCGATCATCCGCCGGGCGTTCCGCTATCGCCTGCAGTTCGGTGGCGCGATGCGCCAGGTCGGCATCGTCGCGGCCGGCGGCCTGTATGCGCTCGAGCACAACATCGCGCGCCTGGCGGACGACCACCGCCGGGCGCGCGACCTGGCCGAGCGCCTGGCCGCCGTGCCCGGTCTCGCCGTCGACGTCGGCCGGGTGCACACCAACATGGTCATCGCCGACCCGCGGCCGGCCGGCGTGACCGCCGATGCGGTGGCGGAGGCGGCGGCGCCGGCCGGCCTGCTGGTCGACCCGAACCCCTACGGATTGCGCTTCGTCACGCACCTCGACGTCGACGACGCCGACATCGAGGAGGCGGCGGCGATCACGGCGGCGACGATGGCGCGCCTGGCGGTCGCTTGACCCGAGGCTGACGCCGCTCGTAGACTGTCGACAGTAAACCCTGAGCCTTCGGAGGCCGCCGCGTGCCCGCTGCGCCTGTACCATCGCTGGAGCTCGCCACATTCGCCGTGCGCGACATCGTCGCGGGCACCGAGGCGTCGTGGCGCGACGGCGTGCTGACCGTCGACGCTGCCGGGCTTCAAGAGGCGATCGCGGGCGAGCCGGGACTGCTCGGCGTGACGGTGGACCTCGTGCGCCCGGGCGAGCCGGCACGGGTGCTCAACGTCCTCGACGCCGTCGAGCCGGCGGTCAAGGCGGATGAGCCCGGTACGTCCTTCCCCGGGGCGCTCGGCACCCTGGCCGTCGCCGGCGCCGGTCGCACCCACCGTCTCGACGGGGCGGCCGTCCTCGCGACCGCCGACCTGCACGGCACCTATGACGTGACCGCCCTCGACGTGTACCCCGACGGCGACTCGTTCGTGGACATGGCGGGCCCGGGAGCGGACCTCACGCATTGGTCCGCGACCCACAACGTGGTGGTGAGCTTCGCCTGCGACCCTGGGGCGCCGCCGGCCGAGGCCGACGCCTCGATCAGGCGGGCGACGCTGCGCGTCGCCCGCGATCTTGCGGCGGCCACTCTCGCGGCGCCGCCCGACCACGTGGAACTGCTCGACCTGCCGGCCGTATCCGGCGACCTGCCGCGGGTCTGCGTCATCCTGCAGGTCGCCTCCGAGGGACCCCTCGTCGACACCTACCTGTACGGCCGGCCGTTGCACGGCCTCGTGCCGACGCTCCTGGACCCGCGCGAGGTGCTGGACGGCGCGCTCACCGCCGGGCAGTACGACTGGGCGGGCGTGCGCGACCCCACCTACTTCTTCCAGCGCAGCAGCCTGCTGCGCGAGCTCCTGCGGCGCCACGGGGACGACCTCTGCTTCTGCGGAGTGATCCTCACGCTCGGCTATCTGCCGTCCGCGTTCGACAAGGAGCGCTCCGCGATGATCGCCGCCAAGCTCGCCCGTCAGATCGGCGCCGACGCGGCCGTCCTCACGACCTTCCAGACGGGCAATTCGCACACCGACACGGTGCTCACCTGTCGCGCCTGCGAGCGGCTTGGCATCCGCACCGTCCTGCTGCTCGCCGAGACCAACGGTGGCCTGACCGACCACGTGCCGGAGGCCGACTGCATCGTGAGCGTCGGCAACGAGGAGGAACTCGTCCCCGAGTGGCGCCCGACGCGCGTGTTCGGCGGCGAGCGCACCTGGACGGGCCGGCCGGCCGACGACGCCGGTCCCGTGCCGGCGGTCACCTACCTCGGGTCACTCTGCCAGATGGGCGACATGAGGCTGCGGGCGGTGTCGTGGTGAAGGTCGTGCACTACCTCAACCAGTTCTTCGCCGGGTTGGGCGGCGAGGAGGCGGCCGGCGCGCCGCCGGTGCGCCTCGAGGGCGCCGTCGGTCCCGGCAAGGGCCTGGGCCTCGAGGTGGCCGTCACGCTGGCCTGCGGCGACGACTACTTCGGGGAACGTGAGGAAGGCGCGCTCGAGCAGCTCCTGCGCTGGCTCGACGAGGAGCGGCCGGACGTGCTGGTCTGCGGGCCGTCGTTCGGCTCGGGGCGCTACGGCTACGCCTGCGGCGTGCTGGCGCGCGAAGCCGCGCGCCGCGGCGTCCCCGCCGTCTGCGGCATGCACCCCGAGAGCCCGGGGGTGCTCGCCGCCGAGGGCGCCGCGTACGTCGTGCCGACCGACGTCAAGGTGACGGGCATGCGCGACGCGCTGCCCAGGATGGCGGCCCTGGCCCGTCGGCTCGCCGCCGGCGAGGCTCTCGGGTCGCCCGAGCAGGAGGGCTATCTGCCGCGCGGTCTACGCCGTAACGAGATCGCCGACCACACCGGCGCGGAGCGCGCCGTCGAGCTGCTGCTCGCCAAGCTGGCGGGAGACGTGCGCACCGAGGTCACGGCGGCGTTCGACGACGTCCCGCCGCCGCCGCCGGTGGCGGACATGGCGGCGGCCACGGTCGCGCTCGTCACCGAATCCGGGCTGGTGCCCAAGGGCAACCCGGATCGCCTCGAGTCCAATCGGGCCCACGTCTGGCTGAGCTACCCGATCCAGGGACTGGCAGGCTTCGGGGCTGGCGACTGGGAGACGGTGCACGGCGGCTACGACACCGGCGTCGCCAACGCCGACCCGAACCGGCTGGTGCCGCTCGACGCGCTGCGTCGCGCGGCCGCCGACGGCCGTATCGGGGGTGTGCACGAGACGCTTTACACGACGACCGGCAACTCGACCCCGGTGGCGACGGCGGCCAAGTTCGGGCAGGAGATCGCGCAGCGCCTGCGCGAAGCGGGCATCCAGGCGGTGATCCTCACCGGCACCTGAGGGACGGGCACGCGTTGCGGGGCAACGCTGAGCAAGGAGATCGAGCGTGCGGGCATACCGACGGCGTTCATCACGGCGCTGCCGACCATCGCCACCATGGTCGGCGCGAACCGCACGGTGCGAGGCATTGCGGTGACCAATCCGGCGGGCGATCCGTCGCTGGGCGCCGCCGACGAACTGGCGCTGCGGCGCCGCATCGTGGAGCGCGCGCTCGAGATGCTGGCCACCGCGGTGGAGCCCAGGACGGTGTGGGAGGTCGAAGGGTGAGAGAGTCAGATCGAGGACGGGCGGCGCTGAATGCCGGCCGGCCAGCGGACCGGGAGGTCCATCCGTGACGCGGCGCGCCGGCATCCTCGCCGCGTCGTTCGTGCTGGAGCACGTGCCGGACCTGGTGCGCTACGGCTCCAAGCCGGCGCGCGAGGCGCGCAAGTTCGAGACCGTGCGCGACAAGCTGCGCACGTTCGAACAGGCGCGCGGCTACGCGCCGAACCAGGCCTTCATCGGCAACCTGCGTCCGGAGGAGCTGTGGGACAGGGCGCGACCGTGGTGGGGAGAGCCGGACGCGGCCGCGCCGGCCGCCGGGCCATACGGCGACATCATCGACCAGCGCTCCTTCTACGAGCTGATGAAGGAGGTCGACCTCTTCGACCTCGTCCGCCTGGGCGAGGAGCCGCGACCGGAGAACGGCGACCTCGCGCTCTACGACGGCGAGGATGTGGTCGGCGCCTTCGCGCGCGCCCACGACGAAGACGAGGCCCTGAGCGCGCCCGCCTTGCTCGACAACCTCGCCTGCAAGGCGGGCGGCGTGCACGCGCTGCGCTTCATGCTTGCGCGCTCGGGCGTCGACCCGGAGTCGATCCGCTACGCGATCGGCGCCGGCGAAGAGGCGGTCGGCGACCGCTACAACCGCGGCGGCGGTGCGCTCGCCAAGGCGATCGCCGAGAGCTGCGGCCTGGTGAACGCCAACGGCAGCGACGTGAAGGCCTTCTGCACGAGCCCGGTGCACGCGCTGATCATGGCCGGCGCGCTCGTCGAGTCGGGGACCTTCGAGCGCGTCGTGGTCGTCGCCGGCGGCTCGCTCGCCAAGCTCGGCATGAAGTTCAAGGGCACGCTCGACCGCGGCGTGCCGGTGCTCGAGGACGTGCTCGCCGGCATGGCGATCCTCGTCGGCCAGGCCGACGGCGACACGCCGCGCCTGCGGCTCGACGCCGTCGGCCAGCACCGCGTCGGCAACGACTCCTCGCAGCAGTCGCTGCTCAAGGAGGTCGTGGCCGTCCCGCTCGACAAGCTGGGGCGCAAGGTGGCCGACATCGACGTCTACGCGACCGAGCTGCACAACCCGGAGATCACCGAGCCGGCCGGAGGCTACGACGTTCCAGAGCGCAACTACAAGCTGCTCGCCGCGCTCGCCGTGATGCGCGGCGAGCTGGGCCGCGACGAGATGGACGCCTTCTACCGCAGTCGCGGCCTGCCCGGCTTCTCGCCGACCCAGGGCCACATCGCCTCGGCGGTGCCCTGGGTCCCGCACGCCCTGGACCGCTTCGCGCGCGGCGAGCTCCGCTCGACGATGCTCATGGCGAAGGGCAGCCTGTTCCTTGGCCGCATGACCCAGATGTGGGACGCGGTCTCCGTCATCCTGGAGGTGTGAATGGCCGTCGAGGCGACCGTAGAGACCTTCCCCGCGCTGGTCGCGCGGGGCAACGTGCTGATCGACTTCTGGGGCCCTCGCTGCGTGCCCTGCCTGGCGCTGATGCCGGCGGTCGAGAAGCTCGAAGAGGAGTACGACGGAGGCTTCACGCTGGTCAAGGTGAACGCCGCCGAGAACCGGCAGATCGCGCGCGATCTCAAGGTCATCGCGATGCCGACGTTCGTGCTGTATCGCGACGGCGCCGAGGTGGAGCGCCTTGGCGGCAACCCCTCGGCGGCCGACGTCGGCGCCGCCGTGGCGAGGCTCGTGGAGGGAGGTGAGTGATGGATCTGAAGGGCAAGAAGGTCATCGCCCTCGGCGAGCGCGACAGCGTCTCCGGCGAGGCGATCGCGGACTGCGTGCGCACGGCCGGAGCCGAAGTCGTCATGATCGAGACGGAGTGTTTCGTCTGAACGGCCGCAGGGGCCATGGACCCGGAGAACCAGGGACGCATCAAGGCCACGGTCGAGCGCTACGGCGCTGACGACCTGGTGGTGGTGCTCGGAGCGGCCGATCTCGAAGGTCTCGAGATGGTCGCCGAGACGGTCACCGAGGGCGACCCGAGCTACGTCGGTCCATTGGCAGGGGTCCAGTTGGGACTCCCCGTGATGCACATCTTCGAGGACGACCTGCGCGCGCAGGTCGACTCGGCGATCTACGACGACCAGATCGGCTTCGTCGAGCTGGCCGTCGACAGCGACGCCGTCAAGACGGCGATGAAGAAGTTCAGGGGCGAGGAGTAGGACACCCTCGACGTGAAAGGGGTCGCGATGTCCGACCTGCTGGGCAGGTTCAGCGTTCTGACCGAGGACCTCGACCACCCCGAGGACCTGGTCTGGGACCCGGCGAGCGGACGGCTCTACGCCGGCGGCGAAGCCGGTCAGATCTACGCCGTGGGGCTCGATGGCGAGGTCGAGCAGGTGGCCGACAGCGGCGGCGGCATCCTCGGCCTCGCGGTCGACGCCGCCGGGACGGTCTACGCCTGCGACGAGGGGCGCGCCGAGGTGCTGCGCGTGGACCCGCGCTCCGGCGAGATCGAGGTCTACTCGGCGGGAAGTCCCGACCGCGCCATGATCGAGCCGAACTCCTGCGCCTTCGACGCCGCCGGCAACCTCTACGTCACCGACTCCTCCGACTGGGAGGAGCAGAACGGCGTGGTCTACCGCATCGCGCCCGGCGGCGAGACTGTCGTGTGGACGGACGCGCTGCGGCGCTACCCGAACGGCTGCTGCTTCAGCGCCGACGGGAGCTGGCTGTACGTCGTCGAGTCGAGCCTGCCGGGGATCTGGCGGGTGCCCGTCGGCGCCGACGGCGCGCCCGGGTCGCCGCAGCTCGTCCGCGAGCTGCCGGAGGCTCACGTGCCCGACGGCATCGCCTTCGACGATCACGGCATCCTCTACATCGCCTGCTACCGGCCGGATCGCGTGTATCGGCTCGCGCCGGGCGGCGACCTCGAGGTGCTCGCCGACGACCCCCTCGGGCTCAAGCTGAACACGCCCACCAACGTGGCGTTCGTCGGCGCCGGCCTCGATCGTCTGGCGATCGCCAACGTCGGCGAATGGCACATACTCGTGGGTGACGTCGGCGCGCGCGGCGCGCCGCTCTTCTACCCGACGGTCGGCTAGGGCGCCGCGCAGGAGCAGACGACCGCGACCGAGGAGGAGCCTTGGGACGCTTCGAGGGCAGGAACGTCATCGTGACCGGCGCGTCGAGCGGCATCGGCTGGGCGATAGCGCACGCCTTCGTCGACGAAGGCGCGAGCGTGTTCGCCGTCGCGCGGCGCGGCGCGCTGCTCGAGGAGATGCGCGCCGCGTCGAGCGCGCCGGCGCGCGTGCACACGGCCGTCGCCGACGTCGGTGTGCCCGACCAGGCGCGCGGCATGGTGGCGGCGGCGATCGACGCCCTGGGCCGCGTGCACGTGCTGGTCAACAACGCGGCCATCATGCCCTACGGCCCCGTGCTGGAGATGGAGGAGGCGACCTGGCGCGACACGCTGGCCGTGAATCTCGACGGGCCGTTCTTCGCCAGTCAGGCGGCGGCGCGACACATGGTCGCGCAGGGCGGCGGCGTCATCATCAACATCGCCTCCGCGAACGCCTTCAGGGTCGAGTCGCCGGCGGCCAACTACAACACGTCCAAGGCGGCGCTCGTGATGATGACGCGCTGTTTCGCTCACGAGCTCGGCCACCTCGGGGTGCGCGCCTGCTGCGTCGCTCCGGGGCAGACGGTGACGCCGGAGGCCGAGGCCGAGCTCACGCGAGACGAGTACCACCGCGAGTTCGTCGAGTACTGCAGCCGGGTACCGCTGCGCCGTCCCGCGCAGCCGCGGGAGCAGGCCGCCGTCGTCCTCTTTCTGGCCTCGGACGACGCGTCGTACGTCAACGGCGAGACCGTCGTCGTCGACGGCGGCGAACTCACCGGCGAATGGTACGACCCGGACCTCAACCCGCCGGTGCCGGAGCCCTAGCGGGCGCGGGACGATGAGCCTCCCGATCGCCGACGAGTGGTTCTCCGCGACGCCCGCCGGCGCCGGCGTGACGCTGCTCACCGAGCCGTGGGTCGACGAGTTCCTGCGCGCCAACCTGTGGCTGGTCGAGGGCCGGGAGCGCGACCTGCTGATCGACGCGGGCAACGGCATCGCCCCGCTGCTGCCGGCGGTGCGCGCCCTGCAGGGGCACCCGCGGAAGCCCCTCGTGGCGGTCGTCACGCACACGCACTCCGACCACATGGGCGGCCTGCACGAGTTCCCCGAGCGCCTGGTGCACCGGCTCGAGGCCGAGGCGCTTGCGGACGCCGCGGACGCCGCGTGCCTGGTCACCGCGCAGTTCCCCGCAAGCCTCCTGGCCGAGATCGCCGCCGACGGCCTCGAGCTGCCCGAGGTGCTGCTCACGGCGTCGCCGAGGGAGGGGTTCGACCCCGCGGCATTCGCCGTCGTCGGGACGACGGCGACCGGCACGCTCGACGAGGGCGACACGATCGACCTCGGCGACCGCGTCTTCGCCGTCCTGCACCTGCCGGGGCACTCGCCCGGGAGCATCGGCCTTTGGGAGGAGAAGACCGGCGTCCTTTTCTCGGGCGACGCCGTGTACCGCGACGGGCCGCTGCTCGACCAGATGCCGGGCAGTGACGTCGGCGCGTACCTGCGGACCATGGAACGACTGCGCGATCTGCCCGTGTCGGCCGTGCACGGCGGCCACGACCCGAGCTTCGCGCGACCGCAGCTGGTGGCGATCGCCGAGGAGTACGTCGCCCGCCGTGGAGATCAGGATCGAGTCAGCGACACGACTGGGGGATCGCCATGAACCTTCCGCGACCATCATCCACACGGAGGCTGCTCGTGCTGGCGACGGCGCTGGCCTGTCTGGCCCTGCTCCTCGTCGCCTGCGGGGACGAGGAGTCCCCCGCGCCGCAGGCCAGCGCCACGCAGGCCGCCGAGCTCACCGGTAAGTTGACCGTCTTCGCCTACGAGGACGGCCTGGTGCCGGAGGCGATCGGCGGCTTCGAGGACGCAAACCCGGGCCTCAAGGTCGAGAAGGCGGCATTCAGCACCAACGACGAGGCCGTCGCCAAGATGCGCGCCGGCTTCAACCCGGACATCGTGAACGTCTGCGTCGAGGAGACGGGGCGCATGGTCAAGCTGGGCCTCCTGCAACCGCTCGACACGAGCCGCATCACCGACTGGGACAGCATCGTGCCGGCGCTGCAGACGATCGACGGCGTCGTCATCGACGGCGAGGTCTACATGGTGCCGACGACCGGCGGCACCGCCGGCATCGTGTACAACCCCAAGGAGGTCCCGCAGGGCATCCCATCGTGGAAGGCCCTGTTCGAGGACGCCAGTCCTCAAGGGTCGGATCACCCTCGAGGATTCGGCGGCGACGGTGATCCCGATCGCCGCCCTCGCGCTCGGCTACACCGACCCGTTCCATCTCACCGACGACGACCTCGACCGCATCGAGGAGTACCTGCTCGCCCACAAGTCGCAGGTGCGGGCGTTCTTCAGCGGCGACGCCGACTTCCTCAACCTGTACAAGACCGGGGAGATCGTGGGGGGGTTCGCCTGGCACGACTACAAGGTGACGGCCGAGCGGAACGGCGTGCCCGCCGAGTACGTCGTGCCGACCGAGGGCCAGCTCGCCTGGGTGTGCGGCTACGGCATCGCCAGCGGCAGCGAGAACCTCGACGCCGCCTACGCGGCGCTCGACTGGTACAACTCGACCGAGCCGCAGGCCTTCTACGCCGAGACCTACACCTACTGGGTCTTCAACCAGAAGACGCTCGAGGTCCTGCCGCAGGAGACCATCGACGCGATCGGGCTCGACAAGCCGGAGCAGCTCCAACAGGCGATCCCGCTCGTGATCCCCGACAACTACGATCGCTGGCTGCGGGTCTTCCAGAAGCTCAAGGGCGCCTGAACGAGTCCGGAGCGGCGGCCGCGGCGTCGTCGCGGCCGCCGCCCACTCAGGTCAGGGTCTCGCCGCCGTCCACCACGAGCACGGCGCCGGTCATGAACGACGCCGCGTCGCTGGCGGCGAAGGCGACCGCCTCGGCGATCTCGTCGGGCTTGCCGTAGCGCCCCAGCGGGATCTTGGCCAGCGCGAAGGCGACCGTGTCCTCGTCGTCCTCGGCGGTCATGCCCGTCTCGATCCAGCCGGGAGCGACCGCGTTGACGCGGATGCCGAGGGGAGCCAGCTCGACGGCGAGGGAGCGGGCGAACATGTGGACCGCCGCCTTGGTCGCGTTGTAGGTCGGCGACGGGTCCTTGAGGTCGACGACGATCCCGCTCGACGAGCCGATGGCGACGATCGCGCCGCCGCCTCTCGTGCGCATGAGGCGCGCCGCGCCGCGCGCGGTGAGGAAGACGCCCCTGACGTTCACCGCCATGTTCTCGTCGAAGACTGCGGCCGGCAGGTCGAGGATGCTGTAGTCCTCGTCGGTCTCGATGCCGGCGTTGCACACGCAGATGTCGAGACCGCCGAAGGTCCTCTCGATCTCGGCGAGCAGCTGCTCGACCTCCTCCTCACGACTCACGTCGCAGCGCGTCCCGGCGACCGCGCCGGCGAGTCCCTCGAGCTGTCGCCGGGCGGCCGTCAGTCGCCCGGCATCCCGGCCGCAGATCATGACCGACGCGCCCTCGCTCGCGAGCAGGCGCGCCGTGGCGAGACCGATCCCGCTGCTCCCGCCGGTCACCAGCGCCACTTTGTCGCGGAACCTCATGGGGCGTCTCCCTTCTCCGTCGCGCGGTCGACCCGGGGCGGGCCCGCCTCGTTGCGGAAGGCGTGCCTCGTCCAGGGGCAGACCCAGATGCAGATGCCGCAGATCTCGTCGAACTCGGGGAAGCTCGACTGGTGGGCGTCGCAGGCGGCGCAGTCGTAGAGGACGCGGCGCGGGATCCCCGCGCGCCACGCGACGTCGCGTCCCGCGCCGACCGGGCAGGCGTCCACGCACGCGCGACAGGACCCGCAGCGTCCGGTGGTGACGGGCATGCCGGTCGAGAGCGGCAGGTCGGTGAAGACCGTGCCCAGGCGCACCGAGGCGCCGAACTGAGGGGTCACGAGGAGGGCGGTCTTGCCGATCCAGCCGAGGCCCGCCTGAGTCGCCGCGGTCTTCGAGGCGAAGATCTCCGGGTCCGTTGGTCCGTCCGGCGCGTCGTCGTCCACGCGCTCGCCCCGATAGCCGTGCGCCCGGAGCAGCGCGACGCACGCCTCGCCGATCTCGACGAGCTCGTCGTTGACCCGACGATACTCGCCGACCTCAGCCTCGTTCGGGCCTAGCTCGAGGCCGTCGATCGAGGCTGGCCGCAGCCTCAGGGCGAAGGAGATCGCCGTGGGCAGGTCGGGCGCCGCCGGCCAGTCGGGTCGCACCGCCGCGGCGCCCCAGAGGTCGACCCCGCGGGCGCCCATGAGCGCCGCCATCGCACGGTCGTCGAGTGCCTTGTCGTCACGCATGGCGAGGCGACCGTAGCACCCCGCCGGGTGAGCCGCAATATCGTTGACTGTCGACACTTGACTATGTAGCATGCGAGGGCTGCTCCGTTCGTCGCCGCACTCGTGCCGCGATGTCGTCCCTCCAAGGAGGCCTAACATGAGCACGAAGAGCCGCGGGCTCGCGATCCTCACCCTGGTCGTCCTGGCCCTGGCCGTCCCGGTACTGGCGGCGTGCGGGGACGAGGAGGCCAGCCCCTCGCCGAGCGCCACGGCGCCCGTCGAGGTCTCCGGTGAGCTCACCCTGTTCGCTTACGAGGACGGCTTCGTTCCGAAGTACATGAAGCCGTTCAAGGAGGCCTACCCGGACGTCGATCTCAGGGCGAGCGCCTACGACAGCGGCGACGCCGCCATCGCCAAGATGCGCGCGGGGTTCGAAGCTGACGTCATCAACCTCTGCGTGGAAGAGAACGCCGAGCAGGCCGTGCGACTCGGTCTCGTGCAGCCGCTCGACGTGAGCCGTCTGACGCACTGGGACGAGATGTTCCCGGTGTTTCTGACCCTGCCCGCCGTGACGGCCGAGGACGGCCAGCACTACCTGGCGCCGGTCGACGCCGGGGTGACCGGGGTCCTCTACGACACGACCAAGGTCACCGAGAAGCCGACGTCGTTCATGGACCTCTTCGACCCCAAGTACGAGGGTCAGGTCGCGATGATCGACTACCCGGTGACCGCGATCCAGGTGGGCGCCCTGGCGCTCGGCTACGAAGACCCGATCAACCTCACGCCCGAGCAGCTCGACGCGGTGAAGAACCTCTACATCGAGGCCAAGCAGCGCGGCCAGTTCCGCACCTTCTTCTCCAACGACTCCGAGATCGTCGCTCTGTTCCACACCGGCGAGGTCACGATCGCCGTGGGCTACCCGGGGAACGCGCTGGACTCGCAGCGCGAGGGCGACCCGGTGGAGTTCTCGATCTGCAAGGAAGGGCAGATCGTCTGGACCTGCGGCTACGGTATCAGCAAGACGTGCAAGAACATCGACGCCGCCTACGCACTGATCGACTACTACCTGTCGCCCGAGGCGCAGGCGTTCGAGGTCAATGAGTGGAGCTACTTCCCCACCCTCGAGACCACGCTCGACCTGCTCGACCCGAAGGTGCGCGTGCAGGCCGAGATCGTGCGCGAGTGGGGGAACATCGTACCGGCGGCCCCGCCGGCCGAAGGCTACGACGAGTGGATCCGCGCCTGGCAAGAGGTGAAGAGGAGCTAGTGGCGCAGGCCGTACTGCAGAACCCTGGGGCGGCACCGGGCGAGGGTGGCATCCCCGTCGCGCAGGTGCCGCTCGGCCTTCGCGTGCGGCGTTCTCTCGACGCCGTCGGGGGGCGCACCTACGCGATCGTGTTCATCATGCTGCTCTACGGCCCGCTCGTCCTGCTGGCGGCATTCTCGTTCAACGACTCCATCGTCTTCTCGTTGCCGTGGAGCGGCTTCACGACGAAGTGGTATTCGGAGGCGTTGTCCGATTCGAACCTCCGCCAGGCGCTGCGGAACTCGGTGATCGTGTCCAGCATCGTCGCTCCGGCGAGCGTCATCCTCGGGACCCTCGCCGCGTACCCGATCACCCGTCTGCGCTTCAAGCTGCGCGGCGGGGCCGCCATGCTTCTCGCCGCGCCGCTCGTGGTGCCTTGGCTGGTGATCGGCATCAGCGCGCTCATCTACTTCAACAAGGCGGGGGTCGCCCTGTCGTGGCACACGGTCGTGCTCATGCACATCGTGGTCACGTTCCCGCTCGTCACGGTGCTGATGTCGGCGAGCATGGCGCGTTTCGACCGCACCCAGGAGGAGTCGGCCATCGACCTGGGGGCGTCCCAGCTGCAGGTCGTGCGCCACGTGCTCCTGCCTCACATCGCGCCGTCGCTGATGGCCTCGTTCATCCTCGCCTTCTCGTGGTCGTTCAACAACTTCGAGATCACCTACTTCGTCGGCGGCTTCGACCAGCTCTTCCCGGTCTGGGTGTACTCCACCCTGAGACATGCCTCCAACCTGCCGATCGTCAACGCCGTCTCCACACTCGTCTCGATCGTCGAGGTGCTGCTCGTCTACACCTTCTGGGTGCTCATAACCCGGGGCGCCGGCGCCCGCACCTCGAAGGAGAAGACCGACACCCTCATGGAGTCGATCCGCTGATGGCCACCGTGGCTCCGTCCGCTCCCAAGGACCGCCAGCTCCGCGCCCGCGCGGTCAAGAAGTTCCGCCCGGTCGCGTTCCTGACTGCTCCGATCGCCGTGATCCTGCTCCTGTTCGTGGCGCCGCTCATCATCCTCGTGATCATGAGCTTCCGCTTCGAATCGCTGTACGGGTTCCAGACTGGGTGGACGCTCGACAACTTCCGGCTTCTGTTCACCGATCCCATCTACCGCGGAGTGGCCAAGGACACGCTGATCATCGCCACCACGGCCATGGTGTGCCAGCTCCTGATCGCCTTCCCGCTGTCGTACTTCATCGCCTTCAAGGCAGGCCGGTGGGAGCTGCCGCTGCTCCTGCTGCTCGTGCTCGTCGACGAGCTCAACCCCATCGTCCGCATCTACGCCTGGCGCATGCTGCTCGGGAGGGAGGGGCTGATCAACGACTTCCTGATGTGGACCGGGATCGTCGACGCCCCCCTTGACTGGCTTCTGTTCACGAAGTTCTCGGTGATCCTCGTGCTCTCGACCAGCTGGGTGAACTACTGTGCCTTGCCCATCTACGCGTCGATGAAGGCCATCAACCCGGCCCTCTTCGAGGCGGCGACGGATCTCGGCGCCGGCTGGTTCACGCGCTGGCGTCGCGTCCTGCTGCCCCTCGCCGCGCCCGGCATCTTCGTCGCCGTCATCCTCGTGTACATCCCGCTGTTCACCGACTTCGCGACCCCGGGTCTGGTCGGCGGCACGTCGTCGTACATGCTCGGTAACTCGGTCGCCGACCTCATGGTCACTATCGGCGACTGGGGTGGCGGCGCCGCGCTGAGCCTCTTGCTGCTGGGGGCGATGGCGGTCGTCGCGGTGATCGCGTACTTCCTCACCAAACTCAACCAGCTCGACTGAGCTGCGACCGGTCCCGAGGAGAGCGAATGAACGACACCCCCGCGCAAGGCCATATCAGGATCGAGCGCGTCACCAAGAAGTTCGGCGACACGGTGGCGGTCGACGACGTGACGTTCGAGATCCCGGGCGGCGAGTTCTTCTCGATGCTCGGGCCGAGCGGCTGCGGCAAGACGACCACGCTGCGCATGATCGCGGGGTTCGAGGACCCCACGGCGGGGCGCATCATCCTCGAGGGCAAGGACGTGAGCTTCGTGCCGCCGGCGAAGCGCAACGTGAACATGGTCTTCCAGGCCTACGGCCTCTTTCCGCACATGACGGTCAGCCAGAACGTCGCCTTCGGGCTCAAGGTGAAGAAGGTCGCGAGAGCCGAGATCGCCGAGCGCGTTCAGGAGGCGCTGCGCACGGTGCGCATGGACGCCTTCGCCGATCGCCGGCCGGCCCACCTTTCCGGCGGCCAGCAGCAGCGCGTCGCGCTGGCCCGGGCGCTGGTCAACCGGCCGGCCGCGCTGCTGCTCGACGAGCCCCTGGGCGCCCTCGATCTCAAGCTCCGCAAGGAGATGCAGCTCGAGCTCAAGCGCATCCACGCCACCACGGGGACGACCTTCGTCTACGTCACCCACGACCAGGAAGAGGCGCTGACGATGTCGCAGCGCATCGCGGTGATGAAGGACGGCATCGTGCAGCAGGTGGCGACGCCGCGGGAGCTGTACGAGAAGCCGGCGAACGCCTTCGTGGCCGGCTTCATCGGCACCTCCAACGTGATCAGCGTGCAGCCAGGCGGTGCGCGCGACGGCGTCGCCGTGATGGACCTCGGCGACGGGGACCGTGTGTGCGTGCCGGACGTCGGCGCGGGAGCTGGTCCAGTGAAGATCATCGTGCGGCCCGAGCGCATGCGCGTGTGGGGCGACCCGGACGGCGAGCGTATCTCGCGCGTGCGCGGCACGATCGCCGAAGTCGTGTACCTGGGCTCCATGACGCAGTTGATCATCGACCTCAAGACCGGCGAGCGCGTGACCGTGCACGAGCTGAACGACGACCTCAAGGGCGCGCTTCCCGAGATCGGCGACCCGGTCCTGGTCCAGTGGGCCGCCGAGAGCAGTTACGTGATCGACGACGCCGGCGCTGTCAACGTCGCGGCCGGCTCGGCTTCACCCGATTGACGGCGCCGGCGGCCAGCCGGCGCATGTCGTCACAGGCACATCATCCACCAGAAGGAGCGTGCAAATCGTGGACTTCTACACCGGCAAGGTCCTCAGGATCGACCTGAGCGCCGGCGCCACCGCCGTCGAGCCGCTCGACCTGGACTGGGCGCGGCTCTACCTGGGCGGCAAAGGCCTCCTGTTCCGCTACCTGTGGGACGAGGTCGCGCCGGGGCTGGACCCCGCCTCGCCCGCCAACCCCCTGATGCTCGTCACGGGGCCGTTCGCCGGCACCAACGTGACCACCGCGTCGCGCCTCGTCGTGGGCTGCAAGAGCCCCACGACGGGGACGATCCTCGACTCGTACGTCGGCGGCTCGTTCGCGCCCGAGATGAAGTTCGCGGGCTACGACATCATCATCCTCACGGGCGT
Source organism: uncultured Thermoleophilia bacterium (assembly GCA_963832655.1). Classification (GTDB taxonomy): domain Bacteria; phylum Actinomycetota; class Thermoleophilia; order UBA2241; family UBA2241; genus UBA2241. The sequence goes on from CAWHUW010000009.1 coordinate 145,325, forward strand.
CGCGCCCGAGCCCACCGTGGTCTGGATCAGCGACGACGTGGTCGAGTTCCGCTCGGCGACGCCGTACCTGGGCATGAAGACGTCGGAGGTCGAGGAGGCGCTGCGCAACGACCTCGACGGCGACGCGAAGGTGCTCTCCATCGGTCCGGCCGGGGAGAGCAGGATCCCGTGGGCCTGCCTGTCGACCGATCAGTACCACAAGGCAGGCCGCGGCGGGGCCGGCGCCCTCATGGGCATGAAGAACGTCAAGGCGGTCGCCATCCGCGGCACGGGCGCCGTGCCCGTCGGCGACGCCAAGGCCTTTCTCGACGCGATGTATGCCCTGCACCACGACTACATCCTCACCGACACCAATCTGTGGGCGCACGAAGAGGGCACGCCGATGCTGGTCGACGTGATCAACGGCGGCGGCGCGCTGCCGACGCGCAACTATTCGTCCGGCACCTTCGAAGGCGCCGACAAGATCAACTCCGAGTCCTTCCAGAAGATCCGCGTCAAGAAGCGCGCCTGCTACCAGTGCGCCATCGGCTGCCGCAACTTCCACGCCACGAAGTGGGCCGGAGCCGAGGTGCGCGGCGAGGGCCCCGAGTTCGAGACCATCGCCCTCTGCGGCTCGAACTGCGGCATCGACGACATCGACGCGCTGATGAAGTTCAACGAGCTTTGCGACGAGCTCGGCATGGACACGATCTCTTCGGGCTCCGTGGTCGGTCTGGCCATGGATCTCTGCGAAAAGGGCTACGCCGATTTCGGTCTCGCCTTCGGCGACAGCAAGGGCTATCTGCAGGCGGTGGAGCTGATGGCGAAGCGCGAGGGCTTCGGCGCCGAGCTGGCGCTCGGCGCAAGGCCCTCGCCGCCAAGTACGGCCACCCCGAACTCGCCATGCAGGTGAAGAACATGGAGGTGCCCGGGTACGACCCGCGGGGCGCCTTCGGGATGGCGCTCAGCTACGCGACATCCGACCGCGGAGCCTGCCACATGCGGTCCTTCCCCGTCGGCCAGGAGATCGTCGAGGGCTCGATGCCCGCCGACACCTTCGAGGGCAAGGCCGAGTGGATCGTGAACGCCGAGGCCGGCGGCCAGAACTTCTTCGCCCTCAAGTTCAGCGGCATCTGGTGCGACTTCTGGGCGATCGACCTCGAGCAGATCGCCATGCTCATGAAGCACCTGTGGGGCCGCGAGTTCGCGCGCGACGAGCTCATGCAGATCGGCGAGCGCATCTGGAACCTCGGGCGGCTGTTCAACTTGCGCGAGGGGCTCACGATCGCCGACGACGCGCTGCCCGAGCGCATGCACGAGCAGCGCTTCGCGGAGGGCGCGGCGGCGGGCAAGGTGATCGACCGCGCCGCCTTCGCCGACGCCCTGCAGGAGTACTACGCCATCCGCGGCTGGGATGCCGCCGGCGTCCCCTCAGAGGCCAAGCTCGCAGAGCTCGGCGTCGACGTGCGCCTCTAGACGACCGTCCGGCGAGAGACGAAGGGACACACAGACATGCCTCACGTGATGATCAGTTCCAAGAAGTGCACCGGCTGCCACATGTGCGAGCTCGCCTGCTCGGCGCAGCACGAGAACGCCTACCGCCCCTCGGTCGCGCGCCTCTTCGGCGAGGTCAACCCGACCACGGGCGCCATCAAGGGCCACACCTGCCTGCAGACCGGCTGCGCCAAGTGCCAGGAGGCCTGCCCCAACGACGCCATCGTGACGAAGGAGATCACCGTCAAGGTCAAGGGCGACTTCGCCGGCCGCGAGAAGCTCGGCGACACCGTCAACGGCTACGTGCTCGTCGTCGTCGACGACCTCTGCACCAACTGCGGCGAGTGCTACGACGTCTGCCCCACCGGGGTCATCCACGAGCACCCCGACCGCGAGGTCGCCTTCAAGTGCGACCTCTGCGACGGCGAGCCCCAGTGCATCGCCTTCTGCCAGAACCCCCACGTCCTCGCCGTCGACCTCAAGGTCGACAAGATGGACCGGGAGCTGCAGGCGTAGGGGCATGGCGGCGGGGCCGGCCGGTCAACTACGCGCAGCAGGGCGTTGACGATTGGAATAGGTGGGTTACGGGGCGTGTGACGTTCGGAGGGCCGCGGTGCGGCGACGGGCTGCAAGCCCTGCGCCGCACCGCGGCCACAGATCCTGGAGGTAGTCATGAGACGCATCGCCATCACCATCCTCGCCGTCCTGTTGATCGCGGGAACGTCGGCGCCGGTCGCTGGCGCCAAGGTCCGACCGATGACCTTCGACACTGCGGTCGACAGCTTGATCGCCGGCGGATACGCGAAGCGCGTCGCAGGCGATCTCTGCGGTCTCGGAACGTCGCCCTTCGGCTTCCGCGTGGGCGGCACGACCGCCGACGACGCGGCCGCCCGCTACATCGCCGCCGAGATGCGCGCGATCGGCCTCAAGAACGTTCGACTCGAGCCTGTGGCGATGGACGTGTGGGAGTACCGCGGCGGCAGTGTCGCGGTCGCCGGCAACGTGTACGACGCGACGTCGTTCACCGGCGTGCCGGGGACGTTGCCCAAGGGGGTCACGGGGGAGGTCGTCGACGTGGGCTTCGGCACGGCCGCGGACTTCGACGCCGCCGGCGACGTGCACGGCAAGATCGTGCTGGTCGACTTCCACGGCGACGCGTTCTGGGCGAACCTGCCCGGGCACGAGGCGACCCTGAGGGGAGCCGTCGCGCTGATCCTCACGACGTCGACCGCCGATCTGAGCTTCTTCGCCGACCCCGACAGTCTCGGGAGCAACGACGGCGAGTACGACCCCGACTGGATCCCGCTCGTCTCCGTCAGCAGGACGACCGGCGACACCATCCGCGCCGCGCTGGCCGGCGGTCCCGTGGCGGCGACGGTCAAGCTCGACGCGATCACGACGCGGTCCTTCGACGGCGGCGAGGGCTACAACGTCGTGGGAGAGCTTCCCGGCAGCGCGGGCGGCGCCGAGAAGGTCGTCATGGCCGGGCACCACGACGCGTTCTTCCAGGGGGCTCTCGACAACACGACGGCCGTGGTGGCCGGACTGGTCACCGCCAAGGCCATGCAGATGGCGGGCTACGTGCCCCGGCGCACGCTGGTCTTCGTGTCGCACACGGGCGAGGAAGGCGGGATCGTCGACTCCTGGTACGACTGGACCTTCGGTTCCTGGGTGCAGGCGACGCAGACCCACCCGGAGTGGGCGGGAACGGTGGCCGGCTTCCTCAACTTCGAGATGCCGGGGGCGCCCGACGGTCAGGTCCGCCTGTTCATGAGCCCCGAGCTGCAGCCGGCGGTGTCGGAGGTGGTCGCCGCGAACGGCAAGCTCAAAGGCCCCGGCCTGCCGACCCGGCTGTACCCCGTGGTCGGCACCAACAGCGACGAGTGGCCGTTCACGGCCGCCGGCATCCCCTCGGTGCTTCTCGTCGGCGCACCGGACAGCTGGTTCCCGTGGAACTACCACACGACGAACGACACCGTCGACGCGGTCGACTGGCCCTTCTTCGGCACCTGCGTGAAGCTCATGCATCGGATCGGGCTGCGCCTGGACGAGTCGCTGGTCCCGTACAGCCTGGCTGCCCGCGCCGACCAGCTGGGCGGCACGGTCGATGCCCGCGAGCTGACCGCCGCGGGGGCCTCGGCCGCCACCGTCGACCGGCTCACCAGGTCGCTCGGGGAGTTCACGTCCGCGACGTACGCCTTCGAGAAGCGAAGGGCAATGCTGCCCGCGTCCGTGTGGTCGCAGACCAGCGCGCGGCTCATGGCGATCGAGAAGCTTCTGAGCAGCAACTTCACCGCCCTCAGCTGGTGGGACGACACGATCTACCCGCACGAGCAGGTGCTGTGGGACCTCCAAGGGGTCAATGCGGCCATCGGTGCTCTGGACCGGTCGCAGCCCCAGCTCAGGGCGGCGCTCGACGCGCTGGCCGGGGTCGGCTACTCGTACTACGGCCTGCTCGCCAGCGAACCCGTCTACCTTCATGAGCTGGACCGGCACGACCCGGACTACTGGGCGATCGCCTGGGGCGGCCAGGGACACCTTCCGCAGCCGATCGACGTCATGCCGGAGTACCGGCTGGTCGGATCGGGCGACTATGGCGCCGCTCTCGAGGGGCTGCGCGCCGAGCGCGGCAGGCAGATAGGGCAGTTGAACGAGCGTCTGGCGGCGATCGCCGACGTGCTCGCAGCGGCGACGCCGCAGGTGAACGCCCTGCGCTAGCTTCGTGGGCAACGCGTGCCGGATCGGCCACTGCTCGCCACAGTCGATCGTGACGTGGGAGAGCGCGGTCAAGGGGGACAACCCCGGCCGCGAGAAGACGGACGGCACCGCCTGCGGCCACGCCCCTGTGTCCATGCCTGGCAACGCTTTCCGCCCCGGGCGGCCCCCGGCCGGACGGAGGCGCGCTAGACTGTGCGTCTCACGGCCCTCGGCTGGCAGTCGACTGTTTACAATCGGCTGAATGGGCTGTACGGTGTGCCCGACCGCCGTCCTCGCGGCGCGGCGCAGACACAGGCTGCGCAAGGCCGTGAGTCGAGGGGAGAGGAGTGGCTCCGCAAGGTGCGCTGGGGTGAGCACGGGCCCCCCTGACAGTTCTCACGTACTCGAGCCATCTGGGGGTAACCATGACTTCACCACGCACGCATCGCGGCGTGCTCGTGCTCGTCGCGACTCTGCTCGTGTGCCTCGTGCTCGCCTCACCGGCCATGGCAGGGAAGAAGCCACCGCCGCCGCCGCCGCCGCCGGACCCGGTACCGTTCGGCATGTGGGTGACCGGCGACTCGCACAACCACACCCAGTTCTCCGACGGCAACCAGTACCTGCCCGCGCTCGTCTACCAGGCCTTCAGCGTGTACAAGCTCGACTGGCTGGGCAGCACCGACCACGGCGGCGAGTGGGACCGCGACGCCAACGGCGTCAAGTACTGGGCCGACACCGTGGGCAACGGCAGCGGCGACATCTGGGCCTGGGACGGCATGCTCGACAACTGGGACAGCTTCAACGCGCTGCGTGCCCAGTACACGGGCAAGGTCCTCTTCCAGGGCCTCGAGTGGGGCGTGCCCGGCATCGACGAGTCCAAGACCGTGGTCCTGGACAAGTACCAGCAGCCCGGCTCGGCGGCACCGACGTACAAGACCGGCATGGCGATGAGCGACTTCGAGTTCCTCTTCGACAAGCTCGACGACGACTTCACGCAGAGGAAGACGCTCGGCACCGTGACGAAGCTGCCGCTCGGTCAGAAGCCGTGGTACGGCACAACGCTCAGCCGCACCGGCTTGACCAAGAACATGGAGACCTTCGACAAGTACCCCCGTGGCCTGGAAGCCGCCAAGTTCCTGGGTACGCGGTACGCGAACACCAGCTACTCGATCCTGAGCCACCCCTCGCGCGACCTGCTGTGGACGGCGCTCGACATCCGCCGCTACAACGACGCCGCACCGACGGTCTTCTTCGGCATGGCCGGCATGCCCGGCTCGCAGAAGGAGCCGCCGCTCCGCGGCGGCTACGACGAGGAGTTCTTCAACGACGACGGCACCCTGACGTGGAACTCACCGCTCAGGCGCGCACCTACGGCGGCGCCGACTACCTCACCGCCAAGGTCGGCGGCGTATGGGACGCCCTGCTCGGCGAGGGCCGCAAGTTCTGGGTCTTCTGCGACTCCGACTTCCACGAGACGGCCGAGGAGTTCTGGCCCGGCGAGTACAACAAGGACCACACCTTGGTGGCCGCCAAGACGCCGCAGGGCATCGTCGATGGCCTGCGCTCGGGCAACTCGTTCGCGGTCGAGGGCCAGCTCATTGACAGCCTCGAGTTCAAGGCCACGAGCGGTGCGGACAGCGCGACGATGGGGGGCACCCTGAACGTGGCCCAGGGCGCCAGCGTCACGATCACCGTGAGTTGGCACAGCCCGGACTTCAACAACAACTGGCAGACGCCGAAGGTCGACCATGTCGACCTCATCTCGGGCAACTGGGGCCCCAAGCTCCTCCCGAGCAATCCCGCCTACGCGACGCAGGTCACCAACCCGAGCACCGAGGTGGCGGACGACCTTCTACACCGAACTCAGCCACCTTCACGATCAACCCGACCGCCGACATGTACTTCCGTCTGCGGGGCACCAACCAGCCCTGGACCCACTCGCCCGAGACATCTCGACGGCAACCCCTTGAGGGACGACACCGACCCTGAGGAGAACAGCGCCGCCAAGGCGTGGGCCGATCTGTGGTTCTACTCCAACCCGATCTTCATCGACGTGCAGTGAGCGACTGACAGGCACCACGGCACGACAGGAGGGGCCGGCCCGCGCGAGCGGGCCGGCCCCAGTTCTTCTGGTGTCACAGCGTAGGCGCGGCACGCGCGCCGAGGTCAGACCCCTCAGCCGCCGCCGAAGCCGACACGGATGTCGCCATCCTCGATGAGGACGGGCACGACCATCTGTCCGCCGGTGAGCTCGGCGAGCTTCTCCATGGCGCCGGGCGTGGCGTGGACGTCGATCTCCTCGTACTCGACGTCGCGCTCCTTCAGGTCGGCCTTGGCCGCCGCGCAGTACGGGCAGCCGACCTTGGTGTAGATGGTGACGGCCATGGGGCCTCCTCGTGGTCGCCGGACAGTGCGGACCGCGCGGGCACGGCGAGTTGCGCGCGCGGGATGATGCGTACGGCAATGATGACGTCGCGGCGCGCCGGCGTCCATGGGTGATGTGCCGGGTCACGACGTCGGGCACTTGCCGGATGCTTAGTGGGCCGCTACAGTCGATTGACAGTGAACGGCGTCGTCCGCAACGGGCGGCGCCAAGGAGAAGGGGGAGCTATGAGAAGGCACTACTTGCGCTCTGCGGTCTTGGTCATCGTGCTGCTGATCGGTGCGCTCGCGCTGGTCGCCGGGGTCGCGCTGCAGCGCCGGGCCCGGCAAGGCGGCGGCCGCCGACCCGGCGTCGACTCGCGCACGTCAAGAACGTCATCGTCTTCATCGGCGACGGCATGGGCCCCGAGGAGATGCAGGTCTGGGCGCGCAGCCTGAACGCAGCGGCGGCTGTTGCTCGACGACATTCCGTGGGGCGGCCGCGTGCATGATCGACACGACCTCGCTCGACGGGGTCACCGACTCGGCCGCCGCCGCCACCGCGCTCGCCACGGGTTACGAGACGTGGAACGGCTGGCTCTCGATGGGACCCGCCGCGCAGGACGGCAAGTACACCGATCTTCGAGACCGTGCTCGAGCGCGGCCGAGGATTGGGACAAGGCGACGGGGCTGGTCACCGATCCTCGAGTCTACGCCGCGACGCCGGCGGCCTTCGCCGCGCACGTCCCCGACCGTGACATGGAGTAGGAGATCACCGACATGATGGCCACCCAGGGTATCGAGGCGCTGTTCAGCGGGAGCTGGAGCGAGGACTACCTGCTGCGCGAGCTGCCCGGGGTCACCAACCTCGACAGCTTGAGCGACTTGCAGCCGTACCTCCTCCCGGGCTCTGTAGCGTATGCCGGCGGGGATGTACGGCTTCTTCGGTCACATGGCGTACACGCTCGACTTCGAGGAGGAGGGGGTCGTCAAGAAGCAGCCGACCCTGGCGCAGATGACGAGGCGGCGATCGGCGTCCTCGCGCAGGACGACGACGGCTTCTTCCTGATGGTCGAACAGGCCACCCTCGACTATGGTGGCCACTCGCGCGATCCCGGGTGGGTCGGCGCCGACATGAACGATCTCGACCGGGCGGTCAAGGCCGCCTACGATTGGGCCGAGGGCCGGAGCGACACGCTGATCGTGGTCACGGGTGACCACGAGACCGGCGGCCTCGACGTCACCCCCGACACCGACTATGCGGCGATCAAGCCCAGAAGGCCACCACCGAGTGGATGTGGGGCCTGATCAAGGCCGGCAAGATGACGGTCAAGAGGACCTCGCGAAGTACGCCGGATTCACCCCACCGCTGCCGAGCAGGCGCTCATCGCAAGAACAAGGAGATGGGCATCTCCGACGTGCTCGCTGCCAGGGACAAGGTCGAATGGGGCTGGAGCGGGACCGACGAAGGCGACCACACCGACACCCCGCTCGAGCTGAGAGCGTGGGGTCCCGGAGCGCGACGCGTTCGATCTGGAGCCGCTCACGCCCAACGAGTACATCGGCCAGCAGTTGCTGCTGGGCGGTCAGCAACTGAAACGTACCGGGCCGGGCGGCGGCGGGCGCGAAGCGCCTCTCCGCCGCCCGGCGCCCGATCGGTCGCCCCCGCGAGGAGGGGCGGTACGACGCGGAAGGGGAAGAGATGTCGCACGAGGGATCAGCAGGCGAGACAGGCGCGCCTGGCGGCGCGCCCCGACCTTCGCGGGCCGACGCCGCGCGCGCGGTTCGCGACCGGGACGTGATCGGCCTCACCCGGGAGGTCGCGCGGGGCGGCATCTCCAGGCGGCAGTTCCTGGCGCGCGCCGCGGCTCTCGGCTTGAGCACGTCGGCGATCGGCACGGTGCTGGCCGCCTGCGGCACCGGCGACGAGCCGGCGGCGCAAGAGACACAGATCGAGAAGGTGGTGCCGCAGGAGATGCTCTTCTACAACTGGAGCGACTACCTCGCCGATGTCACCAAGAAGAACTTCCAGAAAGAGACCGGCATCAAGCTCAAGGAGGCGTACTTCGACGACAACGAGGCGCTCTACGGCAAGCTCAGCGCGGGCGCCACGGGCTACGACGTCATCTGTCCGTCAGACTACATGGTCCACGTATTGATGATGGCCGGCCTGGTGACGCCGCTCGACATGTCGCTGATCCCCAACTTCAAGAACGTCGACCCCAAGTTCCAGAAGCCCGCATACGACCCCGAGACCGACGGACGCAAGTACAGCGTGCCGTACCAGTGGGGCACCACGGGCATCGGCGTGCGCCTCGACAAGGTGGCGGAGACGGTCACCAGCTGGACCACGATGTGGGACCCGAAGTACAAGGGCCAGATCATCATGGAGAGCGAGATGACGGAGACCATCGGCGCGGCGCTGAAGCTGCTCGGGTACTCACTCAACAGCAAGTCCGAGGACGAGGTGACGGAGGCGGGCGACAAGCTCATCGAGCAGAAGCCACTCGTTGCCGCCTACGACACCAACAACATGAAACGCAACATGACCCAGGGCACCCCGCTGGTGCACGCCTGGAGCGCCGACGTGCTGCTCGTCCTGGACGAGATCGGGCAGGACAAGCTCGGGTACACCATGCCGGAAGAGGGCTTCACCGTCTGGGTCGACAACCTGGCGATCCCCACGGGCGCGAACAGCGTCTACGGCGCGCACCTGTGGATGAACTTCATCTGCGACGTGAAGAACCAGGCCGAGCTGACCGACTGGATCTGGTACCAATCGCCTGTACCCGCCGCCTACGACCTCATTGAGACTCAGCTCCTCAAGGACAACTTCCCGACGCAGGAACAGCTCGCGAGGGGCGAGCTCAAGAACGACGTCGGCGAGTTCAACAGCTTCTACTCCGAGACCTGGAGGCGCGTGAAGTCGGCGTGAGCCGCGGCGGGTGACGCCGCGCGCCAAGGATGAGGACGGGCCCGCCCGGCGTGAGCCGGGCGGGCCCGTCCCCGTCCCCGCGCGTCAGTCGCGGTGCAGCCTCAGGCCGTTGCCCGTGACGAGGAGCGACGTGCCCATGTCGGCGAAGACCGCCAGCCAGAGGCTGGTGAGCCCCAGCGGGGCGAGCACCAGGAACACGGCCTTGATGGCGATCGACGCCGTGATGTTCTGCCTGATGATGCGCCCCGTGCGGCGCGAGAGGCGGACGAGCCTGGGCAGCGCCTCGAGGTCGTCGCCCATGAGGGCGATGTCGGCGGTGTCGAGGGCGGCGTCCGTGCCGGCCGCGCCCATCGCGATGCCGAGCGTGGCGGCGGCGAGCGCCGGCGCGTCGTTGACGCCGTCGCCCACCATCGCGACGGCGCCGTGCCGCTCGCGCAGCTCGCGGACGGCGGCGACCTTGTCGGCGGGCAGCAGGCCGGCGCGGACGTCGTCGACGCCGGCCGCGGCGGCGACGGCAGCCGCCGTCGCGGCGTTGTCCCCGGTGAGCATCGCGAGGTGGTCGATACCGGCCGCGCGAAGGCCGGCGAGCGCGGCGGGGGCGGCCTGACGCAGCGGGTCGCTGACGGCGATCACGCCGAGGGCGCCGCGCTCGTCGCCGACGGCGACGGCGGTCTTGCCCTCGGCCTCGAGACGCGAAAGGGCCGCGACCAGGGCCGGGTCGTCGGCGTGCGGGCCGAGGAGTCGCGGCCGGCCGACGACGATCTGCCGGCCGTCGACCTCGGCCCGCACGCCCAGCCCGGCCACGGCGCGAAAGCGGCGCATCTCGTGGCGGCCGTTCGTCTCGTCCGCCGCCGCGACGATCGCGCGCGCCAGCGGGTGCTCGCTGTCGCGTTCCGCGGCGGCGGCGAGGCTCAGGATCTCCTCCCGGGTCGACCCGTTCAGCGCGACGACGTCGCCCACCGCGGGTCGTCCCTCGGTCAGCGTCCCCGTCTTGTCGAAGGCGACGACGTTCAGGCTTGCCGCCTGCTCGAGGTACGTCCCGCCCTTGATGAGGATGCCGTGGCGCGTCGCGTTGCCGAGCGCCGCGAGGATGCTGACCGGGGTCGAGATCACGAGGGCGCAGGGGCACGCGATGATCAGCAGGGCGAGGCCGCGGTAGATCCACGTGTCCCAGGCGGCGCCGAATGCCAGCGGCGGCACGAGCACGACCGCGGCGGCCAGAGCGATGACGGCCGGCGTGTACCGCGCCGCGAAGCGGTCGACGATCGCCTCCGCCGGGGCGCGCGTCGCCTGTGCCTCCTCGACGAGGTGGACGATCTTGGCGATGGTGTTGTCGGCGGCGGTCGCCGTGGTGCGGACGCGCAGCGTCCCGCCCTCGAGGATGGAGCCGGCGAACACGGGGTCGCCGGGTCCTTTGGTGACCGGCATCGGCTCGCCGGTGATGGCGGCTTCGTTCGCCGCGGCGACGCCGTCGAGCACGACGCCGTCCACGGCGACGCGCTCGCCCGGTCGCGCGACGACGGTCTCGCCGACGGCGATCTCGGCGGCGGGCACCGCGAGCTCGACGCCGTCGCGCAGCACGGTCGCGACCGGCGGCGCGAGCTCCATGAGCCCCGAGATCGCCCGTCGCGTGCGGTCGAGGGTCGCCGCCTGCAGCACGGTGCCGAGCCCGAAGAGAAAGGCGACGAGGCCCGCCTCGGACCACTCGCCGATCGCCATCGCGCCGATCACGGCGAGGCTCATGAGCACGTTCATGTCGACCTGCCGGGCGCGCAGCGAGAAGAAGGCGGCGCGGGCGACGAAGCCGCCGCCGAGGACGGCGGCGGCGGCGAAGAGGAAGGGCGCCGCCGCGGACGCCGACAGCTCGGCGACGAAGCCGGCGACCACGAGGACGCCCGAGGCGACGACGAGGCGGGCGCGCCGGTCGGTCAACCAGAAGCTGCGGCGGGTGGAACCCGCGTCGGCCGCGGACGTCGCACCTGCGCCGGCCGCCGCTGCGGGGCCGGCTCCGTCAGAGACGGTCGCGGCGCGCCGCTCGACCGTGTCGTACCCCATGCGACGCACCGAGCGGAAGACCCCGTCGAGGTCGATGCGCTCGGGGTCGATCACCACCGACAGTGTCGCGGCGCCGAAGTTGACGTCGGCCTGCGCTACGCCATCCTCCTTGCGCAGGGCGCCCTGCAGCTTGACGGCGCAGTCGGCGCAGTCCATGCCGGTGACGTGCAGCAGGCGCCGCTCGCGGGGCCGCTCGTCGGCCGCGGTGAGATCGAGTTGCCCGTGCTCGTGCACCGCGAGGGGGCAGTGGTCCTCGCAGTGCGTGGCGGAGCCGATGCGGCGCGCGAGCCGGACGATGTCGGCGTCGCTCAGGAGGTCTTCGTCGTGGGTGACGTGGAGGAGGCCGCGAGCGAGGTCCGCCTCGACGGCGTCGACGCCCTCGAGGCGGAGCAGCTCGCGGCTGACCTCGTCGACGCAGCCCCCGCAGTCGCGCTCGCGCGGCAGGACGAGCGCCAGGTCGATGCTGCGCTCGGTCACGACGACTCCGCCGCGTCCTGGTGCCGCACGTGCTCGCGGGTGATCTCGAGGAGCTGCTCTATGTGCGCATCGTCGGGAGAGTAGTAGACCATACGACCGTCGCGACGGGCGCGGGCGAGCCCGCTGGCGCGCAACACGCGCAGGTGGTGCGAGACGCTCGACTCGCTCATGCCGACGGTCGCTGCGAGGTCGCACACGCACAGCTCCCGGGCCTCGATGAGAGCGGCAACCAGCCGGCAGCGACTCGGGTCGGCGAGCACCTTGAAGACGGCCGCCATGCGCTCCGCCGTGGCGGCCGTCACCAGGTGCTCGCGTACAGCGCGCACCCGCTCGGGGTGGACGACCACGATGTCGCAGCGGTCGAGGTCGTCGTCCTCGTCCTTGCCGCAGATCACGTCGGCACGTGCGTCGCTCGGCATGGGCCGCTCCTCTGAACATATGAACAGACATTCATACGTTACCCCGGATCAGGCACAGTCGCAACCATGTCCGGCGATCGTCGCACCCATCGTCGCGCCCGCCTGCGGTACAGTCTCACCCGACGAAGGGAGTTGAGCTGAAGCCCGACCACGAACACGCCGTCGTCAGCCCGCCCCCCGCCCCTCCGGCGGGCGGTTTCCTGCACGACCTGTTCTCGCGCGAGCTGCTGCGCTACCTGGGGCCGGGCTTCATCGTCACCATCGGGTTCATCGACCCGGGCAACTGGGCGACCAACATCGCCGGCGGCTCCGAGTTCGGCTACGACCTGCTCTGGGTCGTCTCGCTGAGCACGCTCATGCTGATCTTTCTGCAGCACCTCTCGGCCAAGCTCGGCATCGTGACCGGCCGTTCCCTTGCGGTGAACGTGCGCGCCAACCTGCCACGGCCCGTCACCTGGGTCGCCGGCGTCACCATCGTCCTCGCCTGCATCGCCACCGACGTCGCCGAGTACCTCGGCGCGGCCCTCGGCTTCTACCTCCTCTTCGGCATCCCGCTCTGGATCGGGGCGCCGATCACCGTCGGCCTCGTCTTCATCGCCATCCTCGGGCAGGCGTACCACCGGCTCGAGCGGATGATCGTCGTCTTCCTGGCGATCATCGCCGGCTGCTACGTCATCGAGCTGTTCATCGTCGGCCCAGACTGGGCAGCGGCGGCGCCGCACTGGGTGGTGCCATCCCTGGACGGCGCCAGCATCTTCGTCGCCCTGGGCATGCTGGGCGCGATCGTGATGCCGCACAACATCTACGTGCACTCCAACGTCATCCAGTCGCGGGATTGGGACCTCGACCCCGGAGCGGCGCCGGCGGGTGATGAACTTCGAGCTCATCGACACTACGCTCGCCATGGGCATGGGGTGGCTCGTGAACTCGGCGATGATCATCGTCGCGGCGGCGGTCTTCTACCGCTACGGCTCCGAGGTGACGAGCATCGAGCAGGCGTCGGAGACGCTGGAGCCGCTCGTCGGGTCGCTGGCGCGCTTCATGTTCGGCGTCGCGCTGCTCGTCGCGGGTCTCGCCTCGTCGATCACCTCGTCGCTGGCCGAGGCCAACGTCGTCACCGGCTACCTCGGCAAGCCGGAGGACCCGCACAGCCGCGCGTACCGGGTCGGCCTTGTGGTCACCTCGCTGCCGGCGATGTTCGTCATCGTGCTCGGCGTCGACACGTACCGCGCCCTGATCGCCAGCCAGGTGATGCTGAGCATCCAGCTGCCGTTCACGATCCTGCCGCTGCTCTGGCTGTCGCGCAGCCGGAGGGTGATGGGCGACGAGCGCATGGGCCCGGTGCAGACGGTCACGGGGCTGCTGCTCGCGGCCGTCATCATCGGATTGAACGTGTTCCTGCTGTACCAGACCATCTTCGGAGGCTGAGGCGATGGGACTCTACGAGCGCATCCTGGTGCCGGTCGAGGGGATCGAGACCGACACGCCGGTCCTGGACCACATCGGCAGACTGGCCTCGCTGTGCGGCGCCGAGGTGACCTTGCTGCGCGTGGCGCACTTCCACACCCGCGATGAGCGCACCTGCGAGGTCGAGGAGGCGGAGAGCGACATCGAGCGCGCTGCGGAGGAGTTGCGCGCGCTCGGCGTCGCGGTGAACACGCTGATCGTCGCCGGCGAGCCGGGTGAGGTGATCGTGCGGGAGGCCGAGGAGCTTCAGGCTGACCTCATCGCGATGGCGACGCACGGGCACGGCTGGGCAAAGCGGCTCGTGCTGGGCAGCACGGCCGAGCACGTGCGGCACAACAGCGCCGTGCCGCTGCTGCTGATCAGGGGCTGAGGTCGGCTCCACGTCCCTCCACGCCTTCCCCCGCGGTGCCCCAGGACGTATCCTGTGGCGGGGGGTCGTCGAGGAAAGGAGCGCTTGTGGCCCAGCGTGAGAGCGGTCGTCTGGTCGTGAAGCTGCTGATCGTCCTCGCCGTCCTAGTCGTCGTCCTCGTCTCCGCCTCGGCGGTCGCCGCGCGCTTCACCGAGAGCAACAAGTTCTGCGGCACCGACTGTCACGAGATGTGGCCCTACCGCGACACGTGGGAGAAGTCGACCCACAAGGACACCGACTGCGTCCAGTGTCACATCCCGCCCGGCGCGGTGAACTTCGCGGTCACCAAGCTGTACGCGTCGCGCGAGGTGTGGGTGCACTTCACCGGCCAGGTGAAAGCCCCCATCAAGGTCACGCGCCACATCCCCAACAGCGCCTGCATGCGTTCGGGATGCCACACCAGCGCCGATGTCGAGAAGACGCTCTCGCTGGGCAAACCGGCGCCGGTCAAGCTCGAGCACCAGAGCGAGGGGCACGCGAAGCAGCTGTGCATCGCCTGCCACGCCGCGCTTGTTCATGAAGGGGCGCCGGGGGTCGACGCACCGCCGGCCAACTCGATGGCCTCGTGCTTCTCATGTCACACCGACGGGACCAAGGACTGCACGTACTGTCACACGGCGCCGCACGAGGATCGCGGCCCGTGCACCGACTGCCACGGCCTGGGAAGCTGGGGCCAGGGCAAGGACTTCGCCCACCCGGGCGGTCCGCTCGTCGGCAAGCACGGACAGGTGTCGTGCGAGACCTGTCACACGAAGGGCGTCTCGGCAAAGCCGGACGGTTGCGTCACGTGCCACGGCGACGAGCACAACGGCCTCAGCAAGTGTGTCGACTGCCACAGCATCGAGGGGTGGACGCCGACGACGTTCGTCCACCCGCAGGAGGGCCCGCACGTCCCGGCCGGTGATGAGCCGCTGCAGTGCAACGCGTGTCACCAGGGCGGGTTCGGGCAGAGACCCGGCTGCCCGTGCCACGGGGGGAACCCGCCGAGCGGGGACTGAGCGATGAAGCCGCGGGGCCGGCGGGCTGAAGGCCCGCCGGCCCCGTCGTACACTGTCCCCGTCATGCAGCGCCTCGCCCTCTTCGACATCGACTGCACGCTCATCGACGCCCACGGCGCCGGGGGGCGCGCCATCTTCGCCGCGATCGAGGAGACGTACGGCGTCAGCGGCGCGCTCGACGGCTACAGCTTCCACGGGCGCACCGACCCGGCGATCGTGCGCGACCTGGCCGCGCAGTGGGGCGTCGACCCCACTCGTGCCGAGGCGGGGGTCGACGCCTGCCTGGCGCGCTACGTCGCGTACCTGCGCGAGGAGGTCGCCGAGGGCCACATGGAGGTGCTCCCGGGGTGCGCGAGCTCGTCGCGGCGCTCGCCGCCGACCGGCGCGTGGTGCTCGGTCTGCTCACCGGGAACGTGGCCGAGGGCGCCGCGGTCAAGCTCGCGCCGACCGGGGTCGCGCACCTCTTCGCGTTCGGGGCCTACGGCTCCGATTCTGCCTGGCGACCGGACCTGCCGGCGGTGGCCGTGCGCCGCGCCGAGGGACTCGTCGGCCGGCGCTTCACCGGCAAGGAGATCGCCGTCATCGGCGACACGCCGGCCGACATCGACTGCGGCGCGGCCCTCGGGGTCAAGGCGATCGCCGTCGCGACGGGCACGCACTCGGTCGACGAGCTCGCGGCACACGCGCCGGACCACCTCTTCGCCGACTTCTCGGACTGGCGCGCCGCGTACGAGGCGATCCTGGCCTGACGACGAGGTGCGTGGCGCGTCGCCCGCCTCTCGGGCTCAGAACCGGTCGGCGCGCAGCAGCTCCAGATCGAGCGACGGCGTCTCTCCGGCGCAGAGCTCGGCGACGAGCTTGCCGGTGACCGGTCCCAGAGAGAGGCCGAGCATGCAGTGTCCGGTCGCGAGCACGACGTTGCCGTGGCGCGGGCTGCGCCCGATCACAGGCAGTCCGTCCGGGGTCAGCGGGCGGGGTCCGCGCCACATCTGTCGCACCGGTCCGTCTTCGGGCAGGCCGAGCACGCGCGCGGCCGCCTTGCGCAGATGGGCGAGACGCTTCGGGCGCAGGCGCATGTCCCAGCCGGCGAGCTCGAGGGTGCTCCCCAGGCGAAGCGTGTCGCCCATCGGGGTGAGGACGACGTGCGCCTCGCCGACGCACAGGGGCAGGTCCGGCAGGCCCGCGGGCCTGGCCACGTCGATGCTGTAGCCCTTGGCGGGCTCGATCGGCAGGCGCAGGCCGAGCTCGCGGGCGAGTCCGGCGCTCCAGGCGCCGGCGGCCAGGACGACCTGCCCGGCGGCGAACGAACCGCGCGTCGTGCGCACGGCGTGGACGCCGCCGCCGGCGACGTCGAAACCATACGCCTCGGCGCCGGTCACGACCGTCGCGCCGGCGCGTTCGGCGCGCGCGACCATGGCGCGCGTGAAGGCCGCCGGGTCCATGTGGCCGTCGTCGGGGGTGAGCACCCCGCCGACGACGCTGCCGGTGCGCACCTGCGGGACGCGGTCGCGGACCTCGGCGGCGGTCAGGACCTCGTTCGCCACGTCGAGCGACCGCAGCCTCGCCGCCTCCTCCACCGCCGCCTCGAACCCGGCCCGGGTCTCCCAGACGAACAGCCACCCATTGCGCCGATACTGCCAGCCGTCGCCGCCGTCGCTGGCAAGCTCGTCGTGCAGCTTTGCGCTGGCGACGCCAAGCTGGCGGAGAAGCGGCGCGTGCGCCTGCGCCACCTGCGGCGCGCAGGCGCCGCGGAAGAGCCAGAGCCAGCGCGCCAGGGCGAGGCTGGCGCGGGGCTTGACGTAGAACGGACTCGTGCCGTCGAGCATCCAGCGCAGGCCCTGACCGAGGGCGCCGGGATGCGCGAGCGGCTCGACCTTGCTCGGGACCAGCAGGCCGCAGTTGGCGTACACCGCGCTCTCGGGAGGACAGACCTCCGGCTCCCGCTCGAGCAGCGTCACCTCCGCGCCCCGCTCCGCCAGCGCGGCCGCGACGCAGGCGCCGATCACGCCGCCGCCGATCACAAGGACTTCCGCTCGGTCGCTCATCTCGGCCTCCTCCCCGCCGCAGGGTCCGGCGTCGCCCGCGCTGTCCATGGTAGCCAATGACCGGCACGGGGTGTCAGGGCCGGTCGGCGGACGCGTCAGGCGGACCGGCATCCACTTCGATCCCTGACCGACCTCTAACGACTTGCTCACGGAAGGCGGGTAGCTTGGCGTGCCGGGGCGACCCCAGGGGCGCACCCTGTCAGGGAACGACGAGCAAGGAGTCAGGAATGAAGAAGTCCCGTGGCCTGCTGGTCTCGGCCGTGACCCTCGCGCTGCTGCTGACCGCCGTGGCCCTCACCGCTTGCGGCAGCGACGACGAAGCCTCCTCGTCTGCCTCGCCGAGCGGCGACGTCGTCGCCGTGGTGAAGAGCGACGACCGAGCTGTCGCAGTACGCGCAGGCGCTCGAGGCCGCCGGACTCAGCGGCGAAGGTCCGTACACGGTGTTCGCCTCGAGCGACGATGCGCTGTCCGCGGCGGGAGTCACCCTCGACTCCGAGTCGGTGCAGGCGAGCCTCATTGAAGGAACCCAGCTCGCCGAGGCCGACATGGCGAAGGGCACGAAGACCGACAGCATGGTAGAGGGCACAACCATCGTGACCTACACGGGCGCCGACGGGTCACTGTATGCGAACGACTTCAAGGTGGTCGGCGACCCGATGACCGCCGACAACGGCGTCGTCTACGTGATCGACGGGGTCATCCAGCCGAAGGAGTAGGTCCGCGGCTGGCTGCGGCGAGGCGGGTTCCGGCCGCAAGGGCCTCGCCCCGCCTCGAATCACGTCGTGGCGCCCCGAGCTTCGCGTGGCATCCGCCCGGGCGCGGTCTCGGTCGCGCTCTCTGTCGCCGAGAGGGTCGACGTGCGAAGCGCCCGATTCCCCCTGCGGCGCTGCTTCCCTCGATCTGGGGGGTCGCTCCTCAGCCAGTGTCCGCCGCTCCTCGCGCTCGACCCGGATGTACGTGTCGAGCAGTCGGCGACGGCGACGCATCCTGGGCGTGAACATGGGAACCTCCGACCGTTGCCCTGGCTCCAGGCATCAGTCTCGGCCGCGGTCGTTGGATGACTGTGAGCGGCGCGTGAGTGTTGTGTTACGCGTGACGGCGCCCGTGCGCGCGGCGCGGCCAGCGACCGTCGCCAGGACGCTAACGAACCGCTAACCTTGCGGGGGTATGGTGTGCCGCGCGCTGAAGGCAGAGCCTTTCTTGAGGCGTCGGCGAACAAGGAGCCCCGCAGTGCCGCGTGAGACCGTGCTCGTGGTCGACGACGAAGAGGACATCGTCGAGCTCGTCAGGTACAACCTGGAGAAGGAAGGGTACACCGTCGTCGGCGTGACCACCGGCGAGGACGCGCTCGCCGCGACGCGGATGAAGATGCCGGACGTGCTCGTCCTCGACCTGATGCTCCCCGGCGTCGACGGCCTCGAAGTCTGCCGGCGGCTCAAGGGAGACGAGACGACGCGGCAGATCCCGATCATCATGCTCACCGCCAAGGGGAGCGAGGCGGACATCGTCACCGGCCTGGAGATGGGCGCGGCCGATTACGTGACGAAGCCGTTCAGCCCCCGCGTGCTGACGGCGCGTCTCAAGGCGGTGCTGCGCCGCGATGCCGAGGCGACCGACGAGGACGCCGCGGTGCGAGTGAAGGAACTCGCCATCCACCCCGGTCGTCACCAGGTGCTCGTCCGCGACACTCCCGTGGAGCTCACGGCGACGGAGTTCAGGATCCTTCTCTACCTGGCGCGTCGCCCGGGCTGGGTGTTCACCAGGCAGCAGATCGTCGACGCCGCGCAGGGCGACGACGTGTATGTGAGCGATCGGTACGTCACCGACCGCTCGGTTGACGTCCACATCGTCTCGCTGCGCCGCAAGCTCGGCCCGTGCGGCGCCTACATCGAGACCGTTCGCGGTGTTGGATACCGCCTGCGGAGCGACTGAGCGATGCGGCACCTCTTCTGGCGCATCTACGCCACGTATCTGATCGTCGTCGTCCTCGCGACGGTCGCCGTCGGCTGGTTCGCCGTGAGCTCTGCGCACGACTTCTACGTCGAGCACACGGCCGATGAGCTCGAGGCGCGGGCGGGCCTCGTGCGCGAGGAGGTCGCGGCGCTCGTCGACGCCGGCGAGCTGGCCGACATCGAGCCGCTCGTCCGGCGCATGGGCGACGCCTCCGGCACGCGCATCACGATCATCGGCACGGGCGCGGGCGGCGTCGCGGCGGGCGACGTGGTCGCCGAGTCGGACCGCCTCCCCGAGGACATGTCGAACCACGCCGACCGGCCCGAGTACAAGGCGGCGATCCGCGGCGAGGTCGGACGCGCCGTGCGCCGCAGTGCCACGCTCGACGAGGAGATGATGTACGTCGCGGTGCCGCTCGAGTCGGGTGGTCAGGTCCGGGCGGTGGTGCGCACCGCCATGCCGCTGACCACCGTCAACGAAGCTCTCGACCGTCTCTACAAGAGCATCTTCGCCGGCGCGGCGGTCGTCGCGCTGGTCGCCGCGCTGCTCGGCTGGTACGTCTCGCGGCGCATCGCGCTCCCGATGCGCGAGTTGCGCGAGGGAGCCGACCGGTTCGCCGCCGGCGACTTCAGCGGCAAGCTGCTGGTGCCGTCGACCGTCGAGTTCGCCGCGGTCGCGGAGGCCATGAACCGGATGGCCGCCGAACTCGACGACAAGCTGCGCACCCTCACGCGCGAGCGCAACGAGCGCGAGGCGGTGCTCGAGAGCATGGTCGAAGGCGTCATCGCCGTCGACCCTGAAGGGCGCGTCATCGCCATCAACAGCGCGGCCGCCCTGCTGCTCGACGTCGGCGCGCGCGACGTCGTCGGCATGTCGATCGAGGAGACGGCCCGCAATCCCGAGCTGCAGCGCGCGGTCACCGCCGTGCTGACCGGCGAGGAACCCGTGGAGGCCGACCTCTCGGTCTTCGTCACCGGCGAGGAGAGGTTCCTTCAGGCGAACGGGTCGCTGCTTCACACCGAGGACGGGGCGGTCGCGGGCGCGGTCGTCGTGGTCAACGACGTGACGCGCCTGCGCCGCCTCGAGGCGGTGCGCAGCGACTTCGTCGCCAACGTGTCGCACGAGCTCAAGACGCCGGTCACGTCGATCAAGGGCTTCGCCGAGACGCTGACCGACGGCGCGATCGACGACCCCGACGCCGGGCGCCGCTTCCTGCGCATCATCGCCGGGCAGGCCGACCGACTCAACGCGATCATCGAGGACCTGCTCGCACTGTCGAGCCTCGAGCGCGGCGTCGAGGGCCGCGAGGTGGCGCTGCAGGAGGCGCGCCTGGCCGACGTCCTCGCCGTGGCGGCGGAGGTCTGCGCGAGCAAGGCCGAGGCCAAGCACATCGGCGTGGTCGTCGACTGTCCCGACGACCTGTTCGCCGAGGTGAACCCGCCGCTGCTCGAGCAGGCGGTCGTGAACCTTCTGGACAACGCCATCAAGTACAGCCTCGAGGACACCACCGTCGCGCTCTCGGCGGCACAGACGGAGCGCGAGACGGTGATCACGATCGCCGACCAGGGGGTCGGCATCTCGCGCGAGCACCTGCCGCGCCTCTTCGAGCGCTTCTATCGCGTCGACAAGGCACGCAGCCGCGACCTGGGCGGTACCGGCCTCGGCCTTGCCATCGTCAAGCACATCGCCCAGGTACACGGAGGCAGCGTCTCGGTCGACAGCCTCGTCGGTCGCGGCAGTACCTTTCGCATCCACTTGCCGCGCCGCTAGTCGCGCCACGCCCTCGACGCACGCTGCGCCGAGAGAGCCGCGACACCGCCTCGAAGGCTCCCCGACGTCTCGCTCGAACCTGACCCGACGCTAACCGGCCGCTAACACACGCCGGGTAGCGTGGCTTTCTGGTGCGACGGGACGACCCGTGCGCACGGACAACCGTCGACTCAAGGAAGGTCAGGATGAGGAAGTCGGATCGCCTGCGGCGCTCGGTGGCCGCCGTCGCCCTCGTGGCCGCGCTCGGTGTCGCGGTGCTGGCGCTCGCCGCCTGCGGCGGCGATGGCACGGACTCGGGCAGCGGTCTCCCAGGATCGGGCACAAGCGACACGATCGTCGGCGCCGGCGCGAGCTTCCCCTATCCCCTCTACTCGAAGTGGGGCAGCGAGTACGCGAACCTCAACGACGTGAAACTCAACTACCAGTCGATCGGCTCCGGTGGCGGCATCTCTGCCATCCAGGCCGAGACCGTCGATTTCGGCGCCTCCGACGCGCCGCTCGAGCCGGCCGAGCTCGAAGCCGCGGGTCTCGTGCAGTGGCCGCAGTGCGTGGGCGGCGTGGTGCTCGTCGTGAACCTCGACGGCATCGAGGCGAACCGGCTCAAGCTCACCGCCGACCTGGTCGCCAAGATCTACAGCGGCGAGATCGAGGACTGGAGCGATCCGGCCATCGCCGACGTGAACGCGGGCGTCTCGATCCCCGCCGGCAAGATCAACGTCGTGCACCGCTCAGACAGTTCGGGCACCACGTGGATCTTCACCAACTACCTCGCCGCCGCCGCGAGCGACGTCTGGACGCTGGGCGGAGACAAGGAGATCCCCTGGCCGACGGGTGTCGGCGGCAAGGGCAACGAGGGCGTCGCCGCCAGCGTGCAGCAGCTCAAGGGGTCGATCGGCTACGTCGAGTACGCGTACGCCAAGGAGACAGGACTCGTGACCACGCAGCTGCAGAACGCCGACGGCGAATGGGTCGAGCCGAGCCTGGAGACGTTCTCCGAGGCGGCCGCGCAGGCCGACTGGGCCGGCGCTGAAGGCTTCTACCTCGTGCTCGTGAACCAGCCCGGCGCGAAGACCTGGCCCATCACCGGCGCCTCCTTCATCCTGGTCCAGAAGGAGCAGGCCGACGCGAACCGCGCCCAGACCATGCTCCGATTCTTCGACTGGGCGTTCACCGACGGCGGAGCGTCCGCCGAGGACCTCGACTACGTCCCGATCCCCGAGAACGTGTACACGCTCGTCCAGGGTGAATGGGAGAACATCACCGCCGCCGGCGAGCCGGTCTGGCCGCTCTGATCGAGCGGTCTGGGTAGGGACAGGGACTTGACTGAGGCAGGGACGTGAGCACGCTCGAGATCGACGCGCAGACCCAGGCAAGACCACCGCGCGGCGCCGCCAAGGCGGCGCCGCGCGTCCATCATCGCTTCGGCGACCCGGCCTTCCGGGTCGTCACGCTGGTCAGCGGCCTCACGGTGGCGATCGCCATGTTCACCCTGGCGGGCGTGCTCATCTACAACTCGTGGACGGCGATCAGCGAACTCGGCCTCAGCTTCCTGACCACCGTCGCCTGGTCGCCGAGCAGCGGCAGCTACGGCGCGCTCGCCGCGCTCGCGGGTACGGCGCTGACCACCCTTGTCGCCATGGTCATCGCCGTCCCGCTGGCGCTCGTCATCGCCCTGCTCCTCACGGAGCTCGTGCCTCCCCGGACCGCGCGCGTGCTCGGCACCGCGGTCGAGATGCTGGCCGCGATCCCGAGCATCATCTTCGGCATGTGGGGCCTGTTCGTGCTCGTCCCCTTCATGCAGGAGCGGGTGGCCCCGTGGGTCACCGAGAGCGCGCTGGGGCGGCTGCCTCTGCTGGCGCCGGGCGAGAGCTTCCAGGGCGGTGGCTTCTCGATCCTCACCGCCGGGCTCGTCCTCGCGGTGATGATCCTTCCGTTCATCACCGCCTTCTCTCGGGACGTCCTCCTCATGGTGCCGCGCGTCACCAAGGAGGCCGGCTACGGCATGGGCTCGACGACCTGGGAGGTGCTGCGCAAGATCAGCCTGCGCTACGCCCTCAGCGGGGTCGTCGGGGCGACCTTCATCGGGCTCGGCCGCGCGCTGGGCGAGACCATGGCCGTCGCCTACCTCGTGGGCGGCGATTTCCAGACCGTGCCGCGCTCGCTCTTCGACCCGGGCACAACGGTCGCTTCGCTCATCGCCCTTCAGTTCAACGAAGCGACGACCAAGCTCGACGTCAGCGCCCTGATCTACATGGGCCTCATCCTGTTCGTCATCACGATGGTCTTCCAGGTCCTCGCCCAGGTCTGGCTGCGGCGGGCGCGGCGCACGACGGGAGGCCGGGCATGAGCGCTTCGGCGCCGGCCGTCAGGCCGCCGGCCGCGACGGGCGGCGACGGCGCGCCGCCGGCGCTTGCCGCCCTGCGTCCGCGCTCGCACGCGCGTCGCAAGGCCGTCGACTTCCTCATCAAGGTGTCCGCTTGGGCGGCGGCTTGGTTCGGCATCGCCGTCATGCTGCTGATCGTCTGGGAGGTCGTCCGGCGCGGGATCGCCGCCATCGACTGGGCGTTCTTCACCGAACTCCCTCCCGTGGTCGGCGAGGACGGCGGCGGCCTGGGCAATGCCATCCTCGGCACGCTGGTGATCACTGCCGTCGCGGCGGCCATCGCCCTGCCGATCGGCTTCCTCGGCGGCGTCTGGCTGGCCGAGTTCGGCCGCAACGGCCGGATCGCCACGGGCGTGCGCATGGTCGCCAACGTCAACATGGGCATCCCGTCGATCATCGTCGGCGTCTTCGTGTTCGCCGTCCTCGTCGAGCCCCTGCAGCACTACTCCGGCTTCGCAGGGTCCATCGCCCTGGCGTTCATCATGCTTCCCGTGATGGCGCGCACCACCGAGGACATCCTCAACCTGGTGCCCAACGAGCTGCGCGAGTCGGGTCTGGCCATGGGCGTCCCGCGCTGGCGCGTGACCCTGGGCGTGGTCATCCGTGCCGCGCGCAGCGGCCTCATCACCGGCGCCGTGCTCGCCACCGTGCGCGTCGCCGGCGAGACCGCGCCGCTGCTCCTGACGGCGCTCAGCAGCCCGTACTGGCTGGACGGGCTCTTCGGCCCGGAAGGCTTCTTCGGCGGGCCCACCGCCAACCTCACCAAGACCGTCTACGACTTCTCCGGCATGCCCTACGAGCGCATGCAGGAGCTGGCGTGGGGCGGCGCGCTGCTGATCATCGTCGCCGTGCTCAGCCTCAATGTGCTCATGCGGCTCATCTTCCAGAGAGGCAAGGAATGGTAGGGACCATGGTGAGAGAGCAAGCAGACACCCGGCAGGACGTGCTGGTCGCGCCGCCCAGCGAAGTGGCGGCGGCGCGCTCGACCGGTGGCGAGGACTTCGACGCGCTCGAGAGCGTCATCTCGGTGCGCGGCCTCGACTTCTTCTACGGCAAGGAGCAGGCGCTCTTCGACAACCACCTCGACATCAAGAAGAACCGGGTGACGGCGATCATCGGACCCTCGGGGTGCGGCAAGTCGACTCACATCCGCACCTACAACCGGATCTACGAGCTCTACCGCGACCACAAGGCGACCGGCGAGATCATGTTCGGCGGGCGCAACATCCTCTCGACGGGGACGGACCTGCTCGAGATGCGGCGGCGCATCGGCATGATCTTCCAGAAGCCGAGCCCCTTCCCGATGACGGTCTTCGACAACGTCGCCTACGGACTGCGCCAGCACTACAAGCTGAACCGCTCGGAGCTCTCGGACCGGGTCGAGGACGCGCTCAAGCGCTCGGCCCTGTGGGATGAGGTCAAACACAAGCTCGGCGAGCCGGGCATCGCTCTCTCGGGGGGGCAGCAGCAGCGGCTCTGCATCGCGCGTTGCATCGCGACCGAGCCCGACGTCGTGCTCATGGACGAGCCCGCCTCGGCGATCGACCCCGTCGCCACGGCCAAGATCGAGGAGCTCATGGAGCGCCTCAAGGCAAACTACACGATCGTCATCGTCACGCACAACATGCAGCAGGCCGCGCGCGTCAGCGACTACACGGCCTTCTTCTACGAGGGTCACATCGTCGAGTTCGGTCCGACGACGCAGATCTTCTCCAACCCTCAGGAGAAGCAGACCGAGGACTACATCACCGGCCGCTTCAGCTGAAGGTGGAGGAGGACGGGACATGACACATCTGCAACGCGAGATCGAGCGGCTGAAGCGCAAGATCCTCGCCCTCGGCGCGCTGGTCGAGGAGAACCTGCGCCTCGCCGTGCAGGCGATCGAGACGCGCGACGCCGTCAAGGCGCGCAAGGTCATCGCCGCCGACCTGCTGGTCGACGAGAACGAAGTCGAGGTCGAGGAGGACTGTCTGAAGCTGCTGGCGCTCTACCAGCCGGTGGCGAAGGACCTGCGCTTCATCATCGCCGTGGTCAAGATCAACAGCGACCTTGAGCGCATCGGCGACCTCGCCGCCAACGTCGCCGAGCGCGCCGAGCAGCTGGCGGACGAGTTCCCTGTGCCGGTGCCGCGCAGCCTGCCGGTGATCGCCGACCGTACGCGCTGCATCCTGGAAAAGGTGCTCGACGCGCTCGTGCATCAGGACGCCGTGGCGGCGCGCAAGCTGTTGGCCGCCGACGATGAGGTCGACGCGCTCTACAAGAAGCTGATCGAGGAGCTCAAGGAGGAGCTGCGCGCCGATCTCGCTCACCTCGACGCGATCGTGCTGCTGTTCAGCGTGGCGCGCTACATGGAGCGGCTCGCCGACCACGCCAACAACATCGCCGAGGACGTGCTCTACATGGTCGAGGGCGAGATCCAGCGCCATCAGCTCCCCGACACGCCGGCGGAGCTGCTCGGCCTCGACGACAGAGGAGACGACTGACCGGCGCGCCGATGACCTGAGGTGCGGCGGCTGCGGCGCGCCTCCGCGATTCCCCCACCGCAGCCTTCGCCCCGGCGGTCCCTACCCCGCCGGCCGCGCGAAGGTCTGCTTCACGCGACCCGGGCCTCCCCCTACCAGGCCCGGGTCGCACCCTTTGACGGGTGCGGTGACCCGATACGGGACAGGGTGCTGGAGAACGAGGTCCGCGTCCGGCGTGCGGCCGGACGCGGCGATCACTCTGTGACGGTCAGCGCGATCGCCGGGCTGTAGGCGGTCACGAAGCCGGCGGTCGCCGGCACGCAGAGGCGTGCCGCGGTCACGCCGGCGACCGCCGTCCAGTCGAACCCCCAGGCGCCGTTCGCGTTGAAGGCTCCGTTCGTCACGTTCTTCCAGGTGTCGCCGGACTTCGTCTGCAGCGAGACCGCGGCGCCCGGCAGCAGCGGCGTCGTCGTGGCGCTGAACTTGACGACGCCCCCGGCCTCGACGGTGGTCGCGCTCGCCTGCAGCGAGACGGCGGGCCGCACTTTGAGCGTGATCTTGGGGGAGCGCGCCTTGCCGAACGCGAAGACGTACGCCGTCTGCCTCTTGGGCTTCACGGTGGCCGTGTACGTCGAGTACGTCGCCGTGAAGCCTGAGCCGAGGTCCTGGGTGCGGCGCGTCGTGCGCACGCTGACCGACACCGGCGCCCCGTCACGGACGAAGGAGAGCGTCACGGTCGCGCCGTCCTTGAGCGCCGGGTAGATACGGCCCGTGAGCTTGGTGCCGACGCCGTAGGTGACCGTGGAACTGCCCGGTACGAGCGACATGCTCGTGAAAGACACCCAGGTGTCGCGCAGGGCCAGCTTGTAGCGCAGCGAGGCGCCCGAGACGAACGTCACTCCCTTGGTGCCGACGATCGCGGCCTTCACGACCCGCGGCGAGGTCCCGCGCTTGAGGACGAAGATCGTGCGCAGATCCCCCTTGACGCCGGTGGGGTTGTCGGCGCCGTACGTCCCCAGCTTGCTCTGGTACCAGGCGTCACTGCGCACGATCGGGTTCTCGGGCCAGAGGTGCAGCGGCGAATAGGTGTCGTAGGGGTCCTCGACGCCCTTCAGATAGGGAAGGGGAGTGGTCTGCCACACGTTCTCGATGTTCTCCGTGTGACCGCCCGAGGTCGAGAAGAAGAACGCCGCGATAGGCTTGCCGCCGTAGGTGGGCACGACCCCGGCGCACGCCTTGACGGCGGCGTTCGACGCCAGTGCCTCGGCGCGCATGCCGCCGTATGCCTGGTCACGCGTCGTGCAGTAGACGTCGAACGCCTCGCCGGGTTTGCGCGACCGCTCCGCGTACGAGCGTGCCGCGCACGCCTGTGCCTTGAGCGCCTCGGCCGGCCAGGAGGACGACACCTCGAGCGGCACCACGCCGAGCAGGTAGCTCTCGAGGGGGAGCTTGTTGATCATCGTGAACCCCGACGAGGAGTGCAGGACGCGGATCGCGCCGCGGTACTTGCCGGTCTTGCCCCAGTCGTCCGGGGTGAGGGTCCTGAGACGGGCGTCACCGGGTTCGAAGGTGACCGGCGCACCGAACGTCTGCACCAGGGTGCCGGCGGTCACCTTGTACGCGCCGCCCGACCACGTGACGACGGCGGTCACGCCGGCGGGGATCTCGAGCCGTTTCGTCGAGGCGGAGGCGACATACGGGCCCGCGCAGGTCAGCTTGACCGCCGAGAGGCCGCCGCGCAGGCGGACCCTGATGACCGCGTCGTCGACCTTGCCGAGCCCGATGCCGGTGTAGTAGTGCTTGAGGATCTCCTCGTAGGTGGAGCCGTGCTTGGCGTACCCGTAGGCGCCCCACTGCGACATGCCGATGCCGTGCCCCCAACCGCGTCCCACCATGGTGACGTTCGTGCTCGCCGGCCACGCCGGCGCGGCGCAGGCAAGCACCGCGAGGAACGCCCCGGCAAGCGCGACGAGCGCGGCGCCGCGGCGCCGCGCTCGGCGGCGGCCGTTGGGGCGCGGATTCCTGTGGGGGCTGTGTGGCATGTGATCCATGGGAAGGGGGGTGTGGCCGCGAGTGGCCGCCGTCGATACTACGCGGCGGCCCCCGACGCGGCAAACCGCGTCCGTGGTGTCGTCCCCCTTCTTCTATCGGCTCATGACTCCTGCGCCTGAGCAGTTGTCAGCTCTGGCAACGGCTCTGGCGCCGTTCGCGCCTGGGGCAGGGTGCCTGGCGCCGCCGGCGAAGGCTCTCCACGCGCCGCAGTCGCGATCGAGGCTCAAGCGGGCCCGCCGCGCGCCGATAGACTGAGAGCAGACATGAACGACTCACGCGACAGAACGGTCATGCGCTCGCTCCTCCTCGTCGTGCTCACGGCGGCGGCACTCGCGTGCTTCGCCGCCGCGGCTCGTCCCGCGCGCGCCCAGACCTACACCGACGTGCCCTCCGGCTACTGGGCGCGCGGCGCGATCGACTGGGTGACGGACCTCGGTCCGCTGGGGCGCAAGGCGATGGACGACTACGCCAGCACCTTCAAGCCCGAGCGCGACATCACGCGTCGGCAGCTCGCGCGCGCTCTCGTGATCGCGAGCGGCCATCAGGACGACACCGTCACGCCGGTCGCGATCCCGGACGTCGTCCCCGGGATCGACCCCGACTACTGGTACATCCAGATCGCCGTCGCCAAGGGCCTCGTGCCGGCCATGGGCGACGGCTTCCATCCCGACGATCTCGTACCCGCCTACAAGGCGGAGACCGCGGTCGTCCGGATGGTCAGGCTTCTCCATCCCAACGACGACTGGTCGATGCTCAGCGCCCTGCGCCCGGGCACCTGGGAGCCGAACGAGGGCTGGAAGCCGAAGGTCCCGGCGCGGCTGCCGTACACCGTCGCCGCGCGTCACCTGCTGCTGCGCTACAACCACCCCTACGGCCTGGAGGAGCAGGAGGTCTCGCCGGGCGAGGCGATCGACCGTGGCGAGGTGGCGTACATGCTCCGCGAGGCGCTGACCCTGAGCGAGTGGGAGGTCGACGGCCTCGCCGGCTACAAGGCGATCACCCTGCCGACGCTGAGCGACCGCCAGCGCGAGATCCTGTCCTTCGCCTTCAGGTACGTCGGGTATCCCTACGTCTGGGCGGGCGAGTATCCGTCCAGGCAGTCGCCCTACGGCTACCAGGAGCACGGCGGATTCGACTGCTCGGGCTTCTGCTGGTGGGTCATGAAGATCCACTTCGGCTACCCCATCAGCGTCAACGAGCGGGGAGCCGGCTACATGGCGCGGAGCGCCAAGCCGCGGATCTCGCGCAGCAGTCTGAAGGCCGGTGACCTCATCTTCTTCGCGGACTCCGGGACCGCGTCGAACGGCTACGACGTCTACCACGCGGCGATCTACATGGGGCGCGGCTGGTTCATCCACTCGACGGGCTCTGCCGACGGCGTCACCATCGCCTCGCTGAACCAGTCGACCTACTGGAGCTCGCACTTCGCCTGGGGCCGGCGCCTGCTGACCAAGGCGGAGCTGACCATCCAGTAGCGGGCACCGCGCAGACCTTCAGCCGAAGACCCTCAGGCGAGCCCCTTGTACTGGCGCTCGTAGTAGGCGCGCCACTCCCCCGACTTGAGCCGCTCCCACCAGGCGCGGTTGTCCCTGTACCAGGCGGCCGTGGCCGCGAGGCCGTCCTCGAAGGACGTCCGCGGCGCCCATCCGAGGGCGCGAAGCTTCGTGCAGTCGACCGAGTAGCGGCGGTCGTGGCCGGGCCGGTCGGTGACGTAGCGGACCAGAGCGGCGTCCTTGCCGAGCAGCTCGAGGATACGGCGGGTCAGGTCGAGGTTCTCGACCTCGTTCCCGCCGCCGACGTTGTACACGTTGCCGGGCTCGCCCTCGCGCAGCACCAAATCGATCGCCGCGCAGTTGTCCTCCACATGGAGCCAGTCGCGCACGTTGCGCCCGTCCCCGTACACGGGCAGCGGCTGGTCGTCGAGCGCGTTCGAGATGAAGAGCGGGATGATCTTCTCGGGATACTGGAAGGGCCCGTAGTTGTTCGAGCTGCGCGTGATGAGGACGGGCGTCCCGAAGGTGCGGTGGCAGGCGAGGGCGAGCAGGTCGGCCCCGGCCTTGCTCGCCGAGTACGGGCTCGAAGGGTCGAGGTCCGAATCCTCGGTGAACGAGCCCTCGTCGATCGAGCCGTAGACCTCGTCGGTCGAGATCTGCACGTAACGACCGACGCGCAGCTCACGCACCGCCTCGAGCAACGTGTGCGTGCCGAGCACGTCGGTGCGGATGAAGTCCTGCGGGTGGCTGATGGAGCGGTCGACGTGCGTCTCGGCGGCGAAGTTGACGACGGCGTCGGCGCGGGCGAGCGCGGCGCGCACGACGCCGGCGTCGCAGATGTCGCCGTGGACGAACGTGTAGCGCGGGTCGCCTTCGATGTCGCGCAGGTTCTCGAGGTTGCCGGCGTAGGTGAGCTTGTCGAGGTTGACGACCTCGACGTCGTCCTGCGTGCGCAGCAGGTGGCGCACGAAGTTCGAGCCGATGAACCCGGCGCCGCCGGTGACCACGATGCGCACGCTGCCCTCCTCGTCCGGTCGCCCGCCGCGCGCGTCGGCCGGCGCGGCAGCCGCAGCCTACCCCAGCGCCGTCAGCCGGTCGACCGCCTCGGCGACGCCCTCCGCCCAGTGCGGCAGGCGCGGGATCGGCCGTTCGCTGACGAGCGCCGAGAAGGCCGGCCGCCGTGCCGGCCGGCCCAGCTCGGCGCTCGTGATCGGCTCGACCTCGACGGGGATCCCGGCGAGCGTGACCACCTCGCGCGCGAGCTCGTGCCACGAGCAGTAGCCGCTTCCCGCCATGTGATACAGGCCGGGACTGACGCCGAGACGAAATGCCTCGTCGACCGCCGTCGCGAGGTGCCCGGCGAAGGTCGGCGAGCCTACTTGGTCGTCCACGACCCGCAGCGGCTCGTCCGCCTTCGCCTTCTCGCGCCCCGCGGCAAGGATCGACCTCACGAAGTTGTGCCCGGTCTCCGAGAACATCCAGGCAGTGCGGATCACCATTCCGCGCGCCCACCCGAGCACGACCTCCTCGCTCGCGAGCTTGCTCCGGCCGTAGACGTTCAGCGGCCCCGTCGCGTCGGTCTCGACGTACGGGCGCCCCTTCGACCCGTCGAACACGTAGTCGGTGGAGAAGGTCACGACGAAGGTGTGAGTTCCGCGCACCGCTGCCACCACGTTGCGCGTGCCCTCCACGTTGACGGCGAACGCCGTGGTCTCGTCGGCCTCGGCCCCGTCGACGTCGGTGTAAGCGGCGGTGTGAAGGATCACGTCGGGGTCGAAGGCGCGCACCGCCGCGCCCAGGGCATCCGCGTCGCGGATGTCCAGCGCGGCCTCGCGCGCCAGGAAGACCTCGCCCTCGAGGACCCGTTGGAACGCGGTGGCGAGCTGCCCCCCGGCTCCGGTGACGAACCAGCGCGGCACGGCGTCAGTGCGCGCAGAGGGTCGTGCTCACCGGATGCCGCCTGGCCGCGCCGTCAGCGCAGCCTGACGCTCCAGTCGTACGGGATGCGCGGCGTGTCGTGCGGCAGCTCGTCCTGGTCTGGGGCGTCGTACTGGTAGACCTCGGTCGGCGCGTTGACGATGTACGCCTCGTCGGTGCTCACGCACTTCCAGCCGTGCCACACGCCGGGCGGCACGCGCACGAGCAGCGGGCTGTGCTCGCCCATGAGGAACTCGTCGAGCTGCCCCTTCGACGGCGAGCCGTCGCGTTCGTCGAACAGCACCAGCTGGATCATCCCCTTGACGCAGACGATGTTGTCCCACTGGGTGTGGTGCAGGTGCCAGCCCTTGACGACCCCCGGGAGCGTGGTCGTCATGTACATCTGGCCGAACTTGATGAAGAGCTCGTCGTCGCTGCGCAGGCACTCCATGAGGCGGCCGCGCTCGTCCGGGATGACCCGCAGCTTCTTGGTCGCGACGCCCTCGATCACGCCGTCCCCCCCTCGCTCACGCCGTCCCCCCCTCGCTCATCGCCGTCCTCGACACTCCGCGCATCTCAGAGGATGCCGATCTGGCTCGCGTCGCCCACCATGAACCGGTAGGCGACCGGCTTGGCCTCGCTGCGCGCGATCACGACGTCGCGCCCGATGAGGCTGTCTGTCATGCGCGCGCCCAGGCGCGAGACGCGGCTGTTCTCGAGGATGATGGAGTGCTCGATCTCGGCCTGCTCGACGGCGACCCCGTCGCCGATAGAGGTGTAGGGGCCGATGTAGGCGTCGGCGAGCCGGCAGCCGGCACCGATGACGGCGGGGCCGCGCACGGTGCAGCGCTCGAGCACGCTGCCCTCGCCGACCGTGACCGGCCCCTCGATCGTCGAGTCCGTGACGGTGCCGCGCACGTCGCCGACCAGAGTGCTCAGGATCAGCCGGTTCGCCTCGAGCATGTCGTCGAGCTTGCCGGTGTCCTTCCACCAGCCGGTCACGCGGTGCGGCTCGACGTGCAGGCCGCGCCCTATCATGTGCTGGATCGCGTCCGTGATCTCGAGCTCGTTGCGCGCCGACGGCGTGATCGCCTTGACGCTCTCGAAGACGGCCGGCGTGAACAGGTAGACGCCGACGAGGGCGAGGTCGCTGCGCGGCTCCTTCGGCTTCTCGACGAGCCGCGCCACCCGGCCCTCGCCGTCGAGCTCGGCGATGCCGTAGGAGCTGGGGTCGGCGACCGCCTGAAGCAGGATGAGGGCGTCCGGCCGGCTCTCTTCGAAGCGCCGGACGAACGGCGTCACGCCCTCCTTGAGCAGGTTGTCGCCGAGGTACATGACGAAGGGGCTGTCGCCGAGGTACTCCTCGGCGATGAGCACGGCGTGGGCGAGGCCGAGTGGGGCTTCCTGGGGCAGGTAGGTGACGCGGAGGCCGAAGCGCGCGCCGTCGCCGACGGCCGCCTCGATCGCGGCGCGGGTCTCGCCGACGACGATCCCCACGTCCTCGATGCCGGCGGCGCGCAGCGCCTCGAGCCCGTAGAACAACACAGGCTTGTTGGCGACGGGGACGAGCTGCTTGGCCGAGGTGTGCGTGATCGGGCGCAGACGGGTGCCGGCGCCCCCGCTCAGAACCAGGCCCTTCACGGTGACGTCAGCCCCGCGCCGGCTCAGATGGTCTCGTGGCCGCGCAGCTCGTCGTCGCTCTCGGTCGAGAGCAGGTCGAGCACGCTGTGCTCGTCGACCGCCTTGCCGACGAAGACCACGTTGGGCCCGGCCCAGAGCGTGACGCGGGCGCCGACCGGCAGCGCGTACGCGGCTCCGTCGCGGCGGATGTTCGTGAGCGTCGAGTGCTCGACGTCGCGCTGTACCTCGGCGCTGTCGATCGCGAACGGCTCGGCGTCTTCGAGCTGGAGGCGCGGCTCTCTGCTGGCGTCGATGATCACGCGGCGGAGTATAGCATCCGGCCTCCACGCCTACCCGCACGAAGTCGTGCGGCGGCCCTAGGAGGCGAAGCTCAGATAGGGCCGCCAGGCCTCGTGGACCTGCTCGGCGTGCAGCAGGATGAACGCCGACGGTTCGGGCGCGCGCGGCTTGGCGACCAGGCGCAGACCCGCGAGGTGCGGCAACCGGTCGGCCTTCTTGCGGTTGCACGGGGCGCACGAGGTCACGACGTTGTCCCACGTGTCGAGTCCGCCCTTGGAGCGCGGCACGACGTGGTCGACGGTCAGGTGACGGTCGCTGCCGCAGTACTGGCAGCGGTGCCGGTCGCGGGCGAACACGGCGCGCCGCGTGATGCGCATCGTCGTGCGGCGCGGCACGCGCACGTAGGAAGTGAGGCGGATGACGAGCGGAACGGGGAAGGCGGCGTGCTCGGAGTGGAACGCCGCTCCCGACTCCTCGAGCACCTCGGCCTTGTCCTTGAGCAGCAGCACCAACGCACGCCGCGCCGAGCAGACGTTCAGCGGCTCGTAGGTGGTGTTGAGGACGAGCACCTTCCGCATGGTCGGCGATAGTAGCAGAATCGGTGCGCGCGAACGGCTAGACTGACGTGCGCATGGACCTGTTCTCGCTCTCGGACGAAGACCAGGCGGCCGCCGCGCCGCTCGCGGCGCGCCTGCGGCCGCGCACACTCGCGGAGTTCGTCGGGCAGGACCACATCGTCGGCCCGGGCACCGTCCTCCGCGGCGCGATCGAGCGCGGAGAGGTCTTCTCGATGATCCTCTGGGGTCCCCCGGGCTGCGGCAAGACGACGCTCGCGCGGGTGATCGCCGCCGAGACCGGCACCAGGCTGGCGCAGTTGTCGGCGGTGGCGGCGGGGACGGCGGACGTGCGCGCCGCGATCAAGGGCGCGCACGAAGCGCGCGCCCTCTCGGCGGCGCGCACCATCCTCTTCATCGACGAGATCCACCGCTTCAACAAGGCGCAGCAGGACGCCGTCCTGCACGCCGTCGAGGACGGCGTCGTCACGCTCATCGGGGCGACGACCGAGAACCCGTACTTCGAGGTCAACTCGGCGCTCCTCTCGCGCTGCCAGCTGTACCGGCTCGAGCCGCTGTCCGCGGACCTCGTGGAGCGCCTCGTCGGCGTCGCCCTCGAGGACCCCGAGCGCGGCCTCGGCGGACAGGGCGTGAGCGTCGAGGACGGCGGCACGGCCTTTCTCGCCGAGGTGTCGCGCGGCGACGCCCGCGTGGCCCTGAACGCCCTCGAGACGGCGTGGCGGTCGCGGGCGCCGAAGGAAGGGGGCGGCGTCGCGCTGTCCGTGGACGACCTGCGCGACGCCGCCCAGAAGAGCCCCGTCGCCTATGACCGTGAGGACGCCCACTACGACACCATCTCGGCCTTCATCAAGTCGATGCGCGGCAGCGACCCGGACGCCGCCGTCTACTACGTCGCCTCGATGCTCGCCGGCGGCGAGGACCCCAAGTTCATCGCCCGGCGCATGATCGTCTTCGCCAGCGAGGACGTGGGCAACGCCGACCCCACGGCGTTGCAGGTCGCCGTCGCCGCCTCGCGCGCCGTCGAGTTCGTCGGTCTTCCCGAGTGCCGCATCAACCTCAGTCAGGCGGCCGTGTATCTGGCCCTTGCCTCGAAAAGCAACGCTTCGTATCTTGCCATCGACGCCGCTCTTGCCGATGTACAGCGCGAAGGCAACCAGCCTCCGCCTGCGCACCTGCGCGACGCCAGCTACCGGGGCGCGAAGGAACTCGGACACGGCAAGGGGTATAAGTACCCGCATTCGCACGGCGGCTGGGTCGAGCAGCAGTACCTGCCCGACAAGCTGGCCGGACGCCGGTACTACGCGCCCCAGCGCGGCGTGGAGGCGGAGTTGGCGCGGCAGTTGGCCGAAGCACGAGGTGGGACGGGGACGACGCCGGAGGGACGTGACGACGCCGGAGTCCCGCCCGACGCAGGGGAGACGGGAGGCGGATCGTGAGCAACGCGCAGGTGGGGGTCCTGATCTTCCTGTTCGCGGCGTTGATCGCCCTGATCATCGTCTACTACTACGCGCGCAACGTGAAGCGCGAGCTCGACGAGCAGGGTCCGAGCGTGTCTGGACAGCGCTGCACCATCGAGGTCACTGCCGACCACGCCGCACAGCTCAGGGCGCTGACCGACCAGCCCATCCTTCTCAAGCAGACGGAAGAGGGCGTGCGCGTGCAGATCGACGACCGGCCCATGATGCCGCTCGCCGCCTTCATCGGGCAGGACGTCGCTTCGGCGCTCAGGGAGGCCGCGATGCGCGTCAGCCAGGCGTTCGGCACGCGCTGGACCGCGCTCGTCACGGTCGCCGAGGACGGCACAGGCAAGGTCGAACGGCTCTCCTGAGGCACTTCGTCGGGCGCGTCCCGCGCCCACGGACACGACGGCGTGCAGGACTGCGCCGCGCCTGACCGTATACAGGACTGTACACTGGTAAAGTCCGGGCTCGTTTCTTCCGAAGAACACTTCGCCGGCCGCGTCTGCGGCCGGCCGGCGCGAGGCTCGCGGAGCAGCTGTCAAGGAGGCGACTGATGAGATTCTTCAAGTTCCTGCTGGGCGTCCTGGTGGGCGCGACGACGGTGGCCTTGGTCACGCCCAAGACCGGTCGTCAGATGCGGGAGCAGCTGCTCAGCGGCGCCAGCAGCAGGATGCTGCCCGCCGCCCCGGCGTACCCCGAACCGAGCGGTGAGCGCGACTGGGGCGCGACGGCGGCGGTGGCCGAGCCGCCTGCCCCGTGGACGGAGCCTGAGATCGTCGCGGTCGAGGTCGAGGCTCCTGAGGCCGAGGCCTTCGAGGCGGAGGCGCCCGCGGACGAGGCCGTCGTGGCGGAGGCCCAGCCCGCGATGGCTGAGGCTGAGGTACCCGAGGCAGAAGCCGAGGTCGCGGAGGAAGAGGCTGAGGCGCCGGTCGAAGCGATCGACGAAGCGGCCGCCGCCGCCGTGGCGGCGGAAGCCGCCGCCATCGTGGCGGCCGCCGAAGTGGCCGTTGCCGAAGAGGCCGCCGCCGAGGCCGTCGTGGCCGACGAGGTCGCGGAGGTGCTCGCGGACGAGGCCGTCGTGGCCGACGAAGTCGCCGAGGAGCTTGCCGAAGAGGCGCTGGCCGCCGAGGCGCTCGCCCAGGAACTCGCCGCCGAGGCGCTGGCGTACGAAGAGGTCGCCGAAGAGCTGGCCGAAGAGGCCGTCGCGGCCGAGGAGCTTGCCGAGGAACTCGCCGAAGAGGCGGTCGTGTTCGAGGAGGTCGCCGAGGAGTCCGCCGAAGAGGCGGTCGTGTTCGAGGAGGTCGCCGAGGAGTCCGCCGTCGAGGCAGTGCTGGCCGCCGAGCTCGCCGAAGAACTCGCCGTCGAGGAAGAGGTCGAGGAGCTCGCCGAAGAGCTCGCGGTCGAGAAAGCCGCCGAGGAGATCGAGGAGGAGGCGATCGCCGAGGAAGAGGGCGAGGACCTCCGTGAGCGCATCGAGGAGACACGCGCCGCGATCGAGAGCGAGATCGAGCAGCCGTTCGGGGCCGGCGAGGAGGCCGTCGCCGAGGAGCCGGGCGTCGAGGCGACCGCGCTCGCGGCGACCGAGCCGGTCGTGCGCCCCGCCTGGGAGGCCGCCGAAGAGGAGGCAGCCGAGGCGCCGGTCGAAGAGGCGGTCGAGGAAGAAGCCGTCGCCGAAGAAGCCGTCGAAGCGGAAGCCGTGGAGGAAGAGGCCGCAGAGGAAGAGCCCGCGGTGGGCGAAGCCGAGCCCGAGGAAGAGCCGGAGATCATCACGGAGGAAGAGCCGGAGGCCGTCGAAGAAGCAGAGCCGGTGACCGAGCCCGAGGTCGTCGCGGAAGCGGAGCCCGAACCGTCTGAGGGCGAGGCCGCGAGCGTCGACCAGGCGGAGATGCGCCGGCGCATCGAGGAGACGCGCGCCAGGCTCAAGGCGAAGGCGTTCGACGCCATGATGAGCGGCGAAGCGGCCCTGCTCTCCCGCGACAGCGGCGAACGGCCCGTCCCCCGCGCGGGCGACGAGGGCCTCGACGACGAGACGACGACGACCCTGGACTCGTCGCTCTCTCCCGACGACGACTGACGCTCAGGACAGATGCGCGTGACGGGGCGGGCCGCCGGCAGGCGGACCGCCCCGTTCGCTTTCAGGCATCACCGCGCGGCGGACGCCCAGGGGTCGACGTGAGGGCGGCGTCGACCTGGGTCGCGCCCGGAGGGGACTCCTGATGCGGCCCCGCCGCGGCCGTGCCGACGGCGGCGGGCCGGGCGCCGTGGAGGGTGTGGGCCAGCATCCCGGCAGTGGCGAGGAAGACGGCGCCGAGCACCGTCGCCGCGGCGGGGATGGAGCGGTTCTCGACGAGCAGGAAGAAGTACCACCACACATCGACGCCGAGGCCCAGACGCAGGGCGAAGAAGACGAGTGCACCGGCGATCATGCCGAGGCCGAGGTAGACAGGCAGGATCGAGCGCTTCCAGGGGCCCGGGCGGGCGAGAGGCCACAGGATGGCGGCGGGGGCGACGAGCAGCAGTGAGTACGGGTTCACGAAGAAGACTGCGGTGGCGATGAGCAGCAGTGCGGCGTGCGCCACGAACACCGTCGTCCGCTGGTCGACGCGGACACGACGGGCGAGACGCCGCTCGACCGCGGTCGAGTAGGCGTAGGCGAGGAGCAGCACGACGACGAGCACGGCCACACGCAGGTAACGCGGGTGTCCCGCCATCCTCGACTCCGGGGGGATCACCGCTCCCGGGCTGTGTGGCAGGAGACCGACGAGGTTCGAGAAGTAGACGATGCCGATGATCACGAGCCAAGGCATGATGTGCAGGGCGAGGCGCATCCACGCCGGGAGCAGCCGCAGGTGTCCGCGTCGGCAGTGGGCGAAGAGGTCGGTCGTGACCGCGGCGAGCGGAGCGAAGAGCGAGAGGAGAAGCAGGGCGAGCGAGCCGCCGGGGAGGGTCCTGTCCCGGCGCAGGAAGATCGTGCCGCCGCTTCCGGGGAGCTCGGCGGTCTCGCCGTCGATCGCCAGGATCATGGCCTCGGCGGTGCGGCCGACGTTGGTCAGGACCTTGGGAGAGATCGCATCCAGGGTATCCGCGGGCGGGTCGACGGGCGGCGCGGCGGCGCTCAGCGAGAGCGCCGGGACCCCGGCGGCGACGAACGGCGCCTGGCTCCCCGAGCTGGTGGGAACGGCCAGACGCAGCACCTGGGTCGGCACCCTCGGCAGCCGGGCCTCGAGGTTCCCTGCGCGCCTGCCGGTGTGCTCGGACAGCAACCAGATCCAGGGGGGCGCGACGCGCGGTGAGGGCCCCCAGCCGTCGACGGCGAGCCCGTCCGCCTCGCGGCTCGCCGTCCGGCGCAACGCGATGACGGCGAGGAGGTCGTCGACCCCGTGCTGCTCGACGAAGCGGCGCGCCCCGAGTGCTCCGTACGCGTCGCCATCGGTCGAGAGAAAGAGAAGGGTGTGCCCGTGGCCCGTCAGAGTGAACACCCGCGCCAGTTCGAGCAGCGTCGCCGTCCCCGAGGCGTTGGCGTCGGCGCCCTGTGTGGACCGCGGCGGTGAGTCGCGGCCGGCGACGACGACGACGGTGCCCCTGGTCGCGCCCGGGGCGGTCGCCCATACGTTCTGAAGGGCGACGTCCTGGCCGTCGAGAGTGGCCGTGAATGCGTCGATGTGGGTCTCGAGTCCCTGACGTTCGAACGACTCGACGAGCCACACCGCGGCGCGCGCGTCGGCATCCGAGCCGGCCACTCTGCCCGAGTACTGTTCCACGAGCGTGGTCAGGTCGAGCATCGCCCTGGCGCCGTCGAAGGTCGCGGGCTCGTCGCTCAGCGCCGGCGTTCCCGGGGTGCCGAGCGCGAAGAGGCTGACGATGGCCATGACGAGGGCGACGACCCAGGAGTAGCGGTACACCCTGAGATCGGGCAAGGGACCTCCCTGCGGACGCCGTGCATGCTACCAGATTGGCAGTCGGCTTCCGGCGACCGGGAGTCCGCCGCCGGAGCCTCGCCGGCGGGTAAGATGACGACATGACCGGCGAGACCCGCATTCTGGTCGTCGAGGACGAGGCGCGCATCGCCGAGGTGGTGCAGGAGTACCTGGAGCGCGAC
This sequence comes from uncultured Thermoleophilia bacterium, assembly GCA_963832655.1. Taxonomy (GTDB): domain Bacteria; phylum Actinomycetota; class Thermoleophilia; order UBA2241; family UBA2241; genus UBA2241. The sequence goes on from CAWHUW010000009.1 coordinate 184,746, forward strand.
GGGCACTTGGTGGTCCGGGCGGCGACGGGCGGGGCCGCGCTCGACGCCGCCGCCCGCCGCCGCCCGGACCTCGTCGTCCTCGACCTGGGCCTTCCCGACATGAGCGGCGAGGACGTCTGCCGTCGCCTGCGCGAGGGGTCGGACGTCCCCATCATCATGCTCACGGCGCGCGACGCCGAGGAGGACCTCGTCCGCGGCCTGCAGCTCGGGGCCGACGACTACGTGACCAAACCCTTCAGCCCGCGCGAGCTCACCGCCCGCGTGCGTGCACTCTTGCGTCGCGCGCAGGCCGAGCACGAGCCCCAGGCCGACGTGCTCGAGCGCGCCGGCGGGCGCTTGGTCATCGACGGCGCCCGGCGGCGCGTCACGCTCGACGGTGCCGTCGTCGACCTCACCGAGTCCGAGTTCCGTCTACTGCGCACTCTCGCCCGTTTCCCGGGACGGGTCTACAGCCGGTTCGAGCTCATCGACAAGGTCCAGGGGTACGACTTCGAGGGGTACGAGCGGACCATGGACGCGCACGTCAAGAACCTGCGCCGCAAGCTCGGCGAGGACGCGCGTGCCCCGCACCTGGTGCGCACGGTGTACGGCCGCGGCTACGCCTTCGCCGAGGACTTCCGATGACGCGCGCGCACGTCCGGGGGTTGCGGCGATGAGGCGCGGGCTTCGGTTGCGCCTGGCCCTCACCCACGCGCTCGTCGCCGCTCTCGCCATCGTGGTCGTGGCCGTGGTCGTCAACGTCACGGGCGAGCGCCGCTTCGAGCGCTACCTCACGGACGTCCGGGAGCGCGGGCAACGCCGCCGTCGTGCAGGTGCTCGAACAGACGTACACGGACGGCGTGGGCTGGGACGCCCGTGCGATCTTCGCTCTGAGCCAGGCGGCCCGGCTCAACAACGTCAACCTTGCCGTGTACTCGCCGGAGGGGCAGCTGCAGTTCACCGTCCAGGGGGTCCACGGCCACGGCCAGGGCATGATGGGCGGTGGCATGATGGACGGGCAGAACGGGATGATGAGCGGGGCGAGCCCCGCACCGAAGCTGAGCGCGCGGAGCTTCGACATCACGAGCTCCCCCGTCGTGGTGGACGGCGAGACGGTCGCGCGGGTGGAGATCTACGCGCCGCGCGACGCGCGGGTCGCCGCGGAGACGGCGTACGAGGAAGCCCTCATCCGCAACCTGATCATCGCCGCCGTCCTGGCAGGGGCGATCGCCCTGCTGGTCAGCGTGCTGGTCAGCCGCCGCATCACCGGTCCGCTCGAGGACCTCACCGACGCCGCGACCGATGTCGCCGCCGGCAACCTCCAGGTCCGCGTCGCTCCGCGCGGCGACGATGAGGTGGCGTCGCTTGCCACGGCCTTCAACACGATGGCGGACGCGCTGGCGCGCGACGAGCAGTGGCGGCGCGAGATGACCGCCGACCTCTCGCACGAGCTGCGCACGCCTCTCGCGACCATCCAGTCGCGCATCGAGGCGCTCGAGGACGGGGTCATGCCGGCCACCCCGGAGAACCTGCGCGTCATCGGCGACGAGGTCGAGCGGCTTGGGCGCTTGCTCGGCGCCCTGCGCAGTCTCAACGAACTCGAGTCAGAGGACTTCGATGTCGAGCTTGGTCATGTCGACCTCGCCGAGGTCGCCGGCGACGTACTCGCGCGCATGGAGCCCGAGGCCGCGCGCCGGCAGGTGAGGCTCGAGCGCGACCTGCGGGCCGCGACGGTCCGCGGCGACCGCGACCGGCTGCTCCAGGTCGTCGTGAACCTGCTCGACAACGCGCTCAAGTTCACCCCCGCCGGCGGCGCCGTCGGGGTCGCCGTGGCGACGGAGAGCACGTGGGCGATCCTCAGCATCTCCGACACGGGACCTGGGATCGAGCCGGTCGATCTGCCTTTCGTCTTTGACAGGTTCTACCGTTCGCAGACGGCGCGCAGCACCCAGGGCGTCGGCCTGGGGCTCGCGATCGTCAAGGGGCTCGTCGAGGCGCACGGCGGCACCGTCGACGCCGCCGGCGCGGCCGGCGGCGGAGCGGTGTTCACCGTGCGCCTGCCCCTCGCCCCCGGCTGACCACACGAGGTCCGTTCGGGCGGCGGCGGGTCGACGTGCGCCGACGGACCGGCGCACATGCGGCACTCGCGCCGGTCTGCGGCCCGGTATGCACGAAGGGCGCCGGCCACGGTGGTGGCCCGGCGCCCTTCGTGCGAGGGACGAAGCATCCCTGTTCGCTCAGTATGCGGTGCACTTCACGGCGCCCCGCACGTCGAGTCCGCTGTGCCGGTCGGAGTCCGGGCACCCTGAGGCGCCGGGACTTCGACGGGGCTTCGACGCTCAGTCGACCTTCGGCAGCTTGGCGATCGACGCCGCGATCGCCTCCTCGGGATGGTCGTAGTCCTCGAGCTGTCCGCTGAGGTAGGCGTCGTACGAGGCGAGGTCGAGGAAGCCGTGGCCGGTGAGGTTGAACATGATGTTCTTGCTGACGCCCTCTTCCTTCGCCTTGAGCGCCTCGTCGACGGCGACGCGGATCGCGTGGCTGCTCTCGGGGGCCGGGACGATGCCCTCGGTCTGCACGAACAGGCGAGCCGCATCGAAGACCTTCGTCTGTGGCACCGCCACGGCCTCGATGAGCCCCTGGTCGTACACGTGGCTGATGAGCGGCGCCATGGCGTGGTAGCGCAGCCCACCGGCGTGGATGCCGGGCGGCATGTAGTCGTGACCGAGGGTGTACATCTTGAAGAGCGGCGTGGTCGCGGCCTCGTCGCCGAAGTCGTAGCGGAACTGCCCCTTGGTGAGCGACGGGCAGGCCGTCGGTTCGACGGCGATGAGCCGGGTCTTGGCCTTGCCGGCCAGGTTCTCGCGCAGGAACGGGAAGGCGATGCCGCCGAAGCTCGAGCCGCCTCCGACGCAACCGATGACCATGTCGGGGTAGGCGTCGGCGTCCTGCGCCTGCAGGATCGCCTCCTCGCCGATCACGGTCTGGTGCAGGAGCACGTGGTTGGTGACGCTGCCCAGCGAGTACTTCGAGCCGGGGTGCGTGACGGCGTCCTCGACCGCCTCGCTGATGGCGATGCCGAGGCTGCCGAGCGACTCCGGGTTCTCGGCCAGGACGGCGCGCCCGGCGTTCGTCTGGTCGCTCGGGCTCGGGATCACGTCGGCGCCCCAGAGCTGCATCATGCTGCGCCGGTACGGCTTCTGGTGGTAGCTCACCTTGACCATGTACACCATGCACTCGAGACCGAACATCTGGCAGGCCATGCTGAGCGCGCTGCCCCACTGGCCGGCGCCCGTCTCGGTCGCGAGGCGCGTGGTGCCGTCCTTCTTGTTGTAGTAGGCCTGCGCCACGGCGGTGTTGCACTTGTGCGACCCGGCCGGGCTGACGCCCTCGTGCTTGAAGAAGATCTTCGCCGGCGTGTCGAGCGCCTTCTCGAGGCCGGTGGCGCGGATGAGCGGCGACGGTCTCCACATGCGGTAGATCTGGTGGATCTCCTCGGGGATCTCGATGTAGCGCTCGGCCGAGACCTCCTGGGCGATGATGCTGGGCGGGAAGATCGGCGCCAGGTCGTCGGGGCCGGCCGGCTGCAGGGTGCCGGGGTGCAGTGGCGGCGCCGGCGGGACGGGGAGGTCGGCCACGATGTTGTACCAGGCCTTGGGGATCCTCTCCTCGTCAAGGACGAACTTCTTCTTGTACTCGCTCATGACCGACCTCCTCTCGGTGACGTACATTCCGTTGCTGGGCTCATGGTCGATGGGTGCACTGTCGCGTGTCTCCTGTCTGGGGACGGGGCGACCACGGGGTGTGGTCCGGGGGTGCGGGGCGAGCCCGCGCGGGTGTCGAAAGATGGCGCGCTAGGCGCGCCAGAGCCAGCTGCGCCAGCTGCGGGTGCTGCTCTCTGTGGCGCCGGTGCCGGTCATCGTGCGGGGCATTGTACCACCCGCCGTCAAGCGGGCGGGCTCGAAGGCGTCGCCGGGCGGGCTCACGTCGGCTCTTGCGGCGCCTCGGGGCCGCCGGCGGGGCGCAGCGCGGCCGGCGGCTCGATGAACTCCTGCAGCGGGTACGGTGAGCCCGGGTGCGCGAACAGGAAGCCCTGGGCGTACGGGACGCCCAGCTCCAGGATCATGTCGAGCTGCCCCATCGTCTCGACGCCCTCCGCCACCAGGTCGATGCCGGCGCCGCGGCAGAAGTCGCGCAGCGTCGAGACGAGGCGCTGCTTGACCTTCGACGTCTCGATGTTGCGCAGCAGGCTCATGTCGAGCTTCATGAAGTCGGGCTCGATCTCGACCACCGTCTGGAGGCCGGAATAGCCGGCGCCGGCATCGTCGATCGCCACCCTGAAGCCCTGCTCGCGCAGGCGCGACACGACCTCGCGCACGCGCTTGAAGTCCTCGATCACGCTCTTCTCGGTGACCTCGATGATGGTCTTGCCGCGCAGGTGCGCCGGGGTCGCGGCGACGAGCTCGTGGACGAAGAGGTCGCTGCGCGCCTGGAAGAACAGGTTGACCGGTTCGGTGTTGATGAAGCGCAGGTACTGGTCGGGCAGGGTCGAGCTGGCGCGCGCCGCCATCATCCGGCAGAGCCGGTCGAGCTCGGGCACGCGCCCCTGGTCCCTCGCCACCTCGAAGAGCACGTCCGGCCGGTGGAGCTCGCTCTGCAGGGGCCCGCGCGCCAGCAGCTCGTAGCCGATCACGGCGTAGTCTTCGAGGCGGACCACCGGCTGGTACACGCAGGTGACCTGTTCCTTGGAGAGGATCCTCTGGAACTCGGCGTGCAGGCGGTGTCGCGTCTCGGTGCGCTCGCGCTGGATACCCTCGGTGGCGTCGTTGATCGCTCGGAGCAGGGCCCGCTTGAAGCGGACCTTGGGCGACTGGGAGAGGCGCGCCCACCCCACGAAGACGCCGATCTTGACCTCCAGCCGCCTGCGCAGCTCCTCCTCGATGCCGACGAGCAGCTTGGTCTCGATGCGCTTCTTGATGGCCGCCAGGTCGGTGTCGCTCACGTAGCCCTGCTCGCGCGAGGGCGAGAGCACGACGAGGAAGGCGTTGCCGAGGCTCGAGATCGAGATGAAGTCCTCGCTGCGCAGGAGCTCGCCGCGCGAGTCCGAGAGCCGTGTGCCGACGATGCGGAAGACCTCGTCGACGACCTCGAAGCCCTCGAGCTCCTCCAGCGCGTAGATACCTTCGAGGCTGATGTACACGATGCCGAGCTGGCTGTGGTCGGCGAGCAGGCGCTGGACCTCGACCTGCACGTTGGCGAGCGTCGGCAGGCCGGTGATCTCGTCGTAGTACACGGAGGCGTCGCGCAGCACGTCGCGGACGGTCTGCAGCAGGTGCTCGGTGCGGAACGGCTTGGTCACGAAGGCCGAGGCCCCCGACCGGCTCGCCTCCATCATGTGCGTGAGTTCGGTCTTGGCGGTGAGGAAGATCACCGGGATGTCCTTGGTGTAGCCGAACTGGAGCTCGCGGCACACCTGGTAGCCGTCCATTCCGGGCATCATGACGTCGAGCAGGACGAGGTGCGGATGCTCGGTGAAGGCGATCTCGAGGCCGCGCTCGCCGCTGTCGGCGGTCATGACGTCGTAGCCCTGGGACTCGAGGACGCCCTTGACCGTCTCGGCCAGATCGATCTCGTCGTCGATGACCAGGATGCGGATGCGTTCGTCGGCCACGTTGCCCTCCGCCCGTCTCGTGAAGCGTCACGCGGACCATACATCCATCGGCGCCGTTCCGCCCAGCCCTGAGCCCTGTGCGATACTACGACCCCGACCGGGGAGGTGCACTTGAAGGGCTACGGACCGACCGACGCGCTGCAATCGCCACGTTTCGCCGGCATCTCCACCTTTCTGCGACTCCCGCACGTCACCGAGCTCGAGGGCGTCGACGTGGCCTTCATCGGGCTGCCGTTCGACACCGGCGCTTCCTTCCGCGTCGGAGCCCGTTTCGGGCCCAAGGCGATCCGCGAGGGGTCGCTCGCCCTGCGGCCGAACTACAACCCGGCCCAGCGGGTCGCCGTCTTCGACCGGCTGTCGGCGATCGACTACGGCGACTCGACGGTGGTCCCCGGCTTCACCGACCGCTCGATGGAGCGCATGGCCACGACCCTCGCGCCGCTGTACGCGGCCGGCGTCGTGCCGATCGGTCTCGGCGGCGACCACAGCGTGCTGCTGGCCGAGCTGCGCGCCGCCGCCGCCGTGCACGGTCCGCTCGCCCTCGTCCACTTCGACGCCCACCAGGACACCTGGGACGAGTACTTCGGCGAGAAGTACACCCACGGCACGATCGTCCGGCGCGCCGTCGAGGAGGGTCTGATCGACCCGGCGCGCTCGACGCAGATGGGCATGCGCGGCGGGCTCTACGCCCCCGGCGACTACGACGAGTCCCGGGAGCTGGGCTTCACCCTCATCCCCTGGCTGGAGCTCGCACAGCTGGGCACCGGAGCCGTGGAGGCGGCCGTCGAGCGCGCCACCGGCAAGGCCTTCCTCACGTTCGACATCGACTTCGTCGACCCGGCGTTCGCCCCGGGGACGGGGACGCCGGAGTGCGGCGGCCCCAGCTCCATGCAGGCCTTGGCGCTGCTGCGCGCCTGCCGGGGGCTTGACCTCGTCGGCGGCGACGTGGTCGAGGTGTTGCCGGACCTCGACACCTCGCACCTGACGGCGACGCTGGCGGCCACGGCGGCCTACGAGATCCTCAGCCTGGTGGCGTGCGCGCGGTGAGCGGGGCGCCGGCGACGTCCGGCGGTTCCGGCGCCGCCGACTCCGGCGCGCGCCCTTCGCGCACTCTGCGCGTCGCCTGCGTCCAGCTCAACACCGCGTCCGACACGGCGGCCAACGTGGCCGCGGCCGAGCGCCTCGTGCGCGAGGCCGCGGCGGCGGGCGCCCGTCTCATCGCGCTGCCCGAGACGTGGGCCTACAAGGGCCGTCGCGCCGGCATCCTCGCGAGCGCCGAGCCGGTCGACGGGCCGAGCAACGCCGTGCTTCGCGGCCTCGCCGCCGAGCACGGCGTGTTCGTCCTCGCCGGCTCGCACTACGAGCCGTCGCCCGTGCCCGGCCGCGTCTCCAACACGTCCGCGCTCTTCGGTCCGGACGGTTCGGTCATCGCCGTCTACCGCAAGATCCACCTGTTCGACGCCGTCTCCGGGGGGACGGCGTACCGGGAGTCGAGCTACCTGGCTCCCGGCGACGAGGTCGTCACCGCCCGGATCGACGCGGACGGTGCGGGGGCAGGCCTGACCGTGGGCCTCTCCATCTGCTACGACCTGCGCTTCCCCGAGCTCTACCGCGCGCTCGCCCTGCGCGGCACCCAGCTCCTCCTCGTCCCGGCCGCCTTCACGCACTTCACCGGCGCCGCCCACTGGGAGGTCCTGCTGCGGGCGCGGGCCATCGAGAACGGCTGCTTCGTCGTGGCGCCGAACCAGACGGGCTTTCACCTCCCCGAGCGCCAGTGCTTCGGCAACAGCATGGTCGTCGACCCCTGGGGCACGGTGGTGGCGCGCCTCGGCGAGGAGGTCGGCATCTGCGTGGCCGACCTCGACCTCGGCGCCGTGGCCGACGTGCGCGCCCAGATCCCGTCGCTGGCGGGTCGGCGGCCGGAGACGTACGGGTCCTAGCTCGGCCGGACCCGGGACGGCGGCTCGGCATCGACCGGACCGGGACTGGGGTCGGCGCGACGCGTCAGGGCGCGGGCGCCACCTCTGAAGCCGGGTCCGGCGCCGGTTCCGGCGACGGCGGAGGCGGCGGAGCGAGGTCCTCGTCGGCCGCGAAACGCCAGGAGAGCCCGTTCTCCGAGACCAGCACCATGCGCTGGCGGAAGATGGTGTACGGCCAGAGCGTCTCCGGCAGGTCCTGAGTGAAGAAGCTGAACGACACGAAGAGCCTGCCGCTGGGGCTGATCGACAGCCGCTGGAAGTAGTTCACGTAGCGTTCCTGCCTGATGCCGGTGGCGATCACCGTCGACGGGCTCCAGCTTCCGCCGGAGGGACGGCGCTGATGGCAGAGGCCGCGATACCCTCGCCCGTTGAACAGCGTGTCGACCCCTCTTCGCGACTGTCTGAAGACGATGTGCAGGGTGTCGCGGGGGTCGCACACGAAGGAGAGGTACGTCTGGTAGGCGAGCCCGTCGGCGTCGGTCTCGCGCGTCCGATAGCCGGACTTCAGCACGAGCTTCTCCGGAGTCCACGATGAGATGTCGAAGGGCGCCACGGAATGCGTGTAGCGGAAGGGCTGGTTGTGAGCGCCCGTCACCACGTGCAACACACCCGTGCTGTCCAGGCAGATACCGGGGGTGGCGTGGCAGTCGTTCAGCGGCTGCGCTCGGGCCACGAGGTGCCTGGAAGTGATCTTGCCCGAGGCCCGATCGTACGCCGCGACGTAGACCGGCGACCCGCCGTAGCCGGGGAGGGTCACCTGGGTCCAGGTGAAGTACGTCGTCGTCGGTGTGCTGGCGGCGAACGACGAGTCGCCGGCCGGCTGCAGCATGCCCAGAAAGCGGTCGGTGACGCGGACGGGCGGCGGTACCACCAGGTCGTCGCCCACGAAGTACGGCTGCAGGACGAACAGCTGGTTACGCGCCGCCCACGAGCCCGGCCAATCCTCGATGGTGCGCCAGACCGCGATGAACGGCGGCCCGTCCATGGCGTTGTGGCCGGTGAAGTGCTCGCAGGCGACGTTGCCGCGGTACTTGCCGTCGAAGACCGCGGGCTGGTCGCCGAACGGCAGCTCGGCGACGCGCCACGTGCGGCATCGGTCGAGCGAGTACATGAGCACGTTGACGAACTCGCCCTCCTCGCGGCGGATCGTCAGGACGGTGTAGGCGCGGTCCTGGGTGTCGAACTCGATCCTGGCCGAGAGCATCCCCCCCGCGCCCACGGTGTCGACGTAGTCCGGATAGGCCGCACGGAGTGCGGCGATGAGGTCGAAGCGCTCCCAGCCATCCGTGGTCAGCGCGTGCACATATGAAGTGTCGTCCTGGCCGGCGACGCGGCTGCGGATGTAGGCGCGGCCCTCGCTGTCGAAGCCGGGCACGTTGCGCGTGTACGCGGGGGCGTAGCCGAACTGCTCGGCGAGGCTGCGTGTGGGATCGATCTGCAGGGGCGGTGAGACGACCGCCGCGCGTGCCTGCGAGGTGAGGAGAAGCAGGCTCGCGAGCAGAGCCGTGAGCACGGCGAGCGTGAAGGCACCCTCGGCGCGTCCGGGTCTCGCCGACCCGGCCGCAGAGCGCAACGACTGCAGTCTGTGCCCCACCGTGGCCCCCGTTCTCCGCCTCGCACGGCGGCCGACGTGCCTGCCGTGCTCAGCATAGTAGCACGCCGCTCAGAGCGCCGTCATGCGGGCCTATCCCAGCAGGCTGTCGCGCGGCAGCGGGGCGCGGTAGGCAGGGAAGTACTCGCAGTCGACGATCTCGCCCTGCTCGTCGCGCCGCCGCTCGGCGCGCGCGTACGGCTCGAAGAGGTGGATCGCGCGCCCCACGCGGCGCGGCGCGAGCTGCTGCGTGAAGCCCAGCTTGAAGCGGAAGAACTCGTCGTCGCCGCGGTAGCCGCCGCCGAGGTTGACGGCGGTCGCGCTGGTGCCGCAAGCCCACCGCATGGCCTCGAAGAAGAGCAGATTGGCCGGCCGCAGCCGCGCGAACGCCCTGTCCGCGCCGAGGGCGTGGAAGTGGACGAAGTCGTGGCTGCGCAGGAAGACCGACCCGGCGATCAGCTCTCCCTCGTAGCGGGCGCCGAACAGGGCGGCCGCCGGCCCGAGCAGCTCGCGGAGGGCGCGGAAGTGCGCTGCGTCGAAGCGGTATTGGGGGAGCGCCTTGCGGCGCAGCGCGTTCTCGAGGTAGAGCTCGGCGAAGCGGTCCCATGCGACGTCGCTGGTCTCGACCTGGCAGGTCACGCCCGCCTCGCGCGCACGGCGGATGTTGCGTCGCGCTGGGCCGCTCAAGGTCTCGATGAGGGCGCAGCTCCCGGTGTCGAGACGCGCCCACGCGATCTTGCCCGCCTCTTCGATCTCGAGATGGCGCTCCATGCCGAGGCGGGTCTCAAGAAGTGGGTGGAAGCGGATGAACTCGCTCACGACGGCGTTGGCGTGGCACCAGTCGTCGATCTCGGCGCGGAAGGCGGCGAGCGTCTCCTCACCGGTCTTGTGACGCACCAGAGGACCGCCGAACCCCATCGGGCTGGTCACGTCGCGGAGCCCGGCGAACCCCTCACCGAGGTAGTCGACCTTCTCGAGGTCGCGGAGCAGGAAGGGGTAGAGCACGAGACCGTGCCGGTCGCGATAGAGGGCGCCCATCGCCCGGCCTTCGCCGCGCCGTTGCCAGAGCCGCAGATACCCGCTCGTGAAGAAGACGTCGCGCTGTCGCGGCGCGAGGTCGTCGAGCGTCGCGTCCCAGTCGGCGCTGCGCTCTTCCAGAGACAGGATCTCGAGGCTCATCGGGCTCTCCTTGGCGCGTCCTCGCGCACCCGCTCGAGGACCGTGAGGTAGTCATGCGCCAGGACACGGCGGTCGAAACGCTCGAGCACGTGGCGGCGGCCGTTCTCGCCGAGCCGCCGCGCCTCCGCCGGGTCCGCGGCGAGGCGCTCCGCCGCCACCGCCAGCTCGGCGTCTTCTTCGGGCGTGAAGCAGATGCCGCAGTCGGCCTCGCGCACGAGCGCGGCGGCGTGGCCCTCGAAGCCGAGCAGGATCGGCTTCGCCATCGCCGCGTCCTCGAACAGCTTCGAGGGCAGGATGGTGGTGAAGATCTCGCGGCGCTTGAAGTGCACGAGGCACGCATCGGCGGCGGCGAGCACCTCGGGCAGCTCCCGACGCGCGACCATGCCCGCGAACACCACGTTGTCGAGGCCCTGGGCGCGCGCCGACGCTTCGAGTTCGGCACGCACGGCGCCGTCGCCGACGAGCAGGAAGGCGATGTCGCCGCGTCCCTTCTCGCGCAGGCGGCGCGCCGCACGAAGCGCGACGTCGAGGCCGCTCGCCATCCCGATCGTGCCGGCGAAGACGACGACGAAGGCGTCGGGCGCGAGGCCCCAGCGGGCGCGCACGGCCGGGTCGGGGTCGCGGGGGTAGAAGAGCTCGGCGTCGACGCCGTTGGTGACGACGTCGATCTTCGTCGCCGGCACCCCGCGGGCGACGAGCTGCTCCTTGTAGCCCTCGCCCACGGTGACGATGTGGTCCGCGGCGCCGTAGAGGCTGCGCTCGAGCCACTCGAGCCCGCGCACCGCGGCGCCGCGGTGCATCGCGCCCACGGCGGTGATGGACTCAGGCCACAGGTCGCGGATCTCGAGCACGAACGGGACGCGGTGGAACCAGTGCGCGGGCACCCCGGCCCATCCGGCGAAGAACTGCGGCGACGTCGCGATCACCACGTCGGGGCGGCGCACGAAGGGCGCCGCGACGGATGCGGCGGCGAAGTACGAGACGAAGTTGAGGGCGCGCCGCGCCGTGCCGGCGTTCGGAGCGAGATAGGTCCACACGCGGATGGCGCGGATCCCGTCGACCCGCTCCTCTTGCCAGAGCCGGTTGCGGTAGCCCTCGTAGACGACCCCGGCGGGCACGTTCGGGGCGCAGGTGATCACCGTGACCTCGTGCCCCTGCCGTACCCACTCCCTGGACATCGCGTGGACGCGTGCCGCCGGAGCGTTGTTCTCGGGCGTGAAGTAGTGGCTCAGGTAGAGGATGTGCACGGCTTCAGCCTAACCGCGAAAGCGGTCCGGCGCTGCCCACAAGCACGCGTCTCATGGGTCCAGCCCGTCCCTCTCGGTGGCGTCCAGACGCGCCAGCGTCTCGATGGCCGCCACCGCCTCGGCCGCCGACTCGTGCTCGGGCGGGGCGGCGGGCGGAGGCTTGCGGCGGCCCAGACGACGCCACGCGTCGTGCAGCCGCCGCCTCTCGCCGGCCGTGGCGAACCCGCTCGCGTACAATACGAGCGGCAGCACGGCGAGCGCGGGCAGCATCGCGACGGTGCACCAGACGAGCTCGGGGAGCGGCATCGAGGTCGTCAAGCCGGTCACGCGAATGACCGCACCCATGTAGGCGAGTGCGACGAGGGTGGCCACGAGGAGCTTGACGAGCCGCGCCCACTCGAACGGGATCGGGTACGAGCGCTGCGAGTAGAAGTAGGTCATCACGGCGAGAAGGGCGAAGCCCGCGACCGCCGTCCACGCGGCCGCCCACATCCCGTACGTGGGCACGAAGACGTAGTTGAGCGCGATGTTCAGCGCCGAGGCGATGGCGAAGAAGACGGGCATCATGCCGATCTTCTTGGCGACGCTGGCGCCCGTCCAGAAGATGAAGTAGATGCTGTAGATCACGATCGAGACCGCGAGCACGAACGTGACCCCCGTGACGCTCCAGTACTGCTCGCCGATGAGGACGTGCGTGATCAGGGGGAGGAAGGCTCCGAAAGCGACAAGAACGATACCGTTGATCACCAGGTAGTACGTGGCGCTGCGCGCCACGAAATGCCGGTGCTCGTCGGGGTCGGCCATCTTCGCGTAGTGCCACTGCGGCCACGCCAGGCCGAAGGCCGCGGCGACGAGGAAGAGGGGCTGCGCAAGGGAGTTGGCGACCGTGTAGAGGCCCACCTCCTCACTCCCCTGGTAGTGCAGGAGGAAGAAGCGGTCCGACATCCGGAGCCAGTAGAACGAGATGCCGATGAACAGGGAGGGCAGGGCGAACTTGAGCATCGGGCGGAGGACGCTCCAGTCGGGCCACAGGTCGAGCCTCTTCACGTACACCGGCAGCATCGCGACCTGCAGGCCGGCGGCGGTGGCGAGGTTGGCGAGCAGGACGCCCATCACTCCCCAGTCGAAGACCCATACGAACAGGAGCGACACCGGCACCTGCAGGGCGACCCTGCCCAGGGAGTAGGCGGTGAACGTCCACGGCCGCTGCTCGAGGCGGAGCAGCGTGAACGGGATGTCGTTGAGGTTGGTGAAGAACAGCGTGGCGAATCCGACGGCGAAGTAGACCCAGTCGCCGCTCGAGTATGCGTCGCCGAGCAGCGTCGGCGCCAGCGAGGGCAGGAACAGGCCGCAGACGAACAGCAGCAGGGCCGGGTAGACCGTCGAGACGTAGAAGACGTTGGTGACGATCTTGCGCCGCGCGCGCTCGGAGTCGTCGTCGAAGTAGAAGCGCGAGAAGGCGAGGTCGAAGCCGAGGGTGACGAAGACGTCCAGGAAGGTCGTCACCGTCACGACCATGCCGAGGACGCCGTAGTCGGAGCGCGAGAGGAAGGCCGTGTAGAGCGGCAGCAGGAGGGCGGCGAGCAGCTTCTGGATCGTCCGCCCGGCCCCATAGATCACGGAGTCCGTGAGGAGGATACCGTAGCCGCCGCCCTTGGCTCGGGCGCCGGTGCTCCCGGCCGCGCGTCGTCGCAGGATCGGGATCTCAGTGCCTCCGGTGGCCGATGGGCGGGGGCGGCGCGCCGTCGCGCGGCGCAGCGGACGTACCGCCGTCGGACGGGGATTCTATCACCGCCGCTTCGCGCCTCAGTCGCGCCCCGTCGGCGCGCCCCTTCAGTGGTGCGGGTTCAGGTCCTTCGGCAGCAGCTCGGCGTGCGCCTCGGCGGCGGCGAGCGCCTCCGCCACCGGCGGCGACGAGCCGCGCTGTCGGGCGCGCGCCATCACCTCGCCGACCTTGAGCCCCGCGGCGTGGAGCTCGACGACCGCTTGTGGCAGGAGGTCGCCGGGCGCGGCGGGACCGCCCGCAGGCCACGCCGTCAGGCCGGCGGCGGCGAGGCCGCGCCGGTCGATCTCGCCCTCGAGGCACAGGACGGCGAGGTGCGGCGCGGCGGCGGCGAGGCGGGCCGCGTCGATCTCGGCGCCGAGGCCGATGACGCGCCGGCCAGGCTCTCCGGGGCAGACCACCAGCGCCTCGGCGTCGGCGAGCCGGCTCAGGGCGATCTCGTCGCCGAGGTCGGCGCCGATCCTCTCGCCGCCGAACAGGGCGACGCGGCCGGCGTTGTCCGGCGTGGCGACGTAGATGCGCGCCCCAAGCTGAGCCAGGGCGCGCACCACGTGACCGTACGCCGGACCGTCGCCGGCGACGGCGAGCGTTGCACCGGCGATCTCGACGCCGATGTCAAGGAGGCCGTGGACGGCGGTGAGCGCCGTCCAGCGGTAGAGACCGACGGCGTCCTCGTCGAGACCGGCGACGGGGATGCCGGCGCGCCGGCACGACGCGACGTCGACGTCCGCGGCGCGCCACGCGGCGGTGCCGCGCATCAAGCTGACGACGGCCCCGGCCGTGAGGTTCCTCACGATCGACTCGTCCACCGGTCGTACGCCGGGGAGGTCGGTCACGATGTCGACCGTGGACAGCGGAGCCTGCAGGCGGGTGGGGAAGAAGCGGATGCGTCCCTGCACGCCGGCGACCGCGGCGAGCCAGCCGGTCTGCTCCTCGGCGTCGCGGCGCGAGGCGCTGACGCTGTCGCGCGCGACGGCGAAGACCGCGTCCGCTCCGGCCAGCGCCGCGATGACCGGCGTGAGGCGCTGGTAGCCGACCGCCGCCTCGGTCAGAACGCGCAGCCCGCTGAGGTCGAGATGGTGAGCGGCGACGGCCCTCTCGACGAGACGAAGTGTCCGTCGCCAGGGGAACCGCTCGTCGGCGGCGTAGCGAACCCTGTCGCCACCGGGGTCGTCTCTCACGTCGCGCACCGCGTCTCCTCGGTCCGGGGGCCTCGTGTTCAAGGCTCGACTATACTGAGGAGCTCTGAGGAGAGAAAGGCGGAGTTTGGACATCGCGCGGATGACGAGGACGAGACACACCGAAAGGACGGCGCCGCGGTCGTCCATGGTCTTCGTCGCGGCACTTCTGGTCGCCGTGGCGACGACGTTCGCGGGCGCAGCGCCGGTGTCGGCCGCGTCCAGCCTGGATGCGGCCACCATCGACGCCTTCCTCGCCGCGCAGGGGTCGCCGATGGCCGGCAGCGGGGCGACCTTCGTCGCCGAGGGCGCCGAGCACGGCGTGGACCCCGCCTTCCTCGTCGCCGTGGCCGGCGCCGAGTCGAGCTTCGGGCTCTTCCTGTACTCGTCCGCCGGCGACGAGGCGACCTTCAACGCCGTCAACTGGTTCTACACGTCGCCGTGGGCGGCGGCCGACTTCGGGTCGTGGGACGAGGCGATCGCCGCCCTGGCCGCCGGCATCGCCGGCGGCCTCTACTACGGTGACGGCCTGTACTCGGTCGATCAGATCGGCCCGCGTTACTGTCCCGACGGCACGGGCAACTGGCTGGCCAACGTGACCCTGTTCATGCAGCGCCTCGGTGGCGACCCGGGGGACACGCGCTGGACCGGCGTCGCGCCGCCGCCCGGCCCGGCCCTGCTCCGGCTTGATGGGAGCGTCGAGCTTTCGCCGCCACGAGTCGTCGGCGACAAGGTCGAGGCGCGCTTCACGATCGCCAACGTGGGCGTCACCGCCGTCGAGGTCGGCGATGTGAGACTGGCCGTCCGGGACGCCGACGGCCAGGCGCACGACCTCGCGGCAGCAGGCCCCTTCACGCTGGCGCCCGGCGAGGCGCGCGAGTTCGCCGGCTCCTGGACGCTCGGGTGTCCGGGCGAGTGGGACGGCTGGATCGAACTGCGCTACGGCGATCAGCGGGTGCTGCTCGGCACCGCGCCGGCGTTCTCCTTCAAGGCCCGCCTTCCACGCGACCCCGAGCTGCGCCGCCGGGTGCTCGCCCAGCTCGCCTTCGCGCGCGCGCTCTGACGCCACCGCCGCGCTCCGCGGCCGGGCGGCCTCAGCCTCGCGCGTCCGTCCCCAGCACGTCGGCGAGCAGTCGCACGATGCGCGGCGCCAGCCGTCGCTCGGGGTCGCGGCTTGGGTTGTAGATCGTGACGTCGAGGCCGAGAAGGGCGTCGTTCTGCACGAGGGGTTGCAGCAGATCTTTGAGCTCGTCCCAGCTCAGACCCCCCGGCACGATGTCGTCGACGGCGGGCATGGCAGCCGGCGACAGTACGTCCAGGTCGACGTGCAACCAGAACCTGCCCGGGCGCTCGGCGAGCGCCTCCCCCGCGATGCGGCCGACCTCCCGCGGGCTGTGGCGGCGCACTCCCGCGTCGTCGACGAAGTGCGCGTCGGGCAGCTCGGCGTGCGCGTCGGGAGCGCCCAGCTCGCGCATGATCGAGTGGTCGCGGTAGCCGAGTATCCAGGCGTCGGTGGCGTACACGAGCGGCGGCTCGCCGGCGATCGCCGTCAGGGCGCGCGGCCCGTGCCCCGTGAGGATGCCGAGCTCCATGTCGGCCAGCGCGCCGACCGGCGCGCTGGCGCCGTCGTAGTAGTCGAGGTGTCCGTCGACGAAGGCGAGGCCGACGCGCTGGTAGCGCTCGCGCAGCGCCGCGAAGATACCCACGAGGATCCCGCAGCACCCGCCGACGACCAGGGGGATGTCGGGCGAGTCGAGCAGTTGCGGGATGCTCTCTCTGATCGTCTCGGTGGCGTCGCAGACCTGACGGTAAGCGATGATGCCGGTGGCCGGGTCGCGCACGTGGTCGGTGATGTGGATGTCGAGTTCGCCCAAGTCGGCGACGGCGACGCCCGCGGCGCGCAGCGTGGGGTCGAGGCCGGCGGCGCGCAGCGCCGCCGGCATGAGGTTGACGCCCTCGAGCAGCGATTCGGACTCCATCGGCGCCCCGAGGATGACCACCCCGGTCTGTTGCGGCTTCTTCTTGAACAGCGACACGATCTCACCCCCCAGGCGTTGCCGCCTGGGCTTTCCCCAGAAGGAAGCTCTCGATGCGTCGGGCGAGGTCGCCGGCCTCGTCGAGCGGCACCTCGGCCCAGCCCTGGCAGCGGGCGGGTCCGACGTTCCAGTCCGTCTGTCCGTGGCGGAGGAGCAGGATCATGGCGTCGGGGTTCGGCACCGCGCGGGGTGAGGCTCGGTGCGGGGCGCTGCGCCTCGCCGGCTCAGTGGAACGTGAGCAGCGTGTCGCCGCGCACGCCGAGCCTCAGCGTCTCGACCGAGACGACCTCCTCGGGGGCGATGTTTCCCAGATTCACGTTGGCGCCGAAGTGCTTGATGAACCACGCCTGCTGGCTCTTCGCCGGCGCCTCGAAGAGGAGGTTCGTCGCGTCGACGGCGGCGACGATCTCGTCGAGCAGGCCCTCCTTGACCTCGCCGCCCGACTGGTAGATGCCGACCGTGCCGGACTCGCGGCCCTCGGTGATGACCTTCCAGGCGCCGGCGTCGAGCTCGCGCTTGATGCTGTCGACCCACTTGTAGGGGGCGATCACGACCTCGGCGTCCTTGCTGCCGACCTCGCTGAGGACCTTGAACTCCTTCGTCAATCGCTTGAGGAGGGAGATCTTGTCGTCCTCGTCCATGGCGATCGTACCGTCCGAGATCTCGATGCAGTCCATGCCGTAGGCGCGCACGGTGTCGAGATACTCGTCGAGCTTCTTCTGGCGCAGGCAGACCTCGAAGAGCGTGCCGCCGAAGCACACCGGGACTCCGTTGCTCTGGAGGAGCTCGATCTTCTCCTTGAGGTTGGGCGTGACGACCGCGGTGCCCCAGCCGAGCTTGACGATGTCGACGTAGTCCCTGGCGACGGAAAGGAACTGTCGCACCTGCTCGAGGCTGTACCCCTTGTCGAGCACGTGGGTCAGGCCGCTCTCGCGCGGCTTCGCGGTCCGTTCTGGGAGCGTAAGGAAATCCATCATCTGCGTCCTCCGTGAAGAGGTTCGTTCGCGGTCGACTTCGCCGCCATCCTAGCAGAGCGGCCGGGCGCCGCCGCAGCCGGGCTTCAGCCGGCCGACGCCGCTCCAGCCGCCGGCACCTGCTGGGTGATGCAGTGGACTCCGCCGCCGCCGAACGCGATGACGGGCGCCGGCACGCCGACGACCTCGCGCCCCTCGAGGATCTCGCCCAGGCGCTCGAGCGCCGGGAGGTCGTCGGCGTTCCCCGCCGTCGGCACGACCACGCCGCCGTTCGCCTGGTAGAAGTTGACGTAGGTCTCGACGATGGGACGGCCGCCCACGGCGACGGGGGCGCTGCGCAGGTCGAACTCGACGACCTCGAGGGGCCTGCCGAGAGCGTCGGTGGTCTCGAGCCGGCGGCGGTTCTCCTGCAGGTTCTCGTAGTCCGCATGCTTCGGGTCACGCACCATGTGCAGGAGCACCCGCGCCGGCCCGATGAACGCCGCGACCCCGTCGACGTGCCCGTCGGTGTCTGGGTCTTCCTCCAGTCCCAGGCCCGACACGAGCCAGATCACCTTCTCGACGCCGAGCATGTCCTTGAGCTCCTGCTCGATGTCGTCCTTCGTCATCCCCGGGTTGCGCGTCGCGTTGAGCAGGCAGCTCTCGGTCGTGATGAGCGTCCCCTCGCCGTCGACGGTGATCGCGCCGCCCTCGAGGATCATGGGTGTCGCGTAGCGCCGCACCCCGAGGTGGGCGGCGAGCCGCTCGCCGATGCAGGCGTCGTCGCCGTAGGGAAGGTAGCGCTCGCCCCACGAGTTGAAGGCGAAGTCGGCGACCGCCGTCTGGCCGTCGGGGCGCTGGACGAAGATCGGACCGCTGTCGCGGATCCACGAGTCGTCGATCGGCAGCTCCACGACCTCGATGTCGTCGCTGCCGCAGTAGCTCCTCGCCTCCGCGCCCTCGCCCGGGCGCGCGATCACGAGCACAGGCTCGAAACGCGCGATCGCCCGCGCCACGGCGGCGTAGCTGTGCTGCGCCAGCATGTAGTACTCGCCCCAGAACGTGCGCGAGCGGGGGGGCCAGGCGATGAGGCAGCGCTCGTGCGGGGCGAACTCGGCCGGCATGCGATAGCCGTCCGCGCGAGGGCTCCCCGCAGCCGGAGCTTGCCGTTCGCTCGCGTCTCCTCCGGTCGTCGCCATGCCGTTCCTCCCTGCTCCATGGATGGGGCCATTGACACCGTGATCCGGAGTATATCTAATTGGTCAACCATTTAACGACTGCGCTGAAGCTCGACCAAGGGGGACGACATGAGAGCATCAATCGGCCTCGCGCCTCTCGGAGGCCGGCGCGCCACGCTCGCACTGGCGCTGCTGGTCATCGCGGTCGCGCTGTTCCTCGCGCTCTCGTCCGGGTGTGGCGACGAGGGCACGACGCCGACGGGTGGGGGGGACACTGAGGTCCTGCGGCTGGCCTCGTGGATGACGCTCTCGACCTGGGACCCCCGGGCGAGCTCAGGCGACGAGCCGCTGTTCCTCGCCAACCTCTACGAGCCGCTGCTCTACGTGAACCCACCGGGCAGCGCGGAGACGTACACCCCCTGTCTGGCGACGTCCTGGGAGGTCTCCGATGACGGCCTGACCTGGACCTTCAGCCTTCGCGAGGGCGTGACCTTCCACGACGGCGAGCCGTTCAACTCCAAGGCCGTGAAGGCGACGATCGAGTCCACCCTCGACCTCGACCTCGGCGCCGCCTACATGTGGTATCCGGTCGAGAAGATCGCCACGCCCGACGACTACACGGTGAAGATCACCACCAGCTACCCGGCCGCTCTCGACCGCGTCGCCACGGCGATGTACGGCGCCTGGATGTTCAGCCCCAAGGCGGCCGACAAGAGCACGAAGTGGTGGGACACGCCGAACGAGGCCGGGACCGGCCCCTGGATGCTCGAGTCGTACGCGCCGAACGAGGAGACGGTGTTCGTGCGCAACCCCGACTATTGGGGCGGCTGGCAGGAGGGACAGTTCCAGAAGGTGGTCATCAAGTACGTCGACGAGTCGGCGACCCAGCGCCAGATGCTGGAGGCCGGCGAGGTCGACTACGCCGACGGCCTCGCCCTGGACAGCGTCCCCGCGCTCAAGGACAACCCCGACGTCAAGATCGTCGAGATCCCCAGCATCCAGAACTACGTGATGCAGTTCAACACCCAGCGCAAGCCGCTCGACGACGTGCGCGTCCGGCAGGCGCTCTCGTACGCGCTGCCCTACGACGACATCATCGAGCTCGGCACCAACGGCTACGCCGTCCAGTCGCGCGGGCCGACACCCGAGAACCTGTATCCGTACGATCCAGCGCTCTTCCAGTACACCTACGACGTCGACAAGGCGAAGCAGCTGCTCGCCGAGGCCGGCTACCCGGACGGCGGCTTCAAGTTGAAGCTCACCTACGCCTCCGACGAGCAGTACGCGCCCAAGTTCGTGCCGCTCATCAAGGAGGCCTACGCGGAACTCGGCGTCGAGGTCGACCTGCAGCCCCTGCTGTTCGAGCAGCAGTGGGCGATGGCCAAGGGGCCGGCGGACCAGCGTCAGGACCTCTTCACGCTCGTCTGGTGGCCCGGGTTCCCCGACGGCTACGACAGTCTGTACTCGCTCTTCCACACCGAGGAAGACCCGCTGTGGAACATGTCCTACTGGTACGACAAGACCTACGACGACCTCATCGACACCGCCTTCAGCACCGAGCCGACGGATCCCGACAAGGCCCTCGAAGCTCTACAAGGAGGCCCTGAAGATGACGGTCGACGAGGCGCCGGCCGCCTACCTGTTCGACCCGGACAGGGTCTACGGCGTGAGCCCGACGCTCAAGCTCGACGAGATGGCGCTGAACCTGAACTACACCTCGGTGCTGTCGTTCTACCACGTGACCAGGTAAGGGCGGAGGGCGGGGCGGCGGCCGGCACGGCCGTCGCCCCGCCCGAGACCGCGTCCGCTTGTGGCGACGATCCGATGGGAGGCCTGATGGACCGTGCCGGCGAGGAACGCCGTTGAGCGTCCGCACCTACCTGTTGCGGCGCTTCGCCCTGCTGCTGCTCGTCCTCGCCGGGGTCTCGATCATCACGTTCCTGCTCGTGCGCGTGGTGCCTTCCGACCCGGCGGCGATCTACGCCGGCCCGCGGGCCAGGGCGCCGCAGATCGCCGAGGCGCGGCGCATCCTTGGGCTCGACAAGCCGCTCTACGTCCAATACGGCATCTACGTCCGCGACCTGGTACAGGGCGACTGGGGTGAGTCGATCCGCACGCGGCGCCCGGTGCTCAACGACATCCTGCGCTTTCTGCCGTACTCGCTCCAGCTCATCGGGGTCTCGCTCTTCATCTCGATCCTCGTCGGCGTCTCGCTCGGGGCGCTCACCGCGCACATGAAGGGACGCTGGATCGACCACGTCACCAGGGTCTTCGCCATCGGCGGGGTCTCGCTGCCCTCGTTCTTCCTCGCCATCGTGCTCCAGATCCTCTTCTTCCGTGCCCTGGGCCTTCTGCCCGTCTCGGGCGAGCTCGACATCGCCGTCGCCCAGAGCCATCCCGTGACCCAGATCACCGGCATGACCGCGGTCGACGCGCTCATCACCGGCAACTTCGTCGCCTTCTTCAACGCCATGGAGCATCTCATTCTGCCGGCCCTCACGCTGGCCGCGTTCTCGGCAGGGGTCATCACGCGCATGACGCGCTCGGCGATGCTCGAGACGATGGGGCAGGACCACATCCGCATGGCCAAGGCGATGGGCGTCCCTACGCGCACGGTCGTCGGTCGTCTCGCGCTCAAGAACGCCATGGCGCCCGTGCTCACGGTCATCGGGCTCGAGTTCGCCTACCTGATGGTCGGCACGTTCTTCGTCGAGCGCATCTTCGCCTTGCCGGGTCTGGGCACGTACGCCACGACCTCGATGCTGAGCCTCGACTACCCGGCGATCATGGGCGTCACGCTCCTGCTCGCGTTCATCTACGTGGCGGTGAACCTGATCATCGACATGATCATCGCCAAGCTCGACCCGCGGGTCGTGCTCAGCTAGGGGACGAGGATGTCGACTCCGGCCATCGGACGCAGCGGGGGCGCCGTGCTTCTGGGCGACTGGCGCGAGCGTCACCAGTCGACGCTCACCGAGTCGCGACACAACGTGCGCGTCTTCTTCCGCGACCGGCTCGCGGTCCTGGGCCTCGCCTGGATCCTCCTCATGGTCTTCGTCGCCGTGACGGCGCCGTGGATCGCGCCGTATCCTGACCAGGGGCGCGGCGCCTCCGACCTGCAGAGCAGGTTCGAGGCGCCGAGCGCGCAGCACCCCTTCGGGACCGACAACCAGGGACGCGACGTGCTCAGCCGCGTCATCTTCGGCGCCCGCATCCCGCTCGTCATCTCGGCCGTGGTCGCGACCGCGGTGCTGCTCGTGGGACCGCTCCTCGGTGGCCTCGCCGGCTACTACGGGGGCTGGGCCGACGAGGCGATCATGCGCGTCACCGACATCTTCCTCGCCTTCCCCGCCCTCGTCCTCGCCATGGCCATGGTGGCGATCCTCGGTCCCAATCTGCGCAACCTCGCCCTGGCGATCGTCGTCACGTGGTGGCCGTGGTACACGCGCCTCGTGCGCGGCATGGCGGTCTCGCTGCGCGAGCGCCCCTACGTCGAGGCGGCCAAGGTGATGGGCGTGCGCGACCGGAGGATCGTCCTGCGCCACATCCTGCCCAACGCCTTCGGGCCGGTGGTCGTGCAGATCACGCTCGACATCGGCACGGTGATCCTCGAGGTCGCCGGGTCTCTCGTTCCTCGGCCTCGGCGCCAAGCCGCCGACGCCGGAGTGGGGCCTCATGGTCTCCGAAGGCGTCGAGTACGTGCTCGAGCAGTGGTGGATCAGCGTCTTCCCCGGCATCGCGATCTTCCTCCTCGTGCTCGCCTTCAACCTCGTCGGCGACGGGCTGCGCGACGTGCTCGACCCGCAGGATGAAGAGGTAGCGCGGTGGGCGACCTTCTGCAGATCCGCGACCTCAGGCTCCAGTTCAACAGCCTGCGCGGCACGGTGAAGGCGCTCGACGGCGTGAACCTCACCGTGCGTGAAGGCGAGATCATCGGCCTCGTCGGCGAGTCGGGCTGCGGCAAGACGATCACCGGGCTCTCGGTGCTCGGCCTGCTGCCCGGCCGCAGACCGAGGTCACCGGCGGCCAGATCCTGTTCCGCGGCGACGACCTGCTGCTGCTGGGCGACCGCGCGGTGGAGAACATCCGCGGTCGCCTCGTGGCGATGGTCTTCCAGGACCCACTGTCCTCGCTCAACCCCGTGTTCACGATCGGCAACCAGATCAGCCGTGTGGTGCGCGTCCACAAGAAGGTGTCGCACGGCGAGGCGCTCGAGGCGACGCGCAGGGCGCTGGCGTCGGCCGGGCTGCGGCCCGACGACGCCCTCCTCGACAGCTACCCGCACCAGCTCTCGGGCGGGATGCGCCAGCGTGCCTGCATGGCCATGGCGCTCTCGTGCGACGCCCCGTTGCTGATCGCCGACGAGCCGACCACGGCGCTCGACGTCACGATCCAGGCGCAGATGCTGCGTCTCCTGCTCGACCTGCGCGACGATCTCGGCATCGCCCAGATCCTCATCACGCACAACGTCGGCGTCGCCGCCCAGACCTGCGACCGCGTCGCCGTCATGTACGCCGGCAGCGTCGTGGAGCAGGGCCTGACCGCCGAGGTGCTCAAGCACTCCCGTCACCCGTACACGATGGCGCTCTACGAGTGCCTGCCTCAGGGCAAGAAGGCGTCCGAGCTGCACACGATCCCGGGCTCCGTGCCCGATCTCATCGACCCGCCCGCCGGCTGTCGCTATCACCCGCGCTGCGCGCACGCGATGGAGATCTGCGAGACCGTCAAGCCCGACCCGACGCGCCTCAGCGAGGAGCACTGGGTCGCCTGCCACTGGGCCGCCGGGCAGGTGGCCGCCGGCGAAGGGGTCGCCTCGTGACCCCGCTGCTGAGCGTGCAGGACCTCTGCGTCCACTTCGTCGTCAAGCGCGGCATGACGAAGAAGGGCGCCGACGTCGTGCACGCCGCCGATCGACGTCTCGTTCACGATCGATCCAGGCCAGACCTTCGCCCTGGTCGGCGAGTCGGGCTCGGGCAAGACGACGGTGGCTCGAGCCGTGCTCGGCCTCAATGCGCCGACGTCGGGCGCGATCGCGTTCGACGGTCGCGACCTGGTCGCGCTCAAGCGCGGCGCGCGGCGCGAGGCGATGCGCGACGTCCAGGTCGTCTTCCAGGACCCGTACTCGTCGCTGAGCCCGCGCCTGACCGTGCACGACGTGATCGCCGAGCCGCTGCAGGCGAACTCGAAGCTGAGCGGGCGCGAGCTCAACGAGCGCATCCTCGCCCTGCTCGAGCTGGTCGGGCTCGGCACGCAGCACCTCTGGCGGCGCCCGCACGAGTTCAGCGGCGGCCAGTGCCAGCGCATCGCCATCGCGCGCGCGCTGGCGCTCGAGCCGAAGCTGCTGATCCTCGACGAGCCGACCTCAGCCCTCGACGTCTCGGTGCAGGCGCGCATCCTGGTGCTCCTCGAGGAGCTGCAGGAGCGCCTCGGGCTCGCCTACCTCTTCATCGCCCACGACCTGGCCGTCGTCGAGTCGGTGGCCGACCGTATCGCCGTGATGTACCTCGGCGAGATCGTGGAGAGCGGCGCGGCGGACGCGGTGCTGCACGCGCCGCGCCATCCGTACACGCACGCCCTGATCGCCAGCGTCCCCTCGCCGGACCCCGAGCGCCGCAGCGAGCTCGAGGTCATCGCCGGCGAGGTCCCGAGCGCCATCCGGCCGCCCTCGGGCTGCCGTTTCCACCCGCGCTGCCCCTTCCGCATGGAGGTCTGCGACCAGGTCGAGCCCGAGCCGCACGACGCCGGCGGCGGGCGCCTCGTGGCCTGCCATCTGCCCGACGACTTCGAGCTCGGCGCGGCGCAGGAGCCGGCCGCGCCGGTCACCGAGGAGGACGCTTGAACGACCCCGCCCCTGCAGCCCCGACGCCGCGCGAGGCGGGCTTCAGCATGCCCGCGGAGTGGTGGCCGCACGAGCGCTGCCTGATCTCGTGGCCGACCGTGTCGCGCGCGTACTGGGGCGAGTACTACCTGCTCGCCCAGGCGACGCACGCCGCGGTCGCGCGCGCCGTCGCCCGCTTCGAGCCGGTGCTCGTCATCGCCAACCCGGGCGAGGGCGGCAACGCGGCGAGCTACTGCGGCAGCGACAACATCGAGGTCGTCGAGCTGCCGATCGACGATTCGTGGATCCGCGACAACGGGCCGTACTTCCTGCTCGGCCCGGACGGCCGGCGCGCGGTCGCCGACTTCCCCTTCAACTCGTGGGGCGAGAAGTACCTCCCGTACGACAAGGACGCGGACGTCACGCGGCTCCTCTGCGAGCACTTCGGCTGGGAGCGGTACGCCGCCCCGATGATCCTCGAGGGCGGCGCCTTCACGGTCGACGGCGAGGGGACGCTCATCACCACCGCGAGCTGCCTGCTGCATCCGACGCGGAACCCGCAGTCTTTCGAAGGAGGAGCAGGAGGCGATCCTGCGCGACTACCTCGGCGCCGAGAAGGTCGTGTGGCTCGCGGCCGGGCGGACCGAAGCGACCGACACCGACGGCCACGTCGACGGTGTCTGTCACTTCGTCGCCCCCGGCCGCGTGATCCTGCACATGGTCCACGAGCCGGACCACGTCGACTTCGAGAACTTCCGCGAGAACCGCCGCGTGCTCGACGAGACGAAGGACGCGAAGGGCCGGTCCTTCGAGGTCCTCGAGATGGACCGGCGCACGATGACCGACATCGGCGGCAAGCATCTGACGGTGACGTACATCAACTCCTACCAGGCCAACGGCGGGCTGATCGTGCCCACCGCCGGCAGCGCCTACGACGAGCACGCGCTCGAGCGCCTCCGCGAGGTCTTCCCCGAGCGCGAGGTCGTGGGGGTGCCGACGCCGGTGCTCGCCTACGGCGGCGGCGGCATCCACTGCATCACGCAGCAGGTGCCGGTGCCGGCGGGAGGACCGCGGTGACGCGGACGGCAGGACACGCCGGGACGAAGCCTGGCGCGGCGCAGGCCGGCCGCGACCTGCCGCCGACGGCGGCGAAGCTGCTCGCGGCGGCGCGCCGGATCCTCGTGCGCAAGGGCTACGCCTCGCTCACGATGCAGGCCATCGAGGAGGAGGCGGGCACCAACCGCGCGCTCGTGCACTACTACTTCGGGAGCAAGGCGGGGCTGCTCGAAGCGCTCGTCGAGAGCCTCTTCGAGGACCCCGCCTTCGGCTACAGCGACAGCGTCGCGAGCGCCCCGGCCGGCCCGGCGCGCGTCGCCGCGCTGCTCGAGTGGCTCGGGCGTATCACCGCGGACCGGCGCTCGGGTCGCCTCCTCTACGAGCTGCTCCCGCACATCCTGCGCTCAAGCGCGCTGCGCGGCCGGGTCGCGGAGCTGTACGAGGCCTACCGCGAGTTCGACGGTGAGTGCCTGGCGTCGGGCGCCGAGGTGAGCGCCGAGCTGCGCGAGGACCTCGGCGCTCTCAGCGTCGCCGTCGTCGAGGGGCTGGGCATCCAGTCCGCCGTCGACCCGCACGGCTTCGAGCGCGATCGCGCCTACGCGCTCTGGCAGGACGTCATCACGCACTATCTGAACGCTGTGGCCGGAGCCGCCCCGCGCGAGACCGCCGACGACACCCCAGACGACAAGGAGACCGCGTCATGAGTCACTCCGCCGGCGCCGTGCCGGACGCGCTCGGCAGCTACGCGAGGTTCCGCGGGCGCCACTACCTGACCGACCAGGACTACACCCGCGAGGAGCTGCTCGACCTGCTCCGCCTCGCCGCCGACCTCAAAGCGCTCTGGCGGAGGAAGGTCCTCACGCCCTTCCTGCCCGGCAGGACGCTGGCGATGATCTTCGAGCACCCCTCGACGCGCACGCGGGTGAGCTTCGAGGCCGGCATGACGGAGCTCGGCGGGCACGCCCAGTACCTGCGCCCGGGCGAGATCCATCTTCCGGGGCGCGAGAGCATCAAGGACACGGCCATCGTGCTCTCGCGCCTCGCGCACGCGATCATGGCGCGCACCGCCTATCACGCGTCCCTCGTCGAGCTCGCGCGCTGGGCGACGGTGCCGGTCGTCAACGGCCTCACCGACGACTACGACCACCCGATCCAGTCGCTCACCGACGCGTTCACGATCTGGGAGACCGCGGGCCGCTTCGAGGGCCTCAAGCTCGCCTTCCTCGGCAAAGTCAGCGACGCCATGGCGAGCTCGGTCGCCCTGACCTGCTCGAAGCTCGGCGTGGACGTCGTCCTCGCAGGCCCCGCAGACCACCAGATGGCGCCCGAGATGCAGGCGCTGGTGCGCGCCAACTGCGCGCGGAGCGGCGCCACGCTGACGTTGACCGACGATCCGGTCGAGGCGGTCGCCGACGCCGACTTCATCTACACGGTGCTCTGGTGGTGGCTCGAGGAGGGCGAGGCGCGCGAGGAGCTTCGCCGCACGTACGCGCCCTACCAGGTGAACGAGGCGCTGTGGGCCAAGGCGAAGCCCGGCGCGCGCTTCATGGACTGCCTGCCGGCGGTACGCAACGAGGAGGCCACCGACGCGATCATGGACGGACCGATGTCGCTCTGCTTCGACCAGTCCGAGAACCGCAAGCACCTGCAGAAGGCCGTGTTGCTCGCCCTGATCGGCATCGACGAGCTGCCCGCCGACCCGGACCTGCACGAGATCGGCAGGGCGCTGCTCGCGTAGGATCGGGGCGCGGGTGGCACAGCGCCCGCGCCAGACCCGTCTTGCCGGCGACGAAGGAGGATCGGCGATGATCGACAGGAGACCAGATCGGGCGGAAGCAGCGACGCCGGGCGGCGACGGCCTGCGGCTGCCGGCGCGCTGGACGCAGCATCAGCGGACGCTGGTCTCGTGGCCGTGTCGCGACGGACGTCTTCGGGCCGCTGATGGAGCAGGCGAAGGACGAATGGGCCGAGGTGGCGCGCGCCATCGCGCGCTTCGAGCCGGTGACCGTTCTCGCGCGGCCGGAGGATGCGGCCGAGGCGGCGCGGCGCAGCGGCGCCGCCGAGATCCTGCCGATGCCCATGGACGACTCCTGGATCCGTGACAACGGACCGATCTGCGTGGCCGATCAGGCGGGCAGGGTCGGGTTCGTCGACTTCGGCTTCGACGGGTGGGACCGCGAGTTCGAGCCCTTCGACCGGGACGCAGACATCCCGCGGAGGCTGGCCGAGGCCTGGGGGGTGCGCCGGTACGAGGCGCCCTTCGTGCTCGAGGGCGGCGCCTTCAACACCGACGGGGAGGGCACCATCCTGACGACCGAGCAGTGCCTGCTCTTCCGGCGCAACTATGGGCTCACGAGGGTGCAGAACGAGCAGCTGCTGCGAGAGTGGCTGGGCATCGAGAAGGTCGTCTGGTTGCCGTACGGGCTGGTCGAGGACTCGGGGCACCTGACGACGAACGGTCACGTCGATGACGTGGCTCAGTTCGTCGCCCCGGGCGTCGTTCTCGCCCAGACCTGCGAGGAGGACAACCCCAACTTCGCCCGGCTGCAGGCGAACCTCGAGGTCCTGCGCGCGGCCACCGACGCTCGCGGGCGCCGGCTCGAAGTGGTCGAGATGCCGCTGCTGCCCTACGTCGAGGGCGTCGGCGCCGGCCTCGACGGGGTCACCGGCCCGGGGGCCGACCACCTCATGCCGGCGCCTTACGTCAACCTGGTCTTCGTCAACGGCGGCGTGCTGCTGCCACGGCTGGGCGTGCAGGGCGAGGAGGCCGCCTACGAGCGGATCGGGGAGCTCATCCCCGACCGCGAGCTGGTCGGCCTCCCCGTCGAGATGTCGGCCTTCGGCGGCGGCGGGCTGGGCTGCATCACGCAGCAGGTGCCCGCCGGCGAGTTCCTGACCTGACGCGCGGCGAGACGGGGCGCGCCGGGTGACGGCTCCCCTCGAGAAGGAGACGAGATGACCCGCAGTGTGACCTTCGCGGCGACGCAGATGGCGTGCGGATGGGAGCTCGAGGAGAACCTCGACAGGGCGGAGAACCTCGTGCGCGAGGCCGCGTCGCTCGGGGCGAACGTGGTGCTCCTGCAGGAACTCTTCGCGACGCCGTACTTCTGTATCGACGAGGAGTCGCGTCACTTCGAGCTCGCGCGGCCCATCGATGGCCACCCGACCGTCGAGCGCTTCCGGCGCCTCGCCGCCGAGCTCGGGGTCGTGCTTCCCCTGAGCGTCTTCGAGCGCGCCGGGCAGGTGTTCTTCAATTCGATCGTGATGATCGACGCCGACGGCAGGGCGCTGGGCGTCTACCGCAAGTCCCACATCCCCGACGCCGTGGGCTACGAGGAGAAGTACTACTTCAGCCCGGGGGACACCGGCTTCAAGGTCTGGCACACGCGCTTCGGCGCGCTCGGCGTCGGCATCTGCTGGGACCAGTGGTTTCCCGAGGCGTCGCGCTGCATGACGCTCATGGGCGCTGAGGCTCTGCTCTATCCGACCGCCATCGGGTCGGACCCGCCGGCCCCCGACTCGGACTCGCGCGACGCGTGGCGGCGTGTCCAGCAGGGTCAGGCGGCGGCGAACCTCGTGCCGCTCGTCGCCTCGAACCGCATCGGTGTGGAGGAGGGAAGGGCGGCGAGCATGCGCTTCTACGGCTCGTCGTTCGTCGCCGACCAGACCGGGGCGATCGTCGCTGAAGCGTCTCGCGACGCGCAGGAGGTCGTCACGGCGACCTTCGATCTCGACGAGGCGCTCAGGTACCGCGAGCGCTGGGCGATGTTCCGCGACCGGCGCCCCGAGCTCTACGGGCGTCTGCTGACGCTCGACGGAGCGTGAGCCCGGCGGCGGGGAGGGCGGCGCCCGCTCAGCCGGCGCCTTCGCCCGGCGGCGCCGTGTCGTACTGCTCGCCGAGAAAGGCGAGCAGGGCTTCGGCGGCGCGCGAGAGCACGCGGCTGCGCGACCGGACCGTGTAGAAGTCGCGCCGGATATCGAAGTCGTCGACCGGGACCACGACGAGAGTCCCGTGCTCCAGCTCCGGGCCGATCGCCCAGCGGCTGACGAAGGTGACGCCCCCGCCGGAGATGGTCGCCTGCTTGGCCGACTCCATGAGGCCCATCTCGGCGACGATGTCGAGCTTCTCGACGGCGACGCCGGCGGCGCGGAGACGGCCTTCGACCACCGCGCGGATGCCGGCGCCCTCCTGTTGCACGATCAGGGGCTCGCGCTCGAGCTCATCCAGTGTCACCGAGGGGCGCGACGCCCAAGGGTGAGATGGGTTGCAGACGAGGACGACCTCGTCGCGGACCAGGGGCTCGACGGTGAGGTCGGGCTGATGGGTCGGCGCGCCGACGGCGCCGAACTCGAACTCGCGGCTCACGACGCGCTCGATCACCTTCTGCGTGTCGTCGACGCTCAGTGAGACGCGGACGCCGGGATACTGGGCGCGGAAGCGCGTGAGCAGGTCCGGGAGGACGTGCTCGCCCGGGCCGGTCGAGGCGCCGATCACGACGTGTCCCGCGACGAGCTCCTGGAGGTCGAGGATCTCGGTGCACGCGAGCTCGTGCAGGGCCAGGATCTCGCGCGCGTAGCGGTAGAGGACCTGCCCGGCGTCGGTCGGGGCGATGCGCCGGCTGGACCGGTCCAGCAGCGTCGCCTTGAGCTCGCGCTCCAGGGACCGGACCTGCTGGCTGGCAGCCGGCTGCGTAATGTGCAGGTCCTCCGCCGCCAGCGAGAAGCTGCGGCGATCGACGATGCGGCAGAAGAGACGGAGATAGCGGATATCCATGCAGGAAGCTTATAGCACGAATCCTGTGGAGCAATAGGACATTCGGACCCCGCAGGCCGGCGGAACGGGCGCCCGCGGTCCGGAGCCGCTGGCGTGGTACATGCGTCCAGAAGCCGGGCGTTCGCCCTCATGGTCGGCAGAATAGGGTCGATTAAGAGGACGAGTCAGGTCCACAACGACATCACGTCCGCGGCCCAGATCCGCGGCTCATCGGGGAGGACGACGTGAACGGGACGCAAGGATGGAAGAGCAGGCGCCACGGACTGCTCGCGTGGACGGCGGCGGTCGTGACCCTGGCGGGGCTCGCCGGTGTCGCCGCCGCGCGTCCGGCGATGGCCGGCAAGGCCTCGCGGACCGGCACCATGAGCATCGCCGCGGGGGCCGCGTACACCACGACGCCGTCGGTGACCGTGAACTCCGCGGTCTCCCAGGCCTCGTCGATGCGCCTGATGAACGCCGGCGGCACGTGGTCGGCGTGGATGCCCTACGCGGCGTCGACGACATGGACCCTCGTCGCCGGCGACGGGACGAAGACGGTGCAGGCGCAGTACCGGTTGACGGTCGGGAAGACGGTCTCGCTCTCGGACGGGATCACGCTGGACACGACCGCGCCGACGACGACAACGGACTACAACGGCCTGACGGCGCCGTGGGTCACGGTGACGTTCAACGCGACCGACCCGCTCAGCGGGGTCGCGACGACCAGCTACCGCGTCGACGGCGGTCCGTGGTGCCACGACGCGAGCGCGGTCCTCTGCCTCCACCGGAAGAGGAGCGGGGACCACAGCGGGCCGCACACCCTGGAGTACTTCTCCGCCGACCTGGCCGGCAACGTCGAGTCCGTCC
Organism: uncultured Thermoleophilia bacterium; assembly: GCA_963832655.1. Taxonomy (GTDB): domain Bacteria; phylum Actinomycetota; class Thermoleophilia; order UBA2241; family UBA2241; genus UBA2241. The sequence continues at coordinate 216,014 of CAWHUW010000009.1, forward strand.
GGTCGGTGGTCGTCACTCTCGGGATCTAGCGGCCGAGACGGCCGAGGCGCGCCGGCCCGGAGCGACGGCGCGCCAGCTCGATCGCCTCGTCGACGAACACCTGCGGGTCGCGGCGCTCGACGGCCGTGATACGAGAGTCCTTCTTGCGCAAGGCGATGTCGTCCGCCTTCTTGGCGCGCTTGAGCCGGCCGGCAGCGAGCAGCGCCGCGTCGACCGCCGACGGCGGCCGCCGCGAGAGCGTGTACGCCGGCGTGCCGAGCGCGACCGCCTCGCGGTCCATGACGCCACCGGCGCCGAGGACGAAGTCGGCCGCGGCGACGAGGCTCACGCCGTCGACCGAACCCTCGGGGATGAGGAGGTTCCGCAGGCCGAGCGCGGCGAAGTGGCGCCGCTGCTCGTCGGACCTTGGCAGGAGGACGAGCGTGAGGTTGCGCCGCTTGGCGAGCTCGCGGACGAAGGCCTCGAGCTCGCGGACCGGTGCGCTGGCGGCTGCGGCGGACGACGCCGGCTCGCCTGCGGCCGCCGGCAGCGCGCGCTGCGCCCGCCAGCGGGCGTCGAAGTCGACGTCTCGCTCGTCGCGCGGCGGGCGCACGACACCGACGACGGTGCGCCGGTCGACGTCGAGGTCGGCGAGCACGTCGGGATCAGGCCTGAGAAGTCGTGCAGGTAGTACTCCTCCTTGAACCCGGGATAGCGGAACAGCTTCTCGGGCATCACTCCGAGGGCGCGCAGGGTGCCGACCGGGATCGCGTCCGGTACGGCGGCCCGGTCGACGAGGCGCACGTTGACCGCGTTCGTGCGTTGGAGGCGCTCGTCGTCGAGCAGCGTGAGCTGCGGCACGCCGAGCGCCCAGGCGGTGAGGACGAAGTCGCTGGCGTGGCTCCCGACGGCGACGTCGAACCGGCCGCTGGAGGCGGAGGCTAGCAGCTGCGCCGTTCGATTGACGAGCCCGACGGCGCGGGCGCCGGGGCCGCCTCCACGGTGCTGCCCCGTGAGCACCGCGACGAGGCCCAGGCGACGCATCGTCAGCTCGGCGCTCTCGAAGCGCCGCGCCGTGAGCGTGACGACGTGGCCCTGGTCCTCGAGGCGCCGCACGACGGGCGCGAAGAAGAGGACATGCGACGAGTCGGTGATGTCGACCCAGACCCTCACGCGCTCCTCATTCGCCGGAGGGGCGGACGGCGCCTGCCGCGCTGCGCGCGCTCCGCCGTCCGCGCGGGCTACGCCGGCCCCTCGCTCCACGCGCAGCCCGGCGGCCACGGCGGCCGCGACTTCCTTCACCTGCTCTTCGGTGAGGTTGGGGTGCATCGGCAGGGCGAGGTTCGTCTCGGCGGCCGCGTCGGTCACCGGGAAGTCGCCGAGCTTGTGGCCGAAGTCGGCGAACACGGGCTGGAGGTGGCACGGGGTCACGTAGTAGGCGGCGCAGTCGACCTGGCGTTCCTTGCAGGCCGCCGCGATCGCGTCCCGCGCCGGATGTCGCATCATGTAGAGGTGGTAGACGTGCGTGCGGTCGTCGGGCACGCAGGGGCGCAGGACCTCGCGCGGCAGGTGCGCGTCGTACCACGCCGCGACCTGGGCGCGGCGCGCGTTCCAAGCGTCGACGACCTCGAGCTCGAGGCGCAGGATCGCGGCCTGGACTTCGTCGAGCCGCGAGTTGAAACCGATGTGGGTGAACGTCCTCTTGTCCTTGCTGCCGTGGAAGCGCAGCTCGCGGACCCTCTGCACGAGGTCGGCGTCGTTGCCGGTCACGAGGCCGCCGTCGCCAAAGGCGCCGAGGTTCTTGGTGGGGAAGAAGCTGAAGACGCCGAGGTCGCCGAGGCCGCCGGCGCGGCCGGCCCTTGTACGAGGCGCCCCACGCCTGGCAGGCGTCCTCGACCACGGGGATGCCGTGCGCCTCGGCCACGGCCCGCACGGCGTCCATGTCGGCGGGCAGGCCGAAGAGGTCGACGGGCATGACGGCCTTCGTCTTCGGCGTGATCGCAGTCTCGAGCCTGTCCGGGTCCAGGTTCAGCGTGTCCGGCTGGATGTCGACGAACACGGGCGTCGCGCCGGTCTGGGCGATGGCCTCGACGCCGGCGTAGAACGTGAACGGGACGGTGATGACCTCGTCGCCCGGCCCGACGCCGAGGGCGCGGAGGGCGATCGTCAGGCCGTCGGTGCCGTTGGCGACGCCGACGGCCCCCGTCGTGCCGAGGTACGCGGCGGCCTCATCCTCGAACCCCTTGACGTTCGGCCCCAGGATCACGCGTCCGCTGCGGAGCACCTCCAGCACGGCGCCTTCGATGCGGTCCTGCAGCTCGGCGTACTGTCCCTTGATGTCCATCAGGCCGACGGCCATGAGAGTGCCTCCTTGGTCCCGGGTCGGCCCGTGACGCTACCATGGAGCGACAGAGGCGGCCACCAGGCGGTGGGCTCCCCTCGCGGTCCGTCAGGCGGCGCCGGACTCGTCGCCCATCAGCGTCCCGGCGTAGTAGAGCGGCACGAACACGAGGTTCTGCTCGGGGAGCTCGGCGTAGGGCGCCTCCGAGAGGACGATGCCCGGCCCGACTTCAGGATGTTGCGACAAGAGCAGGTGCAAGCTGCGAAGGCGCCCGCTTGGTCCGCTCTTGACCTCGACTGGCCGCACCGAGTCGCCGATGCGCACGACGTAGTCGACCTCCGCGGTGCTGCTCTTGGCTTCGCGAGCCCAGTAGTACAAGCGATCGCCACCCCGCAGCGCCGCCGCCAGTTGCTGCCCCACGAACTGCTCGGCGACCGCGCCGGCGTGTATGCCGAGCAGATCCTCCCTGGCCAGCTCGATGTTCGCAGGCAGACCCGAAAGGCGCTGCATCAGTCCCACGTCGACGAGGATCGCCTTGAAGCGCTGGCCCACACCTGCGCCGAGCGGGATGCCCAAGTGCCGCACAGCCTCGACTCGACGAACGAGTTGTGCGCGTTCGAGCAGGCCGAACGCGCGCCTGATCGTGGGTCGGGTGACGCGGCCGCTCAACCGTGCGTACTTGATCGGCTCGCCCACTGAACCGGCGACCGCCACCAGAACGTCGTCGAGGCCGTCCGGGTCTGTGCGCGGCTGATACTTGAGGAAGTCGTCCCGGTAGGAGGTGACGATCTCGTCATGCACATCGAAGGCATCGAGGAGCCGTCCGCTCGTCGCGTAGGCGCTCACCGCCGCCGGCATGCCGCCGACGAACATGTAGTCGCGAACGTGGCCGAGCAGCGCCCGGTGGACCGTCTCACTGAGTGGCCGCGGACCCTCGTCGACGGTGTCGGCGGCTGGATCGTTGCCGACGCCGCGAAGGTACTCCACGAAGGTGAGGGGCTGCATCCAGAGGTACTGGATCCTGCCCACCGGGACGGAGATCGCGCGCAGGGCGAACTCGAGAAGAGATCCGGCCGCGATGACATGGAGCTGGGGGATGTCTTCGACGAAGTACCGAAGGGCCGCGATCGCTCGTGGGCAGGCCTGGATCTCGTCAAGGAACAGGAGGTCGCGGCCGGGAGTGATCCGCTCTCCCACGACGGTCTCGAGCTCTGAGAGGATGCGAGTCGGGTCGAGACTGCCCTCGAACAGCCTGTGGAGGTCACGGCGTCGCTCGAGATCGAGGGTGTGGACGCGCCCGTCGAAATGCTCCTCTCCGAAGTGCTGGACGGCCCATGTCTTTCCGACCTGGCGAGCGCCGCGCACGACCAGCGGCTTGCGTCGTGGAGACTCGGCCCACGCGCGGAGGCTCTTGATGGCGAGACGGTGCATGGTTGGATAATAGACGCGACGTGTTCGAAATACAAGGGTATTACTGTTAGGTCGTTTTCGAAAGACAAGGTTATGGTTGACGAACGGCCTTGGACATGCTCGTCCGCGCGTCCTCCTGCGCACGCACCACAGGCCCTGTGGTTCGCCGCCTCGCCGCCTGCTGCGGTACCCTTGGCCGCATGCAGAGCATCGTCGAATGGCTGGTCCAGTTCGCGACCGACGTGGTGGGCGCGTGGGGGCTCCCAGGCGTGTTCGTCCTCATGACGCTGGAGAGTGCCTGCATCCCCGTCCCCAGCGAGGCGATCATGCTCTTCGCGGGGTTCGCCGTGAGCGAGGGCGACATGAGCTTCTGGGGCGCGGTGGCCGCAGGAGTGGCCGGTAACGTCGTCGGCTCGTGGATCGCCTACTGGATCGGCCTGTACGGCGGCCGGCCGTTCATCGACCGCTGGGGCAAGTACGTCCTGCTGCGCCACCACCACCTCGAACTGGCCGAGCGCTGGTTCGACCGCTGGGGCGCGCCGACCGTCTTCTTCAGCCGCATGCTCCCGATCGTGCGCACCTTCATCTCGCTGCCCGCCGGCATGGGGCGCATGCCGTTCTGGAAGTTCACGACGTACACCCTTCTCGGCTGCATCCCGTGGGTGATCTTCCTGACTTGGCTCGGTGTCGAGGCGGGCGACAACTGGGAGGCGATCGAGAAGCAGCTCAAGTACCTCGACTACGTCGTCGTGGTCGCGATCGTCGGCGTCGTGGTGTGGCTGGTCGTCAGGCGGCTGCGCCGCGGGGCCGGTCCCGACGGCGCGGAGAACGGTGGGGCAAGCGCCCCCGGCGCCGGCGCGGAGGAAGCGTGAGCCAGACGCGCAAGGAGACCCGGTGAGCGACGGACGACAGACCTGCGTCGTGCGTGTGCCGGCCACGACGGCGAACCTGGGGCCGGGGTTCGACTGCCTGGGCCTCGCGCTCGATCTGTGGAACGAGGCCCGGTTCGCCCTGGTCGGCGAGGGGGTCGTCGTCAACGTCAAGGGCGAAGGAGCCGCGACGCTGCCGGGCGACGCGACGAACCTCGTCGCGCAGGCGGCGCTGCGCGTGTACGAGGAGGCCGGCGCGGCTTCGCCGGCCGGCCTCACCATCGACTGCGACGTGCGCGTGCCGCTGGCCTCCGGCCTCGGCTCGAGCTCCTCGGCCGTGGTCGCCGGTCTGCTCGGCGCAAACGAGCTCCTCGGGCACCCGTTCAAGCGTGAGTCGCTGCTCGAGTTGGCCGCCGACATGGAGGGCCACCCCGACAACGTCGCCGCGGCCCTGCTCGGCGGCCTCACCATCGTCGTGCGCAAGGACGAACGCCTGCTCACCAAGAAGATCCTCGTGCCCGAGGTGCACGTGGCGCTTGCGGTGCCCGACCTGCCCTTCTCGACGCGCACCGCGCGCGCCGGCCTGCCGACCGAGGTGTCGATGACGGACGCGGTCTTCAACTTGGGGCGCACGCCGCTCGTGGTCGAGGCCCTGCGCACGGGCGACTTCGAGCTGCTCAGCCAGGTCATGGAGGACCGTCTGCACCAGGCCAACCGCCTCGAGCTGATCCCCGGCGGACGCGCCGCCTGGCTGGCGGCGCAGCACGCCGGGGCGGCCGCCGTGGCGGTGTCCGGTTCGGGCCCCAGTCTCGTCGCCTTCGTCAGCCTGGCGACCGACGCGGACGCAATCGCCCGGGCGATGGTCGATGCGTTCGCCGGCGAGGGCGTCGCGGCCCGCCCGCTGGGGCTGGCCGCGTCGGCCGCCGGCGCGACCGTCGTCTGACCGTCGGCCGGTGCGGCCCGCCGTCGCGCGGTTGACCCGGCCCCCCGCGGGTACAGTCCCGGCATGAGGCAGGGCTACGAACTCGTCGACCACACGGCCGACGTTGGGGTTGCGCGCCTGGGCGCCGACGCGCGAGGGCGTCTTCGAAGAGGCGGCCAAGGCGGCCTTCTCGCTGATCTGCGACCCGGTGACCATCGACCGCACCGAGACGGTCGAGGTCCGCGCGCAGGCCGACGAACTCGACCTGCTCCTCGCCGCGTGGATCGACGAGCTCATCTACCGCTTCGAGGCCGAGAGCATCCTGTTCGTCGACTTCGAGATCGTCGAGCTCGACGACACCCACCTCGTGGCGCGGGCGACGGGCGAACCGCTCGACCCGGCACGTCACGTGATCTGCGGCGGCGTCAAGGCGGCGACCCTGCACCAGCTCTCCCTGACCGAGGGCCCTTCGGGCTGGGAGGGGTTCGTGATCCTCGACGTCTGAGCGCGCGCCGTGGTCCACGTCGAGCGCACCGGGGCGCACACCTACGTGATCCCGCCCGAGGGCGCCATGCGCGTGCCCGGCTACGTCTACGCGCACGAGAGCCTCTTCGAGCAGGCCGGGCACGAGGAGGCCCTGCAGCAGGTCGCCAACGTCGCCACGCTGCCGGGCATCGTGCGCGCCAGCTTGGCGATGCCCGACATCCACTGGGGCTACGGCTTCCCCATCGGGGGCGTCGCCGCGATGCGCGCCGACGAGGGTGTCGTGTCGCCCGGCGGCGTCGGCTTCGACATCAACTGCGGCGTGCGGCTTGCGATCACGGGGCTGGACGACGAGGAGGTGCGGCCGCGCGCCGAGGAGCTCGTGCACGAGCTGATGCGGCGCATCCCGCAGGGGCTCAACGACCGCGGGACGCTCAAGCTGCAGCCGCGCGAGCTGACGCAGCTGGTCGAGCGCGGCGTACCCTGGCTGCTCGAGCACGGTCTGGCGACCGAGCGCGACGTCGCGCACACGGAGCAGAACGGGGCCATGCCGGGGGCCAGCGCCGAGCCGGTGACGCAGAAGGCGATCGAGCGCGGGCGGACGCAGGTCGGGAGCCTCGGCGCCGGCAACCACTTCATCGAGCTCCAGGTCGTCGACGAGGTGCTCGATGCAGAAGTGGCCGGCGCCTGGGGCGTCCACGCCGGCCAGATCGCCGTGATGATCCACTCGGGCTCGCGCGGCTTCGGCCACCAGACCTGCACCGACCACCTGCGGCGCATGGCGGCGGCGACGCGCCGCTACGGCATCGAGCTGCCCGACCGCCAGCTCGCCTGCGCGCCGGCGAGCTCGCCGGAGGGGCAGGACTACCTCGCGGCGATGGCCGCCGCCGCCAACTTCGCCTTCGCCAACCGGCAGGCGATGATGCACGAGGTGCGCCTGGGCTTCGAGCAGGTCTTCCGGCGGCCGTGGGAGCGCCTCGGCGTCGAGCTGCTCTACGACGTGGCGCACAACATCGCCAAGCTCGAGACGCACGAGGTGGACGGCGTGCCGACGCAGCTGTGGGTGCACCGCAAGGGGGCGACGCGCGCCTTCGGACCCGGGCACCCCGACCTGCCGCCGGTCTTCCGCGAGACCGGCCAGCCGGTGATCGTCCCCGGCGACATGGGCAGCGAGAGCTGGCTGCTGGTGGGGACGGAGACGGCGATGCGCGAGAGCTTCGGCTCGGCCGCCCACGGCGCCGGCCGCCGGCTCTCGCGCGGCGCCGCCAAGCGGGTCATGAGCGGCGCCGACGTGCGCCGCGAGCTCGAGGCCAAAGGGATCGTCGTGCGCTCGCAGTCGACGTCCTTGCTCGCGGAAGAGGCGCCGTACGCCTACAAGGACGTGCGCGAGATCGTCGACGTGATCGACGCCGTCGGCCTGGCGCGCAAGGTGGCGCGGCTGCGGCCGCTCGGGGTGCTCAAGGGGTAGAGACGCGGGTGGGGCGGCGGCTCGTGCGAGCCGCCGCCCCACCCGCGTCTCCTCGTCGCCCGCCGCCTCTACCCCTTGGGCGCGAGCTCCTGCTTCGTCACGGCGAGGATCTCGGTGAACACGTCGCGCAGGCCGTCGTTCGAGAGCGGGCCCTTGTTGGCGCGGGCGAGGAAGGTGAGCATCCACTCCTCGCGCGCCGGGTCGTAGAAGTCGACCCCGTGCTCTTCCTTGTACTTCTTGAGCTGCGCCACCAGCTTGAGCCGCTTGTTGACGGCGTCGACGATCTTGAGGTCGTTGTCCGAGATCTGGTCGCGGAGTTGGGTGATGACGGGGTCGGTGGGTCCGGTGGCCACGGCAGGCTCGCTTTCTCGACGGCCGTCAGGCGCGCCCTGTGTCGTCTTCGTCGTCTTCGTCCTCGTCGAGGTCCTCTTCGTCCTCGTCGAGGTCCTCGTCCACTTCGTCTTCGTCGTCCTCTTCGGCCGCCAGCTCGCGCTCGGCGTACAGCGCCTCGTCGGCCATGACCTCGGCGGTGTTGAAGTCCTCGGGCGTGACCTGCTCGAGGAAGTCGCGGAAGCCCTCGATGATCTCCTCGGTGTCGTCGACCTCGCGCTCGAACTCGATCGCGTTCTCGACGATGAGCTCGGTCGGAGGCGAAGATCGGCGCCTCGGTGCGCACCGCCAGGGCCAGGGCGTCGCTGGGGCGCGAGTCGATGTCGATCTCGGCGCCGTCCTTGAGCAGCGTGAGCTTGGCGTAGAAGGTGCTGTCCTTGAGCTCGGTGACGGTGATGCGCGCGATCTCGGCCTCGAACTGGCCGATGAGGTTGGTGAGCAGGTCGTGCGTCATCGGCCGCGGCAGCTTGGTGCCCTGCAGCTTGATGAGGATCGCCGCCGCCTCAGGGTGGCCGATCCAGATGGGCAGGAATTTGTTGCCCTCCAGGGTCTTGAGGAGGACGATCGGCTGCTTGCCGATGACGTCGAAGCTGACGCCGTAGATGACCATCTGCTGGACGTCCATAGCCCCCTGATTATAGGGCAGACGCCTGAGAGGGAAACTCTGGCGGCGCGGATGCTCCGCGCTAGGCGAGCGGGCGGCCGAGCGTGGCGAAGCCCTCGCGCTCGGCCGCCTCGAGCAGGCGGCGGTCGAAGGCGGCGAACACGACCTCCGCATCCGGTGCGTACTGGGTGACGCTGACGCGCAGTCTCATGGCAGCGCTCAGTTGGACCGCGTCCATGCCGCGAAGGCCGTGCTCCAGCGCGGCGCGACCGGCCACGCGCTCGTCGACCGGGACTACGAGGAACTCGTTCCACTGCGCGTCCAGCCTCGCAAGCTGCGCCTTGAGCACGGCCCGGTCAGGACCGCGCAGACGATCCCTACGCCCAAGCGCGGCACAAGCCTCCGCGTACGTCATCACACTCGACGCCACCTGCTCCGCCTCTCCGAACCATGCGCTCACTCGGTCCGTGCCGACTTCCAGCAGCACAGCCTTAACCAGCGCGCTGGTGTCCGCGTAGAGGATCACCGGGTCTCAGGGTCCGGGTCGTCCCAGTATGGCCCGCGGTCCTCCAGCACGATGTCGGAGAGGAGACGTCCGGTGTTGACGGGGAGGTCGTCCGGAACGACTGGCTTACCACCGCCCCACTCCGCTTCGCCGGCCTCGACCATGCGCCACAGTGCTGCGCGCACGGGGTCCGCGGGCACGATGTCCGCGACCTCCCGGCCGCGCACCGTGACGTGCAGACGCTCGCCGTTCTGCACGCGCCGCAGGTACTCTGCCAAGTGGGCTTTGAGTTCAGTGATGGTCACGGACGTCATGATGGACCTTTCGATGCGCACCCACAAGTCATCTGATGAAATGTAAACCGGTCAGAAGAAGTTGACAAGACAGGTCTGTTCGGCGCCGGCGTTGACGGGGCGATAGGCTAAAGACCTCATGATCCGCGTCGTCCACCTCTCGATCGTCCACAAGCCGGGCGACATCCGCATCTACGAGCGCGAGTGCCGCACGCTGGCGGCGGCCGGCTACGACGTGACCTTTCTCGTGCCCGGCGCGCCGGAGGCGCCGCCGGGCGAGAACCCGCGTCAGGTCGCGTTGCCGGTGCGCGGACGCAGCACGCGCTGGATGAGCGTGCGCGAGATCGTCGCCGAGCTGGGCCGCGTGCGGCCGCACGTCGTCCACTTCCACGACCCCGAGCTGCTGACGATCGCCCCCGTGCTGCGCTTCCTTGTGCCGCGCGTTGTCTACGACATGCACGAGTACGTGCCCGAGGCGGTCGCCACCAAGTCGTACATCCCGGAGCGGGCGCGGCCGTGGGCCTCGCGCGCCACCGCCGTCGCCCAGCGGACGCTGGCGGCGGCGTGCCACGGCGTGATCTCGGCCGCGCCCGGCCAGCTCCGCGCCCTCGGTCCCAGGCCGGCGCTGCGCCTCGCCATGGTCAACTACCCGCGCCTCGCGAACTTCGAGGCCGCGGTCCGGAATCCCGAGATCGCCGCCGACGAGCGGCTCAAGCTCATCCACGTCGGCACGCTCGGGCGCACCCGCGGCCTCTTCCTCATGCTGGACGTGATGAGCGCGCTCGGCCCCGACGCGCCCGTGTCGCTGTACCTCGCCGGCCACCACGCCGACCCCGCCGACGAGCCCGTCCTGCGCGAACGTGTCGAGGGCGAGCTCAAGGGCCGCGTCCACCTTCTCGGGCGCGTCCCGCCGGGCGAGGTGCCGGGCTACCTGAAGGCCGCCGACGTCTGCTGGTCGCCGTTCGTCGGCGGCCCCCAGTACAGCCTGCCCAACATCCCGACCAAGGTCTACGAGGGCATGGCCGCCGGCCTGCCCGTCCTCGTCAGCGACCTCGCCGACCACGCCGCGCCCGTCAGGGCCGAGCGCTGCGGCGTGGCCGTCGCGCCGACCGTCGCGAACCACCTGGCCGGCGTCCGCCGGCTCCTCGCCGACCCCGACGAGCGCAAGGCCATGGGCGCGCGCGGCCTCGCTGCCGTGCGCGCGCGCTACTCGTGGGAGGCGATCGAGGCCGACCTCCTCGGCTTCTACGCCGAGCTCTGCCGGGGACTGCGCGACAGCGGTTGACGCGCCGCCGCCCCCGGACCTAGACTCCAATCCCCCGTGGGCGCATAGCTCAGTCGGTTAGAGCGCTTCTCTGATAAGGAAGAGGTCCGTGGTTCGAATCCACGTGCGCCCACCATTCATTTGCAGGTATTTCGCCCTCTCACCCCTCCGCTGAGCCGTCCGGCTGCAACCATTCTGCAACCCA
>CAWHUW010000010.1:0-51057 GCA_963832655.1 uncultured Thermoleophilia bacterium
CACGCAGAGGCTGAAGTATCAAGACGCGCAGCAGCGGTCCGATGGTCGCAGAGGCGAAGAGCGCCGTGATCCCCTTCTGACTACCTTGCGTCGTCATTTGACAACGAATGATAGTCGATACTGGACGAGATCTGCAAGGATGGATGGCAGACCCGGTCCGGATCGACGGTGTGAGCGACGTGAGGGGCATGCCGTCAGTGTGACCGCTCGCGAAGTCCCGGCCAAGGGTGACGAAAGCGTCCGAGGGTGGACATTGAGCAAGAACACAACAGGGGCTAGTGGTCGCCGAACGCCATGAATCCCGGCAGCTCCGGGTCGATGCCGTGCAGGCGGGAGGCGGCGTCGGCGACGGTGCGGCCGACGATGGCGCAGAGGGCGGCGACGACGGCGAGGGACTGCTTGGCCTCCTCGCCCTCGGCGAAGTCGTCGTTCATGAACGAGACGGAGAGGGCGTCGTCGAGATGCAAGGCGATGGCGCCCGTGGTCTCTGCCAGGCGTCCCATCTCGAGGAGCTGCGCGCGGAGTGACGCGAGATCGGCCTGCGCCCGCTCGCGCGTCCGCGGCGACTCCTCCCCCTCCGCGACGTAGTGCAGGATGAGGCGCGCAAGACGGCCGGCGAGGGCCTTCGGCACGCCGGCCTCCTCCAGGTCCGCGGCCTCGAGCTCCCTGACGCGCAGCTCCGGGCAGCGCGGGTTGATGCAGATCCACAGGCAGCCGTGCTCGTCGAGCGCGCTCACGTCGGGGAGCATGGGATCGCCGCAGGCGTCGCAGGTCAGGGCGAGGAGCTCGGTCATGACGGCCTCCCGGAGCCGGTGGCGTGGACTCAGTGAGAGGAGTGTGCCACGATCAAAGTAGGATCGTCTACTCCGCCCCCAAAGCCCGGTATCCGTTGCCTTACGCGAGCTTCGTCGCCTAGTATCTCGACCGTGGAGTACGGGGCCGACACAGCAGCTGATTCGTGACTCCTGACGACGACACCGCCCGCGCTCGCTACGGCTGGCAGAGCGACTTCCCAACCTTCGCCGAGGAGGAGCCCCGCGTCGTCCGCGTCTCACTCCAGGAGTTCCTCGAAGGCGTGAGCGAGTCCCAGGTCTTCGCCTGGGACGAGTCCATTCCTAAGTTGCAGCACGCTGTCGGCGAGGTGGTCGAAGTCGACGACCTCGCCGACCAGTACACCGCCATCCTGGAGTATGAGCTCCCGCTCGAATCGCGGCGGCCTGACGTCGTCCTTCTTGTGAGCGGTGCCGTCGTCGTCCTCGAACTCAAGGGCAAGACCGAGCCGGAGCAGGCGGACCTCGATCAGGCATCCGCTTATGCCCGCGACCTACGCTGCTACCACCGGCATTGTGCCGACCGCGAGGTGCACGCCGTCGTTGTCCCTACGCGCTCGCACGGCTATGGGGGTGTGCGAGACGGCGTGCACATCGCTGGACCGGATTCGCTCCACGAGCTGATCCAGAAGCTTCAACGTGACTGGAGCAATGGGCCGCTCACCGCCGACGCCTTTCTCGCGAAGGACGCCTACTGCCCACTCCCCACGCTCGTCCAGGCCGCCCGCGAGCTCTTCAACGACGGCCACCTGCGCGACATCCCTGAGGCGCGCCCGACACTGACCCGGCCGTCGAGGAGATCTCCCGCATCGCCCACCAGGCCGCTCGCGATCACACACGCCACCTCGTACTTGTGACTGGAGTTCCCGGGTCAGGCAAGACACTCGTTGGCCTTCGTGCAGTTCATTCACCGCTCCTGAATGACCTAGCAGTGGAGAGAGCAGGCGGTAAACCAACCGCTCCAGGGATCTTTCTGAGCGGAAATGGCCCACTGGTAGAGGTGCTGCAGTACGAACTGCGCGGCGACGGCGGGGGTGGAAAGACCTTCGTCCGGGGCGTCAAGAACTACGTCAGACAGTACTTAGGAGACAAGGCTGCGGTGCCACCACAGCACGTGATCGTCTACGACGAAGCTCAGCGGGCCTGGGACGTCGAACAGGTGACTTGAGTCAAGCATCCAGGGCTCGCCATCCCTGTGTCCGAGCCTGAGGCGTTCGTTGATTTCGGTGACCGAATACCCGAGTGGTGCGTGCTGGTCGGGCTTGATCGGATCAGGTCAGGAGATCCACGTCGGGTGAAGAGGCCGGACTTGGGCCAGTGGTGCGACGCGCTCGAACGGCTCGGCGACCCGGACGGATGGACAGTGCATGCGCCGCAGTGACGGTACTGGACGGTCACTTCGATGGTCCGGGCTTCACCGTGCGAAATGGAGGCTCACGATGCGCTGGAGCTGACGCGGGAGCTTCGTTTTCATCTCGCGGCCGACCTTGACGGTGGGTGGAAGTGCTGCTGGAGGACGACCGACCCTGGGACGAGGCGAACGCGGATGCGCGTGAAGCGGCTCGCGGCATCTCTCGGAGGCGAAGTCGTCGCGCGGCTCGAGCAGCAGGGCTACCATCTTCGGATGACCAGAGACCTCGACATCGCTCGCGACTATCTGGCGACCGCTCCGATACGTCGGAGGCGCCCTGATGCGCGCTTCGGCCTGATGGCCAGTTCACGCGACAAGACCTGCCAAGTGGGGCGTGCCGAACGACTGGGGGTCGACAGGCCAAGAAGTCGGTCCTTGGTATGGCGATTGTAAGCGATCCCGCGTCCTGCCGACGACTCGCTCAGTGTGCACCGAGTATGGAGCCCAGGGCCTGGAGCTCGATGGCGTCCTGCTGGCGTGGGGGACTGATCTCCTCCGACGGGCCAGGACGACATGAGGCGACCGGTGGTCGAACGCCCGCGCCAAGATCCCCATGAACGAGGCACGCACGTCAAGGACCCCTTCCGGCTACGCCTCAACGCCTATCGCGTACTGCTCACTCGCGGGCGTGACTGTACCGTCATCTTCGTCCCTCCGCTTGCCGAGCTCGATGCCACCGCAGCCTGTCTGCAGGCCTTCGGGGTGAAGGTGCTCGGCTAGAACAGCGCGCCTTCCCCGCACCACCGACTCCTCGCAACGCCCCGCCGTTAGCCCCCACCGGCAGTCGGGTACCGTCAGCCGCACGCAAAGCGAACCCGAGGGAGGGCGCGCCATGACCAGGATCCCGCAGGAGCTCCACGATCTGCTCGCCGGCGGCCACAACGTGTGGGTCGCGACGGTCGGGGCCGACGGCATGCCCAACGTCTCCATCAAGGGCAGCGGCGCCCTGCTCGACGACGAGCACCTCTACTTCGCCGACATGTTCGGCCGCAAGACGCGCGAGAACCTGCAGCGCGACCCGCGCGTGGCGGTGGGCATCCACGACCCGGAGCGCAAGCTCGCGATGCAGGTCAAGGGCCACGCCGAGCTCATCGACCACGGCGAGGTCTTCGACCAGGTCAACGAGAAGCTCGCCGCGATCAGCGAGCAGCTCCACCTGCCGCCCATGAAGTACGTGGTGCGCATCACGGTCGACTCGGTCTGGGACATGGGACCGGGGCCGCACGCCGGCGAGGAGATCGCGCCTTCGCACTGAGGCACTCGCCGTGCCGCGCCGGCTACTCTACTCGGCCAGGAAGTCGGCGAGCGGCGTGCCGGCGCCCCCGATCAGTCGGACCCTCGCCGAGTCGTACCGCTTGACGAAGGCGTCGAGGCCGCGACGGTCGCTGTCGCGTTCGCGGCCGCTCTTGATCTCCAGCGCGCAGAGTCCAGCGGCGTCTTCAACGACGTAGTCGACCTCGAGATCGCGCTCGCGCCAGTACATCACCCTCTGCGGCTCGACCTGGCCCTTCGCGACCAGGTGCGCGCCCGCCGCCGTCTCGACGAGCCGGCCCCAGTAGCCGCGGTCGCGGCGCGCTTCCTCGAACGAGATGCCTCTGGCGGCGCTCATGAGCGCCGTATCTAGCACGAGGAGCTTCGGCCTCGAGGACCGTTTGCGCACCACCGACCCAGAGTACTTCTGGAGACCCACGGCCAGCCACACTTCCTCCAACAGCCTCAGGTAGTGGGCGAGCGTCGTACTGTTGCCGGCGTCGTGAAGCTGCCCGAGGAGGGTCGTGTACGCGACCACCTGTCCCGAAAGATCGCATGTCAGATAGAACAGCTGACGCAGAAGCGCGGGCTTGTCGATGCGCCCCAGCGACAGCACGTCACGCGAGACCGTCGTCTCGATGAGGGCGTCGAGCACGTAGCGCCGCCAGCGTTGGAAGTCGCCCACAAGTGGAGCTGCTCCCGGATACCCGCCGTAGAAGATGAACGTGTCCACGTCCCATCCGAAGGCATCCCGGCACTCCGGCCACTGCCAGTGGGTCGCGGGGATCACCTCGAACCGTCCGGCGAGCGACTCGCGGAGGCGCTGACCCACGAGAAGCGGTGACGACCCGAGGAGCACAAGGCGGACGTCCATGCCCTCGCGAGCGTCGGCGTCCCAGTTCGCCTTGACTCGCTCGGCCCACCCGGGGATCTTGTGGATCTCGTCGAGGGCCAGCATGACCGGACCTGCAGAGGCCGCCGCCCGCGCCTCCTCCCATTTCTCGTCGATCCACGCGGGGCCTGGGAGCAGCGGCTCATCCCCCGACGCGAACACGAAGCCCAGTCCGTTCGTCTCGAGCCGACGCCCTGCCTGTAGCACCGCCGTGGTCTTGCCGACCTGGCGCGGCCCGACGACGACCTGCACGAAGCGCCGCTCGCTGCCGAGTCTCTTCAGGAGTACGTCAACTATGGATCGTTCAAACATGGCTCAGTGCAGGTGGTTTACAATTAACTCAATACGCTGAGTAAGATTACTCACTGTACTGAGTAGTCGTCAAGGGCCGCCGTCCGATCGATGTGGAGCAGCGTCACGACCTCGCGCTGCAGTCAGCTCGCCGACCACACGGCGCGAAGCGGCAGGGTCTGCATCCGCGACTTGAAGGGCACCGAGTTCCGCGCCAGGCACAGCACCACGCCTCGCCGGAAACCCTCGCCAGCGCCCTCGCCAAGGCTTGAAGACAGCGGAAGTCGGCCGCGGAGGGCGAGGCCGTCAGCTTGACCTCGACGCCGACGACACCGCCGCGTCAGGTGGCTGAGATTCAACCACCTGATGGTTGATTCTCAACCAAGGCCGCGGCGGCGCTCCCCTCGGTCCGTCGGGTGGTGCTCCCCAAAGCAGAAGGCCGGGGACCGCTACGCAGTACCCAGCCGAGGCCAGTGTAGGCAGCAGGACCCTGTGTGTCAAAGGCCCCGCGGCGCGGACTGCGGGTCCCGTTTCAGCATCGATCGTCTCGACCGCCGTCGCGAAGCTCGCCGGCGATGCCGTACCGCAGGTACGTCATCCCGCTGCCGAAGCGGCGTTGATCGAGCAGCTCGAGGCCGAGCGAGACACCGTCGGGCAGCGCCCGCTTCCCTCTGCCTATCACGACGGGCGCGACGACCAGCTGGAGTTCGTCGACCAGACCCGCCCCGATCGCCTGGGCGGCGAGTTCCGGACCGGCCACCGCCATGTCACGCTCCGCCTGGGCCTTCAGCCGGCGCACGGCCTCGGGATCGAACTCCCGCTCGATCCGCGTCTTGGCGCTCGTCGCCTGCTCGAGCGTCCGCGAGAACACGATCTTGTCCGCCGCCTGCCAGACGGTCGCGAAGTCCTGCACGAAGTCCGGCTCGCCCGCGAACGCCGTCGCGTCCTCCCAGTACAGCATCACCTCGTACATCCGGCGGCCAAGGAGGTACGTGCCGATGGGCCGCTGCAGATCGTTGACGAAGCGGTGCACCTCTTCGTCCGGCATGGCCCAGTCGAACTCGCCGTGCTCGTCCGCCACGTACCCGTCCAGCGAAGTGATCATCGAGTAGATCAGCCTGGCCATCGTGACCTGAGTATTGGCCGATCGGCGCCGGGGTATGCCCGCGACCGTTGACGGCGAAGGGCGCGGGCTCGGGGAGATGAGGTGTCGCCGGCCGTGCTAGGCTCGCCACCATGACGACCAGACCGCCACTCCCGGCGCCGGCCCAGGATCTCATCGGCCGGCGCTACTCGTGTCGCACCTACCTGGAGCAGCCCATCGCCGACGACGATAAGCGGCGCCTGTGCGAGTTCATGGCCACGCGCACGACCGGACCGCTGGGCGCGCAGGCCCGCTTCGGACTGCTGGCCGCGGCGCCGGGCGACCGTCAGGTGCTCCGGCGTCTCGGCACCTACGGCTTCATCAAGGGCGCCACCGGCTTCATCGTCGGGGCCGTGCAGCGCGCACCCCACGACCTCGAGGACTACGGCTACCTCCTCGAAGAGATCGTCCTGTTCGCCACCGGGATAGGTCTCGGGACCTGCTGGCTGGGCGGCACTTTCACGAGGAGCACCTTCGTCAGGCGGTTCGGAGGCCTGGGGCGGCACGAGACGATGCCGGCCGTCCTCTCTGTGGGCCACATCGGCGACGACGGCCGCGGACGCATCCGCGAGCGCGAAGAGGGCGGCCGGCGGCTGCCCGCCGGCGAGCTGTTCTTCGAAGGCCGCTACGGGCAGCCGTTGCCGGTCGCGAGCGCGGGCCGCTACGTCGCCGCGCTCGAAGCCGTGCGAATGGCGCCGTCGGCGACCAACAAGCAGCCGTGGCGCATCGTGCACGACGGCGTCGGCGACGCCTCTCGCGGCGGCGACCGCGCCGGTCGTGACGGCGACGGCGACCCCCCGCGCGACTGGCACTTCCTCCTGCTGCGCACCAGAGGGTACGGCAAGGGCAGCCCCGTGTTCAGGGCGCTGCGCATCGCCGACCTGCAGCGCGTCGACCTCGGCATCGCCATGTGCCACTTCGCGCTCGTCGCCCGCGAGTCCGGTCTCGACGGGCATTGGGTCGTCGACGACCCGGGGCTGGTCCTGCCGGCGGGCGTCGAGTACACGGCGACGTGGCGCGCGAGAGGCTGAGCTGCGCCGGGGCCAGAGCGCGACCCCGGCGCGCATGCTTGCGCCACATCGGCTGGACGCGCGACTGCCTGTCGAGAGCGGAGGCTCCCCGTGACAGGAAGACGGCCTGATGACGTCGCTCCGGTACAGAGCCCCTCCTCGCGCTGACGGCGGCGCAGGGCGGGTGCCGAGGCCGATGGGGCTCGCGTCCGCCTGGGTGCCCGCCAGAGCAGGACGAACAAGCGGCTGAACGTCGACCATCGGACTTTCACATAGCCGCACTGAGTGCCTGCAATCAGCCGAACCACACTGCTTCCGCAGCGAGGCAGCTACGAGGGTGCGAGCCTGGTGGTCTTGCCCGAAGGGTAAGGCCGGGACCCGCTACGCAGTTCCCGACCTCTGCAAGCCAGTATCCGCGCGCCGGCGCCCTCGGTCAAAGTGACGAACGAAGCACCCCGGGCCGCACGCGGCGTCTCCTGCCAGCTGCGAGTGGGCGCCTCCGCACCAGATTGTCACTCTGCCCGGCTCTCGGACTCTCTGTTTCCATGCCGACAAGTGGCCACCATCGACGAGCTTCTCGGTCTGCAGGGAGGGGAGCCACGTGAACAAGGATCTTGACTACTACGGAAGGCAGCCATATGGGCGCTCGTTCGAGATCCGCACAGAAGGCGACGAGCGGTACCTCCTGTACCGCATCAAGGAGATCCCGCAGATCGCCGGCGACGGCCTCACGAAGGACGAGGCGCTGCGCAATCTCCGCGATGCCTTCGACGACTACATCACTTGGGCCCTGGACGAAGGGCTGGAGATCACCGCCCCGAGCCGAGTCGTGGCGCCGCAGGGACGAACCGTGCTGGGCGACCGGCACGGCCACGTTGTCACGCCTGTGACAGCTGCACCTGCCGCGCACACCGCAGGCCCCGACACGCGTCGCCTCACACCGATCGCGGCGTAACCCGCGATAGGGCTGAGCCCCCGCCCTACCCCCGCCGCCCCCTCCCCCGGTCCTTGAGGATCCGCTCCGCAGCCAGCTTGCCGGGAGCGCCCATGACGCAGCCTCCGGGATGGGTGCCCGAACCGCACTGGTAGTAGCCGTCGATCGGGGTGCGGTACTGCGACCAGCCCGGCGCCGGGCGAAAGAAGAACATCTGCGGCGCGAAGAACTCGCCGGCGAAGATGTTGCCCTCCGAGAGCCCCACGGTGCGCTCGATGTGGAGCGGCGTCACGACCTCACGCTGCAGGACGAGGTCGCCGAACCCGGGGAAGAACGACTCGAGCGTCCGCTGCACGGTGTCGCCCAGGTTCTCCTTCTCGGCATCCCAGTCGCTCTCGCGCAGCTTGTACGGGGTGTACTGGATGAAGCACGACATGACGTGCTTGCCGGGGGGCGCCATGTCCGGGTCGATGGTGCTCTGGATGGCGCCGTCTATGTAGGGCCGCGAGCTGTACCAGCCGTACTTGCCCTCGTCGAAGGCGCGCTCGAGGTAGCCGATCGACGGTCCGACGTTCGTGAACCCGCGGAAGATGTCCTCGCGGCCGGGCAGGGCCGGGTACTGCGGCAGCCCGTCGAGGGCGAAGTTCACCTTGGACGACGTGCCCTGGAAGCGGAAGCGCTGGACGGTCTCGACGAGGTCGTCGGGGAGCTCGCGCGGGTCGACAAGCTCGAGGAAGGTGTGGCGCGGGTCGAGGGCGCTGACGACGGTGTCGGCGTAGAACTCGGTGCCGTCGGTCAGCGCGACGCCGGTGGCGCGGCCGTTCTTCGTGATGACCGCGGCGACCGGCGACTCGAGGCGGATCTCCGCCCCGAGCGCCTGCGCCGCGCGGGCGAGCACCTGGGTGAAGCCGCCGTTGCCCTTCTTGTGGAACGACCAGGCGCCGAACTCGCCGTCGTGCTCGCCCAGCGCGTGGTAGAGCAGGACCAGGCCTGAGCCCTGCGAGCGCGGCCCGACCTTGGTGCCGATGATGCTCGAGCTCGCGAGGTAGCCCTTGAGGATCTCCGACTCGAAGTAGTCGTCGAGGAAGTCGGCGGCGCTGCCGGTCAGCAGCCGGACGGCGTTGTGCAGGGTGCGTTTGTCCATGCCGCGGAACCGCTGGCCCAACTGCGCGAGCGCGAGGAGCTCCTCCGGGTCGTCGCTGAAGAGGTCGGGCGGCGCCTGGTCGAACAGCGGCTTGAGCGCCCGCAGGACCATGTTCATGTCGTGGCCGTACTGCTCGTACGCGTCGGCGTCGTGCTTGCTGTGGCGGGCGATCTCCTTGAGGTTCTGGCCGTGGTCCTGGGTCAGCCAGAGGTAGTCGCCGTTCTCCATCGGGGCGAAGGTCGACGACATGAGCAGCGGCATGAAGCCGTGCTTGACGAGCTCGAGGTCCTGGACGATCTGCGGCCGCAGGAGCGAGAGGGCGTACGAGAACGTGGTGAACCAGAAGCCGGGACGCAGCTCCTCGGTGATCGCGGCGCCGCCGACGAGGTGGCGCCGCTCCAGGATGAGGGTGCGCAGGCCGGCCTTGGCGAGATAGGCGCCGTTGACGAGGCCGTTGTGGCCGCCGCCGACGACGATGGCGTCGTAGGTGCGCGCGGCGCGCGAGGCCGGCGCGTCGCGCTTCTTCGCTGACTTGGCGGTCGTCTTCTTGGTGGTCATCTCAAGCCGTCTTTCGCTCCGGGTTGTAGAGCGGCAGCCGGGCGACGTGCGCGGCGACCTGCTCGTAGTGATGGTCCACGGTGAGCTCGAGCTTCACCCTCGTGCCGGGCTTCGCGAGGTCGGGGCGGACACGGGCGATGGCGATGTGGCGCTGGAGCATCGGCGAGTACATGAAGCTCGTCGCGTAGCCGGCCTGGCGGTAGGCGTCGCCACTGGAGGCGCCGCCGCCACTGGAGCGCGCCCCGTCGCCGCTACCTCGTAGACCATCCAATCCTCGGTGACCGGCGTGTGGTCCTTGGGCGGGATGAGGCCGGCCGCGTCGTAGACGCGGTCGTAGTCCTGCCAGTCGACGACGAGACCGCGCATCGCCCAGCGCGACGTCTTGCCGGCGATCTCGCGCTCCAGCGCGCGCCGGCCGACGAAGGCGCGGTCGTCCTTCTTGAGGTCGCCGATCATCCAGCCCCAGCCGAGCTCGATGGGCGTGGAGCGGTGGGCGTCGTTGAAGGCGTAGCGGCTCGAGTCGAAGTCGGCCTCGAGGAGGAGCATGCCGGCCTCGATGCGGAGCATGTTCAGCGCGTCGAGGCCGAACGGCTGGACCCCGTGGCCTTGCACGCCCTCCCAGAGCGCGTCCCAGACCCGGAGGGCGTCGGAGGCGTCGACCCAGACCTCGTAGCCGAGGTCTCCCGTGTAGCCGGTGCGACTCACCGTCACCCCCGCGCGGCCGATCTTGCCCGTAGCCACGCCGAAGTACGGAAGCTTCGCGACCTGCGGGACGAGCGTCTTCAGCAGGTCGCGCGAGCGCGGACCCTGGAGGGCGAGCGTGCCGATCTCGTCGCTGACCTCGTCCAAGTGGACGTTGAGGCGCCCGATCCGGTCGGCGAACCAGGCGAAGTTGGGCTCGGCGCTCGTCAGGAGGAACTCGTCCGGCTTCGTGTGGAGGACGACGCCATCCTCGATGACGAAGCCGCCATCGTCGAGCCAGCACGTGTACTGGGCGCAGCCGGGCGGGCAGGCCCGGATGTCGCGCGCCAGCATCCCGGCGAGAAAGGCCTCCGCGTCCGGCCCGCCGATGCGGTACTTGAAGAGCGGGCTCGAATCGAAGACGCCGGCCGCGTTGCGCACGGCGAAGTACTCCGCCTTGTCGCTCAGCTGGTAGCGGTCCGCGGCGAGGAAGTTCGACCAGTGGCTCCAGAGCTGGGTCTGGTTCAGCGCCGCCGTGCGCTCGTGGAACGGGCTCGTACGGATGACTGCGGCCTCGCCCGCCTCGCGCTTCGCGCGCGCCTCGCGCGCGGTGCCCGTCTCGCGCCTCGCGCCCGCCTGCGTCTGTCCATCGCGCTTCGGCATGGCGCATTCATACCCGGCTGGAGCCCGTTGCGACCCTTCGGCGGTGATGACGGAAAGGCGCGCGGCGGCCTAGACGACCTTCTCCACGCGCACCGGCTTCTCGTACAGGTCGGGCCGCCGCACGCTCAGCACGGGCACCTGCTCGCGGCGCCGTTCGACCTCCGCGACGTCGATGTCGGCGTAGACGATGCCGGCGCCGTCGGCTTCGCGCTCCGCAAGCACCGCCCCCCACGGGTCAATGATCATCGTGTGTCCCCACAGGGGGTGGCCGCTGGCGTCGCCCTCCTGGTCGGCGGCCACCACGTAGGCGTGGTTCTCGATCGCGCGCGCCTGCAGCAGGACCTTCCAGTGGACGCGGCCGGTGGCGAACGCGAAGGCGGCCGGCACGAAGAGCACCTGGGCGCCGGCCGCCGCAAGGACCCGGTACAGCTCGGGAAAGCGGAGGTCGAAGCAGATCGACATGCCCGCCGCGAACTCCGGCAGCACGACGACGGTGAGCTCCTCCCCGGGCGCGGTGAAGGCGGACTCCTGGTCGGTGACCTCGTCGGGCACGTCGATGTCGAAGAGGTGCATCTTGCGGTAGAGCCCGTGCTGCTTGCCGGCGCGGTCGATCAGCACGCTGGTGTTGTAGAACTTGCCGGCGTAGGGCGACGGCTCGACCAGGCTGCCGGCATGGATGAGGATGCCGTAGCGGGCGGCGAGGTCGCCGAGGCCGGTGAGCGTCTCTCCGTCGACCGTCTCGGCGACCTCGCCGTACCGCTCTTCCGGGCCCAGATACGTGAAGTACTCCGGCAGGCACACGAGGTCCGCCCCCTGGCCGGCCGCCTCCTCGACCATCGCCATCGCGGCGGCGACGTTCTCGTCCTTCGACGGACCCGTCTGCATCTGGACGGCGGCCACCTTGAGGCTCATCTCGCCTCCTCCTTCCTGAAGTGCTCGCGCGCGTCGCGGCAGATCTGCTCGACGCAGCGCCCGACGATCGCCTTGCCCTTCTCCGCGGAGGCGAGCGACGGCCTGCCCATCACGCCCGACTCGCTGTGGTCGGCGTACGCGTCGTACCGCTCGAGACCGGCCGGCCACGGATCGCCCTCGGGCTCCTCGTCGACCGCCGCGGACAGGTCGACGAGCTCGGGCGCCACCTCCAGAAGCACCGAGGTGCCGAGCTCGCCCGCATGCCCGACCACCCAGGGGCCGCCCGACATCAGGTCGGCGGCCACCCGATTCGAGTACCGCCACCAGTCGATCTGCAGACAGCGCACGCCGTGCTGCTCGATCAGGTCGAGCGCGATCTGGTCGATCAGGCCCACGTTGCCGGCGTGCGTGTTGAGGAAGAGCAGGTCGCGGAAGCCCCAGTGCACGAGGCTGAGGCAGATGCCCTCGAAGTAGGCGCGAAAGGCGTCCGGCGTGACGGTCAGGGTGCCGGGATGGCTCATCAGGTCTCTGGAGTAGCCGACGGGGATGAGCGGCGTGCAGACGGCCTTCAGCTCGCGGGCGACCCGGCGCGCGACCGCCACGGCCACGACGGAGTCGGAGCCGAGCGGCAGGTGGGGGCCGTACACCTCGATGGCTCCGGAGGGGATGACGACGAGGGGCTGCGTCCCCGTCGTCCGCTGCTCGGCGACGGCGCGCCAGCTCTGGGCGCCGTAGTCGACGCCCTTCTCAAAGAGAGGCTCGCGCGCGTCACCCATGGATGCTCCCTTCGATCAGGCCGTCGATGTCGTAGAGCTGCGAGGGGCGCTTGCCGGCGAGCAGGTCGTCGCGGTACTCGCCGTCGCCCGTTTCCTCGTCCAACGCGTCGGCGTAGAGCCGTTCCGCCTCGGCCGGCGAGAGCACGAGCACCCCGTCGTCGCTGCCCAGCACGAGGTCGCCCGGGTTGACGACGAGGCCGCCGCAGACGACCGGCCGGTTGATCGAGCCGCCCTCGCCGAGCAGCTGCGTCGTGATCGCGGACCGCCCTCGGCCGAAGACCGGCAGGCCGATCTCGCGCAGTTGCTGGACGTCGGTCAGCGGACCGTCGATCACGACGCCGGCGGCGCCGGCCACCTTGGCGGCCAGCATCATCATCTCGCCCCAGCAGGAGTACTCCCGCTCGGCTCGGCCGTCGCTCGCGATGACGACGACGTCCCCGGGCTCGAGGAAGTCCATGACCTTGTGGCAGACCGTCGAGTCGCGCCCACTGGTCTGCACCGTGATCGCCGGGCCGGTGACCCGGGTGCCCGGCAGCAGCGCCTCGATCCCGGGGTCGAGCGCGTGCCCGTCGATGAGGTGGCCGAGCGTGGAGGGCGCGATCTGCCGGTACCGCTCCACGAGCTCCGCCGGCGCCCTTGCTCACCTCGGTCACGATGTCGAATCCGCCCACGCCCGCGCCCTCCGTCGTCGGTCGGTCGTGACGGCCGCGGCCGCCGCTGCGCGGCGGCCGCGGCCGTTCTGGCTCGTGTCGTTCAGGCTGGGCCCTGCCGGCCCGCCTGCGGTGCTCCGCTTACTCGGCCCGGACCTTCGTCCAGCCCTTCTGGTACATGCATGGTCGCCCTGGCCGGGTCGAGGATCACGTCGGCGCGCGCCATGTCCTCCTCTGGCGCGAACATGGCCGGGTTGTCGGCACTCGTCCGGCAGCAGGTCCATCATCGGCGTGTTGGGTACGGCGATGCCGGATTCGGTCGCACATCTTGGCGGCGACTTCGGGCTGCAGCAGGTACTCGATGAACTTGTAGGCGTTCGCCACGTTCTCGGCGCTGCTTCGTGATCGACAGGCTGTCGGTCCAGAAGGAGAAGCCCTCCTCCGGCAGGACGTACTCGAGCTCCGGGTATTCGTCCATGAAGCGGGACGATCTGGCTGTTCCAGGCCAGCTCGATCCACACCTGACCCTGCGCCAGCAGCTGGGCGTTGTTCGTCGCGTTGTAGCCCTGCAACAGCGGCTTCTGGTCCATCAGCCACTGCGTCGCGACGTCGACCTCGGCCTTCACCGTCGAGCCGGCGTCGTACCCGTTGACCTGCAGCGCCGGGATGTACGCGGCGAGCATGTTGTCGAGCATCATGATCTTGCCCTTGTACTTCGGGTCGGCGAGCGCCGCTCCAGCTGTCATCTCCTCCTCGATGTACTTCGTGTTGTAGGCGATGCGCCGTCGTGCCCCACATGATCGGCACGCTCCACGCGGTTGCCCGGGTCGTACTCCGCCTGCTGGAACGACTCGGGCACGTTGCCCAGGCTGGGCAGCATGGAGTGGTCGAGCTCCTGGATGAGCTCGAGACCGGCGAGCTGCTGCACCGCGTACTGGCTCGGGTTCACGAGGTCATAGCCGGTGGCGCCGGACTGCAACTTCGTCACCATCGCCTCGTTGCTGTCGAACGTGTCGAAGGTGACCGTGACGCCGGTCTCCGCCTCGAAGTCCTTGATGATCGACTCAGGGATCTCGCCCGACCACGCGTAGATGTTCAGTTCCTTGGTGGCAGGCAGGCGCTGCTGCCCGTGTCGCTGGGCGTCTCCTCCTCGCCGCAGGCGGCCGGCAGCAGCGCCAGCGCGAGCAGGACGACGGCGACGGCGACCAGCCAGAGGACCGAGCCTTTCTTGAGCTTCATGACAACCCCCGTATCTCGTTGACGACACTCACTGACGGGACCCCCTGGTCCCGGGGATTGCTGTCGCTCGTCGCTCACCCCCGTCTCATCTGGACCGTCGCCTGCCGCAGCCCCGTCGTGACGGTGAGGAGCAGCGTCAGGCCCACCAGGATGGTGCCGAGCGCGTTGACCACCGGACTCACGCCGAGCTTCAGCATCGAGTAGATGTTGATGGGCAACATGGTCGTCCCGACCCCGCTCAGGAACGTCGACATCACGATGTCGTCGAACGACACCAGGAAGGCGAAGATGAACGCCGTCAGCATCGCCGGCAAGAGCTGGGGGACGATCACCAGCAGGATCACGCTTCTGGGGGCGGCGCCCAGATCGGCTGCCGCCTCCTCGACCTCCTTGTTGAGACCCGAGATGCCGGCCAGCTGGATCAGGGCGGCGTACGGGAGCGTGATGATCACGTGGCCGATCACGAGGCTCGGGTAGCCGAGCTGGAGGCTGGCCTGCGTCACATGATGAGCAGCGAGGTCGCCATGACGAGCTCAGGCACGACCAGCGGCATCAGCACCATGCCCGTGAATGCGAGCTTGCCGCGGAACTGCCGCCGGGCCATGGCGAAGGCGGCGAGAAGCCCGATCAGCACGCTCAGGGCGGCTGCCGCGAGGCCGACGATCAGGCTGACCCGCAGAGCGTGCAGAAGCTGCGACTCTTGCGTGAGTTGGTGATACCAGTCGAAGGTGAAGCCGGTCCACTGGTAGCCCGTCGCGGACTGGGTCAGCGAGAAGATGACGACGACGACGATGGGCGCCAGCAGGAAGATGTAGGTGGCTCCGGTGATGACGCCGACCAGCGCGTCGAGCCAGACGGCACCCAGCCGGGTCAGCCGTCGGCCGGACCGTCGCTCCCGAGGCCGTCTCACCTCCGCCACCGCCGGCGTCGCGCTCATTCCTTCACCTCGCCCTTGCTCCGGCCATGGAGACCGAAGATCGCCAGCGTCAGCAGGGCCATGAGACCGACGAGGGCGACCAGCACAACCGACACGGCCGCGCCGAACGGCATGTCGCGGAACTCGAGGAAGAGCGTGACGATGAGGTTGCCGATGATGAGGTCCTTGCCGCCGCCGAGCAGTACGGGGATGACGAAGACCCCCAGCGAGGGGGCGAACACGAACAGGGCGGCGGCCGCGAGTCCCTTCACGCCGAGCGGCATGATGACGTGAAGGTGAGTGCGCAGCGGACCGCAGCCGAGATCGCTGGCGGAGTCGAGCAGCGAGTGCGGGATCCCGTGCAGCGCTGCGTAGATCGGGAAGACCGCCGACGGCAGGAAGACGTAGAGCAGCCCGATCAGCACGGCCCCATTGACTCGGGATGAGCTGGGCGTCGTCGCCCACGAGCCGGGCCGTCTGCAGAGCCCAGTCCGCGACGCCGCCGGGACTGAGCAGCGTCATCCACGCCGACATCCTCACGAGGAAGCTCGCCCAGAACGGGATGACGAGCAGCAGGATGAGCGCTCCCGTCATCCGGCCGGCCTTGAACGCGAGGAAGTAGGCGACGGGGTAGCCGACCAGGAGGCAGATGATCGTGTTCTGCGCCGCCAGCCACAGGCTGTTGAGGATGATGCGCACGTAGACCGGGTCTGCCAGGGCGCGGTAGTTGTCCCAGGTCCAGTCGGTACCGATCGCCCCGTACATCTCCACGCTCGCCACACTGGAGCGCAGGATGAAGACGAAGGGGATGATGACGAAGCCGAAGACGAGGACGACGGACGGCCCGACGAGTATCAGGGTCGTCCAGTCGTGGCGCCGCGCAGAGGCCTTCCGGTCGGTCATGGGGCTGTCGGCTCGTGCGATGTCCACTCGCTCAGCCTCTTCCAGCGGGCTTCAATGCTCGCCCCCGGGGCCGTTCGGCTGCCAGACGTCCCAGGTGAGATGCTCGCGCATCGCCTGCTCCGCCGCGTCGGCGTCGCCTCTGCAGATGGCGTCCACGAGCGATCGGTACTTCGCTATCTCGTCCACGACGAGGGTCACCGGCCGCTTCGAGACGTACATGTCGCGCACGCTCACGTCGTAGAGCTCGCTGAGCACCTGCTGGATGTACGGGTTGCCGGACGCCTCTGCCACAAGGTCGTGGAGCCTCGCGTCCATCGCCAGATGCCATCTTCCGGTCTCCAGCTCCATGCCTTCTTCGGCCTCGACCAGCAGGTCGCGAAGGCGCCGGCGCTGTTCTTCGGTGGCTCGTTCGGCGGCCAGGCGGGCACCGAGCCCTTCGACGTAGCGGCGGAGTTCGTAGCTGTGCCACGCGCCCCTGTAGGTGACCCCGGCCACGAAGTAGCCCCGCCGGGGGACGCTCCTCACGAGATGGTCGCTCGCCAGACGCTGCAGGGCCTCACGCAGCGGCGTCCGTCCCACGCCCAGGCGCGCCATCATCTCCCGTTCGGAGATCAGTGCGTCGGGGGCGAGCTGGACGGTGACGATGAGCTCCTTGAGCTCGTCGTAAGCGAAATCACTCTGCCTGCCCGTGATTTGCATACGACGGATATATGTCAAATATGGCAAGGCGTGTCAAGGACCGAAACGCCCCGTGCAACGAG
The DNA here is from genome assembly GCA_963832655.1 of uncultured Thermoleophilia bacterium. Taxonomy (GTDB): domain Bacteria; phylum Actinomycetota; class Thermoleophilia; order UBA2241; family UBA2241; genus UBA2241. The sequence goes on from CAWHUW010000010.1 coordinate 16,967, forward strand.
GCGGTGGGCGGTGAGAGAATCGGCCCATGGCCGAACGGACCTCACGGCCGAGCACGGCTCCACTCAGCGCCGCCGTCCTCGACTGGCTCCTCTCCCCTGACGACCCCTCGGTGCGCTTCTTCACGCTGACCGAGCTGCTGGGCGAGCCGGCGGAGGGCGGCGAGGCGGCTGCGGCGCGGCGCGAGATCATGGCGCAGGGCGCCGTGCCGCGGATCCTCGCCGCCCAGGGCGCCGACGGCCACTTCGGCCGGCCCGGCCGCTTCTACAACGACAAGTACACCGGCACCGTGTGGCAGCTGATCATGTTGGCCGAGCTGGGCGCGGACCCCGGCGACGCCCGCGTCCGCGCCGCCTGCGAGGCCATCCTGCGCGACTCGCAGGAGCCCGACTCGGGCGGCTTCTCCGTCGAGTGCAGCAAGAGGGCCGGCGGCGGGCTGCCCAGCGGCGTCATCCCCTGCCTCACCGGGAACCTCGTCTTCAGCCTCGTCCGTCTCGGCTATCTCGACGACCCGCGCCTGCAGCGCGCCGTCGACTGGATCGCCACCTGGCAGCGCTTCGACGACGGCGAGGGCGAGGCGCCCACCGGCGGGCCCTACGACCGCTACGAGATGTGCTGGGGCAGGCATACCTGCCACATGGGCGCGGCCAAGGCGCTCAAAGGGCTTGCCGAGATCCCGCCCGAGCGCCGCTCCCCCGCCGTTCAGCGCACTATCGCCGACGGCACGGAGTTCCTCCTCAGGCACCACGTCCACAAGCGTAGCCACGACCTGGCGCGCGACTCCAAGCCCGGCTGGAAGCGCTTCGGCTTCCCGCTCATGTACCAGACCGACGTGCTCGAGATCCTCGGCATCTTCACCAAGCTTGGGGCCACCGGACCATCCAAGCCGAGCGCCGGTCAGTCCCCCTCGAGTCCGCTCCTCGACCCGCGCGCCGGCGAGGCCCTGGACCTCGTCCGCTCCAAGCAGGACACCGACCGCCGCTGGAAGCTCGAGAACACCTTCAACGGCAAGATGCTCGTCGACATCGAGGCCAGGGGCGAGCCCAGCCGCTGGGTCACGCTCAAGGCGCTGCATGTGCTGGGGGCGGCTGAGCGGCTAGCGCAGTAGCTCGAGGATCTCGCGCTGTGCGCGACGGTCGGCGGCCATGCCGGCGATCGCCAGATTGACCTGCCTCGTCGTCTCGGCGACCTCGATGAGCCTGTCGTCGACCCGGTAGCGCTTGACCTCGCGCAGCCAGCGCAGCAGGTCGGCCAGGCGCCACAGGGCGGGGTTGCCGAGATGGGTCAGAGCCGGCGGACTCGTCGGCGAGTCCACGACCAGCTTGCGGACGTTCTGCCGGCTGACGCCCAGCAGTTCTGCGACATCGCTCAGGCCGACAAGGTCCGGATCCGCTTCCTCGAGTCGGGCATCGGGGATCGCGCCCCTTACATCGCCGATCGCGCTGAGCACGGCTTCCAGGGCAGATGCCGCCGTTCGCGTGAACATCATGGCGATATGACCCTTGAGGCCGAGACCGAGCGTTGCATCGTCGCAACCGGATGCGTAGAGCAGATCGACCAGGTCATCGATGTCGCCCTCCATCGGCGGAAGCGCGAAGCTCAGCTCGAAGTCGTAGGCGTTCATCGATCAGTCCACCTCCCCTCTCGCCGCCTCACAGTGTCCGAGGCATCGCCTGACGCTGCGCCGGAGGTCCGCAGCGTGATCGCAGGCGTTTCTCGGCGTGCTCGCGACCGACAGCATCCGATGCTTGGGCCGTCCGCATCGCAGGCACTCGTCGGGGCAGTACATCCTCCCCCACGCGTGGGCGTGACCTGATGAAACGTGGATGCGCCACCCATGCCGCTCGCCATACTGCAGCGCCCTCTCGATATCACGGTCGGGATGCCGCCTCCTCGGCACGCTTCCCCTCCTCGCACAGTGTCGGCAGGACTGGCATGGTTGTCAAGTGACAACCACAGCGAGTACGGTGACAATGGCCGCACAACAGGCTGAAGCCGCCCGAGGGCAGCTTCGCGCCTCGCACCGGAGGACCAGGTCAGTGCACCCATTGTGCATGCCGTCCTCCGGCGTTCAAGGCCGCGCAGTCAACGTCCACCGTCTCAAGACTCAACGTCAACGCAGCGCCGCGCGAACCAGGGTCAGGGCTCACACCCGAGGGCGCCGGGCGACCGGGTCACCTCCTCAGCGCCCGACGCCCTGGCGCCGGCAGAACGCCTGATCACAAGGCGGGCGACGTAGAATCGGCCGCGATCGGGTCGCGGCGAACGGAGGTAGCGGGATGAGCGAGCGCAAGCGTCTGGTGTTCCGGACGATGTCCGAGCGACTGAAGAAGGAGCTGCCGCCGCCCTTCCCCGAGCGCGAGTACCGGTCGCGCTGGGAGCGCGTGCGGGCGGCGATGGCGAAGGCCGGCGTGGACACGCTCTTCGTGTCGTCGCCGGCCGACATGTGCTACCTCACCGGTCACCAGACCGCCTGGTACCACGACGGCGGACCGGCCGAGTGGGTGCCGGAGAGCGGCATCGTCCTGAGCGTCGACGCCGACGAGCCGATCGTGTTCGACGACGAGGACGAGGCCCTGCTGGCCGGCAGCGCCGCCTGCACCCCGGACCTGCGCGTCCCGCCGAACACGACGGTCGAGGCCGCCCTGCGCGAGCTCGGCGGGCTGCCGCCCGAGGAGGGCGCGTTCACGCAGGACACCGCCTTCATCGTCGACAACCTCAAGAAGGAAGGCTGGCTGAAGGGTCGCGTCGGCCTGCAGCTGTCGCACTGGCGACCGAACCCGGCGTACAGCGCGACCTTCCAGGCCGCGCTCGAGTCGGCAGGCGCGACTGTCGTCGACGGAACGGCGATCGTCGGCTCCGTCAGCCGCTACAAGTCACCGCTCGAGCTGGACTGCGTGCGGGAGGCGGCGCGGATCGGCGACATCGGCTTCCGCGCCGCCTCGGCCACCATGGCCAAGGGCGTCACCGAGATCGAGATCTGGGCCGCGGCGACCAGCGCCATGGCCGCCGAGGGCGGCGAGCTCGGCGGCATCCCCGGCATGGTGAACTCGGGGCCGAAGGCGGGCACTCTGCACGGAATCGCGAGCCGCAGGAAGCTCCAGCGCGGCGACATCATCAACATCGACATGTGCGGCGTCTACAACCGCTATCACAGCAACCTCGCGCGCTCGAGCTACCTCGGCGAGCCGCCGGCCGAGCTGCGCGACGCGATGGACAAGCCGCGGCAGGTCGCGGAGGCGGTCCGCGCGGAGATGAGGCCCGGCATGCGGTTCAGGGAGATCCTCGAGCTCGACCGGCGCTACGCGAGCGAGCTCGGCATCTGGGAGGACCAGTGGTGGATCGGGGGCTACGACCTCGGCATCGCCTTCCCCCCGGACTGGGTCGGCTACCACTACTTCTCAGCCGAGCTCGACCCCGGCGACCAGGCACTCGAGCCCGGCATGGTGATGAACCACGAGTGGAACTTCTACCTGCCCGGCGGCGCCGGCATCAGGGAGCTCATCGACACGCTGATCGTCACCGAGGACGGCGTCGAGTTCCCCCACCGCGTCCCGCTGGAACTGAACGTGGTCGGCACGGACGCCTGAGTCAGACGCACGTGTCCAGGTAGTCCAGGGCGTGGTCGAGGGCATCGACGGCCTTGTCCATGTCGGCCTTCGACACGGTCAGTGAGGCGCCGATGCGCAGCGTGTTCGGCATGTAGCCGCCCAGCAGCACGCCCTTCTCCAGGCACTTCCCGAGGACGATGCCGGTGGGGTTCTTGCTGGTGTCTCCCGCGAAGGCGGTGTAGCGGTCCTCGGGGATGAACGGCTCCCGGGTCTCTTTGTCCTTCACCAGCTCCACCTGCCAGAACATCCCTGCCCCCGCGACCAGACCGATCGTCCTGTGCTTCTTCTCGAGCTCCCTCAGCTCGGCGCCGAAGTACTCGCCGGCCTTCCTCGACATCTCGGGGATGTCGTTCTCGATCATGTACTCGATGTTGGCCTGCGCGGCGGCCATGGCGATGGGATGCCCGGCGAAGGTGCTGACGTGGTTCCAGCGCACCGAATCCATGAAGGCGGCGATCTCACGGTTCACGACCACGCCGCCGGCGGGGATCTGCGAGCTCGTGATCCCCTTGGCGATGGTCATGATGTCCGGCTTCAGCTCGGCACCGTACTTCTGGTGACCGAACCAGGTCCCCAGACGGCCGAACCCCATCAGCACTTCGTCGACGATCCACAGGATGCCCAGGCGCCGGGTCATCTCGTAGATCTGCGGCAGGTACTCGTCGGGGGGGACGATCGTGCCTGCCCCGCAGGCCGGCTCGGTGATGATCGCGGCGACCTGGTCCACGCCCTGGGTCAGGATCATCCGCTCGGTGGCCAGGACGCAGGGCAGCTGGCTGCCGCGCGTGGTGCACTCCGGATACGTGTGGCCGATGGAGCAGCGGTAGCAGAAGGGGGCCGGGCAGGCGAAGGTGTTGGCGTGTGTCTGCCCAGGCACGCCGCGCACGAAATCAGGTCGGGCGCCGTCGGACATGTGGGACCGGCCGGGGTAGACGTGGTTGAGGGCGGCGGCCCCGGCCGTCTCCCCGTGATAGCCATGCTCACGGGAGGCGATGAGCGGCTTGCCGGAGACCAGCCGGGCGATCATGCCGGCGACCTCCACGGACTCGCTGCCCGTATTGGTGAAGCGGATCTTCCCGGCCCAGTCGTAGGGTCCCAGGATGTCCTCGACGATCAGCTTGGCGACGGTGGCCTTGTAGTCCGTCGAGTAGAGGTCCCAGACGAACCCATAGCGGTCCAGCGCCTCCTTGATCCCTTGGACGACATGCGGGTTCTTCTGGCCGACGTTGACGCAGTAGAGCTGGTTGAAGAAGTCGAGGAGCCTGGTGCCGTCCGGCATGACCAGGTAGTCGCCGTCCGTGCTCTCCACCGGGATCCAGTGATACTCACCCTGGCTGTAGAACGTGCGGACGACGTACTTGTCGTTCCACTCCTCTATCGTCTTCCAGTCGATCGACTTCGCCATTCTGGAGGCCTCTCTCTCCGTGGTCGTTCCGTCTGTTCGTGCGCCGACGAGTCTACCAAGCATCGTCGGCGTCTGGGGTCCGGAGCCGGCTCTGCCGGCGGCGAGCCGACTCCGGCGCGACCTCTCTCCGGGATGTGTGCGACTCGAAGTCTGTCCGGACCGCACGGAAGCTCCCGGACGTGTTGCCCCGCCCGCGCCACCGCGCTAGGGTCACCGAAACGACGCGACACTGGAGGCCGATCATGATCGCGAGCCTTCTCGGCACCAAGGCGGGCTTCTCCGCCGACGCGTCGCTGGTCGCGACCGTGGTCGCCGCCATCCTGCTGACGATCGGCTGGCGGCTGGCGGTCGGACGGCGGTACGAGGTGCACCGCTGGGTGCAGACCGTCGCGGTGTGCCTCAACGCCGTCCCCGTCGCCTTCTGGATGGTCTACTCGTTCGCCAAGTACGTCGCTCCCGACCTGCCGGGCATCCTCGATCAGGGCTCGTACCTGCTCACGACCATCCACGCCGCGGTCGGAGCGATAGGCATGGTGGTCGGCGTGTACGTCGTCGTCCGCGCCAACCAGTTCACGGTCCGGGGCCGGGACATCGCCCCGCTCAAGCGGGCGATGGGGGTGTCGTACCTGCTCTACACGCTCGGCGTGTTGCTGGGCATCGCCGTCTACATCGCCCTCTACCGGTAGCGCCGCCGCGTGCACGCGGGCGCTGAAGCGAGGCCGGTCCTGGACCGGCGCATCCTCCTCCTCAGCGTCGCCCTGCAACTGGCGCTGGCCCTCGTCTTCGGTCACTCCTTCGACACGCGCGTCTTCATGGCCACGGGCTACCTCGTCGGCAGCGGAGAGAACCCGTACGCCGCGTCCGACCTCGGCGCGGTGTTCCAGCACGTCGGCTTCGACAACCTGGGCCCGGCGGGGTATCCGCCGCCATGGCCGCTGGTCCTCGGGCTTCTGTACCTGGTCTCGTACGCCGTCGTCCCCAACCTGCTGCTCTACAACCTCGCCCTCAAGCTGCCGGTGATCGCCGCGAACGTCGGGCTCGCCTACCTGGTGGCCGCCATGCTGAAGGAACTCGGCGCGTCGCCGGCGGTGGCGCGCCGGGCCTGGGTCCTCATGCTGTTCAACCCCGTCCTGCTCTACTTCGGCGCCGCCTGGGGGCAGATCGACGCCATCGCCGCGGCGTTCGCCGTCTGGGCGCTGACGCTGCTGTGGGCGCGGCGGACGCTGGCGTCCGCCGCGCTGCTCGCCCTGTCGGTGTGCCTGAAGCCGATCGCCCTGCCCGTGCTGCTCGTGGCGCTGCTCTTCCTGTGGCGGAAAGGGTGGCGCGAGGCGGCGCGGTACGCCGGCGTCTTCGCCGCGGTGTCGATCGTTGCCCTGGTGACGCCTTTCGCCGTGCTTGGGTGGGACCCGTCGGCGATCGTTCACCGCTGGAACGGCCACTTCGTCCTGACCGGCGGCCTCGCGCTCTCGACCGCCTTCAGGCTGTGGCGCGACCCGCTCGAGCTGCCCGGGTCGTGGTGGCTCCTCGGCTTGGTCTGGATCCCCGCGCTGGCCGTGGCCGGGCTGGCGTTGCGGCGCGGCGACGGCGGCTTCGAGGACCTGCTTACGAAGACCACCGCGCTCGTCCTCGTCTTCTTCCTCACCAGGGCGAGGCTCGCCGAACCGAACGTGGTGCTGCTCGTGCCGCTGGTACTGGTCCTGACTGTGACCGGTGCGCTGCCGCGGTGGACCTTCATCGCCGTGTGCGTGATCCCGCTCGCATTCAGCGTAGTCAATCACTCGCCGCTCGAGCTGCTCTTCACGGCCTTCCCGGGGGCGATGGAGTCGTCCATCTCGTGGGTCGAGCGCTACAAGGAGACGGCGCTGGTCCTCAAGGCCGCGCTGGCGGTCGCGTGGCAGGTGGCGGGCTGGTGGATCGTCGTCCTGTGCTTCGGATGGAAGGCGGCGATCAGGTCGTGAAGGCCTGCCTGACACTGGGCCGACGGGTTGGCGCTTGAGATCGGCGAGGAGGTTGATCACGCCCGCGGACTATCCGACGTCGCGGCTGCAGAAAGGGCTGCTGCTCGTCGACGCCGGTGTAAGCCTGGCGGAGGAGGGCGTGGGCTTCGGCGTCCCCATCCTGAAGCGGGGCATGCGGACGGTCTTCCCGGGGCGCAGAGACGTCGCGTGCCGGCGTGACGGTTCGACGTGGGAAGTGACCGCAACGTACGACATGGGCCTGGTCGAGCGGCTCGCGAAGGCGCGCGGCCGCAGCGGGCCGCGCACCCCGGGGCCGGACGAACGGCTCGTGCGGTCCCGGGCGCTCTACGCCGCCAAGGACGCGCTGGCCGCGCTGCACCGGCGCTTCCCCGCGCTGCGCCGCCCGCTGGCCGCCACCTCGACCGGCATGCGGCGCGCGTTCGGCTGGGCGACGACGTACGAGCCGACGGAGTCGTGCGGCGCGATCGCCGTGACGCACGTCGTGCGCCCCGGGGACGGCGGGGCTGACGGCGGCGGAGACGGCGCCGTCGGGACCGCCGTGACTCGCGTCGCGGTCACCGTCGACCTCTCCGGCCTGACCGGCGGGCGACGTCACCGAGGTCGTCGTCATGAACGAGCAGGGCGCACGCTGCTTCGACCGCTACGAGGATTCGGACGGCGCCGTACTTGCGCGGCGCCGGCATCGGCACCTGGGACGAGGTCGGTGCGGCGCGGGCCTCGTTCGTCAGCACGGGCCACCGGGTGGCGTTCTCGCTCGCCCAGGCGCCGGGTGCGAGACTGTATCGCGGGCGCGAGCTCGTCGGCGCGCGCCTCGCTTGGGTGGGCTTCGGCTATTCACTCCCGCCCACGCGAGGCTCGTTCGGCTACGAGCTCACCATTGAGAGGACCCCGTGACCTCCGTCCTGATCGTCTATCCGTTCATCCGGCGGTCGATCGACCGGTCGCGGTTCCGCTTCCCTCCGCTGGGACCGGCGTACGTCGCCGCCGCGGCGCGGGAGGCGGGTCACGACGTGCGGCTCCTGGACTGCACCTTCCTGCGCCGCGACGAGGCGCTGCGCATGGCGCTGGCGGCGAACGCCGAGGTCGTCGGCATCTCCTGCATGGCGACGATGCTCGACGACTGTCTCTGGTTCGCCGAGCGCCTGCGCGGGCGCTGCCGCCTGCTCGTCGCCGGAGGCCCGCTGCCGACGTGCGAGCCCGAGGCGTTCCTCGGGCACTTCGACGCGGTCGTGCGCGGCGAGGGCGAAGCGACCATGGTCGAGCTCCTCGCCGCGCACGAGTCGGGCGCGGACATCGGCGCGGTCCCGGGCGTCGTGACGCCCCGCGCCGCCGGCGCCGGCGACACGCCGGCGCCGGGGCCCGCCCCTCCGCGCGCCTTCGCGCCCGACCTCGACCGGCTGCCCTTCCCCGCCCGCGACCTCCTCCCCAATGCCGCCTACATCCGCCACGGCCGGCGCCGCTACGGATCCTCGGTCACGACCGTCATGAGCACGCGCGGCTGCCCCTTCGCCTGCGAGTTCTGCAGCAACGTCGTCTTTGGCGACTCGTACCGCGCACGCTCGCCGGTCAGCGTGGTCGACGAGGTCGAGCAGGCCCTCGCGCTGGGCTACGACCGCATCTCGTTCGCCGACGACGTGTTCACCCTCGAGCGCGAGCGGGTCGTCGCGATCTGCGCCGAGATCCGCCGCCGCGGATTGCGCTTCCCCTGGGAGTGCCTGGCGCGGGTCGATTCCGTCGACGAGGCTCTGGCGCGCGAGATGCGGCGCGCAGGCTGCACGCGCGTGTACTTCGGCATCGAGTCGGGCAACGACGACGTCCTGCGCCTCATGAACAAGCAGCATCACCGCGGCCGAGGCGAGGGACGCGGTCGAAGCCGCCCACCGCGCCGGGCTCGAGGTCGGGGCGTTCTTCATCCTCTTCTACCCGGGCGAGACCGACGACACGGTGCTCGAGACGCTGCGCTTCGCCGGCTCGCTGCCGCTCGACTACCTCGGCCTCTCGATGCCCTACCCACTGCCGGGGACGGCCCTGCACGAGCGCCTGCGCGAGCGGATCAGGCGCGACGCGCGGCCGGACGGCAGCTTCATCCTCAATCAGGAGCTCACCTACGACGCCGACTTCTCGGCCCTCAAGATGCGCCTCGGCATCGTCAAGGGCCACGCGGAGTTCGAGATGAGGCGCCGGCTGGGCCGACTGGCGCCGGCGGCCCTGCGGCTCTTCGCGGGTCCCACCGACAGGGTGCTGCGCCGCATGAAGTGAGAGCGGACGAGGCGCCGGCCGGCCGCAGGCGAGCCGGCGCCTATCGCCTCGCCGCGAACGCCCGCATCGTCTCGTCGATGCGGCGCTTGAGCCACGCCTCGTCGATCTCAGCGGGGTAGAGAAACGTGACCTCGTTCTCCCGTTCCCAGTCCCTGCCTTCGTCCGGGCCGCCGAGGCGCTCGAACAGCATGGAGCCCGGCAGCGGGACGGGCACGTTGAACGAGATCTCGTCGAGCGGCAGCTCCAACGCCAGCCTGAACGTCTCCTCGATGGTCGCGACCGTCTCTCCCGGGTACCCCACGATGAAGAACGCGGCCACCTCGATCCCCGCCTCGCGATACTGGCGCGTCGCGCGAACTCCCTCTTCGACCGTGGCCTGCTTGCGCATGAGTTCGAGCGTGGACTGGCTTCCCGACTCGAGCCCGAGGTAGACCCTGCGACAGCCCGCCTGCTTCATGAGCCGCATGGTCTCCAGGTCGATGCCGTTGGCGCGCGAGAGACAGGTCCAGGTCATCCCCAGCGGGGTCATCCGGCGGCAGAAGGCGTCAAGGTACGCCGGGTCGAGCGTGAAGGTGTCGTCGGCGATCCACAGGCTGTCGTAGCCGAGCTCGCGGATCTCGTCGACCTCGGCGAACACGGCATCGAGATCCCGGCGGCGAATGACGTTGCCGAAGACCGGTCGCGAGCAGAAGTCGCAGCTGTAGGGGCAGCCGAGGGTGGCGAACATCGAGGTGACCTTGTACCCGGACCGGTGCAGCCACTCGCGCTGGTAGGCGGCGTGGTCAAAGTCGCTCCGGTCGGGCAGGGGGAAGCAGGCGAGCTCGCTCTCGCCGTGGTGCACGACCGGGTTGTCGACGTGCAGGCCGTCGGCCTGCACGAACAACCCGGCGTACGCGTCGAGAGCCAGCTCGCCGAGGTCCTCCGGCGAGGCCTCGCTCCCGAGGTAGTCGAGGCAGAAGCGCGGAAAGCTCACGTCGGCCTCGCCGCGAAAGACCGCGTCGACGTGGCCGATGTAGCGGCCCGGGAACACCGTGGGCAGGGGTCCGCCGGCGACGACAAGGCAGCCGGGGAGGTCGGCCTGGACCATCCCGGCGATGCGCAGGGTGTTGCGCGTCAGGCTGACCATGGAGGAGAGGCCGACGATGCCCGGCTTGAAGGCGCGCAGGTCGGCGCGCAGGCCCTCGATCGTGCCGAAGGTGCAGTCGAAGACCCTCGTCTCGACGCCGCGCCGCCGGAGTTGAGCGGCCAACGCGGCGAGACCCAACGGCGGCAGGAGCATCTCGGTGGGCGCCCGGGTGCGGAAGTAGGGAAAGACCAGGGCGACCCTGGGCGGAGCGGTGCTTGTCACTGCCGGTGTCCCTTCATCGACCCATGGTCGCGCCGGGCAGGAGCAGCGTCAAGGCCGGCGCCCGCGCCTTGACCAAGGTCACGACTTCCGGGCGGGGCGGGCGGGTATGGTCCGGAGGACCAGCAGCCGCCCGCGAACGGAGACCCAGAATGAAGACCATCACCGCCGACCAGTTCCCCGTGGCCGACAACCCGCACGGCGTCGACGTGCGCCACATCCACTCGAACCCGCACGTCCAGGTCTCGCAGATCACCCTGCAGCCGGGCGAGGTCGTCAAGCCGCACAAGGCGCCGGTGGACGCGTTCTTCTACGTACTCGAGGGCACGGCGACGGTCGAGATCGAGGGCGAGAGCGTGCATGCGGCGCGCGACACGCTGATCCCGAGCACCGCCGGGCACCTGCACAGCATCCGCAACGAGAGCGCCGGGGTGGTGCGCTTCCTGGTCGTCAAGACGCCGAACCCGAAGGGGTGAGAGCCTCGTCCTCGGCTCTCACGGCGCCGCGTCGATCACGACCGGCACCCGGCGCACCTGCTCGACGTTGCCTGCTCCGTCGATCGAGAATAGGCGACCCAGTGGAGCCCGTCGTTGGAGCCGTTGGTGGGCGCGGGTATGACGACCGACGTCCCCTGTGCGAAGCCCACGCCGTCGAGCGAGCACCACGTCTGCCAGACGCCGCTCAGAGGGTCGCTCGCGCTCAGGTTGACGGTCAGCGGCAGCGAAGAGCTGTAGGGCACGCCGGGAGTCGCAGGGTTCCGCGGCAGGTCGTCGGTCGTGACCGGCGGCCGGCCATCGAGGAAGACCTGGGCCTGGCCCGACTGGCTCGGGTTCCACGCCCAGTCCTGACAGTAGAAGTCCACGGTGTGGACACCGCTGTTGCCACCGCGCTTCCACGTGCGGAACAGGATCGTCATGTCGTCGCCCTCACTCTTGTAGCGCCAACCGCCGCCGTCGACGCGGTACCACACGATGGCCACTCCCGCACCGGCGTCCTCGGTGAAGAACCGTAGCGTGTAGCGCTGGTACCACTCCTCGGAGGTGCTGGTCCAGATCTCGGGTGCGACGCGGTCGAGGATGATCTGGTAGACATACACTCGGCGGTTGTCGGCGAGATCGCGGTACTCGGCCTTCACCGTCTTGGGGCCGTCTGGCTCCGGCAGGACGATCTCGAAGCTGTCAGAGTAGGCGGTCCAGCCGGACCAGGTGGAGCCGCCGTCGACGCTGCAGCGCATCTGCATGTCCGCCGTCGCGGTGAAGTCATCCGTCACGTCGGAGTCGACCCAGGTGGTCGCGCTGGCCACCGCGCTGTCGCCGCCGCTGACGATCATCTCCCCGCTCGGCGCCACGGTGTCGATCTTGACGGAGTAGTGCGACGCCGGTCCCCAGTTGCCGGCGGCGTCGCAGACGCGCACGTGGAAGTAGCGCTGGCCCGGGGCGACGCCGCTCAGGCTTGTGCCCCCGGTGGTGCCGTCGCTCGTCGTGTCGGGTGTCGTCGACGGCGACGAGTCAATCTCGAACGAGTAGCCCGTGACCCCGGTGGCGTCCGCGGACGGCGACCACGAGAGGTCGACGGTGGTCCGCGAGTACCAGCGCGACGTGTTCGGATGACTGGAAGAGGTGAGGCTGACGATCGTCGGCGCCGTCGTGTCGAGGTAGATGGTGTCGCTCGTGGCGAGCGTGTTGCCGGCGAGGTCGCGGTACTGCGCGTGGCACCTCCTTGCTGCCGTCACCGGCAGGCAGGGTCACCACGACCGGCGAGCCATAGGCGCTCCAGGCCGTCCACGACGAGCCGCCGTTGGTGCTCCAGCGCATCTGCAGCGACGCCGTCGGCGTGTAGGTGTCGGTCACAGACGGAATCAGCACGGCGGTGGTGCTGTTCGTCAGCGAGTCGCCGCCGTTGATAGTCATGCTGCCGGTCGGTGCCGTCCCATCGATCTGCAGCTTGAAGTGGGAGGCAGGGCCGCAGTGGCCGGCGCCGTCACGGGCACGCACGTGGAAGTACCACACGCCGTCTGCCAGAGACGACAGCGTCGTGGTCGCCGCGGTGCCGTCCGGGCCTCCGTCGGGCGTCGTGTCGCTCGCCGTCGTGGTGCTCCATGAGTAGTCGTTGATGCCGGAGGAATCGGAGGAGGCCGTCCACGAGAGCGTCGGGGTTTGCTAGAGAAAACGAAGAGGGATCTGAGAGAGAAGAGGACGAGAGGGACGAGATAGACGGAGCGGCAAGGTAGAGGATGATCGAGTAAGAACGCTGGGTGACGCGGTACGAGACCAGACGATAATCGGCCGAGAGGAAGACGGGGAGACGGCGACGGGCAGAGAGATGCTGAAGATAGGCTGATAGGGCTGAGAGAAGAAGAAGAGAGACGAGAAGAGAGACGACGAGCAGCTAGATAGAGACAAGAAAGGAGGAGAAGACAGAGAGAGAAGAGCTCTAGGTGTAGCTGAAAAAGAGATGCAGACTCAACGAGAGGCTGGGGTAAGGTGGAGGCGGCGAGTACTGAAGGGTCTAGTACGAGACGATGAGACTGTAGAGGATACTCGACGACGAGACGGGTGCGCGCACGACCTAGGCGAACGCCGAGAGGATGTACTACACCGCGACGGGACAGAGCTGCGGGTAGTGCGCTAGCACGAGGGCGGCCAGCGCGACCACGAGAGGGCTGGACAACGACGAGCCGCTCTCGTACCAGTAGCCGCCTGGAACGGTCGAGTAGACGTCGACGCCGGGCGCGGAGACGACCACCGACTCGAAGCTCGACGAGAACTACGCGACGGAGACGGTGTAGTCGGTCGCGCCGACGCCGATCACCGCCGGGAACGCGGCGGGGTAGACTAGAGGGACGCCGAGTACTACAACGAACGCGGAAGCCGCGAACAGCACCAGTCCCTGCGACGCCGCCCAGCTGATGGCATCCCGGTCCAACGGGCTCAGGGACGTCGACCTTCCGCCTCCACCTCGACGAACGTCGAGTGCATCGTCGCGCCGCGACTCGGCAGGGTCGGCTGGTCTGAAGTGAGGACGTTCGCGGCGCCCGCGACGTCGCACGCGTAGCCGTCTTCCCCGGCGATGCCGAACTCAGGCTCGATGCCCTCGCAAAGGGAGACGACGCCCTCGAGGATGTCGTCGGTGACGCGGCAAAGACAGCGCACGCGGCCCCGGGCGCTGGTGACGAGCACCGGCGCGCCGTCCAGGATGCCCCGCGTGCTGGCGTCGCGCGATTGGATGGAGACGGCGCGGTCGTCACGCTCGCGGAACCACGGGATGTCGTCGAGCTGCGAGTGCACGCGGTAGGGTGACTTGGGGGTGACGAGGCGGAGAGGGCGCGCGTCGTCGGCCGGCAGGACGCGCGCCTCGGGCACCGCGGAGAGGCCGGCGGCGACGCAGGCGGCGCCGGCCAGCTCGACCTTGCCGGACGGCGTCGCCAGCGGGTACCGCTGTGGGTCGTCGGCGAACGCGGACAGGCCAACGCGCTCCTGGTCCGGCGCGACGTAGATGCCTGAGGCGCGGAACTCGTCCCCGCTCGGGATCTCCGACCGCTCGATGGACTCACGCAGCCACGTGTCCTCGTCCTTGCCCTCCGTGAACAGCTCCCCGACACCCATCCGCGCGGCGAGGTCGGCGAAGACGCCGTAGTCGTCGCGCGCCTGTCCGGGCGCCTCCGCGACCTTGTGCGAGAAGAGCAGGTAGTTCGCACTCGTGAACACGACGTCGTTGCGCTCGAGCCAGTGGGTGACCGGCAGGACGACATCGCAGTAGCTTCGCGGTCGCGGTCATGAAGAGGTCGTGGCAGACCGAGAACTCGAGCGCCTGCATGGCGCGGATGCTCTTGTGGACGTCGGCGGCCTGGGCGACGTAGTTGCCGCCCGCGTTGAAGGCGGCGCGGATGTCGGCCGGGTAGCCACCGGCGCGCCCCTTGAGGACGGCGTCGGCCCAGTCGTTCTCGGCGACGCTCGCGTCGACGGGGTTGGGCGGCACCGGGATGCCCTCGAAGCGCGGCCCGGGCAGGCCGCCCCACGTGCGGCCGCCCGACGAACCGCCGAGGCGGCCGAGGTTGCCGGTCGCGACCTGGATGGCGATCGCCAGACGCACCGCCTCTTCCCCGCCCCACGTGCGCTGGAGCGAGAGGCCGGGGACGAGTGCGGTCGGGCGGCGGCGCGCCCAGTCGCGCGCCAGCGCGACGATGCGCGCCGCCGGCGTGCCGCACACCGCCTCGGCCCACTCCGGCGTCGTCGCCGGTCCGCCTTCTCCCAGCACCCGCCGCCGCAGCGCCTCCCAGCCAGTCGCGTGCGCGGCGACGAACGCCTCGTCCACCAGGTCCTCGCGGATCAGCACGTGCAGCACGGCCAGCATGAGGGCGCTGTCCGTGCCCGGCCTCACCGGCAGCCACTCCGTGCCGAGCTGCTTCGCCGTCTCGGTGCGCCGCGGGTCGATGACCACGACGGGGACCCCGCGCCGCTTCGCCTGCCGTACACGGGCGCGCCACTCGCAGCCCATGATGCAGTCGACGATGTTGGCGCCCCACAGGACGATCATCTCGCGCGTGCTGCAGCGTCGCGGGGTCGACACCGGCCTTGTCGTGCCGAGCACGACCGGCTCCACGTAGCGAGTCGGCCGCCGAGCTGTAGGTGTTCGACTCCTCGACGTGACCGCCGGTCAGGTTGAGGAAGCGCGCAGTCAGCGCGCCGGTGTCGTGTAGAGCGCCGCGGCACGAGCCCGAGCCGCTCAAGGCGATGATCGCCTCACTGCCGTGCTTCTCGCGCACGCCCTCCAGACCGTCGGCGACGAGCCCGAGCGCCTCGTCCCAGCTCGTCTCGCGGAACTGGCCCGAACCGCGCGACCCCGTGCGCACGAGCGGCACGGTGAGGCGGTTCGGCGCCTGCTGCTGGAGGAAGGCGCGATAGCCCCGCACGCAGCCTTTGAGGAAGGGCCCGCCGGCCGGGTTGTCCGCGATGCGCGTGACCCGGCCGTCCTCGACGGTCGCGAGCAGCGGGCAGCCGCCACCGCAGTCGCGGTTGCAGGCGACGGGCAGAAGCGTCGTCGCGCTGTCACCCGGCCGCCGCGCCGCCGCCACCGTCCGAGGAACACTCATGCTTGCGCAGTCGCTGGCATGGCGTCCCGGATGCTAGCACGAGGGGCCGTCTGACCCGGGTGGCGGGGTGGGGCGGGCGCCGGCGCATCCGCGTCGGCGCCCGCCCTCTCAGTTCACCCGGGGATCGCGCAGAGATCCCCGACCTCGGCGCGCAGTTCCAGCGTCTCGGTCTTGAAGTCCTCGAGCAGACCGTCCATGCCCGCGAGGTGCTGCTTGAACCCGGGAAGAGCCCGCCAGGCCGCGATGGCCTCGTTACTCGACCAGCTGCCGAAGCTATAGAAGCGCGTGGGGTCGTTCTGGTCCTGCAGCAACCGTGCCGCCGCCGATCTCGCCGACGTCGTCGGTCGTCCAGGTCGCCATCTCGCGCCACGCCGCGATGAAGTCGTCTTCGCGGCCCGGCTTCGTGCGCCAGATGCCGACAGTATGTGGCTGACCCATGATGATCGCCTTCTTCCGGAACGGGAGGATGCGCTGAGGCGTCCTCTCCGTGAGCAGGTGAGATATACGGGAGTTAAAGTATCCACTTTCCCCGGACACCTATCACCGTTGGCTCTGCGCTGCGCGTGACGTCAGCGACGAGCGGCGGTCACGCGGAGCGCTGTCGCACCCGCCGGCGCGCCGCTCGCGTATGATTCGCGACAGCCGCAGCCGAGAGGAGCACGTCACGGAGCCTCGCCGCCGCAAGATCCTCGCCGTCCAGAACGTCAGCCGCATGTGCCTCGTGTGCGGGGTCGACAACCCGTACGGGCTGCACGCGCGCTTCTACGTGCTCGAGGCGGAGTCGCCGGCCGCCGGCGGCCGGCCGCCGCGAGCCGCCGGCCGCCGCCGAGCTGCTCGGCGTGTTCACGCCCCGGGTCGAGCACCAGAGCTACCCGGGGCGTCTGCACGGAGGCATCAGCTCGGCGATCCTCGACGAGACCATCGGGCGGGCGATCCTCATCACCCGCCCCGACGTCTGGGGCGTGACCGCGGAGTTCACCGTCCGCTTCCGCGCCCCGGTGCCGCTGAGCGAGGAGATCCGCGCGGTCGCGCGCATCACCCGCGACACGAGCCGCCTGTTCGAAGGGATCGGCGAGATCGTGCTCGACGACGGGACTGTCGCGGTCGAAGCGCGCGGCAAGTACGTCAAGATGGGCCTCGACGACATCGCTCCGGAGATGTCGCGCGCCACGGAGTGGTTCCCCGACACACGCGGACGCCCGCGTCAGATGATCTAGCACGTACCGCCGGAGGACCGGGAGGACGACATGGGATGGATGACGCGGGCGATCGACGCGGGCAAGGATTCCGTAACTCGCTGGAGGACGTCGCCGACGGCCTCTTCGTCGACATAGGGGACACGCACGCCAAGCGCTCGCAATTCTGGATGCTTCTCGTGCTCTCCGCGATCATCGCCGCCGGCGGGGTCGTCGGCGACGCCACGCCCGCCGTCATCGGCGCCATGATCGTCGCCCCGCTCGCCACGCCGATCTACGGCGTCGCCCTGGCGACGGTGATCGGATCACCGGCGCGCCTGCGCGCCGCGCTGACTCTGCTCGTGAGCGGCATCGCGGTCAACATCGCCATCGGCGTGATCGCCGGGCTCTTCCTGGCCCAGCGCCTGCCGCTCGACGCCAATCCCCAGATCACGGGACGCACGGCGCCCTCGATGCTCGACCTCTACGTCGCCGTCGCGACCGGCATCGCCGGCTCGTTCGCGCTGACCCGCCGCGACGTGTCCAACATCCTCGCCGGGGTGGCGATCGCCATCTCGCTCGTCCCCGTGCTCGCCGTGGTCGGCATCACGGCCGGCGCCGGCCGCTTCGACCTGGCCTGGGGCGCCCTGCTGCTCTTTCTCACCAACGTCGCCGCGATCCTCATCGCCGGCGCGCTCGTCTTCGGCGCCGCCGGCTACGCGCGGGAGGCCGCGGAGCGTGACCCGCGCATCGCCCGGCGGGCGCAGGTGTTCATCGCCGTCTTCGTCGTCGCCATCCTCGTGCCGCTCGGCGCCGCCTCATTGCGCACGAGCCGCTACGATGGCTGGATGTCGTCGACCACGACGGCCGCCGAGCAGTGGGTGCGGGGCACCGAATGGACACTCGACTCCGTGCGGCTCTCGGGCGACGACATCGTCATCACGGTACTCGGCGCGGGCGAGCCGCCACCCGTGGAGGAGCTCAGGGCGGCAGTACGCCGCGACGTGCCGGACAAGGTACCGGTCGTCCTCGTCGAGGAGAGCGGGGCGACGACGAAGCTGTAGGGACGCGGAAGGCTCGCGCCCTCCGGCTGCGCGGTCAGAGGTCCAGCGGCTACGCCTGCTCCCGGCGCCCCCTCCCGCCGCCCCAAGAGGACGGGCCGCGCTCTCGCGCGGCCCGTCCCTGAGGCTCACATGAGGCCCTTGCGGGGCCGCTTCCTTCGAACGTCTCGCTACTTCACGACCCAGGTCTTGTAGGTGGTCGTGAAGGCGGCCAGCTCCGTCGTCGCGGCGACGTCCGCCTTGACCCGGTAGCTGCCCCTCGCCAGCGGCTTGTAGGTGAAGCTGTAGGTCGTGTAGCCGGTGCCCGCTCTGCAGCGCGGCGCTCTTCACCGGCACCGCCGCCTTCCACACGCCCGAGACCTTGCGCTGGATGGTCAGCTTGACGACGCCGCCGGGACGCGCCGGCGCGATCGTGCCCTTGATGGTCTGCTTGCCGCCGAGCAGGAAGGACGTCTTGGCGAGGGCGACGGTGAGAGCCGGCGACACCTTGACGTCGAGCGTCTTCAGCGCCGGCTTGACCACGGTCGTGTTCACGACCGCACCCTGAGCCACGATGCGGTAGGTGGTGAGCATGGTCGGGCTCTGGGCGACGAAGGCGTAGGCGCCGTCCAGGCCGGTCGTCGTCTCCGTGACCGTGACGAAGTCGGCATTGCCGACGGGCTTCTGCTGCAGGGTCACCGTCTTGCCCGCGACGCCGGCGGTGCCGCTCTTGACCGAGCCGGAGATGATCGTGGTGAGACCATACTTCACGATCAGGGGCTTCGCCGTGAGGGTGACGGTCGGGAGCTTCATCGCCAGGGGATCGGGATGCGCCGTGCCGAAGCCGTCGTGGCACGTCGTGCAGGTCACGCCGGCGACGAAGTCGGCGTGAAGGCCCTTGGCCTGCGTGTGGCAGTCGGTGCAGGTGGTGGGGGCGGTGTACACGGTCTGACCGTGGTGGGCGCTCGTCCCGGGGTTCGTGTCCGACTGCGCCACGCCGTGACACGTCGTGCAGGTCACGGTGTTCGAGCCGTAGTGGGGGCTGGCCGTGTTGTGGCAGCCGGCGCCGGCCGCCGCCGTCCCGCATCCCGTGGCCTGGACGTTCGTCATGTCCTGACCGGGATCGTGACACGTCCAGCATGTGCGGGCGGTCGTCGCGCCGACTTGGCGCGACTGAAAGCCGCCGGTGTGGCAGGACGTGCACGTGGAGTCGCGTCCGTCGGAGTGACGCTCGTGTTGACTCCGGGTGACAGCTCGCGCACGACTGGGCCGTGGCGTGCTTGAAGCCAGAGTGGGACGGCCGAAGCGGGCTGCGCCAGACGAGGAGCGCCAGCGCCAGCGCGAACGTGACGACCGCAAGCACGAGCACGCGCGGTGCCACATCGATAGCCTTCGACATCCCCATTGCGCCTCCTGAGTCGTGAGCCGGGGTGGCGGCCCCGCCGGCAGGACCGCAGCTCGCATTGCACTATCGCGAGCGTTGCAGGACACAATACGCCAAATGAGATGCGGGATTCAACCCGTGAACGCGTCCGAGCAGGGTCCCTGTCTCCCCAGGACTCCCGGCGCGGCGTAGGCTGACGCAGGACCCGCATCCATCGACCGAGGACATCGCCGTGACCGACCGTCCCTTCCCCGCGCTTCAGACCGAACGGCTCGACCTGCGCGAGATCTCGACGGACGACTCCGAGTGGTTCCTCGCGCACTTCTCGACGCCGGAGATCGTGTACGGGCAGGGCTTCCCGGCTCCGGCCGATGTCGGCGTGGCGCGCGAGCAGCTGGCGCAGTACATCGTCGACCTGTTCGCCAACGGCGACGGCCTGCGCTGGGGCATCAAGTCGAGGGGCCAGGACACGCTCATCGGCTCGGCCGGCTTCTACGACTGGGACCGCGAGGTCGGCTCCGCGGAACTGGGCTACGACCTCGTGCCCGCGTACTGGGGGCAGGGCATCATGACCGAGGCGCTGACGGCGATCCTCGGCTACGGGTTCGGCGCGATGGCGCTGAACCGCGTGCAGGTGCTCG
Source organism: uncultured Thermoleophilia bacterium (assembly GCA_963832655.1). GTDB lineage: Bacteria > Actinomycetota > Thermoleophilia > UBA2241 > UBA2241 > UBA2241. The sequence goes on from CAWHUW010000010.1 coordinate 36,896, forward strand.
TGATGCCGCGGAACCAGCGCTCCTTGAGCCTGGCGGGACACCTCGGCTTCGTGCGCGAAGGCGTCCTGCGCGACCACGGCGTCGACGAGACAGGGACAGTCTGCGACGACGTGATCCTCTCGCTGCTGCGCCGCGAATGGGGCGGCACCGCGGTGCGGCAAGCTTCCGCCCTGGACCTCCGCCGTGTCGAATCCCCGCCCCAATCGTCGCGTGGGAACGGCATCGTGCCCGACAACCTGTTCCCCGAGCTCGAGACCGCACGTCTCCATCTGCGCGAGATCACGATGGACGACGCTGACTGGCTGCTCGCCCACCGCTCGGCGCCTGCGATCGTCCATGGGCAGGGGTTCCCCGCGCCGGTGGACATCACCGAGGCGCGCGAGCAGATGGCCAGGTTCATCCTCGACCTGTTCGCGCGCGGTGAGGGCCTGCGTTGGGGCATCGCGATGAAGGGCGACGACGCACTCGTCGGATCGGCTGGCTTCGACGACTGGGATCACGCGGTCCGCTCTGTCGAGATGGACTACGACCTCGAGCCTGGGCGCTGGGGCCAGGGCATCATGACCGAGGCCCTGACCGCGATCCTCGACCATGGCTTCGGCGCGATGGGGCTGAACCGCGTCCAGGTGCTCGTCATGCCGCGCAACGAGCTCTCCCTGCGCCTCGTTCGCCGTCTCGGCTTCGTTCGCGAGGGCGTCCTGCGCGACCACGGCGTCGACGAGACCGGGGCTATCCGCGACGACGTGACCCTCTCGCTGCTGCGCCGTGAATGGGACGGCGCCGCGGTGCGGTAGGCTTGCGCCGTGGACCTCCGCCGCGTCGAGACCCTGCCTCAGTACGTCTTCAGCCGCATCGACGACCTGAAGGCGGAAGCCGCGGCGCGCGGCGCCGACGTGATCGACTTCGGCATCGGCAGCCCGGACTTGCCGACGCCGGCGACCGTGGTCGACCGGCTCGTGCGTGAAGCGCGCGAGCCGCACAACCACGGTTACCCCACGTCGGCAGGAATGCTCGAGGTGCGCGAGGCGCTCGCCGCGTGGTACGAGCGTCGTCACGGCGTCGTCCTCGATGCCGCCTCCCAGACGCTCGTCACCTGGGGCGCCAGCGAGGCCCTCGCGCACCTGCCCTGGGTGCTCCTCGGTCCCGGCGACACCGCGCTCGTTCCCGAGCCCTGCTACCCCATCCACCGCTACGCGGTCCAGTTCAGCGGCGCCGAGCCGCTGCCGCTGCGGATGTGGTCGGACAGGTCTTTCGACCTTGCGGTGGAGCTCGAGCAAGCGTGGGAGGAGGCGACCACGAAGCCGCGAGTCGTGCTGCTCTCCTTTCCGCACAACCCGACCACACGCTGCGTCGAGCTCGCGGACTTCGAGCGTCTCGTCGCCTTCGCCCGCGAGCGCGACCTCGTCATCGTCCACGACTTCGCCTACGGCGACATCGCCTTCGACGGCTACCGGCCGCCCAGCATCCTGCAGGTGCCCGGGGCCGCCGACGTCGCCGTCGAACTCGTCTCGCTCTCGAAGAGCCACAACATGGCCGGCTGGCGTCTCGGCTTCGTGGCGGGCAACGTCGCGGTCGTCGCCGGCCTGGCGCGCCTCAAGAGCTACCTCGACTACGGGGTCACGATGGCCGTCCAGCTGATGGCGCTCACCGCGCTCGAGGAGAGCGAAGACGTGCCGGCGCAGATGGCGGCGACGTACCAGTACCGCCGCGACCTGCTCTGCGACGGGCTGACCGCTTGCGGCTGGCCCGTCGCCCGCCCGCGCGGCACGATGTTCGTATGGGCGCGGATCCCGCCCGCCTTCCGGCCTATGGGCTCCCTGGCCTTCGCCGAGCTCCTGGTGCGCGAGGCGGGCGTCGCCGTCTCGCCCGGCATCGGCTTCACCGCAGGGCCCGACGAGGGGCGCGGCACGTGGGCCGACGAGCACGTCCGTTTCGCCCTCGTGCAGCCGAAGGACCGGATCGCCGCGGCGCTCGACGCGATGGGCCACGTCCTGACCGCCGGAAACACCGAACGGGAGGAGTCGCCGTGAACCGCGTGCGTGTCACCGTCGAAGAGGCCGGCGTCGAGCTGGTCGTCAAGCTCAACGCCTCGCAGACGGCGGCCGAGCTCTCGCGGTCTCTCCCGATCGAGAGCGCAGCTCAGGTCTGGGGCGCCGAGGTGTACTTCACCGTCCCGGTCGAGTGCGGCCCCGAAGACCCGCAGGCCAGGGTCGAGCTCGGCGCCGTCGGCTACTGGCCGCCGGGCAGCGCCGTCTGTCTGTTCTTCGGCCAGCAGCCGGTGAGCCCGGTGAACCCGATCGGCGCAATCGAGGGCGACCCGTCCATCCTCGAGGCCGTGCGCGACGGTCAGCTCGTGCGGCTCGAGCGCGTCGCCGGGTAGCGCGCCGCGACGTAGCGCGACGGTCTCACGCGGCGCCCCAGCACAGCGCCGTTCACGCGCCCGGCCGGCGCCCCTCGGCCACCCGTCGCACGGTCTCGGCGACGCGCCGGGCCCGCGTCTCGGGCCGTCTCGCGTCGCCGATCCACGAGAGGTACGACTTCTTGTGCGACGGGGCCAGGCGTTCCCACGCCTCTCGCGCCGTCGCGTCCACAGTGAGTGCCGCCGCGAGGTCGTCGGGCACGGTCGTCACGTCCTCACGCTCGTCGGCTCTGTCCCACTCGCCGCGGCGCTTCGCCTCCTCCACGAGGGCGAGGCCCTCCGGCCTCATGCGCCCTGCGGCGATGAGACGCTCGACGCGGGCCTTGTTCGAGGCGGCCCACACACTTCCCGGCTTGCGCGGCGTGAAGCGCACCATGTGACTCTCGTCGTCGATCCGCCGCAGCATGCCGTCGATCCAGCCGAAGCAGAGCGCCTCCTGTACGGCCTCCTCATAGCTGACCGACGGGCGCTTCACGTGCGTCTTGAGGAGGACGAGCCAGACCTCGCGCGCGGTCGCGTGATGGACCTCGAGCCATTCGCGCCACGTCGCGACGTCGGGGGCGAAGAAGGTGCCGGGTGCGCTGCCGTCCGCCATGGGTCACGTCATGCCCGCGGTGGACGAGCTTGGAACGCGTTATTGGGTCGCGGGCCGCCCCGCGGGACGCTAGACTCGCGAGGGCGCCCCCACACGGCGCCGTGTCCGCCCCTTCCCGCCACAGGAGCGCCCATGAGCACTGCCGTCGCCGAGCCCCGCACGCTCGCCGTCTGGATCCTCATCATCCTTCTGCTGGGGCAGGCGATCGGCGCCATCGGCGGCGGCATCGCCCTCGTCGCCGGCCCTCAGGGCGAGATCATCCAGATGCCCGTGAGCCAGCTCGACGACTCGCCGTTCGACTCGTACCTCATCCCCGGTCTCATCCTGCTGCTCGTGCTCGGCGTTCTGCCGCTCGCGGCCATGATCGGCGTGTGGCGCCGCCAGACCTGGGCCTGGTGGGCGTCCGGCGTCGTCGGCTGTGGGCTCGTCATCTGGATCGCCGTCGAGCTGACGATCATCACGTTCAGCTGGTTCCACGTCGCGTACGCCATGATCGGCCTGCTCATCATAGCCGCCTGCCTGCCGCGTTCGGTGCGCCGCTACTGCGGCGTCGGTCGCTAGGCCCCTGCCGCAGAAGACACGAATGAGGCCGACCGCGGGGCGGCCCCTTTCTCATTGCGCCGCATACCCTCCGTCGACCGGCAGCAGCACGCCGGTGACGAAGCTCGCGTCGTCGCTGGCGAGAAAGGCGACCGCGGCGGCCGCTTCCTCGGGCCGGCCGATGCGACCGATCGGGTGCGCCTCGTTCAACACGGCCCGATACCCGTCCACGGTCATGCCCAGCTGCCCCGCCTCGCGTTCGAAGAGCGGCGTGTCGATCTCGCCGCAGCAGATCGCGTTGACGCGGATACCGCGACCGGCGTAATCGAGCGCCATCGCCCTGGTCAGCAGCGCGACGCCGCCCTTGCTCGCGCAGTAGGCGGCGCTCTTGACGTCGCCGACGATGCCGGCGACCGACGCGTTGTTGACGATCGCACCACCGCCCTGCGCGAGCATCATCGGCACGACGGCGTGCGACACGAGGTACACCGAGCGCAAGTTCACGGCGAGCTGCCGGTCCCAGGCGTCCTCCTCGACCTCATGGACCTCTCCGGACTCGAAGATGCCGGCATTGTTGAAGAGGACGTCGATGCGCCCGTGGGCGGCGGCGACACCGTCGACAAGGCGGCGGACGTCGTCGCTGCGACTGACGTCCGCCGTCACAGCCTCGACGCGCGACGCCGCCCATCCGTCGTCGCCCCTCGCCGCGGCGCGCGCACGCAGCCCGTCGGCCGCGCGCGCCGCGTTCTCACCGTCGAGGTCGGCGATCACGGCCTTGGCGCCCTCGTCGAGCAGGCGAGCCGCGACGGCCAGCCCGATACCGGAGGCGCCGCCCGTCACCACGGCGACGAGGCCGGTGAAGCGCCGGCATGGACCTCCGTCGACCATCTCGTCCTCCCTCGTTCGACACGCCGATCCCTCTCGGTCTCCACGATTATCGTACCGACCGGCCTCGCCTGGCCAGGGACGGGCAGGTTCGCGCCCCCGTTGATGTTTGGGAATCGCCCGCGCGTGATACCCCCCGGGTATCGCGCGGCGGCGGTGAGGAGGAGCAATGGAGGAACCAGCCTTCCCGTTCTACGGCGACGGCGACGAGTCGAGAGCGGAGCACTGCTTTGACTGCGGCAAGGCCCTGCCCGAGGAGGGCGACCCGGCGGTGATCTACGTGCGCGTGAGGCGCCGTGACGGGATCGTCGAGGTCGTACCGTCTTGCCGCCGGCACTGGCCGGAGGCACAGGAGAGCGCACGCGCCGTCCCGTGACGAGCGAGGCGCCGCGAGGCGACACGCTCGCGGCTCCTCAGCGGCGGCTCAGCCCCCTCGCAGCCTCTCATCTCGCGGTCAACGTCCGCGGCGGTGATGTCGCGGCGACCGTGCACGTCCCAGGCGTTGGTCGCGACGCCGATGCCCCACCCGAGGGTCGGGAAGATCGGCCACGGGAAGGTCCAGCCGCTGGTCGGCGAGAGGATCGCCCGCAGGGCCCAGAGGAACGCGGTCACGACGATGTAGACGACGACGCGGGCGCGGAAGTCCTGGCGCTTCTTCAGGCGCCGGTCCTATGGCCGACGCGGATGCCAGAAGACGCGAGTGGTGGGCGACGTTGGAATTGAACCAACGACCTCCAGCTTGTCGAGCTGGCGCTCTCCCAACTGAGCTAGTCGCCCACGCGAGAACGGGAGTATACCAAACGGCGACGGGCCCTTCGGGGAGCCCGCCGCCCCTGGCTCAGCCCGCGGAGCGGCGCGGCGCCTTGCGGCGGATCCCCCTCGCCGCCGAGCGCCGCGCGCCGCCGTTGAAGACGAGCTTGCCCGGCTTGCGCGGCACCAGGTGCGACTCGGGGATGTCGCGCTTGTCGTAGTCGAAGTGAGGCAGGTCGTGACGGTCGAGCGTCGCGCCGATGAGGCGCTCGATCGCCTTGAGCTCGTGCACGTCTTCCTCGGTGAGCAGGCTCACGGCGATGCCGCTGGCACCGGCGCGCGCCGTGCGCCCGATGCGGTGCACGTAGTCCTCGGGGTTGCCCGGGATGTCGTAGTTGATGACGTGCGAGATTCCCTCGACGTCGATGCCGCGAGCGACGATGTCGGTCGCCACGAGCACCTTCACGCGACCGTCCTTGAAGCCGTCGAGAGCGTCCTGGCGCTGCCCCTGAGTGCGATCGCCGTGGATCGCCGCGCAGGTGACGCCCTTGTGGTTCAACGTCCGGGCCAGGCGCTCGGCGCGGCGGCGGGTGCGCGTGAAGATGAGCGTGCGGTCGGGCTCGTGGTGGCGGAAGTACTCGACCAGCAGGTCCAGCTTCTGGTCGTGGCTCACGGGGAACACGCGCTGGTCGATGGCCTCGATCGGCACGGCGCGGCCGCCGAGCTCGATGAACACCGGCTTGTTGAGCGTGTCCTCGATGACCGAGAGCACCTGCTTGCCCATCGTCGCCGAGAAGAACATGTTCTGGCGCATCGGCGGGAGCTTGTGGAGGATGCGGCGCACGTCCGGCCAGAAGCCCATGTCGAGCATCCGGTCGGCCTCGTCGAGCACCAGCATGCTGACACTCGACAGCGAGATGTCGCCGCGCTGGATCATGTCGAGCAGGCGGCCCGGCGTGGCGACGAGAAGGTCGACGCCGCGGCGCACGGTCTTGACCTGCGGCTCGTAGCCGACGCCGCCGTACACGGCGACCACGCGCCGGCCGGTCTGGCCGGCGAGCGCCTGGCCGACTTCTTCGATCTGGCCGGCGAGCTCGCGCGTCGGCGTCACGACCAGGGCGTGCGGCGACACGCGGCGGCCCTCACCCGTGGCGGGCGTGGCGCCGCCGGCGGGCTTGCCCTCCATGAGCTGCAGGATCGGGAGCACGAAGGCGGCCGTCTTGCCGGTGCCCGTCTGGGCGCAGCCGACGACGTCGCGACCGGCGAGGACGCGAGGGATCGCCTGTTCCTGGATCGGCGTCGGATGCTCGTAGCCGACTGCGGCCACCCCGGCGAGGAGCTCGGGCTTGAGCCCGAGCGCCGCGAAGGCCGATACGTCGACGGGCGACTGCGGAGCAGGTCTGGGCGACTCGTTGTGACGCGGCTCGCTGCGGCGCGCTTCGTCGCGACGTGGATCGTCGCTGCGCGGCTCGCTGCGGCGCGTTTGGTCGCGTTCGACGACCTGGTCCTGGCTGTCGGTCTGGGGCCGTTCGACGACGGTCTGGCTCGCGCCGGGCTGCGCCGGCTGGGCGCCGCCAGAGCGGCGGCCACGGCCGCCGCGGCGGCGGCGCCGTCCCGGCGCCTGCGCGCGTTCCATCGTGGGCTCGGTGACTGGATCCATGTGGTGACTCTCTTCCTCGGCGAGCCGGGCATCGTCACGCGGCACATCGCGCTGCGACCGATCAGGGCCGTGCTGCGACGCGCGGGCGTCGGCTGCGGGTTCGCCTGGTAGGGGGCCGTCGTCGGGACGGCCAAAGGGGGTACGGACTGCGTTCCTTTCGTTCAGAACGCTGCCCGGTGTCTTACAGGGTCCTGGGGGTCTTCGTCGGGGAGATCTCCGGCCGCGAAACGGCCGGGAACTGAACCGGCTCCACTGATTACGATTGGGACAGTAGCAGGTTCCCTTTCGAAAGGCAAGCCAAACGGGCTGCCTTCGACCCTGACGGACCTCACCGCCGCTGCGCGTGCCCTCAGCGCGCGGCGCGTTCCCAGTCGAAGTCCTCGCCCACGCGCCGCAGCTTTGCCCGCGTCGACGCATCGCACAGCGCCCCGTGCACGGCGTCGAAGAACATCCCCCGTGGAGTGTGTCCGAGCCGCACCGCGACCTCGCAGTTCTCGGCCAGGTCGGTGCCCATGAGGATCGGGTCGTCGGACGAGACCGAACAGCGCACGCCGGCGGCGAGCATCGCCGGCAGCGGGTGCTCGTCCAGCGACGCGACCGCGCCGGTGCGCAGATTGCTCACCGGCGTGACGTCGCAGACGATGCCCCTCTCGGCGAGCTCAGCGAGCAGCGCCGGGTCGTCGACGGCGTGGATGCCGTGGCGGATGCGGTCGGCATGGAGCACGTCGAGGGCGCCGCGGATCGAGGCGGCGCCGGCCTTGCCGCCGGCGAGCTCCCCGGCGTGCGGTGCCGAGCCGAGCCCGCCCTCACGTGCGATGGCGAACGCCTTGCGGAACTTCTGCGGCGCGTGCCTTCTTTCGGAGCCGCCCAGGCTCAGCGCCACGACGCCCCGATCGCGGTACTTCACCGCCCAGCGGGCCAGGCGATTGCCGAGCGCGGCCGGGAAGTCGCGCGTGATGTCGGGCGTCAGGCGCACCTCGACGCCGTGCCTCTCGCGCGCCTCGGCCGCGCCGTCGCAATAGCCCTCGAAGACCTCCTGCCACGAGGACCCGCGCAGCACGGGCTCGGTCGGCGAGCAGATCGCCTCGAGGTAGAGGCAGCCCTGCTCGCGCGCACGGCCCGCGTAGTCGACGACCACCTCGCGGAAGTCGTCGGCGCGACACAGCGCACGGCTCGTCGCGATCCAGCGCGAGACGAACTGCTCGAAGCTGTCGACCTGATAGTAGCGGCGCAGGCCCTCGGGCGACGTCGCCGGCAGCTCCACGCCGTTACGGCGCGCGATCTCGAGCAGCAGTTCCGGGCGCACGGTCGCCTCGAGATGGACGTGCAGCTCGATCTTCGGATACGCCCTGCCCTCGCTCCGATCGCCCATCTGCCTCCTCTCGCCGGCCGGCCGGCCGTCGGCGCTCGGTCCGGCCCCTGGTGCGCTCCGATTGTACCGGGCCCGTCCGCCCGTCAGAACGGGTATCCTGTCGGGGCCTGCCCGGAAGGAAGTGATGCCTTGACTCTCCAACCCTTCGCCATCCTCGCCCTGATCGCCCTCGCCGCCTTCACCTCACCCGCGGCCGCAGCCGGCTCGTCCGCCGAGGTCCTCGGACGCTTCGCGGTCTGGGGCGACGTGCGCAACGATCCGGGCGAGACGGCCACGCCCCCCGGCTTCACCACCCTCGTCCAGGCGCTCGAGAAGACCAGCTTCAGCCACTCGATCACGGTCGGCGACTACATCCTCGGCGGGGGCGACCGGTCTGCCGACACCGCCAGGTACGACAACTTCCTCGCCGCCGCCCGCCCGCTGACGGACGGGCGCACGACACACTGGGTCGCAGGCAACCACGACCGCGTCTACGACCCGGTCGACGACCAGCTCTACCACGAGAAGCTCTGGGGCGAAGCGGCGCCCTCGGGCGACCACAGCCTCCACCACTGGGGATCTTTCGGCATGACGTTCGGCTCAAAAAGGGTGTTCTGCTTCTACCTCTCGTCGACGGAGACGTCGGCGAGCGAGGGCACCATCGGGTTCAAGACCGCCGTGGTCGACCCCGCCGGCGGGTCGGCGTGGCGTACACAGAGTCGGCAGGCGCGCGACCTCGTCCGCTGGCTCAAGGACCGGGGCCGCCGCCAGTGGGTCGTCATCGTCGTCCACCACCCGCTCTACGACGCCAAGATCGACGACCCGTGGGACACGACCGCGTACGCGAGCGAGAAGATGAAGCTCGTGCGGCTGTTCCGGCGTTACGGCGTAGACCTCGTGCTGCAGGGCGACGTCCACAACTACCGCCGACACGTGCGCCGCGACGGGACGACGTACCTGACCCAGGCCATGGGCGGCGCGAACCCCAAGCCCGAAAGCCGAACGTCCGCGGCGACCGACACGCCTTATCTGGACGCGGCCGACCGCGGGCACCTCGGCTCGCCCGGCGACGGGCACTACCGCTACGGATGGACGACCTTCGCGATGCTCTCGACCGGTGCGCTCCGCGGATCGACCTACTACGTGAGCACGGTCGACGAGACCGTCGGCGGACACGTGGTGCCGGCCGGCACATCGATCCTCTACGAGCGGTTCACCCTCACGAACGTGGTGCGCACCGCACCCTGAGACGCGCTGCGACGCGGCGCAGACGGCCGGCTGCGCCGAGGCGAGATCCGGCCGCCGACAGGCGCCAACGCCTCAGCTACCAGCTGTAGACGTACATCGAGCCCATACTCGACGTGTCCGGACGCTCGACGGTGTACATCGTCATGAGGGATTGCCTCGAATCCACCGCATCCATACTCGTGTGCCAGGCGAAGACCGGAGGCGGCAACTCGGAGCCCGCCGGTCCCGAACCCACGCGCGTGTTCTCGAAGGTGCCGTGCACGATGATCACGGCTACTCGCCGCCGCGGATCCGCCGCCCATTCCGGGTCGTTCTCGATGTCGCCGTCCGTCGCGAACGAGCGAGCGGCGTCAGCCAGCGTGGTGATGGCCCACTCGCCCCATGTGGGCTTGGGGTCGCTGCTCGACGCGGCCATGTGCTTCATGGCCTTGGCCACCTTTGGCGGTGGGGTCTTCTCGACGGCTCCGGCCGGCGGCGTGTTCGACGCCGCCGGCTTGGCCGTGGCCGCCTGCTCCGCCGACGACCCGCACCCCGATGCCACGGCAGGCACCACGACGGCGAGAGCCGCCACGATCATCATCCGCCACCTCAACCGACCCATGACCTCTCCTCCCTTTGAGCGAGCCCCCGCTCGCCGTGTCCTCAGAGCTTCGTCTCGACCCACGACCAGCGCTCACCGTCCCAGCGCCAGACCTGCTGCGTGCCTCCCGCCAGTGAGGTCCACCCCCCGAAGAGCCAGACCTCATCCGACGCCGCGACGACGAGGCTCGCGGACCCCGTGCCTATCATCGGGGCCTCCACACGACCCGCCGGAGTCCGCGGCCTGCTCTCCGCCCAGGATTCGCCGTCCCAATGCAGCGTGGACCGGTCTCCTGTCTCGGAATCGGCCATAAGCCACACCTCGCCGGTCGAGGCCACCGCCAGCGCAGACGCGCTCCAGCCCTCGAGTCGCCCGGCGGGCGGACCGCCGACCACCCGCCATCGGCCGTCGTCCAGATAGAGGACGGACGCCGCGTGCTTCTGCTCCCGGGCGTCATCTGCAGTGAGCTGGCTGTTCACCGCGACGTACACCTCCCCGTTCTCGAGCACACTGAGGCCGGCGATGCCGCTACCGCCCTCTCCCGTGTTGGGGACGGCGACGCGGCGCCACCGTGCGCCGTCCCAGCGCAGCAGTATGGGCTCGTCGCGAGTGACCGGCATCGGCATCTGGCCGTCCGCGAACCACTCCGGAGTGGCCGTCCCGACGAGACGCTCGACCCGCCCGGTCGCCCACACCTCGCCTGCTGCGCCGAACACGGCGCTCAGCTGGCCGGTGCGCCCGCCCACGGGTGGGACGTTCGTCGTGCGCCATGCCGACCCGTCCCAGTGCCAGGCGAACGGTCGCCGCCCGATCGTGAGCTCGCCGGGCTCGTCGCCGACCTCGTGGAACGGGCGTCCCGGCCGGCTGCCGACGAGCCAGGCGTCGTCCGGCGCCAACGCGACGGCGTCCCAGAACTCGTCGTTCTGCGCAGCGGGGTAGGTCACGTCGGTCCACGCGCTGCCGTCCCAGTGAGCAATGCGTCCCGCGGCGAAGTCGACGCCGACCATCGCCCACACGTCGTCGGGGCTGACGGGAGCCACCTGGCCGACGCCGTGCTTGAAGTCGAGGTCGGGCAGCCGCCGCCACTCTTCCTCCGCGCGATACGTCACGATCGTGCGGCCTTCCATTGACTGGCCCACGGCCCAGAGCCCGCCACGCGGATCGGTGGCGACACCCGTCAGCATGATCGCCTTGCGCTCGGGCACGAGGCCGAGCAGCTCGCGGATCTCGGCGCGCATTGAGTCCTGCGAGAGCGCGATGCCGGCAAAGGCGGCGAGGATCGCCAGCGCCACGAGGATCACGGGGCGACGGCGCGACAGGATCACGCGACCGCGCAGGGGAACGCCACGGCGCCGGCCCGCCCACGGCAGCCCCTTGACCGCCGCACCCGACGAGGCTGTCAGGGCCACCTCATCGAGCTGTTCCCCAAGTACCTCGAGAAAGACGATGCCGTTGAAGTCACCCATCATCCCGCCCTCACTCGTCCAGCTCGGCGGCGAGACGCCGCAGGCCGCGGCTCACGCGCGCCCGCACGACGTCCTCGCTGCAGCCGAGCGCCTGCGCGGCCTCGCTGTACGGCTTGCCCTCGATCACGCGCAGCCGAAGCGCCTCGCGCTGGTCTTGCTTCAGCCTGCCGAGCGCCTCGGCCACGGCGCGGCCGACGCGCTCGAAGTCGATGTGCTCCTCGATACGCTCAAGGTCGTCGGGCGACAGGATCAGGACGCGCATTCCCAGACGCTCTCGAGCCCGCCGCTCGACCTGGCTGTGGCGTAGGTAGTGAGAGAGCTGACGACGACCGAGGGTGAAGAGCCAGGCGGCGGCGCTGCCCGCGCCGCGATCGCGATAGCGAGCGCGTGATGCAAACGCCGCCGCGAACGTCTCAGCAGTGAGATCGGCCGCCACCTGCGCGTCGAAGGTGCGTCGCGCGAAGAACGCCAGGAGCGGGGCGGCATGGCGTTCGTAGAGACCGCCGAAGAGCCTCGGTTCCGTCGCCGAACCGACGAGCAGCTTCTCGTCGGTGCGCCAGTCGGATGTCGCCGCCCCCGTCATTCAAGTCCCTCGTCCACTCTATGCCGCGAACGGCGAATCTGTGACGAGGCTCGGCATGCCGGCCGGCCGCCGTTGCGCGTCAGCGCACGAACTCCTCGGCGAGCAGCTCCATCAGGAGGCCGTCGCGCCATGTGCCGTCGGCGGCGCGCTCGTAGCGCCGCATGACGCCGACGCGGCGGAAGCCGAGCTTCTCGTAGACATGGATGGCGCGCGCGTTCTCGACCGCCGGGTCGATGATGACGCGGTGGTGCCCGAGGTCGTCGACGAGGTAGGTGAGGACGGCGCGCAGAGCGTCGGTGCCGATGCCGCGACCCTGGAATCGCGCCGCGACGAAGAGGTCGACGCCGGCGTGCCGGTAGTCGGGATCGGTCTCCTCGGCGTACTCGATACAGCCGACGACGGCGCCGTCGACGAGGATGGCGAAGACGGTGCTCCCCTCCTCGTCGACGCGCTCCCAGGTGTCGCGCATCCACCAGCGCAGGACCTCGGGCTCGCAGAGGATAGCCTCGAGGGCCGGGATGTCGGCGTCGACGACGGGGCGCACCACGACCCGCCCGCCGCGGAGGATCGGCGTCTGACGGCGGTCGTCGCCTGACCCTGGGCCGGCCATGCCCAGCCTTACTTCTTGACGGGCTTGGCCCCGCCGGCCCGCCACACCAGGTAGGCGTGCACGAAGCCGTCGAGGTCGCCGTCGAGCACGCCCTGGGCGTTGCCGACCTCGTGGTCGGTGCGCAGGTCCTTCACCATCTGGTAGGGGTGCAGGACGTAGCTGCGGATCTGCGAGCCGAAGTTGACCGCCATCTGCTCGCCGCGCTCCTTGGCCAGGGCCTCGGCACGCTTCTGCTCCTCGAGCTCCACCAGTCGCGACTTGAGCATCTTCATGGCCACCGTCTTGTTCTGCAGCTGCGAGCGCTCGTTCTGGCAGCTCACGACGATGCCGCTCGGGAAGTGCGTGATGCGCACGGCCGAGCTCGTCTTGTTGACGTGCTGTCCGCCGGCGCCGCTGGAGCGATAGGTGTCGATGCGCAGGTCGTCGTCGTCGATCTCGATCTCGACGTCGTCGCTGACCACGGGCGAGACCTCGACCGAGACGAAGCTCGTGTGCCGGCGGTTCGCCGAATCGAACGGGCTCAGGCGGACGAGGCGGTGGACGCCTTTCTCCGACTGCAGCAGCCCGTAGGCGTTCTCGCCTTCCGCCGTGACCGTGGCGCTCTTGAGACCAGCCTCGTCGCCCTCCTGGGCCTCGTTGATCTCGACCTTGAACCCACGACGTTCGAACCAGCGCAGGTACATGCGCAGCAGCATCTCGGCCCAGTCCTGCGACTCGGTGCCGCCCGCGCCCGGGTGGATCGTGAGGATCGCGCCGCCCTCGTCGAAGCGGCCGCTGAAGAAGCGCAGCTCCTCGCCGTGCTGCAGCTCGCGTTCGAGGGCGTCGACGCCGGCGACCAGCTCGTGCAGGAGGTCGTCGTCGACGGTGTCGGCGCCGAGCTCCTCGCGAACGAGCTCCTCGGTGGTCTCGAGGTCGGCGAAACGGCCTTCGAGGGCCACGAACTCCTCGAGGCGGCGCTTGAGGCGGGAGTACTCGGCCGAGGTCCTGGAGGCGGCCTCCTGGTCGTCCCAGAAGTCGGAGGCCTGCATGCGCTCCTCGAGCGCGACGATCTCGGCGGTCAGCTTAGGGGGGTCAAAGATAGCTCCGCAGCCAACCAAGGCGGCCGGCGGCCTCCTTGAGTCGCTCGCGGAGCGCGTCCAGCTGGAGAAGTGCGTCTGGGGCGGAGGTCGTCATGATCGCGGAAGTATACCGGGACGCCGCGTCAGCGGCGACCGCTCAGGCACCGTGAGATGAGCGGGCGAAGCCAACGGCATCGCACGGCGCGCAGGGTCGCAGCGGAGCTGCGACCATTCATGCGCCGTGACACTTCTTGTACTTCTTCCCGCTCCCGCACCAGCACGGGTCGTTGCGGCCGACCTTCTGTTCGACGTGGCGCTGCTGGGTGGCGACGCCGCCGCCTCCGGCCTGGGCCGCCGCCTGGCGGTCGGCCTGGCCCCTGGCGGCGGCCGAAGCCGCTCCGCCCGTCGACGTGGTGG